>NZ_JAFMOF010000009.1 GCF_017349075.1 Streptomyces triculaminicus | reverse complement strand
AGCGCATGACCCAAGCCGTCCCCGCCCGACGCCTCGCCCAGTTCCTCGCCGACCTCGACCACATGACGGCAGCACTCGAGGAGTGACACCACCCCGGCTCAGCCACCACCCGCGCCCCCCGACAACGCCATGGCCGGCCGGCATACCCACCACCAACGACAACTCGCCGACCCATCCGGCGGCTGAGCAGAACCCTCGACGGCGGGCAGGACGATGAGGATCCCTGAAATTCCGCACTGACGCTCCTGTCCCCCACCTGGCCGTCCGGTCAACAAACCTGCAGGTTCTGCCGGTTCCCGCTTCCGCGCGCCGGATTGGGCGATCGCTTGGGCGGCACCCGGTCCGGAGACGGCAACCCGAGTGGCCTATAGTGAAACCAACTGTTCACTGGTTAACGATTGGTTGGGTGTGCTTCCTTCCCTTGAGGACATGCGTGCGCGGTGGACGGCGCAGCATCCGGACATGGACACCTCCCCGATGGAGGTGATCGCGCTGATCCGGCGGGTTCACACGCTGCATGAACGGGCGTTGCGTCCACTGCATGAGGCGGCGCCGGTCACGGCGCCGGAACTGGACCTGCTCATTCCGCTGCGGCACGCGTCGGGGCCGGTCATCGCCCGCCGTCTGGCCGCACATCTGGGGATCTCGCGCGTGGCGGTGAGCAAGAGCCTGGCCCGCCTGGAGGAGCGCGGCTACATCCGGCGCACCCCCAGCGCGGCGGACCGCAGGTCGGTGGAGGTCGTCATCACCGAGGCGGGCGCACAGGCCATCGACACGCTCTTCCCCCGCCTGCTGGAGCGCGAGGTCGAGCTACTGGCCGGCCTCGGCAAGGACCGCGAGCAGGTCGTGGCCGCCCTGACCCGGCTGACCGAGGTGCTCCAGGCCGCCGACCCCGACCGGTGAACCACCGCCCGAGACACCCTCTCCCCCGGCACCGAGAGACAGGACCCTCATGTCACACGAGCGATTCATCAAGCTGCTGCCCGGCGAGCGCAGGCCCGGCCGCGTCTCCCTGCCCCCGCCCTTCCAGCTCAAGGCACGCACCGAAGACACCGAAGGCCGCCTGTCCCTGCTGGAAGTCACCCTGGCCCGTGACATTCCCCGGCACACCCACCACCTCGCGGACGAGATGATCTACGTCCTGGAAGGCGAACTCGGCGTGCACTTCGACGGCGAAGACCTCACCGTCCCCGCCGGGTCCTTCATCCTCCTGCCCAAGGGCGTCCCGCACGCACTGAGCCGCGCCACCGACATACCGCCCCGCGTACTGCAGATCTCCTCACCCGGCGGCTGGGAGTGCTACCTGGAAGACCTCACCGAAGCCGGACCCGCCACCCACAACCCCGACGGCACCTTCAACCCCGCCGAGCTCAACCCCATCGCCGCCCCCTACGGCATCCAGTACGAGGAGTAACGCACCGCATCCCCGACAACCCGGCCCGGACCGGGAAACCACGGGGAAGCAAGGCCCGGGAAAAACCATAGGCAGAGGGCGGGGAATTTCAGGAACCCCATCAAGAGGTCCCTTGCGAGGGCGGAGGGTCGGGTGAAGTCGGTGGCGGTGCCGGAGGCGGCAGAAAGACACGGTCTCAGGACTGCTGCCGGCTCGGCCCCGAATTCCCTTCCGGCTTCAGGGAGGAGGAGGTGTGAGCCTGGCGGACACGACATGCGAGACCACGACCGAGACGATCACCAACGGCATGACGGTGAGCCCCTGTGACCCGAGCAGCAGGGTGGCCAGCAGGACCGAGGTCAGCGGAAGTCTGAGCATCGCGGCGCTCATCGCTCCCACGCCCGTGGCGAACCCCGCGACGAGGGACAGCCCCGGGAGGTGGGAGAGCAGGATGCCGCCCGCCGCGCCCACGAACATCGAGGGAAAGATGGGGCCTCCCCGGAAACTGCTGAGCGAAGCGCAGTAGGCCAGGCCCTTGCACAGCACCAGCAGCGACAGTGCTCCGATCGAATACGCGGTGCTGTGCGCGAGGAATGGTCCCAGCGCCGACTGGCCCGAATACAACACATCGGTCTCCGGCTTACCGGTGCTCTCCGCATAACCGATCGCCAGTCCCCCCACGACCAGGCCCATGACCACCGTGGCCGGCACACGTCGGCGTTCGACGTGCGTCTTCAGGCGAACGGCGAGCCACCGGATGCCCACGCCCGCGATGGCGGCCGACAGCCCGATGACAAGCGCCCAGCCGAATTCCGCGGCTGTCGGTGTCGCGGCCTCGGGCAGGTCGGTGAGTGCCAGCGAGTATGTGCCCAGCCCGGTCCAGGATCCCAGGCCGATGAAGACGAGCGCGCCGATGCCCGCAGCGAGCAGGCCGGGCACCAGGACCAGGGCCAGCATCGGTCCGCCGAGCCCCGAGGCCTCCATCAGGAAGAACGCTCCGAGCAGGGGCGATCCCAGCAGAGAGCTGATCGCCGCGAAACTGCCCGCCGCGGCCATCATCGCGCTCGCCCGCTCCGGGACATCACGTTTGGCGAGGCGCACGGCGCCCGCGGTCAGTCCGCCGCCGAGAGCGATGAGGGGCGCTTCCGGTCCGAGCACCGCGCCGAAGGCCAGAGTCGCCAGGGCGGCGAGGAAGATACCAGGAAGCTCGATCGGTGTGGGCGTGCCTCGGGGCTTGAAGCCGGCCGTCGGCTCGTGGCCTCCATGCCCCGGCAGGTATTGCACCGTGAGCCCCACGAGCAGTCCCCCGATGCCGAGCAGGGGCAGCGGCCACCAAGGCGGCGTGTCGTGGAGCCCCAGCGCCTTGGGCAGATCGGTGTAGAGCATCGGCTGGAGTTTGGCGACCAGCGCGAGGAAGCCGAACGCCGCCGCGGTCACCGGTACTCCGACCACCGCGGCCATCACCAGGAGCACCACGTAATTGCGGCTCCGGAGGATCGTGAACGGATCCGGCGGTGACGCGTCCGTGGGGCCTGTCCTGGCGTCCGGCATGCGCCTCGCCTCCTCGCGACGCGGACCCGAGACGTGGCTTCACCGGTTGTCCTCAGCGAACCCCGATCGCCGCATCACCCGCTCCAGGCGGCGTTTCCCACCCTGGCACGCCGTCATCCCACGGGCATTCCCAAGCCGCCCAAGCGGGTGGCACGGGGCTCCCTCCAGGCCGGCCCCACATCCGTGCGGACCGCACTCATGCGGCATGAGCATGAGCAGCGGCCGGCCTACTCCGGCGTTCGCGCGGTACCTCGCCCGCCGGGGGCCAGCAGAACAACCGTGTCCCCCGGCCCGGGCAACGGCGTGCCGGCGTCCGTGACCGGATCGAGGCGGCCGTCCGGGCGTACCAGGAACAGCAGGTCGCCACCAGGCGGCAGAGCAGCGCCGGCGGGCCGCGCCAGGACGGCCGCCCCCTCCTTGTATCTGCGGGAAAACGTCGGCCCCGTCAGATCCGCGCCGAACAGGACCTCGCCACTGACGAAGGGCGCCACCACGCCGTGGCTCTCGGGCGGTGCGGCAAGGTGGTGTACCACCCCCTCCACGCTGCCGCGCAGAATCGTTGCCGCCAGTGCGTTGAAGTCGTCCTCGGCGGTGAGGAAGAACACCGCCGTGATGCCCTCCAGCTCTGGGACCTGGCCCGTGACGGCGGCCAGTAGTTCACCTGGCGCAAGCTCGATCCCGGCCTGTCTGATGCGTTCGCGCTGCTGCTCCTGCCCCGCCCACATCACGACCTCCAACCCCGCCGACTTCAGGGCCACACCGAGGTCGACCACCCACGGGTCACCACCGACCAGCAGCGGACGCGAGCGGGAGGGGCGCACGACGCCCAGGCGCCTGGCCACGGGCGAGGCGGTCAGCCCGTAGAGCGTCACAGTCGCGACGATGACCACGAATGTGGCGGGGAGGATTTTCGATGCCCCGCCGATCCCCTTGGCCACGAGGCCGGCCGAGAACGTCGACGCGGTGGCGGCCGCGACGATGCCGCGCGGCGCCATCCAGCTGATGAAGCCTCTCTCGCCGCGCGTCAGATCCGTGCCGAGGGTGGACACAGCAGCGACCATCGGCCTGACGGCCAGCACCAGAAAGGCGGCGAGCCCGAGCGCGGGTAGCCCCACATGGCGCAGCGACTGTGGGGTGACGGTGGCCGAGATGGAGATGAAGAGCAGGCCCAGGATCAGGGTTACCAGGGTCTCGAAGAACGGCCGGCGCGCCGGGATGTCGAAGCCGGGGAGGTTGGCGACGGCCAGGCCCATCATCACGGCGGCGATGAGTCCCGTGTCCTCGCGCAGGACATCGCAGAGCGCCGCCACCCCGATCACCGCTGCGAGCTGCGCCGTGGTGCCGAGCACCTCACCGGGCCGCAGCGCCCGGAACAGCCCCCACAGCAGAGCCGCCCCGGCCACTCCGCCGGCCGCTCCGATGCCCACACTGGTCAGGAAGTCCGCAGCCGCACTGTAGAAGTGGTGCTTCGTGCCGGCCGCGACCGCGTGGAAGACCAGTGCTCCCAGAATGCCTCCGACCGGGTCGATGAGGGAGCCTTCCCAGACAAGGATGTGCTGGAGCCGGTCCTTCGGGCGCACGAAGCTGAGCAGCGGTCCGACGACCGTCGGTCCCGAGACCACGAGGATCGCGCCGATCATGACGGCCGCCTGCTGGGACATGCCCAGCAAAGGCGCGGCGAGGAGCGCGCCGAGCAGCCATGTGATCGGTACCCCGATACAGATCAGCCTGAAAACGACGCGGCGCCTGTGGCCTCTCATCCTCGCCAGGTCCAGCCCGAGGCCCGCGTCATAGAGGATCACAGCGACGGCCAGCGACACCAGCGGTGAGAATGCCGCTCCCAACAGCCGCTCGGGGTTGACGTCGTCGATCAGTGCGCCGGCGGCGAAGCCGGTCGGCAGCAGGACGATGAGGGCGGGGATGCGCAGGCGGCTCGCCAGGATCTGCGAGCCGACCGCGAGCACGAGGGTCAGGCCCACTCCGATGAGGACCTGATCCGTCGTCACAGGTCGCCCCTTCGCCGCGTGGTGGGCCCGATGGGGATCAGGGCGCGGGCCATGACCGTGCCTTCATTCCCCCCATGGCGTGATCCCCCACCGGACGGTGTGCCGCTCGCCCGGGCCGAGGCTGATGAGAGCCGTGCCGCTGCGGAAGGCGTCCGGCGGGCAGGTCATGGGTTCGACGGCGACCGCGCGGCGGCGTTCCCCCGGCGGGAGGGTGTCGCCGGTGTAGAGCTGCACGTAGTCGGCTCCCTCGCCGAGCCACACGTCCGTGCCGAACGCACCCGACGGATGGGCCAGGCGAACCACGGCCCGCCCGTCCGTGTCCCGGTCGAGGTCGCCGAAGGGGGTGTCCAGTCGACGTGCTCCGACGGTCTGCGGTGTCCGCAGGTCGTACGGCGTCCCCGCGACCGGCTCGGCGGCCACCGGCAGGCCACGCTCGTCGGTGCGCAGCCACGTCCGGGCGGGGACGGTCAGCACCGACTCGTCGACTACCTCGGTGCCCGCCGTGACGTAGGGATGCTGGCCGAAGCCGTAGGGGGCGGCACGCGCGTCGAGATTGCGCGCGGTGACGGCGACCTCGAGGCCGCCCTCGCCCAGGGCGTACTCGGCGCGGAGGTGGAGACGGAATGGGTAGCCCGGCTGTGGCCACAGCGAAACCTCCAGGACGGCCCGGCTGTCGCTCGCCTCCATGACCTGCCACGAAGTCCACCGGAGCAGTCCGTGGATGGCGTTGCCGCTTGCCGGCTCGGTGAGCGGCACCTGGTGGTCCTGCCCATCCCAACGGTAGCGGCCGTCCCGGATCCGGTTGGGCCACGGCACCAGGATCTGGCCGCGCCCGCCGGTGATCAGGTCGTGTGCGGCGAATCCGTCGACCACGGTGCGTTCTCCGACCGCGTACGTCCGGAGCGCCGCGCCCAGCTCGACGACGACCGCACTGTGCACACCATGGCGCAGGGTCAGCTGTCGTCCGGTGCGGCTCTCCTGCACCTGTGGCCTCCTCGGTCCGCCCGACCGGCGTCCTCGGGCATGGGCGCAACGGTGGCCCGCGGTCCTGGCCCCCTCGTCGGGAGCGTGCGGCCCCGCACCTGCCCGGTCAAGCGCGACACGTTCGCGCGGGCGCGATCGCCCGGCACGTTCGCCCACCGGGACCACAGGAGGCGGAGCCACCGCTGCGCCCGGCTGCGGGGCCGGCCCGTTCGGCGCACGGGTGGTGTGACGCTCCCTGGACGGCGGCGGTGGCTTCATCTCCCGCCGGAGCGCCCGCTGCGCCGGCCGATGTACCGCCAGACGGCCCGCTGGAATCGGAGCATCAGCACGCCCACCATGATCAGCAGCACGATGTTGAGGAGGAGTTGGATCAGGGATCCGCGCGCCTCGCTCCAGCTGGAGAACGCGCAGGAGACGCCGATGTCGGCGGCGGCGGGGATGGTGGTGACCGAGATGAAGACGCCGAACAGCGCGCTCGTCCTGGCCTGCGTCAGCGACATGATCCCGACGATGCCGGCCAGGACCGCGACGACGACCGAGAAGCTGTTGGGGGCGTCGATCAGTGTGGAGACCGGTCTGATGCCCAGGTCGAACGCCTCGGGCTGGAGGCCGAGGCCCCGGATCGTCCATGAGAACAGGAAGGTCACCACGACGGCCAGCAGAAATCCCGCGGTCAGGGCGGAGAGGCCCTGCCGGATCCTGATGCGGTTGCCACGGTCGATGCCCAGGGCGACACTCGTGATGGCGCCGTACTCCGGTCCGACGACCATCGCCGCGACGATCAGGATCTGAGAGTTGGTGATGATTCCCACCGCCCCGATGACGCCTGCGATGACCAGGTAGACGTAGAAGCTCGGCAGATAGGTGCCCTCGGCGCGGATGCGTGCTTCGACCTCCTCCCAGACGGGGGCGTGCGCGAGCGCCCCGAGCTGCTGCTTCTCCGCCTCGGCCGCGGTGCCGGAGAAGGCCATCCCGACCGGTTCGATGATGATGGATCCGCGGCGGTCGAGTTCCAGCTCGCGCAGACCGCGCAGCACGGCGTTGGCCGCGCCCGCCAGGATGTCGCATTCGACCGCGTCGCCGTCGGGGTTGCGTGCCAGTCCGGGAAGGACCGTCAGATTGAAGACGTAGCGGTCGCCGCTCAACAGCCCGACTGCCCGAGGCGTGAGATCAGGGGGGCTCACCAGTCGGATGTGGATCATCTCCATGCACAACCTCCGTCGCTCCGCCGGCGCTGCACCGAGGCGCCGCGGTGCCTGTGCACCGGGTCGGGGCCCAGCTGTACCCGGCCGACCCCGGTCAGTAACGCCCGCCGGGAGGGCGGACGACGGACCGAGTGCGGTACCTCGGGTCCGCGGCCGCGGTCGCTTCGGCCGCACGGCCAAGCCCCGGCTACGGTGCCCCGGCAGCCGCCGTTGCGCCGTACGAGTGCTCGCCGCGGATCGCCGTCGCCGGCGGCGGCGCCCCTGGGCGTACGGTCGTCGACCGCAGCGGCGTGGCAAGGCCCACCGGGTCGCCGGATAGTGGACACAGGGGGCCTCTCCCGAGACTTCGGAGCAGCCATGGACCGCTACCCTCCCATCGCCGAGCACGGCCTGGTGGGCGATCTGCAGACCTCCGCGCTCGTCTCGTCACAGGGCGTCGTCGACTGGTTCGCCGCTCCCAGGTTCGATTCCCCCAGCATCTTCGCCGCGCTCCTCGACCACGACGGCGGCGGGTACATGCGGCTGGCTCCCGAGCACCCCGACGGGACCTGCAAGCAGCTCTACTACCCCGACACCGCGATCCTGGTGACCCGGTTCATGTCACCGGACGGCGTGGGCGAGGTGGTCGACTTCATGCCCCCGGACCGGACCCGCACCGCCACCGACCGGCACACCCTGGTCCGCCTGGTCCGCGCCGTGCGGGGGACGGTCGACTTCACCCTCGAATGCCGGCCGCGCTTCGACTACGGCCGGGCCGGGCACGAACTCGAGCTCGGCGAGAACGGCGCTTTGTTCCGGGCCCCGGGGCTCGACGCGCACCTGCAGTCCACCTTCCCGCTGGAGCGGGACGGCCAGGACGTGCGCGGAAGGGTGACGCTGAACTCCGGAGAGTCCGGCGGCGCCGTGTTCACCGTCTGCGCGTCCGACGGCGAGGCACCCGCACCCCCCACGGTCGACGGGCTCGCCGCACAGATGGAGGAAGTCGCCCGGTTCTGGCATCAATGGCTGCGCCAGTCCCGCTACCGGGGGCGGTGGCCCGAGCTGGTGCACCGCTCGGCCATCACCCTCAAGCTCCTCACCTACGCCCCCACCGGCGCCCTGGTCGCGGCGGCCACCACGGGCCTGCCCGAGCAGGTCGGCGGCGAGCGGAACTGGGACTACCGGTTCACCTGGGTACGCGACGGCTCACTGTCCGTGCGGGCCATGCTGGACCTCGGCTTCGCCGACGAGGCCACCGCCTTCGTCCACTGGCTGGTGGACAGGCTGCGTGAGCGCGAGGGCAAGGAGGGCGAGCCGCTCCAGACGATGTACCGGATCGACGGCGATCCCGACCTGCCGGAGGAGACACTCGATCACTTCGAGGGCTACCGCGGCTCCTTCCCCGTCCGCATCGGCAACGGCGCCGCCGACCAACTCCAGCTCGACATCTACGGCGAGGCCCTCTACGCGATCTCCCAGGGGCGCGAGATCGCGCAGCAGACGAGCTTCGAGGGATGGCAGGCACTCACCAGGACACTGGACTGGCTCGCCGACCACTGGGACCGGCCGGGCGAGGGCATTTGGGAGACCCGCGGCGGCCGCAAGAACTTCACCTACAGCAGGGTGATGTCGTGGGTCGCCTTCGACCACGGGCTGCGCCTGGCCGAATACTTCCGCAGGCCCGCCGACCTGGAACGGTGGCGGGGGGCGAGGGATGCCGTGTTCGAGCAGGTCATGGAACGCGGCTGGAGCGAAAAGGAGCGCGCCTTCGTCCAGCACTACGACGGCGACGTCCTGGACGCCTCACTGCTGGTCATGCCCAGGGTCGGGTTCATCGCTCCCCGGGCCGGGGCCTGGCTCTCCACGCTTGACGCGATGGATCGAAAGCTCGTCTCCGACAGCCTTGTCTACCGCTACGACCCGGCGGCGTCGCCGGACGGGCTGCGCGGCTCGGAGGGCACGTTCAGTCTGTGCACCTTCCTCTACGTCGACGCGCTGGCCCGGGCGGGGCGGCTGTCCCAGGCCCGTTACGCCTTCGAGAAGATGCAGACCTACGCCAACCACGTCGGGCTGTTCGCCGAGGAGGTCGGTCCGAGCGGGGAGCAACTGGGCAACTTCCCCCAGGCGTTCACCCATCTGTCCCTCATCATGGCCGCCATCACCCTCGACGAGGCGCTCGACGCGGAGGACAGGCGCTGACCCATGGCCACGCACGCCCGTCCGGCAGGGCCGCCACGGCTGACCGCGGCCGAGTTCGACGTGCTGTACCGGCGCCTGCTCTCGCGCGCCGCCTGGGCCAGGGGCGACCGGGGTGCCCTGGCCTCACTCACTCCGGCCCGGGTGCTGGCCGCCACCCGCGAGGTGCGGACCGGCCGGACGGTGACGCTCGCCTCGCCTGTGGAGACGCTGCCCGGTCCGGACAATCCCGAGCCGGCGAGGCACCGCATGAGCGTGCAGCCGGAGGACGACACCGTGGACGGGCTCCACTTCGCGATGGACAGCTTCGCCATGAACGTGCACGGCGACGCCGACAGCCATATCGACGCGCTGTGCCACGTGATCTACGACGGCACGCTGCACGGCGGCGTGGCCGCGAGCAGCGTCACGTCCGGCGGCGCCGAGGCGCTCTCCGTCGAAGTGGCTCGCAACGGGATCGTCGGACGCGGCGTGCTGCTGGACGTCCCGCGGCTCCGTGGCGTGCCGTGGCTCGAACCGGGCGACCACGTGAGCGCCGACGACCTCACCGCGGCCGAGACCGCCCAGCACGTACACGTGAGTGAGGGCGATCTCCTGTTCGTCCGGGTCGGCCACCGCAAACGCAGGAGCGAGCTGGGCGCGTGGCACGCGGCGAATGCGCGCGCGGGGCTCCATCCGTCCGCGCTGGAGTTCCTGGCGGAGCGGCGGGTCGCCGTACTCGGCGGCGACGGCAACAACGACACGGCCCCGAGTTCCACCGAGGGGGTCGACTTCCCCGTGCATGTGCTTGCGATCCACGCCATGGGCCTTCACCTGATGGACTACCTGCAGTTCGAGGGTCTGGCGCCGGTGTGCGAGACGGAGGGGCGCTGGTCGTTCCTCTGCGTGATCGCCCCACTGCGACTGCCGGACGCCACGGGCTCACCGGTCAACCCGATCGCCGTCCTCTGAACGTCGTGCGAGCAGCTGCCCCCGTGCCGGCCGTCGTCGTGGTCATGGGTGTCTCGGGTTCGGGGAAGTCCACCGTGGGCGGACTGCTCGCCCGGCGGCTCATGGTGCCCTTCCTGGAGGCGGACGACCTCCACCCCGCCGCGAACCGCGCCAAGATGGCCGCAGGCCGTCCGCTCGACGACGAGGACCGCCGGCCATGGCTGCTGTTGCTCGCCGACCGGATCCGGGAGGCGACCGACTCCGGCCAGGGCGCGGTGGTGGCGTGCTCGGCCCTCAAGCGCGAGTACCGGGATCTGCTCCGTAGGGCAAGCGCCGGCGTGTGGTTCCTGGACCTGGCGCTCGACCGGGCTACCGCGGCCGAACGGGTGGCCCGACGGGCCGGCCATTTCATGCCGGCCGAGCTGGTGGACTCCCAGTACGCCGCCCTCGAACCACTGCGACCGGACGAGCCGGGGTTGACCGTCGACGCGGCAGGCGACCCGCAGGTCATCGTCGACGCGGCGGCGAATGCCGTGCGGGCGGCCCACTGACTGCACACCTGATCGGCTCCCCTACGGTCGCCACTCCCTGGACCGCCCGATAGCTTCACATTTAGTGCTGAACGTCCCGACAGCGTGCCCGCGCGTCCGGCGCGGTGCAGCACAGGGGCCCTCAGGGCGCTACGGCCAGGGCGGCCAACGACTCCGAGAACGGGATCTCCGCATGGCCGACGATCACCACGACGTCATCATCATCGGTACGGGAGCGGGCGGCGGCACTCTCGCCCACCGGCTGGCCCCCACCGGCAAGCGGATCCTCATTCTGGAGCGCGGCGACTACCTGCCACGGGAGCGGGACAACTGGGACTCCACCGCGGTCTTCGTCAAGGGCAAGTACCGTGCCCCCGAGTTCTGGTACGACAAGCACGGCAACGAGTTCCCCCCGGAGGTGAACTACTACGTCGGGGGCAACACCAAGTTCTACGGTGCCGCCCTCTTCCGTCTCCGGCCCGAGGACTTCGGCGAGCTGCGCCACCACGACGGCGTCTCACCCGCCTGGCCGATCCGCTACGAGGATCTGGAGCCGTACTACACGCAGGCCGAGCAGCTCTACCTGGTGCACGGGCGGCATGGCGAAGACCCCACCGAGGGTCCGGCCAGCGGCCAGTACCCCCACCCACCGGTGGCACACGAGCCGCGCATCCAGCAGCTCAGCGACGACCTGGAAAAGCACGGACTGCACCCCTTCCACCTGCCCATCGGGGTGAACCTCACCCAGGACGAGAACGGCCGGGCCACCCATTCCAGCGTGTGCATCCGCTGCGACCGGGTCGACGGCTTCCCCTGCTTGATGGGCGCCAAGTCCGACGCGCAGGTGATCTGCGTCGACCCGGCGCTGAAGCACGACAACGTCACGATGGTGACGGGCGCCGACGTACGGCGCCTGGAGACCGACCCGACCGGACGCACCGTCACCAGGGTCGTGGCCCGGCTCGGAAACGGAACGACCGAGTCCTACAGCGCCGACATCGTGGTGGTCGCCTGCGGCGCGGTCAACTCGGCGGTCCTCCTGCTGCGTTCGGCCAACGACAAGCACCCCGGCGGCCTCGCCAACAGCTCGGACGTGGTGGGACGCCACTACATGCGTCACAACAACCTGGCGCTGATGGCGGTGTCGAAGGAACCGAACCCCACCAGGTTCCAGAAGACCCTGGCGCTCCACGACTGGTATCTGGGAGCGGACGACTGGGACTTCCCGCTCGGTGGCATCCAGATGCTCGGCAAGTCGGACGCCGACCAGATCCACGGCGAGGCGCCGCGCTGGGCCGGCGCGGTCACGCCCGACATGCCGTTCGAGATGCTGGCCCACCACGCCGTCGACTTCTGGCTGTGCGGGGAGGACCTCCCCCTGCCCGGTAGCCGCGTCACCCTCGACAAGAACGACGACATCCACCTGGCTCTCGACGAGAAGAACAACATCGCGGGACTGAAGCGCCTCCAGCACAAACTGCAGGGAATGCTGGGCCGCCTGGGCATGCACGAGCACCACCTGCTGTCGCACAGCATCTACCTGCACAAGGGCATGCCGATCGGTGCCACCGCGCACCAGGCCGGCACCGTCCGGTTCGGTGACGACCCGGGCAGCTCCGCACTGGACGTCCATTGCAAGGCCCACGACCTGGACAACCTCTACGTGGTCGACACCAGCTTCTTCCCCAGCATCGGCGCGGTGAACCCGTCGCTCACGGCCATCGCCAACGCCCTGCGGGTCGGCGACCACATCGCCGCCCGGCTCGGCTGACGGGGTGCCGCACGCTACGAGGGAGCCGGCGGAGCGCCGCTACAGGGTGTCCCCGGGCGCCCTGGCGGCCCGGGTGTCGGCGTCGGAGAGCGGCTCCAGCTCACCCATGGTGTCGAGCCGGTAGAGCAGCACCAGCGCCGGGCCGACAAGCACGATCGCGATGGCCGTGACGATGCCCAGCCAACGCAGGGTGTGGGCGGCGCCGGCCGCCTGGGCCACCGTCAGCGAGGTGGGCAGCACGTAGGGTCGCTGTGCGAAGCCCCAGGCGCCGATGGTCAGGGCGACACTCGCCACCGAGGTGTAGCGGGACCAGCCGTAGGACCGGCGCAGCAGAAGCAACACCGTGGCCAGACCGCAGACCGCGGCCAGGGCGATCAGCAGCAGGCCCAGGCCCCCGGTGAGGCCCTCCCAGACATACCGGGCGTGGTTGTGGGTGACGGGCAGACCGATGAGTGCGAGGACGACCACGGCACAGAAGGCCAGCAGGGCCCGCAGCCGGAAGTAGCCGACGAGGTCGTCGGCGCCGAACCGCCGGGCGTCGCAGCAGAGGAACACCGCCCCGAGAAACGCGGTGGCGGCGATGGCCAGCAGACCCGCGAGGACGGAGGTCGGATTGGCCCAGGCGTCCGCGGACGCGTTGATCCCCACCGCGACCCGACCGGCGGCGATGCCTCCGAGCACCGCCCCGAGGAAGAACGGCGTGAGCAGCGACGAGATGGCGAACATCGCACCATAGAGCCGTCGTTGGGCCAGGCGGCGGGACGGCTTGCGAAGGGCGAACCCGGCGCCGCGGAGCACCAGGCCCACGGCCGCGAGCGCGAGGGGCAGCCACATCGCCTCGAACACGGCCTGGAACATCCTCGGAAAGCCGGTCCACATGATGACGAAGACGAAGATCAACCAGACGTTGTTGGTCTCCCAGACCGGCTCCATCGCGTGATCGATGAGCCACCGGGGCCGCCGGCCCCGTTCCGCCCCTCCGGCCAGGAGATCCCAGAAGCCCGCGCCGTAGTCGGTGCCCCCGGCACAGGCGTAGGCGGCGATCGCGAGCACCATGACCCAGGCGATGAGAGCGGCCATCATGACGCACCGCCGGACGTGCGGTCGGACCCGCCACCAGGCGCGGCCCCTGTGGCTGCCGGCTCGGGCTCGCTTCTGGGCCCGTAGGGGGTGTCGGTCTCGGGCGGGAGTGCGGCGCGCTCGGCGGCCGAGCCCTCGTCCGCGATGCGCCAGCGAGTTCGCATCGTCAGGACGATCGCGAGGAACGCGCCGAAGACGGCCACGTACACGGCCATCACGATGCCGAGCATCGCCCACAGCGATCCGGCTCTGGTGGTGGTCACCGCCTCCGAGACCCGCATGTGGTGGTAGACGATCCAGGGCTGACGGCCGACCTCCGTGGTGATCCAGCCGCACTCCACGGTGACCAGGCACGCGGCTCCCGCGATCGCGGCGCTGCGGAAGAACCAGCGGCTGCGAGGGAGGTCCCGGTGTCGCAACCAGGACCAGGCGTACCAGAGAGCGAGCAGGATCAGCAGGCTGCCGATGGTGACCATGATGTCGAACGCCCAGTGGGCGATGGTGGCCTGGACGGCGGTGGGGCGGTCGGCGGCCGGGACCGACGTCAGCCCGGTCACCTGGGTGCTGGGCTTGAAACCGGCGAGGATCGAGTCCAGCTGGGGGATCTTGAGTCCGCCGGCGATCGTCCCGTCGCTGTTCAGTCGTCCGAACATGTACTCGGGCACGTGGGTGTCCGTCTTCCAGACGATCTCCATGGCGGCGAACTTGACCGGCTGCTTGTGGAAGACGGCACGAGCGGCGGAGTCGCCGAGCATGAACTGGACCGGCGTGAGGATTGCCGCGACGGTGAACGGCAGCGTGAAGCCGAGCCGGTGGTACCGGTCGCGGCGCCCGCGCAGCCAGCCGACCGCGTACACGCCGGCGACCACGTAGCCGGCGGTCATGAACATCGCGACCACGAAGTGCCAGTACTCCGGGCCGAACATCGGTGTGAAGACCGCCTGCCGCACATCGACGTCGACGGGATTTCCCTGGGCGTCGAGGCCGAACCCCTGTGGGGTGTTCATCCAGGAGTTGGCCGCGATGATGCCGAACGCGCCCATCAGGGCCGCCGGCGGCAGCGGTACGGCCAGCCACAAGTGCGTCCAGGGCTTGAGCCGGCGCCAGCCGTAGAGGTAGATCGCGATCAGGACGGCCTCCAGGAAGAACGCCCAGGCCTCGACGCCGAACCCGAGGCCGAAGACGTCGCCCCAGCGGCCCATCATCCCGGGCCACAGCAGGCCGAGCTCGAAGGACAGCACGGTGCCGGTGACGACGCCGATGGCGAACTGGACGGCCATCACCGCCGACCAGCGCCGTGCGAGCCGAAGGGCGACGGCGTCGTTGCGGCGCAACGCCCGGTGGTGCATCAGCACCGTGATGAACGGCAGCGCCACACCGAACGGGACCAGCAGGATGTGCGAGGCCAGGGTGAAGGCCATCAGCTCACGAGCCGGCAGGAGCTGGGGCGGGGTGTTCGCCAGAAGGGCCGCTGTGCTGAGCATGTGCGCCTCGAGGGTCTGCCCCGCGGGACGCGGGGGCTGAGGAACGACAAGGGTGCGAAGGGGGGCAGCCGGGAGGTGCCGGCCGGTTGCCGAGGTCAGGGAGGCGGCGGGGGCGCCTTCTGCACGGGTGCCGGGCCGGCGGGCGCGCCTTCACCTCGTCCGGCGTCGGCGCCGGCGTCCGACAAAGTGAAGGCGCGCTCGCGTCGCGAGCTGGTGGCGAAGGCGACGGACCAGCTGAGCACCGCTCCCAGCCTGCTGCGGAATCCGGTGAGGAAGGCGAGGTGGATGAAGAGCCAGACGAGCCATCCGATCGCGCCCGACAGGTGGAGCGGGCCGGCCTTGACGACGGCCCGGCCGCGGGAGATGTAGGCGGCGCTGCCGAGGTCCCAGTATCTGAAGGGCTTCGGCTGCTTCGTCCTGCCCTCCACCGCGTGGCGCACGACCCGGCCGGCGTACGCGCCCGACTGCATGGCGACCTCGGCCAGGCCCGGCAGCTTGTTCAGGCTCATCACGTCGCCCGTGATGCGGATCTCCGGGTGGCCGGGAACGGTGAGGTCGGGTTCGACGACGATGCGTCCGGCCCGGTCCTGTGTGGCGCCGGTCGCCCGGGCCAGTGCGGCGGCGATGGGCGGCGCCTCGACCCCGGCCGTCCACAGCACCGTGCGTGCCTCGAACCGGGTGGTCGCGCCGTCCTGGTCCTGAACCGTCAGGCCGTGCGCGTCGACGTCGGTGACCTTCGTGCCCAGGTGGAGCTCCACGCCGAGGCTCCGCAGTGTGCGGGCCGCGCGATGGGCCAGGGGGCGGCCGAACGCGCCCAGCACCTCGTCGGCCCCCTCGAAGAGCAGCACCCGGGCATGGGCGGAATCGATCGTCCGGAACTCCCGGTCGAGCGTGTGGCCCGCGATCTCCCTGATCTGTCCGGCGAGTTCGACACCCGTCGGCCCGCCGCCGACGAGCGCGAAGGTGAGCCACTGCTGCCGTTCCCGGGCGTCTGCGGCCGTTTCGGCCATCTCGAATGCCTGGTAGATCCGTCGGCGGATGTCCAGCGCGTCGTTCAGGGTCTTCATGCCGGGGGCGTGAGCGGCGAACTCGTCGTGCCCGAAGTAGGACTGGCGCATGCCGACTCCGACGATCAGGTCGTCGTAGGGCAGCTCGACGGCTCCGCCGTCCGGTCGTCGGGCGTGGACCAGCCGGGCTTCGACGTCCACGTCGGTGGCTTCGGCGAGCAGGCAGCTCACGTTGTGATGGCGTCGCAGCACCGTGCGGAGCGGTTGCGCGATCTGGCCCTCGGACAGGATTCCGGAGGCGCACTGGTAGAGCAGTGGCTGGAAGAGGTGGTGGGCACGGCGGTCGACCACCGTCACGGCGACCGGTGACCGGCGTAGGGCGCGGGCGGCGAACAGCCCGGCGAAGCCCCCGCCGAGGATCACCACCCGGCGGGGCGTGACGTGATCCTGCATCGGTGATCAGCCGCCGGTGGCGAAGCCGGGGAAGAGCGTCATTCCGCCGTCGACGTAGAGCGTGGCGCCCACGACGTAGTCGAGCAGGTCGGACGCCATGGCGACGACGGCGTTGGCGATGTCGTCCGGGTCGCCCACGCGGCGGTACGGGATGAGGCGCAGCAGGTCGGCCTCGGCCTCGGGGGTGGACCAGGCATCGCGGTTGATCGGTGTGCGGATGGCGCCGGGCGCGACCGCGTTGACCCTGATCCGCTTCGGGGCCAGCTCCTGGGCGAGGGTCTGCATCAGCATGCCCACACCGCCCTTGGAGGAGGCATAGTTCACGTGCCCCGACCACGGAACGATCTGGTGGACCGAGCTCATGCAGATGATCTTCCCGGCCGAACGGGACACCTCCGCCACCACACCGCGCCGTACGAACTCCTTGGCGGCCTCGCGCGCGCAGAGGAACTGGCCGGTCAGGTTGACGTCGATGACCTTCTGCCACTGGGCGAGAGTCATGTCCGTCACGGCCGCGTCCCGCTGCAGGCCCGCGTTGGCCACCATGATGTCGATGGTGCCGAACTCCTCGACCATCCGCGCGACCATGGCGACCACTTGGTCCTCGTCGGACACGTCGGCCTCGTGGGCGTAGGCGCGAACCCCGAAGTCCTTGATCTGCGCCACGACCTTCTCGGCCTCGTCCGCACCGACGACGTAGTTCACCACGACGTCCGCTCCGGCCCGGCCCAAGGCAACGGCGGTCGCCAGGCCGATACCCGAGTTGGCGCCGGTCACCAGCGCCTTCTGGCCCCTGAGAAGCTGCGCGGACACCGTCCTGCGGCTCTCGTCGACACTTCCTGGCACCACGATCTCTCCTTCGGCGTTTCGGACGGCACGCACGCCAGGACGGGCGACACGCACAAGAAGGCCGGGATCCGGCCGGCCGCCAGGACGACCATGAGAGCCGTCGTATGCCCGGCCCCCAGACCCAAGCACCCTGCGTCGCGGGCGGGACAGTCCGGCGCGCCACGCGACCGTATTCGCCCGGGCACGTCACACGGTCGGGCTACCTCAGCTCTTCGTCCCGCACCGCCACGGCCGCCTGGGCCACCCCGGGCAGGGGGCCAGGGCTGCCCGCACCTCGCCGGGCTCGACCCTGTGACCGCGGATCTTCACCTGGTCGTCGTCGCGGGCCGGATACTCCAGCGCCCCGCCGGGCCCGCGCACGGCCCGGTCGCCGGTACGGTACATACGGGTGCCCGCCGGGCCGTGCGGATCGGCGACGAAGCGTTCGGCGGTCCGGGCAGGAAGACCCGGATACCCCTGGGCGACCTGATCCCCGGCGACGTACACCTCGCCGGGCGCTCCCTCGGGGACCTCGGCCAGGTCGGGGCCGAGCAGCAGGCTGGTTCTGAGCGGCTGCCTCGGCGCGCAGGCCGGCGGGGTCCGTGGGGTCGTAGAAGAAGAGAAGCCCTGTGGGTCAGCGAGCGTGCGGCAATCCGGCTACGGGACGAATGCCGGGACCTATGAGGCATTCTTGGCCTGGGCGTGTGCGTCACCGCACATCGCTTGCCGGTACAGCGTCTTCAGCGCGTCGTCGATGGGGTGGTGCTGCGGCTTCCCCGAGGAGTCCGGCTTGTTCCACCTCTGAAGGTTGACCGCGACGGACATCTGACGCTTGCCGTCGGCCCGGGTCAGGGAAATCGTTCCGGCCCCCCACACCGTGCCGTCGTGGCCCCAGAAGGTGCCGCAACCCTGGATGTCGACCTTGTGCAGACCGAGGCCGTATTCGATCATCGTTCCGTCCAGGGCGACGACCGGGACCGTGCGCTGCATCTGAGCCAGCGACGCCTGGTTGACGATCTTGCCGTCGAGCAGCTTGCCGTAGAAGCGGTTGAGGTCCTCCATGGTCGATACGAGAGCGGCCCCCGTCCCCGTCCAGGACATGTTGTAGACGCTGTAGTCGCGCGGTGGGTCGTTCAGGCCCCACAGGGCCTCGTACATCCGCGAGTGCGGTCCCTTGATACCCGGCCCGGCCGGGAACTCGGTGTGCCTGAGCCCGGCACGCTCGATGACATTCCGGGTGATGTACTCCTCGGCCGTGGTACCGGTCACCTGCTCCAGGAGTTGGCCGAGGAGCAGGTAATTGGTGTTGGAGTACACCCCCGGAGTGGCTCCGGGCTCGCCTGCGGGAGGCGCGTTGACCCCTATCTCGATCAGCTCGGCCGGGCGGAACTGCCTGAACCGGTTGTCGTCCAGGCTCTTGGGCGACATGTTCTGCAGAGAAGGGAATGCATAGCGGATGTAGTCGGGGAGGCCGCTGGTGTTGTTGAGCAGCATCCGGACCGTGATCTTCCTGCCGCGCTCTCCCGGCACCAGCTGCGGCAGATAGCCGCCGATCGGCGCGTCGAGCTGGATGCGGCCCTGCTCGACCTGCTGCATGACCGCGGCGGCGGTGAAGGTCTTGGTCACGCTGCCGACGCGCTGGCGCATGTCGGGCGTGACGGGACGGCCGGTCGTGACATCGGCGACCCCGGAGGCGCCGCGCCATGTCCGGCCGGCATCGCGTACCTCGGCATACACCCCCGGCACGCCGGCGCGGTGGACACCGTCCGTGGCGGACTTCAGCTCTACGGGATCGAGGCCGGTCGCCGGGCTGGTGCCGGCGGCCGGTGCGGCCCTTGTCCCGTCGGGCGCGGGAGCTGCCGCCACCGTGCCCGCACAGACGCTCAGCGCGGCCACGCTTCCACATATTGCCCGTCGGATCTTCAAGACATCCGTCCTTTCATGATCAATGAGTGCAACGGGGACTCTCCCCGTGCCTTCGGCATCCACGGCTCACTGGGCCAGCGCGCGGCGCAGGGCGGCGCCGAGTTCGGCGATCTGCCGCTGCGAGACCTCGGCGGACAGGATCGCCTGCGACCCGTGGAAGGTGCCGGGCCACTGGTGGAGCTCGACCGACACGCCCGCCTGCATCAGGCGCAGCGCGTATGCGATGTCCTCGTCGCGGTTCGGGCAGAACTCGGCGGTGGCGATGTAGGCCGGTGGCAGGCCGGAGAGATCGGTGGCCCGAGCCGGGGCGGCGTACGGTGTGGCGGGCTGGGAGCCCAGGTAGTGCCGCCACGCTGCGGCAAGCTTGTCGCGGTTGAACCAGGGCGTGTCGGTGAAGTTCCGCGCCGACCACGTCTCCTGCCGGTCGTCCAGTCCCGGCTGGTTGAGCAGTTGGAAGTGGACCGCTGGCCCCTGCTCGTCGCGCGCCCGCAGGGCCACCGCGGCCGCGATGTTCGCGCCGGCGCTGTGTCCTCCGACCGCGATCCGCGCGGGGTCGATGCCGAGTTCGTCCGCGTGCTCGGCCGTCCAGGTCAGTACGGCATAGGCGTCGTCGAGGGCGGCCGGAAACCGGTGTTCGGGCGCCAGGCGGTAGCCCACCGAGATCACCGCCGCCCCGGAGAGGCCCGCGATCCGGGCGGCCCAGGGATGCTCGGTGTCCAGGTCACCGAAGACTCCGCCGCCGCCGTGCAGCCAGACGATGGCGCCTTGCGCCTGGTGCGGGCGGTAGACCCGCACCGCCACGTCCGGGTCGGCGGACACCGTGCGGTCCTCGACCTCCATGTTCGAGGTGTCCGGTGCCGGCGCCGCGGCGGCACGCTCGGAGAAAATCTTGCGCGAGGTGACCGGGTCGTTCATGTCCAGTTGCGGGAGAAACGGGATGAATGCTTCGAGTTCGGGATCCATGACGACCATCCTCACGGTCGTCACCCGGTGGGTCACCCGCCATCCGTCGCGCATCCCATCGCGATCACGCACCGATCGGCGCACCCCGGTCCTTCTATCCTTCTGCCATGGAAGCACTGGCCGTTCGGCTGTCGGGACTGGATCCGTACATCGACGGCGCGATGCGCATCGTCGCGTTCTACGACACGCTGATGCGCCGACGGGTGGATCTCCCGGCGCTCGCCCGGGCCTCGGCGGGCCTGGCCGAGTGCGTGGCAGGGATTCGGCTCCACGGCACAGGGCGGGTGACCCGCGTCTCGCCCGACGGCAGGCACGCTTCCGCCCCGCCGGCACCCGCGTCCACCACGGTGCCGATCACCCTCGATGAGGAGGAGATCGGCACGGTGTGGCTGGAACGCCCAGGCCCGCCGAATCCCCTCGACGACGTGCTCCTCGACCGGCTCGCCATCGCCGCCGCGGCCGTCGCCGAGCAGTACGGCCCAGCCCGCACCACCATGGCCGACCCCGCCCTCGTCGAACTGGCGATCAGCGCCGACAGCGACGAGGCGGCCAGAGCACGGGCGCTTCGGCTGCTGGGTTTCGCCGCCGACCAGCCGGTCCGCGTCGTCGCCGTACGGTCTCGGCTCCCGCTCTGCCGGCTCGGCGGCCTGTTGTGCCCGGCCGGCCCGGTGAAGGCGGCACCTCTCGCCGACGTGGGCGTCATCCTGGCCACCGCCATCGATCCGGCCCGGTTTCCGGCGGGCGTACGTGCGGGCATCGGCGCCGCGGAAAGCCCCGACCGCTCCTGGCTGCAAGCCCGCACCGCCCTCCGCTTCACCGGCCCGCGCGAACCGGTCGTCCGCTACGCCGACCTGGGCGCGCTGGCGCTCCTGGCCGAGATACCCAAGGAAGCCTCGCGCGACAACGCCGACGTGGCCGCCATCGCCCGGATCTCCGGCACCCCGGAAGACATGGAGACTCTGGAGACCTACTGCGCCACCGGCTCCCTGCGCCGGGCAGCCGACCTCCTCCACCTGCACCACAGCAGCGTCGCCCGCCGACTCGAACAGATCGCGAAGACCCTGGGCATCGAACTCACTGAACCCACCGGACTGATGCGGATCAGGCTCGCCCTCACCACATGGCGGCTACTCGACGACTGAGGAAGATCTACCCCGTCACCCGAAGTGCCCGCATACGGGGGTGCGCTTGACGCCGAGGTCGTCGGCGATCTGCTGCACGGTGTACCCGCGTCGGCCGTCCTCTACGGACGGTTGAACGCACCCTGGCGTTGTTGATCCATTTCGTGGTTGTCTCGGTCTCAGCCCTTTAAGGGAGAAGGAACGAGCATGAGGCGCTTTGTCCGTATCCTGGCCCTGACCGGAGCGACCGCTGCAGCCGGCACCTTGACGCTGCTGGCCGCCCCGACCGCCCAGGCCGCGCCATCCGATGGGCCGGCGTGCGTCACGGCCGCCGGGACGAAGTCCTTCGGGCGGGGCGAGATATCGATGTGCCCGCAGGGCGACGGCACCACGCGGGTCACCGGCTGGGTCGAGGACCTGCTGCCGGGCAAGGGCTGGGGCACGCCGGACGGGCGCTGCGCGGGCTGGTGGATCGAGATGGGCGCGAAGGGCGGGATGGTCGGCCCGCTGGTGTGCCCGCACTTCACGAGCTCGCACGAGACGACGTACAAGTTCGACTACACGTTCAAGCCCAAGGCTCCGGTGACAGGCGCGAAGCTGAACGCTTTCACGGCCTGACGCGGGTCGAGCACCCTGCCTTCCGGGAGACACTTGTCCGGACTCCGGTCAGCGTCCCGGGCCGGCCCCCGTACGGACGTCGACCCATGAGCGGTTCGGTGCGCTCGCCTCCCGACGCGCGGCCTCGTACGCGGTGCGGGCACGCTGCCGCGGCGCCGCCTCGGTCGTGACACGGATGGGCACGCCGACCACGCCAGGACGGGCGAGAGTCTCCAGGGCGGCTTCGTTGGTCTGCAGGGGTTCTGGTCCGACTGCCACGAAGCCGAGCACTGCGAGTGCCCCTGACGCCTGCGAATCCCATGCTCTGGCCCTCGATCGAGGATTCCGGCCGCGGCGCGCGCAAGTTGGGCGAACCCGATGACCTCATTTCCCGTCCTGCAGGCTCTTACTGCTGATGCCACCTGTAGTACTGGTGGGAGGGATCGCAGACCGTCGTTTGCAGAAGGGTGCCGTTTCGCACGCTGGGCGTCGACAGGCAGAGCCCGCTCGACACGTTCTGCCAGACCTGGTACCAGCCTGAGGGCGGCCCGTTGGGGTTGTCCGCGAAGAGGACGCGCCACTGCTGGGTGGGGGCTGCCGCGTTGCAGAACGCCATCGTGACCGTCCCCGACCCCGAGGCCGGCGCGGTGATGCACCGTCCCGTGCGCTGGTTGGTGAAGGTGAACAGGCCGGTCTGGGTGTTGAACCCTTCGAGCCACTTCTGCTCGGAACCACCGCTGCAGGACCACATGTGGAGCTTCGCGGAGTTCTCGGTGGCATTGTCGAGACAGTGGCTCGAATTCCAGACGTTGATCGGGCTGAAGCCTTCGGCTTGCGCAGGCGCACCGGCCACGGAGAGGGCCGACACCGCCAACACCGCAGTGGCGAGTCCGAAAAATCTACGTCGTGTGAGCATGACCTTCTCCGGTTTCTCAGTGGAGACCGGCGGAGAGCCCGAACAGCATCCGGTAAGTACAGAGGAAAGGGTCCGAGCGTCGCGAGTCCCGAGGCTGCCCGCTGGAGACGTCGGCGAAATTCTCCGGTCAGGCGCCCTGAGTCTCACAGCAAGGCTTGTTTCGAGCAACGCACCGAGGCCCATTGTCCGATTTTCGTAGGGGTTGATCGCCCAGGGATCGTCGTCCGGGGTGCTGGCGGTCGTTGTGCGCTTGGAGTGGGTCATGAGGCGAGGGCCAGGGGGCGAACGACGCCGAACCCTTGAACCTCGGCGCCGCGAGCAGCAATTCCGGACACGGAGCACCTCGCATCAGCAGGTGCTCGAGGGCTGCTCAGCAGCGGGTCGCCGACGTGACGGGACGGCTTCATGTGAAACAACATCACCGCACAGGTTCGAGTCCCGTGCCCACGACACCGTGGAGCCGTCAGGCAGTCCGAACGACATAGACAGCAACAATGCCGACGTATTGACCGAGGTGGGTCAAAATTCAACGGCATATATCGCCTACTGACCCATCTTCGATGGCGATCCGTCAAGGTTCTGTGGCACGGGACAGCTGCCCCGTGAGACGACATGGACCATGGCGATTCCGTACACGAAAAGCGGACCGGAAGCCTTCGCCAACTCGTCCGGGGTGGGCGACGGACACGGCTGCGGTGAAGTGGGCGGCAACCAGTTCGGCGGGAGCAACGGCGCGGGTATGGCGCGTGGCTGTCCCGTACGGCCGACCGCGTCCGTTTCTTCGCCGCCCCCAGGATCTGCCCGACGGATCACATGACTTTCCGGGCTCGGGACGTCAGGTCCGGTGAGCTCGTAACGGGATCACGAGTTGGCCTTCGGAAGAACCGCACCCGCCTGCGTTATACGCCCACTACGAAGCAACTCTCCCGGTCGCAGTCATCAATGCATGGCCGCGAAGGGATGGTGGGGAATGCCTTACGCTGCGGGTGACCACGGGATCCAGGGAAGAGCCTCACGCCAACCGGGTCGCCCGTAGGCCCAGGCCTGAAGCACCTCAGCCACAGGTTCTACGGCGAAGGTCTCGTGCTCGCGGGGTACCCATGCCTGGAAGTGCCTGTCCGGCCCTCCCTCTCGGTATTCCACCTGACAGCTCAGGTCGTCGTTGAGGTAGACCTGCATGAAGTGCTGGTCGGCAGGTTCCGCGTCGAGCCGCCTCACGACGACAAAACGCCACGTAAGGCTCATATCGGCCAGCAAGTCGTGAAGTTGTTCCTCGGACGGGTCGTCCCAGGTCGTTCCGTCCGCCTCGATCGCCTGAAGTACTGGTGCTGCCATGCAGGTGACTCTAGTGACCGATCAATCCCTGGTCCTCGGTGGGCTCGGTTGCCGAAACACGCCTCATGGGCTCGTGCATGCCAGCGCCGGGTCGGGCCCCGGCGAGGCTCTCGATCAGCTCGGCTACGTGCGGACCGGCCAGACGCACGTAGCGGTGGCGGCCCTGCTGTTCCTCGACCAACTACAGCTTCAGCACGGGCGTCTAGGCGGAGGCCACGGTATGGTCGGCGGTCATCAAGTCCGGCCGAGGGTGCTGTGGGTCTCGGCGAGACTGTCGCCATGGATCTTCTGTCGTTGCGCTACTTCCGGGCCGTGGCCCGGCACCAGCACATCAGCCGGGCCGCGGAGGAGCTCCGGGTCGCCCAGCCGTCGGTGAGCCGGACCATCCTCCGGCTCGAGTCGGAGCTCGGCATCCCGCTCTTCGACCGGCACGGTCGCCGGATACGGCTCAACGAGCACGGCGCGGCCTTCCTGCACCGGGTCGAGCGGGCGCTGGCCGAACTGGAGGACGCCCGCCGAGAGATGACCGATGCCGCCGGTGCGGGCCCGGGCCGGGTCGCCGTAGCCGCCGAGACCCTCCTCCAGCTGGCCGGGGTGCTGGCCGCCTTCCGCGCGCACCGGCCCGGGGTGGACGTGCGCCTGTTCCAGGCTCCGGTGGACTCGATGCGGCGGCATCTGCGCTCGGCCGAGGTGGACTTCGCGCTCGCCTCCCAGCCGTTGGGCGGTCCTGGACTGTGTTCGGCGGAGCTGTTGCGGGAGGAGGTGCTGCTGGCCGTGCCGCCCGGGCACCGGCTGGCCGGCCGGGAGCGCGTCGCGGTGGCCGAGCTGGCCGACGAGGAGTTCGTCAGCACGCGTACCGGCCACTGGCAGCGCGCCCTGCTGGAGCGGCTCTTCGCCCGCGAAGGGATCACACCGCGGGTGGCCTTCGAGGGTGACGAGGCCGCCGCCACCCCGGAGCTGATCCGCGCCGGTCTGGGCATCGGCCTGATGCCGGCCGTCGCCCGGCGGACCCTCGGCGAACGCAGCCCGGTGGCCTGGTCGCGGCTGGACGCGGCCGCGGACTGTCACCGGACGCTGACCCTGGTGTGGCGCGAGAACGCCTACCTCTCCCCCGCCGCACTGGACTTCCGCCGGCTGGCCATGGAGTCGTTCATGCCCGACGCGTCATGAGCACATGGCCAAAGCGGTCGTGGAAGGCATGAGCGGACGGCACTAGCGTCACAGGTGTCCACGTCAACCGGGTTCCGACAAGGGAGAAGAGCGATGAGTCGGCGACACACCGCCACGGACGAGGGCTTCACCAGTTATGTGGAGGCCGTCCTCGATGTCCTGTCCGCCGAGCCGTCGCGAGCGGCCATCACCACTGCCCAGGGGCTGGTGATCAGCGCGGCGGAGCTCCGGGACGGGGTCCACCGGCTCGCCGGGGAGCTGGCGGAACGCGGGGTGGGACGCGGCAGCACGGTCACCCTGCTCACCGGCAACACCGCCGAGGCGATCGTCGCCCGCTACGCCGCCAACCTCGCCGGTGCCCGGGTGGTCGGCCTCTACGAGGGCATGAGCCCGCCGGTCATGGCCGGCATCATGGCGAGCGTGGACTGCTCCCTCCTGCTGGTGGACGACCAGCGGCACGGCACCGCCGAGGAGCTGCGGCGGCTCGCCGGCGTTCCGCCGATGCTCTCCCTGGGTCCGTGCGGCTTCGCCGAGGACGTGCTCGCCACGGCCGCGCGCCGCCCGGCACGGCCGATGGGCGGCCTGGTGGGTCCGGGCGACGACTGGTGCATTCGGCACACCGGCGGAACCACCGGAATCCCCAAGGGCATCCAGATGACCCACGACTCCTATCGGCGCACCCTGGGCCACGGGCTCGCCGACGCCGGCGACCCTCCCCGCTACCTGGCCTGCACGTCGCTCGCCCATCTCGCCGGATTCCTCGCCGACATGACGCTGCACCAGGGCGGCTCGGTGGTCCTGCGGCACGGTTTCGCCCCCGGGGACGTACTGGCCGCGATCGAGCGCGAGCGCATCACCCACACCTGGCTGCTGCCGCCGCTGCTCTACCAGCTCCTCGACCATCCGGACCTGGCCGGCACCGATCTGTCCAGCCTGCGCCGGATCACCTACGGCGGTACCGCCGCCTCACCGGCCAGGCTGCGGCAGGCGGCCGAGGTCCTCGGGCCCGTGTTGTACGGCTGGTACGGGCAGGCCGAGGCGATGAACATCACCGAAGTGGGCCCCGGCGGGCAGGAGGTGACCGGCCGCGGCGGACAGCTGACGGTCGGCCGGGCCCTGCCCGGCGTCGAGATCGCCGTCCGGGACGCCGACGGCACCACCCTGCCGCCCGGGGAGCGGGGCGAGGTGCAGGTGCGCTCGCCCTATGTGATGCGCGGCTACTGGAAGCAGCCGGAACTGACCGCCGAGGTGTTGCGCGACGGCTGGATCCACACCGGCGACGTCGGCTACCTCGACGAGGACGGCTACCTCTACATCGTGGACCGGATCAAGGAGGTGATCGTGGTCGTCGGGGGCCACGTCTACCCGGCGGAGCTGGAGGACCTGCTGCTGGATCATCCCGGCGTCGCCCACTGCGCGGTCTTCGGCAGCCGGGACGAGGAGTCGGTGGAGCACGTCCACGTCGCCGTGGTGCCCGCCGCCGGGCAGCGACCTTCGCTGGAGGAGATCCGGGACTTCGTCACCGCCCGCAAGGGGCATCTCTACGCCCCCGACGCCCTGCACCTGCTGCACGACATTCCGCTGACGGCGGCAGGCAAACCGGACAAGAAGCTGCTGCGTTCCCGGCTGTCCGGCTGAGGCGGGTGAGACGACGCCCGGTGGTCCCCCTGCGTCCCGCGACCCCGCCGACCCGTCGCCGGCAGGCATTGAGAAGATCCCGGCATGCGATTCGATGACTCCGCCGTCCTGCACCGGGTGTGCACCGAACGGCTCGGAGACAAGGCGGGCCGGCAGTTCGCGGCGATGGCCCGGCGCGGCTTCCGGCTGATCCCGGCGACGGACGAAGCTCCGGCCACCGGCCTGTCCCGGCTCGGCGGATCCGCCCTGCTCGAACCAGGCACGCCGTGGCCCGTACTCGACGGCGTCCCGCTGTCCGCGTACGCCGTGCTCGACACCGACGCGCTGGCCGCCTGGCTCGGTGACGAACTGCCCGTACGGCCGGGCCTGCTCAACTTCTTCCACCTCGACCCGGACATCCCGTACGAGGAGTACCGCGAGCTGGACGTGTACGCGCCCGAGGCGTGGCGCGTCGTCCCCGCCGACCCCGCGCGGGCGGTCGAGACGGCGGCACCGGAGCCGGCCCGGCGCTATCCGCTGCGTCTCGTCCACGCGGTCGGGGTGACCATGCTTCCCGACTGCTGGGACGTCGAGGACGACGACATCGAGTTCGACGGGGACAGGCACTGGGGCGCGACATCGCTCATCCTCGACGCGATGGACGACCTCAACGGGAACACCGCGGGCAGCCACTGCGCCTTCGGCTGGCCCGACACCTCGTACGCGTCCGCCGTGACCGGCCGCGACGCCGACGGCCCCGCGGTGCACCTGCTCCAGCTCGCGGAGGACGCGGAACTCGGCTGGGGCTGGGGTGACGCCGGGACGATGTACTTCACGATCCCGGCGAGGGCGTTCGCGGAGGGCGACTTCGGCGAGGTCCAGGCGATCGGTCGCTGCTGCTGAGCCGGCAGGCGGCCGACGACCGGCGGAACCGCCCGCGCCGAGGCCGCGACACCCGCTGCAACGGTGAGACGCTCGTCTCCGGCAACGGCACTGTGACCGTTGCGGCCATACGCCTGCGGCTTCGTGCATGACCCGTCAGACGGAACCTAACCGGCCCCTGGTCTGCCTCCCCGGGTGCCCGGGGAGGCAGGCCCGCCGCCTACGGGGTGATGATCACCTGGTACCACTCACTATCGAGGATGCGGTCGGACTGTACCGCCCGCCCCAGCTCGCCACCCGCAGCAGTGTTGTCTTTATTGTCGACATGGGCCCGGATGCAGGGCGCGTTGGGCGGGGTGCCCCGGTCGACGGTGACGCCCGCGACGTCCCATACGCCGCCGATCTGGCGCGGGGTGATGTCTATACAGTGCTCGCCGTCGTTCCCGCCCTGCCAGGACCGGGCGAAGGGATACTCGTCACACGAGTCGTTGGGTATTCCGGTGGCTCCCCGGGGGAAGGCGTACGGCCCACGGTCACAGGTCTTGGCACGCCTCTTTTCGGCCTCCGGGTCAAGAGGGTCGATATACCGCGACAGCAGGTGGTTGGCGTCGCCGAATTTACCGGTGAGGTTCTTCTGCGCCCACTCGTAGGCGACGGCCGCTCCCCGGTATTTCGCCTTCGAGAAGGTCACGTTGGGCGTGTGCCCAAAGACGATGCAGCCGGTGGTGTTGCCGATCTCCCCGTCACAGCGCACGTCGGGGCCGTCGAAGATGGCGCTGTCATACCCGGGAACGCCGACCCCGCCGACGGCGGCTCCGTCCACGTAGTAGGTGGGCATGCTATGGGAGGAGGTGCCTGATTTGGCGGCGACGCCGGATATGTAGGTGATGGTGCTCTGCACGGGGTCGCCGCCCTTGGTCACGATCGCGTGTGTGCCGCCGAAGGCCGGTCCTGTCGTGCTGCACATGCCGCTGCACGTGGAATTGAGGGCCACCTCCACGGAGGACACCTTGTCGTCCATGTCGCCGGGGTTAGCGATGATGGCCTCGTCCCACTGGCCCTTGTAGGAGTCGAGCATGCCCACGGCCAGAAGGACGATGTGGGCCTCGCCGAGCTTCTCGTTCTTGTTGCCGAGGAGAATGTATTTGAGGGGCATCCTCGTGCAGTACGCGTGCCGGTTGGAGATGACACGTTTACTGGAGTGTTCGAGGCACAGCTTGAGCGCCTCCCCCGGATCAGCGGGGGCGAAGGAGGGGCCGGGGGCGAAGTCGGCGACGGGATCCGCCCCGACACAGGTCCAGGCCACACCACGCTTGCGCAGCGCGGAGCCGTCGGCAGCGGCCGTGCACGTGCCGTGCCCCTGAGGGGTCACCCGGCTCGCGGGGGAGGCTGTGGCCGGTGAGGTGCCCAGGGCACACAGGGCTGCGGTGAGGGCGAGCGAGGCTATCGCCGCCAGGCCGCGTCTGACGTGTTTCACAAGGTGGTCCCTTCCTTCGGTGGCCCCTTTGCGGGCACAACGAAGGCATGGAACTGGTCAACGCCCTTTCCTGCCAACCGAATTCGGGACAGTTCTTGATTCTTTTTGGCCAGTTGTGGTATAGACCTGTCGTCCTCGGCGGCGCTATTTTCACTCTCACTCGCCTCACAGACCACACACAGGGGGAAACGACGATGCGCCGCACAAGAACCCGCCTGGGCAGAGGGCTCGGAGCGCTCATAGCCACCGCGACGGCGGCCGTGGGCCTGGCCGCCACCCCGGCCGCCGCCGGGCAGACGGTCCAGCCCGGCCAGACCTGTACCGCAGCCGATCTCGGTACCCGCCACCCGATCATCAAGAGCGCCGAAGTCGCCCCCACCATCACGCACTTCAAAGGCTGGTACGTCACCGAAGGCTCGACCGGCACCCAGAGCGTCAACACGAACACCACGGAGACCATCTCCGTCTCCGTCGGCCTCAACGGCACCGTTCAGGGCAGCTTCGCCGTCGAGGCCCTCGGCTCCGTCGGCGCAAGCCTGGGCCTGAACGTCCAGGTCAACTACACCCACACATCCAGCACCTCCCAGTCGATCTCGTGGAACTTCCGCCAGCCCGGCTACTACGGACTGTACGAGGGAACGAAGAAGGTCACCGGCACCTACGGCAGCCTCAACTGCAACCGCTCGGATGCGGGCGGCCTGAAGTGGACCGAGGGACCCGACACCGGCAGCTACACCACCTACACCACCCTCGAAGAAGGCGCGGTGCGCTGCGAGGACAAGGTCCCCGCCAACAGCATCATGGCCAAGGCCAAGGGCCTGTTGGACTGCGGCTCCCCCGCCGCCACCGCGAAGCACCCGGCAGGTCCCGTCCCCTCGACCAAGGCCGACCAGGCCAAGCACGACGCCGACAACGCCGCAACAGCCGCCAAGGCCGCCCAGAGCATGAAGACCACCCAAGCCGCTAAGCCTGCTACGCGCGCCGCCCTGAACTGCCAACCCGCCGTCTACAAGATCGACGTCCCCGGCAAGCCCCTGAACTGGAGCGCACCGCTCCTGGCCAACGACGGCATCCGCCTGCGCGAATCCACATTCTTCAGCGCCCACCTGGACAACTGGCGGCTGTGCAACGTGACGGAGCGCAACGGGGTCATCGAGGCGTCCCTGTGGAACTGGGGCAACGGCGGATGCGCGACCATCCCGGCGAACATCGCCAACCAGGAGCAGGCCTACCTGACAACGGCCACCTGCGGGGAGGACGACCTCCAGCGGTTCTACATCTACCGCGACGTACCCGGCAGCACGAAGATCGGTCTTCAGAACAAGTACACCGGCTCCATGATGGGCCACGACCGTTACGCGGACGGGGAACTCATCCGCCAGTACTCCAGCGGCAGGCAGGACGGCACGGGTACGTACACCCTGACCCAAGTCTGACAGCCCCCACCCCGTGAGCGCGGCCCCGCACGTGAACCCCCGGCCTCCCGGTTCCGTGCGGGGCCCTCCGCGTCCCTACCCCGATCCCGGCCTCGGGGACCGGTGCCCGCGGCCGAACGTCCCCTGCTGCATGCGGCGAACCCCTGCCAGGGTGGTGCGCGCTGCAACCCGACGACCGAAACGAGATCACATCACGCGTATACGAGGGCTGTTGACTGTGGCCAACGAGTTCTCGTCTCGGTTCGTCACCGACCCATCAGACAGGCCCTGGTCATGCGGCCGGGCGGCCGGGGCACCGGCACCGCAGAATGTCCGTCCATGACGAACCGGCACTTCTTCGACGCCCATTTCCATGTGATCGACCACCGCTTCCCGCTGTTCGAGAACGACGGCTTCATGCCCGAGGAGTTCACCGCCGAGCAGTACCGGGACCGCGTCGCCGCGCTGGGCGTCGTCGGCGGCGCGGTCGTCTCAGGGTCGTTCCAACGCTTTGACCAGGGCTGTCTGCTCGACGCGCTCTCCAGGCTCGGTCCAGGCTTCGTGGGCGTGACTCAGATCCCGCACGACCTGCCCGACGAGGCGATCGCGGCACTCGCCGGGCGGGGTGTGCGGGCGGTGCGGTTCAATCTGCGCCGCGGCGGTTCCGCGGCCGTCGCGCACCTCGGCACTCTGGCCCGTCGCGTCCACGACGTGGCCGGCATGCACACCGAGCTCTACGTCGACTCCCGCGACCTGCCCGACCTCGCCGGAACCCTGGCCTCGCTCCCCGCCGTGAGCATTGACCACCTGGGCCTGAGCGCCGAGGGCCTCCCCCATCTGCTGGCGCTGGTCGAGCACGGGGTACGGGTGAAGGCGACCGGCTTCGGCCGCGTCGGCCTCGATGTCCCCGCCGCGATCCGCGCCGTGCTGAACGCCGACCCGACGGCCCTCATGGTGGGGACGGACCTCCCCTCGACCCGGGCCCCACGTCACTTCACCGACTCCGACATCGACCTCGTCGCAGAGGCGGCCGGAGAGCACCTGGACGCGGTCCTGCGCAACAACGGGAGGGCGTTCTACCGGGTGTGAGCGTCGCGATCGCCGTGCGAGGCGCCTGCTGGATCGAGGTCACCAACGCCGGAGGATCGACGCGGGCACCAGGCCGTGGCGCTGGACGGCGGTGGGCTTGTCATCGCCTCCCGGCCGTTATGAGCAAACACCGCCTGCAAACGCCACGTCCAGCACTACCGTCTTGTCGTCACCGCTCCGACCCGCACAAGGAGGCGCAGCCACATGGGTAAGCGGAACAAGGACGATGACGACAAGGACGACATGCTGCCCGGGCAGAAGTACGAGCCGCCCAAGGAACCGCCGACCCCGGACGGGGCGCCTCCCCAAGGTGATGGGCAGCACCGCAAGTGAACCTTGAGCGCCCTGAGGAGGCTGGGCGGCCTAGCTGGGAGACGCTAGGCCGCCAGCTCCTGACGAAGGGATCGATGACACCCGACTGGGTGACTGCGTTCGCGGATACGCCACGGAAGCGGTTCCTGCCCTCGGTGATGTGGCCGTACGACCAGGCGAGCGAGGAGCACGTGACGGTGGACCGATCCGCTGACTTTGAGAGCTGGAACCGGTACGCCTGCTCCGACATGGCGATCATCACGCAGTGGGACGACGGCGCCAGTACCAGGGCTCGGGCACAGCGTCTCACCGTCGGCGACTACGACACGTACGTCACCGCCGACGCCAAAGAGGGCGCCCAAAAGTCTCACACCGCCCTGCCCCACGACGAGGTGTTCGGCACGACGCTGTGGGACGCCAACCAGTTCGCTCTGGGCCTGTGCGTGCCTGCCGTCATCCACACCAAGGGGCTGGTGGAAAACGGTGCCCGCCCGGTGTGGCTCCTCAGCCTCAACGACCGTTCCTGGGCCTGCGTGCTGTTCCGTGACAATGGGGCCAGGTTCACTGTTTACCAATACGGTCACCGACGGCTGTGGGACGAGATCGAGGCCGCCCACACGTGGTGGACTGAGCAGGGACGACCGGGGTTCGGCAACTTCGGCCTGACTATCGACAAGGCGGGACAGCACGTGTGGCTCGATGCCGAGGACAACGTCGTCAGCTCGCGGCCCCTGATCGCCGCGCATGACTGACCACTCGGGGCCGAATCCCTCCTGAACCGAGGGCTCGACCGCGCTGGCGTGCGACGACGGACGTTCGACTGCCTGAGGTAGCGCACGTAGCGTTCCCCCGGGGCCGGCCGTGACCTGGCTGCGTCACCGAAACGAGGAAGGACACGAGGCGGGTGCTGCCTGGGTGTTGCAGTTCCTTCGCGATCAGCACATCCGCGGGCAGTCGTGACACGGTGTCGCCGTAGCGGCGCCTCCCTGCGCGGAGCCGGCCGGCGCATGGGGCAGTCCCGTGCGGAGGCTGCGGGCCGGTCACCGGCCACCTGGATTCCGGGCCTCTCCCGGGTTGATACGTGGGCGGGGAAGCGTAGCGTAGTGAGTACTGGGCGGCGAGCCGACCGCTGCTCGGGCGGCGCCGAAGGCAGCCGTGCCGGCACGGGACGACGCAGCATGGAGCCGATGCGCGCGAGGTGCCGGGGCCTGTGCAGAGCTTGCCCTCGCTGCATGAAGCACACATAGCCGAACCCCATGGACAACTCCCCGCACGGCCGGCTCCTGCAGGACGTCTCGTATGACGCTCTGGTGCGGCCGCAACCGCAACCGCAACCGCAACCGCAGAGACCCTTCCGTGGAGGAGGGAAATCATGGCTGAATACGAAACTTACTATGCAAGAGCCGACGAGGCGCGTGCTCGCGAACTCGCCTCGACCACGTCCCCATACACGATCGAGGTGGAATTCCTCGGCGGTCTGAACCAGGCCCAGAAGGCCGCGTTCACCACCGCGGCGGACCGCTGGGCCAAGGTCATCGTAGGAGACCTGCCGGACGTGAGTGTCAACGGCAGGGTCATCGACGACCTCTTGATCCGGGCCGAGGGCACGACCATCGACGGACCGGGAATCATCCTGGGGCAGGCGGGACCGGGGCTGCTCAGACCGGCCAACGGGCCCGGGGAATTCCTTCCCGCGACGGGCATCATGTCCTTCGACAAGGATGATCTGGCCAGTATGCAGGCCAAGGGGACACTGGTGGATGTGATCACCCACGAAATGGGGCACGTCATCGGCCTCATCACTTCACCCGCGCTGAAGAAGGGGCTGGTCCAGGGCGTCGGCGGCGATAATCCCGTCTTCCGTGGCCAGAACGCCCAGGAGGAATACAGGAAGTTGAGGGGTGCGGACCTGCCGAAGCCGGTACCGGTGGAGAACGAGGGGCAGCCGGGCACACGCGACGCGCACTGGAGGGAGAAGCTGTTCGCCAACGAGCTGATGACCGGATTCGTCAAGGAGGCACCCAATCCGCTGAGCCGTCTGACCGTGGCGGCCATGAAAGACCTCGGCTACGTGGTGGACCTGGAGGCCGCCGACGACTACAGCCTGCCCAGTCTCCTGGACCTCGCCGAGGAGGGCACACTGCGGACGCATATCGCCCCCATCGACGTCGGCATCGTGCTGCCCACCATTCCGACCGTGCTGCCCTCGGACAGCCTGGTCACCGCGGCATGAGGGAAACCGGCCGATGAGCCGTGAGCGGAAGCGTCATGCGAAGACCGGGCGCGGGGCCGCGCCGGAGGAAGGGCAACGGGAACAGTACGTGGTTTCGCGGCCGGACGTCACCGTCCTGGGAGCCGAGGCGCTCGTCCCCCGTGACAATGTCGTACGTCCCGCGCCCAACCGGTTCAGCCACGTCCTTGAACAGGACCAGCCGTACTGGTTCGACCGGGCCGAGCCGCATCCGCAACCCGACGGGGTCCTGGCCGCTGGGACACCCGTGGTCGTCCTCCGGGAGGAAGAGGAAGGCGAGCAGTGCCGGGTGGTCACCGGCAGCGGCCTGTACGTCTCCGTCGACCGGGCGAGCGTGGGGAGACTGCCTCACGACGACGGGTGATGCGACGACAGGGGACTCCGCCGGAGCACCGGCGAGTGTCGGTCCCTGCGGCTTGGCCCGGCAGCAACCGGCGAACCTTCCCCGTCACAGCGCTAGGAGGGGTCGTACGGGTCCACCGGGAGCGGTTCGAAGGGGGTCTGGGTATGCCCCTTCGAGGGCGAGCAGGCGGCGAACGGGCCCTGCCGGGGGTCCATCAGGACTCGCAGGTGCGGATCGGCGTGCTGGAGCCACCATGTGGTCATGCCGAGCCCGGAATCGTGACGCAGGTGCTCCCAGGCCAGCCAGAGAGCGGACAACCGGGCGCCCGCTTCGGGGTGCTCCCACCAGCGCGGGCACCAGGTGGCGGACGTACCGTCCAAGGGACGGCGAAGGGTGATCGCCAGGTAGTCGGTGACGAAGGCGAAGACATCGGCGAAGTAGAACTCGGGGCCGTCACCGTAGACGTCCGATGCCGGCATGGGGAAGACCGAACGCGGTTCGCGCGGCGGCCTGGGCAGGGGGTAATGCGCCAGCAGCCCGCCTACGGAGCCGTCACGACGCCCGAGCTCCGTCAGGATCCAGCCCTGGAGTTGGTCCTGCAGTTCGGCGACCTCGGCGTAGGCGTCCGCCGCGAGACAGGCGACGAGCCGCTCCCTCCAGTCGGTCAACTGCCGGGCGCGCTGTTCCTCCTCCATCGCCGACCGGGCGCCGGCCAGGAAAAAGGTCAAGGCCTTGTGGTGGGTGTTCCACGCCTCGCCCCCGGCTTCGGCCGTGACCCGCGCCGCTACTCGCTGCGCGTGCTCGATCGCTGAGCTGTCCATGGAACTGACGGCTGCCTCTCGTGCCGGGGAATGAGTCCGGTGATCATACGAGGTCACCACGAGACGCCGGAGGCAGGCGTCGGTATCGGGAAGTGCGGGGGCATACGTGACCCGGCCGGTTGGAAGAGCCGGCCCGCTGGACAGCGTTCGCCGACGTGAGCACCACACAAGACGACGCGTTCGACGAGAGGTTCCTGAGCAGGGTTTCTGCGACTGGATCGCCGCCCACGGGAGCCCGGAGGAACTGGGACTTTGCCTGCGGCACTGCGGGCTGACCCGGCAGCAGGCCAAGAGCGCGCCGCCCGCGACGACCTCACCCCGGAACACGCCGCCTCCATCGGACCGGGGAACGGCGCGGTGCCGTCGGGTGATGCCGAACGGCAGTGTCGTGCGACGCCGGCCGGCCTCTTCTACGACGCCGACGGCAGGCGGACCTCGGTGCTCCCGGATACCAAGCGACGCGTGACCGCCGCGCTGGGCACCGACGAACGGGCCCCTGTTGGCGTTCAGCGTCCAGTTCCCCGACACCCTCTGGCCGGCCGGCACCCTCCCTGACTCACGCCCCACCCACACCGGCTGATCCCGGCCGTCAACGTCCTCATGAGCCACATGTTGCTGCTGGGCCCGGCGGCGCCCGCAGCACTGCCGTTCCTGCTGCGGCTCGCGGTCGGCCCTCGGATCCCGGCGCGGGGAAGCCTGCTCGGCTTCTCGTCCTTCGCCGCCGGGCTGTCCCGGTCCGTCGACCCGGACGAAGGTGCGTCCTGTGCGGAACCGACGGCGACCACCCGGAGCGTGCCGGCCGCGGCGCGCCGCACAGGGCCGGCCGGGTGCTCCAGGGTGGTACTGGCTTTCCCAGGAAAGACAGAGCTCTGGATCACCGTTCCGGCCGGGCGCAGTGTGATCCCTGTCAGCCACCGCACCCAGCCCGCCGGGGCATCCCCGGTCCGGGCACCGGTCCGGCCCCGCCGGGGCCGGACCGTGCGGCAGATCCGGGAGCACCCATGAACTACCCCGCCCTCGCCGAGCGCACCGCCGTCGTCACCGGAGCCGCCAGCGGCATCGGCGCGGCCACCGCCCGCCTCCTCGCCGCCCACGGCGCCCGCGTCGCCCTGCTCGCCCGGCGCACCGACCGGCTGGACGGGCTGGCCGCCGAACTCGCCGCCGCCGGAGGCCAGGCTCTCGCCGTCACCGCCGACATCACCGACCCGGCCTCGGTCGACGCCGCCGTCAAGGCCGTCCACGAGGCCTACGGCCAGGTCGACCTGGTCGTCAACAACGCCGGTGTCATGCTGCCCAATCCTCTCGCCGACGGCCGGATCGACGAGTGGACCCGCATGATCGACACCAACCTCACCGGTGCCCTGCGCGTCATCCGCGCCTTCACCCCCGACCTCACCGCGGCCGCCGCGGACGGCCGCACCGCCGACCTTGTCAACGTCTCCTCCATCGCCTCTCACGTCCTCTTCCCCGACTACGCCGTCTACGCGGCCACCAAAGCCGCCGTCACCCAGTTGTCCGCCGCCTTGCGCACCGAGCTCGGGCCGCGCGACGTCCGCGTCAGCAACATCGAGCCGGGTCTGACCGACACCGAACTCGGCGGGCACATCGACAACCCGGTACTGCGCGAGCAGCTCGGCGGGATGTTCAACGCGATCCCCGCCCTGACCTCCGAGGACATCGCCGACGTCATCTCCTACACCGTCAGCCGTCCCCGGCACGTCAACCTGCGCCAGTCGATCATCCTGCCGACCCGCCAGGCCTGACCTTCTCCGGGCGGTCATCGCGACCGGACCGCTGTGGTGGAACGCCCAAGGTGGCCATCGTGCCGCACGCGCCCGGTGAGCCTAGTCCTGGCAGGGCCAGGCTCACCGCCGAGGCGACCGGGCACAATTCACCCTATGAGCACAACGATCGATCTGGGGGCGTTCCTACGGACCCGCCGCTCCAGGTTGCGCCCCCAGGACGTCGCCCTACCCGACTTCGGCGGCCGGCGCCGGGTCGCCGGACTGCGCCGCGAGGAGCTCGCCCAGCTCGCCGGGGTCAGCGTCGACTACTACATCCGCATGGAGCAGGGCCGCGCGGCCAATCCCTCACCGGCCGTCCTCGACGCCCTCGCCCGCGCTCTGCGCCTGGACGAGGACGAGACCCGGCACATGCACCGCCTCGCCCAGTCCCGGCCCGTCACCCGGCACGGCGACCGGTCCCGGCCCGAACGGCAACAGGTACGCCCCATGCTCCGGCGACTGCTCGACGAACTACGGGACGTCCCGGCGCTCGTGATGGGCCGACGCATGGACGTCCTCGCCTGGAACACGGCCGCCTCTGCCCTCCTCGGCGACTACTCGGCCCTCACACCCGCCGAGCGCAACATCCCCCGCATCACCTTCCTCAACCCCGCTTCCCGCGACCTCTACGCCGACTGGACCGCCTGCGCCCGCGAAAACGTCGCTTATCTCCGCTGGGAAGCCGGCCGGTACCCGGACGATCCACACCTGGCAGGCCTGATCGGCGAACTGTCCGTCAAGAGCGAGGACTTCCGCCGCTGGTGGGCGGAACATCCCGTCCAGGACAAAACCTCCGGAACCAAACGCTTCCACCACCCCCTCGTCGGCGACCTCCACCTCACCTACGAGACCCTGCGCGCCACGGACGACCCCGATCAGGCCCTGATCACCTACGCCGCCGAACCCCGCACTCCTTCCCACGACGCCCTCCGCATGCTCCTCGCCTGGACCGCCCCAACCCCCATCACACCGCACACCGCCACCGACCGCCGGCACCTCCACAACGACTGACGCAGCGTCCCGCGCGCTCTCCAGTGGAGCCGTGGGATACGGCGGTTCGACCACGCTCTGCCCCCGGGCGGCGGCCGCGCCCCATTCCGCGCCACGGGGCAGCTCACGGGCTGAGGGCGAGCTCGATGTAGGCGGCCAGCAGGGAGAGGTGCACGCCGCTCTGGAGGAGGGTCGCACGACCCGGCACCACGGTGAGCGTGCCAACAGTGACCGTGAGGGCGAGCAGAACCGTGTGCGTGGCCCCGAGGCCCAGGACCAGCGGCCCCTTCAGCCACAGGGAGGCGACGGCGACCGCGGGAATGGTCAGGCCGATGCTGGCCATGGCCGAGCCGAGGGCCAGGTTGAGGCTCGTCTGGATCCGGTCGCGCCGAGCCGCCCGCACGGCGGCGATGGTCTCGGGCAGCAGGACCAGCAGGGCGATCACGACCCCCACCACCGACTGGGGCAGACCGGCACCGGCCACACCGCGCTCGATGGTGGGGGATGTGACCTTCGCGAGTCCGACGACCGCGACCAGGGCCAATCCCAGCAGCGCGAGACTGGCACGCGCGGCGCGCGCCGTGGGCGGCTCGACATGGCCCTCGGCCCCGACGACCTCGCCGGTGCTGGTCAGGGGGAGGAAATAACTGCGATGCCGCACGGTCTGGGTCGCCACGAACAGCCCGTAGAGCACCAGCGCGGCCAGCGCGGCGAATACCAGCTGAGCCGAGGAGAACCGCGGCCCCGGCGTGCTGGTGGTGAAGGTGGGCAGGACCAGGCTCAGCCCCGCCAGCGTCGCCACCGTCGCCAGCGCCGCTCCGGTGCCCTCGGCGTTGAACACGGCGACACGCCGCTTGAGCGTGCCCACCAGCAGGGACAGCCCCACGATCCCGTTGCATGTGATCATCAGAGCGGCGAAGACCGTGTCACGCGCCAGCGTGGCACCCTTACCGCCGCTGTCGGCCATGAGGGTGACGATCAGGGCGACCTCGATGACGGTCACCGCCAGTGCCAGGGCCAGGGAGCCGAACGGTTCGCCCACCCGGTGCGCGATCACCTCCGCGTGGTGCACGGCCGCCAGCACCGCCCCCGCCAGGCAGCAGCCCACCAGCGCCATCACTCCGGTCGGCGGCTCACGCCCCCAGGTCGCGGCCAGGACGCCGACCGCCACCACCGGCACCATCACGTACCACCGCGCGGCCGACCACCGCACACCGAATTCCATGAGCACGAGTCTGCGTGGCCACCCACCCCGGCGCATCAAGAGCGCGCACAGGCCGTCACCTTGCGTCAGCGAACCCGGCCCGGGCTGTGAGGCCCCTCATGGGGCCTGCGTCACATACGAAGAAAGGCCGTGGCGCCAAAGGTCCCGAATAGGGCATTCCGGGATGTTCGGGTGGGGCTTCTACGGGGTTTTTTCGTAGGTCACACCCTTTGTCAGGGGGTTTTCGGGCCGCTAACAATTGCTGAGTCGCACGGCGCCGTCGACCGAGAAACGGCGCTCTTTTTGCGCCATTGACGGCCATTGCGACGTAAGCGATTGGAAGGGTTCAGCTCGTTATGCGCTCCACCGTCTCCGGTTATTCCGCTCTGTCCAAGGCTCATAAGTTCTCCGCTGCGGGTCTGGTGACCGCCGCTGGTGCCGCCGCTCTGACGTTCGCCCTGGTGCCGCAGGCTCAGGCTGCGGATGCTCACTCGGTCGGTGTGAAGACCGTGTCGCTGAGCGCTCAGGAGTTCGGTGTGACGCAGGATGCCGAGCTGGCGAAGGCCGCGGACGCTGCTGCCGGTCAGGCGCAGGTCAAGGCCGCTGCCGCGGTGAAGGCCGAGGCGAAGGCGAAGGCCGATGCCGCCGCGAAGGCGAAGGCCGACCGTGAGCGTGCGAGCCGTTCCGAGGCCCGTAAGCCGATGAAGCCCGCCACCAAGCCGGCCCCGGCCAAGCCCGCCGCGAAGCCCGCTCCGGTGAAGAAGGCCTACGCGGACAACCTGGACGGCTGGATCAACGAGTCCCTGGACATCCTGCGTGCCAAGGGCATCCCGGCCTCCTACGACGGCATCAAGCGCAACATCATGCGTGAGTCGACGGGTAACCCCCAGGCGATCAATGACTGGGACGTGAACGCGGTGAACGGTGTGCCGTCGAAGGGTCTGCTGCAGATCATCGACCCGACGTTCAAGGCGTATCACGTCGAGGGCACGTCCTGGGACATTTATGACCCGGTCGCCAACATCACCGCGTCCTGTAACTACGCGGCCGACAAGTACGGCTCCATGGACAACGTCAACTCCGCGTACTGATCCAGACGCCACACGCACAGAACGCGCCAGGGGCGCAGCACCCGCACGGGAGCTGCGCCCCTCTCGGGTGCCGGTACGCGCGCGGTGGGGGGATGCTGGGGGGAACGGGAGGAGCACGCGGTGACCGAGCGCAAACCCCACGGGGTTGATTTCGAGTCGTGGGTCGACAAGCAGATCCGCGAGGCACAGCAGCGAGGCGAGTTCAGCGACCTACCGGGCTTCGGCAAGCCGCTGGCCGGGGTGAGCCGTCCGTACGACGAGGACTGGTGGATCAAGGAGAAGATGCGGCGCGAGCACGTCTCGTTCCTCCCGCCGGCGCTCGCCCTGCGCAAGGCGGCCGAGGATGCCCTCGCCGAAGCTCTCGCGGCCCGCTCGGAATCCGAGGCGCGCCGCGTCATCGAGGACATCAACAAGGAGATCGGCGCGGCCCTGAAGATGCCGCCGCCCGGCCCGCCGCTCCTCCTCGGCCGCTTCGACGTCGAGGAGGTCGTCGCGACGTGGCGGCAGAACCGCCGGCACGACGGAGATGGCGCCGGCCCAGGAGCCGACCTCGCCCCGGGGCCCGCCGGGCGGTGAGGCGACTCCTTTGGCAGCCCGGCGCGGGGCGGGCTTCTGGATGGCCAGGCGGCCGTCGTTCTGGAGCCGGCGCAAGATATTTCTACTGACGCTCTACTCGGCGCAATTTTCCACCACGACTCCCGGGTCACCCCGCTCTTTTTAGCGATCCAATTGCGCGCGATTCGTCCTATTGTTCCCCTGCCCGGTCGTCACGCCCCCGTCGACGGCCGTACCGATCTTGAGAAGGACGGGCACGTGGGACAGGTCGTCGTCATCAGCACCGGCGGAACGATCGCCAGCCGCTGGCAGGGTTCCGGCTTCGCAGCAGACGCGCGGGGCGGGGACGTCCTGGCCACGGCCGCGGTGCCCGAGGGCGTCTCCGTACGGGTCGTCGATCTGATGAGCGTGAACAGCGCCCGCCTCACCACTCGCGATCAGCTCGCCCTCCTGCGAACCGTGCACGAGGTGCTGGCCGACCCCGAGGTCGACGGCATCGTGGTCACCCACGGCACGGACACCCTGGAGGAGTCGGCCTTCCTGCTCGACCTCCACCACGACGACCCCCGGCCGGTCGTCTTCACCGGCGCCCAGCTCCCGCTCGAGGCCGTCGACGGCGACGGCCCGCGCAACCTCCACGACGCCCTGCTCGCGGCGAGCTCGGCCGACGTACGCGGCCACGGCGTCCTGGTCGCCTTCGACGGCCGGATACACGCCGCCCGCGGCACGATCAAGGTGCAGACCCTGGCGGCGGACGCGTTCGCGGACCCCTCCGGCCACCCCGTCGCGGACGTCAAGGACGGCCGCCTCCTCGTCCACGGGCGGCCCGATCGCCCGGCGGCGCTTCCCCTTCCGGCCGGCGGCGAGCCCCTCCCCCGCGTCGACATGGTCATGCACCACTGCGACGCCGACCCGCTGCTGTTCGACGCCGCCGTCCAGGCGGGCGCCCAGGGAATCGTCCTGGTAGCGACGGGTGCGGGCAACGCGACCCCCGAGGTCGTCGCCGCCGTCGAGGCCGCGGTCGCCCGCGGCGTGCTCGTCGCGCTGACCACCCGCGTCCCCTCCGGCCCTGTCGCCGAGATCTACACCCAGGGCGGCGCCGTGGACCTGGCGGCCGCCGGCGCCGTACTGACCGGCACCCTGCGCGCCGGCCAGTCCCGGATCGCCGTGCTCAGCGCGGCGCTCACCTCCCCCGAC
>NZ_JAFMOF010000008.1 GCF_017349075.1 Streptomyces triculaminicus | reverse complement strand
CGACGACACCCACCACGCCTACGTCGGCAACGGCTACCTGGGGCAGCGCGTACCGCCCAACGGCGCCGGCTACACCGACAGCGACGCCAAGACCGGCTGGCCGCTCTTCACCCCGAGCTACGACGGCTCGTTCGTGTCCGGGCTCTATGCGCACAACCAGCAGACCGCCGCGGACCGGCAGGCCGTCGCCGCCCTGCCCACCTGGACCGGGCTCACCGTCGGCACCGGCGGCGAACACAGCGATACCTTCAACTCTTTGACGAAGTCGGGTCGAATATCCGGATATCGTCAGGTCCTCTTCCTGCACTGCGGCATCGTCCGGACGTCCCTGACCTGGACCGCCGCCGACGGGCGCAAGACCGACCTGGTCTACGAGGTACTGGCCGACCGCGACGACCCGCACACAGGCGCCGTACGGCTGAGCATGACGCCGCGCTGGAGCGGCGAAGCCACCGTCACCGACGTGCTAGACGGACGCGGCGCCCGGCGCATCCGCCAGACCGGCGGCGGCGACCGCACCACGGGGTCCGGCCGCGACGGCCGGACCATGGACGTGGCCTTCCGCACCGACGGCACGAACACCGACGGTGCCGTCGCCTCCACCCTCCGGGCCGGGCACGACGTACGTGCAACCAAGCCCCAAGCCGCCAACGAAGAAAGGGACTTGAGCGCACGGCAATCCCTCACCTTCCCCGTCCGCAAGGGCCACGCCTACGAACTCACCAAGTACGTAGGCGTCGACACCGCCCTGACGTCGCACGCGCCCCGCCAGGACGCCACCACCACCTCACAGCGCGCCGCCCGGCAAGGATGGGACAGGCTGCTGCGCGCCCACACCGCGGCCTGGGCCCGGCTGTGGCGCTCCGACATCGAGGTGCCAGGGCAGCGCGAACTGCAGGCATGGGCGCGCTCCGCCCAGTACGGGCTGCTGTCCAGCACCCGCAAGGGCGCGGCCAACAGCATCGCCCCCGCCGGGCTGACCAGCGACAACTACGCCGGCCTCGTGTTCTGGGACGCCGAGACCTGGATGTACCCGGCCCTACTGGCCACCGCACCCGACCTCGCCAAGACCGTCGTCGAGTACCGGTACCGGACCCTCCCGGGAGCCCGGGAAAACGCGCGCAAGCTCGGCTACCAGGGCCTCTTCTACCCCTGGAACAGCGGCAGCAAGGGCGACCTGGCCCAGGAGTGCCACAGCGTCGACCCGCCCCACTGCCGCACCCAGATCCACCTCCAGTCGGACATATCCCTCGCCACTTGGCAGTACTACCTCGCCACCGGCGACACCCACTGGCTGCGCGAGCGCGGCTGGCCGGTGATGAAGGGCATAGCCGAGTTCTGGGCCGGCAGGGTCAGCCGCAACACGGACGGCAGCTACTCCATCAAGGACACCGCCGGGCCCGACGAGTACAGCAATGGCGTCGACGACGCCGTCTTCACCAACGCCGGAGCCGTCACCGCCCTGCGCAACGCCACCCGTGCCGCACAACTGCTGGGCGAGCGCGCCCCGCGGGAGTGGACGGCGATCGCCGACCGGATCCGCATCCCCTACGACACACAACGCAAGGTCTTCCAGCAGTACGACGGCTACTCGGGCAGCAAGATCAAACAGGCCGACACGGTCCTGCTGATGTACCCCCTGGAGTGGCCGATGCCCCAGGGCGCCGCGACCAGCACCCTCGACTACTACGCCCAGCGCACCGACCCCGACGGCCCCGCCATGACGGACTCGGTCCACGCCATCGCCGCCGCCGGCACGGGCGAACCGGGCTGCTCGACGTACACCTACCTGCAACGCTCCATCAGGCCGTTCGTACGCGGACCCTTCGCCCAGTTCTCCGAGGCCCGCGGCGCCAAGGCGGGCGCCGAGGACCCCCTGGCCGGCACGCCCGCCCACGACTTCCTCACCGGCAAGGGCGGCTTCCTGCAGATCTTCACCAACGGCCTGACCGGCATGCGCATGCGCGAGGACCGGCTCCACCTCGACCCGACGCTGCCCCCGCAACTCGGCCGCGGCGTCACCCTGCGCGGCCTGCACTGGCAGGGCCGCACGTACGACATCGAGATCGGCGCCCACGACACCACCGTGCGGCTCACCGACGGCGCGCCCATGACCCTCGACACCCCGAAGGGCGAACGGATCCTCACCAAGACCGCCCTGGTCCTCGAAACCCGCCGCCCCGACTGCTCCACTGGACAACATGGCCGCTGCACCACTGTCACCGCCTCCTCCGAAGAACCCGGTATGTACGCGGCCGCAGCCGTCGACGGCAACCCGGCCACGGCCTGGATCCCCGACGGTCCGAACGGCGAACTGACCACCGACCTCGGCAAGGCCGTACGCGTCACCAAGACCACCCCCGTCTGGAGCGGCCCCGCACCCACCTCGTACAACGTCCAGCTCTCCCTCGACGGCCGGCACTGGCGCGATGCCGCCGCCGACAGCGTCAGCGGCGGGGCGGTGCCCGCGCGGTACGTACGCGTGGTCGTCCGCGGTGGGGCCAACGCCAAGTCCCGCACGGGTATTGCCGAGCTGACCGTCTCGTAACGACCGACAAGGACAGGCGACGAGGCGCTCTCCCCCTGCCCGCCGTGGCGCGTGCGGGGGAGAGCGAGCCACCCGGCGGGCCCCGAGCCTCATGCCCCGGGTTCGCCGTCCGTCCTGGACCTTGACGATGGGGTCATGGCGAACCTGGGCCAGGACACGCTCGACGGCGACCCGATGACCACCTACCGGGATGCGGTGGCCGAGTGCCGGGCGGCGTTCCGTGCCGCCGGCGCGCTCAATCCGAAGGATGCTGGTCAAAAATCAGTTTGTAACTGACATTGGTTTTTGCGAGGTGTTGTTGGACGGCCGGGCAGGTGGTCGCATGGGCAGCGTGGGCCGGTGCCGGTTGTGCCGACAACCCCGTGAGCGCCGTCAGGGTGAATGCGACCCACTGCCATGCGGGGGGAGTCATGCCCGGGGCGGGTATCTGCTGCAGAGGGCGAAGGCCGGGGCGACCCCGTCCTCGGCCACAGGGAAGTGGCCTTGGAGGGTGCTGCGCCTTTCCGGAGCCACGGCCGGATCCTGGGGGAATGGAGTGCCCACCGCCACCTCGATGCTTTACGTAAAGTTCCGGAATGTCACGGTAAGTGCCCGGATGTTGGCCTGCAACCGGCGACGCGCCTGTGCCTCGTTCAGCGGTGGCGGAAGTGCCGTATGGGGCGGGAGCGGGCCAAGCGGGGCGCGGGTGCGCGTCGCCATCCCGGGCGGTCGGCCCGTCGCCCGTAGCCGTGAGGTCAACGACGCGAGCGGGGCCTACCCGCTGCTCACGCAGGTGGGGTGATGATGGCCACGGTCACCGACCTCTATCCGACCCGCGGCAGCACGGAAGTGGTCACCGAGCGGGGCGACCCGGTCGTCTGGCCGGCCTCGGCGCAGGAGATCGCGGCCGGCCCGCGAGCTGGAGAACGCATGAGTGACGAGCTCCGTAGCTCCGTAGCCCCCTCAGGCCCGGGTCGCCTGCGGATCGCAAACAGGTACTACGGTGCCATGCGTGGAATCGTTGATCACTGCCATCCGCGCACAGGACGAAGCTGCCCGTTTTCTTGCCTGGCCGGGCGACTTCGACCTCGACCGAGGCGACCACGGCGAGGAGGTCCACCTCGCCTCGGGCGCCGCGTTGGAGGGTTTCGCGGGCGGTGGTGCCGGGGGCACCTTCTTCTTCTGCGGTGAAGGCGGCGAAGAACGACCCGTCCTGTACGCCGACTCCGAAGGACGCGCGGCACTCATCGCGATCGGCCTGCCCGAACTCCTGCGGCTTCTGCTCGTCGCCCCCTGGTGGCGCGACTGTCAGACGTTCACCGCGGAGGAAAGCCGCAAGCTCGCGGCCGAGTACCTGGAGGACGCGCCGGACCTCGCAGCCCAACGGGACCGTGCCGCCGAAGCCCTTGGCCTCACGCTTCCCACCGAAGGGGACGCTCTGGCCCGCTTGCGGGAGGTGGCCCTCGGGGCAGGAGAGAACTTCGTCCTCGTCTTCACCCCGGAGGACGAGCCCTACGAGCCTCTGATCAGGGACTGAGACGCACCGCGGAGGCAGACCATCCGCCCGGCCGCCTCCGCGGATGACATCGCACTCCTGGCGGCCCGCCTGGGCCGTCTCTGACTCGGACCTTCATGCGGACCGAATCGGCGAAGCCGTGGCGCCGTCGCTCAAGGCCGATGGGCCGAGGAGTCCGGCTCAGTGGATCTGGAAGGACGTCCCGGTCACGAGGGCGCCGCTGAAGTGCGCGTAGGTGTTCGGGGGCAGGGGCCGCGAGGTGCAGGCACTTGTCCAGCATGCTGTCGCGGTGTAGTTGCCGGTGTCGTAGGCGCTGCGGTAGGGCCAGTTGCCGTAGGAGATGCCCCGGGAACCGTAGAAGCCCTGGTTGGCATAGGGGATACGGCCGCTGTAGAAGCACCCGTCACCTGAGTTGCAGTAGTTGTGCCGGTCGATGGCCGGATCGGTGGTCCGGCCCGACTCCTTGACGGAGACGATTCTGCCGGTGGCCGGGTCCAGCTCGACGATCTTCGGCACGCCGGAGGTGAGCAGAGCCTGTTCCTGGGCGCTCAGCGGCGGTACGGGGCCGGGGCTCGCCTGGGCCGGGGCGGCAAGGCCCAGGCCGAGGGCGGCCGCGAGGGTGGCCAGGGCGGCGGCGCGGCGCAGAGAAGAGCGGGGTATGACGTGTCGCATGGAAGGTCCCCCCAAGCTCGGTGGTGGCGAATCGTCACCAGTGGGCGCTCAGGCTATGCGCTGCCCGCGACAGGCACGAAGACGGAAGCCGGACACGCTACGCCCCGGCCCGGGGGCTACCCTCCGTTTGGCCCGGGGGAGATCCGTAGCCTGCATTGGGGAGCGCACACCCTGGAGCGAAGATCATGTCCTCCCTAGCGTGAGGGGGCATGAGACACACCGCGACCACCACCGCTCTCGCCCTGTCCCTGACCACGGCTGCCACGATGACCGGCCTATTACCGGTTACGGCCACAAAGGCCTCCGCGTCCACTGCCGACGGCCTCGACCGCTTCCGTCACCAGCCGCTCAAGTGGAGCGCCTGCAAGGACCCGAAACTGGCCGACAGCGGCACCCAGTGCGCCACGGTCAAGGTGCCGCTGGACTACAGCGACCCCCATGGCCGTACGCTCGACGTCGCGATCTCGCGGATCAAGGCCGCCGATCCGGCGAAGCGGCGCGGCATCCTCCAGACCAACCCCGGCGGCCCCGGCGGACGCGGCCTCGGGACGCCCGCCATCCTGCGGGCGCAGATGACACCGGAGGTCGCGGCGGCGTACGACGTCATCGGCATGGACACCCGGGGGCTCGGCGAGAGCAGTCCGCTGGACTGCGGGCTGACACGGGCGACCTGGCTGCGGTCGGTGGGCACGGACCGCGCGGGCTTCGACGAGAGCTGGCGCATGGCGAAGAGCGATGCCGATGCCTGCTGGAAGAAGTACCCCGACATCCTTCCGCACATCTCCACCCGCAACATCGCCCGTGACGTGGACCTCGTCCGCAGCGTGCTGGGGGAGCAGAAGACCTCGTTCCTCGGACAGTCGTACGGGACCATCCTGGGCGCCACCTACGCGCAGATGTTCCCGCGCCGGGTCGACCGCCTTGTGCTGGACAGTGCGCCCGATCCCGCCGCGTACTGGATAGGGATGCAACAGGTCATGGGTCCTGCGAACGAGCGGGCGCTCGACGACTTCGCCGCCTGGGCGGCAGGGCGACACAAGCAGTACGGCTTGGGCGCCACCCCCGCCGCCGTCCGCGCCACCGTCGAGCATCTGATCCGGCGGGCGGAAGCGAAACCGATCGCGATTGCGGGCTTCCGACTGGACGACCACATGCTGCCGCTCGTGCTCTTCGCGTTCGGAACGGACGAGGCAGGCAACGAGGAGTACGCCGGCGTGCTGCGGCAATTGATCGACGCGGCCGACGGTAAACCGGTCGAGGCGACCGATTCGCTCCGCGCGTGGCTGACCTTCGCACTCCGGCCGCAGGACACCGGCGCGAACGTCGACCTGGCGGCCACGATGGCCATCGCCTGCGGCGACGTCGCCACGCCCCGCGACCCCGGCTGGTACCGGAAGGCCATCGAGCGGGCCCGGCCCGCTCAGCCGGTCTTCGGCCCGATGGTCAACGGCCCGGTGCCCTGCGCGTTCTGGAAGGAGAAGCCCCGCGAAGAGCTGACCAGGATCAGCAACGACGTCCCGTCCCTCCAGCTTCAGGCCACCGGTGACACCCGCACCCCCTACGACGGGGGCCTGGCCATGCACCGCAGGATGCGCGGCTCCCGCCTCGTGACCGTGCCCGTCCGTACCCACGGACTGTACGACTCCGCACACAGCCCCTGCGCGAAGAAGGCGGTCAACGACTACCTGCTGGACGGCAGGCGGCCGGACAAGGACGCGACCTGCCCGCGTTGAGCGGCGGTTTGGGGGCCGGCGGGGATCCATCCGCCAGGCCCCAAGCCCGGGCCGTCGCAGGCAGAGCATCTCGGTGAGGATCGGCGGCCCATGATGACAGCGGGGGTGCCACCCCGTCCCCGGCCGGCCAAGGAATCGGCCCCGCCGGTTTCCTTGGCCGGCCCGGTCCCGGCGGCGGTGCCTACGGGCGGGGTCCGGCTTCCAGGGCGGGAGGAGCGTCCTGGCCTTGCTCGATGCGCAGCTGTGCGGCGACGGCGTCGGTGCGGGCGCGCAGGGCGAGCACCCGCTCGCCCGTGGGCGTTCCCGCCCGGGGCGCCTCGGCGGGCAGGACGGGCACGCCGTTGGCCTGCGCGGTGAGGACCAGGCTGTGCATGACCTCCGCCTGCTGGGCCAGCAGGGCCGTGGTGAACAGGTTGGCGTGCAGCGTCTTCTTCATGCCGAGCGCACCCCGGTAGGTGATCTCGCAGGCTACGGCGACGGTCTCCAGCCGCTGATCGGCGGCCTGTTCCAGCGCGGCCAGCATCACGGAGGCGAGACCCTCGACGACCTTGGTGACCAGCCACTTCCGGCCCGGAACCATGGGCAGCAGGTCACGGATCCGGTCGATTTCGGCGTCGAGCGCCTCCGTCGTCATGGCGCTGAACGCGTCGTGCAGTTGGAGGTGGACCACCTTCGACCACGGGATGTCCTCCCCGTCGAAGCCGACCGACTCGGGGCCGAAGCGCAGGGCGCCGATGGCGTCCAGCGGGCGCAGCGCCTTCGCGGTGACGGCGGGCACGCGCGGGTGGCGGCAGACGAGGGCGCCGAGCGAGAACTCCCATTCCTGGTGCGCGGGCGCGGCGGGCGCCGGGAGGGAGCGGAGGGCGGAGACCACCCACTCGCCCGAGGCGTTGGTGCCGGCGCGTCCGGCGTCGACGCCCCGCTGGACGGTTTGGGCGACGTTGCTGCCGAAAGCGGTGGCCGTCGTGCCCACCGAAGCCCCCAGGCTCTTCGCCCGCTCGAATATGCCCATTGCGCTGACCTTGCCTCACCTGCGTCGATCTTGATGCGGCCGACACTCTACCCAGGCTTTGGCCGAAGATGATCCATCGCGGGAGCCGGCCTCCGGACGCTCTGTCCGCTCCCATCCGTTTCGTGGAGCAGTGCCTGTACAAGCTGACCCGGCTGGACAACGGCTCCGCGTACCTGCGCATGTCGGCGATCACGAAGGCTCCCCGGCGCCGTCGCCCTCGACAGGGCGGCGGCGCCGTCGCACTAGCCCTGCGTGCCGCTCTGGTCGACGGGGTACAGGCCGAGCTTGCCCTCGGGGTCGGCCGGGTTCGCGCCCTTGACGTCGCCGACGTAGAGGTTGATACGGGCCTTGTAGCGGTCGAGGGCGGCGCGGTCGCTCATGAACTTGCCGAGGCCGAGCGGGTTCATGTTCGCGTAGTCGAAGATGCCCTTGCGGCCGGCCGGGGTGGCGACGTCGGTACGGGAGCTCCAGCCGTAAGACTTCTCCTGGTACTGCTTCGACAGGATCCAGCTCATGTACAGCTTGGCGGCGGCCTTGTGCGGGGCGTCCTTGAGGATGGCACCGGTCTGCGGCCACGCCACCCAGGGCGACTTCTCCGGGATGCTCGTCTTCGACAGACCGCTCGAGCTGCCGGAGCTGCCGAAGTTCGCCACGTAGCCGTCCTTGCCGACCAGGGCGGAGGCGTCAGCGGTGCCGCGGACGAACTTGGGGTTCTGGGCGAGCAGCTTGTTGAGGTAGTCGAAGCCGTATTTGTCGGTGAGCTGCTTGAAGTAGTAGAGGACGGCGTCGTCGTCGTTCGGGTACGTGAAGACGAGCTTGTTCTTGAGCTCGGGCTTCAGGAAGTCCTCGGCCTCGACGGGCGCGTCGTCGCCGAGCGTGGTGGCGGTGACGTTGGCGAAGCCGATGAAGAACAGTCCTGTGTAGTAGCCGTCCTTGTCCTTGATCTTGTCGTAGACCTTGTTCCAGCCGACCGGCCTGTACTGCTCGAGCGCCCCTTCCTTCTTCCAGCGCGGGAAGTCGTCGAGGGTCTGGAGGTGCACGACGTCGGCCACGACCTTGTGCTCGGCTATCTGGTTGTCGAGGCGCGCGTCGTGGTTCTTGCTGAAGTCGACGACGGTGTCGACCTTCATCTTGGGGAACTGCTTGATGAACGCGTTCTTGAGGTAATCGGCCTGGCCGGGCTTGTCGCCGCCGGCGTAGACGACCAGGCGCCCGCCCTCGGCCAGAGCGTCCTTGTACAGCTTCTGCAGCTGCTCGTCCTCGCTCGCGCCGTGCGACGAGCGGGGAGCGGAGGGGGTGGCGGCGGCGACGGTGGCTCCGCTCGCGGCGAGCACGCCGAGGGCGACGGCTGTGGCCCAGACCTTCCGGGTGGACTTCACAACGACTCCTTCGTGGAGGGATGCGCAAAAAATATTGAAAGTTCAATGACTCTCGAGAGCCACCCTAGAACCAGTTTCTTGAATATTCAAGAATGTGGGAGTGGTGTGGCCCACGCCTGGTGGAAGGCGGTCCTGGCTCCCTGGAGGCGGCGGTCGTGATGGTGCCGCCCGGGAGCTTCGGCGAGGACTTGCTCGAACAGGTCGACGGTGCCGACGACCCCGAAGCCTGTCCGATCACCCGAGAGGTCGACGGTGACGGTGTGCAGGGCGGCGGTCCGGAAGGGCGACTCGTCCAGCCCCCACAGGGGTGGGCCAGGGCGTGCCCGGACGGCGGGGCCCAGTTCGACGACCGCACCGCTCCAGGAAGCCCGCGCCCACTCCGATGCGTTATATGATCATTACTTTACGTTCGGGGTCGTCGGGGAGGGGCAGTCATGGGCGCGGGGGGATCGGCGTGGAAGAGGGCGCAGGAGGCTCGGCGTCATGAACGCGAGCTGCGTGAACAGTTACGGGCCGCCCAGTGGGAGGTCCGTAACTGGGAAGCGGCCAGCGAGGGCGAACGCAAGGTGGCCGCGAAGCTGCACATCCTCACCCGGCACGGGTGGCGCCTGCTGCTCGACCGGCGCTGGCCCGGCACCCGTTCGGCCAACGTCGACATGCTGCTGGTCGGCCCGGGCGGCGTCTTCATCATCGACGTCAAGAACTGGCGGCACGCTCCCGAGGCGGCCGACGGGCACCTGACGGCCGGCGGGCGCACGTACGACCGGGAGGTCGACAAGTTGCTCAAGGTGACCCGGGTGGCGGAGAACGCCGTCTCCGCGCGGAACCTGTCACCCGTGGCCGTCCAGCCGCTGATGGTCTTCGCCGGCCGGTCCGTGACCGCCCGGCTCGGCACCGTACGGCTGCTGGGGGAGCGCGAGGTGACACCGGCGCTCATCGCCGAACGGCCCCGGCTGCGCCCGTCCGAAGTGCGGGCCGTCGCCGACCACCTGGAGCGCGCGTTCCCCGCCTACGAGGACACCTCGGCCCACATCCGCTCCGCGACCCCGACGGCCCCCTCCGAGCCCGGACCCGACGACGCGCTCTTCGACGTCGAGGGGATACGGAACGCGGCCATGGAAGCCGCCCGCAGTGCCCCGATCGAGCAGTGGATGACGTTCCTCCACCCCGACCAGCTCGCCCTCGTACGCCGCGCCTGGTCCGGCCCGGCACGCGTCAGCGGCCCCGCGGGCACCGGCAAGACGGTCGTCGCCCTGCACCGCGCCGCGTACCTCGCCGCACGTACGCCCGGCCGGATCCTCTACGTGACCTTCGCCAACAACCTGCCCCGCGTACAGAGCACGTTCCTCAGGACGATGGCCCCGGCGGTCGCCGACCGGGTCGACTTCAGCAGCCTGCACGCATGGGCGGGCCAGTTCCTCCGCGAACGCGGCGTCGCGAGCACGCTGGACTCCGGCAGGGCCGGGGACGCCTTCAGCCGGGCCTGGAAGACCCACGGTCGCGGCACAGTCCTCGAAACCCTCGACGCGGCCCCCGGCTACTGGCAGGAGGAGATCGACTACGTCATCAAAGGCCGGGGCATCACGACCTTCGGGCAGTACGCGCCCCTGCCGCGCCCGCGCCGCCGCACCAACCTGCGCCGGCCCCACCGCGAGGCCGTATGGGCACTGTACGAGGAATACGAGCGCAACCGCACCGGCAAGGGCGTGCACGACTTCAACGACATCCTCGCCCTCGCCCTCGACGAGGTCCTCGCGCACCCCGGCGCCACCCCGTACACGTCGGTCGTCGTGGACGAGGTACAGGACCTCACCTTCGTCGGCGTACGACTGCTTCACGCGCTCGTCGGCGACGCGAACAACGGCCTGCTGCTCGTCGGGGACGGCCAGCAGGCCATCTACCCGGGTGGATTCCGCCTTTCCGACGCGGGCATCGACGTCCGCGGCCGCGGACAGGTGCTGCGCAAGAACTACCGCAACGCGAAGGAGGTCCTCGACGCCGCGCTCGCCGTCGTAGCCGACGACTCCTTCGACGACATCGACGGCACTCCCACGACCGGGCGCCGCGACGTCGACCTCACCTACGGAGACGGCCGGGTCACCAGGTTCACCGCGCCGACCCGGGCCGAGCACGACGAGGCACTCCTGGCCGCCCTGCACGCACTGGGCCCCGAGGCGTGGCCCGACTCGGCCGTGCTCTGCCGCACCGGAACGGAGCGGGAGCGCTACCGACGGCTGCTCACCCGGGCCGGCATACCCCTGATCACCCTGGAGCAGTACGACGGGCGCCCGGTACCCGGCGTGAAGCTCGGCAGTTACCACCGGGCCAAGGGTCTGGAGTTCAAACACGTGCACCTGCCCGACCACGACGCCCCGGCCACGACGGCCCCGAGCGACGGCACCGACGACGGCATCGCCCGCGAGCGCCGCGAACTGCACCGGAGTCAGCTCTTCGTCGCCATGACACGCGCCAGGGACACCCTGTGGCTGGGCTCGGTCAGCCGGCCGTAGGACACCGGCGCCGGACACCGGCCCCGTCGGGCCTTCGGGTCGCGGTAGCCGGGCTGGAGCGCGGATATTGGCTCCGTCACGCGGTCGACGGAGGAGAGCAAGTTGGAGATAAGGGTGTTGGGGCCTTTGGAGGTCCTGGCGGAGGGCCGTCCCCTAGCGCTGCCGGCCGGGCGCGCGCGGATCGTCCTCGCCGTGCTGGCTCTGCATGCGGGCAGGACGGTGTCGGTCGACCGGCTGATCGAAGCCGCCTGGGGAGAGGACTCCCCGGCCACGGCCCGCGCCCAGGTCCAAGCGTTGGTCTCCGCGCTGCGGCGTGCCCTGGCCGTCGCCGACCCCCGCTCCCAGGCCATCGAGACCCACAACGGAGGCTATGCGCTGCGCGCGGACGGCGTCCGCACGGATCTCGCGTCGTTCACCGGGCGGATACGGCAGGGCCGGGCCGTAGCCGCCGCGGGCCGCCACGGCGAGGCGGTGGGCTTGTTCCGGGCCGCTCTCGCCTTATGGAGAGGACCGGCGTTCGACGGGTTCTCCTCCCGGCTGCTCGAGGCGGAGGCCGCTCAATGCGAGGAGATCCGGCTGGCGGTCCTTGAAGAGTGCATCGGCGTCGAACTCGACCTCGGGCTGCCGACGCCGAACATGGACCTGATGACCGAACTGCGCGCCATCACCGTGGCCCATCCGTTACGGGAGTCCGCGCAACGGCTGCGGATGATCGCACTGCACCGGGCCGGGCGCCCCGCCGAGGCCCTGACCGCCTTCCACGAGGCCAGGAGAGCACTGGCCGACGAACTGGGGGTCGAGCCGGGCCCGGCCCTGCGGGCCCTGTACCAGCAGATCCTTACCGAAGACCCCGGTCTGGCACCGGAGGGGGCCGACCGGCCGCGGCAAGCAGGATCTCTCGCGTCGCGATGCACCTTGTTCGGCCGTGAGCGCGACATCACAGGGCTCGTGGGGCTGGTTCTCGAGCGGCGGATGGTCACGCTGGTCGGCCCGCCCGGGGTCGGCAAGACGCAGCTGGCCCTGGCCGGGGCCACGAAGGCGGCCGGCCGCCTGTCCGACGGTGTGTACGTCGTGGAACTGGACGCGGTGACCGGTCCCGAGCTGGTGCCGAGTGCGGTCGCGGGCGCACTCGGGATTCCGGCCGGGCCGGGCAGACCGGTCATGGACGCGCTCTGCGGCGCTCTGGCGCCACGCCACGCCCTGCTCGTCCTGGACAACTGCGAGCACCTGCTCGATGCCTGCGCCGAGCTGGCCGACCTCCTGCTGACCCGCTGTCCCCGGCTCCACATCCTGGCCACCAGCCGTGAAGCACTGGCACTGCCGGACGAGGTGATCCAGCCCGTCGGACCGCTGGACGTACCCCCGGAAGACACCATGGAGGCGGTCCTGCGCTCTCCGGCGGGGCAGATGTTCCTCGACCGCGTGGCCGCACGCCGCCCCGGATTCGCCATGACGGACGAGGCACAGGCGGAGCTGGTCGCACGTATCTGCCGGGCCGTGGAGGGACTGCCCCTCGCCGTGGAGCTGGTCGCAGCACAACTGCGTACGTACGCACTGGCCGAAGTCGCGGCCCGACTCCCTCAGCAAATGCGGTCGCTGTCACGACGCCGGGCCACCCCCGACCGCCACCGCTCCCTCGAAGCGGCGATCGCCTGGAGCCATCGCCTGCTGTCCCCGGGCGAACAGCGGGTCTTCGCCCGACTGTCCGCGTTCTCCGGCGGCTTCACCCTGGCCGCCGCCCAGGCCGTCGCCGCGGACGTCCCGGCCGCGACGGTACAGCCCCACACGCCGCCCCACGCCGCAGCCGTCGACACCACGGTGCGCGACCTCGTCGACCGCTCGCTCCTGCAAGCCTCGCCCGAGGACGAGCCCACGCGCTACCGCTTGCTGGAGCCCATCAGAGAGTTCGCGCGCGAGCAGCTCACCCTGCACGACGAGGGACCGGCGATACGATCCCGCCACGCCGCGTACTTCCGGGAGATGGCCGAACACGTCCAACTCTCCGACGACGCCCCCGGAGACGGCCGTAACGGGGCGGAGCACCGGAGCATCCGGCTCAGAAGAAGCCTCCGGCGCGAGCTGCCCAACCTGAGAGCGGGCCTCGACTGGTCCTTCGGCCCCGGCGACCTCGACGACGGGCTCCGGCTGGTCGGCGCCATGTCCTGGATCTGGGTCGGGCTCCCCGGCGAGGGACTGCAGTGGGTCGAGCGGGCCCTGACCCGACTGGGCTCCGCCCCACCCACGGTCCGCCCCCAGGTGCTGTACGCGGCCGGGCTGATCCACCTGAGCACCGACCTGACCCGCGCGGCCGCCCTGCTGGAGCAGGCCGCGCACTCCGCCGAGGCGTGCGGGGACGCCCCCCGGCAGCTGGAGGCCCTGGCTCAGCTTTCCGTCGTACGCTGCATGCAGGGAGACGCCGAGGAGTCCGCCCGGACCGCCGAACTCGTACTGACCATCGTCCAGCCCCTGGCCACCGAGTCCGCGACCGCCCGGGCCAGGGTGGCCGTCGCCGTCGCGCGGTGCGGACTTGGGGACCTCTCCGTCGCCGCGCACCATCTCGAACTCGCCGAAGGCGTCCTCGCCGCCCACGAGGACCGCGAGGCACTGGCCACGGTCCGCTGGGCCCAGGCCGAGCTCGCCTACTACCGCGGTGACCCGCACAGCGCGGCCGCGCTCTCCGCCGCAGCGCTACGGGACACAGCGGTCGGGCACGACCTGTTCGCCACGGTCTGCCGCCGAGCACAGCACGCCCGTAACCTCCAGGCCGCCGGAGACCTCGCCACCAGCGCGCGCCTGCTCCGTACCGTACTGCGCGCCTGCCTCGACAAAGGCCTGTGGATGCCGGCCGTGGACGCTCTGATCACCGCCGCACGCCAGGAAGCCGACCGCGGGCACCCCACCCGCGCGGTCACCCTCCTCTCCGCGGCGAACACCCTGCGCGCCACGACCGGCAGGCACCCGGCGCCCGTTGAACACCCGGTGTTGCGAGCACTGGTAGGACGCCTTCAGGAGCGCCTCGTTGCGGGGGAGCACTCCGAAGCCGAGAAGCACGGCAGCGCCATGACGGCCGAACAAGCCATCCGCCATGCGCTGGAAGCCTCGCCTCCGGCCTGGACCAGTCCACCCCATGCGCTGTCATAGCCATGACATAGGCCGTCGGGGCGCTTTCATGGCGCGGCTTGTGAGAGTGGGAAGTGGCACCCGGACCGGGCGCCACACGCATCAACCACTCACCACGACTGCGGTAAGGAACCCCACTCATGCGAGCCAAGATCATCCACGGCCTGGCCGCGGCCGCAATGCTCGCGGTCCCGCTCACCGCCGGAACCGCCAGCGCCGCCGCACCCGCGGCGTCCCGCACTATCGCGGCCCCTCAGGGCTGCACGCACTGGTATCTCTACAACAAGGAAGGCACGACCGAAGGCTATATCTGCGGCTATTACGCCACAGGGTGGGTCAGGGACGACCGGGCCGACGGACGCTGCCCGTTCACCCGCTTCTACACCTGGGACGACGAAGTGGTGGACGGTCCGCTAGTCGGCCCGAAGGGCACCGTGAAGAACTTCACCGTCTACGCGCCCAACGGCGGCCAGTTCCTGGGCTACGCATCGATCAAGTGGGCAAGCTGCTGAACCGCACCGCTGAAGAAGTGACGTCCAGGACAATTCACACGCAGGGGCAGGAGAGACATGCGTATGCACCGAGGCCGGCTACTGGCGGCCCTTGTGACCGGCGCGGCCCTTTCGCTGTTCACCAACGGAGTCGCGTCCGCTACGGTCGCGAAGTGCGACAACGGTACGTGCATCAAGGTCATCGGCAAGGGGCTGCACGTCTCGGACGTCATGATCAGCGAGCAATTCGGCCACGTCCGCTCGGGGTACTACTTCGCGAAGGTGCGGTATGGCGGAGGAAACATCGAGTGGAACTGGACCGATTGGCAGAACGGGGCGTACGTGATCTACATGAAAGGGCTCAGCAGCAGGAACTACCCCGATGGCGCGATGATGTGCGCCGGCGTGGAGAGGACGCAGGAGCCTTTGGACTACCCCGACGAAGTCTGCATCAAAATCCACAAGTGATCGACCGATTGCGTGAAGCCGTGAGCCGGTGACGTGACGAGCGGCCGGGGAACACGCCCCGGCCGTTGCTCGGCACCCCAGCTTCGGCGGCCGCCCGGCACGCGAGGGTCTTGACCGCCTTGATCCACCGCCTGTCTCCGACCGACTGCCTGCTCCGCGATGAACGGGGGCGTGGGCGGGTATCCCATGGTGGGAAAGTGGAGCCGGCCTGACGGGGGAGTCATGGATGGGGACACGCGCGCAGCCGACGTGCAGCCTTCTGCACCGGAGGTCGTCGGGTTCGGGGCGTTGAACGTCGACTACATCGCGAGCGCTTCTCGGCTGTCGGCCCGGATGGCCGAGCAGGTCTCGGAGTCGACGGCCCGGTTCGAGTGGAACACCGAAGGGCCCGTCGACGAGCTGACCATCAGCAAGGCGATCCAGCGGCTCGGCGCGTCGTCGCTGGATGCCTCATTAGGTGGTTCGGCGTGGTTGACCATCTTCACGCTGGCGCAGATGCGACTGGGCCTGCGGCTGGGGTACGTGGGCGTGGTCGGCCGGATCGAGACTCCAGGACTGTCGTTCGTGCGGCAGATGGATCTGCTGGGGATCGACCGGCGCTGGGTGGCCCGCCGGCCGGCCCGGCTCTGCGGCATCTGCCTGTCCTACCTGGACGACGTCGAGCGCGTCATGCTCACTCATCCCGGCGCCAACTTCGCGATGGCCGACCACCTGCGTGCCCACGGCGAAGAGATCGCGGCGTACCTGGCCGGCGCTCGGATCGTGCATGTCACCTCCTTCCTGGACGAGGTGACACCGCCCGTGATGCTGAAGGTTCTCACCCGGGCGCGCAGCCGCAACCCGGCGCTGAAGATCAGTTTCGACCCCGGCTTCGACTGGGCGGCACACCGCAGCGACGCCATCGACGGAATCCTCGCCCTGAGCGATCTGCTCTTCGTCAACCACCGGGAGTTCAAGGCGCTGGGCGGCTACTCGCTCGGCGAATCCGACGAGGTGCTCTCGCGCAGGGTGCTGGCGCGCTGTTCGCGGGGATGCACCGTCTTCGTCACCAAGCGCTACGACTCGATCGAGGTGTTCCGGGACTCCAGAGCCGGAGTGCTCGCACAGCGCTTCCACCTGCGTCGACCCTTACGCGAGACGCAGATCGAAGACGCGACGGGCGCCGGCGATGTGTTCTCCGCCTCCGTCCTGGCAGCTCTGCTTTCGGGGCGCCTGCAGGTGGAACTGGGGGCGTACCTCGGTCTGAGCTTGTCCCGGTACCGCATCGCCCGAGGGGACCTCCACCCCTCCGCCGCCCTCCCGGCGGTGGGGCGAGAGGGATTCCTGCAGTCGACCGAAACGCTGACCGGACCGAGTACCCGGCCCAGAGCCGTGCTGGTGGCCCACGACGGCGGGAGCCAGTGGCAGACACTGCGCAGGTTCCTGCAGGAGGACTGCCGACTGACCGTCCATACCCTCGGCAGGGCCCAGCCCGACGGCGGTGACGTCACCCGGCTCATGCACGATCAACTGGGACGCTGCGGATTCGCTGTATCCGTCCTCACCGCCTCTCGGGTGATGGCGGGAGGCCGGCGCCGGGCGAGCGAGGAGATCGTTCACCAGGTTGGCGTCTTCCAGGGCTATTACGGATTCGGGCGTGTGGCGATCCTGGCTGAAGAAGGATGCGAGCAGTTTTCGAACAACGCGGGGTTGATTCGAATGAGCTTTCCGCCGGGGCGTATCGACAGCACCTTCGTGCAGCTGGAGCGCATGCTGGTCCGGGAAGCAGTCCTGGTAAGGAGGCCGCGGACGTGACCACTGACTTGAGCGACGGATCCCCGCCGGCAACACAAGCGGAGTTCGCCCTGGACGTCGTCGGTGTCGGCGCCCTCAACCTCGACTACATCACCCACGACGACCGCGGTACGGACGCGGACCGCTCGATGCCCCTGAGCGCGCGGATCGCGGCCCTGCTGGACGACGGCAGCCCCGTCCCGGAGTGGGGCACCGAGGCGGCGGTGAACGAGGCCACCGTCTACGCCGCGCTCGAGGCGGTCAACGCCTCGGCCTTGCAGACCTCACTCGGCGGCTCCGCGTTCAACGCCATCAACACCCTCGCCCAGCTCCAGCTCGATCTGCGCCTCGGCTACGTCGGAGTCGCCGGCCGCGTTCCCGGGCCCGGTCTGTCCGCCGTCCAGAGGTTCCAGGAACTCGGGGTGGACCACTCCCTGGTCTTCCACGACGAAGAACACCTGTGCGGCGTCTGCTTCTCCTACACCGAAGACGGAGAACGCACACTCCTCACCCACGCGGGCGCCAACACCGCGATGGCCGACCATCTCGACGCGGCCTTCGACCGAGTCGTCGCCTATCTCGCCGGCGCTCGCGTCATCCACGTCACCTCGTTCCTCGACGACCACACCCCGGCGCGGCTCCTCGCGCTGCTGCGAGCCGTCAAACGCATCAGCCCCGCCACACGCATCAGCCTCGACCCAGGCCACGTCTGGAGCGTCAACCACACGGCCGACGTGGACGCGATCGTCGGCCTCGCCGACTACCTGCTGCTCAACCACCGCGAATTCCATGAACTCGGGCACCGCACAGGACAGGACACCGAACAAGACGTGGCCTCGAGGCTGCTGGAACGACTCGCCAACGAACGCGGCGTCGTCATCGTCAAACGCCGCACGGGCATCCACGCCTGGCGCCGCGAGAACGACAAGGTGCTCGACGAGTTCTACCCCCAGGTCGTCCTCCCCGACGACCAGATCGAGGACGCCACCGGTGCGGGAGACGTCTTCGCCGCCGGCCTGCTCGCGGTCCTCACCGGAGACCGGCTGCGGATCGAACTCGGCTGTCTGCTCGGCATGACCCTGGCACGTCACAAACTGCGCTACGTCGGCAGCCACGGACACGCACAGCTCGCCGACGTCACTCGCGATTTCATCCGCACTCTGGACGCGGCCCGACGTACCGCCGCCCAGCCGACCGGCGTCTTCGTCGCCCACGGACGCAGCCCGGAGTGGCTGGCGGTGAAGGCCTTCATCGAGGAACGCTTCGGCGTACCGGTCTACTCCTTCGAATCCGAATCCTGGGGCAGTCGTCCGGTCACCGAAGCATTGAGCGAGTACCTTCAACGGTGCAGCTTCGCGGTCTGCATCCTCACCGCCGAAGACACCACCGACGACGGTCACCTGGTCGCTCGCCAGAACGTCATCCATGAGATCGGCCTCTTCCAGGGCCACTGCGGATTCGATCGCGTCCTCGTCCTCATCGAGGACGGCTGCGACTCCGTCCCCGCAGCGGCCGGCCCCTACTCCACGACCTTCCCCCGCCACGCCATCAGCAGGACCTTTTGGCACATCGACCGCACCCTCCAGAGTCACGGCTTCGAATACGCCTGACGTCTGATGTCTGACGCCTCGGGCCTGACGCATGGGGCGGGGACGGCGGCCGGCGAACCTAGCGGAAATCGCCCGCGTGCTCTTCCGCCCACGAACGGAATGTGCGCGCCGGCGTTCCGGTGATCTCTTCCACCGTGGAGGTGATCAAGTTCGATCCGGGCCGCGTTTCAGCGCTGGCCAACAGGGCCTCGACGAGAGCGGGCGGCCGACGGTCGGCGAGCATCTGCTCTCGCGCGATCTGGAGGGGAACCTTCTCGAAGCGCGTCGTACGGCCGATCACTTGCCCGATCGTGTGTACCTGGTCGGCTCTGCTCAGTACCTGCGGGCCGGTCAGGACGTGCTTCGCGCCCGTATGCCCGTCATCGGTCAGCGCATGTACCGCCACGGCCGCGATATCGCGCTCGTGGATCACCGCCGTGGCGGCGATGTCGGGACCGCGAACGACGTGCGCGGTGCGGACCTGCTCGGCCCACCCTCGCGCGTTGGAGGCGATGGTGTTCGACCGCAGGATGGTCCACCCCAGGCCGGACTTTTCGATCAGGCGCTCCATGTCCGCGTGGAGCTGGTTGATCGGGTCGGTCTGCCGTTCGGCGTCCTCGTTCACACCCGACGACGACAGATAGACGACGCGGCGGGCATGTCGTGCAATCGCTTCCAGTACGGCAGGGGCGCCCTCGACCGTAAGGAAAGGCCAGACCAGGAACACTGTCTCGCTCCCGGTCAGTGCCCCCTCCAGCGTGTCCGGCTCGGACAGGTCCCCACCTACGACCTTGACGCCCTCCGGTAGCTCGGCCGATTCGGGATCACGCGCCAATGCACGCACAGCGTTGCCAGCGGCCAGGAGCTGCGCAACAACTTCTCGGCCTACATTGCCTGTCGCGCCAGTCACAAGAATCTCACTCATGATCAGGTCAGCCTCGGCCGTGCTCGGAGTATTCCGTCCTGCCTGGCCCGGACGCGAAGGCGAAGGCGAGGGCGGGCGGTACAGGATGTGGCGGAGGCGGCGGGGCATCACGGCCGTCGGGGACTTCCTGGACCTGGACGTCGGGGGTCTCTCGGGGGCGGGTCAGGGTCTTCCCTGTCGTACCGGCAGGCCCTGACCGGAAGACTCGACATCGTTCGACAACCGCCGTCCTACGAAACCGGAGTCTCCCGCATGCGCCGCTCATCGGCCCTGTCCCTGGCCGCAGTCACGACCGCCGCCGTGATGCTCACCATGGCCCCCGCGCAGGCGGAGACGGCCACGTCTTCGGGCCTGGACCGCGCAGCCCTGAACGAGGCCATACATCTGCGCCCCGGCGAGGGCGCCGCCGGCGCTGTGGCCGAGGTCCACAAGGACGGGCAGACCTGGCAGGGAACCTCCGGAGACCTCGTGACCGGCAAGCGGATCAGGACCGACGCGCACTTCAGAATCGGCAGCATCGCCAAGCCCATGGAGGCGGTGATCCTCCTTCAGCTCTCCGCCGAGGGCCACATCGACCTCGACCAGAGCGTGCAGCACTACCTGCCGGGCCTGCTGCCGGAGGACCGGTTCAAGGAGCCCATCACCGTACGGCAGTTGCTCAACCACACCAGCGGACTTCCCCAGGACTTCGAAGGCGCCCCCGGGACCTCCCCGGACCAGGACATCGACCGCCGCTTCGACTACCTCACCTTCGACCAGATCATCCAGCAGACCCTCCGCCCCGAGGGCAGGCCCGGCCCGGGCCCGCGCTTCAGCCCCGGCACCAAGCAGGAGTACAACTCCTTCGGCTACCGCGTCGCCGGCAAGCTCATCCCGGAGGGTCACCGGACACTCGTACCAGCACGAAGTGACCAAGCGCATCCTCAAGCCGCTGGTCGCGAGACCGCCCCGCCGCACCCGGCCGCAGCACCCCGTACCCCGCCCGTACCTCCCCGGCCTGCCCAGGAGCAACGGCGAGCTTGTCGACGTCAACGAGCAGGGTGGCCTGCCCGCCAGCATGACCTCCACCACCGGCGACCTCGACCGCTTCATCACCGGCCTGTTCGACGGCAGCCTCCTGCGCCCGGCCCAGGCCACCGAACTCTTCACCGTCCCGCGCGGCACCGACAACAAGCCCCTGCCCTACGCGAACGACTCCAACTGCAACACCGGTCCCACCAAGGGAACAGCCTGCTACAGCGTCGGCCTGATGTCGGTCCCCCTGCCCGACGGCTCGATTCTCTGGGGCAAAACCGGCAGCGACCCCGGCTACCGCAGCGGCGTCTTCGCCTCCCGCGACCTCAACCGCCGAGCCGTCTACGCCCTGGGCACCTCCTCCACCGACGACCAAGGCGCCCCCGCGATAGGCCTGCGCCTCGCCCTCGCGGCCTTCGGGAAATGAGACGACCCGGCGCGGCCCCTGGGGTATCGGGCCTTCCTGCCGCCGCACCGCTCTGCCCTGACCCATTACACCGATCCCGTCACCGCCACAACGGAGGCCGCCGTCATGAACGGCCTCACCATGCGCGGCCTGGCCGGCACCAGCGCTCCCAGCCGTGGGGAGATCGAAGCGGTTCTGCGGCGCGTTCTGACCCCCAACCCTGTTCTGCATCCGGCTGAGGGTCGCGGCGACGGGCAGTCGGACAACACATGTGAGTCTTGCTGGGTGCGGTGATCACACCCGATCGTGGGCTTCGGCGGCGGTCTTCAGGTCGTGCAGCCATGCTTCGAGGCCCTGCCGGAGGATCTCGGTCGCGGCCGGGACGTTCGCGTCGACCTGAGGGCCGGTGTGGGTCTCCTCCGTGCTCACGAGTACGCCGTTCCTGACCTTGGTGAAGTTCCAGACGTGCACGCCGTCGATGCGCAGTCCTTCGCCGACCGCGGGGCCGGTCCAGCGGATGCAGGACCCGGGCTTGACCTGACGGACGGTGGAGGTGATGTCCAAGCCCGTAGCGGGCGTGTGGGGGTTGGGGGGTATCGGCGTCGTCCAGTGGAACGCGGAGCCCGGACGGAACGGGCCGTGGTCGAGGCGTTGCGCGGTCGTGACGGCAGTCTGCCAGGACGGCCAGCGCTCGACGTCGGTCTGCGCCTTCCAGATGATGTGCAGTGGTGCGTGGATCACGGTCTGCGTCCTGTAGCGCACGCGTGCGTCGGGATCCACGCCCTTCCCACGGCAGGTGAGGGACGCGTTGGGGCGGTGGGCGGTGGCATCGGCGGGCGCGACGGCGGTGGCGAGGACCGTGAGTGAGATAGGGATGGCGAACAGGGCGGCGCGGATGCTGGTGCTGCGGATGCCAGGCATGGCAGATCTCCTTGTCGGTCGGTGGCGCGCGTTGTCCGGTGGGTGGCCTTCACATCACGGGCAGGCGTGCGGGTCGGGCCCGACGGAGGGTCACGATAAGTGCGAGGGACGCGGCGATCACGACCGGGACTGCCGCGATCAGAGCGAACTGACCGACGACCATCACGGCGGCCGCCCAGGCGGCGACGGTCAGCGACAGCGGAGTGGGCCGCCAGTCCGTGCGAGGTCGGCGTGAACTGGATGTAGTGGGAGTCGAGTTCATGACTGTTCCCCTTGTCTGGTGCAGTGCACGAGCGTGGGGTGAACTGACGGAGCGAGAGAGTGATGAGCTCACTCGTTCGTTAATGGTTATAACTCGCATACGGCAACTGGTCAATACGTTCGTGATAGCCTCTAACTGTCAGCAGTCGCACCACAGTTGGAGAAGGGTGGCTGGCCGTGGCGAAGACGGACACGAAGACCCCGCGGGAGCGCTACCGCGCGCAGGTGCGCGCGGAGGTCAAGGAACGCGCCTGGGAGCAGATCGCCACGGCGGGAGCATCCGCGCTCTCCCTCAACGCCATCGCCCGGCAGATGGGCATGACCGGCCCCGCGCTCTACCGCTACTTCGCCAGCCGCGACGACTTGATCACCGAACTCATCCGGGACGCGTACCAGAGCCTCGCCGAGACCTTCCGTACGGCCTCCGCCAGTGGTGCCGACCTCGCCGGGCTGGCCCACGCCCTGCGCGGCTGGGCCCTGGAGGACCCGCAGCGGTACCTCCTCATCTATGGCACCCCCGTCCCTGGTTACCACGCGCCCGAGGACATCACCGGCATCGCCTCCGAGATCATGGGAACCCTGCTCGGCGCCTGCACGGCACTCGCCTGCGACGATCCCGCGGCGCCGTTCGCCACCCACCTGGCAGACCATCGGCACTGGGCAGCCGGCCACTCCGCCCCGGCAGCCACCCTGCACCAGGCGCTGAACTTCTGGACCCGGCTGCACGGCGTCCTGTCCCTGGAACTCGCCGGACACTTCACCGGGATGGGCTTCGACCCCGCCCTGCTCTTCGCCGCAGAAGTCAACGACCTGCTGGCCGACCGAGCCTGAGCGAGTTGGACCTGAGTGATCGCGGCGGTCGGTGGGCCGACGCACTGGCTGCTGGTGCGGTCTGGGGCGAGGTACGGAGTCCGGCTCGCCGGATCCTCGTACCCCGGCTGGGCGAATGGCGTCGGCCACTGCCACGCCGCGTACTGTCTCAAGTGACGACGTCCTGACGTGCCGATATGCGCGCACCAGCTGTCGGACGTGACCAGGGGTGCCGGCTTCAGCTGTCGTGTCCGGCGGTTCGGCGCTGCTTGGCGCGGTGGGCGAGCGCATCGAGGATGCGTTGCCACGCCGGTGATGACTCGGAGATCCGGGAAATGGCCAGCTTCACGTACTTTGGCTCGCTGCCGTTTCGTTCGTGCTTGATCTCCCACGCATCCAGGTCGTCGATGAGCCGGTCCAGGCGTGGATCGTCCCGATCCCAGTCGACTGATTGATCACAGGCGAGATAAAGGCGCATCGTCTCGGGGTCGTCGAAGCCGGCGTTCTTGTCGCGTATCCGCTGCGGCATGACGTGCGGATCCAGTGCCTGCATCAGTATCCACGAGTCGCGCTCCAGTCGTACCCTCTGTTCGCTGATCCCAAGACTGCGCATCCGGTTGAGGAGGGCGACCACCTCGGGAGGCAGGACAAGTCTTTCGCCGCTGGCCAGTTCAGCGATCCGGCGGCGGTAATCGGTGAGCTGGTCGATCTTGCGCTGCAATTCGGCGTCGATGTCGGTGATGGCCACGGCGAATTGGGTCGGCTGTGCATGCAGCAGCGCGTCGATACGGGCCAGTGGCACACCGGCATCGGCGAGGGTCCTGATCCGGATGAGATCCACCACCGCTTGCGCGCTGTAGCGGCGGTAGCCGGAGGCGTCGCGCTCGGGCTCGGGCAACAGGCCGACGTGGTGGTAGTGGCGGACGGTGCGCACGGTCACGCCGGCACTCGCCGCGAGCCGGCTGATCGTGAGCACCGTCCTCCTCTGGTTTTCGTGCAAGGCAATTGAGCCGAGTCTATGGGCGAGCCGCCCGGTCGACGATGTCGCGGATCGCCTGGACCACGGCATCGGGGCGGTCGAAGCAGAGCCGGTGGTGGAGGGTGTCGGAGAGGAAGCGTTGTTCCCCCTGCGAGACCGCGCTCACCAGGGCCGCGTCCATTCTCGTCTTGCCATCGCGTATTTCCTGCAACGTCCGCTCCGACATCAGCGCCTGCTGGGCGGGGTCGATGCCCAGCACGGTGAGGGCGACCACCGGGACGTCAGGAATGTTCGGCCCGGCCCGCAATTCACCGGCGAGTTCGGCCAATGCGCTGCGCTCGGCGATGCCGACGCGGAGCCATTCGTCACTCTCATGGGCATCGATCAGCGGCTGCCGTACGTGCTCCGGGTAGTCCGCGAGCAACTCGTCGCGCATCTCGCGCAGGGCCGGGCGCATCTGTTCGAGCTGCTCCAGATCAGGCGCCGTCTGCTCGAAGGCGGCGAGATGCATTGCGGGCGGCAGGAACGTGTCCCAGTCGCGATGGAGGGCGTCCAACCAGACCAGTCCCGCCACGTCCTGCGGGTACAGCTGCGCGAACCGATGCGCGTAGAAGCCGCCGAGGGAGTGTGCCGCCAGAATGTACGGGGCGGCGATGCCCTGGGCGCGCAGCAGCTCGTGCAGCTCCGTGGCGACCGCGGCGGCGGTACGCGGCAGCGGGAGGGGATCGCTGTAGCCGGTGCCGCCGCGGTCGTACACCACAGCGGTGGTGAACTGCGAAACTCCTTGCTGGACACCGAAATAGTCCAGGCCGGCCGCGCTCGCGCCCGGCAGGAACACTACGGCCGGTCCGCCGCTGCCCGACCGATGCACGAAAACACGGCGGCCGTCGATCTCCTGGAACCCTCCGATCGGCGGAGCGAGCCGATCCGAGGAAGTGATGTGGTTCGTCATGCGGAAAGGCTCCAACCCTGACGCAGGGTCAGGGTCAAGCCCCTCCGCCGCAGTACCCGAAGCGTGCGAGCTTTAACGACGGTCGGATGGTTCGCGGTGTGGGACTGAGCCGCTCAGCTCGGTGACGAGCCGGAGGAGGCGGCGGTGCGTCGGGTCTCCGTGAGGTGGATGCCGATGTACCGGGCGAGGATCAGCGGGTCCTGAGGGACATCGGCCTGGAAGGTGACGCGACGGAGCAGGCCGACATCCTCGAGTGCGATGCCCTCGCGGGCGAGGACGAAGACGAGGGCGAGGAAGGCGCACCGGGCGTTGCCGTCGTCGAAGGGATGGAAGAAGCAGACGTCGAGATAGGCGCGTGCCGCGCGAGCGGTCAGGGGCAGGGCGCGCCCGCCGTTCGTCGCGCTTTCGGCCAGGCAGGCATCGAAGCGGGCGCGGGTGTCCGGACCGATGCCGTAGCGTTCCCGGCCCCCCTTGGCGAAGGCGGGCGAACTGCGGAACGGCGGCACCTGCGGCGTGTCCAGGACGTGCTGCTGCCAGCGGCGGAGCAGTTCGAAATCGAGCGGGACGCCGCGTGCCGCGTCGGCCCGCAGCAGCTCCAGGGCGGCGAGCAGGCCCGCGGCACGGGCGGGGTCCACGGCGCCGTCGAAGGCGCGGATGTCCTCCGCCGCGCCGTCGCGGCATGGGATCACCGGACCGTCCGCGCCACCTCCCGGGGCTTCCTGCCACGGCACGGACTCACGCAACGCGAGCCAGCGCCGCAGGTGGTCCGGGGCCGGCTCGGGGGACCGCGTGCCGTCGTCCGGCCGCAGCGACAGCGCGAGCCGCTCCGCGACGTCGTCGACCAGCACCGTCTCGGGGCCGGTCCAGCTGCGGAACCGCCCGCCGATCGCCTCCTCGACCAGCTCCTGCGCCATGTCGGGTGCGACTCCCCAGCGATCGAGGAACCAGGTGAGCACCTGACGGCAGTGCCTGTGCCAGCCGCTGCCGCTGCCGGTGCGGTCGACGACCTGCAGGATCAGGTTCCGAGCCGCGCGCTCCCACCAGATCCGCTGGTCCTCGACGGCGTTCAGCTGCAGCGGATAGGTCTCGAACCATCCGGCGAGACTCTCCAGCCACCCGCGCCACTCGCACAGCGCGGCGACGACGAGGGCAAGCGTCTCCTCCGGGGTGGTGATCGAATCCCGTGGGCAGCACCAGTTGCCCACCGGCCCTCCGTCGAAGTCCCCTTCGTCGTGTGCCCAGCGCCAGCCCACGGTCCAGCGGCCGTAGCGCTGGACGAGGGCATACGACATGGCGTCGGCCCAGAGCTTGGCCTCGCCGTGGCTCCAATCGCTCATCGCCAGGTCGTGGAAGGGGATGTCGGGGCGGCGAGGCACCCGCCGGGCCGGCCCGAGCGATTGCACCACCTGCGCTGCCGACGCGCTGTCGAACGGATGACGGGCAGGATCCACTTCGTCCCAGCTCAGAAAGCCGGGAGCCAACTCAACGATCACCGCGCAAGCCTGCCACGCCCACCCAGGGCCCGTTCAAGTGGGTTTCTCTGCCGGATGGCGTCATCGGCCTCGGCCGACGCGACCCGCGACCCGGCGCTCGCCACCGGGGCCCGGGCCATGGCGGACTGGAACGGCACCGGCGCCGCCGTCCCCGCGTTCGAGCCCCGATCGGCCTGTGGCTGCCCTGGCCGTTACGGGCTGGAGCTCATGGCGGTGCTCAGGGGCTCAGGGCATCAGATCGCGGTAGAGCGGATCGGTGAGGTCCGGCCGTACGTCACGGGCCACGATGGGCCGCCCCGTTTTCAGCCGCGAGAGCCTGGCCACGTCGGTGAAGGACAGGTCGACCTGCGGGATCCCGTAGGAGATGAGCTCGGCTACGGAGGTGCCATAGGCGACACCCCGTACCTCACCCCAGAGGAGCGCGCCCGCACACATCGCACACGGCTCGGCGGTGGAGACCACCACGTGAGTGTGGAGGTCGAGGTCCATCGCCACGGCCTTGCGCAGCAGGTTCATCTCGGCGTGCTCCGTGGGGTCGCCGGAGACGTCCGTGGTGTTACGGGCTCCGGCCACGACGGCCCCGCTGCTTACGCCGACCAGGACCGCCCCGAACGGCCAGCGGGCCTCGCGGGCCCGGTCCACGGCGGCGGGCATGGCGCGCGTCACCGCGTTCCGGAGAGGTGCGGGCCAGTCCCCGCTCCAGCGTTGCGGCTCGGCGATCGCGGGTGGTGCGGGCGTGCCGAGCGCGGCGAGCGGGGCGGCAGCGGCCGCCGTGCGCAGGAAGTGGCGCCGGGATGCCTCCGGGAAAGTCATCCCCCTTGTATAGCGGCCCGGTCGGCCCGGTCAGTCCTTGTCAGGCGTGACCGAAGTCAGGAACCGGCGAAGACCGACGTGTGTCCGCGACGCGACGGCGGCTGACCTCTCGTAGTGAAGATTGAGCGTTTCTCAGCGAAGGCTGGTGACCAGGGTGTCCTGTCCCAGGCCGCGACGGATCGCGATCTCCACGGGTGAGTACGCGCCGTCGGCCCGCTCCAGTTCGTACGGCGCGGCCGGCATCAGCGGCGGCTGGGCCATGAAGCGCGGTCGCACCCCATGGTGCGGTTGCGCCGCGTGGACCAGGAAGGGATGGCATAGGAAGACGTCGCCCGGGGACCCGGTGGCGAGGGCGAGTGGCCGGTGGTCGGAGGCCGCCACCAGATCGGGCGCAAGGGTCAGCCCGCTCGCCCCGTCCTCCCCGTACTTCTCCAGCACCTTAGGTACGTCGAGGTGTGAGCCGACCCGGATCCGGGTCGGGGCGTCCTTCTCGCCGACCTCGCTGAACAGGAACAGCATCAGCAACGCCCGGCCCCGGGAGCGCAGATTCGTGAAGTACCAGCTCTCGCCCTCCGGCAGATAGCTCCCCTCGATGTGCCAGCCCGCGTCGTCCGGCTCCTCCTCGTGCGGGAAGCGCAGCGGGAACGTGCCCAGCGAGTAGCGCGGCTCCCAGCGTCCCGCGCCGACGAGCAGGTCGTACGCGCGCTGCAGGGACGGAGAGTTGGGTGCGGTGGCGAAGGGCCCCTGCGCCATGCCGGCCACCCAGTGCACGGGCTGCGTCCACGTCGCTGGATCGTCCGGGTCGCAGCCCGTCTCTCGCCACAGCAGCCGCGCGCAGTCCGCGGCCACGCGCGGCGCGACGGCGCCCTCCAGCTTCACGAAGCCGTCGCGGAGGAAGCGGGATACCAAGGTCGTGTCATCCATGCCCCCATCGTGCGGCGGCACCAGCCCCGATCACCCGACATTCCCCGCACCGCTTTTGTCGGGTGTTCACCAAGCCCCTTCTTGCCCATCTGAGACCGGCGACCTTCAGTGAGATGTCGACGAAGCCGGTCCTGACCCCGGCTCGTGACGTGCAGGTTGCGTTGGTGACACCGCGCTCCACGTTCCGTCAGGATGGCGGGGTGCCGGAGAAGACCATGACCGCGCGTCGTATCGCCGACGATTACGTCCACCGGATCGCGTCACTCGACCCAATGACCTCCACGAGGCTGGGCCTGTTCCCGGGGGACCACCGTCAGTCCGACCTGTCCCCGGACGGCTTCGACGCCCTGGCCGAAGGGTGCCGTCGTGCGCTCGCCGCGCTGAACGCGGCACCGGCTGGCGAAGGGCCTGTGGAGCTGGCCTGTGATCGGCTGCTGCGGGAGCGCCTCGCCGCCGAGCTCGCCTTGCACGCAGCCGGTGACCACTACCGGCAGCTGCGCAACGTCAACTCGGCCGTGCACCGGGTGCGCAGGATCTTCGCCCTCATGCCCACCGACACCGAGGACGACTGGGCCGCGGCGCCACAATGTGTCGGCAGCGCTGGCCGGTTACCGCCCGACCCTCACCGAGGGCATCAGACGAGGCCTGCTGTCCGCGCCGCGCCAGGCGGGCGGTGATCGGCCAGCTTGCCTCCTGGACCGGCCAGGACAACGGCACCAGGAGTTGGTTCCTCGAATTCGTCGCCAAAGGCCCGCCCCGGATGCGCCAGGAACTGGAGGCCGCTGCTGCCCACGCCACCGTCGGCGTCGAGGAGTTCCGCAGCTGGCTGAGGGAGACGTACCTGCCTGCCGCGGACGGCACCCCGGACGCCGTGGGCCGCGAACGCTACCTGCTCTCGGCCCGCTGGACCACCGGCACGGACATCGACGTGACCGAGACCTACCACTGGGCCTTGGAGGAGTTCCACCGAACGGCCACCGAGATGCGGACCGCGGCCGACCGCTCGCGTGCGCCGGGTGTTCGGGCGTGCCGGTCGATCAGGTCGGTGGCGACGCTACGGATGGCGGGCCGGTCACGTACCTCGGCAGGGGACGCTCGCAGGGCTTTGAGGCGGGCGTCGGCGGTCTGCTGGTGCTTGCCCACTGCCACCAGGCGCGGGCGAGATCGGTGTGCATGCGGGCTCGCCGCTCGGTCGTGGGGAACTGCCCAGGGTGCAGGCCTCGGCCGGCATGGAGGGCGGCTCCGGCATCGCCGAGGGCCGAGAGCGTGATGGCGGCCGGGCTGATGGAGAACGCGGCGTCGGCGGGCAGACGGCGCCACTGTAGTGGCTGCCGTCTCGGCGAGCCCGATGGCCGCGGCCAGAACATCTGTCGGTAACCCGACCTCCCGCGCGGCGCGGCGGAGCAGAGCGAGGTCGGTCGTGCCGTGTCGTTCGAGCCGGCTCCAACCCGGCGGCATTCCGCCAACGCCCGGCGGCGGCCGGGCGGGCGCCGGTACGGTGGCGAACTCCGCCGGCCCACCGTTCCCCCTCGAGGAGCCCATGCCCCGCCCGCCCCTCACGCCGGCCGAATACTGGGACCTGTACAAACCGCACCGCGGGGAGGGCGAGCAGCCGACCCCCGAGCCGGGCCCGTTCGAATGGACCCAGTTCCCTGGCCACGGCCCCGGCCCGGAACTCCTCGGCGCTCCGCGCACCGTCCTGGAACTGGGCCCGGGCGAAGGTGCCGACGCCGTCCACCTGGCACGCCGCGGCATCGAGGTGACCGCCGTGGACTTCTCCGCCTTCCAGATCGAGCGCGCCCGCCGCTGGTGGGCCCACGTACCGGGCGTCACCTTCGTCCACGCGGACGCCTGCGACTTCCTCCTCACCGAGGCCACCGAGTACGACGCGATCTACTCCATGTGGGGCGCGGTGTGGTTCACCGACCCGGAAGAACTCCTCCCCCTGGTCGCCAAGCGCCTCGCGCCCGGTGGCGTTTTCGTCTTCAGCCACGCCGAGCCCGGCCCCGACGCCTACGGGCCCCAGCAGATGCGCGGCAAATGGCTGGAGGGGCGCGAGCGGGAACTGACCGTACTCCGCTGGCAGTACACCCCTGACGCGTGGGCCGACCTGCTCAAGCGCAGCGGCTTCACCCACGTCGACGCCCGTGTCGTGCCCCCGCCGGGGGACGAGGCTCTGGGCACCCTGCTCGTACGCGCCGCCGTCGCCTGAGTGTGGGGCGCAAGCCCTCGACCGGGAGGGCTTCCTTTTCGTCGGCGTGGCGTCGGAACGGTCGGTGTGGGCACACGGAGAATCATTCCGGGCGTTTGTGCTGATTTTTGGACACCGGGAGCTCGTGATGGGGCCGAAGAGATTCGTTCGTACGCTCGTTCTTGCCTCGCTGGTCGCTACGCCGTTGTGGGGTCCGCCGCCGGCGGTGGAGGCCCTGGAAGCGGCAGCCCCGCAGTCGGGGGAGCAGCGGTGCGTGGACGGCAGTGCGCTCACCGGCGCGGGCGGGCGCTCGGCGAGGACACGACTGTGCGCGGCTTTGGACAATGCCTTCATCACCCTGTCGACGCCGGCCTGGTGCGAACGCTCCGCGTGCGATGTTTCCGGCACGTACCGGATGACGGCGCGCGACGGCCGCGAGGTCGCCTCGGGGCGTCTGGGCACCCGCACCGAGTACCCCGGGCCGGGCACGTACAAGGTCGCGGTCGTCATGCGTGCGCGATCGGCGACACGGGCCTTCGACGCACGCGGCGGCTGGACCCGCACGATCACCTTGGCCTGGCCCAAGCCGGCCCCGGTCCACACCATCACCGTCACACCGGCCACCATCCGCCCGGGCCGCGCCACGACGCTGACCTACACGGTCACGCGCCACGACCTGCGCGGCGACAGCAACGCCCGTCTGGGCCTGATCGGCCAGGAAGGAACAGGCGTACGCCTCTCCTCCTCCGACCGCCAGTGCACCAACCCCCTGACGAAGGCCTACCCGTCCGAGGAACGGCGGCCGCACGTCCTGGACTGCGCCTTGGTCGGTGTGCAACCGGGACGTCCGGCGAAAGTGAAGGTCGTGGTGCGCCTGGGGGCGCACTGTTCGACGATCGTTTCCAAGATGGGCTACTGGCTGCCCAATGGCCAGGAAACCTACACCGGTGGCATGCTCAAGGGGCCGGTCGTCACGTGTGCGAAGAACTGATGCCTGCGTGGTGATGCGGTCGCTCTCCACGACTCAAAGCCAGAGCACGTTCCCCTACGGCAGCGCATCGACGCGATGGCCGCCGAGGTGTTCCAGCACCTGCTGATGAGCTTCCCAGCCGTCGGGGAACTTCGCCGGCACATTCAGGTACACCGGGTTGCTGTTGGGGTGCGCATCCAGCAGCTCCCGGATTCCGGCCCTGCTGACGACGACGCAGGCATGCCGGTGGCGGGAGAGCAGGACGCATAATCTGCCGGCCTCCAGATGGAATTCGGTGGCATCCTGGCGCCCCGACAAGGGGTGCCACACGAACACCACATCGAATTCCCTTCCCTGCAGTTTGTTGGCGGTGGCCACCACGACCTCTCGCAAACACGCGAGGTGCTCGTGCTCGTGGGCAAGCTGGTCGAGAGCGGATCGTACGGCGGCCTCTTGGGCGCGCTGTACCGTGCCCACGGCGATGCGGTCGGCGGTGAGTCTCCGGTCGCCTGCCGACGCCTCGTTGCTCGTCCAGGGGTGGCGTTCGACGAAGCGACGGACGAGCATCGCCAGGGAGGCGGCGACCTCGGGGTCGCCCGGTGGCGTGTGTCTGGCGGGCAGCTGGCAGAAGCCCCAGCCGGTCTCGGCCGCGTGGGTCAGGGTCTTGTCCGCCCAGCCCGCGATGTCCACCGTGTCGAGGTGCAGGCGGCGCTCCGTCGGCAGCGTTCCGGCCATGAACGCCTGGTCGTAGAAGGCTTCTTGCACGAGCCGCGCTGCGGCCTGCGGCAGCCGCCATGAGACCGGCAGCCGCAGGGGATCCCCGTCCGCGTTCTCGGCGAGCACGGCGCCGGCCGTCTGCAGCGGGTCGTACGGCTGCCCCTGCCAGGGCTTCTCGTCCAGGGTGGTGAAGGGGTCGAGCTGGCCGGGATCCCCCACCGCGAGGAAGGAGCCGAAGAGAGGGGCGACGCGGTACAACAGATCGCTCCGCATTTGGTAGGCCTCGTCGATCACAGCGACCGGGTACGACTGTCTCCCTTGGCAGAATGCCCACTTGCTGGCGGTGGCGACGACAACCTGGGGACGGTGGAAGTCCCCGGGGTTCTTCTCGATCTGCACCCTCGGCAGCCGTGACAGGTAGGGAGGCACGGTGTAAGAGCTGCCGACCAGGCGACCGACGCGCAGGTCGAAGTCCGCGCTGATGCGTTTGACCAGGTCGTTGGCCTGCTCATTGGTCTGTACGACGACCGGCACGGTCTCGACTCCGGAGTCCACCAGCGTCCGGGTGCTCCGGGTGACCAGCGTCGTCTTGCCCGCCCCCGGCGGCGAGTCGACGATCAGTGCCTCGTGCGCACCGAGCTTGAGCAGGCGGGACGTCAATTCCAGCGTCACGCGTTCCGACGCGTGCACCGCTTCCTCGTTCGGCATGATGGCGTTCCTGTTCGCCCCTTCTACGTGTCGTCTCTACGCGTCGTCGCCGTCGGGGAGCTGGGGGACGAAGTCGGAATCCTGGTCGGCCACGGCCTGGGTCTCGGGAACCATGTGGCTGTGGGTCCACACCTCATCGGCGTCGGGCAGCTTGATCCTCCAGTCCTGGCCGGGATCGAGCGTGGTGAAACGGGCTTCTCTTCCGAGCCGGGGGAAGGTGGGGTCCTCACCGCGTGTTCTTCGGGTTCCTTTGGCGATTTCGATGGTGACCCGGGGCGGGGACATGGTCATTTCCACGATGCGACCTTGGCAGGCCAGGCGGTCGAGCCAGAAGACCTCGGTGTGCAGTGGCAGGGGTGACGGGCGCTCCAGGCTCAGTGTGAACAAGGGCCGCGACACCTTGTTCTTACGCCCCGGCGGCACGATCTTCCGGTCCGGGTCGGCGCTGACGACAAGCCCGCTCAGCGCGAGGCCGTCCGCCACCGCGGCCACGAACTTCAGCGGATCGTCCACGATCTTCTGGGCTTCCACCCGTCGTTGTGCCTGTTCACGGTCGCCGAGCTGCCACACCGCCGCGCGGGCGCTGGTCTTGCGTGCAAGCCGGGCCTCCGGCACATGGATGTACTTGCGCCAGGCGGCCCAGTCCTCGGAGTCCTCCGCCCAGCGCTCCTGTGCGTGCGGCGCCTCCGGAAGGTCCACGAGCAGGTCCAGGCCTCTCCACACGTCGTCCCAGCTCTCCATCAACGCGTCGCGCACCATCCGTTTCACAGGTGTGCCGAGGCGCGAGACGAGCTTCGGATCCGTGGCTCCGTCTCTGGCCTCGTTGAACTTCGTGATGAGCCGGGCCAGCTTCTCGTCCCATTCCGGTTTGGGGAGTGGCCCCACCGGCAGTCCGGTGTGCTCGGCCGACTCGGCCGCGCCGCGGCCGGTCTGTCCTTCAGGAGGGTCGATCCAGGCGAGAAGGGGACCGAGAGCCGCGTCCTCCAGGGCGCTTTGCCCGGTGATCCAGTGCGCGGCCAGGTCCCGGGTCAGCGCCACCGCGGTCGCCGCACCGGGGCGCTGCCTGCGCTCGACGAGGCGGACGAGGTGCCGGCCCCCGAGGACCGTCTCCGGCTCCACCCCCTCGCCCACGGGCAGGAACCGGACGCTGTCACCGATCCTGAACAGGTAGTCGAGAGTCGCCTGGTTCCCGGCTATCACCTGCGGGGGATCGCCCTCGGGCAACGCGTCCACGTACGCGACGAAGTCGGAGAAGAAGGTATTGAGAAGACGGAACCGGATGTCACGGTTTCGCGGTTCGGGGGCCACCCGGAAGCAGGGCCGTTCACGGTCCGTGCCGTACACGATCCCCAGCGGACTGGCCGGATCTCCTGCCAGGTTGTACGCGGCGACGACGAGCGGTTCGTCGGCGATGTGCAGGTGCCGGAAGCGCGCCGCACGCTGCGCGCGTCCTTCCTGGGCCGCACGTACGCGCAGCAAAGCGGTCAGCAGTGCGCCGCTCATGCCGCACCACCCCCTGCGGCGCGGTACAGCTTCTGCATATGGATCAGGTCGGCGGCGAGGTCCTGCTCGTACCGGCTGGGCGCGATGCCGCTGTCCGCCATGGCCAGCACGTCATCGATCATGTCAACAGGCCCGAACGCCTGCCGGACCGGGGTTCCGAGCGCGACCGTCTCGCCGGCGTCCCTGGCGCGGGAGCGGCAGTAATAGGCCAGCTCGCAGCCACTGTCCAGGCACGCCGGCCGGTAGGCGTTGGGCAGCTGTTCCACCGCTTCGGCGCAGTGCTCCGTATCCGCGGCGGAGAGGGTCAGCCCCTGCGGTAGCAGAGCCTCGAGCTCGCTCACGCTTGCCGCGCGGTCGAGCTGGCGCCTCAGCCCCCGTAGCTCCTGGCGGGTGTCGAGGGTGGCGGACGTGGGCGTGAGGTCGTAGTTCCGTGGGCAGATCAGCACCGCGTCCGTGGCAACCTTCTCCGGCGAATGTCCCATGCGTGCCAGGGTCTGCTGCAGGGAGAGGATGTAGACCGCCGCCTGCCGGGTGGCCGGCCGCAGCTTCACGGGGTCCACCTGGTTGTTGATCACCGGGAAGCTCTTGATCTCCACCACGTAGAGCTTGTTGCCCGTGTAGTGGGCCAGGGCGTCCTGTTCGAGATAGACGGTGGAGCCGCCGACCTCGAGGGACGTCACCGCGTGATCGAGGACGTTCGGGGCGTAAGGGTCCTCGCTCAGCAGCAGCGACAGCGCCGCCTGCGTCTCCTTGGCGCGGAGCTTCATCTCCTTCAGGCCCTTGGTCCGCGCCCTGCTGGACGACAGGTCCTTGTGCCGGGTGGCGGGGATGGGCAGGTCGATCTGTTTGCGCAGCTCGGCGATGAGGTGGGCATCGCCGTTCTCCTTCACGGCGCTCTCGAAGAGATTGCCCCGACGCAGTGCGAAAGGGGACTGGGCGGCGGGAATCGGGTGCCCGAGATGCCGGGCGAGTTCGGACTTGTCGACGCTGGCGGCCTCGAGGATGCGCCGGCGGCGGCAATCAGGGGTGTCGAGGGCGGCAGCCACGGTCCGCGCATTGGGCCGCACGGCGGGGAGGTCGCCGCGAAAGGCCTCCAGCCGTGCTTCGAACTCGTCGGTGGACATGGGAAACGTCGTACTCCTGACGCTAGGCGTGGCGGCGGGACGTGCTGTGGACCTTGAGCGGCTGGCCGAACAGGCGCTGTTCGTCGGAGAGGGCGGCCAGTCGTTCCAGGGAAGCGCGTCTGATGTCTTCATCGGCGGTGGCGATCAGGGCCAGCTCGGACTCGGCCACCTCGCCGACGACGGCCGGGTCGGCCAAGCGGGGCGGAAGATTCGGCAGCGGTCGCGCCAACTTGGCCAGAAGCACCTCCAGTTGCCTACGGTCTCCGGGCCCGGCCGCTGGGCATTCCTTGACCGCCGCAGCGGTGGCCAGCACCAGCTTGAGATAGGCGACCCGTGGGGTGTACGGGCTCAGGATCCGATCCTCGTCGTCCCAGGTCGATACGGTCAGCGCCGCCCGTGCGGGCGCCAGGGTGTCATGGGAGATCGCCGGGCAGATGTAGAAGAACCGGCCATCGGGGTTCTGCCTCCACGCCCTCTGCTCATCCCGGCGCAGCGAGTAGACGGCGCGTGAAGTGGCGAAGCTCGTCCGGTACTTGGCCGTCCCCCACAGCTGGATCTGCTTCGGGTCGAGGGGGGCGCCGACATCCGTCAGGGCCATCCGCACCGCGTCCCGGGCCGTCGTCGGCGTGACGACCGGTAGGGATTCCTCGGGACCTTCCGCCCGGGAGCCGGGGGAGTGAGGAGGGGAGGGCGAGGAGGCGCTGGCCAGCGCCTCCTCCCAGACCCGGTTCCGCTGCCGTTCGGCGGCTTGCAGGTGTTCGCGAATGCGCGTCAGTGCGTCCACATCACCGCGCGCCAGGGCCTCGTTCGCCTCGTTCTGCAGCTGATTGATACGGGCGGAGAGCCCCTCGATCGACTCCATGACGCCAGGACAGCACAGGCGCCTCACGCGCGTCCACAGCTCTTCCGAACTTCTCCCGAAATTCCTCCGAACTAAGGGGAGTTGATGTACGCTCGGCCCCTCCTGCCTGCGTCACTGCTCAGCGCCCGTTGCGTCCGCTGCAGGCCCTTCTCTTCAGGGCGCGCCACATCCCACACCGACCGAGGTCGGCTGCATGCCGGCCGCCCCGGAAGAAGCGCTGGCCAGTCCGGGCCTCAACGAGCGCATCATCGAACTGGGCGCCGGTTGCCCCCGCTACGGCGATGCCGGCCCCGACCGGGCCGAACTGCCGGCGCTGATCGCCGCCGACCGACCCCGCGGCCCGGCCACGCGGGACGAGTTGCTTGACTACGGTGCGGGAGAGTTGGCCGATCGGATGAACCGCACTGATGTCCGCGCCGTTGAACGGTGAGGAGGAGGCTGCCCTGCGCAGCCCGGTGACCGAGACAGGAGGCAGGACGATGACGGCTGTGTTCGTGCACGGTGTGCCGGAGACCAGCAGTGTGTGGGACGGCTTGCGTGCCCGGCTGGGCGGGGACACGGTGGCCTTGGAGCTTCCGGGATTCGGTGGTCCCCGGCCGCACGGGTTCCGTGCCGCGAAGGAGGACTACGTGCGGTGGCTGGAGGCGGCGCTGCTCGAGATGGAGGGGCCGATCGACCTCGTCGGTCATGACTGGGGCGCGCTGCTGGTGGCGTGCGTGGCGGCCGGTTCGCGTGTTCCGTTGCGGAGTTGGGCCGTGGACGTGGGCGGCGTACTCCACCCGGACTACGAGTGGCATGCGGCGGCGCGGCTGTGGCAGACATCCGGAGCCGGCGAGGAATGGGTGCGGACCGCGGTGGGCGCCGCCCCTGGAGCTCCTGAGGGAACCGCCGACCAGCTTGTGGCTGCCGGAGTGGGGGAGGAGCACGCGAAGGCGATGGCCGCGGCGTTCGACGAGACCATGGCGGTCTCCATCCTGGATCTCTACCGTTCGGCGACGCCCAACGTCTTCGCGTCCTGGAGCCGGGAGCTCTCGGCTCCCACGTCCGCTCCGGGCCTGGTCCTCCAGCCGACGCTCGATCCCTTCGACGACATCGAGACCTCGTCCGCCGTGGCCGCCCGTCTCGGAGCCCGTACCGAAACGCTGACGGGTCTGGGGCACTGGTGGATGCTCGAACGGCCCGATGCGGCGGCTGACGCCCTGGAGCGGTTCTGGGCGCGGCCGCGGCGCTGAGGGGCGCTGCTCCGGCCCGGTGCGGTGTCCCGAGCGGCCGTCAAAGGAACGGGGACGTTCCGCAGCGGCCGCTCGGAACGAGCCGGGCCGGAACGGTCAGGACACCGGCGTCGGAAGGTACTGAAGGGCAGACCGAGGCGCTCCGCCGCGGCCTCCTGCGCCGGGGCGCCCTTGAAGTAGGTGGCCATGACGGCGCGCTGCCGCGCACCGGAAGCCTCGGCAGGAAACGCTCCCACAGCCAACCCGCGGGCCATTGGTCTGGGCATGGTGACCACCTTTACCTTATTGCAAAGCAATTGCGTCAGGCGCGCGCCCTGGGTCGGCCGGGGCTCCGGTGGGCCCCATCTCCCGGGCGGCGACCAGGGGCAGCGCATGCGGCCGCATCGTCGTTCTCCTCGCCCGCACGCTAGGCGGCACCTGGATGGGCCGGCGCGACTGGGGTGTTGCCTCGACCGCGCACCTAAAAGCTAAACATTTGCCTTAGTCGACGCTAGGGGCTACGTTGACTTAACGCAAACCAGTTGCTTTAAGTGGGCGGAAGGGGTTCCGTGTCCGCCTCCCGCTCCGCCCGGGCAACCGCCTCCGCCCTCTCCCAAGGAAGCCACCGCGATGCAGACACCCACCGCCCCCGAACTCACCTCCGCCGCCGCCCCGTCCTGGATCGTGGGGGACATCGCCCTCCACCGAGTGGACGAGGCGCCTCTCCCGCCTGCGACCGGGCGATGGCTGCTGCCCACCGCCACCGCCGACGTCGTCGCCCGGCACGACTGGCTGCAGCCCGACTTCGCCGACCACGAAGGTGTCCTGCACCTCTCCAGCCACAGCTTCGCGTTCTCGGTCGGCGGGCGGCGGGTCGTCGTGGACACCGGGGTCGGCAACGGAAAGACGCGGGCGAACCCGGCCTGGCACAACCTGCGGACCGACTACCTTCGCCGCCTCACGGACGCCGGCTTCCCCCCGGAGTCCGTCGACCTGGTGATCCTCACGCATCTGCACGCCGACCACGTCGGCTGGAACACCCGTGAGGCGGACGGTCAATGGATTCCCACCTTCCCCAACGCCCGTTACGTCACCTCCCGCGCCGAGCGGGAGTTCTGGGCCGGCCACGACATGGACGCAGCCCGGCAGCAGATGTTCCGCGACTCCGTGCACCCGATCGAGGACGCCGGGCTGCTCGACCTCGTCCACGTTCCGGCCGAGGGCATGGACATCGCCCCGGGCGTGCGCCTGATCCCCACGCCCGGTCACACCCCGGGCCACATCGCGGTCCAGGTCAGCAGTCACGGCGCGACGGCGCTGATCACCGGAGACTGCATCCATCACCCGGTCCAGCTCGCCGACCCGGGCATCGGCAGTTGCGTCGACATCGACCCCGCACAATCCCAGGCCACCCGGCGTGCCCTGCTCGCCTCACTGGCCGGCACCGGCACCCTGGTCCTGGGCACCCACTTCCCCCCGCCCACCGGCGGCCACGTCAGCTCCCACGCCGACGGCTACCGGCTGACCCCCGTCCCGGCGGACCGGCAGCCCGCCGCCCACCGGACGAGCCGGGCAGCATGAACTCCGCTCGCCGTACCGCGTCGTAGGCGTAAACGAGACGCCGTGCCACGGTCGTGCCGTCGGTGGCCGTCGGCCTGAGATCGCTGGCGTGTGTGTGCCGAAATTCGTTTCGTGCCGTGCAGGTTGCGACCTACTGTGGCCCGGTGGCGACTCAGATGATCATTCTCAACGGCGGGTCCAGCTCGGGGAAGTCCGGGATCGTACGGTGCCTGCAGGACGTACTGCCGGATCCGTGGCTTGTCTTCGGGTGCGACTCGTTCATCGACGCCATGCCCGCGAAGATGCAGGCGTCGGACGAGGGGATCCAGATCGCGGCGGACGGCGGAGTGAGCGTCGGGGCGGACTTCCGGGCGCTGGAGGCGGCCTGGACGGAAGGCATAGCGGCGATGGTCCGTGGAGGCGCCAAGGTCATCATCGATGACGTCTTCCTCGGCGGAGCGGCGTCCCAGCAGCGGTGGCAGAAGGCTCTGGACGGACTGGCCGTGTTGTGGGTCGGCGTCAGGTGTGAGAGCGCCGTCGCCGCAGGCCGTGAGATCGCACGAGGAGATCGCGTCCATGGGATGGCCGCGTTGCAGGCCGATGTGGTTCACGACGGGGTCTTCTATGACCTGGAGGTGGACACGACGCACACCGAGTCCCTTGCGTGTGCGCGAACCATCGCCGCCCACTTCGGCTGATCGCCGGATCGGCTCCCTGACGCCTGGCCGCAGGTTGCTCAAGCTGCGACGGCGCTGAGGCGGCCCACCCCGGCGCATGCCGTTCCCACCGTCGCTCGCCGGCTCGGTGCGGTGGGTGTCGTAGGCGATGCGCAGAGTGAAGGCGTTCATGAGTACGGGTACGCACTGCGCCTGGGCGCGCAGCTGCGCGGCATGATGCGCGCCTCGTCCATCCGTGTGAACCTGAGAAGAGATCCCGCGGTGCAAGAGATTGGATCTTAGTCATGGTCGGGATGCACAAGAAGGGACGGGACGAGGCCCGCGCCGCTGCGAAGAAGCGGAAGCGGCAGCAGAAGGCACCGGACGCAGCAGAGCAGGAACGGCGGGACGCGACGGAGGAACGCCCTTACAAGCCTGCTGCCGAGACCGATGTTCTGGGCTGGGGTCATCGTAAGGAGTCTCCCCCCTGATGTCCTCCGGGACGGCATGATCCATCGGTGGTCAAGCATTCCCTGATGGGCGTTCGTACGCGGGCGGCGAAGCGCGGCGGCTACTGCGGCCACCGCGGCAGCCGCCCCGTCGTACGCCCACGGGGGAGGATCAGGAGGGAGCGCCGCCCAGGATCTCCACCCGCCCGGTGTCGAGGGAGTAGTAGGCGCCGACCACTGCGAGGGAGCCCTTCTTCACGAGCGGGCCCAGGTCCTTGTTGGAGCGCAGGTCGTTCGCGGTCAGTCTGATCTGGGCGCGCGTCATCGTGTCGACCGGGTCGCTACCGTCCAGCCTGACGGCCTGGTCGTACGCCGGACGCAGGGCGTCGGCGATCGCCTGCAGGTTGCCGGGGAGCGTCGCGCCGTCTCGCATGGCCTTGTACGACGCCTCCACGGCGCCGCAGCGCTGGTGCCCGAGGACGACGATCAGCGGGGTGCCGCTCGTCATGGGGCCGTACTCGACGGAACCCGTGACCACCGGGCCGACCGCCTGAGCGCCGGTGCGCAGCACGTACAGGTCACCGAGACCGGTGTCGAAGAGAAGCTCGGGCGGTACGCGGGAATCGATGCACGAGAGGACCACCCCGTAGGGTTCCTGTGTCTGGGCCACCAGCTGACGCCGGTCGGGATCGCGATCGGGGTGGTGGAGGTTTCCGTCCACCCAGCGCTTGTTGCCCTCCATCAGCCTCGCGAGTGCCGCCTTGGCCGTGGTCGGACGCTCGTCCGGTGGCGCGGTCGTCGCCTTCGCCTTCACCTTCAGGTCGGCGGGCGTCCCGGCCTTCGGCGTGCTTTTCGCGCACCCGGCGAGCGCGGCCGCGGCGACCGCGAAGCCACCGGTGAGCAGCGCTCTACGGCGCGGGTGTCCTGCTGCGTCCATCGGATTCTTCTCCATGCGTCGCTGCGAGCTGAGATGTGCTCACGCGTCCATCGGTACGCCGCTCGGGCGTCCAACGGCCACGGCGACGTGATTGTTCACCCCGATGCGGATGGTTCGACGGCAGGCGCGAAAGAAGATGAACTCAATTACCACAGATGGCCCACGACACACGTTCATGACCCGCGTCGGCTGCCCCGGCGGTGGTCCGGAGCGCACCCGCACGCCTCCGCCCCGGGGCGGGTTCCTACATCCGGCCGTCCTCCAGGGCGCGTGCGCCGGGAGCGCAACACTCTCGCAGCGCGGTGAATTCATCCGTCGGCAGCCGCCGGGAGGCGCCGCGTCGGCCGGCGTCGAGACGCGCGCTGCCGGCGTCGAGCCATTGCGGGAGCGGCTCGACGCCGATGAAGTCGGCCAGTCGCGTCAGCTCCTTGCGGGGTTCGTCGAGCAGGTCTTCATAGGCGAGCGTGGTCCGCATGGGCGCGGGTACCTCGCTGAGATGGTCCACGCCTCGGGTGATGAGTTCCGACCACAGCGCCCCGAACCCGGTCAGCGGCAGGTCACTGTCCAGCACGAGCGCGGAGTCGAAACGCTCGGCCAGCAGCTCCGACAGCTCGGGCGGCAGGGATCGGATCTGGTCCTCGGTCAGGTCTTCGACGCGTTGCGCACCGGTCCGCGCAAGGATTTCCCTCAGCAGGAAGATCAGTCGGAAGCCCGTGTGCCGGCTCATGGACACGGCGCAGTCGGGTCCGCCCCTGAACAGGTGCACGAAGCGCGCCTGCGGGAAGGTTCCGCGCAGGAGCGGCACCCGCTCCAGGGAGTAGCCGGACCGTTCGACGACCGCTGTGCGCCCGGACCGCGTGCACAGCAGGTCGAACAGGGCTTCGTAGTGGCCTGCGGCGGTACGGTCCGGCCAGCGGCATACCTGCTTCTCGAGCTCGTCGAACAGTCCGTCCGGGTCGTCGGTGAGGTGCGGAAGCACCATCAGGGACAGCGCGGGGATGCCGGTGGTCTCGGTCGCGAACCGTCCGGGACGCCGCGTGTAGACGAACTCCGGCATCGGCACCCCGCTGCGGATCATGCGCTCGAACAGCTGATTGGGATCGGCGAGGAGCCGCCAGAACTCCCCACCGCCGAGGATGCCTTGCGGGAAGCCACGGCTCTGCACCGACGACAGCAGCTCGTTGAGGCTGAGCACATCCGGATGCGCGTTGACGATATGGGACAGTGCGGTCGACCCGCTGCGGCCTGTACCGACGACGAACGTCAGGGTGCGCATGTGGCGATACTCCTTCGACGACGATCCCAGCCGATCGCGAGCAGGCTTCCCCCGGTCCCGCCGCCCGACTCCCTTCCCGAGGTGAGGATTACCCGTGGGAGGAGCTGCCGGACATGAGTACGGCCTTCGTGTGATCCCGTGCTCCGTACAGCGGCGACCGGAGCAACGAAGGCCCTGAGGGCGAGTCCGCGAGTCCGACCCGCGGCCGACAGGGGGTGGGCCGGACACGGCCCTGGTCCGCCCCCTGCCGGCACCGGCGCGGCGGTCGCCCTCGCCCTCACGGCCTCTCCCAGGCGCTACGGAGTCCGCGCCGCACCTCGTGAAGGGTCCGGCTGGTGGGGAGTCGGCCGCAAGGGCTGGGCGGGGTGATCAGGCGAGGGAGACCAGGTCCCGGTAGTCCTCGTTCCACAGGTCCTCGTCCGCGTCCGGCAGGATCAGGACGCGGTCGGGGCGCAGGGCATCGATGGCGCCTTCGTCGTGGGTGACCATGACGATCGCCCCCGGGTAGGAGTCGACGGCGGCCAGGACTTCGGTACGGGAGGCGGGGTCGAGGTTGTTGGTCGGCTCGTCCAGCAGCAGCACGTTGGCGCCGGAGTGGACGAGGCCGGCCAGGGCCAGGCGGGTCTTCTCCCCGCCGGACAGCACCCCGGCCCGCTTCTCGGCGTCGTCCCCGGAGAACAGGAACGCGCCCAGCACCCTGCGCACGTCACCGTCACTCAGGTGCGGGGCGGCGTCGGCCAGGTTCTCCCGGACCGTACGGTCGAGGGCGAGGGTGTCGTGCTCCTGGGCGAAGTAGCCCAGGCGCAGCCCGTGTCCGTGCGTCACCCGGCCGGCGTCCGGCCGCTCCGCACCGGCGAGAACGCGCAACAGGGTGGTCTTGCCGGCACCGTTGAGGCCGAGGACGACCAGGCGGCTGCCCCGGTCCACGGCCAGGTCCACACCGCCCAGGACCCGGTGGTCGCCGTAGGACTTGGTGAGGCTGATCGCGCCGAGCGGCGTCCGGCCGCAGGGGGCGGGCTCGGGCAGCCGTATCTTCGCGATCTTCTCCGTCCGCCGGGCCGGCTCGAGTTCCGTCAGCATCCGGTCGGCACGCCGCGCCATGCTCCTGGCCATGACGGCGGTCGCGGACCGCGCCTTCATCTTGTCCGCCTGGGTGTGCAGGGCGGCGGCCTTGCGCTCGGTGTTCGCCCGTTCCCGGGCGCGGCGCCGCTCGTCCGCCTCCCGCTGGGCCAGGTACGCGGTCCAGCCGGTGTTGTGGACGTCGATCGTGGCGCGGGTGGCGTCCAGGTGGAAGATCCGGTTGGCGACGTCGGCGAGCAGGCCGGTGTCATGGCTGATCACCACCAGGCCGCCCCGGTGCCCCTGGAGGAAGGCGCGCAGCCAGGCGACGGAGTCGGCGTCGAGGTGGTTGGTCGGCTCGTCCAGCAGCAGCGTGCCGTTGTGGCCCGCGAAGAGGATGCGGGCCAGCTCGACGCGGCGCCGCTGGCCCCCGGACAGGGTGCCGACCGGCTGGTGCAGGACCCGGTCGGGCAGACCGAGGCCGGCGGCGATACGCGCGGCCTCGGCCTCGGCCGCGTACCCGCCGCCGGCCTGGAAGGCGGCCTCCGCACGGGCGTAGACGTTCATCGCCCGCTCCAGCGCGGCGGGACCCGGCGCGTCGGCCATGGCGGCCTCGGCGGAACGCAGCCGCTGCAGCGCCCGGTCGAGGTCCCGGGCCGACAGGATCCGGTCGGTGACCGTGACGTCCGGGTCGGACGCGCGGGAGTCCTGGGCGAGGAAGCCGACCGGGCCGGTGCGGGTGATGGACCCGGCGGCGGGCACGGTCCGGCCCGCCAGGGTCGTCATGAGGGTCGTCTTGCCGGCGCCGTTGCGGCCGACCAGGCCGATGCGGTCGCCGGGGGAGACGGTGAAGTAAATGCCGGAGAGCAGCAGGCGGGCGCCCGCGCGCAGCTCGGCACCACGAACGGTGATCATAGGGTTACGCTCCGAAAAAGCAAAAGGACACACTTCTGGCGTGGAAGCGGGTCCTCAGCTAGGAAATTCGGGGCGTAGACATGCACCTACCGTAACCGACGCCTCTTGAGCGGCGCATCCGCTATTTCCGCGACTCGCGACGCGGCGGCCTGGTGTGAGCGGGCCAGGTGTGTGAGTGCACCGGGCGTGAGTGTGAACAATGTGCGCATGGGAAAACGGGCGTGGACAGCTGTGGCGGTGAACCTGCTGCTGGGGGTTCCTGGTGTCGTGCCGGTGTGGCTCCTGTGGTACTTCGCGGTGAACTGGCCGCTCGCCGCGATCGGCTGGTCCCGGCCGGAGCCGACGGAGAACGACGGCATGCTGCCGGGGCTGGTGGTCGGAGTGCTGTTGCTGGCGCTGTTCGTCCTGTGGTGGCTCCTCAACAGCTCCATGCGGCGCAGGATCGCGCTGGACCCCCGCGTCTACTGGCCGGTGAGCGTGCTGGCGACGCTCGTGCCCACCTTCGGGCTCATCGTCGTGCTGTGAGGCAGGGGTGGCAGACATCCGTGCCGGCCGCGCTTCGCGGGGGGATCGTTCCCTATCGCAGGAGGTGGGTGCGGTAGCAGTGCGTGATGTACGGCATGGTGATGTTCTTCGTGCCGGCCAGCGCAGGATGGGTGGCGCAAAAGGTGCGGACTTCGGCGAGGAGGGCTGTGCGCTCGGCAGGCGGTAGGGCGATGAAGGAGCTACCGGAGGCGACCAGATCGAGGAGCTCGGCGCGGGTGAGGTGATTGCACCACTCGACGGTGTGGTGCTCGACCGGCGCGAAAGGCCGCTGGATGGCGTCGACACCAACGCCGACGCTGGGAACCCGTGGAATGCCGTGCGGGTGCAGGATCCGGTCGAGGCCGGCCACCCAGTCCGCACGCTCGTCGTGGATGTTCCACACCAGGCTCAAGGTGCCGTTCGGGGTGAGAACACGGGCGACTTCGGGCAAGGCGCGTTCGGTGTCGACCCAGTGCCAGACCTGCGCGGCGACCACGGTGTCCACGCTGTGGTCGGATAGCGGAATGGCTTCGGTGTAGCCGGCCAGCACAGGGACGCCCGGCAGATTCCGGGTGAGTTCGGCGCGCATCTGCTCGTCGGGCTCGACCGCGATGGTGTCCAGGCCGCGTTCGTGGAGCTGGCGGGTCAGCTTACCGGTGCCGGCCCCGAGGTCGAGGACGCGGCGCGTGGTCGCCGGGACCATCCAGTCGATCGCCTGGGCCGGATACGGGGGGCGCCCGCGCTGGTAGGCGGCCGCGGCGGCACCGAAGGACAGGGCCTGCACGCGGTGGTCGCTGCAGCCCATGCGCCTCTCCCTCATGCGCCATCGAGCGCCCGGATCCCTCATCGTCGCTGACGCTATTGTCCGGCGCCCCGCCCGCGTACGCCCCCAGGCTGCGCCGAACGGGCGATCCCTCCTTTCAGAAGCCTGTCCACTGGATCCTTGGGAACCGGGTCGGACGAGCCGCAGCGCCTGGTCCTCGCCGCCGTCGCCCGGCAGCTCCGGCGCTGACGCACCGGCCCCGGGGCTGCCGTCCTGCCGGTCCAGTTACTGGCGGCGCAGCCAGATCCGTAGCGGGCCGACCGGCTCGAAGCCATGGCCGATGGCGGCCGCCAGGCCGTCGCCCTGCTCGTAGCCGACCACTGGCAGCGTGGGGAACAGCCGGTTCACCGCGCCCAGTACGACCGGCCAGGCCGCGTCAGGGCCGCCGTCCAGCGCGAAGAGGTTGGAGATTCCGACCACCTGATCACTGCGGCTTGCCACCGCTCCGGCGACCACTCGGCCCGTGGCCGAACGTCCAGCGAGCACGAAAGTGGCCGGGTCCTCGAGCAGTTGCCGGCCGGATCGGATCGTCCAGGTCAGAGGCAACCGGCCTGCACGGTAGACACGGGACGGACTCAAATCCTGCCGTAACGCATCCAGCGTCCTGGTGATGTGAGAGTGGTTGAAGCAGCCGCCGCGCCGGCGACTCCGTTGTACCAGGATGAAGCCGTGAATGATTTGACTGTTCGCCCTGGCCGGCCCGATGAGTTGGCCGCTGTCGCCGAGCTGCGGTGGCGTTGGGTGCGAGAGACCTACGGAACGCCCGACGTCGTACTGGACGAGTTCGTGCCCCGATTCGTGGCGTGGGCTCAGGAGAATGAGCCCACGCATCGCTGCATGGTGATGGTCCGTGGCGATGTCGTCATCGGCATGGCCTGGCTGGCGATCACGCGGCGTGTGCCGCACCCGCGCTCGTTCGAGCGGATGTCGGGGGACGTGCAGTGCGTGTACGTCGTGCCGGACGAGCGTGACCGCGGCTTGGGTGGGGAGCTGATCGAGGCGGTCTTGGCGTGGGCGAGCGATCTGGGTCTTGAGCGAGTGACGGTGCACTCCAGCGACCGGGCGGTCTCGGCGTACTCCAGGCGCGGATTCACGGTCTCCCCGCGCCTGCTTCAGGTCGAGATGGGGCAAGGCAGCACGGGTGAGTCCGCTTGAAGGCCGCGCCTTCGTGCTTGTCTGCAGGGTGACGGCCGATGGCAACGCTGTGCGTCCAACTGCTCGCAATTTCCGTGGAGTTGTTGGAGTTGATCACGGTTGACTGCTTAGGATCGGCAGGCAAGTACGTGGCATGTCCATGCCCATCGTCTGCGAAGGGAATCCATGCAGTTAAAACGCATAACCGTACCCGTCGTCGGAGCGGTAGCCATCCTGGGAACCCTCCTCGCCCCCGTATCCACCGCGGCCGACACCCCGCCGCGGTCCGGGGGCGCTTCTAGCCCGGGACCGTGTCCGCGGCCGTCGCGGTCTCGGACTGTACGGAGCTGGACAAGCGCCTCCCGGCCCTCGCGAAGGCCGCGCAGGACGGGGCCCTGGCGGCGTGCGACGCGCCCGCCGGGGAGAAGGAGGCAGCGGCGCAGCTCCGTACCCCCGCCGCCAAGGAACTGCTGGCCGCCAACCCCTGCGCGACCGCGCCCAACAAGGGGTGGAAGTTCACCGGCCGCGGCCGGGCCTGCAACCCCGAGTCCCGCCTGATCAACGTGCGGAACGTGCGCACCGGCCGGCTCGTCGGGCAGCTCTACTACCTGTCGGTCGGCATGATCGTCGCCAAGAACGACTCCCTGACCTGGGACCAGACGGTTTCGATGAAGAAGACCGGCGGTTGGGGCCGCATCGCCGGCACCAGCGTCTACGGGGTGGGCCGCTGCGCGTCCGCGGACAAGTGCACGACGCTGTTCACGAACTTCCCCATGCAACGCATGGGCGAAGGGCGTACGAACGAGGGTCAGTGGAAGATGCGGTCCACGATCGACAAGCAGGGCAGAGAACGTGGCAAGGGCCAGAACCGCGCCACGGCCGTCTTCATCAACCCCGGCTGGGTCGGCGTTGCCCAGCATGATCTGACCTCGGCCAGCGTGCGCTGCGACTCCATACGCAACATGGGCCGCGGCGGCATGGGAGCCGGGTGCGTACTGCCCGAGTACTGGCCCACGATGACGGAGATGAAGCAGTTCCCCTACATCTCCCAGGGCATCCGGAAGGTCCAGCGGGTCGGGCCGCACCACTACGGCCGTAAGACGGGTGCGAACCCGAACCCGCTGGTCTACACCTCGAACGCGGCGATCCGGAAGAACAACAACGACGCCGCGTGCCCGTCCTCCCGTCCGCGTCCTCCGGGGCAGACCTGCGACGAGTACCCCTTCGCCTCTACCCTTCAGGGTGCGTCGCGGACGCAGTGGCCGGACTGGGGCTGGCGCTGGGTGCCGAAGAACGAGAACGACCGGCAGGGCTACCAGATCCGCACGTTCTACGACAACAACCGGATCCTCAACGGCGACCGGTTCTGGGTCGACGCCGGCTGACGAGGAGCGGGCTGCCAAAGGTAGCCGGCAAAGGAAGCTGACATAGGAAGGTGAGAGGACGGCAGATGGCGGCGGTGACAGCACAGATCGAGATCGACCACGGTCAATACCTGCTGGAGGGCGACGCGGGCCCGGTCGACTTCTCCTTCACCGGGTCCAGCGGCCTGGTCGCCTCCGTGGGCCCGGACGGGCATGTCACGGACGGCGGCGTGTGGGGCGTGGTGAGCACCGGGATGCGGTCCGGTTCTCTGAAACTGACCGTAGAGGTGCTGGACGCTCCGCCACTGCCGCCCTCGGCCGCCGAACGCGAGCGGTACAGCGAGATCGTCGAGGTGTCGCTCGCGCTGGAAGGCCTGGAGGCCGGAGTGTTCTCCCTACCGGAGGAGACCAACCCCTGGGAGCCCGACGAGGACGGTGATCAGGAACCCCCCAGGACTGCCCGGGACATTTTCCCGCGCTTCTCCGGGGCCGGCCCGGGACCGTACCGGGTACGGGTCCACGCCCGCGGCCGGGACGCCTCCCGCGACGGTGAGAGGGGCGCGGAGGAACACCTGGTCCGCGTATGGGCCGCGCCCATCGCCGCGGAGACGGTGTTCCGGGCAACCGACCGGTGCGGAGAGCACCCGGAGGGCAGCGCGGTCGACGGGCGCGTCAGCTCTTGAGCTCGGTGAGGGCGGCTTTGACGTCCTTGATGAGGAGGGGCTCGAGCTTGTCGGTGCTGTAGGGGCCCGTCTTGTCCTCGTCCTGGAGGGGGACACCGCTCAGCTTCATCGAGAAGACGGTGCCACCGTCAAGGACGGTGCGGCACGGGCGCACCCTCGTGCCGCTTCGTCCGCTTAGTCAGCCGAGCCACTTCCGCTCGAGCGCCATGGCCTGCAGCCGCTCCAGGCTCAGCGGCGGTTCCGGGCGAGTCACCGGGCCGCTCTCCGCATACGAGTTGATCTCGCGGACGAGGACGCGGCGGCCGTCCGGGCGCAGGGTGTCGGCGGTCCAGACGACGGCGGAGCCTCCCTTCTCCGAGGGCTCGCGGGTGACCTTGACCCGGGTGCCGTCCGGGAGGGTCCGGCTCCGGCAGTCGGCGTCGTCGGCGCCGGACGGGCAGCTCATGTGCCCGGCCAGCGCGTCGGTCATGTTGCTCTGAACGTCCGCCTCGATCATGGACTTGCCGTGACCGTCGTCGTGGACGAGCTGGACGAGGCCGGTGTCGGTGTGCAGGTCCGTGATCCTGCCGCCCGAGGGCAGGAGGGATGTGAGTACCTCGGCCATGCGCTTGCCGGAGGCGGCCTGCCGCGGGGCGTGGCGGGTGCGCCGGTGGCCGGGGCAGGAGGGCTGCGATGGCCTTGCGCCATGCGGGCTCTGTACGATCGTGCTCAGTTGCCCGAGGGAGAACGCCGGGTCGGCGGTGCCGTCCGAGGCCTTCTCGTCGCCGCCCCCGAATTCCTGGACAACCAGGTCCGCGCCGTCCGCGGTGACGAGCTCGGCGTACCAGCGCCGCTGGCCCGTGTCGCTGTTGGGGTGAGTGAAGGACCGGGTGGTGTAGAGCGTCGAGCCGTCGGGCAGCTTGCGTGCCTCGCACCGGTCGTACGGCCGCACCTGGACGGGCAGACAGCCGCCCGGCCGGTCGCCGGGGCCAAGCCGGCCGACGGCGATGTCGAGGCTGGAACTGCCGCGCGCGTCGGTGTAGGTGAGCTTGGCGGTCGGGACCCTCTTCCCGGTGCCCGTCGACCCGGTCCCGGACGCGTCGGAGACCGTCCCGTCCTTCGGCAGCAGGCCCTTCAACGTCGCGATCATCTCCTCCCCACTGATCGTCGTGGCGGGTGGCCGCGCGGCGCCGGAGGCCGCGGGGGAGAGGGCCTCGGGGGCCGCCGCGCCGCCGGACCCGCCGGTGCCCAGGAGCGTGCCGCCGAGCGCGACCAGCGTCAGCGCGGCGCACCCCGCTCCTACCTGGAACGCGCGCACCCGGCGCAGCCGGTGGCCCCGCGCGGTGGCGCGGTCGACCAGGTCGGGGGAATGCGGAGGGCAGGCGCGGGTCGCGTCCTCCAGGGCGGCGGACAGCCGCCGCTCGAACGCGTCGTCATGGTCGTCGAGGGGCATGGGACAGCTCCGTTCGTACGGCTCGTACAGCGGTGACTTGGCAGCGGCGACTCGCACTGCGGTGAGACTGGAGTGAAACTGCGGGGAAAGCGCGAGGGAGGAAACGGTGGGGCACGCTAGCGGGCCGCGAGCTCGGACAGCTCGTCGCCGAGCAGCTCACGCAGGCGCTGCAACGCCCGCAGGCTCCGGACACGCACCGCCCCCTGCGAGAGCTTCATGGCCGCGGCGGTCTCTTCCACCGTGCGGTCCTCCCAGTAGCGCAGCACCAGCACGGCACGGTCCTTCGCGGCCAGCCGGGCCAGACCGTCCAGCAACGTCAGCCGCAGCTCCGCGTCGTCGACGCGCCCGGCGGCGTCCGGGAACGAATCGCTCGGACGCTCGCTGGAGCTGCGCAGCCGCCGGTGCGACAGGAACGTACGCACCAGAACGGTGTGCCCGTAGGCGACCGGGGAGTGGTTGCGGTTGATCCGCCGCCACGACCGGAACATCTTGGCGAGAGTCTCCTGGACCAGGTCCTCCGCGAGGTGCCAGTCGCCGCCGGTGAGCAGGCACGCTGTACGAAACAGATAGCCGCTGCGCGCGGTCGCGAATTCCAGGTAGTCGCCGGGTGCTTCCCCCACCGTGTTCCCTTCCGTGATCTGACGTCACTCCATACACGAGGTGGGGAGCGGGGCACGTTACACACGAGTTTTTCGCGTGCACGCGAAGACATGCGAAGACCCTGTAGTGCGGCGTTCGGGGTGGCTTCTGGCTGCGGCCGGCGCAAAGTGCGCCCGCAAGTGCGCCGGCGCACCCCTGTGCGCCCCTAACGGAGCGCGGTCGTTACGCAAGGTAGTGGGAAGGACCGGAGAGGGTGATCTTGCCCGGGCGGCGGAGCTGCGGAGCGGGATGCCGAGTCAGGCAGTCCACGAACGCCGGATTCCCTGGTGTGCCGCGTCCCGCCCGGCCCATGGCGAGACGCTTCCGCACGCCCTGCCGTCCCCGACATGGGGGCTGGCCTGCGCACACTGAGTCACCGAGAATCGGAGAACGGCCGTGACACTGACGGAAGCGAACATCGTCCAAGAACTGGAAGCGGCGAGCCAGGCCGGCGATCCGCCCGCCGACGAGCTCGTGTCCGATCTGATCGACAACAAGGAAGTCGGTGGGGTCAACCAGCTCTTCCGCACCATCAACACGCTCAAGCCCGGCATGGACTACTCCCAGCTGCCCCCGCGGCTGGCGGACTTCATGCGGGAGGCGGAAGCCGATCCGCCGGGCTGGACCGAGGCGGACGCGAAGGCCGCGGAGGGCTTCTTCGACGAGCACCACGGCGTGGCGTCCATGCTTCAGGGCACCGTCGGACTCATCGGCACCTACCTGTCCCCGACCGGTGCCTACACGCTGCGCTCCACGGGCCGTCTCGGCGGCGTCGAAGGTCCCGGTCGTCGGCTGTCGCAGTCCACGCGCCTGTTCCAGGGCATGGGCGACAAGGGCGCCATGCGGGACGGGACGCTGAAGGCGACGGTCACCAAGGTCCGGCTCGTGCACGCCTCGGTGCGGCAGCTGCACAAGAAGAGCGGCGAGTGGGACTACGCCAAGTGGGGCGAGCCGGTCTCGCAGAAGTACACCACCGGTGCCACGTGCGTCTTCAGCGTGCAGATCCTCCAGGCCATGCGCCATCTCGGCATCAATCCCTCGGATGCCCAGCGCCACGGCTTCATGGGTGCCTGGCACTACGTCAACCACTACCTCGGCACCCTCGAGAGGTTCCAGCTGCCCAAGGACGCCGACCTGGTCGACCGGATGTGGACCAAGGTGCGCGACGACGAGTGGAAGAAGACCGACGACGGCGTCTTCATGACCGAGCAGGCCGTCAAGTACTACCGGGAACTGCTCATGAAGACGCCCGTGGTGACCGACACGTTCATCGCGATGGTCCGCCAGGCACTCACCGACAAGTACGCCGACATGGCCGGCATCCCCAGGAGCCCGCTCGACCTCTTCGCCAAGCCCGCCGCCACCGGCCATGGACTCGCCGGCGGTCTGGGCAGCGCCCTGAGCGGCGCCGTCAAACAGACCACCGGCATCGACCCGTACAAGGAGGCCCTCGGCGCCGGCAACAAGGTGTTCAACGCGGTCTTGGAGGACGCGGCCACCCACGACAAGGACAAGCAGCCCCAGATGCACCAGGAAATCCACGACGGCCGCTGATGTTCTCGACTCTGTCGGCCCTGCAACGCCGGCCGGACACGCTTTCGGGCGTGTCCGGCGGGTCGCCAGGAGCCTGCCTGGTGAGCCCGCGAACGGTCAGGAGCGCGCACGCCGGGCGGTGGTGACGACGGCGCCGAGGGCGGAGCGGAAGCGGGCGCGGACGGTGGGGCGCGCGTCGGGCGTCCAGCGGGGCGGGGTGGTGAGGAAAAGAATCATGCGTCTACGGTCGCCCGTCGGCGCCGACGGGTCCAACACCTGATCACTGGCCATTCACTACGTTGCTGTTGTTGACTGCTTCACGTGCCGTACGACCTGGAACCGCGTTTGTTGCGAGCCTTCGCCGCCGTTGCCGAGGAGCTGCATTTCACGCGCGCCGCAGCGCGCCTTTACATTGCTCAGCAGGCGCTCAGCCGTGACATCCAGCGGCTCGAGAAAGCCGTCGGTGCCACGCTGTTCACCCGGACCACCCGGGCCGTCTCACTCACGGCGGAGGGGGCCAGGCTCCTGCCGTACGTTCGGCACGTCCTCGCCGCGTACGACGAACTGGCAGCGGTGCAAGCGGGAGAGAGCCGGCCGCTGCTCGTCGACGTCGGAGGACCGGTGTCCACAGGGCAGCGCGTGGTGACCGCGGCGCGGGCGGCGGCGCCCGGGCTCGAGTTCGTCGCCCGCTACCACAGCGGCCTGACCGGTGCGGCCGAGGACATCCTCGCCGGGCGGCTCGACGTCTCCTTCGGCAGGATCGCGGGGCTGGCGCCGGAGGTGCGGGACCGACTCGATCACCTGCCCGTCCGGCTGGAGCGGATGGCCGTCCTGCTGCGCGAGGACCATCCTCTGGCCGGCCACGACGCCGTGCCGGTGGGGGCGTTGCGGGGCGAGACGGTGTACGCCGGTGCCGGGAACCCCGCCACCGCGGAGTGGACCGATCTCGCCACCCGGCTCTTCGACGGGCACGGGATCGTCATGGCCGAACCGTTCCCCGGGATCGAGGGGGCGGAGGAGTTCGTCCGGGTCGTACGCAAGCGGGGATGGTCGGTCCTGGCGAGCGTCGAGTTCATCGAGGTGCCGGGGATGGCGCTGAGGCCTCTGGTCGAGCCCGTACCCCTGTCGCCCGTGTCGATGGTGTGGCGGCGCGGCCTGCGGCACCCGGGTGTCGACGCGCTGCGGACGGCCGCGCAGGAGCTTGGCGCGTCGCAGCGGTGGATGCGGCCCGCGGGCTGGGGATGGCTTCCACCGGCTGACGCGGAGGCGATGGGAGTCGTGGGCTGAGAGCTGATCGTCGGCCACTCGCGGCCCGAAGCCGGAGGCCGCGGTGGATGCCGCGTAACCGACAGGAAGTACAACCCAGGAGCCCGTCCGTGGCGTGCGGCCACGGACGGGCCCTGCGCGGTGTGCGGGTGATGGTGCCGGGACTGCCGAGCCGCGTTGGCTCAGTAGTACATGAATGTCGCGTACTGGCCGTTGACGTTCTGGGTGAGGAATTCCCCGGCCCCGGCCCCGAAGCCGTTGGCGGCATTGGCCGCGTCGTAGACCGATCCGTAATTGCCCATCCAGTGCCAGGTTTTGGCCTGCACCTTCACGGGGGCGCTGGAGCTCACGGTTGCCGGCGTGTCCGGGCCGGGTGTGCCCGAGGCCACCGCGGGAGCGGCCAGGCCGATCAGCATCGCGGCGGGAGCGGCTACCAGGGTGAGGGTTCGAAAACGGTTCATGGTTGACCTCCATGAAAGGCTCAGATGTTCGAATAGGTGAACATCCCAGACAACCGTAGGCGACTCCCGCGACGCCCGCCATCCGGGCTATCCGGTGGAGGCGTCTCCACTGCCTCAGTCGCCAGGCGAGATGCCTTGTATAACTGCTGCATGGTACAGATATCTTTACGCTCCTCGACAGCCCTGGCCCTCGCCCTGACCACGGTCCTGGGCTGTGCGGGTATCACCACCGCCACGGCAGTCGAACGCACGGCACGTCCCATTCCGCTTCCCCCGCTTCCTCCGCCCCTTCGGACCGGTCCGTGGTGGCCGGCCTGACGCGCTATGCACACCCCCTGCGCACCACCGCGCCGGTCGGGCCCGCCGCCGACCTCGACGCGTTCGCCGCCATGACCCGCGGCGCGAACTTCGTCGGGCTCGGCGAGGTCTCGCACGGCTCGAAGGACGTGTTCACCGTCAAGGAACGCGTACTGCGGCAACTGGTCGAGCGCGAGGGATTCTCCGCCTTCGCCATGGAGATCAACTGGTCGGCCGCCGCCCGGCTCAACACCTACCTCACCACCGGGCGTGGCGACCTGAGGCAGATCATGCGGGAGGAATTCCAGCACGCATACGGCCTGACGAACACCGAGGAGTACCTGCACCTGTTCACCTGGGTCCGGGAGCACAACCGGGCCGGCGGCCGCCAGGTCCGCCTCGTGGGCATGGACTTCGCCGACGTCAATCCCGAACAGTACGAGCGCATCCTCGGCTGGACGGGCGAGCACGCCCCCGGCCTCCTCCCCGAACTGCAGCGCCACTACGCCGCCCTGCGCGCCCTGCCCGGCGGCGTCACGACGCGGCTGGAGACGTACATGGGCCTCCCGCTCGCCGAGCGGAAGAAGATGGCCGACGACGCCGGGGCCGCGTACCGGCTCCTGAAGCAGCACGCCACCACGGACCCCTGGGCGCTCCAGGACGCCCGCGTCGTCTCCCAGATGGCCACCTCGTTCGCCTTCGACAGCGACGACCCAGCCCAGGCCACCGCCGCCAACCGCCACCGCGACCGGACCCTGGCCGAGAACGCCGTCTGGTGGCAGCGGCGGACCGGCGACCGCATCGTCGTCTCCGGGCACGACGGGCACGTCGCCTACGACTCGGCCGTGCCCGCCGTCTTCCCCGTCACCATGGGCGCCGACCTGCGCGAGCTCGTCGGCCGTGAGTACGTCGCCGTCGGCACCACCATCGACAGCGGCGACTACCGCGCCCGCACGGCGAACGGCGAGAGCGGGGTCTTCACCGTCGCCCCCGCCGCACCCGGGAGCAACGAGTACACCCTTGACCAGGTGCCCCACCGCGACTTCTACATCGACCTGCGCGCGGCACGCCGCGCCCCTGACGTCGGCGCCTGGCTGGATACGGCGCGCCCGACGTACGTCATCCCGGGGCGCTACCCGAACGACCCCACGCCGCCGCTGGCGCTGGGCCGCGCCTTCGACATCGTGATCCACCTCCACACGGTGCGGGCGTCGGTGCTGCTGCCCCCGACGAAGTGACGCATCCCGCCGCCGGTATCAGGCGGCGGGGTCACGTCCCCCAATTCGCGATGGAAACCGCCAGGTCGTTCCAGCGGAATCGGCCGAGATCGGGAGTGTTGCATCCCTTGGGCTGGAAGAACTCGTCCCCGTGCCATTCGAGGAGATCGAAGAGTGACACATCGAATCGGCACTTGCTGAGGGAGGAGATGACGAAATTCCAATCCCCTGCGCCCAGAAAACCTCTGTGCACCTTGCTCAGGTCCGGATATCCCAGCCCCGCCTCCACACACTTCACGTCGCCTTGCTCATCGTTGTCCTCGAAGAAACACACCTGTGTGGGCAAGGCGTCCGGTGGCTGCGTACAGGTCGCCTCGAGGGCCGCCTCCAGCTCCCCTTCCTCGGCGTCGGTGTACATACGGCACGCCTCCGAGAGCATCGCTTCGCGGTCGGTGAAGGCTCCCAGAGCCAGGGTCGAGTTGTGGATCAGACGTGTCATGAACAAGGGCCGCGTCACTTCCGCGTTCATGCGCTCAAGGTCCTCGACCACTTCTCCGTCGAGAACAAGCGGAACGTCCGGGTAGAGCTCGCGCTTGCGGCCGGTGTGTTCAGGGCGAGCAGACAACTCACCGGCCAGCCCGTCGGGTATCCGAACGGGCTCCGCGTCCCTCACGTCAGGCTCGGGGGATCCCTTGTCCGCGCCTGGGAATTGCTGCGACATCGCCACCATCTCCTCGTTGTTGTGCCGGCGCGCCACGGCGGCACCTACCCGTTGCACGGATCAACAGTTGCCGCAGGCAGAGAAATTTCAGGACGTGCTGACGTTCGTCATTTCCACGCTAGCCCTTACGTCTCAAGGCCGCCCGATGAGGATTCGCCGGAAGGAATGCCCGTCAGCGGCCGGTGGGAAGGTTGGCGCCGCCGGTGCAGTCGAGCACTATGTCGGTGACGAAGGTGTTGGCGGCGAGCATGTGAATGGCCTGGGCCACATCCTCGGGGCGGCCGACGCGGCCCGCAGGTGTGGTGGCGGCGAGCCCGTGGAACAGCGCCTCGCGCTGCTCGGCCGGGACCTGGTCCCACCAGGGCGTGTCGATGACGCCGGGCGAGACGGCGTTGATGCGCAGCGGTGCCAGCTCCACGGCCAGCGGAGGAACCATCGCCGCCAGCGCGCCGTTGACGGCGGCCAGTCCGGCAGTGCCGGGGAGGGCGGCGTGGCCGGAGGCGGAGGTGATCAGGGTGATCGAGCCGTCCTTGCACAGGTGCGGCAGGGCAGCTTGGAGGATGCGTATGTGTGGCCAGAACTTGCCGTCGAACCCGGCCGCCAGCTGATCCAGGTCGAGTTGAGCGAACGGGCCGCTGCCCGCACCGCCACTGGCAGCGATCACCAGGTGGTCGATCGTGCCCGACCGGGCGAAGAAGGCTTCGATGGCGGACCAGTCGGCGACATCCATCCGGTGGTCGACGGTCCTGCCGCCGATCCGGGCGAGGGCCGCGTCCAGCCGGTCCTGGCTGCGACCGGTGATGAGGACCTCGGCGCCGCCGCAACGAGGCCGCCCACCGCGCCATCCTGGATGCCGCTCTGCGGCTGCCGGCCGACAGCGAGGGCGCGCCCGTCACCGTCGACGCCATCGCCCGAGCGGCAGGCGTCGGCAAGCAGACCGTCTACCGATGGTGGCCCTCCAAGGGCGCCGTTCTGCTGGACGCTCTCACCGACCGCGCCGGACAGGACGTGCCCGACCCGGACACCGGCTCGCTGCGCGAGGACGTGCGTAGCCTGGTCGCCGCCACCTTCGCCGCTGCGCAGAGCACGCCCACGACTCCCGCGCTGCAGGCCTTGGTACGCGAAGCCGCCCGCGACTCCCATCTCGCCGACCTGATGCGCGCGTTCACCGCCGCCCGCCGCACCGCCCTGCGCGAGATCCTCGCCCGAGGCCGGCAGCGCGGCGAACTCCCCGACCACGCCGACCTCGACCTGATCACCGACCAGATCTACGGCCTGTTCTGGGGGTACCGCTTCCTCCTGGGCCACGCCCCCCTCGACCCCGAAACAGCCGACCGCCTCACCGACTCCGTCCTCCAGGGCCGGCCGAATCGGCCGACGGACGGGCGGTGATCAGTCGCGAACCGCCCTCCGGGCCCGAGGGCGGTGCGGGCCCGTCCACGATGCCGCCGGTCGGCTGGGCGCGGTCGGCAACCTTCCCGGGAGCGCCGGCTGACCGCATGACAGCAAAGTCGCGGCGCGTTGCGGTGGCAGCGTCAGGCGCGGCGGGCCAGGAAGTAGGCCCGGTGGGTCTCGACCTCGTGGGCGTAGTGGGCGCGTTCCATGCGCATCTCCACGGTGAACCCGGCTGCTTCGAGCAGCCCACCGATGTGCGCAGGGTCGAGAAAGCGGAAGTCGACGTCCACGTCATGCCCCCACCACTCGTCCAGGTGCCGGATCTCGTGACTGATGTGGAAGGAGAGGAGGAGAAGCCCGGAAGGGCGCAGCACCCGTCCTGCCTCCTCGAAGGCTCGGCGCAGGTCGCCGGGATCGAGGTGGATGATCGTGTAGAAGGCGACGGCGGAGCCGAACTCGCCGTCCTCGGCAGGCAGTTTCAGCAGATCGCCTTCTCGGAACTCCACCTGTGAGAACCGACGCCGACCGGCCTCGATCATGCCCACGGACAGGTCGATCCCCACGGTGCGCGCGCCTTTATCTGCCAGCCAGGCCGCCACGTGCCCGGGGCCACAGCCGAGATCGGCGATCGCGGTTCCGGGTTCCGTCTGTTCCAGGAGGCACGTGAGGAGTGCCCGGTCCATCGGCTTCCCGGCAAGTTCGTCGTGCAGCCGGGCCGCGTACTCCTCGGCCACGGCGTCGTAGCTGCGGCGCACCGAGTCATGATGCGTGTGATCGCCCATGCGGGCCAGCATGTCACGGGGCCGTCACGGATGTCGCCGAGGCGCTGCGCCTCAGGTGGGCTCCACGAGGGCGCCTGGCACTTGAACGCCAGGGGGGAAGGCATCCCGCGGTCGCGCGAAAAACCATTGGCACCCGGAACCCCGGCACCCCTAAGCTGATCTACGTCCAGGTGCGAAGGCAGGACCTACTTCGACTCCACATCGGGAGGTCGCGGGTTCGAATCCCGCCGCCGGTACTCAGGCCGGCGTAGCTCAGGGGACAGAGCGCCTTGTCGGTTCCGCCGCCTCGATCTCTGGACGCAAGACTTCACGCACCTCCCGGTGCGCGGGCCACGGCTACTTCGTTGTGATCGAATTCCATGCCGCGGCCACTTTGAACTCGGGAGGCGCGGCACCGGGGCGTCCGGTGCGCAGGTGACGGTTACTTCCCGGAACAGCGGGTCGCGGGTTCGAATCCCGTCCCAGCCAAGGGCTGGTGCAGCTCAGTCAGGAGGAGCAGCTGTCTACGTACCGTCGGCCGATCCCGATCTCGGACGCCCCTGTGTCGTGCTTCCCCGGAGGAATTCGGGGGAATTCACATGGCACGCTTCAACACCCGCGCGTCCAAGACGGCCGGCGCTGCCTCGCCCGTGACCACGACCGTAAGCACCCGCACCCACCTCGGTGGCAAGGGGCACCTGCGGGACGACCGCTCCGAGCTGTTCCTGCTCGCCATCGCCAACTTCGTCTCCCAGCAGACCTACCACGAGAGCGGCACCGGCCGTGACGAGCGGTTCGCCGCGCTCGTGCGCAAGCTCGCCGTCGAGGACCCGGCCTGGACCGCAGGCCTCCTCAAGTGGCTGCGCGGCGACGGCCAGATGCGCACCGCCTCCCTGGTCGGCGCGGCCGAGTACGTCAAGGCCCGGCTCGAGGCCGGCGCCACGGACGGCCCCACGAACCGCGAGGTCGTCGCATCGGTGCTCCATCGCGCGGACGAGCCCGGCGAGATGCTGGCGTACTGGGCCTCCACGTACGGCCGGAATGTGCCCAAGCCGGTCAAGCGGGGCATCGCCGATGCCGTGCGGCGTCTCTACACCGGCCGCAGCCTCCTGAAGTACGACACCGCCTCCAAGGGCTACCGCTTCGGCGACGTCCTCAACCTCGTCCACCCCACGCCCGACCCCGAGAAGGCGTGGCAGGGTGACCTCTTCCAGTACGCCCTCGACCGCCGCCACAACCCCGACACCGCCGAGCCGCCCGCCTCGGACCGCACCCTGACTGCGCACCGCGCGCTGATGGCCGTACCCGTCGAGGAACGCCGCGCCCTGGTCACCGGTCCCGGCGGCGCCGAGCGGCTCGCCGAGGCCGGCATGACATGGGAGGCGCTGGCGGGGTGGCTGCAGGGCCCGATGGACGCGGCGGCCTGGGAGGCCGTCATCCCCTCCATGGGCACCATGGCCCTGGTCCGCAATCTGCGGAACTTCGACGAGGCCGGTGTCAGCGACGAGGTCGCCCAGCACGTGGCGGCGCGAATAGCCGACCCGGCAGAAGTCGCCCGCTCCCGCCAGTTCCCCTTCCGCTACCTGGCCGCATACCAGCACGCCCCCTCGCTGCGCTGGGCCTACCCGCTGGAGCAGGCCCTCGGCCACTCGCTGACGAACGTCCCCGCGCTCCCCGGCCGGACCCTGATCCTGGTCGACCGCTCCGGCTCCATGTGGGCGCCGCTGTCCGACCGTTCCCAGCTCAACCGCGCGGACGCGGCAGCGATCTTCGGCACGGCCGTCGCGATGCGCGCTGCCGACGCCGACCTCGTCGAGTTCGGCACCAGCAGCGCCCCCGTGGCCTTCCGCCGCGGCGAGTCGGTCCTGAAGGTGCTCGAGCGTTTCGGGGACCTGGGTGGCACCGACACCACGGAGGCGGTGCGGCGGCACTACCGCGGCCACGACCGGGTGCTCATCGTCACCGACGAGCAGGCCTCCTACCACCGTGCCGGCGGTCCGACCGAGCAGATCCCGGCGAATGTCCCGGTCTACACCTGGAACCTCGCCGGCTACCGGCCCGCCCACGGGCCGTCGGGTTCCGCCAACCGGCACACCTTCGGCGGCCTGACGGACGCGGCGTTCCGCATGGTGCCGCTGCTGGAGGCCGGCCGGAACGCCCGCTGGCCGTGGGAGGACTGAGTACGGGAAGGTGCCGCCGACGGCAGTACCGCGCTCGCGCCTGGGCCTGTGCTCCCGGCCGGACTGGCCCGGGAGCACAGGAGGTGCAGACGGCGGGTAACCATGTCCCCATTCAGACGGCGCCGAGGCGGCCGTGTGCAGACCGGTTGGCGGAGTCGTCGAAGGGCGCGGCCGGATCTGCTGGGACCGCACTCCGGAGCGCTTCCGCACGAAGCGACGCGGTGGTCAGGTAGAGGCCGCCGCCCTCCGCTCCGAGCCGAAACGTGGGGGGGTGCCCCTATGGGTTTCGTCAACCTGTGGGGGCGGGCTTGGGGTCGTAGAAGGTGCCGTCGCGGAGCATGGCGAAGAGCACGTCGGCTCGTCGTCGGGCGAGGCAGAGGAGGGCTTGGGTGTGGTGTTTTCCCTGGGCGATCTTCTTGTCGTAGTAGGCCCGGGAGACGGGGTCGGCCAAAGCGGCGAACGCGGAGAGGAAGAAAGCTCGTTTGAGCTGCTTGTTTCCTCTCCGCGACGGTTGTTCGCCGCGGATCGAGGACCCGGAACTTCGGGTTGCCGGGGCGAGGCCCGCGTAGGCGGCGAGGTGGGCGGCGGAGGGGAAGCTGCTGGCGTCGCCGACGTCGATGAGGATCCTTGCTCCGGTCCTGACGCCGATCCCCGGCATGGACGTCAGGACCTTGGAAAGAGGGTGGGCCTCCAGCAGTTCCTCGATCCGTCCGGCCAGCAGTTTCCGCTGGTCAAGGACGGCGGTCAGAGAAGTGGCCAGGCTCGGGACGATCAGCGCGGCCGCGTCCGTGCCGGGAACGACCACGGTCTGCTCGTCCAGGGCGGTGAAGATGTCGTCGACCAGCCGTTCGGCCATCCTGGGTGCCTTCGGCCGGAGCAGGTTCACCAGCTGGCGACGGCCGGCCTTGCGGATCTGTGCCGGAGACCCGAAGCGTTCCAGCAGGGCCAGGACCGCCGGGTGCTGGACGCGCGGGCCGAGGACCCGTTCCAGGTGCGGGTGGATCTGGGTCAGCAGTCCCCGCAGCCGGTTGGAGACGCGGGTGGCTTCGCCGGCGAGGTCGTCGTCGAAGCCGGCAATCATCTCCAGCTCGGCGACCGTTTCGTCGGCTGGTTCGATCTCCCGCAGGGTGTGCGGCATCGAGCGGGCAGCGTCGGCGATGACGAACGCATCGCGGGCATCGGTCTTGGCCTCTCCGGGATAGAGGTCGGCGATTCGCCGCATCGTCAGGCCCGGCAGATAGGCGACTTCGCAGCCCATGTCGCGGGCCACCGCGAGCGGCAGAGCACCGATCGAGGCGGGCTGATCGACGACCACGAGCACGGTGCCGTGCTTGGTCTTGAGCTTGCCGAAGACCTCGCGGAGCTTCGGTTCGCTGTTGGGCAGGCGCTTGTCGAAGGCTTTCTTCCCGGCCGGGGTGACGGCGGTGGCGTGGTGTTCGCCCTTGCCGACGTCCAGGCCGAGGAAGGCACCGATGTCACTGACGTCGATCACGTGTGTCCTTCGGTCGTCCTCGCCCGGCTGTCCCACGGCACCGATCGCCACATCCACATTACGAAGAGCCTCCCGACCTGCGGAGAAGCCGGTGGTCATGCCCCTAATCAGCGGTCTGTCGATGCCTCCGGAGCCGGTGACACCACCCCCCAGGCCATACGTTCGACAGGGGGAGAAAGTCATGCCAACTCCGGAGGCCGGGCGCCCCATTGCGGGGCCACCAAAGAAGGTAATGGGGGAAGCGCGCCGCCGAGTGCGTCGAGAACCTCGGCGGCCGGATATCCGAAGAGATCGATGCCGTGGAGGACGACGGGGCAGCCGGACGTGGCGGCGAGCGCGTCCGGGGCGCGGGTCAGGGTGATATAGGCCAGTCCGGAAACATCCTCGTACTCACCGTTGCGGTTCCGGGTGTCGCCGTGGGCGTGCAGCGTCAGGCCGTCGTACTGCGCGGTGAAGGCCCAGTCGGCGCCGCAGACCCACCCCTCACGGACGTCCGCCACCGTGGCGACGGCCCATTGCGCGGCACGCTCGTCCATTCCCAGCCGGAGCGTGCCCGCGCGGCCGGGCAGCCTGATGCCGACCTCGGGCAGGAATTCGAACATGCGGTGATGATCCTGCCGCGGAAGCACCCTGGACAAGCGGATCGTCCGCCCGGCCGTCGACACGGCCGTGCGGTGACGTCCCGCCCACGGCTACCGGCCGCGCAGAGCCGGAGCCGTCAGAACCCCAGCGCGGGGGCGCCGTCGGTCCGTCGGTCGTAGAGCTCTTGCGGTGCGGACCAGTTGTAGCCGTTGTACCGGGACCACAGGATGTGATTGTCGCTCGCCCCGCGCCAGGCCATGAGGAGCTGACCGTCGGCGCCGCGCGACAAGGCGGGCGCGGCTTCGGTGCGGCGGTCCGTCAATGCCTGCTGGGGGGACCAGTTGGTGCCGTCGAAGTACGACCACCAGATCAGGTTGTCAGGGCCCGTGCCCCGCCAGGCCATCACGGGCGTGCCGTCCGCTCCGGTACCCAGCGCCGGCGAGCCGTCCGTCCTGCGGTCGTTGAGCACTTGCTGCCCGGACCAGCTGAAGCCGTTGTACTGGGACCACCAGATGTGGTTGTCGGCTGCGCCGCGCCAGGCCATGAGGAGTCGTCCGTTGCTGCCGCGCGTGAGGGCGGGCGCGGCCTCGGTGCGGTGGTCCGTCAGCGTTTGCTGGGGGGACCAGTTGGTGCCGTCGAACTGCGACCACCAGACCACGTTGTCCGCCCCCGCGCCTCGCCATGCCATGACGGGCAGGTCGGCGGCCTGAGTGGCCCTGGCACCGGCCTTGTCGGTGGCGTGTGATGTCTGAGGGTGGGCTGTCAGCGTGGCGAGCAGTGCGACGACGGCACACAGCGCGAAGCGTGTGCCTCCGCGTGTGGGCGACCGGGGTATCAGTTGCAGGTGGAGCATCGATGCCTCCCTGGAGACGCCTGTACACGATCAGGTGGGAGTTCGTCCCGAGAGCATCCGGACTCAGTGGCAGCCCGGCGTGCGGCGAGAACCCTTGGCGCGGAAGGAGTGGCGGTCCCATCCGCCGGACGACCTTGGCGTGGGGCACAGCCCATCGCAAGCCTGACGGCAAAGTCGGCGAATACTGGGTGTCTCGCATTGGGGCTGCCGCATGGTCGCCCTGCCAGGGCCGTCCCGGCCGCCCGTCCCCAGGACTTGGCCGAGTGGGCTCCCTGCCAGGGCTTCGCGGTGCTCACCGTCGTTGGTGAGCTCGGCCGGCGCGCCTGCCGAGCGTGTCCTCCAGCCAGTCGAAGACGACCTCGCCGTGCTGCTGCGGCGCCATGGGGGAGCAGTGCAGCTGGGCGCCGGTGGCGGCCGTCAGCTTCACGTACTTCTTCGGGCAGCGCAGCTTCTCGTGGAACTCGGCCGGCTGCCCCGGGTAGAACTGCTCGTCCTCGTAGTCCAGAACAAGGGTGGGTACCTTGATCCGCCCCACCACACCGTTGATGTCGAGCGCCATGATGCGCTGCGCCGGTGTCCAGAAGTCCGTCGGCACTCGGCCGGAGCGGGCGGCAAGCATGGCCTCGACGGAGAAGGGCTCGAGCCGCTTCTCGAGCGTGTATGCCTGCTGCGGGTTGAGTTCCGGCACGACCTCTTCGTTCCAGATCCGATTGGTCTCCGCCTTGTCGGCGGTGACGATCTCCCGGATCTCCGGAGGGAAGGCCAGCCAGGGCGACAGGGTGCCGGGCATGGCGACCAGGGCCGAGATACGGGGTTCGAAGGCGGCGGCGCGTGGGGCCAGATCACCGGCCATGCTGAGGCCGGTCAGGGCGATCCGCCGGGCGTCGACGTCCCGGCGGCGCACCAGCCAGTCCACGAGCGGGGTGACGACACGCTCCCAGCGGGGAGTGAACGTCAGCTGGTCGACGAAGAGCAACTGGCCCTGACCTGGACCGTCGTAGACGAGGGCGTTCCAGTCCCGGTCCAGCGCGGTGGAGACCCCGTAGGTCCACATGTCGACGTTCTGGCCGTCACTGCCGTTGGTGAGGATGACGGTCGGGCGCGGCTTACCGAAGTCGTCGGGCCGGAAGAACCACACCGGAAGGGACGTCTTCTTGTCGTACCGCACGATGTCCGTCAGCGCGGCCGGCTCACAGAGCCGGGCGAACGAGTCCCAGGCGTGCCGCCCGGCGAGGTAGAGCTTCTTCTCGTCGCCGGGGTTGTCGGATCCGAGAACGAAGAACAGCGCCTGCGCGTAGTACTGGGCCGCCCGCAGGAAACGCCACCGGCGGGTCTCCTTGTGGTTCCCGGCTGTGGCGACGAGCCGGTCTCCCCAGCGTCGGAACTCCGCGGTGTACGTCTGCGCGCCGAGCCCCGCGGCGTTGATCGCGTTGACGGCGCTGAGCACCTCGCCCACCTCACCCGCGCCCATGCCGCAGCCGCCGAGTGCCATCAGAGCGCTGAAGTTGAACGACTCGTCTGCGAAGAGCCTCATGGCTCCGGGAGCCGGGGACGACGTGGGTGACGGGTCGGCGCAGGGGCTGGTGCCGGTGTCGGGTTCGGGAGTGGGCGTGGCCCGGGCGGGCGTGGCAGCCGCGACGAGCGCTCCGGTGCCGGTGGCCAGTCCCGCGGCGAGCGCGCCACGTCGGGTCGGCCCGTGCGAACGGGAGGGGAGGGTAGAGGGCATGGGGGAGCGCTCCGGACGGGATTGCCGCACGCGGCTGACGGTCTTCGACAAGCACCTGAACGTACGAGCGGCGCGCTCGGCCCGCATCCCGCCACACCCGTGACTCCTCCTAATGGCGGGAGGCGAGGCAGAAGGCCGGGCCCGGACACGGCCCGCGCGGCGGAGGTCGAGGGTGGCGCAGTGGAAGGAGCCGCCCAGACTGTGTACGTGCCGGAACGGACGTCTGAGGACAGCCGACGGGAGTGGATACTGGCCTGAATACAGGCGCGGATGAGGAGCATGGCCAGTGACCAGCGACAATCGCATAGGACCGCCCAGTTTTGGAAGCGAACGCGAGATGCTGCGGGCTTTCCTCGACTACCACCGCGCGACCCTCGCCATGAAGTGCGAAGGATTTCCGACGAGGAGCTGCGGCAGCAGTCGATGCCGCCGTCCACGCTTTCGCTGCTCGGTTTGGTGCGTCACATGGCGGAGGTGGAGCGCGCTTGGTTCCGTCGAGTGTTCGAGGACAACGACGCGCCCATGGTCTGGTCCGACGAGATCGACTTCCAGGCGGCGTACGATGCGAGCGCGTCGACCAGGGACGAGGCGTTCGTGGCCTGGGAGGCCGAGGTGGAGAACTCGCGTCGCATCGAGCGGGAGGCCGAGTCCCTGGACCGGGCCGGGCATCAGCCAAGATGGGGCGAGGACGTATCGCTGCGGATGGTGATGGTGCACGTGCTCCTGGAGTACGGCCGCCACAACGGGCACGCGGACTTTCTGCGTGAGGGTGTCGACGGGACTGTGGGCGCCTGAGCCTGCAGGAGCCGCTGCAGAGCCGTCCATCCGCTCCGCATTGACAGCCTCTTGCCGCATCACGTGGTGCCCCTTCCGGCCCGGCCCGCGCAGGAGCGGTGCGGCAATCCGCACCGAGCTGCGCCAGGGCATGGGCAGATCGCCCCGCTGGCGTCCTTCGCCGCCCTCGCCTCCAGACCTGTCAGGCCTTCTCCAGGGTCCGCAGCGCTTCTATGAGCGCCCGGCCTTCCTCGTAGACCGGTTCGAGCTGTTCGATCAGGCCCTGCCGGACCTGGTTCTCGGGGTGGGCGATGCGCTGCCGTACGAAGTCGCGTGTCTGTTCCAGTTGCTCCCGGTACTGCGCCAGATTGTCGCTCAGGTGGTCGATGACGTCGGTGCCCTGGACGCCGGCGGACAGTGCGAACTGTTCCTTGACCGCGGCGACTTCGGCGTCGATGGCGCTGATCCACTCCTCCTGGAGGGCCTCGAGCGAGCTGATCTTCTTCTTGCGGTACTGGATTCCCATGAAGACCATCGCGGCCGTGCCCGCGACGAACCCGGCGGGAGGAAAGACGGTGCCGGCCGCCGCCAGACCGTACAGCCAGGTCCCGCCCGCGGCGACGGGGGTGGCGATGCCGACCAGGGCCGCCGCACGCTGGACCACGTCCTGGGCACTGGTCGCGCGATGCGGCCGCTGAGGCAAGGAGAGATCGTTCACGTCGAAGACGGAGTCGGGAAGCCGTCCCGCGAGGTCCTTGTCACCGAAGACGTGCTCCACGGCCTGCACCACGTCCTGCTTGAATGCCTCGAACTGCTCGGTCCACAGTGTTGCCGGACCGGCCGGGGCCTCCATCCATGCCCGGAGCGCCTGCGACTTCGCCACCTGGACCTGGTTCGCCTTGGCCGGCTTGCTGACGTCGGTCCGCCTGATGGTGGAGTCCAACGCGGCGTGCAGATGGGCGGCCAGGCGGCCGAAGGGCCGGACGGCCCGCCCGATGCGGGTCTGGAGCTTGCGCTCGAGCTGCTCGCGCAACTGCGGCAGCTCCCGGTCCAGCAGCATCAGCCGCTGCTGCTGGGCGCCCAGCAGTTCCTTCAGCCCGTCGACCTCGAGCCGCTCGGCCCGCAGCCGGTCCTCGACCACCCGCAGCCGGGGAACGAGCAGGACACGCGCTTCGGCGGCCACGGCGGCGATGTGCCGGGTACCGGTTCCCGTGCTGATCAGGTCCTCGATCGCCTGACGCAGCGTGTCCATCCGGCTCTCCGCACGATACCGCCGTGCGGGCGCCTCGGCCTCCTCGGCCTCGAACTTGGCCGCACGCGCCTCCAGGGCGGGGGAGACGGGGAGGAAACCCTCGCCTATGAAACCCAGGTCCGGTTGGCCGTCGGGGAGGGTGAAATTCTCCCTCAGGTAGCTGTTGTTGCGGGCTATGGTCGCCTTCCACTCGACGACGTTGCGCAGATCGAGGTTCGATGCCGAGTCGATGGCGGTGACCACCCACACGACCCGCTTGCCGGAGAGCAGATAGTGCTCGTAGAGGAAGCGGATGAGGTCGAGGTCCCTCTCCGAGAGCGTCCGGCTGGCGTGCGAGACGTACATGAAGCAGTCGGCATCGGCCATCGCGGCCCTGACGATCATGTCGTGGACGGGATTCGGGGAGCCGTAGCCGGGAAGGTCGTAGAACTTCGCAGGGAGCCTGGCGTCCGCCAGGAGCACCTCGACCTCGGCGACCTCACGGCCCCGGTGCTCCCTGAGCCGGTCGGTGACGTCCGCGTCCTGCATCGCGTACGCCGCGACCACGGACGGGGCCGGGGAGTTCCCGACGTCCTCCCACTCGCCGTCGGCGGAGTCGGTGAAGCGCACCCGCAGATAGCCGGTCCCGGACGCGTCGACCGTGGACTGGCCGTCCACCGGTACCACGCTCGCCGGACAGGCCGTGGTCGGCACCGGCGAGGACGGCAGCAGCCCCACGAACTTGTCCGCCGTCTGGCCGTCGGCGGTCTGCACTTCGACCAGTTCCAGACCGCCCTGCAAGCCGCTGAGCAGGAAGCTCTTGCCGGATGAGAAGGCCCCCAGGAGCGCCACGTTGATCAGGGTCGAGGCCGCACGCGTCCTCAGCCGCTTCACGGTCGAGGCTTCCCCGCGTAATTCCTCCGGCCATTCTCCCGGAACCTCGGGGAGGGCGGCCGCATCGCGCAGCCACGCCTCGGACCGGTCGAGAACATCGCGCAGTTCACCGCGCGTTTCGTCCACATCCCTTGGCACAGTCACGCCACCGGTATAGCCCTTGGCCGAAGAGCGACGTGGCCGATTCGGTAACCTCGACCCCGTTCCGTTACCTTGGCCCCGGCCGGCGTGCCCGGCACCTGACGCAACGCTGTTCACAGTGTGGGCAGGGTCCGGAAGCAGCCCCAGGCGAAGAGCGACCGTCGGCGACACCGCGGTCCACCCCGTTCGGGTCGACGAACTGTGCCTGCATGCCGTCAAGGGAAGGACACCGTCTTCCTGCTGCGCCAGGGCTCGCCACCTGTCCGTGAGGAAGCTCCGGCGATAGCCTCGGGGCGACCTCGGAAGAAGGGGGCCGGCGATGTCCGGTGGGCGGGAGCGGAAATGCGGCGCCTGCAACGGCGATGCGGTGACCGAGAAGGAGCAGCACTCGGTCGAGCTCGACGAGAACGGCAACCAGGTCGCCGTCACCCACAGGTTCGTCTCGGCCTGCTCACACTGCAGCGGTACGGGGACGGAGAGCTGATGAGCACGAGCGAAGAAGCGGCCGGGGAGCAGTCGACGATGCGCCCGGTGTTCACATGCATGGTCTGTGGTTGTGTCTACCTGCCGCCGAAGTCGATGGAGTACCCGCGGTCGGGCGCGAAGGCCTCCCCGCTGCACTGCGGCAGCGAGCGGTGCCGGCGGCAGTGCGCGGCACTGCCCGGGCGGCTGCGCGCCGTCATGGCCAGGGCCGCATGGGCGCAGGCCGAGCGGTGGCTCAACCGCGACCTCTCGGCCCTGCCCGAGCGGGCTCGGGCCCGCGCAGGGAAGGCACGCCCGGGTGGCAGGCGATCGAAGCTGCGCTGAAGGTCTGCTCCCCGCGCATGCGGGATGGTCCGGGGTGTCACCGAGGTGGGACCACCGGCCGCTCACCAGGGAATCCGACGACCCTGGGCAGTGAGGGTGAGGGTCAGGCAGCCGATCCAGTCGCCGCTGCCGGGGTACTCCCAGTTGGCGGCATCGGCCAGGACCTTCGGCAGTTCTTCACGTGCAAGGGGCGCGCCGGCCTGGAAACCACGCCGCCCGTCCGGACCCGCCCACGGAATCACGCGGCACACCTCGATCCAGCCCCTGTCGACGAGCGGAAGAAGGACGCGGAGCAGCTCCTCGGGCGCAGCTGATGCGAGCGGCTCGTCCAAGTCCCCGCGCACGCCGGGCAGGATGTCGATCTCGAACGCGTTGAGCATGAAGGCGCTCTCCGCGGCAGGCAACGGCTCAGAGGTGTTCATACCAAGATCGTCGCACCTGCATGTGCGGAAACCTGCCGGCCGAGGAACGGCAGGACCGCCACCGCTACGTGCGCCTGGCCGGTCCGCACGTAGCCGAGCCCACCGAGGTCAAGGGCTTGATCGGCCACTAGAGTCACCTGCATGGCAGCACCAGTACTTCAAGCGGTTGAGGCGGACGGAACGACCTGGGACGACCCGTCCGAGGAACAACTTCACGACTTGCTGGCCGACATGAGCCTTACGTGGCGTTTTGTCGTCGTGAGGCGGCTCGACGCGGAACCTGCCGACCAGCACTTCATGCAGGTCTACCTCAACGACGACCTGAGCTGTCAGGTGGAATACCGGGAGGGAGGGCCGGACAGGCACTTCCAGGCATGGGTACCCCGCGAGCACGAGACCTTCGCCGTAGAACCTGTGACTGAGGTGCTTCAGGCCTGGGCCTACGGGCGACCCGGTTGGCGTGAGGCTCTTCCCTGGGCCCCGTGGTCACCCGCAGCGTGAGGCGTCACCGACCGGGGGAGCGGGTTCGCCACACCTGTCCTTTGTACCGTGAGCGGGTGCCGGCCGGGGTGGTCGCGGCAGCTCTCGCTCGGTAGTCCGGGCAGGGGCCAGCAGAGATGCCGGTAGCAGGCCGAGGGCCGCGAATCCGGCCAGGATCAGCAACGTGACACCCATCGCCGGGGCGGACGCCGAGGCCGTGTCAGGGGAGCCGACCGAGGTCACGCCGGCGGCGACGGCGATGCCGAAGGCCGGCCCGATGTTCATGGCGGTCTGCTTGAGCCCGCCGACGACCCCGGCGTACCCGGGTGGGGCGTCACCGACGACGGTCCCCGTGGCGGTGACCATCACGGTGGCCCACCCCGCGCCGAGCACCGCGAACGTCGCGCCCATGGCCATCCACGTGCTCGTCGGACCCAGCCGGGACAGCCCCGCGATACCCAGGACGACGAGAGTCGTACCGGCGATCGCGCTGCGGCGCGGGCCATACCGGCGCAGTGCGATACCGGCGACGGGTGAGCCGAGGACCATGAACGCGGTCAGCGGAAGGACGCGCAAGCCGCAGGCGAGGGGATCGAGGCGGAGTACGTCCTGGAGGTAGAACGTGGCCGTGAACAGCGCACCGAACATGCCGGCGCCCGTGAGCAGAAGCATCACCATGGACGCCGCCACCGGCACGGACCGCGCCACGGCACGCGGCACGATCGGGTACGCACTGCGGCGTTCGTGCGCGGCGAGCACGGCTGCGAGGCCCGCGACGGCGGCGAGTCCGAGCAGCGTCGGCGCGGTGGTCCACCCGTGCGCCGGTACGCCGGCCAGGGTGTGGACCAGGACCGCGAGCGTGATCGCGAGCAGGGCCGCGCCCGTGAGGTCGAGCCGCTGGGAGCCGGTGCGTTCCGGCACAGGCGCCCGGACGGCGAGGGTGAGCGCGGCGATCAGGAGCGCGACGGGGGCGTTGATCCAGAACACGGCACGCCAGCCCAGGTGCGCGACAAGGACACCCCCGAGTACCGGACCGGCCCCCGCAGCCACCGCGATCGCGCTGGTCCGAATGGCGACCGCCCTGCCGAGCCGGTCCGCCGGATACGTCAGCCGCAGCAACGCGAGTGTCGCCGGCTGGAGCAGTGCGCCGAACACGCCCTGCGCGACGCGCAGGCCGATCACCCAGCCGACCCCGGGCGCGAGCGCGATACCGCCCGAGGCGGCCCCGAACCCGAGCACGCCGACGAACAGCAGCCGCCGGTGCCCATACCGGTCCCCGAGACGCCCGGCGATGACGAGAAGCGCGGCCACCGCGAGCAGATAGCCCGTGCTCGTCCACTGCACCTGCGCCACGCTCGCGCCGAGGTCACGCTGCAGATTCGGCTGCGCGACCAGCAGCACCGTGCCGTCCAGCGCGACGAGCATCGCGCCGGCCACGCCGGCCAGGAGCGCGACGTGCCGCTGCGCGGGGGCGATCACGAGGCCACCGGGCCCAGGTGAGCGTCCAGCACCGCCGCGACGAGCCGGTCGAGTCGGTCGCCACGAGGTGCATCGTCGGGCGGTTCGGTGCCGAGGGTGAGCTGCAGGCTGCCCCACGTCCACAGTTGGGCGACGCCGTGCAGGTTCGCCCACAGAGCAGCGGCCGTCACGGCGGGCGGGGGAGCGTCCGTGCCCGGCCCGCCGGCCTTCGCGGTGTCCTGCTCCGTCCGGCACTGGGCGACGAGCGCGACGAAGTGCTCGAACAGGGGGAGGGTCGATTCCCGAAGCCGTGGCCCGTCCGATGCCTGCTTCTCGCTGTCGAGCAGATCGTGACGGAACATCAGCTCGAACATTCCACGGCACTCCAGCGCGTACCCGACGTACACCCGCGCGGCCGCCTGCAACTGAGCCCTCGGCGATGCCGTGTCGGCGACAGCCCCCGAGAACCGGGCCCCGAGGTCTTCGAAGCCGCGCCGGGCGATCGCGGAGAGCAGGGAGTGGAGTGTGGGGAAGTACCGACGCGGAGCCCCATGCGACACCCCCGCGCGACGGGCGATCTCGCGCAGCCCCAACGACTCCGAACCCGTGGTCGTCACGAGATCCACTCCGACGTCGATCAACCGCTCCCGAAGGGAGTTATCGCTTTCCATAGACACTGTCTACCTGATGGGGGTAGACAGTGTCTACCTCGCTCGCTGCCGGGGCGGGGTCAGGTTGCTTCCCTCGAAGAAGCCGAGGTCGCCCGCCGCCCAGCGCTCGACGTCACGCTGGTGTGACGTCGGCCGGCAGTCGGCCGGCAGCCCTTCTGCTGCCGCAGGGCAGGCGAAGGCGTCGCATCGGCAAGGCGTACAGCTCAGGGTGCGGTGCAGACCACATGAGCGACCACCAGGCGCGGCACGTTGTCGGTGTTCGTGGCGCGCAGGGACCACCCGGTCGCCGTGGGGGCTGACGCGTTGTGGAGAACGTTGGGGTGGCCGCTTCCCCCGCCCGCAGTCGGTACCTGTCCGTCTGGACACTGCGCCTGGGACGTTCCCGTTGTTCCTGGCTGCAGCGTCACGGGGTCGCCGTTCGCAGCGGAGTGCGGCCGGTTGGAGCAACGCGCGAATGCGACCACTCCGGTAAAGATGGTGTTGACGTTCTTGGCGCGGCCGAACCAGTGGTTTGCGTCGGAGATCGACAGGCTGAGGTAGTTCTTGGCCTTGGCGACGGCTCCGCCGCCGGCCACGAACTGGCCCGCCGGACACGTCGCCGCGCTCTCAGCTGTGGGGCCATTCGCTGTGGTGCCGACCTGATGGGTGATGGACGGATCCGCCGCGCAGATCACGAGAGGCGTCACGGTGCGCGGTTCGTCGCTCTGGTTGTCGACGGAGATGTCCCAGCCCGGCCCTCCGGGGTTCGACGCGGTGAGGAAGACCCCATTGTTGGGATTGAGCCTGATCCCGCCCCCGGTGGACGTCAGACCCGTCCCTATCATCTCCTTGCCTCGGTTACCTGCCTGGCACAGGCCGGGGCCTTACGAGCATTCTTCAGTGAAAGGCCAACGGGGACTTGCGACTTAAAGGCACGTATCGAATATCTGTCGTCGCCGCATGTACCGCGGTGGCGATCGCGGCGGGTCTGCAGATCTCACCCAGCGCTTTCGGCACGCAGGACGAGCAGCCGGAGGCCGCACAGTCGACCGTGACACCGGCGGCCGCGGAGGCGAACGACGAGGGCCCGGAGGATTTCGGAACCTCCGACACCGACGGGACGACGTTCAAGAACGGTGTGATGTCGCTGAATACGGCGCACGTGCAGAGGAAGGCCGCCGTCGCGGTGGCGGCCGCCGCGCCGCCCCAGGGCGAAGGATGGAAGTTCTCCGGCGCGACCAAGCACCTGCCGACCGGCTACACGGTCAAGTTCTACGACCAGAAGTCCGCGGACCGGCTGGCCCGCTACGCGAAGGCGTCGGCCGCGGACCTGCAGCGCATCACGGGCCTGCCCTTCACCGTCGACACCAAGCCGGTGGGCTGGGACTACGTCAGGCCCAAGGGCGAGGTGGTCGTCGGTCTCGTGAAGCGCCCCTGCCTGCCGCCCGCGGACGGCAGCAACAACAAGGGATGGAAGGTCGTGCGGGACGGATCGGGGGTCAAGAATCTGAGCTGCGGATTCACCGCGTCGTCCGTCCCCGACACCGTGACCAGCGGGCACGCGTACATCGACAGTGAGTTCTTCACCGCGGACGGCGAACCCCTGCCTTCCTGGGGCGGCGAAACGTACATGCGCAACCACGTCAGCCACGAAATCGGGCACACGATAGGGCTGACGCACGCGGACCGCAGCGCGAAGCAAGGCGACTGCGCCAAGGGCAGCGACTCCGGTGAGAAGCCGGTCATGTGCAGCATCACCAGCGGCTATCAGGACAAGCGCGCGGGCTCCTACGTCCAGCAGTTCGACGTACAGGGGCTGCGCCTCCTCGCCACGGGCGCCGGTGCGGCGGTCCCCCCGCAGGGCAAGGTGACGGGAATCGGCGACAAGTGCCTCGACGTCAAGGGCGGGACCGCGGCCAACGGCACGCAGATCCAGCTCTACACGTGCAACGGAGGCGTGGCGCAGTCGTGGATCCTGGGGAAGGACGGCACCTTCCGCGCGCTGGGCAAGTGCCTGGACAACGCGCGCAACGCGAGCGCTGACGGCAACAGGATCAGCCTCTACGACTGCAACGGCCAGCCGTCGCAGCGGTGGTCGGTGAACACGAAGGGCCAGATCGTGCACGTCGCATCGGGCAAGGTGCTCGACGTGACCGGCGGCAGGACCGCCAACGGCACCAAGATCCAGCTGTACACCCCGAACACGAACAAGCGCCAGCTCTGGGTCACCCCGAAGTAGCGCCTGGCACACGCGGAGAGGCCGGACGGGAAGCAGGCCTGTCCGGCCCCTCCGCGCCGTCATGCAGCCGCCGGCACCGACCGGCGGCCGCCGGGCCGCGAGGACGGAGTGGTCCCCGTTCTCGCCTACGGTCCGAAGTTCCTCCTTCAGTTCGGGCCCGTCATCGCCCTCGACACGCAATGGCGGGCGACGGTGTCGGCGAAGGCCCTGGCGAGGGGGGTGAGGGCGTCCCAGCGGCGGACGGCCCAGCCGACCGGGAGCGGTGGCAGGTCGGGGAGGGGCACGAGGCGGAGGGGGCCGTCGCCGGGTACCTGCCGGCCTGGCATGGCGGGTATGACGGCCCGGCCGAGGCCGAGCTCCGCCAGCAGGAGAGCGGTGTCCCAGTCGGCGACGCTGGTGTCGGAGCTGGTCCGGACGCCCAGCTCGGCGAAGGCGGCGTCGAGGCGGGCACCCGAGGTGGAGTTCCGGGGGAGCCGGATGAGGCGGATGCCGGTGAGATCGGCGGTGCCGACACGAGGGCGGCCGGCGAGCGGATCGTCGGCACGGACGGCCAGCACCCAGGGCAGGTCGACGACGGGGCGCTGCTCGATGCCGCGCACAGGGTCGCCGATGGTGACCCAGGCGAGGTCGAGGTTGCCGGCGGTGAGAGCGTCGAAACACCGCCGACCGGACGTCTCTGTCTGGAACTCCAGGCTCACCTTGGGGTAGCGCTGCCGGAAGGCGACGACGGCCTCGGACATGAAGTGCCGTACGGTCGTACCGCCCGTGGCGACGCGCACGGAGCCGCTGTCGCCGTTGACAAGGTCTCCGATGCGTCGCAGGGCCAGGTCCAGGCCGGCAAGGCTGTCGGCGGCGGCCTCCTCCAGGACGCGCCCCGCCTGAGTGGGCACGACACCCCGCGGCTGGCGCTCCAGAAGACTGACGCCGGTCTCTCGTTCCAGCCGCTTCACATGCTGGCTCACCGCCGACTGTGTGCACTCCAGATCCCGGGCGACAGCGCTGAGGTTTCCCGCTCGGCACACGGCCACGAAGACGCGAAGGTCGTCCAGAGTCATACACCCAAGCTACAGCTTGGATATGGCGATGAATCCTCAGGATTGACTGGGGGTCAGGACGTTGGGGAGGATCGGTGCAGGGCCCAGGGCGGCAACCCGTCCGGCGTCTTCGCGGTGTCCGGACCACAGGCGAAGGCACGGACGGGTGCCGACCCGAGCGCAGGAAGGACACCGCCATGCCTGCTTCCTCCTCCGCCGCCGACCAGGCCACCGCGCTCCTGCGCGAACTCGGTGCCGCGGCCATCGCCCACCCGGGCGGCACTCTCCTCGCACACCTCCAGCGCGTCCAGGGACGACTCGCTGCATGGGATGCCCGGCCTGCGCTGCAGCTCGCAGGCCTGTGTCATGCGTTCTACGGCACCGACGGCTTTCCCACCGCCTTGCTTACGCTGGACCGTCGCGCCGAACTCGCGATGATGATCGGTGCCGAGGCCGAAGCCGTCGTGCTCCTCTACGCCTCGTGTGACCGGAAGGCCACCTATCCGGCCTTCACGGCCACCGACGCCGCCTTCCGCGACCGATTCACCGGCCGCGTCTACGCTCCGGAATGGCAACTGCGACGAGACTTCGCCGAGTTGTCCGCCGCCAACGAACTCGACCTCGCCGGCATCGATCCTTCCTTCCGGGAGAAGTGTGGACCCGAACTCCTGGCCCTGTTCACCCGCTTCCGCCCCATGCTGAGCCGATCCGCCTGGTCGGCCTGCCGCACGGCGCTTGCTCCTGATGCACCCGCGCAGGGCTGAGAAGGATCACAGGTGAAGAGCCATGGCAGGTGGCGCGAGACGGGACAGCCGCAGCGGGAGGGCGCCGTACTCCGCGTACGCGATGCCGTCCACCGCCAGCCCCGTGTCGCCGGCGCAGGTCGCCGGAGTCACTCCGGTGAACGCCAGGACGTCCCGGTGCAGGTGGGACTGGTCGACGTAGCCGCTGTCCGCCGCGATCCGGGCCGCGCTTTCACCCAGGGCCAGGCGATGGACGGCGTGGTCGAAGCGGACCAACTTCGCGGCACGCTTGGGAGGAAGCCCGATCTGCGACCGGAACCGGCTCCACAGGCGCTTGCGGCTCCAACCGATCTCGGCCGCCAGTTCCTCGATCCGGACCCGGCCGCGGCGAGCGGCCCGGCACCGAACTCCAAAACCACTGTGACGGCCGGATGCGGCACCACCCGCATGTCGACCGGGCCTCCGTCACGATCGCGGAATCCGGCCATGCTGACACCCGCCAACCGGCTGGGCCCCGGCGGCCTCACGACCTCCCACCCAGCCACAGCCCCACCACGCTCGCATACCGCGGATCGCATGTGCCCACAGTAGAACGGGAGCGGTAGAACGGGAGCGGTCGGAACATTTGTCCAAGACGCCGCTGCGCACCGACGGTGACAGTGGATCCATGACCAACACCGTCATCCAGAACGCCCTCCGGGCACTCGTCAGCCGCGACCCTGACCAGATCTTCTCAGTCCTTACCGAGGACGCCGAATGGCTGTCGCCTCCCGGGAACGCCACCGCCGTCGCGCTCAAGACGCCCCAGGCCCCATGGTGGGCAGGGCGGTGATCGTGCGCTTCTTCGCCGAGGACTTCCCCCGCCTGTTCGCGCGTGACCTCGATGTCACCCTCCACCACCTCCACGCCGACGGCGAGTGGGGGGTTGCAGAGGCGACCGTGGCGGCGACGCTCGCCAATGGCAACCACTACGTCAACGACTTCTGCTTCGTCTTCGAACTCCACGACGGGCTGATCCACCGAGTTCGCGAGTACACGGACACAGCCCGCGGGCACCGCATGGTCTTCGGCGAAGTTCCGCAGCGGTGATTCCCGACCTGTTCGTCGGCGGTCCACCGGCGTCATCTCCCACGTGCCACGTCGTCGATCCGACCGCAGTGCTGGGCCAGGTGAACCCGCGGCCGCCGAGCCGGATGGCTCGCGGGAGCTACGGCACGGGGGCGGGCCGGCACGTCACCTTGAGGGACTCGACGAGCGGCCTTTCTTCGCGAGACTGCACGGTAAGTTTCCGTGCGTGTCCCTGAATTCGAACAACCGTCTCCCGTCGCGGCGGGCTCTTCTCCTGACCGCGGCCGCGGGAGTCCTCGGCGCCGGTGGCTACACCGGCTGGGAAATGCGGCGGGACAAGGACGTTCCCGCCCCGCCGCAGCGCACAGCGCTGTGGTCCTTCACTGCACCGAAGAAGCTGAATTATTACGGCATGAGCAGCGATGGGCGCTGCCTCTTCGTCACCACCGACCAGCCTGGCGGCCTCCTCGCCGTGGACACCGCCACCGGCCGCAGCCGATGGGACAAGCAGGTCGGAGTGGAGTACTGGGACCCCAGCGGCGTCACCGTCTCCGACGGAACCGTCTACCTCGTCTCCTCCACAGGGACCGCCATGGCCTTCCGGTCCGAAGACGGGCGGCGGCTGTGGGTCACCGAGCCGCTCGGCAACGGAGCGCCCAGCGCGCCGGTGGTCCTCGGCTCCACCGTCTGTATCCGACTGCACCGCAACACCGACGACGAAGCACCCTTCGCACCCGGTGTCCTGTGCGGTCTGGACGCCGGCACCGGAAGGGTGCGCTGGACCGCCGAATCGTCCAGCGTCTTCGAGTCACTCCGCAGGCAGCAGCTCCTCCTGGCCCGCGCCGGAAAACTGGACGACGTCAGAACCGACCCCCCCCTCAGCGCACTGGATCCGCGCACCGGTACGGTGCGTTGGCAGATCCCGGCGCCCGGGGGCGAGGAACATGTCGCTGTCGCACCGGGCGGCAGTGCCCTCTACCTGCTCGACGAGCAGTACCGGCTGTGCGCCCACGACACCGAAACCGGCCGACGGCAGTGGCGCGTCCCCGCCATGGACGGGATGATCACCGTCGCTGAGGACGGCAGCGCCGTGTACGTCTGCACCCTCGCGGTGACCTGGCGGCCTACGACCCCCACAGCGGCGACCGGCGCTGGCGACGCACCGTGGCCGAGGGCTACTGCGAGCGGCTGGTCACCCAGCACGCCGGCCGGGTGTTCGTCACCTCGGCCCTGGAATTCGGATCCGACAGCATCCTCGGCCTGGGCGGCTACCGCGGTTACGTCCTGGCAGTGTCCGCAGAGACCGGCAAGCAGCTGTGGCGGGTGGACCGCATGACGAGGTGCTCGTCACGCCCCTACGTTGCCGGCGACGACGTGATCGTGACCCACGCGGGGAACATGTGGTCCTACGACGCCCGCACCGGCAGACCTCGGTGGCAACTACCCGACACCTCCACCATCATGGCCGATCCGTACATCGCCTCAGGAGTCCTGTACGCGCTGTCCTCGGAGGGAATCCAGGCCATCCGACTGTGACCGCGCTCCCCCTGCAGGCCGCAGGGACGTACGGGTCGGGTGCAGGCCGGCCCGTAGCGGTGGCGAGCAGAGTCAGGAGCCGGCCCCCGTCACGGCCGGACGTGGGGTGATGTGACCTCTACCAGGCGCGGGGTGTCGAAGCACCAGCGCAGCCACAGCACCGACTCGATGTCCCAGAACGGCGCCGCGGCCAGGCCGTCCGCCACCGGGATGCGGAACCCCTGGGCCGCGACGATCGCGCGCAGCGTCATGTGCACCCCGGCGAAGTCCCGGGCGACCTTGGCCCAATCGGGGTAGACGTCGTTGCCGTGGACGAGCGGATAGCGCCCGACGAAAGCCGCCCAGTCGCCCGCGCCGCCGATTTCGAGGACATCGGCGGCGGGATCGGTGACCGGCAACTGCCACGTCTGCCAGGGTCGGGGATGGAGACTCGACCCCAGGTCGAGGTATATCCGCCACATGCCCGGCCCGTCATGCCGCGCCGTGGACGTGTAGAGCCCCAGGCGGAACGGCTTCGTACTGGGAGGGCCGGCGTCCCCGCCGGGCGCGGTGAACCGCTCCCGGTCCAGGCCGGGCCACCGGTGCGGCACCAGCTCGTGCGGGCTGGTGCCGATCCAGTGCTGGCGCGTCCGGTCGAGAGGCCCCCGGACGAGACTCGCCTCGTCCCGGACGAGCCGGCCCAACAGCAGGCAGCCGTCGACCGTCTCGTCCGCCTCCTCCACCTCGGACGGGGCCAGGACGGCCGGACCGCCCGCCAGAGCCGTCATCTCGGGCTCGGTCCACCCCGTCATGACGGAGGCGAAATGGCGCAGCCCGGCGTCCGTGCCGGCGGTCAGGTCCGATGCCGCGTCGAGCTGCGTCACGCGCCGGTGCAGGATCCGGGTGGGGGTGGGGTGCATGCCAGAACTTCTTCCCCCGCGGCGCCCCCGTGCAACGCGGTGCCGCCCCTCCGGCGGCAGGGGATCAGCAGCTGATGGGCACTTCCTGACCGAGACCGTTGCCGGAGCCGGTCGGCGGCTGGTAGCCGGGCGGGAAGACGACCTTGAAGTACATCCAGCCGCGGTAGTTGCCGGAGCTGCACCTCACGGCCGCGTTGTTCTGGCCGCTTCGGGTGTTCCTCTGTGTCCTCAGCGCGGACTGATTGACAAGCTGTCCGTTCTTGTAGAGGGCCGCCCGGGTGGTGATCTCCGGCACCGGTGCCGTGCACGAGACCGTCACGACGACGTTGATGGTGCCGGGCACGTGGGTGGAGTTGTGCGGGCGCTGCACCTGTCCCTCACAGCGGATCACTGCGGACGCGTCCGCGTCCGAGCCGGACTTCCCGGCTTCCACGTGGCCCTCGGCGGCCCCCTGCCCGGCGGGCACGGTCGCCGGAGCGGACGGGTCGGGGGCCGCCGCTCCTCTCGCCGCGACGGGGGAGGTGCCGCCGATGAGCACCAGGATCGCCATCGACGCGGCGGCGGCCGCCGTCCTCCAAGCATGCATGTCTGCTCCTCCGTGTTCGCCTGCTCAGGCAGGGCGTGAGCGCACCAAGGAGAGACCCTACAAAGGGTAATCGTTTCGCCACTCAAAGTGACAGGTGTTCGGGTGGGAATCCGGTCAGTCGTGTGTCTCTCGAGGGGGCGGCCTGTGTGCCGTCCCTGCGCTGCAGGGGGCCGTACCCGGGGCCCGGGTATCGGCAGAACGACCGATGTGCCGGAAGGATCTTGGAACCTACGTTGGTCGCATGCAGTCACCGAACACACCCAAGCCGATCGAGACCGGCGACACCCCTGAGATCACACGCATCCTGGCCCGCGCATTCGGGGACGATCCGATGATGCTGTGGTTCTTCCCCGACGAAGATGGGCGTGGGGAGCGTCTTGCCGAGTGGTTCGACGTCATGCTCACGCACAAGTACGGCCCACTTGGTCACTGTGAACGCACCGACGCGGCAGCGGCCTTCTGGACGCCGCCCGGTACGGCCGAGCAGCACCCGGACGAGGGGACGCTGGCCCGTATCGACGGGTTGTTGGGCGAGCACGTGGCCCGGCTGGGAGAAATGCTGGAACTGGTCGGCGAGGCAGCCCCCCAGGAGCCTCACTGGTACCTGGCGGTGCTGGGCGCCGACCCGGCAGCCCAGGGCAACGGACACGGCGCCGCCCTGCTTCTTTCGGGCCTGGCCAAGGCGGACGCGGCCGGACTGCCGGTACACCTCGAATCGTCGAAGCAGGCCAACATCGGCTTCTACGAGCGCTTCGGGTTCACCGTGCGGGGCGAGATCCACGTACCCGGGGGCGGCCCGACTCTCTGGTCGATGTGGCGGGAGGCGCGGGGCGAGAGCTGATGGCGTTCGGGCCGGCCGTGAACCCCCGAGATTCGACCTTTACGCCGGCAGCGCCCGCTTGAAATAGGCCACGAGCTGACCCGGGTTGGCGGGGTTCGGGACGACCTGAACGAGCTCCCAGCCGTCCGCGCCCCAGAAGTCCAGAATCTGCTTGGTCGTCCCCGGGAGGAGCGGCGCGGTCGCGTATTCCCACGCGACCGTGGGTACGGCCGCCACCGTGGCATGGGCGGGCGCGGCCACGGCCTGCGGCGTAGTGCTGGGGAATCGGGGTGTGAATGCCGAAGCGAAACGCAGCGGGATGGCCATGTGTGGGCGTGCCGTTCTGGCTTTTGATACCAATGCCTGCACGCCGACAGCATCCGGCTAAAACGCCTACTTGACGATACCCAGCCTTGGGTGATGTCTCCACTCGAGCCCGTCAGGTCATCGCTTCACTTGCACCCTCGCCGCGGTGGGAATCGGGAATGTCAGCTCCGGAGCCGGCCCAGTTCCCGTTCTGCGACAGCGCGGAAGGTGCGCGGTGGACGGCCGGTGAGGCGTTGGACGGTGTCGGTGGTGCGGTCTTCGGCGCCTTGGGCGATGGCCTGGTCCATGTCGGCGAGCAGTGTGGCGAACTCGGCGGGGATGTCGGCGGCCAGGCGGTCGCGCATCTGCTCGTAGGTCAGCCTGCGGTGGGTGACGGTCCGGCCGGTGACGTCGGTGAGGATGGCGGCGATGTCGCTGTGGCTCAGTGCTTGGGGTCCGGTGATGATCAGGTCGGTGTCGGGGGCCTGCGTCTCGGTCAGTGCGTGCACGGCGACAGCGGCGATGTCGTCGGCGTCGACGAACCCGACGCGGCCGTCGCCGGCCGCTGTGTGGATGGTTCCGTCCGCTCTGATGGTCCGGGCGTGCGTGTGGTTGCCGGTGAAGTTCTGCATGAACCACGAGGGCCGCAGGACCGCCCACTGGTCGAACAGGCCGGGCAGGGCCTGGTGGACCTGCCCCACGGCAGGGCCGCCGGCGGGGATCGCCGATGAGCTGAGCAGGACCGCGCGGCGGACCCCTGCGCTGCGGGCCTGATGCAGGAAGGGCAACATGACGGCTGCCGGGTCCGGATCGCCGAGCGGTGGGATGAGGTAGACCCGGTCCGTGCCTTCCAGGGCGCCTTCGAAGGACGCGGGGTCGCCCCAGTCGAACCGTACGGAACGCGATCCGTCCACGGGGGTGGCGCGTCGGCTGGCGGCCTTGACGTGCCTGCCCCCGGCGGCCAGCTGGGCGGCGACGCGGCTGCCGGTGGTACCTGTGGCCCCGATGACGAGGGTGAACTCTTGGGGTTCGTTCATCGGTTGCTCCCGGCGAAGTCGGCGGCGGTGTTCTGGACGGCGAGCGGGTTCCAGTAGTCGCGGTAGCGGGTGATGAGGCCGTTCTTGATGGTGACGACAGCGATGTAGGACATGTCGAAGGGGCTGTCGGTGTCTACCAGACGGCCCACACCGCGCATTTCGACGACGATGGTCTCCGGGGCGGTGGTCTGGTGAATCTCGACGTAGGGGAAGTCGTGGAGGTCTATGTGGTCGGGGTAGCCGCGCATGTAGTCGGCGACGGCTGCCTTGCCCTCCAGTCGCTTGGGCCAATCTTCCGGCGCGAAGGGGAACTCGAAGATCCCGTTCTCGTCCCACAGGTCGACCCAGGCGGGGATGTCCTTGTCCAGCAGTAGTCGCAGGCCGTGGCGGTACAGATCCGCCGGTGCGGTGCTCGCGCTCATGAGTTACTCCGTCCCGTACGATACGGACCCCGGGTCCGTTTCATGGGGCCCGACGATACGGACCCGGGGTCCGTTTTGTAAAGGAGGAGCCTCATGCCCGAACGGTCCGAACGCCCCGAGCGCAAGCCGCGCGCGGACGCCACTCGTAACCGGGAGGCCGTCCTCGCGGCCGCCGATGCCCTCTTCGCCGATTGCGACAGCCCCGAGGCGGTCACCATGGCCGACATCGCGGCAGCGGCCGGCGTCGGCAAGGCAACGCTCTTTCGCGGCTTCGGTGACCGCACCGGCCTGATCCATGCGCTGTACGAGATGCGGCTCGCACCGATCCGGCGCGCCATCGAAGAAGGGACGCCACCTCTGGGGCCGGCCGCCCCGCCGCTCCAGCGCGTATCCGCTCTCCTCGATGCCGTCCTGTGCTTCAAGATCGACAACCGGCACCTTGCCCTGGCACTCGAGGGAACCGGTGGCGACAGTCCTTACGCGGCAGAGCACTACGAGCGGTGGCACGGCACGCTCCAGGCCGCGCTGGAACGGGTTCCCGGACTCGCCGACAGCAACTTCACCGCGCATGCTCTGCTTGCCGCCACCCGCGCCGACCTCGTCGAACACCTCGTCGGCCGGGAGGGGACGACCCGTGAACAGATGCGGGCTCACCTGGCAGCCTTCACCGCCAGAGTCCTGGAACCCTGAGCACCACCGGATAGACGGTCAGGATGCGCAGGCAGTCCTCGTCGGGCCAGTCGTGCAGGATGTTCTTGAGCACGTACAGGTCACCGCCGGTGGGGACTTCGTTCAGGCCCGGCTGTTGGGAACGGCCGGCAGGGTCAGACAGTCTCAGCCTTCGGCGGGCCGGGACAGCCCGCCGAGGCACGGGACCGTGCGCTCACACCCTGGACGCGCTCGCGTTCACGGCGAAGTTGAGCGGATCGCAGGCGTGACAGCCACGGCGTTCGCTGTTGTGGTCGGATTCCAGGGCACGGCGGCGGCGGTCGAGGATGACATGTGCCGGGTCGTCGTGGAGGCTGCCGAAGCCGACCGTCCTGCGCTCCTCCCAGGCGATGGAGTTGCAGGGCAGCACGTGGCCGGAGGCGTCGACGTAGATCTGGGCACGTTCCACCGCGCAGGAACGCCCCTGGACGGTGGCTTCGGTGGGGCGTGAGCCGCGGATGTCGGCGAGCGGCAGCTCGGCGAAGCCGGACGGCAGCGGCGTCACCAGGGTCGGTCCCGGGCCCGGCCCGTGCTCCAGCGCCTCCGCGGTGGCCGCGAAGCGCTCGCGCGCCTCGTGTGTCCACCGCCTGGCCATCGGACCCTTGACGGGGATCAGGTGCCACAGGTGGAGGCTGGTCCAGAACGGCAGGGCGGGGAAGTCCACCAGGGCGTCCGCGTTGGACGGCATGAGCACCGTGTTCACCTGGCAGAAGACGCCGCGGCCGGACAGCCGGGCGAAGACGTCCGCGATGGTCTCGTCGGAGAATTCCGGCAGCTTGCGCCATTTGGCGTGCCGCGCGGGGTCGGCGAAGTCCCGGGAGAGGACGACCTTGGTCAGCCCGGGGGAGTCCAGCAGCGCGTCGTAGGCGGGGTCGAGGGCGGTGCCGTTGGTGATGAACCCGTGGTCGAGACCGAGGTCGGTGGCGAGGGCGAGGAGGGAGTCGTAGCCCGGGTAGGTGACGAACTCCCCGCCGGTGAAGATCAGCCGCTGCCAGCCCTGGTCGGCGAGGGCGCGCACGGTGTCGCGGACCGCCGCTATCGGCAGGGCGCTGTCGTCGCGCCAGCTCAGGCACATCGGGCAGCTCGCGTTGCAGGGGTTCTGGAGGGAGAGGTAGGCGGTGCCGGGCAGCCCTGCCGGGTCGGTCGGGGTCAACGGTGCGTCCCTTCTGCTGGGTCGGCGGGGTCCGCGGAGCCGGCGGTGTCGCCGGCATCGGGCCGGGGCCGCTGCGCCAGGCGGTCGTCGAGCGCGGTCGTGAGCGCGGCCAGCCGGTCGTGCAGGGGGTGGCCGGTCAGACGCAGCGTGATGAGTTCCAGATAGTCGCGGTAGGCGATGGCCCGGGCGTCGAAGAGCCACCCCGTCAGGCACAACTCGTCGTAGGCGGTGGGGCCCAGCACCTCGTGGACGCCGGTCGCGGTGTCGCGGAACAGGGCACGCAGGGCCCCGTCCGCCAGATGGACGCGGCGTACGTAGGGCTCCTCGACGTTGAGGGAGACACCGGTGTCCTCGTTGCGCTCCCAGTACCACTGGTCGTGTTCGTCGAGGAAGCGGCACCACAGGATCGCCAGCACGTACTCGCACAGCAGGGGTTCGCCGCGCTGGGCGCGGTGGGTGTCCTCGTGCGACTCCAGGAGGAAGGTGTAGAGGCTCATGATGCCGGTGGGGCCGTGCGTGGCGAGGATCTCGTCGCGTTGCCGCGCGCTGATCCGCTCCATGAACGACGGGCCGAGGACGGCCGGCGGGTAGAACGGGTAGAGGGCGGAGGCGCGGTACAGGTCCAGCCAGTTCTGCCCGGTGGGCGGTCGGAAGAGCGCCGGGTCGTGGTCGATGCCGAGCGCGGCCAGGTGGCCTCGCCAGCGGCGGAGCAGGTCGCGTACGAGCGGGGTGTCGGTGACCGGGTCCGTCAGCCGTACCGGCGCCAGCCCCACGCTGGGGGCGCCGCGCAGCCGTGACCGGGTCAGTTCTTCCCAGCGTGCGGCCTGCGGCCCCGTGGGGCGGGCGAAGCGGTCGGCGATCCGTACCCCGCAGGCGGCGCGCATGAACGCGCGGAAGGCGTACCGGTCCAGCAGGTATCCGGGGACGGTGCGGGAGACCGGCGAGTCCTCGTCCGGACCGCCCAGCGCACGCCAGTCCTCCTCTGCCTGCCGGCGCCAGTGATGCAGGTCGGCCGCGAACGCCGTGCCGGCCGCCGCGTCCAGGCCGTGCGGCGGTTGCCGGCCGTCCCGGCGGGCGCGCAGGGCGATGGCGGGCATCACAGGCCTCCGTTCGCGGGCAGGACCTGTCCGGTGACGAAACCGGCGGCCGGGGAGAGGAGGAACATGACGACCGCGGCGATCTCCTCCGCCCGCCCCAGTCGCCGCAGCGGGATGCGCTCGGCCAGCCGTACCTCGTCCAGGGACTGTCCGCTGCGCACCGCGCGGCTCAGCCCGGGGGTCCGGGTCGGGCCGGGTGCGAGGGTGTTGACGCGGACGCCCCGGTCGGCGAGTTCGCGGGCGAGCACGGTGGACGCCGCCTCCAGCGCGGCCTGCGACGCGGCGTAGGCGGCGGTGCCGGGGCTGAGGTGGCGGGCGGCGCTGGAGGTGACGTTCACGACGGCGCCGCCGGCCGGGAGCCGGCCGCCGACCGTCCGGCAGATCTCCATGGGCGCGAAGAGGTTCACTTCGAAGGTCTCGCGCCAGTGCCCGCGGTCGGCGTCGGGCAGCGGCCGGGTCTGCCGCAGCGAGGCGTTGTTGACCAGATAGCGGACGGGGGTGCCGGTGTCCGCGAGGTGGGCGAGTACGGAGTCGAGCGCCTCGGCGTCGCCGAGGTCCACCAGGTGGTTGCGGACGCCGGGGCCCTCGGCCGGGGAGCGTCCGAGGCTGATCACCTCACCGCCCGCCCGGACGAAGGCCCGGCACACCGCGGCCCCGATGCCCGCCCCGCCGCCGGTGACCAGGAGGGTCGAGCCGGCGGCCCACGTCGGGTCGGCCGGGTCCGCCGGGTCAGACATGGCTTCCCTTCGCCTCGAGGGCCTTGGCCACGACGTCGCCGAAGTCCTGGAACGGCCACAGGGTGACGCCGATGAGGCGTCCCCACAGATCGCGGCAGCGGTGGGCGACGTCGTCGGTGAAGACGGCGTGCCGGGCCACGACGGGCTCGTCCACCAGGGCCGCGGCGTAGAACCGCTCCAGCCAGGGGTGGCGGGCGAGTGTCTCCTCGGCCCGGGCCGGGGTGTCGAGGGTGATGGCGACCCGTTGCCAGGCGCTGACCGCGTCGTCGTCCACCCGCTGGAGGCGGGCGTGCGGCGACACCTCGGGCAGCGCCTCGCGCAGCGACATCGCGGCCCCGGTACGGACCCGCGACAACTCGTCGAACAGGTCCATCTGCGGTTCGAGGACGGCCGCCTGGAACTCGGTCATCAGCGACTTGCCGCCGATCTCGTGGGCCAGGAAGCGGCCGTCGGGCACCTCGCGCAGTCCGGCGTGCCGGATGGCTTTCGCCCGTCGGTGGACCTCGAGGTCGCCGGTGGCGAACATCCCACCGTCGCCGCAGCTCATGGGCTTGGAGCTGTTGAAGCTGAAGGCCGCGCCGGAGCCGAGGGTGCCGACCGGCCGGCCGCCGATCCGGCCGCCGAACGCCTGGGCGGCGTCCTCCAGCAGGATCAGGTCTCGCCCGGCGCAGAACGCCGCCACCCGAGCGGCGCCGGAGGGGTTGCCGAAGGTGTGGACGAAGAGCACTGCCCGGCTCGCGGGGGTCAGCGCCGCCGCCACGTGTTCCGGTTCGGGGTTGTACGTGGCGTCGTCCACGTCGCACAGCACAGGGCGAGCGCCGGTGAGCAGGACCGCCTGGACGGTGGCGACGAAGGTGGAGCTGGGGATCACCACGTCGTCGCCGGGTCCGATGCCGTGGGCGCGCAGGGCCAGCTCTATGGCGGAAGTGCCCGCGTTGGTGGTGAGACAGGGCACGCCCACGAGTTCCCGGGCGTGGGCCTCCACCGCGTTGACGAACCGCCCGCGGTAGATGTTCCACTGCTTGCTGTCGACCAGGCCCACCAGGTTGTCGCGGATGCGGGCCTCGATGCGTTCCTGGAGGTGTCGCTGTGTTGTCGTCACGGGGTGTGTGCCTCCGTCAGAATTCCGTCGAGTCCGGGTCGGGCCACCGCTCGTGCAGCCCCGCGAGATAGCCGGGGAGGGACTGCTCGGCGCGTTCGCGGACCACCGTCACCCCGGCGCCGAAGGGCAGGTCCAGCATCTGCCAGCGGCCCGGTTCGCGTTCCTCGATCTCCAGCAGGAGCCGGCGCGGGCCGGACCACTTGGGGTTGGCGCTGCGGCTGACGGTGTCGTGGAAGACCATCGTGCCGCCGGGGGCGAGGCGGGGGGACATCAGCCGGAAGTCGGCCTCCACCGGCTCGTAGAAGTGCCCGCCGTCGATGAACAGCAGGTCCACCGGAGGGAGCTGGGCACAGGCTTCGGTGGTCGCGAACTGCTCGGTGGTCATCAGGTGGTGGACGATGTGGTCCTCCACGCCGAAGGACGCGAACCACTTGCGCACCCGTTCGGCGTCGGTCCAGAAGTCGTCGTCGAAGGAGGGGTCGACGAAGGTGACGGGTGCCGCGCCGCGGTCGCGCTGCGCCTTGGCGAGCAGGATCGGCACGAAGCCGCGTCCGGAGCCGATGCTGAGTACGGTGCGTGGTTCCAGGGCACGGGCCAGGCCGTAGTAGAGCCAGCCGAGCCCGAGCCGCTCGCGGTGTTCGGAGCGGACGGAGTCCGGCGCGTCGCGCCCGCCCCATCCGGGCGGTCCGGCCGGCAGGGCCGCGTGGCCGGTGCGGTTCGGTTCCATCTCCTTGTGGGCGAGGAAGTCGGAGACCCAGGTCTCGTCCATCGTGTTGTCCTCTCTATCGCTCGACTTTGTTGAACGTCGATCTGCCCAGCAGCATCCGGCCGACGGCGTTGGCCGCGCCGAGCGACTTGAAGGCCACCGCGAGCGGGATCCGTCCGCGTACCCGGCGCGCGGCGGCGCCGGTTTCCGGGGCACTGGTACGGCGCAGCGCCGCGGCGCCGAGTTCGTAGTACGCGTAGACCAGCCCGGTCAGGGCCAGGGGGCCGCGCCGCCCGTAGGCGCGGTGGGCGCCGGCCGCGGCCAGCGTGAACACCACCGGTCGGACCAGCCACTTGGTGGAGTGCGCGGTGTGGCAGAGCAGGGGGAGGGCGGTGTCCCGGCTCAGGCGACGAGGGGTGTACCAGTGGAAGAACTGGAGGAGTCCGGAGTACCAGAAGGTGTGCTGGCGCACGATGGTCGCCGGCGAGGTGGGCGACTGGCATGCGTCGTCGAAGGGCACCGGGTGGACGGCGATGCCCGCGCGGGACAGGGCGAAGCCGATCTGGATGCCGTCGCACGGTCCGGTGCTCGGGAACCCGCCGATCAGGCGCAGGGCCCGCAGGTCGAAGAATTCTCCGTGGCCCATGCAGTAGGGCGGGAACCGCAGGGTGCGGCCGGTGGTGAGCCGGTCCCGGGAGGCGAGCAGCCGGGGGATCTCGAAGACGTAGTTCCACAGGCTCTGGTAGACGGCGTTGGCGTGCACCAGTCCGCGTCCGGCCAGTTCCTCGTGATTGTCCAGGTAGGTGACGGTCTGCTGGAACGCCATCGCCTCAGGGCGGCGGAGCAGGTGGTCGTCGAGGTAGGCGAGCACCTGCCGTTCGGGGCGGGAGTCCGCGTCGTAGACGCCGACCAGGACACGCTCCTGCGGTGGCCGCTCCGCCACGCGCTCCAGCACATGGTCGAGGGCGACGTTGAGCTGGAGGCTGCGGCGCTGGCCGGGTCCGGTGTGGGCGACGACGGTGATGGGGGCGCCGTCGGGGTGGTGCTTGGCGTACTCCTCGACCACGCGGGCGGTGGTGGGCTCGTCGGTCTCCTTGTCGTCGACGGCCACGACGATCTCGAACCGGTCCGCGGGGTAGTCCAGGCGACGCAGGTGGGCGAGGGTGTCCTCGATGACGTTCTGCTCGCGCAGGGCCGGTACGAGCAGGTAGACGTAGGCGGCGCCGGGGGCGGAGCCGGCCGGCCGGGCGGTGAAGTCGGCCCGGGCGCGGCCCTTCCAGCGGGCCGACCGGACGATGTTGCGCGCGCCGACGGCCGTGTACCCCAGCACGGCGGCCAGCGCGGCCCGCTGCGCCAGGTGCGCCGTGGTCGGGCGGGTGCGTGACGGGCTCACCGGGAGCCGGCCCAGGTGGTCAGGTCGGTCAGGGCGTCGGCGGCGGCGTCGGTGAGGTCGGCGACGAATTCCCGCGGGTAGGCGGCTTCGACGTACTCCACGGTGATCTTTCCACCGCCGGGGCCGGAGCGGGTGGTCACGGTGAGGGCGGGATCCCGGCGGGCGCCCGTGCGAGGTGCCGGACGCAGTAAGGGGGTGAGGCTGACGTCGGGAGCGAAGGGGGTCACGGGAGTCTCCTGGCGATGGTGGAACAGCAGGTAGGGGCGGTCGCGCAACCGCTCCACCTCCTGGCGGTGGCCGTCCGCGCGCAAGTGGGCCAGTGCGGCGGCGAGCGGCGGCGGGTCGGTGGCGAGCCGCACCAACTGCCGTCGGGTCTTCTCGCACAGTTCGGCGAGGTCGGCGCACCAGGTCCGTTCGAAGTGGACGAAGGCGAGTTCGGTGAGGCAGCCGATGGTGGTGTCGGTGCCCGGCAGGTGGCGGCCGGACTGGGAGATCTGGAAGCCGAAGCGCTCCTGCACGGCGAAGGCGGAGACCGCCCGGGTGAGAACGCACAGGTGGAGGCCGTTGGGGGTGATGCCCTGGGCGGCGAGCCGGTCGGCGGCCGGGGCGGATCGCGGGCAGGTCCCGTTCCAGGTCCGGGTCGCTCCGGTCGCGCGCGGTCGTGTCCGGGGTGGCGGCAGCGGCAGCGCGGCCGGAACCCGTTCGTGCGCAGTTCGTCGACGGCGCGGTCCACGGCCGCCGTCCTTCGGGCCGGCGTAGCGTTCGGCCCGCATGCGGGCGTAGGTCTGGTACTGGGTCACCGGGCCCAGACCGGCCGGCGCGGTGCCGCGGGCTTCTCCGTACAGCGCCGCCAGCTCGGTGGTGAGGAGTTCGGCCGACAGTTCGTCGAAGGCGATGTGGTCGACGGCGAGGCCGAGGAGGTGGTCCCGGTCGCCGTCGGTGATCAGCAGGCCGCGGACCACGGGGCCGTCGGCCAGGTCGAACGGACGGCGGCCGAAGCCCTGTTCGGCGTGCAGGGCGTCGACCTCGGCGTCGTGCCGCTCCCTCGGCCGCAGGCGTACCTCCAGGGGCCAGTGGCGCGCGTCGGCCGGGGCGACCACGCCGACCGGCTCGGCGACGAGGGGGTAGCGGGTGGCGAGGATGTCGTGCCGTGCCACCAGGGCGTCGAGGGCCAAGCGCAGGGCGGTTACGTCGAGGGGGCCGGTGAGGCGGTGGACGATGAGCACCGGCTGGGTGCGTCCGTCGGCCGCCGCGCGGTTGGCGTTCAGGCGGGCGCGTTGCTGGGCGGAGAGTTCCACCGTGAATCCGGCCGACGGGCGGGGCGCCGCCGGCGGGGGCGACGGTGCGGGGCGGCCCGCCGCCGCGTCCACCGCGCGGGCCACCTCGGCCAACGTCGGGGTGTCGAACATGACGGCGAGTGGCAGTTCCACGCCCAGCCGGCCGCGGATCCTGGCCACCACCCGGGAGGCGCCGATCGATGTGCCGCCCCGGGCGAAGAAGTCGTCCCGTGGGCCGACGGTGTCCAGCCGCAGCACCTCGCACCAGACCCCGGCGACCTGACGCTCCGTCGGCGACAGGCGCTCCGGAGCCGCCCGGGATGCCTCGGGGGCCGGCAGCCGGGTGCGGTCCACCTTGCCGTTCTCCTTGAGCGGCAGCCGCTCCAGCACTACGTACTGGCCGGGCACCAGGTAGGCGGGGAGCAGTCCGGCGAGGTGCTCGCGGGCCGTGCGGGCGTCGAGCGGGGCGGCGGCGCCGGTTCGGGGGACCAGGTAGGCGACGAGCCGTTGTCCGGCACCGGGCGATCGCCGGGCGTGGACGAAGGCGTCGGCGACCGCGGGGTGGCGGCGCAGGGCGTGTTCGATCTCGCCGGGTTCGACGCGGTGCCCCTCGATCTTGATCTGGTCGTCGATGCGCCCTTCGAAGACGATGTCGCCGTCCGCGCGGCGGTGGCCGAGGTCTCCGCTGCGGTAGAGGCGGTGGCCGGGGACGCCGTCGAAGTGCGGTACGAACCTCGAGGCGTCCTGTCCGGCGGCGCCCAGGTAGCCGTGGGCCAGGCCGACGCCGCCGAGCCAGAGCTCGCCCGTCCCGCCGTCGGGCACCGGGCGGCCGTCCTCACCCATGATGTGGACCTCGGCGCCGTCGACCGGCAGGCCGATGGGTACGGGGCTGGGGACCGGGGAGTGAGGGTCGATCGGGTACATGGTGCTGGACACCGTGTTCTCGGTGGGGCCGTAGAGGTTGACCAGCCGGCACCCCGGCAGTTGGCGGCGAACCCGCTCCAGGTGCTCCGCGGAGGCGGCCTCACCACCGGTGAACAGCAGACGCACCCCGTCGAGCGCCGCCGGCTCCTCGTCCACCACGAGCCGGAACAGCGACGCGGTGAGGTACAGCGTGGTGACCGCGTAGTGGCGCAGCACCTTGCCCAGGTCCGCCGGTGACATGCGGCCGGGCGGGGCGATCACCAGCTGACCGCCGTTGAGGAGGGCGGCGAATATCTCGAAGACCGAGGCGTCGAAGGAGAGCGGGGAGTGCAGCAGCACCGTGTGGTCGGGACCGAAGCGGGCGTACCACTGGTCCCGGACCAGGCGGACCACCCCGTGGTGGGGTACCGAGACGGCTTTGGGGCGGCCGGTGGTGCCCGAGGTGCACATCACGTAGGCGGGCTGCCCCGCGTCGGCGGGTCCGGGCGGCGGTCCCGAGGCCGCGGGGGCCGAGAGGAGTTCGGTGAGGGGCACCACGGTGATGCCTCCGGCCGTCGGCGGGGGGTCGCAGGCGGCCGTGTCGACCACCGCCAGCGCTACGCCGCTGTCGGCGAACAGGCCCGATGCGCGGGCGGCGGGTTCGGCCGGATCGAGTGGCAGGTAGGCCGCTCCGGCCGCGAGGATCCCCAGCAGGGCGAGCACCGCGGGGGCGCCGCGGGGGGCTTGGAGCGCGACCACGTCACCGGGGCGCACTCCTCGGTCGTGGAGGACCGAGGCGCAGCGGGTGACGTGGTCGGCGAGTTCGCGGTAGGTGAGAGTGCCGTCCTGGTGGCGGATGGCCGTCGCGTCCGGGGTGCGGAGCGTCTGTTCGGCCAACGCCTCGGGCAGGGAAGGTAAAGCAGGAGACATCTGGCCGACTCTCCTTCGGATGTGTTCGCGGCAAAGGTCCGCGCGGTGCGCCGGGAATTCGGCTGTCTGCCGCTCGGGTCATCGTGCGCACGGTTTTTGAATGGGGGGTCCGATGTGAATCCATCGGCTGTTTCGGCATGAGCATAGGCGAATCCGTGAATCCGTCAACCTCTGAATACGAGCGTCCAAAATTGCACCCATGGATCACCTCAGAGGGGGGATGACTCCCCCCGAATACCGCGTTTTGCGTGGCAAAATGACCGATCTTATGCGGGATTAGAGGGATTTGCTGCCCGGGTGTGACTGCGTCAGATCACGGAGAAGTCTGGCGTGATGGCTACGGAGAAGTTACGTTGATCCACAGGCGGCCTCTCCGGCTTCGCCACGTGAACCGGTTTACTTGCATGGTGAACGCACCAACGCGGCGCTCCGTATATGCGCGCCGGAGAAAAACGCCAGGCAGCACCGGGGATGATTCGCCGAGCAAATACAGTCGCCGCTCGCCGACCCGCTCCCGAATGTGACGGAAAATCCTTCCCTGCCGATTCCGGGACGGCGGCACGCTTCCCTCCGCCGGCCCGGCGCACCGCGACCGGACCCCCTCGCGGACCGCGCGGCCGGACACGCCCCCACGCCTCACCCACCGGCGCAGCGCGCCTGTGCCACCGCAGCAGGAGGAGACCATGGCAACCGATCAGTCCGGGGGCGCGGCCCCGGAGGCCGGAGACGGCCGGCAGGTCGCGCTGTCCGTGGGACAGCAGGCCATGTGGGTCGCCTGGCAGCTCGACCGCGACCAGTGGACGCACATCATCCCCCTCGCCTTCGACATCGAGGGCGATCTCGACATCGAGCGGCTGCGTACCGCGCTGGCCGCCCTCACCGAGCGCTACCCGCACCTGCGCGGCCGGGTCCGCGACACCGGCGACGGCACCCCCGTCCTCGACTGGTCGGCGATGCCCCCTGTCGCCGTCCGCGAGCGCACCACCGCCGACAGCGCCGACCGGGCGACGCGGGCCGCCTGGCAGTACCCCTTCGACCTGACCGCCGGGCCACTGCTGCGCGCGGACGTCATCCGCCACCCCGAGGGCACCGTGCTGCTGATCGCCATCCACCATCTCGTATGCGACGGCGCGTCAGTACTGACCTTGCTGGACGCGCTGGAACGCGCCTGGCGCGGCGAGAAGTTGGGAGACCCCGACGGCACGGAGACGTTCGCCGCGTCGGCGGACCGCTCACGGGCGCTGGCGGAAGGCCCGGAGGGCGAGGTGCACCGGCGGTTCTGGCGCGACGCCCTCGGCGGCGAGCCACCCTCCTTCGAGTTGCCCGCACCCCTGGAACCCACCGGCTACCAGGTGCTGGGCCGCCCGCTGGACGGCGCACTGCTCGACCGGGTCGCCGGACTCGCCCAGCGCCTGGGAGTCAGCCGCTTCACGGTCATGTTCGGCGTCTTCTTCGTTCTGCTGCGCCGCTACGGCGGACAGGACCGGCTGCTGACCGCCGTCCCCTTCCACGGCCGGAGCCTGCCCGGGACGCAAGAGGCGGTGGGCTATTTCGTCAACGTCCTGCCGGTCCTGCGCACGGTCACCAGGACGGACGACTACGCCTCGCTGATCACCGGCCTCCACCACGACATGCGGGCCCTCACGGCCCACGGCGACCTGCCCCTGCCGGCCCTCCTGCGTGCCGCCGGACTCAGCGGTCCGGACGCCCACGCACGCACCCACCAGGTGGTGTTCCAGTGGTGGGACGCCGGCCGGCACCCGCGGGTGGACGTCCGCGCGCTGCGGCTGTCCGCACCCGGCGGACCGTCGTGCATCCTGCGACTGCGACAGCTGGAGAGCACCGCCGACTACCGGGCCGCCTTCATGCTCCGCGGTGACAAGGGTGGCCTCTCCATGCTGCTGAAGGACCCGGGCGGCACCCTGGGGCCGACCCTGCTCACCGCGATGGCCGACGACTACCTGGCGCTGCTCGACGACGCCTGCGCCACCCCGCACCGCCCGATCGGCGAGGTCGCCGCCGTGCTGCGGCGTACCGAGGAAACCCCGGCACAGGTTGTGGTGACCGGTGAACTCCCGCCGCCCTGGCGGGGATTGCTCTCGGCGCACGACGGCGCCCACGGTGTTCTGCCCGACGACATGACGGCGTACGTCGTGGACCAGGACGGCAACCCGGCGGCGCCGGGGGTTCCCGGGCGGCTGTGGCTGTCCGGGCAGGCCGCGGCCCTCGCCGCCTCCGACGCTGTCCCGGACGACGACCCCGGACGGCTGCCGGCCCTGCAGCCGCTGTCCGCCGCGGGCGACTCCGCCCGGCGGACCGGCCTGCGGGCCCGATGGCTGCCTGGCGCACGCCTGGAACTGCTCGCCCCGGCCACGGAGCCCGGCGGACCCACCCGGCCGGCGGCCGACGCGGAGACGCCACCGGCCTGCCTCGACGAGCTCGCCGACGTGTGGGGGCAGGTGCTGGGCATCGAACCACCAGGCCCCGAGGAGTCGTTCTTCGAACTCGGCGGCCACTCCCTGCTCGTGGGCATGCTCGTCACCCAGGTGCGCGAGGACCTCGGCGCGGAGATCACCCTGCGGGACGTCTTCGACCACCCCAGGCTCGTCGAACTGGCCGCACTCGTGGACGAGCGCACCGCGCCCGCCCCCGCGGCACCGCCGACCGGTCCGGCCCCGCGCGCCGCCCGGCTCCCCGCGTCCGGCTTCCAGGAACGCATCTGGCTGGCGGAACGCCTCGACCCCGGCCGGGCGCTCTACAACGTCGTACTGGCCTGGCGGCTCCACGGCCGGCTCGATCCAGGCACTCTGGAGAAGGCCCTGGCGGTGCTGGTGGACCGGCACGAGATCCTGCGGACCCGGTTCCTGGACGACGACGGACGGCTCGTCCAGAGCATCCAGGCCCCATGGAACCCAGTGCTCGAACTCCTCGAGCTGGACGGGATGCCCGAACCGGACGCGTCGGCGGCCGTCGAGGCGTGGCTGCGGGAAGCCGCCCGTACCCGCTTCGACCCCGAGAGCGGACAGCTCGTCCGCTTCGCCCTGGCCGAACTGCCCGCGGGCGGACAGGCCCTGCTGGTCTGCGCCCACCACCTGGTGCTGGACGGCGCGTCGGTGCAGACACTGGCGGCCGAACTGGCCACGGGCTACCGGGTCGCCGGCGAAGGCCTGCCGAGCGAGCCGCCGGCCAGGCAGTACCGGGACTTCGTCGCCGCTCTGGAGGACCCCCGGGCACGGGCCGAGGCCGCCGCGGCGGTGGACTTCTGGGCCGCCCGGCTCGCCGGCGCCCCGGCCCGGCTCCCCCTGGATCCGCCGTCGCCCAGCCGACCGGACGGCGCTTTCGCCCTGGAGCTGCCCGATGATCTGCTGCCCCGGCTGCGCGCGGTGGGAGGCGAGCGCGGGACCTCCTGGTTCATGGTGGCCGCCACCGCGCTGGCCGCCGCACTGCACCGGCTGACAGAACACGAGGACATCACGTTCGCGGTGCCGGTCGCGGATTCCCCCGGCGACGGCTTCGCCGGTCTGCTGGGACCCCGGCTGGGCACCGCCGTCCTGCGCTCCACCCGGCGTTCCGGCGACACCCTCGGCGATCTGCTGGCCGCCACACGCGAGACGGTGCTGCTCCTCGCCGACCACCCGCGCGCACCCCTGGACGACCTCATCGCCCGGCTGGCCCCGCCACGCAGCTCGACCTCCACCCCGTTCGCCGACGTGATGCTCAACATGAGCTCCCGCTCCGCGGCGCCCGTGTCCGTCGCCGGAGCGGAGATGGCCCCGCTGCACTCCGACGAACGCTACGGCTACGACACCAAGTTCGGGCTCACCGTCACCTTCGTCGAGGACGGCACACGCCTTCGGGCCGGGCTGTCGTACCGCGGCGACCGGTTCGACCCCGCGGACGTCACCCGGCTCGGCCGGTTCCTGGCCTCGCTGCTGACCACGTTCCCGGACCGGCTGACGATCCCCCTGGAAGAGCTCGACCCGCCGGCCGTCGCGTCCTGAACCACGGCTTCCCCTTTCCGTACGAGCTTTTCAGAGGTGCACATGTCCGGGATCAGCGGCTGGATCGACCGCGGCCGTGACCTGACCCACGAGGGCGCCGCGCCCGCGTTCCCCTCGAGCCGCGGCGGAGCGGGCGAACGACGGTGGGCCGGCCCGTCCGCCGTGCTCCGCCACCATGCCGACGCCTTCGACCCGGTCGGGGCGCAGCCCGCGATGGTGACGGAGAACGGCCGTCCGGCCGCCGTGATCGTCTTCGACGGCGTCCTCGACAACGCCGGGGAACTGCGCTCCCTGCTCGCCGGCCCCGGGCCGTGCCCCGCCACCGACGCGGACCTGGTGCTCCGCGCATACCTGCGGTGGGGGGACGCGGTGGCCGAGCGGCTGCACGGGCTGTTCGCGTTCGCGCTCTGGGACGCCCGCTCGCGGGAACTGGTGCTGTGCCGGGACCGATTCGGGATCCGGCCGCTCAGCTACGTCCCCCTGGCGACCGGCGCGTTGTTCGCCTCGGAAGTGGCGACCCTCGCCGCGCATCCGCTGCTCGAGCCGGAACTCGACGCCGAGGGACTGTGCGCGCTCCTCGCCCAGGTACGCGGACCGGGCAGCGGGGTACTGCGAGGGGTGCGCGAGGTACGTCCGGGCCACCTGGTGCGAATGGGCGAGAACGGGACGCGCGAACACCGCTACTGGTCACTGACGGCACGCCCGCACACAGACGACCTGGCCACCACCATCGACACCGCCCGCGGACTGCTCGGCGAGGCGATCGCCCGGGAGGCCACCGCCGGGGACGGGCCCGGCGGCCCGCCCGCCGGCGTGCTCCTCTCCGGCGGCCTGGACTCCAGCGCCCTCACCGGCCTGGTGACCGCATGGGCCGGCACGGGCCCACAGACCTTCACCGTCTCCTTCGGCGACAGCGCCGCGCCGGTACCGGACCGGCCGTTCGCCCAGGCCGTGGTGGACCACCTCGCCTGCGACCATCACGAAATCCTGGTGGATCCGGCCGGACTGACCGACCCGCGCATCCTCGACGCGGTACTGGACGCCAAGGACCACCCGTCGCCGTTCGGCGACAAGAACCTCACTCCCTACCTGTTCTACCGCCGGGTCGCCGGCCTCGCCCCGACCGCGCTGAGCGGCGAGGCCGCCGACGCCGTCTTCGGCGGCCTCATCAGCGAGGAGGAACGGGCCGACGCCGGGCACCGCACCTTCCCGTGGATCGAACGCGCCCGTTCCTTCGGACTGACGAACGGCATCGGAAACGGCCTGTTCGACCAGGGGCTGCTGCGCCGGGTCGACCTCACCGGCTTCTGCGCCGAGCGGTACGCGGAGGCCAGGAAGGAGGTGGCACACCTGCCCGACGCCCCCGCCGACGACCGGCGGGCCCGGGAGATCGACCACTTCCACATGACCCGGCTCTACGAACAGGCCGTCAACCACTCCGAGCGGCTCGGCGCGGCGGCCGGACTACGGGTCCGCTTCCCCTTCTCCGACCACCGGCTCTTCGAGTACCTGTACAACGTTCCCTGGCGGATGAAGTCGTTCGACGGCCGGGACAAGAGCCTGCTGCGGGCCATCGCCCGCGACCTGCTGCCCGCCTCGGTGCTGGACCGTCCCAAGGTGCCGTTCCCCATCACGTACCACACCGGGTACAAGCAGTCGCTGACGGACCGGATGCGCGACCTGCTCCACGACCGCGACGCCCCCGTGCTGCCGCTGCTCGACCGGGCCGCGGCCGGACAGGTGGTCGACGACCCGCGCCGACTGGACCGGGGCGGCTGGCTGGGCCGGGCGGACGCCGAGATGGTGCTCCAACTCGACGCCTGGCTGCGCCGGCGCCGCGTCCGGCTGGTCCTGTGAACACCCCGGCCGCCACCCGCCACGTGACCACCATTCCCCGCCCCGGAAAGGCCGGCTGCCCATGACCGACCACATCGCCGTCCGAGAAATCACCGAACCCGTTGGGCTCGAGGGCGAACCGCTCATCCACCTCCTCTTCGACAGACGGGCCGCGCACGGGCCCGACCGCATCGCAGTGCGCGACGAGCAAGGCGAGGTCACGTACGCCCAACTCGCCGCCCGTTCCGATCACCTGGCAGCGCTGCTGAGGAAACACTGCCCCGAACCCGGCGCCCGGATCGGACTGCACCTGGAACGCGGCGCCCACGTGGTCACCGCCATGCTCGCCGTACTCAGGAGCGGGCACACCTATGTGCCGCTGGACCCCGGATACCCGGCCGAACGACTGCGCTTCACCGCACGGGACGCGCGCCTGTCGCTGATCCTGTCCGACCGCCCCGTCCCCGCCGAGACGGGCGCGACGCCGGTACTGCGGCTGGATGTACCCCTTGAACCGGATCCCGAGCCGCACCGTACGCCCCGGCCGACGGTCGACCCCGGCACCCCCGCATACGTGATCTACACCTCGGGCTCCACCGGCCTTCCCAAGGGAGTCCCGGTTCCCCACCGCAACGTGATCGCACTGATCCGGGCCTGCGCACACCGCTACGACCTGCGTCCGGACGACGTATGGACGCTCTTCCACTCCTACTCGTTCGACTTCTCGGTCTGGGAGATCTGGGGCGCGCTGTTGAGCGGCGCCACCTTGGTGGTGGTCCCGCAGGCGGTCGCGGCCTCCCCGCAGGCGACGCTGGACCTGCTCAGCCGCGAGGGCGTCACCGTTCTCAACGTGGTGCCCTCGGTCTTCCGCTACCTGACACGGGTCGCGCGGACCGGGCGCGGCGCCCCGCCGGCGCTTCGGTACGTGATCTTCGGCGGGGAGTCCATCGACGTGCGGGACGTGCGGGCATGGCGGGCGGTCTTCGGCCGGGCCACCCGTTTCGTCAACACGTACGGCATCACCGAAACCACCGTCTTCGTCACCTCCCGGCCGCTCACCGACGAGGAACTGGACCGCCCGCCGGACGCGTCCACCGACCCGGACTTCGCCCTCGACCTGGGCGAACCGCTGGACGGCTGGGAACTTCGGGTCGTCGGCCCGGACGGTGCGGACATCCGGCCCGGCGAGACCGGGGAGATCGTGGTCTCGGGGGCGGGCGTCGCCGCCGGCTACCTCGACCGGCCGGAACTCACCGCCGAACGCTTCCCCGAGTTTCCCGTCCCCGGCGGCGAAACGAGGCGCTCCTACCGCAGCGGCGACCTGGCCCGGCTGCTGCCCAACGGCGCGTACCGCTACGCGGGCCGGGTCGACGACCAGGTGAAGATCAACGGGTTCCGGATCGAACTCGGCGAGATCGAGGCCCGGCTGAGCGACGCACCCGCCGTCCGAGAGCTGGTGGTCGTCCAGACAGTCACCCGGCTCGGCGAACCGGCGCTGACCGCCTTCTACACCGCCGCCCCCGGTGACGACCTCGGCACCCGGCTGGCCGACCACGCCCGCCGCACCCTGCCCGCACACATGATCCCCACCCGGTTCGTCCAGCTGCCCGAGCTGCCGGTCACCCCCTCGGGCAAGACCGACCGCCGCACCCTGGCCACCTTGCCGCTCGCCAAGTCGACGCCCCCGGCCGACCGTTGATGTCCGGTCTGTCGTGGTGACCACGGGCAGACCGGTGGGGGAGAACGGTGGGGGGCCGGGATCGCTCCGGGCCGCACAACGGCTCGGCGCCCTCGGCTGTGACTGTGGCTAGTCTGTCGGCATGGAAGCAATCCTGGTCAGCGCGTGTCTGCGCGGGGTGCCATGCCGGTTCGACGGGCAGCACAAGGCGTCCGCGGAGATCGCGGAGGCAGTGACGGGTCGCGAAGTCGTCTCCTTCTGCCCAGAAGTGGCGGGCGGGCTCCCGACCCCGCGACGGCCCGCGGAGCTGGTGGGCGGCGACGGGAACGACGTGCTCGACGGGACGGCACGGGTCGTCGAGGACACTGGACGTGACGTGACAGCGGAGTTCGTGGACGGAGCGCGGCGCGCACTTGCGGCGGCGCGGCACAGAGGCTGCACGGAGGCACTGTTGATGCCGCGCAGTCCGTCGTGCGGACGGGGTGTCGTCTACGACGGGTCGTTCGCCGGGGAGCTGGTGCCAGGAGACGGCGTCACGGCGGCACTGCTCGAGCGGAACG
>NZ_JAFMOF010000007.1 GCF_017349075.1 Streptomyces triculaminicus | reverse complement strand
CGTCTACTCGGCGAGCTGACCCGCCGCCCCGTTCGCTACATCGACCTGCCGCCCAGCGAGTTCCACAGCCACCTCCTGTCCACCGCACACATGCCGCCCTGGCTCGCCAGCCACGTGGTAGAGATCCAGCAACTGGCCACCGCCCGCCCGGAATCTCCCAACGACACCATCGAGACCATCCTCGGCCGCCCCGCCAGGACACTGCACACCTTCCTCCGCGAACATCTCCACACGTTCACCAAGACCGCCTGACCGTCTGCCCCCGCCCCTCACCCTTCTCCGGGATACCGGTCCCGGTATCCCGGAGAAGGGTGAGGGGCGGACATCGTCCGCAGCAGATCGCCATCAGCCTGGCGCTACGACCCCCAGCAGGCGGAAGTTGTCGCCGAAACCGGCCGCAAGCTCCGCTACCAGTGGGACAGCAGTTCTCATAAATGGTCATTTTGGAGAGACCGACCAGATGGACTGAGCGCTACAGGCGGGCCGCGATAGCTGGTGAGACGGGTTGACGTGCCCGTATTCATCTGCCCGGGGAGCGGGACCGGGCCGGGTCTGCTGCTTTGAGCAGTACTGGTGCTGACGAGCACCGAGGTGGCCCTGTGGCAAACGATCACTCAGTGCGATCAGGCCGCCGGCCAGCATGAGTGCAGCCGCCACTCGTACCAGAGCCTAGGGCGTGTACAGGAAATCGCACCAGGGAGTGTCCTTGAGGGCCAGCAAGCGCCGTCACCGGATCGTCACCGACATAGCCACTGGACAAACCAAAATAGGCAAGGTTCACCTGATTTCCCACTCTACGGTCGTGATGTTGAAACGGACGCGCGTGTTGCTTCGGTGCGTCGGCTGCGTGTAGTTGGCAGCTCCGTCGATGTTCGCGCCACGCGGTCTCCTGACCGCCTCCCAAACCGGTGGACAAACGCTGCTACTCGAAGTGAACGAAGCCACACCTTCCACGAGACACCGCACGGCTGATGCCCTGGATGGGCCGGGTCAGGGTCCGGGGCGTGCGTTGGCCAGGAGGATGAAAGGGGCGACCATCAGCGCGTACTGGAAACAAGTCATTGCGCAGCGCGCTGTGGCGAAGCGGTTGGGCGCCAGCGCGGCCACGAGGCCCGTTCCACCTGCGGCCCACATCACCGGCCAACACCAGCCAATCGCTTCCATCAGAGGCCCGGAGCACCGGTCGTAATAGCAAGAGCCCGTTGCCATCTGCATGCCCGCCATCACCACGCTCTGGAGCAGGAAGACGGGCATGAAGAGGATGAGGCCGATGATGGCCAGGCGCCGGCTGGTCAACATGTACGCCGGCGCTTGCCCGGCCTCCGGCCCAGAACGGACGCCGTTGATCGCGCCTCCCGGCCGAGCCGGAGAGGAAGGCTGGTGATGAGTCATGCCGCCACTCCACCACCCTGTGGGAGCCGGTAGATCCGTGCCGGTGCTCACGGTGGACAGGCGGAGGTACTCAGACGGTTCTACGTGGGCTGTGCGCCGTGCCCGAGGCTGCGCCGCTGCCGACGCGGCAGGGCCACTCGACCTCGGGGGCCGGCGCTCGAGGTGGGCCTGCCCTTGTTGAGAGGTCGTTGTGAGATTGATCTTGAAAGTGGAGGATCCCGGCGCGAAGTGTTCGCCGGGATCCTCCACCTTCTGGTGGTCGGTCAGCGGCGGGGCGCCAGCGGGTGAAGACGCACCGGTCATCGCCTGCGCCGAGCCGGAACGGGAGGGCGATGCGGTCCAGGGGAAAGGTTTCGCCGGGGGCGTGGGCGGTGTAGCCGCAGCGGGTGTAGAAGGCGGCGAGGTCCGGTCGGTGAAGGTGTGGGCGGAGGCGTCGTGGTCCGCCTTCGAGCCCGGCGAGCATTGCGGAGGACGCCGAGCCGTTCTGGGCTCCTTCGGATCAGCGGTGGTCAGGGCTTCAGAGGGAGCCAGGTGCCGTGGTCGGCGATGTACAGGATGGTGGTGAGGCCGGCGTCGTCGAAGGCGTGCTCGAGGGCATCGCGGCCTTCGGTGAAGTGGGCCCAGCCGGTGTAGTGCGCGGGGATGTTGACGGGGGCTCCAAGGATGGCGGCGGCCGCGGCGGCGCGGGCGCTGTCGAGGCTGACCGGGCGCTGACGGAACTTGCCGGGGACGCGGGCGGCGCCGGCGTGCAGGACGGTCGCGTCGATGGGGCCGGTGCGGCGGGCGATCTCGGTGACGGTGCGCAGGGAGGCGTTGTCGCCGCTGACGTAGACGGTGGGCAGTCCGTCTCCGGCGAGGACGAAGCCGACGACCTGGCAGTTGACCTCGCCGTCCGCTCCGCGCTCACCGTCCTCGGGGCCGTGGACGGCCGGCACGGCGGTGATGGTCAGTTCGCCGCCGTCCGGGCGGGTGAGCGTGTGGGCGTCCCAGGCGCCCAGACCCTTCGCGGGGCCGCCGAGCCGGCCGGCGGCCCCGGTGGTGGTGAGCAGCAGCGGGGCGGCCAGCGCGAAGGCCCGGCCGCGGTCGTCGAAGTTGTCGGCGTGATTGTCGTGGCTGACCAGGACCAGGTCGACGTCGGCGAGCCGGTCCTCGGCGACGGCCGGGCCATCGATCTTGGTCAGGTAGCCGTGCGGGCCCGGGGCGTCGAAGGTCGGGTCCGAGACGATGCGGAGCCCGCCAAGGTCGAGGACGGTGGTGGGGCCGCCGACGACCAAGGCCTGGCCATCGTGGCGGGGAAGAGGGGAGGACGAGGCCATGCTGCTGCAGCTCCTTGGGCAGGTGAGGGAGGGAGGACGGTGGGTGCCCGGGTGGTCCCGGCAGGCCCGTCCGCTACAGCCGACCGTAGGGAGATGGCGGGAGCATGCGGAAATGCCGCTCCGGTTGCAGCTATGCCTCACCTGCATAAGTGCAGGTCGCGGCCGCTTCGAGGGCCGCGTCGAGGAAGCGGCGCAGCAGCGCGGAGCCGGTTTTGGCCTCCGGGCGGTAGGCGAGGCGGACCGGGCTGGGTGGTGCGCCGGTCAGCGGCAGGAAGCGCAGCGCGGGGTGGTGGATGCGGCGTTCGGCGACGTCGGGGACGATGCCGAGGCCGCGTCCCGCGGCCACTGATTCAAGCCACTCGTCGAAGTTCGCGGTCTGAACGTACCGGCGGGGGCCGTCCCCGTGCGGCCAGCACCAGGAGCCGGTGGTGCCGCTGGCGGTGTTGACGACCAGGGTCCACTCACGGGCGTCCTGCCAGCGCACAGCGCCGCCGACGGCCTCAGGGGGAAGGCCGCGTGAGGCGGCCCGCCCGCCACCCTCGGCTTCCTCCCGGGCGCGGACGGCGACGCGGCGCTCGTCGTACAGGTGCACCGTGCGCACGGCGCCCCCGACCAGCCTGTCGCCGCGCACCAGTGCCACGTCTACCCCCTGACGGTCGAGGTCGTCGAGCGGATCGTCACAGCGCACCAACTCGACCTGCGCACCGGTCTCGCGCTCGAAGCGGGCGATGGCACGCTGGGCCCAGGGGTCGGGCAGCAGCCAGCTGAAACCGAGCCTCAGCGTCGACTCGTGACGGGCGGCGGCCAAAGCCGACTCAAAGGCGGACAGGGTCCGCTCCGCGTGGACGAGGAACCCGGCGCCGGTATCGGTAAGGGCGACGCCGCGCGACGAGCGTTCCAGCAGCCGTACCCCGAGCCCCGCCTCCAGCTGGGCGACGGTGCGGCTCAGGGCCGGCTGCGTGATCAGCAATTCCTCGGCGGCCCGGGTGAACGAGCGGCACCGGGCCACCGCAGCGAACGCCCGCAGGTGCCTCAACTCGATACCGGACGCGCTCACGGCGCCGGGCGCGGTCACCGTCGCCTCGCACTATGCCTGGTGGACATGGATGCAGCGTAACCGGCATTCCCGCCCTCCGCGCCAGCGGCCTGGCGTCGCTGCGGAAGCCCCTTTTCCCGGAGAAGATCCACGAAAGTTCGTGATCATGAAACAGGTGCTTGTGAAGTCCGCCCACACCCGCACCGCGGCCCGGGCCGCCCCCGTGGCCGACCGTGCTGCGGCCCTGGCTGTCGCGATGGGGGTGGGCCGGTTCGCGTACACGCCGATCATGCCGCTCATGCATGCCCAGGCCGGGATGCCGGAGAGCCTTGGGGCCTCGCTGGCCACCGCCAACTTGCATCACGGTCCTCAGCACTCGAGCAACCCCCACGGGGCACGTGCGCCTCACTGGGATCGTTCACAAGGAACTAGGGTCCGTCTTCAAATTGATCTTGCCCAGAGCAGGAGTGATGCGAGTGTGACTGCTGCTTCGTAGGAGGTGGCGGTCTTCTCGTAGCGGGTGGCGATGCCGCGGAAGCCTTTGAGTTGGTTGAAGCAGCGTTCGACGGTGTTGCGGCGGCGGTAGATCTCGCTGTTGAAGCTTGTCGGCCGGCCGCCTCGTCGGCCTCGGTTTCGGCGGTGCCGCTTCTGGTCGTTCTTCTCCGGGATCGTGTGTCCGATGCCGCGTTTACGCAGGTAGGCGCGGAAGCCGCGTGAACTGTAGGCCTTGTCTGCGATCACGTGATCTGGGCGGCAGCGGGGCCGGCCTGGTCCGGTACGGGGCACTCGGATGCGTTCGAGCAGGGGGCGTGCGCAGATGCCGTCGTGTCGTTGGCCCGGAGTGAGCAGGATGGCCAGGGGGCGGCCGCGGCCGTCGCAGGCGAGGTGGATTTTGCTGGTCAGGCCTCCCCGGGATCGGCCGAGGGCGTGATCGTCCGGTTCGTCCGTCCGGTGCCTCCCCCTTTTCGGCCGGTGGCGGCGGCGTGCTGGTGGGCGCGGACGATGGTGGAGTCGATCTGGACCAGCCAGTCGATGTCACCAGCGGCGTCGGCACGGGCCTGGATCCGTTGCAGGGCCCGGGTGAACACGCCGTCGATGGCATAGCGGCGGAAGCGAGTGTAGACCGTCTTCCACGGGCCGTAGCGTTCTGGCAGGTCACGCCAGGAGACCCCGGTCCGGATCTTGTAGACCATCCCGTTGATGACCCTGCGGTCCTCGGTCCGAGGCCGGCCTCTGCTGGCACTCGGTATCAGCGGAGCCAGTAACTCCCACTCGGAGTCGGTCAGTTCATGACGTCGAATCACGACACCATGATCCACCATCGAACGACCATTTGAAGACGGACCCTAGGAGTCTGCGTCCGTCCCCTCCGCCGGCGCCGTGATGCGGGTTCTTCCGCGGTCAGCTGGCGCGGGCCAGCTGCAGGAGTTCGCCGACTCCTTCGGCCGAGTCGTGCCCGGCGAACGCCGGGAGAAGGCCGTGGACCAGCTCGACGCAGCGCGGGGCGCCGATGCGGTTCGCCATCGCAAGCGCCTGCGTGGCGGTGGCCGCCGCGTGGTCGTACTCGCCGTCGCGGAGGTACGCGTCGGCCTCGTACGCGAGGAACACCGCCTTCGTCTTTGTCCGGGCGACCGGCAGGACCTCGGTGCCGTACTGGATGAGCTGGTGGGCGCGGCGGCGGTGGCCGAGGTCGAGGAGGCACCGGCCGGAATCGACGGCGAGGTCCGAGGCGGACATCCACACGCACCAGGTGGGGGCTGGGTCGGCGGACCGGGCGCCGAGCTGGTGCTCGGCGGCGGCCAGGGCCCGGCTGCAGGAGAGCTCTTCGCCGAGGGCAGCGTAGGCGCGGCCGAGCCGGAGGTAGAGCACTGAGCGGGCCATGGGGTGGTCGGCGCGCCGGATGGCGTACTCGAGGACTTCGACGGCGGCCCGGGGCTTGTTCAGCCAGAGCGACTGGTAGGCGAAGTCGGCGAGGACTCCGGCGCCCAGGTCGCGGTCGCCGGTGGCGTGAGCGCTGTGCAGCGCGCCGTGCCACAGCTTCCCGGCCCCAGCGTGGTCGCCCTGGTCGAAGCGGTACCAGCCGAGGGTCTGGGACAGGTTCGTGGCGAGGGTGTTGAGCCGGACGCCGATGCCGGTGGTGTGGCGGCCGTCGGCGATCAGGTCCGTGACGGTGTGCAGGTGAGCGTCGAGGAGGCGGTGGGCGTGCTGGCGCTGCTCCGTGGCCAGGGTCACCAGGCGCTTGCTGGTGTCCTCCAGCATGGTCACGAAGTCGCTGTCCACGCGGCGGCCGCGCAGGGCGGTTGCGACGGCGTGCGGTTCGTCGGTGGCCCATTGCAGGGCGAGTCCGGCGAGGGCTGCGCCGCTGTAGGCGGTGAAGGTGCGGCGGTAGAGATCCATGGTGGTTCGCAGGGCCTCTCGAAGAGCGGTCACGTTGCTGTAAGGGCCGAGAGGCAGCGGTCCGTCCATGCCGGGGAGCCAGTTCGGCCAGCCGAGGGCACGTACGGTGTTGGGGTCGATGCCGAAGACGTCGGCGAGGAGGTCCTGGGATTCGTCGTCGGGGATGACACGTCCGGACTCCCATTTCGATACCCGCTGGGGGATGGCTCCCGACCGCAGCCCCCGGCGCTCGGCTGCCTTCCGGATCAGGCGGGCGAGGTCAGCCTGTGACCAGCCGCGCGTGATCCGGGCGTATGCGAGTGGGTGGCGGATTGGTGTGTCCACGCGTCCCATCCCATCACCGGCAGGACTTCGAAGCCTACCGCTGAAGGGGTCGGGGCTACACCAGGGCTAGCCCCAACACCTGTACGAGAAAGTCGAGTTGACGCTGCACTCGGTCGCGACGCAGCGTGACACCCATGTCGGGTGCTCCGCAGCAGCATGGGGCCTGTGGGGTTTTCTCGCTGAATCGTCAAACCCCGGCTGCTGGTGGCCCCGGCGGACAGTGACGATGCTGCCGAACCAGATCGAACAGAAGGGATCGGTTGTGAATGTCGAAACCCGCCTCGCGTCCCGCCTGGCCGGTGCCACCGTCGCCGTGACGGGCGGCTTCGGTCTCGTCGGGAGTCGCATCGTGCACAAGCTTCGGGCCCTGGGGGCCGAACCCGTGGCCGTGGGCAAGCTCGACGCCTACGAGCCATCGGTGTCCTCCAACCTCTTCGGCATCAGCCCCACCGACGCCGACGTGATCGCCGGGGACATCACCGACGCGGCCCTGATCGACCACGTGATCTCGCGCAGCGACTACGTCATCCACGCCGCCGCGCTCGCCGACGTCGCCGGATGCACGCGCAACCCGACGGCCGCCCTGCGCGACAACGTCACCGGAACCCGGCCCTGGTGTCCTAGCTCAGACACCAGCCGCAAAGTAGGTCGCGGGTAGCCAGACAGGCCCCGTTTCCCGGCCCTGGGCGCCGTCGTTGGGCCTGATCGAGTGATTGAGGCTAAGGGGGCGGGCGTGCGGCAGGAGTGGTCGCCAGAGGAGCTGCTGGCGGACAAGAGCGGGGCGACCGGGCTCGGCTTCAGTCTGTTGCTGAAGTTCTTCGAGCTGAGACCCGGGCTGAGGGCCACCGAGCCCGCTGGTGCGGCTTGCCGTAGGGGCCCCGTCCCGTGGCCGGGCACACGCGGCGCACCGGGCTGATCTACCTTGCCCTGGCGCTGGCCGGGATGGGCGGCGCACTGTGGGTCGCCTACATGCGCCGGTCGGGAGTGGCGGAATCAGCGGGCACCCTGCTGCCCGCGCTGGCGGGGCTGTACCTGGCCTGGGAGGGCTTTCGCGCGGACCGTGCGGAGGCACCGCAGGACCAGGGACTGGCGAAAATGGCCGACCAGCTGGCGGTGACAGTACGCAGCCAGTGGGAGGAGGAGGCACGGGTCCGGCGCCTCAACGATCCGTATCCTCTGTCCGTGCGCTGGGCACCGGCGGATCCGGATCTGACCGAGGACTGGCCGCGGCTGCGGGCGATGGCGGCTGGCTGGCCGGGGGGAGCGTCGGATGGTCCGCAGGGATGGGCGACGGTCCCTGGCAACCTCGCGGGGTCCGGCCTGGAGGTCGCCGACGTCCTCCTGCGCAGGATTCCCACGCGTCGTCTGGTCGTCCTGGGGGTGTCCCGGGCTCAGGGAAGAGCATGCTGCTGGTGCGTCTCCTACTGGCAGTGGCCGAGCAGCGGGCCCCGGACGGCGCGGTCCCGGTACTTCTTCCGCTGGCCTCATGGAATCCAGCCGCAGAGGACCTGTACACGTGGCTGGCCGCAAAGCTGACCCAGGACTACGTCGGCCTGCGAGGCCCCGCCCCGGCGTGCGTGGGCAGCATGAACTGGGCCCGGGCCCTGCTGGAGCACCGTTTGATCCTGCCGATCCTGGACGGGCTCGATGAACTCCCCCGACCGCCCGCGCCGTGGCGCTCGATGAGATCAACCGTGCTCTGCCCCCTGGTCAGGCCGTGGTGGTCTCCAGCCGTGTCGACGAGTACCGGCAGGCCCAGTGCCCCGCGGCCGGGGTTCCGGTGAAGCTGGCCGGGGCTGCGGGCATCGAGCTGCAGCCCCTGGCGGCCGTCGAAACGGCCGCCTATCTGTCCCGGGATGCCGGCGGGGAGCACACCGTGTCGGCTGCCCGCTGGGAGCACGTGCTCGCCTCGCTCGGCTCCAACACCCCTGTCGGACAGGCGCTGCGTACCCCGCCTGATGGTGTTCCTCGCCCGAACCGTCTACAATCCGCGTCCTGGTGAGCCCGCGGTCGGCCTGCCCAACCCGGCCGAGCTGTGTGATGAGGGTCGGCTGTCCACCCAGGCGGCCGTCGAGCGGCACCTGCTCGACGCGTTCATTCCTGCGGCCTACCGGCGCCGCCCGGGCGACACCTGCCGGTGGAGTCCGCAGGTCGCCGAGCATGCGCTGGTCTTCTTGGCCCGGCATCTGCAGCACACGCTTCACGGGACCCCTGATCTGGCCTGGTGGCAGCTGCACAAGGCCGTACGCCGACGCGTCTACCAGTGCTTGCTCGCGACCGTCACCGCCTTCGCTGCGGGACTCAGCGCCTTGGGCTCCGGTCTGGGCCCAGCCGTGGCGATCGGTCTTGCGGCCGGGTTCCTGGGCTGGCGCACCGGCGGGAGGCCCAGGCGGCTCCCGGCCGTCGCCTTCCGGTGGTCGGGGACGGGGTTCGCCCTGGGGGTACTGTGGGCGGCCGGCTTCGGCCTCATCCTCGCCCTGCCGGCTCGCACCGCCCCTGAGCTCGGCTTGCTGGCAGGTCTGCTTCTTGGTCCGGTGACCGGTGTCTGGCTTGGGCGCGGTGTAGTAGCCCTGGCTGGCCAGGAAACCCGCTCACCCGATCTGGCCTCCGCTGTCGGACCGGCAATGCTTGTCCGCTGCGACCGCCGGGTCTTCGGGCGGCTCACCTTCACGTTCGGGTTCGGCTACGGGCTCGTGCTGGCACTCGCTACCCCGGCCCTTCTCCACGGTGCCACCAGTGACGCCGTCGGGATCGCGGTCCTCATCCCGGCCTTCAGCATCAGCGGGGCCTTCGCCTACGCGGCCTGGGGCCACTTCACGCTCGCCCGCTGCTACCTCACGCTGCGCTGTCGGCTTCCTCGGGACCTCATGGCCTTCTTGGCCGAAGCCCATCAACGCGGTGTTCTACGACAATCAGGGGCGGTGTATCAGTTCCGTCATATAGACCTCCAGCACCACCTCGCTCAACGTTGATGCTCCTCTGGGATACGGACCACATCGTCCAAGACCTGATCCCGGCTGTTGGCCCGCTGACGTGTCCGTGTTTCACAAGTGGGCGACGCGGGCGTCACCGGCGACTCCATGCTGTCCATGGCCCTTCACCTACGCGACCAGGAAATGAGCCTGCGCGACATCGCCAAGCGGCTCGTCATCACCACTGGCACGAAGAAGGGCCAGCACCCCTCACCCGCCACCGTCATGCGGATGCTCCGCGAACACGACGAGCAGGCTGCCACGGCGGTGAGCACGTGATCACCCGGCTACCTTGCGGCTGGTGTCTGAGCTAGGACACCGGGGCCTCTACCGGGCGCTCGCCGAGCACGCCAAGCGCGAGGCGTACCCCGAAGCCGTCGAACAGGCCCACGCCGACTTCGCCGCCCTCCAGGTTGGCGAAGTCCCCGAACCGCGCCCCGCTCTCCCCGACCGAGCGTCACTCTGATTACAGAGAGCTACTTGTCATGTCGTCGTAGCTTCGGGAGAACAGGGCCTCCACGGCACTGTCCTGTCGCACTGCAACTGGCGGATTCCCACTCGGTCTCATCGGTGTTGTCGGATTCTCACCGCTTCGCGTGCAACGGCAGCGGTTCGGGACTCCCAGCCAGGCGCGTCGATCGGCTTCCGGTTCTGCGGAAGCCAACTCGATTGAGATCAGCGACCGACGCGGCTCCCACACCACCTGGCAGCTCTGCAGGTCGGAGGTCCAGTCACTGCCAACCCGGATGAGACGGGACAGGCACCCTGGCCACCGCCGTCATCGTCATCTGGCTCCGTGACCTCCTCAAAGAGCCATCAGACACTGCCTAGTCATACTTTCTCCATGTCTACAGCCACGGAGATCCCAGTTCCCGCCCCTCGCCCGAAGCGCCGCAAGGCACTGTGGCTCATCGCCTTAGCCGCGACTGCAGCCTTGGGTGGCCTGACGTACGCCTTCACCGGGGTCAAGGACACCGTTGACGAAGGTTTTCAAGAACGCTCGATGGCCTGCTCGGAGGCCATGTACGCCATGGGCTGGGCGCTTCCCGACCATGCGAGCGACCAACGGTGCACCGAGCTCAGCGGCGGCCTTGCGGGCCACACCCAGTCGGGCACCTTCCGTATGCCGCGCGCCGGTGCCCGCCCCTGGCTCGATTCGCTCTCAGGAGAGCGGAATCAGCCGGGCGGGGTGGGATCCGACAGTGTGGTGGAACGGAAGGAAGGGCTCGCCCTCGGCATCCTCAGGCCGCCGGGCAGCCTGCAGGCCGACGAGGTGAGGGTGGACGTCCGCTGGGAAAGCAGGGACACCGCAGTCGTCACCTTCGAGACGTTCGACCACTAAGGATTGTCCGACGTCGTCAATTCTGCTCACCCAACCGGTCGGACACGCGCCTGAATGCGGGGGCCATCGGCATCGGCCTGGCCCTCGGCGTGGCGGCCCTCTGACACGTCACGCCCCGCCGTACCTCGGGGCGGTGGCGGCGCTCCGGTTCTGTAAAGGAGTGGCCGGGAAAAGGGTGGGGAGATCGTCTGGTCGTGTGACCCACATCATGGGAACCCGTGCCTCCCACCGGACATATCCAGACGTGATGTCAATACACACCCGCATCAGGGACGGCGACCCGGATTCCTTCCGCCATCTCTTCCGCTCGCACGCCCAGATCGTCCATCGCTATGCCCTCCGCGCCACCGGTGACTGGTCCACCGCCGAGGACGTTGTTTCGCTCACGTTCCTGGAGGCCTGGCGCCTCCGCGCCAAGCTTCCCGAGGAGCCGGACGGTGCGAAGGCCTGGCTGATGGGCATCGCGGTGAACGTCCAGCGCAACACCAACCGTGCCGCCCGCCGCCATGAGAAGGCCCTGGCCCGCATGCCCGCCAAGGAAGCCGTGCCGGACATCGCGGGTGAAGTGGTGGGCAGGATGGCGGACGCCGAACAGCTGACCGCCGCGAAGAACGCCCTGGGGAAGCTGCGCCGGTCGGAGCGCGAGGTCGTCACCCTCTGCGTCTGGTCCGGCCTGAGCTATGCGGAAGCGGCCGAGGCCCTGGGCGTGGCCGTCGGCACCGTACGGTCGCGGCTGTTCCGGGCCCGGGAGCGCCTGCGCAAGCTCGCCGAACACGAGCTCCGGCAGCACGCGGACGAGACGGCTGCCCGGCGGCCCGAGCACCTCCACCTGCGCCTGAACCTGAACCGGCCGTACGAGAAGTGGAACCGATGATGCGTATCTTCCGGCGGCCCCAAGAGCCGCTCGACCTCGGCGACTTCGACCTCCTGCTCCCGCGGCAGGCCGAGACCGCCCTGCCGGAGGCCCGGCAGGCCCTGCTTGAAGAGGCCCTGTGGGCCGAGGCGCAACGGACTGCCCCGTGCGCGCCGCGCTCCCGTGCGCGCCGCACGGCCTGGGTCGCGCTTCCAGCCGCCGCGGCCGTGATGGCGGGCGCCGTGATCGTCGCCCCGGGGGGCTCGGGTACCTCGGGTACGGACATCCGCCCGCCGAAGGCCGGCACGAAGCTGGAACCCGGCACTACCAAAGGGCTGTCGGCGACCGTCGACCGCATCTCGCTCGCGGCGGCACGGCAGCCGGTCCTGGAGCCCCGGCAGGACCAGTACATCTACGTGGAGAGCAAGGTGACGGGCGGGTGGGTCGACAGGGCAGGCGGAAAGGAGAAGCTCGTGGTTAATCCGCTGCACTCGCGCCAGGTCTGGCACTCGCCCGACGGCCTCAAGAGTTTCATCTACGAGCCCGGCCATAAGTTCATGGACAAGGAGGGCGAGGACCTCGACCTCGACCCTGCCCGTGAAGTCACCGACCGGGGCTCCTACAACAGCGTCAAGATGCTCCCCACCGACCCCGACGTCCTGCTCAAGCGCCTCTACGGGTCGGGCAGGATGGGCGATGCGCAGGCCGACTGGACGGCGTTCGGGGAGATCGGCCAGCTGTTGGAGGAGCAGATCGCGACGCCGCAGATCAGCGCCGCACTGTTCAAGGCGGCTGCCAAGATCCCGGGCGTCACGCTCGTGGACAAGACCGTCGACGCGACCGGCCGCACCGGTGTCGCAATTGCTCACACCAGCCTCAACAGCCGCCAGGAGTGGATCTTCGACAGGAACACCTATGAGTACCTTGGCCAGCGCGACGTGCTGGTCAAGCCGTATCGGGGCCTCGACCCTGGCGCCGTCACCTACGAGACCGTGGTCATCAAGCGGGCCGTGGTCAACGCGAAGAAGGAGCTCCCCGACGGCACGACGCTCTGAGCCTTACGCAAATGCGCCCGGCCGGGGCCGCTCAAGCCCGTCGTACGGGCGTGTGGTGCTACGCGGCGGTGATGGTGCCGGTGGGGGAGGTGCTGTGGTTGCGGGCGCTGGTGGCGATGGCGTCGGGGGTGAGGGTGGGGGCGAAGTCGGCGAGGAGGGGGGTGTTGGGCGGCGATGGTGCGGAGGACGGTGCGGGGGGGGTGACGTTGCTGTCGAGGCGTTTGCCGGTGCGGGTGGTGATCAGGGGGCCGGGGGTGGGGCCGAGGCGGTGGGGGAGGTAGGCGTCGAGGGCGAGGATGAGTAGCGGGGGAGGGTCATCTCGCGGGTGCCGCCGCCTTTCTGCCAGATCTTGGCTGTGGTGTCGGTTCCGCGGGGGCGGAGGTCGCCTGTGTCGAGGCGGACGATGGCACCGGGGCGCAGGCCGGCGAGCATGGCGTAGATGAGGGCCCTGTTGCGGGGGGTGACGGGGGCGTAGAGGCCGTCGGCGGCTTGCATGAGGGCGGTCATGTGGGTGGCGGCGATGACGGGGAGGCCGGGTTCGTCGCGGAGGTCGGGGCGGAGGCGTTCGTCGAAGGGGTTGTGCCGGCACAGGTTCTCGGAGACCGCCCAGATGTAGAAGGTGTGGAGGGCGTTGAAGTAGCGGGCGCGGGATCGCAGGGCGCCGCCACGGTGGTCGAGCCAGTCCTGGGCGTGGGTGTGGTCGGCCTGCCAGGGGCTGATGCCGTGGTCGGCGCTCCAGCGGAGCCAGTCGGCGATGTCTTCGCCGTAGTGCTCCGGTGTCGTCCCCTGGAGGGCGCGGGCGGTGCCGTCGCGCAGGGGTCGTCCGTAGCCGCGCTGGAGCCAGCGTGAGAGTTCTTCGAGGCCGGGTACGGCAGCCATAGACACCACCCTGAATCTTTAGATAACAGCCCTACCCCAGCCACACTACTCGCCGCGGTTGCGGTGGTGCCCGAAAGTGCGGGGCGAGGGGCGCGCGCGTGCGGGCTGGAGGGTGGTGGGTGCGGCTGTTATCTAAAGATACGGCCGCGCCGGATTCAGGAGTCTTCCCTGTCCTGGGTGCGGGGTGGGAGCGGCGGGCCATGCGTTCCCAGGAGCTCAGCAGCTCACTGCGGGGCATGTCCTGCCACGGCGCCCTCCAGTGCCGAAGCGGCGACCTGACCCACCACCCCAGCCACAGCAAACCGAACCAGCCGCGGCGGCCTGGGCGTAGCAGGGCCTGTTGCTGCCGGCAGAAGAGCTCTTGTAGCTCGGCCCAGGGCTGCTGTCCCTTCGCCGGATGAGGCCTGTCCAAACCGACCCCATAGGCAGCATGGGGCCGGGACGGCGGGTGTCGCCAGCAGCCAGGGCGCTGGCCTCCGGTGGCCCGGCAGCGTATCTGCCGGGCCCGCATTCCGCTCAGCGAGCCTCGGTGCGCTTTTCGAGGCGTGTGCCGTGGCGAAGGGTGATCGACATCAGGTTGCTGGGGCCGTCCAGCTCCAGGCGGTGCCAGCGACCGCGGGGGACGATCACGGCGGTGCCTGCCTGCAACTGCACCATGTCCTCGGCGCTGTCGGGCCTGACGGGGCGGAAGTAGAGGCGGACGCCGCCGGTCAGGCAGCACACCGCCTCCTCGGCCTCCGGGTGCATCTCCCAGTGGTCGGCGTGAACGTCGGCGTCGGTCTCCACGTGGAATGTTGCGATCTGCCAGACGCCGGAGGCGCTGCTCGTCATCCGCCGTTCGGCGGCTCGGACATCGCCGTCGGGGCCGATGTACAGCGCCGCGGCGAGCAGATCGACGGGTGAGAGGGGTGTTGTCGTCATGACGGCGTTCCTTCCAGTCGGTTCTCTGCGGGGGCTGCGGGCTGCGGCGCAGGTATTTCGGTCCGGCAGTGGGGCAGCACGCCGATCGCCACAACCGCCGCGATCATGAAGAGGGCGGCCGCGATGGCCAGGCCCAGGGCGTAGCCGTCGTTGAGCGCAGCAGGGTTGGCGGCCGTGCCGGTGCGGTGCGCGGCGATGGTCGCCAGGGCGGCCAGGCCAATGCAGCCGCCGAGCTGGCGGGAACTGTTCATGAGGCCGGAGGCCATGCCGGCCTCATGGGGGGCAACTCCGGTGGTCGCGGCGGCGACGATCGGGGCTATGACCAGTCCGACGCCGATGCCCGTGATGATGCAGGGGCCGAGCACGTCGGTGAGGAAGCCGCCGTCGGGACTGATGAAGGCGAACCAGGCCAGGCCGACGGCGGCGAGCAGGGCGCCGGGCACCAGGGACGTACGAGGGGTGCGTGCCGCAGTGACGCGGGTCGCGACGATGCTGCCCGCAACCAGGCTCGCGGAGAAGGGCAGGAACGCGGCACCGGTTGCTGCGGCACTCATGCCCAGAACCTGCTGCATGTACAGGGATACAAAGTAGAACGCCGCGAACTGCCCGGCCGTGGAGAAGAAGACCAGCACGTTGGCGCCTGCGACCCAGCGGTTGCGCAGCAGGCCGAGGCGCAACAGCGGTGCGGCGGCCCGGGACTCGGCGACGACGAAGGCGGCCAGGAGCGCGGCCGCGGCGACGAGCATCGCCCATGTGGCAGGGGAGCCCCACCCTTGGGCGTCGGTGCGCACGACACCGAGCACCAGCAGCCCGACTCCGCCGGTTGCCAGGGCGGCGCCGAGCACATCCAGCCTCTCGCGCCGGGCGGGGCGTGCTTCGGCGGGTACGCCTGCGAGAACCAGTGCGAGAGCCACCGCCACGATGGGCAGATTGATCAGCATCACCCAGCGCCAACCCGCGTACTCGGTCAGCAGACCACCCGCCAGCACGCCCAGCGCTCCCCCCGCGGCGTTCACCCCGCTCCACACCCCGAGCGCGCGCACGCGCTGCGGGCCCTCGGTGAACGTGGTGGTGAGCATCGCCAACGTGGCCGGGGTGGCCGCGGCGGCCCCCAGGCCCTGACCGGCGCGGGCGGCGATCAATTGCCAGGGCGCCTGGGCCAACCCGCCCGCCAGCGAGCACAGCCCGAAGACGGCCAGGCCCAGCACGAGCAGCCGACGCCGGCCGTACAGGTCACATGCGCGGCCCCCCAGCAGCAGAAATCCGCCGAGGGTGAGCGCGTACACGTGCACGACCCACGACAGGTCGAGCGGTGCGAACCCCAACGCGGTGCGGATCGCGGGTAGTGCGACGTTGACCACCGACAAGTCCAGGGCGACGGCGAATTGGGCGACGGCTACCGCCGCCAGCACCACTCCGGGGCGCCCTCGTAGATTTTTATACATGTAAGAAAAATAGCGTTGAGGGGATCACGCTGTCGACACCTGGGGGATGATGAGGGCATGCCGCAACCGTCCGCACCGCGCAAAACCCCCGGCCGACCTCCCCGCATCTCCCGCGAGGAGGTCATCGCAACGGCCCGCCGGATCGTGGACGCGGAAGGCGTCGACCGCCTCACCATGCGGCGGCTGGCCACGGAGATCGGCAGCACGCCGATGGCGCTCTACCACCACGTCCGCAACAAGGAAGAACTGCTCGTCCTGCTGCTGGACGACTACGCCGCACGGGCGCTGCACCGACCCGAACTGCCCGCCCAGCCTCGCGAGCGGATCGTCGCCGCGGCTGCCGCGATCCACGAGGCGCTCGCCGCCTGCCCCTGGATCGCGGAGGTACTGACCGCCGACGACCTGATGTCCACATCCGCCCTGTGGTTCGTCGAGCAGATCCTCGACGGCCTGGTCGAAAGCGGGCTGACCCCCGAGCGGGCCGTACACGGGTACCGCACGATCTGGTACTACACCGCCGGAGAGATCGTGGTCCGGACGACGGCGGCCCGGCGACGCGCAGACGACGACGGTCCCACCTACCGGGAGCGAGTCTTCGCCGATCTCGACCCGAACGAACTACCGCGCTTGGCGCAGGTCGCCGACCGTTGGGCACCACTGACCGCCGAGAACACCTACCTCGATGGGCTCCGCGCCCTGATAGATGGCCTCCTTGCTGCCCACTGACGAGTCTCCCCCAGGAGATTCGCCTGGCCGCTGACCGGACACTCCCGGCATGGATCCCAGGGCTCCCGAGTGTCGGCAAACGATCGTCTGTCGACACTCGCGCCTGCGATCACGAACCCGCAGGTGGGCACCGTCGGCAACTCGCGTCGGAATTCAACGTCGGAGAACGGTCCTTCGGGTAGTTTCCGACAACGCTCATCGGCTACTGCCGCACCTCGACGGCTGACCAGAACCCCGATCTGGCGAATACGAACGACGGGCTCGCCTCCGCGCGGGCCCGGGGCCGGGTCGGCGGGCGCCAGCCGAAGCTCACCGAGGACCAGGCCGCGCTCGCCCAACGCCTCTACGACGAGCGGGAGAGGGGTTCCGCCGGTATTGCTGCTGAATTGAACGTTACGGAGTCTGGGCTGGTCAGACGTCTTCGGCCACCGTATCCGTGGCTGCCTGCTCGTCGTGCTCGCGCAGCATGCGCATGACGGTGGCGGGGGACGGGTGCTGGCCCTCCGTAACCAGCCCGCCTCACCAGACGCCGGGCAGAGGCCGTCACTCTCCCTCACCAGCGCCCGCAGCGTACGGCGTGCGGCTTAATTAGAGTCGGGACTGGCGCGGTGGCCTGCAAAAGCTCCGTTTCCAGCCCCCGACCCTACTTATCCCAGCACCCGCCCAAGGAAACCGCGCAGGTAACCCGCGACGACGTCCAGGTGGCTCTCCAGCAGGAAGTGACCGCCGTCGATCAGGTGCACCTCCGCGTCCTTGGCGTCGCGGGCGAAGGCCCGCGCGCCCGCCGGGCCGAAGATTTCGTCGTTGCGGCCCCACACGGCGAGCACCGGGACCTCGCTGGTGCGCAGGAATTCGTGCAGCAGCGGGTAGAGCGGGCGGTTGTTCTGGTAGTCGCGGAACAGCGCCAGCTGGACCTCGTCGTTGCCCTCGCGGGAGACGAGGGCGAAGTCGTGCTCCCAGGTGTCCGGGCTGACCAGGCTCGGATCGGGCACGCCGTGCACGTACTGCCAACGGATGGCTTCGACGCTCAGCGCGGCGCGGACGGCGGGTTCGGTGTCGGGACCGGGGTTCGCCCCGTAGGCCCAGACGTCGGTCCAGAACGACTCGACGAAACCGTCCTCGTAGCCGTTGCCGTTCTGGGTGACGAGGGCGGAAATCCGTTCGGGGTGCTGGAGCGCCAGGCGCCACCCGATGGGGGCGCCGTAGTCCTGCACGTAGAGGGCGTAGCGGTCCAGGCCCAGTTGGTCGAGCAGTCCGGAGGTGAGTTCGGCGAGGGCGTCGAAGGTGTAGGTGAACTCTCCCACGAGGGGGGCGTCGGAGTGGCCGAAGCCGAGGTGGTCCGGCGCGATGACGTGGTAGTCGTCGGCCAGCAGCGGGATGAGCTCGCGGAACATGAACGAGCTGGTCGGGTAGCCGTGCAGCAGGACGATCGCGGGGGCGTCGGCGGGGCCGGCTTCACGGTAGAAGATCTCATGGCCGTCGACAGTGGCGGTCCGGTGGTGCACCGAGCTCATTTCTAACCCCTTTAAGTCTTTGATCTGGTTAGCTCCTCGTCATGTGAGCACGGGTGAGCTAACCTGTCAAATGACTTAATCCAGTTAGAGGGGGGTGGTACCCGATGGACACGCTGCTGGACCTGCTCAACAGCAGGCCACTGGTCAACGGCAAGGAACAGGACGCGCTCGGCGACCCGGCCGGAGGCAGACGCTGGGCGCGGGAGCACGGCGGCGAAGGCAGCCGCGCGGAACTGGCGCTGCTGCGCGAGACGCGGGACATCCTGCGGGACATAGTGCGCGGAGAACGCTCGCCCGCCGTGTTGAGCCCGCTACTCGAAGGGGTCCACCAGATCCCGGAGATCACTTCGGATGGTCTTCAGTGGACGGTCAAGACTCCGCCGCACGCCCGGCTGGCCGTCGAGGTGGTTCTCGCCTGGGCCGCCACCGAGAAGCGCATGCCCGGCCGGCTACGCCCCTGCGCCAACAACGAGTGCCAGTTGTTCCTGCTCGACCGCAGCCGCGCCAACCGTGCCCGCTGGTGCTCGATGGCCGTCTGCGGCAACCGCGAAAAAGCACGCCGCCACTACGAACGCACCCGCTGACGCGTCCCCCGCGCGCCGTACGCGGCTAGGGCGCGTATCGGATTGTGATCAGTTTGTTCGACTCGACCTCATGGTGGGTCCTGGTCCGGTAGACCGTCATATGTGACGAGAGCGCAACTGACGGATGTGGAGTGGGAGTTCATCGAGCCCTTCCTGCCGGTAGGCAGGTTCGGGCCTTACCCCGAGCGGTTGCGGCAGCAGTTCGAGGGCGTGATCTGGCGGTTTCGTACGGGTGGGCAGTGGCGGGAGATGCCGTCCGAGTTCGGCGCCTGGCCGACTGTCCACAACCGCTTCCGTCAGTGGAGGGACGCCGGTGTCTTCGAAGCCCTGCTGAAGGCCTCGATCGCACAGGCGGCGAGGCGGGGTGAGGTGGACGTGTCCCTGGTCAGCGTGGACTCCACCACGGTCAGGGCTCACCACGACGCCGCCGGGATGCATCTGGACCCCGGCGTCCTTGCCGCCCTGGAGAAAGCCTCAGCCGAAGAGGGGAAGGCCCGGCAAAAGGGGGTGGCCCGGAAGAACAAGACGGACACGGTGGAGATGGCCTCGAGCGGGAGGCACGACGCCGCATCCGGCGCCGTCACCAGGTCCGTTTGAAAGCCGCCCTGCTCGGACGTTCCAGAGGCGGCCAGACCAGCAAGATCCACCTCGCCAGCGATCGAAAGTGCCGCCCGCTGGCCATCGTGCTGACCGCGGGACAGGCCGCCGACAGCCCGCAGTTCATCCCCGTGCTGAAGAAGGTACGCATCCGGCAGAGCATCGGCCGCCCTCGCACCCGGCCTGACGCGGTCGCCGCGGACAAGGCCTACTCCTCCCGCGGCAACCGCGCTCACCTGCGGAAACGACGCATCAAAGCAGTCATCCCAGAGAAGAAGGACCAGGCCGCCAACCGGAAGAAGAAAGGCAGCACCGGCGGCCGACCCGTCAGCTTCGACCCCGATCTCTACAAAGAACGCAACACCGTCGAGCGTCTGATCAACAAAATGAAGGCCTGGCGAGGCATCGCCACTCGATACGACCAAACCCCGGCAAGCTACCTCGCCGGCCTCCACCTCCGTGCCGCGATGATCTGGATCAAAGACCTCACCCGCAGCACCTCTTGATCACAACCCAATACGTTCCCTAGACGCCCCGGGCTGCGCGTGGCCAAGGATCGGCAGGAAGGCCGCGTGCCAGCGGGATTGTGCGGCTGGCGTGGCCGAAGGGAGGCAGACCGGTGGCGAAGAAGAAGTCCGTGCCGACGCTCACGCCGTTCAGGGTCGATGCGATCGCGGTGTCCATGCCAGACGCCCCGGCGACGATCGGACGGATCATGCACTACCTGCCGGGCATGAAGGTGACCCAGCCCTACCGGCAACAGTTCTGGGCAGCGGTCCACGCCGACGCGATCGATCCGGAGCAGGAGGCGTGGTGCCTGGTGTGGATGGACCACCCTCCCGCGTCCGCTCATCCCGACGCGATGGCGGCCACTGCCGCGGCATGCGATCAGTACCAGGGTGGGAGAAGGCGGTGTACGGCCAGAGCCCGAGGCCGAAGTACTCCGCCGCCAGCAGCCCTTCCTCCCCCGGATCGCGGCGGCCGATCAGCACCTCCACCGGCGGTCAGAAGGGATGGATGAGCCGACGCCCGCGCTGAGGTGCCGAGCGTGCCGGGGCGAAGAAGGCGGCGCAGCAGTTCGGCCGGACGGCGTGACCTGTGTGAGCCACACACGGTGTTTTCACAGGTGACAGTGTTGGGGTGGGAGTCTGTCAGCTGTGAGAGTGGCGTGTCGTCGTCCCTGGATTGAGCTGGCTCGAGCTCAGCGTCGCCAGACGAACGCCCTTCGCCGGGCGCGGGCCGAGCGGGCCAGTCTGCCTCCCTCCGCAGTGTCCCGGCCGGCGGGCCGTACAGCATGAGCTCAAACGCACAGTGGCGTAGCTTCCGGTCTGAGCAGCCACTCGCGCAGGGCAGGGGCGACGGGATAACGTGGTGCAAAGTCCACAGCAGCACTGCGTGACAGTCGGGCTGTGGGGCCGCTGAGTGCCGGACCGGAAACCGGGGCTCGCATAGCGGCCTGAAGAAGGCCCCCACCGATGGCCGGAAATCCGTCGGCGAGGGCCAACCGCATGGTGACGGTTTTCGACCGTCAGCCCTCAATGTCTCTGAGGACTGACGGTCACCGTCCGGTGGACCACCCCCAAAGCTCCCGAATCACAGCTGCGATCCGTTCGCGAAGCGGCCTCCTGCGGTGACGCCCCATCGGCGCCCCCCTTCCAGACGAGGCAGCCGTGAATCCCGATCGACTGCCGCCATCTGGAATCGGGCCGGGCCCCGAGGGCCGGGGTCCGGAACGTCCATGGAAGGGGGGCGCGTTGAAGCGCTGACGCCGACCCTACACCTGGGCCATGGGCAGATCAGGCGGTCTTCCGGGAAAGGCGAACCCCGCCTTGCGGCACTCCGCAGGCCCACACGCCGGGGCTCGGGGAACTGCGAGGCCGATCCCGTGGATGGCCGCAGCTCGCGCAGGGTGCGCATGGGCGGTGGTTCAGGCATGGGGCGGTGTTCGGCGGACGGCGCAGTCACGGTGACGGCCTCCTCCGTGAGGGAACCGACGCTACTCGGTGAGCCGGGACCCGCGCGGCCCGTTCCGGGCCGCGCCCTTCAACCTGGTACCCGTCACCAGGACAGGAGCAGCAGTTCGCTCGTGAGGCCCGGCCCAAGGGCAAGGAGGAGGCCGGTGGAGCCCGTGGCGGGCGGTGCGGCGAGGGTCCTGCGGAGGACGTCGAGCACCGAGGCGGAGGACACGTTGCCGTACTCGGCCAGCGAGTCCCGGGAACGCGCGAGCGCCCCGGGCGGCAGACCGAGGCCGCGGTCCAGGGCCTCCATGATCTTCGGGCCGCCGGGGTGGCAGACCCAGGCGGCGACGTCCTCCGTGCTCAGCCCGTGGCCCGCGAGGAAGTCGTGGACCTCGCCGGGGAGGTGCTTCTCGGCGAAGCCGGGGACCTCGGGGGAGAGGAAGGCGGCGAAGCCGCCGTTGCCCACGCGCATGCCCATGAGGTGCTCGGTCCCCGGATGCAGTCGGCTGCGGGCCGCCACCAGCGCCGGGCCTGCCGCCTCCCGGGCCCGGCGGGCGCCGAGGACCACGACGGCGGCGGCCGCGTCGCCGAACAGGCTGGTGGCGACGAGGTTGGCGACGGACGTGTCCGCGTACTGGAAGTTCAGCGAACACAGCTCGACGGAGACCAGCACGGCCACGTCGTCGGGCCGGCCCCTCAGGTAGTCGTGCACCCGCGACAGACCGGCGGCACCTCCCGCGCAGCCGAGGCCCAGCAGCGGCATGCGGGCCACGTGACCGGGCAGGCCGGCCCGCTGGATGAGCTCGGCGTCGAAGGACGGGACGGAGACCCCGGTGGTGGTCGTGGTGATGACGGCCCCGACCTCGCCGGGCCGCACGCCCGCCGTGGCCAGGGCCTGTTCGAGGGCGTCGAGCCCGACCCGGCGGGCGGTGGCGGTCCACGTCTCGTTGTACTCGGTGAACGTGCGCGGCCGGCGGTACTCGGCCAGGGGCAGGGACAGGTTGCGGTACGCGATGCCCGTGTGCGCGGCGATGCCGGTGAACTGCCGGCGCACGACCGCATCGGCGGAGAGGAACGCCTCGGCGAACACGGCGGCGATGTCCCCTTGACGGTGCCGGTGCGGGGGCGCTGACACCGCCACGGAGGCCACCCGGGGAGCCGCCGGGCTCATGTCGCTCATCAGGCCTCCCAAGGGCGGTCGCGCCGGCGACCGCGTCTGCTCGGTATGGGACAGCCCACGGTGACGCGGGCCCGGCCCGTCCGGCAGGGCGTGAAGCCGGGCGTGAGAGCGCGTCATGCGGCGTGGAGGGTCTGCGGTGCTTTCGGAGGCCCGGGGAAGGCGATGGAACCCGGGGCGCGCGGGGTAGCCAAGTGGCCGTCAGCCGCGCCGTGGCCGGCGCACGTGCAGGAAACGAAGGAGTACCCATGGTCGGCAAGCGTGGCGCCGGGATCGCTCTGTCCTCCCTCGCCCTGGTCGCTGCGAGCGTCGGAGCACCGGCGGCCCAGGCCCATGGTGGTGGCCATGGTCATGGTCATGCCGTGGACTGCTCGGGCCGGGAGGACATCACCTACACCCCCGGGCTCGGCCTCTCCGGCAGCCCCTCGACCGTCAGCGTCGACGGCACGTACCACTGCGCGGACGGCCCGGGCCACCTGGTCACGGCCACGTACCACACCGAGGGCACCACCGGAGGCAGTTGCCTGCTCCTCGCCGGGAACCGGTCGGAGGAGACCCTGCACTACGCGGACGGCGGCACGACCGTCATCGCGTACCGCTCCGGTCCCTCCGTCCGGCTCGTGGGCGTCAACACCGCGGTGCTCGACGGCGTGGTCGTCGCCGGACGCGGCAAGGGGTCGGTCGCCGAGAAGACCATCCACACGCTGCCCGCCGGCCTGCCGACCGACTGCGTGCTCGTCGGCGGCATCAAGCACACGATCGCCTTCACGCACCTGAGCGTCCACCCGTGAGTAGAGTCGGGGACTGGCGCGGTGGCTTCCGCTCCGTTCCAGTCCCCGCCGCTTCAAGCCGTATGTGCGGTTCTCCCGCAGAGGGCTTTCCGACATCGATCACCGACTGGCATGCGCCGTCGCCCGGGTGGGATGATCAGTCTTTGCGGATGAGGCCGGTGTAGCCAGCGACGGCAAGAGTGGACAGGGCCCACCCCAGTCCGGTCGCAGTCCAGGTACCGGCGCTCCAGGCCCGGCCCCAGGAGGCGTTGCCGTTGAGGCGCCAGTTGTCGGCCTGGTGGATGTTGAGCAGGAGGGTGACCACGTCGACGGCGTAGCCGGCGGGGTAGAAGCACGGGTAGTTCGTGGTGCAGTGCTGTGCGGTGGGGATGGGGGTGAGGTTTTTGATGTCCTTCGCGGGGACGATGGCGGTGTCGTGGTGCTGAGCGCCCCAGGCTGCGAGCAGGACGAGGAGGTAGACAGCGGCGAGCATGCCGACGGCGCGCAGGGGCTGATAGCCGTGCTTAACAGTCTTGTCGAGCAGCCAGTTCCCCATTTTCCGTGGGCGGCTGAGGTCGCCGTAGACGCGCAGATCGTTGCGGCGGGCGATGGCGATCGCGCGGGCTTCCCGCTCCTGTCCGCTCTGCCGGTAGACGCAGGCCAGTTGCTGATAGGGCTGGGAGGCGAAACGTGCCGGCTTCCCCGCCGAGGCAGGCCTGTGGCTGCGGCGGATCCAGTCCCAGCGTTGCTCCCATGTGGCAGGGTTATCGCCGCCGAACCCCTCATAGGTGAACCCTGTCAGCCCCAGCTTCTCCTTTGGCGGCCAGTGGGCGGACGGCAGGCTCCAGTCGTCCACCAGCCGGTGCACCGACGCTCGCTCCAGGTCGACCAGGCTCCACCGGCCGCCTGCGGCCTCGACCAGCCGCCAGTGGGCCAGGCGGTCGTCCGGGGCGACGCGGTCGAGCATCAGCCCGCCCACCACCTGCCGCCCCGCTTCCTCCGCCGTGGCGATCACCTCGGGCAGTGAGGCGGGGTAGGTGTGGAGCTCGTCGGAGTCGGCCAGCAGGTACCAGCCGGGCCCCGCTCTTGGCAGCGAACGATCGCTTTGAATGCTTTCATCGCCTCAACGAGGCTCGCTTGCCGCACGACACGCACGCTCGGCGTGGTGGGAAACGCGCGGCGGGACTTCGTCAGGAGGACGAGACGCGTTCGAGGGCGGGCCGTTCCATGTCCCCGTTGAACCGGTAGGCCGGCAGTGAGCTCGCCTTGATGAGGCGGAAGCCCTTGCCGCCGTTGTTCAGCGTCGTGGTGCCGGCCTTGCCGTCGGCGACCCAGTGCAGGACGATCGCGAACGCGCAGTCGCCGGTGACGTTCTTCGCTTTGACGAGGAAGTCCTCGGGGTCGGTGAGGCTGACCTTGAAGGGGAAGCGCACCGGCGGGATCGCCTTGCCGTCGTTGTCTTGGCCGGCGTCCGCGGTCACCTTCACCGGCCGGCGAGCGAAGTCCGCGGTGAACGACCTCTGGGGCTGCGCCGCACCGCAGCCGAATGCGGTGTTGATGACGACGCCGCGGGTCGGCGGGGGAGCGCTGCGCAGGACCGTGACCTCCATGCCCGTGAGAAGCACCGACTCCTCGGTGCGGCCCTGCACCGTCATGTCCACGGGCGGACTGTACTGGTCACTGACCAGCTCCGTCGCCGTCGCGTCCTTCGTGTGGTTCTTCCACGCGGTGAAGTACTGCTCCGGCGGGCCGTCGTACCAGATCGTCGGGCACTCGCCGTCGGACCATGCGGCGCGCACGGCCAGCGGCGGCTTGCCTGTCCAGACCGGCCCGTCCGGCGACGTGCCGTCTGCCGAGGACAGGGGCGCGGGTCCGTGCCCGGCGGACGGCGCCGCCGAGGCACCGGTACGGCCGTCGGCGGCCCCGGCCGGGGCCTGGTGATCGGTCAGTAGCCAGACGCCGCCGCCCGCGGCCAGCAATGTGGCCGCGGCGGCGGTGGCAACCCCCCAGGGGGTGAGCCGGCGCCGACTGGTGACGGGGCCCCCGGCCGGCGCCGCGTCGTCCGGGGCCTCCTCTGTCTCCGTTCTCGCCGTTCTCGCCGTTTTCACCGTGCGTCCGGCGGCCTCGGCCTCGTTGCGCTGCCTGCGCGCCGCGTCCCACAGCCGCAGTGCTTCGGTCGCGGCCGCCTGGCCGCCGAGCGCCCGGGCGACGGCCTCGACGTTCTCGCGGCGTGAGAAGCCGCGGCCCTTAAAGAGGTGCGTCAAGGTGCCCTGGGACAGCGACGAGGACTGGTCGTTCTTACGGACCCGCTTGATGATGTCCCCGTAGCTGGGCGATCCGTGCGTCACCAGCAGCTCGCGCATGTACCGCGCGAGCTCCTGCACCGCGTCCTCCTGCGCCGCCGCGTTCTCGATATCGACCACGCCCGTACCCCTCCCGCACTCCTCCGCCCCTTCCCCGGGCGGTCGGTGGAGCGCAGCCTAGACCGGGCCGCCCGGACCAGTGGCGGCATCCGTTCAACGCGCTTCAGTCCTCTTCAACGCCCTTCAAAGTCCTTCAACCACCTTCAGACCAGCGGCGAATCACGGCGCCGGGCCTTGAACTCAAGGCATCCCACCCGATCGGCCGGGCCCCGTTCGTGCCTCGGCCTCGTTGTGTCCGGAGCTGCCGTGACCCTCACTTTTCACTCGCCCCAGGGACTTCATGAACTCCTGTACGCCTGGGGGGTCCTGCAGCGTCATGCCCGCCCGGAGCGGTGCGTCACGTATCTCGTCCAGCACACGGGCCTCGCTCTTCGCGACCTCGAACACCTGCGGCTGGTACGCAACCGCTGCGCCCACCCGGAGGACGGCTGGCCCGCTCAGGCCGAGATGGACCGCGCTCTGTCCATTGCCCGCCGTGCCCGTCGTCGCCTGGGGCTGGACGAGTGATCGCGGCGGCGTGGCCGTTGAAGGGGAAGTTCAACGGCTCGGGAAGGCAGGCTTTCGACGCCTTCAAGGCCCACTCCGACCAGGTCACCGCCGATCTTAACGGCGCCCTGAATGCGATCGTGGGCGGTCGGTCCGGAAATGGAATCGTCCTTCGGCGAGGGTGACCAGGAACCGGCAGACAACGCGCGTCAGCAGATCGACCGGTGCCACGGCCGGATCGACGTCGCCGACCCCCGCCTCGGCTTCCGCCGCGCCACCCGTCACGGTCCGCCGGTCGGGTGGGCGGACGAGGCCCGCAGCATTGCCACGCGCCGGCGCACACCTGTCCCGAAACCCCGGCGTAGGCGGCCCCGGTCGGCGAGAATGGAGGCCAGGACGAGAGGGGAGGCCCACCCTGTGCAGCGGTCGCCTCTTCGAGCACCCGGCGCCGGGGCGCCCCGGCATCTGTCCGAAGTCCCGAGAAGTGGTCCTGACCGGCAAAGAACTGACGAACAGCTACGAGTGCGCCTGCGGAACCTGGGCCCGGATCACTCACAAAGACACGCTCGCCCAGCACCCCACGCCGGAAGGGCAGCGCTGTCCCCTATCCGGAGAGCCGGTAACGACAGCCGCTCCCCGCCCTGCCGTGAAGGGGCTGCTGCACATGGTGCCACCCGCGCCGACCCAAGGGTGGCGGGCGGAGCCGCTCCCCAGCAGCAGCGGCTCCAGCGTGTATGCGATCCCGGCCGGCCTGCCCGGCCACGGGCGACGGCGTCGTTGACCGCCTAATGGCGGCGACTCCCAGACGACGTAGCTGCGCCGGGCTCGCTCCCGGGGACGGTGCCGCGCATTCTGCACTCAGGCGAGCTAACGAGGGTCTACCAGTGATGGAAACGATCATTGGCGTCGTCGCGACACTCGTCGGCGTTTTCGTGGGCGCGTCCCTGACACAGCGATCAGCTGACAGGCAGCGCCGGCTGATCGCCACCTTTGACCTGCACCGGGAACTGCACGGGGCGGAGATGATGCGCGCCCGGTTCGCCGCAGCTGAACTGGTCGAGCAGCATGCGGACAAGGACTACCGGGAACTGCGGGATCTGTTGGGCGCCCCGGCGATGTCTGACCTCCGCCAGGTCATCTACTTTTTCCAGCGGCTCTGGTTGGCGATCGAGCTTGGCGCCCTCCATGAGGAGTGCGCAGCACGCCTGTTTGGCGACACGTTCTCCTGGTGGTACGACACGACGTTCCAGTCCATGCTCGTTCCGTCAGAAACCGAGATGGCGCGTGACATCGAAGCTCTACACGGCTGGCTGGTGAGTCATGCAACCGAGGCGCAACAGCAATACTGGCGGGGAGCCGACCCTGATGCGTGGCGAAGGCGAGATGCGTAAGGCTGACGGATACTGTCCCGCCAGCCTATCGACCCGGTCGATCCTGGGATTCATCAGAGATGACATCCCGGCGGCCGCCTTCACCGGCCGATTCGGCCAGGTGAGGGGGTGCAGCCCTGCCCTGCGCTGGGAAGGCAGGCATCAAACCGCGCCACCCAGCGTCCTCAATTCACATCGACTTTGATCATGCAGACCCGCGCCAGGCGACCCCGGACTCGCATCGAAAAGACACACAAGCTTGACAGGATCATCCTGTCATGATGGCATTTGGTCATGCTGTACAAGACTCCAGCTCTGGACGCCGACGACCACCGTGTGCTCGAAGAGATCGAGCAGATGCGGATGCGCCTGCGCCACCAGCTGCGGGCGCAGCCTCGCTGGTCCGGTCAGCTGCGGCGCAACCTCACGGCTCGCGCGATCGCCGGGTCGAACACCATCGAGGGCTATGCCGCCACCGTCGATGATGTCGAGGCGTTGATGGCGGGGGAGGAGCCGCTGGAGACGGCGGAGCGGACCCGGGTGGAGCTGGAGGGCTACCAGCGGGCGATGACCTACATCCAGGCCCTCGCCGACGCCGGGGAGGGATTCCGCTACGACGTCGGCCTGCTCAACGGGCTGCACTTCATGCTGCAGGGCCACCACCTCGACAAGCGCCCGGGGCGCTGGCGCGACGGCCCGGTCTTCGTCACCAGCCCCGACGACCCCCTGGTCCCGGCCTACACCGCGCCGGACTTCGAGGACGTGCCCGCCCTGACGGGGGAGTTGATCGACTGGCTCAACACCGGTGACCTCGACGCCCCGGTTCACGTACGGGCCTCCATGGCGCACCTGAACCTGGTGAACATCCACCCGTGGAAGGACGGCAACGGGCGCATGTCCCGCGCCGTCTCCACTCTCGTCTTCGCCCGGGAATCGACGAGCCTGCTGCCGCCGGAGTTCTCCTCCATCGAGGAATGGCTCGGCCGCGCCCAGAACACCTACGCCTACTACCGCGTCCTGCAACAGGTCGGCGGCCCCGCCTGGGCCCCCGACCGCGACACCCACCCGTGGATCCGCTTCTGCCTCGAAGCCCACCACCGCCAGGCCCAGCAGGCCCAGCGCCGCACCGACCTGCTCTCCCGCGCCTGGATCCACCTCGGCGAAGCCGCCGAGCATGACGGACTGGACGAGCGCGTGGTCTACGCACTGCTGCCGGCCTTCTGGGGATCGAAGGTGCGCCGCACGGTCTACCAGGCCGATGCCGACCTGTCCGAGCAGCAGGCCATCCGCGACATACGCGAACTGGTCCGCCTCGGCTGGCTCGAAGCCCAGGGCCAGGCCCGCTCCCGCTACTACGCCCCAGGCCCTCGCATGGCGAGCGCTCAGGACCAGATCCGGCAGGCCGTCGAGCCCTACGCCGACCCTTACGCGCCCCACCCCTGACCAGGCACAACTACGCCGACGGCTCCCGGTGCTACTCTTCGTACAGACTTGAAGGGGCACTCGCCACTGGCCACTGCCCCTCTTTTCTTCGGCCCGCACACCTTCTGGTGTGCGGGCCTTTTTGTTCTTGGTCTCCCGCTGTACGAAGCCCTATGACAAGGCTGGCCGGGCGTTCGCCAAGGTCTACAAGCCCGCGGCGGCGACCACGCTGGACCAGATCGGCTTCAGCGCCGTCATTTTCGGTACGACGGGCCGGCAGCTGATGCAGACAGCCCGAGAGTTCATGGCGGCCGAAAGCAAGATCGTCGCCGACCTCATCCAGCAGCAGGTCGAGCTGACCGATGGCATGGGCGACCCGTGGGAGGACTGCGCCCAGAACTTCACCAAACTCGGCAAGCACCTGCCTGAGGTGGTGGGGGACACGGCCTGGTACCGGCAGTACGGGCCCGGTGGCGGGGAACGGTACCGCGGCAGTGCGGAGAAGGCCCGCGAGGTGGCCAACACCTGGCGCCACGCCTGGCAACCTCATGCACCGGCTCCTTGGCGATGCCCAGGTGTACGCGACGACCGCGAAGAACGCACACTCGGGCGAGGCAGCCCGCGCCTTCCACGACTACTTCAAGAACACCATCGGCTTCGGCGACCCGCCGGATCACGCCCAGGAGCACGAACCGCTCGTGGCCAACCTGGTGGCCGCCTGCATGCAGCTGTCCAAGGCCTGCGAGAAGTACGCCGACCACATCGAGCACGCGAACGTACAGATCCTCAACCACAAGGCGGAGCCGTTCCGCATCGAGGCCCCGTGGGACTCGCCCATGCTCGGCGGCAACGGCGACGACGGTGGCCTGCACTCGGCAGTCACCCACGACGGGCACATCCACTGCCTGGGCGACGTCGCCCACGCCCTGGACAGCGCCCAGGCCAAAGTACGCCTCCCCGGCGGCCGACCCCCTGGCGGGGGAATGCTGCCGCTCGTACCGGGACCGCGGCCTGGGGCCCCGGTCCCTATGGTGCCGGCCTCGTTCACCACCGCGTTCCCCGCAGCGAGTCCGCACAACCCGGCGATCCCTTCCCGGGACCCAATACCGCCCGACCCCACGACCGCCAAGCTGCTGGACCCAGCCGAGCAGGCCCAGTTCCGGACGTGGATGAACTCGCTGCGCGCCGGCGGGTTCGCTGGCGGCGGGGACCAGATGAACCCGGACAACGCCTACCAGCTGCGGACGGCCGGCTACCCCGAGCGCGAGTTGCCCCTTGGGGCCACGGCCACTGGCAGGAGCGGGAAGGGGCTGATGGCCGACGGCCTGCGGCCGGCTGACGGGTACGCGGTCGAGGCGAAGTACGTCCGCAAGCCGGACTGCCCGACGCCCTCGACGTTCCGCAGCATCGACGCGGTCAACAAAACACTGGGAACCCCACCCAAGCTCGACGGCAACGGCAACCCGAAGTTCGACCCCCGCCGGGACGGCATGTTCCCCGGCGACGAGAGAGAGCTCAAGCGCTACAAGGCGGCCATGGAGCAGTCCAGCGAGCTGCGAGGACTGGAGATCGTGACCAACGACAAATCGCCACCGTCTACTGGCAGAGCATGATGCTCATGAGCGGCGTGAACGGCACCGCCCGCTGCATACCCTGAGAAGGACACCACACATGATCACCGACAACCCGATCAGGGGCAGCTTCCTCTTCTTCCCACCCGTCGACAACGCCGCGGCATGGAACCTGCGCCTGGACGACCTGAGCCAGCAGCTGCTCGAAGCCTTCCCTGACTCCTCCGCATGGGCAGAGGGCCCCCTGGGACCCCGCCCCAGCGAAGCGCTCTCCTTCGAAGCGAAAATCAGCGACGGCGTATGGCTCGATGGCCTGGCCTCCACCCCCTTCGAAGGCATGGGCTCCATCCTCATCCGCAACGCCCTCGCCTCCGAGGCCGCAATCTTCGCCAAATGGCTCCGCGACAGCTACGCACCCGCTCCCGACCTCGTGCACTTCACCAGCGAGAAAGCCATGACCAACGGCGACGACTCCATCTGGAAGATCCCCGCCGAGGGAGACCTGGATGCCATCACCGCGAAACTCCAGCAGCACATCGACGCCACCGAAGAACTATGACGCCGGCCAGGCATCCTCGGCTGCTTCGGCAGCCTGGGCTGTCGCGCAGTACTGCAGGTCGGCGGCAGCGACGGCGCCTTCAGACAGCGGCGACCGAGGCGGCCGCCCTCGCAGACCTCCAGGCCAGGACCGTCCGCGCGACGTCTGCGGACGACGTCCGCGCCGGGCGCTGCGCCGGGCTCGGGCCGAGCGGTCCGGCCTGCCGCCCCAGCCTTGCTGCGCCGTGTCCCATCTGGCGGGCGTCGGTTCTTCTTGTGGGTGGTCGATCAGCGGTCGGGATGGGAGGAAGGGGTACGGAGGGAGAGGGGGAACACGCGGTGTCGGCGGACGGTCTCTCGCATTCCCGTGGGGGGACGTCTGGCTGGATGGAGGTCTCGCTCCGAAGAGGTCACGCTCTCCAGTTGATGTATCCGAGGTGCCACACGCTGCCCCAGCACAACGAGCTGGCGAAGGCTGTCGGGATCTTCGGGAAGGAGAATCATCGTCGACGAGACGGTCAACGAGGTCTTCTTCCGCAACGAAGTCGCTGAGTTCAAGGAGATGGACTCGCTGGAGGTTGACGTAACGTAACTGCAAGATCGCTGAAAGCGACGCGTTAGAGCGGACCAGCGCCTTCGGCGGACTCGTCGGCCTCGGCTCCGGCCTCACCGTCCAGCGCTTGGCCCGGCAACAGCGCCCCAGTGGCGCGTCGCGCGCGCCACCCAACGGAGCCGTGGGTACGGGTACGTACCCGTATGCTTCATGGTTATGGGAAGGAGTACCACGATGCCTGACGCCAACATCCGCCTCCCCGAGGAGGCCAAGGACCGCCTCGCCGCCCTCGCCGCCGCCGAGGGCCTGTCACTGCGCGCTTACCTCGCCCGTCTGGCCGAGACGCTACTCACCCCGGCCGAGCGAGCCGAGCGCGCCGAGAAGGCCCGGGCGGTGCTCCAGGAGTGGAACGGCTACGCCCCCACCGCCCCCGAGCAACGTGACCTGGACAGCGAGCTGGACCGCCGCCTGGCCCAGGTGACCGCCCGGTGACCGACGCCATGCACATCATCCTGGACGAGACCGCCATGACCGCGGCCGGCCAGGGCAACATCCTTGCTTCCCGCCTCATCCACCGGGCCCACGCCGAGGCGGGCTGGTACCTCTACGCGCCGACCTGCGCCCTGGTGGAAGCCGACCGCGACCGCCCGGGCACGGCCGAGCACCTGGTGGCCATGCCCGGCGTCACGGTGCTCGACCTCGACCTGCCTGCCGCCCTGGCCGTCGCGCGTCAGGCATCGTGGGCCGCCGCGCACAGCCAGTACGCAGCGCAGCCCACGCCCGACCGTCCCGACGGCGCGATCATCGCGACCACCGTGCCGAAGCGCTGGGAAGGCGAACCGGTCCGCGTTTTGGATCTCAATCCCTGAATCGATGCTTGCGGGTGTCTCCGGACGTCAGCTGAGCGCCCACTCGGCGGTTGACGCATCTCAAGGGCCCGAATCTACGTGACCTGGATTCGGGCCCTTCCCCGTCCTACTCGCGGTTTCTGCGACCGGATGTGGCCACCGCATGGGGTGCGGGGGAGCAGTCGAGCGGCATCAGCCCCGCCCAAGCGGGGCGCGCGGGCGAGGCTGATGCCGCATCGCGGCGTGTCCGCGCGTTCCCTCCCTCAGTCGACTGTCATTTAGTCCGATATGGAACGTTTAATCCGAAATTCCTTGCGTGGCGAGAAGAATCAGACGCTGCTGATCTGCAGCGAGGCATCCTGGTTCCGATCCACGAGCTACCCGGTGTGGTGGCAGGACGCGCCGCAGCCGAAGAGGCCTGCAGGCTGCTGGCCGACGAGCTGATCCCGGCAACGCTGGCACCAGCCCGAGTGGCCCTCCGCAGAGCTCTTGCCGTGGTACCTCAATCCGCGCGCGGCCCAGTACTGCCATGAGCAACGGTGGCGCTCGTCGTCCGCACTGCTCCCCCGGGGGACACATGCAAGTCGTGGACTTGCCTGAGGTGCGCGCAGATCCGGGCCGCGTGCGGCCGCACCGAACGGCAATGGCCCGTCGGCCGAGCGCCAGTGATTGGAGGGGCCCAGCCGGTCCGCTGAGGCCGTGCGTGTGATGGCGATCCGCCTGCAGAGTCGGTATCCGAAGCCGCTGTGGCGCGGAGTTGAGCTGCTCACCCAGCCCTGGGGCGGGCGCGAACGCCTCGTCCCCCGGCCCGCAAGTGACCGCGGGACGAGCAGGATGCCCACCTGGATCGCCGCCCGGCTGCGAGCTGGGCCTGTCCGCCGGCCATGTCTGGGTGACCAGGTCTTGGCTGCCCTGCCGGGCGAACTTCGTCTTCTCCTGGCGGTAGCCGCGTCCCCGGCTGCCGGCAGCACCCGACCCGCCAGACAGGTTGCCGCCGAGCCGATTCCACGTTCCAGCACCGCCCACACCTCGTCGGTGCGAGCAATGTTCCAGCTTGACTCCAGGGCCTCCTCTGGGTTCCAGCGTGTGATACCTGGAACAGCCCGGCAAAACCCTCGGGTCTGCGGGTGGAGGCACAGCGGCCGCACATGACACCACCTGCCACGCAGATCACCGACGGACTGTAGAAGTTGGGTGGGATCGTCACCCTGCTCAGCAGTGAGGCAATGCGGTCCTGTGAGAGGACTCCTCCCACAGGACCTGGCGCCTCCGTTGGACGCCTCGGGCAGGTAAGCCGCCGGGGCGATGCCTGGCACCCGCCAGCAGAGCACCTGCTCGTCAAGCGCCACCTCGGGATCTGGAGGACTATGACGGGCCGGGAGCAGGCGAAACACTGGGTCTTGCTTATAGCCGCATCATCTGTGGCGGTTGAGTCTCACTCGACCCACTCGATCTCCCACTGAGACGATTCTACGAATGATTCGAGTTCCGCTATGCCCTCTACCCAGTAATCCCCTCCATCCGTCGGCGCGGACAGATCGTTGACGAGGAAGACGTAGTATCCGCCCGTAACAGCGGAATCGTCATGGAGTTTCACGAAGTAACCTTCGCAAAAACCCGACAGGATGCGCCCGTATCTCTCCAGTCTGATTTTCGTCATTTATGGCTCAGTGTGAGTGGCACGTGATTATTGACCAATGGCTTCCCGGCTTCGTCAAAGATCTCGAAGTGCACGTGCGGCACGTCAGGCCAGTGGCCTCCAGCAACCGATTCGGGGTCGATGCGGAATCCGCGGCGCTTGTCGGCGCTCCGGAAGAGCCTGGGCAGTGGGCGAGGCAAGAATGATGACGGGGGGCGAGTGACACACTGCCCCCGCCTGTTGGACGGACGTTCAGCCTGCTTTGGCGGTCGGCACCTGGCCCAGCTCTGCCTGGCGCAGGCGCTTTGCCTGCATCTGGGCCAGGGACTCCAGCACCTGGGCGCTGTTCGGGTCCTTGTCCGAGTCTTGGTATGTCAGGACGGCGATGACGGTGCCCACGCGGACGGTCATCGTGATCCGCGGACCGGCGTAGGGGGCCCGGGGATCGGCGTAGGCGACGCTCTCGTCGCCGGCTCTCCGCATGGAGACCTCGGCGGCCCCGATTGCTCCATTTTTCTTGCGGTTCTTGAATGCCCTACTGGCCACTTCCCGGCCGGGACACGCCAGCAGGTCCCAGTTCACGGCGCCGGAATCGCCAGGTGCCCTGTACTGCACAGTGCCGGTACTCCAGTGCCACCAGCAGCCCTCAGGGCCATCGCCGTTCTTGGAGCACCGCTTCTCTCGGGGTACTTCCCGGGCCTTGAGCTGCGTCAGACCCGACTTCCAGCCCACTGGCATGCTCTGAAGATCCGGTAGAGCCTTTCTCAGGGCCTCGGCATCGAGCACGGTGTCGGAACCGCTCTGGCGGCTTTCGCCTCGCGCGTCACTCACAGGACTTGTCCCCTCGTGGGAACCGGCCTCACCTCCACCGCATCCGGTCACGGACACCATCAACCCCGTTGCCAGCACCCACGCGCGAGAGCGCGATCCAGACCAGAGGCGTCGCACGAGACCCCCCTTCTGATCCTTCGTCTCAAAGCGTTGAGTAGAGCATAGAAGGCTCAGGTTGCCCGCGCTGCCGCAGGTCAGCTGGCTGCTGCGGAGCATCGAAGCGCTTGGGATCCGCTCCCGATCCGGCAGTCCCGGAAGAAGGTCCTGGTTGCCGTCAGGTATCCGGCTTCGTGCGCGGGGGTATCGGCTCGCCATCGCGCTTGCTGAGGTCGAACTCGCATGGGATGTACTCCCCGATGGTCAGGCGGTCGACCTTGGCGACCCCCAATGTCCGTGACGACGACAGTGATCTCCTCGCCGACCTCGAAGTCCTCCGGCGGACCGGCCACCGGCCTACTGGGTCCGGCCGATATTCCCGGCAGGGACCTTCGCCGTGTCCGTGGAATCCCGCCTCGACGAAGGGCACGCGTGCAGCTCACCGAGCAGGTCGTGCGGTTCTGTCACTACATGCCGACCACGGATCGGGAGAAGTTCCTGCGTCTTGTCGACAGGATCGCAGCTGAGCCTGGTTTCCGTCTCGCCCGAGATGAGCCCTGGCCGCCGCGGTGAGGGGCTTCTCTGGAGCACTCGTGATAGGTGAAGAGTGGTCGGCGCCTCACCGACATGTATCGCGCCATCGCTATCCGCCCTGGCCGGCATGGCGTCAGCTCGAGACCTCGTACCTCGGCATCGGTCGTCGGCTCACTTCCGGTGCATCACTGGATTCCCAAGCTCATGCGACCACTTGTCCGCCCCAGGCGCAGAGCGTTGGCAACGATCTCGGCCCCATAGAGACGCTCTGCCTCGTCGCGGCCCAGGAAATCGACGGTGGAAGTAACCAGGCCTGTATCCCCCAGCATGAACGCCTGGCGAACCGCCCGGGCGTGTTCGCGAAGGTCGTCGTCGGACAGTGACTGCTGGTCGCCGTCGGCCAGTTCTTCGGTGCCGACCAGGCCCGGGTGAAGCCTGGTGATGGCCTGGCGGACGAGACGGGCGACAGCGTGACTCCGCGGAGTCTGCCAGGTGCCCTCCCATTCGGTGTGGCGGTCGGTCTCTGCCTGTCGCGACTCGCGCCACCAGCAGACCAGTGCCTCCCGCTTGGCAGGCGTGTCGTAGAGCAGGTGCGCACCGAGGAGGCGGTGGGCGAGAAATCCGGAAGGCCGGTGGATGATGCGGGCCGGGGAGTGGACGCCGAGCACGGCTATGACCTCGGTGGTGGTCCATCCGGTATCGGAGACGTCACGTACGACCCACGCGATGCGGGGTATGGAGGCGCGGTGGAGCCACGGCACCTGCCGGATGAGATCTCGGGCGAGCTGGTAACGGCGGCCGACCGCGTTGAACCTGCGGGCCGGCCTGGGCTTCTTCAACCTCGTAGCAGACCTGTTTCCCGGGTCGAGCTTGCTCTCAGGGGGTTGGGGAGAACTACCCGCAGTCGAACGACTTGAGGAAGTACCCCCCATTGGGGTGCAACGTGGGGCCGGCGTCACAGGCTTCTGTGGCCGCTTGGAGTTACGGGGGCGGCGAGGGCGTTTCAAGGCTCGCTGCGCCATCTTCGCGAGGCGCTTCATCAGGGGCCGGCCGGCGTCCTCGATCCCGCGTACGGTGCGGATGTACGGGTCGGACGTGCCTGTCCGCAGGCGTAAGGCGCGGTCGAAGGCCGGTGGGATGGTGCGGGCGAATTCGCTGGCCTGGCCGCCTTGGCCGCTCACTCGAGTTCCCTTGGCTCGGTAGGTGAGCAGGCCGGTCTCTCGCAGGATCGCGAGGTGGTACTGGATGGTGCGTTTGGACAGCTTCAGCACGCGGACGAGGTAGGTGATGCCGGGGCGGCAGGGGCTGAGGCGGGTGAGCTCTGCCGCGAGACGTACGGTTGTCTCGCTTACGCGGCGGGGCCCGTGGTCGCGGTCGGAGGCGTAGGCGCTGGTGAAGGTGAACCAGCAGACGGCCTGCATCCAGCTGAAGCCGTCGGTGGCGATACGCCCCGGGGTCGTGGCCAGCCACTGTTCTGGGGCAGGGTACAGAGTTGCCGGCTTCTCCTGGGCGGGGGCCGAGGGCAGGGCAGAGTGCACGGCGATCCGTTTCGGGGTAGCGCGAAGTAGGCTCGTCGCGCCGGGAGACGAAGACGGGCCTTACGGCTGGCAGAAGTGCCAGTGATGTGAGGCCGTTACACGGCCCGCGTGGTTACCAGAGGGTGAGAGCCGACTGCCTGGGGCTCCGCCGGCGGCTGCGCGATGGCAGGAGTCACTGGTGCTGCGGGGGCTCAGGATGCGAGCCGCCGTGGGAGCGGGAGTGGCGAAGAGCACCGCGCAGGTTGAGTGGAATCTTGTCCTCTTCCGCCGTCAGCCGGGTCGGGACGTTCATGTGAGCGGCGGAGAGATGGTTGCGCAGTCGTACACCGATTCCGAGTACCCCCTGGTGAAGGAGTCCGATCGCCGCAGCCTCCCTGTGAGCGGTGTTATCGAACCCCGGGCGCTTTACGGCACGCTGGATCTTCCGTCGGTCGCTGCTCATCGGCTAGCCCCCCTTGATGCGGCCGTTCGGGCGTTCTCTCGCACTGCCGACTACTCGTCGGCAGGGTGAGCGTCTTCTTGCCCAGCGGTCGTGCGGGGTGTCAGGTCGCGTGCGGCGCGGTGGCCGCCTTCGGTGCTGCCCTGCATTGCGCTGGTGGCACGTTTCCTGGTGTGTGCGGTTGGCCTCTGACTGTCCGAGGCAGAGCGGTGGTCGCGCCGACGGAGGTCAGACACCGTCCCGCCCAGCACGACTCGTTGATCACCTTTTAGCCCCCCGCAGCGGCACGGACGGTGGAGGCGCTGGAGAGCGCCTCCACACAGGGTTGTCGACGTACGGGATCATGCTGGGCCCGCGACACAATGTCAACAATTGTAGAGCTGGGCGTGTCTACCTCACTCCGGGGCCACCATCGTGTATGTGCAGCATGGCGTGAGCGGCCAGCGCCGGATAACCTCTGACGAACTTGTGCGTGTGAGCACTTCACCTACGCCCGAACCAGGAGAGCACCCCGGCCATGACCGACGCCCTCGACGCGCTTCATGCGGATGATCTCGAGAGGGGCATCGCATCGGTCGACGAGCTACTGCACGTGCTCGGCCTCAGCCGCGAGGTCATCGACCTCGACAAGATCTCCTACGACACAGGACTCACCGTCGAACGCGTACGCGGCCTCCTCGCCGGAGAGGAAGCCGGCCCCGAAGACCTTAGCCAGACGTTCCAGCGACGCCTCATCTTCCTGAGGGAAACCCGCCGCAAGCCCAATGGCAAGAAGTACACCCTCGACGAGATCGGCCAGGGAGCCGGCATCTCCAAAGGGCAGGTCGGATTCCTGCTGAACGGCCAGCGCATGCCTGGGCTGGCAGGCGTCAGCAAGCTCGAGCGGTTCTTCGCGGTTCAGCCAGGCTTCTTCACCGCCACCGACCGGCAAGCGCTTCGCCGGGCGCTGCAGCCCATCCACGAGCAGCTCACCCATCTCGCGCTGCTCAAAGGCCAGGGCATCACCCGGCTCGCCATGCGCAGTGGAGCGAGCGGTGAGGACAGCAAGCTCGACCGTGAGCTTCGCGCGGCTCTTACCGTCGCTCTGGCAGAGCCGGAGGGGGACAGGGAGGACCCTGAGCTCCGTGAGCTCACGGAGGAAATCCGGGCACTGCCCACCAAGAGCCGCAGGCGTATCTTCCCGGTGCTTCGTGGTCTCCTGGGCCTGGCCCGCCCAGAGGAGGAAAAACCCGCCCGTTCCTCGGCCGCCGAGGTCTGAGCGACCATCGACGAGCGGTGGCCGTCGTGGCGCGAGCGATGTCCGGTTCCGTGAACGGGACACTGTGCGAGCAGCAGTCTGTCGCCGGTCGCGCCCATGCGGCGGGCGCCCTGCGGAAAGAGCTGGTGGGCATCCCACTTGGCGCTTCTCAGGCCGAACGTGAACCAGCCGCCGGCGGCGTGCATCACGACCTGACTGATGCCGAGTGCCCACACGCTCCGGCTCCCGGGACCACCTGTGGGGACCAGTCGCTGGCCTGCGCAGACGACGCCCACTTCGCCGACCAGCGGTGCGGCCGACGGCAGAGGTGGCGCAAGCCTTGTGGCCCGGCAGAGGGAGTCCGGGCAGGCAGGCCTGGGCAGGGAGTGGCGGCCCGGCGGCGCCCAGGGCACGCCCGCCTCTGAGTTCGACTGTTGTGCTCACCAGGCCACGTTCTCCTGAGCGAGTGCACGGCGTCGTGAGTACTCGTACTCAAACCCGTCCGATGGATGCGCAGACAATGGCGGCTGTCCGTCCGGACCCATTGCCCCTGCCGAGGCGACGAGTTCCGCACGAACTCAAACCGGACCGCCTGACTCCGGTCCTGGAGGGTGGCTGGCACCGCCCACCACTGCGGCCGGGGACCGGGAGGCCCCGACGCGAGGTCTCTTCTCGGCCATCACCTTCACCCCGCGACAGCTCATATATGCAAATTCGGACACGATGTGGCACGTTGCGCTGCCAGCTGTTCACAGACAGGTAGGTTTACGGCCGCAGAACGAACAAATGTTCCTCGATGTGTCGCTGCGGAATCGCGCGGAAATAGGCCAGTCAACCGACCATGTCCAAGCCCTTCAGCAGGCGACGCCGGGCTGACGACCCATCACCCGAGCCGGAGCGGGAGCCTCCGGGCACAGATACGAACCAACCGCCCGGTTCCCTCTGGAGAGCCCTGCGGGAACAGTGCGCCATACTCGTCGCCACCTGGTCGATCACCCGGCTCATCCACCGAGACCTCGGACTCTCCGGCATCAGGGACATACAAGATCTCGTGGACGCGGTCGCCACGAAGCGCGCCAAGCCCATCACCGTGACCGCGGTACCCCTCCCACCCGAGGTCTCCGCGTTCTGCGCCAGAGGCAGAGACCGTGACCACATCGTCGTCGACGCGAACGCGGCCGAGCTCACACGCCTCCACGCACAACTTCACGAGCTCTTCCACCTCTGGGAAGAACATCCCAGCGGCGACGACAACGACCAACCCATGACCGAGGAAACCGTCCGCCGACTCCTCCCAGGGCTCAAACCAGGCCCCGTCCTTCAAGTCCTGACCCGATCGCACTACGACAGCGCTCACGAGCGCAGAGCCGAGGCGTTCGCCACCGTCATGCTGCAGCGACACCTACGACTCCGCCGCGACCGCAACACCGACGGCCTCATCACCTCAACCCTTACGCACAGGAGAACGGGTGTCTGAGCACGCCTCAAACATCGCCTACCTGACCATCTGCCTCATCACCTGCGTGATCGCCTGCTGGAAAGGACTGGCCGCCCTGCGCGACCCCACCCCCACACTGGTCCTGATCACCACAACCTTCGTGTGCTGCGTCGCGGTCTACCTGACGGCAGCTCCCGTCGGCTACCGCGCTCTGGGAGAAGCCGTCGGCCAGCCCAGCTTCGCAACCCTGCCGGTCTACATCGGCATCCTCACCTGCTTCGCCCACCTCCACCTGCTGGCCCTGCTGTGGAATCCGCGACTACGGCAGACACCAGGAAAGGTCCGCCGCACCATCACGGCATGGAGCACCGCGTACGTGGCAGCCGCCGTCGTCATGGCCGTCACCTTCTGCTCCGCCGACCTCAGCGGCCCGGCCGATCCGCTCAAATTCAACACGAACTTCGCCCACGACCCGCTGATTCTCCTCTTCCTCACCATCTTCCTGACCATGCTCACCTGCGGCACACTCAGCGCCTGGCGCCACTGCCACAAGATGACGCTGGACGACCCCACCCTGCAGCACGCCGTCCGCGCCATCGGCGTCGCCAACCTCTTCTACTTCGCCTACGCGGTGTGCAACGCCCCGGCCATCATCTGCGCAGCACTGGGCAGCCATGCCCTGGACACCGTCGGCGTCCTGGGCTCCTCCTTCGGCGCGACCGGAGCCCTGATCGCCAGCTACGGGCTATCGGGCGCGGCAGTGAGCGCCTGGCTCAAGGAATGGCGAGACATCCGGGCACTGCAGCCCCTGTGGGAGCTGGTGGTGGCCGGCGTCGATCACGAACTCGCCTTCTCCGAGCACAGCGCCCGCAGCCACCGCCTGGGATGGAACGCCGGCTTCAACCTGCACCGCAGGGTGATCGAAATCCTCGACGGCATCCGGGCACTCCGCCGCTGGGGATCCCAGGCCCCCGTCGAAGCCGTCCACGCGCTGCACGCCCGCGACTTCCAGAGCAATGACGGCAAGCCCCTGCCCCCGCACGAACTCGAAGCGATCGCGACGGCCGCGGCCCTCTGCTTCGCCTCCGAACGCTTGCAGGCCGCCCGACAAGCAGCGAGCACAGCAGGACGACCGGGCCGGCTCACGCCACCGGAGCAGAAGGCTGCCCCCATCCCCGGCGAGAACACACCCGCCGCCGATGAACGCGCCCGGCTGCTGCGCGTGGCCCAGGCCCTGCACCACCCGCTGGTCACCGCGGCCCTGCACGCCTGCACGCAGGGGACCGAGCCTGCCATGCCCTGACCAGGACCAGACCAGCGAGCGCTTCAGCCGGACACCACGCAAACGTCACACCGCCTGCCTCCGCGCAATGCCCGGCCAAGACACCGCGATAGTGTCCCAACACCGCAAAGAACCAACGGAGTTCTTTCCGGCGCTAACGACAATGCGGACACCATCCGCCGAGTGGGGGTTTCATGCGACGAGTAGTTGTCATGGGTGGAAGCTTCGCCGGCTTAATGGCCGCTCGCGTACTAAGCGACCACGCCGACGAAGTCGTCATCCTCGAACAAGACGAGATATCCGAGAACGGACTGGGCCCAGGAGCGCCCCACCGAGCTCAGCTCCACGCACTCCTCGCCATGGGGCACATGCAGCTCGAGCGCTGGTTCCCCGGCATCGTCAAGGAGCTCATCGCGGACGGCGCGCAACTGGGGACCGGCACAGCCATCCAGTTCTACGTCGACAACATCCTCAAGGTCCCTGTCCCCGACACCGAGATGATCGGCGCCACACGCCCGTTCATCGAAGCCCATCTCCGAAGCCGCGTTGCGGCGCTGCCCAACGTAGAGCTCAGGACAGCTCAGGCACGCGACCTGATCATCAGCGGCGATCAGGTCCGCGGCGTACGCTTTTCATCGGCATCCGACGGCCGACACTCCGCCACACCCGACGGGGAGCTCGCCGCCGACCTGGTGGTCGACGCCATGGGGCGCTCGAGCCGGCTGAGCAGCTGGCTGGAGCACCACGGCTGGGAACAGCCCCCTTTGCACCGTCTGCGCGTGGACCTCGGCTATGCCACGGCGTTCTTCCAGCGCGGTGACGAGCTTCCCGGCACCCAGATGGCGCAGGCCACTCCAGGCCCGGCGAGCAGCTACCGGCCCGCGATCACCGAGCCGGGAGCCCTGACGGCAGTAGAGGGAAACCGGTGGAGCGTCGTCCTGGCCGGCTACACCGACTACCGCCCCAGCCGTGACCCCGAACAGTTCCTGACCCGCATGCGCCGGTGCGTCCCCCCTCTGCAGGAGGTTGCGAACCAGTGCGCCATGGTGGACAACGAGGTCAAGACCTACCACTTCCGGGAAAGCATCAAGCGTGACTTCGCCAGCCTCGGCCGCCTCCCCCGAGGCCTGATGGCCATAGGTGACGCACTCGCCTCGGTGAACCCCATCTACGGCCAAGGCCTCACCCTCGCCACATTGCAGGCCTCATGCCTCTCCGCCCACCTCCAAACCGGAGGCCGGCCCCAGGACAGCATGTGGGGGTACTTCAGGCGGGCCAGAGCAGTCGTCGACGCCGCCTGGCAGTTGTCCTCGACCGCCGACCTCGCCCAGCCTCATGTCACCGGTCCCTACCCGCCGGGGTACCGCCTCCTTCGCTGGGCAGGCGACAAGGTCATGGTCGCCTCGATCTTCGACCCGGTCGTGAACCAGGCCTTCATGGATGTCCTCCATATGAAGGCTCACCCCAGGACACTCACCAATCCACGACTGCTCAAGCGCGCCGCACGAGCCTTCGCCATACCCGCCGCCTGACAAGACACTCGCGCTGCCTGCCCCGCACCGAGCACAGCGGTCCGACAGCCGGTCCCGCACCCTGGCGAGCACCAGGGGCGGGGCTCACCACAGGGCGGCTGGGTGCTCAGGCTCGGCAACGGTCGCTGTTCGGGGCCGTGACTGTCCGCCGGGGCGCCTGGCGGAGGCCCGGCACCATCACCATCTACCCGGCGACACAGCCCTGTCATTGCCAGCGCAGCCGCACTCGTACGCGCTGGCGCGGCTGGCCGTGCTGGAATCGGTGCGGGTCTCGTTCGACGCCACGACCGCGGTGGCCCGCCATCGGAACCACCAGGTCGCAGACCTGGTCATCGGCACCGCGGTGGACATCGGCGCCTTCCACCGCGCGCGGACTCCCGCCCCGTGCACTGCCGAGACGCTGCTGGTTTTCTCGGTGCACGGCAAGGGCATCGTCATGCGCCCGGACGCCCCACGGCCCGCGCCCCGGAAAGCCGCTTACGGCGCTCATCAGCAGCAGGGAGCTCGACCCCTGGCGGAGCTTTCACCTCTCCCGCGAGCACCGCCGCATCCACCCACCCCCTGACCAAGACGGATACGCCCCACGGCCTGATCCATACCATCTTTCAGTCATGGGGATCTGCGGTCCCGAAGTGCAGGTTATCCAGGGTTCCCGAAAGCATGGACATGAGATGTCAGGCCTTGATCCAATAGGGGATGACATCGTTTTGGACGGGCAAGCGGGTACGCCTGCGCGGTATTGAGCCCGATGACTGGTCCGCGTTCATGCGCTTCGCTGAGGACGAGGAGCGACTGGGAGACGTTCTGCACCCACCCCGGTCCGCCGAGGGCTGTCGCGTCTGGGCGAAGGAGCAGTCCGCTGCCAAACCTGACGGTGACTGCTTCCAGCTGGCGATCGAAGCAGTCGACACGGGGGAAATAGTCGGTGCCGTCGGCTCGCATCACGCTGACCCACGGATGGGCTGGTTCGAGTACGGCGTCACGATCGGCGCTGAGCATCGCCGCAAAGGCTACGCGGCAGAGGCTGTGGTGCTGCTGTTGCGCTTCATGTTCGCCGAGCGCCGCTATCACAAGTGCGAAGCGCGGATCTTCGCCCATAACGAGGCATCGCTGGAGCTTCATCGCCGGCTCGGTTTCGTCGAGGAGGGCCGCCTCCGCGATCACGTGTTCCTCGCCAGCCGGCACCACGACCTCGTCATGATGGGCATACTCGCTGACGAGTTCGCCCAACTGCACTCGATAGGCAGCCTTGAGTAGGAGAGCAAGCGATACCCCAGACCGCCGCGCGTCTCCCCAGCTCAAGCAGTCCCTACCGGCGAGCCACACCCTTCCCGAATACCTGTGGCAGGCGGCCTGGTCCTTCCACCACAGTGGTGATCCCGCCGCCGAGGACTGGGCCGCCGCCCACGCGCTCACCATCCTGGCCACCGGTGCCCTGCAGGCAGCCGAATCGATCGGAGACCAGGCCGGCGCCGCGGAGCTGACGCCAGCTCAGCGGCATGGCGCAGACGTCTGCATCCGCTACTCACCAGCAAGGAAGCGTTCCTGCGCTACGACCGTGCCCTCGCGGCAGGCTGGCCCATCGCGACCGGCGTGACCGAGGGCGCCTGCCGGCATCTGATCACCGACCGCCTCGACATCACCGGCGCCCAATGGGGTCTCGAGGGCGCCGAAGCCGTCCTGAAACTCCGCGCGCTCATCAGCAACAGGACCTCGAGGACTACTGGCGCTTCCACCTTGCGCGCGAGAACTGCCGTGTCTACCCGTCCCCTGACCAGGGCAGATACCGTCTCGCAACCTGATCAACGCTCTACGTCCCACTGCTGGACGTCCGAGTCCGAATATCCCATTCGAGGCATCTCAGATCCGACGATGTGCTTCGGAACTCCGGCCAGTAATACCTGAAGGGTGCCCCGGTCTCAAGGGCGTCGGCCAGAACATTGAACAGCCCAGCGAGGCTGGGCGCCCACTCGGTTGCGTCGACGGCGCCCGAACCAATGCCCATCTCATAGACGCGGCCGTACGTCGGGCCGGGACGGTGGTCGACGAAGGCGACGCCGCCGTCGATGGGGAGGGCGAACGGGACCCACTGGTGGGCATGCCCGCTGAGGTCGTCCTCCTCCCACAGCTCGGACGCAAGGTTCTCCTCACCGAACTCGACGAGCTCCACGTGCTGCGAAGCGATCCGGCTGGTGCAGCTCAGCCGGTGACCCAGCGGCAGAAAGCCGCCTGGCTGGTCGCCCACCGCAACACCAGCCTGGAGCTCGGCGACACCGTTGTGCCGCTCAAGCAGTGCTCTCAGCTCCGGGTGAAGAGAGAAACCAAGGTCTGCTTCAAGCCCGGTGATCTCCTGCGCGGTGGCGGACGGCCGCAACGCGGCGTAATCATCCGGCGAGTTCGTGGCCAGCCAGGAGGTGAAGCGATCCCACGCCTGATCGAAGTCGCCAAGGTCTATGTGAGTCATGGAGCGAACCTAAAACGCAGCACTGACATCCAACCCTGTCGCGACTCCCTCCAGCAGAGCTACACCCGTCGGCGTTGACCACCCAGGATCCGTCCGTGTTTCGGGCGGAGGCATCGGTGCCTGCCTGGAGGGCGCACAGGATCTTCCAGGCCCCGTCGGCAGACCAGCGGCGGTGGCGTTCATAGACGGTCTACCAGGGGCCGTAGCGTTCGGGCAGGTCACGCCAGGGAATCCCGGTCCGCGTCCGCTAGAGCACTCCGTTGACCACCGTGCGGTCATCGGCTCACCGCCCGCCCGGCCCGCCGGTCGCCAGCAGCAGCGGAACGATACGTTCCCATTGCGTGTTGGTCAGTTCATGCCGCCGCACCATACAAAGCTCCAACCCGCGACGGCAGATCCACCACCCGGACACGAGACACCGTTCAGGGGCGTCCACTGCAGGCTCAGACCTCCTGCCTCGTTGGCTGCAGGATCGGCGGGCACGCGGAGCCATAGCCGGCGCGCCCATGGGAAGGAGCCGCCAAGCACTGGATCTAACCAGTGGATCAAGTCGGGTTTGGCTCCTATAGTTGGCCGACGCACAGATATCACGAAAAGGGTGGGGAATACCTTGAAGTTATCTCGTATGGCCGCGGTGATCACCGTGGCTGCCATCGCTCCGGCCGTCCTGCTGACCTCGTCGGCCTTCGCTGATGGCGCCGCCACGGGTTCGTCTACACCGTCGGCCCAGAGCTCGGTGACGAAGACCGCCGTGCAGCAGAGCGAAGAGCCCACCGGCAAGGACCAGCAGGTGGAGAAGGACCGGAACGAGATCCTGCGCATCATCAGCCTCGGAGGCCCGGGGGTGAAGGCTGCGGGTAAGGCGGCGCTCGATGGCACGCCCGCGGACATGAGGAAGTTCCTCGAGACCGGTCAGTTCGAGGAAAGAGACACCGACAACGAGGTCCTCATCTCGCGGATCATCTACTTCGGTGGTCCTGGGGTGAAGGAGGCCGGCAAGGCCGCGCTGAAGGGCACTCCGGAAGACCGGGTCGCCTTCCTGGAGGCCGGTCAGTTCAAGGCCCTGGACGAGGACAACTATGTCCTCATCTCGCGGATCTTCAACGAGGGGGGACCCTTCGTGAAGGCTGCGGCCAAGGCGGCGTTGAAGGGCACTCCGGAGGATCGGGTCGCCTTCCTCCAGACCGGTCAGTTCGAGGCACGCGCTAAGGACAAGAAGGCCTAGAGCTCAAGACTGTCTCGTGGTGCTGTGATCAGGTCCGGGCCGAGCGAGGGCCGGTCGGGCATGCGGGCGACGCCGCTGGTGGCCCAGCAGAGGCCGTTGCTCCGCCCTGGTCACAGGCTCCACCCGCCACTCGGCCATCCGGTGAGCTGCCAGCGATGCACCATGCCGGAGGGCGGGAGCAGCAATGGCACCTGACGGCCTGCCATCGCGTCCACCGGGTACACCACAGACGGGTTGTCCTTGCGAGATCCGCACTCGTGGTCCTCACGCCATTCCAGGGCCGCCACCGTGCCTCGGGCCCGCTTCGCATCCATCAGAAAGGAAAGCGCACGACCTCCGGCGCTATTCAGCTCAAACGACCGTGGCTCACCTCCGCCTGCGCGGAGAGCACGCGGGGTGGGTGGTCCCTCCGGCCGGTCGGCTCGGCTCACCTCCGCCTGCGCAGAGAGCACACCACGATGGTGTCTGCGGCCTGACCGGTCTCCGGCTCACCTCCGCCTGCGCGGAGAGCACGCGGCGATGCGCTTCTCGTGTTCCTTGGTGAGCGGCTCACCTCCGCCTGCGCGGAGAGCACTTCGGTGCCGACGGCGGCAAAGAACCCGGCACCGGCTCACCTCCGCCTGCGCTGAGAGCACATGGCGCTCGCCCAAACCGAGCACGTCTCCGCCGGCTCACCTCCGCCTGCGCGGAGAGCACGTGCCCCATGACGGTATCTGTATGGCGCTGACCGGCTCACCTCCGCAGCGCAGAGCGGACGCCATCTGTACCGCAGCGTCGGGGTAAGTGGCCGGGGCACCTCCGCGCAGCGCGGAGAGCATCATCGTCATACGGTCAGCGGCTGACGAGGCCGTTCTCCGGGTCGACGATGAGGGTTTTTCTGTCTCCCCGGTACGCGCCGATCGTGGTGCGGGTTACCGGGTGGGGAAGGAGAACGAGGTCCCGGAGTCCTGGGACGTCTGACCACGTGGCCGGCGGGTCGGTGGCGGGATCGTGGCCGGCAAGCCATTCGCTGTTGATCGGGATGGTGGCATTCATCAGTCGCCTGATGGTCTGCCGGTCCCCGGGATCGACCTGCCGGGGCAGTGCTGTCCTGTGGGTGTGGTGGGTGGGGTGCAGCCAGTGGCGTCCGTCGGCGGTGAGGTAGGTGGGCAGGACGCGGGTGCTGTCGGCGCCCAGGCGGGTGGCGATCTTGTCGGGGTGTTGGTCGGTGTTGGTCAGTGGGTGGAGGTCGCGGACGCTGTTGGGCGGGTCGATCGTATAGAGGGTGGCCGTGGCTGCGAGTTGCATGTCCTCGGCGATGCGGTGGATGTCGTCGGCTTTGGCGAATTCCGGGCTGTAGACCTTGTCGACGAGGTCTTGGATGTCCTCGGGGACGCTGATCTGCTTGGTCTGGATGCTGTCCTTGATCTGCTGATCGTCGTCCGCGTCATGCAGTGTGCGGAGAAGGTCCCGGGTGCGGCGCAGGATGGACTGGGGGTAGACCTTGCCCCAGTGGCGGGGTGGGAGCTGGCCTGTGGGGACGAGGACGGCGAGGCGTGGCTTGCCTGTGGGTGCCCAGGTGGGGCGGTCGTTGCGGGGGTGGCGGTGGCCGCGGCCAGCGCGTTGGAGGAGGAGGGCGAGAGGGGCGAGGTCGCTGATGACGAGGTCGAAGTCGACGTCGAGGGACTGTTCGGCGATTTGGGTGCTGATGACCACGAAGGGCCGGGTGGGGCGTTTGCCGCGGCGGCCGGTCCAGCGTTGGATGCGGCGGGTGACAGCGGCTCGTTGCCGGGCGGGCATGCGGGCGTGCAGGAGCCGGACCAGTGGCGGCCGGTCGGTGGTGCTCCAGGCGGTGGCGAGGAGGTCTTTGGTGGCCTGGGCGTCGGCGACGGTGTTGCAGACGATCAGTGCGCAGCCGGTGGACGTTTCCTGAAGGGGGCTGAGGAGGTTGAGAATGGCGCGGGCGCGGCCGTCTGTGTTGTCTGGGTTGTGGGTGTGGGTGCAGTCGACGGTGTTGACGGTGAGGGTGTGGGCGCGGTGGGAGCCGAGCGCTTCTTTGGGGGTGGTGATGGTGCCGGTGGCGTGGTCGGTGTAGGTCCAGCCGGGGTAGCTGATGGGGATGGGTGGGGTGTCGGTGTGGCCGGCGCCGTGGCGGTAGGCGTGGACGAGGGCTGCTGCGGTGTCTCCGGTGACGGTGGCGGAGAGCAGGATGACGGGGACGCCGAGGGCGCCGAGCCATTGCAGGAGGCGCAGGGTGAGGGCGTGGCCGTGGGCGTCGTAGGCGTGGACTTCGTCGATGATGATGGTCTTGCCGGACAGGCCGAGCCAGCGCATGGCCATGTAGCGGTGGGGGAGGACGGCGAGGGCGGCTTGGTCCCAGGTGCCTACGGCGATGCCGGTGAGGAAGCCGCGGTGTCGGCCGCGTAGCCATTCGGCGACGGTGTCGGGGTCGCAGGTGGCGCTGTGCAGGTCGTCGGGGGTGTAGGTGGCGTCTAGCCAGGCCATGGCGTGGAGCAGGGCGACTGGTGGTGGGGTGTGGCAGTTGGCGCGGGTGTGGTCGCGTACGCGGGTCCACATGGCGTCGGTGGTGGCCATGGTGGGCAGGAGGAAGGCCAGGCCTTTGGTGCCGGCGGCCGGTCCCATGATCCGTTCGCCGAAGAGGGCGCCTTCGGTTTTGCCTTCGCCGGGGGGTGCGGTGATGAGCAGCAGGCCGGGGCCGCTCGCCAGGTCAGGCAGTTCCTTGGCGAGGCTTTCCTGGACGGGGTGCAGCTTCTGTCCTCGGAGGTGTGGGAAGAGTGTGGGGAAAGTCCTGCGGCGGCGCCAGGTGGGCGGGGTGAGCTGAGCCTCGCGGAGTGCTTTGGGCGCGGCGCGGCGGGCGCGGCGGACGTGGGCTTCCCAGCTGCGGGTGCGGTCTGTGTCCCAGCGGCGTTGGCGGTCGCGGATCCAGGGGAGTTGGGAGGCGAGCCAGTCGGCGAGGACGATCAGGCCTGTGGTGACGACGGCGGCGGGCCCACGGGCCGTTCGCGTGGGGTAGCGAGGGGTGCCGAAGAGGTGGTGGATCAGGTGGATGAGATTTTCTCGCTGGGCGTCCCACTCTTTGTCTCCCAGTCCTGGCACTGCAGCCAGGGGGCAGGAGAGCGCGTCGCCCTGGTGCGAGAGGGCGGGGGGATAGGTGCCGTGGTGGCCGCCGATGATCTGTGCGATCTGGTGGGCGACCAGGTTGAGGGGGCGGCCGGTCAGGGGCAGGCCCTGGACTCGGTTGAGGAGTTCGGGCAGCACGAGGTGTGCCGCTCGTTGGTGGCTGGGGGACCGGAATGTGGCGGGGAGAGGGTCGTAGCCGGGGAGTCCGGTGACCTGGTCGGCTGCGGGGGCGCAGGCCTGGAATCCCGGGGTGATCTTGGCGATGTCGTGGAGCCCGGCGAGGCAGATGAGGAACTGGCGGGCTTCGGTCTCGCTCAGGCCCCAGCCGTGGGCGATGACGTGGCGCTGGCGTGGGGTGAGATAGCGGTCCCATAAGGCGGCGGCCATGACTGCTGTGTCGATGGCGTGACAGCCCAGGGAGTAGGGGTGGTCGAGGCCTCGCTCCTTTCCCCACGGACGGTCATCAAACGGACGGGGCAGCAATGCGGGGATCCTTACGTCGTGGCGGGCCCGGGCCGGTGCGTCCCGGACCCGGGTGTGGTGCTGGCCGGGTGTGTGTCAGGGGCGGTAGGGGGCGATGGAGAGCAGGCCCAGGCCGTAGGCACGTCCCTGGCCGATGCCCACGGTGATGGCGGCGCGCAGGGCGTCGGCGTCGGTGACGGTGGCGACGCCTTCGAAGCGCATGGCTCGCAGCAGGATCGGCTTGGAGTTGTTGCGGGTGCCCCGTACGGGGGGCTGGGGCAGGTCCAGGGCGAGCTGGTTGGCGAGGCCTGCCTTGTGGGCCTGACGTTCCCACCATGCCAGGGCCTCGGCGCCGGTCACCGGGGTGCGCTTGCCTCGTTGTCCGCGGACGAACGTGGTTTTGATGGGGTTGGCGTCGATGCGGTAGCGCACGAGCCGGCCCTCGGTGATCCAGTCCAGGAGGGGGCCGAGGTCCCGGTGGGCGAGGTGGTGGGCGTATCCGCGCGGGAGGGCGTTGCGGTTGATGGGCAGGGTGGACTGGATGAGCAGGACGGCGCCGGCCTGTTCGCGCTCGAGCCGGAAGAGGGTGTGGGTTGCGGCGCGCGGGGTGTCCCCGAGGGTGTCGGGGAAGAGGGACTGGACGGTGTTGTGCAGTTTGGTGGCGTCGTTCAAGTCCTGGTGGACGGCGCGGCTGCGGGCTTCCAGGTGCAGTTGGGCCAGGTGCAGGGTGCGGGTGGGGGCGGCGGGGGCGGTGGTCACGCGGCGGCTGCCTCTCGGTATGCGGTGAGTGCGTCGATCCACTGGGTGCCGCGGCCGGCTTCCGGGGCGTCCGGCAGTAAGCGCTGCCTTTGCCATACGGGCCTGCGGGTGAAGATTCGACGGGGGCCGGGCCGGTCACGGACTTCGGTGTCCGGCCGCGCTCCCGGCTCGGGGGCGGTGTCGTAGATGAAGGTCACCGGCTCCGGCGTGCCGCGGGTGGGTGTCCGGTGCAGCGGCAGGCGGTCGAGTTCGCCCACTGCGTCGGGCACGGCGGAGCGCACGAGGATGGGGGTGTCGGGGGTGCAGGAGCGGCGTCCCAGGCTGAGCCCGAATGTGGGGCGTTTCAGGGCGGCGCCGCAGACGTGGATGACTCCGGGGTGGCCGGTGACGGCGACGGTGAAAGCTGCGTCGGTGAGGTACCAGCGTTCGGTGAGCATGGTGCCCTCGCCGAGCTTCTTGAATTTCCCGTCCGCCGTGGGCGGGGTGAGGTGGCGGGGGTAGCCGCCGCCGATGGTGTGGAAGTCCATCTCCCTTTGGCCCGGACGGTCGACGCGGATGGTGTAGCTCAGTTCGGCCAGGTCGCTGTTGTCGCTGTCACGCGGGCGCCCCAGGGCGCAGGCGAGCAGACCGGTCAGGCCCGAGCGGGTGGGCCAGCGGTGTGTGGTGCGGACTTCGAAGTCCGCGTCGCTTCCCCAGGACTGCAGCGGGCCGGACAGGTGCAGGAGCAGGCCGTTCACGCGTTCCCCTTGGCCACGGTGCCGGCCACGCGTGCGACGAGCGCATTGAGGCCGTCGATCCGGTCGCCGAGCGCCTCGAAGGTCTGGTCGGTGAGTCCGCTGTGGGCGTGCATGAGCAGGCCGTCGGTGCCCAGGAAGCGGTGGTGGGCGGCGGCGTGGTCGGCCAGCCGGGTCAGCGAGGCCGGGACGTAGCCGTCGGAGGTGTCGGGGACAGGCGTCTCGTACGCGCCGACCAGGCTGACCGGGCGGTCGGTGCGCACGGCGACGTAGACGAGGTGGGGAACGGTGAACGGTGCGGTTCCGGAGGACTTCGCCGGCAGCACGGTGCTGACGAAGGCGCGAAGGAACTCGGCGGTCACGGTCTGCGCGGTCTCGGTGTCACCGTCGAGGTTGCCGATGAGCTCACTGACGTTCAGGCAGGCGTACCGATAGAAGGTGGCGGAGGTGTAGCGGTTGTCGCCCATGTGCCCGGCGCCGGTCTCCGTCCCCTCGTCCTCGAGGATGTCGTCGACGGCGGTGAAATAGTCGAGCTGGGGCGTGGCGGCGTGGGTGCTGAGCCCGTGAGCCATCTGGACGGCGCCGTCGACGGTGGAGCCGGCCTCGTTGGCGAGCATCCGGCCGAACGCGGCGACGGAGGCGTTCCTGCTCTGCAGAATGGCCAGGACCTCGGCCTTGGGAAGAACTTTCGCCGCGTACTTGGCCAGCAGGCTGTTCTCACCGATGGCCGGCTCGTCCTCGTTGTCGTCCTCCGCTCCCTCCTCCGCGGCGGCGGTCTTGCGAGTGGTCTTCTTCGCCGCCTTCTCTGCCTCCGCCTCGATGTCGTACGCGGCCTGGGTGATCTCACCGCGGTGGGAGTCGGCCAGTTCCGCCAGGGCGTCCAGGGCGCTCTCGGGGAGGAACAGCAGGGCGTTGGTGCCCTGGCTGTCGGCGATACCCAGGCCCTTGACCCCGGCGGCCAGAATGAGCATCTGGCCAGCTACGAGCGCGACCTCCTTGTTCCATCCCCGGTCCGTCAGCCGCTTGGCCACGGCCTTCGGGACACCGCGGGTGCGCAGCGCACGGATACCGGTGGCCTTCTCCACAGTGAGGCGAGTGTGCCGCTTGCCGTTCTGCGAGGACTGCCGGGCGCGCATCACGCCCCCGTACTTGGCGGACTTCGGGGCCCCCTGCCGGTCCCGGTTGAGGTTCGAGTAGGGGTAGGACTGGATCAGGTGGACGTCGAGGTAGAGATTGCCAGGCGCAGGGGTGGTCACTTCGTGTTCTCCTCGGTGGAGCGGGCGGGGGTGTGGAAGGCACGGACCCAATCGATGCGGACGTCGTCCGCCCAGTTCGGCCAGCGGGTCAGGTCGCGCAGCAGCACCGGCCACTGCACGGGAATGCGGTGGGAGCGCAGCAGCGAGATCGCGCCGGGCAGGTCGCGGTAGAGACCTTCGGTGTCGAGCTGCGCGAGGTAGGAGAGGGCGTCGGCGGCGTTCTGCTGCCGCATGGCACCGGTGGTCGCGGCGCGGGCATAGGACCAGCCAAGGTTCTTGCGCACGTCGGCCGGCTTCGGGGCCGGGGACGGGGTGGTCTTGGCAGTGCGCGGGTTGGGGGCGTCGTGGACCGCGTACAGGCACGCCACGAGCAGGTAGGGCCGCTCGGCCTCACGGGTCGCCGCGTAGGCCGGGATGCCGCCGGCCGGCAGCAGATGCATGTAGAGCTGCCAGGGCGAGGAAAGGTCATCGGCCAGGCCCTGGCGCAGGGCGGCCCGCCCGCCCGGCGTGGAACACGCCTTGCGGACGATGCGCAGGAACTTCTCGTATCGCTCCAACGGGCCCGGGGTCGCTGCCCCCACGGCCGGCGCCGGCGACGCAGGCAGGGATTCGGCGGTCATGCGGCCTTCTCCTTCTTCCTTCCGGTCCGGGGGTACGCCAGTGCCGAGCGGGCCTGGGCGATCGGGTGCATCCCTTGGGGAGTTGTCGCTACCGGCTGGGTGATGGCGTCGTAGATCTCCAGCGCCAGAGCTCTGAAGCGCACAGGAGGCGCATCGTCGTCGGAGATCGCGGCCCAGAAGAGGGACTCCGCCCGGTCCCAGAACTGGGCGGTGCCTTCATCTGCCCACGGGCAGGTCTTCTCGCCAGGAGACATCTGCTTCCACGCCGACCGCAGGGACTTGGCCATGTCCGCAGCCGCCATCTCCGCGGCGAGGCGGGTCTGGGCGACACGGGCCGCCCGCTGCGGATGCCGCGAGGGAAGATACGGAGCGATGCTGGCCGGGGTGGTCACCCCATACCAGTGCTCGTTACGGTCCTGCTTCTCCTGGTGGCAGCCGAGCGCTCTGACCCGCACGCTCGACAGGGTCTTGAGGGCCTCCTGCGGCAGGTCCGCGTAGACCGACAGCCAGCCAGGGAGAATCACGCCCTTGATGCCGACGGCGGCAGGGTCTTTGGCGTGGATGAACGAGTCGAAATCCCGCAGCAGCGAACGGCGCCAGCTTGCCCGCACCGGGCCGGCCTTGACCCGGTCGACGACGAACGGATCCCGGGCTGCCGGCAGATCCACCCGACTCCCCCACGCCACCCAACAGCCCACCGCCTCCCCGCCACTCTCGTCGGGGGCCAGCAACACGTGATGCGCGGTCCTGCCGGTCAGCAGCGACACCGGCCCCTTGGCGGGGGCAGGCAGCAGCGGGTCCTCCAGCTCGTCCCGCTCCCAGGGGGCCAGGTCGCCAGCGACATCCTCAGTCCCCGTCGGTGGCGGGCAGGAGAGCAGCAGCGACGTGAACAAGCTCGTGCCAAGAGGGTGGAACGACACCAGCGACCTCAATGGGGCAGCCTTCATGTTCTTCGAGTTCACACCGCCGTGCTGCCGCTGCGCGCCCGTACCCGAGGGGCCGTAGCCGCGCCAGGCCAGCACCCATCCGAGAGCCTCCCCCGAGGGCACCGGTTCGTCCTGCGGCGTGTGGTCCAGCCACGGCTGGTTCGCCCCTGACGGGCGAGGCATCACCAGCTTTCCCGGCGCCGCGCGCCGAGAGCACTGCTCGGCCAGCCGCGGGTCCTGGAGGAACGGACGCTTGCTGTCGTAGAGGTCGAAGCGGTGCCGCCATCGGTCGATGTAATCGTTGACAGCCTTCGCATCGAATCGTCCGACAGCGAGAAGGGTATCGAAGCGGTCCTCCCACACCGACAGGTCCGCCACATCGAGCCTGCCGACACGGATGGCGAGCGCGGTCAGCAGCCGGCGGAGCATCGACTCCACCGCCGGATTCGGCACCTCGAGGTCGGACGCCAGATGCGCGCCCAGCAGCGCGCCTCGTAGCCCGGTCTCATAGTGAGCGCCGGGTGCGACACCGGGTAAGAGCGCTTCAAGCTCCTCCCGGTCCGCGTCCTCGCGGAGGACCAGCATGAGGCATGGCTGGTCAGCCGCATTCCAGACAGGCAAGTTGCCCTCCATCACGGTGATGAACGCCAACGGATCGCTGACGCAGGGAAGTTGTTGGTCGCCGAGGCGTCCCGAGGAGGCGAGCTAAGCGCGTCTATCGAAGGCGCGCAACACGGTCCCGTGAACTCGAAAAAATTGTCAGTGGTGCCCGCTACAGTCGGACCGCGCACGCTCCGCCCACGCGGAGGTCCCCCGCGCGTTTATCGGACAAATAGCGCCGAAAGCACTGCGCTCCGCGCCGGCGGAGGTAGGTCGTGAACCCTCTCGGCTGCGTCACCCGGATTGGGGACGTGATCCACCGCCGAACCCAACGCCACCCTGCCGGACATCTTGCCCATAGCTAATGAATCGCCCACCAAGGCACACGTTCGGCGCCAGCCCCCACAACCAGCTACGACATCTGTCAGCCCTTCGGCACAACGACATGCCGCCCAGCGACACAACCGCCTCCAGGCCGGAAGCCGAGACGTACCCGCCATGCACGAAACAAGCTCAGAACGTCACAGTCTCGGTCAGGCCGCGGCATCGCGATGCACGTAAGTTCACCAACTCCGGTGCCCTGCACGTCCGTTACCCCATAGGCTCACCGCGTGCTTCAGCGCTGGCCCCTGACCTCACGCCATCCCTGGGTCTCTCGTGACCCAGAACGACGGGACAAGGAGCCACACCGTGCTGCAGTGCTTGAGGGCGCTACCCCACCGGATGCTCGAATTCACCAAACGCACGTTCGACCGAATCGAGCGCCGGAGCCGGTTGATCCAAGCTCTGGCAGCTGCCATCACGGCAGCCACAGGGATCTTCAGGCTCTGGGTTGCAAAGTAGCTGACCCCGGCACACTCACAATGTGCCGGGACCAGCTACCCGGAGGGTCGCCTGAACGGGACACCCCTGCCTTCGCGCTGCGGAGCGCGAAGGCAGGGCCTCCTGTGTGTTCTGGTCACAGACTGTCGGGAGTCATCCGTGAGACGCGGCCCCACATCAGCAACTGTGACAGCGACAGGCTTCCATGCTCCCGTCTTGAAGCATCTGGAACCTCGGCAGTACGTATGTTTAGAACCGCTCAGCCAGTCTGAGGCCGTAACGTCCTGAGCTTCCTCTTGTTCGCATGCAGGAAGAGCCGACGCCTCCAGTCTCATGAGTGCCCGTCAGGTGACTGACAGAGATACGGTTCGCTCATAGCCGGCCCCGCCAGCTCTTCTCCGCAACCGCGGAGGTACCCCGCTCAGCACGTTTCGTTCACGGACCGGCCAGAAGTGAGCTCCGCGCAGGCGGAGGTAAGCCGCGGAGGTAAGCCGGTTATGCGACTCCGCGCATAGTTGACCACCCCATGAGCTCCGCGCCGACGGAGGTAGGTCGTAATCGACTTCGACGTCCGCGGGATGGGTGGCGTGCTCTCTGCGTCGGCGGAGGGTGAGGCGCAGGCAGGGTCGGCTCCGGGCGACCGCGCTCGCGAGCTCCGCGCAGGCGGAGGTGAGCCAGCGGCATCTCCATGCCCTGGCGGACCGCGCGGTGTGAGAACGCCGCGAAGGCGGTTGAAGCCTCGCCGATCATCGTGGTGGTGCCGACGTTGTCATGCCTGCTCCCTGCACCCACAAGGCCCCCATGGATCGGCGGCGGATTTGGCTTTGCCGGGACGGCCATGGCGTTGAAGCGGGGGCGGTCAGTTCCTCGGCCTACCTACGACTGCGCGCGAGTGGTGTGCAAGGTTGCACGCTTGAGAAAGATCCCTTTCCAGACCTTGAAGGTGGGTATGTACCGTCGTCGACGCCTGCAGCAGAGAACTGCTCGGTTTGTTCTTCGCGGCAGAGTCGGCATAGGAGGTCGAACAGGGCGCGGCCGAGGAGCAGGATTCGTACACCGCATGCACCGCATGTGCCCCGCTCGGCACCGCGTGGCTCTTGAGTGATCGGAGCAGCGGGGCGGATCAACATCGGGTCGGCTGTCTCGCGACCGGAGCGGCTGGCGCTCGAGCGAGGTGTGTTTTCGTGGTCCCGGCCGGAATGCTGCGTGTGTCGCCTGGTGGCCTTGCGTTCGATGGTGATCTCTTGGCATACAGGGCAGCGGACGCCTGTGGGCCACAGGATGCCTTCTTCGCAGTCCATGAGGCTGCAGCCCCAGCGTGGCAGGGCCACGCCGAGCAGCCACCGGCCCGGATCGCGGATCTCGGCAAGGGAGGTGGCAGCGAGCCTCCGTGTCAATCGCTGCTGGAGCCGGTCCTGGTCCATGCCCTCGCGTAGCTGGCGACCGACCTCGCGGGCGATGTGGCGCTGTACCCAAACACGGTCGACTTGCTTCAGCAGCCAGTGGACTGGTTCGAGCGTCGCGTAGATGCGGGTGCTCAGTGTCAGGGCGGGGCCGTTGTAGTGATGGTTGCCTGTGACGTGGCGGTTGGGGCGTCGCGGCCGGGAGGTGACGGTGGAGAGTTGCCCGGCCGCGCGCAGCGCGAGCCCAGCCGTTTTGTTTCCCGGCGGGGTGGAGGTGGTGGGGCTGGGTGCGGGGTCACTCACCGGTATTTCGCCTACGGCGGGTGTGTCGAGCGCTCGCTCGTCCTCGGGTCGGTCAGTCCTAGGTGATTCCTTATACGCGAGGAATGCTTCATCAATGTGCGAAGCCGATGCGTCATCACATGCGGGTGTCGGCTTGGTGCTGACCTGCGCAGGTGGAGGCGGGCTGGGTGCAGTGGGGCACTGCCCCACTGCACGCGATGAGGGTGGTAGGTCGTGCGCGATGAACTGATGCCGGCCGCGTTCGCCGGCTCGGCGGTGCACTGTTATCCATCGTGTCGCTTCAAGGCTGTCGATGATGTTTCCGGCTGCTGTCGGGGTGAGGGAACGGCCGGGTCTGGTGCCCGAGTGGTGGTGCAGGTAGCCGGCGAGCTCGCTTTCGGTCAAAGGGATGGCTTGTAGTGCTGCATAGGTGATGACGGCGTAGGCGCGTAACTGTCGTGGTGTCAGGTCTTCGGCTGCTGCTACAGGCAGCCATACGAATCGTTCGTTCTGGCTCAGCAGACGTACGCGACGTACCGCAGTGGTGCCCCGCCCGCCGGGTAGCGTTCTGCGTTGCGATGTCAGTTCGATGACTCCGTCCGGGGCGGGGCGGCTGAGCTGAGCCTGGCCTCGTTACACCGTCGACGGCGATGTCCGGAGGTAGGAGGCCAGTACGGCGGTTCCTGCGGTGCAACCCTCCGGACGCATGGCGAGAGCTTTCACTTTTATGTACACGCTCAGCGCGGCATCGGAGTAGTAAGGGGATGCCACCAGGCGCCATGGCACTTTTACGCGTTGCCGGCGCCGGGGTGGCAGAGGCGGGGCCACAGGCGAGGTGGTCTCACGTGTTGCCTCGTTTCTCATCGAGAGGCCCTGCGGGTGAGGCGTCCTCTACTCGCGGGAGGGGTCGGGGAGGCCTTGAGAGAGCACCCGCCTCGTGTGCGGCAGCCACCACTGTTCAAGTGTGGGCTGAGCTGAGCTGGCTGAACATGGAGGAGCTGACAGAAAGCAGCCTTGTACTGCATCATGTGTGGTGGTCCTCGTTGCTGTACGTGGACATGAAAGGGGCCCTCGTCTGGGCCCAGGTTCGTGCCAGAACCGCGTTGTGAACCGTCCGAAGCCATGTCGGGTCGGACGGAACCTCCGCGAGGGCCCTGCCAGGCCTGAGCGGAGTGCAAGGGGCGTAAGCCGCGGTGACTGCCATCACCAAAGGCTGGGCGCCCGGGCGGCGGGATGGTCCGATGTCTCGGGCCGCGCCTCATGGTTGGCCTATGACGATCGGGCCTCCTCGCCGCCGTAAGTGCGGCCGGAGCCAACACGTGGGGTGATAGCCCATATCTGAGATGCTGGCTTGAGCGACGGGTTGACCCCGTCGGCAGACAGACTGATGCGGTCGTCTCGCATTAGCCGGACGGAACGAACCACTGGTCGGGATGACCGCGGGTGCCAGGCCTCGGCCACTCGCTGGCGAGGCGGTCGGAGCGCGGCTTCATGTCCGAGTGCCGTGGCACTCCCATGACCCGACTCGAGGACATCTGGCGCGCCGCCCTGGGAACAGGTGTATACGACTTCATGGGTATTCTTGTCGCCGTCGTGCTGACGTCGGATCAGCATGCCCCCAGCCCCTCCCCTTGAGGCTCATCCCCGTAACGAGGACGATAGGCCTCACAGCACACCGTTGCAACATCCTGCGTCAGGGTGCAACATGTTGCACCAGGGGAGGTGGTGAACGATGAACAACCGACGCGACGAACCCAGCACGGACGCGGGGCACGGCCTCGAGGCTCAGGTCCACGCGGCGAAGACCGCGATCGCGACCCGAATGCGACACCTCCGGCATCACCATCCCGAAGGCCCGTTCAGCCTTGCGAAGCTGGCCGATCGCACAGGCGTCTCCAAACGCACCCTGGCATCAGCCGAATCCGCCGACGGCACGAACCTCACCATCGAGACCTTGGTCAAGGTGGCTCACAGCCTGGGCATCGAGAGATGGGCATACTTTCTCGACGAGCAGGTCTTCCAGCAGGTCAATGCCGAACTGGAAGCGGTCAAAGAACTGCGCCGGCGCAGTGTGGAGAACGTTTCGCTACGTACGCGGACACGGCTTCCTGGAGGCCTTCCCGCAGATCAGATGTCCGAGCTCCTCAAAGGGATCATCAATGCAGCCTCCCAGGTTCAGGAGTCCTTGCGGAGCTCCTCACCGTCCGCGGACGCCGGCGCGCGTCAGGATCCGCATGACGATCTCAAGTGATTGTGGTGCGCTGGCGACTTCGGGCTGACGGCGGGAAGCCGGACAGTCTTCAAAAGCGGTGCGTGGAACGAGTGCACGCACTCGGCCTGCCCGCTCAGGCGCAGGTGACGATGCAGACTCTTTGTGAGCATGTGGGCCGACTTCATGGCCGCCCCATCCACTTGGTCCCTCTCGAGCTGCCACTCGGCAGTCCTGACGGCCTCTGGGTCTCCGCGGAGGGCCAGGACTATGTCTTCTTCGAACAGCGTCTTGCCCCCGTGCATCAGCAACAGGTGATCCTGCACGAGTTCGGCCACGTGATCTGCGATCACGACGCATCGCCTGTGATGACGGAACAGTCGTCCACACTCCTCCTACCGTCGCTCAACCCGAACATGGTCCGTCGGGTACTGGGGCGGGAACACTCGCAAGCCGAGGCAGAGGTCGAGGCCGAGCTGGTCGGCTCGCTGATCGGCCGGCAAATCAGCAGCTGGTCCGTAGAGCGCACCTGCGCAATGCCGCCGGAGGCGCGGGAGCTGGTCGCCAGACTCGCTGCTCTGGAGGCCCCCATCCATCAAGGGAAAAATGAATAGCACACTTTATCCTGCCTGTGCGCTGGTGTCCTTATTAGCCTTACTCTTCAAGCTACGAGTTACGCGCACCGACCGCTCACCCACACAGCTCGCACTCGTGGGCAACTTCTTCTTCCTGACCGCCACGTTCGTCATCTCGACACCAGCAGTATGGATCGCAACGAGCAGGTTCGTCGGCATAGTCAACTTCTCTGGGCTGCTCGCCCAGAGCACGGTCATCCTGTCGGCCGCCTGCCAACAACTCGTGCTCCTGCACCTGTCGTACGAACGCCGCACGGCCTGGCGCAAGGCCATCCCACGTCTGATCGGCCTGGGCGTGGTGCTCCTCGGCATGATCACGTTGTTCTCCGCCGCCACCAGCATCGGCGAACGCCCCACCGACTTCGCCCTGACCAAGGCGCAGTACTACCCCGCATACCTGACCATCTACCTGGTCGGACACGCAGCGAACCAGATCGACATCGGCATCATGGGCTGGCGCTACGCACGTATGGCTCCTACTCCCTGGCTACGGCGGGGGCTGCGCCTCGTTGCGGTGTCCATGCCCTTCGCCATGATCTACACAGGCTGCCGTGTCGCGGACATCATTGCCGGTCAGTTCGGTGTCACCGGCCACCCGTGGGAGCCCGTCGCCCAGATCGCCATCGCGGGGACCGTCCTCAAGACGGTCGGCTGGACGATGCCCGACTGGGGCCGCTACCTCACCACCGCATACGAATGGTTTGACCGGCACCGCGCCTACCGGGAGATCACCCCCTTCCACCGCGACGTCACTTCTCATCTGCCCGAAGTCGTTCTTGATTTGGGACAGGAGGCCGACCTCAGGACCCGCCTCTATCGATGCCTGGTGGAAATCCGTGACGCTCAGTGGGCCTTGCGCACATGGATGGCTCCTTCCGTCGCCACCCTCGCCACGCAACGCGGCGAAGCGGCCGGACTCAACGGCATCGATCTGGCCGCCGCCGTCGAAGCAGCGCAACTCAAGGCCGCACTGCAGGCCAAAATCGAGCAGAAGCAGCCGACTACCCACGTCACCAACCCGCGGATTGCGGAACCGGAGGACCTGGCGGCGGAGCTCTCCTTCCAACGCAAGCTGGCCCGCGCTTTCACCGCATCCGACCACGCCTCACCCGCCGTGGCGCACACGCCGCACACCCCCGAACCAGCGAAGAAGGACGCGTGACCGCTCACTCCGACACACCGGCCCTCCTCCGGCCCTTCGACACAGCGTTCTTCGCCGACCCCTACCCGGTCTATGCACGCCTGCGTGACGCCGGCCCGGTCCATCGCATAGCACTACCGGACGGTTCCGCGGTGTGGCTTGTGGTCCGGGAGGCGGATGTGCGCGCCCTGCTGACCGATGCGAGGCTGTCAGTGAACAAAGCGCACTCCGGCACGGGTTACAGGGGCTTTTCGCTGCCTCCGGCACTGGACGCCAATCTCCTCAACATTGACTCGAGTGACCACCTGCGGCTTCGACGTCTGGTCTCCCAGGGCTTCACCCCCCGCCGGGTGGAGACTCTGCGCGAACGCGTCCAGGCCGCCGCTGATTCTCTGGCCGGCGCCCTCTCCCAGCGCCTGGCCAGCGAGTCCAGCGTCGACCTGGTCACCGAGTTCGCCAACCCCTTGCCCTTGGTGGTCATCGGGGACCTCTTCGACGTTCCGCAAGGAGACAGGCGTTCCTTCTCCGCGTGGGTGGGTAGCATGTTCGCCCCCGAATACCCGGGCCAGACGGCGGAATCCATCAACCGCATCCATGACTTCCTCGTCGGCCTGGTGGCCGAGCGCCGGGCCCGCCCCAGCCATGACCTGCTGTCGGACCTGATCGCGGCCCGCGACGAAGGGGACAGGCTTACCGAGGACGAACTTGTCTCCCTGGCCTTTCTCATCCTCATGGCCGGCAGCGAAAACGCCCAGCACATGATCAGCGCAGGCCTGCTCACTCTGTTCCGCCATCCGGAGCAGCTCGCCGCCCTGAGGGCGGACCCCGGCCTGCTTCCCGCGGCTGTCGAGGAGTTGCTGCGCTACGCGCATCCCAACCAGATGGCCATCCGCCGGTTTCCCACAGAGCCCGTCGAGATCGGCGGCGTGCGTATCCCTGCCGGCGATACGATCATGCTCTGCCTGGCCTCCGCCCACCGGGATCCCGCCCGGTACCCCGACCCAGACCGTTTCGACATCCGGCGTGAGGACATCGCGCATCTCGCGCTCGGCCACGGCATGCACTACTGCCTGGGCGCTCCTCTGGCCCGCATGGAGATCCAGATCGGCCTGAGCACCTTGCTCCGCCGACTGCCCACAATCGCTCTCGCCGTCCCCGATACACAGCTCTCGTGGCGTTCTTCGTTCCGCTCCCACGCACTGACCGCACTGCCGGTCACCGGTCCGCCACGGGTGGGCTGAGGAGAGACTCCGCCCCGGCCTGGTCGGTCAATCTTCACCAGGAGAAAGATTGGGTAGCAGGACGTCGGATCCATCCGTACGGCTGCTGAACGGGGTCCATGGAACGCGTGGTGAGCAGCACCAGCGTGTTCAGCATCAGGCCGAGCGCATCGATCTGGTCCTCCATTCTTACGAGACCCTGACGAGGTTGCCTGCGTGACAGGAGCTGCATGACACCGTGAAGAACCCCGGTGCGGTCCGGACGCACTGCACGGAGCGGTCGCATTGGGTGCAGTCGAACTTGAACAGTCCGCCGTCTAGGGGCTGGGCTGAGATGGGTGCCAAGGAGCTGACGTGTCGGGTCAGTCCTTCGGGGGCGGTGCCTTCGGCTTGGAGCCGCAGGAGCGCGTCGAGCATGTCAGCGGTGATGGTGCCGTCCGGTGGGATGAGGGACTCGGTGAGGACGTCAGCGATCTCCTGGTCGGTGAAGGAACAGGTGTCGGCAAGGACGGTGGAGTAGTGGGCTATCCAGTTCCTCATGGTGTCGCCGTTGGGTATCTGGGTGGGGCTGGCTATCGGGGGGCTGCCTGTCAGGAGCCAGTTCCATAGGTCTGCAGTGCGTCGCAGGTAGCCCCAGCGGTCGCCTGTCTCGCCGCCGGTGACGACCTCATGGTCGGCAAGAACCCCAACTCCGTACCCGGGGCTGATCACATCATGACCCCCCAACCAAGTTGCGGCGCTGACTGGACGCCCGTTCGTAGGCAAGAGGGGACTGGACCCCATCGTCAGGGATGTGCTGAGCTGGGGCCCCGGAGCTCGGGGATCGTCGGTGGCTTCCCGACCCAGAGAGGACGGATTGGCCACTACTTCAACGTAGTGAATGTCGACGGCAAGGTGGTCTTTCTCGACTTCAAGCAAGGACGGGCTAATCCAGCCGACCCTCGATGGAAAATCTACTACCTCATGAGGACAAACTGACATGCTCGATCGCAAGGAAGCCCAGGAACTGGCCGCGAGGTACCTGGATGAGCAGAGCCGGTCTTGGCCGTCCAACGACGTCCGGCTCATCCTGGAGAGCTGTTTCATCGACGGTGACCGGTTCATCGGACCCTTCAACACCATCAGGTTCCTCGACCACGACGACGAGATGGAACGGATCGCCGGGAACTATCCGGTCTGCGTCGATCTCAAAACGGGGGAATGCGGTTTCATCACCAGGGCCGAAGCGGATGACTTCATGGACCGTGGGCTCTTCTGAGAACTCAGCCCTCATCTAAGGCATGGTGCCCGACCCTGCTGAAGAGCCGGGCGCCCGAGAGCTGCCGGTGGACCCACCAGTGTCGCGCCGGAGAGTTCTCGAGCTCCGCGCAGGCGGAGGTGAGCCACACTTCGGGTGGTGGAGTGGCCAGGCGTTCGGCGGAGCTCCGCGCGAGCGGAGGTGAGTCATTCCAGAACACCACCGCCCCGGTCCGCACCGCGCGTGTGCCGAGTAGGCAGCGGTAAGCCGAGATCAGAGGAAGCATCACAAATTGTGCCGATTTGAGCTGTCTGCAAGGCAAAGATTGCGAAGCGGTACGGGCCTCATGTGAGTCGCGTCAAGATGCTGGACCTCGAGGCAAGAGGCGAAGCAATCTTAGGAGGTACGCGGCTGAGCAGGAGCGATGTAATCGAGATCGCCATTCCCAGCTGTACAGCGACCGGGCGACGGCCAGCGCGTCGACTCGACTGTTGGCGGAGAGGGCAGGATTCGAACCTGCGTGGGCATAACCCGACCGTAAGCTGCTGCTCTGGTCCCCGATAAGCCACTCCGGGCACCTCTCCGTGACCTGAGCCGGATATCCCGGCCCGCTCACAAAGACAACACTGACATCCCCCGCTGACACAGCCCTGACACACTACTGACCAGCAACCCAGGGGTGTACGGCAGGACAACCTCCGTGCTGGACAAGCAAGTTGGGATCCCGGCACCCCCAGCCCCAAGGAGGCGTGAGCTCCGCGCAGGCGAAGGCAAGCCGTGGGGGAGGTAGTTGCCCTTGGAGTCAGGCACGCGCGCTCCACATAGGCGGAGTCGTACGGACCCTGATCTCCGCGAGAGCCGGCGCGTACTTGTGAGCTCCACGCGAGCAGAGGTGAGTCGGCGCCCCGCAGGATCAACGCAGTCACGGCTGTCTGTTCCCTCTGCACGGAAGGGAAGCACCGAGCAGGCAAGCCCAGTTGCCTAGCTTTGGGCGTCTGAAGCGCCGGCCTCCTCTGGCCATCCCACCAGCCACTCTTCCCACCAGAGTCTGCCGTCCTCGACGGTCGCTTCCCAGATGTCATCGTCAGCGAACTCGATGATCTTGTCGTCGCTCTCCAGCGCATCGGCCACAGCTTCCAGCAGGACAGCTATGGAGGCGTAAAGAGAAGAAGGGTCGAGGTAGGTGCTGTTGTCGTCCCGGTCGTACGTACCTATCCGGCCGCACGTGGGACCGGGGGCCTGGTCAACGAAATAGTGGGAACGGCCGTCGGTCCGTGCGAAGGGCACGCACATGCGATGCCAAAACGTGCGCTCCCCGCCACCTCTGGGGACTTTCTTCATCTCACGGGCCGTCTCGTCAGGCGACAGGCCGCCACGCTCACACAGGTACGCCAGGTCGCTCTTCGCGGCTTGATACACCTCGGCAATCTCGCGCGCCGTGACCATCGCGTCTACCGGTGGGATCACCACGACGCCCTCGGATCCGTCATGACGCCGCAGCGAAGTGATCAGATCGTCAGGGAAAGGCACTCCCACGACGCGCTGCGCGTATGCGATGTCGGAGTCACTGGCCGGACCCGGTAGTTCCGCGTAGCAGTCCGGAGCGTTGACACGCAGCCACTCCTCGATGCGCTCCCAAGAGCGTTCCACACTACTCATGCCGCATACTCTCACCCGAAGATCGCTGAGACGTATGTCTGCATAGGCGGAAGTGAGTCAGCCTTCATTACTCCACCTCGTGCATCGTGGCAGCTTCATTCAGACGAAGGTTAGGCCTCGAGGCGACTTTGGGCACGCTGCCGCGACTGCATCACGGGCGGGGGCCGAGCGGCCACTGCTCCGCAAACGAACACACCGCAGGGGGCACCAACCAGGAACGACAGCAGCAACATGCTGGCCGTGCCCTCGGCACGGCTCACTGCCCGGCAAAGGACGCAACGATCCGCGGACTCCTACTCGCTGACAACGGGTGCTGGGCGAGCAGGCCGGCGAGCCGCTCGCCGATCACGGAGGGCAGGCCCACCACGAGCCCTGTCTCCGACCCGTCACCGAACGACCACCAAACGTGTTGAGCAAGCTCCACAGAGGCGGAGGCAATCTGGAACAGCACGCACGAGCACGCATTGAGCGGAGAGCCGCAGCTAGCGCTCGACACGATCATGGGCAACCTGTGAGATCGGCGCAGGTGGAGTGAGCCATCCTCGGAGGTACGGGCGTAGGCCGCATGTACCTGACCTCAGCGCGAGCGGAGGTGAGCCGAGGCCGCGCCGCGTAGTCATCGAAAGTCGGGGCGACTTGGGCTCCGCGCAGGCGAAGGCAAGCTGGGCGCGACGGATAGAGCAGGCGATGCAATGCGGCGAGCTCTGTGCAGGCCAGAGGTTAGTCGTAGTTGGGGGCGCGCGGTGACCGTGCCAGTTGTGAGCTACTCCGGGACAGTGGTGGTGTTGGACGTCCGGCGCGTTGGCTCATCTCTGCCTACGCGAAGCAGAAAAGTACGAAGACTTTAGGTTCAAAGGGTTCTGTGGGAGCGATCCTAAGCACAGAGGATTCCTGGGAAATTTGGTTCTGCTCGCACGTGGGCAGCAGGGGGCGGCCACGCTTGACACGGCCTTCTTCCCCGTTCCTTAACCACATGCCTCGCCGCGCCGGCTGGCACCGGCACGTGTCACAACTCTCGGCACGCCCCGACATCGACGTCTATCGATAGCGCACGGCTTGGGGCGAGCAGACCGGTCCATGGAGTGCGCCACCTGCCAGGCCTCCCGCAGATCCTGGCAGGCAGCGTGACCGTGCTGCCTGCCAGCACAGAGCCTGGTGCCGAGGTCTTCCAGCATTGGAAGCCCCAACCCACTCTGATGCGCGTCACGTCACGTGCGGATCAGAGTTGAAGCCCAGGTACCTGCCGCTGTTCAAGTCACGGATGATCAGTAGGTGCGTGTTCATGTGGAGAGAAGTTCAGAGTCCCGGCAGAACCATGTTCTGGTCCGGGTCCGGACGTCGTGCGGAAGCGCCGTGGTGCAGTGGTGCGGTAACCCGGCAGCTGCGGACGGCCCACACCACATCGAGTGGACCATCGACGAGGAGATCGCCTGGGGACATAACGCGAGCCCTGCCGCTCTCGCGCAGCCAAGAGTGAGCTCTGAGGGCAGCCAGGTCTGTCTACGGGGGAGAGTCACGCTCGAGATGGACGGCATCGCGGTACTCGAGCTGGCCGGCTCGCAGATTCTGCTCGACACCGCAGACCCATTGCCCACAGAGACCGACGGCACATGGGTAGAGCTCCGCTTCGAGCGTGACCACGTCGCCATCTACCCCTACGAACTCTGATCTGCGACCAGGGCCTACAACAAGACCGGCGAGGCCGCAAAACGCTGAACCCAGCCCCAGCGACTGTGGTGGCGAACGGGCATAGGTCCATCGGTACGGCGCTCTACTCTCAAGCCTTCTCCCGACCTGTCCATGGACATGTCCAGCTCTGAGGGCACCAGAGGTCTCAGGCTCACATACCTCCGTTCGACAGCTGACGCGGATGGGCCCGAGTTCTCCCTCATCAGCCTCTGCTGACCAGCCGTCGGCTTCGTTGACAACTCATGCATTGGTGCAGTTGGCCTGGGTAGCCGTCCACCTGGAGACAGAACACTGTCCGCTCTACGAAGACGGAATCTTCATCCGCCTTCCCCTGACCCATAACGGCGTTATGGGTCAGGCAGCCGATGGGTCGAGCCATCCGCGGACTGCCGCAGCGATGCTGGAGTGAGTTCCCCGCAGGTGGGACTCATCCATCAAGCAGGTAGTCGAGACCAAGTCGGGTAGCCGGGTCACGTTGCCGTGACCCGGCTACCCGACTAACGCCTTGCGCGCTGTACCTGCGGGAACGTCCCTGAGCACCGCTCAACGGACCGGGTGTGTAGCTATTCCCCACGCCCGCTTGCGTCGTCGCTTTGGATGATTGTTGGCCGGTTCCCAGTTTGGGAACAGCTGCCGAGCGAAGACTTGAAGCATCGCTTCCAGCCCGAAGAAGGGAAGAAAGCCTCGTCGCCCTGCTATCAAGGTGGGGCAGATCGATGCGCCGGGGGACGGCAGACCAACTACGGGGACTGCACGAAGCGGGTGGAGACCCTGGCTTGGAGCAGTTCCCCGATCTCACTGCAAAGCCGCTCCAACGCCGCAGGTCATGAGGGGTGAGCTCCGCGCGAGCGGAGGTGGGCCGAGACCCCCCACCGCGTGACCACCCGCACCCCGAGTGGTTTCCGCCGGCGGAGGTGAGCCGGTGGTCTCTTTGCGTCGCGCCAGCGGCGGCCGGAGTGGTCTCCACGAGGCGGAGGTGAGCTGGCGGCGACGGCATGACCGACGCCGAGCAGCAGGTGGAGGAGAGCATCGCCCTGTTGTCCACCGAGCGAGCCGTGGATTCGGCGCTGCTCGACAAGGCGGCCGCCGGACTTGTCCGCTGGATCAGGTGCCACCGTCATTCAACATGAGCTTGGCGGCGGGGCGGCACGGGCGTCCCATGCGGGCGCAGCGTTCCTCGAAGTCCGGCGGCAGCCAGCTGCGGCCCAGTAGTCGCGGATGGGCTGGGAACGATGCGCGCGCGACCAGAGCGAAAATGAGCGAAGCCCAGGGTGTGTGAATGCGAACGGTGGAGTACTGCCCACGGGTATCGACGAAGCTCGTTTGAAAAACATCGGGTCCCACGAGGTCGATCTCCCTCCACCCATCTGACTGCCAGTAGAAGCCGAGTGCGCTCGTCGGGTGTGCGGAGAACATGCCCTGTACGGAAATGGTGATCTCACTCGTGCCGTCCACCACCCACCGGGGTTGGGCGTTACGCCACGCCTGGTTGCGCCGGGAGGAGTTGGTGAGAGCAGTAGCCGCCATGCTGGCGAGCACGAAGGCGGGGCTGCCGACCGCAAAGCCGCCTTCATGCACGTAGCTGCCGTCACCCAGAGCCCTCCAGCTCACTCGCTGTCCTGGCCCCACAGCCAGAACGCGGTCGCCGTACCCGAGCCTCGCGGTGGAGGCAATCAGCGGACGCCGATCCAGCCGGCCCTCAACTAGGTCAGCGAGGATGTCGCACGTGTGCCACAGATACTCATCCATGGGGGACCACACCAGCGGTTGGTACCCCGGCAGGGGCGGTAAGGACTCAGACACGGTCTCTCCGTCATCACTACATAGGGATCTTCAGACTACGTTCCGCGATCAGACACTCCGTGCCAGCCCTCCAGCAGGAGCGAGGCCCGGTCAGCGCGGTCCCTCGTGCCGGCCTTCTTCTCCTCGCCCGGATCGTTTCGGGATGACGTGGCAGGCCAGTCGTCTGGTTGGGCAGAATCCGATCATGTACTCAGTGGGAGAGGACGCGGGAGTCGTCGAAGCGGCCTGGCGGAAGCTCTTCGGCTAGGTGTACGTGAGTGAGGAGCTTGTAGCCGCCGCCTACGCCGAGCCTCGGCTGCGGCAGCTCTATCCGTGGGTCGGTATGTGGGAGCTGCACTTCAGTCGGTGTACCGAGAAGCGCTGGACGTGGGACGTGCCGTACAGCGGGCCCTCGGCTGCCGGGCGGCAACACAGTGGGCTGTACTACGTCTCGGGGCCATCACGCGCGCAGACAATCGGCATGGCCGTCACTGCCGCAGAGGCAGTCGCAATGGTCGTCGAGCGGCTGCCGGCGACCTGCGGTCCCGCCTTCATCGGCACCCCGGCAGAACTGGCCGCGCATGAGAGGGCCTCCTACGAGAGGTGGCAGTGAGAGTGCAGGACAAAAGGCCTTGCCCCGCCCCTGCATTGTTCTCAGCGGTTCCACTCGCACAGGCCAGCGCCTACACCATGGCTTGGGAGCCGTGTGCATGCATGCCCCTGGTTCGTTCCTATGAGCTCGTAACAGGATCATGGTCTGTGCTTGTTGAGGCGTCGCCAGCAGATGAGGCTGCAGGCGAGGGAGACGAGGGCGTCGTGGAGGTCGAGACGTCGTTCCCAGCGGACTGCGAGGCGTTTGAACTGGTGGAAGAGAGCGAAGGTCTGCTCGACGACGTAGCGGAGCTTGCCCAGGCCGTGGATGTCAGGTGATCCCTTGCGGGAGATGACCGGCAGGATGCCTCGTTTCCGCAGTTCACGCCGGTTGGGATTGCTGTCGTAGCCCTTGTCGCCGAGGAGAGCGTCCAGGCGCTTGCGCGGACGTCCGGGCCGGCCTGCGACGGGCGGTATGCCGTCGACGAGTGCAAGGGTCTGGGTGACATCGTTGACGTTGGCCGCGGTGGTGATGACCTTGAGCGGTGTTCCTCTTCCGTCGCAGATCAGGTGGTGTTTACTGCCCGTCTTCCGGCGGTCGACCGGCGACGGGCCGGTTGCGGCTCCCCCTTTTTCGCGCGGATGTGGGAGGCATCCACGCAGGCCCGCGACCAGTCGAGCTCGTCGGCGGCATGCAGTTCTGCGAGCAGGATACGGTGCAGCCGGTCGAAGACACCGGCCTCGTGCCACCGGCCCAGCCGGCGCCAGCAGGTCTGCCCGGAGCCGAACCCCAGCTCCACCGGGAGGAGTTGCCAGCTGATGTCCTGGTAGAGCACGTACAGGATGCCCTGCAGGCACAGCCGGTCGGACACCGGCCTCGGCCCCGGCGCCCGCTCGGGCCAGGCCGGCAGCAACGGCTCGACCACTGCCCACAATTCGTCGTCCACGATCCACGGCCGCTTACTCACACCGTCACGAACAACCGAAACACCGCTCGGGTCACGGCTGACCGGCCAAACCCAACAAGATCGTGTTACGAGCTCTATGGACCTGTCCTATCTGGACGTCGCATCCTGCTGACCTGCGTAGCCTGCGGCATCGACGGCCTGCTCTACACGTCCGGAGATATCCTCCAGCTTCGGCGTCCTCAGCGTTGAAGGGCGTTCGCCTCCCACGGCCCCAAGGAGGTAGCCCCCTCTGGAGTCATAACGCCGTTATGAGCAGCGTCTGCTCGAGTAAGACCCAACACGGTGGTTCTGTACGTCGACCATCAACTGCTCCCGCCCCCAGGCGGGGGATGCTCCGTGGGCGATGAGGGCGGTCCCTCTCCACATGCAGCAACGCATCTGAGGCACCTCTACCCCCGCTCCCCGCGCTGACCGAGATGCCCCCTAGCGCTCATCGCCATGTGTCATTCGAGCGACTGCAGACCGGTTCCCAGTTTGGGAACCACCGCCTGGCGAAGACTCGGGATATGGCCAACAAGACTGAGAACAGCAGAAAGAACCGGTCTGTCATCAGAGTGGGTCAGATCGACGCGCTCGGGATGACAGACCAGCTGCGGAAGCTGCACGAAGCCGGCGGGGACCCCAACTTTGAGCGGTTTCCCGACCCCAGTGAGCTGTTCCTGGTGTTGCGTTACACAGAACGGCAAGCCAGCAGCCTCTCGGAAGAAGCACGTGGAGCGGCAGCCGTGCTGCGCGCGACCCTGTGGCAGTACATCCGGGAGCAGGCCGATGCCGGGCAATTGAGGGCGGTCAATGACGGCCGCGAAGTCGGGGTGCCATGGCACAGCTTCAACGAAGCGTTGTGCGTCACCACTCGACACGGCGCCTACCAGAAGGCACTGCGGCTAAGAGCCGAGCAAGTACGCGAGCCGCACGAACGCCGTTCTCCGGAGACCGCACATGCACACGAGAAACGACGGCTGGCTGAGCAGCGAGCCGAGTACGTGCGAGTGACCTCCCAGGCACGGCGCTTCACTCTGGCTCAGAGGATTGCCCGCCAATTGCTGGAGCACCGCGACGGCCTCACGGTCGATGGGATGGCGGAGTACTGGCTCGACGAACTCTCCACGACGATCGACGACTGCGATACGGCCTTCCACCGCGCGAACTTCTGCGGCTTCCTAGAAAGCTTCGTCCGGAGCGCCCACCAGCTCGCCCGCGACCGTAACCAGCCCACCACCACGACTGACGGAGCCCGGCACGCTCTCGCTCTGGCCACCGAGTTCGCCATCCAGGAGCGACCTACGGTCCCCCGATAGACAGCGTTCCCAAACTGGGAACTACTGCCCACGAGAGTCTGCAGCCGCCGCCGGCCAACCACAGGATCAGTCGGCACCACTGACAAGAGCGGCCCGTCGAGTCCCAACGGGGAGGCCAACGACGTCCACACTCATAACGTCGTTATGGGGATCCGCCCAGCAGAGGTGAACCGATGACGCTGGAACGGCGAGTGCAAACGGCTCAGCGGACTCCGAGCAAGCGGAGGGAACAGATCCCTTCGACAGTCGGTTTTCCGCCCGGTGAGATGAGCTACCCAAGAACTGGGGAGCCGTGAACGCGTCCGCCTCGGGTACTAGCAGTAGCGGATCCGATGTCCAGTCTCAACAGAGTTTGACCAGTCTCACCGAAGTTTGATCGCGGCCAGGTTCCGAGTCGAGGTCGGAGTCACCTCTAAGAGTCTGCGGGGCTGGCGTCACCGGCTCGCGCGGCGGCCGCCTCCAGCAGGGGCCAGCCGTCGACCTCCACCGCCCGCCGCTCTCCCGGTTGCCACCCTCGGGCCGACGCCGCGTCGAGCAGGGCCCGGACGGCGCCCGGTTCGTGCAGGTTCAGGGAGCCGCCCCGGACGTACCCCACGTCCCCGGAGCCCAGGGGGAACCCGCCCGGGACGTACCAGCCCGGGCCTTCGGCGAAGACGATGCGCAGCGGGCCGCCGGTACTGGTCGGCTGCGGGTATAGCGTGAGGGTCTCACGGCAGTCCGTGGACCGGCCGCCCTCCAGCACGCGGTGGCTGTGGCGCAGCGTCCACAAGTACACGCGCCCGTCGGCGACCAGCCGGCGGGGCTTCTTCGGATTGCGGGGCACGGAGCCGAGGGTACGCGGGCCGATCCACAAGACACCCCCACTGGCCTGTGCCACCGAAGCTCGATGGTTTGCCACCGAAGGCTGACGGGGTGTTGCGGCCCGATGGGTAAAAGGACTCATGACGCCCACCGAGCTGCGGGGGAGGATCGGGGGATGACGACGCTAAGGAAGACGAGAGCCCGGCTCGGGATGTTGCCGTTGGCGGTGATGGTCCTGCTGACGGCGGGGTGCGGAACGCAGCGGGCAGGGGATACCGCCGACGAGTACCGGCGTTCGCATCCAACGCCGACCGGCATATCGACGCCGAGTACACCAGCAGATTTCCCCTGCCCTGGCGAGAGCCCCAAGCCGACGGCGCCCACCGCCGCCACTACCCCCACCTCAACCGTGCCGCCCACCGACCGCTACGCCGAAAACCACGGCTTCAGAGTTCCCATCCCGCTCCACGGCCAGAGCCGCTGCGACGGACTCACCACCGTCGGACGCGTCGAGAGTGCACTCGAACCACTGCGCCGACGCGGCGACTTCGCCCCGGGCAGCGTCCGCAGTGCGCTCACCAGCCTCGGTTACTCCGCCGGGAAGGTGCAGGCGTACCAGGACGGCCCCTCCAGGGTCGGCTTCCTCATCGACATCGGCGCCTCTCCCTGGTGCGTGGAGGGCACGATGAGCAGTGCTTCCACCAAGGCGGATGCCTTCGGCGGCTACCCCGACGGCACCGGCTGCGAGCCCCCGAGCGGCGGCCACTGACCGCGGCTGTCCCCGCCAGTCAAACTTCGGTGAGACCGGTCAAGGTTCGTTGAAACAGGACATCCGAGCATGAGTACGCCGTCACCAAGCCCCAGCCCCATAACGGCGTTATGGGTGAGCTACCCCGCAGACCGAGGCGCGTCGACGAACGTCAGGCAGCTGGCATACGCCATCGGGCACCTGCCGTGGTCCAGCGCCAAGGTCCCGACCACGTCAGGTATCGGATCTCCACACCAGCATGCGGGGATGAACGCTAGTGCTGTGACCGCATAGGTTCGCCGGGTTGCTCGTTGTGCTGGGTGACGCGTTGACTTCGACGGCACGGGGGCGGCATTGGCACAACTGGTCAGGGTTCGCAGGCTGACCGAGCAAGAGGGGCAGAAGCTGCAGCACATCGTGCGGCGGGGCAGCACCAGCTCGGTGCGGTTCCGGCGGGCGATGATGCTGCTGGCCTCTGCTGGCGGCAGCCCAGTCCCGGTGATTGCGCGACTGGTGCAGGCCGACGAGGACACCGTTCGCGACGTGATCCACCGGTTCAACGAGATCGGGCTCGCATGCCTGGACCCTCGGTGGGCGGGAGGCCGTCCCCGCCTGCTAACCCCTGACGACGAGGACTTCGTCGTCCAGACGGCCACCACCCGCCCCAACGTGCTCGGCAAACCGTTCACCCGCTGGTCGATCCGCAAGCTCGCCGAGCACCTGCGCCGGAGCATCGCCCGGCCAGTGCGGATCGGCCGGGAAGCCCTGCGCTGCCTGCTCGCCCGCCGCGGGATCACCTTCCAGCGGACCAAGACCTGGAAAGAGTCCCCCGACCCGGCCTTCGACGCCAAGCTGGACCGGATCGAGTACGCGCTCAACGAGCGCCCGGACCGCACCTTCGCCTTCGACGAGTTCGGCCCCCTGGGCATCCGGCCGACCGCCGGCTCGTGCTGGGCCGAACGGAGCCGCCCGGACCGGCTGCCGGCGACCTACCGCCGCACTCACGGGATCACCTACTTCCACGGCTGTTACTCCGTTGGCGACGACCAGCTGTGGGGTGTCAACCGGCGGCGCAAGGGCATCGACCACACCTGGGCAGCCCTGCGGTCGATCCGCGCGGCCCGCCCGGACGGCGCCCCCATCTACGTGATCCTCGACAACCTCTCCGCCCATGCGAACTGGCGCATCCGCAGGTGGGCAGTGAAGAACAAGGTCAAGCTGTGCTTCACACCGACTTACGCGTCCTGGGCCAATCCCATCGAGGCCCACTTCGGCCCCTTGCGGCAATTCACCCTTGCCAACTCGAACCACCCCAACCACACCGTCCAGACCCGGGCCCTGCACGCCTACCTCCGCTGGCGCAACCAGAACGCCCGCCACCCCGACGTCCTGGCGGCACAAAGACGCGAACGCGCCCGCATCCGCAGCGAGAAAGGCCTTCGCTGGGGCGGCAAGCCACTACGAACAGCGGCCTGACCACCCAACCCGGCGAACCTTCGCGGTCACAGCACTAGGAGCATCTGGGGGCCGCGCTCCTGCTGAGCGACACGGAGCACGGAGCAGCCCACTAGATCACACTCCACGCCCTGGGAGGTTTGTTTCAGGTCTGTCAGAGCATGTGGCCTTCGTGTTCAATGGGCGCTGTGGCAAGCATGTCTTTGCGTCAAGAAATAGCAAAGCCGCCACAACGTCGCAGGTCGCGAAGGGTGAGCTCTGCGCGAGCGGAGGTGAGCCGAAGCACGCAGCGTGCGTTAGTTGCACGCCGCGGTGAGCTCTGCGCGAGCGGAGGTGAGCCGAAGCACGCAGCGTGCGTTAGTTGCACGCCGCGGTGAGCTCTGCGCGAGCGGAGGTGAGCCGCCCCTCGTGCAATTCGAAACCGGCCACCACAGGTGAGCTCTGCGCGAGCGGAGGTGAGCCGTCGAAGCTCACGATCGGCAGGTCCGTGTCCGGGTGAGCTCTGCGCGAGCGGAGGTGAGCCGCCGCAGCAGCGTCCGGGACAGCTGATCACCGCGTGAGCTCTGCGCGAGCGGAGGTGAGCCGCGGACGGGGAAGGGGCCGATGCGACGTGTGGAGTGAGCTCCGTGTGAGAGGAGGTGAGTCTTCCTCTTTCGACGGCCGGTTTTCCGCACTCGGGTGTGGCAACAGCAGCTTCGAGCATGGAGGTAGGTCACTAAGCCCCCAGACCCATAACGTCGTTATGGCCTGAGCTCTCGCAGCGCTAGGACCATCGTGAGACGGAATCCTGCTGGATGGCTGGAAGCATGGACGGCCTGCAAGGCAGCTCGCGCTTTCTTGGGGGAAGCTTGTCTCACAGCGGTCCGAGCGCGTGGCCATCGTGTTCAATGACTGCTGTGGCAAGCACATCTCTGCGCCAAGAAAGAGCAAAGCCACCACAACGTCGCACGTCGCGAAGGGTGGGCTCCGCGCGAGCGGAGGTGAGCCCTGCTCGCGATCGCCGGGACCGACGCCCATCTAGTGGCCTCCGCGCGAGCGGAGGTGAGCCGCCGCGCGTGGAGAACAGCGCGCCGTACACCCCGTGGGCTCCGCGCGAGCGGAGGTGAGCCGGTGCGGTACTCGGTAGGCGAAGGCGAGATCATGTGGGCTCCGCGCGAGCGGAGGTGAGCCGTCGGGGACCAGTCCGTCGAAGACCGGCCGGGCGTGGGCTCCGCGCGAGCGGAGGTGAGCCGCCGTCGCGCTGCATGGTGGTCTCTCTAGACGAGTGGGCTCCGCGCGAGCGGAGGTGAGCCGGGGTGGTCCGGGGTTGGGCGCCGCAGTGGCCTGTGGGCTCCGCGCGAGCGGAGGTGAGCCGAGCCGGGTGAACCGCGATGAGCGCCCGTACGCGTGGGCTCCGCGCGAGCGGAGGTGAGCCGGCGCCCTTGCCCTCTACCAGTCCGAGGGCGTCGTGGGCTCCGCGCGAGCGGAGGTGAGCCGTCCGCACGCTGAGGCGCGAGTTGGCTGGTCCGGTGGGCTCCGCGCGAGCGGAGGTGAGCCGTCCCCGCCGACGTCGAGTGGGACAGAGAAGCTGTGGGCTCCGCGCGAGCGGAGGTGAGCCGCCCTCTCCCCCGCCCAGCTGACGGACATCGTCGTGGGCTCCGCGCGAGCGGAGGTGAGCCGTTCCTGGCCGTCGGCCTGAGTATCCCCTTCTTGTGGGCTCCGCGCGAGCGGAGGTGAGCCGCCGACGGTCGACCCATCAGGCAGCAGGTCCAAGTGGGCTCCGCGCGGCGGAGGTGAGCCGTTCTCCGCCCAGCTCTTCCAGTCGGTCATGTCGTGAGCTCCGCGCGAGCGGAGGTGAGCCGTACCCGTTCGGGTTCCACCGGTGGGCCACGTGGTGAGCTCCGCGCGAGCGGAGGTGAGCCGAGGGTCAGCGCGGAGTCGAGGAGAAAGGCGTCGTGAGCTCCGCGCGAGCGGAGGTGAGCCGTTGGCGAGGTCTGTCACGGTGACCGCGTCCGCGTGAGCTCCGCGCGAGCGGAGGTGAGTCTTCCTTTTCGACGGTCGGTTTTCCGCAGCAGCAGCTCCGAGCATGGAGGTACGTCATCACCTAAGCCTCAGCCCCATAACGTCGTTATGGCCTGAGCTCTCGCAGCGCTAGGACCACCCTGAGACGGGATCCTGTCTGCAAGGCCACTCCACGCGAGCGGAGGTGAGTCGGATGACCACCGGAGACTGTTCTCCGGTGGTCTGTGAGCTCCGGGCGAGCGGAGGTGGCAAACGAGCATGAGTCGGGGTCGCCGATGTGAGCTTTGCATAAGCGGAGATGCGGCGGTTTCTTCGACGGTCGGTTTTTCGTCCATGACCTGGCTCCGCACATGCGGCGGTGTGCCTGTTCCGAGCCAGCGTGAACTGCGCAAGTGCATGCGAGCTCAGAACACGAGGAGGCGAGCCAGGGTCGTAGAACCGGGCAGCAACCAGATGCGTCAGCTGCGCGCAGGCGGAGGTGAGCTGATTCGGGCGAGGCGGGGGGCACTGCTCTGACGGGTGCACGATCTGAGCGCCGCACAGCCTGAGTACGTCCCAACTTAGGTGTCCTCCGGCTTCAGGCAGGACTACAAACAACAGCAGCAGATTCAGTGATTTGTGGCAGAAATGTCACTTTCGTCTCTCCTCCAGGAGGGCGGGATGCCCCAAGCGGGACACCGTCCATTCAGGCGAATCATCAGACACTAACGCCCCATGGGCACTTACAGCCCTCGATGTTAGTAAGCTGCCCCGCATGACGTCTCCTCAGAGCGACCGCGAGAAGGTCGTATCGAAACTGCCGGCGGCGCTTCGGCAGAGCCTGAAGATCCGCACCGCCCAGCTGGGTATCGACATCCAGGATGCGGTGGAAGCCGGCATCACCGCGTGGCGGAGCCTGGGCTCGAATCCCGCGTCCATCGATACCAGTGGCGCCGAGTCCTTCGCCACCTGGCTGCCGGAAGGCCAGTGGGAGGGGTTCCGGGCCGACTCCAGCCAGCGCGGGGTGTCCCTTATCCAAGGGCTCGCGCAGTCTGTCCAGCTGTGGCTCGACAAGAACCCCGCTCCGTCCGATGCGCGTCCGTCCATCGCCAAGCGGAAGATCATCTGCAACCAGAAGGGCGGTGTCGGTAAGACCACCATCACCGCCGGCATCGCCGAGGCCTACGCCGAGGACCCCGCCCAGGACCGTCCGGTCCGTGTGCACCGGACGATGACCGATTCGGGCACCGACGCGGAGATCGCGAAGCTGCAGGGTCTGGGGCTCCGGGTCCTTATGGTCGACTTCGACCCGCAGGGCCACCTGACTCAGCAGCTCGGTCACGCCCGTCTGCCCATCGGTGGCGACAGCCTGGCCAACCACATGGCGGGTGAGCCCAAGGGCGAGCTGCGCGATCTGATCATCCCGATCGACGAGGACCACTTCGGCGGTCGGCTGCACCTTCTTCCCGCTTGCACCGATGCCTTCCTCCTCGATGTCCTCCTGTCGCGGGTGCGGTTCCGTGAGGCCGCGCTCGAGCGCACCCTCGCTCCGCTCGAGCAGGATTACGACGTCATCGTCATCGACTGCCCCCCCAGCCTGGGCATGAGCATGGACGCCGCGGTGTATTACGGCCGGCGCCGGGACGGCGAGGCCCCGGGGGCCTCGGGTATCGGGATCGTCGTGCAGGCCGAGGACAGCTCGGCCGATGCCTACGAGCTCCTCATCGCGCAGATCGAGGACCTGCGCGATGACATGCAGATCGAGCTGGACTACCTCGGACTCATCGTCAATCTCTACGACGCACGGCGCGGCTACGTCACCACCTCCTCCCTGGAGTCGTGGAAGAGCCTGAAGGATCCGCGGGTCGTCGGTGTCATCCCTGAGCTCCGTGAGCAGCGGGAGGCAGTGCGTATGAAGCAGCCGCTTCTGTCGTATGCGCCGTCGTGTGAGCAGGCGGCGAACATGCGGGCGCTGGCGAGGGAGGTCGCGTGACCAGGGCAGCCGACCGTCTGGGAGCCGGCTCCTTCGGGCAGGCCCGTCCTGTCAGCGCGCGTCGCGCGGCGATCGCCGCTGTGACGGAGGCGCCCACTGCGGGGGCTGCGCCGGCGATGCCTGCGACGCTCTCTCTGTCGCTTATCAGCCAGAACCCGGATAACCCTCGCGAGAAGGTCGGAGACGTCTCAGATCTGGCGTCAACGATTAGCGAGGTGGGCCTCGTCCAGGCCATCACCGTGGCCACTGTCGATGCCTACCTCAGGAGTCATCCGGGGCGGGCGGGTGACCTCGAGGACGGCGCGCGGTATGTCGTGGTCGATGGTCACCGTCGTCTCGCCGCTGCGCGTGAGGTCGGCCTGGAGAGCGTCAAGTACGTCGTCAACGACGACTTCGTGACGTCCGACGAGGCGATGCTCGAGGCGGCCTTCGTCGCCAACTACCAGCGCGAGGGGCTCTCCGATCTGGAGGAGGCGGCCGCTCTCGAGCGGCTGGTGAAGCACTACGGCAGCCAGGGCAAGGCAGCCAAGCGTCTGGGCGTCACCCAGCCGTTCATCTCCCAGCGTCTGTCCCTGCTCGAGCTGGACCCCTCGCTGCAGGCCGACCTCGAGGCCGGCGTGCGCAAGGTCGAGCACGTGCGCGGCCTGTCGAGGCTCTCTCCCGACGAGCAGCGGCAGAAGGCCGATGCCCGCGCTGCGGAGGCGCAGCGCAAGGCGGAGGAAAAGGAACAGCGACGCCGGGCGAAGGTCTCCGCAGGGGCAGGTGTCGACACCATGCCTATCGGCGTTGCGGCCTCCGAGGTCCGCAGCGAGTCGGCTCCCAGCGGCCCGAGTGTGGCGACCTCTGCGACGGAGGCCAGTCCTGCGCCGCAGGTCTCGCCGTTGCCGGCCGCCCGTACGGCTGCTCCGCGGTCCGAGGATGCCCGGCCCGTCGCGGCTCGTGACGGTGCGGAGGCTCCGTGGGACGACCCGTCGGAGGTGCTGCGGATCCTGCGTGAGCGCATGCGTCCGGCGGATCTGCGGCAACTGGCAGAGGCTCTGCTCGAGGTGGTCTAGCCCCACGGGCTGTCAGGTACAAGCTTCGGTGACGAAAGGGAACGCGATGGCCGTAACGCCAGCCGCCTCGCCGACACTCCGGAGGGGAATGTGTGCCGGGAGTGTCAGCCCGATGGAGGAAGATAAGTCCGTAAACGCGATCAGGCCCCGTATGTGGGGGCCTGGCCGGTCGCTCGTCGGTGTGTGGAAGCCCGACGGACGATCAGACACTCCAGCTGCGTCTGAAGAAGGGTGCCTGCAATGAGCAGGGTACAGATGCCGACCGGCATCCGTCGGCAGCCGCCACCGTGCGGCACGTCGGCGCGTCCTCCGTCACGGGACCGCCGGCCGTACCCCTCAAGAGAACGCCACCTCAGCACGCCGCCCCTCATGATTCCGCGCCCTGCCCTGCCACATGCCGGGCGCGGGATCACCGGGCACGGCCACGCCGTGCCCCGGCCGGTCATCCCTGCAGATTCTGCTGTGGGAGCCACCATGACCGTACGGGCCCCGTAACGCCGATGGCCGTTCCTGTCGCCACAACAGGAACGGCCATCAAAGAAGACGACTCCCAGCCTCCACAGCCTGAGTCGTACGTCGGCGGTAAACCGAGGCTCCCGTCCCCACGGGGGCGCGGTCACCGGTACCAGAATAGCCAGACTTCCGGACGCGGTGCAGTACGCGTGTCCTGTGTCACTGATCTGGTGATCGCTCGCCGGCGTATGGCTCCCCGACTTTCGGGGTGACCACAGCCACCATGTACGACGCGACACTACCCAGCACCGGCCCGTACGACACGGGCTTGCACCGCTTCCTCTCTGGCCTCTTCGCCGCGGCCGGGACCAGCGCCGTCACCGCCCCTACGCAGTGTGCGGGGGAGGGGCGATGAGCATGACATCGGACCCGTTCGCCGGGGAAGAGCTGCTGGAGTTCACCGGCGACATCACGGACTACTGGTCCTACACCCAGGTCCGCGACTGGATCCTGCTGCAGCCCGATCTCACCCGGACGGCACTGCACCTGTACCTGCTGCTGCGGTCGATGGTCTCGGAGACCGCCCGCCGTGTGGGCGGCGGCCTGCGCCGTATGTCCCTGGACCAGCTGTGCTGGCTGCTGCCCGGCGTCAACGGCAAGCCCGCCAGCCCGACCATGGTCAAGGACGCTCTGCGCCTGCTCGCCACCCACGACCTGGTGGTGAACCCGGACGGCGGCCGACTGGTCACCTCGGCGGGCAAGGGCGCCATCCAGAACAGCTTCCGCCGCTACCAGGTCAATGACCTGCCCCCCGAGGTCTACACGGGCTGGCGGAACGTCTGGGACAAATTGGACGCCTACGTGCCCGACTGGCGGGACAACCCGCCCCAGCCACCCACCCACACCCGCACCGCCACCGGAGTGCAGAAGTTCGAAGGCCGGATTTCCGACCATCGAACCGACCAGCCCCCAGCAGCGAAACCCCAGCTCACATCGATGGTCGGAAATCCGCCCACCCTCGACGGATTTCCGACCAGCCGGGACGGAAATCCGCCTCACCCGGACGGAAAAACGCCGACAAGCCTCTGACCAGCGAAAACGCCGCCCCCAAAGAAGCCCCCAAAAAGCTCTCCCTCTCCCGCACCCACCACCGAGGCCTCCACCACCCCCACAAGCAGCACCACGAAGAAGAGAGAGACCTCGGCTGCGCCGGAGAGCACGAACACCGACCACTCCGTGGACCCCGAGCTGGTCAAGCTCGTGCTGCAGGCATGGGCCGACGGCGCCAACCGCCCGCGCCCACCCGCCTCCACCCGCCGCCAGCTCACCGAACAGCTCCCCGACCTCGCTGAGGACTACCCCACCCCCGAGGCACTGCGCACCATCGCCCGGTTCGCCGGCGAACGCACCTGGCACGACCTGGGCCGCGCCGCGCTGCACCCCGACTGCAAGCGCCGCCTCGCCCGGTTCGACAGAACCCAGGAAGCCGCCATGCCCGTCCCAGCCCAGCGCGAACCCGGTATCCGGCCCTACTGCGGGGCACTGGAATGCGACGAGGTCTCACGCCTGCGCAGCGCCGAGGACGAGCAAGGCTGCACCGTGGTCAGCCCGTGCCCCCAATGCCACCCGTCCGCTGCACGACCCCTGTCAGCTGTCTCCTGACCCCTGCCCGCCCACCCCACTCGCCGTCGTCGCACACCAGCGGAGACGGCGGGCGCGAGACCGAGGAGTGACCCGAGAACTCACCGGCTAGTGCCCCCCGGACCCTTGGACCCATAACGCCGTTATGGGTCCAGCCCCCTGTAGCCCCGGCTGCCGCTCGAAAACTCAGAAACGGACCCACCCAACGTGAGCATCGCCGAGGTCCCCCGACCCGCCAACGGCCACTCCGCCCTGCCTGCGGACGAGCTGCCCCCGGAGGACGGCGGTTTCCACCGCGAACCACCACACGACCTGGAGGCCGAACAGTCCTCCCTCGGTGCCCTGATGCTCTCCGCCCAGGCCATCGAGACCGTCGCAGCCGTCATCAAGGACCCCACCGACTACTACCGGCCCGCCCACCAGACGATCTACAGCACCATCCTCGACATGTACGCCGCCAGCACTCGCGGCACCTCGATCGACCCGATCACCGTCACGGCCGAACTCACCAAACGCGGCGACCTCGCCAAGGTCGGCGGCGCCCCCTACCTCCACACCCTCGTCCAGACCGTCCCCACCGCCGCAAACGCCGAGTACTACGCCGAGATCGTCCGCGAGAAAGCCGCACTCCGACGCGTCATCGAAGCCGGCACACGCATGGTCACCATGGCCTACGCGGGCCTGGACGACGCCGACCGGATCGTCGAAGGGGCCATGGCCGAAGTCCAGGCCGCCGCCACCGGCACCACCGACGCCATACCCCTGCTCTCCGTCGCCGACCGCTGGGAAGGATTCCTCGACGAACTCCAAGCAGGAACGGACCCCCAGGCCCTCGACACCCCCTGGCGCGACCTCAACGAAATCATCGAGCTCAAGCCCGGCCAGCTCATCACCATCGGCGCCGCGACCGCCGGCGGTAAGAGCCTCTTCGGCATGAACCTCGCCGCCCACGTCGCCCTCAAGCGCAACAAGCCCGCCCTCGTCGCCAGCATGGAAATGGGCGGCAACGAGCTCATGGCCCGCCTCACCGCAGCCGAAGCCGGCGTCAACCTCGACCACCTCGTCCGCCGCAAGCTCACCGAAGCCGACTGGGGCCGCATCGCCAAAGTCGCCGACCAGCTCGCCAACGCCAAGAACTTCGTCCTCGACGACTCCGCCAACCTCACCCTGTCAAAAATCAGGGCCCGCATGCGCTGGATGACCGCCCGCGACAACCCACCCGCCATCGTCGTCGCCGACTACCTCCAGCTCATGACCCCCGAAGGCGGCAAAGCCACCGACAACCGCGCCCAGCAAGTCGCCGAGATCAGCCGCGGCCTCAAGCTCATCGCCATGGAGTTCCAGGTCCCCGTCGTCGCCCTCGCCCAGTTCAACCGCGGCGCAGTCGGCCGACGCCCCCTCGTCTCAGACTTCAAGGAATCCAGCGCCATCGAACAGGACTCCAACATCATCGTCCTGCTACACCGCGAACTCGCCGAAGACGGCACCGACACCGGCCCCAAGGCCGGCGAAGTCGAAGCCATCGTCGCCAAGAACCGCAACGGCGCCAGCGGCCGCATCGTCAGCCTGATCTTCCAGGGCCACATGGCCCGCCTGGCCTCGTTCGCCCGCTGACCACAGCGCGCGGACATACACAGAACCTTGTGGCACGGCCCTGCGGGGAATGTTCTTCTTTGGGGTAGCTGCCGGGGACCGGGCCGATACTGCGAAGGGAGCATCACGGGTCTGCAGCTGTGAGCTTCTGGTGAGCCCCATGCCCTGCGCGGGACATGAGTGTCAGTTGCGCGTGACAGGCTGCGGCCATGAGCTACGACATTGCGGTCTGGGAGGGGGAACACCCGGCGGATGACGCCACTGCGGGCCGGAATTTCCGTGACCTGTACGAGCACTACATCGGCCTCGGCACCAAGCACCCGCCAACCGCACGCATAGCCGGGTACGTTGCCGCTTTGCTGAGCCGGTGGCCTGATCTCACAGAAGATGAAGACGACGCCTCGCCGTGGAGCACCGAGCCGTTGATCAGCGAGGCTCGTGGCCCGCTGATCTACTTCCCGGTGCGGTATAGCATGGCCGACGAAGCATCGGCCTATGCTGCGCACGTCGCTTCATCGATGAGGCTTGTGTGCTACGACCCCCAGGAACAGCGGCTCAGACCCTGAAAGCCTGCAGAGTTAGCGGTAGCACATAAGGGCTGCGGAGAATTGGGGGTCCTACGTCCTTGGCCTACTGCCGCTTGTGTGGAGTTCACGGGTAGGGCGAGCGGTGGCGGCTCACCTCCGCTCGCGCGGAGCTCACGCCTGGGCGCGCCTGGCGATGCTGCCGCAGGACGGCTCACCTCCGCTTGCGCGGAGCTCACTGGACGGGGCGGCCATCCACGCACTGAGGGTGCGGCTCACCTCCGCTCGCGCGGAGCTCACCGGATGTCGTCGGAGAAGCTGAAGCCGCCATGCGGCTCACCTCCGCTCGCGCGGAGCTCACGGTGGGGCTGACTCCGGCGGCCCACCGGGCGACGGCTCACCTCCGCTCGCGCGGAGCTCACGCTACCGCCGGACCGGACCCTGGAGCACCGACCGGCTCACCTCCGCTCGCGCGGAGCTCACCAACCCCTCTCTCACCTCTTCGTCACCGGGCACGGCTCACCTCCGCTCGCGCGGAGCTCACGTCATCAAGGACGCCGCGAAGACCCTCCTGAACGGCTCACCTCCGCTCGCGCGGAGCTCACCCCGCTCGGACGAGGGGAGCGCCTATCGTCATCGGCTCACCTCCGCTCGCGCGGAGCTCACGCGGATCTCGGCGGTGTCGGTCACGAGGGTTCCGGCTCACCTCCGCTCGCGCGGAGCTCACATCCAGACAGCCTACGACGGGACTCTGTTCGCCGGCTCACCTCCGCTCGCGCGGAGCTCACAGGAAGTGGTGTGCCGGCCCCGCACCAAGTGGCGGCTCACCTCCGCTCGCGCGGAGCTCACGCAGGTCGCTGCTGGTAGAGGCGTAGAAGGCGCGGCTCACCTCCGCTCGCGCGGAGCTCACGGCTGAGGCGGGCGCGGCGACGTCCGCCGCCGCGGCTCACCTCCGCTCGCGCGGAGCTCACCTCGCGCCAGAGCCGTTCCTGCCGAGCCGTGTCGGCTCACCTCCGCTCGCGCGGAGCTCACCTCGGGCGTCGCTACGACGGTGCCCTCGGCCGCGGCTCACCTCCGCTCGCGCGGAGCTCACCAGAAGGACGTGCTGGAGCGCGCCGCCGCGCTCGGCTCACCTCCGCTCGCGCGGAGCTCACCCTTCGCGACCTGCGGTGTTGTAGCGGCTTTGCTTTTTCTTGACTAGGGACGCTCGATACAGCCCATTGAACACGACGGTCTTCTCTCCAGGAGGACTGAGCTCCAAGTCCTCGACTGCGGCTTGGTTGGCGCCGAACGCGTCGCCCTCGCCACCATCACTGCCCTCGCCGAGGTGGTCAGCCGCAGCGACATCGTCGATTCGTGAGCCTCCGCATACCGACTGACGCTTTTCATCCGGCCGCCCTCGCCGAACAGCCAGTCGCCCTGTTCAATAGGGATTTGTTCCGCTCAGAGCGCTGCGTCAATAAACAGCAAAGCCGCTACAACACCGCAGGTCGCGAAGGTGAGCTCCGCGCGAGCGGAGGTGAGCCGGCCGCCGCGACCGCCCGCGACATCGCCGAGGAGTGAGCTCCGCGCAGGCGGAGGCGAGCCGAGCGTGATCAGCTGCACTGAATGGGCGACCGTGTGAGCTCCGCGCAGGCGGAGGTGAGCCGGAACCGTCCGCTTACGGTGACTGTGGGTATGGGTGAGCTCCGCTCAGGCGGAGGTGAGCCGGGTGCCAGGCGGCGGCCGGTGATGCCCTCGCAGTGAGCTCTGCGCAGGCGGAGGTGAGCCGATCGGGCCCGCGGGCGCGACGTCGTTCGTGATGGTGAGCGCCGTGCAGGCGGAGGTAAGCCGACTTGGTCCCCACCAAAGAAGCTGGTTAGGGCCGTCCACCGGGCTGGTGGGCAGGCCCTGGATCCCGGCTGGCCAGGCCGTCCGTGGTCGCTATCCTTGGAGGACCGGGTGCTGTTGGTGGCGATGTACTGCCGCACGAAGCTGTCCATGTCGCAGCTGGCCCCGCTGTCCGGGATCTTCACGGCGACGGTCGGCTAGATCATCAAGCGGCACGGCCCGCTGCTGACCCTCGCGCCCGCCAAATGCGGGCCGGGCGGTAATGACGGGCTCGTCGTGGGCGGAACGCTGGTGCCCGCCCGGGACCGGTCGGTCGCCGCCCGTCGAAGAACTACTGGTATTCGACGAACCGCTCGAGTGATCGTCTGACCTGCGTTGCCCCAAGGAAGCCCCAGCTGACGCGCGAAAACTACCCTCGGTAGTTGCCGCCGTTTCCGGGGGCTTCCTGGTTCTTGTGCCCTGGGTGTGTCCTCGGGACACGGAAGAGCAGCCCAGCTTTCAGTGCCAGACCGGTGGCACGGGCTGCCGAGGTGATGCACGTTAAACAGGCGCAGAGCCTGTAGGTGATCACCGTTGACGCGTCTACGCTGACGGAACAGGATTCCGTCGCGAGGAGTAGATCGTGGGGCAGCATCCGGACCGCTACACCGCCGTTGTCGACGTCTGCGTGATGCTGCGCCGCGCCGATGGATGGGTGTTGTTCTCCAAGCGAGCGAACACGGGGTTCTCCGATGGGCTGCTCGGTATCCCCGGCGGGCGGCTGGAAGCTGGTGAGTCCCTCACTGTGGGTGCGGCGCGGGAACTGTCTGAGGAAGTCGGGGTTCAGGTCGACCCTGACTCGTTGAAGTTCGTACATGTTGCGCACCATTACGGCGAAGAGTGGGGTGCGCGACTCGGCTTCTTTTTCGAAGCGGACGCCTGGGAAGGCGAACCGGTGAACCGCGAGCCTGAGCTCTGCGCCGGCCTGCACTGGGTCGACCTGGCAGACCTTCCCGACAAGACGATCCCATATGTGGCGAACGTGTTGACCGAGATCCGGGCGGGCAAGACGCTGTCTCTGCACGGCTGGTGACCAACCGCCCCGGTGACGCGCCGGAGACAGGAGGCACACGGTGGGCCTGCCCTCCCCGATCGGCGAGCAGCTCGCGCGCCTGCGTGCCCGGCGCGGCCTGACCCAAGAAGACCTGGCGTCGCGTGCAGGGGTCGGTGTGGACGTAGTGCGCCGGCTGGAGCAGGGGGTGCGTTCGACCGCACGGCTTGCGACTCTGGCACGATTGGCTAAGGCGCTCGATGTCGGTCTCCCCACGCTCATGGCGCAACCGGACGTGCTCACCACGTCGAGCCCGTCCCCGGCTGGCAAGGGGATGCTCGACCTACGCCGCGTGCTCACTCCCTCGGACGCGCTGACAGGCTTTGCCGCCCATGGGGACGCAGATGTCGGTGCGCTGGCCCGTGGGGCTCTGAGCGCGTCAATTGAAGAGGCGTGGGGGCTGTATCAGGCGGGCAGCTACTCGGCAGTGGTCGCTAGCCTGCCTGACCTGATTGCCGAGTTACGGCATGCGGTACGCGACTCTGCCGACGCTGGCAAAGTGGTGTTGAACGAGTCCATGGCGACCGCCTGCGAGATTGCTGCGGGTGTTGCCATCGCACTTGGCAAGGAGGATCTGGCGTTCATCGCCGTCGAACGCGCGGTCGCCGCCGCCGAGGCATCGGGCAGCGAATTACAGCAAGCGTGTGCGGCGAACTTCGCTACCTGGATTCTGTGTCGACAAGGCCGGTACGATGAGGCTGAGGTATTCGCGGTTCGCGCTGCGCAGCACTTCGAGCCGTCCCTCTCACGCGCAGATGCGCTGCATGTTGCCGTGTTCGGGGCACTGCTCATCAACGCCTCGGCCGCTGCATCTCGTAACGACCGTGCCGCGTCCTGCCGTGACCTGCACGGGGTAGCGCGGGCTGCCGCTGCCCGGTATCAGGTAGACCACGCCGACAGGCAAGCCGTGTTCGGGCCGAGCGTCGTGGCCATGTCCGCAGTGAGTGACGCGGTCGAGTACGGCGATCTCGACGAGGCACTGCGCCTGGTCGACGAGGTGCCGGAAGACGGACGGGTGCCCGCGACATGGCGCGCCCGCTACCTGCTGAACGTCGCATACGTTCAGCAGCAGGCCAGGAGGGACGCCGAAGCAGTTGCCACCCTGATGCAGGTGCGCACATTGGCACCGGAATGGATGACCTACCATCCCCTCGGCCGCGACGTGGTGGCTGAGCTGCTCGACCGGCGCGGACGACGCCGCATGCCCGAACTTGGTCTTCTTGCCGATCACCTTGGTGCGCGGGTCTGACCAGCGTCAGTAGGCCAATACGGCATACCTACACGGCCTGAGTTGCGGAAACTGTGCCGGGCTGTCCCTTACTCGCCCTTGGGCGCGCCTTTACGGTCCGTTGTGCTGCTACGAAGCAGCGCACCGAACACCGGCAAGGAGGCTGCGTCATGACCGTCACCGCCCCGCCCCCCATCAGCGTCAAACTGCCCGAAGCATTCGACCCGCGCTGGGCCCGTCTGCCCGGCATCGAGCTCCACGGCACGGAAATCACGATCGACCCCGCGAAGTACTTCTTCCGCTTCGACTCCGCGTCGTGGCTCGTGTGTGACTGGGAGCACGTCCGCGCTGGCCTCCTCAGCGTCAAGGAGACAGCCGAGGCAGCGCTCGAGCAGAATGCCCTCGACTTCATCCGCGCCAACGGGCGCACCACGACCGACCCGGCAAAGGTTCTCACCACGGCATGGGAGGTCTACGCCTACCTCTTCCGTGACGAACTGCTGCCCGTCGCCGGCCTCGAACAGATCGGCTCCGCTGAGCTTCGGATGCTCCGTGAGGCTGCCACGCTCATGGCCCTCAACAAGGTCGAGCTCGACGGCACGATCAGCAACGTCGGACCGTGCTGGTTCTTCCCCGCCGCGACCTCGGTCGTCTTCGACCTCGACGAGGAAACGGGCGGAATGCTCGACGAGGTGTACCACTCCACATGGTTCAACGAGTCGCGGCGCGTGGAGTCCATCAAGGCGCACGCTGCGCTCGGCGGCCGGCTGGTGCACGGCTGCCAATCCGTGCCCGACCAGTCCGGCGGCGCCTGCCTCCCCTACGGCGCGTCCATCGACCGATTTCGCGAGGACCTGCGAGCCTTCCGCTCCGAGTGGCTGACCGCCGTGTACGCCTGCGGCACGACGAGCTGACACGGGAGAACGACAGTGGACACCACGGACGTCACCGCCCTGCTGCCGCGCCTGCTGGCAGACGCCGGCCTCGAACCCTCACACACTCGAACGCCCATCCGGGTATGGGCCCGATCCGGCGTGGAGCGCCTGACCTTCCCGGACGGTGCGTCCGCGGTGTTCAAGTATGCCGAGGAACCGTTCGACGGCGAGGATTACGCCCTCGGTGTGGCTGCTGCGGCTGGGCTTCCTGTCCCCGCCTTGTACGCCGCGCAGCACCGCGGGCCGCTGCTCGGAATGCTGATCGAAGACCTCGGCGCCTCGGTCCGGGACGCCGACGACCTCGACGGTGCTACGGCAGCAGCAGCGATCCACCGAGTCAGCAATGACCCTGGGCTGCGCATGCTCGACGAGGCAGCGCTCGCGACCCTCCCCACGCGCCTCTGTGAGCGCCTCGAGCGGCATGAAGCAGCCGAAGAGCTGCGCAGGGCCGCTGACGCCCTGTACCGCGCCGCTGAGACCAGGGCGCAGGGTGCGCAGCTCCCGCCGTTCGGCCTGGTGCACTCAGAGTTCCACCCCACGAGCGTCCACATCGGTGCTGGGGAGCTGCGCATTCTCGATCTCGCGCGCGCCTTCATCGGCCCTGGCCTGATCGACCTTGCGTCTTGGCACGGCACGTTGGACGCGCCGGACCCTGACCGCACCAGCGCTCTACTCGAACGGTACGTCGAAGCCGGCGGCGCCCGGGAAGCACTGGACGTCCGTGGTGGGCTGGATGCCGCCTCATGGGCGCTCGGATGGCATCGCATCTGGGCTGCCGAGTGGTTCACCGAGCAACTCGACCGCGGCTGGGCCAAGGGAGCCGAGGACAAGTGGATGACCGCCATCAGGCGTCACGTGGGCGAAGCCGTCGCCCTGCTCAAACCGTAGAACCACCCCGACGCCTCGAGCTCACCCGAGCCCCCGGCATCGGCCCGGACGCAGCCTTACTCGGCGACTTGTGCGGCTCCCTGGTCGTCGAGCTGGGCTGCGGCAGCGGGCACAACCTCGCTCACCTCGTGGTCCACGCCGGAGCAGTCGGCATCGGCGTGGACCACGACCCCCACAAGATCGACCGGGCACGCGCCCTGTACGGCCACCTCGACCGGCTGAGTTTCGTCCGCGCGGATGCCGCCGAGTATCTGCGGAATCTCCCACCCCACTCGGTCACCGCCTGTCTCTCCATCTTCGGAGCGTTCAGCTTCTCGGACCCTCGGCCGCTGCTCATCGCCTCCGCCGCCACCCTGCGACCCGGTGGACTGCTCTTGATGACCATCCGTGCCGACGACCGTCACGACCGAGTGACCTTGCTCAAGCGTCGTTGATCACCGGAAGGGATCACCCGCCCATGCTGCTGTACCTCGATATCGACGGGGTCCTCATCCCGGGCCCTGACCGCCAGGGACACATCCCTGCCTCGCACCGCCTCGACAACGTCACGCCCGAGGGGTACACGGAGCCGGTCAAAATCTGGCTCAACCCCGATCACGGGCCGCAGATTCTCGAACTGCTCGACGCCACCGGCCTGGAGCCGGTGTGGTGTAGCAGTTGGCGTGCCGATGCGTCCGGCTTGATCGGTCCCCGCCTCGGGTTGCCGGTCTGGCCCCATGTGCCGCTGCCGCGCTTACCCCTGACGACAAGCCACCCCGATGGGTACCTGTGGAAAAGGGATCACGTCGCTGTTCATGCGGCCGGCGCCCCGTTCGCCTGGATAGACGACGATTTCACCGCCCTCGACCATGGCTGGGCAGCAGCACGCACCGCCGCCGGCCACCCGACGCTCCTCATGCAACCCGAGCACCGCGTCGGCATCCTGCCCGAGCATCTGTACGCCGTCCGGTCATGGGTTGCGGCGGGCGACCTGCGACGCAGCGCATGAGGACGGCGACCGGGCCTCGCCACCGAGCGTCGACCCACCGACAGGACAGGCTCGGTACATTCCTCAGCGCCCTGTGGGCTGCGGGCAATGCCGCAGGGCTTGTCCTCCTTGCAGCGCTCGGCCAGCAAGACCTGAGTAGCCATGGGGTAGGGCATGCCTGGCCTGTTCCGGTCACGACACCGGATGAGCAGCCTCCCGCCCTCTGATGCTGGCTTTCCCGCGCGCGTAGAGCGTTGCGACCGGTCGCAACGCTCACTCGTCGCATCGCCTGGTCCGGAAGCCTGGACGTGCTGGATAGGAACGAGCGCGAAACAGGTGATGAGGGCGCAGCCGTCCGGTCTTCCAGCGTGCCGTGCCGAGCAGGCCCCACCGCAGGTGACGGCGCCCGGTGCCACGGCGTAGGACATTCAGCGCGCACGTCGAGCTACCAGCCGAGCGCCCCGGCTTGCAGGCGCCAAAAGGTGCGGGCCGGTGCGCGGAACCCGTAGTGAAACTCTCCCGAAGGTGTATGCACGGTGAGTGACTACGGGGCGCAGCCGGGCCGCGCCTCTACGAGCTCGCGGCCCTCGACGACGCTGCCCGGGGCGATAGTGGCAGGCAGTCCGACGCCGGGCAGCAGCATTTCGAGAAGGGTCTTCGTCAACTGCGCATTTCGTGCCCTGCCAGCTGGCTTCCAGGTAGTCGATGTAGGGATCCGGGGACTCACCTCTGCCTGCGCGGAGCTCACGTCACCGTGCCGATCTCGGCCGAGCAGAAGGGCCGGCTCACCTCTGCCTGCGCGGAGCTCACAGGTTCGCACCGAACGGTGAGCTGTTCGTTCACGGCTCACCTCCGCCTGCGCGGAGCTCACGTTGCCCAGCCCCTCAGTAGCAGGGCGGCCTCCGGCTCACCTCCGCCTGCGCGGAGCTCACCTGTCCTCGACACCGTCAACGACCTCGTCACCCGGCTCACCTCCGCCTGCGCGGAGCTCACACGTCAGGAAGCGTCACCTGGGTCGAGCTGCGCGGCTCACCTCCGTCTGCGCGGAGCTCACAGGTGTCAGGGCCATCTGGGCACGGCCTGCGGCGGCTCACCTCCGCCTGCGCGGAGCTCACCGAAACGTGCGATGGAGCGCTGCAAGAGAGTCCGGCTCACCTCCGCCTGCGCGGAGCTCACGCGGCACGCCCTACGGCCCCCCCGTACTCCCGCGGCTCACCTCCGCCTGCGCGGAGCTCACTACTCGTGGTCACCTCGGGCGTGTTTCTGTGCCGGCTCACCTCCGCCTGCGCGGAGCTCACCTGCCCGAGAACACCAGCCGCGTCCGTGCCGACGGCTCACCTCCGCCTGCGCGGAGCTCACCGGGATCTGGGCCGGGGCCGGATCGGCCGGCGCGGCTCACCTCCGCCTGCGCGGAGCTCACCCACTCCCCCGCCGTCGGCAAATGACCGAAGCCGGCTCACCTCCGCCTGCGCGGAGCTCACGACGGCAGCCAGGAGCTGGTGCCACTCGGCGTCGGCTCACCTCCGCCTGCGCGGAGCTCACCCTTCGTGACCTGCAGGGTTGTGATGGCTTTGCCATTCCTTGATGCAGAGCTACGCCTGGCTCACACTCATTGAACACGATGGCCCCATGTTCTTGCTGAGGTGAGGCAAGTCGCCACTATGCAGGCCTGTTGACCTTGCCTCGCTTCCCAGTTGCTCGAGGAGGCACCCACGTCATGAACTTCACTCAAGGCCCCTCAACTCTGCCAGCGGGCACATCACGCCTCCTTCTGCGAAACGCAACGTCCTTCTACCCCAAGGCCTGCAGGGCCCGACACCTCGCACGAGTTGCTCGCTAAGAAACGACGGATACTCGTCGGCCGTCCACGGGTGGACATCGATGGGGTCTGGCGCTGATCTTGTGACGAGGACTGTAGCCGCGGTGAGGGTCACCGGATTACGTCGATCTTTGGCATGAGGTGATCCCATGCGCCTATCAGCTCGAGCATGGCCTGGCGGGCCAGCGCGCGGACTTCGCTCCAGCCGGAGTCCGTCTCCAGGGCTTCCAGGGTCCAGCGGTCTGCATTCTTCCGGCCGCTCATCTCGGTAAAGAGGGCATCGATCGCTCTCAGGCGAGCCATGACAGTCACTTCGACACGTCCTTCCTCAGCCAATGGTGCGGCGGTCCGCAACGCGTGATCGAAGTCGAGTGCCAACTCGTCGGCGGCAACACCGTGCTCCTCGACCCAGGCCCTCTGCCTTGAGGACTCGGCTGAGAGCGCGGTCAGCGACTCGAACAACAGCCGCCAACGAAACGAATCATCATCAGTGCTTGCCACCGCACGATCGTCGCATGAGCCGTCCGGGCGGGTGGCTGCGTAGGTGAAAAAGAAGAGCGCTTGTTGGTGAGAGCTGGCAGCACCAGGCGGCCGTGGGCGTGTCGAATGTTGATGAGAAGCAGCAGCGGCTCCGGCGCCCGGGAATGCTGGTGACGTCGGCTCGGAGGCGTCCGTATGCTTCGCTGGGTGAGTCTGATCGAAGTAGATCCAGGGCAGGTCGAGCTCGTCGTTCGGGGGTCGGGGGCGCAGGCGCCGTCGGTCCGGTTGTCTGAATGGTCGCGGGCGGATGAGTACGAGTTCGCTTTCGCGGTGGAGGCCATCGACGACGGTGTGCGCGCACGGCTTGAGACCGTGACCGTGACGGTCTGGGACAACATGAGCGAGTTCTTCGATGGCCTCGCGCGCGACTTCCGTGGTTGGGAGGGCGAGCGGGTCTGGGGCAATAACCACCTGGTTGTGACCGCGACGTTCGGCTCGGGTGGCCATGTGCATCTGAGCTGGACCCTGCGATCTGGCTTCTTCCCCGGCGACTGGAACTGCACCGTGACGACCGTGATCGAGGCCGGTGAAGGAATGGCCACTGTAGCGGCTGACCTGCGGGAATTCCTGCGCGAAGAGTAGGCCATCGCCCTTCCGCCTCGCCAGCACCCGGGCACGAGCCGAGGAACCAGCCAAGGCCGGCTGACTCTCACCCCGCTCTTGAAGGGCGGGCTTCCCCGTCCGGAGGTCCGCCCCGGCGAGACAATGCCAGCAACTCATCCAGCATCGGGGGCCCCGGATCCCGAACCGGATGACCAACTTCGGATGGCCATCCGGGCCGGACGCGATTTACGAAGTCAGCGAAGTCCGCACGCAGATACTGGGGATCGGTCGGCTTCAACCGGATCTGCTTGCGGCTGTCAGCCCACCAGACCTCGAAGTCGCTCACAGTGCCTTCGGTCGGCCAGGACTCGCTCCACTCGGGCAACAGCAGGACGTCGACGAAGCCCCCGACGCTCAGGCCAATGTCCACGAAGATCCCAATCACACCTGGACTGGGCACCTTCACAACAGTGCCTTCAAACACCTGCCCGAAGTGCAGGCCTTCCCGGATCCGAGCCCACTCCGCGTCTGCCACCACGAACGCATCATCGCACCAAGGCCAGACCCCGACTGCATCGGAGTCTCCAGGCCGGCGCTCGGCCGAGGCGACACCCTGATGCCGTCATTTCTCGTGAACATCCACGAGCCAGACACCCGCCAACTGCTGCCGGAACTCGCAGACAAACGCTGCTGCTGAACGTGAACGAAGCCATCGCGGCCCTAAGGTTGTCGTAGCGGACCTTCCCGGTCGGCACTCCGCCCAGCACGTTGAGAGCGTGAACGTGGCCCTCGAAGAACGCCTCCTGCCCCGCCGGGGCGAAGATCCGGTGCACTGCCTTGCCCGAGTAAGACATGCGGAACGTGAACAGGCAGCAAGGTCACCACCTCGCTGCCCAACCGTACGGTCACGTCCCCGAAGTCGACCTCCGCCTCAGCCCCGGGCTTGTGGGTCTGCAGGACGAACGCCTCCACCACACTCCGGCCGGCCTGAACCCGGATCTCCTCACGACGGCCAGCGACGTAGCCGCGGACCATCTGGTAGGGAATGTCGTTCGCGCCGTGCTCATCCACCAGCCGCTCGAAGGTCCGCTTCACCGTGTGGCGCTGCTTTCGCGGCGCGTCCAGGTCCGCCCGCAGCATCTCGTCGATCAACGGCTTGAACGGATCCAGCCGAGTCACCCTTGGCGGAAGCGGCTTTCGCGGCTCCGGCCAAGCCGACGACAACGCCTTCTGCACCGTCAGGAACCCGACACCGTACTTCCGCTGGAGAGCACGGTTCGACAGCCCCTGACGCGCATCACAGCGGATCGCCGCGTACAGATCGACCTTGGACTTCGGCAGCACCCGGGCCCCCTCGTCGTGCAGAGCACAACCATGGCCCCGACGCAAGCATCCAGGTGCTTTCAAAACTCGACGACATCACTCTCCCGTGGAAGAAGCCGCTCTCGCCGCCGAGCTACAGGCGCTCTCGAAACTCATCAACAAAGCCAGGGCGGGCGACGGAGAATACATTTGTGGTCGGCCATGGCACATGAGCTGCTCAAAGGGCGGGCATGGAGCTGGTGGTCACCGTCCAGCGCCGTTCTCCGCGCCCAGATGGAACTTGCTGGTGAAGCCGTCACGCGAGTGGCTGAGGCCCTCTCTTTCAGCACCACCTCTACCAGGCGGGCGATGAGGCTCTGCCACGGTTTCGCCCTGGTGTTCCAGTACTTCGTCCCTCTTTGAAGCAGGCGTTGGCGGCGGCGCGGTGCGGGCGCCAGCCGCGTACTGATGCGCGGACGATTGTGGAGTCGACCGAGATGGCCCAGCCGATCTCACCTGCGACGTCGTGGTCGACGGCTCACCTCCGCTCGCGCGGAGCCCACCTCGCCGGGGCCGTCGGACGCCCCCTGCCCGCCGGCTCACCTCCGCTTGCGCGGAGCCCACCTTCCGTCCTCGAACCGGGTGCCGGCCTTCGTCGGCTCACCTCCGCTCGCGCGGAGCCCACTCGGGGAGAACCGGCTGGTGAGGGGCCAGGATCGGCTCACCTCCGCTCGCGCGGAGCCCACGTCCTCGTCGCCGCACGGGCGTTGGAGTTCGACGGCTCACCTCCGCTCGCGCGGAGCCCACGCGAGGATGCGTTGCGCCTTCTCCCGTCGGCACGGCTCACCTCCGCTCGCGCGGAGCCCACCAGGTGTAGGCGTTCTCAGTCGGTTTGCCGTGCGGCTCACCTCCGCTCGCGCGGAGCCCACGCCGCACCACAAGCCCCGAGGATGTGCCCCGGCGGCTCACCTCCGCTCGCGCGGAGCCCACTTGAAGGGGAGAGCCGGGGAGTACTGGAACTCCTTCCGTGAAGACGTCCGCTTCGAGACGTTCTGGAAGACCGTCTCGATACGCGCATGCGAGAAGATCGCGGAGATCGCCATCAGCGCGGCTGACCGGATCCACCGCTCGACCGCAGGCGACCTCCCCACCGCCGACGCCCTTCTCACGCTGAGCAACACCAGCCTCGCCTACAGCACCGCGGCGCGCGAGAGCGTGGCACCAGCCCCGCAGACGAAGGAACAGCCCAAGGTCCAGCAGACTGTCGGCACGCAGCAGATGGCGGCCGGTACCACCGTCCAGCAAGCCGATCAGCCTCATCAGGCGACGGTCGAACCTCAGCAGGTACACCAGGCCCAGCGGCCGGAAGGACCGCCCCCGTACGCCTCGCAGGCCGAAGCGGTTCAGGCCACGCACGAGATCGTGCGCCACTTCCGCGCATGGTGCGAAACCCCCATGGGGCAGGAGCTCGTGCACGGTGACCACCCAAGGCTCGTGGCCTTTCGGGACGCGTGGAAGGAACTCCCACCCGCAGACATGCCCAACGGACCGGGCCCTGCCGCCGCTCCGTACGGGAATGTAGCGGCCAGCGCCCGGTCTCTGTGGCGCGAGGCCGCAGCGTCGGGCCGTTTCGCCGACGCCGACCTCACGGTGCTGCGTGCCATCGCCGACACGGCAAGAGCTCACTCCCAGCGCCTGGGAGCCACTGCACCCCCTGTCGGTGGTGCGGCGACCGCTGCCCCCTCCCGGCAGGCTGCAGCCACGATGCCCACAGCCGCCCAGCAAGCACCGCCGCGCCCGCGCGCGGCGACCGCCCCGCCGCCAGCCCCGGCGAGCTCGCCTCGTATCTCGGCTTAGCAACGGCATGTGGTGCTGGTCGGAGGTCCGCAGAGCTCACCGACCAGCACCACACAAGGAGCGATCACCAGCGAACCGAGAGGCCGTTGCCGCTCTGTGAGCGGACACCGGCACCTCCTTCCCCATGGACAGCTTGATCCCGTTCAGCGGACAACCCGTCGACTGATTCATTCAGGTGGTGGCCGGCGCTGACGGGCTCCCGCAGCTTGATCCTCGAATGTCACGCTCTGCTCGCGGTGGATCAGAGGCTGGTGACCAGGCCGCACCCCTACATGAGTCGCCCGCGTGTCGGCACATCCGTAGGACAGGACGCCGACGCCGTCAGTGGCAGGCTCATAGGTACGGGTACTCATGTGCGGGACTGCTGGTGTCGCCTACCTTCGGAGGGTGCCCACAGACTCGACATCATCACAGCCCACCGCGGGGAAGCGTGGCTGGTGCTGCCTGCTACCCATCCTTTTACCCGTTGTCTGGGTCCTTGCCGCTGCTTTCCTGCCAGGAAAGGCCGGCGAGGTTGTGGGTTGGGCACCGATCTGGCTAGTGGCCGTGCTGTGGAATGGCGAAGACGGCCAGGGCGGCATCAGCCACTTGCTCGGCTAGGAACGCCGGTCCCCCATACACCCACATCAGCCCGTCCACGCTGTACCGCCTGCACGCCCCAACGGCAACCGGACCATGTCAGCAGATCTGTCCGCTGAACGGGATCGAGCTGTCCATGGGGAAGGAGGTGCCGGTGTCCGCTCACACCGCTCACGGCTGAGGAGCGCCGCCGAGGCTGATCATTCGCCGCCGCAGCGTCGGCGATAGGGTGGCCCGGCTTGAGAGACAGGCGGGGGAGTCCACGATGAATCCGTACCGAAAGATCGCACGAACAGCCTGTGCGGCTATGGCCCTGGGCATGGCAGCGGTCGGATGCGGCACAACGCAAACGCAAAATCACCCCATGGCCGCCTCGCCGTCCCCCGGTGCCCCAGGCAGTAGCCAGGAGAAGAAGAGTGCAGCGTCTGCCGCACCGCTGACCCGCTCAGCGCTACAGCCTCTCCTCCTGACGGCTTCCGACCTGGGACCCGGCTACGTGGCCCAGCTGGCCGATCCTGCTACCCCCAGTGCCGACGACGAGAGCAGCGAGGCCCACGGTTGTCCGGCGCTGCAGGCAATGGACCAGCAGAACATCACCTTCCCCGCTCAGGTCGAGCAGGACTTCTCCGCTCAAGGCAACTCACGCCAGCAGGTTGACGAGACGCTTGGCAGCGACACCCCCGCGAAGCTGGACGCGACCCTCAGCAAGATCTCGCAGGCTTACCGGAGCTGCCAGTCGTTCACGGTGAACGGCGTCACAGCCACCATCAACGTCATCGATCCACCTGCACTCGGTGACCAGCGGTTCGGCTATGTCATGACCATAGCCGCGCCCTCCGGTACCACCGCCATCAAGGCGCTGGCGATCCGAGAAGGCAGCGTCATCCTCATGCTCAGCGGCGATCCCGCCGCAGTAGACAGCGCCCTGCCGACAGCGTTCGACAAGGTCCGGTCGCGAGCATCGAAGACCGGGTAACTGCGCGTCTGGACAGGGGTGGGGCCGATCGGATCCCGGTGTGGTGCCGGATGGTCCTCAGGATGCGTGTGTGGCGGGGCTCGATGAGGTCAAGGCGACGTTCTGGGGCGAAGACCTCCACCTATGGGCGGTGCGGCACCATGGCCCAGGCCGACCAGCGTGCCCAAAACGGCAACCACCGTCGATCCTGACATACCCACCGCCGGGAGCGAAGCGGCAATGAGCAGCGACGCGGATCGTGAAGAACCGAGCCGCGCTTTGAGTACTTGGCCGATGGAACGCCTCTGGGCGTTCGCTCTGGAGGCTCAGGGCCAGGAGCTTGAGGCAGCGCGTGTCATCGCGCAGGCACACGCCGACCGGTGCGAGGAACCGCAGGAAACCCGACGCCAGTGGGCAAAGCTCTCGTTGCAGGTCAACCAGCTGCTGCCCAGCGACACCCAGTGGGACCGAGCACGCCTCGCGCAGCAGAATTTCATACTCCGAATGTGGGTGATCGACCAGCTCGGTCCCGATGATGAGGACCCGGACTGGAACCCAGAAAGACTGGCGGCCGATACTGCCGCGGTCTTTACTCTCGCCCCTTCTGATACCCGTGCTCTCGCAGGCCACTGGCGTAGCCTCGCCATCGATCAGATCGGCGAGCTAGACGGCGGCACAAGAACCTGACTGCCCACGTGGACAGGCTTGTGAAGCACTTGCGCCCCAGCCCATCACGGGATCAGCTTCTTGTCTGGGCTGAGATACATCGACACTTGCCCTGAACGGCTCGCGTGGTCAGCCCGCCGGGTGACCGTCCCAGGCAGGGTCACCCGGCTCGCCAGCCGGGGCCTCTGTGGCGTGCGTCGGCCGCGTGCCAGATGGGGAGCTGATCCCGCACGCGCGAAACCGCGTGGACGCATCAGGTGTGTTGGGAGTGGATGAAGCGGTGTTGTGGCCCAAGGCAGTAGGGGCAGTCATGAAGACTGGCCCGGACCGAGAGATCATCTCGGCCTATCCGTACCGTTCGACGTGCCCGTCTTCCGTGTGGCGGCAGCTCATCGGCGACAGCACTCGGGACATCGTCCTCGCCGGTTACACGAACTACTTCTTCTGGATCGAGCAGCCCGCGTTCCACGCCACACTGCGGGCGAAAGCCGAGGCAGGATGCCGCGTACGGTTCCTGCTCGGTGATCCTGACGGCCGGGTGACTCAGCAGCGCGAAGGTATCGAGGACGTGGCCTTCAAGGTGTCCACGCGCATCCGCATCAGCCTGGACGAGCTGGCCAAGCTGCCAGACCTCCCGGGCCTGGAGGTACGCTTCTCATCCGAGGAGGATGCCACGAACCATGTCGGCTTGTCGGTCTTCCGGTTCGACGACCAGGCCCTTGTTACGCCGCACCTCGCACGGTTGGTTGGGCACGATTCGCCGATGTTGCACCTGCGCAAGCTCCAGGAAGGCGGCCTCTTCGACCGTTTTGCCGAGCATGTCGAGGAGCTTTGGGAGCGCGGCTGCCCTGCCACGCTGACTGGCGAATGATCAAGGTCCACTGGTCGCCGTAGAGTCGCCTGCCGGTATGCCAAAGGTAGCTGCCATGGTCCTTTCAAAGCGTCTGGCCGCGACACAGCCCGTCGCCGCTGGGGGAGCGTCGGCCGCAACCGCACCCCGCCGCATCGCGGCACCTCACGTCGACGCTGTTCAGCAACAGGGCCCGCCCTGCCCGCGCGCGGCGGGTGCTCCGCAGCCGACGGCTCGCTCCCCCCGAACCCCGGCGTGGTGACGCAACAGTGGCGCTGATCTGAGGTGTATCCAGGCCAGCGCCACTGCGATGTCGCTTGGTGGAGCTTTAGAGCGAGCGGCCCCGGCCACGGGGAGGATGCTGCGGACCCCGAAGACGAGGAGCACTTACCGCCTGAGGCGGAGGCGTGGCCTGCGAAGGCCGAGCCGGCCGCAGGGCAGCGTGAAGTTGCTGCCTCAGCCCATCCTCTGCCTGCCGCTGCACAGGCGACAGGCCTCTACGCCTCATGATTTCGGCGGCTGCCTGCTGCCGGTGACCACCCAGCTGCTCCGACCGCGCCTGTGCGGCCCGGGCCTGGCCCCGGGCGTACTGCTGGTCTTCCTGGGCGGCCTTACGGGCCCGGTCTATGACCTCCGGGGCTGCTCCTTGCTTCGTGAGTAGTTGCACGGCATCGAGTGGTTCCTGACCGGCCGGCGGGCGGGCGACCCGAAGGGCGGCCTCTTCCGCGCGCGCCAGCTGGGAGTGCAACTGAACGAGCTGTGCGTCCGGCACCAGTTTGAGCGGTATATCGGACGTCGGCGGCTCGGATACCACTGCCTCCAGCATGGACTGGACAGCGGTGTGTGCGACGCGCAGGTCGCTGCGGGGATCAGGGTCGGCCATCACAGCGACGGCCTCGGCGTCGAGGGACACACGCTGCAGAACAGGCCGGGAAGTGGCATCTATCTGCCCACGAGCGGCCAAGTCGATGACGACTTCGCGCCGGCGCTCCATCCATCTGCCTGCGTCGTCCGCCGGTAACGGCCGGGCACGTCCAGCCGCCAGAGCCTGCACCGCGGCGGGCTCACCCGTCCAGAGGCCGTCGGGTCCGCGTTCATTGACGTACAGATCGGCACCGGACCGGTCAGTGATGGTGATCCGGTGCACCGCGGGGCTGGCCTCGGCGGCCGCGATCGTCTCGGGCATCATCCGCAGCGCAAGGTCGTGCAGGTCCGGCGGCGTCCAGCGCCCGCCCTCCAGGTACCGATGCAGGCTGTCGAGCCGGCTCCGCTCCTCGCGCACCGCCAAGCCGACGACCTCGACGGTGTATCCGGCCTCAGCAAAGCGCTCGGCGGTCGAGAGCGTCATGGCCGGATCCCGGAAGACCCCCTCGAGCATCAGGCTGTACCTGTTCTCCAGCGCGTGGTCGATGCTCATCCGCACCCATGCGCCGGACGCCTGTCCGGTGGCATCGGGGAAGAGCCAAGGCTCCTTCTCCAGTATCTCGTGGTGCTGAGGATGGAAGGGGCGGAGCTCATCGCCAGTGAGCGGAACCAGCTGGCGGTCGGCGTGCCGCTGCTGTGCGGATTTCATCGCCTGGCTCTTGCCTGCCGCCGGCTGTCCTCCCAGCAACACCAGCACCGGTTGGCTCTGCGGTGAGAACCTGGAGAAGAGGAAGTTCTTGACACCGCGGCGTTCGTGGAAGATCGCCGCTAACTCGGACTCGGCTAGGAAGTAGTCGCTTGCCTCAGCCACGTGCAGCCTTCAGCGCCTCAAGCTCCGCCCTCCATATCCGGATATGCGCGATCAGCTGAGCTCGGTCGCGGGCTGGCACTGCGTGCTGGGTATCGCGCAGCGTCATCACCTTCTGCCACCACTCCTCGCTTTCCTCCTCCGTGGAGGCAGCACGCGATAGAGCGATGTACTGGCCGGTGAGCTGGGAAGCGGTCTCGGCGAAGGTGTCGTAGACCATGGCTGTTGGCACATTGGGGTATGGGTCATCGGGCTCTGGACGCTGGGCGTGTGTGTTCATTGGTGTTCTCCTTGGGGCAGTAGTGGTGCGCAGCACCGTGCGGGACGGCGGCTGCTCAGCCGCCAGTTGTCGATCTTGCCGAACGCGGTGCGGAAGGCAGACGGCGGCCCCTGGACAAGAGGGGCAAGGCAGGCTCGGCATGTGGTTGATGTCGGACTGCTTCCCGTCGGTCCCGGCCCCATCACCGCCCGCTTCGACATCCAACGAGCCCGGCGAGGTACAGGGTCTATTGGTTGTACGCCCATGCGCGGCCGGTACGCCGGTAGTAGTCGCTTGCCTCAGCCGCGCTCACCCTTCAGTTCCGCCAGCTCAGCTGCCCACAGTCGGATGTGCGCGATCAGTTGGGCACGGTCGTAAGCCGGCACCGCCCGCTTGGTGTTGCGCAGTGTCATTACCTTCTGCCACCATTCCTCGCTCTCGTGCTCGGTGGCGGCGGCATCCATGCGGGCCACGTATGCGCCGGTGAGCTGGGAAGCGGTCTCGGCGAAGGTGTCGTAGACCATGGCTGTCGGCACATTGGGGTACGGGTCATCGGGCTCTGAGTGCTGGGTGCGTGTGCTCATTGGTGTTCTCCTTGGGCCGATAGTGGTGCGGAGGACAGCGCGGGGGTGGCGGCTGCACAGCTGCCAGCTGTTGATCTTGCGGAACGCGGGGCGGAAGGCAGAAGGCGGGCCCTGGACAAGGGACAAGGCAGGCTTGGCATGTGGTTGATGCCGGACTGCTTCCCGCCGGTCCCGGCCCATCACCGCCCGCTTCGACGGGTTCTGTATCTGCGCTGCTGAGGCCCCGGCGCCCAGACGCTCGGCTTACCTCCGCTCGCGCGGAGCTCACTTTCGACCAGCTTGGCCTTCGCCTTGTCGGGCTTCGGACTCGTAATCTGTCCCCAGGAGAAGTAGCCCTGTGTGACACCCGACCGTGTCGTGGTCACTGCGGGTCTCCCTGGTATTACTGCTGAGCGCGAAGGACTTCACCGCAGGTCAGAGGATGCGGCGCTGGCCGGGGACGAGTCGCCAGTGGCCCGGGTATTCGGCGCTGCAAGTCGCGCACTGTGCGCGGTAGAGGGCGGCGGCCGGCCCGAGGGTGTCGGCCGGGCGGGCGTGTAGGCGCTGCCCCTCGATGACGGCGAGGAGTTCTGTCCACGGGGTCGGGCAGGTGCAGGCGGGTGGTAACGCCTCGTCAGTCGGCGCGGTCATTCGTCGCTCCCGTCGTTGGGCGGGTCGGCGGCTCGCCATTCGCGGGGCTTGAGGCCGGTGGCGTGCTGGACGGCGGCGACCTCGGCGTGGTCGTAGGCGGTGCGGACGCCGGAAATGGACATGCCGGCCGCTGCAGCGAGGTCAGCGAGCTTGTAGGGGCGGGGCCGGGTGAACTCTCGGCCGTAGGCTACGAGCCGGCGGATCTCGGCTTCGGCTTCTTCGCGGCGGCGCCGGGCACCGGCGAGGGCTGACAGCAGCGGCTCGGCGTCGTCGCCGTGCGCGTCCCAGGCGGTTTCGAGATTGAAGGCGGTGCGCTCGCGTGCCTCAAGGATGTCTGTCCAGGCCTCGCTCCTGACCTCCTCGGGGAAGTCCTCAAGGTCGGGCGTCGGGTGGAGGATCGCAGCAATCTCTTCGTACATACTCATAGGTTCAGCCTGCGCAATGTTTTGCGATGAGCGCAACAGATTTCATCGTTCGAAATCAGCCAAGCTTGCGTAGGTTCGCTCTTGGTTCTCGCCAACGTCCAGTTGCTGGAGCAAGACCAACCTCCCGAGACCGAGACCCTGCTTGCCGGCGGCGGCACCGGGCTTGCCGGGGACGTGAATGTGTCGGCACGACTGCCGGAGCGGCAGGTACGACGCGCTGACTCACCCAACGCGGAGGAAGCGCTGGACGGTAGGGCGGTAGAGGTGAGAAGGCTATTGGTCGTAGGTCCATGCTCGGCCAGTCTGCCGGTACTCCTCCGCTGGGATCGGTTCGACGCCGGGTCGCATGCGGGCGGTGTAGAGCAGGCCGTCGAGGTGATCGATCTCGTGAGCGACTAGCCGGGCGAGGCCCTGCTCGTAGACCGTGGTGACCTCGGTGCCGTCCAGGCGGTGGTCACCACCGTGATCATCAGGGGGCGCGGGACCATGCCGCGGACGTCGAAGAACGACAAGCACCCCCCCTATTGCTCGTCCGTCTGCTCCGAGCGGGCGGCGATGCGAGGGCTGAGCAGGACGATCGGCGCGGCGGCGGAGTCGGCCGGCTGGGCGAGGGCCGCCGCCCGGCCGATGCCGGTGTGTGGGGCGGCGATCCCCATGCCTTTGGCGAAGGGGTGCACGCGCGCGATGCGCTTCATCGAGGTGAACAACGTCTCGACGGTGTGCTCGGCGGTCTCTTTCTCAGCGGGCAGGGGTGAAGGGCCAGCTGGCCTCGGCGAGGAGGGGAGCGCCGTACTGCGCGACACCGAGGTCACGCATCTGATCGCTGGGCCGCACCGCCGTCACGCCGGCTCCCTGCCGCTCGTTTTGGTCTCGGGCCGGGCTCGGAACTGCCACTCGAGACGGTACCGGGCGTGAAGGGGGCCGGTGTGGAGGTCGTCCAGGAGAACAACCGCGTTCCGTTCTCGTCCCGCCGGACGGGGGCAGTCCGCAGCGGGCCCCCATCATCCGGCGCGCGGTTCGGCGCAGCGCAGGGCCAGGCACGGTTGCGGACAACAGCAGTTCGAGCCGCATGTCCATGTCGAGGCTGAAGGTGTCGCACGGTTGATGTTCGACCAGAACAGCGAGGTCAGCCCCCGCGGACTCTGGGGCCTTGTCGGCTGGTTCACCTCCGCTCGCGCGGAGCTCACGGAATCTCGATCGGCACGGGCGTGCTGACCCACGGCTCACCTCCGCTCGCGCGGAGCTCACTCGACTCCCTGGCGGGCGGCGGACTGGGCGACCGGCTCACCTCCGCTCGCGCGGAGCTCACCCATCCGCCGTGCCGGGCGGCCTCGATGGGGTCGGCTCACCTCCGCTCGCGCGGAGCTCACGTATTCGGGCTCGCCGCGCTGGCCGCCGCCCGCGGCTCACCTCCGCTCGCGCGGAGCTCACTGGGCAGGCAGTGGCTCGACGAGGCCAAGCTGCGGCTCACCTCCGCTCGCGCGGAGCTCACGCCGGGACGAGGCCCGAGCAGCCGCACAGCAGCGGCTCACCTCCGCTCGCGCGGAGCTCACGGTAACTGACGTCGAGTGACATCCCAACAAACCGGCTCACCTCCGCTCGCGCGGAGCTCACCATCAGCCTCCCGTCACCTGGATGAACTCCACCGGCTCACCTCCGCTCGCGCGGAGCTCACCCCAGGTTGCTCGGTCCCTGCCACACGACGGTCGGCTCACCTCCGCTCGCGCGGAGCTCACTAGGGGGCGTGTCCACCCGGAACAGCCGGGCGCGGCTCACCTCCGCTCGCGCGGAGCTCACGCTCCCGTGAACGGGTAGAAGAACGCCCCCGCCGGCTCACCTCCGCTCGCGCGGAGCTCACAGGCCTGCCAACACGCTGGTGATGTCGTCGGCCGGCTCACCTCCGCTCGCGCGGAGCTCACGACGGCGTGGTGCTTGTCGTCGCCGTGGCCGTCGGCTCACCTCCGCTCGCGCGGAGCTCACTTCCTGGCGGCCCTCGGCGAGGAGGCGGTCGCCGGCTCACCTCCGCTCGCGCGGAGCTCACCGCTTCCCCGCCGTCGGCAAACAGCCTGAAGCCGGCTCACCTCCGCTCGCGCGGAGCTCACTACAGCGAGCTCGGGTGGGAAGCCTACGACGACGGCTCACCTCCGCTCGCGCGGAGCTCACGGAGGCATTAGGTGTGACCTGCGGTTTTGTTGCGGCTCACCTCCGCTCGCGCGGAGCTCACTCTTCGAGAGGTTGGCCCCAGGTGGCCCACTGCGGCTCACCTCCGCTCGCGCGGAGCTCACGCCAGCGAAGGTGCACACTCGATCCGCAGCTACGGCTCACCTCCGCTCGCGCGGAGCTCACAGGATGAGCTTCAGGTCAAGGTCGGTGGCCCGCGGCTCACCTCCGCTCGCGCGGAGCTCACGGCTCCAGCCGGAGCGGTCAGCGCTGGTTAGGCGGCTCACCTCCGCTCGCGCGGAGCTCACGTGGTCATGCTGCTCTGGCCGCTGATCGTCGTCGGCTCACCTCCGCTCGCGCGGAGCTCACCCGACTGGTCCACGTGTGGACCAGGACCCGTCAGGCTCACCTCCGCTCGCGCGGAGCTCACGTACGCGGGGCCCGTAGAGGGCCCTTTACGGACGGCTCACCTCCGCTCGCGCGGAGCTCACCGGGCCACCCCGGTCGCGCGGTGAATGCTGGCCGGCTCACCTCCGCTCGCGCGGAGCTCACCCTTCGCGACCTGCAGCGTTGTAAGGGCTTTGCTCTTTCTTGACGCTTAGCTGCATATGGCACAGCATCCATGAACATGATGGATACACGCTTACACACTCAAGGGCCTGGGGGCGGATGGTTATGAGAGTGGTCCTTTGAAGCTCAGCTCCTTCGGCATAGCCACCCGGAGCTTGTCCCGGTCACCGACCGGCCTTACTTGGCCGTCGCTCGCCCAACGTCGTACGGGCCACGTTAGTTCTTCCTGCGGCCGACGAAGGCGAGGCCGATGAGCAGGGAGTGCCTGGTCAGGGGGGCGGCGCTCTGATGCCGAGTGGAGATGCGTTGCGGACGTCACTGCTGCGTTCCCTCGATCCAGTTGTTCTACCGGCTGATGCCTTTGAAGCCTGCCCTTCCAGAGCCGTAGTCCGGGGGGCGGCGATGAGGTCCTGGCACCTGGCGTGCCTGTTCGGCGGCGCGGCGTTGGGCCTGCTGTCGCAGCGCTTCGGAGTGCTGAGCGGCTTCCCGGGCACGTTGGGCGGGTGGGAGTTGCTCCTGCCGGGCGGCTTCCTTTCGCAGTTCAGCCGCGCGGCGGGTATGCCCCTCGGCGGTGCGGTTCTGGGCGGCGGCCTGCTTGAGCAGGTGGTCATAATCCTGACGGTCTACCTGCTCAGTGCGCTTGGCGATTTCTGGCAGCCGGGCGCGACCCTGCGCGATCCGTTCCGACACTGGCTGGTGTGAGGTGCCGCCTGCGACCACGCTAACGTGCTCATGGGCCTGGCCCCGCAGGTGCTTAGCCTCGTCGCGTTGGTCGGTGGCCTGCTGACTCAGAGCTTTGACCTGCTCGGTGCGCTGGGAGATCTGCCCCGCGAGTGCGTCGGCTTCGGCCATCATCCTCTTGCGTTGCCCGAGCAGCGCTGACCGTGTGAGCGCGGCGCGCTCCCGTAGGTCCTCTTCGCGACGTGCCTGCTCACGGTTGGCGTCAAGTAGAGCCTGGACCTGGCCGTCAAGGGTATCGGCGCGCTGGTCGGCGGCATCGGCGCGGACCAGGCAGTCCTCGGCGGAGGTCAGACGAGCGACGACGAGAGCGTACTGCCGACGGCCTGGGGCGGCGTCGGTACCCAGTACCGCGCCCAGCTGATCGGCCTGGGCTGTGAGCCGCCGGGCCGACTCGCGTGCGCGGGCGGCGGCCCTCTCTGCTTGTTCAGCAGGGGTTTGGGTGGTCGTCGACCTGGACCGCGCGGCGGCAGCGCTCAACGCTCGGAAGCCTGATGCAGAGGCTGGAACCGATGGGCGTTCCGCTGTCTGCTGGGGATCCGGGCCAGGCTGCGTGGGCGGGCCGTCCAGACCGCCTTCCGTCGCGCGGTGCCTGGCCAGGTGAGATCCTTGCAGGGCGGTGGCCATGAAGCCGGCTGCGACGTTGCCGCTCTCCGGTGGGGTTGTCTTCGCGTCAAGGAGAGCAAGACGGGCCATGTCGTCTCGACTGAAGACGTTGCTGGGGAGCATGCGGGATGCAGCGCCGGTCACGTCGACTGAGTGACGCTCGCCGCTTGCTTCGAACTCCAGCCGGTAGCCGAGGTACTGGCGATCCTTGTCGAAAAGCAGCTCTCCTTGGACCTGGCCGCCCGACGACCGAGCCCAGGACTCCAGGGAGTCGAGGGTCTGGGGTATCCGGGAGATCCGGCCGAGGCACGCCACGTATGCGTCTCCCTCGATGCCGAGGGGGTTGCCCGCGCTGTCGAGGGCTGCGAGACGGACCTGGCCATTGGGTCCTGGCACTGTGCCGACCGCACCGAGGTAGCGGTCGGAGTACGTCACGAGGCGCCCGTCTCCGCCGTACTGGGCGTCGTGTTTGCGACGCAGCTCCGTGTATTGGGCGTCGTTGTGGAGGACGAATGGCGCATCCTTGCCGACCATGGAGACCCTGGCTTCAGGATTGGCCTCCAGGATGATCTCGGCATTGGCGATGGCGGCGCCGCCGACCCCGGCGATGACCCAGTCGTTGGCGACGAGCGGGTCGTAGGCGCCGTCACCGACCTCGTCGCCCATCAGGACACGCTCCGGTGCCGCGGCGCGGGCGTGCTCCCACGCTGCGGTGGCACGGAGCGTCTCAGCGGCGCCCGCCACGCGCGGATCGCCCGAGGACTGCAGGACGTCGGCCACCAGCGGGTCGGTGAGCACGGCGAGTGATGAGGCTGCCCGGCCTTCGCCATGGGGCAGCTCGAGCAGCTGTTCGCGGGCGCGGAAGGCCTGGGGTGTGCCTGCGGCCTTGAGGTGCTCCGCGAGGACCTCGGTCGCTTCCGGCACGGTCGGCACCTGGCGGTTCGCGCCAGGGATGATCTCGGGCGGGATACCGGTGGCGACGAGCGGGGAGCCCTTCACCTCGATCCTGATGGGCTCCGAGCCGTCGGCCGGGGAGATTTCGGCGATCAATCGGCCTGCCGCGTTGATGCTCAGGTTCGCCCGCCCGTCGACGAGTGGACCACGGGCTGCGGCGGTGTCCTCCCAGAGCTGAAGAGCCGGGAGCGGCACTCGCTGTTTGGGATCCGCGAACTGGTAAGGATCGCCCATACCGCTCTGCCGAAGATGTCGTACCTGGTCAGCGGACTGGACGATCGCCTTGATGGGATCCACATGCCAGCGCCCGCGCGCGTCGACGAGCAACACGTCCGGGTCACGCCCGGCTAACACGGCCCCGCCGCCGATCATGACCTCGCGCTGCGGGTACCGGCCCTCAGGCAGCGTGGCCTGTTCCGCGCGCAGTTGGTCGAGCGTCCGGTGGCTGAGCGCGGTCCGCTGTTCGGCAGCCACAGAGGCAGCCTGCCCCAGCTCCTCCCGCGGTAGAGGCGTTCCGTCCGGCCGCAGCCCGGGCATGGGGAACTCGCCCAGAGGCTGTGGAGCCTGTTCCTGAGCGGCCCGGGTCGCCCTCGCTTCGCCCAGCGCCCGCGCGTCCACCGTACTCAACCGCTCGAGGGGAATGGCGAGTTCTTCCAACGCATCACTCGCCTGGGCCTGCAGATGCGGAAGCGCGATATCCATACGCACCTTGGCCGTGTACGTCTCGGCAGTGTGCTTCTGTTCGTCGGAGGCCGGCACCACCGGCCGTAGCCCCGACTCATCTATGAGTGTCGAGAACCGGTCACGGGCCTCCCGACGCTCCGGGGCGGTGAGCGCCGCGTCGTTCATCCTGGCAGCAAGGTAGTTGAACTGGCCCACCCGGCCCAGGTCCTGATCGGACAGCTCCGGATGCGCGGGCAGCGCGGCGCCAGGGGCAAGCAGGTTGCGTAGTGGTGGCTTCCCGTTCACCGCGGTCCGTCCCCGCACGGCGAGAAGCTCGCCCACTTCGCGCGAGAGCACCTCGCCGACGCGTGTCGGCGCCAGGGTGTCGGCGAGCTGGACGACGTACCGATCGGTCGTTGTGTTGGTGAAGGTGCGCGCCAGGAGCGGCTGCGGCAAGGCGGCTGTATCCAGGCGCAGCTCGACCTGCTTGCCCTCGGAGTCGCTCAGTGCGTAGAAGCGCCGGCCGTTCTCCTCAGCCACAAAGCTGTCACGTAGTCGGTCGGCGTATAAGGCTCGCAGGACCGTGGGCAGGGCGGCCTCGGCTTCGGTAAGCAGCCGTTCTGCGTCGGTACCCTGGTCCACTGACGTCCCCCCGTTTGGCGTCTTCTTTCCCCTAGGATGATGGCATGTTGATCACTCGTTCGATGCAGGAAGCCCACCTGTACATGGATCTGCATCCCTGTGTGTGTGGCACGGAGGAGTTCGATCGGCAACACCGCCTGGAGGACCGTGATGGGGTCCTGACCTCCGTGTACGAGGGCGTGTGCCCACAGTGCGGTCGCACGCGCTTGTTCGAGTTCACGATGTCCAGCGAGCGTCCGCCCGCACCACCCGCGTTCGGTGGCCCGGAGCCCTCGCGAATCATCGACCCGGGCGAGTTCATGTGGATCGGCGACCGAGTGTCTACCGAGTCCGGGCTGCGGCTGCTGAACACTCCGCCTGCCGAGCACCGTGAGATCCGTCCGGCCACCGCGTATGCGATCGCTGCATTCGAGGAGGTGGCCAAGTTCCTGCCCGAAGGCGCCGACTGCATCCCGGAGGACCGATTCACCTCCGAACGAGGGCGTGAGATGTACGCCAAGGACCCGTCACGGTTCACGCGTAAGCGCATCACCTCCCACCTCGAGCTGAAGCGGGAGATCCTCGCCGGCATCGACCGGTTCAGTCCGCCGCAAGACTGAGAGGGCTCTCAAGGCCGCTCAGACGGGCACTGAAAACGGGGATCAGGCCTTCAGGCCCAGCAGCAGGGGACCATCAGGCCGAACAGGGTGGCGCTGCTGACGATCTCCCGTCGGGTGATCATGCCGGCGGGGATGTCAGCCAGCGGGATCCACTCCAGTCGGTCCGACCTCGTTGCGTTCCGTCGGTTCACCGATGCAGCGGACCCCGTCCGCGCGGAACACGAAGTGCTGGGAGTCGGTGATCCCTGCTGCAGGCTGGGCGTAGATCAGTTCTTCGGGCGCCGCCCGGTTTCTTCCTCCAGTTCCCGGGCGGCGGCGAGGTGTCCGTGACGAAGCGGCGGCGCCACATCATCAGGACGCGCTGCTGGTCGTCGACGGCCGCTGCTACGGTGCGGTCCCGAAGCCGAACGACGTGATAGTCGCTGCGGAGACCGTCGGGTTGCGTGAGGCCGTGACGGTGACCAGATCGCTTGTCGACTGCCTCGGGAAGCCCGTTGATCAGCTTCGTCGCCGACACGTACTTGACGCGGAAGTCGTGTGACTGTTGGCGTCCATGGCGCCGACTTCGATGGGCGGCACTGGCCTTAGGTGGTCCAGGCGTGCAGTTGGCGGGCGATCTGGGCCACGCCGGCGGTGCCTGCGGCGGCTTCGCGGACGAGTGCGACTGCGTCCTTGGGCCGGTACTCGAGGTGGTGCCGGTTCAGTGCGAGGAAGGCCTCGGTGGCGTGCCAGGCGAATGCGTCGTTGGAGTGTTCCAGGCACGGTATCCGTATGAGGCTGTGCAGCAGTGCCCCGGCTTTGAGGTGCTCGGAGCTGTAGATGTCCCGGTCCATCGCTCTGGCGTACATGCGGGCTACAGCGCCGAACAGTGGTCCGTAGTCGTCGACCTGAGGGTCGCCGGGCAGGAGTTCCGCGGCGTGGAGGAGGAAGGGGACGTCGATCCGGAGTGGTGGTTGCTGCTCGTCACTCACGCGGCGCGACCCTGTCCCTCAGTCTCAAGGGTGCTGTGGGCCTGCTGCTCGGCGGCACGCTGCTCAGGAGTCGGATCGGACGCCCCCGGCTCAGTGGTGAAGGCCTCGTTACTGCGGCTGACCGAGGCCTTGAAAGCTTCCAGGAACCTCGCCTCGACCGCCGTAGCGCGCTCGTAAGCAGCCGAGAGGATGTATTCCTGCATGCTCACCCCGGCTTCCTTCGCGGCAGCCGCGATAGCTGCACGCTGCTCCGGGTCAGGAAAACGCAAGCTCATAGCCTTCGGATCTGCCATGATATCGACGGTACCAGTGATACCGGTGGCCTGCCAGCCCGTCTTACTTCATCTGCTCCGTTCCGGCGGTTCTCCCCCACAAGCGACGCTGCTCTGGCCCCCCAGCTCGCGTCGACCGCGCGGCCGGTGTCACCGAACCTGGCCCATGTTCGCGAGCCGGTGCAGATTCCGTGACACCGGAGCAGGTTCGCCGAGACGGGACATAAATGAGCTGTCGATGGGGGAGAAAGCGGCCATCGCGATGGATTCCGGATAGGCTCACGTTTCCGGGATGAAACGGGGCATTTTGGCCTGGCTGCCGTACAGCGGCACCTGCTGGAGCGGGTCTCGCTTGCCGACTCCGTGGCGGCGGTCGTAGACGGTGTCGGCGGTGTGGGAGCCGTCGGCCCAGCGGCCGGCGATGTTGCGCTCGGCGAGGGGGACGCCTGCTTCGGCGAGGTCGGTGTTGGCGCCGGCGCGCCAGGAGTGGCTGGTTACCTTCTTGTCGTCGATGTACGGCACGCCTGCCTGTTCGGCGAGGTGCTGCAGACGCTCGTTGAGCGAGCCGGGCCGCATCCGGTTGCCGCGCTTGCGGTCGGCCGGGTACGTCACGAGGTTGCCTCCGCGGGTCAGCGCTCTGAAGAGCGGATCGTCCGGGCCGGCGGCGCCGAGGTCCTTGAGTACGGCGCGCCAGGCGCGGGCGCGGCGGACGAGCTGGAGGTCTTCGCGGTCCTCGATGAAGCGGCTGGATCCCCGGCCGGCCTGGTCGGTCTTGGAGACGGCGGTGGTGACGAGCAGCCCGGTGTCGTAGACCCTGATCCGCTTGTTGAGCTGGTCGGCGAGCTCCATCTCGCGGTGGAGGTTGGAGTAGGCGAGGGCAGCGAGGAAGGCGTCGCGTTTGCCGATGTTCGTGGACTCGTCGATGGCGGCGATGATGCGGAGGTTGTACTCGAGGGTGACCGCGGCGGAGCGGTCGACGGTGCCGCCGGCCTGGGTCCAGGTCTTCTTCCATGCGCGGATGCGGCCCTTGATGCGGGACGGGTCGGGGCGCAGGTCGACGGGCTGCCAGTTGTAGATCCGGGACATGTACTGCCCGACCGAATCCGGCTTGAACTCCCCGGCTTTTCCACGCCGGATGAGGTGGAGACCGTAGGCGGTGTAGGTGGCGGTCGTGCACGGATACGCCAGCCGCGGCGGGTCCTGCGTCGCGCACCACGCTTCGAACGCCCGGACCGTGGAGTCGCGGTTGATGCGGGTGTTCTCCGCGAGGTCCTCTTCCTCCAGGTCCGCCACGTCCTCCTCGGACAGCCGGAAGTCGGCATCCGTCCACGGCGGGCGGGCGTCGGCGAGCGGGGGCAGCTGGCCGGGGCCGAGCATGGTGTGCTGGGTGACGAGGTACCGCGGTCCGGCACCCGCGATGCCGTCCGGCGTCGCGGCGGGCAGTGACGGGTCGGCCGGGACGAGTTCCGCGTCGATGATGTCGCCGTCGGTAGCCCCGGTCACCTCGAGGCGCTGGAGGGGGACGGCCGGTTCCCCGGCGCTGACGGGACGGCCCGTCTCGTTCGTCTGCTCGTCTTCGTCCTGCCGGCTCACACAACCCCCGGAAGTGGCATGTCCACGCCGCGATTTCGCCGTCCGGCGAGTTGGCGGTTATTCCAGGCAGAATACCCGGCTACTCGTCAGTAACTGGTGCGGGGCGCGATTCTGATGCCCCGCCAGGGGGTCGGAACCGCTGTGCGGCCCGCTGGCGGGCTCCCGGGGCCGCCCGGACTCGATCACACCGGGCCGCGCGCGTTCGGCTGCGAGAGGGGTCATTTTGCAGGCCACCTTTTCTGGCGGTCTCGGGCGAAAATGGATGTTTGGGCATCTTCATCCCGGCTCCCCTTGGAAGTCCGTTGCGTGCCGGCGTCGCCGGACCCGGCTTCGGCCTCGGTGGCCAACGGGAGCTGATCAGCCTCCGTGGTCTCCAGGATTCACTGGAGGCTTGTCCATTCGCCGTGGCCAGTATCTGATGTGCTGGAAGATGCGCCACCCGACAAGGAGGGCCGCGTACAGAACGAGGCATTCCTGATCCAGCCAGGGCGACTTGCATTGGACGGTGGATGGCGGCCAATAACCGATGATGCACGACACGCCTGCGGTAATGGAAAGCGTCAAGAGGACGGCTCCCATCTCATGAAATTGGGCGGTGCTAAATGCATCGAGAGAATTGGATTTGTCGGCAGCCAGGTTTTCGGCAGCGAGGCGTGCGGTGAGGACGATGATGATGCCCACGCCAATCGCCCCAGGGGGGCCTGCCAGCCAACTCACGCACGGCCCCACCTGGTCCGCCGCCGCGAGAAGCACCGCTACCTCAAGGAACGCGAGGAAAGTCAGCACGAGAACGGAGCTGAGGAAGGGCCAAACGATCCGCCAGCCACGCGCATCAAGGCTCTGACGGGCTTGCCCGGGGCCTCGGCCTTCGACGACGGCGGCGAGCAGCACGAGGGGGATGACCGCAGCGAGCACGCGGGCGAACTCGGCTTCAGTAGCTGACATGGCGTCCTCTCACCGAGGCCCTGGACGCGGCCTGGACGGGCCCCGCCTGACCTGCGGTGCCGTGCGGCACGTCTCGGCCTCTTCAGTGCCAGATTCCTCCGGCGGGGGCGGCAGCTGCTCCCACCACGGGGTCACGCTGCGGCGGTAGCGGGGCGGCAGTGGCTCGGCGAAGCCGGTGACGGAGTTGTAGTAGCGCAGCCGGACGCCGAGCAGCACCGTCGCCGGGCGCTGCCGGTAGTGCCGGAACACTGCCCCGCCGCTGAAGTGGTGGCCTTCCTTCACATTGCAGGACTTGCACAGCAGCCCGCGGACGAGCCCGCTGGTATGGCAGTGGTCGGTGACCAGAGTGTCCCGGCGGCTGCACACCGCACAGCAGCCGTCCTGCCAGAAATTCAGCGCCATTTCGCCCCGGAATTCCGGATCACCGCCCGCGCCGAGCATCCTCGCCAGTGCCTCCCCCATCCGGAACTCGGCCCGGTACCCGGCCACCAGGGTTTCCACCGGATCGGGCGGGACCTCCCACGACCAGCAGGCCGGTTCTTCGGGAAGCATCCATCCCTCATCCAGGAGGTTGTAGTTATCGCCCGGGCCCGGTGTCGCCGAACCGTGGCGGGCCCGCTCCTCATCCGTCCGGTGACGCACGCAATTCACCGGACCGGGCTTGTCCGGGCCGCCGATCCCGGGAAAACTGCACAGACGCCCCGGCCATCTCTCGGAAATGACGTTCTGGCAGACCCACCGCAACTCCGATCGTTGCGCGCTGCTCTTCCTGCTCACGGTGCCAAAATTCCTTCCAGTTGCGCGGCGTCCACCAGCCCTTGCTCGCGCAGGGCCCTGGCCCGCAACCGCCACTGAATCTGTCGCTGCTCTTCCTTCACAACGACCTCCAGGGCTTCTTTGGCATACTTGACCAGAACGCCGAATGCAATTCCGCTGAGCGTCTGACGGGCAGCTTCAAGGAAGGCCCGGGCCAGCAGAAGATCCCCTTCCTGATCCCCGGATGCCTTCTCTGATTCCGGCGGAACCTTTTCCGCGATGCCCATCAGGATGCAGAACTTCCGAAGCTCCATCTGATCGTAAAAGGCGCACAACACCCAGGCGGCCGCCCCGAGGCCGGAAGGCCAGCAGGCGCGATCCCTGAACTCCGCGAAAATACGGCCGCCCATCTCGCGGCGGAACATCTGTGAATGGACTGTCACCCCGCAGGCATACCGCCGCGAGGCCGCCGGGCGCCGACGCAACATGGCCGCCCCGCTGATATCGCGGCAGCGCGTCACCCGGACAGAGGGACGGGCCCTTTAGAACGAGGGCTCGGTGGTGATCGAGTTCAGCAAGGTGCGCAGACGGCGGTCGTCATCGGTCTCCAGGCCCGCGGTGTCATGGCCCCAGGCCATGAGGCCGTTGAGAACGCGCACGCGACGGTAGGTGTCTTCCTCGGTGGCCAGGAGGCGCCGGGCGCAGCCGGCGAGTTCCGTTTGGTGGCGGGTGAGTCCAGGGGCCTCGGCGAGAGGAATGGCCGCGAAAAGGGCGGCGTATCGCACTTCGTGTTCATCGTCGTGGAGAAACGCGGCGACTTGTTGGTAGAACGCCGGGCGGAGCGCGAACAGGGTTTCCTCATCTGGCGAAGGATTACCTCCGAATTCCTCGCGGGCTTTGACGTTATCGTCGGTGTGGCTGAGGAGATACCCCAGCCAGATGAGCAGCATGGCGCGCAGCGGGTGCTGCCGGTATTCGTCGACCGCGTGCCGGTACACGCCGATGGCTGCGATGCGCGGATCGGGGAGGATCGCGGCCATGTATTGGGCGGCTGGCACGGCGGCGGGATAGATGAAGGTTTCAAGCCGAAGAGGAGCCAGATCCTCGTCCATGACGCGGGCCTGGACTGCGGGGTCGGCGTCGAGCAGCGCGCGCAAGGCGTCCGGTATCGCCACGGCAGAGCCCTGGGAATGCCACAGGCTTTCCCAGTCCGCCTCGCGCAGGACAGTCTCGGGATCAGGAAGGCCCGGTGCCTGCGGAGAATCTGATGTGCCGTTTGGGGCGATCACGAGCCGACCCTACGGCCCGCCTCCGACACCCAGCCCCCGGCGAGCGAAGCCGACCACCGGGCTCTACGCCCCGCTGGACGTGCCGAGCTCGCGCAGCACCAGGGTGCGCGACATCGCCGGCGCCGCCCGCCGCGCGGGTTCCCGCCGCTTGCCTGGCGCGTCCTCCGCCCGCAGTGCCACCCCGAGCAGCTCGAGCCATCGCGCCTCGGCGGCTCTGGCGGCGAGCACGCCGGCCACCGCGTCCTCCACGCCCGGCGGGTGGTCTACGTCCAGACCGGCCGCCGACGGCACCGCCTCTGACGGATCCTGGCCCACGCCTGGACCACCCGCGCCCGATTCCGCTCCTGACGCCGGCTGATCTACGGCTGGACCACCCTCTTCGGGGGCGCCGCGGCCGGGCGGGTCGTACTCCTTGTGCGAGCCGTAGCGGAACAGCTGCTCACCGGTGAGCAGTTCTTCGTGCGCGTCGACGCGCTTGCGCAGCCGGGTGGCGCACCAGTCCGTGAACTGGTCCTCGACCTCCCAGCCCCGGGCCCGCGGCCACTGTGAGGAGGTAGCCATGCCGCAGGCATAACGCCCAGCCGTCGAAGGACACAGGCGCCACCACGGACACTCGACTGCAAGTCTCGCTACCTTGCAGCTGGTGTCTGGGCTAGGACACCGGGGCCTGCAACCAGGGGTTGGTTCACTCGATCGGCAGGACGTCAGCGCTCGCGGACGCGGCTCGGCCCGAGGTGCATGAATCCGGCAACGCCCAGCACTACCCCGAGCTTCCTGCACTGAGCTTCTTCGAGTTGTCCGCCGATCGAGCGACGGGCGGTGAGACGGAACGCGCGAGGCCCCCGTGCTGTTGATCGAGATGTCTGACGTCTCAATCTCGCTGCTCGGGGGCCTCGTTGGTCAACTACCCTGCCCTGCTTGATCTGCTCGCCGACCGCGCACCAGGCCTGCGGCAGGTCCTGCGCGAGCCCGACTCCTACTTCGGCCCGCTACGCCGACTCGGTGCTGAACGCCACGGTCAGCGCCACTGAAGCAGAAACTTCTGGTTCGGGGCTCCGCTGCACTTGTACAGGCCGAGCCAGGCACCGTTGCTCATCGCGTAGTTCAGTACGTCCATGCACAAGCCGGTGGCGAGATGCACGTACGAGTAGACGCCTACCTGGACAGGGTCGGGGACGGGTCGCCAGTCTTGGGTCTTCTGTCCCTGGCAGTCCCATTCGTTGAGGTAAGTACCGCTTACGGCATCGGGCCCGCCATAAGCGTCAATGCACTTGCCGGTCTGCTTGTTGACGAACTTCATCGACCTGGATACTGAGCCCTGACCGATTCGCCACTGCTGATTCCCGCCGTGATGGTCATCGTAGGTGATGATATGTGTTCCGTTGGTACTTGACTGGCCAGCCACATCCAATACGCGTCCGTTATTACTGATGCTGGTCACAGCAACGGCGTCCGAGGACCTGCGAGCAGAAAACTGCACTGGATAATGGTCCGACCCCCTGCCGCCCATCCGTTCGGCGGAGTAATTACCTCCGATATCCTGCGATGAAACCAGGTAGTCCAGTTCGTTACCCCTTTGGTGCGTAGGGTTTCCGCTGCGATAGACATGCGCATGGAGGTCACGGAGCACTCTTTCGAACGAATCCTCATCCGGGCTCCGGTTGAAGTCGCCCATTGCATGCCACGCCGAGACATGAGCTATCGACGCCTCGGTCCGAATGCTGTCCAGCAACACCGCAACGTCCCCACCCCCGCTGGCGAGCGCGTGCAGGTTGAAGTAGGCATTGGTGCCGAAGACCAGGCCCAGCGCAGGGCGACCCCTGACGCGCCCGGAGGTGAGTCCCGGAGCGACCAGGACGTTATCGGCAGCCTGGTGCGTAACCATTGCCAGGTTGACCCGACCGTCCGAGAACGGATTCAGGTAGTAAACGTGCCGGTCCCCCCGCCCTGTCCGCCAGAGGTAATGTCTGACCGTGAATCCGTGGATCTGGTAGTCGTTTTGGTGCACCATCATCAGACGGGGATCGGCTCCGGCCTCCTGCACCGCGACAATGCTGTTTTCCCTGCTGAGTACCTCGACCTCGGTCCACCTGGCACCCTGAGAATTATAGGTGGCCATCTTGATCTGCTCTGGCTTCAGGTCTGCGGCGTACGCTGGAGAAGTCGGCAACCCCACAAACGCACCGATGATCATTGTGAACGCTGCCAATAGGGCAACAATTCTCGTATTTTTTTGCATGTAAAACAATCCAGTCGTTCTCAAATCCAGTCCCTCCAGAAATCCCGCACTAGACTATCCTTCACTGGGCGTGGAAACCGGATCCCCTTCGGCGTGCCAGGTTCGGCAATACGAGCAGGGGCCCGGAAAGGGCGAGCGAGAGCCCGGGGCCGTCTTCTCCCTGGCGGTTTTATACTTCATGCCTCCACCTTCAGATGCGTATCAATAGAACACGGGTCGGCATCGGAGGGCAGGCGCGGAAGGATTCCCGTCCCAGCTGTTTCCTTGCGGCGTGCATGAGATTGGCAGGTACCGATGTGAGCTGCCAATCTGGCACAGAGAAATCAGACTCCCATTCCCCGCTGACGCTTCGCTCACGTCTTGCTGACGCACCGCTCACGTTGCCGGTGCGTCGGGGATGCGGCGTAGCTGATGTCCACATCGGCGCCGTCCACCTGGAACGGCGGGTGGCCGGGCACGTCGGCCCGCTGCACATCGTCGCGGGGCCAGCGCACCGGCGCGTCTGCGTCGATGAACCCGCCGAGCTTCTCGAACGTCTCCTGGCCGTACGGGGAGTGGGACAGGCGGGGGAAGTGCAGAGTGATCGTCCGCCCGCCCTCCAGGGCGAGCGTGGCCGGCTCCGGCGGCGGCTCAGCTTCGAAGATCTTGCCGTGGATGCGCAGCCAGTCCTCAGCGGCGGCGAGCTGGAACCGGGGGCTTTCCTCCGTACCGCCGACGGCGGGCGGGAAGTCGACGTGGTGGCGGCGCCAGTTGGCCCACGGCGGCGCGGCCGACGCCGGCTAGCCGCGCGATCATGCGAGAGGCTGACCAGGGACTCGTCCCGATGTCCCTCACCCGAAAGAGACACGTGCGACGACGGCCAGGAGCTCACCGGTGCGGGCCGCTTGCGTCAGGACCGTCTCGTCGGCGGCGTCCTTGACCGGTCCGGCGACCAGGACGTGCTGGGCGCGGTCGAGGAGGTCCCACCAGTGCTCGGGCAGGGGAACGGTCTCGGCCACGTCCCACAGGTGCGGCAGGACGTCGTCGCCCTCCTCGGTGACGTGGGTCAGACAGACCAGGGACCGGGAGGCGATGTCCACCCGCAGCCGCCAGGAGACGTCGAGCCCCGGCATCCGGCGCAGGTCCCTGCCGCAGGGCGCGGTGGACCGCGACGCCTACGTGGTGTGCGTGCTGGAGCAGCTGTACCGCGCGTTGATGAGCCGCGACATCTTCGCTTCCCCCTCGCATCGCTTCTCCAATCCGCGGGCCCGGCTGCTGGACGGCAAGCCGTGGCTGGCGGTGCGCGAGGACGTGCTGGCCGGTCTGAGCCTGGACCGTCCGGTCGAGGAGCATCTGGCGGAGCTGGTGCGGGTGCTGGATGCGGCGTGGAAGCAGATGGCCGAACGCCTCGAAGAGGCCGGCGCGGATGCGAAGGTCAGCATCGAGGTGCAGCCCAACGGGCGGGCCAAGCTCAATGTGGACGCGCTCGGGGCGCTAGGGGTGCCCAAGTCGCTGAGCTGGCTGCGCAAGCGGGTGGAGAGGATGCTCCCGAAGATCGACCTCCCGGACCTGCTGTTTGAGGTGCACTCCTGGACCGGCTTCCTGGACGCCTTCGTGCACCTGGGCGACGGCAAGACCCGCATGAAGGACCTGACGACCTCGGTCGTCGCGCTCCTGGTTTCCGAGGCGTGCAACATCGGCATGACCCCGGTGGTCAACCCGGGCCACGAGGCACTGACCCGCTCGCGGCTGGTCCACGTCGACCAGTAGTACCTGCGCGCGGACACCATCGCCGCGGCCAATGCCGCCCTGATCGAGGCCCAGTCCCAGGTGCCGATCGTCCAGTTCTGGGGCAACGGGCTGCTCGCCTCCGTCGACGGCCTGCGCTTCGTCGCGTTTCGGCCGCGCCCCGGTGTGACAGTGGCGATTCCAGGCTGTCGGCTTATCGCGTCGGCGGCTGGTACTGGTCTTCAAGGCCCATGCCACGCATCAGGTCTTGCATCAGCAGCTCGAACATGGGCTCCTGGTCAGAAAAGAGGGGGGCAAAGTGCCCGAAGACCTCCAGCGCGATCTGGCCATAGAGCGACCGCCAGCAGCTCAGCATCACCACCATCGCGCCGGGAGGAAGGTCCACGCCGGTGTCTTCCCGGTAGTCCAGCATCTGCTGCCGCAGTCGCGGAGCCATCTCATCCTCAGCGAGAACCGGGAACTGGCGCTCCGTCCACGCCTGCACGAAGATCGGACCCCAGACTGCGGCGAGCCGCCGCACCCAGGCGCTGGTCAGCTCGGCATGGGCCTCACCGGCGGCTGTGGATGGTGTACCGAACAGCAGGTTGAATTCGGGCTGATGCGTGATTGCCCAGCTGCGGAGCGCACGCACCGGCTCGATCATCCGCATCGCGTAGTTGTTCGCGGGGTGAGAATCGGCTGCGGACTGAAGGGCTTGTACCAGGTCGTCGACGATGTCCTCGGCGACCCGATAGACGATCTCCGAAAGTCCGCTCTCGAAGTGATGGTAAAGGGCAGCAGGGGTCACCTCGACACGCCGAGCGATCTCGGCCAAGGTGAGGGCCTCGACGCCCTGGTGCGCGATGACGTGGCGAGCAGCGGATCGCACTTCCGCGGACATCTGGGCCCGTAGCCGTTCACGACGCCCCGGTGTCGCCATTCGCTCGCCCCTCCTGATCTCTAATTCGCGACAATTGCACCGTAGAAGTGCATTGACGGCCCGCAGCCTTGGAGCGTGGCGCGGGTAGGACCGTGGCAGGCCGTCACGAATCAGGCCCCAAGGGCGGCTCTCACGCCATTCACAGCCTCGATGACAGGGACGCCGACCCCTCCGACCATCGTGGCGACCCCAGCAATGTTCGAGAGCGCCCGGCGTAGGGTGCCGCGAGGGACGTCCGGGCTAGCCTCGATCGTCTGGAGTGCGTCGTCGATGACCTGCTGGTCCTCAGCGGGGACTTGGTCGTGCATGAGCCGGACCGCTGCGACCAGCGTCTGAAGCGCCGCAGCAGGGTCAGCGGGCGCCTCGTACTTGATGATCCCGGTGCTGTGGTCGCCGTACTGGGTGACGGAGTCACCGATATGGAAGTTGCTGCTCACGTCACCCGACCTGCTTTCCGATGTAACGATCTCGTGCACGGTTGGCCGTGGCGCGTCGGCTTCTTGATCGTTGTGTTCAGCGTGGTGGGGATCAGGGCGGCGATCGTTCGGAACCAGCGGGTCACGGGCCTGTCGTCGACGGTGCTGGCTGAACTCGTTGCCGAGCTCGGGCCGTTGTGGCACGAGCGACACCAGGCCCGGCTTGTTTCCCGGGACCGGAAGCGGGCTGTGGGTGCCGGGGCCCGGCACAAGCTGGTCTTCGTCGACCGGCTACTGGCCACACTCGTGCATCTCCGGCACGGCGCCACGCACGACGTGCTGGCCTGTTGGTTCGGCGTGGACCGCTCCACCATCACCAGGGCGATCGGCGAAGTCCGGCCACTGCTGGCCGAGCGAGGCTGCACTATCGCTCCCGGGATGCGGCTGCGAACGCTGGCCGATGTCGTGAGCCACCTGGGCGAGAGCGGTCGCACGGCCATCTTGGACGCGACCGAGATCCGGGTCCGCCGCCCCGCCCAGGGAACGGACGGCCGGGACCGCTTCATCTCGGGCAAGAGCAAGCAGAACGCCGTGAAGACCATGGTCCTCACCGATGCCGCCGGCAGGCTCTTGTTCTGCGGCGAGACCCGGCCCGGCAGCTGCCCGGACATCACCCAGGCCCGCGAATCCGGGCTCATCGACCTCCTCGATACCGGACCCTGGGTTGAGATCCTGGCCGACGCCGGCTACCAGGGACTCGGCGCCCAGACCGGCGGCCAGGTCGTCACCCCGCCACACCGCAAGTTCCGAAAGAACCCGCCGCCTTGGTACGAGGAGATGCACGCACAGGCCAAGCACGCGCACTCTTCCCGACGGATCCGCGTCGAGCACGGCATCGCCCACCTCAAAAACTGGAAGGCCCTCGCCCGCCACCACGGCCGCCGTGAACAACTGCCCGAGACCGTCCAAGCCGTCGCCGCCCTGGTATCTCACCAGCAAAACGCAACCAGGCCCCTCACACACGCGGCCTGAAGACGGGTACGTCCGCGGTCGACGACGCGCCACGGCCAACCGTGCACGAGATCGTTAGTGGGGCAGCGGGTTGGTTCTGCTGCTGCATTCGGTTCTGGATTGTCTGGAGACGGTGGTTCTCTCCCGCCAGTCACGCGATAGGCCGCGGCCCGCGCGCGTCCCGGGCACGGCCAGTCGGTGAAGATGACGATGGTGAGGCGGCCTGACCGCCCGTTTGACTGCTGGGCGGTCAAGCGGAGACCGGTGCCGGCGCCGGGCATACGGGCAGTGAGGCCAGGCAGCGCATGGGACCGCTGGTCTGCCAGCGCGGGGCCTCGCGGCCCGGGGCGAGAGCCAGGTGAGGGAAGCGGTCCAGCAGGCTGGTGATGACGCTGGTCGCCTCGAGGCGTGCCAGGGCGGCGCCGATGCAATAGTGGGCGCCGTGGCTCATTCCGAGGTGTGGATTGGGTGATCGGTCCGGGACGAAGGCGTCGGGGTCCGTAAAACGCCGGGGATCGCGGTTGGCCGCGTGGACGGAGATCATGACCGGGTCTCCGGTCTGTATCGCTGCGTTGGCGAGCTGGAGGTCGGCGGACGCGAAGAGCAGGATCGATCCCACGGGGCTTTCGTAGCGCAGGGCTTCTTCCACCGCCGGACCGACGAGTGCTGGATCGGCACGCACATGTGCGAGGTGCTGGGGGTGTGTGAGCAGCGTGTGCGTCGCCGTGCCGATGAGAGCGACCGTGGTGGCGTATCCGGCGACGGCGATGCCTGCCAGGGCAGCGGTGACCTCCGCGGTGTTCAGCCGGTCCTGGCCGGTGCTCGCGTGCAGGAGGTGCGTGGCGAGGTCGTTGCCCGGCCGGGAGCGCCGCCGCTGGACGATGTCTTGCATCAGGTCCCGGATCTGCCGGAGGGCCTGGGTGTAGGTCTCGAGATCTCCGGCTCCGCCGTCCAGCCTGTGCAGGGCGTCGGTCAGGGCCGACAGGCGGCCTTCATCGCCGGCGTCGATGCCGAGGAAGTCGCCGATGACTGTCTGGGCGACGGGCAGGGCGACATCTGTCATGAGGTCTGATGTCTGCTGCCGGGAGACGCGGTCCAGTGCCGTGTCGACGAGGTGCTGGATGCGGGGTCGCAAGGCGGCGACGCGGGTGCCAGCGAATCCCGGATGCAGGGCCTTGCGCAGTCGGGTGTGCTCGGGTGGGTCGGTGTTCTGCAGCGTCGCCGCGTTGCTGCCGGAGTTGGGTAGGACGTCGGACATCCACGGGGGTGGGGTCTTGCCCAGGCGGGAGTCTGTGAGGGCCGTGGTGGCGGTTTCGTGGTCGACGACGAACCAGCAGGTGCGAGGGAACAGGCCGTGGAGAGCGGCGACCGGTGCGTGACTGCGCAGACGGGCGAGAGCCGGGTAGGGGTTCTTGGCAAAGGCTGGGCTGGCCAGCAGCGCCGTGCTGAATTCGAGCATGGGAGTCCTTGCCGGTCGGTTGTGGTCCGGTGCGTCGTGACGGGCTGGCGAGGGTCAGTGGTGGAGCGGGGACCGCAGGTGCGCTGTGACGATGAGTCCGTACAGGGACGTGGCCAGGCCGCAGCAGAGCAGAAGGGTGGCCGCGAGTACGCCGGTTGTCTGCCAGGTGCGGTAGCCCAGCGGTGCCAGGACGGCGATGGCGACCGGTGCGGTGGACAGGATCAGGGAGGCTGCCGCGCGCAGGAGCACGTGGGGGGTGAGTACGGCCGATACGGCTCCGGCTGTGACGATGAGCGCTCCGATGGCAGGTGCACCGGCAAGGACGGTCAGTACGGCCCATGCCGGTGTGCCCAGGGCGATGGCCGCGGCGAATCCCGGTACGGCGAGCACTGCCGTGGTCGTGGCGGCGCCGGGCAGGGCCGCGGCAGCCGTGACGGGAACGGGTCGTAGCCCGGCGAGCCACACGTGCTGATGGGCGGAGACGTCCTCTGCCAGGGAGTCGGAGGGTGCGGCCAGGGAACGGGCGGCGATGGCGAGCGCCAGCGGCGCTGCCATGGCCTTGGGGTCCACCAGGCCTGCCCCGGCTGTGGCGCAGGTCAGTGTGAGCGCGAAGCCCAGTTCGGTGCGCAGGCGCCGGCGCAGGTGACACCAGCCGCGCAGGGAGATGGCCGCGTACGGTGATTCGGGCCAGCGTTGCCAGGAAGGGATGCCCGTGCGGATGCCGGTTCCTGCCATGGTGGTGGTGCCCGCTCCGGCGCGTTCGGACAGGGCCGCGCGGATTTCGGCGCCGGCGTAGGCGGCGCGAGCGGCTGGTTCCACGAAGGCGTTGGCCGGGCGGGTGAGCAGCAGCCCCCACAGCACGGCGGTCACGGCTGTGAGCGCTATGGGCGAGGCCGCTGCGTGCTCGGGGACGAGGACTGCCCGCACCAGCATGCCCACGAGTTTGTCGTCCGCGACGGCGAGCGTGTCGGCCAGCGGTTCCGGAAGGCTGCCGGGGATGAACCGGTGGCCGGCCCACAGCGCGCACCACAGCACCGCCATTACGGTCGTCAGCCGGGCAGCGGGCCGGGAGCGCAGGGCGAGCAGATGGGATGTCAGGGACAGGCAGCGCAGCAGGAGCACTCCGGTGGCCATGGCCACGGCCGTTGCCAGGCCGTGCCAGGGGCTGCGGCTTTGGAGGGCCAGCGACACCGGGGCGGTGCACAGCGATGTGACCAGCGTGAGGGCGGAGCTTGCGAATACCTGCTCGGTGACGAGGATACGGGGCCCGTTGCGGGCCATCAGGGGCCAGGCGACGTCGGCGGGCGTCCACCGCAGAGGGGAGCTGCTGCGGCTGGTGAGGATGACCAGTGCGGCCACGACGCCGGCGGCGGTGACTGACAGGCTCAGCGTCCGGGGGTCGGTGCCGCCGTTCCCGGTGCCGGGCCGGGACTGGTACTGCACGACAAGGGCGAAGACGAATCCGAGGGCGGATCCCAGCAGGAGGAAAGGATTGCGCAGGGCCTGGCCGAGCAGCCGTGCCCGCGCCCGCATCCGCGCTTCCGTCACCGCCCGCCCGGCGGCCCAGGCGCCGTTCACCGCGTCTCGCCGGTAGCGGAACGCATCACCTGCAGATAGATCTCCTCAAGGCCGGCGGCACCCCCTTCGGCCCGCAGGTCGTCCAGGGAACCGGCGGCACGGATCCGTCCCTCCCGGAGGAACACCAGACGGTCCGCCAGCCGCTCCAGGTCGGCCAGGGCGTGCATCGACAGCAGCACCAGCGCGCCCTGGGCGCGCAAGGCCTCCAGTTCCGCGCGCAGGTCGATGGCAGCTTCCGGGTCGAGCCCGTTGAACGGCTCGTCGAAGAGCAGGACGCGCGCGCCTTTGAGGAGCGCCAGTACCAGGGCCAGCTTGCGGCACATCCCCTGTGACAGCTCACGTGGGAGCTTGTCGGCCTTGTCCGTCAACTGGTAGCGCTCCAGAAGCTGAGCCGCGTGGTCCCTCCAGCGGGGCGCCCGGTGTAATCGGCCGATGAAGGCAACGTGCTCAGCGACGGTCAGGCCCGGGTACAGGTCGGGGTGTTCCGGCATGAGACTGGTCAGCTGCCGGGCGTGGTCGCTGCCCGCCGGTTGTCCGCAGACCGCGACGCCTCCGCGGGTCGGGGCGAGGATTCCCGCGATGCACCGCATCAAGGTGGTCTTGCCCGCGCCGTTCGGTCCCACCAGACCGGTGATTCCCGGACCTGCCCGGAAACCGACCTCATCGAGGATGGTGGCGCCATCGATGTCCTTGCACAGGCCGGTCACAACCAGCGAGATTTCCTCAGCCATCGGCGCCGTCCCGCGCCGCCGTGGCCAGAACGTCAAGCAGTTTGCCCCGCCCCAGGCCCGCCTGTGACAACAAGCCGTCCAGGTGTCCTGCCCAGGCGCAGGCCGTAAGGACCTTGGGGCATGAGGCGGCGTCCGGCCGGCTCAGTACCGCGGTCAATTCCCTGCGCAGGTCCGGCTCGGGACGCATACGCAGGCGGGTGAGCAGACCAGGAACAGCGATGTCCCCCACGGACATCCGATAGCGGGGATGCCCGGACATCCTCTCGGCCAGATGCCGCCTGGCCGGGCCGTCCCCGGCCAAGGGGTCGGTGAGCCAGGCGAGTAATAAGTGCTCAGCGGTGATGATCTTCGTGCCTTCCGCGGCAGCCAGGGCACGGGAACGCGACACGGAGGCCTGCAACAGGCTCAACCCGTTCAAGAGGATCGCCTTTCTACGGTGGTCAACGCGTGGACCACTGCCTCCACAGGACCGGTGCGGCCGCGGTCTCGTGCAGGCAGGGCCAGCTCTCCAGCGATCACTATGGCGGCTACGACGAAGAGCTGCAGCATCCACAACGGGACGATCCCGTACAGGCCCAGGTCGTAGGCCGCGGCAGTGGCGAGCATGCTGCACCCCAGGTAAGTGGTGAGGGAGTACCGGCCGATGGCGGCCAGGCGGCGACCGGCATGCGAGCGCGTGAGCCGCTCGCCGTTTGGTGTCGGCCGCGCCCCGGCCCACTGCCCAGTGGCGTCCGTAGCCATCTTTCCTGCGCAGCGGCTTTTCTGCTGCACGTCCACCTGCCGTAGCCATACGGGAACCGGGCCATCTCCAGCACCAGACCGTGCGAGGTGAGCTGGCCCGGCTCAACAGCAGGCGGCTGTCTTCTCCGCTGTCGAGTAGGCAGCCAGGCAGAGCAGGTCGAGGGCATGCGCGAGGATGCGGCCGGTGCCGCTGATTGAGCTGCGGTACCGGAACCGCCTGATGAGGCCCCGCATGGTGGGGCATCCCGCAAGAACCCCACCATGCCGGGCTCGGTTCTCCTTGCCGGGTCGTCCGATCTGGTGGACGGTCCAGCCCGTCGCGCGCCAGGGCTTGGGGGCGGGGTTGGTGCGGCAGTCGACGAGCAGCAAGCTGGCCGGGAGCTCAATGAGGAGTGCGGGGTTGGTTGGCCTGCTGGTACCCGGGCCAATCGGTGGCCAGGACGATGCCAGGCCGAGTGTGAGGGTGGCGTCGGTGCGGGCGTCGAACTCCTGCGCAGCTAGCAACGTCTCACCCCGACCAACGCCCCGGCAGTTTAGACGCCGCCGTCATGCTCCGTCTCAAAGAAGCCGCCGACCGCCACGCCACCCCCCGCGACCGCGCCATCAATCAGACTGCGCGTTCCACTGTGACGAGGCCGGGTGCAGGCCTCTTGTCCTGGTTTGTTGAGTACTTGTCGGCAGTCCGTCATGAGTACGGGGACGGATGTGGCTGATCAGCCATACGGTGTGAGGTGTTCACCATGGACACCATCGCACCTACTTCCTGCGACGCCGTGGCAGGTCAGCACGACGCACAGCCGGCCTATGTCCCTATGGGCCGCAAGATGGCCGCCATCGGGCTGCTCTTCTTCCTGCCCGCTCTCGCTCTGCTGGGCCTGGCCGATCTCACCAAGCAGGTATCCCACGACCGCTGCGAGTATCAGGGCTGCACCATCCCGCTGATGGAGGCAGCCCACGTGGCCTGGTGTGTGATGTGGCTGGCCGGCGCCACGGGCGTGGTCGCCGTCCTCCTGCCCCGGCGCGTCGCTGCGCTCCGCTTCGGCCTGGCCTGCCTGCACATCGCGTTGCTGATCGCCCCCTTCTTCATCCTCGGAGGGGTATGACCGACCCCGCGGCGCGCCAGCGGGCCGCCCGGCCGTTCCACGGCTCTCTGCCGTACCGGCCGGAGAACACGGGCAACAGCAGCCCTGCGCCGTCGTCGAGTCACACCATCTGCCGTCCGTCCCATTGCGAGACCGCCGGAGACGAAATTCCGCGGGACAGCGAAGAGCGCCTCCAGCGGCCGCATCCGAGCGCGAGATCGCACGAAGGCGACAACGACGGCCCGGTCGCCGGCCTGCCCATGACGCACCTGCCCGCAGGCCAGCGGCCCATGCTGCGCCCGGGTGGGAACGGCACCAAGATGTGGAGACAGGCTGCGCCAGGGCCCCCCTCGCCACGCATAGGCTCGGCCCATGGATGACTCGATATGGGTGGGGGTGCGGGAGCGGGTGCAGTCTCTCATCGCCGCGCCAGCCGGTGACCGTGTGATTTTGTCGGGTCGTATGAGAGCCACTGCTTCGGTGTGAACGGGAGCCGGGTGTAGGCCGTTCGTGGCGGTGGTGTACTCGCCCGGGGCGGGTGTTCTTCGGTGAGTTCGGTAGCCACTTCGGCGGGATTGAGAGCCACTGATCGGGTGACCGGGCGGGTCTGGGCGGAGTGTCCGAAAAGACCGGGCAGTATCGTCGATAGCGTGTGGTCGCGGGCCCGGGTTGCCTCCCTGACAAGTCGTGGCCAGGGCCCGCCCCACGCGAAGCGAGAGCACTGCGACAGCAGGTCGTGATCGAGCCCGGTGGGTTCCTCGGAGCGACTGACGCACTGGTCCAGCCTGCTGTCGCAGAGGACCATCATCGTTGCGCACTTCCGCAACGTGAACGCGGCGGACCACTTCTACTGGTTCGACATGCCCGAAAGCGGCGACACCGAACTGCACACGGAAGCCGCGAAGGGCGACTGGGTACGCACGGATGAGTGGCGTACCCGGCCATCCCACCTCTTCAGCACCGCTGTAGCGTTGTCCGCAAACGATCAGGGGGATTCAGTGACGAGGTCCTTGCACTTCAGCTGGGAACTGAGCGGCTCCGGCTGGGCGACGTGCAGGATCTGGGACGGCTCGACGAAGCACCGGGACATCGTCAGCTACTGCACAAACGCGCTCGCTGACTTGTTGAAAGGCGTGACGGGCCTCTACGGCCTCCATGGCATCCAGCGGTTCTCGTTCGACCTCGAACCGGCAGAGGCGCGGTGGATTCTTCGTCGTCGGAACAGCGACGTGCACATCACGATCCGTCGCTTCCCGGACATGTCGACGAGCTTCGACGCACCGGACGGGAAGGGCACCCTCGTGTGGACGTCCACACGTCCTCGCACCTCCCTGGCACATGCGGTCTTGATGGCTGCCGAGAAGGTGCGGCGAACCCACGGCGAGGACGGCTACCTCCAGAAGTGGCGCCTGCACGCTTTCCCCACCACCGAACTGGAAACCCTTCGTCACCTGCACCTGGCAGCGGATGACTGCGCTCTCCAGCACTGAACCAACGGCGCCTCACGGCGCAAACAAAAGCTGAGCCAGAACCGCTTCTTACACGCAGAGCCAGCCATTAGTGGGGGCCAGTCCTTCGTGCTGCCTGGCGGGTTGTCAGCTTTGAGCGGTGAAGAGGGATTCCTGGGTGGCCTGGTAGCGGTAGGACTCGGTGCCGGTCTGGATCAGCGTGCAGCGGAAGGTGATCCGGTCGGCGATGGCCGCGCAGAGGCGGGCGTCGCCGAAGGTCTTGTCCCACTCCGTGAAGGGTGAGTTCGTAGCGACCGCGGTGGCCTTGCGCTCCTCACGCTCGGTGAAAATCTGGAACAGCAGCTTGGCGCCCTTGCGGTCCAGGTTGAGGTAGCCGAACTCGTCCAGACAGAGAAGATCGATCTTGCTGTAGCGGGCGATGACCGAGGACAGGCGGCGGTTCGCGTCGGCCTCGGCAAGCTCGTTCACCAGCGCCGAGGTGGTGGTGTAGCGGACCGACAGGCCGGTCTCGGCGATCGCGGTGCCGATCCCGATCAGCAGGTGGGACTTACCAGTGCCGGAGTCCCCGATCAGCACCAGCGGCCGGCCCTCACGGACCCAGGTCGGCGACTTCAGATCGGCGACGACCTCGGGGGTGACGTTCGGGTTCTTCGCGAAGTCGAAGTCCTCCAGCCGCTTGGGCCTGGGGAAACGGGCCAGCCGCAGCAGCCGCTGCTGACGGCGCAGGTCCCGGTCGGCCTGCTCGGCCTGGAGCATGTCCAGCAGGAACTGCTTGTAGGTGGCCTGCTCGCGCCGGGCGGTGGCGGCCAGGTCGATGAACCGCTCGCGAAACGCCGGCAGCCGCAGCTCCCGGCATGCCTCGTCGATGAGCATGTCCTCCGGGTCGCCGGGCAGCGACATCCTGCGGGCGGGGACCTTGCCGGTGTCCTGCTCGTCGTCCCGGTCGGTGACGGTGATGGTCGGGTTCATGCGCCGTGGCCTTTCTGGGTCTGGCTGTCGCGGCCGGCGACCGGGCTCAGCAGCCGGTCGTACTTGCTCATGTCGGGCATCCCCTGGCGCGGGTCGGGCGGCAGGCGACGAGCGTGCAGGGAGATCACCTGCGCCCCCCGATCCAGCAGCACGGAGCCTTCGGGCTCCTCGTCGGCGTCGGCCAGCAGCTCGGCGTCGTCCGCGTCGGTGCCTTCCATCACCTTGCGGGCCTCGATGGCGACCAGGTCGGTGGAGACCGACCCGATCCGCAGACAGGTCTCCATCGCCGTGACCAGTGCCTCGTCCGGCAGCTGGCGGTGCAAGAGCAGCACTTCGATCAGCATCCGGGTGCCCTCGCGGTCGCCGGCCTTCTTCTTCGCCGCCGCCCAGAACGCCTCGTGGACCTTGGTGAAGCCGCCCTCCGCGCGGGTCTGGGCGAGCGCGGAGGCTCCGGCGAACGCACCGGGCTTGACCAGCAGGATCTCCAGGTAGTGGTCCAGGATGTCGTGGTAGGTGTAACGCCTGGTCAGCCGCGGATGGCGAGCGACGACCTTGCGTCCTTCGAACACCCACAACTCGTTCGCCCGCAGTTTGACGCGCACCTTCGTGCCGATGAACTTCGCCGGCACCGAGTAGTAGCACTGCCTCACCGTGATCCGGGAGTTCCGCGCGACCGTCGGCGTCAGGTCGATCCCGCAGTCGTAGTCGTCCGCCGGCAGCGGCCGCAGCCGCTCGCGCTCGGCCTCGAAGTCGAACCCGATCGAGGTGGGCCGGCCGTGGATGTGCCGGGCGTCCTCGGCGACGTCGATCGCGGCCAGTCGCTCGTTCAGCTCCGCCAGCGAGTCCACCTCAGGTGGCGGAACGAGATGCTTACGACGGAAACGCCCGCCCTCGTGCTCCACCCCGCCCTTCTCATGGGCGCCGTCCTCACCAGGCGCGCAGTAGAACGCCGAGAACTGATACCAGGACTTGAACGACGCCCACCTGGCTGACTCCAGCCTGGAACGGCCGAACAGCACCTGCTTTACCGCAGGCTTGAGGTTGTCGTACCGGATGTGCACCGACGGCACTCCGCCCAGCACCGTGAACGCCTCCACGTGCCCTTCCAGGAATGCCTCCTGGGACGCGGTCGCGTAGACCCGGTGCACCGCCTTGCCCGAATACGACAGCCGCAGCGTGAACAGCACGCACTTGCGCCGTTGCCCGGCCAGGTCCAGCCAGAAGTCCGCGAAGTCGACCTCCGCCTCCTCGCCCGGCCTCTTCGCCTGCGGCACCATCCCGTCCAGATGCCGGCGCCCCTCCAGGGCCTCCGCCCGGATCTGCGGCCGCCTCTTGGACACGTACTCCCAGACCGTGGTCTGGCGGGCCAGCTCGAAGTCGTGCTCCGCGGCCAGACGCTCCATGATCCGGGGGATCGTGTGCTTCTGCTTCGCTGGCGCGTCCAGGTCCTCGCGCAGCATCGCGTCGATGAAGCCCTTCACCGGCTCCAGCACGCTCTTGCGCGGCGGCGGCGACTTCCGTTTCGGCGGCACCGGCGACTCCAACGCCTTCCGCACCGTGTTCCGCGACACCTTGAACCGTACGGCGAGCTCCCGCCCCGACAGCCCTTGCTCGCGATGAGCCCGGCGAATCCTCTCGAACAGCCACTCCCGTGACCTGTGCACCAGTGGTCTCCCTGACCTGGACCATGATCAACAGGCACAGCGTGACGGCCGAACAGCCCAAGCAGCCGCGATAACTCCGAAAGCGGCATGTTCCACACCATCACACCGACTGGCTCCCGAACTCACCGAAGAACCACCGGCTCCCGAACAGACCGGAGTCGCGGCTCTACTTCACCCCGATAAAAACAACCGTGTTTTTGGCGCGATCGGGCACAAGTTCTTCCTCGAGGACCCTCTGACGCCGGCAGAGCTGGCCGACCTCGAAGATCAGACAGGTGTGTCGCTACCCGGGGAGTACCGCGACTTCCTCCTACAGGTCGGCGCCGGAGGTGCCGGGCCCTCGTATGGGGTGTACCCGGTACGACTCATCCAGGGGCGCTGGCGGTGGGAGGGAGATGGAGCCGAGCTGGCTGACCTGTCCCGACTGGCCGAGCCGTTTCAGCGTGAAGGTGCCGATCCTGAAGCTGTCCAGCTGCTGCTGTCCGAGCGCCCCGAAGAGGACGGCTTCGAGGACATCGAGGACTTCGATGACGCCATTGAGGCATGGGAAGAGCGCTGGGAGTCCGTGATGTGGTCGGCGGACCGCACTGTCGGCGCGGTCGTGATCTCAACGCTGGAGTGTGCCGCCCGCGAGTGGCTGATTATCAGTGGCCCGGAGCGTGGGCGAATCTGGTCCGACAACAGGGCAGACGACGAGGACCTGAAGCCGCTCCTCGATGACAACGGTGCGTCGATGACCTTCGCACGCTGGTATCTGACGTGGCTTGAGAAGGTTGAACGTCAGCTGGCGTCGGTCCCGGCGGCAGGCTGAGTTGCGGTCCCTGCGGAGGTCGTCCCGGGTTTCCTTCCGGGCTTCGTTGTCCAGCCGTCGGTGTGGGGGCCTTCGCGTCGCCAGCCGATGCTGCCCGATCCCCTAGCTCATCAGTTCTAGGCGATCCACGCGCCAGTCAGCGCCTGCACGGCCGAGCCGTCGCCGTCCGCGAGCTTCACGGCGGTGAACGCGCGCGTGGCATCCGACGTCTGCACCCGGAAGGCGGGCCGCTCGGTCTCCAGCAGCTCGACGATCTTTGCGGCCGCGCCCTGCGGCGTCTGCGCGGTGGCGAAGGCGTCGCGGACGCGGGCCTGGTAAGCGGCCAGCGCGGGCGCGTCCGGGCCAGCCTGCGCCACCAGGGCGTCGCGGTCACCCACGTTGCTGATGAACTCGCTGGCCACCGCGCCCGGCTCGACCACGCTGACGGCCACGCCGACCGTCGCGGCGACCGGGGCGAGCGACTCCATGAAGCCCTCGACCGCGAACTTGGCCGCGCAGTACGCCTCGTTGAACGGCTGCCCGACCACGCCGCCGATGCTGGTCACGGTCAGCACGCGGCCCTTGCTCGCACGCAGCATGGGCAGGCCGCCTTGGTGACGCGCAGGACGCCGAAGAAGTTGACCTCCATGACGACGCGCACGTCCTCGATGCTCTCCTGCTCCAGCGTGCCAACGTGGCCGGCGCCGGCATTGTTGACCAACGCGTCCAGGCGGTCGAGGCCGGCCAGGACGCTGCTGACGTGTGTCAGGGGAGATGTGCTTGAAAAGAGTGATCGGAGAGCAGCTGCCGAGGGGAAGCGAGATGAGCCCCGGGTGCCGATGGCGATCCGGGGCTCTTTGTCGGCCAGGGTCCGGCTCGCCTCATGGAGAGCCGGACGGCGCTGTGCCGGGCAGCGACTTTGACGGCCGTGATCTAGTGTCTGTCCCGGGCGCTTGGTGAGCGCATCTTATTGATCAGCAAGACATAGACGCCGCCCAGGATGAACGTGACGGCGTACTGGGCCCAGTCGGTGCCGCTCAGCAGCTTATTGGCGGCGACGAGCACTGCTGCCCAGACGAGTGTTGCAATGATCTTGGCCATCATTTGTGGTGCCCCAGATTAGGAGAGGGAGGCCAGGCAAGCCGTCGCGCCAGCGGCCACGACCTTCGCGGCGATGTCCTTGGCCACGTCCTTGCTGACGTACCGGCCGACGACAAATGCGCCCGCGCCACCGATGCCGGCCTTGATAAGACAGTTCTGGACGATGCCGGTCATCTTGTGGTCCGACAGCAGAGAGGCGCAAGCGTTCTTCTGCTTGTAGTAGGTGCACATCGTCCGCTGCTCGCCGATCGGGTCGACCAGGACGACAGGCGGCGCAACTTCAACTACGGGCGGGGCGGTCTCCGCTACAGGCAGCGGATCCGTGGCGGCGGATGCGGTGCCCGCAGCGCCGGTGATGAGAGCACCGCTGAGCAGGGCAGCGGAAACAACGCTCGATAAAATGCGCTTCATATCTGGAGTTCCCCTATTCCTTTTCAAGGGAGCGGGTCTGGTCAGGGACTCCGCTCCCGTGCAACAGCGAAGACTCTAGGTTCAAGATCGACAAGAAAGGAAGGGGAACCGGAGGATCATCCGATCTTGGCTGGATTGCCGCCTCAGAGGTCTGCGCCATTCCAGATCGGGCGGTCACGCTGGATGCCTAGCGTGACCCCCATTTCGGATTTGCCCCATTCGGTTGGATGACGGGCGCCTCGCAATCCCATCGGAACGGCAAGGTAGAGGTGTCGTCTCAGCCATCGACGGCTCGACTGTGTGGCCAAAGCCGGTGTGAGCTGCAGCACTCGACGACGAGCCGGGACGGTGGCCGCCGTCCCGCAGCCCACTACTGCGCTGCGCGCCACGACCTGACCGAATAGGGCTGTGGGTGCCAACACACTGATCAACCATCACGCGTGGTCCGTACAGTGCGGCGCGACGGGCGCGAGCTGACGGGCCTGGGCGCCGCCGATCGGCACACTGGTCACCGAACGGGCCTGGGAGCTCCCGGCAGCCGGCGCCATCCTGCGCAAGCGGTGGGCGGCCATCGCCCCCGATCTCGCCAGGCATATCGCAGCGGTCAGCTACGACGCGGACTCCGGCCGGCTCACCCTGTGCCCGGAATCGACGGCCTGAGCAACGAAGCTACGCCTGGAACAGGCCTGCGTGATCGAGGCCGCGAACACGGCAGCAGGCTGGACGGTCGTACAGGCGGTGCGGATCCTCGCGCCCGAGTCCGTGCCTATGCCCGTGCCAGCCGACGTCGCGCCGCCGCCCGCGGCCGCGTCGACCGCCGTCGGCTGGCCTGGCTCCTCGCACGCACGCGCAAAGGGCCGTCAAGTAGGTCACCCTTCCCTGTCTCCTCAGCCGGTCTGCCCTTCAGCCCGGCTGGCTGAGGGTCCATTCCGGCCCTGGCCGGAACTGGTCAAGGGCGCCCCTTCAAGGAGCAATGACCCGGATCGTAGAGACGGAAGGGCTGGCCGACAGGTCGGTGCGGTGCTGTTCGAGGTCGGTGACGCCTTTGAGGCCCGCCTTGATCGTGTACTGGGTGTGGACCCCGTCGGGACCTGTCTCCTGGGTCAGCTGCAAGCTGTTCGCGACGAAGCCCCAGCTGTCGCCTGTGTAGACGCCCTTGATCCTGCCGTCCACCGTTCCGACGGCGTCGAAGGGGCCGCGCTGCCAGCGGAAGGTCCAGTGGGTCCGGTACCAGGTGTCCAGCTGCTCCGGGGTGGCCAGGAAGTGCTCGCCGCTCGGGTCCCGGGGATCGGCGATGAGATCCTCAGGTCGGTCGTCCCCGGTGGTCAGTGTGATGAGGCCCGACGCGTCGGCCTCGGCAGCGGCCGGATACGTCCGGCCGCGGTGGACCGCGTAGGTCTTGGGGCGGAAGTGGTCAACCTCGGCCAGACGCTGCACCAGGGCGTGCCGGGGCTGGAGGCGATCCTTGCGGTGCTGCTCCAGCTCGGTGACCTCGTCGCGTGGGAAGACGCCGCGGTAGCCGATGACCCGGCGCTTGAGGTGTTCCTTGGCGAAGTGTTCGTCGGAGCCGAGGTAGTTGCCCGAGAGTGTGGTGGGCGTGGCGGCGGTGCACTCGAAGAGCTCGCGGCGCCAGCGGAACGTCCACGTGACGGCGTACCAGGCTTCCAGGCGCTCCAGCGGAACCGGGTATCCCACCGACCCGTCGGCGGCCTCGCGCGGCGCGACCCCTTCGGGTGCGGGGCGCCTGGGCTCGGGCAGCAGCTCGACACACGGCCACAGACCCTCGGCGCCACGGGCCCGGTAGAGCTCGCCGCGGAAGACAGCGACCTCGCCCTTGACCGGGGAGGGGTGGCCCACGGGGTCAGCCACAGTATTTCCACAGCCTTTCGTTCTTGTCGAAGAAGCCGACGGCCTCTTCGGTGCCGTCGTCATGCATAAGCCAGATCTCAGCATGGTGGGGGAAGCCGGTGCCCTGGGCAATGCACTCCGGGACACCCCCGCCGGTGTAGCCGGTGCCAAGGAACGGATGAGGCCAGGCCCGTCCCTCGCTCTGGCCAGCCATGCCAGCGACGTGGTTGGCCAGCTCCTGGTCGCCGACAGAGCCGAGGGACGGCTTGGCACGCATGTCGTGCGGTGCCGGGAAGCGCAGCTGGTACGCCTCGGACGCGCCCGGAGGGATGGGGGTCCAGCCGACCCCGCCATCGTCGAGAGCGAGCCCGTCGCGCAGTTGGTCCATGCTGCGCAGGTCGGCGGTGTCGCGCGCGATGGAGCCGCGGAACTCACCGGGATTGAACTCGTCCGTGCCGAGCTCTGTGACGTTCTCCAGGTAGGCCTGCGCGACCTCGGGCTGGAGCACCTTGGTCACCATACGGCCCTTGTCGAGCTTGATCGCGTCACGGACCCCGACGACCTCGCGGGCCTGCGCCTCGCTCAGCTCGTTGGTCCGGGTGAGCCGGAGCTTGTCATGCTCGGAGTGGTCCAGGCCGCGTGCCCTCAGCTGATCGTCGATCACCTAGTCGAGCTTGGTCAGCGCCCGAGCGCCGCGTCGCCGGCATCGGCGACGCGGCGAGACCGCGGTGGCGATCGCCTAATCATCATCGGACACGGCCCGATGATCCAGGGGCCCACAAGACCGCCCGGTGGCCAACGGATGCCACCCGAAGTTGAGGCGGACGAGGCGCTTGGTTAGGGTGCGGGCCGGGGGTATGGAGATCATGGAAAACAGCAGGTCCGCGGGAGTCTTCCAGGAACTGGAGGACGGCGCCCCGTTGGTGGTCGGGGATTACCGGCTCGTGGCGCGGCTGGGTTCCGGTGGTATGGGCAAGGTCTACCTCTCCTACACCCCGGCCGGCCGCCCTGTGGCGATCAAGGTGATCCGGCCGGAGTTCGCCGAGGACCCGGAGTTCCGGCGGCGGTTCGCCGACGAGGTGGCAGCCGCCCGACGCGTCCAAGGGCTGTGCACAGCACCGGTACTCGACAGCGACACCGACGGCCCACGGCCCTGGCTGGCCACGGCATACGTGCCCGGCCCGACGCTCTCCTCCGCGGTCACCGCCCACGGCCCGCTCCCGGTACCCACCGTGCTGCTCCTCATCGCCGGCATGGCCGAGGCGCTGCAGGCGATCCACGGCGCGGGCCTGGTGCACCGCGACCTGAAACCGTCCAACGTGCTGCTCGCCCCCGACGGCCCGCGCGTCATCGACTTCGGCATCGCGCGGGCCGCCGACGCCACGGCGCTGACCGCGACAGGAGTGGCCGTCGGGACGCCGTCCTTCATGGCCCCCGAGCAGGCATCCGGTGCCGAGATCACCGCAGCGACGGACGTCTTCGCCCTCGGCCAGGTGGCCGTCTACGCCGCGACAGGCGCCCCCGCCTACGGGGACGGCCCCTCGCACGCCGTGCTCTACCGCATCGTCCACCAGGAACCGGACCTGTCCGCAGTGCCGGCGGAACTGCAAACCCTCGTAGCCCGGTGCCTGGCCAAGGACCCGGGACAGCGCCCGGCGCTGTCCACGGTCATCGAGCTGTGCCGCGCCGCGGGCGACGACACCCAGCTGCGCCGCGGCGAGGGCTGGCTGCCGGCCGGGGTCGCGGCGGGCATCGCGCAGCGGCCACCGGCTCCCGGCCCGGCGCTCACGGCCCCGCTCACCGTAGTGGTGCCGCCGTCCCCGCCCACACCATCGCCCTCGTACGTCCCGAAGCCGTCCTCGTACGCCCGGAAGCCGCCGCGGAAACGCACCACGCGTACCGTCCTGTCCGTGGCTCTCGGCGTACTCGCCGTGACCGCCAGTGTGGTGGCGGGATACACCTTGACGATCAGCGGCAGCACTGCTTCCGACGATACGACAAGGATAAAGTCGCAGGTGGACTACCAGAAGATGACCCTGCCCGCCGGCAGTCACTTCGAGCTGGCCGACACCTCGCTCACACCGCGCCAGGGATACACGGACGACATCTTCCTGCACTGCCCGGAGTCCGGGAGCTGCTACCTCGGCACCGATACCTCCCGCCTCACCCGGCTGGACAGCCGCGTGAAGGGATCCCGCGAAACCTGCCGGAAGAAGACCGACTCCACCACCTCCATCAACACCGACACACTCAGCAAAGGCTCGCAGATCTGCGTGCGCAACCAGCAGGGCTGGGCCGGCCTGCTCACCATCAAGAGCAAGTCGCTCGCCGACATCCGCGAGGCGTCCGTCGACTTCCACGTGGAAGCATGGACCGACTCCTGAGACCGGACGGCCCGTAGCCGCTCGGAAAGCACAGCGGCGCCCGGTCTCGGTGAGGTAGTCGCCGGGTGAGGTCACTGCCGGGGCTCACGTGCATGCGCCCGCTCAGACGCGGCCTTGCTGCGACCCGCGCGGATGCCCTGGACCGTGCCGAGCGCCTTGTGATGCACCTGCGAGTCGGGTATTGAGCGGCTCCCCTGCCGCAGGGTGGCCTGATGGAGGTCGCCTGTACGTACCGACGGGGATGGCAATGGCCGGCGCAAACACGGGCTGATCTCACCGCAGCCGGTACCGCCCGCGCGGGCAGAATCGTGAAGCGGGGGCCGCGACAGGGTCGTCTGGTGATCAACAAGGGGGGCATACCGCACATGCACCGTCGCCGTCGCGTCAGCAGGGCGTGGGGCCTTCCGGCCCTCGCCGGGGCGCTCCTGGCCGCCAGTGCCTGTGATGGCGGATCCGCTGGAACGGCTGAGCCCGCGAGGACGGCGAAGGCTACGGACCCGCAGAAGGCTCCGCAGTCCCAAGGGTCCCTTTCCGAGTCCCGGCTGAAGCCCATGCTGCTGAAGGCGGCCGACCTGGGCGCCGGATATACCGAGGAGCCCGGCGACAGCCGCGACAAGGATGAGTACGGCATCACCGGCTGCCCGGCCCTGGAAAAGCTGTCTGGCGATGGCGAGCTGTAGTCCGCGGTCCAGGTGAAGACCGGATTCGCCTATGCGGGCGAGGCAGGCATGAGAGAGGAGCTCGACAGCGACTCTCCTACCGCCCTGTCCGCCCAGCTCCACACGCTCTGCGACGCCTACGCAGCTTGCCCGTCCTTCACCATCACCTCAGGCTCCTCTCCGATCGGCGCCAAGGCCGTCAAAATCACCGTCCCCGAACTGGGAGACGAGCGCTACGGCGTCACCGTCACCATGAGCGGCCCCGGAGGCACGATGATCATGAAGCAGATCGCGATCCGAAAGGGCAACGTGTCGGTGCTCCTCATGGGCAGCCCGGGGCTCGTCGACCACCACATCGAAAAAGCACTGAGCAAGATCACAACCGACTGACGTCACCACAGGACCACACCCTGCCCCGGGCGGGCAAGGTCCGACCGCGCCCGAGGCACTGCGCCACCTGGATCGGCTGCGAGGACGGCGCAGGGCTGCTGTTGCCTGTGCTTTCCGGCTGGTACGGCAGGGGGCCGTGGAACGGCCGGGCGGCCCGCTGGCGCGCCGCGGGGTCGGTCATACCCCTCCGAGGATGAAGAAGGGGGCGATCAGCAGCGTGATGTGCAGGCAGGCCAGGCCGAAGCGGAGCGCAGCGACGCGCCGGGGCAGGAGGACGGCGACCATACCCGTGGCGCCGGCCAGCCACATCACACGCCAGGCCACGTGGGCTGCCTCCATCAGCGGGATGGTGCAGCCCTGATACTCGCAGCGGTCGTGGGATACCTGCTTGGTGAGATCGGCCAGGCCCAGCAGAGCGAGAGCGGGCAGGAAGAAGAGCAGCCCGATGGCGGCCATCTTGCGGCCCATGGGGACATAGGCCGGCTGTGCGTCGTGCTGCTGACCTGCTACGGCGTCGCAGGAAGTAGGTGCGGTGGTGTCCATGGTGAACACCTCACACCGCGTGGCTGATCACCCACATCCGTCCCCGTACTCATGACGGGCTGCCGACAAGTACTCAACGAACCAGGACAAGAGGCCTGCACCTGGCCTCGTCACGGTGTGCTCGGACGCTCGCGCTGCTGGCCGGGGAGAAGGGCCGAGGCTCTGATGACCGCAGCGGTGCTGTGCGCGGTTGGGGATCGTCTTGAGGACTTCAGCGAGGACGACATCGTCCGGGAGGAGGACGAGTTCCTGATCCGTTTCACCATGTCCGGCGCACATTGCGAAACGGCTGGAGTTGGTCGGGTGACCGGTGAATGCGCTGGTAGCCGGTGGTCGTATGCAGGGGGCAAAGGGTTTGAGTGACCGAAAATCGCTACCGTCGGTGATCTTTGCGGGGCAGGTTGTCAGTGGTGCGTGCTCTCATACGACCTGCACACGGATGTGCCGATGACCTTGGGGTGGGGGCGCCTTCATGATGGTGCAGGGGAAGACGCAGGTACGGGGAGGCGTTCCCGTGCGGGCCGCGCATACTCGGTTATGTCTCGGATCGGGACGTCAACTCACGATCATGGGCATCAGCGGGATCCTGGGCTGGGGCGCCCGGGAGGGTGGCGGCAAGTTCAAGGGAGAGTTCGAAGTCCCACCGCGGTACCGGCGGACTCTCGCCGCTCCCGTTGAGTCAGGCGGTGCCCGATGAGCCGCCGGCCGGTACGGCGTACGGCGCGGCGTCGGCCGTCCCGCCGGTCCAGGAAGAAGGACGAGCAGGTTGCATTGTTGGTGGCCGCGGTCGTGACCGTCGGCCTTGTGGCTGCCGTGGTGCGGTGGCTGCTCGCGCACTGGTGGCTCTTGCTCCTCGCTGCCGTTGTCATCGTTGTCGCCGGTGGCCTTTGGCTTCGGCAGGCGCGGCAGCGGGCCGAGTGGGAACGTGTGCGGGCGCGGGCGCTGCGGCTGCGCATCGCCGAGCTCGACGCATTGGACCACCGGGCCTTCGAGTTCGCCATACGGGATTTGATGCGTCGGGACGGCTGTAAAGCCGAGCAGCTCGGAGGTGCGGGCGACAACGCCTGCGACGTGCGTGCTGTTGACCCTGCCGGTCGCGTCTGGGCGATCCAGTGCAAACACCGGCGGGACGGGGACGGCGGCGCCGCTGTCGGTGTTGGGGTGTTGCAGCAGGTCAATGGCACCGCTCGGCAGATTCACGGGGCGGACATCGCGGTCATCCTGACCAACGGCCGCTTCACCTCCAAGGCCATCCCTTGGGGGAAGGATCACCGGATCCATCTCGTCGATCGCCGCGTGCTCGCTGAGTGGGCTGCGGGCTCTCGTCCCCTGTGGGATCTGCTGGACCGCATACCGCCCCCACGTCGTCCGACTGCCTTGTCCTGACTCACGGGGGTGGAACAGCGGATGCGGAGGGGGGCTGCGCCGGTATGCCGTGAAACCAGCCACGGGACCAGTGCCCTGTGGCCATCCGTTGCTGATGGGGCTGCCGCAGTGCCCGCTTTGGGCTATGCAGAAAGGCGGGGAGTAAGTGCCGAGGGGAGGGCTGGTGGGGTGACCATCAATGTGGCGGTTTTACTGGCCGTGATCATCGTTGTCCGACTGCGTCGGCGCACGGAAGCCAGGAGCCGGTTCGACGAGAAGCTGACGGTGGTCATCGTGCTGGTATTCGGTGTGTTGGTCGCTCCGACCAGCTTCGGGCAAGGGATCCTCAGTTTCGTGGGTCAGCTCGCGCGAAGCATCTCGCAGTCCGGTGGCTTCTGACTTTCGGCATCGTCCCCTGCTGTCGAGCATCGGCACCCGCACCCGACCGAATTGGTGCTCGAGTGCCCGACTCGACGCTTGCTGGTGTTTGTTGTGCCAGTTCGCGATGGCGTTGGTCAGCATGTCGATCACCATCGCTATGGCCGCTCCATCCTCCCCGCGTTCGAACGCGTGGCCTCTGTGTACAAGGGCGCAAGCCGCCTTGTGCAGGGCGCGGTCGTGGAGGCGCTCGGCGCGGATGTGGGAACGCACCGAGCGCTCGAAAGTCATGGCAGCTTCAGTTCTGGAGGCTTTGATGTCGGGGCAGTTAGGCGTCCGGCCGACAGCCCCCCGTCGCCGATGACCTGGCGACGCCCGTCGGCGACGGGCGCCAAATGGGTGTCCGATCCGCCGCGCAGGGTAGGGCCGCCCGCGCCCACCTGGTGGCGTACCAGGCCCATGTTCGGCAGAAGACGCCGGAGTACGTGAAATGGGGGTACTCACGGCTGTACTCGTGGAAGGACGCGAGGGAGGCGGCGAACACGGCGCTACCGCATCTACGTGCAGTGGACGACAGTGATCAGCAGCGACAGCGTTGACGCCTATGGTTCAAGATCCTGCGCAATGCCGTGGTCGACGTGCTCCGCAAGCGCGACTGGCGCCCTGTGCTCCTCTGGCCGCGCTCTGGCGGCTGTGGCGCAGTCGGGAGCCTTGTGGAGTGCTGGACTTGCAGCGCCGTAGGGCAAGGGGGCCTGACGATCGACTGACTCCACGGGTGAAGGGGCCGGACAGCGGACTCGGGTGTGATCCACGGCTGCCTGTGACAGATCCCGTCGGCCTGCCGCCTTCACCCAGGTGCCGCTCCCGTTCGGGTTTTGACAGCTGCATATCCTTTGCCGCAGCTGTGCGAGCGCAGGTACTTGTGTGGTCTAGGCTCCCTGGGCCAGTAAATGATCATGCAAGGGGGGCCCATGAAGCTTCGGAAAATCATCGCTCTATCGACTGTAGCCATCACGCTCACCATGCTCACCGCGTGCAGTGGCGGGGACGGCGGTGTGCCAGACATGCCGGGCGGTTCCGATGAGGCGAAGCTCAACGCCTCGCCTGCACCTAAGGGCTTCACCGCGCCGACCAAATTCTCGCCGGACCCGGTCATCGCGCTGCCCGACTCCGCGACACAGGGCAAGGTCTACATCGGCGGTGACCTGCCGCCGCTGCCGATAGCGCTGCATCAAGGGACGGTCTTCATCTCGCGGCCGGACGGCCTCGATGTGGTGAGCAGCTACGGCAAGAGCTTCCCGGCCACGATCACCCCTGAGCACTCCCCTGTACTGAGGCTGGAGAGCACGGGCGGTGGCTTCGTGGGCAACAATCCCGCCCATGCGCCGCTCATCACGTCCTTCGGTGGAAAGACGTGGGTTCTGAGCGCGGTGGTGGCAGAGGTGACCGGCTCCGGAACAACCAAGTCTCACGACGTAGTGGAGCTGATGGCGGTAGACACCGCGAACACCAGAACCAAAGCCTGGTTCACAGAGACCAAAGTGACGGTGGAAGACCGGTACTCCAGGGACCGGGGCGACGCCCATGTCGTCGGCCGGGGCGGGAACACCGTCGTCATCCTTTCCCGTGGCCAGCTCTTCGGCGTCGACCTCACCAGTCGCCGGCATCTGTGGACCGCCCAGGGCACGTACGACGAGGGTGCAGTCGTCATCGGGGACCGCGTCATCGCGCTGCGCGACAGACCTGAGGGCGGCGATCAGGTCGTGGGGATCAGCACGGCAGACGGCAAGGACCTGTGGACATCGCCACGCGCGGCAAGGGACGAGCTCTCGGTCGCGGGGCCAGACACCGTCATGACCTACGAAAAGGCGGAGCAGCAAGGCGGCGACCGGCACCACCTCCTCAACGCCGCCACCGGTGAGACTCAGGCGATCCTTCCCAAGGACGCTCCGAGCTCCGGCTGCGCCTACGACGGCGCTGCCGTGACCGTGTGCACAGACGGGCGAGGTTCCGACAGAAAGGTCGCCGCCTATAACCCCAAAAATGGCCAAGAGGTATGGCGTCTGCCCGACGCGGCCGGCACACGGGTGGCACCGTCGATCAACCTCGTCCGCGCGGGACTGATATACGGAATGGCCAACGGCAACCCTGTCGTCCTGGACGCCGCCAGCGGCAAGGACAAGGAAAACCAGCCCGGGGTCGCCCCGCACCTCACGGACGGCTACGTGGGAATCACCGAGACCAAGGACGGCCGCGGCCTCAGCGCCTACCGCGCGGTCGGCTGACGCACGAGCCCCTGCCGTCAGATCCGGCCTCGGGGATCAATCAGGCCGTGGTTAGCGGTAAGCACCTGATGATCAGGGCGCGGTCGCCGCGGTTGTGATGCGGGCGGCGTAGACCCGGTGGGCCTTGCACTCTGCGGAGCTGGCGGCTTCGGCGGCGAGGGCGGCGGCCTGCCGCAGCGCGGTGCGGTGGAGTTCGAGCGGCGCGGTGATGCGGAGGGAGTGGCCCTGGCCGCGGCGGATGGTCCGGCCGGAGGCGAGCGCCGCGCGGACGGCCTCGTCGCCGACGTCAGCGAGGCCCGGTTCGAGCTGGACATGAACTCCCACCTCGACCTCTCCGCCGCATCGGCCATGGTGCCCGGCTCCCGCACTGCGCCCGAGGCGCCCAGCCGTTCGGTCGCGTACGGGGCGACAGGGCCGGCATCCGTGAAGGCCCGTACCCCCGGCGTCGCCGATGGGCGGCTGGATCGCTGACCGGGGTGCGGCGGCGGGGTCTGGCGCCCTGCCTCCGATACGGGTGCCGAAAGACAGCCCCGCGCAAATGTCGGCCGGGTACCGCAGACGACCGGGCACGTCACGCTCGTTCAGGGCACCGATGACCAGGTCTGCGGTGAGGCCCCCGGGCGCGGCGGGCTGTAGTCGGGGGCGGAGCCGTCCGGAGTCTGCGGCTGCGAGGCTCTCGGCGAATTGACTGGCAGATAGTTAGCCGCCATATTACTTCTCATGAGTGACGAGGATGCGAACCCCGGCGCTGCACCCACGCTCGAACAGGCGCGGAAGCAGATCACGCGGTACGGGCTTGAGGCCGACCCGCAGGCGGTGCTTGTCGCGGTGCGCCTGATGGCTGCCGGGGCGCGCCTGGACCGGGCGTCCGAAGTGCACTTTGCGCGTTCCGGGCTGTCGACCGGGCGCTACCGCCTCCTGGTGGATCTCGAGGACAGTGACGGGGAGAAGTCGCCGTCGCAGCTCGCAAAGACTCTTGGCGTCTCGCGCGCCACAGTGACGGGCCTGGTCGTTGGCCTGGAGCGAGAGGGCCTGGTGGCTCGCCGCGCCTCAACGGAGGACGGGCGGGGCGCAGTAGTCGTACTCACGGCGCGCGGCAGCCAGCGGTTGCGCGATATGGCCGCGGACCACTTCGCACGGCTTGAGGCGCTGGTCGGTGGACTGGCCGCCGACGAACGCGGGCTGTTCCTCGACCTTTTGGAGCGGATCACTCAGCGGATCGACGCATTGACTGCCGAATAGCTGCGGCATCACCTCCGCGCGGGGGCGGCTGCCTCGACCGCGCGGCACCCTTTCCTGCGCCCCGGTAGTTAGCCGCCTAATCAACTGGTTAGCCAGCTAATTTATTTTGGAGGAGTCGTATGAGCCCCCCTCCCAGAACCGCCCAGCGCGGTTTCGCCACGCGTCCGTTCACGCTGTGGAAGGAAGTCGCGACCGCCTACCTGGCCCCTGCGCTCACCGCCGGGCTCGGCGGATTCCTCAGCGGCCAGCCCGAACTGACCAGGGCCGCCTTCACCTCCATCGGGGCCACATCGGCCTTGGTGGCCTGCATCGTCGGCGTGTGGCTGCACCGCCGCGGCCGACCCCGGCGCTGGACAGCCTCGGCGCCGCGACCGGTACTCACCCTCGGACTTGCCATGACAGCGGCCGGAATCGCCGGCCTGGCCGGATGGTTCGGATCCGACTGGCTGCCGTCGCACACACCGGTGCCCGATGCCGGATGGCTGGAGCGGCTGCGGATCGACCTGCCGCTGTCGGCCAGCCTGGCCGCCGCCATCGTCACCTGGCGGTGGCACGGCACGACATCCCGGCAACCGGCCTGACCCAGCCCTTCCCACCCGATTCTCCAGACCCCTCACCCACAAAAGGCACACTGTGATCACCATCATCGGCGCCACCGGCGCCACCGGCAGCGCCCTGCTCCGGCGGCTCATCGAACTCGAAGTCCCCTGCCGCGCCGTCAGCCGTACGCCCGACAATCTGCGCGCCGCCATCGGCACAAACACGCCAGTGGAGATCGTCGGTGCGGACGCCGCAGACCCTCAGATGCTCCGCGACGCGTTCCAGGGATCCACGCAACTGTTCCTCGCCATGGCCAACAGCCCGCGTCAAGCCGAGCTTGAGACCAACGTGATAGACGCCGCAGCCCACTGCGGGGTACGGCACGTGGTCAAACTCTCCGCCCCAGCAGCCGAGCCCGCCTCACCGGTGGCCATCTCGCGCAGCCACTGGCGGGTCGAGGAACACCTGGCGAAAACCGAAATGACGGCTACGCTGCTCCGGCCCTACGCATTCATGCAAAAGCTGCTCCTGAACGCCCCAGCGATCGCCGAGGGCGTACTCATCGGGGCCATGCGCGAGGCGCCCTGTAACTACATCGACGTCCGAGACATCGCCGACGTCGCCGCCGAGACCCTCCTGCGCCCCAGCCTTGCCGGCGCCACCTACACCCTGACCGGCCCGCGGGCCTTCAGCCACCCCGAGCTCGCC
>NZ_JAFMOF010000006.1 GCF_017349075.1 Streptomyces triculaminicus | reverse complement strand
TCGCGGGGCTGACGCTGGGCTTGAGCAAGGGGTGAGGTCATGAGGACAACGCGGCCCGCTCGGATTCGGCCAGCGATATGCAGAACTCGTTGCCCTCCGGGTCGGCGAGAACGACCCAGCCCCAGCCGTCGGGCTTGCGGCGATCGGCGACCAGGGAGGCACCCAGCTTCAGCAGCCGCTCAACCTCTGCGTCCCGCGAGGTGTCCGGGCGCAGGCACAGATGGAGCCTGTTCTTGGCCGACTTCGGCTCCGGAACCTCGTTGAAGTGCAAAGCCGGGCCGCCGGGCAGCATGATCTCGGTCTCGTCGTCACCCGGTTCGTCCTCGGGATCCAGTGGGTGTCCGGTCACCTCGCGTATCAACTCCGTAATAGAGCCGGACGGGCTGCGTGATCTGCTGGCCCTGCGGCACTATGCCGTCAAACCGGCCGTCGTCGTGATCCCCAAGGCGGAGTCGGCGCGCGACATCGAGATCGTCGAGCGCGTCCTGCACGGATCCTGCCCCGAGACCCAGTTCTTCGCCGTGGTGGAGACGCCACGGGGACTGGAGAACGCCGGCCGGATCGCCGCCGCGTCGCCTCGGCTGCGCGCACTGATCTTCGGCGCTGCCGACTACTCGTTCGACATAGGGGCCCGGCTCGCCTGGGATCCTCTGCTCCATGCCCGCGCCCGGCTGGTCAACAGCGCCCGGGCCGCGGGCATCGACGTGGTGGACGCCCCCTTCTTCGCGTTCGCCGACGCCACCGGACTGAAGTGCGAGGCAGCGCTCTCCCGGGACCTCGGGTTCAGCGGGAAGATCGCCGTGCACCCCCGTCAAGTGCCCGTCATCAACGAAGCGTTCTCGCCCGATGCCGAACTGCTGGAGAAGGCCCGCAGGGTCGTCGCGGCGGGCAGGGCGAGCGGCGACGGCATCGCAGTCGTGGACGGCGCGATGGTGGGAACCCCGTTCTTCGAGGCGGCCCGACGGCTGGTCGAAGAATTCGGCACGACTGAACCGTCCGTCTATCCCTCGGTAAGCGGGAGTCAGCAGTGAGCACCGAAGCGCACGAAATCCAGAACTGGCAAGGACCTCGGCAGTACCGCAACAGCGAGAAACTGCTGGCCTCCTCCGACCCCTATTGGCAGGCCGCCGCGGACCACGGCCTGATCGACATCCACGTCGAAGCCGAATCGAACAACCGGCTGTTCGTCCGCGAAACCGGTCATGAATTCATCAACATGTGCTCGTGCTCCTACCTGGGTCTGAACTACCACCCCAAGGTGGTGCAGGGAGCGATCGACGCACTGGAGGAGGCCCGCAGCCTGGGCCTCTCGCTGGCCAACACGCGCATCCGGCACGACCTGCTGTTCCGCCTGGAGGAAGAACTCGGCGAACTGTTCGGCGCGTTCATCCTGCCCGGCGTCACCTGCAGCGTGCTCACCGCCGGCATCCTGCCGCTCCTGGCCTCCGGCCATCTGGCCCCGGGCGGCCCGCGGGTGATGGTCTTCGACCGGATGTGCCACTTCTCCATGGCGTACGTGAAGCCGATCTGCGCGGACGAGACACTGGTGCTGACCAGCCCGCACAACGACCTCGACTACCTCGAGGACGTCTGCCGCAGGTATCCGAACGTCGCCTACGTCGCGGACGGCGCGTACTCCATGGGCGGCGCGGCCGCCCTGGACGGGCTGCGGGAACTCCAGGAGCGCTACGGGCTCTTCCTCTACCTGGACGACTCCCACGGGCTGTCCATCTTCGGCGAGCACGGCGAGGGCTACGTCCGCTCCCATCTCGGCGTCAATCCCCTGACCATCATCGTGGCGACCCTGAGCAAGGGGTTCGGCTGCGGCAGCGGGGCGGTGGCGATGCTGGGCGACCGGCGGGCCCAGAGCCTGCTCATGCGCCATGCGGGGCCGGTCGGCTGGTCGTCGAACATGGAGATTCCCATCGTCGGCGCGGCCCTCGCCTCCGCCGCGCTGCACCGCTCTCCCGAACTCGGCGAGCTGCAGCGCCGCCACCAGGACAACATCGACTACTTCGACGAGCTGTTCCCCACCGCGCACGCGGGCAACGGCCTGCCCGTACGCCGGATCGACGTCGGGGACGCAGACCGGGCGGGGAAGCTCTCAGCCGAACTGTACCGGCGCGGCTACTACAGCTCCGCGGTGTTCTTCCCGATCGTCCCGCGCGGTGAGGCCGGCCTGCGGATCATGCTCCGGGCCGACCTCGCCCGGGAACAGATCGCCGCCTTCGTGGAGGACGTCAAGGACGTCACCGGCGCGGACCACTGAGCCAGAGAAAGAAGGCGAGCATGGACGAGCCGGCGATCACCGGCTACCGGCGGGTGGGCGAGCAGCGGTACCGGGAGCAGGTCGGCTTTCATTTCGAGGACTTCACCGTCGGCGACGTCTTCGAGCACCGGCCGGGCCGCACGGTCACCGAGATGGACAACGTCCTGATGAGCATGCTCAGCATGAACGCCGCGCCGCTGCACATCGACGCGGCGTACTGCGCCCACACCCAGTGGGGCCGTCCGCTGGTCTCCAGCCTGGTGACGCTGAGCATCGTGGGCGGCATGGCGGCGCGCAGCACGAGCGGCCGCGCCATCGCGAACCTGGGGTGGGAGCGCATCCGGCTGCCCGCCCCGGTGTTCACCGGCGACACGCTCTACGCGGAGAGCGAGATCCTCTCCCGGCGCCTCTCCCGGAGCCGCCCCGGAGAGGGCATCGTGAGCTGTCGTACGACCGGGAGCAAGTCGACCGGAGAGGTGGTGCTGACTTTTGAGCGAAGCTTCCTCGTGCCGACACGGGCCAAGGACATCGGCGACCTGACAGGCTACTGACAGCAACTCATCGACCACGGACGGGCCACCGGCCGGCTAGTGACGGGCTGCGGACACCCATGGACAACCCCCTACGGCAAGATCCTCTCCGTCCCCGGGGCACCCGGCTTCGTGGCGGCGGGGTTCGTGGCGCGGCTGGCGCACCTGATGACGGTGCTGGGCACCGTCTTCCTCGTCTCCTCGGTCACGGGCTCGTACGGTCTGGCCGGCCTGGTGTCGGCCTCGTACGCGCTCACGTACTCGATGGTCAGCCCCCTGCTCAGCCGCCGTATGGACCGGCAGCGGCAGAGCAGGGTGCTCGCCGTCACCACGCTCGCCAACGCGGCGAGCCGGGCGGGGTTCCTCGCCGCCGTCCAGTGGGGTGGCCCGGCGTGGTCTGGTGCTGTTCTCCGCACTCTCGGGCGGCACCATGCCGGCGATCGGCTCGTTGGTCCGCGCACGCTGGAGCCACTTGCTGCATGGATCGCCGCTGCTGCACGCCGCCCTGGCGTTCGAGTCGGTGGTGGACGAGGTGATCCTCGTCGCCGGCCCCATCGCGGTGGCCGTGCTGGTCACGGGTGTCGACCCCATGGCGGGGCTGGTACTGGCCCTGGTCTGCACCGTCGCCGGCCAGACGGCGCTGGCCCTCCAGCCGGGTACCGAGCCGCCGGTCGCCGACGCGGGGCGGCACGGGCGCGGCACCGCCCTGACGGCGCCCGGTCTCCCCCTGCTGATGGTCACGTTCATCGCCGCGGGCACGGCCGGGAGCATCATCGACCTGGGTGTCGTGGCGTTCACGGAGGAGCACGGCGCGAAGGCGGCGAGCGGTTGGGTTCTGGGGCTGCTCGCGCTGGGCAGTGCCGTGGCCGGTCTCTGGTACGACGCCCGCCCGTGGTCGTCACCGCCGGAGCGTCGACTGGCCGCCACGCTGCCGCTGTTCACAGGCGGCACTCTGGTGTTCGCCGTTGCGCCCGGAGTCGCCTTCCTGTTCCCCGCGGCGGTCCTGCTGGGGCTGACCATGGCCCCGGCGCTGATCGCCGGGTTCTCGGCGGTCGAGCGCTATGTGCCCCGGCACCGGCTCACCGAGGGCATGGCCCTGGTGACCACTTCGATGGGCATCGGCATCTCCATCGGCTCCGCGACGGCGGGCAAAGTGGTGGACCTGTGGGGCCCACGGGCGGCCCTGGGGTGGGCCGGCTGCTGGGCTGCTGCGGCGGCACTCGCCGGTCTGATGACGGCCCGGCGACTGCGGCGGGCGACGCCGGCCGCCGGAGAGCGTGAGCACGCCCGGACCGGGTGAGCGTCGGACGACGGCCGTACGGAAGCCTCGTCGCGACGGGCCTGGGAAGCGGCCCGCTCAGCGTCGGCCGGAGGACACTCGTGGCTGAGGGCCCGCGGCCTTTTGCGTCGTCTCAACGCGTCGGCGCCGACCTGGTGCTATGTGCGGTACCGGTCCGGTCCTTCGGCCGCGCGTCACCGTGAGATGCGGGCTTCGATGCCGTCGAGCAGGAAGTCGAGGCCGATCCGGAAGGTGTGGTCGGCGTCCAGGTGGGCGGCATCGCGCACCACCGTGGCCAGCGCGGGGAATCGGCCGGTGGCGAAGGTCCGCTCCAGATAGGGCCCGAGTGAGGCCTGCCATTGCTTCTCGTCCATCCCGGTGGCCCGCTCGGCACGCCGTTCGGCGATCTCCCGGCGCACCGCGCCGATCACGTACGCGTCGACCGCGGTGACCACCGGCATGATGGCGTCCAGATCAACGTCGCCCAGCGCGGCCACCACGGCCTCCCCCCTGGCCAGCGCGTGCGGCCCGAGCCGCGGTCGCCCACCGAGCAGATCGGCGAGCCATTCGTGCTCGTGAGCGGCTTGCCGGGTGGTTTCGGCAAGAGATCGCAGTACCTCCCGCCAGCCGTCTCCGACCGGCCGGATCTCGGCGTGGACCGCGTCGACCATCAGGTCGAGCAACTCGTCCTTGCTGGCGATGTAGCTGTACAGCCGCATCGGCCCGACGCCCAGCACGGCGGCGACCTTGCGCAGCGACACCGCCTCCAGGCCGTCCGCGTCGGCCAACTGGATCGCCGCTCGCACGATCCGCTCTCGGTTCAGCGGGGACGGCACGGGTCGATTCGGTGGCTCCGGCCTCTCCCACACCAACATGCGGCTAACAATACATCGCATCGCGCGATACAGTGTATCGATCAATACGGTGTATCGAGGAGAGGCAGTCATGACCATCGCCATCGTCGGAGCCGGCCTCGGCGGCCTGGCTCTCGCCCGTGTGCTGCACGTGAACGGCATAGACGCCGTCGTGTACGAACGCGAACCGTCACGCGGCGCGCGCGGTCAGGGCGGCATGCTCGACCTGCACTCCGGGACCGGGCAGCGGGCGCTGCGCGAGGCCGGCCTGATCGACCAGTTCCACGCGATCGCCCGTCGCGAAGGCCAGGACCTGCGACTTCTCGAGCCGGATGGCACCCTGCTGCTCCAGGAGGACACGCCCGACGACGCCCCACTCGAGCGACCTGAGGTCGACCGTGCCGATCTGCGCAACCTGCTGCTGGATTCGCTGCCCGAGCACGCGGTGCGTTGGGGGCACGCGTTCGAGCACGCCGACCACGGCCTGCTGCACTTCGCCGACGGCAGTAGCGCGACGTATGACCTGTTGGTCGGCGCCGACGGCGCGAACTCCCGGGTCCGCGCGCTTCTCACCGACGCCCGCCCAGCGCACACCGGCCAAAACGTCGTCGAGCTCTGCATTCCCGACATCGACCGCACCCACCCCGACCTCGCGACGATGATTGGACGAGGCAACTACTGGGTGCTCGGCGACGGACAATCCCTGTCGGCGCAGCGCAACGGCGACGGCCGCGTACGCATCTACCTCAGCTTCCACCACACCGCCGAGGACTGGTTCGCGACCAGCAGGATCCCGTTCGACGACCCGGCCGCCGCCCGGGCGCGGCTGATCGACCTGTTCACCGGCTGGGACCCACGGTTCACCGCGCTGATCGCCGCCTGCGACGACACGGTCCTGCAACGGCCGATCACCACCCTCCCTGTCGGCCTGACCTGGCCGTCGAGGCCGGACGTCACACTGCTCGGCGACGCCGCGCACCTGATGCCGCCGGTGGGGCAGGGCGCCAACATGGCGCTGCTCGACGGCGCCCTGCTCGGCCTCGCGCTGGCCGCGCACCCGGACGACTTTCCCGCCGCCGTCAAGGAATACGAACGCGAGATGTTCGAACGCACCAGCACCGCCGGCCGGCAGTCCGCACACGTTCAGGAAATCCTGATGTCGCCGGACGCCGGCCAGAGAATGCTCGCATTCTTCCAACCTGGCTGAATGCAGCCCCCGGGTCGTCCCGGTAGGTCCCGCTAAGAACTCCTAACGGAATGATCTTCGAGGTGGTTGGATCGCTCCGGGAGTGACGATCCGGGGGTGTGGGGTGGCTCGGTCGAAGCCGTGGCATGTTGAGGACGAGCTGTGGGCGGTGATCGAACCGCTGTTGCCGAAGGTTGAGCGCCGCTCTCGCTATCCCGGGCGCAAGCGGCATCCGGACCGGCTGGTGTTCCAGGGCATTCTGTTCGTGCTGCATACCGGGATCGCATGGGAACACCTGCCGCAGGAGCTCGGTTTCGGCTCGGGCATGACGTGCTGGCGCCGCCTGGCTGAGTGGACCGAGGCCGGCGTCTGGCACCGGCTCCACGAGGTTCTCCTGGCCGAACTCCGCAGGGCGAACCTGCTGGACTTCTCCCGGGCGGCGGTCGACGGCTCCCACATCCGGGCGTTAAAAGGGGCCCCAAGACGGGACGAAGCCCTGTTGACCGGGGTAGGACGGGCAGCAAGCATCATCTGATCACCGACGCCACCGGCATCCCGCTCGCCGTCATGCTGACCGGCGGGAACCGCAACGACGTCACCCAGCTCATCCCGCTCTTGGAAGCGGTGCCGCCCGTGCGGGGCAAGCGCGGCCGTCCGCGGCGGCGCCCCGATGTCGTTCTCGCTGACCGCGGGTACGACCACGACAAGTACCGACGCCTGGTCTGGGGGCTCGGAGTGAAGCCGCTGGTCGCCCGGCGGGGCACCGAGCACGGCTCCGGACTGGGCACTCAACGCTGGGTCGTCGAGCGCGCGTTCGCCCACCTGCACTGGTTCCGCCGCCTGCGGATCCGCTGGGAGATCCGCGACGACATCCACGAAGCTTTCCTGACCCTCGGATGTGCACTGATCTGCTGGCGACGTCTGAACACGCCCCGCTGCATCGAGGCCGCGACAGCTGTTGCAGGATCTTGGAGTCGGGACCCAGCTCCGGGAGGCACCCCATCACCATCATCACGCACGAGGACCCGATCGGCCGGGGCCCCACCAACTACGTGATCCACGCCGATCTGTCGGACCGGCAGGACGGCTGGCGCGAGCAGCTGTGGACCCGCCAGCTCACCGAGGACACATTCGAGGTGGCCTGTCTGCCGTTCTTCACCTATGGAATCTGCTACCGCGATGTGGTGACCATCGACAGCAACCACCTGGTGAACAGGGTTGTGCGCAAGTCCGGCCACCGGACCCTTCGCGTCGCACTCGTCGCGGAACACGCAGACCGAGACCAGGTGCACGAGCTTCTGCACGGCAAGGCTGTCGACGCCGGCCTGCCACATGAGTGGCTTCAGGGCACCTACCTGGCCGTGGACCTCCCGCCTGGCTCGGATGAGGCGCCCTTCGTCGAGGCATTGGAACCCCTTGCCCAGGCCGGCGCCCTCCACTGGGAGATCGACTCCTGACCCGAAAGATCATTCCGTTAGGAGTTCTAAGGCAGCGCTTGCTCCGCCCAGATGATCTTGCCCCGGGTGTGATACCGGGTGCCCCAGCGGTCGGAGAGCTGAGAGACGAGGAAGAGGCCGCGCCCGCCCTCGTCCTCGTCGGCGGCGTAGCGCAGGTGGGGCGAGGTGCTGCTGGTGTCGGAGACCTCGCAGATCAGGGTGCGGTCGTAGAGGAGGCGGACGCCGATGGGGCCGGCAGCGTGACGGATGGCGTTGGTGATCAGTTCGCTGACGATCAGCTCCGTGGTGAAGACCGCCTCCTCCAGACCCCACTCGGTCAGTTGCCGCGTGATGTCGGCGCGGGCCCCGGCCACGGCGGAGGGCTCGTAGGGGACGTCCCATGCGGCGATCCGGTCGGCGTCCATGCGGCGGGTGCGGGATACGAGGAGGGCGATGTCGTCGCTTCGACGGTCGGGAGGGAGGGCCTCCAGCACAGCCTCGCAGGTCTCCTCGGGCGCACGGCCGGGCACCCCCAGGACCGTCCTGAGAACCGCCAGGCCGCTGCCGATATCGCGCTCGCGTCCCCTGATGAGACCGTCGGTGTAGAGAACGAGGCCGCTGCCCTCGGGCAGGCGCAGTTCCGCCGCTTCGAAGGGCAGGCCGCCCAGGCCGAGCGGCGGTCCCGCGGGGAGCTCGGGGAAATCGACGGTGCCGTCGGGGCGGACGAGCGCGGGGAGAGGGTGGCCGGCGCGGGCCAGGGTGCAGATCCCGTCGGTGGGGTCGTAGATCGCGTACAGGCAGGTGGCGCCTGCGACGGCGGGTTCGTCCCCCGCCGGGGCCGTGTCGTAGTCGATGAGGCTGACAAGCTCGTCGAGATGGCCGAGGAGTTCATCCGGGGGCAGGTCGAGGGAGGCGAAGTTCTGTACGGCGGTGCGCAGCCGGCCCATGGTGGCGGCGGCGTGCAGGCCGTGTCCGACGACGTCGCCGACGACGAGGGCGGCGCGGGCGCCAGGGAGCGGGATGACGTCGAACCAGTCGCCGCCCACCCCGCTCCGGGCGGGCAGATAGCGATGGGCGACGTCGAGGGCGTTCTGTTCGGGCAGCCCGCGGGGGAGCAGGCTGCGTTGCAGAGTGACCGCCATGGCGTGCTCGCGGGTGAAACGGCGGGCGTTGTCGACGCAGACGGCCGCCCGCGCCGCCAGCTCCTCGGCCAGGACCAGGTCGTCCTGGTCGAGGCGAGGGTTGTCGGCCGTGCGCCAGAAGTTGGCGACGCCCATCAGGACCCCGCGTGCCGTGAGCGGCACGGTGATGAGTGAGCGGAGGCCGAGCTCCAGGATCTTCCGGGTGCGTTCGGGATCGCCCGCGCGCCATTCGGCGGCGGCCGACACGTCGGGCACCAGCACGGGGCGTCCGCTGACGAGAACCCGGCCATGGGGGTGCTCGGGTGGTACGCGTAGACCTCGCCCACCTGGTAGAGCGGGGGGGCCACCGTAGACGCCGGTGACCGCCACCCGGTGCAGCTCCGGTGCTTGCGGGTACGAGCCGAGGGGCGGCTCGTCGCCGCGCAGGACGGGATCGGCGAGGTCGACGGAGGCGTAGTCGGCGAACCAATGTGTGGCCACCTCGGTGAGCTCCTCGGCCGTGCGCGTGACGTCCAGGGTCGTGCCGATGGCCACACTCGCCTCGTACAGCAGCCGCAGCCGGCTCCGGGCCACCTCGGCCCTTCCGGTGAGTTCGCGGAGCTCGGTGGAGTCGCGCAGCGTGGCCACGCTGCCGCCGGCGTCCTCATCGGGGTAGGTGGGCCGGTTGTTCACCGCCAGCAGCCGACCGCCGACCGGCAGCACCTCGTCGGTGACCGCACGGCCTGAGGCGAGCAGGTCCGTCATCCGGGGGTCGAGGCCGAGAGCGGAGACGGGGCGGCCCTCCGCGTCCGTGGGGAGTCCGAGGAGACGACGCGCCTCGTCGTTGACGAGCAGGGCCGTACCGTCGCCGCCGACGATGACCACACCTTCGCGCACCGCGTGCAGTACGGCGTCGTGGTGCTCGTACATCCGCGTCATCTCGGCGGGGTCCAGGCCGTGGGTCTGCCGCCGCAGCCGCCTGCTCACCAGGGCCGTCCCGGCCGTCGCCAGGCCGAGCGCGGCGGCACCGGCACCGAGGACCACCGGGAGCTGTCGGTTGATCGTGCTGCTCACCTTGCCGGGGTTGAGGCCGGCCGACACCATGCCCACGACCCTGCCGCCGTCCGACACATGGACGACGGCCTGCACTTCTGCCGCCATGGGGCCGCGGACCTGCTCGATGGTGACGTGGCCGTCGAGCGACGGTCCGATGGTGCCGACGAACTTCTTGCCGATCCAGTCGGGCCTGGGGCTCGTGTAGCGGATGCCGTCCCTGTTCATCACGACGATGAAGTCGACTCCGGCTGCCCGGCGGGCGCTCTCGGCCAGCGGCTGGAGCACCGCACTCGGATCGGGACCTCGCATCGCGGCCGGCAGGGTGGGCCCGTGAGCGAAGGACGCGGCGGCTGCCAGCGAGCGGGCGCGCGCCGCCTGGAACCTGTCGGTGCGTGCCTTGAGCACCAATATCACCACGGCGGCCACGAACAAGCACGACGACGATCAGTACCTGCAGCACGAACATCTGACCGGCGACGCTGCGAACGCTCGCCAACGGTCCCGTGCGCCGCGCCGACGGCTCCCACGAGCCTGGCGGCGCTGTCGCCGCTCACGTGAGGAGCGGCCCGGGAAGCGGGCCATGCGCCATCTCTACCGCCCCGTGCGGCGGCGACGACGCACACCACGCCGTGGCATCGCACGGCTGCACGAGGGGTGGCTCCGGCGCAGGTCGTATCTGCCGGCGCTGCAACTCCATCTGGCCGCCGTCACGGTCCCTTGCCGACCTTTTGCTGATCTGACTCAGCTGAGTTCCTGACCTGAGGAAACGTCAGTGCGACGAGGGCCCTGTACCCCTTGGGCTCCTCTCGTGCCGGTCCACGTCCGCCGGGATGATGAACGGCACGACGCGCGGTTCCCCGTCCGTGCGGCTGGAGACGTCCAGGGGCGGTGTGGCCGGCACATGCCGCGCCGGCCACACCGCCCGTGGACCAGAAGCGTCCCGGGCTACGCGGTCACCACTTGTACGTCCAGACGGTGTCGTTGTACGCGTCGGAGCTGTTCACGTGGATCCGGATGCGGGCGGTGTCGTCCTGGAACGTCTGGCCGGGTTTCCAGGTCTGCATGTCCAGTGTGGTGCAGTTCCCGGTGGGTGCGGCGGCGTCGGGGTTGCTCACCACGCGGATCGGTCCGTTGCCGGTGGTGGCGGACGTGTCGACCTTGTAGATCAGTACGCCGGTGGCGCAGGCGTTGGAGTCGTTGTCGGCGGCCTTGCGGGACTCGGCGACGTAGGCCGTGGTGGCGCTGGTCTTGATCACCGCCAGCTTGTAGCCGCCGCCTCCGTACTCCACTCCGTTCAGGGTGGTGGAGTACGTGTGCGCCGTGGACAGACAGGAGACCTGGCTGTCGGTGATCCATCCGAACTTCCACGCGTGCCAGCCGAGGAACTGAGGGGCCCGGCCGCTCACGTTGCCCATGACGTCCCAGCCGCCGACGTACTGGTGCTGATCGCCCTTGAAGGCGTAGAGGTCCGGCAGGCCGAAGGTGTGGCCGGTCTCGTGATCGGCGACTTTGTAGCCCCAGTGCCACATGTCCTGCCCGAAAGTCACCGCCCACTTGATCGCCACCCAGGCGTTCGTCGCCTTGTTCCAGACCCAGGTCGGGTTGGCGGGGTCCTGGACCCAGGTGGGGGTGTGAGAGATCGCTGCCGCGGTGCTGGTCGGCACGATGTAGAACATGTCGTAGTCAGCGATGTCGACACCTCCGGCGGCGGCACCGGTGAGCGCGTCCTTCACATATTTCCGGTGTGTGTCCCAGGAGAACCCGCGTGCCCAGTTGTAGTCGGTGGAGTTCTTCGGCATGCGCACCCAGTTGCCGTACGGGGCCCTCAGGTCCAGCCAGGTCTTGCCGTTGGATGCCCGCCACATCCAGTCGGCGGCGCCGGATATCTGGTTGTAGTAGGGCGTGAGAGGCAGGGACGTCCCGGTGGCGTCGGGGAAGTCCACGTAGATCACGCCCACGCGCTTGGTGCCCACCGGGTTCTGGAAGCGGGTGTAGTCGGTTTGCCGGCCCTCGTCGGTGTAGCCGGTCGTCCCTTGGAGCGCACATGTCGAGGTGCTTCCGTTGGACCCATGAGCGGGTTCGGCGGGGACGATGACCAGGGCAAGCAAGGCGAGCAGGACGGACAGGGCGAGTACGGGCACCGCGACGCGCGGACGCCACGTCCCGAGTGAAAAACTCATGATGTGTCTCCGTGGGGGAGTGATCCGGACTTCGAGGCCCGGGTGGCCGAAACCTTCTCATGGGCGGCGTGGCGGCGTGGCGTTCAGCGGAGGTGGGGGCGGCAGTGTGCTGAGGGAGTGGCAGCGTGCCGAGGGGGGCGGCCGTCTGTTCGCGGCTCTCTGTGAGGGCGACGACTCGGCTCACTACGGCGGAGCGCGTGGAACTCACGGCCCTGCGCAAGGAGCCGTCGGTGCGGCGTGAGCGGAGGCGGGGTCGCGCCGGGATGTGATGTGAGTCATGTGCGCTGGACCTCAACCTAGGTTTAGAAGCCAGGCTGTTGTGCACCGAAGGCGGTCCTCACGGCAGCCCGGAAACCTGCGTTCATGAGGAGATTTTCATGTCGGATGGCCGCGCCGTACTGGCTACCGGAGGGACGGGACAGCAGGGTCGCACGCCCCCGTCCCCCACTCGCACGGATCGAAAGCACGTCATGAGCCTCATCGACCGCCGCATGGTCATCACCGGCGCCGGCCGCGACTTCGGCCGCGCCCTCGCCCACCACTTCGCCGGCCTCGGCGCCGAAGTCTTCCTTGCCGCCCGGACCCTGGAAGCAGCCGAACGCACCCGCGCCGAAATCCTCGACCGCGGCCACGAGAAGGTCCATGCCTTCGCCTGCGACCTGACCGACCCCGCCGCGATCCGCGCCTTCGCCAAGGCGGTCGCCCAATGTACCGACCGCGTCGACGTCCTGGTCATCAACGGCGCCCGCTGGCTGGAGGGCCCGGATCTGCTGTCGGCCTCCGACGAGGACGTGGCCGACACCCTCGCCTCTGGCGGCACCGGGACCATCCTGGTCACCAAGAACCTGCTGCCCCTGCTGCTCGCCTCCGACCGCCCCGACGTGGTCACCATGGTTTCCATCTGCGGCGTGCCCGGCGCTCACCACCCCAGGGCCCACGAGGCGTACTACGCAGCCAAGCACGCCCAACGCGGCTTTACCGAAGCCCTTTCCCATCGCCTGCGACCCCAGGGTGTGCGCGTGATCTCCCTGTTCCCGCCGGACTTCGACAGCAGCCGCGACCCTCTGTCCACTGAATGGAGCGCCACCCCGCGTGGTGCGCATGACCCCCTGGCCGCGCAGTCGGTGATCGACTGCATCAGCTTCGCCATACAGCAGCCACGCGACTGCTACATCAACGCCTTCCACTTCGAGGCCATGAGCACTTCTGCGACTGCCACCAGCACCTCCGGCTGAGCGCGCCAAGGCCGATCCCCGCCGCCCTACTGGGGTCACCCCGTCGGGCACGCCTTAGCATGGGGGCGTGAGCGACGACACGTCCGATGACGCCCCCAGCCAATCACCGGCCTCGCGGTCCGGGAGGCCCGCGTCGCTGCGCACGCTCAGGCGTGCGACCCGGTGGGAGACGTTCGCCCTTCTCGTTGTGCTGCTCGTCCTCGCCTTTGCTTTCGCCTGAGCGGCACGATGCGGCAGCGTCGGCGCGTGTGCGAGCCTTCCTCTCCCCGACGCCGACCGAAAAAAGAAAGACTCTGATGACCCGCGATGACGCCCTCAAGCAGCTCAGCCATATCGCGCGCGAGAGGGCATTCGGTAGGGATGTCGGGTCTGACCGGCTCATCCAGGCGGGACTGGACGCGCTGATGGCCGGAGTTGAGAGCCCAACCCTCGCCATGCTTGCCGGGCTCCTCCGGAGCGAGGAGCCCGAAGCGCCGCCCCTCTTCGACCAGGTGCTGGAAGAGTTGGGGCTGCTCTTTCACCCGCCCGCTGACCGCCGGGCCGCACAGTGGGCGCTGGCTTGCTGGGTCGCCGGTCAGATCGCCGACGGATCCCTGGACCCTGCCACCGGCACGCACCTCATCTGGGCAGACATCGCCTACGACCTCGGCTACCCCGAAGAGCTGGAACCACTTGCCCACTGCGCGCACAACCTGGACGGCTGGGAAGCGAGCTGGGGAGTCTCCTTCGAAGAACTCAACAGGGAAGCAGTCGAGGCGGCGAAGCAGTTCCTGAGCAAGCGGTCGGCAGCAGAAGCAGGGAGCTGACCATCCGGTTCTTGCTCGCTGTGGCCGGGCGGCATTCTACGATCCGGTGCATGCTGGATCCCGAGCTGTCGAGCAGGAGAGCGACACTCCCCTGGAAAGGGTGCGGCTCGCCGGGCAACTCACCTTCTCCGGCGACCGACTGCTGCCCATCGACCTCGCCGTCCGCGACTGGGCACGCCGCGACCAGGCGGTCGCCGACCGACTGCGCCGCGTGGACAACCGGCGCATGCAGCTGCTGCGTGACGCGATCAGCACGTTCTGCCCCGACCCGGAAGAGGTCGAGGCCCGCAGCCTGCTCGCCTTCTGCATGGCCATCGGCAGCCACTTCCTCGCCGCCGACCACCCCGGCCGCACCCAAGCCGAGGTCCGCGCCCGGGCCGGCCGGCTTCTCCTCGACCGCTCACCCGGCACGGACGACCGCACAAAACCTCCGGCCGGGCGCCAACAGGGCCCGCGAAACGCTTAACTGATCGGCGGACGAGTGGACGGGAGCACCGTTGTGGGAGTGGTGGGGGTTCCGCCGTAACGTCTGTCCAAGCGCAGCCCCGTCCGCAAACGCTTTTTCGATCGCACTGCTTCCGACGGTGCTCAGCGGGCGGAGTGACACATCCCGAGCAGCGGCCGGTCCGCGGTGGGGGTGCCGGCGAGCGGCACGTCGACGATGTACGTACCCCCGGCACGAATGCCCTTCGTGCGTATCGGGCACCCTCCTCGCCACGGCGTCCAGGCTGCAGCCGCGGGCCATCCGCGCGCCGGAACCACTCGTCCGGCCGAGTGCCGACGACGGTGCGTCACCGCGCCCGTCAAGCCGGGTAGGGACGATCCATGAGGATTCTGATCGAGGGACGTCCCGGCGTGGGCAAGACGACCGCGGTCCGCGCGCTGGCCGACGGGCTGAGCGATCGCACGGTCACCGGTTTCACCACCCGGGAGATGCGGGAAGGCGGCACCCGGGTCGGCTTCGTGCTGGACACGTTGGACGGCCGACACGGGGTGCTCGCCCATGTCGACTTCCCGGGGCCACCTCGAGTGGGACGCTACGGCGTCGACCTGGGCGTCATGGAAGAGCTGGCCCTTCCCGCCCTGCGCGCGGTGTCGTCCCGGTGGGACGCGGGCGGCGGCCTGCCTGACCCTGTCGTCCTCATCGATGAACTCGGCCGGATGGAGCTCTCCTGTCCCGGCTTCCAGGACACGGTCCGCTCCCTGCTCGAGGCTCCCGTCGACCTCGTGGCCACAGTTCACGTGCACCGGGACCCGTTCACCGACGCCCTCAAGGAGCGCGATGACGTGGAGGTGATACATCTCAGCCAGGCCAACCGGGATACCCTGCCCTCGAAATTGGCGGCACGACTGCAGAGCCGGTGACACCGGCACCACGATGACGGTGCACGTCAACGGGGTCCGTCTGCGCGACGGTTTCAGCAGATGATCCTGGCTCGGTTCTCGGTGAATACCGCTGGGGGTGGCCCGTAGGCGTGAGTCGGAGAAGCCCGGATGCCGGGGTTGAAACTGCCGCTGCGGCAGCTTCTACCGTTCTGAACAGGGCCGGAGAGACCGGCCCGGTGGAACGATTCGTGAGGGAGACGGCGATGGCGTGGCCGACCGCGGAGGTCGCCCGGATGTCGGGCGTGACGGCCCGGACGCTGCGGCACTACGACGAGATCGGCGTGCTGCCACCGGCGTGGATCGGCGCCAACGGGCACCGCTACTACGAGGAGCGGCAGCTCCTGCGACTGCAGCAGATCCTGGTGCTGCGGGAACTGGGCGTGGGGCTGCCCGAGATCGGCCGGATCCTGGCCGAGCAGGTCGACGAGCTGGAGGCCCTGCACGGGCACCGCGGCCGGCTGCTCGCCGAGCGGGACCGCCTCGACGCCCTGGTCCGGACCGTCTCCCGCACGATCACCGAACTGGAGCAGTCCAGGAAGGACGGTAACCCCATGACCAGCATCAACCGACCGGAGAACCTGTTCGAGGGCGTCCGGCCCGCCGTGTACGAGGAGAGTATGCGCGATTTCCCCGAGCTGGCCGAGGACAACCGGCGGCGCCTCTCGACGATGAGCGAGGCCGAGGTCGATGCGGCGCACCGCCAGCGGACCGCGCAGATGATTCGTCTGGCCGAGCTCATGGCCGCTGGTCTGCCCGCCGACGCAGACCAAGTGCAGGCCGAGGTCGATGCCCAGTACCGGGCACTGACCGAGCTGCGTGCCGTCTCCGCCGAGGAGTTCCGGGTGCTCGGACGCTCTTGCGTGGACAACGAGCCGTGGCACGCGGCCTACGAGGCGATCGCGCCGGGCCTGGCCGCCTATCAGCGCGACGCCATCGAGGCGTACGCCATGACCCGGCTGAGCTGAGCCGAATACTAGGGGCACCGGCCCGCAGTGACGGCGGCTCATGTCGGTCGTATCGACAGGCGCACCTCGCCCGGCAACGGAGGCCGGGCGAGGTGCCCGAGGCCACCGGCCCGTCGCCGGTCGGCCGCGGGAAGACGGGCAGTAAACACCACCTGATCTGCGACGGGAAGGGGACCCGTTCAAGGTCATCACTACCGCGGCCAACGTCAACGACGCCACGCAGACCCTGGCCCTGGTCGACGGCATCCCGCCCGTCACCGGAAAGCCAGGCAGGTCACGCCGCCGGCCTGACGCCCTGCTCGGCGACAAGGGATACGACAGCAACCTCAACAGCCGCGAACTGCGCAGACGCCGCGTCCTGCCGGTGATCTCCCGCAAGGGCGCCCCGAACATCAAGGACCTGGGCAAGCCGCGCTACGTCGTCGAGCAGACCTTCTCGCTCCTGCACCACTTCAAGCGCCTGGCCATCCGCTGGGAAAGGCGCCTTGACCTGCACGACGCCCTCGTTTCCCTGGCCTGCGGCCTCATCTGCTGGAGGGGACTCAAGAAGACCCGGCCATGATCGTGTTACGAGCTCTTAGAACTCCTAACGGAATGATCTTCGAGGTGGTTGGATCGCTCCGGGAGTGACGATCCGGGGGTGTGGGGTGGCTCGGTCGAAGCCGTGGCATGTTGAGGACGAGCTGTGGGCGGTGATCGAACCGCTGTTGCCGAAGGTTGAGCGCCGCTCTCGCTATCCCGGGCGCAAGCGGCATCCGGACCGGCTGGTGTTCCAGGGCATTCTGTTCGTGCTGCATACCGGGATCGCATGGGAACACCTGCCGCAGGAGCTCGGTTTCGGCTCGGGCATGACGTGCTGGCGCCGCCTGGCTGAGTGGACCGAGGCCGGCGTCTGGCACCGGCTCCACGAGGTTCTCCTGGCCGAACTCCGCAGGGCGAACCTGCTGGACTTCTCCCGGGCGGCGGTCGACGGCTCCCACATCCGGGCGTTAAAAGGGGCCCCAAGACGGGACGAAGCCCTGTTGACCGGGGTAGGACGGGCAGCAAGCATCATCTGATCACCGACGCCACCGGCATCCCGCTCGCCGTCATGCTGACCGGCGGGAACCGCAACGACGTCACCCAGCTCATCCCGCTCTTGGAAGCGGTGCCGCCCGTGCGGGGCAAGCGCGGCCGTCCGCGGCGGCGCCCCGATGTCGTTCTCGCTGACCGCGGGTACGACCACGACAAGTACCGACGCCTGGTCTGGGGGCTCGGAGTGAAGCCGCTGGTCGCCCGGCGGGGCACCGAGCACGGCTCCGGACTGGGCACTCAACGCTGGGTCGTCGAGCGCGCGTTCGCCCACCTGCACTGGTTCCGCCGCCTGCGGATCCGCTGGGAGATCCGCGACGACATCCACGAAGCTTTCCTGACCCTCGGATGTGCACTGATCTGCTGGCGACGTCTGAACACGCCCCGCTGCATCGAGGCCGCGACAGCTGTTGCAGGATCTTGGAGTCGGGACCCAGCTCCGGGAGGCACCCCATCACCATCATCACGCACGAGGACCCGATCGGCCGGGGCCCCACCAACTACGTGATCCACGCCGATCTGTCGGACCGGCAGGACGGCTGGCGCGAGCAGCTGTGGACCCGCCAGCTCACCGAGGACACATTCGAGGTGGCCTGTCTGCCGTTCTTCACCTATGGAATCTGCTACCGCGATGTGGTGACCATCGACAGCAACCACCTGGTGAACAGGGTTGTGCGCAAGTCCGGCCACCGGACCCTTCGCGTCGCACTCGTCGCGGAACACGCAGACCGAGACCAGGTGCACGAGCTTCTGCACGGCAAGGCTGTCGACGCCGGCCTGCCACATGAGTGGCTTCAGGGCACCTACCTGGCCGTGGACCTCCCGCCTGGCTCGGATGAGGCGCCCTTCGTCGAGGCATTGGAACCCCTTGCCCAGGCCGGCGCCCTCCACTGGGAGATCGACTCCTGACCCGAAAGATCATTCCGTTAGGAGTTCTTAGGGGGGCGGAAGCCGACCTTGAGCGTCGGGCCATGTCATCCCCGCATGGTGGAAGACGGACATGAGGCTGGCGCCACCCCACCGCAATCACGCGGGGGAGTACCGACACGGTGCGCCTGCAGGTGGTCACGATGACGGGCCGGCCGGTGTGGCGCGACGACCGCGTCGCCGCTCCTCTCGGCGGCGGGCTGCTCCACTGCCTGCCCAGAGCGACCGTTCCGCCGCGAGTACCGGGCGGCGGCGCGGCGACGGTCAACTCGCGGAGGCGCTCTTTCCCGCCCGCGTCCGCCTCGTGGTCCACCGTCACGATCAGCTGGAACTTCATCGGGATGAGTTCTCGACGACTTCCTGACGAGCCGGGCCGCACCGAGGACCGGAGGGGGTACGACTGGTCGGGCTAAGCGATCACATGGCACCCGGATGGAGATCCGTCGCGTTCGGCGCGGGCACGGTGGGGGCCGGGACATGCCGTGGTTCACTGCCCGCGACGGCACCCCGATCCTACGGGAGACGCATCTTGGCCATTCCCGCCGACCAGCTCACCGACCCCGCCGTGCGCGCCTTGGTCATGGCCCTCAACGCCAACGACGAGCAGGCGTTCTTCGAAGCCCTTACCCCGGACGCGACTATGTCCGACGACGGCTCCGACCGCGATCTGCGTCACTGGACGTCCAAAGAGGTCTTCTCCTCCAACGGCTACATGGACATCGAGTCCGAATCGGACGATGGCCTGTCGCTGGTGGCGGAGTACCGAAACGACACGTGGGGCGCGATGCGCACCAAGTGGAAGTTCACGGTCAGCGACGGCAAGGTGAGCCGCTTCGACACGGGCCAGGCATAGCCGTCGAGGCCGCGGAACCGCTCGCGTCCTGCACGGCTTCGCACATTTCAGTCGGCTGAGTGCTGTCCGCGCACGAGGGCAGGCGCCCATGCTGTGCAGGACGCGGCTTGTCACCGGAGGGCAGGGATGATCCTGCCCGCCGAGCACCTGTAAGACTGCGTGGCCCACGGGCCCGGCAACAGGGTGCAACGGAGCGGAAGGGCGCCCAGCCACCTGGCTGGGCGCCACCTCGGCAGAGCAATCCACCGGCGTGCCACACGCTTCCGGACGCTGACCTGTGGGATGACGGGTGACCTCGTCATAGTGCACACGCACAAGTGTGGTGAGGTCCGGCCGGGCGTGCGTGGGACAACCGGCCGTGGTGGGAACCGAGGTCGTCACGGTCGCCGCCGACCCCGCTGCACCGTGCGGGGCGACGGCCCCGGTCGCGGCCCAGTTATGCGGGTGGGGCTACGACGAGAAGACCTCGGTCATCTCCGTGATCTTGTTGTCGGAGCCCACCGTGACGTCGTAGAAGTTCATGCCCCAGCAGAACTCCCCGTCCTTCGTCTTTTGCTGGTTCTGCTTCTGCTGCCCGCCGTCGTACTGCTTGCCGTCCGGGTCCGCGCAGGTCTTCACGTGGGCGACGCCGCTGCCGGGGCCCGCCTTGGGGCCGGGGATCTTGCCGCCGCCGTCCTTGGTGATGAGGACGAACCTGGCATTCGGGTCCAGAGTGTAGGTCTTCAGTTCGCCCACGGGGTGGTAGGAGGCTCCTGCGTTCGACGACGGGTCGCAGGCCATCTTGGTGTCCTTGGCGATGACGTTGTTCATCGCGCCCTCGACGTTGTTGACCCAGATGACCTTGTGGCCGGGCTTGGGTGTGGGGCAGCTGCCCTTGCCTCTGACGTCCCCGCCCCCGGCAGATGACTTGGCGGACGGCTGGGCCGTGGCGCTGTGCGGCGGCGTCGCCGACGGTCCGGATGCGCCGGTGTCCTCGTCGGGCCCGCAGGCGGTCAGGGCGAGTGCGCCGGCGATGACGAGCGCGGATGCGAAAACGTGGCGAACGGCCATGGTGGTTCCCCGTGGTGCGGCCCGGCTCCGACGGCCGGGACGATTCGGAGTGTATGGCATGGACATGGCCGTCCCGTCATCGGTTGTTCGCCCCGCACCCGCCCTGCCCCACTCCGCCTCCGCCCCCCTGAGTCAGGACCGAGCACATCCGGTTCCCGTGAAGCGGCTGCGTCGTGCCATGGAACTCGGGTGGCATCCACATGCTGTCCGCGCTCACCGCCGTGGTCCGGCGCACATCCGGTGCCTGGTCATCGTCGAGGATCGCGTCCTCGGCTTCGCGGGTGCCAAGACAGATCTGCATGGCGCCGAACCCGTCGCTGCCTTCAAAGCGCAGGCCCGCGGTGGTTACGACGATGGCGGCCTCCTGCGCCCAGGCGGGAACCGGAATTCGAAGATCCGTCAAAACGCCCTGAATCTGTAACCCCGAAACCGCCCGGCGGGGTGTATCCGGGAGTATCCTGAAATTACCGAGGACATTTCGCATAAGAGTTCAAAGCTCCTGTCGTTCTCGGCGATTCACAACACCGGGCCGGTGTACACCGGCCCGGGGACAGGTCCGCGTCATGACCGCGACCATTCTGTATGCGTCGGCGGTCGAGGAGCGGGCCTTTTCGCTGCCGCTGCGTCTCGCGCTCGCCTCGTCGGACACCCTTGGTGCTCTCCTGGAAGGTGCCTGGTGGCCCCGCTCCCGCGACCTGGCGGCGGAACTTCCTGCGTTGACAGCGGTGCTGGATCCCTTTGGGCGTCGGCAGCTGGGACCTGCTGGTGATTCCGCCGCAGACGGATCCGGCATTCCGTAGGCTGACGCGAAGCACGAGCTCATTCTGCTCGGACCTCAAGCACCGATCACCGGGCCCAGTAGCCGGCAGCGCCCGGCCGCCGGCAGAGTGCTTGCTATTCCACATAACCGTGCCACGGCCCCTGGATACGGAACCAGAGTCCGGGAGCGTAGGTCGATTCGACGACAGCTGCTTCGCCTGTGGTCACCCTGAGGAAGAGTCACGGCAAACGGCCGCACCACCAGTCGGGCGGTTCCGGCTCACTCCAGGGTGGCAAGGTGGTCGGCGGCGCCCCCGCGCCACTCGATCAGGAAGAGGGTCGCGTCGTCGCTGGTGATCCCACCCCGCTCCCGGATCAGGGTGCGGGAGAGGGCGCGCACCACTGCCTGCGCCCCTTCCTCGGCGTGCTCGATGCGATCGACCCAGGCGATGAGTTGCTCCTCGCCGAACTGCTCCCCGCCGGCATCGTGCTCCTCGATCAGGCCGTCGGTGAAGCACAGCACCCGGTCGCCGACCTGGAGCGTCTGCTCGCTGAGCTGGGGCTCGTCGCCGCCGAAGCCGACCGGCAAGGTGGTGGGGCTGTGCAGTTGCCGGACGACCTGGCGGTCGCGGATCAGCAGCGGCGCGGGGTGGCCGGCGTTGACCCATTGCAGGTGGCCTGTTGCAACGTTCAGGCGCATCATCTGTGCGGTGACGAAGTGCTCGGGCCCGAACTGCTGGGCGATGGCCCGGTCCATGAACGCGTAGATCCCGGACAGTCCGACGTCGGTGCGTCGGGCGTGCCGGTAGGCGCCGATGGCGACGGTCGCCATGGTGGCGGCGTCCAGGCCGTGGCCCATCGCGTCGACCGTGACGACGTGCAGGATGTCGCCGTTGAGGGCGTAGTCGAAGCTGTCACCGGCGACCTCGTAGGCGGGTTCGAGGATGCCGGCCACCGCGACCTGAGGGGTGGACATCGACAGCGGGGGCAGCAGGGACCACTGGATCTCCGCGGCCACGCTCATAGGCTCGCGCCGTCGGGTCCGGAAGAACTGGTCGGTGTAGCCGTTCTTGATGACCAGCATGTGGGCGACCAGGCCGGCCAGCCGGTGCAGCAGCCGCCGGTCGTCGTCGACGACGGTGTCCAGGGTGAGCGCCAGCACCCCCACCTGGTCGCTGCCGCCCAGCAACGGCAGGTACATCCGCACGCCGTCCGCCTGCGGCACCTCGACGGGAGTCCCGCTCCGGAAGGCCGTGCCGGCGGGGGAGCCATCGATCGGCGCGGGCTCGCCGACGGTCAGCAGCCTGCCCGGCAGCGGCACCAGCATCAGCTGTTCGTAGTCCTGCAGGAGGACCGAGACGTCACGGCCCCCGACCCGGCCCACCACTTCCACGACCAGCGGGGCGATCAGATGCGGTGGCATCTCGTGGGCCCGGTCCAGCAGCACCCCCAGCAGCCGCTCACCGAATCCTTCCGACCGGTCCACCGCGCCCTTGTCGGACCGCGGCTCTCCTGCCGTCACAGCCGCACCCGCCCTCGGAGGATCCGTTCGAAGACCCACTCATGTGATCGGTACACACGGGCTCCTGATAGGACCGTCATTCCGCACAGCCTGACGCGGCCAACCGGCCCAACGAGCCGATTACGCCAACGGCGGCATGTCACACCCGGTCAGGAGACGTGGCTCTCCATCCCGGTGTCCAAACCGTGGTTCCTGGTCTCGCTGCCCGAGTGGCTCCGAAACACCCTGTCGAAAACAGGCTCATGAAGCCGATCACCCCGAGGCGGGCCATGGCCTCGGAGCGGTGCGGGGGAGTGTCGTAGCCGCGGGCGCCGGATGCATCCCCGCTCGCGGGGCCCGGACCGGCTCCGTGCCGTTACGGCTGTGCGGGTACCGGGGACGCGGCCGGCGGTTCGGACGGCCGGGCGCCGGATGCGCCTCCGGTGCCCGGCGTGGTCTTCTCGTCCTTCTTCCAGGGGCCGACGCCGAGCTTTCCCGTGGTGCCCAGGTCGAGCTCTGGGATCACCATCACCGGGGCGGCGCCGGGCTTCGCCCACACCCTCGCGTAGGGAGCGTTCACGGGATCGCCGGCTCCGCCCTCGACGGTGTTGCGCCACACCAAAGTGGCGTAGGCGCGCTCGCCGGGCTTCAGGTCCAGCGGCTGAGGCACGCCGTCGGCTCCTGTGCCGGTGGCGATCGAGCTGCCGCCCTGGAGGGTCACGCTGTCGATGGGTTTGTGTTCCTTGTCGAGGGGCTGGAGCCGTGGATGGCCGTTGAGCCGGTACGGCTGAGTGCCGCAGTTCTCCAGGTGAAGACTTACGACGCGGAGTCCCATGGCGGCATCGCCGTCATCGGCGTACACGCGAATGCCCGAGGGCGGGCAGGAGCCTCCTTCGGAGGGCGCTTCGTCGGCGGGGACCCTCCTCACCTCGGCGATTCGCACGCGCACTGTGCTCGGCGCGCCGGAGGCACGCCCGCTCGCAGTGACGGCGCCCTTCGCGGTCCGGCCGGGCTTGACGGACGGCACGGTCTTCTTCCGGCTCTCCAGCGCCTCGCCGGAGCCCGAGAGGAAGGTGAAGGTGATCGTGTAACTGAAGGGCTTGGTCTTGCGGTTGGTGACCTCGAACTCGGCGCAGGGCGGTGTGCCTCGGCTCAGGCTGGTGATCGCGACTCCGTCCTTCTCCCCATCGGAAGAGCCTCCGGGCAGGGCCGACGCACCGGGCGTGGTGACCGTCGCGGAGGGCTGGGCCCCGCAGGAGGAGTCATGGGGAAGGCCCTGGGAGCCGGGCGCCTGGGACTGCGTCGGACCGCCGCCCTGTCCCTCGGTCTTCTGTGGCCCGCACGCTGTGAGCAGCAGGAGTCCGGCAAGAAGAGCGGGTCGAGTGACGAGGGCTTTGCGCATTTCACCGAGTCGATCAGAACGGGACCTCGGCAGGCTATGGCGGAAGCCACGCCTCCGGTCACAGTCGTGTCACAGGGAAGCGTGCCCGTGGACGAACGGGACGGCTCACTGCTCGTCCGTCAGCACCCTGCCATCCCCGGCGGGGTGCTGTTCGCCGGACCGGAGTGACGTGAACCCGAGGGAACGCAGCACGCGGCAGGTGCCGGTCAGGTGGTGCCCGCGGGGGAGGGCGCGGTAGAGGTTGCCGGTCACCGGCGTCGCTCCAGGGCCTGCGAGGGAGAGGCGCGCGTCGCCCGGCGCGTGGTGGGCAGCAGCCAGTCCGGCGAGGAGGTTGGCGCTGGGCCGCGCTGGCCTCAAACAGGCTCCGCCGGTACTGCACAGGCATCGGCGATTGCGGCGGTGTCCCAGTAGAAAGGGCGGACTTCGGCGATTCGCCGGCCTTTGAAGGTGATCGTCTGCAGGATAGGGAAGGTGAGTTCCCGGCCGCTGGAGCGTGCGCGAGCACGGACCTGGGTGAGTACCACCGCAGTCTCGCCAGTGGCGAGGAACTCCTGCTCCACCATGTCGAACGATTCCCACGTCCGGCTCATCGCGAGGAAGAACTGCTCGATGCCGACATGGCCACGCCAGACTCCGCCATAGGGCAGAGCGTCGGCCTGATGCAGAACGACATCAGGCGCGAAGAACGGGGCGAGTAGATCGAACGAGGCTTCCCCGGACCTCCAGCCGCCAGGTACTCCTCCTCGGCCTTGTACATGCCGGTGAGGATGGCCACCGGGTCTGCCGTAAACGAATCAGTCACGTCACCAGCATGGGTGACCCCATCGGGGCACGCTGGCGGAAATCGGACTTCGCACTGTGTCCCCGCGACCAGAACCCTTCGCAACAGACCTGAAGTGCGTCGCGGAGGGCGGTGAGTGGGCAGGACGGAGCCGAGTTCTCGGTGCTTCTGATCATGCGGCGAAGGCGAGGTCGTGCATGCGGGCGACGGCCTGGACCGTGTGGTGAAGGCCGTTGCCGCGTTGCCGTCATCACCGATCGCCGGTGAGTTCCTCCGCCGTGACGGCATCGCGTTCGGCTGCCGCCTTACGCGCCACGCCTGTCCCACGTGGTCAACGGGTTCCGGGGTCGCTCCGGCGCGGAACCCGTACGGCGGTCAGCCGCCCCAGCACGACTCCACGCCGCCACCCACTGCGCTGCACCCGGTTGAGGTGCAGTAGGTGATCGATGACGTCGTGCGGCATGTGCTGGGCGTCGCGGGCGAAGTCCTCCAGATTCCGGAGCATGTACGGCCCGTTCGCTCCCATGAGCTCGCGCTCCCGCTCGACGAACGGCGCGACGTGCTCCCAGACCCTGATCACCCGCCCCCGCAGCAACGCCACCATCTCGTCGTCCACGATGCCGGCCAGCCGCAGCACCGCGATGTTCTGGTAGTAGTACACGATGTCGTACACCTGCCGGCGTGCCTCGTCCGGCAGCCCGGACAGTCCCAGTACCGGGTCGTACTCGACGGACAGCCGCTGCGTCACGAACCGGTACCGGTCATGGAACTCCATGGACCGGAAGTCCGCGAGCAGATCCACGTACGCCGGTAACTGGTTGCCCCGTCGCAGGAGAACAGCCTGCGAGATCGCCGTATACACCGCGACGAACAGCGCCACCACGGACAACCCGGTGGCCACGAAATTGAGCACCACTGCCGCGCCTTCCCCTCCTCCGCCCGGCCGGGCGGCACCCCTCCCCGCATTCTCCCGCCCTCTGCGGTCCGGCGGGGGAGAAGGATGCTGTTCGGTCGGCCGCTCCAGGACTGCTGCGCGGTGTCCGGCGGCAACCGTGTGGCGCGACGTGAGTGGAGACCACTCTCTGCAGCTCAGCGCTGGTGCGAACTGGTGTGATCAGCAGCATCGTGTGCAACATGTGTGGTGCCGCTCCGTCCTCGGGCGAGGCGTCCGTCGGGTGGACAGGGAAAGACGATTGTCTTGCCCGGCCGTGCTGGTGGCCCGGAACGACACCGCCGTGCCCGATGCTTCCGTCAAGGACAGCTTCGCCGACCTCGACCTGGCGGAGTCCGGCTTCCAGGCTGAGCAATAGTCCCCGAGTTCCGTGTTCGTCCGTGGCTCCCTGGCGCCGCTGAGAGTGCCTGGTGGCACGCTTCCCGAAGGGCTACGTCAAGCCCACCAGCTCCTGCCCAGGTCGCCTGGCCTGGGGCGGCTTCCGCGGTCGGCTCTGTCACACCTGCTACATGTTCGGTCGCAGCCACGAAACGGCCGTCTGCATCGGCTGCCGGCGAGTCCAGCCGCTGAAGTGGGAGTACTGCCGTCTGTGCTGGTGCCAGGCCCGGCTCAACGCCAGGACCGCCACCGGCATGCCGACCGTCAGCGGCGAGGTGATGACCCCGTGGCTCCAGGCCGTCCGCCATCACCAGCTCTTCTTCGTGGGACTGCATTACCGCAGAGGATCGGCTCTCACCGCCCTGCACCACGTCAAGGCGCGAGAAGCATCCCGCGGGCCGCCGCCCGTGTCGCGCCCACGGCCGAGAGCCGGTTGGAGGCAACTGCCACTGTTCGAGCGGGTTCCGCGTGACTGCGGTCGGCTCGACCCGGCCGCCGCCGACCTGGCCAGCCCCTGGCTGGCCTGGGCGAAGCACCTCGCCCACCAACTCGCCGAAGCCCGGGGCTGGGGACGCGGCATCCGCTTCGCTGTCAACCGCGGCCTGGCCATCATGCTCACCGGATACACCGAGGGCGACGTCATCCGCCACAGCGAGACACAGCGAGATATCCAGCCCGCTCCGTGCCCTCGACCTGCGGGTTGGCCACGTCATCACGGTCCTTGAGGAGATGGGAATCTTCCTGGATGACGAGGAACCCTTCTTCGAGCGATGGCTCGCTGAGCGTCTGGAAGGCATTGCCCCCGGCATCGCTGCGGAAGCCGAACGCTGCACCCGAGTTCTGCGCGACGGCGGCCCCGCAGCCTGCCCCGGCAGCAAGCCACGGTCCGGCTCTACCTCAACCGGGCCCGCCCAGCGCTGTTGGCGTGGTCGAACCGCTACGACCACCTGCGGGAGGTGACCCGCGAAGACGTGCTGGCCCGTGCCAAGACACTGCACGGCCGCCACCGCATGGACGAGCTGGTCGCCCTGCGCTCACTGTTCGCCTGGGCCAAGCGGTCCGGCCTGATCCTTCGCAACCCGGCCAGCCGTATCAACGTCGGCCAGATCGAGTACAGCGTGCTCCAACCGCTCGCACCCGGCAAGATCGACCGCTCCGTCGCTGCGGCCACCACCCCTGCCGCCCGGCTTGTCCTCGCTCTCGCGGCGGTGGACGTGGCCCGGGTCGCCCAGATCGCCACCCTCATGCTCGACGATGTTGACATCGGGAACCGCCGCCTGACCATCGCCGGCCGTGTCCGGCCCGTCGACGGTCTCAGCCTGAAACTACTGCTGGACTGGCTGGAATACCGGCGCGAGCGCTGGCCAAACACGGCCAACCTCCACCTGCTGATCAACAACCAGACCGCTACGGGCACCGGTCGCGCCAGTAACCGCTGGATCCGTGGGCCCCTGCGTGGCCAGGAGGCGACTTTGGAACGGCTCCACGTCGATCGACAACTCGAAGAGGCCATGGCCCAGGGCCCTGCCCCCCCTCCACCTTGCTGAGGTGTTCGGGCTTCACGAGAAGACGGCCATGCGCTACGCGGAGTCCGCACGAGCTCTGCTGGAGCAGGCTGCCGAGACCGACCCCTGATGGGGATTCTTGGAAACGACTGGTGTTGCTTCTCGCCTCACTTGATCCAGTTCTCAACGACTGGGGACGATTGGCAGGTATCACGCCGGCGACAAGCCGGTGCCGCGAGGCTGGTCAGGTGCAGCCCGTGCTCGCGGCCCTGCTCAACGCTGTACGAGAATCTTCCGGGCCCTGCTTACGCCTCTTCCGCGGGAATGGCCGGCCATGCCGCGTAGCGGCTGCGCATCGCGTCGCTGGCTGCGGGGCCCGCGGTGAAGACGTAGGCGGCGCTGTCGTCGAGTCGGCGGCCGGTTTTGGCGTCGACGACGACCGGCTCGACTTCCTCGCCGCTGTGCGCGTCGACGAGGATCATGCTGCGCTCCGTCGGCGTGAGGCGGGAGTTCCCCCACGCGGCCAGGGCGACGATCACCGGGCGCAGGGAGCGCCCGAGTTCGGTCAGGACGTACTCGTGCCGGACAGGGCTGGTCTGGTAGGGCCGACGCTCCAGCAGACCGTCCGCGAGCAGGGTCTTCAGCCGGGTGGTGAGCATGCTGGAGGAGATGCCCAGGCTCTCCTGGAACTGGTCGAAGCGGGTGTACCCGTCGAAGGCGTCGTGGAGGATCAGCAGTGTCCACCACTCGCCGACGTGTTCCACCGTCGTGGACAGCGGGCACTCCCGGTCCTCCAGCCTGATCCGGCTTGCCACGGCGACCATCCCCTCGGTTACTGCTAAAATCGAAGTTAGTGGCTTCTATTTTAGCAGTCGAGGCGGGAGCGGCGCCTCGTATACCCGCGCCCGGGAACGGAGCACACCGTGACCACATCCATCAGCGAATCCCTCGAAGGCCGACGCGCTCTGGTCACCGGCGGCACCAAGGGCACCGGAGCCGCCATCGCCCGACGCCTGGCCCAGGCCGGCGCGACCGTGCTGGTCACCGCCCGCAGCCGCCCCGACGACGTCGAGGAGAAGGCCTTCATCGCCGCCGACCTGTCCACCGCCCAAGGCGCCGCCCACGTCGCCTCCGAGGTGGACGCCCGCGTGGGAGGCGTCGACATCCTGGTCAACACCCTCGGCGGCTCCGAGGCACCGGCAGGAGGATTCGCCGCGCTCGGCGAGGACGACTGGGCAAAGGAGCTGAACACGAACCTGCTGGCCGCCGTCCGCCTGGACCGCGCACTCCTACCGCACATGCTCGCCAAAGGCAGGGGCGCGATCGTGCACGTCACCTCGATCCAGCGCCGCATGCCGCTGTGGAACGGCACCCTGGCCTACGCCGCCGCCAAAGCCGCCCTGACGACCTACAGCAAAGGACTGGCCAACGAGGTGGCCCCCCACGGCATCCGCGTCAACACCGTCTCACCTGGCTTCGTCCAGACCTCGGCCGCCGACAACCTCGTCGCCCGGATCGCCCACGACGCCGGTATCACCCAGGAAGCGGCGCTGGGCCGGCTCATGGACTCCCTGGGAGGCATCCCGCTCGGCCGTCCCAACCAGCCCGAGGAAGTTGCCGAGCTCGTCGCCTTCCTCGTTTCCGACCGCGCCTCGGCCATCGTCGGCGCCGAACACGTCATCGACGGCGGCACCACCCCCACCGTCTGAACCCGCCACCACCATCAGGAGCGTCATGCACGACAACCAGCCCCGGACCATCACCCCGGACGACCTGCCCGAGGTGATCACCCGCTACCTCACAGCGCACCGCGCCCACGACACCGCCACCGCGGTCACGACGTTCACCGACGACGCCACAGTGATCGACGACGGCAACACCTACCAGGGCAGCGCCGCGATTGAGCGGTGGCTGGACCGATCCGCCACCGAATTCACCTACACCATCCACCTCACGAACGCTCAGGAGACTGACACGGCCCACTACATCGCCACACACCACCTCGAAGGCAACTTCCCCGGCGGCACCATCGATCTCCGCTATCGGTTCACGCTGCGCGACGACCTCATCGAACACCTCGCCATCGAACCCTGAGCTCGCTCCCACACCTGTTCCGCCCACGAGAGAGACCCACCCACCCCAGACCGCCCCGTCCCAGCCCTCGTGCCCACCCAGCCACCCGACCAAGAGCCAGCCCTCAAGTTCGGCATCCACCCGCAGATCAGCACTTGCACGCCTGAGGAATCAAGGCGAGCAACTCCGGGGCCATCGTCAGCACAGGGTGAGGAGATTCAAAGATCCCCATTACCTCGCGAGTTGACCCCGAACCCACGGGGCCATCCCCGAGAATCAGGGCACCGCACCCTCGGGTTCGAGCTGAAGAACCTTCAGTTTCCACGAACCCGCGGGGGTCAGCGGCCGCGGGGAACATCGGTACAGCGGTTGGCGCTGAGAACGATCATGGTCGGCTGGCACACCGGCTGGGGGCTCCGCTGGGGTTCGCGGAAAGATCGCCGGACGGGTGCCGGGGCTGGCTACGGTCTCCTCGTGCCGGTGGAGTTCTGACTGATGAGCAGGCGGAGGCGTACGGGAAGTTCGCCGAGGAGCCGACCCGCCCCGAGCTGGACGAGGACGACGAGGGCGAGGGGTGAGCGCGCCGGCCAACCCCTCGCAGCTATGTCGATCTGTTCTGTGCTGTGGTGGTCTCGGCCAAGTCGGGTTCGAGTGTTGAGTGAAGCCCTGTAGCGGCGGAGCGCCGCGACGTGATCTCCGAGCCTGTCGTAGTATGGGGGCACTCGAAGTAAAAACGCGTGTTCACTGCTGGGCATCGACGCTTGTCGATGAAGCAGGGCCACGCGCGCGTACGCGGTACCGGACGGACCGCCACTTCTTCCCCTCGAAGGAGTGCGCAGTGAATGTCCGTCGTACTGGAACTGTCGATAAGGCCGACGCTCTCACCGAAGCGTCCCGTTCGCCACGTTCCCTACGTGAAGCGGGGATAGCCCTCGCCGGGTTGTCAGCGGTGTTTCTGTTCGAGATGCTCGACAACTCGATCCTCAACGTCGCACTGCCGACCATCGGCCGCCAGCTCTCGGCGTCGACAACAGTGTTGCAGTGGGTCACGGGCGTGTATGCCGTCGTGTTCGGCGGACTGATGCTGGCCCTCGGCGCGCTGGCCGACCGGGTCGGTCGCCGCAAGATCATGCTGGTCGGGCTGGTGCTGCTGGGTGCGGCAAGTCTGGCAACCGCGTTCGTCACCACGGCGGAGCAGCTCATCGCGGTACGTGCGGCGATGGGTGTCGCGGCTGCGATGACGACGCCAGGCTCCCTCGCCTTGGCGTTCCGTCTGTTCGACGAAGACGAGCTCCGTGTCCGTGCGACGACGCTGATCTCGACAGTGGGCTTGGTCGGACTCGCGATCGGGCCCACGGTCGGCGGCTTCGTGCTCGCGTTCGCTCCGTGGCAAGTGCTGGTGCTGGTGAACGTGCCGACCGCCGCACTCGCGTTCATCGGCATTCGACGCGGCATCCCCGCCGACAGGGAGGACGAGCTGCACCGCGACCCGATCGACGGCGCGGGCGCCCTGTTCGGCACGGCCGCGATCGTTCTCGCGCTGGTCGCACCGACGCTGTTCGTCGACGCGGGCGCCGCGTCGCCTCTCCCGTGGCTGACCACGGCAGCGGCCATCGTGATGGCCGCGATGTTCGTCGTCCGCGGGCGCTCCGCCCGCTATCCGCTGCTCGACCTCGAACTCGTCGCTCGCCCACTCGTGTCCAGCGGGCTGGCATTCAAGGGCGCGTCGGGCCTCGCAGTCGCCGGCCTCGGCTACCTCGTGACCCTGCAGCTTCAGCTCGACTGGGGCTGGACGCCCGCTCAAGCGGCCCTTGGAATGCTGCCGCAGGTCGTCGTACTCATCGCCGGCGGTGCTCTCATCGGTCCGCTGGTCACGCGCGTCGGTCTCGACAAAGCCGCCTGGCTCAGCGCCGGAGCCGTCGTGTGCGGGCTCGCCGTCTACGGGCTGCTGGGCCGCTTCGGGTATGTGTGGGTCGCCTTCGCGCTCGTGCTCGTCGCCGCCGGGATGCGCGTCGTAGGTGTCGTCGCCGGGACCAACGTGATGCGTGGCCTCCCGACCAACCGCACCACCATTGGAGCAGCGCTGGTGGATACCGCCAGCGAAGTCGCCACGGGAATCGGCGTCGCTGTCAGCGGGACCATCCTCGCAGCGCTCTTCACTGGCGACATCGCCACATCGAGCTGGAGCACTGACCAGACCACGGAGTTCCGCGAGGCGGTCACCTTGGCTGGGATCGTGCTCACGGTCTTGGCCGCGGCACTGGTGGGATGGGGCATCGTCCGTGCCCGTCGCGTCGCGGACAGCACGACGCAATCGCCCGCAGCCGATCCGGACGGCGAGTAGGAAGGGTGCGGCTGCGAGGCGTCGGGATCCGTTGAAAATCGCGGCGGAGTGCGGCATTTGGCCTGGATCGAGGTCGCCCCACCCTCACCACGCCTGTCGTCAAACGGTCGTTTGCACCGACAGGCGGTCGGCCACGCTCACTGGCACGGCCGACTGGTCTGGTGGCTTCCAGCTGGACCACCGGGACGGCTCGATGTCCTGCACCCAGGGCCTAGAGTGTCCGGGCGTGGCGCTGCCGCATCAGGGTTGGCGTGACTGCACCGCTGGCGACTGGTCCGACGCGTGCGTCGGCCGGATCATCTGGACGTGCGGCAGCTGACCCGCGACCCTGCGCAACGCGCTGGAACGGCTGCTCTTCGGACCACACCCGCAGAGAGGCGCGTACATGAGCGACTACACCGTCATCAACCTGAAGGTCATGAGCGGCGACGGGGAGATCTCTTTCCAGATCAAGATGGACACGCCCTCCGGAAGTTGATGGAGGCGTACTGCAGCAAGACCGGCGAGAGCCCGGGCAGCGTCCGCTTCCTCGTCGACGGTGGCCGCATCAACTCAACGGACACATCGGCATCCCTGGAGCTTGAAGACAACGGCAGCATCGATGTCATGGAAAGCGAGGTTGGCGGCTGATCATCTCGCTCACCTTGGCTGAATCCCACAGAGGGCTAGGCCTGAGCACCTTGCCAACCAGGCCCGAGCCGGCGCCGCTCTCGCCGCACACTGCCGCCCCCCCGGTGGCGGTGCCGGCTGCTCTCCCCGCTGGGTTTCCTCGAGGTGCTTCAGCAGGACCGCGGTCGCGGTCGGGACGTCGGCGAGGATCCGGGCGGCTCGGGGGCCAGGGCGGAGAGCGCCTCGACGAGATAGTCGATCGCGTCGACGGCATCCTCCACCGCGGTAGCGCTCCAGCCCCCGTCGCGCGCGGAGTCGACGAGGCGGCACGCGGCCTCGGCAACAGCGTCAGCATGCTCTTCCACGCCGGGGGCCGCACCGCTGGTGAGGTCCATGGTCGGCTCGCCGGCGGTCGGCTCGGTGCCAGGCGATATGAGGGTGTGGAGGGCGCGGCCGCGCGGGTGCGCTGTGGTCACACCAGGAGTGTGCCGTACCGTCGGCCTGCTGGCAGAGGCAGTTCCAGCGACAGCGTGCTCAGCACAGAATGTGCCGACCCGCCTTCGCCAGCTCTGGCGCCAAGGCCCGCCCGCACACCGTGCACCGCAGTCCGCCCGTCGGTACCGGGGCAGGCGGCGGCGCTGGGCGACGAGCGGCTTGTGCTCGCCGCTGGGCCGCGCGCAGCTGACGGGCGTACCGGGCCTCGCTCTCCCGCCACGTGGCCGCCTCCTCCCGGGCCTGCCGCCGTGACTCCTGCAGCTTGTTGTGCAGGGCCTGGGGGAGTTCCGCGCCGCGTGGGCCCAGGCCGAGCTCACCGAGCGGGATCACGGCGCCACCAGGCCGAGGCGGTCGAGATCGGCTTCGCCATTATCGACGGGCGCGAGGCCGAGGTCTCCCACGCCTGCCCCCGTCTGCGGGAAGCGCTTCGTCCCAGGTCACGGGCACCGCAGGGACCAGGTCTACGATCGGCCTTCGTGTCGTACGGCCGCGTGGCGGCGCCGCCGGGCCGAGCGGGTCCGTGAAGCCGTCAACAAGGCCACGGCCTTGAACGTGTCCGAGTCGCTGATCAGCGGGAACACGTTGTCGTTCGTCGAGGGGTCGGCGGAGTCCCCGACGGCGGTACCCGAGTGCCGGGCCGCGGCCTGACCAGCCCGAGCGCGACGGCCGGACGGGATTGCCGGGTTAGGCATCGCCGGATGCACGACCAGCACCAGCACCTGCACGACGCCGTTCATGCCCACGACCGGGCGGGTCCGGTCGATCGCACAAGGTGAATTTCGGCCTCAGGACAGTTTCGCTTCGGGGGCGAAGGCGGGCAGCTTCTCGAGACTGCTGCGCACGGCCTCGGCGCCGTACTCGAACATCTGCCGCTCGTAGTCGTCGACCGCGCTGAGCAGATCCTGGCGGCCTTCGTTGGCCTCGATCAGGCAGCGGCGCAGCAGGTCGGCATCGCGCAGCGCGGTGTTCGCGCCGTTGCCGCCGGTCGGGGAGGTGGCGTGGATCGCGTCGCCGAGCAGCGTGACCGGGCCGGACGCCCAGCGCTCACTGGGCTTGACCACCCGGATGGACAGCAGCGTGCTGTTGTCCGGGTCGGCCTGCTCGATCAGCGCGCGCAGCTGTGGGTGCCAACCTTCCGTCCTGGACAGCACGGCGTCCTGCGCGGTCAGGTCCCCCAGCGAGCCGTTCGGCGGCAGGATCATGGCCCAGCGCACGTAGTCGCCGATGTCGGGCAGCGTGACTTCGGGGGCCAGTTGCTCGGCGGCCTGCTTCGGCGGGGTACGGAAGCGCATCGCGCCGAGCAGCAGGCTGACGCCGTCGCCCGTGATCTTCGAGCCGTAGGCCTTGGACAGGCCGGCGAACTCGTCGGTCAGCGGGGTGCGGCCGATGACGAACCGGACGCCGGTGTCGGTCGGGGTGGTCTGTGGCGAGAGCACCGCGCGGACCGCGGAGGTGACGCCGTCCGCGCCGACGAGCAGGTCGGCGGTGGCCGGGTCGCGGCGGGCGAACCGGGCTTGGACCTTGCCGTCGGCCATCACGTCGTAGCCGGTCAGCGCGGCATCGGTGTGCACGGTCAGGCCCGTCAGCAACAGGTGTCGCAGCACCTGCCGGTCGATCACGATGCCGGTCCAGCCCGCGCCGAGCCTGCCGATCTCGTTCAGCTGCGGGTCCAGGATCAGCTGTTCGGCAGAGGCGTCCATGACGATCTCGCCCAGCAGCGGGTGCCAGCGCGTCGGCAGGCAGTCGCGCACCGCCTGGAAACCGGTCTGGCTCAGCACGAGCCGGTAGCCCTGGAACCGTGCGACGATCCCCGGGTCGCGCTCGAACACGTCGGCCTCGATCCCGGCACCACGCAGACCCTGCGCGAGAGCCAGACCTCCCAGACCGGCTCCGACAACGGAAACTCGCATCACACACCTCCGGACATCGATGCGAACTTAGTTCGTCCTTACGATCTAAGTTCTATTTAACGAACTTAGATCGTGTCAAGATATAGTGGTCGGCATGTCCGCCGACCCCCGCCAACGCCGCGCAGCTCGCCACGCCCAACCTGCAGCGGCGGTCGCCGCGTCGGCACCACGCAAGAAGCCGATCACCGTCGAACGGATCACCGACGCCGCCCTGGAAGTCGTCGCCACCGAGGGGTATGACGCGCTGACCATCCGCCGGGTCGCCGCCGTGCTCGGCACCGGTCCGTCGTCGCTGTACGCGCACATCGTCAACAAGGACGACATCGACGATCTGCTGATCGGCAGGCTCTACGCCGAGGTCGTGCTCCCCGAACCGGACCCGGCTGCCTGGCGCGAGCAGCTGCTCGCGGTGTACACACAGATCCGCGACCTGTATCTGAAATACCCCGGAGTCTCGCGCGCCGCGCTGGCCATGGCGTCGACCAACCTGGAAACGCTGCGGGTCGGCGAAGGAATCCTGGCGATCCTGCTCGCAGGCGGCATCGACCCGAGGACGGCCGGATGGGCCCGCGACGCGCTGTCCCTCTACGTCAGCGCCTATGCACTGGAGCAGTCGCTGGTCCAGCAACGGCGCCGGCACCAGGATCAGGAATGGGTGCTCAGCCAGGAGGAGTTGTTGGACCGCTTCACCGCACTGCCTGCCGAGAAATTCCCACAGACTCGACGCCATGCCGCCGAGCTGATCTCCGGCACCGGACACGACCGCTTCGAGTTCGCCCTCGGCCTGCTCATCAACAATCTGCGGCCCGCATCCGGTTGACCTGCCGTCTTCTATCCGCAACCACCCGGTCAGCCCGGTCTGCCGGTGCTCGCCGCCGACGGCTGAGCGGGCCGGACCGGCCCCACCCCGGCTGGGCCGCCGTACTCGAACCGGACGGGCAGCAGCTGACGGTGACCCGGCCCGGCGGCCTGCCGTGGTTCACCGGGCTGCTGCCCGTGCCCCGGGAATGGCGACGGGCCGCACGCAACCACGGTGCCGTTCTCCAGATCACCGGCCCCTTCGCCCACCCCGGCCGGTTCCGCGAACTGCTGCACGGTCACCCGAACCAAGCGGATCTCGATCGGCGGCACCGTGGTGATCACCACGGTCCACCAGAGCGAGTGCGTGATCTGGGGAAACGACCGAGAGCCGATCAGCTGTCAAAAAGTTTCACAGCAACACCGATTCCCCGTTCCGTTCCTACCGGGACCCATGTGCTCTACCGCATCGTCCACCAGGAACCGAACCTGTCCGCAGTGCCGACAGAGCTGCAAGACCTCGTAGCCCAGTGCCTGGCCAAGGACCCGGGACAGCGCCCGGCGCTGTCCACGGTCATCGACCTGTGCCGCGCCGCGGGCGACGACACCCAGCTGCGGCGTGGCGAGGGCTGGTTGCCGGCCGGGGTCGCGGCGGGCATCGCGCAGCGGCCACCGGCTTCCGGCCCGGCGCTCACGGCCCCGCTCACCGTGGTCGTGCCGCCGTCCCCGCCCGCCCCACCGCCCTCATACGTCCCGAAGCCGCCCTCGCACGCCCCGAAGCCGCCACGGAAACGCGCCATGCGCACCGTCCTGTTCACGGCCCTGGGCGCACTCGCCGTGACCGTCAGCGCCATGGCGGGGTACGCCCTGACGAACAGCGACACCAGCGGCAGCACGGCTCCCGACGACATGACGAGGATAAAGTCGCGGGTGGATTACCAGAAGATGACCCTGCCCGCCGGCAGCCACTTCGAGCTGGCCGACGGTGCGGCCGGACAAGCCAACTATGCCGCGTCCAAGGCGGCCTTGGTCGGCCTCGCCCGTTCGCCGGCGCGCGAACCAGGCTCGCGCGGCATCACGTTCAGCGTGGTCGCCCCGGGGTTCGTGGAGACCGACATGACCAAGAGGCTCGTGCCCGCCGTCCGCGACCGCACGCTGGGTCAGGTGCCGCCGGGCCGCCCGGCGCGGGCCGAGGAGGTCGCCGGCACGGTGCGCTTCCTGGCCTCCCCGGAGGCGTCGTACATCACCGGGGCCGTCGTCCCGGTCGACGGCGGGCTGGGCATGGGCCACTGAGCCCGTCCCCGGGACCGGCGGCTCAGGGATGCTCCAGGACGAGCACCGCCCGGGTGTCCGGGGCGAGGGCCTCGAAGACGTGCGGGAGGTCCGCCGGGTACGCCACGTAGTCGCCGGGCCGGAGCTCCACGGCCTCGCCGGTGACCCCGACGAGGGCCCGGCCGCTGGCAAGCAGGACGTGCTCCACGACTCCGGGCATGTGTGGGTCCGACGCCCGTACGGTGCCCGGCCCGGCGTCGATGCGGTAGACGTCGCGCCGGGCTCCGGGCGGGCTGGCCGCCAGCAGGGTGGCCCGGTAGTCGGATCCGGCCGCGGCGACGGCCGCGCCCTCGCCGGCTCTGATCACCTGGGTATGCGGGCGGGGCGGGTCGAGCAGCCGGGAGAACGGCACATCCAGGGTCACGCACAGGGCCCAAAGGGTCTCCAGGCTGGGATTGCCGTTGCCCGCCTCCAGGTGCGAGAGCGTCGACTTCGAGACGCCTGCCCGCCGTGCGACCTCGCTGAGCGAGAGTCCTGCCCGGGCGCGCTCGCGGCGCAGCGCGGTCGCGATCGACTCCAGCGGGACCTTCGCGGAAACCTGCTCTTGCTGCGCCACCGTTCGCTCCAATAGTCATATGTTCGGCTTGACGAACGCCTCGGATGCTGTTCATTCTACTCAACGTGCATTCGATATGGAGAACGCTGGACCGCGCACTGCTACGGGACATCTCCCTTGTCTGCGTCGCCGTCGGGGTCGTCGGCCTGTCGTACGGGGCGATCGCCGTCGCCTCGGGCTTCCCCCTGTGGTTCCCGGTTGTGCTGGGCCTGACCGTGCTCGCCGCCTCGTCGGAGTTCCTCTTCGTCGGCATCGTCGCCGCCGGCGGCAGCCCGGTCGCCGCCGTGCTCGCCGGTCTGCTGGTCAACGCCCGCCACCTGCCATTCGGTCTGGCGGCGCCCGACGTCCTCGGCCGCGGCTGGCACCGCCTGCTGGGCACCCACCTGATGAACGACGAGACCGTCGTCTTCGCCCTCGCCCAGGAGGGCATGCCCCGCAAGCGCGCCGCCTACTGGGCCTGCGGCCTGGGCATCCTGGTGTGCTGGCCGCTCGGGGCCTTCACCGGCGGCCTGATCGGCTCGGTCATGGACGACACGGACGCCCTCGGCCTCGATGCGATGTTCCCTGCCATCCTGCTGGCCCTGATCGTCCCGGCCTTCCGCGACCGGGACAGGCGCCGGGCGGGCCTCGCCGGCGCCGCCGTCGCGCTGGCCGCCACCCCCTTCCTGCCCACCGGACTGCCAGTCCTGCTCGCGCTGACCGGGCTGTCGGTCACCGCCGTACGGGAGAAGGCCCACCGATGAACGACCCCGTCGTCCTGATCACCGCGACACTGGTGCTCGCCGGAGGCACCTTCGCCTTCCGGCTCGCCGGCCCCTTCCTGCGCAGCAGGATTACCTTCCCTCCACGTGCCGAGCGGCTCATAGAGGTCTCCACAGTCGTCCTGCTCGCCTCGCTCGTGGCCACCACCGCACTCACCGAGGGCCACGGCCCCGCCGGCGTCGCCCGGCCGGCCGGAGTACTGGCTGCCGGGCTGCTCGCCTGGCGCAAGGTCCCCTTCCTCGGGGTGGTCCTGGCGGCTGCGGCGGTGACCGCGGTGCTACGCCTGCTCGGGATCCCGTAGGGCGTCCCCGCCGTCGGTGAGCAGGTCGACGGCGGGAACGGAATGGTGCGGCGCCGACAAGCACGCGCCGTCCAATGACATGAGCCAGGCGTAGGTGCGCTCGCACGTCTGACCGAAGAAGGCCTCTTGACGGCGAGCGGACTGCCCGAATCAGACCCCGTCGTACGACGGGGGCCCGCAGTCGACAGCCCTGTCCACGCCGGGTTGGCGCCCCTGTCACTCAACGTACCTGAGGATTTCAGTCGCGGATGACACCGGTAGTACATGCTGGCCAGTGCCTCTTACGAACTCCTTCAGTGGTAGTTGGCACCGAATGTCGCTGGAGGATGGCACTTGCACACACTTTCAGCATTGCTGGCACCCCTGCCAGCCCACTGCTCGGCTCGCGTGCGTGGTGCTCGGCCCGCTCCGATCGGACACCTACGGCGGCTGGAAGGACTTCGCTCGTCTGCACGAGGAAGATCACCGGGCTGCCAGTCCTGCGCGACTGACCACTTTATGCCGTCAGTGGTCGATCGCCCCGACGACCAGCTCACAGACGACGCCCTATCGACGCCGCCTGTGAACTTGCCATATCCTGTCATGTTCGCAGGGAGTTAAAACGGGATCGAATACGATTAATGACACGGAGCACTAGGCGGGTGGTGATTGTCGAGCAGAGGCCGGCGAAGAAGACGCAGGCTCCCGTTTGTGCCCCCTCCCCGCGATAGAAACCGAAGTAGAGTACTCCGATACTGAACCCGGCGGAGAGGAGGCCGAAGAAGCTTGCGAAGAGACAAGTAATCGCATCATCACGTGTCTCCAGCCAAAAGAGCCGGTCCAAGCGCGGCCTGCGGACACGAATCGGAGGATTGTCCATCTGATACTCCTGAGTTCACCGTCGGCCCAGGCTGGTTGCCAAGACCGCTTGCAACCGATGAACCCACTACGGTTGGTTTTTGCACTCCGCCTTGCCTTGAAGCGACCGCAGGAAAACACTGGTCACCTGCGGAAACCGAGATTGAGAAAACTCTACGGACGGTTTACGGTCCGTACCCATCGATCGGAGAGACACCCGTGCCACAGGACACAACTGCAACCTATGCGGCGACGTTGCGCTCGCTGCACGAGGCTGCGGGATCTCCTAGCGGCGCCGTGATCAAGTCGCAGGCTGCCGCGCAGAAGCCTCCCTTGAAGGTCATCGAGTCATCGTGGAGTGACTGGATCAGCGGGAAGAATGTGCCGTCAAGCCCTGCGGTTGCAAGGTTTGTGATTGCCTATCTGTCGGGCCGCGCTAAGAAAGTCACCCCGAGCTATATTGGCCCGCCCGAAAGCTGGTGGGAAGAAATGAGGCAACGCGCCTTAAGGGAAAGGAGGATCGGCGCTGGTCGCGGTGGCCGTCCACGTAAGGCAGGTCCGCGGTTTTCCGCGGCAGCGGACCGTCGTCGAGTTGGAGTTATTCCAGGTGTTGCGGATTGTTACCAGGACAGAACTTTCTCTGAACTTGTAGACTCGAAAGTTGCCAACGCCCGTTGTTGGATATTCACAGGGACAGGAGGTGTCGGGAAGACACAGCTTGCGGCTTCCTATGCCCGATCTGCCTGGGAAGAGGGCGTGCAGGTGCTGGTATGGGCAGCAGCTTCATCGAGGCGTGCCATCCTGCACGCGTATGGACAGGCTGCTGGCCAACTGGGCCTTTCTGATCAGGGGGACGTTGCAGAGGCGGCTGAAGCTTTCCTGGTCTGGGCTGATCAGACCGAGACGCGATGGCTAGTGGTCCTAGACGACATTCAGGACCCTTCGGATGTGAGGTCACTGTGGCCGCCGGATTCTGAATATGGTCAAGTCATAGCCACGACTCGCCGTCGGGATGCGGCTCTGCAACGTCAGGGGCGGCAGGTTATTCAAGTTGATCAATTCTCGGATTCGGAATCTTTGGCTTTCCTTCGGGGAAAACTAGGCCCGCTTGCTGCAGATGTCGACCAGGCGACTGCGCTTGCCGATGATCTGGGGCATCTTCCAATTGCGCTGGCGCAAGCGGCTGCTTTCATGCTCGACCGGAAAATGCCCTGCGCTCAGTATCGGCAATTGCTGAATGAACGACTGCTAGAAGAAGCGGTTCCGGAATCGGACGGTCTGCCCGACGATCACCAGTTAATCGTAGCTGCAATTTGGAATATCTCGATCGATCAAGCCGACGAGGCTCGACCGGTTAAGGTGGCCCGCTCGTTGTTGAATTTTTTGTCTCTCTTGGATTCAAATGGCATTCCTGCGCTGATTGTTGATAGTGTGCCTACTCGACAAGGCGTCGCCATGTGCATGCTTGGGCAGGATGAACGACAGGAAGCTTATTCGACCGCTGAGGCTTTGACCAGTGATCAAATCATTGAAGCTCTGTGGCTGTTGCACCGTTTCCACCTGATTAATTACGACCCGGACGCCACCCCTCGGGAAGTTTTGGTTCATCCGCTCATCCAGCGCGCCGCCCGTGAATCTTCCGCCTGTGGTGCATCCACTCGCAAGTTGCTCGGATCTGCCGCCGCGAAGTCCATTATCGCGAAATGGCCCCATGAGGAAAAAAGTGAGCTAAGTCAAGTTCTGCGGACCAGTACGGCTGCGCTCTGGAAGCATGCAGGAGTTGCAGCCTGGGATGAAGAAGGTGGCGTGAAGGCATGGAGGGAAGATGATGTCGCGGATTTTATCAAGGATATAAGCCGTCAGCTCGGGGTTACGGTTCGACGAAAGGGGGATTTTGTGAGCGAACGCCTAGGTGATGGGTGTGGGTCATTCACGATTTGGAATGGTGGCGGATTCTATAATGAGGCCTTCAGGTGCGGTGAGACTAATTCGAGAGGCGTCACGTTTTACTGCTCAGCTAAATGCTTCTATTCAATGTGAAGGCTGCTGTGACTTAGTGCGGTGCTGTTGAAGGCTGTCGGCGTTCGTTGACCCTGGGCGTCAGTGAGGGGGCACCTTACGCAAGTTTCACGCTTGTTGGTACCTCTTTGATCGAATCTCTCCGCACCTTCTGCGAACCCTGCCTGCTGGCCCTATGAAGCAGACCAGTGCGGAAGAGGCCGTCGACGCACGGGCTCTTGAGGGACAAGTGTCTGGCCCGATTTGGTCGGACGCGTGCGGCTGGCAGGATCTGGCCCTCCTCTGCGGAGACGAGGATCTCGCGGTCGGCCGGGCGATGCTGAGCCTTGGTCGTGGCTGGTCAGCCCGGTGGAGGGCGACGTGGAAGGTCGGCAAGGTGATGCGGGCCGGCCCGGTCGCGGGTTTGAACACGGTGCCGTTGACCGGCTGCGTTCCCTGGCGGGGCTTCACCTGGCGCCGAGGGCAGTTCCACCGCCCGGGTCTGGAGTTGGTGTTGTCGACCGGGCGGCAGCATGCTTTCGAGTCTCATCGCGAGGACCAGTTCGTCGTGATGGCGGATTTCGCGGGTGAGGCGGAAGAAATGCTGTCGCAGCCTTTTCTGCTGGAGTTTGAAGGAGAGGGAGGCTGGCGTGAGCACATTCCCGATTTCCTTCTGATTTCCGGGCGAGGCCGGTGGCTTGTGGATGTCCGGCCCGCAGGCCGGATGGATGATGACGACCTGATGAAGTTCGCGGCCTCGTCCGAGGTCGCACTCGCGTTGGGGTGGGGCTACGCCGTGGTCACGGGCTGGAGAACGCTGACCTGGAGGAACGTCGATCTGCTCTACTCACGGCGCCGTCCGATGCAGGACCGGCTGGGCCTGAAGCCGAGGCTGCTGCAGACGGCCCGGGCCGCTCAGGCACTGTCGCAGCCGCTCACATTCCGTGCCTTGGCGGACACCTGCGAGTTTCCGGCCCTGGCCCGACCGGTGATCTTGCATCTGCTCTGGCATCGGCAGTTGAGCGTCGACCTGGCGGCTCCGTTCGGCGACGGCAGCGTCGTCCGCGTCGCGAGGGAGGCCGTTCGATGAGCGGGCAGGCGGCTGGGCTGCTGGAACTGGCCGCCGGCGAGAGCCTGATCCTGGACGACGAGGAATGGCGGGTGGATCTCGTCGAACCGCAGTACGGACGGGTGCTGTTGTCCTCGGGCACGGGCACGCGGCAGACCGTGTCTTTCCGCATGCTGGCCCATCATCCCCGCTGCCGGCGTTCGACGGTGGCGACCGTGTCGGGACGTCATCTGCAGCCGAGGACCGAGGGCGACCTCACTGATCACCAACGGACGTTGCTGCGGATCAGGCGGGGTCACCTACTGGAAGTCGAGACGGGATTCCGCGGCGGTGATCCGCTGCACCCCGGTCCCGGTGAGCCGCGGCCTGAGTACGACCCGGACTGCACCACCGTGACCCAGCGGCGCCGGGCGAAGGTCGCCGAGCTGCGGGCGCTTGATCCTGAACACGCGAAGGTGCTCGGCCTGTCGAAGGTGAGCTACCGGACGCTGACCCGGTGGGAGTCCAAACGGCGGGCCGACGCCATGATGGGATGCGCCGACGACCGCTGGACTCCCGCTTCGCGCGGACACCCGAGCATCACGGAAGAGGTCCGCAAGGCGATCCTCGCCGTCCGGCAGGAAACCCTGCACCGGTCGAAGATCAACATGAGGGCCCGGGTCGGGCTCATCCATCAGTACGTGCTGGAGACCTACGGTGAGAAGGCCGTCGAGAAGATCCCCAGCTACGGCACCCTGCGGGTGGTCTGGCAGGAATGGTTCGGCATGGGGCGGGCTCGTCAGCGTTACGCCCGATCCGCGCTGCTGGAGACTACGGGCGAGCACGTGATCGTCGAACGGCCTGGTCAGGTCGTTGCCCTGGACACCACGGTGTTGCCGGTGATGCTTCGGGAGACGGTCTTCGATGACCCGGTCACCGTCTATCTCACGCTGGCCATGGATGTTTACACGCACTCGATGGTCGGGTTCCGCCTGACGCTGGTGTCGGACACGTCGACCGACGTCGCGATGCTGCTGCGGGACGTCACGATGCCGCTGCCGATGCGGGACGATTGGGGCGAGGAGATGGAATGGCCCTATCCGGGCGTCCCCGCAGCCCTGGTCGCGGAGTTCGCCGGTCACGAGGTGGCCGCGCTGCCGTTCTTCGCGCCGGAAACGGTCACGACGGATCACGGCAGTGTCTACCGCAACCATCACCTTGTTCAGGCCCAGCACGTTCTGGGAGTGAGGGTGCTGCCGGCGCGGGTTCTGCGGCCGACCGACAAGCAGGCGGTCGAACGGGCCTTCGGGTCCGCACGCTCGATGCTGTTCGAGTACCTGCCCGGCTACACCGGTGTTGACGCGCGTCCGACCGCGGCGCCGACGTCGAGGGCGACGCGGTCGTCACGGTCGCGGAGATGGAGCATCTGCTGGCGACCTGGATCGTCCGCATCTGGCAGAACCGGCGCATGGGCGAGTACGCCCCCTGCTGGGACCCGGTCGGCGATCACAGCCCGAACACGCTGTTCGCCGCCTCGATGGCCCAGGGCGGCTGGGCTCTGGAGATTCCCTCGCCGAGCCTCTACTACCAGCTGCTGCCCCGGCACCAGGTCATCATCCAGGGCAAGAAGGGGGTGAAGATCCGCGGACTTTGGTATGACGGCCGGGCCCTGGACCCCTACCGGGACGAGGAGGGATCCGGTCGCGGCGGGCGGCACAAGGATCGCTGGACAGTGCACCGCGACCCTCGCGACGCACGGTTCGCGTTCTTCCAGGACCCGCGCACGCACGACTGGCACGAGCTGAGGTGGACGGGCATGCCGCCAGCGGGGGAGATCCCCGCGTTCACCGACGCACGAGTACGCGAACTGCTGGCCGCGGCGAAACAGGCCGGCCTCAAGCCCCGCACGGACAGTGACCTGCTACCCCTGCTACTGGAGTTGATCGCTGCCCACGTCAAGGCCGAGCAGTGGCCGGGACAGCTGACCAAGGCCCAGCGCCGTGAACGGGCCCGTGAGGTCGCCCAGGTGAAGGCGGCAGCGGCCGATCGGCCCGCCCCGGGCACAGCCGGCGCCGCCATCGGCAGCAGGCCCATCAGGCCGGTCCCAGTGGACGAGGCGGTGGACGCCGAACGCCGCAGCCGTCGCGAGGCCGCCGTCGTTCAGCCCCCACGGGCTCCCCGCCGGCTGGGAGAGGGATCCCGCCGCAGGGCGAACGCTTTGCTGGCCACGGACGAACCGGGCGACACGGACGCGGATTTGGTACGGGACGACGAGACAGGACAAGGAGAAGGACAGTGAGCAACGAGGCCGGATCCGCTGCCCAGAGGTTCATCCTGCCGGGTGAAGTCCCGGACCGGGAGACGGCCGAGGGCTGGACGACCTGGAGGGAGACACGGCACGAGTTCGTCCCCGCACCCCGTATTTCCCGCGCCGCCTATGACAGCCAGTCCAAGCATGACAAGGCCATCCACGACCTTCACCGGCGGGCCACCCACGCCAACCTGCCGCTGCTGGACACCCCGATGAGCCAGGTCGTCTCTGAGCTGATGAGGAACCGGCTGCTGAGCAACTCGATGAAGCGGAAGCCGACCACGCGGCCCGGCCTCATGATCAACGGAGGCGGCAACCAGGGCAAGACGGAAACCGCTGCCGAAGCAGCGGCCGCGTTCGAGGACCTCTGGCTGGGGCTCGAGGAGTTCGTGGACGTCCCCGAACTGCCCGACGCTCGTGACCTTCGGGCCACTGTCGCCTACGTCCAGACACCTGTCACCGCGACACCGAAGTCGACCTGCCAGGCCATTTTGGACTTCTTCGGCACCAGCGACCCCAACCTGACCTTGACCCAACTCGTCAGACAGGTCCGTGCATCACTGCGTGACCATCGCACCCGCGTGCTGATCCTCGACGACATCACCCGTCTGCGCATGCACCGCAAGGACGACCAGGACACCCTCGACCTGATCAGGGCCTTGATGAGCATGCGCGTCACTCTGGTCCTGATCGGTGTCGGCATCCCCGACTCCGGCCTGCTCAGCGGGGGCTGGCAGGACCCCGAGACCGGCCAGTGGGAGTTTCCCGAGCCGGGGCGTGAGGACTTCAAGGACGAGGCTTCCACCCAGACCGCCAGGCGGTTCGACCTTGTCGACCTGCGGCCTTTCAGCTATGACACGGCCGATGACATCGCCGCCTTCGTCGACCACCTCGCTGGCCTGGAGGACGAGCTCAGGCTGTTCAATGCCCGCGAGGGCATGCTGACAGGCGGCGACATGCCCGAGTACATCTACCGCCGCACCGGCGGCGTCGTCGGCCTGATCGAGCGGCTGATCGAGGACGGCGCCTCGCTGGCCATGGACACGGGCATCGAGGAGATCACCGAAGAACTGCTGGACAGAGTGATCATCCGCACCCAGCACCCCAAGCGCGACCGGGCCGCCGGGGAAGAGGGCGAGGTCCCGCCGGCTCTCCCGTCGAAGAAGGCGGTCCAGGGCCGCAGGCCCCGCAACACCGTCTTCGACGACAAGGGCGTCCCCCTGATCGCGGGCCGGAGGTGAGCCGGCCTTGCCCCCGTTGCGGCCCCTCGCGCGAAGTCTTCCGCCGCTGCAGGACGAGTCCCTGCCCGGGTTCCTCCTCCGGCTGGCCTTCCGGCTGGACACCTCGCCAGTCGAACTGGCCGTCCGCACCGGGCTGGCCGACCGTCCGGACCAGGCGGCCCTGCCGATGCCGCATCTCATCGGCCTGCCCGCCGAGAGGAGGCAGCACTTCGCCACGATGATCAAGGCCACGGACTCCGAGGTCACCGCCATGCTGCTGGACAACCACGGCAGCCGCTTCCCGCCCGCGCAACCCTCCACGACCGGCCGCAACGGCGCGAACCAGCAGCACCGCTGGCTGTTCCTGCACTCCACCCGTTACTGCCCCCAGTGCCTGGCTCGCCAGGACACCCCAGTGGAGCGGGCTTTCGGGGGAGCATGGAAGATCTCCTGGCGCCTGCCGCCCGTCTTCGCCTGCTTGGAACACGGACGCTTCCTGGAACACGTCTGTCCCGCCTGCAAATCGCTGGTCCTCCACACCGCGACACGCCACGGAGGCAAACGACTTCCACGCTGGCGGGAAGGCAATCTGCATCCCTCGCAATGCCGGGCCTTCATCGATGGACCATGCGGGCACCGCCTGGATGAAAACTCCACTCCCGCCCACAGGCTTCCGCCCAAATACCGGAAGTTCCAGAAATGCCTGTTGGAAATCCTCGACCCGCACGGTCCTGAGACGGTCAGGGCCATCGGCCACGAGACAAGCCCGGCCCACTACTTCAACGACCTCAGGTCGGCTTGCCACCTTCTGCGGACATCCTGGCCGAATTCCCGACACCTGCTGAACGATCCAGAACTCATTGCCTCCCTGGAGGCAGGGGTCGTCGACAGTGCAGGGAACATCTCCCAATCAAAGTTCGTCCGCACGCTCAGCGACACACCCCAGCTGGCGGCACGACCACATGCAGCCCTTCTCCTGGCCGCGGACCGCCTGCTCAGGTCAGCCCACCCGGACGCCTTCGCGAGCCAGCTGAGAATTCTGACGACTGCTGACTGCCGCCCATCCAAGGTCGGGTGGGTCCGGGCCTTTCTCGACAACCGGCCCGAGTGCTCAGAAGGATTCCTCCACGCGGTCTCATCAGTAATCCAGACCTATGCCGGGGGCAACCTCGCAAGGAACCTGAAAGAACCGGTCCGGGCAACACGTTTCCGCCCCGAGCACATCCCGCAATTCCTTGAAGAGGATTGGTATCAACGATACTTCGCCCACATGGAAGGGATCGCAACCGTCCACCTGAGACGCACCGTCGCCTTGAGGCTCAGCCAGACAGCTTCCGGAGGATCGATCCAGAAAGCGGCAGACCGAATGGGCCTCTATCTCGGCGACCCCGCTATCGCAGCCAGGATCGCCGACAGCCCCAAACGAGTTCACCGATGGGCCCGAAACCGCCCGAACCCTCTCGAATTCGAGGCCGCTATTCGCGATCTTGCAGCCGAACTCGACGCCAGAGAAGACCTCATCGACTACGAAGGGCGACGGAAGGTCCTGGCGAACTGGTGCATCGGCCCCCAGCCATGGCAAGAGATCAAGGCCCGAATCGCCGTTCCAGGCGGGGGATACGCCCCAGGAGGGGGCTTCCCCAAAGACCTCAGCGACCGAAAGAGAAACATCGGATCCGTCATCCTCTGGGCTCTCGTGACCCAGAGCGAGCACTTCTTCGCACCGACCCCCATCTGCGATCAACAAGACCCGCAGACCCAGAAGAAATGGCGGATGAGCGTCGACGCGGTCTGGGCCCGCATGCGACACCGCACTACAAGGCCCACCGACAACATGCTGATCACAGCGCTCCACGAGTACGCTGCCTACCTGATCCCCATCATCGACCGCGGCGAGACCCCGTCCAACGACGCCAGCCCCTGGACCTGATGCACGCAGGGCCTCGCCCCGGGGCACTGAAGCGGTGCCAGTTCCCGCTAAAAAGTGCCAACTCTCGCTGAAATTCTCAGTACCGGACAGTCGGACTTTCTCCCCTGCCTCGGACGTCCCGCACGACGGACACGTCGGTCGGGGCTCACAGGAGCGCCCAGAGCCATGCTCCGCGAGCATGGAAGGCGTCGAAGTCGATGGATTCGAGCTCGTCCAGGACACCGAAACAGGCCGCCGCCTGGAGGGGATGGGCGGCCATGATGCCCATCTCGGGCAGAGGGTCCGTGTCGATCGCCTCCAGGCCGGGGCTGTCGAGTCCGGTAACGAGCGCATCACAGGCGGCATCGACGACGTCGCTCGCACGGACCTCTCCCATGTTCCAGAGGGCGGCGTGGTCCTGGAGATCACATGCTGCTGATTCGGCCGGAGTCACCTGTTTGGGCATGGCCTCACTGCCGCGTGGCCGCGCGCATCAGGGCGGTCAGCAGCTGGTAGCGGGTGATGACCGGGCCAGTGCCGATCATGGCGTAATCGAGATGGATGTCCGACTCGTCTTCTGTGTAGATGGTGGGTGTGGTCAGTCGTTCGTGGAGGGCCTGCCACATCGCGGCTCGGATGAAATGGCCGTGCCACGGGCGTTCCCAGGGCTGAGGTGGGTTGTCCTCGTCGTCATCCGGCTTACCTTCGATGAGGGCATGTGCCGCACTTCTGTCCTTTTCCTCTGCCGCGGCGAGACGCGACAGCAGATCGCCCTGAGTGGCCTGTGGGGTGTTTCGAGCGGCCAACGCCTCACGGGCCAGGGCGTTGCCGTCGAGGCCGGTGTGCCGCAGAGCGAGTTCAAGGGCGTAGCGGCGCATTTCGGTCAGGTAGTGGGGGCCGAGGTCGGCCAGGTACTGGGAGAAAGGGTGCTCGCTGAGGAGGGGTGAGTTTTCCCAGCCTTGGCTGAGCACAGCCTGCTTCACAGGCTGGATGGGGACGAGCTGGTGGGTTCCCGTACGCCAGTCGGTGTCCAGCACGGCGCCGGTTGCCCTGGCTACGGCTGTGATTCCGGCGGCCCATCGCGAGGGCGGGCCGGCTGTGAAGTCCAGTCCGTCGAGGTAGGGATCCCACGCGGTGGGCTGTGCGCCTGCTCGGTCGTCGGGGGAGAACATGTCGAAGCTGGACTGGACGAGACCGTTCTCGGCGAGGCTGAGCCGGCAGTGTGCGTTGATGTTCCAGAACACGCTTGACGTGCGGCCGAGCCGGGACAGCGGGCGCAGCACCTCTTCGCGTGTCCCCTGATAGTTGTTGTCCTCGAGGACGACGACCGCGTCTCCGGCCCGGGATACGAAGACGCACGGATGGTCCGCGTCGAACGCTCCGACATCGGCGCCTGAGAGGGTGACGGGGCGCGCCTGGGCGAGATCGCCGCCGAAGGCCCGGATCACGTCGGCAGGGTCCGCGCCGGTCACGGCTGTCACGCACATCGCCTCGCTCGAAGCCAGCCAGCGGACGGCTTCAGCGCAGCGGTCATCGTCATCAGTTCCCGGTAAGGTCATGGGCCCACTATGGATGCTGCCACTGACATCGCCCTGGCCACAGGCTCCACCCGCCACTCGGCCATCCGGTGAGCTGCCGGCGATGCACCATGCCGGAAGGTGGGAGCAGCAATGGCACCTGACGGCCTGCCATCGCGTCCCGTTTCGTACCGTCTGGAACGTGAAGAGCGAGACCCGGCTGAAACGCGATCCGCGCGCCCAAGCCCGCCGTCCTCCCCCCCGGCCACCAGCTCGCTCGTCGCTCCGCGTCCCCTCACCCACCCGCTCCGGCCACTCATGAGCAGGAACGCGCCACCGACGCGGCCGGTTCCGGACGGTTCGGGCGGTCCTTGTACGGGCCCACGACATGTGACGGCATCACTGACGCAAGTCCCCTCCGTCTCTTTCGTAAGATTCGTAAGAGGGGCGATACGGCCGCACTTGTGGCCCACAATGCCGTCATGGCAGACGAGTTACGCTCCCACAACGTCATGCGGGGCACGGCGGAGTACGTGCTGCAGATCGGGTACGTCCACGGAGACGTCACGGTGCATCTGCCGCCCGCGGCCGATCCCGTGGAACGCGCCGCGTGGGCCTTGGCGCGCAGCATCCGCACGCAGTGGTCGGCGGAGCTGAACGCCTGGGACCTGGCCTCGGCCGAGCCTCTGGCGGTGCGCTGGCGGGCGGACTGGCCCGAGTTACGGGGCGGCGGCGGGCCCGGCGGGCAGATGGCGAGGATGGCGGACGTCTTCCTCGGGCTGGGGCACCGTCGACTGGTGGTGCTGGGCGGTCCGGGCGCGGGCAAGTCGACGCTGGCGGTGCTGCTGACCCTGGAGCTGGCGGAACGCTGTCTGACGGCGCGGCACGCTCCGCGCGACGGAGGAGGCGGCGAGGTGCGGCCGCCCGTGCCCGTCGTGCTGACGCTGGAGTCCTGGGATCCGTCGCGGGAGCACTTTCGCGGCTGGCTGGCGCGGCGGATAGCCGAGGACCATCCGGGCCTGCCGCGCGTCGACGGCGACCACCCCGCGGCGCGGCTGGTCCAGGACGGGCTGGTCCTCCCCGTGCTCGACGGGCTCGACGAGCTTCCCGCGCACCGGCGTTCCCTGGTGGTCCGTGAGATCGACCGGGCCCTGGGTGAGAAGGACGCGGTCGTCCTCACGTCCCGCACGCGGGAGTACCGCGCGGGAGAGGAGGCGGGGGCCGCCATCGCACGGGCCGCGGTGATCGAGGCCCAGCCGGTCGGCCTGGAGGACGCGACCGCCTATCTGCTGCGGTCGGCGGCGCCACAGGTACGCCGTAGCTGGAAGCTGATGCTCGACGCCGTGGACCGGGAGCCCGAGGGGCCCGTGGCGCAGGCCCTGACCAGTCCGCTGATGATCTGGCTGGCCCGCCGGGGCTTCCAGGCACCGCCCGCCGACCCGCTGGACCTGGTGCGCCGACCGTTCCCCTCGCGGGAGGCGGTCGAGAGGTATCTGCTCGACCTGATCATTCCGGCGGTGTTCACCCGGCAGCCCCACTCCCCGGACCGGTTGCACGCGCCGAGCCAGTGGAACCCGGGGCGCTCGCGGCACTGGCTCGCCCATCTCGCCCGCCACCTCACCGGCCGCCGCACCACGGAGTTCGCCTGGTGGGACCTGCACCGCACCGCCCTGGTGCGCGTCATGCTGCTGCCCGCGCTGGCCCTGGTGTGCCTCGCCCTGTCCCAGGTCGCCGCGGTCGCCCGCGACTGGTTCGTCTCCTCGCAGGCAGGGGATCCCATGGCCGGCTGGGGGCTGGAGCTGGCGCTGACCAACGGCCTGGTCCACGCCATGGCCGTCTGGATCGCCGTGGACATGTGGTTCGGGTTCCGGCTGGGGCGACCCCGCCGACGCGCCAATCCGTTCCGCATCGGCGCCGCCCTGCGCTCGGCGGGCCGGGCCGCATCCCTCGGGCGGGGTCTGAAGGCGTCGGCGGTGGTCGCTCTGCCCGCCGGGCTGTTCACCGCCATGGTCGTGGGGGCGCACGACGCCCGCCCGTACGTGGTGATGGTCGTCTGCAGCACCGTGCTGGCCCCGCTGGTCATGGTGACGATCGCCGCCCCCTCGGACACCGAGGACGCGAGCACGCCCGACGAGGTGCTGGGCAGCGAGCGCACGGCCGCCTGGCTCTCCGTGGGCACCGTGGCCGTGCTGATCGGCGTCGGGCAGGGGGCGTTCGGCTGGTACGTCTACGAAACCGTCGGCGCGGCCCTGGCGCGGGGCGTCACCGCCTGGTTCGGGGCTGCCGCGATGCTCCTGCTGATGAGTCTGTGGAGCCGTTGGCTGCTGGCCAAGGGGTGTCTGGCGATCGCGGGGCGGGTGCCCTGGTCGCTGATGGAGTTCCTGCGCGACGCGCATCACGGCGGGTTGTTGCAGCGCAGCGGCGGCGTCTACCGGTTCCGTCATCTGCGGCTCCAGGAGCACCTGGCCGACACCGAGCGGGGCGACGCCCCTGCGGCCCTGCCGTATCCAAGGGATGCCCGGCCCTCTCCGTACCTCCGGCCTCCCGAGTCCGCCGCGGCTTCCGCGCCCCTTCCCCGGTTCCGTGACGCGCTGGCCGAATTCGAGAGGTCCCCCCTGGGGTCGCTCAAGGGCTGGACCGTCCACCACGACACGCACGGATTCAGTGCCGAGGGCAGGAGTCGCCGGCTCTCCCTCGCCCACTGGCCGGTGATTCTCTTCCTCGCGGTCATGGTCTTCATCCGTTCGGGCGTGCAGGGCAACTGGCTGGTGGCCGCCGGAGCGTCCCTGGCCATGTGCGGCTTCGGGGTGCTGATCATGCTGGTCCACTGGCTCCTGCCGCCCCAGGCGCAGGCGCTGCGCCTGACCCCGGCGCACATCGAGTTCAGGATGGGGCGCCACCGCGGCCGGCTGGCCTGGGCGGACGTGCAATCCGTCGCCGTACGCAAACTCATCCACCGCAAGCGGGACACCAAGGTCTACGCCCTGCACGTGCTGCCCCGGCCCGGCGCGCCCGCGCCCGCGCGGTACTTCCGCGGCGGCGACGGGTGGTTCTTCGTCCTCCCCCTGTCAACGAGGGCCACCGTCCCGGTGGACGTCGCCGCAGCCCTGCGGAACTTCGCCGGGTCCCGCTGGCAGGAGCCCCCGGACTTCCGCGTGCCGCACGCCGGCCAGGGCACCGTCCATATCCACAACGAGGTCTCGGGACAGGCGCGTACGGAGGGAGTGATCCAGGCGGGGCACGTGCACGGCGACGTCACGTTCGGGCGGCCGGGCGGCCCGCACGGCACGGGACCGGACGCCGGCCAGGACGTCCGGGCCGGTCAGGAGCCGCCGTGGCGGCCGCCGGAGGGGCGACAGCCGTGAACGCATTGAGTCGGGCCGGCTGGTCCAGGGCTTCTCCACCGGCGGCGAGTACGCCGGGGCCACCACGTACATCGCCGAATACGCGCCCGACAAGCGCCGCGGTTTCCTCGGCAGTTGGCTCGACTTCGGCACCTTCGTTGGCTACGTGCTCGGTTCGGGTCCGGTCACGGTGCTCACCGCGGCCCTGGGCACCGACGGCATGACGGACTGGGGATGGCCGCCTGCCGTTCCCCGTGGCAGGCCTTCTCACTCTTCGGCGGCACGACCCCGCCGGCCGTCTCGGCGCTGCTCGAGGCGACGCACGACGAGATGATCCCCGCGTACTACCTGATGGCCGCCGGCGTGATCGGGGTCGTCTCCGCCTTCTTCCTCCACGAGACGGCGGGCAAGCCCCTGCGCGGCTCGGGCCCGATGGGGGAGACCTCGGAGCAGGCCCGGCGCCTGGTCGCCCGCAGCCGGAGGGAAGCGGGCCGCCGTGCGCGGGCCATCTGGACGCACCTGCGACACCCGGGGCACCGGCACCACGACAAGTCGTAGGCCCGCCCCGTGCGGGAGCCGAGGGAGGGAACACGCGCCGCCGGGGCACCGATTTCTGTTGTGGCCCGGCGTGGCGCAGGATGGGAGCCATGACCGAGATCCACACCCCCCGCCTCCTCCTGCGCCGCTGGCACGACGACGACCTCGCCCCCCTGGCGGACATCAACGCGGACCCGCGGGTCATGCAGTGGATCGGCGACGGCTCGACCCTCGACCTGGACCAGACGGCCGAGGCCATCGAGCGGTGGGAGGAGGAGTGGGACGACGAGGGCTTCGGCATCTTCGCCGTCGAGCTCCTCGCCTCGGGAGAGCTGGCCGGCCTCGTGGGGCTGACCGTTCCCACGTACCTGCCCGAGGTGCTGCCCGCCGTGGAGATCCGCTGGCGGCTCGGCCAGTCGTTCTGGGGCCAGGGCTACGCCTCCGAAGCCGCCCAGGCCACGCTGGAGTTCGCACTCCAGGACCGCGGGCTCGACCGCGTCATCGCCATCGACCGGATGGGCAACGATGCCTCCGCGAACGTGATCCGCAAGCTCGGCATGGAACCCGAGCGCGAGACGACCCACCCCGAGTACGGCTTTGCGCTACAGGTCCACGCCATCGACCTGACGGAGTACGTCTGAGCCGACCGGCCCCACCTCGCGCATCCGGACACGCACCACCGGGCAGGGATCCATTGCCGCAGGCGGCGGAGCGTACCGATGAGCGTCACCGCGCCGGCACGGCGGCGGGACGAGAGGAACCGGGGTGGAAAAGGACCGACACGCACAGGCGATGACGGGCACCGGCGCCGAGGCGGTGCGGCACTACGAGAACGCGCTGGAGTGTCTGCTGTACTTCCGCGAAGAGGTGAACGCGGAAGCGGAGGCGGCCGTCGCCGCCTCCCCCCGCTCCGTCATGGGAAACGTCTTCACGGCGTATCTGGGCCTGCTGGGCACGGAGGAGAAGGACGCGGCCGGGGCCCGGAGGCGGTTCGGGGAATTCCGCCGGAGCGTGCACATGCCGGTGGTCACGCCCCGGGAGCGGATGCACATCGAGGCCGCCTCCGCCTGGCTGCACGGCGACATCCACGGCGCCGGTCGTCTGCTCGGCGAGATCAGCGTGTCGTATCCGCGCGACGCGCTCGCCCTGGCGGTGGGGCACCAGATCGATTTCTTCACCGGCAACGCCGTGCTGCTGCGCGACCGCGTCGGCGGGGCGCTGTCCGCCTGGGACATGGACGATCCGCACTACGGCTTCCTGCTCGGCATGTACGGGTTCGGCCTGGAGGAAGCGGGCCACTACCGCCAGTCGGAGCAGGTGGCCCTGGAGGCGGTGGAACGCGATCCCCGCGACGTATGGGGCATTCACGCGGTCGTGCACGCCTACGAGATGCAGGGGCGGTTCGCCGACGGCATCCGCTACCTGGACGACCGCGCGGGCGACTGGGCGGACGGCAACTACCTCAACGTCCACAACTGGTGGCACTACGCCCTCTACGCCCTGGAGGCGGGACGCACCGACCGGGTGCTCGACGTCTACGACGCCGGCCTGCACCACGAGGGCTCGGCCGGCGTCGCGATGGAACTGCTGGACGCGGCCTCGCTGCTGTGGCGGCTGTACCTGGCCGGCGCCGACACCGGCGACCGCTGGTTCACCCTGGCCGACGCCTGGGCGAACCGGAAGGACGGCCCCTACTACGCTTTCAACGACGTCCACGCCGTCATGGCCTACGTCGGAGCGGACCGCATCTCCGACGCCGACGCTCTCATCCGCGACCGCGAGGCCTGGGTCCACACCCCGGATCCGCGGGTGTCCAACGCCTCGATGACCTCCGAGGTCGGGCTGCCGGTGTGCCGGGCGCTCGTCGCGTACGGGCGGCGACGGTACGACGAGGCGGTCGACCTGCTGCTCCCGCTCCGCCGCCGTCTGCATGCGTTCGGCGGCAGCCATGCCCAACGGGACGCCGTACAGAAGACCTTGGTGGAGGCGGCGCTCCACGCGGGGCGCCGGGACCTGGCGCGCACGCTGCTGAGCGAGCGGATCAACCTGCGCCCGCTGTGCCCGTACAACTGGGGCGCCCAGGCTCGGCTCGCGGATCAGCTCGGCGACCCGGACCGGGCGGCCGCCGGCCGCCGCCGCGCCGCCGAGCAGAGGGCGGCGCCGCCCACTCCCCGGTGAATCGCACGGTGGGACGTCCGGTCCGACCGGCCGGTGACCACGGATCGACGGGACCGTGGCCGGCAGCGGCAGCGGCAGGAGCCGGGTGACGGCGTGCCGTTCCCGCCGGTGGGCGTGACGGCGAGCGGAGTTCCGTAGGGGTCGGTGATCTGTCGGCGGTATGTCGGTGGAGGCTGCGACCTTGGGGGAGTGCTGTTCGTGAGCACGCCGCACCCGAGCGCGAGGAGCCTGTCATCGTGTCTTCCGTATCCCGGCGCCGGACGTGGAACGTTCACCGGCTGCCGCCCGCCGAGGGGAGGATCTTCCTGATCACCGGGGGTAACGCCGGGATCGGCTACTTCGCGGCGGAGCAGCTCGCCGCCACCGGCGCCGTCGTCGTACTCGGCAGCCGGGACGCCGCGAAGGCCGACGCCGCCATGGCTTCGATCCGCTCCCACGTCGCGGGCGCGAACGTACGGCACCTTCAACTGGACCTCGCCGACCTGTCGTCCCTGAAGACCGCCGTGGACAGTCTGGATCTCGATCACCTCGACGCGGTGGTCTACAACGCGGGGGTCGCGCTCGACGACCCGCCGCGTCGAGAGACCGAGGACGGCCACGAGCTGATGTTCGGCACCAACCATCTCGGCCACTTCGCGCTCACCCAGTGGCCGGCCCCCTTGCTGTCCGCGGCGCCGGCGGGCCGCATCGTGACGGTGGGAAGCTTCGCGGCGCGGTCCGAGCGACTGGACCTGGGTGATCTGCAATCGGCCCGGGACTACCGGCCCAAGCGCACCTACGGCCGATCGAAGCTGGCGCAGATGTGCTTCGGCTTCGAACTCGATCGCCGCCTGCGCGGCGTCGGCAGCACGGTGCTCAGTGTGGTGGCCCACCCCGGCGGCGCACTGGACTCCCTCACCCCGTCCCGCCCGCCGGTACACGTGACAACCCCCGGCGAGCGGCTGCGCGGCCTGCCCACCGGGCTTCTGGTGCAGGGCAAGGACGCCGGAGCATGGCCCGCCGTCCGTGCCGTCCTCGACCCGGAAGTACGAGGAGGGCAGCTGTGGGGGCCGAGGGTCTTCGGCCTGCGTGGCACACCACGGTGTGAGACCGTCCCCTCCCATATGACCGACCCGGCAGTCGCCGCTCGCCTGTGGGCCGCCAGCGGTGAGCTGGCCGACACCGATCCGCACCTCGGTTTCCGGTAGGCGCGCAGCCGCGCCGGGGGGCGGCAATCCGGTGGCCGGCCGCGTCGGCTGCTTCGGGCGGTGACCGGGTCGGCGTGGGCGAAGGTGCGCAGGCCGACTTCGTGCCCTGCGGCAGTCTGTGCCCGGACCAGCTCGGGGTGTTCGGCCACGTGCCGGCCGATGACGAGGAACGTCGCCGGTACCTGCTCGGCGGCGAGCAGCTGGAGGACCTGTGGGGTCAAGGTGGGGTCCGGCCCGTCGTCGAAGGTGAACGCCACCGTGCCCGGGCGCACGTCCAGACCGATCGGGGTGCTGCTTCGGGTGTCGACGACGGGTCCGCCGCCTGAGACGGAATGCGGCACGAGGCCGTCCGGCTCCCGGACTTGGGTGGTGCCGGGTTCTCCGACGCCGCGCAGGATCGAGGTCGCCAGGCACCAGGCCGCCAGGAACATCGTGAGGACACCGGCCAGCACCCACCAGTGCCCCAGGGGCGAGACCGCCCTCATCACAAGGGGGACGTGCCGACGGCCTCGGCCGGGCGCATCGCCGGCGCCTTGGGATCGGCGTACAGCACGCTGCCGTCCACCGCGAGAACGCACAGACACAAGAAGCACACCAGCATTCCCATGACGGTCACGATTCTGCGGCGGTGGCCGTGGGGGTCGTCGAACACGGGCGGGGAGCTGTGACGACCCGTCGCCCGGCCCGTGGCGGCCCATCCGGCACCGACACCCGGGACAGGAGAGTCGCGGCGAGTCAGGGGAGGCGGAAGGCGGTGGCCAGCATGTCCATGTGGGCCGTCAGGAGGGTTCGGGCGTGGTGGCCCATGCCGGAGTATTGGCCGGAGACTTCCAGGCTCACGGTGCCGTGCAGGTGGGACCAGGCCAGCACCGGGCCGGCGAGGGCGCAGCCCGCGTTCGGGGCGTCGGAGGTGAGGCCCGCGTATTCGCGCAGCCAGTCGGCGACCGTTTCGTCCTGGCGTACCCAGGCGGTCATTTCGTCGACGACCGGCTGGACCGCGGCGGTGGGCCGGCCGGTGGCGAAGACCTTCACGAAGGGTCCCATGCAGGCGCGGGCGCGGCGCACCGTGTCGGGCGGGGCCGCGTAGCCGGGGATCGGGTTTCCCTGGATCAGCAGGTAGCGGTGGGGTTGGGCGGTGGCCCAGTCGAGGTAGGCGCCGGCCAGGCGGTGCAGGGCTGTGGCGGGGCTGTCGGGCAGGTCGGCGGCCACGTGCCCGACAGCCGCGGCGATGTCGTCGTAGGCGTCCCGGACCAGGCTGTGGAGGAGGTCGTCACGGCTGGCGAAGTACCGGTACAGGGCCGGGCCGGTCAGCCCGGCCTCCTTGGCGATGCGGGTGAGGGCCACGGCGGGGGCTCCGCCATCGGCCAGCTGCGCCAGAGCGATCTTCTTGATCTCGGCGCGGGTCTGCTCCCGGTACCGGGCCCGGGGGCTGGATGCCGCGGCGGCCATGACGTTCCTCCTGTGCTGCCTCTTACGGTCTACGTCCGAAAGAGTTACGGTGTCTAACAGTTGTGATCCATCGTAACGCCCGAAGCGTCGGAAAGGCACTCCTCATGAAGGCCCCTGATCTCCACGTCGCCCTGGGCGCCGGGCCGGCCGGCTCCACCGTCGCCGCTGAGCTGGCCCGCCGGGGACACGCCGTCCGTCTCGTCGACCGCTCCGGGACCGGTGCGACCCCCAACGGAGTCGCACGTGTCCGGGGCGACGTCGGCACCGTCGAGGGCGCCCGGGCCGCCATCAAGGGCGCCGCCGTCGTGTACCACTGCGTCAACGTCGCCTACCACCTGCAGATCGACGTGATGCCGCGCATCCAGGACGCCGTGCTCGGCGCGGTCGAGGCCGAAGGCGCCCGCCTGGTCGTACTCGACACTCTCTACCCCTACGGCGAGACCCACGGGCAGGTCATGACCGAGGACACCCCGTGGAACGCGACCAGTGCCAAAGGCAGGATGCGAGCCGCCCTCGACGATCGGTACCTGGCCGCACACCGCGATGGCCGCGCCCGTGTCGTTCTCGGCCGCTCGGCGGACTTTGTCGGCCCCGGCGTGCTCAACTCCACCCTGGGCGGCGCCGTCTTCCCCGGCGCCCTGACCGGAACCGAGGTACTGGGCCTGGGTGATATCGACCTGCCGCACAGCTACACCGACATCCGCGACGTTGCCGCGGGCCTGGCCACCCTGGGGGAACATCCCGACGGCGACGGCCGCGTCTGGCACCTGCCCACCGACCGCGCCCGGACCACCCGCGAGGTCTTCCAGCAGATCGAGCGGAAACTCGGGCAGCCCCTGAAGACCACCATCATGAGCGAGCCGCGTCCCTTCGGGCCGTTCGACGAGGTGTTCATAGGCTCCTACGCCGAGCTGTTCTACCAGCACACCGAACCGCAGGTGATGGACTCCACCGCGATCCAGGAGACCTTCGGCATCAAGCCGATCGGCCTCGACACGACCCTGGACGACACGCTCGCCTGGTACCGCGCTTTCCTCGCTCGGAACCAGCACTGACCGCAGTCACCGGGTGTTCGGCGGTGTGCCGGTCGAGCCTGGCCGGCAGATTGTCCAGGTCGGAGCTGCTGAACCTCCACTGGAACGGCTGTGCCGTGGCGTTGTGGCGGTCTTCGAGGACTCGGTGCCGATCCCCGATCCGGGCAAGGTCGGCGAAGTCGTTCCGAGCCGATCGGGAGAAGCGGATCGGGGCAGTTCTTACCTGCTCTGTCCGCTCCCGGGTCGCTCGGGCAGGATGACCGTCATGCCCGCGCCTCCGGAATCGACCAGGCGCTCGCTGGAGCTGTATCTCGGCGAGCACGCGCGCACCGTCTGGCTGTCAGGGGTCGCGTGAATCCCCACGATCTCACCTTCGAACGGCCTATCAGGCCATCGGAGGCCCCACCTCGATGCGGCGAAGTACTGGCGGCAGGCGGACCAGGTCGGGACCGGTCTGTACCTGTCGCTCGTCCCACCAGGTGGCGCCGGCGTCGTACAGCGGACCGATCACGTCCCTCGCCTTGGCTGCGTCCGGCGGTGTCGCGCCGCCGAGCACGATCTCGAAGGGACGCTCGGCCCCGGCCGTACGGTGCTTGCGTACATAGCCGACCAGATCCCGCACCTCTGCCGCATCCGGTACGTGACCATGCGGGGCCGTCTCGAAGAGCGGCACCGCGCCGTCCCACCGCGCTGCCCGCCGCATGGGCGGGCGACGCGGCCAGTACCCGCCGATCCACGCCGGCGGACAGGGCCGCTGTACGGTGGCGGGCTGCAGCGTCACGTCCCGGACCTCATAGTGCCGGCCGTGGTGGTTCACCGGCTCGCCGGACCAGAAGCGCCTCAACAGCTCCAGGCCCTCGTCCAGCCGCTCGGCCAGGAGGCGCGGCTCGGCGGCGTCGCCGAAGCTGCGGTATTCGTCCTCGATCGGGCCGCCCAAGCCGGCGGCGAAGATCACCCGGCCCCCGCTGAGGTGGTCCAGGGTGGCCACTTGGCGGGCGAGTTGCTGTGGATGGTAACGGGGGACCGGCGTCAGCAGGGTACCCAGTCGGATCCGGGAGGTCGCCAGCGCGGCCGCGGTCAGCAGCATCCAGGGGTCTCCGAACGGACGTCCCCGGTGTTGTCGATGCAGGACGTGATCCCAGACGAACAACCCGTCCCAGCCGGCCTGTTCGGCGGCCGTCGCGACGGTCGCGACGTTGCGGGGGTCGGCGAAGTCACCGAAGTTGGGGATGTTGATGGAGAAGCGCATCCCAGCAGGATGCGCAGCCTGGCCGTGAAGGGGCAATACGCGCGCTCCATCGGGATTCCCGGCCGCTCGCGGGCTGGCCGCCGCCGCAGCTTCCGGTGTGCAGCACGTACAGGATCCCGCACAGGACCTCCCGGTCCGGCGAGGGCCTGCGGCCCGGATACCGAAACCGCCGCTCCTTCCTCGGTAGCAGCGGCTGGCCAACCGGCGAGGGCCGGGCTGAGGCACGTTGATCGGTTCGGATATCGTCCCGAGCGAGGAGGTTTCACGAGGGGGATGGGATGAAAGCAGAGACTGTCACAGCGATATGCGCGGTCGTGATCGCTGTCGCATCACTGGTCGTCTCGGTCTACCAGACACGCGCGATGCGACAGCACAACCGCCACTCGGTGCGTCCGATACTCCAACTGCACCAGGGCTGGCCGGCCGGAGGCAGAGCAGGTATCCGGCTGATCAACTCCGGACTTGGGCCGGCGATCATCGTCGACGGCACGCTCACCGTCGATGGCGAAGTGGTCGGCTCCTGGAACGCACCGAGTGTCGACCGCCTCCGCGAGCGCCTGGCGATGCGTGACCTTCAATGAGCACGAGGTCATCGCTACCGACAGCGAGCAGTACTTGTTGAGCGTCCCAAGCTACGACCCCCAGAACCACGCCGAACTTGAAGACTTGATCAACCGGCGCCTCACGCTCAAGATCCGCTACGAATCCCTGTACAGCGGGGAGAACTACACAGCCGTTCTACGCCCGATCCGCTGAAGAGGCGCTCGCCGCCATATCGCCGATCATTCTGTCAGCGGCTTGAAATGCACGTCAGAGCAGCCCTGGAGACGCGTTCATCCCTGGCGTGAACGCCGGGGCCTTCTGCAAGCGTCCCGGTGAACGCTGGCCGTGGGGCTGTGCTGCCCAGTGGGGTCCGGTCCTGCCGGAGCGCCCCGGCCGGGGCCGAAGGCGGCGACGTGGCCTTGGCCGCCCCGCGGCGTCACCGCCCCGTGCGGGAAGTCGCCGAAGTCCGCGCCACCCGGGACGCGCTGCCCACAGGGGGCTGGCACATGGGCGTACGTCTTCCACGGCAGGTCACCCTCGCCGCGATTCGGCTATGGCTGCGAGGGTGACTCGCCGGACAGTCCTTAGTAGGACTGGAGCTCCACCAGCGTGCCGTCCGGTGTCCTCACATGCGCAGTGCGGAGGTTGGCGCCCCACTCGGGGCGGTCCTGGGGCTTGGCGAGGACCGACGCGCCGTGCCTGCTCAGGCAGCTTGCTGCCTCCTCCACGTTGTCGACGCGCAGGACGAGCATCGCCACGTCCTGCGCGGGGACGGCCGGCGGCAAGTTTTCGGTGCCGATGACCTGTGCGATGGCTTTGCGCGCATAGAGCACGAGGACGGCTTCGTCGTCCAGGTCCCAGTTGGCGTAGCCGGCAGCGGGTATCACCTTGACGGGCTCAATGCCCAGCAGATCGCGGAGCGCTTCGGTCCAGAAGTGAGCCGCGGTGTCAAAGTCCTCGACGAGCAGCCGGGGGTACAGGGCGTCCATGAGAGTGATCGTATCTCTGCGCCGGAGCTGCAGTCAGTGGCCGGTCAACCTCGCCTGAACGGGGCCCGGATCGCCGGGAGTGGGGGCCGTCGAGCTGTCTTTCCCGTGCGCGGGCGCCGAGTTGCCGACCCATCGGACAGGCTCCGGGGCAGGGGCGATGTTCGGCGCCGCTCGCGCAGTTGCCTGGCGTCCGTTCCCCACGACGGAAGCGCCTGGTACGGGCCGGCCCTTCTGGTGAACCAGCCGGTCACCGCAGTAGCAGGCGAGGACGCCGAGGTGGATGATCGAGAAGAGCTGCGCCGACCTCCGAGCGAGCCGATGCGCTGAGTGGCCGCACCGTCCATGAAGTCGGGCCTCTGGTGCCCCAAGTCCTCCAGAACGATGTCGCGGCGATCCGCGCCGATCCGTTGATCGCCAAAACGATCGGCGGCGGTGTACCCGGCGGCCTGTGACGGCACGCTGAAGCGGTCCAGTCCTGTGCGGGCACGGGTACCCATGCAGGTGGGTCGCCTCGTACGCCTCGCCGTCCGTTGCCGGTCCGAAGGCGCAGGTCGCCTACGCCGAGGCCGCGCGCTGTCTGCGTACCGGAGAGTACGAGTACGAGGACGTGTACGCCGAGCCGGAGGCGTTGAGCGCCTTCGTGCGCGGCGGCGGCAACGTGGGCCTGTCGCGCCCGACCGGTTCCGCCACCTGGTCCCCGTTACGACCGCGGTATCCGGGAGTACGGCCCCGACCGGCAACTGGTCGCGCAGGGGTTCCTGATGCCGGTGCTCCTGGGGCTGCTGGGCAGCGAGGAGCACCAGCGGCACCACGAGCAGCCCATCGCCCGGTGGGCGGAGGACCTGGAGCGGGCCGGCTTCACTCCCGGCGAACCGCGCCGGCTGTACGACTACTGGCGGGCGCCCGCCTACCTCCTGACGGCGTCCTGAGCGCGGCGCGGCGGCTCCTCAGGTGACGTCGACGGCAGCCCGGGCGGTACCCACCGCGCGGTGTTCGGCGTCATGCGCCCGCTGTGCCGCTCCCTCACTGGGCGAGCCGCGCGCGAACGTCAGCGGTGCGGCAGGCGATCGCCCCTCTGGTTTCGACGAGGCGCGATACGACTGCAGGGACGAAGTCGTGCGGACGACCGGCGCGCTCAAAAGGGTTCTGGGCTGTGGGCCACCAGGTGAGACACGGGAGCATTCGTCTCTCGCGGCACGGTCATAGTCGCCGCGATCCGGCTGCGGATCCGTTGACGATCCGGCGGGATGTCATGGACCGCCCTCGTCCCAGAGGGCTGAGGTCAACGGGCTGACCTCATCGCTTGATGAGGTGTCCCCGGGCAATGCCACCTATGAGGCGTGATGCGCAAGACCAAGTGCGAACGGCGCGATTCCTGCCCGATGTCGGGCAGGAATATGGACGCCATCCGGTCGCCGACCTAAGGTGGCCGTTCATGATCACTCTGGACTCGATAGGGACATTCACCCTGATCGTGGGACTTCTCACGCTTACTCCCGGACTCGATACCGCACTCATCCTGCGCACCGCCGCGCTCGGGCACCGGCGTCGCGCCTGGGGCGTGGTCTTCGGCATCCAGAGCGGCACGCTGGTGTGGGGCACGCTCACCTCGCTCGGTGTGACTGCGCTCCTGACGGCTTCTCACATCGCCTACGTGATCCTTCGTTGGGCCGGAGCCGCATACCTGGTGTGGATGGGCGGCAGGCTGCTGTGGGCCACCTGGCGCCACGCATCGAGTGAGAGCCCGGAGGCAGCGGGGACCGGGGGCACGACCGGGGCCCGAGCCGAGACCGAGGCCGGAAGAGGCGCCGGCGACACCCTGCTCGGCGGCTGGCGGCAAGGGATCGTGACCAATCTCCTCAACCCGAAGATGGGCGCCTTCTACGTCGCGGTGCTCCCGCAGTTCATCCCCACCGGGGCCTCGCACATCGCTTCAGGCGTGCTCCTGGCCGGTGTGCACATCCTCCTGGCCGTCGTCTGGTCCTGCGTGCTGATCGCCCTCGCGCACGTGCTCCGAGACCGCCTGCAACGGCCTTCAGCCCGCCTCTACCTCGACCGCATCACCGGCACGGTCATCGCCGCCTTCGGCATCCGGCTCGCGCTCGGGCAGTGAGGCGGATACCGACGCAACCGCAAGGCCCGCCGAAAACCGTCGCACGAGCGACCCGCGCGTCACCCGAAGCGAAAGGACACCCGCATGTACTCGCTCCCCACCAACACCGAGGCCGTGATCTTCGACTGCGACGGCTTGCTGGTCAACACCGAAGCGTGCTGGACGGTTGCGGAAGCCGCCGTCTTCGCGGAGCACGGCCATCCCTTCGGTCCCGAACAGAAAGCCCTCGTCATCGGCCGGACGGTGGAGGCGGCTGGAGACGCCATGGCCCAATACCTGGGGCGCCCCGGCGCCGGTGCCGAACTCGCCGTCGAACTCCTGGGAAGGGTCCGCAAGGAGCTGTTCCAGGGCGCTGCGGCCCTCCCCGGGGCTGCGGAACTGGTGCGTGCCTGCCGGGCGGCCGTACCCATCGCCGTAGCCAGCAACAGCCCTCGGGAACTGCTGGACACGGCACTGTGGTCGGCCGGTCTCGCCGACTGCTTCACCCACTCGTTCGCCGCTGACGAGGTACGTTCCCCCAAGCCCGCACCAGAGCTGTACCTCACGGCATGCGAGACACTCGGCGTGTTCCCTAAGCGTTCCGTCGCCTTCGAGGACTCGGCCACGGGCATCGCCTCGGCACGTGCCGCCGGGCTCTACGTCGCGGTCGTTCCTTCCCTGCCAGGAGTCGACCTCGACCACGACTGGCTGGGCACCAGCCTGGCCGAACCCGAGTTGCAGGACTGGGCCAGGCAACTGGGGCATGGCACTGTCTGCTGACCCACCCCACTCACGTGACCCGTCGGACACCGTCTGGCCGGTATCTCGTTTCACCCACCGCCGAACTGTTTGCCGAGGGTAACGGTCACGATCTTCCCCCACCCCGTTGCCTCAGCCCTGGTGGATGAGCGCAGGGCCGCTGAGTGCGCGGATGTCGTAGGGGGAGAGCCAGGGGCCCGGGGTGCCGGCCTCGAGCGCGTCGATCGCGATCAGCGCGTCGGATGCGTTCTTGCAGCGCGGGTTCCGCACGGCGAAAGCCGCCATTCGGGCACGCAGGGCGGGCAGCCAGGTGGCTATGAGCTGCGGGTCGCCGTCGTGCCACCAGGTGAACTCCAGTTCGTCCAAGAGGAGATCGTCGGCCCAGCCCGAGGCGACGCGGACCACGCCGGCGTCCGCTTCCGGACCGGTGAGCCCGGCGATGTGGTGCAGCCATCGTTCCAGGCCACCTGTCGCATGAGCGATCCCCTCGACCAGATCGGTGATCTCCCAGTACGGCCGGCCGTCGGTCACAGCGATGCGCAGCAGTGCCTGGAAGGCCCGCTCGACCGCGGCGCGCTCGGCCACGGGCCAGTCCGCGAGCCGGGCACCGTGACAGCCGAGGCGTCCCATCTCCCCCGAGGGGCCGGCGCCGCTCCCGTCCGGGCCCCAGCGGCGCAGCGCACGAGGAATGAAGCGGCGCCACAGGGTGGAGTACTGGTCCTCGTCCCAGTGGCCGGCGACCTCACGCATGAAGTGCCTGAGGAGGTCGTCCGGCACGTCGGCAGGGTCACCACCGAGAACGCGCAGCTCCGACTCCGCGACGCAGTACGTGCACCCGCCGACCGGACGGTCGAGCCCAGGCGGCGATGCGAAGATCTCGTCCACCTCAACGAGCGCGTCGCGCCACATCGTGTACGGGGCGAGTGCGAGGGGTTCGGACATGTCAGGGCCTGCCAAGGGACTCCGCACGGCCGGCACCGGCGAAGAGCGTGACGCTACCAACACGCCGGTCGACCGGCAGAGCCCGGGGCTGTCCGGAGCGCCCCGCCGGGCACGCCCTGGGACTCCGGGCTGGATGGATCGGGGCCCGCGTGCCCCGACCGGGGGATCGTTTAGGGGACACGCGGGTGTGTGACCGACGGGCGGTCACGCAGGACCCCGGTGCGCGACCGCGCTGCCGCTGTCATCGTGCGGCATCGCCGGCCACCCTGTACTCGGGGGTGTTGGGCGCGGGGCCCTGCTCCCCGCGCACCCGCATGCCGGTTGCGGGCGCCCGGACCGCCCCGCACACGAGTGAAGGGCCACTGGCGCCTGCCCCCTCGCGCGCCAATGGGAACTCCCGTACTGCTTTCCCGCCTCCCGGCCCCAGCATGGCGCAACCGATGTCGGCATCCGATCCCGCGCCGGAGCGGGCTGTGGTCAGCGGTGCGCTACGGGGCGGGCCAGGCGGACGGTGATGTGCCGGGCGGCGAAGGAGGTGCCGGCCACGAAGCGCAGCAGCGGTCCGAAGGTGGGGGCCGCCAGGGAGCCGGTGAAGTACAGCCCGTCGACCGAGGGTTCGAACGCCCCGGACAGACGTGGGGCATGGGAGCCGGGGATGCGGGCCACCGCCTGTCGAAGGCGCGGGTCGAGGAAGGGCAGGGCGTCCAGGTCGATGCGGTAGCCGGTGGCGGCCAGCACATGGTCGGCCGTCATCTTCGCCGGCCCGTCCCCCTGCCCGCCGAGACGCAACTGGACCTCCTCGCCGTGGAGTTGAGCGTTTTCGATGTACCGGCGGGTGTGGACGGGGACGATGCCCTCGTCGCGTTCGCGCAGCCACCACCCGCCCGACGGTCCCAGCGCCCGGCGGAAGACCCACAACCGTGCCGGGGCGGGCAGCCGCCGCACCGCGCCCGGGGCCCTGCACAGACCCGCCAGCGGCCATCCCGTGCCCAGCGGGGACGCCGGCCGGGCCAGGCGCTCGGCAAGCGACCGCTCGAGCACCGGGGCCGCTCCCCACCGCACGCGTGCAGCCCGCACGAGAACCCGCGGCTGGGCACCGGCCTCGTGCAGCAGGGCCGCACTCTCCAGCGCCGACTGGCCGCCCCCGACGACACATCCCATACGCGGCGAACACCTCGCAGGGGATCGGGGTCAGCTCCGTCAGTTCCGCATCGCCCTGATCCCTGCGGAAGTCGGCCGGCCGCCCGCCCGCCGGGCACCGGGGCCGACAGGTCGGTGGCGGCGGAAGCGGACTTCAGGAACATGCCGGTGGCCATCGCATGCCGCCAGCTGCCCATGACCTCCCCGAAGACCCGCACCCGGGCCCCAGCGGCCCGCAGGTGCGCCGCCACCGACAACCCGTAAGGCCCGGCCCCGATCTGGGATGAGCTGGTCCTGCGTTGAGCGCGCGGGTGACAAGGCGGACAGGGCTTCCGCCGCTGGCAGCCGAACTTCAACTTCCTGCGCCACAACCACACGCCGGAGCCGGGTCCCTTCACCATGGAGGAGAAGTGGAGGGCCACCGAGACCGGCGAGAGCGACGACGGCTACAAGCAGCACGACGGCGTGTACGTGCGCTGGGAGCTGCCCGATGCCCTGCGCCGGGGCACCGCACGCGAGCCCGGCGGGCGCACGGAGTTCCCGCTCGTGCCCAACCGCTGGCTCGTCGTCCGGCACGTGCAGGGCAGCCCGGAGCTGACCACCGGCTGGGTGGTCGAGAGCGACTGCCTCGACCCGAAGAACGGCACCTCGCGCTTCATCCACCCCGTCAGGCCGGACGTGCAGGACCCGGCGGCGACGCCCTACCGCTCCACGATCACCACCACGAAGATCGGCCGGGCCCACGGCATCGGCCCCGGCGGAGCCGCGTGGAGCGAGCCGGCCGGCACCTCCGAGGCCCGCAAGGAACTGTTCCTCACCGCGGTCGGCCCGGGCATCATGACCTTCCACGCCTACCAGCCGTACCACCCGAACGTCTTCTCCCTGCACGACCCGCTCACCGGCGTCCAGGGACAGGCCGACCTCGACTACCAGATCGTCGGCTGGTACTCCGACCCCGCACAGGAAGAACTGCGCCGCCGCCTCGGCGCGGCGGGCGCGACCGTCGACACCGTCCTGGCCGGCCTCGGCTGGACCGTCGACGACCTGCCGCCCGGCTGGACCCCCGGCAGCACCACCTACTGTGGCCGCGCCATCGGCGTGCGATGGACGTCCGGCACGCTCCCGGAGTCGGACCGGCCCGGGAAGAACGACGTGCGCGACAAGATCGCCGTCGGCAGCAGCGCGGACGAGGCGCACGCCCAGCTGCTGGCCGCCTCCGGCCACGACGCCCTCGCCGCCACCGACCCCACACTCCTGCATGCCGCGGGCAGCGGCCTCCTGGACACCCTCGACGGCCCCGACGGCCCCGACGGGCCCGTCAGGACCGGCCAGGCCCTGCACAAGAGCTGGTACCGGCGTCTGCCCGGCGGCACCCTGTGGCGCCTCGCCGACACCACCGACAAGGGCAACGCTTCCGGTGATCCCAAGTCCGTCACCTGGACCGGCGCCGACCCCGAACACGAGGAGTGGCTGGCCCGGCTCAACGGCGCACAGAGCGCCTACGACGAGAAGCAACGCGACGTCACCGCCCTTCAGCAGCGCCTGTACGCGCTGTGGTGGATGCACGGCCTGCCGCTCATCCCGCGCCAGTACGCCCGCGAGCAGTTCCGCGCCGAGATCGACCCGGCGAACCCCGACGGCCTCGCCGCCAGGGTCGCCGGCGAGCTCGCGGACCTCCGCCGCCTGCAGGAGGCCGTCACCGCCCTCGTCGACGGGCACACCCTGCCCGCGCACTACGAGCTCCGCAAGGAGACACTGCCGCCCCGCCTGCTCCAGCCCGCCCGCCTGCGCTTCGACTTCGTCGACGAGCACGACGACACCCGGCTCGTCGACCTCACCGCGCACACCACACCCGTGGGCGCGTGGATCGTCCCCAACTACGTCGACCGCTCGCTGCTGTGCTACGCGCCGACCGGCGAACCCCTCGGCGAACTGCGCCTCGAACTGCGGGAGGACCCCACCGGATCCGTGTCGGAAGTCGTCGGATGGGGCCCCCTCCCCGACTCGGCGACCCGCACGATCGACGAGCTCCGCACCATGCGGCCGCAGCTCCACGCCTTCGCCCGGGAACTGGCAGCCGAGGGCCGTGACGCCTTCACCGACCTGATGGCCACCGTCGACCGCGCGCTCGCCGGCATCGACCCCGGCAACCCGTACGGCGACGAGGTCCTCGGCGCCCTCCTCGGCCGCCCGCTCGCCCTCGTCCGCGCCCGCCTCGGCTTCGAGCTCGACGGCCTGCCCGTCTCCGACGCCGGCTGGCAGTACGCCCTGGACTGGAAGACGTCCACCGAGTGGCGCACCCGCCCCGCCGGACGGCCCACGCCCCCGCAGATCGCCCACCTCGACTACCGGTGGCCCATCCGCCTCGGCAACGCCGGGCAGCAGGGCGACGGCCTCATCGGCTACTTCACCGAGAACGCACGTTCCACGCCGTCACGACGCCGGGCGAGACCGCCCGCACCGACTACGTCGCCCTGATCGGCGCGGACGACAAGTGGCCCGCCCTCCCGGCCGACAACACGGCGCGGACGCACCTCACCCTGCTGCTCGACCCGCAGGCCGCCGTGCACGCCACCACGGACGTCCTCCCGGTGACCGACCTTCAGCTGCCGACCCGCTTCACCCGTACCGCCATGGCGGCCATGAGGGTGGCCCTGCGGCTCAGCCCCGTCCTGACCACCCACCGCAAGGTGCCGGCCAAGGACACCGGAGCCGGCGCGCCCCGCTTCGTCGACGCCCTCGCCCTGCCCCACCCCACCTCCCCGCAGGGCACGTGGGACTGGGCCGAACTCGACACCTCCTCCGAGTGGACCCACCAGCCGATCGTCCAGATCGACCAGGACGCCCGGCTCGACGAGGACGGTCCCGTCGTCCGCACCGGCTTCCTGCGCCTGAGCAGCGGGTTCACCGACGCGTGAGCACCGCAGCCCACCACCGCCTCCCCGTGACCCCGAAAGGAACCACCCTCGTGAACGCGCCGGACATCGGCACCACCCTGCTGGACTACGACATCATCAGCGAGCCCTTCCCGCTGTACGCGGGAACCGCCGACGCCCCGTCGACGACCGTGCACCTCGTCGTCTCCAACGGTCGCGGCGACACCGTGTACTGCCGGGAGATCATCTTCTCCCTGCCGCACGGCGACCTCGCCCAGAGCCTCGTCGACACCACCTCCGGCGACGGCGAGGCCAGCGCCGACGGCTGGTCCGTCAAGGAAATCCAGAAGGGCGCCGACATCGTCGTACCGGACGGCGACTACGCCCACTTCGTCGCCAAGGCCCCCGAGGGCGGTGCGCCCGTCGACGCCTCCGGCATCACCATCACGCTGAAGAACCTCACCGTCAGCAAGCAACCGGGCGTCGCCCGCGTCGAGGTCCGCGAGACAGCCACGCTCGATACCGGAAACTGGCCCGACAGCCCCGGATTCCGTCCCCTGACCATCACGAAGTTCCCGCCACCGGTCATTCCCGTACGCGCGGTGAGCGACTTCCGCGCGGACAAGCTGGAGGTGGCGTCGGGCGACCCGGTCTGCCTCACCTGGGACGGCCCTCCACCCTGGTGTACACGGTCCTGTACTCCGGCGGTGCCACGCCCGCGAAGGATCAGAAGGACACCGTCACCGGCCACGAGTGGAGCGGCACGGTCACCCGGGACACGACGTTCTGTCTGCAGTACGTCACCGGAGAGACGACGCACTACCTGACGACGACGGTCACGGTCGCCGACCCTACGCTCACCGGACTGACGGTGAGCGGCGACGCCTCCGTGACGGGTGACCTCACCGTCGGCAAGGACATGAACGTCACAGGTGCCCTGGAGGCCACCGACGACATCACCACGAAGGCCCAGTTCCTCGCCCCCCGGGGCACGCCGCTGCGGGGGAAGCGGGCATGACCGGCAAGGTCACCGTGGGCGGGCGCGTCGACGTCACCGCCGCCGCCCACCTGAGGATCCTCAACCCATCGGGCAGCCAGGACTTCTCCGACAACGGCATCTTCACCGTCTCCGACCACGTGACCGTCCTGTCCCTGCACCTCCAGGGCGCAGGAGGCCGGGCGGCGGTGGAGGCGCGGGTGGCCAGGGCGGCGACAGTTATTTCGACGCCGGAAGGGCCACGCTGCTCTCCGCCGACGTGAGCAACACCGGCGCGGCGAAGGTGACCATCACCTGGGGGCAGCACGTCTTTCCGGCGTGACCCCGGTGTGACCCAGGCGCGTTGCCGGCCCGGAGCCCGGTCTCCGGGCCGGCAGGCCCGATTCCGCGCCCGCCTCGCCCCTACAGTAGGTAGACGGTTGCGGTTTTCTCGCCTGTGCCCTCATGGGGGACGGCATCGAGAAGACCGGTGTCGCCAGTTGGGCACGGCTGGGTATGGACGAGCCAGTGCCTCGGCTGAGGCACCGACTTCGACGCGAGGCGGAGACGGGAGTCTCGGGCGGCCGAAGCAACATTGTCATTGGACTTTTAAAGCCTGCCTCGTAACCCGTAGCGGGGTGTTGCGTTGGGCTGATCGTGCAGGTCATCACTGCTCGGCGCCATGAGCTCATCAAGGTGTTCACCGGGCTTCCCCCGTGTCAGTTCCAGCGTCTGGTGCGGGCTGTCATCCGTGAGGGCGGTCGGGCCCTGGCTTCCGACCGACCGGGTCGCCGGTGGGCGCTGTCGCTGGAGGACCGGGTGCTGCTGGTGGCCGCGTACTGCCGCACGAACCTCACGATGCGGCAGCTGGCGTCGTAGTTCGGGGTCTCCCCGGATGGCCGTCGGCCGGGTCGTCAGCCGGCACGGCCCCCTGCCGGCCCTGGTCCCGGGCAGACGCAAGCCTGGGCGGCATCAGGTCCTCATCGTGGACGGGAGGTTGGTGCCCACTCGGGACCGGAAGGTATCGGCATCGTCGTTGGTAGCGGGCGGCGCGGTCGCTTCACCTCAACCGGCGGACAGCGGGTCCTGCCGCGCACGCCGAGATCCTCGTGTGGGAGATATACGCATCCCTCATGACCTGACCCATCCCTGCATCCGAGATCCGACGAGACGCTGAACGGTGACACTTCAACTATCGAGTGTTATCTTCGTGTTTGCCGTAAGGGCGTCATGATTTCCCGAATGGAGCTTTCCGTGCAGCACGTCATCGACTACATCGAAGAACGCCGGAAGATATACGAGAATCACGAATTTTTCGCCCAGTTATTGGATGATGAATCTCTCTCGGGAGATAAACGTCTGTCCTGGGGCCCCACTGTGATCCCGTTCATCATGGGCTACTCGGATCTGAACAAATACGTCTTCCGCAAGTCAGAGGGTGAGGCCGAGCTCGACCCGCTTCAGGAGCTCCTGAACGCTCACACCTACGAGGAAGACTTCCACTGGCAGTGGATGCTGACTGACCTGGAAAAGCTGCAAGCCGACCACATTATGCCCCTGTCGGATTCTGCGCGCATCCTGTGGGGCAAAGATTTCCAGCACTCCCGGCGGCTATGCATGGAGCTTGCCGCGCTCGCCGTCGGCGCACCCACGTACGCGGTTTTCGCCATGGTCGAGGCCATCGAGGCCGTCTCCGTCACGATATTCACCCATTGTCGAGGAATTACCCTGCAAGATGGTAGCGAATGTGAATTCTTCGGCACGAAACACTACTTGGCAGAAGCCTCACACTCCATCAAGTCGCCAGAGGTGGAGAAGACGAGCCTGCCGGCTCTCGACGATACCCAGCGCGAGGAATCACGAAGGATGGTGGACCGCGTCTTCTCACTCTTCGACGACTGGTCCCGTGCACTCCTGCGGTTCGCGCTGGAACACGACGAACATGACCGCAAGTACAAGAGGATGATCCAGGAAAGCAGGGATCTTCTGCAGTTGTGTTCTGACTGAGCGTTTGTACTTGTCTAGGGATGATGCGGGGTGGTTTCTCAGCCGCAGTGCCCAGGTGCTGGAGGGCTGGTGAGCCGTTCAGCCTGTGGTGCGGCGGTAGAGGGCTGTTTCCTGGCATCTCCTGTCTGATCCCAAGGTGTCCCGAGTGGCGGTCGTTTGCCTGCTGGCCAAGCCGGCCGCCGCGCAGTACATCGGAAACATGACTCCGCACCGTGGCTATCCCAGCGATCCGTCATGCGTGATGAGAGCTGATCGGGGCCGGTGCTGACCGCCTGGCGGGAAGAGCGTCGTGGTCGCGGCCTGGACATCGGCCGTCCGCCCGAGCATGACCTGCGGCACCCTGATGAATGCCGTGCTCTACGTGGACCCCACCGGCATTCCCTGGCGTTACCTGCCGTACGACTTCCCACTGGCGGACCACCTACGGCTACTTCGACTCCTGGCGGGAAAACGGTGTCTTTGAGCAGCTCGCCGGCCTGCTGCGGTGCCTGGTCCGCGAGTCCGGAGGCCGAAACGCCGAGCCGTCCGCGTGGGTTTTGGACTCTCAGACCGTCAAGGCCTCCGCCACTGTGCACCTCGCGAGTTGCGGTCCAGGACGGTGGCCACGGCAACTCATTTCGATAGTTGGCCAACTGCCTGAGTGACCGTGGCATGTCCGCATGAGCCGCCTTCACCACCCCGGAGCCGACGAGCTCGACCTGGTCTCCGTGCTGCACGCGCTCGCCGACCCGGTACGTCTGTCGATCGTGATGGTCATTGCGGTCGGGCAGGAGAGCACCCCTGCGGGGGCTTCGACTACGGCATCACCAAAGCGGGCCTGTCCCACCACTTCCGGGTCCTGCGCGATTCGGGCGTGACCACGACCCGGCAAGCGGGAAAGCACCGGCTGATCTCGCTCCGGCACGCAGACCTGGAGCATCGCTTCCCCGGTCTGATCGATCCCCTCATCCGCGCCGCCGGACCCGCCCGCCCAGCCGCGTGACGCAAGCTGCCTGATCCCAGCCCCAGTGCTCGAAAAGGCCCGCCTCGGTCGACCGGAAAGCGACCCGGGACGGCGCGCCGGAAAGCTGTGCGGTGCGGCGGGGCGGTTGTAGCGTGCGCAGCGTTTCGCACCGACTCACACCGACATGGCTCGCCTCGGCGGGCAGGAGAGGGAAGTCGATGAGAACGCGGCACAGACCCATCGGCCGGCTCGTCGGCGCTCTTGTGCCGTCGGCCGCGGCCGTGGCCCTGTCGCCGTCGAGACGAACGGCGACGGTCGGCATCGAGCTCTTCGGCGTCAACAGCGGCGGTTCCCCGTACCACCGCCGGCAGACCAGGATCGGCGGCCCATGGTCCGGCTGGGAGCGGTTCGACGGCCTGCTGAGGCCCTAGGGAGTGTCCTTCCGGCCATCGGACCGTCGGTCCGCTGGTGAGGGGCGGGGAGATTTCCGGCAGGGGGCACCCCTCACCGCCGCCCCGCGGCCTCCCACTCCTGGTGCCCGGTGTGGACGCGGTGCCACAGCTCCGCCCGCGCGGGGGCGTCGATGTCGGTCAGGTCCAGCCGGAACACGCCGGTCAGTACGTCGTACCAGTCGTCGGCCGAGTCGATGGTCCGCTCGTCCGTGCCCCCGGCGTCGATCCGTTGCAGCACACAGCCCCGCAGCATGTCCACGCCCTTGGCGTCGCGGAGGAAGGCGGTGAAGACCCGGACGAAGGGGGACTCGGGGGAGGTGGACAGCCAGGTGTGGTCCGTGGCGAAGGAGGACAGCTCCACGGGGTCCGGGGCGAAGTCCATCGCCATGAACGCGCCGCGGGGGTCATGGGTGAGCCGCCAGCCGCCGGGCTCCGCCACCGACGAGGTCAGCGCGCAGGTGAACGGCCCCTGAGTGTAGCTGCCTTCGCGCAGCGGCAGCGGCTCGTGCATCGCGTCGGCGAGCCCGGTGTCGACCAGCCACCGCTCGCCGTCGAGCCGTACGGTGAGCGCGAGATGGTTGCCGGTCGCGCCCGCTGGGTCCTCGGGGGTTGACTGCACGCCGGCCCGGTGCAGGGTGACGTCATAGCCCAGGGCCGTCAGCAGCGCACTGAAGGCCCCGTTGAGGTGGAAGCAGTAGCCGCCGCGCCCGCGCATGATCCGGGCCACGGATTCCGCGGCGTCGATGCTGGTCGCGCTCCCCAGATGGATGTCGAGGTTCTCGTAGGCGACCCGTTCCACCTGCGCCCGGTGCAGTGCCCGCAGCGCCTCTGCGGTCGGGGCCGCCGGCCGGGTCACCCCTAACACGGTCAGATATCCGTCGACGTCGATCATGCTGCCTCCTCGCTGTCCGAGCGGATGATCAGCATAGTCGCCGGTACCGCCGCCCAGCAGCGTCAGAAATCTCCCCGGAGCGACGGCCGGAGGGGGGCCGGCAGCCGCCGTTCGTGGGCGCGTCACGGGCTGGTGAAGATGTCGTGCCCGCCGATGCGCGGCCAGACGAAGTGCTGCGCTCCCCGTTTCCGCTCCGTCCCGTACGACCAGGGCGCACGCCCGCTCCCGGACCGGGTGAGCTCGTCGGTGACGGCCGCTTGGCTGAGTGCCACACCCTCGCCGCCCTCCGGTCAGGAGGTCTTCTGCAGCAGCCAAGCGTTCGGCGTGAAGGAGGAGTTGACGAAGACCACGCAGCCGCCACTGTAGTAGGTCTGGACCTTGGTCCAGCCCTTCGGCGGGAGCGCGCTGGCGCAGGCGTTGACCTGGGTGCCGACGGGGAGGCCGTCCAGTTGCTTGATCATCTTGATGTTCGAGCCGCCCATCACGCGGCACGAGGCGCTGGTGCCCCAGTTCACGTCGACCCAGCCGTCCGGGGTCATCGAGTCGGCGCACACCGTGCGAGTCTCGCCCGGCGATGCCTGGGCCGGGCTCGCCGTGACGGAGGCGATGAGCGTCGCGCCGAGAAGAGCCAGACCTGCGGTGCGGAGTCGTCTCATGAGGTGTCTCCCAAGCGTGAAGAGTGCACTGATGCGCTGATGGGTGATTGGTGTTGGTCACGGCATTCAATGGCCTGTGTGAATGGTTTGAGGAGAGCCTTTTCGGCCACCTCCACCCTGTGGTGGTCCATGCGGCCGATCGCCAGGAAGAGCTGTGGCCGCGGCTGCCAGTCTTGTGCTGTTGACCGACGTCGAGGCCCCGGGGCTGCTGAGGAAGAGGACACTCACAATGTGATGGACTGTCTTCTCGCCTGCAGGTTCGACTGTGGAGAATCGCCACGCCTGGGCCTGGGGTGAACGGGCGCGCGTCTCGCTGGCATCGGCGCTGGACAGCGGAGAGAGACGCAGTCATGCAGTATCGGGGGCGGGGACATGGCTCACGAATGGAGAGGGGCCGACGTGTCGGGAGAGCCACGGTGGTTGCAGCGGCCGTTTGGGCCGTGAGCCTGAGCGCCGTCGTGCCGGCGGCCGTGTAGACCTGTGGGTCCTCACGGGCGGAAGGCTGCCGCAGGTCACCAGTATGAGCCTGCTCAGCAACGGTGGGGGTGCCCTGTTCGACCAACTGGTGCTCGGCCGTACACCGGAGGATCTCCCGTAGCCGCGAGGGCGATGGCCGGGAGCTCCCGACCGGCCGTCGGTGGCATCACGGCCCGCCGTCGTTCGGGTTCGCCCCCTGGACCACTTCCGCTTGGAGCGACACGTCGGTCGGGTAGAGGCCGTCTCCATCCGCTCGCCGCCGAAGCGTGGAGGGCAGCGCGCTGCCGAGTGCGTGGAGCCGGATACCCGAAGAGATCGATGCCGTGGAGGACGACGGGGCAGCCGGACCGGGGTGTCGTGATCTTCGACGTGCTCGAAGCCCACAACGTTCCCGTCACCCTGGAACTGACCCAGACCTCGTTGCCGGGCAGGGTCATGTCAGACGCGTTCCGGTGCGTCAGTCACCTGACCTGCTCACCCGCCGCGACGTTGGTGATGGTTCCCGAGTGCTCGAACTTGATGCACTCGCTCACCAGTTCGAATGCGATGTGGGCTCGTCGGACCTTCGCTACGTCCACCCTGGCCGGCGTGGTTCTTGCGCACCCACGTGCGCAGTGTCTCCCCGGTGATCCGAGCTCGGTGGCCACTGTCCACTCCAAAGGGTCAACCTCACCAACAGAGCCGCTTGGCGCCGGTTTCGAGCGAGATCGACACCTCAACGACGAGGGACTCCGACACGTCACCAATACCCCCTCTGACCAGGCAATTTCACCCCTGCGGGACAGGTTGAAAGAGGTTCACCGGAATAGGGGTTGACGCCAATGTCGTGACGGAATTCCCGGCATTCCGTTTGCACGACCTCACTGTCCCGCTCGCGAACCGGTCGTCCGGTCCGGTCCGCCAACAGCAAACACTCACGGCGCTAAGGACTCGCCACTGCGCCAACCGTCCGGTCCCCCATGACCTGACCAGGGAGGGAGACGGCCGACCCCAGATGGTTGACGGCGGCATCCAACTGCCGTCGCCCTCTGGGGAGCGCGAGGCTGCCGTACGGAGGAGAGTGAAGGTAAGCCGTCGCCGCGGAACCGTGCGGGAGGAGGCTGGCTCAGTATGTCCAACGACGTGATGGGTGACGAGGTCTATCAGCCTGCTCGGTCGGACCGCCGGGACAACCCAGGTGACCTGGACCTGGAGAACGCCCTCGACGGCGATCTTCTCGACCGGGTGCTCGACGAGGGCTACTCGCCCCCGGAGAAGCCGCTCGGCGTGGGGCACCATGGCACGACGGCCCGTGAGCAGCGTGAGCACGAGAGCCTTGACCAGCGGCTCGCCGAGGAGGTCCCCGACATCACAGTGCCGGAAGGGGACGGCATCGGTGATCAGCCTGGCGGGGAGGGAGAGCCGATGGACGACGAGGTCGGCGACGAGCGCGCCGGGCGGCTTATCGCCACCATCGATGCCCTGCCTCCTCGGCGCAACGACGTCTTCGCCCGGGACGTGGGTATCGACGGTGGGGCGGCCTCCGCGGAGGAGGCGGCGATACACATCGTGCCCGATGAGCCCGCGGCCGGGTTCGGCGAGGACTTCGAGGCGTGAGGACGGTACTCCCATGGGGCGCCAGAAGTCCTCTCGCAGGTGCCCTCCGGCCTGCGGATCCATGCGCAGGGTGTTGCCACCGGCCCGGAACTCCTCCAGCGCCTTCCCGGCCTCCCTCTCGCCGATTCACCCCGGCTTGCCGGGCAAGGGTCAGTACGTGCCGCACATGGAACTATGTCACCTCGATCGGCTCCGGCGACCTGCCGTACGTGCTCGCCTGCGCGGTCATCCGCCCGGAGACCGACCTGACCTACTAGGCACGGTCGCCCGGCTGCTGGCGCACGAGACGGCCGCCGACCGGGCCGCCGTCGCCCGGTACACGGCCGTGAACGAAGAGACATCCCGGTCGCACCGCGGCTTCTTCCCCGGGGCGATCAGGGACAGCGAGGATCTGCCGGGTGAGGCAGGCCTGGAGGATGCCGTGGGCGCGGGCAGCGGTCAGCTCGTGGGGACGCCCCGGCAACGCGCGGGACAACCACAGCAGGGTTCCGTCAGGTGCGGCGATGACCTGCACGTTTATGCCATGCCGCTTGTGCTTCTGGCCGTAGTACGGCTCGTCGGCCGCGATCCGGTCCATGGGGATCAGGGTGCCGTCAACATGACGAAGTCCCCTTCACTCAGCCCCACCAGGGCCTCGCACAGTCCCGGGGCATGGCTGTCTGGCCGGGCCTGAAAGGCGCCGACCCGGGTACGAGGCTGTGGTCGCAACGACGGCGCGAGGCCGTCGACCGGGTCACCATCATGCAGTTCGACCGGCACGGCAACCGCAGCTGGTGCCGCGCCCAGACGCTGCTCGACACCGAATATGCCCGCCGCGCGATCGGCGAATTGCAAGTCCCTTACGGCCTGTGCACTGAACCGTCCATCGCCGCAGCCGGCGGAGGCGACTGCCCCCGTCCGATTTTGCTGCCTCGGCTGCGGCCACTACCGCACCGACGTCTCCTACCTCCCGGCCTGGAGGCCTATCTCGCCGACCTCCTCCGCAACCGCGAACGCCTGGCCGCTTTTGCCGACGCCGACACGTGGGCGTAAGCCGAGGCCATGCCCTCGGACGAGGAAGCACCCGTGCCCGGCGCCTGGTCCAGCGGGTCCGGACGGACCTCGACGAGCTCACCGACGAGGACCGGTCCCAGATCCAGAAAGCGGTCGCTGTCGTCCGCCGCAGCCGCATCATCTCCTCGGCATGCCCCGCATTCCCAGGTCCTGCCCGACCTCCGATCCGACAGGACCGCATGACCAACCCGATGATTGACGGGCGGCGGGCCGACTCGGCCCGCCGCCGCGAACGCGCCCTCAAAACCCTCGACACCCTCCTGCGAAGCAACGGCGATATCACTGCCTCCGGCCTGGTCCGCGCGGGTGACCAGCAGATTGACGCAGCCCCACCTCAAAACTGTCGCCTCGTCAGTATCGGTCGACCGACGGCGAGACGGATATCCGGCGACCGCCAAGCATCACGTTGCACTTGGCACGCTCTGTCAGAACCGCGTTGAGCCGCTTCGCGAGCTGCCGTCCACGACGGCAGCTCCTCAGAAAGCCGACGGCTACTCGCTGCGGCCTTCGCCCAGCTGAGCCGAGACCAGACGGAAACCATATGCGCCTCTGCTCTGCCTCCAGGAGCTCATCCATCACCTCGGCCGGGACGCTACCGCCTGAAAACGAGTCAGTGGCCAGCGCTGTCCGAATGACGATTGAAGCCCCATGCAGTGACCTCGTCACATTGAAGTAGGCGCCATCGGGAACCAGACGGGGCACACGGCTGCGGAAGTACTCGAGGTGGTAACCAGCCCTGCTGGCGTCATTCGCAAGCTTCTCCAACCTCGCTTCGAAAGCGTCTCCGTCTGTGGGCACACCAGCGGCCGCCTGAGCAACAGTGGAGACCAAATAGTCGAGCCACAGGCGAAACTTCGCACGTGCATCGATCAGCGCCTTCATCGCTTCATCGGCTTGCTGTCGCTTGCCGTCAGCCGCGGCCTGATGATGCTCTCTGCGCTTCAGGAACAGAGGGCCATAGACCACCGCACCCGCGCCGATAAGGGCACCGCCTAACGCGCCGATCAGACCGGTTAAGGCACTGCTGTCCACCAGGGCTGACTACGGCAGACACGCATCGTCGTGACCAGAGAGTGGCTGACGTGAGCCGAGCCAGCGATAGCACCACACCTCTTGCAAAGGCCAAGGTTCAGCATCAGGCCGCTGAGCTGCACAAACCTGAGCCTTGAGCCACAGCAACAGCTTCTGCCCCCAGAGAACCGCCATCGGCCACGGGGACCTCAATGGGCCCGGGGTAGCCCGCGTTGCACCCCTTGTGTTGCGCGGTGCTTTGTCCGTACGGCTACCACGCCCAGCGCATCCTGATCGCGGATAACCAGATCTGCGCCCGTGAGCACGAGGGCGACGGGGTCTGGGGCTCGGTGTCCTGAAGGTTGTTCAGCGCCTCATGGCGCTTGAGTCCGGTGCACAGGGAAACGAGGCGGGCCCCGTGTGCGCTGCTTCCCCGACGGGGCCGCTGGGGAAGCGAGTCGCCGGCATGGGATTCGTGCCCCATATGGAAGTGGGACAGCATCGGCTTCAGGGCGAGGCTGTCGTGGGTGTTGGCGGCGGAGAGTCCGACGCGGAGGGGCAGCCCGGCAGCATCGGACAAGATGTGCATCTTGGAACCCGGCTTGCCCCGGTCCACGGGCGACGGACCTGCAAGTTCGCCCCCCCTTTTCGCCCGCACGTGTGCCGCGTCCAGCACCGTGCGGGCCAGGTCGACCAGCCCTTACCGCATCAACGATCAACAGCCATGTAGGACACGGTCTAAAGCCAGGCAGGACGAAGAAGCAGGTCTTGAAGCCGGTCCTGCCCACAACGGCGTAGATGTTCGGCGTCTCGTGATATTGGTTCAGCCGGTCCCAGCGCATGCGCACCTGCTCCGCGCCATCACAGGTGACCGCGATGCCCGTGCCGTCGACGACCCACTCCTTGTCTCCCTGGGCCAGGTCGTTCCTGAGCGCACGGGAGACCATCAGCCGGGGCGCCAGCACGCCGAACACCACCGCGTACACGCCGGCCAGGACCACGAAAGGGAAGTTCACCGAGCCGCCGTCGGCGGTGACGCGCACTCCCAGCAGCGCGATGCCGAGCGCCCCGACGGTGACGAGCCACCGCATCCGCCGGAACAGCCCCACCGCCTTGAAGGCCTCGTGGAACTCGCTCTTCTCCACCCGGCCGGTGATCCTCAGGACCTCGCCCGTGACCTGGGCATCCTGCCGCGGCCTTATGTCGTTGCCATCCACAGTCGCGGAGCATGGCGCTCCGCAACTGTGGACCTCGGGGGACCGCGGTCAGGAGAGACGGGTCACCCGGGTGCCGAACGACGGTTCGGCGAGCCGGGTGCCGACCGCCACCGGGACGGTCTTCGAGCCGGCGCCGTCGCCCACCGTCAGCACGGCCACCTCGGTGCCCGCCTTGGCCTCGTGCGGTACGGACTTGCCGCCGGCCGTGCCGAGCGTGAACCGCAGCCGCTGGCCCGGTACACCGATCACGGCGAGGTCCTTCGTCGCGACGAGCGGGGTCCGGCCGCCGAGCCCGTCGGAGACGTAGCCGACCGTCTGCCCCTTGTGGATCACGGGAGCGGCGGTGAGGGCCTTACGGACCGCCTCGATGACCTTGCGGCTGTTCTTCAGCACCAGCTTCAGGCTTTCGCCGCCGTCTTCGTCCGGGCCGTCCACGTGCTGGTCCATCATCGTGCCGAGGATCAGCGGGGTGTCGCCGCCGACCGGCTGGTCCGCGGCCCACATCAGGGTGCCGCCGGCCGGGGTGCTGGACCCCGTCTTGATGCCGATGTTGCGCAGACCTTTGATCGAGAGCAGGTCGTTGCTGTTGTCGATCGGCTCGGGCAACCCCTCGATCTTGGCGTGGTCCATCGCCACGATCACGCGGAACGTCTCCTCCTGCATCACCGCCTCGGCGAGCTTGAGCTGGTCGACGGCGGTGCTGACGGTGCCGGAGTTCAGACCGCTGGGGTCCGTGTACGTGGTGTCGCGCATCCCGAGTTCTTTCGCGGCGGCGTTCATCTTCGCGACGAAGGCCGCCCCATCGTTCCCGCTGTCCCAACGAGCGAGCAGACGGGCGATGTTGTTGGCGGACGGGAGCATCATCATCTTGAGCATGTCCCGCTCGCTGAACTTCTTCCCGGCGGTGAGCCCTTCGACCCGCGACTCGTGATCGGAGTTGCCCTCGGCGACCGCCTTGGCGTCGACCTCGATGAGGGGGCCGGGGTCGTCCTTGCGCAGCGAATGGTTCTTGAGGATGACGTACGCCGTCATCACCTTTCCCACGCTGGCCGTCGGCACCGGCTTCTGCTCGCCGAACGTGCCGATGTCGCCGGAGCCCGGGATGCGGACGGCCGCCTGGCCCTTGGCCGGCCAGGGGATGGCGGTCGTGCCGTCCAGCGTGACCGAGTCCTGCGTGGCGACGAGTTGCGGGGTGGGGAGCGGGCGCAGCATCTGACCTCCCGCGACGGCGCCGCCGAGCAGCAGCACGATCGGGGTCCACACCTTGACGCGGCGCACGAGGGTGCGGCGCGGGGTCTGGAGGAGAGCGGTGTTGGTGAGCTCGGCGAGCAGTTCGAGGGGCGGGCGGGGGTCTCGCGGGCGGGTTCGAGGACCGGCGGTTCGGGCGCGGGCTCCGGCGGCGATGCGGGCTTCGCGGCGTCGGGGGCCTTAAGAACGCCGAACTTGCTGGTGCGCTCGGGGTCGTGCGGCTGCGCCGCCGCGCGGGTACCAGTCGGCTTCTCGGCGGCGAGGTCGGCGCCCGCGTCGTTCCGCTTCCGCAGCGCGGGCGCCTCGTCCCCTTCCGTCGCCTGCCGGTCGCCGGTCCCGTCCTCGGGCCGCCCGGCCCCCTCCTCCGGGTCGGGGGAGGGAGCCGGCCTCGGCCCTGTCCCGCGATTCCCTGGCGGCCTGCCGGGCATCCGCCCTCTTGTCGGCCCCGTCCTTCCGGGGCTCGCCCTCGGGCCCGGATCTACCGGCCCGGCCGCCGTCGGTACGCGGGGCGCCCGCCTCGCCGTCGCCCGGGGCTCGCGCGCCCGCCGGGGTGGCCGTTCCGTGGGCTTCGGGGTGTGCCGGGGTGTCGTCCTCCTCCGGCTGATCGTCCCCCTTCGCCCGCGAAGGGCGCCGCGCCGGTGCGGTGTCGTCCGGGGCGTCCGCGCGCTTCGCGCCGCCGTCGGCCGTGGCGGACGTGTCGCCATCGGCGCCCCGCGCTCCTGCGTCGGCGCCCTGAGGGTCGGGGACGTCGGCCTGAGCGACGCGGCCCTCGTCCTCCACACGGCCGTCCGCCCCTGAACCAGAGCCCACGCCGGCCGGGATCTCCTCGTCGCGGGCGTCGGCCCGCGCGGTGAAGGACCCGTCGTTCCCGGGGCGGGCGCCCGCGGGGCCTCCGCGGTTACGGGCCCGTCTTGCCTACGGTTTCCCGGCCGGGGAGTCGGCCTGCGCCGGGCGGGTGTGTCCGTCCGCAGGGGTGCCCTCTTCTGCGACGGTGCCGGCGGCGGTGTCCGCGTCCACGGCTTCGGCCTTGGCCGGGGTCTCCCGCTCGGGGGTGCGCGCCCCTGAAGCGGTGTCAGCGTCCAGTGGTTCCCTGTCGTCCGGGGTCTTCCGTACCGCGGAGTCCTCGTCCGCAGCCGCGGACGACGCCTCGGCGTTCCCTTCCCCGGCGGCCGGCTCGCTCTCGGAAGCGGTGCCGGAGCTCGGCTCCGCCCCGGTCGGCTTCCGCCCGGTGACCGGTTCGTCGGCGTCGGCCCCCTCCGGCCCGGCCAGGGCTTCGGCATCGGTGTCGGCCCCCACCCGCCCGGCCAGGGCAAGCGTGTCGCCCGTTGCGTCGCCCGCCACCGTTTCCGCCTTCATCCACGCCCACCTTGCTGTTCACGCCCGGCTCCGCCGGTCTCACCGTCACGTCGCGCGTGCCCGTCCCGGGCCCGTTGATCATGTAGATGTTCGACCCGGCTCCCGCGTTCCATCCTCGCCAGTACGGGCGCCCGAAGGATGGACAAGCCTGGTGCGAAGATCGTCCTAGAGCCACCGTCCGCCCTGTCTTTATCTACGCGTCAGAGGCGGCTCGCCGCTTCGACGGAACCACCCGAAGCAGCGAGGAAATGGAACGGAGCTGAGACTCCAGCAGATGACATGGCGTGAGACGCCCGAGGAACACCCGGGTCAGAGGCTCGGCAGATGACACAGGCCGCGAGAACCTACAAGCGTCGCATCCTCCGCAGTTCCTGGGCGAGCAGGAGGCCACCGCCTGGGGCAGGTGCCCGATGGCTTTCCCGTTAGAGGGCGTTTTCACCCGTTGTTTCGCCCCGTTCCGCATACTTGATGTGGTTCACGTGCCTCGCCAGGCTGGTGTGCATTCATGGGTTATGCGGCGGGGCATTAGGGCGATCATCGCGATGTAGATCATGGCGGTGGAGCGGGTGGGCAGGGCCTCGTAGTGGCGGGCCAGGCGGCGATGGTGCATGAGCCAGCCCAGGGCGCGTTCGACCACCCACCTGCGCGGGAGGACGGTGAAGCCGCGGGTGCCGGGGGTGCGGCGGACGACTTCGAGGTCGATGCCGAGGCGGGCGGCATGGTCCACGAGGTACTCGCGATAGCCGCGGTCGGCCCAGCCCTTGCGGATGCCGGGGTGCTCGGCGGCGAGCCGGTTGAGGAGGCGCTCGCCGGCGACGGAGTCCTGGAGGCTGGCGGCGGTGACCAGCACCGTGAGCATGAGCCCGGTGGTGCCGATGATGATGCTCCGCTTGCGGCCGACGACCCTCTTGCCGACGTCGGCGCCTTGTTCGCGAGCGGGGACGTTGGTCGAGGTCTTCACGCTCTGCGCGTCGATCACGAAGCCGGTCGGCTCCGGGCTGCGGCCCTCGTTCTCCCGGACCCGGCGCCGCAGCAGGGCGTTGAGCTGCTCGAAGATGCCATCGCGTTGCCCAGCGGGAGACGACTGTGTCATGGCGGGTGGTCGCCATGACATGGAAGACATCCGCACTCTCCAGGTCCGCCAGCCTTTGGGCGGCGTCCGCGGTCACCCACCGGAACGGAATCCGGTCCGCGATGGCCCGACGGACCATGGCCTTGGCCATCACCACCTTCGTCTCGAAGGCGACCGTGTCGTCGATGCCGGCCGCCCTGCACCGTTCCCGGTCATCCGTCCATGTCGTGGGCAGATACAGACGTCGGTCGATCAACGTGCGGCCCCGGCCGCCGGCATAGGCGAGGAACACCCCGATCCGGGAATTCTCCGTCCGCCCGGCGGTTCCGGAGTACTGACGCTGGACGCCGGCCGAGCGGGCGCCCTTCTTCAGGAACCCGGTGTCATCCACGATCAGCACCGCGTCCGGATCGCCGAGATGCTCGACGACGTAGTCCCGCACGTCATCCAGGAGCTGATCGGCGTCCCAGCCGATCCGGTTCAACAGTCGGTGAATCCGGTCCGGACCCGCGTGCCCGGCCTCCTCCGCGAGCGTCCAACCGTTCTTCCGCTCCAGCGGAGCCATCAGCCCCCGCATATAGGCAAGAGCCGACTCCCGCGGCTCCGACCTGGAAAAACGGTGCACGAACCGCTCATGCAAGAAGTTCAGTTCACCAGCCCACGACCGGGCATCAGCAAGCTCCCCACCCATGAGCTGACCACCGACCGAACTGCCCAACCGTCACGGCAAAGACCGTTGCAGTACTAGGGACTGTCCGAGGGGTCTGACGACCGCCCCATGCGTATGCCGTCCGGATCGGCGTGGATCAGGGCGATCTCTTGAGGAGCGGGCTCGGGACTTCGGCCCTGGACGGCCACGAACCGCTGCAGTATCGGCAGGCTCCGGGCTGTTCTCGCTGTGGCTCTTCGAGTCCAGCCGCGGACCCCGTCGATGTGGCTGGCTTCAGGGGATGTGGAGTTCCGTGCAAGCCGGCCCGTGCTGTGATTTGGCTTCGCATTCCCCCGGCTCGGCCTCGTCCGGGTTAACGGCCCCAACCGCGACCACCGACGTTCCGGCCGGAGGAGAGAGCGGGATGTCGATCTCCTGCGCGATCTTCCCCTGATCGTCAGGTCTGAGCACACTCCAGTAGAGGTCGCTACCCCACTTCCCGGAGGAACCGTTCCGAGGGTTTACGGTCACCTCGATGTGCGACCACTTCTGGACGCCGTCGGCGTGAACGCCGACGTGCAGCCGCATGTTGGAGCGAGGGCCATCGAGTCTGACGTTGGTGAAGGTCGGGCGGCCGTTTCCGCCCGCGGCCTGGGCGGCCCCCACCACGGCAATGCTCAGAGATGCCATGTAGAAGACGACGCCGAGGACGAGCACGCCCGTCTCCCACAGGACTCCGCGTCCTGTGGGGCGGATGAGCAGGGCGGCGATGCTGCAGACGATGGAGAGGATGGCGCAGAGCGAGGCCACGTAGATGGGCCACGACCTGTTGTTGAGAGCGACGAACACGAACTTGCTGTTGAGTCCCAAGGTGGTCATGATGCCGGCCACCGCCACGAGAGCACCGGCCAGGATCTTGGCCACGTCGTCCAGGCGTTTCCCCAGCGCGGCCTGAATCTCTCCGATGGTCGGGGATGGGGATTCCGTGGGGTCCAAAGGCTCTTTCGCACCGCCCATTGCGCGCTCCCCGATCGTTGAGCCCTACCAGGCAAGACACCTACTGGACAACTTCAGGTTCGCATTCAGGCGGGGGCGGTCCGGTTATTGCGGCGGCGGGAATCCGGGCCGTCGGCGGTTATTCGCCTGATCGGCCCAGCGCGCATTGCTCGGCCGGTCCAAGGGCTTGCCCGGCAGGTCATGGGCGGAGTCGGCACCGGATCGCCCCGAGGTGACTGTGCCGCGAAAGACATATGCTCTCTTGGTGGGTGCGGCTCCAGCCGCACCCACTCCACGTCCGTAAGGTCACCCCGCCCCACGGTGAACGAAACGATTCGCCGGCGAGCCCGACTCTCAACCCGTGGGACAAGCCATAGACGACCCGCGGAACGCACGGGGAGCGGTGCCATGGCGTCAGAGGCAGCTCAGAGGAATCCCCCCGAGGGGTTCATGGCCTCCGACATGCCGTCGCGCGCGACCCTGAAGTCGCCACTGACGTGGAATTCCCTCAGTGCTAGGGGCTGTCCGGCGGCTTACGGGCGAAGCCAGAGGCGAATAGCCGCGACGGTCACGGTGCCGTGAAAGATGTACGCCCTTTTGTCGAATCGGGTGGCTACGGCGCGGAAGCCCTTGAGGGCGTTGATCGTCCGCTCGACTTCGTTGCGGCGTTTGTAGATCGTCTTGTCGAAGCCGGCGGGTCGGCCGCCCGCGCTACCGCGGCGCTGGCGGTTGGCCCGCTGGTCCTTGCGTTCGGGGATGGTGTGCTTGATCTGCCGACGCCGTAGGTACCGGCGGTTCTGGCGGGACGAGTAAGCTTTGTCGCCGCCCAGGTGACCGGGGCGCGTGCGCGGATGACCGCCGCCGGGCCGTGGGACGCGGATGCGTTCGAGGACGGGGATCAGTTGCGGGGCATCGCCCCACTGGCCTGGTGTGATGACGAACGCGAGCGGACGTCGGCCGCCCTCACCGGACAGATGGATCTTGCAGGTCAGCCCGCCACGGGAGCGGCCCAGGGCCTCATCCGAACGATGCTGAACAGGCCGGCCGCGTCGTCCAGGGACAAGAGGCGCGGCGGTGCGGGCGCCCGCGGCGTGCTGATGGGCACGGCAGGAGGTCGAGTCCACACTGACCATGCTCCAGTCGATCCGGCCTTCCGCATCAGCGTCGGCCTGAACGGCCCGCAGGATCCTCTCCCACGTGCCGTCCGCCGACCACCTGCGATGCCTGTCGTGCACGGTCTTCCACTTCCCGAACCGTGCTGGCAGATCACGCCACGGGACACCGGTCCGCTGCCGGAAGAGAATGCCGTTGATCACCCTGCGATGACTCTTCCAACGCCCGCCCCGTCCCACGTTCTTCGGCAAGTGCGGCTCCAACCGTGCCCACTCCTGATCCAACAGATCGCCCCGCCCCACACCGGCCGGAACGATGCGAATGCCTAGGGCGTGTCCGATAGGTCCGCGTCCCGTGAAAGCGCTCCTCAGGCTTCGTGGCAGTGCGTTCGTCGCTGTACCGCTTGCGTCTCCGTGGTCAGAGGACGTGCGACTCATTCGCAGTACACCTGCGGGCTGGCATAGCACGCTGACAGAGGGGGAAAGCTTCCGCGGCTGGAGACGAGAGGCGCCCCCGTGGCCGGTCCCCGGGTGACGGGCTGCGGCGTAGGGCGCGAACCGGAAAGGGAGCTCACATGCAGGTTGGCGACGCGCTCGGGGCGGACATGTTTGCCGTCGATCTGGGGAAGTTCCGGGTGGCGACCTACCAAGGGCTCAGCGGCCTGACCTTCGAGCAGGATGCCACTGGGGTGAAGACAGTCACACCAGAGGGCTCACTGGTAACCCGGAAGATCCCCGGTGCCAAGCAGCTGCCGGACATCACCTTGTCCCGGCCCATGGACGCAAGCAAGGTGTGGGTCGACTGGGTTGTGCTGACGGCAACAAACCAAGATCTCGATGAGGCGCGGCAGAACGTCGTGATCTCGCTCCTTGATGCGAATAAGAAACCGGTGCTGCATGTCAACCTGGTCAACGCCTGGGCCTCGTCGTGGAAGGGACCGGCCCTATCAGCAGGCGATGCCAGCGCAGGGATCGAGACGATTACGCTCGCCTACGACGACATCACCATCGGCTAGTGACCGCTGCATTCCCGGCCCGAGCGCCCCACCGAGGCCAGCCGATCGCGGCGGGATGACATAAGGGTTGATGCAGCCCAGGCACCAGTAGCCCACGGACCTATCAGACAGGCCTGGGGCGTGTCCGGTGGTACCGATCCGTCGGACACGCCTTAGAACTCCTAACGGAATGATCTTTCGGGTCAGGAGTCGATCTCCCAGTGGAGGGCGCCGGCCTGGGCAAGGGGTTCCAATGCCTCGACGAAGGGCGCCTCATCCGAGCCAGGCGGGAGGTCCACGGCCAGGTAGGTGCCCTGAAGCCACTCATGTGGCAGGCCGGCGTCGACAGCCTTGCCGTGCAGAAGCTCGTGCACCTGGTCTCGGTCTGCGTGTTCCGCGACGAGTGCGACGCGAAGGGTCCGGTGGCCGGACTTGCGCACAACCCTGTTCACCAGGTGGTTGCTGTCGATGGTCACCACATCGCGGTAGCAGATTCCATAGGTGAAGAACGGCAGACAGGCCACCTCGAATGTGTCCTCGGTGAGCTGGCGGGTCCACAGCTGCTCGCGCCAGCCGTCCTGCCGGTCCGACAGATCGGCGTGGATCACGTAGTTGGTGGGGCCCCGGCCGATCGGGTCCTCGTGCGTGATGATGGTGATGGGGTGCCTCCCGGAGCTGGGTCCCGACTCCAAGATCCTGCAACAGCTGTCGCGGCCTCGATGCAGCGGGGCGTGTTCAGACGTCGCCAGCAGATCAGTGCACATCCGAGGGTCAGGAAAGCTTCGTGGATGTCGTCGCGGATCTCCCAGCGGATCCGCAGGCGGCGGAACCAGTGCAGGTGGGCGAACGCGCGCTCGACGACCCAGCGTTGAGTGCCCAGTCCGGAGCCGTGCTCGGTGCCCCGCCGGGCGACCAGCGGCTTCACTCCGAGCCCCCAGACCAGGCGTCGGTACTTGTCGTGGTCGTACCCGCGGTCAGCGAGAACGACATCGGGGCGCCGCCGCGGACGGCCGCGCTTGCCCCGCACGGGCGGCACCGCTTCCAAGAGCGGGATGAGCTGGGTGACGTCGTTGCGGTTCCCGCCGGTCAGCATGACGGCGAGCGGGATGCCGGTGGCGTCGGTGATCAGATGATGCTTGCTGCCCGTCCTACCCCGGTCAACAGGGCTTCGTCCCGTCTTGGGGCCCCTTTTAACGCCCGGATGTGGGAGCCGTCGACCGCCGCCCGGGAGAAGTCCAGCAGGTTCGCCCTGCGGAGTTCGGCCAGGAGAACCTCGTGGAGCCGGTGCCAGACGCCGGCCTCGGTCCACTCAGCCAGGCGGCGCCAGCACGTCATGCCCGAGCCGAAACCGAGCTCCTGCGGCAGGTGTTCCCATGCGATCCCGGTATGCAGCACGAACAGAATGCCCTGGAACACCAGCCGGTCCGGATGCCGCTTGCGCCCGGGATAGCGAGAGCGGCGCTCAACCTTCGGCAACAGCGGTTCGATCACCGCCCACAGCTCGTCCTCAACATGCCACGGCTTCGACCGAGCCACCCCACACCCCCGGATCGTCACTCCCGGAGCGATCCAACCACCTCGAAGATCATTCCGTTAGGAGTTCTTAGACCAGCGCAGCCGTGCGGTGCTGTGCCTCGCCCGCGGCATGACCACCGACAGGACCGGCGAGCAGGTCGGCGCTAGCGGACGCACCATCCGCCGATGGCGCGAGGACCCCGCCTTCGAAGCCGACGTACGGGCCGCCCGCCGCGCCCTCCTCGCCGAGGCCGTCGCCGCCCTCGCCGCCGCCGCTAGGGACGCCGTCGACGCCCTCCACGACGCTCTCGCCGACCCGCCCGCCGGCATCCGCGTACGTGCCGCCTCCGTGCTCCTGAGCGCCCTGCCGAGCATCTCCGAGCACGCTGAGCCGCCGTGTCCTCCCGGCACGCGATGCTGGTGGAGGCGTCGGCCGCCCTCCTCGCCGAGGACGACGAGGAGGCGCGGCGGCTCTTCGCCCTGGCGCTGGCCACTCCCGGGAGCGACCGGTGGCGCTTCGACCGGGCCCGCGTCCAGCTCGCGTACGGCGAGCGCATGCGCAGGGCCCGGGCGACGGCGGAGTCCAGGGCACCGCTGTGCGCCGCGCTGGCGACCTTCGAGGACCTGGGCGCCCGGCCGTAGGCCGAGCGGGCGGAGAAGGAGTTGCGAGCGGCGGGCTGGAGCAGGCGAAGACCCGGCTCATCGCCCGCGGCCGAACTGAGTGCCCAGGAGTGGGAGGTCGCCCGCCTGGCCGCATCCGGACTGACGAACAAGCAGATAGCCGAGCGCCTCTTCCTCTCCCACCGCACCGTCGGGGCGCACCTGTACCAGGTCTATCCGAAGCTGGGCATCACCTCTCGCGCCATGCTGCGCGACGCACTCGACGCGCGGGACGACGTCCCTCCACCCCGGGGGGAGCCCGAGCAGCGGTGACCGTCGTCCGCCCGGCCGGGCGGAGCGGGCCCACGAGTTTCGGCAGCGCCGGGTTTCGCGAAGAGACCCATAGTGATCACCGTCCGGGGGGCCGCTGATCGGTGCGTGACCTGGGAGCTTGGGCTGGGCTTGAAGCTGCCGCTGCGGAAGCCTCTATCGTCCTGAGGAGAGCCGGAAGATTCCGGTTCGGTGAAGTACGGGTGGGGGAGGCTGCGATGGTCTGGCCGATCGCGGAGGTCGCCCGGATGTCGGGTGTGACGGCCCGGGCACTGCGGCACTACGACGAGATCGGCCTGCTGCCGCCGGCCTGGATCGGGGCCAACGGCCACCGCTACTACGAGGAGCGCCAACTGCTGCGGCTGCAGCAGATCCTCGTGCTGCGGGCGCTGGGCCTGGGGCTGCCTGAAATCGGCCGGATCCTGGCCGCGCAGGTCGACGAGCTGGAGGCTCTGCGGGGCCACCACCTTCGGCTGCTCGCCGAACGCGACCGGCTCGATGCTCTCGCCGGCATCGTAGCCCGCACGATCACCGAACTGGAGCAGTCCAGGAAGGATGGCACAGACGTGATCAGCATCAGCCGGCCGGAAAACCTGTTCGAGGGCGTCCGGCCCGCCCAGTGCATGAAGGTCCTGCGCGGCTTCCCGGAGCTGGTCGGGGCCATCGAACGGCACACCTCGACGTGGAGCGAGGCCGAGAGCGAGGCCGACGAGCGCGACCGCACGGCGCAGATGATCCGGCTGGCCGAGCTGCTGGCCGCCGGCCTACCCACTGACGCCGATGCGGTGCAGGCCGAGATCGACGCCCAGTACCGGACGCTGGCCCGGATCCGGGCAGCCACGGCTGAGGAGTACCGCGCGATCGGCGTACCTGCGTGGAGAACGAGCACTGGCACGCGGCGTACGAGGCGATCGCGCCGGGCCTGGCCGCATACCAGCGGGCCGCCATCGAGGCGTACGCCTCAACTCGGCTGCGCTGAGCCGGGACCGGGCCGCCGCCACGGGGGTGCGGCGGCCCCTGCCGGGTCGGGCTATGTGCCAGCTCCGCCGACAGAGGGCCCGCAGCTGTCGAGAAGAACCAGGCGTGCCGGCCCGGGCGCGGTGGTCCTGGTGCCGCATCAGCCAACGTTTGCCCTGTCTGTACGGTGAGGGCATGGATGCCAGCCGCCAGCCCACTCTTCATGAGATCGAAGACCGCTTCGTTGCAATTGTCGAAGGTCGGTTGACCCGGGACGAGGTCGACCGTTGGGCCGGGCGATGGGTGACCGAGGACGGGCTCGATTGGGACGACGTTTCCTGGTGGGCGCTGAATCTCCTCCACGGAATCGATCTTCCTGTGGGCGAGAGCGGCGGCTACCTGCACGACGACGAGCAGGTAGGCGAATGGCTTGCCGAGCTGAGGAAGCGCCGGACGATGTGACGCAGCCGAAGCCGTCTGCCGTTCCGGTCACTGCCAGGCTGTGCGCATCGCCGAGGTGACGTTCACCGGCCCTGACCGGGTACGTGATGTGATCCACGACCATAACGCCGACGGCTTCGAGGCGCTCTGCCTGCCTGAGCGGCGTGAGGTCAAGAAGATCGCCAAGTCCGAGCCGGTCGATCACGGCCTGCCCTTTTCGGCCTGGAGCCTGTCCAAGCTTGCCGACTTCCTGGTCACAGAGGGGACGACGACATCAGCCACGAGGGACTTCGGTCCGGCGCGTGAGGGTGACGTTCCCGGTGATGGGCGCGGCGCGAGGCGGACTGTAGCCCCGGGTGGGCACCCGGAGCACAAAATCGTCGTGGGCAGATCAAGTATTGATCGTTTACAGTGCCAAGGATCATCAACTCCCCCAGGGAACAGGGCGTTTCATGGCGATCACGCGTAGGTCCGTACTCAAGGGCTCGTCGGCCGCGGCCACCGTCCCGTTCGTCACCGGTGCCACCGGGGAAGCCGCCGCTTCCCCTTCGCCGACGGCCCCGGCGCCGGGGCCGCTGCTGCAGAGCCGGCCGCACCGGCTGGGCGCGCCCGGAGTGCTGGGCGTCCATCTGCAGTTCGGCTCGGACCCGTCCTCGGAGATGACCGTCTCCTGGATCACCCCGCAGTCGGTCCGCAGGCCGCAGGTGCGGCTCGGTTCTCCCGAGGGCGGGCACGGCGGACGCCTCGTCGAGGCCGAGACGCGCACCTACCGGGACGGGCTGTCGAAGGAGGAGGTGTACGTCCACCACGCCCGGATCACCGGCCTGCGCCCCTCGGCCACGTACCTGTACGCGGCCGGGCACGACGGTGCGACCCCGGAGACCGGCTCGTTCACCACGGCGCCGCGCGGCCGCGCCGCCTTCACCTTCACCAGCTTCGGTGACCAGGCGACGCCCAACCTGCGCCGGGTCATCCACCTTCCGGACGGTGTCCCTTCCCCCGTCAACCGCTTCCCGCTGCACACCAGCAGCCAGGTCGGCTCGCCCGCCTCGGCGGACATCGTCTCCGCCGTCGAGCGGGTCGCCCCACTGTTCAACTTCGTCAACGGCGACCTGTGCTACGCCGCGATCGCCGGCGCGTGGGGCACGAGCCGGGCGGCGACCTGGGCGGACTGGTTCATCAACAACAGCCGCTCCACCCGGCTGCGCCCGTGGATGCCCTGCGCGGGGAACCACGAGAACGAGAAGGGCAACGGGCCCATCGGCGCCGCCGGCTACCAGACCTACTTCGCGCTGCCTTCCTCGTCCGCCTCCTCCGACGAGGAGACCCGGGGCATGTGGTACGCGTTCACGGTCGGCGCGGTCCGCTTCATCAGCCTCGCCAACGACGACGTGGCGCTCCAGGACGGCGGGGACACCTACATCAGCGGATACTCCGGCGGTGCCCAGGGTCGCTGGCTGGAGCGCGAGCTGAAGGCCGCGCGGGCGGACCGGGGCATCGACTGGGTCGTGGTGTGCATGCACCAGCCGATGATCTCCAGCCACCGCAGCGCCGGCAGCGATCTGGGGGTGCGCCGGGCCTGGGGTCCGCTGTTCGACGCGTACGGGGTCGACCTGGTGGTCAGCGGGCACGAGCACCACTACGAGCGGTCGCACCCGGTACGCGGCACCCTGCCCAACGAGGCCCGCACCCCTCTCCCGGTCTCCACCCGCACCGACCTGATCGACACGGGCAAGGGGACCGTCCACATGGTCATCGGCGCGGGCGGCAACATCGCCACAAGCCAGGACGATCTCTTCGACACACCCCGGGCCCGGGTCCTGGTCGGCCTGAAGGACGACAAGACCTCCTCCGGCCACCGCGAGCCGGTGTGGATCCCCGAGGAGGCGCCCTGGGCCGCCGTCCAGGACCGCAAGTACAACCGCGGCTTCGCCGCGTTCGACGTCGATCCCGGCGACCGCCGCGAGGGCCTGACACGGATGCGCGTCACCTACTACACGTTCGACGGGCCCCACGGCGACCTGACACCCGTCGACACCTTCACCCTGCAGCGCCCGCGCTCGGACGCGCGCCACTGAACTGACCGGCCCTGGCAGGCCGGACCAGCGGCCGGGAGATCTCCCACAGGGGCCCGACCGGGCACTTCGGAGCGAAGCAGGGGAGTGGTCATGGGGTGGGAGACGGAGGAGTTCGGGTCTTCTCAACCTCAACCTCGACTTTGCGCCAGCCGGGACCGACGAGGCCGTACCCACGTGTCCCGAGCAGAGCTTCGCGCGGGGTGGGGATGATGCAGCCGGGGTTCCGCGCGAACGGCTCCCACGCACTCAGCGCGAGCAGCTTGCGGACCGGTTGACCGGCGAGGCGACGGACCGGGACGTGTTGTACGTGCAGCCACGACGCCCCACCAGGCGTCTGCGCCTGGTGGGCGCTGTACGCCTCCAGCTCGGCCATCACGGCCTGAACGTGGGAGTCCAGCTCCTGCCGATCGTTCGGCGCGGCTTCGAGAGCGGCCGTGGTGGTCCACTCCGTCGTCCGCGGGTCCGGCGGGCCGGCTTCCTCGGCGAGTACCCACTGGTGCGCTCCGTTGATCCACATCCGGGCGAGGACGAGCGAAGGGTCAGCCCGGCGATGACGGCGTCGAGGTCCTGGCGGAGGAAACCGGTGCCCCGGCCGACCCGGCGCCCCAGCCGGTTCAGTGCCCCAGCCGCCTCAGCGCCTGCTCCGGGTAGCGCCCGCCGGCCACCGCCTCTGCGGGGACGGCGTCGCCGATCCGCGCCAGCTGCTCCGGCGTCATGACCAGGTCCACGGCCGCGGCGTTCTCCTCCAGGCGGGCGAAGCGCTTCGTGCCGGGGATCGGGATGATGTCGTCGCCCTGGGCGAGCAGCCAGCCAAGGGCGGCCTGCGCGGGGGTGCAGCCGATCTCTGCCGCGACGGCTTCGAGGGCCCGTACGAGCGCGAGGTTACGGTCGATGTTCTCGGCGGAGAACCGGGGCCAGCGCAGCCGGTTGTCCCCTTCGGACAGCTCGTCGCGCGAGGAGACGGCGCCGGCGAGCATGCCGCGGCCCAGCGGGGAGTACGCCACCACGGCCGTGCCGAGCTCCCGGCAGGTCGCGAGCATCTCCCCCTCGACCACGTCCCGGGTGGCGAGCGAGTACTCCATCTGCACGGCGCTGACCGGGTGCACGGCGTGGGCGTCGCGCAGGGTCCCGGGGCTCACTTCCGACAGGCCGAGGAAGCGCACCTTGCCGGCGGAGACGAGCTCCGCCATGGCCCCCACGACCTCCTCGACCGGGACCTCGGGCGAGCGGCGGTGGACGTAGTACAGGTCGACGTGGTCGACGCCCAGCCTCTGGAGCGAGGCGTCACAGGCCCTCCTCACGTGCTCCGGCGAGTTGTCGACCCGGTCCACCCGTCCGCTGACCGGGTCGTGCCGCAGCCCGAACTTCGTGGCGAGGAAGAAGCTCTCGCGCGCCCGCCCGCGCAGCCAGCCCCCCAGAAGCTCCTCGTTGGCCCCTTGCCCGTAGGCGTCCGCCGTGTCGAGGAAGGTGACGCCCAGCTCCACGGCGCGGTCGAGGGTGCGCTGTGTCTCCGCCGGATCGGCGGGGCCGTAGGCGACGGACATGCCCATGCACCCGAGACCGATGGCCGAAACGGTCGCACCGCTGCCACCGAGTCTGCGGTTCTTCATGACTTGCTTCTCCTCACGTGTCCCATGGCTCACTGCCCGCTGCCCTGCCCGTGTTTCACCAGGGCGGAGTAGGCGCGGCCCCCCGACGAGCCAGCGGACCTCGCTCGCGTAGTCCACGTCCGAAGGGACGAAGGCCGTCACGGCCGGTGGCTCCTCGGGCAGTTCGACCTCCCGCATCTTCGCATCGATCGCCGCCACCACGAGAGCCGGGACGGTAAATCGTTGGCTCTGGCTCACTTCCGGGATGCTGTTGGTGATCTCTGCTGGTCAGGCGGAGGGAAGGCCGGCGGCGGTGAGGACGTGCTGAACGTGGGTCTTTGCTGCTCCGTGGTAGCGGCATTGACGGAGGCCGTGGGCGTGTACCGTCTCGGAGACGGTGGCCTCGCAGCCGGCGCGCACCGCGTAACCTCGTTGCCATTGCGGTGTTCGCTGTTCGATGCGGGCCCTGTTCGCGGGGGACGCCGTAGGTGCCGTCGGAGTCGCGGGCGCGCCGGCAGCGCAGCGGCGTCGCCTGTCCCCGGGCGGTTTTGGGGCTACTCGGTGCGCCTGCGGCGGAGTTGGGCGGTGAGGTGGTGTTGGAGCGGTTGGTCGACCGCCGCGAGGTCGTGGATGAAGTCGAGGGTGTCCTCGTCGATCAGGGTGTAGCGACGGCGGGTGGCAATGACCTTCTTGGCGGTGGGGGTGAGGGCCACCTGGTCGGTGGCGAGTTCGATCACGCCTTCGGCCGCGTTGCCGACCGAGATCTCCGCGATGCCGGTGGGCTGGGTGATCAGGGCCTCGACACGCCCGTCGGGTTGGATGCGCCACCATCCGCTCTCCCGGGCCGATGGCCGCAGCGGGGTGCCGTTTGCGTCGATCAGCCAGGCGCGCGCCTCGTAGTGGAGGAAGGGCCGCCCGTCATGGCTGAAGGTGACCTCCTGCGCGTACGTGAACTCCTCGCCGATCGTCGGATACCCGCCGCGGCCTCGGCCGGCCCAGGTCCCCAGCAGCCCGCTCACCGGGGCGAGCAGTGCATGTGGTGCAGGCGCTTCGTCCAGTCCCAGGGCATCGGGGAACGGGTACTTCCGGGCGGGGTCGAACATGGTGTGCCCTCCTGGGTGGGTCGAGGCCGATGCCGGTCGGCACCGGCCTAACTCATAGTGCGTCGTCAGGTCTGCTGATCTTGCCTGTTCAGGGCATCCGGATCCGCCAGGAGAGCCACGGCCGTAACGCCCTGGGGCGGCACCCGCATGACTGGGCCCTTCTCATCGGCTGCCCCCGCGATCGCAAGAGCCCACAGGATGCCCCGAGGCAACGTCGACGCCGCGTGACACGCCGACCCCCGCCGGCAGGTGCCGGCGGTACGGGGAGATCGTCGCCCGGTTCATCCCGGAAGGGTCAGCGCCGGGACACGGGCCGGCCCGCCACCGGCCGAGGCCCCTCGGGTCCGGCGGTGCGGACGAGGTTGCCCGTCTTTTCCCGGTGCTCGTGTACGAGGCGGATCGCCATGGCACCTTCACCGGCCGCCGAGGCCACCCGTTTGACCGAGCCGCTCCTGACGTCGCCGGCGGCGAAGACTCCGGGAAGGGTGGTCTCCAGGAGCAACGAACCACGGCCGAGCGAGTCCCACTGGCTCGCGTCGGCCGCAGCCTGGGCGTCGGCGCCGGTGAGGACGAAGCCCTGCAGCGGCATCACGTCCGGATGGGTCGTAAGCGCCTGTTGGGAGTCCCTGCGCACGTCCTTGGGGAACCGGGCCCCGGCGTAGTCCAGTCGCGCAGCGCCAGCCGTTCCGCGGCCTGGACGGGCGTGATGGGCGCTTCGGGCTCCAGGAGCAGACCATGATCGATCCGCGCCTCCCGCTTCCCACGGTCCCAGTTGGGGACGGCGGGCTCGGGGTCGGTCGGCCGGGGCTGCTCGATGCCGTCCCGCCCCAGCCCGGCGTACTCCTCGGCACGCACCACCCGGTTGCGGGTCCCGAGCACGGTGAGCTCATCAACGCGTTCGCTCTCCAGCCGGGCTACCGCTGCCAGCAGGGCACGCCGCTCCGCCGGGTTCTGCGCCTCGTCCTTCGCCCGGAACCACAACAGCGAGTTGAGGCTGTTCCGTGCCTGCTGCGGACAGCCCTCCTGCACCGCGACCACAACGCGCCACCGGGGTGCTTCGCCGACGTCCTGTGCGGCTACCCCGAACAGCGGCCCCCGCACCAGTACCGTGTTCACATCCAGCGCGGCGGCGAGTGCGTCGGCCTCCACGACCGCCTCCACGGGATCCTCCGGATACCTGACTAAGATCGGCCGCATCCAGCCCGGACTCATTTCCCCATGACCCATACGCTCATCCTGTCGACCCCAGGCTGTGCTCACGGGGGTTTGCTGATTCCTGGACGAGTCATTCCGAAGGATCAGCGGTCGTGGTTACCGGGAAGCAGCCGGGACGTTGATATGGGCTGTCGGCTCGTTCGTGGCCTTCGCCGCCGGGTGTGCCTTGGTGAGGGTGCAAATGCCGTCCGCACACTGGCGCTCCAGACGGCCGAGAGAGATGGTCTGCGCCAGGCCGACCATCCAGCAGGTAGGGCAGCCGCGGAAGGCGATCAGGGCCAACGGGGCCGCCAGCAGGGTGGCCGGGCCGGCGACGGGTACCAGGGCGATTGAGCCGGTGATCAGGCCGAAGCCGATGGCGCCGCGCGCCAGATGGCGCGGGACGGACTTGCTGGCGAAGTTCATCTCGGGCGCGGCGGACTGTGCGGCGGCCTGGGCCTTCGCGCCCTGCATGGGTTTCACTGTGTTGGCGACGTTCATGGTGTTCATGGTCGTGAGACTCCTCCGACTGGTTGGCCGGTGGCTTGATCGCGCGCCTGATCGGCGGCTTGACCGAGTGGTTGGTCTGTCACTGCCAGAGAGTGACGCAGTGCTGCGCGTGCTCTGTGCAGCCGCGACTTCATCGCGGCGCTGCTCAGACCGAGCGCATGGGCGACGGTCTTGCCGGGCAGGCCCTGTACGTCCCGCATGATCAGGACCTGCCGCTGGTCACGGGGGAGGGCGCTGACCGCAGCCGCGATGCGCTCCGCCTCCAGCCTGTGCAGCACCGCGTCCTCGGCGGACGGTTCCGCAGCCGCCGGTTCGGCTGTCGCCTCGTCGCTCTGCGAGACGAGCAGCCGTACCTGCCGGAGGCATTCGTTGCGCACGATCCGGAACATCCATGAGGCAAGCGCGCCAGTGGCCCGCAAAGTGCCGATCTTCCGATAGAGGATGATCAGTGCCTCCTGCGCCGCGTCCTCCGCGTCCTGCGGTGAGGAACACAGCGATATGGCGAACCTGCGCACATGAGGCTGCGATTCCATGACAACGGTGGTGAGCGAAGTGACGTCGCCGTCCTGAGCGGCCTTGATCAGCCGCTCGTCCGGCCAAGTGAAGCGTTGGTTCATCTGAGACTCCTACGGAAGGCGCCCTACAGGCAGGGTGCTGGTCAGCTTCGGCTCTTGTAACGCCGCATCAGGTGCCGGCTGCACGCGCCCACGAGAAGGGCTCCGATCACTACGAGGCTGGTGACCATCATGGGTGGTTCCTTTTCGGTTCTGCCGGTCCGTTCGGCCGGTACACAGACAAGAGGCAGGGAGATCCGAAAAGGATTCGCCTACAGCCGAAGTCTCTTGTGAACCCCACTCCCACGGCCACGGCACACGGGGCGCAAAGGCCGGGAAACGACGGCGCGCACCGCGCCACGTCGTCGAACCGGCCTCTCAGCGGCACAACCGGGGGCGACTGGCGGACATGGACGGGGCCCCGGTGTGCGAATGTCGGTCGGGCGAGAGGGGTAAACGTCCTGCAGTGGGCTGCCTTCACCGCGCGCTGGTTCTACTGCCTCGCGGTTCATGCCTAAAGGGCTGTCCCGTAACTGATCTTTGGCACGAGAGTGGTCGGCTGAGGTCGGATCCTGGTCCCACCCTTTGGGAGAGGCGCCGACCTCGGTTCACCCCTGTGACCGCACGACACAGCAGCGGATGGCAGGGGCCGTCCTCCTGGCAACGTGTGGATCCACCCGCCTGGGGAGATGAGCAGGGCCCCTGTTATCGTGCGCCGATGTCAACGATCAAGCAGTTCCAAGTGACCTTCGACTGCGCGGAACCTGCGCGCCTCGCCGCCTTCTGGTGCGAGGTGCTGGGGTACGTCGTACCGACAGTCCCGGAGGGCTATACCACGTGGGAGGAGTACCACCACTCGCTGCCGCCTGAGGATGAGATCTACTTCGCGTGCACTGATCCCTCGGGTGTGGGCCCGCGCGTGCTCTTCCAGCGAGTTCCCGAAGGCAAGGTCGTCAAGAACCGCGTGCATCTCGATGTGCGGGTCGGCACCGGCCTCGTGGGTGACGAGCGCCTGGCCACACTCGAGGCCGAATGCGCACGGCTGATGGCGCTCGGCGCGAAACACGTGCTGACGCAGCGCGCCGATGGCGTCAACGAGTCGTGCATCACGATGCAGGACATCGAGGGCAACGAGTTCTGCCTCGCCTGAATCTCCTCTGAGACTGCGAGGGGGAGCCGTCACCCGGGGACCTCTCAGGACTCGTACGCGGCAGAAGCTATCCCGTGAGAGCGAGGTTGTGCAGTCGGGCGATGCCGACACCAGCGAGGCCCTGGTGGCCGCCTGCCCGCCGGGAGCTGAGACCCGCTGGCCGGCCCTGCACGTCAAGGCACACGCCGACGGCGACCGGTCGGTGCGCACGGAGGCGTTCGACGCGATGGCGACCGGCACGTGGGAGCTTGCGGATGCGGTGTGGCAGGAGACCGAGCTGCTGCTGTGGAAGCCGCCGGCGGCTTGGTTCAGCGTCAACGCCTTCTACGCGAGTGACGGGCTGCGGAACTGGTACGTGAACTTGGAGCGCCCCACCGCCCGGACCGGCGACGGGTTCGACACCTTCGACCTCACCGTGGACCTGGTCGTCGACCCCGACCTGACCACCTGGCAGTGGAAGGACGAAGACGAGTACGCGCACGTACGGCGGCTCGGCATCGTCACCGACACCGAGCACCAGGCCGTGGACGCCGCCCGCGACCAGGTCCTCGCGAGCAGGGGGAGGTTGCACCGACGGGTGGCTGAACCGTTGGCAGGACGGTTACCTCAAGCGGGGAATCGAAGGTTTGACCGGAGGTGGGAGCTTCCCAAACCGGATGCCCGTTCACGCAGGTCAGGCCCTGTGGGCAAGCCGTCCGCAGGCGATGACACCTCTTCCCCACGCGATAGCCGTGAGGAAGAGAGAGCCGGGCCGGGCGGCGGGGCTCCGTCGCCCGGCCCGCTGAAGCGGCGCCCGTACTCAGGTCGTGGTCTGGGTGTCTTCGAAGTAGGAGTCCAGCACTGTGTCCAGCTCCGCTGCCCACTGCTTGGGCAGGTTCCGGTTGGTTGCCGTGATATCGGCGTGGTAGCTGCGGCGGCCGGTGGTGTGCACGGTGACGGTGAGCCGGCGGCCGAACGGGGGAGTGCTCATCTCCACCGCGCCGATTTCCGGCCAGCCGAACTCGGCCGTCTCGTCATCGAGCCGGAAGATGACGCCGGTGCTGTCGACGGTGATCGATCCGCGCTGGTCGGACACCTCGAAGACCGGGCCGTCGGTCACCGGCTGCGGTTCCACCTCGGCGGCAGCCTCCTCCGCTTCCGCCTGCGGTTCCGGTTCGGCGCGGACGTCCGGTGCAGCATCCCTCGGCACCGGCGGATGCTCCTCCGGCTCGGCGGGACGTGGCGGTGTCAGGCCCGGGACGAATGCCGGATCGGTTCCGGCGGCGTGCACGGGCGGGCTGTTGTGACCTATGCGTTGCTCCACGGCGGGCAGTATGTCCGATGGAGTTGTGCGGGCGGTAGCCAGCCCGGCCCACACGCGCTCCGGGCTGGGCGGCGGGCCTCCGTCGCCTGACCGGGGGAGCGGTGCCCGTACGGCCGAGCACCGGCCGTAGGCGGACGTCGTTCTTCTGGGTGTGGGACGAGTCGGCTTCCGCTCGCCGGGAACGGCCGGGACGACCTGGTGGTGCTGATGCCTCCGGTCGAGCCGGTGCTCGCCCCTCCACGTGGCAAGCTTCCCGGGCCGGGCGCGCTGTCTGGCGGTCTCGCGTTCGAGCCGAAGTTCGACGGATACCGGTGTTTCGTCTTCACCCCGGCCCGGGGACGCCGTGCTGCAATCACGGCGCGGCGCGCTCATCCAGTCCCGCTTCCCCGACCTGGTGGCTGCGGCCCACCAGCTGCCTCAGGGCCTCGTCGCGGATGGGGAGCTGGTGGTGTGGGAGGCTGGGGCGCTGTCCTTCGAGGCGCCGCAGCGCCGCGCGGTCGCCGGCCGACGTGGCGTCCCCCGGCTAGCGGAATCCCTGCCCGCGCACTCTTGGCCAATCACGGGGTCGGCGTCGCAGTTCCCCGAGCCCCTGATGGTGAGACCGTGTAGACCTTCCCGTAGGCCCGGAGGGTGTCGGCCGGGTCGCCGGGGCGGCCTCGCAGGACGGTGTCCAGGAAGGCGAGGGTGGCTCCGGCGACGACGCGCGGGCTCTCGGTGCGGCCCAGGGTGCCGACGATCGAGGGCACCGGCGGAAGGTAGAGCGGGCCGTCCATGAAGGTGAGGTGCCCGGCGCCGGGGACGGCAAGCCGGTAGCTCGTCGCGGTGCTGTGCTCGAGGGCGGCGGTGAGGCGGGGCAGGTAGCGTGGGTCGGTGCCGGCGGTGATCTCCTGGGTGAGCGCGAGCGCCGGCTGCTCGAGGGCGGGCGCGGTGGGGCCGTGGGGGTAGCCGTCCAGGTCGATGACGGCGTCGAACCGGCGGTCCTGCCGGGCCGCCTGCAGGGCGGCGGCACCGCCCAGGGAGTGGCCGGCCACCGCGGCGCGGCCGGTGTCCAGGCGTCCGGTCAGCGGGTCGGCGGTCTCGCCCCGGTCCAGCCGTTCCAGCTGGGTGAGGACGAAGCCGAGGTCGGCGGCCCGGACGGCGGTCCAGCCCGCCGCCAGCTCCTCGTCCCGGTCCCGGTCCCCGCTGGAGGCGGTCGTGGCGCGGATCGTGTGGCCGTCGGCGAGGACGACGACGGCGGAGTCGTACGGGTGGTCGAGGGCGGCGACCAGGTAGCCGTGGCTGGCCAGCTCCTCCGCCCAGGCGGTGTTCTGGGTCCGCACCCCGCCCGACCCAGGGGAGAACAGGACGACCGGGAACCGTTCTCTCCCACCGGCCACCGGGGCGTCGACGACCGCACGGCTGCGGGCCCGCGGGACGCCGTCGACCAGGAAGCCGGGCAGGCCGACCCCGCCGGCGAGGGCGTCGGCGACGGTGCGCGCCTCCTGCTCCGTGCGTCCGAGGTACTGGGCCCGCTGGGTGCCGGCGGGGCTCTTCTGCGCGGGATACCAGAGCTGGGCCACGACCGTGCGCCGGTCGTCCGGATCGGCGGTGAAGCTCTCGGGGCGGAGCGGGTCGGTCCACTGCACCACCCGGGTGCCGACCGCGAACTCGCCCGACGGCTCGGGGAAGACGGGCACGGGGAAGGCCCAGGCGGCCACCGGGCCGGTGGCGATCAGGCCGGCGCAGGCCAGCGATCCCGGCAGGGCCAGCCACCAGCGGGCCCGCCACGTCGGTCGGCCGGTACGGCGTCGCAGCAGGGGCTGGAGGGCGAACGCCGACGCTGGGGCGGCGCCGGCCAGGACCGGCAGCAGCTGCCAGCGGATCCCCACCACGCCCAGCACGGTCGCGGACGCCACGAGCACCGCCCCCGCCCCGATCGTGACGGGCCGGCGGGCGGCCGGGGGGAGCCAGCGCGCCGCCACCAGCGCGAGGGCCCCCAGCAAGACGAGGACTTCCGGAAGGGACATCGACAGCCCCGTGATGGTTTCGGTCACCCGGCCATGCTCGACGCCGGGTCCGCGCCGCCGCATCGGTCCCCGGTCGCCGCCGGTTGCCACTCCGGTCGCAACCCGGGCGGGCCGCGGTGCGACCGGAGTGGCAACCGGTCACGCCCGTCCGGCGGCCGCTCTGCGACCGCGGGAGGTGGTGGGCCTCCTCCTACGGTCGTACCCCGGCAGGGTGCGGTCGGACCATGGGCTCATGCGCGCCGTCGCCCCCGCGGCCTAGGCTCCGGCTGTACGCGCTGACGGTCCCGGTCGGGCCGCCACGACGACCGATCGACGGGGAGGTGTGACGGTGCGCCACCGGGACCGGGTACCGCCCCTGGTGTGGGACGCGGCGCTGCCGGTCCTTCTCCTCCTGAACGTCGTGACCGCCTACCCGGCGCGGGAGCTGCCGGTGGCCGCGGCGCTCACCGCCGCCCTGGCGCTCCCCCTGCTGTGGCGGCGCCGGGCCCCGCTCGCGGTGTTCGGCGCCGTGGCGGCCGCGGCCTTCGTCCAGTGGCTGATGGACGTCCAACTGCCCGCGGACGTCGCCCTGCTGGTGGCCCTCTACACGGCGGCCGCGCACACAGGCCGGCGCGGCACGCTCCTCGCCGGTGCCGTCGTGGAGGGCGGAGCCGTGCTGGCCTGCCTGCGCTGGGCACCGGACGGCGCGTTCCTGACGCCCTTCGTCGCGCTCTCCGCGACGGTCGTCGCCGCCGCCGTCCTCGGGGTGAACGTGCGGACCAGCCGGGCCTACCTCGCCGCCGTGCAGGAGCGGGCCGAGCGGCTGGCGCTGCACCAGGAGCAGCAGGCACGGCTGGCCGTCGCCGAGGAGCGGGCCCGGATCACCCGCGAGATGCACGACATCGTCACCCACAACCTGTCCGTCATGATCGCGCTCACCGATGCCGCCGTCTACGCGCAGCACAGGTCCCCGGACCGGGCCACCGCCGCGATGCTGCAGGTCTCCGAGACGGGCCGGCAGGCGCTGACCGACATGCGGCGGTCGCTGGGCGTCCTGCGGGCCGACGAGCCGGACGCGGAGCGCCACCCGCCGCCCGGCATCGCCCAGCTGGAGGCCCTCGCCGACCAGATGGCCGCCGCCGGGCTGCCGACCCGCCTGGAGGTCCGCGGCGGCCACGCCCACGTACCGGCCACCGCACAACTCACCGTCTACCGTCTGGTGCAGGAAGCCTTGACCAACACCCTCAAGCACACACCTGCCGGCACCCGCGCGACGGTCCTGGTCGAGTGCTCGGCCGGGAGCGTGGGTGTGGACGTCGCCGACAGCGGCCCCCGGCCGGCGCTTCCCGCCACCGAACCGTCCGGCCACGGCATCCCCGGCATGCGCGAGCGCGCGGCCGCCTACGGGGGGACGCTGCGGGCCGGACCGCTTCCGGGCGGCGGCTGGGGCGTCCGTACCCGACTCCTCCTCAACAGCGGCGGGGCAGCCTCCGCATGACGATCCGCATCCTGATCGCCGACGACGAGGCGCTGCTCCGGATGGCCTTCGGCACGGTCCTGGAGGCCCAGCCCGACATGACACCGGTCGGCGAGGCCGCGGACGGCGGCCAGGCCGTCCGCCTCGCCCGGGAGCTGCGGCCCGATGTCGTCCTCATGGACGTCCGGATGCCCGGGACGGACGGGATCGAGGCGACCCGACAGGTCGTCGAGGTCTCCCCGCAGAGCAGAGTGCTGATCCTGACCACTTTCGACCTGGACGCGTACGCCCTCGCCGGTCTCGCCGCCGGAGCCTCGGGCTTCCTGCTGAAGAACACCCGGCCCGAGGAGCTGCTCACCGCGATCCGCAACGTCGCGGCGGGCGACGCGGTGCTCTCCCCGCGGATCACCCGGCGCCTGCTGGAGGACGTCCGCCCGCACCTGCCCGATGGCGGCGTCGCCGTCCGCGACGAGCGGCTGGACCGGCTGAGCGCCCGTGAGCGCGAGGTGCTCGTCGAGGTCGGCCGCGGCCTGTCCAACGCCGAGATCGCGGCCGCCCTGTACCTGGCGGAGGCGACCGTGAAGTCCCATCTGGGGCGGATCCTGCTCAAGCTCGAACTCCGCGACCGGATCCAGGCCGTGGTCTTTGCCCACGACAACCGCCTGGTCCCGCCGGCCTGACGCCGGCCGGTGGCTCAGAACAGCGGCCAGACCACGGCGCGGACCGGGCCGACCACGTTGCCGACCGGGACGGCGCCGCCGGTGGGGCTGTTGCGGTGGTAGCTGGTGGGCCTCGCAGTCCCGCCGCGTCGAGGTCTGGGTCGAGAGCGATTCCGTCGGCGGCGTGCTCCTGCCGATCACCTCGGCCTGGGGCGTGGGTCTGTACTCCTGCCGTGGCCAGTCCTCCCGAGGAAGCCCGCGGCGAGGGGATGAGCTACCGGCTCAAGGCCCGCCACCGAGTGCAGGTGCCGTGCAAGCGCCGGGACCGGGACACGGACGCCGAAGCGGTGGCCCTGTTCATGGCCTGCCACAACGCCCGCGACCGCTTCATTGTTCTGCTGCTCGCCCGCGCCGGACTGCGCCGCGGCACCGCGGCGGGCCTGCGGCGCGAGGACATGCACTTCATGCCGGACTCCACTGCGCTTGGCTGCCGGGTATCCAGCTCGCACCTGCACGTGCTGCGGCGGGAGAACGCCAATGGTGCGTGGGCGAAGCGCCAGCAGTCCGCCGCGCCGGGGAAGGCCAAGCCGGTCGACTTCCTGGTGGTCCAGGGTGCATGGGCGCGGCGGCTACCGGCGAAGTTTGACCGGGTGGTCCTGGCCTTCGCATGAATAGGTGATGTTCACGAGGACGGGAGTCAGTCTTTCTGGGTTTGTTCCCGGGGGTGCGCGTTACTGCCTGGTCCGGGTGTGGGCTTGTTGGGAGGTGGTCGGTGGTGTGAACAGTGTTTGGATGGTTTTGGTGGCGAGGTCTCGTAGCCAGGTGTGGGCGTGGTCGTCGTCGTAGCGCTGGTGCCATAGCAGGTAGAGGGGGACTTCGGGCAGTGGGAGTGGTGGGGGCAGTGTGGCGAGGCCGAGTTGTTCCCGGGCTGCGCGGGTGGCCGCGTGGGGGAGGGTGGCGACCAGGTCGGTGTCGAGGGCGAGTTGCAGTGCGAAGGCGGTGGTGGGTCCGGCGGCGATGACGCGTCGTTCGAGGCCGTGGGTGGTCAGGGCGTCGTCGATCGGGTCGTGCAGGCTTCCGCGTCGCGAAACGGTGAGGTGTTCGGCGGCTGCGTAGCGCTCGATGCTCAGCGGGCCTTCGGTGAGGGGGTGGCCTGGTCGGACGGCGATGACCAGCCGGTCGCGGCCGACGAGGCGGTGGCGGATGTCGGGGAGTGTCGGAGGGCTGGAGCTCGATTCGAGGTCGACCTCGCCCCGGCGCAGCTCGGCGTCGTCCGTTCCGGGTTCGGCGGTCAGGCGCAGCCGGACGCCGGGGGCCTGGCGGTGGACGGCGGTGATCAGGGCGGTGCCGCAGGCGGCGGTCAGGGCGTCGTGCCAGCGCACGGTGAATACCCGGTCCAGGGCTGCCAGGTCGAGTTCTTGCTGTGCGGAGAGAAGGTGGTGGGCCTGCTGTACGAGGGCGTGGACCTGGGCGCGCATGGCCAGTGCGCGGGGGGTGGGAACCATGCTGCGGCCGGTGCGGACCAGGATCTGGTCACCGGTGGCCTTGCGGATGCGGCCCAGAGAGCGGCTCATCGCCGGTGCGGTGACGTGGAGGCGTGCTGCGGCGCCGGCGACGCTGCCCTCTTCCAGTAGTGCGTCCAGGGCTATGAGCAGGTTCAGATCCAGTTGCATGGCAGTAACTCTACAACTGAGTAGCATGCACTTGTTGTTAATGACTGGGGGGCCTACCTTCGAAGTGCGGGTGCGAGACAAGCCGCCCGCATACATCGAATCCAGGGAGCCCATCATGAGCACAGTTATGTCTTTCGCCGCCGGCACGACGCTGCTGTCCGAGGTGACCGCCGCGGTGAAGAGCGCAGGCCTCACCCTGCGCGACCGTCACACCCCGCACGCCCGGGGCGTCGGTCTGGAGGAGGTCGTCGCTGAGATCCACGCCAACGACGACGCGGTGCTGGACGTGCTGCGGGAGCCGCTGCTGCGGGCCCGGCGGGGATCGCGGTGGGCCGAGGACGAGCTGGCCGGCGGTGCGCTCCCGTCGGGGGAGTGGTGGGTCGTCGACCCCGCCGAGGGCAACATCAACCACGTTCACGGCATGGAGGACTGGGCCGTGACCGCCACCCTGGTCCGCGACAACCAGCCGGTGCTCACCGTCGTCCACCTGCCACTGACCGGCGATACCTACACCGCTGTCGCCGGCGGCGGTGCCCGCCTCAACGAGCGGCCTCTGAAGGTGTCCGCCAAGACTGATCTGGGCGCCGCGCTCGTCGGCACCGGCCAGGCCAGGCCCGGCGAGGACGAGCGCACCTTCCGGCGGATCGGTGACTCGGTCACCGCCATGCTCATCAACGGCTTGGTCGTGCGCGTGTCCGTTCCCGCCACGATGCAGCTCATCCACGTCGCGGCCGGACGCACGGACGCCTTCTGGCAGTTCTCCGACGTCCGCTCCGGTCTGGTCGCCGGTGCGCTGCTGGTCTCCGAGGCCGGAGGCACCGTCACCGACCTGGTGGGCAAGCCCTGGAACACGGGCAGCCGCGACTTCCTGGCCGCCGCCCCCGGCATCCACACCGCCGCCCTCAGGGTCCTGTCGCCGATCGCCTGACCGGACATCTCCGCTCTGCCCGCCTCGCACCGCAAGGAGCATCACCTCATGACCCGCATCGGCATCCTGGGCGCCGGCCGCGTCGGCGCCAACCTCGCCGGCAAGCTCTCCGCAGCCGGACACCACGTCACCCTCGGTGTCCGGAACCCGGAAGAGACCGCAGCGCCTGCCGAAGGCATCGGCCCCGGCGTCTCCTTCGCCGACCAGCGCACCACCGCCCGCACCGCGGACATCGTGATCAACGCGACGCCCGGCGACAGCACCCTGGACCGGCTCACCGATCTGCGCGCCGAACTCGCCGGAAAGATACTGGTCGACGTCTCCAACGCGACCCTCGACGCCGGCGACGGCCTGCCCGGCGCCCTGTGTTACCCCGGCAGCAGCCTCGCCGAGCAACTTCAGGCCCTCCTTCCGGACACCCGTGTGGTCAAGACCCTCAACACCATGTTGTTCATGGTCATGACCGCTCCCGAAACCCTGGCCACCCCGCCGACCGTCTACGTGTCGGGTGACGACGAACACGCGAAGAAGACGGTCACCGGCCTGCTCGGGGACCTGGGCTGGCAGCCCGCATGGATCGAGGACCTGGGCGACATCACCACAGCCCGCGCCACCGAGGCCATGATCCTGGTGGTGCCCCACATCCTGCGCCGACACGGCTTCCAGCCCTTCGCCGTATCCCTCGCCCGCTGACCCCGTCAGGGTCGGCACCACGGAGCGGGAGCCGGCCCCGCATGAGGAAGCTGCCCGCGGCTTCCCCCGGTTCGCCGAGGCCGGACAGCGGCCCGGCGCACTCTCACTCGCGGCAGCCACCATCGAACGTACCGAGGTGGATGCGTGCAGTCATGGGTGCCTGGTGGCACTGTTCGATCAACGGGCGCCGCATGGGCGCCTCCGGTGCCGCACGCGTGGATCGGCGCATCCATCGCTGCGGCGACACCGTCGGCTTGCCGGCCCCCCCCGGCAACCCGTGCCCGGTCCGCGCAGGGCGGTGTACTCATCGAGCAGGGCGCGGGCCTGCCTGTACGACAGCCGGGCCAGCGCGGTGTCCGGGCACACGTCGCGAGGGCTGACGACTTTGCCCGGCCGCGGACGGCGGTGGGTGACGAACACTGGCCCGCGAGTGCGGCCCTTGAGGAGTCGGGGCAGCAGCCGGGCGGTGCCGGCGTCCCAGTGCACGGTCTTCAGCATGTCGTCCTTGCGCGCCCGGCCCCGGCGGCGGGCCGTGCTCCGGGCGCCCTTCGCCTTGACCGGGCAGCGGCGCCCGGCGAAGTCCAGCTCCTCGACGTTCACGCCGAGGACCTCCTCCGCCCGCCCGGCGGTTTCGTAGAGCATCCGCCCCAGCGTCTTCTCCCGCCGGTGCACCTCGCGTCGCGCGATCAGCCGGTCGATCGCCATCTTCGAGCGGGCCGGGGTTTCGGAGTCCGGTACTGTCAGTCGTTTTGCCCAGGCCGGGACCGTCGGCCCCTCGTAGCCGCTGTCCTGGCACCAGCCGAGCCAGGACAGCAATTCACGCCCGGCGGGAGTTGCAGGTGTTGACCGCCGCGCTGCCCCAGAGCAGTTCGAGGGCTTCGCCGGTCTCGTCGTCCGCGACCGACGCCAGCGGCCGGGTTTCGCCGAGCCGTTCGGCGGTCTTGTCCACCCCGCCCCGTTCAGCTGCCTACCATGGCCGACAGATCCTTAGCGCACGATCTGACACGGATGTTCCTCAGCTCCCAACGAGTCCTTCGGAGGCTGGACCGGGACCTTCACCGGCCCTCGTCTCTGCGCGGCCGTTCGTCGACCGCCTTGCCTTCAACGGCGCCATCATCGAGACCGGCACCGACTCCTACCGCCTCGCCATCACCCGTGCCCGCGCCGAAGCGCCCGCGAAGGCCGGCTGACCACCTCTCAGGTGGTTACGCACCACCTCATCGGCGGTCTGCGAGGCGACGTGACGGTCGACCACGTTGGCATCCGATGAGGTGGGCGAGCCACACGCTGTCGCGATCGACAGGACACCGGATAAGTACCTGGGACCCTCGTCCGGCACCTATGCGGTCATCCCCCGGAGCAGACCTTCCAGATCGCGCTCGCCGTCACGGGTCTGGGCACCGTGGGCCAGTCCGCCGCGGATCAACCGCTCGGCCGCGGGGCGAACGAACTGGTCCGCCCAGGCGTCGTGCTCCCGCAGGAGCCCTTCGGCCAGGTCCTCGGGAACGATGGCGCGCTTAGCCGCCGCGATCACACCTTCGGGCAGGGCGGCGATGTTGCGGGCGAGGCGGTCGACGATGCCGTCGAGCTCGCCGGCAGGAACGGCCCGGTTGACCCAGCCGTAGCGCTCCGCGGTTTCGGCGTCGTAGAGGTCGGCGCCCAGCACCGCCTCCAGGGCGCGATTACGGCCGACCCGGCCGGCGAGGTACTGCGTGCCCCCTCCACCGGGGACGATGCCCATGAGAGCCTCGATCTGGCCGATGCCGGCGCGGCCGATCGCCGCGAACGCCATGTCCGCGGCCGTGACGAACTCCGCCCCTCCTCCGCGCGCGATCCCGGCAAGCTTGACGATGGTCACCTGGGGCTGGTGCCGGAGCAGCTCCCCCAGGGCCTGGAAGACGTTGACGCCGTCCGGAAGGTCGGCCGTGAGTTTGTCGAAGGCGTCGGGTGTGTCGACGAGCGTCATGTCGACGTGGGCGATGAAGAACTCCGGGTTAGCGCTGTCGAACACGATCACCCGAACCGAGTCGTCGTCCCTCAGCGCGGTCAGCAGGTGCCGGAGGTCGGCCATCAGGGCGACGTTCAGGACGTTGACCGGTGGGTTGTCGAGGGTGACGCGGGCGATGCCGTCCTCGAGGCTCACCCGCAGGGTCGCGTAGGCGTCGTGGGTCATGGAGATCTCCGATCGGTACCAGGTGTGCACCTAAGTTCCTGATGCATACTTAGGGTGTGGTGGTGGGCGACCGGGGTCAATAACGCACTTTGAGCATCGCAAGGATCGCGGAGGATACCGACATGGCCATTTCTGAAACCGGCGCCGACGCCGGCATCGACACCGTCTACCGGTCCGACTGCCCCAGCCGCCCGATCCTCGACCAGATCGCTGACAAGTGGTCGATGATGGTGATGGCAGTCCTCGACAAGCCCACCCGGTTCAACGAGATCAAGCGCCGCCTTGAGGGCGTGACCCAGCGGGTCCTGACCCAGACCCTGCGCCGCCTGGAACGCAACGGGATGATCGTGCGCCGCGTGCTGCCAACCTCGCCGGTCGGGGTCGAGTACTCCCTCACCCCGCTCGGCGAATCCCTGCGGGAGCCGTTCGGCCGGTTGTACGACTGGACGGTCAACAACGCGGACGAGATCCGGGCGCACCAAATGGACTACGACCAACGCGTTCAGAGCTGAGAAGGCGTGCCCGAGAACCCCGTCATCCTGAGCTGACTCGCCCCGGCACCGCTTCGGCGTACCGGCAAACCTGCGGTCCCGATGCCGGCATCTCACGCTGTGGCCGACGCTTGTCCACGGACGTGGCCGCGTCCTTTTGGGCGGACTTGTGACTGGCTCTGATCAACTTTCCGGGAAGGCGCCACGGACAGTCGCCACGCGTCAGGCGGGCTCCGGAATCGAACCGAGGAGTTTGGTCACGCGCTCGCGTAGAAGGAGGTATTCCTCCCAGCGGCGGGGCAGCGGGCCACGCGGGCGCTTGACGACACGGGCAGCCGTGACCGTCTGTCCGTGCTGGAACTGCTCACGTGTGAGGTCCAGTTCCGCTCCGCTGGGCAGCCGGTTCCACCAGTGGAAGCCGTGCTGGACCCCGTCCAGGTGCACTTCGCCGACCATGAGGTCGCCGCCGAAGACGTCGTTGACGATCAAGGACGTGATGTCGCAATGCCCCCAGGCCGGGTTGCCTGGCTGCCAGTCGGCCTGGTTGTCGGGCGAGCAGGTGTCGGCGGCCCAGCTGGTTCGCAGGGCCTTGTCGAGGTCGAGCAGGTTCCAAGGGATCACGTCGCCAGGATCGCAGCCACCGCTGACATTCCCGACGACGAGGCACGACGGCGTCCGATCCTTCATGAACCGCCGAACAGGCGTGACCGGGAGCCATGTTGATCTTTGACCAGTGTGTTGGGTTTCCAGGTACTCCGGAAGCTGTTCCCCCGTCTCGGCGGAGTCGCCGTCGAGGACGTCACCGACGCCGGTGGCATCGTACGGATCGAGGCTCAGGTCCGCAGTGACGGCGGCATCTGCCCAGGTTGCGGTGTCCGGTCCGTCCGCGTCCACGACCGATACCGGCGGCGGATAGCCGACCAGGCCGTCGGCGGACAGTCGGTCGTCCTTCACCTCACAGTCCGCAGATTCCGGTGTGACGCGGCCTCATGCCTGAGGAGAACCTTCGCTGAACAGGTCCCGGGGCTGACCTTTCGCTACGGCCGCCGCAGCGTCCTGCTGCGCGAGACCCTGGAGACGATCGGACTCGCTCTCGCCGGGCGGGCCGGCGCCCGCCTGGCCAGGGCCCTGAAGTGCACGGTCAGCCCCAACACCTTGCTCAACCTCGTCCGGGCCCTGCCGGGCACGGCCCCCGAACGGAGCCCGCGAGTACTGGGAGTTGACGACTTCGCTCTCAAGCGCGGACACGTCTACGCGACGATCCTGATCGACATCGAGACCGGACGTCCCATTGACGTCCTGCCCGACCGTACGGCCCGCACCCTCGCCGCCTGGCTCGACCAGCATCCCGGCACCGAGATCGTCTGCCGCGACCGCGCCAGCTCCTACGCCGAAGCCGTCCGCACCTCCGCTCCCGACGCCATCCAGGTCGCCGACCGGTTCCACGTGTGGCAGAACCTCACCGACGCCGTCGAGCGGTGCGTCATCGCCCACCGTTCCTGCCTGTCCACAGCCGGCACCACGGACACCGCGCCCCCGCTCGAAACCGAGCGGCCGCGGGAGGGCAAGTACGTCACCAATACCCACCAGCGGCACGCGGCGGTCCACGAACTCCACGGCAAAGGAGTCGGCACCACGCGGATCTCCCAGATCCTGGGCATGGACCCCAAGACCGTTCGTCGTTACGCTCGCGCGGCCACAGCCGAAGAGCTCATCGTGCCGCCCCGCCCTCCGAGGAAGCCCTCCGGCTCAAGCATCTCCTCGCCCACTGCCCCGAGTTGGCCACCGCCAGCGATCGCATCCGCGATTTCGCCGCCATGATGACCAACCGCGAAGGCCACCGCCTTCAAGAGTGGATCGCCGCCACCGAGGCCACCGAGCTGGCGCCCTTGCGCGGCTTCGCGAGAAACCTCCGCAAGGACCTCGACGCGGTCACCGCCGGCCTCACCCTCGAATGGAACAGCGGCCCTGTCGAAGGACACGTAAACCGAATCAAAATGCTCAAACGCCAGATGTTCGGCCGGGCGAAACTCGATCTTCTCCGGCTCCGCATCCTCCTCAACACCTCACGAGGGTGACTGTCCGTGGCGCCTTCCCGGAAAGTTGATCAGAGCCTTGTGACTTCCTTGCTGGCGGACACGTGATCTCCCTGCGCGGTGTGACTTTTCGTCCCTCGACAGGGTCAGTGCAGTGGCTTGACGCCCTTGCCCGTGGTTGCCTGGGTGAGCCGGAGACTGGTGCCTTCGGTCAGGACGATGTGCGCGTGATGCAGCAGCCGGTCGACGGCCGCCGTCGCGAGCGTCTTGGGCATGATCGTGTCGAAGCCGGACGGGTGCAGGTTCGAGGTGACGATCACGGACCGGCGTTCATAGGCGGCGTCGATCACCCGGTAGAACGCTTCGGCGGCGGCCTGGCCGGACGGCAGCATGCCGATGTCGTCCAGGATGATCAGGTGGGCCCGGGTGATCTTCGCGATCGCCTTGGCGACGGAGTTGTCGACGGTCGCGCGGCCGACGTGGGCCGTGAGCGATTCGAGGCTGAACCAGGCGACTTGCATGCCCTGGTCGATGGCCTTGTGGGCCAGGGCCACGGCGAAGTGGCTCTTGCCGGTGCCCGACGGGCCGGCGATCGCGAGGTTCTCCGCCCGGCCGACCCACTCCAGCGTCATCAGCGCGTGCTGGGTCGGCAGCGGGTGGGAGGACTCCTCCTCCTGCCAGGAGTCGAAGGTCTTGCCGGTGGGCAGATTGGCCTGCTTGTGTGTGGACGCCCACCCGCCCGGCCTCGTGACCGAGGCGTTCGAAGCCCAGCGCGACCGGCTGCGCGCCGTCGCGTACCGCGTGCTGGGCTCGCACGCCGATGCCGAGGACGTGGTCCAGGAAGCCTGGATGCGCCTCGTCCGCCAGGACGCGGCGACCATCGGCAACCTGTCGGGCTGGCTGACCACCGTGGTCGGCCGCATCAGCCTGGACCTCCTGAGATCCCGCCGGGCCCACCCCGAAACCGCCTACGGGCAAGAGTATGCGGGCCTCGTGGTGAGGCCCGCCGACGGCCCCGCGCCCGACGAGCAGGTGGCGCTGGCCGATTCGGTCGGCCTCGCCCTGCTCGTCGTGCCCGACTCGCTCACGCCGAGCGAGCGCCTGGCGTTCGTCCTGCACGACGTGTTCGCGGTCCCGTTCCGCGAAATCGGCCAGATCCTGGGCAAATCCGCCGACGCCACCAAGATGATCACCAGCCGCGCCCGCCGCAAGGTCCAAGCCACGGACCGGCCGGCGGGCCCCGGCCGCGAGCACCGAGAGGTCGTCCAGGCATTTCGCGCCGCCGCCCTCGGCAGATCTCGGCCTTGAGTCCGTACGAGTGGCGGGGCTGGTGGCCCCGCCCTCCGGCCGACCGTTGCTCACCGGCAGCTCGGCGGGGCGGGCTGATCGTGCTGGTCTGGGGCTGTGAGAGTCGCCCGGGAGATCTTCCGATGCAGCGCAAACCTTGCCCCCCGGCTCATAGCCAGCGGCCTGACGAGCCCTAGGGGTATAGACCTCAACACCCGCCGCAGCACCCGGATGGGCCGGCTGATCGCGGCCCGGCCGAGGCTGACCGACTACCACCTGCCGCCCTACGCGCCGGAGATCAGCCGGTCGAGGCTGTCTGGCCCCATCTGAAACGCTACCTGGCCAACCTCGCCCAACACGGGCACCGACCAGCTCACCGCACCGGTCAGGTCCCGCCTCAACGTGTGCAGTACCGGACAGGCTTCATCGAGGGGTTCATCACCAGGACCGAGCTGGTCTTCACCCCTCCTCCGTAACCCTCGTGGTTAAAGCTCTAGCCGAGGCTGCGGCAGAGAACGGCATTGGGCCTCTTGACCAGTCCGGTGTAGGCGAGGCCGGCCAGGTATTCGTTTGCGCGGCACTGGGCTTTGTGGTTGCCGTTGGCGAATTCGCCGCCGGGGTTGCCGGTGGGGCGGTTGTCTCCGGCGTCGAACCATAGAGTGCGGCTCGTCGTGCCCCGGGCTGAGTCGGTCTTTGCGCACAGAGCTGCGTGTGCCCAGGACCTGTCGGTGCTGTAGCCGATCATCATGTGGTTGTTGGGACACTGGATTTTGGTTTGTCCGGGTGCCCAGTCGTCGCCGGGGAGCGGGCTGGGTTCGCTGGTGATGACTGTGTGCGGGGCGCCCGGCTGCCAGAGGTTGCTGCCGCCGGCGTTGGTGCACAGTCCGCGGCCGTAGCCGCCCGTGCCGGCCCGGCTGAGGCCGATGAGGCGCTGCCCGTCCGGGCAGGCGGCCTTGCGGTAACCGTTGTCCCAGTCGCCTGCCGAGCGCATGCGCAGTGAAGCGATGTGGTCAGTGTGGTCGATGTCGAGCATGGAGTAGGTGTCGGTTCTGGCCACGGGGCCGGTGTGGCCGGGGGAGGCGGCCAGGCGCTTCCAGTGCTCGGCGCGCCAGTCGTGGGTGCCGTTGCTGTCGAGGACGCTGCGGCGGGCGCCGTTCTTGTCCCATTCGAGGAGCGCCCATCCGTTGTTGCTCTCGGTCCAGCCGGTGATGGGCCAGTAGGCGTAGTCGGCGTCGGTGTCGATGAGGTACTGGACGAAGTTACGGAACCAGTCCTTGCTCTTCTGGTTGGTTTCGTTGCGTCCGCCGACTCCGAATTCGCTGATCCACAGCGGGTGAGTGAAGTGCTGGCCGGTTTCCTGGGAGACGAAGAATGCTTCCCGGTTGAGCGTGGCCTTGAGCTCGTCGGGGGAGAGGTCCTGGTAGCGGGGGTCGGAGGTGGCTCCCAGACCACTGGAAGCGCCGGTGTGCCGCGAGCCGGTGTAACCGTAGAAGTGGGCGGAGTAGACGAGTTTGTCGGAGACGGCGAGGGTGTGAGAGACGGTGCGTGCCGGCTGCAGGTGCGGACGGTAGCCGCCGAGGCCGGGGATGCCGGTCCAGTTGATTCCCTCGATGATGACGAGGAGGTCGGGGTTGGCCTCGGTGAGTATGCGGTCGGCGGTCCGCTGCGCGGCGGAGAACCAGTCCTGGCCGCCGCCGTTGCCGCCCCAGTTGGGGAAGTCGATTTTGTGGGGGCGGACTTCGTTGTAGAGGTCGGCACCGACCACGCGGGGGTTGTCCTTGTAGCGTTTGGCCATGGCGATCCAGTCGGCTTCCCAGGTTGCCGTGGACTGGTTGCTGTTCCACATGGCGTTTTCGTCGTGGCCGCAGCACCACCTGGAGGAGCTGGTGTGGTTGTTGAGGACGACAGCGAACCCGTGGCTGGTGAGTTCTTGGACGACTGCGTCGTAGACCTGGAGGGGTGTCTTGCCGCGGAGGTGGGGGTTGGCCGCCACTGAAGCGTCGGTGACGGGCCGGGAGTCCTTGATCATCGCATTGGAGAACGGCAGCCGGATGCTGTTGAGGCCCAGGTCGTGGAAGCCGTTCAGGATGCTGGAGATGGGGGCGCGGTCCAGGCCGAGCGGCATCTGGTCCGCCTTTTCGCCGGCGTGGTGGTTGGCGGGGTCGTTGATGTCCCCGGAACCGTTCCACGTGCCGGACGCACCGTGCCAGCTCCCGGAGCGGAGACGGAACCGGTTGCCGTTGGCGTCGACCACATAGCGGCCACGCGTGCTCAAAGGGCCCGCCCATGAGGCGGCAAGGGCACTCCCAGTCGCTGGGGAGGATTTCGCCAGTGGCTCGGCGGCCAGGGAGACCGGCCTGGCGACGGCGGGGCATGCGCCGATCGCGACCAGTGCCAGTCCCACCGCGGCCGCGGTGACCGGCCTGGCGAACAGACGCCCCAGGGGTGTTGTGGGTATGGAAGCCATGGCAGGCGTGGATCCTTTCTTCTGGGAAGCATTGCGGGAGCAGGCGGGTGCCGTACGGGTGATGCGGTGCGGCACCGCCTGGAGGTCGGTTGAGGAGGCCCGCGCGGCGCGGGTCTCCGGGCGGTACGGTCAGGGGGTGCTCGGGGCGAGCGCCTTACAGCTGGGGTCGGTGCTGTCAGTGGTATACACCTGGGCCCTGCTGACCTGTTCTCGCCGTCGGTACGGTCCTGGGCGGGCACCGTCGCGGTGCCGGCACCGGACCAGGAGGTGTCGAGGCCGTTCGTGATGGTCCAGTGGCCGTCGATCTTCTTGGCCGGCTGGACCCACCGGACCCAGCCGGTCTGGTTCTGGCTGATCGGGTAGGCGATCGAGGCGGCCCGTGACGCGGTGACTGACGTTGACTGCATCCATCTGTTGCCCCAGTACCGCCGCTCCTGGCAAAACCGCTCAGCTCGCCGGCCTGCAGGTTGTTGCCCGTGGGTGCCCAGGCTGTTCAGCGGTGAGTCGATCACGATGAATCCCGGCAGCAGGATGGCCTGGCCCTCAACGCGTGGTTCCGCAACGAAAGCGCTGTGTTGATGTCGATCCCGGCAAGGACCGCACCAGCGACGGGCTGGGTGTCGAAGGGAAACCCGTTGACGACGGGGAGAAGCCATTGCTGTCGATGGAGCCACTGCGAACCTGCGGATCGATTGCCTTCATGCGCTCTTCGAAGAAGGCGGTACCGCGTTCCATGATCCGCCGGTACTCCGGGGGCGGGACCTCCACTCCCATGCTCTCGGCCTTGTCCGGCACCGGCCGCATTCCGCCCGCGCCCGGCCCGGCCACCACCCGTTCCGGCTCCGGCGACACGATGCCCGACGGCCGTCGTCCACCGTCGGCCGCCTCGTCCCACTGCCCGAACGCCACCTCGGCGGCCTCCATCCGGGCCACCTCCGCTTCAATCTCCGCCAGTTCCTTGCGCAGCAGCTCGGCGCGTTCCGCCAGCCGCACCCGCCGCTCGACCGTCCACGTCAGCACGTCCACGATGCAGATCCCTCCCGCGCAGAAGCTACGCAGCAAGCTGAGACCGCTCCCGGGAAGCGCAGAACACGCCTCTGACGGACGATCACGTGCTGCCGATCTCCACCCTGACCAGCACGAGCACCCCACCGAGACGACACGTCAGCCCCGCCGACCAGCAGAAATCAGGATGGCGGGTCCTCAATGGGATGTGTGCCTGTCCACTCTTGTGTCAAGAAATGGCAAAGTCAATATAGCGCTGCAGGTCGTGAAGGAGTGCTCTCCGCGCAGGCGGAGGCGAGTCGGTTTTGACAAGGCCGCCTGACAAGCCGCAGCCGCTGTACACCCGCGTGCCTGCTGGCAACACGCTTTAGTGTCCGGCCAGGTGCTCGACGAGGTCGGCTCAGACTGCGGCCAGCGGTGAGTGCGCGGTGAAAGCGCTGTTGGTGAGGCCGAGAATCTGCTCCAGCATGTCGTGAGCAGGGTGTGCCATCGCTCGCAGTGCTCCGCCCGGTAGGGAGGCTCTGGAGGCAGTCCTGCTTGACCTCCAGGCGCAGCGCGCGGTGCAGCCGTACATACGCGCGGACGGCAGGTGGCACAGCCGCAGAACGGCTGGCGCACATGTGGGTGGCGTAGCTCAGCCCGAACCGGGCACGGGCATCTGCTTGAGGCTGCTACGCACCGCATTCTGGCAACGATCAGTTCTGCGCGGTTCCAAGGGCGTTGCGCAGGAACGCCGTTGCCTGGTCGATGGCTCCGCGGGCGGCTTCGGAGTGACTCAGCGAGTTGAGCATCATGAAGTCGTGGACCGTGCCGTCGTAGCGCACCGTGGTCACCGGAACGCCGGCTGCCCGGAGCTTCGCGGCGTACGCCTCGCCCTCATCGCGCAGCACGTCGGCTTCGTCGACGATCAGCAGGGCGGGCGGCAGACCGGAGAGTTGCTCGATGGTGGCACGGTTGGGAGATGCGGTGATCTCCGCGCGTTGGTTGGGGTCGGTCGTGTAAGCGTCCCAGAACCATTCCATCAGCTTGCGGCTCAGGTAGTAGCCGGTGGCGAATTGGTCGTAGGAACCGGTGTTCATCGCCGCATCCGTGACCGGGTAGTACATCGACTGCTGTACGAACTTGACGTCACCGCGCTGCTTGGCCATGAGGGCGAGTGCGGCGGTCATGTTCCCGCCGACCGATTCCCCGGCCACTGCCATGCGCTGTGCATCCAGCCCCTTCAAGGCCCCCTCGCGGGCGATCCACTGAGCGGTGGCATAGCCCTGCTCGATGGCCACCGGATAGTGCGCCTCCGGCGACGGCGTGTACTCCACGAAGGCCACTGCCGCACGGGCGCCGACCGCCAACTCGCGCACCAGGCGGTCGTGGGTACCGGCATTGCCCAGCACCCAGCCACCGCCGTGCATGTACAACACGACGGGCAGCGTTCCGGTGGCGCCCTGCGGCTTGACGATGCGTACCCGTACATCGCCCACCGCTGCCGGAACCGAAACCCACTCCTCGTCGACCGATAGCTTGTCGACCGGCGCGGCCTGGAGGTCGTCGAGCACCTTGCGCGCTGCGGTCGGATCCAGCTCGTACAGGAACGGATGTTGCGAGGTTGCGTCAGCGAGCTCCTGTGCCTCGCGCTCGAGGACAATTGAGGCGGTTCGACCAGTCATGGGAATGCTCCCTGGAGCGCATCGTGACGAGCGCAGGGCGCTGAAGAGCGCCGCGCTGCGCTCGGGCTGCGGAGCGGTGGGCAGAGCCTCCGCCCTTGTTCAGCCCCTGATGGGTGTATATACCCATGGTAGTCGCCCATGCTCCGCAGATGCATTCCAGGGAACCACCTGATCCGTCCCGCGCCGGGTGCTGCGGTCTTTGGCCGCAGACGGGCGCCACGCACGGTGAAGGACGCGCACGTGGTGCCGTTTCACCCACGGGAACAGAAAGCCGCATGCTCACTCCGGGGCACTGGGGCGACGCCCCGCAACCGCAACTTATCGCGGTCAATTTCGGCTGTCAGCGGCGGGCCAAGTGCCCGGACGGGGAGCTCGTAGGTGCCGGCGCCGGGCCAGCTCTTCGCCGTCGACCAGGGTGAGCATGGGCTGGCCCGGCGGGCACATCATGGTCACGAGGAAGCGGCTCCGGGAGTCCGTCCGGTTGTTTCCGTCCTGGTAGTGAATGACATCGCCGCCCGGCTCCCAGAACGTCTCCCCGGCCTTGATCACGCGTTCCGGCTCACCTTCCAGCTCGAAGAACATCTCCCCCCTCCAGCATGTAGCCGAAGGCAGGTCCCGAGTGCCGGTGCGGAGGGGTACCGGGATCGCCGGGAGGGAACTCGACCAGAACCGTCATCGCCTCCGCCCCCTCCGGAACGAACGGTGGTTTCACCGACTGCAGTACGGTGAGCGCCGTCTTCCATGCTTCCGAGCGCGGCCGGCTCCCGGCTCTACCTGCCGCCTGTTCATTGTTCGGCATGGCGAGGTCTCCTGTGGTGGGCCGGCCGGGTCAGGTGAGCCAGTCGGTGTAGTGGGTGGGGGCGATGCGTGCGTCGCCTTTGGTGGTGAGCACATCGCCGTCAACGGCGGCGAACATGCCGGCGGTGTCGTCGGTGACGACCGTGCGGCCGTCGGGTCGGGTGTTCAGGGTGATCCGGCCGAGTTCGTCGAGGGGATGGACGTCGGGCCCGCCGATGTTGAGGGTCGCGTTCAGAGGGGTACCGGCGGCGACTTCGGCGACGGTGTCGGAGAGGTCCTGGGCGGCGATCGGCTGGAGTGGGGTGGTGGGCAGGCGGACGGTGTCGCCCTCGGTGGACCAGGACATGACGGCGGCGATGAACTCCATGAACTGGGTGGCGCGGACGATCGAGTAGGGGATCGGACCGGCCTTGAGGATGTCTTCCTGCAAGACCTTGGCGCGGTAATAGGCGAGGTTGGGCACCTGGTCCGCGCCGACGATCGAGAGGATGACGAAGTGCCCCACCCCGCCCTTGTGGCCGGCGGCCAGGAGGTTGTCCATCGAGGTCTGGAAGAAGGCGGGAGAAGCATCGTCGAAGGTCGGGGAATTCGTCAGGTTGACGACGCCGTCGGCTCCGGCCACCGCCTCCTCCACTCCCCGACCGGTGATCACGTCGATACCTGTAGACAGCGAGTGCGGCACGGCCTCGTGCCCGGCGGCCTTCAGCTTCTTCACGACCTGCGACCCGATCAGACCGGTACCGCCGATGACGGCGAATTTCATGCGTCACCTTTCGCTGTATATCGATAGGTCATGCGTTCAGATTGAGGCAAAGCAGTGCATGGCGCATGCTGGCCGGTGCGCTCCTGGGCATGCCGGTGACCCCGCGCGCTTGATAGGCGGACCTGCCGTGCAGTGCGAGATCGGCACCGGCACCGAAGACATGGACGCCGTCACCGGTCGGCACATGACGTCGGCCCCATGGCTCTGCACAGCGGCGGGACCCTCGCGCCCTTGCCGGTTCAGGCGGCAAGGCCATCGATCGCCACGGGAAGATGGCGGGGGCCACGCAAGACAGGGTTGGCGCGGTAGGGCGGCGGGTCCGCCATCAGCCGTGGATTCTTGATTCGCCGGAAGAGATGGGGCAAGGCCAGCTGCGCCTCCATCCGGGCCAGCGGGGCGCCGAAGCAGTAGTGGATGCCGGTGTAGAACCCGAGGTGCTGGTTGTCCTCACGGTCGGGGTCGAACCGGTCGGGATCCTCGAAGCGCTTCGGGTCGCGGTTGGCCGAGGCCAGCAGAAGCCAGACCTGCGCACCCTTGGGGATGGTGGTGCCGGCGATGTCGATGTCGGACAGGGCGACGGTGAAGGGGATGAACTGGACCGGCGGTTCATAACGCAGCACCTCCTCGACGAGCGGGACGACCAGGCCCGGTTCGGTCTGGAACCGCTTGAGGATGTCGGGGTGGCGCAGCAGCGTGAGCGTCGCGTTGCTGATCAGGTTGACGGTGGTCTCGTGGCCTGCGATCAGGAGCAGCATCGAGGTGGACGCCAGCTCCGCCGTCGACATGCTGCCGTTGGGGCCGGTTTCCTGGGCGAGGGGGCCGAGGATCCCGCTACCGGGGTGGCGCCGCTTGGCCTCGATCAGGTCGGACAGGTAGGCGCCGAGCTCGCGGCGTGCATCCTGTACCTTCTCTTTCCCTTGGCTGGGGTCGAGGACGGACGCCACGATGTCCGCCCAGCCATGGAAGCGGGGTTCGTCCTCGCGTGGCACGCCGAGAATCCTGCAGATGGCCGTGACGGGAAGGGGGTAGGCGAAGTCTTCGACGACGTCGACCTCGTCCTTGCCATCGAGCGCGTCCAGCAGGTCGGTGATGATTCTGGCGATGTCATCCCGCATGTCGTGGAGGAACCTGGGGCTGTGCGGGGGGCCGAACGGCCGCATCGTCGTGTTGCGCAGCCGGTCGTGTTCCGGCGGGTCGTGGAAGAGGAAGCTGGGCGGCAGATTCGTGTCCTCCTCGGCCACGGCGGGGCCGCCGGCGCCAGGGGCGCGGTTGCGCAGGTCGTTGCTGAGCCGCGGGTCGTTGGCCAGGCTCCGCACCTCGTAGTACGTGCTGACCAGGTAGGAACCGTCGTCCTGACGCGTGACCGGCGACTTGCGCAGTGCGGCGTAGAGCGGGTACGGATCGGCGCGATTCGAGAAGTCGGTGATCTGCGCGGACATGGTGCCGAGGGCCATGGTGTCTCCCTGTGGTGGCGGTCCGGGGCGAGGGTCAGGCACGTGGTGCGATGAACTGGACGCACCGCTCGGTCGGTGAGTGGCCTGTCAGGGTGACAGTCGGCTCGTGGGTGGGAAGGCGGGGGTCCGGGAAGGCTGGATCAACGGGCTGCGGCGCGTCGGTGCGGCGGTCCACCATTGCGTAGTCCGGCGGGAACGACGCTCCGGTCTCTATCTGCTGTTGATAGAACCCGAGCCACTTTCCCGAGTCGAAGGAGGCCGCGGCGATGACCCGGCCGCGATACCCGTACACCGCGACGAACCGCTCCTCGGCGAGCGCGCCCTGGGCTATGACCAACTGGTCGCCCATCGTGGGCACACCAACCGACTTGATGTTGACGCCGAACTGGACGGACCAGAACATCGGCACCCACAGGTGCGGGCGACGGTCCGGGCCCGCGCTGACCATGTTGTGTGCCGCGATCTGGGCCTGTTCCACCGCGTTGCCCCAGTGCTCCAGTGACAGGAACTGGTAGCCGAACAGCGGATGGGGGCTGCGGGCGACGTCACCGGCGGCGTAGATGTCATCGGTGACGATGCCGTTGACGTCGAACACCCGGCACCCGGCGTCGCAGGCGATGCCCCTGGGGCCGGCCGCCAGCCCGGAACCGGAGAGCCACTCGGTGTTCCGGATGGCGCCGAGGGATACCACCGCCACGTCGACGTCGATCGCCGATCCGTCGGACAGGTGGGCACGCCGGAGCCGCCCGGCCTGGTCGCCCTCCAGCGCGGTGACGCTGACACCGCAGCGCAGATCCACTCCATGATCGCGCTGCAGCCGCGCCGCCACCGTGGCGACCACCTCGCCGAGGGCGCCCACCAACGGCGCTGGGGCGCGTTCGGCGACGGTCACCTCCACGTCTCGCTCCCGGCAGACGGAGGCGATCTCGGAGCCCGTGAAACCGGCGCCGATCACCAGCACCCGGCGCGGGCCGGCAGCGAGTTTCCGGGACAGCCGAGCGGAGTCGTCGCGGGTACGCAGCACGAAAACCCCGTCCAGTGCCGCCTCTTCCGGATGGAACCAGGGCCGGGCCTTGGTCCCGGTCGTGATCAGCAGGCGGTCGTAGGGAAGGGCGTCGCCGTTCGCCAGGCGTACGTGCTTGGCGGCCCGGTCCAGGCTCGCGGCGGCCACACCGAGACGCCATTCGGCGTCGATGTCGCGTTTGCGCGGCAGCGCGGTGTCCTCGGCGGGCTCCATCCCCAGCAGCACCTGCTTGGACAGCGGGGGCCGGTCGTACGGCTCGTACGGCTCGTCCCCGACCAGCGTGAGCGACCCCGTAAAGCCCAGGTCACGAAGCGTCTCCGCAGCGCGCAGGCCGGCCAGCGACGCACCGACGACGACGATCCGGCCCTTTCGGCGGAGAGCCTGGACATCGGCGTCAGCCGACATGGCCCTCTGCCCCCTTGGCCGGTTCGTCGGAGAAGTCGACGAGAACGGCCTGGACCGGGCAAGCAGCCGCAGCCTGCTCCACTTGGTCACGCAGTCCCTCGTCGAAGCGGGAGGTAAAGAGCAGCGCCTCCCCGCCGTGCAGTACGAAGACGTCCGGGGCGAGGAAGGCGCACTGCGCGAATCCCTGACACCGGTTGAGATCGACGACAAGCCTCATCTGGAACCCCGCTCCTTGCTCGGGCCACGATGACCGCAGGCTCCGCAGCCTCTCTGCGCTCGGTTCACTCGAAGGGTGGCATGCCCTTCTTCAGGATCAGCTCGGCGGGAGGGCCTCGCAACATGAGCGCAGCGCAGTCGGCGCCACCCGCTCCCACAGGTCTTACGGAGCAAGATCAGTACACACCCGGACGCCTTGCCCCCGCCGAGACCGCCGACAAGACCTGCAGCTCGGCTTCGTCCGGGAAGGCGTCTGGTGGCGAGTGGGCGGGGCGCGAATCGGATCAGTCGGCTGTGGTGGGACCCAGGCGTGGTGCCGAAGGAACATGCGCGTCGTGGCGCGGGAGGGTGTCAGCCGCATCGCCGTGTTCCGCAGGGCAACGGCTGCTGGCCCATCCGCCCAACCTGCCGGGCGACTCGCGCGACGGCCTGGGTTCCCGCGGTCGGCGCTCGGCGTCGTAGCGGGCGAGCGCGGCAGATCCTGGCCGATGCCGGCTACCAGGGCCTCGGGTCCCAGACCGGCGGCCAGGCCGTCACCCCACCGCACCGAAAGTTCCGCAAGAACCCGCCCGCCTGGTACGAGGAGATGCACGCCAGGGACAAGCACGCGCACTCCTCACGGCGCATCCGCGTCGAGCACGGCATCGCTCACCTGAAGAACTGGAGGTCTCTCAACTGTCACCACGGCCGCCGCGAGTACCTGTCCGCCCGCTGGTGCCCAGGTAACTCGATGGCGTCAGTCGGTCGACGAAGACCAGCTTGTCCTGGCACCGGCTCCGACGGCCCGCTGGCGGGCACGGGATGCGAGCCGGTCATGGTGACGCTCGTGCCACAGCAGTCCGATCTCCTCGATGAGTTCAGAGATCACCCCCGGACGGTAGCCCTGTGACACGACAATCATGCACGAGCTCGTAAGGGCTGACCCATAACCGGTCTTTGAGTCGCTGCGGACCGATCGACGTTGTACCGGCCGGGCTTCATCGGCTAGAGAACTCTCATTGTCACCGGGACAGCCCCAGGAACCGGGTAGCCGATTCCCACGCCTGATGGGCGTGCTCGGCGGAGTAATGGGGACTCCCGGGATCGCAGAAGCCATGGCGACACGGATAGATCTCTGTCACCACATCTCTTCGGCCTGCCAGCTTCTCGGCAACTGCCGGTGCCGAGAAGCTGGGCTCCTGCGCGGCGAAGACCACGAGGCACGGCGCGGCCGGCTGGACATCCAGGTGGTCACGGATCCGAGATCCGTAGAAGCACACAGTCTTGTCCACTGCGCCTGCCCCGGAAGCGAGCCATGCGCTGGTGGCTCCGACGCTGAAGCCGATGCAGAGCACTCTGCGATATCGCTCACGCAGGCCCCCGGTGAACTGTACGAGCGCTTGGCTCATACTCATCACGCCAGGGGTCCGCATGAATTCCCGGTACGCCTGGCGCTCGTCCTCCCGGGGATACACGAAGCCCGACGGCAGAAAACTGGGCGTGAAGACATCGCACCGGTAGGGGCGAAGCATCCTGGCAACGCCGATGATGTGGTCGTTGACACCGTAGATCTCGTGGGCAACGACCACAGCAGTGTCGTGACTGCGGTCACCCAGCGATCGGCTTGTCATGAAGGGAATGTAACCGAACTCGCGAACTAGGGTCCGTCTTCAAATGGTCGTTCGATGGTGGATCATGGTGTCGTGATTCGACGTCATGAACTGACCGACTCCGAGTGGGAGTTACTGGCTCCGCTGATACCGAGTGCCAGCAGAGGCCGGCCTCGGACCGAGGACCGCAGGGTCATCAACGGGATGGTCTACAAGATCCGGACCGGGGTCTCCTGGCGTGACCTGCCAGAACGCTACGGCCCGTGGAAGACGGTCTACACTCGCTTCCGCCGCTATGCCATCGACGGCGTGTTCACCCGGGCCCTGCAACGGATCCAGGCCCGTGCCGACGCCGCTGGTGACATCGACTGGCTGGTCCAGATCGACTCCACCATCGTCCGCGCCCACCAGCACGCCGCCGCCACCGGCCGAAAAGGGGGAGGCACCGGACGGACGAACCGGACGATCACGCCCTCGGCCGATCCCGGGGAGGCCTGACCAGCAAAATCCACCTCGCCTGCGACGGCCGCGGCCGCCCCCTGGCCATCCTGCTCACTCCGGGCCAACGACACGACGGCATCTGCGCACGCCCCCTGCTCGAACGCATCCGAGTGCCCCGTACCGGACCAGGCCGGCCCCGCTGCCGCCCAGATCACGTGATCGCAGACAAGGCCTACAGTTCACGCGGCTTCCGCGCCTACCTGCGTAAACGCGGCATCGGACACACGATCCCGGAGAAGAACGACCAGAAGCGGCACCGCCGAAACCGAGGCCGACGAGGCGGCCGGCCGACAAGCTTCAACAGCGAGATCTACCGCCGCCGCAACACCGTCGAACGCTGCTTCAACCAACTCAAAGGCTTCCGCGGCATCGCCACCCGCTACGAGAAGACCGCCACCTCCTACGAAGCAGCAGTCACACTCGCATCACTCCTGCTCTGGGCAAGATCAATTTGAAGACGGACCCTAGAACCGCGCCCGCGTATGCGAGGAAGAATCACCCGTCACGGGCCCCCACGTGTGACCGGCTGAGCAGCTCAGTGGCCGGGGTCGGAAGCGGCCCACGCCGGGATGCGGCTGTGCCCAGTAGCCGCCGGCGGTGCTGGTTGGGGTGATGGCCGCTATCCACAGGCCGGCCCGGGCAGGCTCCGGGGCCATGAACAACAACCCGCTGGACAGAGTCCGGAAGAACAAGGCGCCGCACTGCGAGCGTCACCACGCGCATCTCACTCCTGAGCGGCGGGCCGAGGCGGCCGCGTGGTTCCCTGTCGGCCGCCAGGCGCAGATGGCGTTCCTCCTGGTCCGGTACGACAACAACGTCCCGGTGCTCGCGGCGGTCCTCGGGACGAGTGGGCGTGCGGTGTGCCGTTATGCCCGCGGCGGGCTCCTGCCGCCCGGGCCCCGGCTGCGCCGGGCTTTGCGGCGCCGGGTGCTGGATCTGGTGTGCCCGGGGTGCCTGGCTGACCGGGCGGTCGAGGAAGCGCGCCAGGCGGAGCGGGATGTGCGGCGTGCGGCCCGCCGGTCTGCGCGCGGACGGGACCGTTCGGGTCGCTGAGAAGCTGTGTCACATCCTCGTTTCGCAGGTTGGGGCGGTGGCCCAGTTGCTTTGCTGGGTCAGCGCATCTGGGTGAGCCGGCGTTCGACGTCTTTGGGATCGCGTGCCCATATCTCTCCGATTTCGCGGGAGATGGGGTCGGGGAAGATCTCCGGATCTCCGCGTTCCAGTCCGTCCAGAATGGCGCGAGCCACCTCTTGCGGTGTCGTCGGCGGGTAGGTGCCGAGGTCCGGGGCCGAGCTGAGGGCCTGGGCGAGCATGTCGGTCTCCACCGGTCCCGGGAACACGCCGTGCACGGTGATACCACGCGGCACGAGGTCCTCGCGGAAGGCCTGGGTCATGAGGTTGAGTGCAGCCTTGGAAGCCGGATAGCCGCCCACGCCCGGGGTGCCGCCGAAAGCTCCTATGCTGATGACATTGACGATGGCGCCACCGCCGTTGTGCTCGGTCACCGGGGCGAAAGCGCGGACCATCCGCAGGGGGCCCAGGACGTTGGTGCGTATGACGTTCTCGACGGCATCGAGCTCCATGTCGATCAGGTGGCCGAGGTTGACGACCCCCGCGTTGTTGACCAGGACCGTCACATCCGGCGCGGCCTGTACGGCCGCACTGATCGCCTGTGGGCTGGTGACATCGAGCACCAGCGGGACCACGCGCTCCGGGTCCGCCGCGGTCACCGGCTCCAGCGCCTCCGACCGCCGGGCTGCCGCGTAAGCACGGGCCGCGTCCCTGGCCAGGCACTCGGCCAGCAGAGCCCGGCCGATACCGCGGTTGGCGCCTGTCACGAGGACGACAGAGTCCTTGATCTGTATGCCGCCAGTCCCTTCCCTTCGTGCGGCGCCCCCTGTACCCACTCTCACCCCAGCACCACCACCGCGCACTCCTATGCCTGGTCTTCCCAACAGAATGCTGATGTCCCGCTGCCTGGCCCGGCCGCACCGCCACCCGAAGGCAGCCCTGGTCACCCTCACGGCAGCCGTCCGAAGAGCCCTCCCCGGCCGATCGGATGCCCGTCCATTGACGCTGAACCGAACGGCAAACAGGATCACCTCATGGATCATGCCTGTGACCTGCACAAAGAGTTGTGAGATAGCTTCTCGGGGACTTGTCCGCGGCGCGGGTACTTCGCCTCGACAGGGCCGTGACGATCAGCCTTCCGAAGACGGAGTGACTCGGACGTCCCCACGCCGTTCGTGGGCGCGTCACGGGCTGGCGAAGATGTTGTGCCCACCGATGCGTCGCCAGACGATATGCTGCGCGCCCCGCATCCGCTCCGTCCCGTATGACTAGGTCGCACGCACGCCCCCGGACCAGGTGAGCTCGTAGACGCCTGGCGCGCACGGGACGCGCTTGATGCGAAGGCCCGCGCGGAAGCGGCCGGCGCGGAGGTCGGGGATCTCGTGCGCACCATTCGACGATGCCCGGCGCTCTCGCGCGCACCCGGTGCACCGCGCCACCCGCATCGAGGTGCGCACCGGCGATGCGGCGCACTGAGCCTTCGCCAACTTGAAGTCGCAGGTCAAAGGGCTGGTGTGACCGGTTCTCGGGGTGCTCACGCTGGTCGTGGGCGGAAGTCTGCGGGGTAGACCGTCGGTCAGCGGTTGACTTCGAGGTTCGTCAGGACGAGCAGGGCGCGCAGGAGCAGGGTGGCGCGGGCGGGGTCGGTGCGGAGTTTGGTGAGGGTCCGCCAGTTCTTGAGGTGGGCGAAGCCGTGCTCGACCGGTGCCCGTCCGACGGCGAGGACATGGTTGGCGGTCTTCTGGCCGGGTGTGAGCTTGTGAGCACGGCTGGCTGCGAACCCGGTGACGATCACGGGGTCGCGTGCGTCGTCGTCCAGGCCGCGGAAGCCGAGGTCCGCCAGCGCCCCGAGACCGGCGGCGCGCAGGTGGGCCAGGACGTGGTCGTGGCGGGCGGCGGTGTTGTCGTGAGTGCGGCCGGGACGGGCGCGGATATCCCGATCAGCTGGCCTCTCTCGTCGGTCAGGGCGAGGAAGTGCAGGTAGACAAGCGGGCAGGTGTCCCCGGCGCGTTCGTTGGTACTCGTCACACAGTTCCAACGGCCGCCGGGGGCACCCCGGTCACGCCCCCGACGCACCGTTCCGGGTGTCGCCGTGCCTGGTCACAGGCGGGTGGTGAACCGGCCGTCGGGCAGTTTCCGCGGCCAGCCGTGGTCGGCCAGCCTGATCAGCTTCCCGCGCAGCGGTTCCAGCTTGCCCCGCACGCTGATGTCGACCCCCAGCACTTCGCCGACCTGCCGGGCCATGACCGGTCCGGCGGCCTGCCGCACGGCGGCCAGGATGCGCTGGTACTCCGGCGGGAGCGTGACCTCCTCCACGCCCGGTGCGCGTTGCGGGATCAGTATCACCGCCTGTCCGCCCACCTGCCCGGCCGCCGTCGGCGCGGCCGAGGCGCGCTCGTCGGCGAGCTGCTCGCTCACCCGTTCAAGGACTCGTTCGGCGACGGCGAGTTCGTCCCGCTCGGCCCGCACCTCTGCCAGCTGCTTGGCCAGCTGTTCCTCGAGTTCGTCCAGCTCCGCGCGCCGCGCGGTGATCCGTTCCAGCAGCTCGGGATCCAGCATGCACCGGATCCTAGAAGATCGCCCGGTTAACGGTGAGTGCGAACCGACAAGCTGGACCTGGAGTGAGAGATGGCGGCGGTCGAACTGACAAAGATGCGCCCAGCGTTGCTCGACTCAAAGCACGCGCTGGTAGCGGAGCTCTGTGAGCGTGATCCCGTCGTAGACGTCGTCCTGGGCCGCACCGTCAGCCTGATAGCCGGCCCGTTCGTAGAAGCGCTGGGCTCGTTGGTTGTCACACAGAACCCACAAAGCTGACGCCTCGAAGCCCTGGCCCTTCATCTGGGCATGAGCCTCGCCCAGGAGGATCCGGCCGATGCCCCGGCCGATCAGATCCGGCGAGATGTACAGGGCGTAGACCTCACCGACCCGTCCCGGACCGGGCATCGCACTTCGACACGGCCCGAAGCAGATCCACCCCACCGGGCCACGGTCACCGAGCGCCACAAGGTCTCGTGACTTTCGTCCGGGTTGAGAAAACCGCTGCCGCCGTTGACCGGCATCACCTTCCACCGTCATGGAATCCAAATACGGCTGGGGAACGATGCCGGCGTACGCCGCCTGCCATCCTCGGACTCGGATCGTCGAAACGGCCTCGATGTCGGCCGCATCCATCTCCCGCACGCGCACCATCGCGCCACCGTAATGGCACAGGTACCTCAGGACGAACTACTTTACCCCGTTGTCGGGTGCCTCCCCTAACGAGAGCGGCTCCTGACGAACGATCTTCTCCGCGGACTGCCGCCCACGACCAGCATGAGCACCCCGAGAACCGGTCACACCAGCCCTTTGACCTGCGACTTCAAGTTGACGGAGGCTCAGTGCGGCGCATCGGGTGCACGCCGGCCGGTGCGGAGTGCGCATCGAGGGCCTTGCCCACGCCGTCGGCCTCCAGCTGGCGGAGGATGTCGGCGATGTCCTCGTGGTCCTCGGTGAGGATCTGCGCGGCGAAGTCGATGACCGCGTGGGCGATGCCCTGCGCCGGGTCCGGCCCGGCCTGCGCCCAGCTGCGCAGGGTGGTGATGAGCACCCGCCCGAGCGCTTCCGGGGCGAAGGCGTCGTCACACGGCACGGCCACGTCCGGGCCGGGCAGCGCGGTGCTCGGGACGACGATCTGTTCGGCGACGTCCACGAGCAGCATGGGCATCCGCGGCTCGGCACCGGCGAACTCGGCAGCGGCCACGGTGTCGTCGGCCTGGACGGCCCGGAGGTAGTTGAACGCGCTGATCGCCGCGTCCGGGGTCATCGCAGCGAGCGGCGTGATGGTGGTGTCGGGCATGACGGCTCCTCACGTACGGGCTGCCTCGCTGGTGGAGGCGGCCTCACCGCAGAGCCTGGAATGGATCACCTGTGGACAACGTCCGCCCCCGAGCGGGGGAGAAGTCTCCCAGGGTCGTTTCTGGCCCGCCGCCAGGTGGCTCTTTCTTCCGGGCCGAGGCCGTCTTGGCTGACGTGCCCAGCTCATGGCGCCTGCTGAGCCTTCTTGACCTGAAGTTTGGTTGAGGCCCTAACGTCATGGCATGTTGATCACCGCCTGATGACAGGAGAAGTCCTCATGATCCTTGTAACCGGAGCAACGGGAAATATAGGAAGCGCCCTCCTGCGAGAGCTCCAGGCGTTCGGTGCCGGGCCGCTGAGGGGGCTCACCCGTGACATTGCGCGGGCCGCGTTCCCGGAAGGGGTCGAAGCCGTTGCGGGTGACTTCGCTCGGACAGCCTCGCTGAAGCCCGCGTTGGAGGATGTGCGATCGCTGTTTCTTGTGTCACGCATGGGTCCGGACGCCGAGATCATCGAGGCGGCTCGGCAGGCAGACGTGGAGCACGTAGTGCTGGTGTCGTCCATTACCGTCCAGACCCATCCGCACTTGGGCCCCGCCGGTGAGAACCTGGCTGTCGAGCAGCTGCTCAAGGACAGCGGCATGGCGTGGACGATCCTGCGGCCGACGCAGTTCGCCTCGAATGCCCTGTGGTGGGCGGGAACGATCCGCGAGCGCGAAACGGTCCGTGTACCGTATGCGAACATTGGCCTCCCCACGATCCATCCCGCAGACATCGCATCGGTGGCTCGGGTGGCACTGACCGAGTCCGGACACCAACAGCAGACATATGCGCTGACCGGTCCGGAGCGGATCACGGCCCGGCAGCAGGTCAGGACCATCGCGGCAGTACTGGGGCGAGAAGTGCCGTTCGCCGAGATCAGCCGGCAGGAAGCCCATCGTCAGATGGCCGTCTTCCTGGGCGACGAAGCCGCGGACGCAGTGCTCGACGTGACAGGAGGCGACGTCAACGACGAGCTGCTCACGGTGCGCGACACTGCTTCCCAGATCACCGGTGCCCCGGCCAGGACGTTTCAGCAATGGGCCTCGGAGAATGCCGCCGCCTTCCGCTGAGCCGCCTGATTCCGAGCATGTTCATCGTGCCCGACGACGGGGCGGCCGTCCGGGCCAGGGCCTTCGCTGAATGTGGAAGCCCAGGAAGACGAAGCCGTCGTCGATGTGGGCGATGCGGGTCTTCTCGGCCGAGAGAGTCATCTTCAGCTTGCGGGCCAGCAGCTCACCGATCTCCGTCTTGATCGTTTCGGGCCTCGGACTCATGGCGTTGTCGGCTAGGGAAACCGGGGTGTGCTGTCCTGACCGCTCGGCTGGCGATCACTGTCCGGCAGAAGCCTCTGGGGCCTTCAACCTGGCACATGACGTACGTTTCGACATGATCAACATTTCAGGAGCAAACAATGTCCCTCTTCATCCCCGACTTCGACGAAACCGTCGTCGTACGCGCTGCTGACGCCGAATTGACAGGCGTGGGCGGCCCGGTGACCAACCAGCTGCTCGTGGACAGCCCCGCCACGGGTGGCGCACTCTCCACCATGCGTGTCACCCTCGGCAAGGGCGCGAATGGCGCCCGTCCGCATCACCACGGCAAGTCCGCCGAGATGTTTTATGTCCTCGATGGCACCGCCCAGCTGCTGTCGGGCGATCAAGTAGTCACCGCGGAGCGCGGAGACGTGGTCGTCGTACCGCCCGGCACACAGCATGCCTTTGCCGCCGCGCCCGGCGAGATTGCGGACATGCTCGTCATCATCACGCCCGGGGTGGAGCGCTTCGAGTACTTCCGCCATCTCGAGCGCATCCGCTACGGCAAGGTACCGCCGGAGAGCCTCCTCGAAGTTCAGGAACTGTACGACTCCTACTTCGGGACCAGCACGGTCTGGGACGCCGCACGCGGATAACCCGGATGCTGCTCACCTTGGTCCACCCGCGCGCCAGGCTCCCTCATGTCGGCCCTGCGTGACCCGCGGCCGGGTTCTGTGCGTGTACACCCGGGGTTCGCATGGAGGCGGCCGCCGCTGTGTGGTTCAACGACAGTGCCCTGGAGACTGCCGCGCCCCCTTGGTTCGTCCATGCTCGCCGAAGCGGAGGGAATCGCCGACACGGTCCTGGAGCATCGCGACCTACCAGGCGGCGTCTTCCCTCTCGCTCCTGACGGGGTGACCGAGGAAGAACGCGACGCCCGCCGCACACTCGCATACTGGGGTCTGTGCCTACGACGGCCTGCCCCTGTGGGTGCGGGTTCCGGTTGTCGGAGCTTTGGAGGCCATCGACCGGAGCTTGGATGTCGAGCACGCCCAGGCGGCCGTGAAGGATCTGCCCTTTACGGTCTACGAACACCGCGCCAGCCGCTGATCAAGGCGCCTCCACGCGGGAGACCTCTGCGGGCGAGTATCCAGAAGCGACGCCCGAGCCCCTGGAAGGACTGTGCCGGGCTGCGGGGTGTGGTGTTCTGGCGCAGGCTGGCGGCATGCCGAGTGGGTGTGCGTTGTGGTCGGGTGCGATTGGGTTCGGGCTGGTGTCCGTGCCGGTGCAACTGGTGCCTGCGATTTTGTCCTGGGCGGCGCGGCGACCGCGGTCGCCGCGCTGCTCGCGTGGGCCGTGCTGACGGCCGTGGGCCGCCGCCAGGACAAGAGTCCTGGCCGCCCGGCCTGGTCGGCGCGGTCCTGCTGCTCGTGATCTTCGATGTCCTCCTCCGCCTCGCCCGCACCTTTCGCACGGGGGACTTCTTCGTCCCGGCCAACGCGCGCCGCCTGCTCGTCATCGCCGGGCTGGTCTTTCTGATCGGCACGCTTCCCCCGGCTCTGGACGTTCTGACGACGCATCTCCTGGTCGACGGCACGCCGGTGGGGCAGGCCGTCCGCACCCCCTACTCCCTCGACACCGTGGCGGTGTTCGGGGCCTTGCTGACCGCGGCTGCGGCCGCAGCGTTCCGCCAGGGGGCGCGTCTGCGCGAGGATGCAGAGGGCTTGGTCTGATGCCGCCGGAGGACCCGCACGAGATCCACTGCCACCTTGACCGGCTTCTGGCCGACCGCGGCATGACCCTGGCCGAGCTCGCCGACCGCGTCGGAGTGACGGTTGCGAACCTGTCGATCCTGAAGAACGACCGCGCCAAGGCGATCCGCTTCAGCACCTTGAGCGCGATCTGCCGCGAGCTCCACTGCCAACCCGCAGACGTCCTCACATTCGGTACACAATGAGGACAAGCGGCGCGTCACGAAGCGGCGGGGCAAAGGTTCTCTGATGCGGCACTAACGATCTCGTGCACGGTTGGCCGTGGCGCGTCGTCGACCGCGGACGTACCCGTCTTCAGGCCGCGTGTGTGAGGGGCCTGGTTGCGTTTTGCTGGTGAGATACCAGGGCGGCGACGGCTTGGACGGTCTCGGGCAGTTGTTCACGGCGGCCGTGGTGGCGGGCGAGGGCCTTCCAGTTTTTGAGGTGGGCGATGCCGTGCTCGACGCGGATCCGTCGGGAAGAGTGCGCGTGCTTGGCCTGTGCGTGCATCTCCTCGTACCAAGGCGGCGGGTTCTTTCGGAACTTGCGGTGTGGCGGGGTGACGACCTGGCCGCCGGTCTGGGCGCCGAGTCCCTGGTAGCCGGCGTCGGCCAGGATCTCAACCCAGGGTCCGGTATCGAGGAGGTCGATGAGCCCGGATTCGCGGGCCTGGGTGATGTCCGGGCAGCTGCCGGGCCGGGTCTCGCCGCAGAACAAGAGCCTGCCGGCGGCATCGGTGAGGACCATGGTCTTCACGGCGTTCTGCTTGCTCTTGCCCGAGATGAAGCGGTCCCGGCCGTCCGTTCCCTGGGCGGGGCGGCGGACCCGGATCTCGGTCGCGTCCAAGATGGCCGTGCGACCGCTCTCGCCCAGGTGGCTCACGACATCGGCCAGCGTTCGCAGCCGCATCCCGGGAGCGATAGTGCAGCCTCGCTCGGCCAGCAGTGGCCGGACTTCGCCGATCGCCCTGGTGATGGTGGAGCGGTCCACGCCGAACCAACAGGCCAGCACGTCGTGCGTGGCGCCGTGCCGGAGATGCACGAGTGTGGCCAGTAGCCGGTCGACGAAGACCAGCTTGTGCCGGGCCCCGGCACCCACAGCCCGCTTCCGGTCCCGGGAAACAAGCCGGGCCTGGTGTCGCTCGTGCCACAACGGCCCGAGCTCGGCAACGAGTTCAGCCAGCACCGTCGACGACAGGCCCGTGACCCGCTGGTTCCGAACGATCGCCGCCCTGATCCCCACCACGCTGAACACAACGATCAAGAAGCCGACGCGCCACGGCCAACCGTGCACGAGATCGTAAACGGTGTCCCGTAAGGGGCTTTGAGGGCAGGCTGGCTCGGTTGGTGTGCCGCCTGGCTCAGCCTGCCAGAGCGAGGTTGTGTATCCGGGCGATGCCGAGTGCGGCCTGGTGGACGCCGTCGCCGCGCAGGCGGCAGTCGCGGAGGATCTTGTAGGTCTTCATCCTCGAGAAGGCGTGTTCGACGCGGGCCCGGGCCCGGCGATGGACGGTGTTCTCCGCTTCCTGCTCAGGAGTCAGAGGCCGGTTCGGGCGGGGCCAGTGCGGAATGAGCGCGGCCGTACCGCGGTAGCCACCGTCACCCAGGAGTGGCGCGTTCTTCACCGCCTGGTCCACGCCGGACTCCCCGTAGGCCCGGGCGTCATGCCGATTGCCGGGCAACGGGCGGCCCACCGCGACCACCAGACGACTGTTCGCATCGATGATGACCTGCAGGTTTGTCGAATAGCGGTAGTTCTTTGAGGACGCTGCCACGCTCCGGTCGCGGGTTGGGACCAGGGTTCCGTCCACGATCAGCACCGTATCCGCCGGGTGCCGGCGACGGACCGGGGCCAGGGCAAGGAGCGGAGCGATGTGGTCGATGACCCGGTCGGCGGTCGACTTCGAGACCCCGAACAGCGGGCCCAGCTGCCGCATCGTGAGGTTCGTCCGCCAATACGCGGCCACCAGCAGCACCCGGTCCTCCAGCGGCAGCCCCCACGGCCGGCCACCCGTCGGGACACCGCCGCCACGGCGACGCACGAGACCCACCAGCCTGCGGAACTGCCGCTCACCCAGACCCGCGAACAGCCCTACCCACCCCGGCTCCGACGCCACCACCACAGCACCCACACCAAGATCATCACATGCCTGGCCAGGCCTTACGGGACACCGTTTAGGGCCTGTATCGAAAGTATTTCCGGAGTGGTTGTCGTGTCGCTCCGCTACGGTGCGGCCATGGCGAACTTCGTGCTGGTTGCAGGTGCGCGGCTTGGATCGTGGGCGTGGGCCGAGGTGGTGCCGTATCTGGGTGCGGCTGGCCACGGTGTCCACCCTCTGACGCTGTCCGGTCTCGCCGAGAAGCAAGGCGTGCCGGCCGGGCAGCAGACCCACGTCCAGGACATCGTTGACGAGGTCGAGCGCCAGGGTCTGCGCGACGTCGTCCTGGTAGGTCACAGCTACTCGGGCATCCCAGTCGGTCAGGCCGCCGGGCGGATCGGTGACCGGCTGGCCCGCGTGGTCTTCGTCGACGCGAGCGTTCCGGCCGATGGCGAACCGTTCGTCTCCGCCTGGCCGGACGGTGGGGCGATGGTGAGGGCATCGATCGCCGAGAACCGAGGATTCTGGCCGGTCGCGGCCGCGGCCCACTACAAGGGCCACGGTCTCACCGATGAGCAGATCGCACGGATCGTGGGCGGCTCGACGCCGCACCCGGGCGCCACGCTGACCGAACCCGCCGCGCTGGAACGGCCGCTCGGCGATCTCCCGGCGACGTACATCAAGTGCACGCTCGGTGACCCCGAGCCGAGCGACGACGTGGCCAAGCTGCTGACCAGCGAGCACTGGCGGCTGTTCGAGATGGACACCGGCCACTGGCCGATGTTCTCTCAGCCAAGCGAACTGGCGCAGATCCTCCTCGCCGTGGCTGGGGAGTGACCGCAGTTCCATACTTGCGGACCCCCTGCCGGCGTGCATCACGTGCGCTGGTCACAGCCACTCGTTGATGGCCGCGATGAGGACGGTCGCCTCGTAGCGGACCGCGAGCTTGTCGTATCTCGTGGCCACGGCACGGTGCCTTTTGAGGCGATTGATGCCGCACTCGACCGCGTGCCGAGCCTTGTAGTCCTCCGCGTCGAACTTGGGTGGCTGGCCGCCGCGGGGACCGAGCTTCTTGCGGTTACGGGCCTGGTCGGCCTTGTCCGGGATGGTGCAGCGGATGCCGCGTCGGCGCAGGTAGGCACGGTTCTTGCGGGAGTCGTACGCCTTGTCGGCGCGGACCCGGTCGGGCCGGGTGCGCGGACGTCCGGAACCCAGACGGGCGACGCGGACCTTCTTCAGGACGGGCTCGAACTGCGGGGAGTCGCCGCGCTGTCCGGCGGTGATCATGATGGACATGGGCTTCTGGCCCTGCTCGACCGCCAGGTGCAGCTTGGTGGTCAGGCCGCCGCGCGAGCGTCCGAGGCCGTGGTCGTCCGGCTCGACGGTGATACCGCCGGGCGGCTCGGCCTGCAGGTCCCCCTTTTCCTCGCCCCGGCGGCGTGCTGGTGGGCCCGGCACACAGTGGAGTCGATGTTGAGATCCCAGGTGATGAGCTCCTTGGCGTCAGCCTCGGCCTGCAGTTCGGCGAAGATCCGCTGCCAGGTGCCGTCCCGCTGCCAGCGGCGGAAGAGGTCGTACACCCGGGCCCAGGGCCCGTACCGCTCCGCCACGTCCCGCCACGGGACGCCGGTGCGGGTACGGAACCGTATGCCGTCGATCAGCTGCCGTCTGGCCCATATCGGAGGCCGCCCCGGCTTGCTGCCCCTGGGTAACAGCGGCTCCAGGCGGGCCCACTGCGTATCCGTCAGATCTCCACGTGCCACAGAACAAGATCATCCCACCTCAAGATCCACTTCCGATACACGCCCTAGCTCCGGCGCCATACTGGCCCCGGAGCCCCATTGCGGAACCCTCGCCGCCTACGAATCGACGAGACCGAACGGACCGCTCATGACGAAGGCGACCGGACCGCCAGCCGATCAGCCCGACGTGGCCCCGATCTGCCGGGGAAGGCTGCGCGACCTCGGGGCGGAGGCGTTCGCCGCCATCGCCGAGGCTGCCGAGCGCTGCGAACTGCTCGGCGTCGAGCGCTTCGCTGAGCTGCTCCTCCGGGCCGGGCGGCTTGACGGGCCGGCCCTGCTGTTCGACGCCTGGTCCGGCGAGACCATCGACGCCCGCACCCTAGCCGCACACGTAGGCCAGGTGTGTGTGGAGCATGGCCGAGTATCCAGACGCCGCCCTCGACCGCCCGGCGTGGCGCTGGCTCTTTGCATCGGCCGGCTTCACCGCCAACGGCCGACCCGCCCAGCGCCCGGAGCGCCCGGTTGAGCTCTGGCGGGGAAGCGTGCCCGAGCGCCGGGCCGACTGGTCGTGGTCTATCCTCCGGATCGTCGCCGAGGGGTACGCCACAGGCACCGGTGCCCGACGGCCGACCACGGGCCGGTTGTACCGCACCGTTGCCCCACCCGCCTCGCTGTTCGCCCACAACACCGGCCGAGGCGAGGACGAGTACGTACTCGACACTGACGGACTGACCATCACCGAGGTGCCGCTCACCCGCGCATAACCGGAAACAGGGGGAGCGGCGCCTTGGACGCGTCGCTACCGGTGCCCACGCCCTCGTCCATGGGATGGCTCGTTTACAGCTGCTTGTGACCACAGATGCCGCCGTCGGCTGGTGTTGCCATCTACCCGTGGGGCCGGAGGCGGCTTTTGGGGATGATGGTCTGCACAGGTCACAGTGCGGGCGAGTTCATACGGGGGATGCGGCAGTGATCAAGGTGGAGCGCCATGGGGCATTCAACGTCAACTCTGTCGGGCTGGAGCGTCTGCCGTTCCCGTTGAGTTTCAGTGTCCGCGAGGCCGACGGTTCGTGGATGATCAGCGCGGCGGCCGCCCAGGCCGGAGAGCTGATCGATGTGCTCACCCGCACGGCGAGCGACACGGTCGTCGTCGTGAACCTGGCGACGAACAGCTTCCTGGATGAGGAATACCAGCAGTGGCGGCCGTCCCTGATCGCGGCGGAGCAAGGGGTCGACTGCACTGTCCACCCGGTCGGGACATGGGCCTCTGACTCCATCGACCTCGGCGAGGAGTTCCTGGTGATGCATCGGGACAGCCTGTCCCGGTTCCTGAGCAGCAACTGGTCGCCCTACGAGCTGTCGCTGGTCGACGTGCCGACGGGCGCGACGCCTGAGCAGCTCGATGAGCTCGCTCTGGTCATCGGCACGGCCGCTGTGGACGAGCCAGTCCTCCCTCGCCTAGATGGCTCGCGTTTCTGGTTCTCCGGGCACGACGACTGCTACCTGGCGGTGGAATCAACGGATCCGGCCATTCCCTCGTCAGTCCTCGGCCGGTTGCTGGCCCTGCTGGCCGGATCCGCTCTGACCGGTGACGGTGGAGCCTCATCAGTGAGAGTCCCGGAACCGGACGGTGCGCTGTCGGAGCAGCTGATTGCTGAGAGCCCCCACTGGATCGGAGTCGTCGGGACCGCGTCCGAGACCACGGTGACGGTCGAGTTGTCGGCCCAGTCGCAGCGGTGGCACCTTGGTCAGCAGCTGCCGGAGCGGGCCGACTATAGGGCGATGCTCGACCTGGCCCACGGCGTGTGGCATCTCGCCCCTGCCGAGTCATAGGGGCCCGCCTTCAGCCTCGCCGGTGACAGCAAGTGACGGTGAGAAGCCCTGGCCGAGGGAACTCAGATCACCCGATCACGGACTCATACCGGTACCGGACCCCACGAAGCGAAGGGGCAGCTACTCGACCGGCAGATCCGTGCCCTCACCGATGCCGGATGCGAACGCATCTTCGCCGACAAGAACTCCGGCAAGAACGCCGAACGCGGGGAACTACGGAAGGCCCTCGACTACCTCCGCACCGGGCGACACCCTCGTCGTCCCCTCCCTCGACCGGCTCGGCCGCTCCATCCAGGACCCCATCGCGGTCGTGTCCGGGCTCAGGAAACGTGGCACCGGCTTCACCTCGCTCCACGAGGCGCTCGGCACCACCATGCCGGGCGGTCGCCTGGTCTTCCACGTCTTCGCCGCCCTCGCCGAATTCATCCGCGAACTTATCGTCCAGGGCACCAACGAAGGCCTCGACGCCGCCCGCGCCCGCGGCGCCCGCCTCGGCCGCCCGCCGGCCATGACCGAAGAACAGATCCGCCACACACGCGACCTGCTCACCCGCGCTCCCTCGTCGGTCGGGCGCGCGCAGCGCTGCCATGGTTCTCGGGGGCCGGAAAGGATCGCGCTTGCGCGACCGCGTGCGGCGCCGTAGGCGTCCTTGGAGGCCCCCGGGGTTCGTGGCACCCTCTGTGGCCCGGTCGTCGAGGGAGTCACCGCGACCCCACCATCACCCAGCACATCACCGGGCCGACGGCCGACGACGGTCCCCCGCCCCCTCGGAGAGAGGGCCCGCCGGAGGCACTCCCCTCGCGCTGTGGCTGAGGCCGTCCGCTGGGAGATCCGCGACGACATCCACGAAGCCTCCCTCACCCTGGGCTGCGCACTGATCTGCTGGCGACGCGTGAACGCGACGCATACCAACAGATGATTCCGCTTCCCCCGCTCGGCGGAGGGCCCACCGTGGAGTCGCTACCCAGGCGTGATGCCTGGACGCCCGCAAGAGAGCACCGTGGACCCAACCGACGACAGCCGTCGGCCGGGTGAGGATTCCGAGGCAGGAGTGGAAATGATGCGCGTGGTAACGCCAGCAGCTGGGAAGGTCGTGGCCCTGTGCACTGCGACTGCCGCGCCCTATATCGCTCTGAAGACATACTGGGCGTTCGGCGGCAGAGCAGGGCTTGCGGACGGGTTCGACCTGGTGGACGAGTTCGAGAAGAACGGTGCCCCCGACGCACTGGTGTGGCTGGAACGACACGGCATCGACTTCACGGCTGTGCTGGCCCTGACGGGAGTGATGCTGGCATTCGCCCTCGTCCGGCCCCGGGGACGGAGACTGCCCCGATGGCTGTTGTTCACGCCGGCCTTGGCGGGAACGCTGCTGATCCCCTACGGCCTACTGACCGCTGTACTCGCCCTCACCCAGAACGGCAGTAACGCCGCGCCTGCTATCACGCAGTGGGTGGCGCCGGCCGGGGTCGGAGCGTTCCTGGGCATCGGAACAGCCCTGGGCGTCGGAGCATGGTCGCGCCTGAACCAGGCTGTCAGTGAGCACATGCCTCGTTGAAGTGGACGGACGAGAGCAGGGCCATTTCCTCATCGACGTCCCATGACCTTGGCCATGCCATGCCGCACCCAGGATCGTCACTCCCGCAGTAATCCGACCGTCCCGTAGCTCATTTCGTTAGGGGTTCTTACGACCTCGTGCGTGGTTGGGGTGGGGACGTCGTGGAGCTGTGAAGCGGCGTCTTGCTCATCGTGGTCGTCCGGGTCGGAGGTCTGGGGTCGGTGTCCGGTCGGCGGTTTGCTGTGTGGTGAGGAGTGCGGCGACGGCTTGGAGGGTTTGGGGGAGGTGTTCGTGGCGTCCGTGGTGGCGGGCGAGTGAGCGCCAGTTCTTGAGGTGGGCGATGCCGTGCTCGACGGGGATGCGGGCGGAGGAGTGGGCGAAGCGGGCGGCTTCGTGATGGGCCATCAGCCATTGCACGTGTTCGAGGTGCTTGCCGCGTCGTTTGCGGGGCGGGGTGACGACTTGTCCGCAGGTCTGGCCGACCAGCCCCTGGTAGCCGGCATCGGCGAGAATCCGCAGGTGGATGGTGTCGGCGAGGAGGTCGACGATGCCGGCCTGGCGGGCCTGGGTGATGTCCGCGCAGCCTCCGGGTCTGGTCTCGCCGCAGAACAGCAGGCGGCCGGACGGCGGACCCGGATTTCGGTGGCGTCGATGATCGCTGTCTGGCCGGCGGCCCTGATGTGGGCGATCACGTCGGCCAGAGTACGCAGACGGACGCCGCCCTCGACGGTGCAGCCCCGCTCGGCGAGCAGCGGCCGTACCTCGCCGATGGCCCGGTTGATGGTGGAGCGCCTCGACGCCGAACTAGCAGGCCAGCACGTCGTGGGTGACACCGTGCCGCACGTGCGCGAGGGTGGCCAGCAGACGGTCGACGAAGACCAGCTTGTACCGGGCTCCGGCACCGATGGCCCGCCGGTGCGGCCGGTCGGACAGTCTCGCCTCGTGACGGGCCTGCCAGACCGGGCCAACTTCCGTAACCAGAGCGGCGATCACCTCATGCGAGAGCCCCGTGATCCGCCGGTCCGCGACGATCGCCTCACGAGCACCAACCCCCACCATGCTCTGATCAACGACCAGCCACCACGCTGGCCACGCTAACCACGCACGAGGTCGTTACTCACACCAGCGGGACCCAGCCCAGGGAGATGTGACCGGCGGTGCCGTACTGCAGGACGTCGGTGGGGCCGGCTGCGGAGACCGGCTCGAACATGGTGGAGACGCCCAGCAGGCCGCCCTGCTTCCGGCACGCCTTGATGATCTCCAGGTTCGCCGACGACGATTGTTCCCCGAGTTCGCGCACCAGTGGTCTGCCCGGATCGTCCGGGGAGCGCCGAGGATTGGCTGGCGCGGCCGGGACAGTGACCCGATCGCGCGGATCGGGGACTTCGCCAGACGAGCCCGGCCGGAGGGATCGGGGCGGGCCCTGTTGCGGGCCCGGGCGCCGGGTGCCTGTTTACGCGGCGGGGGTGAGTTCGGCGCGGCCGAACAGCAGGGCGTAGCCGGTGGGGAGCTGGTGGAGGATGCGGGTGAGGAGGTCGGGGCCGGCGTGGGCGGCGACGGCGGAGAAGACGGATCCGGTGTCCCAGCGGGTGGTGGCCAGGGAGGCGCCGGTGCGGGCGGCGAGGTCCTTGACGAAGGCCCAGCCGGTCAGCGGCTGGGTGTCGGGGATCTGTGCGGTCAGGACGCGTGCGGCCTCCAGGGGCAGGCAGGCGGCCAGGTCGACGCGTTCGTCGCCGGTCAGCTGGCGTCCCAGTCCCGACAGGACCAGGCGGATGGCTTCGTCGGCTCTCTCGCGGGTGGGGTAGGCGCCTTCGTAGCGGACCTTCTCCAGCATCTGCTCATACGCCGTCCCGTACGGCTGCTGGCGCTCGAGCGGTACGCGCACGTCGGTGATCACTGCGGTGCATGCCTTTCGTGGAGCCAGGGGTGCCGGTATGCGGCACCGAGGTAGGGGTCAGGTGGGCTGGGGGCGGCCGAAGAGGAGGTCGTATCCGGCGGGGAGCTGAAGCAGGATCTGCCCCAGCAGGTCGTCGCCGGCCGTGTCGGCGACGGTGGACAGCACGGCGCTGACGTCCCAGGTCGCGGTCTGCTCGGTGGCGCCCTCGATCCAGGCCGCGGTCGCCCGCACGAACCGCTCCGGGGGCAGCGGCTCGGCGCTCTGCAACGGATTGAGCAGGATCAGGGCGAAGCCCTCCGGCAGGCATGCTGCGAGCTGGGCACGGACCTCGCCGACCAGGTGCGCGCCGAGCAGGGCGAGCACCACACGGGCCGCGCGCTCGGCTTCCTCCACAGTTCCGTACTCGCCGCGTTCCTTCACATGCTCGAGGAACGCTTCGCGTCGCAAAGTCATCTCGGCCGCCACCCCTTCTTGTCCTTCGGACTGCCCACGGGGTGCGGAGGGCGGGTCAGGGGGGAGATCAGGTGCCCGTCCTCCGCACCTGTCCGGCCGGTGTCAGCCGGAGATCTCCTTGTGGCCGGTCCCGACGCCGATGGAGATCTTGCGGGGCTTGGCACGCTCGGCGATCGGGATGCGCAGCGTGAGCACGCCCGCGTCGTAGTCGGCCTTGATGTGCTCGGTGTCGAGGGTGTCGGCGAGCACGATCTGACGGGAGAAGACGCCCAGCGGCCGCTCGGACAGCTCCATCTGCACGTCGTCGGCCTTCGCCACCGGCCGGCGCTCGGCCTTGACCGTCAGCATGTTCCGCTCGACGTCGATGTCGATCGCGTCTGCGGTGACACCGGGAAGGTCGAAGGCCACCACGTACTGGTCACCCTCGCGGTAGGCGTCCATCGGCATCGCCGACGGCCTCGACCAGGTACCCGGGCCCATCAGCTGCTGCGCCAGCCGGTCCAGCTCACGGAAGGGGTCAGTGCGCATCAACATCGTGAGAACACCTCCAGCAGGTTCGGGCAGTTGCTGCCAATGCGCCTTACTGAAACCGTTGTAACATGTCATCCAATGGATGACAAACATGATGTCGTCCACATGATGACAACCCGAGGGAGGTGCCCGTGACCCCGGCCGACCAGCCGTCCTCGCCCAGCACCGACGTCCGCAGCCCGGCGTCGTTCCTCGCCGCCGCCGCGGCCCTTAACGCCATAGACCACGCACTGCGCACCGCCCGGCACGAGGCCCCCGACACCCCCGGCGCCGGGCCGGCACCGGAGCAGGCCCTGGCCTCCTTGTCGCTGCTGCGGCAGGTCCGCGAGCAGCTCGCCGGGTGGGAGACCGGCCTGATCGAAACGGCCCGCGACGCAGGCGCCAGCTGGGCCGACCTCGCCCACCCCCTCGGTGTCGCCAGCCGACAGGCCGCCGAGCGCCGCTACCTGCGCGGCCGCCCCGGCCTCGCCGGGACCACCGGCGAACAGCGCGTCCAGGCCACCCGTCAGGCCCGGGCCGCCGACCGCACCACCGCCACCTGGGCCCGCCACAACGCCGCCGACCTACGCCGCCTCGCCGGCCAGATCACCGCACTCACCGACCTCCCACCCGCCGCCCGCCGCCCGCTCAGCGAGCTCCACGCGGCCCTCGCCCACGACGACCCCGCCGCCCTCATCGCCCCCTGTCCGCCGCCCGCCCCCACCTGTCCGCCGCCCACCCCGACCTCGCCGCCCGGCTCGACACCCTCACACCCCCTGACCCGCAAACGGCACCGTCAGCCCCGCGCGCGGCGGCCGAGCAGCCGTACGCGACCGGGTCGGCGCTCGTCGTCGAGCACGATGCCGCCCGCCTCGACCACGACGGGCGTCTGTACCGGCTGACGATGCGCCGGCGCTTGCGGAACACCGGCATGGAGCCGGTGACCCGCTACCTGATCCGCATTTCCGTCGACCGCTATCCGGGCGAGCCGGAGCGGTCCAACGCGCACTACCGGCAGCACCCGCTGACCTGGAACGAGCTGGCGCTGAGCGCGACGTGCCGGGGTGAGGCGATGCGGTGGGAGGCCAAGCACGACCGTGACGCCTTCAAGGAGGTGTGGCTGCTGTTCGAGAACGGCCAGGGCCGCTTCCCGCTCTATCCCGGAGAGTCGGTGTGGATCGAGTACGCGTACTCGGTGGGGGACGAGAAGTGGGGCCGGTGGTTCCAGAGGGCCGTACGGTTGCCCACCGAGCACCTGGAGGCCCAGCTTGTCTACCCGCCGTGCTCGACCCGGTCGTTTGGGGGACGGAGACGTCGATGACCGCCGAGGCGTCCCCGCTGCGGACGGCCCCGGTCCGGTGGGACGAGAACGGGACAAGGTTGTTCTTCTGGACGACCTCCACACCGGCCCTCCACGCTCGGTACCGTGTCGAATGGCGCTTCCGCGCGAAGAGCGAACGCGATGCGACTCACGAGGAGTTCAGGTGACGACGGTGCGGCCCAGTGAGCAGATGCGTGACCTCGGTGTCGTGCAGTGCGGCGCCCCCGTCCTCGCCGAGGCCGCCCGCCCCTTCGACCTGCCGGATGAGAAGGACACCGCCGAGCAGACCGTCGAGGCGCTGTTCGCCTCGATGGAGCGGCTCGCGCGCGTCCATGCCTTCGCCAAGGGCATGGGGATTGCAGCCCCGCAGCTAGGGATCGGCCGCGCGGCGGCCGTCGTCCAGCCGGCCGACCCCACCGCCGCGGCGATCGTCCTGCTCAACCCACGCATCACCTCCCGCTCGGAGGAGATGGACGAGCAGTACGAGGGCTGCCTGTCCTTCTTCGATGTCCGCGGCATGGTCCCCCGCCCCCTGATGATCACAGTGACGGCCACTGCCCTGGACGGCACCGAGGTCACCACGGTGTACGAGCGCGGCCTCGCCCGGCTCATCGCCCACGAGATCGACCACCTCGACGGCCTGCTCTACACCGCCCGCATGCGGCCCGGTGTCGAGCCGATCCCGGTCGAGGAGTACCGGCAGACCGGCCGGGCGTGGGCGTACGAGCAGTAGACGTGGTCACGGTCCTGGCCTCCTGTCCTGGCGGCTCCCGCCAGGGCACCGATCTCCGCGCAGCTCAGGTGCAGGGCCGCGCGCAGGCGTGCCGTCGCCCCGGGCGCCGCGTCGCGTGGCCGGACGACGGTCCGCAGTGTGGGGGCGGGGAAGCGCGGGCGGCGCGGACCGCCGCCCCGCCCGTCGGGCTCTCCCAGCAGGTCGCCCACCCGGACTTCGGTCAGGCCCGTGATCCTTCCGATGTTCCCCGCCGTCAGGAGGCTCGTGCCGTCGTCGGCGCGTCCGACGACGTCGAGCGAGGTGATCCGGCCGGTGTACGT
>NZ_JAFMOF010000005.1 GCF_017349075.1 Streptomyces triculaminicus | reverse complement strand
CGGCCAGGCTGCGCTGAAGACGGTGACGGGTTCTCATCGGAATCCTCCCGTGGGGGTCTCGCGGGCCCTGGGGGTGGCCCGCGTGGGACCGATACTCGAGGAGGAGGCGCAGTGGAACCAAGGGTTCTAGGCTGGCGTGGCCTCGCCTGGCGAGTAGTTGCCACCTACCACCTGCCGCACGTCCACGGGGGGAGAAGGTCGATGGAGCCGTTCACTCTTGACGAGGTGTCCGTCGCGGTGTACCGCCTCTACATCATGCGTCCGGAGATCGATTCGGGGCACATATCCGTGGCCCTGGGCCTGCCGGAGGAGCGGACGAGAGAGGCCGAACGGAAGCTGCGGCTCGCCCAGCTGCTGCAGCCCACGCCGGCCGGGGGATGGGTTGCGGTCAGCCCGGAGACGGCCGCCGACACCCTGCTCGCCGAGGCCGAACAGAGCGTCCTGGAGCACCGGTCCCGCATCGCCGCCGTCCGCGTCGGGCTCGGGGCCTGGTCCGGTTCCTACAGGGAGGCCAGGAGCATGCGGTCCGTGAAGGACCGCATCGAGGTCGTCCGCGGGGTCGAGGCGATCCGCGCGGTCATCGACGACCTGGCGCGCACCTGCACCGACAGCGTCGACGCGATGGTCCCCGGCGGGGGACAGACGGACCGGGCCATCGGCGCCGCGACCCCGCTGGACCTGGCGACGCTCGAGCGCGGGGTCGCCCTGCGCACCCTCTTCCAGCACGCGGCCCGCAACCACCGCGCCACGACGGCCTACGCCGAGGTCATCCGCGCCGCCGGGGCGGAGGTGCGGAGCGCCAGCCTGCTGCCCTCCCGCATGCTCGTCTACGACGCCGCCACGGCCGTGCTGCCCCTGGACCCCGACCACACGGCCGCCGGAGCGGTCGTCGTCCGCGACCCCGCCGTGATCCGGCTGCTGACCCACCTCTTCGACTCGCACTGGGAGCGGGCCATCGCCTTCGCCGCGGCCGAACGGCACGAGGGCGGTGAGCCCTCGGACCTCGAGCTCGCCGTGCTGCGGCTCATGGCGGCCGGCAAGAAGGACGAGGTCATCGCCCGTCAGACGGGACTGTCCGCCCGCTCCACCAGCCGCCTCATCGGCGGGCTGATGGAACGGCTGGGTGCCGACAACCGCTTCCAGGCCGGTGTCCGGGCCACGGTGAAGGGATGGCTCCCGTGAGCGGACGGCGCGCGGACGGCACAGCGGACGACACAGGGGGCGGGCGCCGTACGGCGCCCGCCCCCTGCGGGGTTCACTTACGGATCACGGCTTGGCGGTGCCCGCGGTGACCGTCAGCGTGTAGGGGTTCTCCAGCAGCGGGGAGGTGCGGCGGGACTCCACCTCGAACTCCCAGACGCCGGGGACCGGGTTCTTGTACGAACGCTGGTCCGGGCGGCAGGTGTTGTCCGGGTTCGGGTAGTTCGGGTAGCAGTTGATCGTGGAGGTCTTGTCCACCGGCACGCCGTAGGGGTTGATGGCGATGAACCGGGTCTGGCTGCCGTCGGCCAGGCCGCTCATGGCCACGTCCAGCGACGTGGCGCCCTGGGGGACGGTCACGAAGTACGACGTGGTGGCGTTGCGGGTGGCCTTGCCGGACGTCTTGAAGACGTTCGAGACGAGCGGCTCGGCCACGATCACGGTGGTCATGATCTGCTTGTCGACGCCCTCGGTGCGCTCGTCGTCCAGGGCCAGGATCGCGCTGTGGACGCCGGCCGACTTGGCCTTCGCCTTGACCTTCACGGTCACCGGCTTGTTCAGCGGCAGCTTGACCTCGTCGTCACCGACGAGCTTGAAGGTGCCGTCGTTGTTGCGCCACTCCAGCTCGTGCCGCACCGGCTTGTCCGGGCCGGAGGTGCGGGTGATCGTGACGTCGTACGTACGGGTCTCGCCGGCCTTGAGGCCGCCCTCGCGGTCGTAGACGCCGGTGCCGAAGCCGGGGGTCTTGAGCCGGCCGGACAGGGCGGTGGACACGGGCGCCTTGACGGCGTACTCGTGGGCGGTGGCGCCGTCGCGCAGGGATTCCCAGGCCTCGACGATGTCGATCAGGCCGGAGCCCTGCTCGTACGCCTGGAAGCCCTTGATCTTCTTGGCGGTGCTGGTCAGCGCCGTGCGCAGGTCGGCCGGCGCCAGCTTCATGTGCTTCTGCTTGGCGGCCGAGATCAGCAGCGCCGCCGCACCCGTGGCCTGCGGGGAGGCCATCGAGGTGCCCTGCAGCATGCCGTAGCCGGGCGGCAGCTCGTAGCCCGCCTCGGCGACCGGGGCGCCGGGCTGCCAGGTCGGGATGGTGTTGACCGACGCGCCCGGGGCGGTGATCGTCGGGGCGAAGCCGCCGTCCTCGCGCGGGCCGTGGGAGGAGAAGGGCATCATCGCGTACGACGTCCTGACCTCGGAGCCGTAGTTGGCGGCCCAGGTCTCCTTGGAGACGGAGGCGCCGACGCTGACGACCTTGTCGGCCAGGGCCGGGTCGCCGATGGTGTTGAGGCCGGGGCCGCTGTTGCCCGCGGAGATCACCAGCTGGACGCCGTAGGTGTCGATGAGGCGGGTGTAGAGCTCGGCGCGGGCGTTGTTGCCGTCGTTGAGCGCGGGCAGGCCGCCGATCGACATGTTGACGATGTCGACGCCGCGGTTGACCACGAGGTCGATCATGCCCTCGGTGAGCGCGACGTTGGTGCAGCCGCCGGTCCAGGTGCAGGCGCGCGAGGAGACGATCTTCGCGCCGGGGGCCGCGCCGTTCATCCTGCCGCCGAACAGCCCGTTGGCGGCGGTGATGCCCGCGACGTGGGTGCCGTGCTCGGACTCGATGACGCCGATGTTGACGAAGTCGGCCTTCTTGCCGATCCAGTCGCCGCCCTTGGGGTCCATCGGCACGTCCTTGCGGACCTGCACGACGAAGGGGATGCGCTCGGCGATCGGGGTGTCCGGGTTGTCCTTGCCGAAGTAGCCGACCTGGAAGCCGTCCTTGTAGGGCTTCATGTCCGCGTCGTCGCCGAAGTTCCCGTCGTCGTCGAGGTCGACGCGGACGGTGCCCTTGGCCTTGTCGTAGAGGACCGCCCAGGAGTCGGTGGTGTCGCCGTCCCGGTTGAGGTCGCCCTTCATGTCGCCGCCGGTGGTCTCGCTCTCGCGGAAGAGGGCGACCTGGTACGAGCCGGAGGCGGGCGCGGTGTAGGTGCGGCCGTTGAAGGAGAAGGAGGGGCCGGACACGTCGGACGTCATCGGCAGCCAGGTGCCGTCCTCGTCCGCGAGCGGGTCGGTGGCGGTCACCCAGTCGACGATCTTGCGCTCGCCGGTGGTGGTCTTCTGCAGCGCCGGGTGCCCGAGGTCCACGCCGGAGTCCAGGATGCCGATGGTCACGCCGCGGCCGTCGGCCTTGGGGTGGTCCTCGGTGAACTCGACGGCGCCCGTCTCGAAGGCGGGCTGATAGGGGTTCTTCGCCGGGGTGTTCTTGCCCGGGGCGGGGTAGGTCCGGCCCTTGGCGAGCTTCCGCGCGGACTGCGCCGCGGCGCCGGTGTCGGCGCGCGGGGTGGGGTCCGGGAGCCGGATCTCCTGCTTGAGGTCGATGCCGTGCACGGCGTCGAGCTTCTTGGCCTCGTCGATGGCGGCGTCGGCCTTGCCGGTGGGCACGGTGACGCGGACGTAGCCGAGCTTGTCGTAGGCCTGGCCCACCGAGGCGCCCTTGATCGCGTCCAGCGCTCCGGCGACCTGGCCGGTCTTCCCCGGCTGGGTGGCGATCATCATGGTGACGGTCTTGTCGCCGTCGGCCTTGGCCTTGGCGAGCAGGTCCGCGTCCTGTGAACCGAGCTTGTCGGCGCCGGACTTGGCCGGTCCCGGGGTGGGCCGCGGGTCGTCGGCGAGCGCGGGGGCGGCGCCCGCCGCGGTGAGGGCGGCCACGAGCGAGGCCGCTATGGCTATTCGGGCCGCGGTTCCGGCGCCCGGAGGCGCGTTCCGGGGGTCGGGGGTGGTGGTCATGGGCATCCCTGACTGGAAGTGAGAAAGAGAAGAAAACGCAGACAACGGAGAGTGCACAGCGGTGGGCACTACGACCTGGCGTCCGGAATGCGGAGGCCGGTGAGCGATCACTTTGATGGAAGTGGCGGGGGTTTGGGGAGAGTTGTCGGAGAGGGAATATAAGGATGGCGTAAACCCGCCAGGCGCCACGCGGGATGAAGCGGGACGGAGGCCGTGAAGCGGTCAGCGGCGTTCTCGCAGCTCAGCGGCTGTACGACAAACGGACCAACGCACTGGCCGATGATGGCCGCCAGGGTTCCCCTCGCGAGTGAACGCTGAGTGAGCGTCAGTACGCCAGGGGACGAGTGGTGTATGTCAGTTCGCACCAGCCAAGATCCATGTGAGGTGATCGGCGGCGACCGTTGCGGTCATGTTCACGCCCAGGTCATTCGCGCTGCCGACGATCCTGACTGACCGGGGCCGCAGCCCGCCCGCACGACCGCCAGCCTTCGCGTTCGCACTCGGGGAGACCGCCATGCACCGCAGATCCCGCAGAACCGCAGACTCGCAGCTCGACCGTCGTTCCTTCCTGGCCGCCGCGGGCGCCGTCACCACGGCCGCCGGCCTGGGCCTGACCGTGGGCATGGACTCCCGCCCGGCCGCCGCCACGCCGGGAGACCCCACCCCCACGGCCGCGACGCCCGCCCAGGAGACGCCCGCCGCCGAGGCCGCGCCCACCAACGCGGGTACCACCCTGGTCTCCGTCGCCGCCCCGCGCGGCAGCGGAGGCTACCGGCGCCTGGGCGAGGGCCCCGGCTGGTCCAGGGTCGTACGCGCCGACCTGGCCGAGGGGCGGTCCGGCCGCGAGGACCGGCGTACCGCGCTCGCCTGCTTCGTACAGTTCACCGACCTGCACCTGACGGACGTACAGCACCCGCTGCGCTACGAGTTCTTCCGCTCCGCCGACGCCGGCGGCTGGCGGCCGCACGAGGCGCTCACGCTGCCCGGCGTGGTCTCCCTCGTCGAGCGCGTCAACAAGCTGCGCCGCGGGCCCGCCACCGGCAAACCGCTCGGCTTCATGGTCACCACCGGCGACAACGGCGACGAGAACGCCAGGATCGAGGTGGAGTGGTTCCTCACCGCCCTCAGCGGCGGCCGGATGAACCCCAACACCGGCGACCCCCGCCACTACGAGGGCGTGCAGAACAGCGGCCTCAAGCTCTACTGGCACCCCGACACCGCCCTGCGCGACCAGGACAAGGCCGTCGGCTACCCCCGGATCGACGGCTACCTCGCCGCCGCCTGCCGCGGCGTGACCAGCCCCGGCCTGAACATCCCCTGGTACTCCACCTTCGGCAACCACGACGGCCTCTCCGGCGGCTGCTACCCGGCCGCGGGCACCTTCATCTCCGACGTCGCCGTCGGCAACAAGAAGCTGCAGTACATCCCGCCCGCCGAGGCCAAGTACCTGATCGAGGGCGAGGTCAACGGCGCCGACCCCAAGGGCAAGCGCATCGAGGCCATGCTCAAGGCCCACAAGAAGGACATGCGCACGGTCACCCCCGACCCCCGCCGGGTGCCCCTGACCGCCCGGCAGTACGTGGCCGCCCACCTCGACCCCCGCTACACCGGCCGCGGTCCCGTCGGTCACGGCTACACCCGCGCCAACCTCGACTCCGGCAACCTCTACTACACCTTCCGCGTCTCCGACCGCGTCATCGGCATCAGCCTCGACTCGACGGACCCCGGCGGCCACTACCAGGGCTCGCTCGGCACCGCCCAGTTCAACTGGCTCGACCGGACCCTCGCCCAGCACAAGGACGAGTACGCCCTGGTCTTCAGCCACCACCCGAGCTGGAGCATGAGCAACATGACGCCGGACCCCGCCCGCCCGGGCGAGAAGCGGCACAACGGCGACGAGGTGCTCGCCCTGCTCGGCCGCCACCCCAACGTCCTGGCCTGGATCAACGGACACAGCCACCGCAACCGCATCCGGCCGCGCGGCACCTTCTGGGAGATCGCCACCGCCTCGCACGTCGACTACCCGCAGCTCGCCCGCGTCATCGAGATCACCGACAACAAGGACGGGACGATCTCCCTGTTCACCACCCTCGTCGAGTCGGCCGCGCCCTACCGCACCGACTTCCACGACCTGTCCCAGACCGGGCTCGCGGCCCTCTACCGCGAGCTGGCCTTCAACGCGCCCGGCTCGGACACCTCGCTCGCCGGCTCGCCCACCGACCGCAACACCGAGCTGCTGCTCACCAGGCGCTGACGGCCCGGCGGGCCGCCCCTCACCGGGGCAGCACGAGGAGATACGCGGCGGGCTCGCGGTCGGCCGACGCCACCAGGGCGGTACGGACGACCGCGGCCTGCTCCTCGAGCGCGTACCGGCCCCGCAGTCCCCCCGGCGTCACCCGCACGACCGTGATCCCCAGGCGCTCCAAGTGCTCGTGCCGGCACGACTGTTCGGACCACAGCGCGTCGCTCCCGTCGTGCGCGGCCCGGGTGTCCAGCTCGAGCGCCACGGCGTGGTCGGGCCAGAACGCGTCCACGCAGCCCAGGCTCGGCCCGCCCGGCAGCCGCAGGTCGACGTTCCACAGCGGGGCGGGCAGGGCCTGCTCGCGCACCATGTCGTACAGCCTGCCCTCCGCGGCCGAGCGGCTCTCGGCGAGCAGCGCGTCGACCGTCTCGGTCACCCGCGGCCGGCCCAGCAGCCGGGCCCGGGCCAGCTCCCGCACCAGCTCGGACGCCTCGCAGTGCCCGCCGCGCACGGCCTCCGTCAGCAGCCGCCGCACCTCGCCGGCGTCCGTCATATGCGTCACCGCGTCGGCCACCGCGCGGGCGGCCGGCGCCACCGGCACGCCGGTGAGCAGCGCCGGCCGGGGCAGGGTGTGCGCCCGTACGATCCGCGCGAAGCCGGTCGACCGCAGCCGCCGGGTGCGCGGCACCAGCACGTCGATGCGCTCCAGGGACAGCAGCGAGGGCACGGCCGTGAAGCGGTGCAGGGCCAGCGCCGCCGCGCCGGTGATCATCGCGTGGCCGTACGGGCCGGGGTCCGGCTCCCGCGTGGCGCCCGGGCCCGGCTGACGCGGGACCTGGGCCCGCGGAAGGGTGTACATCAGGGCGGCGTGCAGCCGCTCCTCGCCGGTGGCCGGCCCGGTGTGGAGGAGGTAGACCCCCGGCAGCAGCCGCCGCCAGGGGCCGGCGGAGCGGCAGCGCTCACCCGCCTCGGCACCCGTCACGCCGTGCTCCCGCAGCTGACGGGCGGTCATGACACGGTGCCGGACGTCGGAGAGGTGGTACAGGGGGCGTGGCGAGAGGGGGGTGTCGGGGTTCATGCCCCGGCCATTCCCGCTCCCGCCCCACCCGCTAACCGCTGTTACGTACCCGTCGGGATTTCCGGACAACCCCGCCGTCTTGTAAGGGGTTTGAAGGTTCGGTGAAGGCACGTGGCCGGGCCTACCGGGCGGCGGCCCCCGCGTCGCACTCCTGGGCCCGCAGCGCCCGCGCCAGGTCGTCCCGGGCCTCGGCCACCAGCCGCCGCAGGGCGGGGGCGGCGTCCTCGTGCCCGGCGAGCCAGGCGTCGGCTGCCTTGAGCGTGCTCACGTCGTCCTGCAGCGCCGGGAAGAGGCCGCGGACGATCGCCATCGCGATCTCGATGGACCGCTCCCGCCACACCCGCTCGATCGCCTCGAAGTAGCGCTCCGCGTACGGCGCCAGCAGATCCCGCCGGTCCGGCCGGGCCCAGCCGGTGATGGTGGCCTCGACCAGGGCGTTGGAGAGCGTGTCGGACTCCACGACCTCCGCCCACGCCGCGGCCTTGACCTCGGCGTCCGGGCGGGCCGCCAGGCAGCGCACCTGGTGCCGCCGGCCGGAGGCGGTGTTGTCGCGGGCCAGCTCGGCCGCGATCGCCGCCTCGTCGGCCGTGCCGCGGGCGGCGAGCGTGCCCAGGAACGCCCAGCGCAGCTCCTGGTCGACGTCCAGGCCGTCGATCCGGGCGGTGCCGTCCAGCAGGCCGCCGAGCAGCTGCAGGTCGGCCTCCGTGGCGGCGAGCTGGGCGAAGAAGCGGGCCCAGGCCAGCTGGTGGCCGCTGCCCGGCTCGGCCTGCCGCAGCTCGCTCAGCGCGCTGCCGGCCAGCTCCCGGCCGGCGGGCTCGCGCGAGGCGGGGGCCGCGTAGTACGTGAGCGCGCTGGTGGCCCAGGCCTGCACCATCTGGAGCACGCCGATGTCGGTCTCCGCGCCCGCGAAGCGCCGCACGAGGCCGAGGTAGTCGCGGGCGGGCAGCAGGCCGTCGCGGGTGAGGTTCCACAGGGCGGACCAGCACAGGGCGCGGGCCAGCGGGTCGGTCAGGTCGCCCAGGTGCTCGCGCAGGGTGTCCAGCGAGCCCTCGTCGAAGCGGATCTTGCAGTAGGTGAGGTCGTCGTCGTTGACCAGGATCAGCTCGGGACGCTCCGCCCCGGCCAGCTCCGCGACCACCGTGCGGGGCCCGGCGACGTCGACCTCGGCGCGGGCGTAGCGCTCGAGCGCGCCGCCGGCCTCGCGCCTGCGGTAGAGGCCCACGGCCACGCGGTGCGGGCGCAGCTCGGGATGCGCCTCGGGCGCCTCCTGGAGGACGGCCAGCTCGGTGATCCGGTCGGCCGCGTCGTAGGTCGCCAGGGGGGTGAGGGAGTTGACCCCGGCCGTCTGCAGCCAGGAGCGGGACCAGGCGGCCATGTCCCGGCCCGAGGTCTCCTCCAGCACCTCGAGCAGGTCGGCGAGGCGGGTGTTGCCGTAGGCGTGGCGCTTGAAGTAGCGGCGGGCGCCCTCGAGGAAGGCGTCGCGGCCCACGTAGGCGACGAGCTGCTTGAGCACCGAGGCGCCCTTGGCGTAGGTGATGCCGTCGAAGTTGAGCTTGGCGTCCTCCAGGTCGTGGATGTCCGCCGTGACGGGGTGGGTGGAGGGCAGCTGGTCGGCGCGGTAGGCCCAGGCCTTGCGGTTGTTGGCGAAGGTGATCCAGGCGTTGTCGAAGCGCGTCGCCTCCACCTGCGAGAAGGAGCCCATGAAGTCGGCGAAGGACTCCTTGAGCCACAGGTCGTCCCACCACTGCATGGTCACCAGGTCGCCGAACCACATGTGGGCCATCTCGTGCAGGATGACGTTGGCCCGGCGCTCGTAGGACGACCGCGTCACCTTGCCGCGGAAGACGAACTCCTCCCGGAAGGTCACACAGCCCGGGTTCTCCATCGCCCCGATGTTGTACTCCGGCACGAACGCCTGGTCGTACTTGCCGAAGGGGTAGGGGTAGTCGAAGTGGTCGTGGAAGAAGTCCAGACCCTGCTTGGTGACGGTGAAGATGTCGTCGGCGTCGAAGTGCCGGGCCAGGCCCTTGCGGCACAGCGCGCCCAGCGGGACGTCGAGGACGGTCCCGTCCTCGAGGGTGCGGCTGTAGTGGTCGCGGACGACGTGGTACGGGCCGGCCACGACGGCCGTGATGTAGGTGGAGATCGGCCGGGTGGGCACGAAGCGCCAGGTGGCCGAGGAGACGTCGGCCTTCTCGGGCTCGCCGTCCTGCTCGCCGTTGCTGAGCACCGTCCAGTCGGCGGGCGCGGTCACCGAGAAGGTGAAGGGCGCCTTGAGGTCGGGCTGCTCGAAGTTCGCGAAGACGCGGCGGGCGTCGGCGGGCTCGTACTGGGTGTAGAGGTAGACCTCGCCGTCCTCGGGGTCGACGAAGCGGTGCATGCCCTCGCCGGTGCGGCTGTAGGCGCACTCGGCGTCGACGACGAGGACGTTCTCGGCGGCGAGGCCGTCCAGGGCGATCCGCGAGCCGTCGAAGACGGCCTTCGCGTCGAGCTCGCGGCCGTTGAGCACGACCGAGGTGACGGCGGGCGCCAGCAGGTCGGCGAAGGTGGCCGCGCCCGGCTCGGCGCAGCGGAAGCGGATCGTGGTCACCGACCGGAAGGTGCGCGGCTCGGGGCCCGGGCCCGGCGCGGACCGCAGATCGAGGGCCACGTCGTAGGCGTCCACGGTCAGCAGCCTGGCCCGCTCGCGGGCCTCCTCGCGGGTCAGGTTCTCACCGGGCACGTCGCGGCTCCCTCGTTCGTCGGCTCGACTTCGTCACGTATATCGAACACCAGGAATCATGGCACGGGGTGTGCTTGTTGAATCGCTGACCGTTCAGTCCGTTCAGGACCCGTCAGAGGAGATTCGCGTGACCGCGGAGAGAGTGACCGCCGACTTCTGGTTCGACCCCGCCTGCCCCTGGGCCTGGATGACCTCGCGCTGGATGCTCGAGGTGGAGAAGGTGCGCCCGGTCGACGTGCGCTGGCACGTCATGAGCCTGGCGGTGCTCAACGAGGACAAGATCGACGAGCTGCCCGAGGAGTACCGCGCGTTCCTGGGCGACGCCTGGCGCTCGGTGCGGGTGTGCGTGGCGGCCGCGAAGGAGTTCGGCGACGAGGTGCTGGGCCGCCTCTACACCGCCCTCGGCAACCGCTTCCACCTCCAGGGCCTGCCGCAGAGCCGCGAGACGCTGGTCGCGGCGCTGGAGGAGGCCGGCCTCCCGGCCCGCCTCGCGGACGCCGCCGAGACCGACGCCTACGACGCCGACCTGCGGGTCTCCCACAAGGAGGGCATCGACAAGGTCGGCCAGGACGTCGGCACCCCGGTCATCGCCGTGCCCGGCCCGGACGGCGACGAGGTCGCCTTCTTCGGCCCGGTGGTCACCCCCGCCCCCAAGGGCGACGCGGCGGCCCGCCTGTGGGACGGCACCCTGCTGGTCGCCTCCACGCCGGGCTTCTACGAGATCAAGCGCACCCGGACGAAGGGGCCGATTTTCGACTGAGGCGGGTGGAGGGCGTGGCCGATCTTCGACTACGGCGGTCGAAGAACGTGGCCGATCTTCACTGACGGCGTTGCGGTTTCCCGTTCGGCGGGCGCCCGAGGGGATGGTCCCTTAATGTCCCGGTATGGACCAGGTCGACCTCTCCCGGCCGCTCGGCCGTGACGGCGGCTGGGCCGAGGCCGAGCCGCCCAGCGGCAACGCCGGCCACGCGGAGCTGCCCGTACGCCCGTACGACCTGCTGACGCTGGCCGGCTGCCACGCCCTGCGGGGCGTGTGGGCGCTGCTCGGGCTGCGCTCCGCCTCCGGTGCGCTGCGGCACTATCTGCGCGGTACGGGTTCCCCCTACCGGGTGGACGCCGAGGCGCTGCTGGCGCTGCCCGCCGTGCGGCACGCGGCCGAGGCGCAGCTGGAACGGTGGCGGGCGGAGGCCCTGGCGCGGTGGCGTGCCGGCACCCGGGCCGCCGCCGCGTACCCCGCCGACAGCGGCTGGCGCGACGTGCTGATCACCCGGCGGGTGAGCCCCGACTGGTGGCTGGCCCTGCGCTGTGTGGAGTTCCGCCTGACCGGCACGGTCCGGGTGGCCGCGGACGGCGCGACGGTCGTCGACTACCGCTTCGCGGTGCACAAGGCGTGGAACTTCGACCGGGGCAAGTCGGAGCTGGGGGTGCCGTTCACCCCGTTCGCCCGGCTGCACGAGACCGGGCTGGCCAGGGAGTTCCCGGTGACCGGAGAGGCGTTCGGCCATGGGTGAGGCGAGGCCCCCGGCGCGGTATCGGACCGCGCGGGGGCCCCGCCGTTACGCCTGCCGGGTGAAGGGTGAGAAGACGATCACGAGGCAGGCGGCCTGTGCGTCACGCGCGAGGCGTCACGGTCACGGCGCCAGCAGGATGCTGTTGCCCTTCGCCTTGGCGGCGGCGTAGCGCGCGGCGACGTCCTGCCAGTTGACGACCTGCCACATGGCCTCGATGAAGTCGACCTTCTGGTTCTTGTACTGCAGGTAGAAGGCGTGCTCCCAGGCGTCGAAGACCAGGATCGGGGTCGAGCCCTGGCCGACGTTGCCCTGGTGGTCGTAGACCTGCTCGACGATCAGACGGCCGCTGACCGGTTCGTAGGCCAGGACGCCCCAGCCGGAGCCCTGGGTGGTGGCGGAGGCCTTGGTCAGCTGGGCCTTGAACTTGGCGAACGAGCCGAACGACTCGGCGAGGGCGTCGGCGAGCTCGCCCACGCCGTCCTTGTCCAGCGGCTCGCCGCCGCCGTCGCCGGTCATGTTCTGCCAGTAGATGCTGTGCAGGATGTGGCCGGAGAGGTGGAACGCGAGGCTCTTCTCCAGGCCGTTGACGGCACCCCACTGGTCCTTGTCACGGGCCTCGGCCAGCTGCTCGAGCGTGTCGTTGGCGCCCTTGACGTACGCGGCGTGGTGCTTGTCGTGGTGCAGCTCGATGATCTCGGGGCTGATGACCGGGGCCAGCGCCGAGTAGTCATAGGGAAGTTCAGGAAGTGTGTAGATGGCCATGCCGAGCCCTCCGACTGCTTATTGCAATGAACTTGCAGGTAGACGCTACCAGTAAGTACTTGAAAGAAGGGGTAATGGGGGCAGGACTCGGACCAAAGACGGAGGCGGGGTAGGTCCTGAAGATCAGGACCTACCCCGCCTCAAGGGGTGGGGTGCCGCGGGCGCGTCAGGCGCGGGCCGCCGCCGCGCGCTGGCGGACGTATCCGGTCAGCGCGAGCACCAGCGTGAGACCGCCGGTGAAGTACAGCTGGATGCGGGTCTCCTCCTCGCGCAGCATCAGGGCCAGCACGCCGACGATGCCGGCCAGCGCCAGCCAGGTCAGGTACGGGAAGAGCCACATCTTGACCAGGAGCTGCTCCTTGGCGATGCGGCGCCGGCCCAAGAGCTGGGAGACCGCGATGAAGCCCCAGACCACCAGGGTGGCCGCGCCGACCATGTTGAGCAGCCACTTGAAGATGGTGTCCGGCCACCAGTAGCTCAGCAGCACCGCGAGGTAGCCGAAGGCGGCCGAGGCGACGACCGCGTAGCGCGGCACGCCTCCGCCGCTGACGCGGCCCAGCGCCTTGGGCCCCTGGCCACGGCTGACGAGGGAGAAGGCGATGCGCGAGGAGCCGTAGATGTTGGCGTTCATCGCCGACAGCAGCGCGATCAGCACGACGACGTTCATGATCTGGCCGGCGCCGGGGATGTCCAGGTGGTTCAGGACGGCGACGTACGGGCCCTTGACCACCGACGGGTCGTTCCACGGGATCAGGGTGACGACGACCAGCAGCGAGCCGACGTAGAAGAGCCCGATGCGCCACATCGCGGTGCGCACGGCCTTGGCGACGCCCTGGCGGGGGTGCTCGGACTCGGCCGCGGCGATGGTCACCGTCTCCAGGCCGCCGTAGGCGAAGACCGAGGCGAGCAGGCCGACGACCAGGCCGTTGGCGCCCATCGGGAAGAAGCCGCCCTGGCCGGTGAGGTTGGAGACGCCCGGGGAGTGGGTGCCGGGCAGCATTCCCATGACGGCGAGGATGCCCAGGATGAGGAAGACCGCGATCGCGGTGACCTTGAGGGTGGCGAACCAGAACTCGAATTCACCGAAGTTGCTCACCGCGGCCAGGTTGGACACGGTGAATATGATCATGAATAGGCCGACCCACATCCAGGAGTCGGTGCCGGGGAACCAGCCGGTCATGATGGACGCCGCGCCGATTCCCTCGGCGCCCACGGCCACGCACAGCAGGGTCCAGAACACCCAGCCGGAGGTGAAGCCGGCCCAGGGGCCGATCGCCCGGTCGGCGTGCACGGAGAAGGAGCCCGAGGCCGGGTTGGCCGCCGACATCTCGCCGAGCATGCGCATCACGAGCATCACCAGCAGCCCGGAGGCCGCATAGGCCAGCACGATCGACGGGCCGGCCGCGGCGATGCCCGCCCCGGAGCCGACGAAGAGGCCGGCGCCGATGACGCCACCGAGGGCGATCATCGAAAGGTGGCGCTGCTTGAGGCCGTGTGCCAGTGCCGGACCCGACGGTGGGATGTCCGCCGGGGCGGCTTCGGGGACGGGGGTCCCGCACGCCGCCGGCGGGGAGGGTGTACCAGTCATGATCGTGTTGCCCCGTTGGTGAGAGCGGAAAAGTTGCCTCAGTGTCGGGGCGATGTTGGCTGAGGACAATACCCCTTACACAGATATCCGATATTCGGACAGACGTATGACCGTCTGTGCCTGACATATCGGCAAAAACGAAAAACCTCAGGCGTCTCGGTGCTCGGACCGGCGCAGCCGGACCTCACGCAAACCGGCCACCACCAGCACCGCGCCGGTCGCCGCCGCCGACCACATCAGCTGCGGCCGCGCCTCCGCGTCGGTCAGCATCAGCACCAGCACCCCGCCCATGCCGGCCAGCGCCGCCCACGTCAGATAGGGGAAGCACCACATGCGCAGGGTCAGCAGCTCGGGCGTCTCGCGCTCGATCCGGCGCCGCAGCCGCAGCTCGGACACCGCGATCAGGCCCCAGACGAACAGCAGGACCGCGCCCACCGCGTTCAGCAGGTAGTGGAAGATCGAGTCCGGCCACTTCAGGTTCAGCACGACCGACGCGAAGCCGAACGCCACCGACGCCAGCACCGCCCGGCGCGGCACGCCGCCGCCGGAGACCTTCAGCAGGGTCCGCGGCGCCTCGCCCCGCTCGGCGAGCGAGAAGACCATCCGCGACGAGCCGTAGAGGTTGGCGTTCAGGGCCGACAGCAGGGCCACGAAGACCACGATGTTCATGATCTGCCCGGCCGCCGGCACGCCGATGTGGTCCAGCACGGCGACGTACGGGCTCTGCCCCGGCTTCATCGACGTCCACGGCAGCAGGGTGACGATGACGAGCATCGAGCCCACGTAGAAGAAGAGGATCCGCCACACCGCGCTGCGCACCGCGCGGGCCACGGCACGGGCGGGGTCGTCGGACTCGGCCGCGGCGATCGTGACGACCTCCAGGCCGCCGAAGGCGAAGACCACGGCGAGGACGCCGGAGATCACGCCGCTCCAGCCGTTGGGCAGGAAGCCGCCCTGCCCGGTGAGGTTGGTGAAGCCCACCGGGTCGGTGTCCGGCAGCAGGCCGAAGATGGCCAGCAGGCTCAGGCCGAGGAAGAGGACGATGGCGCCCACCTTCAGGGCCGCGAACCAGAACTCGAACTCGCCGAAGTTCTTCACGGCCGCGAGGTTCGCGGTCGTGAAGACCAGCATGAAGATCAGGACCCAGCCCCACTGGGGCACCGACGGCGCCCAGCCGTGCGCGATCTGCGCCGCGCCCGTCGCCTCGACGGCGAGCACGACCACGAGCAGGAACCAGTACAACCAGCCCACCGTGAAGCCCGCCCAGCGGCCGAGCGCGCGCTCCGCGTGGACCGAGAAGGCGCCGGAGGCGGGCATGGCCGAGGAGAGCTCGCCCAGCATCCGCATCACCAGCATCGCGAGCGCGCCCGCGATCAGATAGGAGACGATGATGCCGGGGCCGGCGACGGCGATGCCCGCGCCCGAGCCGACGAAGAGGCCGGCGCCGATGACGCCGCCCAGGCCCAGCATCGTCAGATGCCGCTGCTTGAGTCCCGGGGCCAGAGGTTCCTTCTCACCGGCGGCCGGCGGCTCGGCGACAAGCTGTGCGTCGTGCATGGGGCTCGTTCTTTCGGTTGTGCGTGGTGCCGCGCGAGGCGCGCGCGAGAAACAGGGGGCGCGCGCGAAAACGCGAGGTGCGGTTCCAGATTCCCCCGGCCGGGCGGCCGCCGCCAAGCCGCACACGGTCTCTCGTGACAAGCATCACGTTTACGCAAGCAACCACTTTTGAAGTGCGCACACACCGGACGGCGCGCTGGGAAACCCGCCAAAGCTCAGTGGTCAGCCTTTGTCGCAGAGCTCCGGTGCCCACGGCGTGACGCTCGGCTAACGTCGGGCTGTCCCTGCTCATCCCTTCCCGCGGAGTACCGATGGCCACCGCTACCGTCCCCGTCACCCGTGCCCGTTCCGGTGCGGTCCTCGCCGATCTGCTCCCGGCCTCCACCGCCGGGCGCGCCCGCGTCCGCGACGCGGCCCTGGTCCTCGGCGGCGCCGCGCTCACCGGCCTCACCGCGCAGATCGCCGTGCCCGTCCCCGGCTCCCCGGTCCCGGTCAGCGGCCAGACCTTCGCCGCCCTGCTGGTGGGCACCGCCCTCGGCGCCCGCCGCGGCTTCCTCTCCCTCGCGCTGTACGCCGTCGCCGGCGTCGCGGGCATGCCGTGGTTCGCCGAGGCCCGCTCCGGCGCCGCCTTCCCGTCCTTCGGCTACGTCCTGGGCATGCTGCTGGCCGCCACCGTCGTGGGCGCCCTCGCCCAGCGCGGCGCCGACCGCTCCGTGCTGCGCACCGCGGGCACCATGGCGCTGGGCTCCGCGATCATCTACGCGGTCGGCGTCCCCTACCTCGCGCTGGCCACCCACATGCCGATCGGCCAGGCCGTCGCGGTGGGCCTGACGCCGTTCCTCATCGGCGACGCCCTCAAGGCCGCGCTGGCCATGGGCGCCCTGCCCACCGCCTGGAAGCTGCTGGGCCGCCGCGGCTGAGCCGTCTCCTCTCCCTACGTACGGACCGGGCCCGCACCCTCCTTCGGGGGTGCGGGCCCGACTCGTGGGCGGTGCGCCGGGAGGAGCTCAGCGGCGGTCGCCCCGGCCCCGGGTCAGCCAGATGCCCGCGGCACCCCCGGCCAGCAGGAGGGCGGCGAGTACGGCCGCCACGAACAGCGGGGTGGACGAGGTGCCGGTGCGGGCCAGCTCGTCGTCGTACTCGTCGTCCTTCGACGGGGACGCGGCCGGCCGGTCCGCGCTCTTCGTCGGGGCGGGCGAGGTGCTCGTCGGGGCGGGCGAGGTGCCGCGCGGGCCGCCGGTGGTCTGGCCGGGCGGGGTGGCGGGCGCCGTGGTCCGCGGGCCGCCGGTGGTCCCGCCGGGTGTGGCGCCGGGCCCGCCGGGGGTGGCCGCGGAGCCGGAGGGCACGTTCTTGGTGCCCAGCAGCAGCGGGGTGTCCGGCGCGTCGGAGCTGGTGTCGGTGGTCCCGAAGTGCACGGGGCCCTGCTGCCACAGCAGCGTCTTTCCGTCGCCCAGGGTGACCGGAAGACAGATCTGTCCGGTCTTTCCCAGATCGAAGGTCGCCGCCACCCGATAGCCGTGGCTCCGGCCGGCCGCGAGTTTGTCGACGGTGCACACGAATCCGCTGTTGGAGTCCGACGGGAGTTGTCCGGTGGGAATGGCGGTGCAGCCCTCGACGGATGTGATCCGCATTCCCTGGAATCCCACGACCTTCAGTTTGAGACCGCTGACCTCCTTGGTCCCGCCATTGTGGACCGTCGCGGTCAGACTGGTGTTCCCCGTCTTTTTGTTCACGGTTATCCGGCCCGGCAGTTCGGTGCTGACCTGATATCCGGCCGGCGCGCTCGCCGCCGGGCTGCCGCCCTGGCTGCTCCCCGGCGTGGGCTCGTCGGCCCGCGCGCCGAACGGCAGCAGCGCCACCGCCGCCACGGCCAACGCCACCGCATGGCGCATTCGGTGACTACTTCGGAACATTTCCGCTCCCCCCTATCTCCACTCCCTGCAGAAGTATTTGAATAGGTACCACAAGATTCCAATGTCCGAAGGTGCGAAAAGGTAATTCCGCAATGGGGGCGGGCCTGGTGGGAAATTCGGGTGACGAGATGCGGGGGCGGCTCGTGGTGGGCCGCTACCGGCTGCTGGAATTGATCGGGCGCGGCGGAATGGGGCGGGTGTGGCGCGCGGCCGACGAGACGCTGGGGCGGCGGGTGGCGGCCAAGGAGATACGCATCGACGGGCTCGTCGGCGAGGAGAGCGCGGTCCAGCGCGAGCGCAGCCTGCGGGAGGCCCGGGCCACCGCCCGCATCGACCACCCCAACGTCGTGCGCGTCTACGACGTGGCGGAGGAGGACCGGCGGCTGTGGATCGTGATGGAGCTGGTGGACGGCCGCTCGCTGGAGCAGGTGCTGGTGCGGGAGGGGCCGGTGGCGCCGCCGGAGGCGGCACGGATCGGGCTGGGGCTGGTCCGGGCGCTGCGCGCGGTGCACGCGGTCGGGGTGCTGCACCGTGACATCAAGCCGGGCAACGTCCTGCTCACCGAGCGCGGCCGGATCGTCCTCACCGACTTCGGCATCGCGGCGATGCAGGACGCCGCCGCGCTGACCATGGCCGGGACGCTGGTCGGCTCGCCGGACTACATGGCCCCGGAGCGGATCGAGGGGCGGCTGCAGGGGCCGCCGTCCGACCTGTGGTCGCTCGGCGCGACCCTGTGCGCGGCGGTGGCCGGGCACTCGCCCTTCAGCCGGGCGACCACGATGGCCACCCTGCACGCCGTTCTCTACGAGCAGCCCGAGATCCCGGCGGCCTCGGGACCGCTGAGGGAGCTGCTGGCCGGGCTCCTGCTGAAGGATCCCGCCCGGCGCCCGACCCTGGACGGGACCGAGGAGACGCTGGAGCGCCTCCTCGCGCCCCCGCCGCCGGAGCCGGTCCCGCACCCGCCGACGGCCGCCGTGGCCGCACCCGCACCCGCCTCTGCGCCCCCGCCCGCTCCGGCGCCCGCGCCCGTGCCCGTGCGCGACGGCGTGCCGCCCCGGCGCTCACGGCGCAGGACGACCGCGCTCACCACCGGTGCGGTCGTGGCCGCCGCGGCCGCCGCGGCCGTGATCGTCCTCGTCGTCCAGGGGCCCGGGGAGGGGGGGCACGCCCGGGGAGACGACACGAGCCGCCCGCCCGGGACGACCGCTCCCGGAACGAGGCCGTCCGGAACGAGGCCGTCCGGAACGAGGCCGTCCGGAACGAGGCCGTCCGGAACGAGGCCGTCCGACTCCGCCGGGCCCGGCACCACCGGCCCCGGCTCCCCCCGGCAGAGCCAGGGCGCCTCGACCGCCGCCGCGCGCCGGTCCGAGGACGGCTTCAGCTGGGTGCCGCCCGCCGGCTGGAACCGCACCCAGCAGAGCCCCAGCGACGTCACGTACACCTCGAAGGACGGTGCGATCGAGGTCTCGGCCAAGCAGGGCCGTACGACGGAGGACCTGCTGACGCACTGGCAGCGGTTCGAGGAGGGCTTCCACGGCACCCCCGGCTACCGCAAGATCCGGCTGGAGCGGACGACGTTCTCCGGCGATTCCGCGGTGGTGTGGGAGTACGCCTTCCTCCAGGGCGGCGAGCCGCGGCAGGGCCGTCAGCTGGGCTTCGCGGAGGGAGGCAGGACGTACCAGGTCAGCGTCTGGTACGCCGACGCGGCCGAGAGCACCGCGCTCGGCGTCTACGAAAGCGTGAAGGGGTCGTTCCGCGCCGGCTGACGGCGTGGAACGACCCCTTCGGGCGTCCGGTGAGGCGGACTGGTACTTCTCGACTACTTCTCGACGGCCGCCGCGCGGTGGCTGCGGGCCCTGACCACGCCGATGAGAAGGACGATCACGCCCACGAGGGTCGAGAGCAGGACCTGCTCACGGTTGTCGCCGCCGTCGTAGACCATGAAGCCGAGCACGAAGGTGATCATGCCGATGGTGGCCCACGTCAGGTACGGGAACAGCCACATCTTCACGAAGTGCCGCTCCGGCATCTCGCGCTTGATGATGCCGCGGAACTTCAGCTGCGTGACGCAGATGACCAGCCACACGAAGAGGGCGATGGCACCGGAGGAGTTCAGCAGGAACTTGAAGACGGTGTCCGGCCAGACGTAGTTGAAGATCACCGACACGAAGCCGAAGACGACCGAGCCGAGGATCGCGGCCTGGGGCACGCCACGCGAGTTCGTCTTGGCGAACGCCTTGGGGGCGTCGCCGCGCTGGCCGAGGGAGAAGGCCATGCGCGAGGCGGTGTACAGACCCGAGTTCAGGCAGGACAGCACGGCGGTCAGCACGATGACGTTCATGAACTGGCCGGCGTGCGGGATGCCGATCGAGTCCAGGGCGGCGACGTAGCTGCCCTTCTCGGTGATCGTCTTCGAGTCCCACGGCAGGAGCGAGACCACGACGAGGATCGAGCCGAGGTAGAAGACGCCGATGCGCCAGATGACGCTGTTGGTGGCCTGGCGGACGGCGCGCTGCGGGTCCTCGGACTCACCGGCGGCGAGCGTGACGATCTCGCTGCCCATGAAGGAGAAGACGACCATCAGCACACCGGTGAGGATCGCGCCGGGGCCGTTGGGCAGGAAGCCGCCGTGCGAGGTGAGGTTGTCGAACCCGGCACCCGGGTTGTCCGAGCCGGGCAGGACGCCGAACATCGCCAGGCCGCCGATCACGATGAACGCGGCGATCGCGACGACCTTGATACCGGCGAACCAGAACTCGAACTCGCCGTACGAGCTCACCGAGGCCAGGTTGGTCGCGGTCAGGACGACCATGACGATCAGGGCCCAGGCCCACTGCGGGACGGCCGGTATCCAGCCGTTGAGGATGCCGGCACCCGCGGTCGCCTCGACCGCCAGCACCACGACCCAGAAGAACCAGTAGAGCCAGCCGATGGTGAAGCCGGCCCAGCGGCCCAGCGCCCGGTCCGCGTACGCGGAGAAGGAGCCGGAGGTCGGGTTGGCCGCGGCCATCTCGCCCAGCATTCGCATCACGAAGACGACCATCGCGCCCACCAGGGCGTAGGACAGCAGGATGCCGGGGCCCGCGGCGGCGATGCCGGATCCGGAGCCCACGAAGAGGCCGGCGCCGATCACACCACCAATGGCGATCATGGACAGGTGGCGGTTCTTGAGTCCGGCCTTGAGGCCGTCCCCGCCCGCCTCCGGGGCGTGGCCGGGATCGCCGGTCGTCGACCCCTTCGTCATGGTCGGCGGTGTCGCGCTCATATGCACGTTCCTTCGGGTTGTTCCTTTGGTTCTCGGGTTACGAGCCACCGCATTAGAACTTTTCGAAGGCGTCTTTAGGAAGACCTGAATCCATTTCGTTGTGTTCACTCAGCGTTACGTATCCCCTGATGACCGGCCGGAGCCTCGGGACGTGCCACACTCGTGCCCATGCGCGTGTACCTCGGCTCCGACCATGCCGGCTACGAACTGAAGAACCACCTCGTCGAGTGGCTCAAGGCCCACGGCCACGAGCCCGTTGACTGCGGTCCCCACATCTACGACGCCCAGGACGACTACCCGCCGTTCTGCCTCCGCGCCGCGGAGAGGACCGCCGCCGACGCCGACGCCCTCGGTATCGTCATCGGCGGTTCGGGCAACGGCGAGCAGATCGCCGCCAACAAGGTCAAGGGCGTCCGGGCCGCGCTGGCCTGGAGCGAGCAGACGGCCGCGCTGGGCCGCGAGCACAACAACGCCAACGTGATCAGCATCGGCGGCCGCATGCACACCCAGGAGGAGGCGACGAAGTTCGTCGAGATCTTCCTGAGCACCCCCTACTCGGGTGACGAGCGCCACACCCGCCGCATCGAGATGCTGAGCCGCTACGAGACCACCGGCGAGCTCCCGGCGATCCCGGCCCACCACCCGCAGCAGGACTGACACCGCCGGGCCCTTCCCCCTCCTGTTCGCTCTCCGATCAAGGGGCGCGCGGCCGGGAGGGGCCCGCCGTGCGGCGGCGGGCGGCTTCGCGCCGGCCCGCGGCCGGCGACGAACGAACCGTCGGAGGACCACCCCATGCCCGAAGGGCATACGATCCACCGCCTCGCGGCGGACCACACCGAGGCCTTCGCGGGCCGGACGGTGCGGGCGACCAGCCCGCAAGGCAAGTTCTCCGACAGCGCCGCGCTGATATCCGGCCAGATCCTCGAGACCGCCGAGGCCCACGGCAAGCACCTCTTCCTCGGCTTCGCCGGCCCCCACTGGGTCCATATCCACCTGGGTCTCTTCGGCAAGTACACCTGGGGCGCGGGCGCCTCGGCGCCGCCGCCCACCGAGACGGTGCGGCTGCGGCTGGCGAACCCCGGCGCGTACGCGGACCTGCGCGGGCCGACGACCTGCGCGCTGATCACGGACGCCGAGAAGCAGGCGATACACGACCGCCTCGGTCCCGACCCGCTGCGCGCGGCCGACGACCCGGACCGGGCGTGGCGGCGCGTCTCGCGCAGCCGCACCACCGTGGCCGCCCTGCTCATGGACCAGAAGATCGTCGCCGGCGTCGGCAACGTCTATCGCGCCGAGGTCCTTTTCCGGCATGGAATCGACCCATACCGCCTGGGCCGCGATCTCAGGCGCTCGGAATGGGACGCCATCTGGTCGGATCTGGTGCTTCTGATGTGCGAGGGCGTCCGTAACAACCGCATCGACACCGTGCGGCCCGAGCACACCCCCGACGCCATGGGACGCCCGCCGCGCGTGGACGACCACGGCGGCGAGGTGTACGTCTACCGCCGCACCGGACAGCCCTGCCACATCTGCGACCAGGAGATCCGCACGGCGGACCTGGCTGCCCGCAACCTCTTCTGGTGCCCCGGCTGCCAGAAGAACTGACCCACCGGCACACCGACCCCGGCGTGCGTGCGGCCCCGCGCGCGGCCGTGGACACCGGCGAGCGGGACCGCACTCCATCTGTTGCCTATGAGTCGTATGTGAACGCTGCGGCGCGCGGCCGGGAAAGAACGGCTCCGGCCGTCCTGCGTACCCGCAGCTCGGCGCGCGAAACCCGCCCTCGGCGGGGCGTTGCCGATCAAATGAGCGAATGTCGCATATGGTTGCTCTTCGGGTGGCCGCCCGGCGCCCCGAACGCGGCCGTCTCGGCGCGGCGTGAATCGACGCACCGCCGAATGGGTGGATAAGGTCCCGATGCAATGACTGGCGGTGCGGAGACCCCGGCGGCCCGGATGCGCAAAGCACTGCACCGGGCCCGAACGAGCATGCGCAAGGCCGGTGTCGACTACTTCCGGGGCGACGGTTCCGACTGGCTCGCCCTGACCGCGCTGCTGGTGTCCGTACCCGCGCTCACCTTGGGCACCATCGCCCAGCCCGAGTGGTGCGCGCCCGCCGCGCTCGTCCTGCCCATCGTGGCCGGCGGCCTGCTGCTGCGCCCCGCCAGCCTGCTCGGGCTCTACGCCGCCGCGGCGGCGGCGCTCATCACGGAGTCGGCGGTCCTGGACGACCCGTACCGCTACGGCACCGACCGGGTCAGCCCCGGCACCATCCTCGTCGTCGCGGCCGTCGGCTTCTTCGGGCTGCTCATCGCGCAGTTCCGCAGCCGGGTCGGGGTCCCCTGGCGACGTGGCGGAACGATGCTCTTCGACCTGCGCGAGCGCATCCGCGTCCAGAGCAAACTGCCCAAACTGCCCCGGGGCTGGCACCGCGAGATGGCGCTGCGCCCGGCCGGCGGCCAGTCCTTCTCCGGCGACTTCGTCGTCGCCGCCCGCACCAACAGCGGCCGCACCCTGGAGGTCGTCCTCACCGACGTCTCCGGCAAGGGCATGGACGCGGCCTCCCGGGCGCTGCTGTTGTCCGGCGCCTTCGGCGGCCTCCTGGGCTCCCTGCCGCCCCACGCCTTCCTGCCCGCCGCCAACGGCTACCTCCTGCGCCAGGACTGGGACGAGGGCTTCGCGACCTCCGTCCACCTCGTCCTCGACCTCGACACCGGCGACTACGAACTCTTCTCCGCCGGCCACCTCCCGGCCCTCCAGCTCAGCGCCGGCACCGGCCGCTGGGAGGAGAAGGCCGCCGACGGCCCGCTCCTGGGCGTCTACGACGGCGCCGGTTTCGACCCGGTGAAGGGCACGCTCCGCCGGGGAGACGTGCTGATGCTCTTCACCGACGGCCTGGTCGAGACGAACGAACGCGAGCTGACCGAAGGCATGGACCGTCTCACCGGCGAGGCCGACCGCTACGTCACCTCCGGCTTCCACGGCGCCGCCTGGCACCTGATCGAGGCGGTGGCCAAGGACGTCAACGACGACCGGGCGCTGCTGCTGATCTGCCGGGACTAGGACGTTCCGTAGCCGCCCGCGGGTAGGTTGGGCGGATGCCCACGCCGCCCATGATCCTCCTGCTGTCCGGAAGCGTACGTTCCGGCTCGTCCAACGAGGCCGCGCTGCGCACGGTGCGGGCCGTGGCCCCCGACCGCCTGCGCGTCGTCCTCCACGAAGGCCCGGCGGAGCTCCCGCACTTCAACCCCGACGACGACCACGACCCGCTGCCCCCCGCCGTGGCGAGGCTGCGGGCGGCGATCGACGAAGCGGCCGCCGTGCTGATCTGCACGCCCGAGTACGCCGGCACGCTGCCCGGAGCGTTCAAGAACCTGCTGGACTGGACCGTCGGCGGCACCGAGATCTGCGACAAGCCGACGGCCTGGATCAACGTGGCGGCCCCCGGCCGCGGCCACGGCGCCGAGGCCACGCTGCGCACCGTGCTCGGCTACACCGGCGCCCGCATCGTGGAGCCGGCCTGCGTACGGATCCCCGTCGCACCCGGCACGGCCGGCCCGGACGGCGTCCTCACGGACGTCGGCGTGCGCGAGCGACTGGCCGAGGTGCTGGACACGCTGACGGCCTGACCCGCCCGGCGACGCCGCACGACCCGTCGGGGCGTCAGGAAGCGGAGCCCGCAGCGCTGTTCGCGGCCGCCGCTGCCCCGGCGCCGCCCCCCGGAGGTAATCTCGGACGATGTCCCAGACCTCACCCGCGACCGCCGCCGACACCGTCACCGACCGCATACGCGGCGCTCTGCTCGGCGGCGCGATCGGTGACGCCCTCGGCAATCCGATCGAGTTCCTCTCCCTGGCCGCCATCCGCTCCGCCCACGGCCCCGACGGCGTCACCGGCATGGTCGCCGACGCCGACGGCGTGACCGGCCGGGTCACCGACGACACGCAGATGACGCTCTTCACGGCGGAAGGGCTCATCCGCGCCCGCGCCCGGGCGGAGGCCAGGGGCATCGGCGGAGCCCAGACCTCGATCATGCGCCACGCCTACCTGCGCTGGCTGGACACCCAGTACCACCCGGCCCCGCCGCCCGCCGACGGCCGCCTCGACGTCGTCCGCTCCGGGTGGCTGCGCCTGCAGCCCTGGCTGTACGCGCAGCGGGCGCCCGGCAACGCCTGCCTGTCGGGGCTGCGCCAGGGGTACACCCCGGACCCCCGGGCGGCCCTCGACGGCACCCGCGGCCCGGTCAACCCCGAGTCCAAGGGCTGCGGCACCGTCATGCGCTCGGCCCCCTTCGGCCTCACCGGCGTCCCCGCCCGCCGGGCCTTCGAGCTCGCCGCCCGCTGCGCCCGGATCACGCACGGCCACCCCACCGGCGCGTACGCCGCGGGCGCCTTCGCCGTGATCGTGCGCCACCTCCTGGACGGCGAGTCCCTCGCGGGGGCGGTCCGCCGCACGCTGGAGCTCCTCGCCTCCTACCCGGGCCACGACGAGACGACCGCCGCCCTCCGCGCGGCCCTCGACCTCGCCGCCGAGGGCCCCGCCACCCCGGAGCGGCTCGAGACGCTCGGCGGCGGCTGGATCGCCGAGGAAGCCCTCGCCATCGCCGTCTACGCCGCCCTCGCCCGTACGGACTCGGTCGCCGAGGCCCTGCTGCTGTCCGTCAACCACTCGGGCGACAGCGACTCCACCGGCTCCCTCTGCGGCAACCTCCTCGGCGCCCTGCACGGCGAGGCGGCCCTGCCGGCGGCCTGGCTGGCCGCCACCGAGGGCCGGGCCGTCATCGCCGAGCTCGCCGACGACTTCGCGCTGCAGTTCCACGGACCGACCCCTCCCTACGGCGAGTCGGCCCTGCCGCGCGAGCGCTACCCGCACAACTGACCCCGCGGCACGGCACGCCGCCGGTGAGGGCGATACCGGCGGTGGCCATGGGCCCGTTGTGCGTCCAGAGACAGTCGTGGGTTGCCATGCCGGCGACCGTGAGACCGGCGGTGCCGGAGAGCCCGCTCGCGATCGCGTACCCGGCGTCTGAGAGACGTAGGCGCAAGGGAGAAGGAGACCTGTGCCCGGGGCGGCGTTGTGCCGTCCCGGGCACGGCTGTTCGGCGCGGTCGATTGTCAGTGGCGGCTGGCACCGTGGTGGTGAGGGGGCTTCACGGAACGATCGGGAGTGATGTGATCTCGTAACAGATGCCACGTCAGTTCGAGAACGTCTTTGTGATCACGTAGATGATGTTGATAGACATGTTCGAGGTAAGTGGCGTATGCATGGGGGTGAGCTCGTGAAGTTCGACATGGGAAGCACGACCCTGTCCGGACTGGTGTCGAAGACGCGCGGTTCGAACGAAGACCTGGGTGGCCTGGTCCGGCAGCTGGTCGAGGCCGCGCGGCCGCTCGAGGGCAAGTTCAACGGCGCCGGCAAGCAGGCCTTCGACCTCTTCAAGCAGCACGCGGACGGTATCGCCAAGGATCTGAACGGTTCGCTGAGCGCGATTCTGGGCGGCCAGTCGGGCTTGGACTCGGCGTTCGGCACGGGTGACCAGGAGTCGGCTGACAACGCGCGCCAGCAGATGGCGGCGGCGAACTTCGATGCGGCCCGCTTCTCGGGCCGTTCGGCGTAAGGGGGAATTCCATCATGGCGGGTACGGGCGCGGGTGCCGACCGGCGGAGCTACGACGGGTCGGCCTCGACCGAGGTGCAGGGGTCGCTGGCGGGCATCATCGGACGGCTGGAAACGCTGCTGATCGAGCGTGACGCGGCGGTGAAGGCGGCGATGGCCGAGTTCAAGGCCGACGGTGTCTCCGACGAGTACCACGGCAAGGAGCAGCGCTGGAACAAGGCCGCCACCGAGGTGCGTCAGATCATCACGCTGCTGCGCTCCACCATGGAGAAGAACGACGGCACGGCGCAGTCCACGCTGGCCAAGGCCAAGGCGGCCGTCGACAACATCGGGTGATTCAGTGCCCGCCCGGGGTGCCGGGCGGGCCACCCCGGGGGACGGGGTGTCGGGGCGTCAGTTCGGCAGTGTCCGCGCTTCCGCGTGCGATGTCACGTGCGGGCAGAGGGGGGGAGTAGGTCGTCATGGACGGGTGGAACATCGATGTCGGCGGTGTGAGCAAGGTCCTTCAGGCCACCGGTGAGCTCGCGGGCAAGCTGGGCGAGGAGTTCGAGGCCTACCCGAAGTCCATGCAGAACGCGGGCAAGCACGCGGGGACGATCGCCAAGGGCGGCGTGGCACCCGAGGACGGCGGCGGTCTGGTGATGGCGGCCCTCGCGGAGTTCGCGCAGAAGAACCAGGAAGACCTCAAGTTCATCGGGGTGCGGACGAGCAAGTCGCTGACCGGGGCGGCCGAGGCCACGAAGGCCTACGGCCATGGCGACCAGGAGATGGCGGCCACCGCGCAGCGGAACTTCTCCAGTGCGCCGACGCCGGAGGAACTGGCCGGCAAGGCCAAGTGGCAGGCGCGCGGCCAGGGGCAGGATCAAGGCCAGGGCCAGGGAAAGGCTGAGGTGTAATGCTCGACCCGAGCGAGATACCGCAGTTCACCGGCAACCTGGAGGAGCTGGACAAGGACGCGGCGGCGCTGAAGAAGGGCGCGGGCCACATCCGCGACGGCGGCGCGGACATCCACGCCAAGTTCCAGGGGCTGTCGGCTCCGTACCACGCGCCCGAGGCGGAGAAGCTCTTCGCGACGACGCTGCCGGTCCGGGACAAGGCGAAGGACTTCGGTGACGACCTGGAGAAGGTCGCCTCGGCGCTGACTGCGTACGCGGGCGAGGTGAAGCCGCTGGCCGAGAAGTTGAAGAGTCTGAAAGCCGAGGCGGAACATTTCGTCGAGTCGGTCAAGGGCGACAAGGACTGGGCCTACGACAAGAAGAAGACCGACCACCAGAAGCGGATCCGCAGCGACATCGACGAGACGGTCGCCGCGTTCAACGACGCCGAGCGCGCCGCCGCCAACAAGATCACCGCCCTGGTCAAGGACGGCACCAAGTGGATAGCCGACGACGGCTCCCACAAGAAGGGCATGTACGGCTTCAAGGCCGAGGACCTCAAGCACGCCAAGGTGCCATGGGGGCAGCCGGAGGACCAGAAGCACCACTGGTACGAGGTGGGCCACTGGGTGAAGTCCTTCGTCTGGGACGGTCTGATCATCGACGGCGTCGTCGGCACGGTGAAGGGCCTGGGCACCCTGGTCGGCTTCGACGGCTGGGACGCGATGAAGAACGCCTGGAAAGGCCTGGGCATGCTGGCCGTCGGCGTGGCGGCCTACTCCATCCCGTCCGTCCGGATGATCCCGGACAGCATGCTGCCGCAGTTCGTCAAGGACTCGAAGAAGGTGGCCCGCGAGGCCGGCAAGGCGATGGTCGCCTGGGACGAGTGGGGCAAGAACCCGGCCCGCGCGGCGGGTGCGGTGACCTTCAACGTACTGACGACCATCACGGGTGCGGGCAACGTCGCGAAGGCGGGCACGGCCGCCAAGGTCGCGGGCGTGGCGGGCAAGGTCGGCAGGGTCATCGACCCGATGACGTACGTCGGCAAGGGCCTGGGCGCGGGCTTCCAGGGCGTCAAGGTCGCCGTCCCCAAGGTCGGCGAGCTGATGAGCGGCCTGCGCACCTCCCTCGGCGGCACCCACGCCATCCCGGCGAGCTTCACCACGCCGGGGGACATGCCCTCGGCCGTGGTGCCGGACACGCACGGCGTGACGGCGGCGTCGTACCACCCGACGGCGGAGGGGACGGGCGCGGTCCCGGCCTCGTTCCACGGCTCGGCGGACGTACCGGGCACGACACCGAGCACGCCGCACACGGCGAGCCCGGCGTCGTACGGCGGCGCCGCGGACACGGGCCCGGCCCCGGCCTCGCACGGTTCGGCTCCGGCTCCGGCATCGGCACCGGCACCGGCGCCGCACAGCCCGGCACCGGACGCGCCGGGCTCGTCGCCGTCCTCGCACAGCTCCGAGTCGGTGTCGCACGGCTCGGCGGCGGATGCGCCCGCCAAGGCGCCGACGCCGCACGGCGAGGCACCGAAGGCACACGACGCGCCGCCGACCGTGATGCCGGACAATTCCGTCCGCTTCTGGGACGGGACGACCCTTCACGAGAACGGCACGATGGAGACCCCGGTGGGCAAGCCCCACAAGGACCCTATCCCCGTCGAGCTCTCGGCCGCGGACCGCGCGGCGCACCAGAAGCTGGAGGCCTCGTTCCCCGCGGGCGACGGCCCGGGCGTCCCGCACGGGGGACACCCGAGCGACAGGCCGGCCGGGGACAGCACATCCGTGCCGCACGAGGACAAGCCCGTCCTCGCGAGCGTCGGGGCCGGCAGGGCCACCGCGGACGCGGCCGCGCACGCGGGACAAGTGGGCGAGAACGCCCACATCAAGCTGGACAGCGACCTCCACACTCCGCACGAGCAGCCCGTCCACGCCAACGCGGGCGGCACTCCGGCGGAGGCGACGGGCCGCACCGCCGACAACACCCCCCGCGCGAGCCACGAACCCCCGACGGGCAGTGGAACCGGCGGCGGCCACCCCCCGACGCACACCGGCGGCGGGGGCGGCGGTCACGACCTCCCGGCCACCGGCCGCGGAGGCGACACCCACACCCCGGCAAGGGGTGACGGCCACGGCACGCCCGCGCACCCGGGCCACGACACGCCGGACTCCGGCGGGAGGGGCCACAACACCGAGGGCCACGGCCGCCCCGGCGGCTCGGATCGGACTCCGCACGGCCACGACGAGCCCCGCCATGCGGACGACGCGCCGCCGCGCGATGGCAACCGTAGCGACGACGATGACACGGCTGCGGGCAACGCCCATGACGGCGACGGTACCCATGGCCACGACGCGGATGCGCCGTCAATGCACGTTGACAGCGTTGGTGGTCATGAAGCCGAATCTGCCTCCACGCACGGCAACGACAGCGATGTTCCGCATGAGAGCGGTAGCGTGCCGAGGGGCATCGAGCTGGACCCGCAACCCGATTGGCATGGGAAGAGTGCCGGCAAGATGCGGCACTACCGGTTCCCCGCCGAATCCGTTGAGCACCTGAGCCCGGCTGAGCAAGCCGTTGTCCTGGAGCGGAGAACCATCGAGCTGGCTGACGAGGCCCGGCTGGAGCCGCCGAAGGAGGAGCTGACCAAGGCGGAGAAGGACGCAAGGGCAAAGCAGCCGCAGCCCGACCCGGGGCAGAACAAGGTGATCGAGGCCTGCGCGGGAAGCCTGCTCCATGACAATGTGATCACTTCTCACACGAGCATGACCAAGATGCACGGACAGAAACTGCCCGATACGCATCCGGTACTCCAAAATCTTCTCGAAAGAATCAAAGCCGACAGTGATGCCAAACTTATACCCCCCAAGGGTTCGGGGCATGGAAAGTGTGCGGAGATCGCGCTCATCAATGACCGTATTAAAATGCTGGAAGCAAACGGCGTAACGATACAGTCGCTGGCTGATGCTCGGCGGGCACTGGAAGGTGCGAAGATCCACACGCGGAAGATCGGAGACTATGTAGCGCGGGACACGGGTGAGCTCATGCACTCGCATGGCCAGTACTTGCCACCTTGCGGTACGTGTACTCATATCCTTCCCGAGCTCGGTATAGACCCTGTGTGAGGGGGAGCGGATGATTGGTGCGAAAGGAATTTCATCGTGGTCCTGAATGGGCACACGCCCGAGGTCACTGAGTGGCTTACCCGAAATGGCTGGTCGCCTGGCCGTGACATCGGTGCGAAGGCTGACGAACTGGTTCGAATCCGCATCGAGGATGCTGCACGCCAGGGCTGGCCAATGGAAGAACTCGAGGTGGCAACCCGGTTCATTCGCTCTTATGGCGAGCTTGAACTCTCGTACCCTTGGACCGCGCCCAAACCCGCCTTGATTTTCAATCCTACGGTTGGCTATGACCGAGACGTAGAGGTATTCGACGAACTCGCCGAGGGGCTCGGCAAGAAGGTATTCCCGGTGGCGTATGAGGCTCATGAACCAGGCCTCTGGGTTATCGACCAGGCTGGTCGCTTCTTCTACCTGCACTACACCGGCGGCTACTTCCTGGGCGAGAACGAGTACGACGCTCTTGCGGGGGCGTTGCATGGAAGGCATCGTCCCGATGCGGAGGACTTCTATGTCTGACGCCATCCCGTCTGTGGCGGCTTCCTTGCTGCTGAAGGGGAAGATCACCAGCCATACGAGCTTGTTCGGTCAGGGAACTCCCGAACTACATCCGGCTGTGCAGGGGTTCTTTGACGCTCTGCCGATGGAGCAGCGCGAGCGGTTCATCGGGACCTGTGCCGAGTCCGCTCTCATTTCCGACCAGTTCCGGGCGCTGGATGCGGAGCGTGGGGACGGTCGCTTCACCACTCTCGCTGAAGCGCGCCCCCACTTCGTAGGTGCCCTCGTCCTGTCCAGGAAGATCCGGCCGAACGGTGACCCCGAGCACGGGCAGCCGACTCGCCCCTGTCGGTCCTGCACTGCTCTGTTGGAGGCGCTCGGGGTGCAGATTCACGAACCGTCCTGATTGCTGGCCTTCTGCTTCTATCGAACAGAGGCCGGCAAGCCGGGACGCTTGGCCGAGGCAAGGCTCGTCGGTTCATCGTCCGCCCGTTCCTCAGGGGCGTCGTTCGTGAGGCCGCGGCAGAACAGGCGGTCCCGTTCCGGCATGCGGGACAAGTGGGCGAGAGCGCCCACATCAAGCTGGACAGCGACCTCCACACCCCGCACGAGCAGCCGGACCACGCCAACGCGGGCGGCACTCCGGCGGAGGCGACGGGCCGCACCGCCGACAACACCCCCCGCGCGAGCCACGAACCCCCGACGGGTAGCCGAACCGGCGGCGGCCACACCCCGACGCACACCAGCGGCGGGGGCGGCGGCCACGGGCTCGGCCGAGGATCGTCGGTGAGCCATGAGCTGCCTGTCGGCCCTCCCCACGGTTCCTCTCCGTCACATGGCGACACCCCGAGTGGTGGTCACGGTGACGGCTCGGTGGGCGGGCGCGGCGATGGGCCCCTCGGCGGACGCAGTGAGAGCACGACCAGCGGCGGCCACGATGGCCTGGCCAGTGGCGATGAACACGTCCCACACGCTACTGATAGCGCCGTTCCCCCCAGCGCGGGGCACAACCCGATCGACGAGATCGAGCCGGAACGCTATAGCCGAGGTGAGGATTTGGTGGGGCCCTGCTCCGAGCCCTGCGCCCTGAGCAAGGGGCAGCCCCTCAAGAGGCGCTCAAGAGGCGCTCACGCGAGCGAAGATGGATCCGAGAGACCAAGCTTCCGTTTTCCCGTAAGGAATATCCTTGTCCACTCTGATGCGCGCCCCACGTGAATGTGGTTCATGGTTCTGGGATCTTGAGGACGTTTCCCAGCATGGCCTCGATTCGGCACTGGCCGTAGCACACAGGATGACGGAGGTCCTTGAGCGGCACGGACTCCTGACCCCCCACAGGCTCGAATACGGCTGGTATGTGCTCGACTCCGGTGGAATCGACGTCACGACGACCCTGGCATTGACCGTGCCACTGGGCGACTCGCATGTCTCGGAACGTGTTCTCCAGAGCCGTCCGTGCGGCTTTCCGGATGCCGAAGTCGACGACATTCATGTCGTGGGACCTGGCACTTGGATCGATGTGAAGGGAGAGTCTCGCCGCGAACCTCGCCTGGTGGATCTGTCTGTCTCCCCTGCTCCGGTTAGCCTCACCGCAGAGCTCGCTGTCCACCATGACATTTGGGGATGGTTCGACTTCGCCGGCAAGCCTCACCCGGATGTGTACCAGCGAAACGCGCCTCGTCTGAAAGCGGCCCTTCAGGAACTGAACTCAATGCTTGGTGTGGATGCCGAGCCGGGGGAAGCTACACACTTCGGTTTCGCCACCGACCTTGGTATCGGGACTCCCGATGCTTACGAAGACGGCTCTGGGCTCGACCTCACCTACAAGCTCTAGCCGCGCGCTTTCGCGAAGTGCGGTGTCCAGTATGTCCTTCGCACGGAGAGTGGCTTCCGTGATGGCAGGAAAAGCTGCGGCTGTGGAGATCGTGTCATCCTCGTGAACTCGGTGGGGCGGAGCTGGAGGCTTGGATCGGGGCGAGGGGCGGGCACGTGCGAGTGATTCCCCACGTGCCCCGGTGGGCCGATCGCAGGATTGAGGTCCGGCACCGGCCGGGTGAGCGCGTCGCGCCGGTGAGCCCGACGTTCTGCCGTCGACGGGAATCTATGCGGCGTGCGTGAGGTGGGGGCAGAATGGGCGGTCTCGATTCGTCAGTGCGGACCAGGGGCCGGCCGCGCGTAGCGCCACGTCAAGGGCGCGGTCCGGGTCGGCGGCCATGCCCCGTCGTACCCGCGGTGGCCGCCAGGAGTCCACCACTGGTCGAGTGCCGTGGTGCCAGCGCCGGTTGGTCCATGTCCACAGCCTTCGATTCCGCCACTCCCGTCGCTCGGCGATCCAACCGCACCCAGGCCGCACCGAAGGAATCCAATCTGTGACGGAGAGAAGCCCTGCGCAGTTGATGTCCGATCGGCTGGTGGCCATCGACTGGATGGATTACGCCGCAGCTGAGAGACACGCTCTTTCCCGTGCCCTGCTGATGCGCGAGTTCCTTCGCCGCTCGGCTCTGTGGGTCGAGTACCTGGGAGGCGGCGACCGATGGCCGTTCATCGACTTCGCCGAGCGCGTCGACCCGTCGGTGCGTGCCGGCGAGGGGCTGATGGGACGGCTGGACGCGTTCACCTCGGCGAACGTACCGGACATCCGCGCCCGCAGGATGTGCCGCGCGGTCACCCGCTGGACGGCGATTCGCGACGAAACGCAGGTCCGGCTGCCGGATCTGGAGGACCCGTACGCACCGCTGGTCATGCTCTACGAACGGGGCGGCGCGTTCTGGGTCGAGAACGGCGTCGCGGACTTCGAGCTGCGGCGCGTGCCCCTTCGCACCTGGCAGGCGAACGTCTCACCCGAGCCGGTCGTCCAGCTTGACCGGGCCGCACTCGATGTCCTGGATTCGGAAGCGGAATCCGGAGTTTGAAGCGGCAAACGCTGCCAAGGACAACGTGCCGGGTGCTTGTCCCCGTCGAGTCCCTGCCGACTGCTCCACCAACGCACCGGCGCCCGAGAGTTAGGGTCGAGAGGTGACTCGGACTTCATCACCAGGCGTCGACGACACCACACGTGACCGCATACGCGGATGCCTGCTCGGCGGAGCCGTCGGCGACGCCCTCGGGAACCCCGTCGAGTTCCTGTCGCTCCACGCCATCCGTGCCGCGTACGGGCCGGCGGGTGTCAGCGGCATGGTGCCGGATGGCGAGGGCGTGACCGGGCGCGTCACCGACGACACGCAGATGACGCTCTTCACGGCGGAGGCGCTCATCCGGGCCGACGCCCGGGCGAGCGCCAAGGGCATCGGAGGCGCCGAGACGGGCATCCTGCTCCACGCCTACCTGCGCTGGCTCGACACCCAGCAGCACCCCGGGCCGCCGCCCGCCGCCGGCCCCCGCGACGTGGTGCGGTCCGGGTGGCTGCGCGAACAGCCGTGGCTGTACGCGCGGCGCGCCCCCGGCAACGCCTGCCTCTCCGGGCTGCGGCACCGTCACGTCCCCGCCCCCTACGGCTCTCTCGACGGCACCCCGGGCCCCGTCAACCCCGACTCCAAGGGCTGCGGCACCGTCATGCGCTCCGCGCCCTTCGGCCTCACCGGCGAGTTCACCGGCTACGCCTTCGAGCTCGCCGGCCGGGCCGCGCAGATCACGCACGGCCATCCCACGGGCGGGTACGCCGCCGGCGCCTTCGCCGCGATCGTGCGGCACCTCCTGGACGGCGCGTCCCTGGAAGCGGCGGTCGCGCGAACGCTGGAGCTCCTCGCCCGCCACCCAAGGCACGAGGAGACGAGCGATGCCCTGCGGCAGGCCGTCGCCCTCGCCGCCGAGGGCTCGCCCTCCCCGGAGAAGGCCGAAAGTCTGGGCGGCGGCTGGGTCGCCGAGGAGGCCCTCGCCATCGCCGTGTACGCGGCCCTCGCCCACCCGGACCCCGGCTCCGTCGCCGACGCCCTTCTGTTGTCCGTCAACCACTCGGGCGACAGCGACTCCACCGGTTCCGTCTGCGGCAACCTGCTGGGTGTCCTGCACGGCGAGGCCGCCCTGCCAGCGTCCTGGCTCGCCGTCACCGAGGGCCGGGACGTCATCGCGCGGGTCGCCGACGACCTCGTGCTCCAGTTCCACGGACCGACGCCCCCCTACGGCGAGTCGGTCCACCCGCGCGAGCGCTACCCGCACAACTGACGCCGCGCCATCTCAGCACCTCCTCGACACCTCGACGCCTCAGCACCGACGATCCGGCCTGTACGGGGGACGACCATGGCCACTCCGCCACCACCACAGCCCTTTCCTGCGCTGCAGCCGTTCCCGCCGCAGCAGCCCGGCCCCGGCTTCCACGCCCCGCCAGGTACGCCGCTCGACCCCGGTCTGCCGATGTTCAAGCGCCCCGCCGCGCTGGGGCTGCTGATACCGGTCGCCTGGGTGCTGTTCATGGCCTTCCAGGCCGCGCGGGGGTCGTAGCCCCGTGGACCTCCACTCCCTCCTCCGCACCGGCTTCGACGGCCACCCCGCCGCCGACTTCGACGACATCCTCTACGGCGTTTACGAGGACCCCCGCCACCGCGACCGCGTCCTGCCCCTCACCGCGTTGATGAACGACGAGGCGGCGTCCGCCATGAACCGGTTCCTCGCCTGCGTCGTCCTGACGACGTGGGCGGAGCCTGCGGGTTACGAGGCGGTGCTGCGCGCCGCCGCCGATTCCCGGAACGCGCCCTGGTACGACGTCAGCGTCGACCGGAAGTTCTCGGTCGACTCCACCTTCGCGCAGCTCGCCGACGCCCTCGGCTCCGGCGAGGAGCTGGCGGAGGAGAAAGGGAACGCCCAGCTCCGGACGGAGGCGCTGCGCGCCCTCGTGCGGATCGCGGACACCGAGTACTTCGAGGAGAAGCTCGAGGGCGCGCTGCACGGGGCCGCGCTCGCCGCGCTGCTCCCGGACATCGAGGAGACCGTCCTGCGCGGGGTCCGGGCCCTCGGGCCCGGCCGCCGGATCCGTTTCGACCTGGCGACCCAGCTCGTCGACCTGGCCTGCGCGATCGCCCTCGTCGACGCGCCGAGGGCGATCGCGCTGGCCGAGCGGGTGATCGCCGCCGACCCTGACCACCGGGTGCTCGTGCACGCGACGACCGTCGTGGCCCGTGCCGAGGGCGAGGAGCGGCGGAGGTTGGCCGGGCGGCTGCTGGCCGGCGGCGACGAGGAGATCCGTAGGCTGGTCGCGGAGGCCGTACGAGCCGCGGATCACTCCGAGGTACGAGAGGGGGAGACCGGCACCGTATGACGTACATGACGCTCGCCGAGGTCGAGGCATTCGCCCGCCGCGCCCACGCCGGGCAGACCGACAAGGCCGGCCGGCCGTACGCCGAGCACCTGGCGGCCGTCGCCGAGGGCGTACGCGAGCGGGGTGGGAGCGAGGAGCAGATCGCCGCCGCGTGGCTGCACGACGCCGTCGAGGACGACGCCGTGACGGCCGACTGGCTGGCGGCGGCCGACCTCCCCCAGCCGACCAAGGACATCGTCCTCGCGGTCACCAAGCGGCCGGGCGAGCCCGCCGAGGCGTACGCCGCCCGCGTCCTCGCCACGCCCGGCGCCCTGCTCGTCAAGGCCGCCGACCTGGCGCACAACGCCGCCCCCGAGCGGCTGCGTGCCCTGCCCGACGCGGCCACCCGGGACCGGCTCCGCGCGAAGTACGCCCGCATGCGCGCGCTGCTCGGGCTGAACGACTCCGACGAATGGCCGCCGATCGCCCGCCTCGAGCGGGACGACGCCGAGGCGTGACGGGGAATGATGACGAAGGATTACGACAGCCAGCTGCTGGAGTCGGTTTCGGTACGGCGCCGGCGAATGCGCGATGCCCTGCTGCACGGTGCCCAGCGGGCCCGTCGGACGGCCGACGAGAAACTCGGCAAGGTATTCGCGGGAATAGCCGTCGCGGCCGTGCTGTGCGCCGGGTGTGTGGGGTGGTCGTTCATTCAGCACACGCTGGCGAAGCAGAAAGCCCAGCAGAAACAGCAACAGCAGCAACAGCAGCGATACGTGCCGCCCGTGGCGCCCTCGCCGACGCCCCCGCCGTCCCCGTCTCCGTCGGTCTCGCCCTCCCCTTCGCTCTCACCGTCCCCCTCCGCGTCCCCAACGCCCAGCGCGTCCCCGTCCGTTACCCCCAGTGCGCCGCCCACCAGCGCGTCCCCCACGCCGGGCACCGTCAAGCCGACGCCGCGACGGTCCGCCACCGTCAAGCCGTATCCGACACCGACCAAACCGAAAAGAACCCCCAAAACGATGGAGACGGGCCGATGATAGGTTCAGGCGAGTGGTGAACGTGGGGGCAAAGCAGCGAACGGAATTGAGCAGGGTCACTCTCGTCGCGGAACGACGAAGAGTGGATCTCGTATTGCCCGCCGACGAACCCATCGGCCGTCTTCTCCCGGACGTTCTGCGGCTGCTCGACGACCGCGTCGGCGGTCACCCGATGTCGCGTCATCTGGTGACCGCTGAAGGAACGGTTCTGCCGCAGGGCGGCACCCTCGCCGACGCGGGTGTGCCCGACGGCGCGGTGCTGCGGCTCGTCCACGCCGAGGACACCCCCTCCGCTCCCGTCGTGCACGACGTCACCGACGAGGTCGCCGAGGACCTGGACGTACGCGCCTGGCGCTGGGGCGAGCGGGCGCGGCGCGGCACCGCGGGCCTGACCACGGTCGCTCTGGCCGTCACCACCGCCCTGCTCGCCCGCGCCGCCCTCGGCCCGGCGGCCGTCGCCCTGGGCGTGCTCGCCGCGGCGGCCGTCGCGGCCGTCGGCGGAGCCGTCACCGCCAGGGCCGGCGGCCGTACCGTCGGCACCGTCCTGATGCTGACCGGCGGCGCCCTGGGCCTCCTCGGCGCCTGGACCGCCGCCGACGCGCACGCCTGGTCCGGGCCCGTACGGCTGGCCGGCGTCGCCGCGGTGGCGACCGTGACGCTGGCGCTGCTCGGGCTGTTCTCGCCCCTGGGCCGGGGCGGGCTCATCGGCGCCGGCGCGCTCGTGGCGGTCACCGCCGCGTGGGAGGCCGTCGCGCTGATCCAGCACGACGCGGCCCGCGTGGGCGCCGTCCTCGCCGTCGTCGGCGTCGTCGCCCTGGGCCTGCTGCCCCGGTTCGCCTTGACGGCGGCGGGCATGACGGCGCTGGACGACCGGCGCTCCGGCGGGGCCTCCGTCAGCCGCCACCAGGTCGAGACCGCCCTCGCCGCCACCCACCGCGGGCTGTCCCTGGCCACCGTCGTGGTCGCCGCGTCCGCCATGGCGGGCGGGCTGCTGGCGCTCACCGCGCCCCGTGTGTGGACCGTCGTGCTCGCCGCCGTCCTCGCCGTCGTCCTGCTCTCCCGCTCGCGGGCGTTTCCACTGGTCGCCGAGGTCGTGGCGCTCCTGGCGGCCGCCCTCGTCCTGCTGGTGCGCCTCGCGGTGGTGTGGATCGACCACACCGGCGGCACTCCGTACGGGCCGCTGGCGGCGCTGGGCGCGGCGGCGGTCGTACCGCTGGGCGTCCTGGCGGTCCGGCCGCCCGAGCATGTGCGCGTGCGGTTGCGCCGCGCCGTGGACTTCGTCGAGACCGTCGGCGTGATCGCGCTGTTCCCGCTGGCCGTCGGAGCGTTCGGCGTGTACGGACGCCTCCTCCACCAGTTCTGAGTTCCACCAGTTCTGAGTTCCAGCTTCTGAGTTCCAGGAGAGACGTATGCCCGAGGGCGACTGGCAGGGTGACGTACTGCGCAACCTGCGTGATCTGACGAAGGAGCTGGACGGGCTCGCGGCGGCGGCGCCCGCCCCCGCGCCGGCCGCCGCGCCCGCGACCCCGGCGCCCGCCCCGCCCACCGCACCCGCTCCCGCCCCGCCGTCCGCGCCCCGCCCGTTGCCCAGCCCTCTCACCATGGAGATCCCGCTCCCCGAGGAGCTCGTCAAGGGCAAGCCGCTCAGCGGCGACTCCGCCACCCGGCGCACCGGCCGCTCGCTGCGCCGGCTCGTCGGCTCCTCGGCCACCCGCGACGTGGCCGAGGCCACCCGCCTGGCCCAGGCTCTCCAGCAGCCGCTCACCACGGGCCGCCAGATAGCCGTCACCAGCATCCGCGGCGGCGCCGGCAAGACCACCGTGGCCGCGCTCCTCGGCCGTACGTACGCGCACTACCGCCAGGACCCCGTGCTGATCCTCGAGGCCGACGCCGCGCTCGGCACCCTCCCGGCCCGGCTCGGCGCCGCCAAGGTGAAGTGGACGGTCGCCGACCTCGCGCAGATCGTCGACCCCTCGATGCGGTTGACCGACGTCATCGGCTACCTCGTCCAGCTGCCCGACGGCGGCTGGCTGCTGCCGGGCAGTCAGGGCCGCGTCGGCAGCCGCCTGGAGCTGGCGGATTACCGCGCGGTGATGGTCGCGCTGCGCCGCTACTTCGGCATCACGGTCGTCGACGGCGAGACGCTCCCCAGCGAGCTGTCGCGTACGGCGTTGTGGGCGGCCCAGGCCCGGGTGCTGGTCGCCCCCGCCACCGTCGAGGGCGTGGTGAGCACCCGCGCGGTGCTGGAGTGGATTGCGTCGCTGGGGAGGCCCGCGATGCTGGAGGGAACTGTGGTGGTCGTCGCCGCGTCGTCCCCCCACATGACGCTCGACGTGAACGCGGCAGGCGAACACCTGGGGTTGGAGGGGGTGAAGGTGTTGATGCTTCCCTACGACCGGCATCTCGCCGCCGGTGGTCCGGTGCGCGACGAGCTGCTGGGCCAGGCCACCCGCGAGGCCGTCACCGAGCTGGCCGCGGAGGTCCTCGGCCGGGCGATGAGCAGGCGGTACGCGCGATGACGACCCGCATGGTCCACCGCCCCGCGCGCACCACCCGGCCGCAGGCCGCCCCGCCGCCCGCACCATCGAACCGCCGCCCAACCTGCCCGAGGGCAAGACCGGCGGCGCCCTGCACTCCTTGATGCCCATCGCGGGCGTGATGAGTTCCGTCGTGATGATGACGGTCGTCCGCAACAGCCAGTTCGCCGCGATCGGCGCCATGGTGCTCGTGGTCACCGTCGTCGGTTCGGTCGCCATGATGCTGTCGCAGCGCGGCAAGGCCCAGCGCACCCGCCGCCAGCAGCGTGAGCGCTACCTGGACTACCTCGAGGAGCTCCGCGAGGAGCTGGTCGCCGAGGAGCGTGGGCACCGGGCCGCGGCCCGGGTGCTGGATCCCGCCCCCGAGGCGCTGTACGACGTCGTGCGCGACCCCGCCCGGCTGTGGGAGCGCCGCCGCCTCGACGCCGACTTCCTGCGGGTGCGCGTGGGCACCGGCGAGATGCCGGTACGGCCTCTCGTCGTCGGGCGGCCCGGCGGCAGCGTCCTGACCCCGCCCGACCAGTTCATGCTCAATGAGGCCGGGGCGCTGAAGAATCGATTCACCACGGCGGTCGACCTGCCCCTGACCGTTCCCCTGGACCGCGCCGGCAACATCAGCGTCGTCGGCGACCGCGACGGCGTCCTGCGGGTCGCGCGCGCCCTGCTCACCCAGACCGCCGTCCTGCACGCCCCCGACGACGTCGGCCTCGCCCTCGCCTGCCCCGACGATCGGATGGCCGACTGGGGCTGGCTCAAGTGGCTGCCCCACACTCTCGACCCCGACGAGTTCGACGGGCCCGTCAGCGCCCGCCGCATCGCCCCCGGCATCGGCCGGCTCGCCCGCCTGATGCAGCGCGACCTGCGCGGCCGCGCCTCCTACGCCGCGGAGGTCCGGCGCGGACTGTCCGGCCGGGAGGCCCTGGACATGGCGAGCCGGCTCCTGGTCGTCAGCGACGGATACGGGCGGGACGCCCGCGACCTGCCCACCCCCGACGAGGCGGTACCCCTGCCGGACATGGGCGTCACCGTCCTGCACCTGGTGGCCGAGCGGGTCCAGGAACCCGGCCAGGTCTCCCTGCGCATCACCGTCGACGGCGACGACGTCCATGTCGAGGACCTGCGCCAGGGACAGCCCGTCACCGCCCACGGCACCGCCGACCCGGTCACCGCGGCGGGCGCCGAGGGCATCGCCCGGCTGCTCGCCCCGCTGCGGCTGTCGGCCGATTCCCTCGTCGACGCGCCCCTGTCGGGCCCCGTCGACTTCATGGAGCTCCTCGGCATCGACGACCCCGCCGCCCTCGACACCGGCCGGCTCTGGCAGCCGCGCGGCGAACGCGCCTTCCTGCGCGTGCCCATCGGTGTCGGCGACAACCGCATGCCCGTCCTGCTCGACCTCAAGGAGTCCTCCGAACTCGGCATGGGCCCGCACGGCCTGTGCGTCGGCGCCACCGGCTCCGGCAAGAGCGAACTCCTGCGCACCCTCGTCCTCGCGCTGGTGGCCACCCACCCACCCGAGGACCTGGCCATGGTCCTCGTCGACTACAAGGGCGGCGCCACCTTCGCGCCCTTCGCAGACCTGCCGCACGTCGCGGGCGTCATCACCAACCTGGAGAACCAGGCCGGGCTCGTCGAGCGCGTCCACTCCTCCCTCGCCGGCGAGGTCCAGCGCCGCCAGCAGGTCCTCAAGGACGCCGGCAACGTCGCCGACATCGGCCACTACGCCGCCCTGCGCGAGACACGCCCCGACCTCGAGCCGCTGCCCCACCTCTTCGTCGTCATCGACGAGTTCGGCGAGCTGCTCACCGCCAAGCCCGACTTCATCGACCTGTTCCTGTCCATCGGCCGCATCGGCCGGTCCATCGGCGTGCACCTGCTGCTCTCCAGCCAGCGCATCGAGGGCGGCAAGCTCAGGGGCCTGGACACCTACCTGTCCTACCGGCTCGGCCTGCGCACCTTCTCCGCCGACGAGTCCCGCACCGTCCTCGACACCGCCGACGCCTTCAACCTGCCGCCCATCCCCGGCTTCGGCTACCTCAAGGTCGACGTCAGCGCCTACGAGCGGTTCAAGGCCGGCTTCGTCTCCGGCCCCTACCGCGGCCCCGTACGGCGCGACGCCGAGGACGACGCCCCCACCGTCTGGCCGTACCCGGACTTCAACACCCTCGGCGAACCCGAGGACCAGCCCGCCCCGGGGAGCGAGGAGCCGGCCACGCGCCACCGCGACCCCGGGCCGACCACGATGTCCGTCGTCGTCGACCAGCTGCGCGCCGCCGCCGCGCCCACCCGCGCCATCTGGCTGCCGCCGCTGCCCGGGGCCATCGCGCTCGACACCGCCGCCGGGCCGCTGCGCGCCGGCGACCGGGGCATGCAGCTGGCCGTGCGCCCCGGCCCGCTGAAGGTCCCGCTCGGCGTCCTCGACGACCCCGCCCGGCAGTGGCAGGGCCAGTGGATCCTCGACCTCACCGTCTCCGGCGGCCACGCCGCCGTCGTCGGCGGACCGCAGTCCGGCAAGACCACCCTGCTGCGCACCTTCGTGCTGTCGCTCGCGATGACGCACACCCCGCGCGAGGTCGGCGTCTACGGGCTCGACCTCGTCGGCGGCGGCCTCGCCGCCCTCGCCGGGCTGCCGCATGTCGGCGGGGTCGCCGGCCGCGCCGACCGCGAGCGCGCCGCCCGCACGGTCGAGGAGGTCCGCGGCATGCTCGCCGTCCGGGAGGAGCTGTTCCGCGAGCACGGCATCGACTCCGTCGAGCGGCTGCGCGACCTGCGCGCCGAAGGCCGGCTGCCCGAGCTCGCCTCCACCGAGATCGTCCTCGTCATCGACGGCTTCGGCGCCCTGCGGGACGACTTCGCGGAGCTCGAGGACGCCGTCACCGACCTCCTGCGGCGCGGCGGCGGCTACGGCATCCACGTCGTGGCGTCCATGCTGCGCTGGAACGACGTCCGTATCGCCACCCAGGCCACCTTCGGCACTCGCGTCGAGCTGCGCCTGAACGACCCGGGCGACAGCAGCGTCGACCGCAAGCTCGCCGAGACCCTCGGTCCGGACGAGCAGGGCCGGGCGCTGACCGACGCCAAGCTCTTCGCGCAGACCGCGCTGCCCCGCATCGACGCCCTCGCCACCACCGCCGGGCTGGGCCCCGCCGTCGAACAGGCGGTCGCGGTCATCGCCTCGGCCTGGTCCGGCGAGGGCGCCCAGCCCGTCCGCGTGCTGCCCGCCCGGATCCCGGTGGCCGCGCTGCCGTCGGCGACCGCCGAGCCCCACCGGGTGCCCGTCGCCCTGGACCAGACGGCGCTCGCGCCCGTACTGCTGGACCTCTTCCGGCGCGACCAGCACCTGCTCGTCCTCGGCGACAGCGAGTGCGGCAAGAGCAACCTGCTGCGGGTCGTCGCCCGGGGACTGATGGAGCGCTACTCCGACGAGGAACTCGTCTTCGCCGTCATGGACCCGCGCCGCGGCCTGCGCACCCTGGTGCCCGAGGAGTACCGCGGCGGCTACGCGCACAACGCCCGGCTCTGTGGCGCCCTGGCCACCGGCATCGCCACCGAGCTCGAGAAACGCATGCCCGACGACCTGGCCGCCCAGGACGCCCTCGCGTCCGGCACCTGGTTCACCGGCCCGCGCATCGTGATCCTCATCGACGACTACGACGTCCTCACCACCGCCGGGCAGCAACCGCTCGCGCCCTTCCTGCCGTTCATCCCCTCCGCCCAGGACATCGGCCTGCACTTCGTGGTCACCCGCCGCGTGGCGGGCGCCTCGCGGGCGCTGTACGAGCCGTTCCTGATGACTCTGAGGGAGAGCGGCACGACGGCGGTCGTCATGGCCGGGGACCGGCAGGAGGGCCAGCTCTTCCCCGGCGTCTACGCCGCCGCCCAGCCGCCCGGCCGGGGCACGCTCGTCCGTCGCGGCGAGCTGGTCCGGCTCATCCAGACGGCGCTGGCCGCCGACTACGACACCGACACCACGGGGACCCACAGATGACCAAGGACGTGATCGCCCTCACCGAGCGGATGCCGGACGCCTGGAGCGTCCTGGCCGGACTGCTCTCCGGCGGTCCGGACCTGCGGGTCCGCACGGCCTCGGACGATGCCGTGATACAGCTCTGCGACGAGGAGGGCCGGCCGCTGCTGTCGGTCGAGGCGCCGCTGCTGCTGCGGGTGCCCGGCGAGGCGGCGCGCCTGCTGGGCGTCGACGAGAAGAGCCTGGGGGAGGGGCCGCTGTGGTGGGTCGAGGCACGCGCCTCGACGGCCGTGCCGGCGGCCGAGCCGCTCGCCGGCACGTTCGCGGCCCGCCTGGCCCACCTGCTCGGCGGCCGCGTCTGGCCGCCCGGCGCACCCGGCACGGACACCCCGGGCACCCCCGTCGACACCTCCGGCATCACGGCCGTGCCCGCGCCCGCCGCGGCGCAGCCCGCCGTCGACGTCCTCACCGACCGCACCGCCGTCGTCCTCCAGGACCGCCCGGTCGTCGCCATGACCAGCTGGCTGTCGGAGGTCGTGCGGGCCGCGGCGGAGAGCGAGCGCGGCCTGCAGATCGTCACCCCCGGCCACAGCCGCCTCTCCTTGGCCACCCGCACCCTGCTCACCGCCCCGCCCTCCCGGTGGGTCGTCCAGGACGATCGCATCGGCTACTACGACGGACTGTCCGGGGCGGTGCTGCGCTGGCAGGAGGGCGCCTTCGCCCCCGCCCGGGACGAGAACGGCGAGACGCCGGTCGCCCCCGCCTTCGGTGACGTGGAGCGCACCGACGACCGGCAGCTCCTGCTGTCCTTCCGCACCCGCCACCCGGCCGACGACCAGCTGGTCCTCGGCGGCGCCCTGGAGACCGCCTGGCAGGCCCTGACAGGCACCCTCCCCGCGGGCTGGGGCACCGCCGAACCGGCGAACCTGCCCTGGTCCCGGCGGCAGCTGACCGCGCTGGCGCACGAGCGCGCCCCCGAGCCCACCTGGACCGTCGTCGTGGGGACCCCCGACCGGCCGGCCCAGGCCACCCTGCGCGTCGTGCGCACCTCGGAGGGCGTCGAGGAGGACGTCACCCTCGCCGTGGGCCACGGCCCCGGCGAGCCGGTGCCCGTGGCGGGGCTGCGGGAGCTCGCCGACGAGCTGGTGACCCGGCACGGGGTGCGGTCCATGCTGTGCCAGTTGCGCGAGGCGCGGCGCGACCTGAGCGTTCCGCCCCGCTTCGAGCGGCCGCCCGTGCCGCTCGCCTTCGTCCTGGGCCCGGACGAGGTCCTCGAGGTGGGCCGGGACCACGCGGGCGCGCCGCCGCTGGAGGACACCCCGCTGCCGCTGGGCCCGATCGCCCGGCCGGGCTACTACTACCCGCTGGGGGACGGCACCACCGCGGCCGGCTGGACGGCCTTCGAGCGGCTCGTGCGTCATCTGCGCTCGTCCGATGCCGAGAGGAGCTGACGGACCCGTCGTGAGGGCGACGCCGGGAGAGCCCGCCGGTACGCGAAGGGGCCCGGCGTCGAGCTGACGCCGGGCCCCTTGGCTCTGCTTGCCTCTACGTTCGTGCCCGGAGCCGCTACTGCTTGCGGAACGCCCAGTCCATCCGCGGTTCCATCACGCAGCGGAACACCCGCCGCACCGGCGCGGTGCACAGCACGGTCATCATCGCGATCGCGAGGAGGGTCACCACGACCTCGCCCACCGGCTTGCGGATCCAGTCGGCGGCGTCGTACCACTCCCACCACCGGGAGAGCTTGATCAGGAAGCCGTGCAGCAGGAACCCGTAGAGGGTGCCGCCGCCCAGCGCGGTGAACCACATCGTCCGGCGCGGCACCCAGGCGAGGAAGCAGACGATGAGCACGGCGGCGCAGGCGAAGAGGGCGAGGAGGACGACCGGGGCGGTCCAGACCGGCTCGTGCAGGCCCTGGGCGCTGTCGTTGTGGAAGAACCACTCGGTGTTCAACTGCGGCGGCTGCCAGTAGGCCACCGCGATCGCCGCGGCGAAGACCGGCACGGCGGCGATCCGCACCCAGCGCCGCCGCACCAGGTCGAAGTGGGAGCGCTTGAGGTGCAGGCCGATCACGAAGAAGGGCAGGAACTGCAGCACCCGCTGCAGGTCGAAGTCGCTGCCGACGTCGGGGGAGACCGCGGCCAGGAGGGCGATCGCGAACGAGATCGGAATCGGCCAGCGGATCACCTTCCAGATCGGCGTGGTCAGCCGCCAGATGAACAGCGCCGCCAGGAACCAGTTCAGGTACCAGGGGTTGGTCAGCGAGATGTTCTCCGGCGGCGCGTCCTCCGCCCAGTGCTGGAAGTAGGTGTAGGCGATCTCGAAGACCACGTACGGCACGACCACGCCGGTGATCAGGCGTTTGACCTTGGCCGGGCTGAGGTCGAAGCTCCGCGAGAAATAGCCGGATATGAGGATGAAGGCCGGCATGTGGAAGGCGTAGACCGTGTAGTACAGCGCCGACGCCGCGTGACTGGTGTAGGTGAGCGGCTGCCAGGCATGACCCAGGGCGACCAGGACGATCGCCAGGTACTTCGCGTTGTCGAAGAACGGGTCGCGCCCCGCCGGGGCGCCGGCCGCCGCGACGGGCGGCTCGGGAGCGGGGGCCACCGTGGCAGGAGTGGCGGTGGGGGACATTCGAGGCACCCTAGCCGTCGATGGGGGGCCGGTAAAACCCTTGCCGGCGCCCCTCCGGAGAGACTCTGAATATGGTCGGATCTTTACTCCGTCCGCATGGATTCCGACCGTACCCGCCCTCCGGCACCCCTGATAATCCCCCGATGCGGCATCAGGGCATCCCCCGGGCCGGGAAGTTGGTGGCACCATGGTTCGGCAGAGTGGGGGCGTGCGGGGCGGCATGGCTCCCGGGCCCGGCCAGGCTTCCGACCGAAGGTGTGATCAGTTGTGGCCATTTCACTGTCCGTGGTGCTGCTCCTGGCGATCATCCTGGTGGTGATGATCCGCAGCAACAACATCAAGGCGGGGCCCGCGATCGTCGCCGTGCTCTTCGGCTTCTTCCTCGCCTCCACGGGCATGGCGCCGTCGATCCACAGGTTTCTGGACTCGATCGCCCGGACCATAAGCGGCATCAACATCTGAAGGTCCCGGAAAGACAAATGCCTCCGGCCGGGGCCGGAGGCATCGTGGAGCGGGCGACGGGAATCGAACCCGCGTAGCCAGTTTGGAAGACTGGGGCTCTACCATTGAGCTACGCCCGCGTGAGCCGCACAACGCCAGAGCGGAGCGGCACGCAGTGCATCGTAGCGGGTCGACGCGGTGCGCCGCACGCCACCCCCTCACGACCCCTGTCCGCGGTCCGGCCAAGCGGCGTCCGACACCCCCGGGGGCATGTACCCTACGTCTCGCACCGACGGGGTGTGGCGCAGCTTGGTAGCGCGTCCGCTTTGGGAGCGGAAGGTCGTCGGTTCGAATCCGGCCACCCCGACCAGCAAGATCACATTGTGGGGCCCATCCTGCTTGCGGTTACTATGCAAGCTGCGCGTCCGTGTGTCCTTCTACCGGGCGCGGTCCGCTGACCATCACTATCCGATGAGCAGCAAAACCCAGCAGTCAGCCCCAAGGAGACCGAACCGTGAAGAGCGCCGTGGAGACCCTGAACCCGACTCGGGTTCGGCTCACTGTCGAGGTGCCCTTCGAGGAGCTCAAGGCCAGCCTCGACGCGGCGTACAAGAAGATCAACCAGCAGGTCACGGTGAAGGGCTTCCGCTCGGGCAAGATCCCGGCGCGCGTCATCGACCAGCGCTTCGGCCGTGGTGCCGTGCTGGAGGAGGCCGTCAACGACGCGCTTCCGAAGTTCTACACCGAGGCGGTCAACGAGGCCGACCTGAACCCGCTGGGTCAGCCCGAGGTCGACATCACCGAGCTGAAGGACGGCGAGCTGCTGGCCTTCACCGCCGAGGTCGACGTCCGTCCGACCCTGGAGATCCCGGACTACTCCGGTATCGAGGTCACCGTCGACCCGGTCGAGGTCACCGACGAGGACGTCGAGAAGTCGGTCGAGCAGCTGCGTGAGCGCTTCGCCACCACCTCCCCGGTCGAGCGCGCCGCCGCCGAGGGCGACATCGTCACCGTGGACCTCGAGGCCAAGGTCGACGGCGAGGTCCTGGAGGACGGCGTCGCGTCCGACGTCGACTACACCATCGGTTCCGGCCAGCTGCTGGACGGCATCGACGAGGCCGTGAAGGGTCTCGAGGCCGGTGCCTCCGCCACCTTCACCTCGCAGCTCAAGGGCGGCAGCGCCGAGGGCAAGGACGCCGAGATCAAGGTCGACGTCAAGTCCGTCAAGGCCCGCGAACTGCCCGAGCTGGACGACGACTTCGCCCAGCTGGCGAGCGAGTTCGACACCCTCGACGAGCTCAAGGCCGACAGCCGCAAGCGCCTCGAGCGCATGAAGAAGTTCGACCAGGCCACCCAGGCCCAGGAGAAGGTCCTCGACGAGCTCATCAAGCTGGTCGAGGTCCCGATGCCCGAGAAGCTGCTCGAGGACGAGGTCAACACTCGTAAGCACAACCTCGAGCACCACCAGCTCGGCCAGATCGGCATGGACCTGGACAAGTACCTGGAGATGCAGGGCAAGTCCGCCGAGGAGTTCGAGGCCGAGCTCAAGGAGCAGGCCGAGAAGGGCATCAAGACCCAGTTCATCCTCGACGAGATCGTCAACAAGGAGAAGGTCTCGGTCGGCCAGGACGAGCTCACCGAGCACCTGGTCCGCCGTGCCCAGTCCTCCGGCATGAGCCCCGACCAGTTCGCCCAGGCCGTCGTCGAGCAGGGCCAGGTCCCGATGCTCGTCGGTGAGGTCGCCCGCGGCAAGGCCCTCGCGACCGTCGTCGAGGCCGCCACGGTCAAGGACACCAACGGCGAGGTCGTCGACCTCGAGGACGAGGACGAGACCGCCGAGGCCGGCGAGACCGTCGAGGCCGCGGACGAGACCACCGAGGCCTGAGCCTCGCCTCGCCGCTCACCTGAGCGGCCACGGCACCCCCGGGCGGTGTGAGGGATTCCTCGCGCCGCCCGTGCGGAGCCCGGCCGCTCGCGGGGAGCCTCTCCGCCGCGTACGGAGCCCTTACGGACGGGCCCGGCCGTGACCCCCAGCCGCTTGCGCGCAGGGGGCCGCGACCGGGCCCTCCGTGCTCTCCGGCACCCGCCCGGAGGGGGCCGGGAGAGTGGCGGCCGCCGCGGCCCCGCAGGGACCCGGGAGAGGCCCCGAACCTGCGCTCAGAGCGAACAGTTCCTGATGCGGGATGGCGCCTGCCGACCAGCGCGTTAGGGTCCGTAGATACGAGGGCAGGGGAGACATGGCAGCGCGCCGGCGCCCGTACCGGCCACGCCACCCCCCGGTCCCCAGAGAAGACGCGGAGACGGCCCGTTGCCGTCAGAGACGAGCAGGTGGATACGTGACGAATCTGATGCCTTCCGCCGCCGGTGAGATCGCCATCGGTGGTGGCCTCGGCGACCAGGTCTACAACCGGCTGCTCGGGGAGCGGATCATCTTCCTCGGCCAGCAGGTCGACGACGACATCGCGAACAAGATCACCGCGCAGATGCTCCTCCTGGCCGCGGACCCGACCAAGGACATCTTCCTCTACATCAACAGCCCCGGCGGCTCGGTGACGGCCGGCATGGCGGTCTACGACACCATGCAGTACATCCCCAACGACGTGGTCACCATCGGCATGGGCCTCGCGGCCTCCATGGGCCAGTTCCTGCTGACCGGCGGCACCGCGGGCAAGCGCTTCGCGCTGCCCAACACCGACATCCTCATGCACCAGGGCTCCGCGGGCCTCGGCGGCACCGCCTCGGACATCAAGATCCAGGCCGAGCAGCTGCTGCGCACCAAGAAGCGCATGGCCGAGATCACCGCCGCGCACACCGGTCAGAGCGTTGAGACGATCATCCGTGACGGTGACCGTGACCGTTGGTTCACCGCTGAGGAGGCCAAGGAGTACGGGATCATCGACGAGATCATCACCCACGCCTCCGGCGTTCCGGGCGGCGGCGGCACCGGGGCCTGACGCCCCGGCCGGCCGGGCCCCGCGCCCGGTCGTACCGCCGAACAGCCGTATCTCAGCCCACAGACCGCCACCAGGATGGTGAACACCCGCATGAACATCTCGTCCCCCAGCGGCCTCTACACCGGCCCGCAGGCCGAGGCCCGTTACGTCGTCCCGCGCTTCGTCGAGCGCACCTCGCAGGGCGTGCGCGAGTACGACCCGTACGCGAAGCTCTTCGAGGAGCGCGTGATCTTCCTCGGCGTCCAGATCGACGACGCCTCCGCCAACGACGTCATGGCGCAGCTGCTGTGCCTGGAGTCGATGGACCCCGACCGTGACATCTCGATCTACATCAACAGCCCGGGTGGTTCCTTCACCGCGCTGACGGCGATCTACGACACGATGCAGTTCGTGAAGCCGGACATCCAGACCGTCTGCATGGGTCAGGCCGCCTCCGCCGCCGCGATCCTGCTGGCCGCCGGTACCCCCGGCAAGCGGATGGCCCTGCCGAACGCCCGCGTGCTCATCCACCAGCCGTCCAGTCAGACGGGCCGGGAGCAGCTCTCCGACCTGGAGATCGCCGCTCAGGAGATCATGCGCATGCGCACCCAGCTGGAGGAGATGCTGGCCAAGCACTCCACCCAGCCGATCGAGAAGATCCGCGACGACATCGAGCGCGACAAGATCCTCACGGCTGAGGACGCGCTGGCGTACGGTCTCGTCGACCAGATCGTCTCGACGCGCAAGTCGTCCGTCGCGGTCTGATCGGAACCGATCGGTCCGTACGGGCCGGCGCCGTTCCGTCCGGTCTCACCCACCGGCCGGTCCGGTCTCGGCCACCGTGCCGCCGATGACGGGCCCTCCCTTGGCCGAGTAGGGGCAAGGGGGGCCCGCACGGGGGGCCCGGCAAGGTACCGTCGATAGGCAAGCACCCGGGTTCGCAGAGCAAGGCGGATCCCAGGCGAAGGGGAAGCACCTCGTGGCACGCATCGGTGACGGCGGCGACCTGCTCAAGTGCTCGTTCTGCGGCAAGAGCCAGAAGCAGGTGAAGAAGCTCATCGCGGGTCCTGGTGTGTACATCTGCGACGAGTGCATCGACCTCTGCAACGAGATCATCGAGGAAGAGCTCGCGGAGACCTCCGAGGTCCGCTGGGAGGAGCTTCCCAAGCCGCGCGAGATCTACGAGTTCCTCGAGGGCTATGTGGTGGGCCAGGAGGCGGCCAAGAAGGCCCTGTCCGTGGCCGTCTACAACCACTACAAGCGCGTCCAGGCCGGCGAGAACGGCGGCCACAACCGCGACGACGGCATCGAGCTCGCCAAGTCCAACATCCTGCTGCTCGGCCCCACGGGCTCCGGCAAGACGCTGCTCGCGCAAACGCTGGCCCGCATGCTGAACGTCCCCTTCGCGATCGCCGACGCCACGGCCCTGACGGAGGCCGGCTACGTCGGCGAGGACGTCGAGAACATCCTCCTGAAGCTGATCCAGGCCGCCGACTACGACGTCAAGAAGGCCGAGACCGGCATCATCTACATCGATGAGATCGACAAGGTCGCCCGAAAGAGCGAAAATCCGTCGATCACACGGGACGTGTCGGGCGAGGGCGTCCAGCAGGCCCTGCTCAAGATCCTCGAGGGCACCACGGCCTCCGTGCCGCCGCAGGGCGGGCGCAAGCACCCGCATCAGGAATTCATCCAGATCGACACGACGAACGTCCTGTTCATCGTGGGCGGCGCCTTCTCCGGCCTGGAGAAGATCATCGAGTCGCGCGCGGGCGCCAAGGGCATCGGTTTCGGCGCCACGATCCGCTCCAAGCGCGAGATCGAGGCCAGCGACCAGTTCCAGGAGGTCATGCCGGAGGACCTGGTGAAGTTCGGGATGATCCCCGAGTTCATCGGCCGTCTCCCCGTGATCACCAGCGTCCACAACCTCGACCGCGAGGCCCTGCTGCAGATCCTGGTCGAGCCGCGTAACGCCCTGGTGAAGCAGTACCAGCGCCTCTTCGAACTCGATGGTGTGGAGCTCGACTTCGACCGCCCGGCCCTCGAGGCCATCGCCGACCAGGCGATCCTGCGCGGCACCGGCGCGCGAGGCCTGCGCGCCATCATGGAAGAGGTCCTGATGTCGGTGATGTACGAGGTCCCGTCCCGCAAGGACGTCGCCCGCGTCGTGATCACCGCGGACGTCGTGCAGTCGAACGTCAACCCGACGCTGGTGCCGCGCACGCGCGGCAACGAGCCGGGGGAGCGGCACGAGAAGAGCGCGTAGCGCGCGCCAGTACGTACGGAGGAGGGGGCGCCCGGCCGGATGGCGGGGCGCCCCCTCAGCGGTTTGTCGTGAGGACTCAGTCGCCGTGGACGAAGATCTCTTCGGCAGTGGACACGGTGACAGCCGCCTCCAGCCAATACCCCAAGGTGTCCATGAAGGTGCAGGTCATGATGCGCTCATGGACTGCGGGTGACACGGGGATGCCCCGGCTTTCCAGGACGCGCAGCACCGATTCCGCACTTTGCTTCAGTCGGCCCTCAGCCTCGGCTTCCAGCCACGTCTGCTCGATGAGGGTGCCACGGCCGGGGAAGAAGGTACGCGGCATGAGTTTCCTCCAGATCTCTCGCGCCGGGGTGTTCCCCAGGCCGATTTCCAGCAGTTCCGAGTAGTAGGCGTTGGACTCCGGGTCAGCGGACGCCAGGGCGCTTGCCAGTGCCTCCAGTATGGCCGGAGCCGCTTGCTCGCGAGCGTGAGTCATGGCGGAGAACGCCGTCAGAGCCAGGTTCCGGGCGGCGCGGTCCGGACTGGTGATGACGGGAACGTTCGCGGGCCCGAGGACCAGCGGGTGCACGGACAGCGCGGTCCAGCCCTCGGGGCCGAGCCGGAACGGGCCGGCCGCCCAATCGGCCGTCGCCGTGTCGTGGCAGACCACGAGCAGCAGCGCGGGGCACGCGTACTTCGCCTTCAGAAACGACAGGTAGTACGCCCAGCTGACTGCCTTGTCCGGGTCGCGGCGCCCCTGTGCCTCGATGGCGAGGAGGAAGCCGCTGCTGTCGTCGGGCGGCTTGATGCGCAGCACGCTGTCCACGCGCCGCTCCAGCGGCCTGATCTCCGTGACATCCGCCGAGAGCACCTCGACGGATGCCTTCTCCGGTAACGGCACGTCCAGGATTCGGAACACTGGCGCGAGCAGCTCCGGACGGTCCTGAAAGATCCGGTGAGCCGCCTCGTGGTGTGAAGTGACCACGGCCTGACGGTAGGACCGCGATCTGAGCGGCTTCCTGTCTTTGGCGAGCGTTCACCCGTTCGAGTAGTGCTCCTCGATGTGCCGCAAGGTGGCCTCGAGCGCGTCGCCCGCCGCCGTCGGGATGTCCGGGACGACACCGACGCCCTCCCAGTTGGTCCCGGTGACGGTGCTGATGGTGCGGGCGGCGGGCACGGTGACGGTGATGTGCTCGGTGACGGGGTAACGGGCGGTGGGGTGGGCGCCGCCGCGGGTCGTCTCGCCGACGAGCGTGGCGCGGCCGTGCGCCTGGAGGGTGTAGGCGATGTCCTCGCCCGCCGAGAACGTCGCGGCGCTGGTGAGCACGTAGACCGGACGGCCGAGGTAGCGGGGCGCGGGCAGGTGCCCGGCGGTCCAGTACTGCCGGGTGGTGTCGGTGGCGCGCTCGTAGATGTCGTTGAGGTGCACCTGGTCGTCGGCGAAGAAGTAGCTGCACCACATGGCGGCCCCCTCGGGCACGCCGCCGCTGCACGCGCGCAGGTCGAGGACGAGCGCGCGGGTGCCCGCCGCCATCTCCATGGCCGCGCCGATCGTACGGGCCCCCTCGTCCGGGAAGGCGACGCGCCGGACGTCGATGTGGCCGACCCCGCCCTCCAGGAACTCGAAGCGCCGGACGCCCTGGTTCTCCTTCCGCAGCAACGCGAGGAAGGCCGCCTGCCCGGTCTCCTTGTCCTTGTCCGCCGTATCCATGGACTGCGGCTCGTCCTGCCACAGCAGCCGCAGGTGCCGGTCCGGACAGGCCTCCTGCAGGTGAGCGGTCACGGCCTCGCAGAACGCGGGGCCGGTGAGTCCCTCGTACTCCCCGGAGGCGAGCCGGCCGCGCAGCGCGGCGTCTATGGCCGCGACCCGTTCGGGGAAGACGTAGCCGGCGGTTATGCGCTCGAGGGCGCGGTCGATGACGAGGGCGGCGTCGGCGGCGGTGAGCGCGAGATCATTGGTAGGCATGAGTGCGGAGCGTACGGGGCGGCGCGAGGCGTGGGTAGGGATTTTGTTCGGGCGGCTCTACCCGCCCAAGCTTCCCTGACCGAGGGCCCCGAGGGCCCCGAGGGGTTCGGGAGGTGCGAGGGTCTGGGGAGGCCTGAGTAGCAATCTGAGTAGGAGCGCTCAGGGCGGGCTTCGGCCGGGGCGCGATGCTGGAGGCATGACGACGCCCGCTCCCGCCTGCCCGCCCACGTACCCGCCGCACCCCGGCTACGCACCGCCGTTCCGCCCCCGTTCCCGCCCGCCCCTCCGGTGGCGCCACGGCGGACGCGCGGGGCCGTGGTGGCCGGGGTCGTGGCGTTGATCGTGCTGGCGGTCGGGGGTGGCACCGCCTGGTGGCTGACGCGTGGTGAGGACGGTGCGCTGGCCGGCCGGCCGCGGGTGACGGACGCGGCGGCCGGGATCTCCTATGCGATACCCGAGGGCTGGAAGCACGACGAGGGGAAGGAGCTCATCAACGCCTTCACCTCGTCGATCACCGGGAAGCGCACCGAGGGCGGCAGCCGGGGCGCGGGCCAGGACAAGGGCGGGAGCGTCGTCCTCGCCGGCCGGTCCCGTGGCGTACCGGAAGCCGATCTGCAGCGGCAGGTGGAGCGGGCGGCCCGGTCGAACGCCGAGTTCTTCTACCCCGACGGCAGCTCCACGCGGGAGGAGTCCCGCCCTACGGCGGTCAGCGGCCGCCCCGCGCACACCGTGGTGCTGAAGGTGAACGACGGCAAGGGCGGGGAGGCCCACCTCCGTATGACCCTCATCGCGGTGGACACCAGCCGCTCGGCCTTCCTCCTCGGCCTCACCCAGCCGGCCGACCCGTCCGCGAACAAGCTGGTCGACGCGGTGCTGGAGAGCGCCACCGTGAGCGGGCCCGAGCGGGGGACCGGCGGTCGTATCCCGGCTTGAACCTGACGCGGCGTGAGGATGCATCGTTGTCCCATGACCGCATCCGCAAGCTGGAAGGTGGGCCCGCTGGCCGAGGCCAGCGGGCTGACCGTGCGCACACTGCACCACTGGGACGCCATCGGCCTCCTCAGCCCCTCACAGCGCAGCCAGGGGGGACACCGGGAGTACACCGAAGGAGACCTCGTCCGCCTCTACCACGTGCTGGCGCTGCGCAGCCTGGGGCTCGGCCTGGACACCATCGCCGCCTGCCTCGACGCCGGAGTCGACCCGACGCGGCTGGTCCGTGACCACACGGCCGGCGTCGAGGCCTCCCTCGCCGCGCTCGAAACCCTGCGGGAGCGGCTCGTACGGCTCGGCGACGCGCTGGCGGCCGGCCGGGCCCCCTCGGCCGACGCCCTGCTCGACGCGCTGAAGGCGATCGGCGGCACCGGCCCGGAGGCCGAACACACGCTGCGCCGCCACCTGGACGCCGACCAGATCCAGGCCCTGCGGACCCGTGCCGCCGCCCTGGGGCCCGCGATGCACTACCTGCTCGAGGTCGAGTGGCCGGAGCTGTACCGCAGAGCCGACCGGCTCCGCGCGGCCGGTACTCCGCCCACCGATCGCAAGGTCCGCCGGCTGGTGGCCCGCATGGACGAGCTGAGCGTGTTGTTCACCGGCGGCGACGCCGGCATTTCGGCGGGCGTACGGGACGCCTGGCACGACGACCCCGCCGCCATGGCCGCGGACCCCGGCGCTCCGGCCGACGACTGGCGCGAGCTGGCCGACTACCTGAGCCGCGCCCGCCAGAGCCCCGCCTGACCGGCCGTCCGTGCCGTCCCCCTTGTCGATCCCTGACTTCCGAAGGAGCCCGGCCATGAGCCGCCGAACCCGTCTGCGTATCGCCCTGACCTCAATGTTCCCCACGCTCCTGGCCGTTCCGGCCTGCTGCCTCCTGGCCGCGGCCGGCATGGTGCCGTGGAGCCTCCTCCTCGCCCTGCCGGTCGCGCTCGCGGTGCACGCCGCCGTCACGTTCCGCCGCCTGAACCGAAGCCTGCCGGACGCTACTTCCGGCCGTCCTGGTGCAGCGGCCCCTTGCCCGTGAGGACGTAGCCGCCCTCGACGACCTTCGCGTCGGGCGCCGGGGCCATGCACTTGGTCAGCAGGGGCTCGCCCTTCTTCGTGGCCCCGGACAGCCCGATCCGGCTGGGGCCGCCGTCCTTGCCGGCGACGTGGAAGCTGACGCCCATGCGGGTGTGCGGGTCCAGCTCCTTCCGCCAGGGGTGGCCGGGGCTGGTACGGACGAGCCTGCCCGTCACGGTCGCGTTGGGGCCGCCGGTGGTGAGGCAGTCGACCGTGAAATCCCCCCAGAAGACCAGCGGCTTCTTGCCGTTCGGCTGATCGATCTTGTGAGAGATGCGGAAGGTGCCCGAGGACTTCGTGGGGAAGACCGGGCTCTTCGAGGTGTACGTGCCGTAGGCGTCGACGGTGACCCGGATGTCATTGCCGGGGGCGGGGAAGTCCATACGGGCCGAGCCCTTGAGCGAGGCGGTGGTCGTGGCGAGCGGCGCCTCCACGGCCGAGGCGCCAGGGGCCATGGCCGTGGTCCCGGTCGCGGCGGCCAGCACGGCGAGGAGGACGCCGGCGCGAAGAACGGTCTTTCTCATGACGGTTCCCGATCTGTGGGCAGGTGCTGTGATCACCCCCGATCCTGGCCGCCTGCCGCCCACCGCCCATCCGTCGCCCGGACGACATGCGCCGCAGCCGGTCCGCCGCATGGGGGAACGGCCGGTTGGATGGCATGTCGGCCCGCTGCGGTTTCCAGTAACCGCAACACGATCCCCTTGCCGACTGCGTGCCGGGCTCGGGACGATCGGACGCGACACCGGCCGGCGAGGGGGCAGAGTGAGGCTGACGCGGCTCGTAGGTGAGTGCGACGGGGGCGAGTGCCCCACCATCTATCGCACAGATCGGGGAACGCTTGCCTTCCAGGGTGAGCGGATCACCGACCACGGGATACGGGTTCCGGAGCACGAAGCCATGGTGGAGATCCCCGTCGAACTGATCCGAAGGACCATTCGTGACAAGCTCATCTAGAACTCTGGGCGAGTGGTTCTCGGAGTTCGAGCAGGAGGCGTTCCGGCTGGAGACGCTGGACGACTACAGCCAGTCGGGCGGCGTGGACGCGTACCACGCCTTTCTGGCCGGTGAGGAACAACCGGAGTCGTTCGTGTCGGCCGACTGGGTGACCACCGTGCGCAGCGCGACCCGAGCGGGAAAGCGCATGTATCGAGTACACGTTCTGTCCCGCCCGCTGACCGATTACCTGCGGTTCGAGCTGGGGTGGGGGTACCGGCGCAATGCTGCGGCAGGTGAGGAGTTCTACATCCTCGACATCACCGAGCGCGAGAGCCCACTTCCGGGAGTGCCGGACTTCTGGATGTTCGACAACCGTGTCGTCGGCGCCATGAGGTACGACGGTGCCGGAAAGTACTTGGGGGCCGAGTTCCTGGGAGACGACAGGCTGGCCGAGTTCAGTACGTACCGGGACACCGCCTTGGCTCATGCCGAGCCGTTCCCGGAGTGGTGGGCAAAGTACGGCGAGTGAACCGATCCGAACTTGGTTCCGCGCTGCGGGCACTGCGGGAGGCCTCAGGGATGGAGGCCAAGGCCGTGGCCCGCAGCGCAGCCATGTCCAGATCCAAGCTGAGCAAGATCGAGACGGGCAGTGTTGCCCCCAGTGTGGTCGACGTGTCGCAGATCCTCACGGCCCTGGGGGTGTCGGGCGAGGTCAAGGCCGAGTACATGGCTGCGGCCCGGGCAGCGGCTACCGAGGCCACGGCGTGGCGGCTCTATCGCCGACTGGGATATCACCGCAAACAACAGCAGGTGCAGGCCCTGGAGTCGAACACGAAGCTGTTGCGGCTCTTCCAGTCTTCGTTGATCCCAGGGCTGCTTCAGACTCCTGAGTATGTACGGGCCGTTTGGACACGCATGGATCTCGGGGAAGAGCAATTGGCCCGTGTCACGGCGGCGCGCCTGGCGCGTCAGGGCATCCTCTATGACGCTTCGAAGACCTTCCGTTTCGTCATCACGGAATCGGTCCTGCGGTGGCGGATCCTTCCGGCGCTGGTCATGGTGGGGCAGTTGGACAGGTTGATTTCCGTTTCCCGGCTGCCGAACGTCGACATTCGCATCGTCCCCCAGGCGGCGCCACAGAGCGATTTCCCATCGCATTCCTTCTCCATCAAGGATGACCGGATGGTGACCGTGGAAACGGTGCACGCGGAGTTGGTGGTCACCGACCCCAGGGATGTCAACCTGTACGTGGAGAAGTTCGAACGGTTCGAGATCTCGGCCATTTCGGGCGACGACGTCCGCTCCTTCGCTGCCGGCATCCGCGACGACTACTTGACCGAACAGGAAACCCTCTAGGTTCGCATCCCGCTTCTGTTCCACGATGTGCCGGTGACCGCATCGTTTCTTGGGAAGGTGGACCAATGAGCGTGACCGACCTGTACAGCCTGTCTTTGAACGGGACCAGGTTCATGAAGGCGTGCGGGGGCAATACGCACCCTGACGGCGAAGCGTGCGTCACTCTCGCGCGGATCGGTGGCGGCGCCTGGGCGGTGGGCGACAGCAAGCGGCCGGAGGCGGAGCCCCTGAGGTTCACGACGGCGGAGCTGGACGCGGCGGGCATCGACCCGGGTCGCTTCGGGCTTTCGGCCTGACCCTCATCGAGCCGTAGCTCCCGCTCCCCGGTGAAGGGGGCGGGAGCCGCCCACCCGCACGCGAACGGAACGTTCCATGCACTTTCACGGCTACCTGTGGGTCGGCGACAAGGCCATTTTCGACAAGGAGAGCGTTAGACGCCCGCCGTTGCCCGTGGAACCGGCAATGCCCAGTCCGCCGGACGTTGTTGAGCGGTACCGCGCTGCCGTCGCCGAGTGGCGGGTGACCGACGTGCCCCCGCTGGAGGTGGCGTACTGGTTGGTGAAGCCGGCCGGGCTTGTCCGGGGGACGTGGGCGCACCCGAAGGACGCCGCGCGATGGCTGGGAGACCGGCTGGCAGAGTACGCGCCGCGGTTCGCCGCGCGGAGTGACCGGGATGCGACGCGGCTCGCGCAGCGGGTGTTCCATGCGGCCGAGACGCTGGCGTTGGGCGGGGACGTGTCTTTCGGTTACTACCTGCGTCGGCCGCACTTTCTCAGCCTGGCTGTGGTGACGTGCTCGCCGAATCGCTCGGCGGCGAACCGGGAGTGCCCGGCGCCCTAAGCGTGCTGCTGCCGCAGGCGCAGCTTGCGCCACTCCACTTCTTCGACAGTCATCGGGGCCGTGATGCTGTTGACGTCACCGACCCGGAGGTTGCCCGGGGTGAGGTACTCGTCGTGCGCGCCGATGACGCTCACGGCCGCCAGTGACTCGGGCTGCCAGAACCAGCGGTAGTGCGGCGACTGGTCCGAAGGGACCTCGACGAGAGGCGTGCCGCGCTTCGCCAGCAGCCGCTGCAGCTTCTCGAACCGCAGCCGCCGCTCGAACCGGCCGTACCGGGTCCGGAGCGTCTTCTCGACAACATCGCTCCGCCCGTACGCGAGCCGGTGCACCTGCAGCGTGAAGTGGTGGCCCGCCCACGGGTGCTCGGCGGACTCGCGGCTCCAGAAGAACTCCGTCATGCCGTAGTCACGCCACATGTTGTGGACGTCGAAGGAGTTCTCGCCGAAGTCCGGCCCCAGGAGCTTCGCTACTTGGTCGGGGGTGTCCGTCGGCTTCGCGCCGAGGACCGTGCCGGAGGTGATGACGTCCATGTAGAACGCCAGGGAGTGGGGCGTCATGGTCAGGTGGTGGGGCGCTGACCGGTCACGAACGAGCCCATGCCGTGCGTGGTGACGATCAGCCCTTCCTCGCGCAGCGCGGCGGTGACCTTGCGAACCGTTCCGCGTGCGACGCCGAACTCCTGCTCGAGCAGCACCTCGGAGACCAGGTGGTTCGGCTGGTACTCACCTGTCTCGATGCGCTGGCGGATCACGTCTCTGATCTGCTGCCACTTCGGCTTGGTCGGGTCGAACTCCATCACGCGGGTGACTGTACGCATGAATGTCCAAGTGAAGATAGATATTCAATTCCTTGGACGACCATGGACATGGGTGAAAGACCCGCTCTATCGTGGTCACAGGAGCCCCCCGCGACCGTGCGACCGGCCCGGGGGAATGGCCACCAGCTACACGCAGGAGCTGATGACGTGAGGGACTCTATCGCCCGCTTCCTCCGCCGGGTAAGGGTCGCGTGGGCGCCCGCGACGGCGGCAACGGTCGACGTTCGAGCCGCAGCGCCGCCGCCGGAACCGCAGGCGGTGTTCGCGTTCGTGGGCGCCCACGGGATCGACATCCGGCGCCGCCCGGCCGAACCGATCGAGTGCCGCTGCCCCGCCCCCGAGCATCAATTCGCCCCCGAGCCGGGCGCGTTCGTCGTCGACACGCGTCGCGACAAGGTCGGCCAGGTCATGGGCCACGAAGGCCCCCGGTTGCAGCTTCGCCCACCACGTGGCGGCCGGGAGTGGGAGGCGGCGCCCGAGGACGTACGACCCGTCACGCACGCGGAAGCGGTCGGCGGGTGGGTGAAATGAGCGCTCACGCCGTGATCAGGTGGGCCGACTGGACGATCGGTCCCGACGTGGCGCCGGAGGCCCCGGTCGTCGACTTCGAGATGCAGTGCATCGAGTGCGGCGCCTCGTCCGGGGCCGACGAGGACTTCGAGACCGCGCGAGACTGGGCCTTCCGGCACGTCGGGCGCAGCCCGTCCCACACGGCATTCCGTGAGGTCATCCACCGGCCCTGGCGCGCGACGCTCGTCGGGTGACGCAAACGGCCGCCGTGACCGACGGATGGCGGTCGCGGCGGCCGTGACGGTCACTTGTCCTTGCGGACCTCGTTGCGGATGTTGGCCGTGGCCTCGGAGAGGTCCTTGGCCGACATGACGTTGCCGCCGGCAGAGGTGACGGTTCCGGCGATGCCGCCGGAGGTCTTGGTGACCTGGTGCTCGACGATGCCCACCGCGCTGCTGTCGGCCCAGACGCAGGTGCTGACCTCCGTGTGGGTCGACGTGGGGCCGGCGGTCCTGTCGGCCTTCTGCGTCAGGCACTTGACCACCGTGCCGTCGAAGCCGTTCGGGTGGTAGACGGCGGTCGGCGAGACGGTCTCGATGCTCGTCTTGAACGTCTCCGCGCTGCGCTTCTGGTTCTCGTCCATCTTCGCGAGCATCGCGTCGGCCGTCTTGCCGGGATCGGCGATCTCGCCGTAGATGCCGGTCACCCGGAGCTTCTGCTTCTCGTCGTTGCGGTACGAGCCCTTCACGGCCGTTCCGTTGACGATGCCCATCTCCTTGGCCTTGGCGTCGTTGCTGAGGTCCTCGGTCTCCTTCGCGCCCTCGAGGGACTGCTTGGTGTACTTCCCGTCGAGCAGCTTCTCCGGGAGCGCGATCGTGTACGGCTTCATCCTGCTGTCGTCCTGGCCGTTGGACCCGGACGTGAAGAACAGGATTCCGCCCCCGATCGCGCCGGCCGCGATGATGGCACCGAACGCGATGCCGATCGCCTTGCCCTTGCCGCCGCCGCGCTGGGGCGGCATCGGAGGCTGGCCGTAGTACGGGCCTGGCTGCTGCGGCGGGCCCCAGGCACCGGGTGCCTGCGGCTGCTGCGGCGGTATCGGCGGCGGGCCGTACGGGCCCGGCTGGTTGTGGCTCATGTGAATCCCCCGTAGAACCGTCGCCGGCCTACTTCTCCTTGCGGACCTCGTTACGGACCTTGGCCGTCGCCTCGGAGAGCTCCTTGGCCGACATGACGTTGCCGGTGGCGGCCATGGAGCTCGTGCTCCCGGTCAGGCCGCCCGAGGTCTTCGAGACCGTGTGACGGACCATGCCCACGGCGCTCGAGTCGCCCCAGATGCAGATGCTGATCTCGGCGGAACTGGAGATGCTGCCCGCCGAGTAGGTGGACTTCTTCGTCTGGCACTTCATGATGGCGCCGTCGAAGCCGCTCGGAGTGAACATGGTCCAGGGCGTGACCGTCTCGACCTGCGCGCCCTGGACGAGAGTCTCGCTCTTCTTCGCGCCCTCGTCCATCTTGGCGACCATGGCGTCCACAGTCTTCTGCGGGTCGGAAAGCTCGCCATAGGCGCCTCCGACGTACAGCTTCTGCTTCTGGTCGTTCGTGTAGTTGCCCTTGACGCCGGTGCCGTTGGAGATTCCCATCTCCTTGGCGGTCTTGTCGTTCGTGATGTCCTCGGTGTCCTTGCCGGCCGCGGCGCCCGGCGTCGCGCTCTTCGTGAACTTCCCGCCCAGCAGCGACTCCGGCATCACCATCGTGTACGGCTTCACCTCGCCGTCACTGCCCGCGCCGCCCAGGAAGAAGACGGCACCGCCCACGATGGCGCCCACCACCACGAGCGCGCCCACCACGAGGCCGATGGTCTTGCCCTTGCCGCCGCCCTGGGGCGGCATCGGCGGCGGGTACTGGCCCGGAACGCCCGGCATGCCCGGCTGCTGGCCGTAGGGGCCCGGCATGCCGGGGTGTTGCGGCTGGCCCCAGCCGCCCGGGTGCGGCTGCTGCGGCGGGGCGCCGTACGGCGCCGCCGGCGCCGGGGGCTGCTGCGGGTAGCCGTAACCGGGGGCACCGGGCTGGCCGTACGGCGGCTGTTGTGGGGGCTGGCCGTAGGGGCCCGGCTGCTGGGGGTAGCTCATCGTGTCTCTCTTCGGTGGGGACGTGCGCGACGGTGGTGGGGGTGCTCACGCGACAGATGGTCAACATCCTTGCGGATGGCTTATCCCAGCCTTACCTCGGAGACGCAACGGTTTCGGAACAGTCCCGTCTCCGTTGCGGGGCCGGGTGTTACGGGATTTCGACGCGGGTCTCGCGGCGCAGCTTGGCCGTGATGTCGCCCGCGGAGGCGAGGGGGATGTCCTCCTCGTTGAGCACCTTCGCCGCGTCGACCACGAAGACGCTGCCGACCGTGCTGTGGTCGGCCCAGATGCACAGCGGCATCTTGATGGGCTTGGGCGCGGTGGCGTCCTTGATCTCCGTCTTCTGGCACTTCATCACGGCGCCGTCGTCGAGGCCCTCGGGGGTGACCTTCTCCGGCTTGCCCTCGAGCTGGGTCTTGCTGTCGTCCTTGGACGCCAGCGAGACGCTCAGGAACATGCTGTCGACGGTGCTCTCGGGGTTGGCGACCTCGCCCCACAGGCCGCTCAGGCGCAGGGCCTTGCGGGTGAGGGCGGCGCCGTCGGTCTTCCACGCGCCGGCGATGCTCTCGGCGTTCTTGATGCCGACGATGGCGAGCTGGCTCTTGTCCTTGCCGGCGAAGCCGTCGTTGCTGCCGCTGGCGTCGTACTTGTACTCGCCGAGGACGGTGTCCGGCGTGGTGATCTTGTAGCGCTTGCCGGCGACCGGGGTCGCGGAGGGGGCGGCGCTGCTCGCGCTCGCCGACGGGGTGGCGCTGGCCTTGGGCTTGGCGTCGTCGGACTTGTCGCCCTTGCTGCTGCCCAGGAGGACGAATCCGCCGCCCACGATCGCGCCGACGAGGATGACGGCGCCGACCGCGATGCCGATGGCCTTGCCCTTGCCGCCGCCCTGCGGGGGCACCGGCGGGCCCATCGGCGGCGGGTACTGGCCGGGCACGCCCGGTCCGCCGGGCTGCTGGGCGTACGGGTTGGGCTGGGCGTACGGGCTCGGCTGGGCGTACTGCCCGGGCTGCGCGTACGGGTTGGGCTGGGGCTGGCCCTGCGGCGGCAGCGGCGGCTGCTGAGGGGGCTGCTGAGGCGGTATGCCACCGCCGTACGGGTTCGGCTGCTGGTCGGTCATCGTTGCCTTCACGTCTCTCACCGCCACGGGACTCGCGGCGGAACGGTTGCGCGCCATCCTCGCCGATGGCGCGTCGCGCTACTTCTTCGGGATCTCCACGCGTACGTCGGCGCGGAACTTCGCGGTGAGCCGGCCCGCTTCGTCCACAGACGTCTCCTTGCCGGCCATGGCGGTCGCCATGTCGACAGTGAACACCGCCGCCGTGGTGCTGTGGTCGGCCCAGATGCACAGCTGCATCATCGGGTGCTCGCCGCTTGGCGTGGTGGAGCCCACCACGCGGACCGCCTGGCACTTCATCACGCCGTCGTCGAAGCCGCTCGGGGAGACCGCCTTGGGGCTGCCGACGAGCTGGAGCTGGCTGCTCTTCTTGCTGTTCGCGGCGCGCATGCCGGTGAACATGTTGTCCACCACGGTCTCGGGCTTCTTGATGCGCCCCCAGGCGCCCATGAACCGGATCTGCTTGCCGGTGAGCTGCGCTCCGGGGGTCTGGTACACGCCGCTGAGGGTCTCGGGGTCGGCCACGCCCATGCCCTTGAGGTCGTCCTTCGCGGCCGTGCCGAACTCCGGAAGCTTCGCGTCGCGGTCCAGTTCGTACTCGCCGACGACCTTCTCCGGGGTCGTCAGCTTGTAGTGCTTGCCGTCGTCCGGGACCGAGCTGCCGCCCGCGAAGAAGAGGAAGCCGCCGATCACGACGGCGCCGACGACGATGACCGCGCCGAGCGCGATGCCGATGGCCTTGCCCTTGCCGCCGCCCGGCGGCGGGACCGGCGGCGGGTAGGGAGCCGGATAGGGGGCGGGGTACGGAGACTGCTGTGCTCCCGGATGGCCGTACGGGCCGGGATAGCCGTAGCCGGCGGGCTGCTGCCCGTAGCCGGCGGCGGGCTGCTGACCGTACGGCCCCTGCTGCTGCCCGTACGCGTCCGGCTGTCCGTAGCCGCCGGGCTGCCCGTAGGGGTTCGGCTGCTGGGGCGGCTGCGGCGATATGCCGCCTCCGTACGGGCCCGGCTGCTGGTGGCTCATCGTCGCCTCTGTGTCTCGACAGACATGGATAGGTCATCCTTCACGATCGTTTATCCGTCGCTTACGGCGGGGCCGGGCCGGACGGAAACGGGTTCGTGAGCTGTCACCCCCGCCCCGTAGAATTCCCCCCGTGACCGAGAACACTCAGCAGACACCAGACAGCGCCCCCGAACTGCCGACCCAGTACGCGCCGGCCGCGGTAGAGGGACCGCTGTACGAGCGCTGGGTAGAGCGCGGTTACTTCACGGCCGACGCCAAGAGCGAGAAGCCCCCGTACACCATCGTCATCCCCCCGCCGAACGTCACCGGCTCGCTCCACCTGGGCCACGCCTTCCAGCACACGCTCATGGACGCCCTCACCCGGCGCAAGCGCATGCAGGGCTTCGAGGCGCTGTGGCTGCCCGGCATGGACCACGCCGGCATCGCCACGCAGAACGTGGTCGAGCGTGAGCTCGGCAAGGAGGGCGTCTCCCGCCACGACCTGGGCCGTGAGGCGTTCACCGAGCGCGTCTGGCAGTGGAAGGAGGAGTACGGCGGCAAGATCCTCGGCCAGATGCGTCGTCTGGGTGACGGCGTCGACTGGAGCCGTGAGCGCTTCACCATGGACGAGGGCCTCTCCAAGGCCGTCCAGACGATCTTCAAGAAGCTCTACGACGACGAGCTGATCTACCGCGCCGAGCGCATCATCAACTGGTGCCCCCGCTGCCTCACCGCGATCTCCGACATCGAGGTCGAGTACCAGGACGACGACGGCGAGCTCGTCTCCATCACCTACGGCGAGGGTGACGAGACGCTGGTCGTCGCCACGACCCGCGCCGAGACGATGCTCGGCGACACCGCCGTGGCCGTCCACCCGGAGGACGAGCGCTACGCCCACCTCGTCGGCAAGCGGATCAAGCTGCCGCTGACCGACCGCACGATCCCGGTGGTCGCCGACACCCACGTCGACCCCGAGTTCGGCACCGGTGCCGTCAAGGTCACGCCCGCGCACGACCCCAACGACTTCGCGATCGGCCAGCGCCACGGCCTCGAGTCGATGACCGTCATGGACGAGCGCGGCATCATCACCGTCCACGGCCCGTTCCTCGGCCTGGACCGCTTCGAGGCCCGCTCCGCCATCGTCGGCGCCCTGCGCGCCGAGGGCCGGATCGTGGCCGAGAAGCGCCCCTACGTCCACTCCGTCGGTCACTGCTCGCGCTGCAAGACGACGCTCGAGCCGCGTCTGTCCATGCAGTGGTGGGTCAAGGTCGAGCCGCTCGCCCAGGCGGCCGGCGACGCCGTCCGCGACGGCAAGGTCGCCATCCACCCGGCGGACATGTCGAAGCGCTACTTCGACTGGGTCGACAACATGCACGACTGGTGCATCTCGCGCCAGCTGTGGTGGGGTCACCGCATCCCCGTCTGGTACGGCCCCGACGGCGAGACCGTCTGCGTCGGCCCCGACGAGCAGCCGCCGTCCGGCGAGGGCTGGACCCAGGACCCGGACGTCCTGGACACCTGGTTCTCCTCCGGCCTGTGGCCGTTCTCCACGCTCGGCTGGCCGGCGAAGACCCCGGACCTGGAGAAGTTCTACGCCACCGACGTCCTGGTCACGGGCCACGACATCATCTTCTTCTGGGTCGCCCGGATGATGATGTTCGGCCTGTACGCGATGGACGGCGAGCCGCCGTTCCACACGATCGCGCTCACCGGTCTGGTCCGCGACCAGTTCGGCAAGAAGATGTCGAAGTCGTCGGGCACCGCCGTAGACCCCCTGGACTGGATGGACCAGTACGGCTCCGACGCCGTCCGCTTCACCCTGGCCAAGGGCGCGAACCCGGGCACGGACGTGCCGATCGGCGAGGACTGGGTCCAGGCGTCCCGCAACTTCGCCAACAAGATCTGGAACGCCACCCGCTTCGCGCTGATGAACGGCGCCACGCTCGAGGGCGAGCTGCCGCCGGCCGAGGAGCTGTCGGCCACCGACCGCTGGATCCTCTCCCGGCTCAACGCCACCATCGCCGAGGCCGACGCCTACTACGACGACTACCAGTTCTCGAAGCTCACCGACGCCCTCTACCACTTCGCGTGGGACGAGGTCTTCGACTGGTACGTCGAGCTGTCCAAGACCACGTTCATGGGCGGCGGCGAGCCGGCCAAGGTCTCGGCGCGCGTGCTCGGCGAGGTCCTGGACGTCACGCTCAAGCTGCTGCACCCGGTCATGCCCTTCGTGACCGAGACGCTGTGGACCACGCTCACGGGCAAGGAGTCGGTCGTCATCGCCGACTGGCCCAAGGACAGCGGCTTCCGTGACGCCGCCGCCGAGGCCGAGATCGAGAACCTCCAGCAGGTGATCACCGAGGTCCGCCGCTTCCGCGCCGACCAGGGCCTGCAGCCCGGCCAGCGCGTCCCGGCGACGCTCGACCTGTCGGGCACGTCGCTGGCCGCCCACGAGGGCGCGATCCGTCAGCTGCTGCGCCTGCAGCCGGCCGAGGACGGCTTCCAGGCCACCGCGACCCTGCCGATCGCCGGTGCCACGGTCGCCCTCGACCTGTCCGGCACGATCGACGTCGAGGCCGAGCGCAAGCGTCTGGCCAAGGCGCTGGCGGCGGCCGAGAAGGACAAGGCGCAGTCCACGGCCAAGCTGGGCAACGAGGCGTTCCTCGCCAAGGCCGCCGAGGCCGCCGTGGAGAAGATCCGCAAGCGGCTGGAGACGGCCGAGGCCGACATCGAGCGGATCACCGCCCAGCTCGAGGGCCTGCCCAAGGGCTGACGCCCCCGGGCGGCGCCCCGAGGGCTAGCGCGCCCAGGGTCTTTCACGGCCCGGGTGCGCCCACGGCCTCGTACGTCCCGGATCCCACATGGGGCCCCACGGCCCCTCCACAGGCTCCTCGTCCCCCCGGTCGAGGGGCCTGTGCTGGTTCCGGTCCCGGCGGTCGCGTACGGGTGCGAAGAGCACGTAGGCCGTCGACACCACCACGAACCCCAGCCGGATCAGGCCCTTGGCCGACTCGTCCGGCACGGCGAACACGCTGCCGTAGAGCACCATCAGCGCGATCCAGCTCCACCACGGCACCAGCCGCCGCTGGCCGCACACGTCCCACAGCAGCGTGCCCAGCAGCACGGAGGCGGTGTAGTAGGTGTAGACGCTGGGGTCGAGGACGATCCGGGCGTTGGCGCCCAGCAGCACCACCGCCGCCCATCTGCCGCGCCAGACGGCGATCGCGCCGAGGCCCAGGCCCAGCGCGGCCTGGGCGGGCCGGGCCCAGTTCGGGGTCTCGGGGTCGTTGGCGCCCAGCCAGCGCAGGGCGGACGCCGGGTTGTTGGGGATGGTGAACTTCGCCGCGGCGAACGAGTGCGGGTCGACGACGAAGAACGGCAGCCACGCCACCGCCACCAGGCCCACGCACCACAGGCCCGCGCGCAGCCACCGCTCCTTGGGCAGGGCCAGCAGCAGCGGCAGGAACGCCAGCGCGGTGGGCTTGGAGTCCAGGGCCAGGGCCATGCAGATGCCGGTGCCCGCCGCGTTGCAGCGCGTGAGGCAGTACACCGCGAGGGCGGTGAAGAACAGCGCGAGAACGTCGTCCAGATGGGCGAAGCGGACCGAGACCTCGATCCACATGGGGATGAAGGCCAGGCCCGCGACGAGCACCCGCTGCCGCAGCCGCTGGTGGTTGGTGCCGGTGCCCAGGAAGTGGCGGGCGGCGCTGCGTCCGGCGAGGACCAGGATCACCAGGCCCAGGCCCGACATGAACGCCTCGGCCAGCACCTGCCCGACCTCGGCCGGGAAGGGGTTGAACAGCCCCGCCACCAGGAAGCTGATGGGGCCCATCTGCAGCTCGGGGTGGCGGGCGTAGAGGTTGAGCCCGCCGTCGCCCGAGGAGCCGCCCTCGTAGATCAGCTCACCGCCGGTGCGCAGGTAGTGCCAGGAGAAGCCGCCGCTGGGCTCCACGACGATGAACCAGAGCACTGCCCACGCGGTGAGCAGCAGCAAGTGCATCCGCGAGCTGAGTTCCGGTATTCGCACAACGCTCCGTTCCGCCACCCGGAACCGTTCCGGGCATAAATATCACCGGCGGTCAGATGGCGGAACGGTACGTGAAGTTGCCTCGTCGGCCGATTCTGTGACCGAACTCATGGCATGAACCGGTGATGGGGGCTCAGGCCTCGATGGCCACGGGGCCCGACTCCACGCGCTCGGCGTTGCGCCGGGTCTTGGCCCAGCCGTTGCGGCCGCGCAGCATCCGCGCGAAGCCGCGCGCGGACGCCGGGAAGAGGTGGTACGCGTACAGCCACAGTGCCAGCCCCCACAGCAGGGCGGTCAGCAGCGACCGGTCGGACGCGCGGTCGCGGCGGTAGACCGGGCCCCAGAGTACGAACGGCGTCACGGACACCACGGCCAGCGCCAGCACCAGCGGCCACAGCTCCAGCATGCCGCCGAAGGCCTCGTCCACGCCGTCCTGAGCGGCCGTCAGGCCGAGCAGCGCGAACATCACGGCGCACAGCGCGAGCGTGACCAGGTGGGCCACCGGCTGCAGGAAGGTGTAGAGGGTCTCCAGCACGCCCTTGCCGCCGTAGTGGCGGGAGGAGACGATGCGCGGCGCGTAGCGGACGCACTGCAGGTTGCCCTGCGCCCAGCGGGTGCGCTGGGTCAGGAAGCGGCGGCCGTGCGGCAGGCCCTCCTGGGAGACCCAGGTGTCGGCTATGTGGGTTATCCGGTCGCCGGTGAGGGTCATGTGCAGGCCCAGCTCGTAGTCCTCCAGCAGCGCGCCGCGCTGCCAGGGGCGGCGCTCGGCGGCGGCGATGCGGTCGAGCGAGGCCAGCCGGGTGAACTGGCCGTTGCCGCCGAGGCCCACGGAGCCGGTGCGGCCGCGCAGCAGCTGCATGCCGGCGTTGGAGACGGAGAACTCCATGTCCTGCATGCGCACCAGGAGGCGGGCGAAGGCGTTGGCGATCCGTCCGCGGCCGGGCAGCGGGCGCGGGTCGTCGGTGTTGCGCATCCGGACGCTGACCTGCACGCCGCCGGTCTCCGGGTCGCCGAAGCCCTGCGGGCCGGAGACCCGGGCCAGGGCGTGGGGGTCGAGCTGTCCGTCGGCGTCGATGACGCACACCACGGCGCGCTCGCGGTCGACGTCCTTGGACAGGAACTGGTTCAGCTCGTCGTACGCGGCGTTCAGGGCCGCGCCCTTGCCCTGGCGGGCGTGGGGGCGGTGGCGGCGGACGAGGTGGACGCGGCGGTCCTCCTCGGCCAGCGCGGCGACGATCGCGCCGGTGCGGTCGTCGCTGTCGTCGTCGATGACCCACACATGGGCGCCCGGGTGGTCGGCGCGCAGCCGGCTCACGGTGGTGCCGACCACGGCCTCCTCGTCCCGGCAGGGGACGAAGAAGTGCCAGTCGAAGGCGTGCGGGTCGCCGTCCTCGACGGCGGGGCGGCGCAGGTAGGCATGGCGCGCGCCCGCCCAGTAGAGCAGGAAGCACAGCAGGAGGAAGAAGGGGAAGGCGAGGAGGAAGGGGCTGGAGAACATGCGGGCTAATGGCTCCGGGTGGGTTTGCGGGGGCGGTCGTTGCGTGTGCGGCGCGGAAGGGGCCCCGGTCCCGCCCTTTCACCGTTTCTTGTCCTCAAGCGCCGGACGGGCTGGAATCCGAAGCCGTCCGGCGCTTGAGGACCGGGGGTACGGGGCGGAGCCCCGGTTACGGGAAGGGCGGGGCTGGGAAGGAACCCTTACGCGGCGGCGGCCAGCTCCGCCGGCGCGCCGATCGCCGTCAGCAGCGCCACGATGCGGTCCGACGCCAGGCCGTCCCCGAAGGGGCTCGGCAGGGCGGCCAGGCGCTCCAGTTCCTGCGCGCCGGAAGCCAGCCGGCGGCGTGCGGCCGCGCCGATGGCGGCGCCCGGCTCGACCAGGTCCGCGAAGTCGGCCATGGCCTCCGGCCGCTCCGTGGAGCGGCGGACGACCACCAGCGGGCGGCCCAGGACCGTGCACTCCTCCTGGATGCCGCCGGAGTCCGACACCAGCAGCGCCGAGTGGCGGGCCAGCGCGAGGAACTCGGAGTAGCCCAGGGGCGCGGTCACCGTGAGCGGGGCCAGCAGGTCCGTGAGGCCGGCGGCCTCCACGCGGGCCCGGGTGCGCGGGTGCAGCGGCAGCACGACCGGGCGGTCGGCGGTGGCGAGGGCGCCCAGCTCGCGCAGGATCGCCCGCAGCGCCTCGGCCGAGTCGGTGTTCTCGGGCCGGTGCACGGTGGCCAGGACATAGCCGTCGGCCACAAGACCCTGCCGGGCCAGGAGCGCCGCGCGCTCCCGCTCGCCGGGCAGCTGGTTGCGTACGGCCTCGACGACGGTGTTGCCGGTGACGGCGATGCGGGCGTCGGCGACACCCTCGGCGAGCAGGTTCGCCCGGTTGTCCTCGGTGGCGGCGCACAACACGTCGGCGACGCGGTCGATCAGGACCCGGTTGTGCTCCTCGGGCATGGCGCGGTCGTGGCTGCGCAGGCCGGCCTCGACGTGCACCAGGGGGATGCCGCGGGCGTTGGCGGCCAGGGCACCCGCGAGAGCGGCGTTGGTGTCGCCCTGCACGACGACGGCCAGCGGCGGCTCGGCGGTGAAGAGCGCGTCGAGCTGGGCGAGGGCGGCGGATATCTGCACCGCGCGCGGACGACCGCCGACGCCGGTCAGGAAGGTCGGCTCCGGCAGGCCCAGCTCGGTCAGGAAGCGGCCCGACAGCTCCTCGTCGTAGTGCTGTCCCGTGTGCACCAGGTGGGCCGCCGGGCCCAGCAGGCGCACGAGGTCGGTGAGCTTGACGAGCTCGGGGCGGGTACCGAGGACGACGGCGACACTCCGCGGGGGCAGGGGCTGCACGAGGGACTCCTGAGCTGGCGTGTGGGGACAGCACCAGAGCCTGCGGTTCCTCGGTTGCCCTTCCGGGGGGACTTCGGTTGCCGGACGGTTGCGACCGGATGATCGGTGACCTAGGTCCCGGCCGGGTCAGGGACCTTCGCCCCCTCCTCCGCCCCCTCCCGCGCCCCCGTGCTCCCCGCCCGCCGGCCCGTCCGGCGCGCGGTAGCGGTAGCCCAGGCCGCGCACGGCCTCCAGCGGGTCGGCGGCCTCGTCCCCGGCGGCCTGGCGCAGCTTGCGCCGCAGCCGCAGCACCGCGAACTTCACCCGCTCCCGGCCCGTGCCCTCCGGGTCGTCCCACACCCGGTCGAGCAACTGCTCGGTGGTGATCACCCGGCCCCGGTTGCGGACGAGCACCTGCAGCAGCCGGTACTCGATGTCGCTGAGCCGCGCCTCGTGCCCCTGCCACACCGCCGAGCGCCGCTCGGGCACCAGCCGCAGCCCGTCCCCGCCGAACGAGTCGCCCGCCCAGCGGGTCGGCGCGCTGCGCCGCAGCAGGGCCTCGACCCGGGCCAGCAGCTCGTCGTTGCCGAACGGCTTGGGCAGATAGTCGTCCGCGCCGGCGCGCAGGCCGCGCACGCGGTCGCTCTCGGCGCCGCGGGCCGTGAGCAGCAGCACGGGCAGGTCGCTCATGTCCCGGGTGCGCTCGAGCACCTCCCAGCCGTCGAGGCCGGGCAGCCCGATGTCCAGGAGCAGCAGGCCCGGCCGCTCGGCGAACAGCAGCCGCAGGGCCTCGCGGCCGTCGTCGGCGTGGGCCACCTCGTAGCCGGCGCGGGTGAGCAGCACGCGCAGGGCGAGGCCGAGGTCGGGGTCGTCCTCCACGACGAGGATGCGGGTCATGCGTCCTCCGGGGCGGGGGTACGGATCATGCGCCCTCCCGGGCCGGGTTGCCGGTCACACGTCCTCCCGGCCGGTGGGCGGCGGCCCCGCGATCGGCAGCCGGACGCGGAAGACGGCCCCTTCCCCTCCCGGCCCCCGCCGAGATGGCGCCGCCGTGCTGCTCGACGACGCTGCGCCCGATGGCCAGGCCCAGCCCCGTCCCGGGGTAGCCGCCGGAGCGGGCGTTGGACGCCCGGACGAAGCCGGTGAAGATCTCGTGGCGGGCCTCCTCGGGGATGCCGATGCCGGTGTCGGCCACCTCGATGTCCCAGTAGGGGCCGCGGGGGGCGGCCGTGACGGTGATGTCGCCGCCGGGCGGGGTGAACTTCGCGGCGTTCTCCAGCAGGTTGCCCAGCACATGCCGCAGCCGGTGCCCGTCGCCGCGCAGCGCGGGGCCGCTCGCGCAGTCCAGCACGGCGAACAGGCCCGCCCGCTCGATCGCCCCCATCTGGTCCATGACGGCGTCCTGCAGCATGCGCGGTACGTCCACGGGAGCGAACTCCAGCTCGGGCCCGGAGGCCCGCAGGCGGGTGGTCAGCAGCAGGTCGGAGATCACCCGCTGCATCCGCCCGGCGTTGCGCCGGATGGCGTCGAGGAAGGAGGCCTGCTCGGCGGTGAGGGTGCCGAAGGCCGGGTCCGCCAGCAGCTCGCCGAAGCTGCTGATGGAGGTGAGCGGGGTGCGCAGCTCGTGGGAGGCGGCGGCGGTGAAGGTGTTGCGCTGCCGGGCCAGCTCCGTCAGCGCCCGGTTGTCGCGCTCCAGGTCGCGCTCGCGTCGCTTGGCGTCGCTGATGTCCGTGAACATCCACAGGGCGCCCAGGTACGCGCCGTTCCTGCGCAGCGGCTCGACCACCCGCCGGACGACGCGCCCGTCCTCGAGCCGGATCTCGGCCACCCGGTGGACGTGCCGGCCGGGGGAGAGGCCGGCCCCGCCGTCCGTGCCGAACATGGCGGTGAACCTCCGGTTGACCGCCAGCACCTCGTCGGACGGGCTCTGCAGCACCGCGCCGGCGGGCAGCGCCTCCAGGACCGCCTGGAGCCGGTCCCGGTCCTCGGACCCCATGACTCTCACCTGCCGAACGCCCGTCGGAAACACACTCAACGGATCTTTCGGAAAAACCGTATGCCAAAGCGGATGCGAGCGCTCCCGATGCTCCGGCGGGTGCCCCGGCCCTCCGCGCGCCCCCGGTCCGTAGACTGGGCGCCGTGAGCGAGCGCCCCCTGAACGACGACAACGGCGATATCGAACCCGGCGAATCCGGCGAAACCGGTCCGGCCGACCGGTTCGAGGACATCGTCGAAGCCGAGACCGACCGCGACCCCGACCTGGCCGTGATCGAGGCCGGAAGCCGCACCCTGCGCACCCAGGGCGGCCCCCCGCAGGGCGACGGCGTACCCGCCCGCCCGGAGGACCCCGAGGTGGACCGGGCGCTGCGCGAGGTGGAGACCGAGCTCGCGGGCCGCTGGGGCGAGACCAAGCTGGACCCCTCGCTGGTCCGCGTGGAAGCCCTGATGGACATCCTGGGCCAGCCGCAGCGCGCGTACCCCTCGATCCACATCACCGGCACCAACGGCAAGACCAGCACCGCCCGCATGATCGAGGCCCTCCTGGCCGCCTTCGACCTGCGCACCGGCCGCTACACCAGCCCCCACGTCCAGTCCGTCACCGAGCGCATCAGCCTGGACGGCGCTCCGATCGCCGCCGAGCGCTTCATCGAGACCTACCGCGACATCGAGCCGTACGTCCGGATGGTCGACGAGCGCGAGGAGCACCGCCTCTCCTTCTTCGAGGTCCTCACGGGCATGGCCTACGCGGCCTTCGCCGACGCCCCCGTCGACGTCGCCGTCGTCGAGGTCGGCATGGGCGGCACCTGGGACGCCACCAACGTCATCGACGGCTCCGTCGCCGTCGTCACCCCCATCTCGCTCGACCACACCGACCGGCTCGGCTCCACCCCCGGCGACATCGCCCGCGAGAAGGCCGGGATCATCAAGTCCGGCGCCACCGTCGTGCTCGCCCAGCAGCCGGTGGACGCGGCCCAGGTGCTGCTCAAGCACTCCGTCGACGTCGACGCCACGGTCGCCCGCGAGGGCATGGAGTTCGGCGTCACCGCCCGCGAGGTCGCCGTCGGCGGCCAGCTGCTGACCCTGCGCGGCCTCGGCGGCGACTACGAGGAGCTCTTCCTCCCCCTCTACGGCGCCCACCAGGCGCACAACGCCGCCGTCGCGCTCGCCGCCGTCGAGGCGTTCTTCGGCATCGGCTCGCAGCACGCCCGCACGCTCGACATCGACACCGTCCGCCGCGCCTTCGCCTCCGTCACCTCGCCGGGCCGGCTCGAGGTCGTGCGCCGCAGCCCCACGGTCGTCCTGGACGCCGCGCACAACCCGGCGGGCGCCGCCGTCACCGCCGACGGCATCACCGAGGCCTTCGGCTTCAGCCGCCTCATCGGCGTCGTCGGCACCAGCGCCGACAAGGACGTGCGCGGCCTGCTGGAGGCCTTCGAGCCGATCTTCGCCGAGGTCGTCGTCACCCGGAACTCCACCCCGCGCGCCATGGACGTCGACGAGCTGGCGGCGCTGGCCGTCGAGGTCTTCGGCTCCGAGCGCGTGCAGGTCGAGCCGCGCCTGGACGACGCCCTCGAGGCCGCGATCACCCTCGCGGAGGAGGAGAGCGAGTACTCCGGCGCCGGCGTCCTGGTGACCGGTTCGGTGATCACGGTCGGCGAGGCCCGGCTGCTGCTCGGAAGGGGCTGACATGCGGACGCTGTGCGCGAGCACTCTGATCGGTGAATTCTTCGTCATCGGCTTCGCCGGCCTGGTGGCGATGCAGACCTCGGACCTGTCCACGGGCACGGTCTGGGCCGTCAGCGGCACCGCGATGGTGCTGAGCGTGCTGCTGTGCGGGATGCTCACCCGGCCGGGCGGCGTCCAGCTGGGCTGGGCGCTGCAGATCGGGCTGATCGCCAGCGGCCTGGTCGTCCCGACGATGTTCATCCTCGGCGCGGTCTTCGCCGGCCTGTGGTGGGCCTCGGTCCACTTCGGCCGCAAGGTCGACGAGGCGAAGGCACGCTTCGCGGCGGCCGCTGCGGCGGACGCCGCGTAGTCCGGTTGTGGGTGGGCGAGGGCGTCCCTGTACCCTTCGCCCCACCGCATCCGATTGCCTGCCCGCAAGGAGCCGTACGTATGAGCCAGCGCACCCTCGTCCTTCTCAAGCCTGACGCGATCCGCCGTGGGTTGATCGGCGAGATCATCGGCCGCATCGAGCGGAAGGCCGGCTGGACGATCGGCGCGCTGGAGCTGCGCACCCTGGACCGCGCCACGCTGGAGCAGCACTACGCCGAGCACGTCGGCCGTGAGTTCTACGAGCCGCTGATGGGCTTCATGTCCTCCGGCCCGGTCGTGGCCCTGGTCGTCGAGGGCGAGCGCGTCATCGAGGGCGTCCGGGCGCTGGCGGGTCCGACCGACCCCATCTCGGCCGCTCCCGGCTCCATCCGTGGTGACTTCGGCACCATCACGCGCGAGAACCTCATCCACGCCTCGGACTCCGAGGAGTCCGCACAGCGGGAAATCAAGATTTTCTTTCCCGGCCTTGCCTGATAGCGGACCAGGGGAACATCTATTCTGATCAGGGGCGACCGATTTCTTTTCGGTCGCCCTCTGGCATATGCCGCACCGAAGGAGGGAACCTCTCACTCCGACACGACGTCACCATTACTGGGGGCGGCTCGTGTTCCGCCGACAATGGCGGAGGAACCCTCGCGCCACGTTCGAGTGGGCGAGACTACGATGAAGCTCCGCGCCCCGCAGCGCACCACACCTGCCGACCTCGAGTAAGCATTCGCTCAAACTGGGAAGGCCAGACGTATCCTCATGGGGAACAACATGTCGTTCATCGGCCGTGACATGGCTGTCGACCTCGGGACCGCCAACACGCTGGTGTACGTCAGAGGCCGCGGGATCGTCCTCAACGAGCCGTCAGTCGTCGCGATCAATACCAACACCGGCGGCATCCTCGCGGTCGGGGCGGAAGCCAAGAAGATGATCGGCCGGACCCCCGGCAACATCGTCGCGGTACGCCCCCTCAAGGACGGCGTCATCGCCGACTTCGAGATCACCGAGCGGATGCTCCGCTACTTCATCCTCAAAATCCACAAGCGCCGCTGGATGGCCCGTCCGCGCGTCGTCGTCTGCGTGCCCTCCGGTATCACAGGGGTCGAGCGGCGTGCGGTGATCGAGGCCTCCACCCAGGCCGGCGCCCGGCAGGTGCACATCATCGAGGAGCCCATGGCCGCGGCCATCGGCTCGGGCCTGCCCGTCCACGAGGCGACCGGCAACATGGTCGTCGACATCGGCGGCGGCACCACCGAGGTCGCCGTGATCTCCCTCGGCGGCATCGTCACCGCGCAGTCCATCCGGGTCGCCGGCGACGAGCTCGACAACGCGATCATCCAGCACATCAAGAAGGAGTACTCCCTCCTGCTGGGCGAGCGCACCGCCGAACAAATCAAGATCACCATCGGTTCGGCCTACGACCTCGAGCAGGACGAGCACACCGAGATCCGCGGTCGTGACCTCGTCAGCGGCCTGCCCAAGACCGTCGTCATCTCGGCCGCCGAGGTCCGCAAGGCCATCGAGGAGCCCGTCAACTCCATCGTGGACGCGGTCAAGACCACCCTCGACAAGTGCCCGCCGGAGCTCTCCGGTGACGTGATGGACCGCGGGATCGTTCTCACCGGCGGCGGCGCTCTTCTGCGCGGCCTCGACGAGCGGCTGCGCCGCGAGACCGGCATGCCGATCCACATCGCCGAGGACCCGCTGGACTCCGTCGCCCTGGGGTCCGGCAAGTGCGTGGAGGAGTTCGAGGCCCTCCAGCAGGTGCTGGACGCCCAGCCCCGCCGGTAGGGCGCACGCCCCCGGCTCCCGGCGCGCCGATGGCGCCGGAACAACCTGATATACAGGCAGAACGCTTCCGATGACCGCCCGGTCCCGCAGCCGGGCGGTCCCACGAGAAGGGCCCGCCGCCGCACGTGAGGGACACACGAGAGAGCCGGCTGCTGCTGGTGCTGCTGATCGCGATCGCCTTCGCGCTGATCACGGTCGACATCCGTGGCGGTGAACAGTCCCCGCTCGACGGCGCCCGGCACGCGGCCGCCTCCGTCTTCGGCCCGGTGGAGGAGGGCGTCGCCGACGCCGTCGACCCGTTCGGCGACGCCATCGCGGCCGTACGGGACTCGGGCGACCGCAGCAGCCGGATCTCCGAGCTCGAGCGCGAGAACACCGCCCTCAAGCAACGGCTGGGCAGCAGCGACCGCAACCGCGGCCGGCTGCGCGAGCTGGACGCCATGCTCAAGACGGCGGGCCGGGGCCAGTACGGCATCAAGGGCGCCCAGGTCATCGCCATAGGAGCCGCGCAGGGCTTCTCATGGACCGTCACCATCGACGTCGGCGCCAACGACGGCATCAAGCGCGACATGACCGTGCTCAACGGCGACGGCCTCGTCGGACGCGTCACCACGGTCGGCCCCTCCACCGCCACCGTCCTGCTCGCCAGCGACCCCAAGTTCACCGTCGGCACCCGCATGGAGAAGACCGGCGAGATCGGCTTCGCCGGCGGTCAGGGCGACCGGCTGCTGCGCGTCGAACTCCTCAACGGCAAGGCCGTCGTCCATGAGGGCGACCGCCTGGTCACCTTCGGCTCCAGCAAGGACAAGCCCTTCGTCGCCGGCGTTCCCGTCGGCGAGGTCACCCGCGTCGAGCCCGCCGGCGGCGGCCTGACCCGCACCCTGCAGGTCCGCCCCTTCGTCGGCTTCAGCAAGCTCGACCTCGTCGGCGTCGTCGTCGAGGCGCCGCGCGAGGACCCGCGCGACACCGTCCTGCCGCCCAAACCCGAGGCTCCCAAGCCCACCCCCACCGTGACCGTCACCGTCACCCCCTCCCCGAGCGCCAAACCCCAGGACTGACCGATGCGCCTGAACCGGATCCTGCTCTCGGCCGTACTCGTGATGGTGGCCCTCGTGGTGCAGGTGAGCGTCTTCGCCCGCCTCCACCTCCCCGGCGCCGTCCCCGACCTGCTGCTGCTCGTCGTCGTCGGCCTCGGCCTGGTCTACGGCCATACCGCCGGCGCCCTCATCGGCTTCGGTGCGGGCCTGCTGGCCGACATCGCCCCGCCCGCCGACCACGCCACCGGGCGCTACGCCCTCGTGCTGTGCCTGATCGGCTATCTGGTGGGCCTGGCCCGTCCGGACAACGGCCAGCTGCGCTCGGCCACGGTGCCCATGCTGGCGGTCGTCGGCGCGGCCGTAGCCTCCACGCTGCTGTACGCGGGCGTCGGCTCCCTCGCCGGCGACACCGCGGCCCGCCATGTGGGCCTGACCGGGCTGGTGTCCACCGCGGCGCTGTACGACCTGTTGCTGGCGCCCTTCACGGTGCCGCTGATCATGGCGATCGCCCGGCGCACGGTCGCCGACCCGCTCACCGGTGACGGCACGGCCGTCGCGGCCGGCGGCGACGGCGCGTACAAGCGCGGGTCCGGCGGCTTCCGGATGGGCCGGATGAGCCGCCCGAAGCGCAGAAGCCGCCTGGGCGTCCGGACGAGCCGGATGGGCGCCCAGCGCACCGGCCTGATGCCCAGGCCCGCGAAGCGGATCAAGGGGGTCAAGCGGCTGTGAGCAACCTCCCGGAGACCGGGCGGACCTCGCGCATCACCATCCGGCTGGTCGTCATCCAGATCCTCGTCTTCTCGCTGCTGCTCACCCTCGGCGGGCGGCTGTGGTACCTGCAGATCCGCAACGGCGACCAGTACACCGCCGAAGCCGCCGACAACCACATCCAGCAGGTCGTCGCCCCCGCCACCCGCGGCTCGATCCTCGACGCCCGCGGCGTGCCGCTCGCCGACAACGAGACCCGCCTGGTGGTCTCCGCCAGCCGCACCGACCTGATGAAGATGAAGGACAAGGGCCGGGCCGTCCTGGCCCGCCTGGCCGGCGTCCTGGGCCTCAAGCCGGAGGAGGTCGCCGCCAAGGTCCGGCTGTGCGACGCCAGGACCCCCAAGCCCTGCTGGGCCGGCTCGCCCTACCAGCCCATCCCCATCACCGACGAGGCCACCACCCAGCAGGCGCTGCAGATCCGCGAGCGCCAGGAGGACTTCCCCGGCATCACGGCCGAGCCCACGGCCGTACGCCGCTACGCCGGCCCGGGCGGCTCCAACACCGCCCAGGTCCTCGGCTATCTCTCGCCCGTCACCGACGAGGAGATCGCCAAGGCCAAGAACGGCCGCTCCCCGCTGCTGCGCTCCGACCAGATCGGCCGCTCGGGGCTCGAGCGGCAGTACGACACCGAGCTGCGCGGCAAGGCCGGCGTCACCCGCTACGAGGTCGACAACCTCGGCCGCGTCATCGGCAAGGCCAAGAGCGACAAGGCCGTCCCCGGTGCCAACATCGTCACCAGCATCGACGCCCGGGTGCAGGCCATAGCGGAACGCGAGCTGGACCAGGCGATGAAGGACGCCCGCAAGGAGATCGACCGCAACACCGGCGTCCCCTACAAGGCCGACTCCGGCGCCGTCGTGGTGCTGGAGTCCAAGACCGGCCGCGTCGTCTCCATGGCCTCCAACCCCACCTACGACCCCAACGCCTGGGTGGGCGGCATCTCGGCCAAGGACTACCAGGACCTCACCGGCAAGGACTCCGACTACCCGCTGCTCAACCGCGCCATCCAGGGCCAGGCCGCCCCGGGCTCCATCTTCAAGGTCATCTCCACCACGGCGGCGGTCAACGCCGGGTACGACTTCAACGGCAGCTACAACTGCTCCAGCGCGTACAACATCGGCGGACAGGTCTTCAAGAACTTCGAGTCCAAGGGCTACGGGCCCATCAACCTCGGGCGGGCGCTGGAGGTCTCCTGCGACACCGTCTTCTACGACCTGGCCTACCGCCAGTGGCAGAAGGACGGCGGCAACAAGCCCAAGCACCCCGGCGACTGGTTCTACAAGACCGCCCACCAGTTCGGTCTCGGCAAGGAGACCGGCATCGACCTGCCCAACGAGGTCCGCGGCCGCGTCCCCGACCGCCAGTGGAAGAAGTCGTACTGGGAGGCCAACAAGGACGTCTGGTGCAAGCAGGGCGGCAAGGACGACAGCTACGCCGGGAAGATCGCCAAGGAGAACTGCGAGTCGGGCATGCGGATGCGCGCCGGTGACTCCGTCAACTACTCCATCGGCCAGGGCGACACCCTCGTCACCCCCATCCAGATGGCCACCATCTACGCCGCCATCAGCAACGGCGGCACCCTCTACAACCCCACCGTCGGCAAGGCCGTGATCAGCCCCGACGGCCGGAGCGTCCACGAGATCAAGCCCGCCTCCCACGGCAAACTGCCGTTCGACTCCAGGACGCGGGACCAGATCGACGCCGCCCTCGCCGGCGTCGCCACCCGGGGTACCGCCGCCTGGCGGTTCGAGGGCTGGCCGCAGAAGGAGATCCCCATGCACGCCAAGACCGGCACCGCCGAGGTCTACGGCAAGCAGACCACCTCGTGGATCGCCACCTACACCGCCGACTACACGATCATCATGACGATCTCCCAGGGCGGCACCGGCTCCGGCGCCTCCGGCCCCGCCGTCCGCAAGATCTACAACGCCCTCTACGGCGCCGACGACAAGGGCAAGATCGACGCGAAGAGGGCCCTGCTCCCGCACCCCGAGAGCAAGCTGCCCACCATCGAGAAGGACGGCACCATCGAGGCCCAGCCCATCGCCTCGCCCACGCCCACCCCCTCGGCCTCCGCCTCCGACGGCTCCTCGGCCCCGCCCTCGGACGCGCCGGCCTCGGACGCCCCGGCCTCGCCGGAGCAGTCCCCGTCCCGGAAGGAGGACGACGACCGGTGAGCACCGCCGGCGGCTACCCCGTACGCCGCTTCACCCCCGAGCGCGGCACCTGGTCCCGCCTCACCGCCCGCGACTCCGTCCTGCGCCGCCTGGACTGGGTCATGCTGCTCGCCGCCCTCGCCCTGTCCGGCATCGGCACCCTGCTCGTGTACTCCGCCACCCGCAACCGCACCGAGCTCAACCAGGGCGACCCGTACTACTTCCTGCTGCGCAACATCCTCAACACCGGCATCGGCCTCGCCCTGGCCCTCGGCGCGGTCTGGGTCGGCCACCGGGCGCTGCGCGGCGCCGTGCCGATCCTCTACGGCATCTCCGTGCTCTTCATCCTCGCCGTGCTCACCCCGCTCGGCGCCACCATCAACGGCGCCCGCTCCTGGATCCAGCTCGGCGGCGGCTTCTCCATCCAGCCCTCCGAGTTCACGAAGATCACCATCATCCTGGGCATGGCCATGCTGCTGGCCGGCAAGGTCGACGCCGGCGACCGGCGCCAGCCCGACCACCGCACCGTCATGGAGGCCCTCGGCCTCGCCGCCCTGCCCATCGTGATCATCCTGCTGATGCCCGACCTCGGCTCGGTCATGGTCCTGGTGGTCATCGTGCTCGCCGTGCTGCTGGCCTCCGGCGCCTCCAACCGCTGGATCGCGGGCCTCATCGGAACGGGCGTCATCGGCTGCGTCCTGGTCTGGCAGCTCGGCGTCCTCGACGAGTACCAGATCAACCGCTTCGCCGCCTTCGCCAACCCCGCCCTCGACCCCGCCGGCGTCGGCTACAACACCAACCAGGCCCGCATCGCCATCGGCTCCGGCGGCCTCATGGGCTCCGGCCTCTTCCACGGCTCCCAGACCACCGGCCAGTTCGTGCCCGAACAGCAGACCGACTTCATCTTCACCGTGGCCGGCGAGGAACTCGGCTTCGTCGGCGCCGGCGCCATCATCTTCCTGATGGGCGTCGTCCTGTGGCGCGCCTGCCGCATCGCCCGCGAGACCACCGAGCTCTACGGCACCATCGTGGCCGCCGGGATCATCGCCTGGTTCGCCTTCCAGAGCTTCGAGAACATCGGCATGACGCTCGGGATCATGCCCGTCACCGGCCTCCCGCTGCCCTTCGTCTCCTACGGAGGATCGTCGATGTTCGCGGCCTGGATAGCGGTCGGACTCCTCCAGTCGATCAAGGTCCAGCGCCCGATGTCCGCCTAGCCCCGGCGGCGGATGTCCGCCTGGCCCCGGGGCCAGGCGACCAGGTCCCGAAAGCGACCTGGTCCGCCCGCCCTCCGCGCACTAGATTCGGCTTCATGGCGGACACCGTGAGGGAGATCGAGCGGAAGTACGAAGCCGGAGCCGGCGCCGGCGGCACGCCCCCGCTCCCCGACCTGAGCGCGGCCGCGCCCGTCGCGAGCGTCACCGACCGGGGCACGGCCGAACTCGACGCCGTCTACTACGACACCGCCGACCACCGCCTCGCCGCGGCCGGCATCACCCTCCGCCGCCGCACCGGCGGAACCGACGCCGGCTGGCACGTCAAACTGCCGGTCGCCCCCGGCATACGGGACGAAGTCCGCGCCCCCCTCTCCAACGGCGTCCCCCGCACACTCGCCGCCCTCGTCCGCTCCCGCACCCGCGGCGCCCCCCTGACACCGCTGATCCGCATCGTCTCCCGCCGCGAGGTGCGGCACCTGCTCGACGACCACGGCACGCTGCTCGCCGAGGCCAGCACCGACGACGTCACGGCCACCCTGATCACCGGCGCCGGAGGCACCGCCTCCTGGACCGAGGTCGAGGTCGAACTCGCCCCCGACGGCGACCCCGCCCTCCTCGACGCCCTCGAGCCCCACCTGCGCGCGGCCGGCCTGCGCCCCTCCAAGGCACCGAGCAAACTCGCCCGGGCACTGAAGGAGACGGGGGCGGGCGCCCCCGCGCCCGCCCCCAAGAGGCCCTCCCGGAAGGCCTGCGCCGGCGACCACGTCCTCGCCTTCCTCCGCGAACAGGCCGAAGCCGTCGCCGCCCTCGACCCCGGCGCCCGCCGCGGCACCGAGGACGCCGTCCACCAGATGCGCGTCGCCACCCGCCGGCTGCGCAGCGCCTTCCGTACGTACCGCAAGGTCCTCGACCGCCGTGTCACCGACCCCGTCGGCGAGGAGCTCAAGTGGCTGGCCGCCGAACTCGGCGTCGACCGCGACCGCGAAGTCCTCGCCGAACGACTGAACGCGCGCCTCGACGAGGTGCCGCCCGACCTCGTGCACGGCCCCGTCCACGCCCGGCTGCGCACCTGGTCCGGCGACGGCCGCACCGGCTCCCGCCGCCACCTGACCGCCGTCCTCGACGGCAAGCGCTACCTGCGCCTCCTCGACACCCTCACCGCCCTCCTCGCCGACCCGCCCCTGCGCCCCGCCGCCGACCACCCGGCCCGCCAGGTCCTGGCCAAGGCCGTGCTCTCCGACTACGCGCGCCTCGCCGGCCGCGTCGAGCACGCCCTGAGCACCGAAGCCGGCCACGACCGGGACGTCGCCCTGCACGACGCCCGCAAGGCGGCCAAGCGCGCCCGGTACGGCGCGGAGGCGGCCACGGCCGCGCTGGGCAAGGACGCCAAGCGCTTCGCCAAGCGGATGAAGGCGGTCCAGTCGCTGCTGGGCGAGCACCAGGACAGCGTCATGGCCCGCGACGCCCTGCGCGCCATCGCCGCCGACGCGGAGGCGGCGGGGGAGTCCGCGTTCACCTTCGGGGTGCTCCACGGCCGCGAGGAACAGTGCGCGGAACGCTACGAACGGGAGTTCCCGGCCCTGTGGGCGAAGGCGTCGGACGCGCGGTGGCGGAAGGGGCTGGAGGCGTGAGCGGCCATTTCCCGGGCCCGTGGGGATAGGCAAGATCGCGTACGAGGGACGATTCGCGGCACGTTACGCTTGAGAGTCGCCCTTTGCCCGCTCACGAAGGTTCGCCCCAGATGACTGCCGAATCGGTCTTCCCACAGCTCGAGGCCCTGCTCCCGCATGTGCAGAAGCCCATCCAGTACGTCGGCGGAGAGCTGAACTCCACCGTCAAGCCCTGGGACGAGTGCGACGTCCGCTGGTGTCTGATGTACCCGGACGCCTATGAGGTCGGGCTGCCCAACCAGGGCGTCATGATCCTGTACGAGGTCCTCAACGAGCGCGAGGGCGTCCTTGCCGAGCGCACGTACAGCGTGTGGCCGGACCTCGAGGAGCTCATGCGTGAGCACAAGGTGCCGCAGTTCACGGTGGACGCGCACAGGCCCGTCAAGGCCTTCGACGTCTTCGGCCTGAGCTTCTCCACCGAGCTGGGCTACACCAACATGCTCACCGCCCTGGACCTCGCCGGCATCCCGATGGAGTCCAAGGACCGCACCATCGACGACCCGATCGTCCTGGCCGGCGGTCACGCGGCGTTCAACCCCGAGCCCATCGCGGACTTCATCGACTGCGCCGTGATCGGCGACGGCGAGCAGGCCGTCCTGGAGATGACCGAGATCATCCGGGCGTGGAAGGCCGAGGGCCGTCCCGGCGGTCGTGACGAGGTGCTGCTGCGCCTGGCGAAGACCGGCGGCGTGTACGTCCCGCGCTTCTACGACGTCGAGTACCTGCCCGACGGCCGGATCGGCCGTGTCGTGCCCAACCGCTCCGGCGTGCCGTGGCGCGTGTCCAAGCACACCGTCATGGACCTCGACGAGTGGCCCTACCCGAAGCAGCCGCTGGTCCCGCTCGCGGAGACCGTTCACGAGCGGATGTCGGTGGAGATCTTCCGCGGTTGCACGCGCGGTTGCCGTTTCTGCCAGGCCGGCATGATCACGCGCCCCGTGCGGGAGCGAAGCATCACCGGCATCGGCGAGATGGTGGACAAGGGTCTGAAGGCCACCGGCTTCGAGGAGGTCGGCCTGCTGTCGCTGTCCTCCGCGGACCACACCGAGATCGGTGACATCGCCAAGGGCCTGGCCGACCGGTACGAAGAGGACAAGATCGGTCTGTCCCTGCCCTCGACCCGTGTCGACGCGTTCAACGTCGATCTCGCGAACGAGCTGACCCGTAACGGCCGCCGTTCCGGTCTGACGTTCGCCCCCGAGGGCGGCTCCGAGCGCATGCGCAAGGTCATCAACAAGATGGTCTCGGAAGAGGACCTCATCCGGACCGTCTCCACGGCGTACGGCAACGGCTGGCGCCAGGTGAAGCTGTACTTCATGTGCGGCCTGCCGACCGAGACCGACGAGGACGTGCTGCAGATCGGCGACATGGCGGTCAACGTGATCGCCAAGGGCCGTGAGGTGTCGAAGTCCAACGACATCCGCTGCACCGTCTCCATCGGCGGCTTCGTGCCCAAGCCGCACACCCCCTTCCAGTGGGCGCCGCAGCTCTCCGCCGAGGAGACCGACGCCCGCCTGGAGAAGCTGCGCGACAAGATCCGCGGCGACAAGAAGTACGGGCGTTCCATCGGCTTCCGCTACCACGACGGCAAGCCCGGCATCATCGAGGGCCTGCTCTCGCGCGGCGACCGCCGCGTGGGCGCGGTCATCCGGGCGGTCTACGAGGACGGCGGCCGTTTCGACGGCTGGCGCGAGCACTTCAGCTACGACCGATGGATGAAGTGCGCCGAGCAGACGCTGCCCGAGCAGGGCGTGGACGTCGCCTGGTACACGACGCGCGAGCGGACGTACGAGGAGGTCCTGCCCTGGGACCACCTGGACTCCGGTCTGGACAAGGACTGGCTCTGGGAGGACTGGCAGGACGCGCTCGACGAGACCGAGGTCGAGGACTGCCGCTGGACGCCGTGCTTCGACTGTGGCGTCTGCCCGCAGATGGACACCTCGATCCAGATCGGCCCGACGGGCAAGAAGCTGCTGCCGCTGAGTGTCGTCAAGCCTGTGACCAGCTGAAACAGCTGCTGATACGAGCGGTGCGGCGCCGTCGCGGCGCCGCCGGGATCCCGGCAGAGGCCGGCGGGAATCGGCAGCCGAGCGGGATGTAACCGGCCGGGAGCGGGGCGCGATCAGCGACGCCCTCGGTAAATGCACGGCCCTCATGCGGCCCGTCGCCATCAGGCGGCGGGCCGCAATGCGTTTGAAGCGGGAGGTGCGGGCGCCGGAGCGCCCTGCGCCGGAAGCCCAAGCGCTGCGGCGGGTGAGGTTCATCGCGGGGGCGGTGAACAGGCGCTGGAAGGCGGGTCCTGGGCAGGCCTCGGCAACGGGACTGGCGCAGGCCGAATGCGCGGATGCCTTGGGAAACCCCAGTAATGATGTCGCCCCTGCGAGCCCATTTCTGTAAAACCGGGATAACCGATTTATCGCGGAAGACCACCCGAATGTTCCATCTTTTGTGACGGCATGACCCCTCACGGATCACTATCCTGCCTTTGGAACATTCAGTGCGCATAATCTCCGCCCAGGACAGTATAGGGTAATCGCATTTTCTGTCGTTCGGAATTCTGCGCATTCGGAGGTCAGTGCTCATGGCCGCCTGAAATCAGTTCTACCGAACCCTTCGAAGGAGGTGGGCGCCTCGATGAAATCGGACGTCTTTACCGTTTCTTATTGGCGCGGATCCACGGCGTGGATGGCCGCCGTCTTCACGCTGGTGCTCGTTGCCGCAGGGATGGCGCTGATGCCGACCCGCGCGAGCGCGATCGGCGTAGCCCCCAATCTCGGTACGGCAGACAGCTACGCGGTCCTGGGCGGCCAGAGCGTCACCAATACCGGCCCCTCCACGATCAATGGGGACCTCGGTGTGAGCCCGGGGTCCTCGGTGACCGGATTCCCTCCCGGCACGGTGAACGGAACCATTCACGCCGCAGACGCGCAAGCGGCGCAGGCGCAGAGCGATCTGACCATCGCGTACGACTTCGCCGCCGGTCAGGCGCCTGATGCCACCCTCACCTCCCCCGGAGATCTCGGCGGCATGACGTTGAACCCGGGGGTCTACAAAGCAGCGTCGTCGATCAATATCACGGGCACGCTCACGCTCGACGCCCATGGCGACCCCAACGCGGTCTGGATCTTCCAGATCGGATCGACGCTGGAGACGGCCTCCAGCAGCTCGGTGTCCCTCATCAACGGCGCACAGCCGTGCAATGTCTTCTGGCAGGTGGGCAGTTCCGCCACGATCGGGACCGACTCCAGCTTCGTCGGCACGATCATGGCCCTGACATCGATCACGGTCGACACCGGGGCGACCATCGACGGCCGCGCGCTCGCCCGCAATGGGTCGACCACGTTGGACACCAACACCATCACCCGGGAATCGTGTGCGGCCGGCACGGGCGGCGTGATCGCCGGCACGACGGGTGGGGTCACAGGCGTGACCACGGAGGGAACCGGCGGCGCGATCGCCGGTCCGGCGACCGGAGGCATGACCACTGGCGGCCCGACCACTGGCGGCCCGACGACTGGCGGCCCGACGACTGGCGGCCCGACGACCGGGGGTCCGACCGGCGGCCCGACGACCGGAGGCAACGGAGGCCCGGCTGGTCCGATCATCGGAGGTCTGCTCGGAGGCATGCTCACCGGCGGTACGAGCGGCGGCCCGGGCGGCGGCGGCCCGGGTGGGGGCGGTCCGGGTGGGGGCGGTGACCATCACCACGGTGACCACCACCACGGTGAGCACCACCACCACGGTGAGGACCATGACCACGGTCGGGACCACGACCACGGTGAGGATCACGACCACGGTGAGGATCACGACCACGGTCGGGACCATGACCACGGTCGGGATCACGACCACGGTCGGGATCACGACCACGGTGAGGGCCGTCACCATGGCGAGGACCACGACCACGGTCAGGGGCACAACTACCAGTGCGGTCGCTGCGACCACGAGCGCGGCCACGACCGGCAGTCCGGGTCCTGTGACCGTCGGGACGACGGTGAGCACGGGCGCGGCGGGCACGGTGGATGCGGCCGCGAATGCGATCGGCACCACTCCGAGTGCGAGGACCACGGACGTCGCAGCCGATGACGTCGTGGGAGTCCGTATGAGGTAGCCCGCCATGGCGCGGTCCGCGTAGCTCGCGGGCCGCGCCCGGCGGGCGGACCGCACGGCGTGCTTCCTGACGACAGACGACAATTTTCTGCCTCCCCGGGCGACGTGCACCACGCCCGGGGCGGACGCCGACAGGGCCTGGGGCGGCGCGTGACGAATGGACCGAATCCATGAGTCCACCACGCGATCCCACCCGAAAGTTTCCGTGAGCGACGTTTCTCCTGGAAAATCACTCGGATGCTCCACCCCTTTGTGAGGTTCCGGTTTCTCCAACCGTGTCTACTATTCCCTGGGCTTATTCGAAGCGCGTGGTCTCCGTTCGGGAGAGCTGAAAGACAACGGTTTCTGTCCGGCATGGAATTCCTTATGTGCTTCCAGCACAAGCGCTTCAGGCCGCCTGTACAGGATTCACCGAACCCTTGAAGGAGTTGGGCACCTCGATGAAATCGAACGTTCCTTCCGCGCCTCATCGGCGCAGATTCACCGCTTGGGCCGCAGCGGGCCTCACGGTGGTACTCGGCGCCACGGGGGTGGCGCTGATGCCGAGCAGCGCGAATGCGATCGACGGCATTCCGGCGGTCCTCCCGGGCACCAGTCTCACCCTGGGACTGACATCGGGAGGCGTCCTCGGGCTGACGGGCGGCCATTTCGGCCTTCTTGCCGGTCCGACCGTCGGGGGCCTCCTCATCCCCAGGAGCACCGCCACGGTGACCGGCGGCTCGGGCATGAGCACCACGGGCGGCGGCTCCGGTGGGTACGGGCAGCACGGTCACAGGTGCGACCGCTGCGACCACGACCGTTGCGGTCATGGTCGTGGTCACGACCACGACCGGGACTACGGGTCGTGTGACCGTGGCCACGACGGCGGTTACGGGCACGGCGGCCACGACGGTGGTTACGGCCACGACGGCGGTTACGGGCACGGCGGCCACGACGGCGGTTACGGCCACGACGGCGGTTACGGGCACGGCGGCCACGACGGTGGTTACGGCCACGACGGCGGGTACGGGCACGGCGGGCACGACGGTGGTTACGGCCACGACGGTGGGTACGGGCACGGCGGGCACGACGGTGGTTACGGCCACGACGGTGGGTACGGGCACGGCGGCCACGACGGTGGTTACGGGCACGGCGGACACCACTCCGAGTGCGGGCACCACTCCGAGTGCGGGCACCACGGCCAACACGGTCGGTGAAGTCACAGGCATCCGCTTTCGGCAGCCTGTGAGGGCGCGGTCTCGCGCAGTTCGCAGACCGCGCCAGGCGGGCGGAACCGCACGACGTATTTCCTGACGCCCCGGGCGACCTCCACCGCGCCCGGGGCGGACGGGCGGACCGTTGCGGTCGGCGGGCTCCGCGGGCCAAACGATAAAGAGGACGGGATGAACAGCACCGACTACAACCGCGCGGGGAACGGCAGCGTGCCGGTAAAGGATGAAGAGTCGGCTCCGAAGCTGCCCATAACCGCTACCGGACCCGGCGCGTCGGACGTGGAGGAAACCGGTGGTGAAGGGCCGGCCTCGCCCGTGCCGACGTCGCGACCGGCGGGGTTGTTGATCGCCTTCGCGGTCGCCGCGTGCGTCGCGACGGCCATCGTGCACGTGTCCATGGTGTTCCTGTCCGTCGCACCCCCCAACATCGTCTCCCAGCGGTACGAGGGGAGGATCAGCACGTGGGTCTATCCCTACTTCGAACAGAACTGGCGGCTGTTCGCCCCCGACCCGGAGGGCGCTCGGCGGACGGTCCTGGCGCGCACTGCGACGACGTCGCCCGATGGCACCCGGCAGGTGAGCGGCTGGAGCGATCTGAGCGCCATCGACGCCTCTGCCGTGCGGCACAACGCCTTCCCCAGCCACGTCAACCAGAACATGCTGCGGCGGGCCTGGTCCGCCTACCTGGACTCGCACGGGACCAGTGACGAGTCCGACTCGGACCGGGCCAGGATCATCCAGAGATATCTGCTCAACATCGCCGCGCAACGCGCGGCCCGCGACCACCGTTCCTTCGACGCGATCCAGCTGCGCGTCGTCACCACCCCGATCGCGTCGCCGGTACGCAAGGCCGACGGCAGCCGCCTCCCGCAACCCCGCTCCGAATCCAGGTCTCTCCCGTGGTGGCAGGTGACGTCCCATGACAACTGACCGGACGACCGGCGTCGGCTCCCGGCCGGACAGCCCGCCGCCGAGCGCCGCGCCTCGGCACCCCGACCCTGTGACCAGGGCATTCACCTTCCTGACCGAACGAGCGGTCTCACTCCACGCGGCGGCAGTGTTGCGCATGGGGTATGGGCTTCTGTATCTGGTCTTCCTGCTGCGTGAGTTCCCCCACCGGGACGAGATCTGGGGACCCGGCTCGCCCTGGACCCCGGACCTCTCGCGAGAGCTGCTCGGTCAGACCGGCTGGTTCAGCGTTCTGCCCCTCTCCGACCGGCCCGTGTACTTCGAGACCTGCTACGTACTGGCGCTCGTCACGTGCGCGTTGTTCATGGTGGGATGGCGCACCCGGGTGCTGTCCGTGCTGTTCGCCGTCGTGGTGACTTCCTTCCATGGCAGGAACATCTTCATCACGGACGGAGGGGACAACCTCATCGTCCTGATGGCCCTGTACCTCGTGCTCACCGCGTGTGGCCGGCGCTGGTCCCTCGACGCCCGCAGAAAGCGGCTCCGCGCCCGCGCGGACGGGCGCGGAGACCAGCGGTCGAGTTGGCTGCCCGCCCGGCAGCAGGTCGTGTTGGTCCGGGGGCAGCTGAGTGTCCTGCTGCACAACTGCGGGATGTTCGTCATCGCGGCCCAGGTCTGCATCCTGTACGGATGCGCCGGTCTGTACAAGGTGCAGGGAGGCACGTGGCGCGACGGCACCGCGCTGCACTATGTGCTGAATCTCGACCTGTTCCGCCCCTGGCCCGGGCTCTCCCATGTGGCCGACAGCCACCAGCTCCTCATGGCCATCGTCGGATACCTCACCGTGCTGGTCCAGGTGGCCTGCCCGTTCGCCCTGTTCAGCAGGCTCAAGTACGTCGTTCTCGTCCTGCTGATCGGCATGCACGTCGGGATCGCCGTCCTGCTGGGCCTCCCGGTGTTCTCCGGCGCGATGATCATCGCCGACGCCGTGTTCCTGCCCGACGGCTTCTTCCTGTTCCTCCAGCGGACCTGGCGCGCGCGCCTGTCACGGCCCGCTGCCGAGGCGATGGTGCCCAAGGCTCGCACCGGAAGCCTGATCCCGCCGCGGGCCAGTGCTTCTGTGGCGGCTCGCCACGCTCAGGAAAAGGTCCCCGACCAGCAGGAATAGCGGCCCGCGACGAGAGTGCCATCCTGCGCGTCTCTCACGCACGTGAGAGTGGAGGCTGGGTTCGCAAGGCCGCGAGCGGGCACTTCGACCCAGATCGACAAGCGTTCCAACGAGGGCCCTGCCGGATCGGCAGGGCCCTTGTTGCACGTACGCTAGGTAGCAGAACGACCGCACTCACGAGGGACTGAGACAAACTGGGTAAGCGACAGCCCGAAGGCCCGCCGCCCGCACCCGCGGTGCAGCGCATTCGTCTGCGTTACACCAAGCGCGGCCGCCTCCGGTTCACCAGCCACCGCGATTTCCAGCGTGCCTTCGAGCGGGCGCTGCGGCGTGCCGAGGTGCCCATGGCGTACTCGGCGGGCTTCACCCCGCACCCCAAGGTTTCCTACGCCAATGCCGCACCCACCGGCACGGGCAGTGAGGCCGAGTACCTGGAGATCCAGCTCGCCGCGGTGCGCGACCCCGCCGTTCTGCGCACGCTCCTCGACGAGTCGCTGCCGGACGGTCTGGACATCGTCGACGCCGTCGAGGCGCACACCTCCTCCTTCGCCGACCGGCTGCAGGCCTCCGTGTGGGAGCTGCGGCTGGAGGGCGTCGAGCTGGAGGACGCCGAGAAGGCCGTCGCGGCGTTCATGGCGGCGGAGACGGTCGAGGTCCAGCGCCGGACGAAAAACGGGTTGCGGACCTTCGACGCGCGTGGCGCGGTGACCCGACTCGAGGCGCTCGCGGCTCCGGCCGATAGGCCCGGCGACGGTGCCTGTGCGATACTGCGGCTGGTTGTTCGGCATTTGACACCTGCCGTTCGACCCGACGACGTCCTGTCCGGTCTCCGCGTCACGGCCGACCTGGCGCCGCCGGTCCCCGCTGCGGTGACCAGGCTGGCGCAGGGGCTGCTCGACGATGAGACCGGCACGGTGACCGATCCGCTCGCGCCCGACCGCGACGCCGCCCCGGCCGCTTCTACCACGGCCGCCGGGCCGAGTGCCGCGCAGCAGGTGCCGGAAGGTTCCGCGTAAGGACGGCCGTCGACGCGCCGCCGCGCCACCAGGGAGCCACCCGGTCCGGCAGGCGCACTGACCAGGAGACTTTTCGCCGGTGCCGTGACACTCGGACCCGGCGAGCGAGACGACAGCTCCCGTGCGGCGACCGCGCCCCGGACGGCGGTACCGCGCTCATTACGCGGACCGGCGGGTCGGAACACGACGCGGCGCCCGGGAGCGTGACGGGAGAACCGCCCGCATGCTCGAATCCATTGAGCCCACCGAGCCCGGGGCCGCGCAGAGCGTCCCCGGCAACAACGCCGACGAGAGCCCCAGCGACACGCTGCCTCCGCGACGCCGCCGCCGTGTGGCGTCCCGTCCGGCGGGTCCGCCGGTCGGCGAGGCGGCCGTGACGGCCGCCGCCGACACCGCCTCCGGGCCGGCCGCCGAGGCCGAGGCCCCGGAGACCCCCGCGCGGCCGCGCCGCCGGGCCACCCGTAAAACCGCCGCGCCCGAGGCTCCGGCTGCGGCGGAGACCCCGGCACGTACGCGTCGCCGTGCCACCCGTAAGGCCGCCGCGCCCGCCGGTGCCCCGCAGGCCGGCGAGGCCGCTCCGGAGCCGGTCGTCGAGGCCGCCGAGGCCGTCGAGGCTGCCGCTCCGGCGGAGGAGAAGCCCGCTCGTACGCGTCGCCGTGCCACCCGTAAGGCCACTGCGCCCGCCGGTGCCCCGCAGGCCGCGGAGCCGGCCGCCGAGGCCGCTCCCGAGGCCGTCGAGGTCGTCGCGGAGGAGGCTCCGGCCGCCGTCGAGGCTCCGGCCCGTCCGCGCCGTCGTGCCACCCGTAGGGCGTCCGCGCCCGCCGGTGCTCCGCAGGCCGCCGAGGCCGCTCCGGAGCCGGTCGTCGAGGCCGCCGCCGAGCAGGTCGAGGTTGTCGAGGCCGCTCCGGCGGAGGAGAAGCCCGCTCGTACGCGTCGTCGCGCCACCCGTAAGGCCACCGCCCCGGCGGGTCCGCCGCAGGCCCCCGAGAGCGTCGTGGAGCCGGTCGTCGAGGCCGAGGAGGAGGCCGAGGTCGAGGCCGAGGCCGCGCCCGAGGTTCCGGCCGCCAAGCCGACCCGTACGCGTCGTCGTGCCACTCGTGCCGTGAGCGCCCCGACCGGTGAGCCGCTGGCCGCCGCGTCGCTCGTGGCCGAGGAGACGGCGGCGGTCGCCGACATGGCCGAGACCGCCCCCGCGATCGTTCCGGTCGAGGAGGCCGCCCCGGCGCCGGCCAAGCCGGCCCGTGGCCGTCGCCGCGCCACCCGTCCGGCGGGTTCCACCGTCGGTGAGAAGCCCGCCGCCGAGGCGGCCGCCGAGGCCCCCGCCGAGGAGGCCGCGGAGCCGGTCGCCGAGCCGCGTGCCCGTCGTACGCGCCGCCGTGCCGCCGCCGCCGAGGCCGCCGCCCCGGAGGCCGCCGCCGAGCCGGCCGCCGCCGAGGCCCCGGCGCGCTCGCGTCGTCGTGCGGTGCGCCCGCCGACCGCCGTGTTCCAGGCCCCGGTGTTCACCGAGCCGATGTTCCAGACGCCCGAGACCGCTGCCGCCGCCGCGGCCGCCGCCGCCGAGGTGCGGGAGGAGCGCGAGGAGCCGGAGGAGCCCGCCGTGGAGGCGGCGCCCGCCGCCGGTGGCCGTCGTCGCCGCCGTCGCCGTGGCGAGGCCGCCGAGGCCGCCCCGGTCCAGGCCGAGGTCCCGGCCGAGGTCCCCGCCGAGGTCGAGGAGGAGCCGGAGGCCGCCGAGGAGCTCGAGGGCGCCGCGTTCGAGGACGAGGAGCAGGGCGAGCGCCCGTCGCGCCGTCGTCGTCGTGGTGGCCGCCGTCGTCGCCGTGGTGAGGCCGCCGAGGCCGAGCTGGAGGCCGGCGAGGAGGAGGCGGAGGCCGAGGAGGCCGCCGAGGAGGCCGCCGAGGAGCTCGAGGCCGAGGAGGAGGAGCCGGAGACCGAGGAGGCCGCCGGTTCGTCCGCGGGCAGCCGCCGTCGTCGCCGTCGCCGTCGCCGCAGTGGCGAGGCGCTGGAGACCGAGCCGGGTACGGACGAGCCGGAGCGTACGGTCGTCAAGGTCCGGGAGCCGCGTGAGCGCGCCGCCCGGATGGAGGGCGGCACGGGCTTCGACGAGGTCCAGTCCATCAAGGGCTCGACCCGTATGGAGGCGAAGAAGCAGCGCCGCCGTGAGGGTCGTGAGCAGGGCCGTCGCCGGGTGCCGATCATCACCGAGGCCGAGTTCCTGGCCCGCCGTGAGGCCGTCGAGCGGGTGATGGTGGTCCGTCAGAACGGTGACCGCACCCAGATCGGCGTGCTCGAGGACAACATCCTCGTGGAGCACTTCGTCAACAAGGAGCAGGCCACCAGCTACGTCGGCAACGTCTACCTGGGCAAGGTCCAGAACGTCCTGCCGTCGATGGAGGCCGCCTTCGTCGACATCGGCAAGGGCCGCAACGCCGTGCTGTACGCGGGCGAGGTCAACTTCGAGGCGCTCGGCATGGGCAACGGCCCGCGTCGCATCGAGGCCGCGCTGAAGTCCGGCCAGTCGGTGCTGGTGCAGGTCACCAAGGACCCGATCGGTCACAAGGGTGCCCGTCTGACCAGCCAGGTGTCCCTGCCGGGCCGCTACCTGGTCTACGTGCCCGAGGGCTCGATGACCGGCATCAGCCGCAAGCTGCCCGACACCGAGCGCGCGCGTCTGAAGCAGATCCTCAAGAAGATCGTCCCCGAGGACGCGGGCGTGATCGTCCGTACCGCCGCCGAGGGCGCCAGCGAGGACGAGCTGCGTCGTGACGTGGAGCGGCTGCAGGCGCAGTGGGAGGACATCCAGAAGAAGTCGAAGCAGATCTCGACGAGCTCGCCGAGCCTGCTGTACGGCGAGCCGGACATGACCGTCCGGGTCGTGCGCGACATCTTCAACGAGGACTTCTCGAAGGTCATCGTCAGCGGTGACGGCGCCTGGGAGACCATCCACGGCTATGTCTCGCACGTGGCGCCCGACCTGGTCGACCGGCTGCAGAAGTGGACGTCGGACGTCGACGTCTTCGCCACGTACCGGATCGACGAGCAGCTGATGAAGGCGCTGGACCGCAAGGTCTGGCTGCCCAGCGGCGGCTCGCTGGTGATCGACCGGACCGAGGCGATGATCGTCGTCGACGTCAACACCGGCAAGTTCACCGGCCAGGGCGGCAACCTGGAGGAGACGGTCACCAGGAACAACCTGGAGGCGGCCGAGGAGATCGTGCGCCAGCTGCGGCTGCGCGACCTCGGCGGCATCATCGTGATCGACTTCATCGACATGGTGCTGGAGTCGAACCGGGACCTGGTGCTGCGGCGTCTGCTGGAGTGCCTGGGCCGGGACCGTACGAAGCACCAGGTCGCCGAGGTGACCTCGCTGGGTCTGGTCCAGATGACGCGCAAGCGTGTCGGCCAGGGCCTGCTGGAGTCCTTCTCCGAGGCCTGTGTCCACTGCAACGGCCGTGGCGTGCTCGTCCACATGGACCAGCCCGCGACCACGGGCGGCGGCGGTGGCGGCGGCAAGCGCGGCAAGAAGAAGGGCAAGGGTGCCGCCGAGGCCCCCGAGTCCGTCGCCGCGCCGGAGGCCGTGGAGGAGGCTCCCGAGCTGGAGCCCGTGCCGGTGGCCGAGGCGGAGCTGGTGCCGACGGTCGGCGGTGACGAGGAGGAGTGGTTCGGCAGCGCGGCCGAGGCCGAGGCGGCCGCCAAGCGCGGCGGTCGTACGCGTCGCCGGGCGACCCGTAAGGCGTCCGCTCCGGCGGGTGCGCCGCGGGCGGAGCGGGTGGCCGAGCCCGAGGTCGTCGTCGAGGCGCCCGTCGAGGTCGTCGTGGAGCCCGAGCCGGCGCCCGCGCCGGTGGTGGAGCCCGAGATCGTCGAGCCCGAGGTCGCTCCCGAGGTCGCCGAGCCGGTGGCCGAGGCGGTCGTGACCGCGGAGGCGGCGGCTCCGGCCCGTCCGCGCCGCCGGGCGACCCGCAGGGTGTCCTCTCCGGCTGGTTCGCCCTCTGGTGCGGAGGAGGCGGCCGTGGTCGTGGTCAGCGCTCCGGCGGCGGAGCCGGTGGCGGCCGAGGCGCCGGTCGTGGAGCCGGTCGTGGAGTCCGAGGAGGCGGCCGAGGAGGCAGCCCCCGCCAAGAAGACGGCCCGTAAGACGGCCGCCAAGAAGGCTCCGGCGAAGAAGGCCGCCACGGCCAAGAAGACGGTGGCGAAGAAGACCACCACCGCCAAGAAGACGGCGGCCAAGAAGACGGCCACCAAGACCGTCAAGAAGGCCACCACCAAGAAGGCGGCGGCCAAGAAGACCGCGGCCGCCGAGGCCTCCTCGGAGGACTGAGCAGTGCCCGGTGGTCCGGGCCCCGCCACGGGGCCCGGACCCCGGTTTGACCCCCTGGTCAAGGCCCCGTAACCTTGACCGTCGGCGTCTGTTTGGCGCCGTGCCACTGAGCAAACACCTCCCGGTCCGCGTTGTTCCGCGACGGGGAGAGGCCGCTCACCCATTGGGATTCACGGGCCCTGCCCGTGTGAGCGGCTGGCATCAGAGGTCCCGTTTACTAGCGAGAGTGAGATCCGCGTGTACGCAGTCGTGCGTAGCGGTGGTCGCCAGCACAAGGTTGCTGTCGGCGACATCGTCGAGGTTGACAAGATTTCCGACGGCAAGGTGGGCGACTCGGTCGAGCTCTCCACGCTGCTCGTGGTCGACGGCGAGTCCGTCACCAGCGACCCGTGGGTCCTGGCGGGCATCAAGGTCCAGGCCGAGATCGTGGACCACCACAAGGGTGCCAAGATCGACATCCTGAAGTACAAGAACAAGACCGGTTACCGCAAGCGCATCGGTCACCGCCAGCAGTACACCGCGGTGAAGATCACCGGCATCCCGACGGCTGCGAAGTAAGGGACTGAGAACACATGGCACACAAGAAGGGCGCATCGTCCACCCGGAACGGTCGCGATTCCAATGCTCAGCGGCTCGGCGTGAAGCGCTTCGGCGGTCAGGTCGTCAACGCCGGTGAGATCCTGGTCCGCCAGCGCGGCACCCACTTCCACCCGGGCGCCGGTGTCGGTCGCGGCGGCGACGACACCCTGTTCGCGCTGCAGGCCGGTGCGGTGCAGTTCGGCACCCACCGTGGCCGCAAGGTCGTCAACATCGTTCCGGCCGTCTGATCCATCTGAATCAGGCGCCGTAGAGCGATGAGCGAGGGCGGACCTTGCTTCCCTGCGGGGAAGCAGGTCCGCCCTTGTCGCGTTACAACAGAGACATTCCCGTTCGTATCTGGAGGCACACCGCTATGACCACCTTCGTGGACCGCGTCGAGCTGCATGTCGCCGCGGGTAACGGAGGCCACGGCTGCGCCTCCGTACACCGTGAGAAGTTCAAGCCCCTCGGCGGCCCCGACGGCGGCAACGGCGGCCGTGGCGGTGATGTGACGCTGGTCGTTGACCAGTCCGTCACCACGCTTCTGGAGTACCACCACAGCCCGCACCGCAAGGCCACCAACGGCAAGCCCGGCGAGGGCGGCAACCGCTCCGGCAAGGACGGCACGGACCTGGTCCTGCCGGTGCCGGACGGCACGGTCATCCTGGACCGGAAGGGCAACGTCCTGGCCGACCTGGTCGGCGAGGGCACCACCTACGTCGCGGCCCAGGGCGGCCGCGGCGGCCTCGGCAACGCCGCGCTGGCCTCGGCGCGCCGCAAGGCCCCGGGCTTCGCGCTGCTGGGCGAGCCGGGCCAGGCGCAGGACATCGTCCTGGAGCTGAAGACCGTCGCCGACGTGGCGCTGGTCGGCTACCCGAGCGCCGGCAAGTCCTCGCTGATCTCGGTCCTCTCCGCCGCCAGGCCGAAGATCGCGGACTACCCCTTCACCACCCTGGTGCCCAACCTGGGCGTGGTCACCGCCGGCGCGACCGTCTACACCATCGCCGACGTCCCCGGCCTGATCCCCGGCGCCAGCCAGGGCAAGGGCCTGGGCCTCGAGTTCCTGCGCCACGTCGAGCGCTGCTCGGTGCTGGTGCACGTGCTCGACACGGCCACCCTGGAGTCCGAGCGCGACCCGCTGAGCGACCTCGACGCCATCGAGGCCGAGCTGAAGGAGTACGGCGGCCTGGACGACCGGCCCCGCGTCGTCGTCCTCAACAAGGTCGACATCCCCGACGGCCAGGACCTCGCCGACATCATCCGGCCCGAGCTCGAGTCCCGCGGTTACCGCATCTTCGAGGTCTCGGCCATCTCCCGGCTGGGCCTGAAGGAGCTCTCCTTCGCGCTGGCCGACATCGTCTCCCGGGCGCGCGCGGCCAAGCCGAAGGAGGAGGCGACCCGCATCGTCATCCGCCCGAAGGCCGTCGACGACGCGGGCTTCACAGTCACCCTGGAGGAGGACGGCATCTACCGCGTGCGCGGCGAGAAGCCGGAGCGCTGGGTGCGCCAGACCGACTTCAGCAACGACGAGGCCGTCGGCTACCTGGCCGACCGCCTCAACCGCCTCGGCGTCGAGGACCAGCTGATGAAGGCCGGTGCCCGCTCGGGCGACGGCGTGGCCATCGGCTCCGAGGAGGACGCGGTCGTCTTCGACTGGGAGCCCTCGATGTCCGCCGGCGCGGAGATGCTCGGCCGCCGTGGCGAGGACCACCGCTTCGAGGAGCCGCGTCCCGCCGCGCAGCGCCGCCGCGACCGCGACGCCGAGCGCGACGAGGCGTCCCAGGAGTACGAGGGCTTCAACCCGTTCGGGTGAGCCCGGTCGCGTGGCCGCCGCCGGGAGGGGGCGGCCACGACGTGGGAGACAGGACCGTGACGGCATGACGAAGGCCCCCGGGAGGAGAACCTCCCGGGGGCCTTCGTCATGTCCGTACGGGCGGGCGCCCACCTCCTGACGTCAGGAGGTGGGCGCCTGGGGGGTACGCGCGCGTGGGCGCGCCTACCCGCCGGGCTACGCGGCGGTGACCGGCTCGTCCGCCGTGCCGGCGGCGGCACGCGGCGAGGGGATGTCCGAGGCGCGGGCCTCCATCCGGACCCGGCGCTCGTCCGCCTTCGCGCACAGCGCCTGCGCGGCCGCGTTGAAGCGGACCAGCGACGGCGGGTCGGCGGGGCCGAGCAGCTGGACCTTCAGCTCGGCGCGGGCCTCGGCGAGACCGTCCAGGGCGGGGTCGCGGACGGCGGCCAGCAGGCCGGCCACCTCGCCGGCCTCGGGCGTGAGGATGGTCGCGGCGCTGACCGTGGGGAAGTTCGCCCGGAACTCCTCCTCGGACATGCCGCTGGTGTTCGCCACGGCGTACGGCTTCTCGCTGACCAGGTAGTCGGAGACGACGCTGGAGACGTCGCTGATGAGCAGGTCCGACTCGTTGAAGCAGTTGAAGAGCGCCGGGCGGGCGGTCGTGATGATCTGGTGCTCCCACTCGGGCAGCGAGGCCCAGTAGGCGGCTTCCCAGGCGGCGGTGGCGGCCTCGACGGTCGCGGCGCGGCCCTTCTCCGGGGTGCCCTGCAGCAGCATCCGCTCGACCTCGTCGGCGCTGTCACGGAACGTGCTGGTGGTGAGCTCGTCCAGCTCGGCCGTGCGGCGGGCGAGCTCGGCGGCCGCCTCGGCGCCCGGGCGGGGGCCGGAGCGGTGGGTGTTGGCCTCGCGGATCAGGGCCTGGATGCGCTCGTCGGCGCGGCCGGCGCGCGGGTCGACGGAGCCGGTCATCGGGTGCGGCTTGTACAGCAGGCGCACGCCCGGGTCGGCGAGCAGCGCGCGGACGATGTTCTCGCCGGCCAGGATGACCGAGGTGTTGCCGGGGTTGCCGTCCCAGCCCTCCCAGGTGGGCGCGTACAGCACGGTGGTGTACGTACCGGTGGGCGCGCCGCTGTACGGCGTGATCGGCGCCAGCTGCGGGCGGCCGACCTCGACGACGTCCTTGTCCTCGACGCCGATGTCGGCGAGCTGGTAGCGGTCGCGGGCGGCCGGGCCGGCGACCCAGATCTCGTCGTACGCCTTGGAGTAGGGGTTGCAGCTGGAGAGCTTGTCGCTCTCGCCGTGGTTGATGAAGGAGTGCTTGATCGACGGCATCCGCAGGACCTGCGAGGTCTTACCGGAGTTCGCCGGGTGCAGCATCATCTTGAGCGAGGACGTCTCCAGGGCCATCAGGTGGACGACCTTGGGGATGCAGATGATCGGCACGTCGGTGGCCTCGATCTTCTGCATCATGAAGCGCTCGCGGAGCACGATGACGGGGTTGCCGTCCAGCTCGGCGAGGGTGGAGAGCCACATGTTGGCCTGGTAGGCCGAGGTGGTGCCGCCGGAGAAGTACATGCCGACGGTGGGCTTGTAGTCGGCCAGCCAGCGGTCGAGCCACTCCAGGGCCTGCTGCTCGCGGGCGATGCGCTTCTTGGGGCGCAGCCAGCCGGCGAGGTGGAGCGTGCCGCCGAGGGCCAGCAGCAGCGAGGCGCCGACGCCGATCCCGGCCCACAGGGCGTTGTGGGTGCCCGCGGTGACCAGCAGGCCGGCCGTGGCGGGGACCGCGAAGCGCAGCAGCCGGCGGCCGTGCTGGCGGGCCAACAGGCGCGGCGGGGCGGCGGTCAGGTGCAGACCGCTGGTGTCGACGTTGCGCGTGAGGAACGGCAGCGTGCGGGTGCGGCGGACGAGGATCGCGGTGGCCTGGCAGGCGAGGTGGGCGGCGTAGAAGAGCACGAGCCCGGTGACCACGGGGACGTAGCCGCGCAGCGAGCCGTCGCCGTGCAGCCGCACGAGCCCGATCAGCAGCAGCATGTCGCGCAGCAGCTGGCGCACCATGACGTCGAAGCGGATCTTGCCGAGTACGGCGACGAGACCGGGGTCACGGTGCTGCAGATAGAGGTCGAGCGCGAGGCCCGCCGCCGAGGCGGTGATGAGGAGCGGCACATTGGGCAGCAGCGAGCCGACGAGCTGGGTGGCGAAGAACACCAGCATCGCGAGCAGCGCCGCGAGCTGTACGGCTCGGCGGGAGGCTGTTCCGGCAGAAGGCACTGGACGGGCTCCTGGCAGCAGGACTAGGGATTCAGGGGGGAACCGTCGTGGCGCGCGGAGCCCGCGGTGGACAACGGTCGACCACCGACCGTATGACGGTCGCCGGTCCGGGAGCAATCTTCCCCCATGTCAACCAGCACAAAATAGGGTCGAACGACCACAATCGCCAGGCGGTAGATTTGCGTCCCTGAGCAGGCAGGGAACAGCCATGGCGATCACAGGGGTGTACGTACGTTGACAGGGGCAGGCGAGCTGCACGGGGTCCGGCGCGAGGTCGTGGCCGCCCGACGGATCGTGGTCAAGGTAGGGTCCTCCTCCCTCACCACCGCGGGCGGGGGACTGGACGCGGACCGCGTTGACGCGCTGGTCGACACGCTGGCCAAGGCCGGCGGGGACAAGGAGGTCGTGCTGGTCTCCTCGGGTGCCATCGCGGCCGGCCTCGCGCCACTGGGCCTGGACCGCCGCCCGCGCGACCTGGCCCGGCAGCAGGCGGCCGCGAGCGTGGGCCAGGGGCTGCTGGTCGCCCGTTACACCGCGTCGTTCGCCCGCTACGGGCGCCGGGTCGGGCAGGTGCTGCTGACCACGGACGACACCAGCCGCCGGGCGCACTACCGCAACGCCCGCCGGACCCTGGACCAGCTGCTGGCCATGGGGGCCGTGCCGGTCGTCAACGAGAACGACACGGTCGCCACGGACGAGATCCGCTTCGGCGACAACGACCGGCTGGCCGCTCTCGTCGCCCACCTGGTCCGGGCCGATCTGCTGGTGCTGCTGTCGGACGTCGACGGCCTGTACGACGGCGACCCCAGCCTCCCGGGCACGTCCCGGATCGCCGAGGTCACGGGCCCCGGCGACCTCGAGGGCGTGTCGATCGGCAGCGCGGGCAAGGCCGGCGTGGGCACGGGCGGCATGGTGACCAAGGTCGAGGCCGCCCGGATCGCGGCCGCGGCCGGCATCCCGGTCGTGCTGACCTCCGCCAGCCAGGCCGCCGACGCTCTGCGCGGGCACGGCACCGGCACGTACTTCCACCGCACCGGCCGCCGCTCGGCCGACCGCCTGCTGTGGCTGGCGCACGCCTCCACCCCGCGCGGCGCCCTGACCCTGGACGACGGGGCGGTGCGGGCCGTGATCGAGGGCACCGCCTCGCTGCTGCCGGCGGGCATCGCCTCGGTCGAGGGCGAGTTCAGCGCGGGCGATCCGGTGGAGCTGCGGGACGGCGCGGGGCGGGCCGTGGCGCGCGGGCTGGTCACCTACGACGCGGCGGAGATCCCCCAGCTGCTGGGCCGCTCCACCCGTGACCTGGCCCGTGATCTGGGGCCGGGCTACGAGCGCGAGGTCGTGCACCGCGACGACCTGGTCGTGCTGCGCCGCTGACGGGCGTCGTGCCACGGCGGCGACCGCCGGGCGGCGTGCCGCATCGCTGACGAACGTTACGCAGGGGCGAGAAAAGCTCGGTAAGGCCAGCCTTTCCATGGAGCCTTTCCGTAAAACCGTCACGCGGCCGCCCCCGGACTGGTCAACTTTGATGCATGGGGCCGTGATGGACGCACGACCCCTCGGCACCACGGCTCCGCCGCACGCGCGCGGAGCAGCGAGCAAGGAGGCCGCCGGTGAGACGAGGGCGCCCAGGGGCGCTGCCCCGAGGGACGGCTGGGCGGACACTGACCAGCGTCGGGGCAGGCGACACGGGGGATCGGGCGGAGGAGGCCGCGCACGACGCGGCCGCGCGGCTGTGGCACGTCACCCTCAGCGTCTCGGGTGCCGAGGCGCCGCTGGGGGAGGTCCGGCGGGCGCTGGAACAGCTCGCCCACGACCATCCCTTCCTGCTGACCAGCCGCTACGCCAACGACCACGCCGAGATCCGCTACTGGGAGGAGGCACGCGACCTGCACGACGCCGCGGCCGTGGCGCTGCGGCTGTGGGGCGAGCACCGCTCGACCGCCCGGCTGCCGCCGTGGGAGATCGTCGGGCTGGAGGTCATCGACCGCGAGACCTACCACCAGCGCATCGCCGAGGGGTACGGCCCGCTGCCGGCCACCCCGGTGGGAGTGCATCCCTTCTGACCCGTGCCGGTCCCGTCCGACCCGTGCAGCGCCTCGTCCGACCCGTGCCGACCCGTGCCGGTGTCGCGGGGGATCCGGCGGGCCCGCCGTGACCACGCCTTCCGTTTCCGCTTCCGTCCGTCTCGCTCCGGTCATACCGGCCGTCCCGGAGTGTGGAATACCGGATGGCCGCGGCCTGCCCCACGGTTAGGCTGCGGTCATGAGCAGCGTCTTCCCCTCCCCCCTCGCCGACCCCATGCCGCAGTCCCCGGTCCTGCGCGCCGCGTACCGCGCCCGCGCCGCGGCCGCCGAGCTGGCGCCGCTGCCACGGTCGGCGAAGGACGAGGCGCTGCTGGCCATCGCCGACGCGCTGGAGGTGCGCACCCGCGAGATCCTCGACGCCAACGCCGAGGACGTCGCCAAGGCCCGCGCCGCCGGTACGAGCGAGAGCGTCGTCGACCGGCTCACCCTCACCCCCGAGCGGATCCGGGCCATCGCCCAGGACGTCCGCGACGTCGCCGCCCTGCCCGACCCGGTCGGCGAGGTGGTGCGCGGCTCCACGCTCCCCAACGGCATCGACCTGCGCCAGGTGCGGGTGCCGCTCGGCGTCGTCGGCATCATCTACGAGGCCCGGCCCAACGTGACCGTCGACGCCGCCGCCCTGTGCCTGAAGTCGGGCAACGCCGTGCTGCTGCGCGGCTCCTCCTCCGCGTACGCCTCGAACACCGCCCTGGTGCGCGTCCTGCGCGACGCGGTCGGCGGGGCCGGGCTGCCGGCGGACGCCGTGCAGCTGGTCCCGGGCGAGAGCCGGGAGTCCGTGCGGGAGCTGATGCGCGCCCGCGGCATGGTGGACGTGCTGATCCCGCGCGGCGGCGCCTCGCTGATCCGCACGGTGGTCGAGGAGTCCATCGTCCCGGTGATCGAGACGGGCACGGGCAACTGCCATGTGTACGTCGACGCCGAGGCCGACCTCGACATGGCCGTGGAGATCCTGATCAACTCCAAGGCCAGCCGGGTCAGCGTCTGCAACGCCGCCGAGACCCTGCTGGTCCACCAGGACATCGCCGAGCGCTTCCTGCCGCGCGCCCTGGCGGCGCTGGCCGAGGCGGGGGTGACCGTGCACGGCGACGAGCGCGTCGTCGAGCTGGCCTCGGCCGCGGACACCGGCGCCAAGGTCGTGGCCGCCACCACCGAGGACTGGGAGACCGAGTACCTCTCGTACGACATCGCCGCCGCCGTGGTGGAGGACCTGGACGCGGCCGTGCGCCACATCCGGCTGTGGACCTCCGGCCACACCGAGGCGATCGTCACCACGTCGCAGGCCGCCGCCCGCCGCTTCACCCAGCTGGTGGACTCCACCACGGTCGCGGTCAACGCCTCCACGCGCTTCACCGACGGCGGTCAGTTCGGCTTCGGCGCCGAGATCGGGATCTCCACGCAGAAGCTGCACGCCCGGGGGCCGATGGGGCTGCCGGAGCTGACGTCGACGAAGTACATCGTCACGGGCGACGGGCACATCCGCGGCCGGTAGCCCTAATTCCCGTACCGGCCGCGCGGATTGACCGGTTCGGGTCTACGCTGGACGGGTGCCGGACGACGTGGGGGGCAGGCCGTTCCCGGACGGCGAGGAGCCCGACAGCCACCGCCATGGAGACGCGGACGACGCGTTCGCCTCCGTGGTCTTCGACGAGGAGTTCGTGCGGTCCGCCGCGATCCACGAACCCTCCGCGGTCGAGCGGATGCTCGCCGCCGACCGGGCCCGCGCCGAGGCGGACGCCGCGTGGACCCGGGCCGGAGGCGGCTCCGCCGACGACGACCCGTACGACGACGACCGCGCGGTCGGCCCGGCCGGCGGCCTGGCCGGGCCCCACGCCGACCGGCTGGGCGAGCTGCGCGGCTTGGCCCGCGACCTCGACCCGGACGACGCCTACGGCCCCTACGGCCGCTACGGCATCGTGCGCGGCCCCTACCGCGGCCATGCCCGCTGGCACCGCCCTGTGGCCTGGGTGCTCGCCGTCGTCATGGGCATAGGCGTGGTGGCCCTCGCCTTCACCGCGGTCTACCGCGGCGCCTCCTCCGGGAAGGGGCAGGAGCCCGCCCCGCCGCCCGCGAGGACCGGTGTGGACGCCCCGGCGGGGGAGCGCCAGGGGCCCCTGCCGTCGGTGTCCGCCGACTCCGAGCCGCCGGTGGCCTCGGCCGTACCGCCCCAACGCTGAGCCACCCCGACACTGACGGTCACATTCGGCCGATTCCGATGACTTTCTGTCATTCGGTGACGGGCCGCGACAGCCTGGGCCAAGGCCGTCACGCTCCTGCGGGCAGCTTGGAATTTCGTCGGAAGTTGTCGCGTACCAGGGCGTTTACCAGGCGCTCCGCAGACCTACTCTTGAGATATGAACGGGCCTGGAGACCCCCCTGAGGGCACGCCCGAAGGCCCCCAGGGAGGCGGCGAGGAAGAGTACCGATCCGTCGTGTTCGACGAATCGTTCGTGCGTGCTGCGCGGCTCCAGGAGTTCTCCGCCCGGGAGCGCATGGACGACCACGCGCCCGCCGTCCGCACCCGGCACGCCTGGGCGCGGGTCAGTGCCTCCCGGCAGGTGCTGCTCCTGGTGATGCTGATCGCCCTCGCCTTCGGCACCGCCGTCTACATGGGCCTGCGCCACCCCTACAAGGAGCCCAGGCCGCCGTCCGCCGAGCCGCTGCGGATCACTCTCGTCCCCCTGGCGCCACGCGATCCGGTGCCCGGAGCGGCGTTGGCGAACGACCTCTTCGCCAACAGCCCGGCCGCCCAGTTCCGCGACGGCGCCGAGGGCGTCACCCTTCCGGCCGCACGGCGCACCCAGAATTTCTCCGAGAGCCTGGTGATGACCGCCCTCGCCACGGCCAAGGAGTACACCGTCAAGTCCGCGCTCGACCCGGCCGTGCTCACCGGCGGCGCCCAGCGCGGCGTCCGCCTGCTGCTCGCCCCCTCGCAGCTGGACCAGTTCGACCGCAGCCTGGCCCGCCCCGCCGACGACGGCCGGCACGCCGCCACCGGCTGGCTGGTGCGCTTCGACCCCGCCCGTGTGGCCCTCGCCGACCCCCTCGTCCGTACACAGGGCACCTTCTCGATCGTCGAGGCGTCCCCGGCGGCGCTGGAGGTCACCTCCGACCACACGTTCGTCTACGCCGTGCGCGGGGCCAAGGGCGACCCCGCGGACGCCTCGCTGTTCACCGTGCGGCGCACGATGCACTTCCGCTTCGACCGGGACGACCTGCAGGAACACCATCTGCAGGTGCTGCAGAGCGCCCTGCAGGCCGGCCCCGAGTCCTGCGCGGTCGACGACGCGGCCTACCTCCGCCCGCTGCTGGCCGGCCAGAAGGCCGCCGCCGAGGGCCCGGCGGGCACGGACCCGTACGCCACGGGCCCCACGACGACCGCCGACCTCTGCGGCACCCTGGCCCCCGGCGCCCAGCCCAGCCCGCCGAAGCACTGAGCGGGCGTGAAGCGCTGAGCGGGCCGTGAAGCACTGACCGGGCCGTACGGAGCGGGTCCTACGCGTCCGGTCCGTCGCCCTTGGGCGCCCCGGGCCCCTCGCTCTTCGAAGGCCCGGATCCCTCGCTCCCGGACGCCCCGGAGCTCCGTCCTCCGCCGAACGTGTCCTTCAGCCGGCCGCCCAGCCCCGACGCCCCGCCCGCGATGTCCCGCACCAGGCCCATCAGCGGGTCCTTGCTGGCGCGCACCGAGTCGGCGTAGTGGTTCGCCGACTCCCGGAAGGAGTCGGACACCGAGGCGTCCTTGTCCTCCGACCGGCGCGGGTAGTGGCCGTCCATGAGGCGCTGGTGGTCGCGGCTCTCCGACCACTTCTTCAGCTCCGCCGCCCGCACCGTGGTGAAGGGGTGGCTGCGCGGCAGCATGTTCATGATCTTCAGCACGGAGTCGCGGAGGTCGCCGCCCTTCTCGTACTCGTCCGCCTGCTCGAGGAAGGCGTCCACGTTCATCTCGTGGAGGTGGTTGCCGCCCGCCATCTTCATCAGCCCGCGCAGGGACGCCTGCAGGTCCTGGCCCACCAGCAGCCCGGCCCGGTCCGCCGACAGCTCCGACTTGCGGAACCACTCGCGCAGCGCCGTCACGATCGCCGACACCGCGAGGTTGCCCAGCGGGATCCAGGCGACCTTGACCGCCATGCCGGTCAGGAACAGCAGGACCGTGCGGTAGACGGCGTGACCCGACAGGGCGTGGCCCACCTCGTGGCCCACGACCGCCCGCATCTCCTCCTCGTCGAGCAGCTCCACCAGGCCCGTGCTCACGACGATGATCGGCTCGTCCAGGCCGATGCACATCGCGTTGGGCTTCGGGTCCTGCACGACGTACATCGCGGGGACGCGCGGCAGGTCGAGGACGGCGCAGGCGTCCAGCAGCAGCGCGTGCAGGTGCGGGAACTGCCGCTCGCCCACCCGCACCGAGTCCGAGAGGTAGAGCAGGCGGAGGCTGCGCTCGGGCAGCAGCCCGCTGAGGGTCCTGAAGACCGTGTCGAAGCCGCTCAGCCGGCGCAGCGCCACCAGGGCCGAGCGGTCGGCGGGGTGCTCGTAGGCGCGCGAGGAGAGATCAGGGAAGCGCCTGCGGCCGGATCCCCACGGCTGCTCGCGGCCCTCGCCGTCGACGCCGCTGTTGTCGCCGCTGTCGATGTCGGTCATAGAGACCCCCTCAGTGGGCTTGATCATGGCCCGTCCCCCGGCTTCAGGACCCCAGACTAGGCCGTACCACCGACACGGCTACCGTGGGGACATGGCAGTCATCGACCCCGTCACCGCGCATTCCGGATTCACCGAGCTCCTCGCCGTCTCCAAGGGCGACCAGGGGCCGGGTGTGGTGCTGCGCACGGTTTTGATCGTCGGCGTGGTGGGCATCGTGCTCGTGGCCTGGTTCCTGCTGCGCGGGTACCGCGACAAGGACTGACCGCCTCTCCGCGGAGTCGGCGTGAGCCCGCCGACGCGCCCCGCATACGATGTGGCAGAAGTCTCCACCCGATCCCATCCCGGATAGGTCCTGCCGTGATCATCGCCTCCGCGCACAACGCCCTCGTCAGCCTCGCCTCCGAGGGCGAGCACGTGGACACCCACGAGAGCATCAGCCCCTACATGACCGGTGGCGCCGCGCTGGTCATCCTGCTGTTCCTGCTGTGGGTCACCACCCGCTTCAACCGCGACCGCTGATCCCGCCGGTCCCCGAGGACCCGGGGTGTCACCGCGCCCAGTAGGGTCTGCACGCATGGGAGAGCAGACAGGGCCCGTGAAGCGGCGGCTCGGCGTGATGGGCGGAACGTTCGATCCGGTCCACCACGGTCACCTGGTCGCCGCGAGCGAGGTGGCCTCGCAGTTCCACCTCGACGAGGTGGTCTTCGTACCGACCGGGCAGCCGTGGCAGAAGAGCCACAAGCTGGTGTCGCCGGCCGAGGACCGTTATCTGATGACGGTGATCGCCACCGCGTCCAACCCACAGTTCTCGGTCAGCCGCATCGACATCGACCGCGGCGGCCCGACGTACACCACCGACACGCTCCGGGACCTGAGCGTCCTCAACGAGAACGCGGATCTGTTCTTCATCACCGGCGCCGACGCGCTGGCGCAGATCCTCACCTGGCGGGACACCGAGGAGCTTTTCTCGCTCGCGCACTTCATCGGTGTCACCCGACCGGGCCACATACTGGCCAACCCCGGACTGCCCGAGGACCGGGTCTCCTTCGTCGAGGTCCCCGCCCTGGCCATCTCCTCCTCCGACTGCCGCGCCCGCGTGGCGCAGGGCGAGCCCGTCTGGTACCTCGTGCCCGACGGTGTGGTGCGCTACATCGACAAGCGCAAGCTGTACCGTCACGACGGCTGAGAGCGACCGCGACGGCCGTCTCCGGCTCGAGGGGCAGCGAGGGGCGCTCGTGAACGACCGACAGGATTCGCGGCCGCGACAGCAGGTTCGTTACGACGCCTACGGGCGGCCCGTGTACCGCCCTGACGCCCCGGAGCGCGCGTACGACGACCGGTACGGGCAGCCGCCCGGGCCACGCCGCCCCGAGCCCGGCCCCGCTCCTGCCCCGGTCTCCTCTTCCGCCCCCGCCTCCGCTCCCGGCCCCGCCTCCGCGCAGATTCCCGAGCCCCGGCCGGCCCCGGACTACCGCACCGAGCAGTTCTCCTTCGTGGAGGAGCCGGACGAGGAGTCCCAGGACGTCATCGACTGGCTCACGTTCAGCCAGAGCCGCGCCGAGCGCCGGGGTGAGCGCCGGCGCAGGAGCCGCAAGCGCGTGCGCGCCCTGGCCGCGACGCTCGGCCTCGCCGTCGTCGGCGGCGTCACCTGGCTCCTGCTGTCCGGGGGCGACGACAAGAGGGACGGGTCGGCGGCGGGCGCCGTGCGCGAGCGGAACGTGATCATCGTCCATCTGCGGCAGACCCAAGGCGGCGACAGCTCCACCGCCTTGCTGGTCGACGACGAGGGCGCGCACAAGGGCACCACGCTTCTGCTGCCCGACTCGCTCGCCGTGTCCGGGGAGGGCGGCGGCGCGACGACGCTCGGCAGATCGGTGCTGGACGAGGGCACGGGCGGCACCCGCGACGCCCTGAACACCCTGCTCGGCACGGACATCAAGGGCAGCTGGCGGCTGGACACCCCCTATCTCGAGAACCTGGTCGAGCTCGTCGGCGGCGTCACCGTCGACACGGACACCGCCGTGCCGGGCCCCCGTCCCGGCGACCGCCTGCTGGTGGCCCCCGGCGAGGGCCAGAGCCTCGGGGGCCGGGCGGCGGTCGCCTACGCCACCTACCGGGCGGCCGGCGAGGGGCGTACCCCGCAGCTCGCGCGGTTCGGGCGGGTCATGCAGGCGGTGCTGCGGAAGATGTCCGGCGACCCGCGGGCGGCCACCACGACCGTCGAGGCGCTCGCCCAGATCCCCGACCCCTCCCTCGGCCCCGAGCAGCTCGGCGCCTGCCTGGCCCGCCTCGCGACGAAGGCGAAGGCGGGCTCGTACGAGACCACCGTCCTGCCCGTGCGCGCGGACGGCACGCTCGGCGGCCGGGCGGCCGACACCCTGATCGAGGACGTGCTGGGCGGCGCGGCCCGGGACGCCGCCCGGAACGCCCCGCCCCGGGTGAGCGTGAAGAACGCCACAGGAGACGGGGGAGCGGCCGAAGCGGCGCGGGTCACCCTGGCCAACGGCGGCTACACGTTCATCGGCGCGGGCTCGGCGAGGGCGCCCCAGGCGGCCTCTGCGGTGCTCTACGCCCAGGGGAGCCGGGCGGCCGAGGCCGGGGAGGTGGCCCGGACGCTGGGCCTTCCCGAGCGCGCGGTGCGCCGGGGCGAGATCCCCGCGCACGCCGACGTCGCCGTGGTCCTGGGCCGGGACTACCCGCCCCGCACGCGCTGAGCGGGCCCGGGGGGCGAGGCGGAAAACACCGGGAGTGCTGTCGGCGGGTCGTGAGACCCTTGAGAGGTACTGACCCTCTTTACGAAAGCATGGCTTGTGACCGCCACGGACCGCTCCATCGAGCTCATCCAGGCCGCCGCCCAGGCTGCCGCCGACAAGCTCGCGCACGACGTCATCGCCTACGACGTCAGCGACGTACTGTCGATCACCGACGCCTTCCTGCTGGCCTCGGCCCCCAACGACCGCCAGGTCAAGTCGATCGTCGACGAGATCGAGGAGCGGCTGCTCAAGGACCTCGGCGTCAAGCCGGTGCGCCGTGAGGGCGACCGCGACGCCCGCTGGGTGCTGCTGGACTACGTCGACATCGTCGTGCACGTGCAGCACAGCGAGGAGCGCGTCTTCTACGCCCTCGAGCGCCTGTGGAAGGACTGCCCGGAGATCGAGCTGCCCGCCGACGCCGTCGCCACGCGTGGCAAGGCCGAGGCGCACGCCCAGGCCCAGGCCGCCGCGGGCGACGCGGACGGAGACTTCAGCTGAGCGGCGGCGGGGCCGCCCGCGGCCGCCGGATCGTCCTCTGGCGCCACGGTCAGACCGCATGGAACGTGGAGCGCCGCTTCCAGGGCTCCACGGACATCGAGCTGACCGGGACCGGCGTCGCCCAGGCGCGCCGGGCCGCCCGCCTGCTGGCCTCGATGCGTCCGGACGCGATCGTCGCCTCCGACCTCTCGCGGGCCAGGGCGACCGCGGCCGAGCTGACGGCCGTCACGGGCGTCGCCGCCTCCCACCACGCCGAGCTGCGCGAGACGTACGCGGGCGTGTGGCAGGGCCTGACGCACGACGAGATCATCGAGCGTTTCGGCGAGCAGTACAGGGCCTGGAAGCGCGGCGAGGCCGTGCGGCGAGGCGGCGGCGAGCTGGAGACCGAGGTGGCCGACCGGGCCGCTCCGGTCGTGCTGTCGCACGCGGAGAAGCTGCCGGACGGCGGCACCCTCGTCGTGGTCAGCCACGGCGGCACCATCCGCACCACCATCGGCCGGCTGCTGGGCCTGGAGTCCTCCTCCTGGGAGTCGCTGGGCGGCCTGAGCAACTGCTGCTGGTCCGTGCTGGGCGAGGGCGCGCGCGGCTGGCGCCTGATGGAGCACAACGCCGGGACGCTGCCCGAACCGGTCCTCGGCGACGACGACTGAGGCCTTGCGGTGGCCTCCGTGGGGCTCCTGAGGCCCGATTTCACATCTGGGCAGGTCGCAGGCTAAAGTTCTTCTTGTTCGCGGGGAACGCGGGGGAAAACCTCCGGGGGAGCCGAGAACAGCGGGGCTATAGCTCAGTTGGTAGAGCGCCTGCATGGCATGCAGGAGGTCAGGAGTTCAATTCTCCTTAGCTCCACAGTTCGACGATCCCGTCTCCCGATCACAGGGGGGCGGGATTGTTGCTGTTCCCGCGTGGTCCCGTGGCAGAATCGGACCGGCGGGAGTGAACGCTGCCGAAGGGGAGGGGGTTGGAGCTGTCCCATGGGTGCTCACAGCCGGAAGTGCGACTGGTGCGGCAGTGGAACGCCGATCGTTCGCGACATGGAGCCGCTCAACTCCGAGTACCAGTACTGGTGTGTGGAGTGCGCGCGGGCGCTGATCATAAAAGGCGACCCGATCGAGACCTACCGTGAGCTCGAGGGTGAGCCGATCTACGGACGTCTGCTCGACGAGCACTGCGCCCTGAAGAGGTTCTACTCCTTCGCCACGGCCTGACGCCACGGTCTGACGCCACGGTGAAAATCGGTCATATCGACCCGAGATGGGCCGTGATACCCACCGATTTGGCGGATGGGGGGGAGGTCCGTGTAATGTAATCCGTGTCGCCAGGGAGACCGCGAGGAAAACCCCGGCCGAAAACAGAACAAGGGGCTATAGCTCAGTTGGTAGAGCGCCTGCATGGCATGCAGGAGGTCAGGAGTTCAATTCTCCTTAGCTCCACAGTGAGAGAGCGGGTCGTCCGATGGACGGCCCGCTCTCTGTTTTTCGGCGTGACGGCGTGCGGTGGTTTACGGCGCGCGGTCCAGCCGCAGGGCCAGCGCCGGGCAACGGCGTACGGCCCGACGCACCCGGCTCCGTAAGTGATCCGGCACCCCGGCGTCCGCGAGCGAGGGAAATCCGTCCGCTCCCATGCGAACGAGCTCCGGCAGCAGCCCCGCGCACAGCCCGTGCCCCTCGCACAGGGTCCAGTCCACCGCGAGCCGCTCCCCGCCACCGCCTCCGTTCCCGTCGCCCGCCGCCGCGCCGCCCGGGCCCGGCAGCGGCAGCACCCCGGCCGTGCCGCGCCCGCAGCCGCCGCCCAGGACGTGCGCGGCCAGGTCGTCGGTGAAAGCCGCCAGCGCGCTCAGCGCGAAGCGCGCCGCCCCGTCCGGGTGCCCGCACGCCCCCGGCCGCGCACGGCCCCGGCGGCCTCCCGTACGGCCTCCAGGGCGCCGCGCCCGCCCCCGGCCACCACGTCCGCCAGCGCGCCCGCCAGCGTGGGCAGGCCCGTCCGGCAGGGCCCGCACTGCCCCGCCGACTCCGCCGCCAGCCAGTGCGCCACCCGCACCGCCTCGCCCAGCGGGCAGGTCGCGGCGGGCAGCGGCAGCACCGCCCCGGCGCCCAGGCTCGCGCCGCGCGCCGCCAGGGCGTCCCGCGAGAGCACCGCCCCGGTCGTCGCCGCCGCGTCCAGCCACGCGCCGTGGTAGCCGCCGACCAGCACCCCCTCGGGAGCGGGCTCGGCGCCGCACTGGGCGAGGACGTACGACAGCGCCGCCCCGCCCGGCACCTCCACCACGCGGGGCCAGGGCACCGCCCCGGAGACGGTGAGCAGGAGGGTGCCCGGCTCGTCGGGCGTGCCGGTCGCCGCGTAGCCGGGGGCGCCCAGGCGGGCGGCGAGGGCGAGTTGGGCGTAGGTCTCGGTGTTGGACAGCAGCGTGGGCAGGCCGCCCAGGCCCGCCTCGCTGGTCCGGGCGCGCCGGCCGGGAGGGAGCGCGGGGCCGCCGCCGAGGGCGCGCAGCAGCGCGGAGGACTCACCGGAGACCATGCGCTCGGGGACGCGCACGACCCGGGCGCGCAGCGCCCGCCCGCGCCGGTCGGTCAGGCCGCGTTCGGCCAGTGCCTCCCGCACGGAGGCCTCGGCGGCGGGCCGGGTCACCCCGACCACCAGGCTCGCGGCGCCGAGCGCCTCGGCGGCGAGCAGCGCGCCGTCCAGCACCAGGTGCGGGGCGCGCCGGAGCAGTACGGCGTCCTTGCGGCAGGCGGGCTCGCCCTCGCAGCCGTTGACCACCACGGCGGGCCGCTCCCCGCGCCGCCGGGCCGCCGTGCCCGTCGCGCGCAGCTTGCGGGCGAAGGGGAAGCCCGCGCCGCCGCGTCCCCGCAGGGCGACGGCCTCGGCCAGCCGGGTCAGCTCGTCCTCGGTGAGCCGGGGCGCCGTGCCGTGCACCGCCAGATGGGCCCGGCGGTCCAGCCGTTCGGCCGTCTCGAAGCCGGCCGTCAGGCGGGGCAGCCCGAGGGTGAGGACATGGGGCAGCTCGGGCAGGGAGCGGTCATGAGGGCCGTCCGGAGGTGATCCCGGCCCGCTCGGCGTCCGGGATCCGGGCGCCGGGGCGGCCCCCGGGTACGGGCAGGGGGCGGGGCGGGGGCTCCTTGCCCGCCGCGTGCGCCCCTGCCGGGCGCGGACGCACTGGGGGAGGCGCAGAAAGGACCGCAAGGGCCTGCGGGCCCGCCGTATCAGCAGCGCCGCGGCCACCGCGGCGAGGCTCAGCGCGTAGCACGCGGTGACCCAACCGGCGGCCGGGCGGCCCGCGTTCAGCCCGTGCAGGACGGCGGCGCACCAGGCGGCGTACGCGCAGCCGTGCAGCGCGTGCCAGCGCCGGGCGGCGCGAGCGTGCCCGGCGAAGACGCTGCGCAGGGTGCCGGTCGCGGCGGCCAGCACCATCAGGTGGGCGGCGAGCGAGCCCAGCCCGACGAGACCGCCGGCTCCCCGCACCCCGCCGGCGAACGGCAGCAGGGCGGCGAGGACGGTGGCGTGCGCCTCGGCGGTCTTGACGGTGATGTGCACGAGCAGGAAGCCGAGCGCGCCGACGGCGGTGGCCCGGTGCACGGCCTGGGCGAGCAGCCGGCCGCGCGGCCCGAGCACCGTGCGGCCGGTGGCGACGAGCCCCCAGACGACGGTCGCGGTGAGGGAGACCAGGGTCAGCACGCCCGCCGTCTGGTCGGTGAAGCGTTGGAGGTCCATGCTCCGGCACGCTAGGCAGCTGTTCGAGTGCCGCGGTCCGGTTCGCGCAACCCCGGTGCGCGGCGGTGCCCCGCTGCTAGCGTCTGCAGGGCCCCTGCCTCTGTGCGGTACCTTCCGCCGCTGCGGTAATCTGACCCCATGCGTGCCGTACGCCTCCTGCTTAGCGAGCCGCGCTGATCAGCACCGACCGGTGACGTCCGGTCGGCATCGGCGCGGCTGTCCCCTCCTGTGCGAGGGGCTTTTTCATTTCTGAAGGACTCAGAAATCCGGAATATCGCAGCGCAGGCAGAGACGACGATCGATGGAGCTTAGAGGACGATGAGCGAGACCCCCACCGCCGCCGAGGTGGCCGCACCGCACCGCTACACGGCCGCTCTGGCCGCCGACATCGAGGCGCGCTGGCAGGACGTCTGGGACGCCGAGGGCACGTACGAGGCGCCCAACCCCAGCGGTGAGCTCGAGGGCGACGCCGAGGTCGTCGCCCGGCCCAAGAAGTTCGTCATGGACATGTTCCCGTACCCCTCGGGTGCGGGCCTCCACGTCGGCCACCCGCTGGGCTACATCGCCACCGACGTCTACGCGCGCTACCACCGCATGACGGGCCACAACGTCCTGCACACCCTCGGCTTCGACGCCTTCGGCCTGCCCGCCGAGCAGTACGCCGTGCAGACCGGCACCCACCCCCGGGTGTCCACCGAGGCCAACATCGACAACATGAAGGCGCAGCTGCGCCGTCTGGGCCTGGGCCACGACAAGCGCCGGTCGTTCGCCACGATCGACCCCGAGTACTACAAGTGGACCCAGTGGATCTTCCTGCAGATCTTCAACTCCTGGTACGACCAGGACGCGAAGAAGGCCCGGCCGATCAGTGAGCTGATCGCCCAGTTCGAGAGCGGGCAGCGCGAGGTTCCGGGCACGCGCGCGTGGAGCGAGCTGACCTCCGCCGAGCGCGAGGAGATCCTGGGCGGCCACCGCCTGGCCTACGCCTCCGACTCGCCCGTCAACTGGTGCCCCGGCCTGGGCACCGTGCTGGCCAACGAGGAGGTCACCTCCGACGGCCGGTCCGAGCGCGGCAACTTCCCCGTCTTCAAGTCCAAGCTGCGCCAGTGGAACATGCGCATCACCGCCTACGCGGACCGCCTGCTCGACGACCTGGACGCCCTGGACTGGCCCGAGGCCATCAAGCTGCAGCAGCGCAACTGGATCGGCCGCAGCGAGGGCGCCCGCGTCGACTTCGCCATCGACGGGCACCCCGACGCCAAGGCCACCGTCTTCACCACCCGCCAGGACACCCTCTTCGGCGCGACCTACCTGGTCCTGGCGCCCGAGCACCCGCTGGTCGTCACCGAGGACCACGGCGTCGTCCCCGCCGCCTGGCCCGAGGGCACCCACGAGGACTGGACGGGCGGCCACGCCACCCCCGCCGAGGCCGTCGCCGCCTACCGCAAGGAGGCCGCCGCCAAGTCCGACGTCGAGCGGCAGGCCGACGCCAAGGAGAAGACCGGCGTCTTCACCGGCGCGTACGCCGTCAACCCGGTCAGCGGCGAGAAGCTCCCCGTCTTCGTCGCCGACTACGTCCTGATGGGCTACGGCACCGGCGCCATCATGGCCGTCCCCGCCCACGACAGCCGCGACTTCGCCTTCGCGCGCGCCTTCGACCTGCCGATGCGCTGCGTCGTCCGGCCGTCCGACGAGCGCGGCACCGACCCGGCCGAGTGGGCGGACTCGTTCGACTCGTACGACGCCGAGATCATCAACTCGTCCGGCGAGGGCGTCTCCCTGGACGGCCTGCCGGTCCCCGAGGCCAAGACCCGCATGGCCGAGTGGCTGACCGAGCGCGGCATCGGCGAGGCGACCGTCAACTTCCGCCTGCGCGACTGGCTGTTCAGCCGCCAGCGCTACTGGGGCGAGCCCTTCCCGATCGTCTACGACGAGGACGGCGTCGCCCACGCGCTGCCGGAGTCGATGCTCCCGCTGGAGCTGCCCGAGGTCGAGGACTACTCGCCGCGCACCTTCGAGCCCAACGACGCCGACACCTCCCCCGAGACCCCCCTGTCCCGCAACGAGGACTGGGTCAACGTGGAGCTGGACCTCGGCGACGGCCCCAAGACGTACCGACGCGAGACCAACACCATGCCCAACTGGGCCGGCTCCTGCTGGTACGAGCTGCGCTACCTGGACCCGCACAACGGCGAGCGGCTGGTATCCGCCGACGCCGAGCGGTACTGGATGGGCCCGCGCGAGGGGCAGCCGCACGGCGGCGTCGACCTGTACGTCGGCGGTGCCGAGCACGCCGTGCTGCACCTGCTGTACGCCCGCTTCTGGTCGAAGATCCTCTTCGACCTGGGCCACGTCTCCTCCGCCGAGCCGTTCCACAAGCTCTACAACCAGGGCATGATCCAGGCGTTCGTCTACCGCGACGCCCGCGGCATCGCGGTGCCCGCCGCCGAGGTCGAGGAGCGCGAGGGCGCGTACTACTACCAGGGCGAGAAGGTCAGCCGGCTGCTCGGCAAGATGGGCAAGTCCCTGAAGAACGCCGTCACGCCGGACGAGATCTGCTCCGAGTACGGCGCCGACACGCTGCGCCTGTACGAGATGGCCATGGGCCCGCTGGACGTCTCCCGCCCCTGGGACACCCGCGCGGTCATCGGCCAGTACCGCCTGCTGCAGCGCCTGTGGCGCAACGTGGTCGACGAGAACACCGGCGAGGTCACGGTCGTCGACGCCGAGGCCGACGAGGCGACGCTGCGTGCCCTGCACAAGGCCATCGACGGCATTGGCCAGGACATGGCGAACCTGCGCTTCAACACCGCCATCGCCAAGGTCACCGAGCTGAACAACTTCGTGACCAAGCTGCGCGAGGTGCCGCGCGCGGTCGCCGAGCAGATGGTGCTGCTGGTCGCCCCGCTGGCCCCGCACATCGCCGAGGAGCTGTGGCGCAAGCTCGGCCACACCGACTCGGTCGTCCACCGCGACTTCCCCGTCGCCGACCCCGCGTACCTGGTCGACGAGAGCGTGACCTGCGTCGTCCAGATCAAGGGCAAGGTCAAGGCACGCCTGGAGGTCGCCCCGTCGATCTCCGACGAGGAGCTGGAGAAGGTCGCGCTGGCCGACCCGGCGGTCGTCGCCGCGCTGGGCGGCGCCGGCATCCGCAAGGTCATCGTCCGGGCGCCGAAGCTGGTGAACATCGTCCCCGCGTGACGCGCTAGGGGTTTGTCCCTACGGGCAGGTTGAGGGTTCCACAGGAACCCTCAACCTGCCCGCTTGCGTTTACGGTGGAGAGAGACGGGCGCCGCCCCGCTGACGACCTGTTGAGGAGCGCATATGGAAGCCGCCGCCGCGATCATCGCCGTGATCTGTGCGCTTGTCGTCGCGTTCGCGGTGATCGCCATGGTCAGGGCGGTACGGGCGGTCAAGCGCGGCGTGGACCGCACGGTCACGCAGGCGCGGCGCACGGTCGAGGACACCCGCCTCAAGGCCCGGCAGTACACGGCCCCCGGCGCGGCGGGCGAGGTCGCCCAGCTGCGCCTGTCGCTGCGCACGTCGATGCGCGCCACCCAGGAGGTGCTGCGGTCCGGGATGGCGGACGACTCCTCCCTGTCGGAGTCCATGGCCCTCTTCGAGCGGCTCAGCGCCCACGGCCGCGAGCTGGAGGAGGACCTGCGGAAGCTGGAGACCGAGCCCGACCGCGACCGCGTCGCCGCCCGCCTGCCGGACCTGCGCGAGCGCACGGAGCGCATCACGCACTCGGCCGACTCGCTGCGCTGGGCCGCCCAGGACCGGGCGCGGCAGTTCGCCGACGACGACCTGACGCTGCTGAGCGAGCAGATCCGCATGGAGGCGGGGGCGCTGCGGCACTGGGAGGACGAGGACGAGGCGGCGTCGCCGGAGCCGCAGCCCGGGGCGAAGCCGCAGGCGCGGGCGACGGACCGGGCCGCCACGGGCGCGCCGGGGGCGGGTCAGGGCTCCGGACCGGGCGTCGGTCCGGAGCGCCCGGCGATCAACGGCCGGAATGACCGCTGGCAGGCGGGGTACTCGTGGCAGAAGACGAAGCGGCCGGAGAGCACTGCCTGACGGGCGCGGCGGGTCGGGTGCGTCGTGGGCGCCGCGTGGTGGTCCACGCGTGGTGGTCCATGGGTGGCGGCCCCCCCCGTGTCGTGGTCCACGGGTGGCGGCCCGGCCGGAAACGGATCATGAGATTCCGGCTCGCACTGCCGTCCGCGCTGCACGGGAGGTAACCTCCGGGGCATGTCCCGCCATGTCGCGATCATCACCGATTCCACGGCCTACCTGCCGCAGCAGGAGATGGAGCGGCACGGCATCACGGCCGTGCCGCTGACGGTCGTCCTGGGCGACGAGGCGCTCGAGGAGGGCACCGAGGTCTCGGCCCGGTCGGTCGCCCAGGCCCTCCAGAAACGCAAGCCGGTGACCACCTCCCGCCCCGGCCCCGACGTCTTCGCCGCCGCCTACCGCGCCGCCGCCGCGTCAGGGGCGGAGGGCATCGTCTCGCTCCACCTGTCCGCCGAGCTCTCCGGCACCTACGACGCGGCCGTCCTCGCGGCACGCGAGGCGCCCGTGCCGGTCCGTGTCGTGGACACGGGCATGGTCGCGATGGCCCTCGGCTTCTGCGCCCTGGCCGCCGCCGAGACCGCCCGGGCGGGCGGCACCCTCGACGAGGTGGTCGCCGCCGCCGAGAAGCGCGCGCACGGCACGGCCGCCTACTTCTACGTCGACACCCTCGACTACCTGCGGCGCGGCGGCCGGATCGGCGCCGCGCGGGCCCTGCTGGGCTCGGCGCTCGCCGTCAAGCCGCTGCTCCAGCTGGACAGTGGCCGTATCGAGCCGCGCGAGAAGGTGCGCACGGCCTCGAAGGCGATCGCACGCCTGGAGGAGATCGCCACGGAGCGGGCGGGTGTCGCCCCCGTCGACGTCGCCGTCCACCACCTGGCCGCGCCCGAGCGGGCCGCCCTGCTGGCGGAGCGGCTGCGGGAGCGGGTGCCGGGGCTGGTGGACCTGCACGTCAGCGAGGTGGGCGCGGTCATCGGGGCGCACACGGGGCCCGGTCTGCTGGGCGTGGTGGTCTCGGCGCGGTAGGTCGCGGGGACAGTTTGCCGAGACGGTCTGCCGAGGGGTTTTGCTTGGGTTTGCCGCCTGGTCGGTCCCTCGGCGGGGTGACGGAGTTTTCCACAACCGGCCGGTTATCCACGGAAATCGAGGCGCTCCGGCGGGGGTGGGCGAACGCGGCTACCGTCGCATGCCATGACAGCTCCATCACTCTCCGTTACGAGCCCTGTCGTGACCGACTCCTTCGCGGCGGACCTCGGTTCGCTGCGTGACCGCGCCTCGGCTCCCGCGCCGGCGGCCGGCGCGCCCCGGCTGCCGGGGCGTTGGCGGATGGCGCTGGCGGAGCGGCTGCCGGTGTGGGTGCAGGTGCGGTGCGGCATCGAGCCGCGCACGCTCGCGGCCCTCACGGTCGTGCTGGTGGCGGCGGCGGTCCTCGCCGCGTACCACTTCTGGGCCGGGCGCCCGCAGACGGTGCGGCCGCCCGAGCGCGAGACACCGGCCATGACGGTACCGGCCGCTGACAGGCCTGCCCCTGCCCTGCCCGGCCCCTCGGCGGGTGCGTCGTCCGGCGCCGCCGCGCGGGAGGTGGTCGTCGACGTGGCGGGGAAGGTGCCGCACCCCGGTGTCCGGCGCCTGCCGGCCGGCTCCCGGGTCGCCGACGCACTGGCGGCGGCCGGGGGAGCGCGGCCGGGGGCGGACACGACCGGGCTCAACAGGGCGCGGCTGCTCATGGACGGCGAGCAGATCCTGGTGGGAGCCACCGCTCCCGGGCAGCCGGCCGCACCCCCGGCCCCTCCCGGGGCCCCGGCGGGCGCCGGCGCGGCCGCCGGCGGCCCGCTGAGCCTGAACTCCGCGACGCTCGAACAGCTCGACGGCCTGCCCGGCGTCGGCCCCGTCCTGGCCCAGCACATCCTCGACTACCGCACCCGGCACGGCGGTTTCCGCTCGGTGGCCGACCTGCGCCACGTCGACGGCATCGGCGCCCGCCGCTTCACCGACCTCAAGCCCCTGGTCCAGCCATGACCGGTCCGGCCATGTCCGGGGAAGCGGCGGCGGCGCGCCGGGAGGGTCCGGCGGACCTGCGGCTGGCCGGGCCCGCGCTCGCCGCGTGGGCGGCGGCAGCCGCCGCCCTGACGGCGGACGGAAGGACGGTCACCGTCGGCTGCGCGGCCGCCGTGCTCGCGGCCTGCCTGCTCCTGGCGGCCGTGCGCGGGGGCATGGCGGTGGTGGTCGCGGCCGCGTTGCTGTGCGGGGCGGCCGGTGCGGCCGTCGGGGCGCTGGAGGGTGCCGACACGCGCCGGGGGCCGCTGCCGGAGCTGGCCCGGCGGTACGCCCGGGTGACCCTCGAGGTGACGGTCACCGGCGACCCACCGGCCGTCCGGCCGCACGTGCGCGGGGCGGTCCGCGACCGGCCCGCCGTGGCGGTGGAGGCCGAGGCGACCCGCGTCGTCACCGGGGACGGTCCGGCGGCTCCGGCGGCGACCGCCGTCCGGACACCCGTGCTGCTGATCGCCCGTCAGTCCTGGGCGGGGCTGCTGCCGTCCACCCGTGTGCGGGCCGAGGGGAAGCTGGCCCCGCCGTCCCGGACGGGCGACCGCGTCGCGGCCGTCCTGCGCGTCGGGGACGACCAGGAGCGGCCCCACGTGATCGGCGGACCCACACGCCTGCAGCGCGCGGCGGCCCGGCTGCGGACCGGCCTGCGCGAGGCCACCGACGGCCTTGCGCCGGACGCCCGGGCGCTGCTGCCCGGACTCGTCGTCGGCGACACCTCCCGCGTGCCCCCGGACCTCGAAGCGGCCTTCCGGGCCACGGACCTGACGCACCTTCTCGCCGTGAGCGGGGGCAACTTCACCGTGCTCCTCGCGCTGCTCACCGGGCCCGCGCACCTCGCCTCGCGGGCCGAGCGGCGAGGGCTCGCCGGGCGGCTGGGCGTTCCGCTGCGGCTCACGGCGCTGCTGGGCGGCGGGCTGGCGCTGGGCTTCGTGGTGGTGTGCCGCCCCGAGCCGAGCGTGCTGCGCGCCGCCGCCTGCGGCCTGATCACGCTGCTGGCCATCGGCACGGGCCGGCGCCGGAGCCTGCTGCCCGCGCTGGCGGCGGCCGTCCTGCTGCTGGTGCTCTGGGATCCGTGGCTGGCCCGCAGTTACGGATTCCTGCTGTCCGTTCTGGCCACCGGCGCCCTGCTGACGCTCTCCCCGCGCTGGAGCGCCGCCCTGCGGCGGCGCGGGGTACCGCCCCGGATCGCGGAGGCCCTCGCGGCGGCGGGCGCGGCGCAGGCCGTGTGCGCGCCGGTGATCGTCGTGCTGGCGGCGCGGGTGAGCCTGGTGGCGGTGCCGTGCAATCTCCTCGCCGAGCCCGCGGTCGCGCCCGCCACGGTGCTGGGCTTCGCCGCCCTCGCCCTCGCGCCCGTGGCGATGCCCCTCGCCGAAGGCCTGGCCTGGGCGGCCGGATGGCCCGCGGCCTGGACGGCGGCGGTGGCCCGTGCGGGGGCGGGGCTGCCCGGCGCCGAGCTCGGCTGGCCCACGGGGCCGGCCGGCGGGCTGCTGCTGGCCGCGGTGACGGTGGCCGGGGTGTTCGCCGGGCGCCGTCTGCTCCGCGGCCCTTGGTCCCGCGCCGCCTGCGTCCTGCTTCTGCTGCTGGCGCTCGTCCGCCCGGCCCCGCTGACCCGGGTCGTCACGGGCTGGCCGCCGCCCGACTGGCGGCTGGTGGCGTGCGACGTGGGCCAGGGCGACGCGCTGGCCCTCGCGGCGGGGCCGGGCGCCGCCGTGGTCGTCGACGCCGGCCCCGAGCCGCGGGCCGTGGATCGCTGCCTGCGGGAGCTGGGGGTGGCGAGAGTGCCGCTGCTCCTGCTCACCCACTTCCACGCGGACCACGTCGACGGCCTGCCCGGGGTGCTGCGCGGCAGGGCGGTCGGGGCGATCGAGACGACGCCGTTCGACCGGCCGGCGGGGCAGGCCGCGTTCGTACGCCGAGAGGCCCGGCGGGCGGGGATCCCGGTGACCGAGGCCGTGCCGGGGGAGCGGCGGCGCCTGGGCGAGCTGTCGTGGGAGGTGCTCTGGCCGCCGCCCGCCGGGACGTCGGCCGTCGCGGAGGAGGGGCCCAACGACGCCAGCGTCGCCCTTCTCGTCCGCGCGGCGGGCCTGACGCTGCTCCTGCTGGGCGACCTCGAACCGCCCGCCCAGCGCGAGTTGCGCGAAGCCCGCCCCGACCTGCCGCCCGTGGACGTCCTCAAGGTGGCCCACCACGGCTCCGCCTACCAGGACCCGGAGCTGCTCAGCGGGCCGCGCCCCCGCCTGGCCGTGATCTCGGTGGGCGCCGGCAATCCCTACGGTCACCCGGCGGCCCGCACGCTGGCCGCGCTCAGGGCGCGGGGCGCGGTGGTGCTGCGCACGGACACCGACGGCCCGGTCGCGGTGACGGACGCAGCGGTGGCCGTCACCCGGGGCCGGGGCCGTGGGCGTAGGACCTGGGCCCGATGCCAAGGCCGCCCGCCGTGCGGGATAAATGATCTATGGATTCCACTGGCGTTGACGCCTACCTCCGCCGTATCGACACCACCCGCCCGGCCGCCCCCGATGCCCGGGCCCTGCGGGAGCTGCAGTTCCGCCACCTTGTCGCAGTGCCGTTCGAGAACCTGTCGGTCCACCGGGGGGAGGAGATCACGCTCGAGAGCGCGGCACTGGTCGACAAGATCGTGCGGGACGGACGCGGCGGCTTCTGCTACGAGCTCAACGGCGCGTTCGCGCACCTGCTGACGGCGCTCGGCTACCGGGTGAGCCTGCTGGCGGGGCGGGTGGCGGGGCCCGACGGCTCGTTCGGCATCCCGTACGACCACCTGGCCCTGCGGGTGGAAGCCGAGGGGGAGGCGGAGCCGTTCCTGGTGGACGTCGGCTTCGGCCGCAACAGCCACCACCCGCTGGTCCTGACGGGACGCGGGGAGCAGAGCGACCCGGCGGGCGTGTTCACGATCGCCGAGACGGAGGGAGGAGAACTGGACGTCATCAAGGACGGAGCGGTGCAGTACCGCCTGGAGCAGCGGCCCCGCCTGCTGCGGGACTTCGAGAGCGGATGCTGGTGGCACCGCACCTCGCCGAAGTCCCCGTTCACCCAGTCGCTGGTGTGCTCGCGGCTCACCGAGGACGGCGGCCGGATATCGATCAGCGGCCGAACGCTCCTGACCACCGGGGCGGATGGGCGGACGGAGCGCCGGGAGATGCCGGAGGACGAGGTCGTGGCCGCCTACCGGACGCACTTCGGGTTCGCCCTGGACCGGGCACCCCAGGTGCGCCAGGGATGGGTGGCGGCGCCGGGCCGGTGAGCCGCGTAAGGCCCGGGCCCTGGGGATGACTCAGCGGCTCAGGCTGCGGGTCACCCCGTCGGCCACCCCGTCGGCCACTCCGCGGGTCACTCCACCTCGAGCCAGCCCTCGTACTCCTCGGCCAGCTCGCGCAGGGCGGCGACGTCCAGCTTGCCGTCGGGGTCCTCGAGGACGACCAGCCACTGGGCGTCCTCGGCGTCGTCCTCGCCGGCGAGTGCCTCGCGCACGAGCTGGGGCTCCTGGGGCAGGCCGAAGCGCTGTCCGGCCTCCTCCGCCACCTCTTCGGCGGCGTCGCGGTCGGGGAGCACCAGCAGGTGCCGTACGGAGTCGGAGGTGTCGGGGAAGGAGGAAGCGCTGCTCACCCGCTCATTGTGCGATATGTGCCGGCGGCCGGGAGGAGGGGTCGGCGGGGAAGGGAGTGTCAGCGGGGCGTGGGATGCTGGACGCGATGGCCAGGAAGACTGCAACCGACGACCTGCTCGCCCCCGTCACGCTCGCCGTGGGACAGGAGGACCTCCTCCTCGACCGCGCCGTGCAGGAGGTGGTGGCGGCGGCCCGCGCGGCCGACGCCGACACCGACGTCCGTGACCTCACCTCCGACGCGCTCCAGCCCGGCACGCTCGCCGAGCTGACGAGCCCGTCGCTGTTCGCCGAGCGCAAGGTCGTGATCGTCCGTAACTCCCAGGACCTGTCCGCGGACACGGTCAAGGACGTCAAGGGCTACCTCGGCGCCCCCGCCGAGGAGATCACGCTCGTCCTGCTGCACGCCGGCGGCGCCAAGGGCAAGGGCCTGCTGGACGCGGCCCGCAAGGCGGGCGCCCGGGAGGTCGCCTGCCCGAAGATGACCAAGCCGGCCGACCGCCTGGCGTTCGTCCGGCAGGAGTTCCGGGCCACCGGTCGCTCCGCCACGCCGGAGGCCTGCCAGTCGCTGGTCGACGCGATCGGCAGCGACCTGCGCGAGCTGGCGAGCGCCTGCGCGCAGCTGGTCGCCGACATCGAGGGCACCATCGACGAGTCCGTCGTCGCCCGTTACTACACGGGCCGCGCCGAGGCGTCGAGCTTCACCGTCGCCGACCGTGCGGTGGAGGGCCGGGCGGCCGAGGCCCTGGAGGCCCTGCGCTGGGCCATGTCCACCGGCGTCGCGCCCGTGCTCATCACCAGCGCCCTGGCCCAGGGAGTCCGCTCCATCGGCAAGCTGGCCTCCGCCCCGCGCGGCGCCCGCCCCGGCGATCTGGCCCGTGAGCTCGGCATGCCGCCCTGGAAGATCGACCGGGTGCGGCAGCAGATGCGGGGATGGACCGCGGACGGCGTGGCCGCGGCGCTCACGGCGGTCGCCGAGGCGGACGCGGGCGTCAAGGGCGGCGGGGACGATCCGGAGTACGCCCTGGAGAAGGCCGTGGTCGCGGTGGCCCGAGCGGCTCGTAGCCGCGCCTGACCCGAGGCCGCGCCTGGGGCTGCGCCGGGACCGCGTCGATCTTGGGGGCTGAGTCGGCCTTCGGGTCCTCAGCCCCGCCCCCCTGCCCGTAAAAGCCCGAAGGCCCCGGCCGCCCTTGGGGAAAGGGCGGCCGGGGCCTTCGTAATCGTTCAGACGAGCCCAAGGGCTCACACCGCACCCGCGTGGCGAACGACCAGGCGCGGCGGGGTGCCGGGAACGGAGCGGTAGAGGGGCCGCTTCAGTCCGTTCCGGCGGGGGGCCGGGGCTCACGCCCCGGAAAGGCTTCAGCCCTGGAGGGCGGCAACCTGCTTGGCCAGCGCCGACTTCTTGTTGGCGGCAGCGTTCTTGTGCAGGACACCCTTGCTGGCGGCCTTGTCGAGCTTCTTGCCGGCGAAGGCGACGGCGGCGGTGGCCTTGACGGCGTCACCGGCGACGATGGCCTCGCGGGCCGCACGGACGGCGGTCTTGACCGAGGACTTGACGGCCTTGTTACGCAGGCGCGCCTTCTCGTTGGTCTTGATCCGCTTCATCTGGGACTTGATGTTCGCCACGAAAAGAGCCTTTTCAGGTTCGTTGGATTTCGATGTGTGTGCCGTATGCGTGTGAGAGGCACGACAGGCACAGTGGACCAGGCTACCAGTACGCCCTCCGGCCTCCCAAACCGGACCGTGGCCGCCGGTCATGGGACCATGGGGGAGTCGTATACCCGACTCCCGCCGAGACCAGCGTTCAAACGCCGAAGTCACCGAATGGATCCTGCGTGCCCGCGACCCCTACCAACGTGCCGGAGCCGAGCCGTACCGACCCGGCTCTGATCCGTAACTTCTGCATCATCGCGCACATCGACCATGGCAAGTCGACGCTCGCCGACCGGATGCTCCAGCTGACCGGCGTGGTCGACCAGCGACAGATGCGCGCGCAGTACCTCGACCGGATGGACATCGAGCGCGAGCGCGGCATCACGATCAAGTCCCAGGCGGTCCGTCTGCCCTGGGCGCCCACCGAGGGCGAGGCCGAGGGCACGACCCACATCCTCAACATGATCGACACGCCGGGCCACGTGGACTTCACCTACGAGGTCTCGCGTTCCCTCGCCGCGTGCGAGGGCTGCATCCTCCTCGTGGACGCCGCCCAGGGCATCGAGGCCCAGACCCTCGCCAACCTCTACCTGGCGATGGAGAACGACCTCACGATCATCCCGGTCCTCAACAAGATCGACCTGCCGGCCGCCCAGCCCGAGAAGTTCGCCGCCGAGCTGGCCAACCTCGTCGGCTGCGAGCCCGAGGACGTCCTGCGGGTCTCCGCGAAGACCGGCATGGGCGTCGAGGCGCTGCTGGACAAGGTCATCCGCGAGGTCCCGGCGCCCGTCGGCGTCAAGGACGCCCCGGCCCGCGCGATGATCTTCGACTCCGTCTACGACTCCTACCGCGGCGTGGTCACCTACGTCCGAGTCATCGACGGTGAGCTCAAGAAGCGTGAGCGCATCAAGATGATGTCGACCGGCGCCACCCACGAGCTGCTGGAGATCGGCACCAACTCGCCCGAGATGACCCCGGCCGACGGCCTCGGCGTCGGCGAGGTGGGCTACATCATCACCGGTGTGAAGGACGTCCGTCAGTCCAAGGTCGGTGACACGATCACCTCCCAGCAGAACGGCGCCACCGAGGCCCTGGGCGGCTACAAGGACCCGAAGCCCATGGTCTTCTCGGGCCTGTACCCGCTGGACGGCTCGGACTACCCGGAGCTGCGCGAGGCCCTCGACAAGCTCCAGCTCAACGACGCCGCCCTGGTCTACGAGCCGGAGACCTCGGCCGCCCTCGGCTTCGGCTTCCGCGTCGGCTTCCTCGGCCTCCTCCACCTCGACGTGGTCCGCGAGCGGCTCGAGCGCGAGTTCGGCCTGGACCTCATCGCCACCGCGCCCAACGTGGTCTACAACGTGCGGATGGAGGACGGCGCCGAGTTCGTCGTCACCAACCCGAGCGAGTTCCCCGAGGGCAAGATCGCCGAGGTGCACGAGCCGGTCGTCAAGGCGACCGTCCTCGCGCCCACCGAGTTCGTCGGCGCGATCATGGAGCTCTGCCAGTCCCGCCGCGGCACCATGATGGGCATGGACTACCTCTCCGAGGACCGGGTCGAGCTGCGCTACACCCTTCCCCTCGCGGAGATCGTCTTCGACTTCTTCGACCAGCTGAAGTCCAAGACCCGCGGCTACGCCTCCCTCGACTACGAGCCCACCGGCGAGCAGACCGCCGACCTGGTCAAGGTCGACATCCTGCTGCACGGCGACAAGGTCGACGCCTTCTCCGCGATCACGCACAAGGACAAGGCGTACGCCTACGGCGTGCGGCTGGTCGCCAAGCTGCGCGAGCTCATCCCCCGGCAGAACTTCGAGGTGCCGATCCAGGCCGCCATCGGCTCCCGGGTCATCGCCCGTGAGACGGTCCGCGCCATCCGCAAGGACGTCCTCGCCAAGTGCTACGGCGGTGACATCTCCCGTAAGCGGAAGCTGCTGGAGAAGCAGAAGGAAGGCAAGAAGCGGATGAAGATGGTCGGCAGCGTGGAGGTGCCGCAGGAGGCCTTCATCGCGGTGCTGTCCAGCGACGAGAGCGGCGAGAAGAGCAAGAAGTAGCCCTCGCCCGCGTGAGCCGCGAATGACGAAGCGGTTGACGAGGAAGTGCCCGTCCCCGGGAGGGGGCGGGCACTTTTCGTATCCGGTTTCGTATCCGGCTTCGCGCCTGCTGGAAAGGATGTTTCCGGCGTGGTGGGGCGCAGGGCGCACAACCGTTCACGGGGCACTTACGCAAAAGGCTCTTCGGCTCTAGTCTGATCTCTGCTCAAAGGTTACTCGCGAGTCACCAGCAACGAAGCGGGCCCCGGAGGATGCCGTGACCGACACACAGATTTTGATCGAGAGCCGGCCGCCCTCCGTGGCGAACCTCCTCGTCGAGCGGGTCGAGGCGACACCTGACGCGGAGGCCTACCGCCGCCCCGTGCCGCCCGCCTCCGGTCAGGGCCCGGACGACTGGGCCTCGGTCACCTGGCGCGAGGCCGGCGACCGGATCTTCGCGATCGCCGCCGGTCTGATCGACCTCGGCATACTCCCGCAGGAGCGGGTCGCGCTCGCCTCCGCCACCCGCCTCGAGTGGATCTTCGCGGACCTCGGCATCATGTGTTCCGGCGCCGCCACCACTCCGGTCTACCCCAGCACCAACGCCGACGAGACCGCGTTCATGCTGTCCGACGCCGAGTGCCGCATCCTCATCGCCGAGGACGCCGCCCAGCTCGCCAAGGCCCGCCTGCGCCGCTCCGAGCTGCCCGGCCTCGAGCACGTCGTGGTCGTCGAGGCCGCCGACGCGGTGGCGGCCGAGGGCGACCCGGAGGGCTGGGTGCTCTCCCTCGCCGAGCTCGAGAAGCGCGGCGCCGCCCTCCTCGAGCGCGACCCCGGCGCCGTCCGCGCGCGCATCGACGCGCTGCGCCGGGAAGACCTCGCCACGCTCATCTACACCTCCGGCACCACCGGCCGCCCCAAGGGCGTACGGCTGCGCCACGACGCCTGGTCGTACATGGGCCGTGCCATCGAGGCCACCCAGCTGATGCGCTCCGACGACCTGCAGTACCTGTGGCTGCCGCTCGCGCACGTCTTCGGCAAGGTGCTGACGGCCGGCGGCATCACCGTCGGCCACGTCACCGCCGTGGACGGGCGGGTCGACAAGATCGTGGAGAACCTGCAGGTCGTCCGGCCCACCCTGATGGCGTCCGTGCCCCGCATCTTCGAGAAGGTCTACAACGGCGTCGCCGCCAAGGCCCGGGAGGCCGGCGGGGCCAAGTACAAGATCTTCCGCTGGGCCGCCGAGGTCGCCCGCGAGTACGCCAAGGCCTCGCAGGACAGCTACCGCCGCACCGGCAACAGGACCGTGCCCTTCGCGCTCGCCGCCAAGCACCGCGTGGCCGACGCGCTCGTCTACACCAAGATCCGCGACGCCTTCGGCGGCCGGCTGCGCGCCAGCGTCTCCGGCGCCTCCGCCCTCGCCCCCGACATCGGCTACTTCTTCTCCGGCGCCGGCATCCACATCCTCGAGGGCTACGGCCTCACCGAGACCAGCGCCGCCAACTTCGTCAACCCCGGCGAGGCCTACCGCACCGGTACGGTCGGCAGGCCGCTGCCCGGCACCGAGGTCCGCATCGCCGACGACGGCGAGATCCTGCTGCGCAGCCCCGGCGTCATGGAGGGCTACCACGGCCAGCCCGAGAAGACCGCCGAAGTCCTCGAGTCCGACGGCTGGTTCCACACCGGCGACATCGGCGAGCTGTCCCCGGACGGCTACCTGCGCATCACCGACCGCAAGAAGGACCTGATCAAGACCTCCGGCGGCAAGTACGTGGCGCCCGCCGAGATCGAGGGCCGGTTCAAGGCCGTATGCCCCTACGTCTCCAACGTCCTGGTGCACGGCGCCGACCGCAACTTCTGTTCGGCGCTCATCGCCCTGGACGGCCCGTCGATCCTCGACTGGGCCAAGGAGCACGGCATGGCGGGCCGGTCGTACGCCGAGGTGGTCGCCGCCAAGGAGACCGAGGAGCTCATCGAGGGCTATGTGCGGCAGCTCAACGAGGGGCTGCAGCGCTGGCAGACGATCAAGAAGTTCCGGCTGCTGCCGCGCGACCTGGACATCGAGCACGGCGAGCTCACGCCCAGCCTCAAGCTCAAGCGGCCCGTGGTCGAGCGCGAGTACAAGGACCTGATCGAGGAGATGTACGAGGGCGCGCGCGAGGCGTGAGCGCTTTGCGCGCGTAGCGTCGCGCGTATCTCCGCTCGTATCTTCGCGTGCATCTCCGCCCGTATCTCCCCTCGTATCTCCGCTCCTCTCCACTCGTACGGCTCACTTGCCCAACTCGGCGCACCTGAGCCCAGTTGGTCTGTCACTCTGTCGGTGGTGAATTCCGCACTATGCCGTAAGCGGTCAGGAGCACCACCGTGAGGACATCACCAAGCGGCGGTAAGGATCAGGCGGTTGCCCGTGCGCCCGCCTGCGGAACGAACGCGGCCGCTGGGCCGCACGACAAGGGGCCGCCGCCCGGCACCGGGCCGGGCGCGGCGGGCGAGGGCCCGCCGACGGCCCGTACCAGCCTGCCCGGCGACGCCCGCGCGCCATCGGCCGCACGCCGCTTCGTGCGCAGCGTCCTCGCCGGCTGGAACGCCCACGACATGGTCACCGATGATGCGACGCTGCTGGTCAGCGAGCTGGTGACCAATGCCGTGGTGCACGCGGGGACGTCCGTGGACCTCGAGTGCCGGCTGGATCCCGCCCGGGGCGGCAATCTCGTCGTGGAGGTCACCGACCACCACCCCGCCCGCGAGTTCCGCGCCCGCCCGCGCCGGGGGAGGGGCGAGCGCGAGGGGGCCGCGCACGGCGGCCGGGGGCTGCGGCTCGTCGCCGAACTGGCCGAGACGTGGGGCACGGCCTACCGCCGCACCGACAAGACGGTCTGGTTCCACCTGCCCACCTGCCCGGGGGAGGACGCCTCTGGAGCCCCTGGCGTCCCTGGCGCCCTCGGCATCCCCGGTGCCCTCGCCACCCCGCTCCGCGACCCGGCCCTGCCGGACGTCCTGGGCGCCGCCGAGGTCCTCGCCCCCGGCCCGTCCCCCGCACCGCCCGCCCGCCGCGCCGCCGAGCGCGGCCACCACCGCGCCCTGTCCTTCCTCGCCGAGGCGTCCGAACTGCTGGCCGGGCAGTTCGACGAGGACATGGTCGCCTCCCTCGCCGCCCAGCTCGCCGTCCCGCGCCTGGCCGACTGGTGCGCCGTGTGGCTCGACACCGACGGCTCTCCCGGCGCCGTCCGCCCCGCCCCGCGCCTGTCCTGCGTCTGGCACGCCCGCGAACACCGTGTCGACCCCCTCCGCCTCGCCCTGCTGCGCACCCCGCCCCGCCCTGCCCGCCGCGGGCCGGGCCGTCCCCTGGCCGTACGGGCCCGACGGCGGCACGGCCCTGGCCTGCCGGCTGGTCGCGGGCGGCCGCGGCGTCGGCACCCTTCTGCTGGGCCGCGCCGGGCCGTCCGCCGTGGCCGGCGACGTCTCCGCTCTCGCCGAGGACTTCGCCCGGCGCGTGGCCCGCGCCCTCGCCTCCGCCCGCCAGTACACCCGGCAGGCCACCATCAGCCGCATTCTCCAGCGCGGCCTGCTGCCCCGGGGCGTCGCGGTGATCCCCGGCGTCGAGGCGGCCGTCGTCTACGAACCCCGGGGCGACGCCTCCGCCGGCGGCGACTTCTACGACGTCTTCGCGGCCGGCGACGGCCGCTGGTGCTTCGCCCTCGGCGACGTCTGCGGCAGCGGCCCCGAGGCCGCCGTGACCACCGGCCTCGTCCGTCCCTGGCTGCGGCTCCTGGCGAAGGAGGGGTACGGCGTCGCCGGCGTCCTCGACCGCCTCAACCGCATGCTGGGCGAGGAGGCGGCCGAGGCGGAGGCCGGCACCGGGCCGCGCTTCCTGTCCCTGCTCTACGGGGAGCTCGTCCCCCACCGCGGCGGCGTGCGCTGCACGCTCGCCAGCGCCGGGCATCCGCTGCCGCTGCTCCTGCGCCCCGACGGCTCGGTACGGCCCGTGGCCGCGCCCCAGATGCTGCTGGGCGTCGTCGAGGAGGTCGGCTACGGCAGCGAGACCTTCGACCTGGCGGCCGGGGAGACGCTGCTGTGCGTCACGGACGGCGTCACCGAGCGCAAGTCCGGGGGCCGCCTGCTCGACGACGGCGACGGCCTGGCCGCCGTCCTCGCCGACTGCGCTGGCCTGAGCGCGGAGCAGGTCGCCGCCCGCGTCCGCCACGCCGTGCACGGCTTCGCGCCGGGCCCGCCCGACGACGACATGGCGCTGCTGGTGCTGCGGGCGGAGTGACCGCTTGGTGCGAGGGCGCGGAGCAATCCGGCGCGTGCTGGACAATGGAACGCATGCCTTCCGTACTGCCCGATGGTGAACCCATGCCCGAGGACGGGGCACTGCCCCGCCACGCCCTCGACGGCTCCGGGCAGCGACCCCTCGGCTTCTACCTGCACGTTCCCTACTGCGCCACCCGCTGCGGCTACTGCGACTTCAACACCTACACCGCGAGCGAGCTGCGCGGCTCCGGCGGCGCCCTCGCCTCCCGCGACAACTACGCGGAGACGGTCGCCGAGGAGATCCGGCTGGCCCGCAAGGTGCTCGGCGACGACCCGCGCCCGGTCGAGACGGTCTTCGTGGGCGGCGGCACCCCCACCCTGCTGCCCGCCGCCGACCTGGGCCGGATGATCGCCACCATCCGCGACGAGTTCGGGCTCGCCGAGGACGCCGAGGTGAGCACCGAGGCCAACCCCGAGTCCGTCGACCCCCGCTACCTGGAAGAACTGCGGGCCGCGGGCTTCAACCGGGTCTCCTTCGGCATGCAGAGCGCCCGCCAGCACGTCCTGAAGATCCTCGACCGTACGCACACCCCGGGCCGCCCCGAGGCCTGCGTGGCCGAGGCCCGCGCGGCGGGCTTCGAACACGTCAACCTCGACCTGATCTACGGCACCCCGGGCGAGAGCGACGACGACTGGCGGGCCTCGCTGGACGCCGTGCTCGGCGCCGCCCCCGACCACGTCTCCGCGTACGCCCTGATCGTCGAGGAGGGCACGCAGCTCGCGCGGCGCATCCGGCGCGGCGAGGTGCCGATGACGGACGACGACGCGCACGCGGACCGCTATCTGATCGCCGAGGAGACGCTCTCGGCGGCGGGATTCTCCTGGTACGAGGTCTCGAACTGGGCCACGAGCGAGGCAGGCCGCTGCCGCCACAACGAGCTCTACTGGCGCGGCGCCGACTGGTGGGGCGCGGGGCCCGGCGCGCACTCCCACGTGGGGGGCGTGCGGTGGTGGAACGTCAAGCATCCGGGCGCGTATGCGCAGGCTCTGAGCGAGGGACGCTCGCCGGGGGCCGGGCGTGAGGTCCTCTCCGAGGAGGACCGGCGGGTCGAGCGGATTCTTCTCGAGCTGCGGCTCGAGGAGGGGTGTCCGCTGGCGCTGCTGAAGCCGGCCGGGGCGGCGGCTGCCGCGCGCGCCCTTGCGGACGGGTTGCTGCGGGCGGAGGCGTACGAGCAGGGGCGGGCGGCCCTCACTCTGCGGGGTCGCCTGCTGGCGGATGCGGTGGTCCGCGACCTGGTGGACTGATTACCTGTTCGAGTGAACACGCGCGCATAGACTGTGAGCCTGCCTACGCTCTTCATAGGCTGCCGCCAAATGCACTGCGGCGGATGTGGAGGGCCACGGAGATGACCGCTGTGGATGACCGGACGAAGATCGAGTTCTTCGAGAATCTTGAGGTTCCCGAAGGCTGGCGGGTCGAGCTGCTGCGGGGGGACATCGTGATGATGGCGAGCCCTGACCGAATCCATAACTGGATCGTTCAGGACGTCCAGGACCAGATCCCTCGTGACCGTTGGGACCGGCTCCAGACTCAAGACGTCGACATTCCGGGCGAACCGAGCGAGCCTGTGCCGGACCTGGTCGTGTACGAGCGCGGCATCATCACAGGGCCGGGACGCCTCATCCCCGCACCTGCCGTCACGCTGCTGCTCGAGGTCGTGTCCAGAACCAGCGCAAGCCGTGACTACACGGACAAGAGGTCGATCTATGCGGCCGGCCAGGTGCCCGCCTACCTGATCATCGACCCTTTCGAGGCGAAGTGCGTGCTGTTCACCGAGCCGATCGGGGCCGGCGCGGGTGCCGACTACAGCGTGCAGCGGACGACGAAATTCGGTGACCCCGTGCCACTCGACCTGCTCGGGGTCACGCTGGACACGTCCGGATTCCAGACGCTGGAGCGCTAACCCCCCACCGTCACGAAGTCGATCAGCTCCTCGACGCGCCCCAGCAGCGCCGGTTCGAGGTCCTTGTAGGTGCGCACCGAGCTCAGGATCCGCTGCCACGCCGCTCCCGTGTTCTCCGGCCAGCCCAGGGAGCGGCAGACGCCTGTCTTCCAGTCCTGTCCGTGCGGGATGCGGGGCCAGGCGGGGATGCCCAGGGAGGACGGCTTCACGGCTTCCCAGACGTCCACGTAGGGGTGGCCGACGACCAGGACGTCCGCGCCTGTGACGGCGGCGGCGATGCGGGACTCCTTGGAGCCCGGCACGAGGTGGTCGACCAGGACGCCGAGGCGGGCGTCCGGGCCGGGGGCGAAGGAGTCGACGATCGCGGGCAGGTCGTCGATGCCCTCGAGGTACTCGACGACCACGCCTTCGATGCGCAGGTCGTCACCCCAGACGCGCTCCACGAGCTCCGCGTCGTGGCGCCCCTCGACGTAGATGCGCCCGGCGCGCGCCACGCGGGCCCGTGCGCCGGGGACGGCGAGGGAGCCGGAGGCCGTGCGCTGCGGCCCGCGTGCGGCGGGGGCCGAGGGGCGTACGAGGGTGACGATGCGCCCCTCCAGGAGGAAGCCCCGGGGCTCCATGGGGAAGACCCGGTGCTTGCCGAAGCGGTCCTCCAGCGTCACCGTCGGCCCCTGCGCGGTCTTCTCGCAGCGGATCACCGCCCCGCAGAAGCCGGTGGTGACCTCCTCCACCACGAGGTCCACCTCGGCGGGCACCTCGGGCGCGGGCGTGCTCCGCTTCCACGGGGGCGTCAGATCGGGGTCGTACTGTCGACTGCTGCGCATGCGCGCCATTGTGGATCACGACACGCCGAACCGGGCCCGCAACGCCTCTCCCTGCCGCCGTACGAAGGCCGCGTCCACCACGGCCCCGTGCCCCGGCACGTACACCGATTCCTCGCCGCCCAGCGTGAGCAGCCGGTCCACCGCCGTCGGCCAGGCGTGCGGCAGCGCGTCCGGCCCGGCCTGGGGCTCGCCCGACTCCTCGACCACGTCGCCGCAGAAGACGACCTCGGGCGCGCCGCCCTCGCCGGGGACGAGCACCGCCAGGTCGTACGCCGTGTGCCCGGGGCCCACGTTCGCGAGGAGCACGCGCCGCCCGCCGCCCAGGTCGACGGTCAGCTCCCCGGAGACGGCGTGCTGGGGCGGTACGAGCATCTCCACGGCCTCGGCGGCGGCCTCGCGCGGGACTCCGTAGCGCACCGCGTCCCGTCGCAGCTCCTCGCGCTCGTGCTCGTGGCGCAGCAGTTCGCCGAGCCCCACCGCCCCGTACACCTGCACGCCGGAGAAGGCGGCCGTGCCCAGGATGTGATCGAAGTGGGGGTGGGTGAGTGCGATGTGCGTCACGGGGAGGCCGAAGATCTGCTGCACCTCGCGGCGGATCACGGCGCCCTCGCGCAGCGACGATCCGGTGTCCACGACGAGGACGCCGTCCGTCCCCGCGATGGCCCCGACGGTGGCGTCCCAGCCCGGCAGCCTGCGGCGTACGACGTGTGGCGCGAGCCGTTCCCAATGCGCCCCCGCGGCGCCGGATTCCCCTTGAGTCTCCATACCGCGACGCTATCCGGACGGGGGTGCCGTCGCCCGCCCGGACGCGGGTCCGGGGGCACGCGGCGGGGACTGCCCTTGCCCTGTCCGTGGTGCCCGGCCGTACACTGGCTTGAGGGTTCTGGCACTCGTGACCTTTGAGTGCCAAGGGTGGGGGTCCGGTGAGACCCCCGCGCATGCGACCCTCGTACAACAGGTACGACGTACAACGCGTACGACGTACAACAGGTACGACCCGTACGACGGCTGAACCTTTTGGACCGATGGAGGTGCGCGCGGTGCTGAGCGAACGCAGGCTCGAGGTGTTGCGCGCGATCGTCCAGGACTACGTGGGCACCGAGGAGCCCGTCGGCTCCAAGGCGCTCACCGAGCGGCACCGGCTGGGGGTGTCCCCGGCCACCGTGCGCAACGACATGGCGGCGCTGGAGGACGAGGGCTTCATCGCCCAGCCCCACACGAGCGCGGGCCGCATCCCGACCGACAAGGGCTACCGCCTCTTCGTCGACAAGCTGGCGGGCGTCAAGCCGCTGTCCTCGCCGGAGCGGCGTGCCATCCAGAACTTCCTGGACGGCGCGGTCGACCTGGACGACGTGGTGGCCCGCACGGTGCGGCTGCTGGCGCAGCTGACCCGGCAGGTCGCGGTGGTGCAGTACCCCTCGCTGAGCCGTTCGACCGTGCGTCATGTGGAGTTGCTCTCGCTCGCTCCGGCCCGGGTCATGCTCGTGCTGATCACGGACACCGGCCGGGTGGAGCAGCGCATGATCGACTGCCCGGCGCCGGTGGGCGAGAACGCCCTGGCCGACCTGCGGGCGCGGCTGAACAGCCGTGTCGTGGGGCGTCGGTTCACGGATGTGCCGCAGTTGGTGCAGGACCTTCCGGAGTCCTTCGATCAGGACGAGCGCGGAACCGTTTCGACGGTTCTCGCCACTCTGCTCGAGACCCTGGTGGAGGAGACCGAGGAACGGCTGATGATCGGCGGCACCGCCAACCTCACTCGTTTCGGTCATGACTTCCCGCTGACGATCCGGCCCGTGCTGGAGGCGTTGGAGGAGCAGGTCGTGCTGCTCAAACTGCTCGGCGAGGCCAAGGACTCGGCGATGACCGTGCGCATCGGTCATGAGATCGCCCACGAGGGTCTGAACTCCACATCGGTCGTCGCCGTCGGCTACGGTTCGGGCGACGAGGCAGTCGCCAAACTCGGCGTGGTCGGACCGACCCGCATGGACTACCCCGGAACGATGGGAGCGGTACGCGCAGTGGCACGTTACGTCGGACAGATCCTGGCGGAGTCGTAGTGGCCACGGATTACTACGCGGTCCTGGGCGTACGGCGCGATGCCTCGCAGGACGAGATCAAGAAGGCCTTCCGCCGTCTCGCGCGCGAGCTGCACCCGGACGTCAACCCGGACCCGAAGACGCAGGAGCGGTTCAAGGAGATCAACGCCGCTTACGAGGTCCTCTCCGACCCGCAGAAGAAGCAGGTCTACGACCTCGGCGGCGACCCCCTGTCCGCCTCGGGCGGCGCGGGTGCGGGCGCCGGCGGCTTCGGCGCCGGCTTCGGCAACTTCTCCGACATCATGGACGCCTTCTTCGGCCAGACCTCGCAGCGTGGACCGCGCTCGCGCACGCGCCGCGGCCAGGACGCCATGATCCGGCTCGAAGTCAGCCTGTCGGAGGCCGCCTTCGGCACCACCAAGGACATCCAGGTCGACACGGCCGTCGTCTGTACGACCTGCAGCGGCGAGGGCGCGGCCCCGGGCACGTCCGCGCAGACCTGTGACATGTGCCGCGGCCGTGGCGAGGTCTCCCAGGTCACCCGGTCCTTCCTGGGCCAGGTCATGACCTCCCGCCCGTGCCCGCAGTGCCAGGGCTTCGGCACGGTCGTGCCGACCCCGTGCCCGGAGTGCGCCGGCGACGGCCGCGTCCGGTCCCGGCGGAACCTCACCGTCAAGATCCCCGCCGGTGTCGACAACGGCACCCGCATCCAGCTCGCGGGCGAGGGCGAGGTCGGCCCCGGCGGCGGCCCCGCCGGCGACCTCTACGTGGAGATCCACGAGACCCCGCACCCGGTCTTCCAGCGTCGCGGCGACGACCTGCACTGCACGGTCACCATCCCGATGACGGCGGCCGCGCTCGGCACGAAGGTGCCGCTGGAGACGCTGGACGGCGTCGAGGAGATCGACATCCGCCCGGGCACGCAGTCCGGCCAGTCGATCCCGCTGCACCAGCGCGGCGTCACCCACCTGCGCGGCGGCGGGCGCGGCGACCTCGTCGTGCATGTCGAGGTCATCACGCCCACCAAGCTGGACCCGCAGCAGGAGGAACTGCTGCGCCAGCTGGCGAAGATGCGCGGCGAGGAGCGCCCGACGGGCGAGTTCAAGCCCGGCCAGCAGGGGCTGTTCTCGCGCCTGAAGGACGCGTTCAACGGGCGGTAGGCCCGGCGAACGTCGCCCTCGCGGGCGGCGAGCGTTCTCGCGACGGCGGACCGGGAGGGCGAACGTCCTCCCGGGCGGCGACCGACGGATCATGACCGGCCCCGGCCACGGCTTCCCCGTGGCCGGGGCCGGTTCGTCGGTTTGTGACACGATGTGGTCATGGCTCCGTTGTCCGGACTGACCAGAGTGACCAGACTGTTCGAGCACCCGATCGTGCAGGCCCCGATGGCGGGCGGCGGCTCCACTCCGGCGCTGGCCGCCGCCGTCGGCGAGGCCGGCGGCCTGGGCTTCCTCGCCGCCGGGTACAAGACGCCGGCCGCGATGCACGAGGAGATCGAGCAGCTCCGCGCCCGCACGGGCCGGCCCTTCGGCGTCAACCTCTTCCTGCCCCAACCGGCCGCCGCCGACCCGGCCGCGGTCGAGGCCTACGCCGAGCGGCTGGCCGGCGAGGCCGCCCGCTACCGGACGTCCCTCGGCGAGACGGACCAGAGTTTCGACGACGCCTACGACGCCAAGCTCGCCCTCCTCCTCGAGGCCCCCGTCCCCGTCGTCTCCTTCACTTTCGGGTGTCCTTCCCGTACGGCCGTGGACGCCTTGGCAGCGGTCGGCACGGTCACGGTGGTGACCGTGACCTCGGCCGCCGAGGCCCGTGCGGCGCGGGAGGCGGGCGCGGACGCCGTCTGCGTACAGGGCGTGGAGGCCGGCGGCCACCAGGGCACCCACCACGACGACCCGCACGCGGACGGCGCGGGCGCCGGGCTTTTGCCGCTGCTGGCCGAGGTCCGCGAGAGCGTGCCGCTGCCGGTGATCGCGACGGGCGGGCTGATGCGGGGCGAGGCGATCGCCGCGGTCCTCGCGGCGGGCGCGTGCGCGGCGCAGCTCGGCACGGCGTTCCTGCCCTGCCCGGAGTCCGGCGCCCATCCCCTGCACAAGCGGGCCCTGACCGACCCGCTGTTCGCCCGCACGGAGCTGACCCGGGCCTTCACGGGCCGCCCGGCCCGGGGGCTGGTGAACCGTTTCATCCGAGAGCACGGCCCCTACGCCCCCGCCGCCTACCCCCAGATCCACCACATGACCTCCGGCCTGCGCAGGGCCGCCGCGGCGGCGGGCGACCCGGAGGGCATGAGCCTGTGGGCGGGCCAGGGCCACCGCCTGGCCCGCGCCATGCCGGCGGGCGACCTCGTCGCCGTGCTGGCCGCCGAGCTGGCCGCGGCCCGCGCCCCGTCGGGCGCCGAGCCGATGGTGTCGGGCTGAGCCGATGCCGGGCTGAGCCGATGATGGTGTCGAGCTGAGCCGAATCCGCTGAGCCGATTTCGTTGATCAGAAAGTCCGAGAGAGCGAGTACGTCATGACAGCGCCGGTGTTCCTGGTCGAAGAGGACTCCCTGACGGGCGTCTTCCCCGGCACCGTCTTCTCCCTGAGCGGCTCCGAGGGCCGCCACGCGGTGTCCGTGCGCCGGCTGCGTGTGGGGGAGGAGATCGTCCTGACCGACGGCGAGGGCACCGGTGCCTTCGGCACCGTGGCCGCCGTCGAGGGCAAGGACCACCTCGAGGTCGCGGTGACGTCCGTACGCTCCGAGCCGCTGCCGCAGCCGCGCATCACCGTCGTCCAGGCCCTGCCCAAGGGCGACCGGGGCGAGCTGGCCGTCGAGACGATGACCGAGACGGGCGTCGACGTGATCGTCCCCTGGTCGGCCTCGCGCTGCGTCACCCAGTGGAAGGGCGAGCGGGGCCTGAAGTCGCTCGGCAAGTGGCGCGCGACGGCCCGCGAGGCGGGCAAGCAGTCCCGGCGCCTGCGCTTCCCCTCCGTGGCCGACCCCCTGACGACCCGGCAGGTCGCGGACCTGCTGGCGGGCGCCGCCCTCGCCGCGGTGCTCCACGAGGAGGGCAGCACTCCGCTGGCCACGGCCGAGCTGCCGCCGACCGGCGACATCGTGCTGGTCGTGGGCCCCGAGGGCGGCGTCTCGCCGGAGGAGCTCGCCGCGTTCGCCGAGGCCGGCGCGCACCCGTACCGCCTGGGCGCCAGCGTGCTGCGCACGTCGACGGCCGGGACGGCGGCCGCGGCCCTGCTGCTGGGGCGCACGGGACGCTGGGGCTGACGGCCGAGGGCGCGGTTTCGACGCGTTCGACGCACGAAGACGGCGAACGGGGGGAAGGGTGGGCGTGGGGGACACATGGCGCGGCTCCATGCGCGTGACTACGAGCAGATGCTCGACCTGGCCGTGGCGATCCTGGAGGACGACGCCACGGACTCGGCATGGCATCTGATCACCGGTCACCTGCTGAAGGCGATGGGGTGCGACTCGGCGACGTTCTCGGTGGTCAACGTCACGGAAGGGACGGGGGTCATCGAGGGCTGGGCGCCGGAACGGCTCAGTCCGTACGTCCGTGACCTCGTCCCGCGGCGCATGCGCCAGCACCACCCCCTGCTCTCCTACATCGCGGGCGGCGAGAGCGCCCCGGTGACCGTGAGCGCGATCTGCGACACCTGGCGCCAGTCGCAGTGGTACCAGGAGGCCCGCCGCGACTTCGGCGTCACCCAGCAGCTGGGCCTGCCCGTCTCCGGCGGCCCCGACCGCATCAGCCTGGTCCTGATGGGCCGCGACGGGGCCTTCCGCCCCCACGACCTCGCCTTCGCCGCCCGCGTGCAACCGCTGCTGGTCAGGGCGGGCAACCACGTCCAGGCGCTGCGCCGGCTGAGCGCGACGGCCCCCGCGCTCACGGCCGACCACCCCTCCGGTCACGGCCTGACGCCCCGGGAGCTGACCGTGCTGGGCCTGATGGCGGAGGGCCTCACGGCGCTGGGGATCGCGCGGCGGCTGACGATCTCCCCGCACACCGTCAACCGCCATCTCGAGAAGATCTACCGGAAACTGGGTACGAACAACCGCGTCTCCACCCTGCTGCTGGCCCAGCAGGCGGGGCTCGTACCGGCGACCTGACGTCCCCCACGCGTCCGGCGCCGGTGGAGGCGCCCCGACCGGCCCCGTAACATGCCGTGCCAGGGGGCTACCCGGCCTACCGGTCGCCGGGGTGACTGGGGGTGGGGACAAAGGGAAGGCAGCCGCCATGCCACAGCTTCATGCGCGGGACTACGAGCGCATGCTCGACATCGTCGTCGCGGTGCTGGAGAGCGAGAACCCCGGCGAGCTGCGGCATCTGATCGCGGAACACCTGCTCGATGCCCTCGACTGCGGCACGGTCATCTTCGCCCGGCTGCCCGCGGGCGACGACCGCGCGGGGCACGTCGAGGGCTGGGCGCCGCGGCGGCTGGGCGGCGATGCGATGACCGACATGGTGCAGCGGCGCATCCGCCAGCGTCACCCGCTGATCCCCTACCTCGCGGTCGGCGAGCGCGTCCCGGTGACGATGAACCAGCTCTGCGGCGACAGCCGCTGGCACAACTCGCGCTGGCGCAGCGAGGCCCACCGCGACTACGGCACCACCGACCAGCTGGCCCTCCCCATGCCCGCCGAGAACGGCGCGCTGCGCGCGATCTCGCTCGGTCGCGACGGCGCGTTCACCGAGCACGACCTCGCGTTCGCGACCCGCATCCAGCCGCTGCTGGCCACCGCCGACCGGCACGTACGCGAACTCCACCGCCTGCGCGAGGCCGTCGCCGCGACCGCTCCGGGCGTCGACCCGGGCGTCGACTTGGGCGCCGGCGCCGGCGCCGGCCGCCTCGCCGTGGCGCAGTCCCACGGCCTGACCCCGCGCGAACTGACCGTCCTGGGCCTCCTCTCCGAGGGCATCACCGCCCACGGCATCGGCCGCCGCCTGACCATCTCCCCGCACACGGTCAACCGGCATCTGGAGAAGATCTACCGCAAGCTCGGCACGAACAACCGGGTCTCCACCGTACTGCTCGCCAAGCAGGCGGGCATCGTGCCCTGACCACGGCGGCATGGGCAGTTCTTCCCATGGCGGCGGGAGCGGCCCGAACGCGAAGATTTCCCTACGGGAAAAGGGGCGGGAGCGCCGACGCCGGCCACGGGGGATTCGACGTCGGCGCTCTTCTTCTGCACTCGTCTTCACATGCTGCATGACCGTCTGTTGCTTTTACTGACCGTCATAGGATCACCGGAAGCCCATTTCTGGGCGCTCGTGTTCGGTCGTGCGGTTCGGTGAGGCGATGGGGGAGGGCCCGTGGCGGGCGGGGTCGAGGAGTACGTCGGGGACCGGAACCTCCTGAGAGGCATTCGTCCCGACCTCGTGGAGCTGCCGGGGGCCGCTCGGGTCACCGCGGGCATCCGGTGTGCGAAGGACCCGATCGACGTCGCGACCGGCGTCATACTGCTGCCCCAGACCGACGTCACCCTGCCGGGCGCCCTGCCGCTCGTCGTGGAGCGTACGCACCTGTCGTCGTACCGCGCGGGCGGCTGGTTCGGCCCGACCTGGGCGTCCACGCTCGACGAGCGGGTGCAGCTCGACGCCGAGGGCGTCGTGTTCGCCGCCGCCGACGGCATGCGGCTGGTCTATCCCGTGCCGTCCCCGGGCGAGCCCGTCCTGCCGGAGAAGGGGCCGCGCTGGCCGCTGGAGTGGGACGGGCGGCCCGACGGCCTGCTGACGGTCACCGACCCGCACAGCGGCGTCGTACGGACCTTCGGCAACCCCGCTCCCACGGACACCCCGGGCGCCGTACAGCTGCCGCTGGACAGCCTGCACGACCGTAACGGCGCCCGTATCGACATCGAACGCACCGCCACCGGCGTCCCCACCGCCATCCGTCACCACGGCGGCTACTGCATCGCCGTGGAGACACAGGGCCCGCGCGTCACCGCCCTGCGCCTGCTGGACGAGCCGTCGCAGGCGCCCGCCGGCGCGGACGGCACGCTCCTCGTCCGCTACGGCTACGACGACGCCGGCGACCTCACCGAGGTCGCCGACTCCAGTGGCGATCCGCTGCGTTTCACCTACGACGCCGAGGGACGAATAACCTCCTGGACCGACCGCAACGGAACGTCGTACGCCTACGTGTACGACGCCCAAGGCCGTGTCGTGCGCACCGAGGGCAGCGACGGCTTCCTCTCCGGGACCCTGTCCTACGACGACGAGACGCGCACGACGACGGAGACGGACTCTCTCGGGCGGCTGCGCACCTACCGTCACGACGGCGCCGGACGCGTGGTCGAGGAGACCGACCAGCTCGGCAACACGACACTCACGCAGTGGACCGCGCGCGGCGACGCACCCGTCTCCGTCACCGACCCGCTCGGCCGGACGACGCGCTACGACTACGACGACGCCGGCAACTTGACCCGGATCACGCTCCCGGACGGTACGACGGGGGAGGCGGCCTACAACGCCCTGTGCCTGCCGACGGAGGTCACCGAGCCCGGCGGTGCGACCTGGCGGCACGCGTACGACGACTGCGGCAACCTGCTGACGACGACCGACCCGGCGGGTGCCGAGACGCGGTACGCCTACGACGCGGAGACCGGTCACCTGACCGCCGTCACGGATGCCCTGGGGAATGTGCGTACGGTCGCGTGCGACGCGGCGGGACTGCCGGTGGCCGTCACCGACCCGCTGGGCCACACGACCGCCGTCCGGCGCGACGCCTTCGGCCGCGTCGCCGAGATCACGGACCCGCTGGGGCACGTCACCCGGATGTCCTGGACGACCGAGGGCAGACCCAGTCGGCGCGAGCTGCCCGACGGCACGTACGAGACGTGGACGTGGGACGGCGAAGGGAACCTCCTCACCCACACCGACCCCGCCGGCAACACCACCACCCACACCTCCACCCACTTCGACCTCCCGGCATCGCGGACGGAGCCGGACGGCGCGACGTACGCCTTCGCCTACGACACCGAACTGCGCCTGACCGGCGTGACCAACCCGCAGGGCCTGACCTGGTCGTACGACTACGACGAGGCGGGCCGGCTCGCCGCCGAGACGGACTTCGACGGGCGCCGGCTGACCTACGTGCATGACGGCGCGGGGCAGCTCCTCGCGCGTACGAACGGCGCCGGAGAAACGCTTCACTTCACGCGGGACGCCCTCGGCCGGGTCGTCGAACAGCTCGCCGACCCGGGGCAAACCACTTCCTACGCGTACGACGCCTCGGGCCGGCTCACGCGCGCCGCCACCGCGGACGCCGAGGTGACCTACGAGCGCGACGCGCTGGGCCGGGTCCTGTCCGAGACGGTCGACGGCCGCACGACGAGCTTCGCCTACGACGCCCTCGGGCGCTGCACGGAACGAACGACGCCTTCGGGCCTGAGCTCGCAGTGGACGTACGACCCGGCGGGGCGCCCCCTCGCGCTGCGCGGCGACGCCGGTTCGCTCGGCTTCGCGTACGACGCGGCGGGCCGCGAGACCGAACGCCGCCTGGGGGAGGGGGCGACGCTCACCCAGACCTGGGACGCGACGGACCGCCTCGCGTCCCAGACGGTCACGGGCCGGTTCGGTAGTGGTCCCGGGGAGGCGGCCGAGCGGCTCCTCCAGCACCGCTCCTACGCCTATCGCGCGGACGGCCACCTCACCGAGATCCGCGAACTGACCTCCGGCACCCGCCGTTTCGACCTCACCCGTGCGGGCCGCGTCACGGCCGTACGCGCTCACGGCTGGACCGAGACCTACGCCTACGACACCGCCGGCAACCTCCTCCACGCCACGGCCCCGGCCCACGAGGCCCCCGGCAAGCGCGACGCCGAGGGCACCCTCATCCGCCGGGCGGGCCGCACCACGTACGAACACGACGCCCAGGGCCGCCTGACCCGCAAGACCCGCAAGCTCCTGAACGGGCAGATCCGTACGTGGTCGTACACGTGGGACGCGGAGGACCGTCTGCGGGAGGCGGAGACGCCGGACGGCGAACGCTGGTCGTACGCGTACGACCCGCTGGGCCGCCGAATATCGAAGCGGTGTTTGTCGAACGGCGAGGAAACGTTCTTCTCCTGGGACGACACGCGCCTGGCCGAACAACTGTCCCCGGACGGCACGGTCACCACCTGGGACTACGCCCCGGGCACCCACCGCGCCGTGGCCCAGACCGATCACCGCCCGCTGGTCCGCACGGCGGGCAAGTCCCTGATCGAGGACTTCACCACCACCCCGGACGCGGGCCGGCCCCCGCGCTTCCACGCCGTCATCACCGACCCGGTCGGCACCCCGACGGAACTGGTGACGCCCTCGGCCACCGTGGCCTGGCAGCACCGCACCACCCTCTGGGGCACCCGCCTCCCCGCTCCGCCGGCCGGGCCCGATGAAACCGACTGCCCACTGCGCTTCCCGGGCCAGTACGCGGACGCCGAGACGGGGCTGCACTACAACTACTTCCGGTACTACGACCCGGAATTGGCGGGATACCTCAGTCTCGATCCTCTCGGACTGGCGCCCGCGCCGAATGCTGTCGCATACGTTCACAACCCTCTGGTTTCCTCTGATCGCCTCGGCCTGAGTCCGTGTCCGCAGGGAGACGGTCGTCCGACTGCAGCGCAAAATGACGGTGAGTTGGTGCCGTACAGCAGGGGTTTCGCTTCCCGGCAGTTGAACAATCTGCATATCCCGAAGCTGATTACACCGTCGGGACGCACATTGTCGGATCACGCGGCCGAGCGCGTGGCTGGGAGTGGTCCAGGCAGGCCGCCTACAACCCTGAACGTCGTCGATCACATCTTGGACCATGGCACGAAGGTCAAGTACGACCCCGTAAGAGATACCATTCAGGTGCGAGCGCCTGAACTTCCCGGAAAACCATACGTAGTGGTGAGCGGGAGCAACCCGAACCATGTTGTGACTGTGATGATTCCCAAGAAAGTTAACCTGCCATGACCCCTCAGGTGCGACTCCTTGAATTGATCGATCGATTTCTGGCAGGACGCGACCGGTCCATGCGACTGGTTAATGAAATCGAGGACATTCTTGTAGTGGACTTCATGGACACGGATGTTTTCGAGACTCTGACCGAGGCGGTGTCTTTGTACCGGCCCGGTGCAGGTGCGCCATATGTGAGCGAGGACGAGATGGCCGAGGTGCTTGCTTCGGCGCGTGGTCTGCTGACCTGAGCACTGGATGTGCGGGCCGAATTGTGGTTCGAGCGCGCGCGGTTGATCGTGCGTTCGGGGGCGTCGTGGGGGGGTGAGGTCACCGCTCTGGGTACCGAGGTCTGACGGCCGGCTCCGCCGCTGGGCGGAGGGGATCGTGCCGGTGGGGGACGTCCGGTCGTGGGGGCGGGTGCGACGGTCGGGGCATGAGTGATGTCGTATGGGCAGGTAAGGGCCGCCGGGTGGTGCACGCGACGCTGTGCTGGGCGGTCGTGCAGGGCGGATTCGCGGTGGGGCGTGTGGTGGGCGGGGCGCGGGGGCCTGGCTGAGCTGGTTCGTTCTTCTTGTGGCCGCGCTGGGGGCGGTCGCGGTCGTGGCCGCGCGGCGTTCGGGGGCGCGGCCCGTGGTGCGCGGCCTGTTGTGGACGGCCTGTGCGCTGTCCGCCGTCTCCGCCTTCACGCTGCTGATGGACGTCATCGGGTTGCTGGTCGGCCAGGGTGTCGACAACACGGCCGACGCCGTGCATCACGCTCTCGGGTTGGTCGGCGCGGTGCTGCTCGCCGCCACGGCCCGTTCGCTGCGGGCCGGCGCCGTCTGCGGCGGCTGCGGGCAGCGGCACACGGCGGTGATGAGGCCGGATCCGTCCGCCGCTTCCCGCCGGATGCACCTCGTCGCCTGCGCGGGGTCCGTCGCGTTCGTGCCGTTCGCGGTGATGAAGGTGATCTGGGCGACGGGCGGGACGTTCGCCGGGGTGAGCGGCGAGGAGGTGCTCGCGGCCTACGAGCGGAACGGGTCGTCCGGCGTGTGGCTCACGCTGGAGTCCTGGGGGCTCGACCCGACCGCCCTGCTGGCCGCGCTCGGCGTGTTCCTGCTGTTCGGGCTGATCCGGCCGTGGGGGCAGGTCTTCCCCCGCTGGACCTTGGTGCTCGGCGGGCGGCCGGTGCCGCGCTGGCTGCCGCTGACCCCGGCGGTCGTCGGGGCGGCGACGCTGGTGCCGTACGGGGTGCTCGGCGCCGCGTACATGGTCCTGGCCACGACCGGCGCGGTGACCGTGCGGCTCGGCGACTTCAGGTCGGAGTCGCAGGCGATCGCCGTGGGCTGGGTCGGGTTCGGCGCCTTCGCCGCCTACGGTGTCGCCCTGCTGCTGGCCGCGCGCTCGTACTGGCTGCGGACCCGGCCGGTGTGCGGGGCCGGGGCGTCCGGCAGGTGATCGCAGCGCTGGCGTCGCCTTGATCGTCCGGGCCGGCTCCGGCCTCCCCGGCCGGTCAGGCGTCCAGCGGCCGCCAGGCCGGGCCGTCCCCGTCCCGCTGGACGTGTCCGAAGACCACGTCGGCGAAGTGGACGCCGAAGCCGATCGTGCCGGGCTCCGCCAGCTCGGCGACGAGGCGGCGGCGGTGGTCGGCGGTGCGGGTGGGGTCGTGGTCGAAGCCCGCGGACCAGTCGGGGTGGTCGGCCTGGATCGGCGAGTGCATGGCGTCGCCGAAGGCGATCAGACGGCGTCCGCCCCCGGTGATGACGTACTCGGCGTGCCCGACGGTGTGGCCGGGGGTGATCCGTACGCGAACGCCGGGGAAGATCTCCTGCCCGTCCGTGACCGTACGGACGCGCGGTGCGAGGGCCGCGACCTGCTCGGTCATGCCCTGGGCCTCCAGGAGGTCGCGCCGGTCCCACTCCTGCTCGGAGATCAGGTAGTCGGAGTGGGCGAGCAGGGGCCGGTCACCGCCGGGGGCGGGGTGGCAGGCCCAGCCGAGGTGGTCGGCGTGGAGGTGGGTGAAGGCCACGGCTTCGATGTCCTCGGGGCGGCGACCGAGCTCGGCCAGGCTGTGCGGGAGCGCGCCTCCGTGGATCGCGCCGAGCGGGCCGTCCGGGGCCTCGAGCCTCTGCGGGCCGAAGCCCGCGTCGATCAGCAGGGCGCGGCCGCCGTGCTCCACCAGCAGCGCGCCGACGCTTCCCACGAGGTGGCCCTCGGCGTCCAGGTACTCCGGGTGCGCGGCCCACACCTCGTCGGTGGAGTCCTGGAGCAGTGCCAGCGGCCGGAGCCGCACGTCGCCGTCCGGCACGTACGACACCTTCGTGTCGCCCAGCTGGATCGAGCGGATGGCTGCCGGCCGGCGCAGTCGTTCGTCCTGAGCCGTCGTCAAGTCGGACATGGGTGCTCCCCTGTGGGTCGTCGTCGGGTCGTCGCCACGTTTCCCCGCGGCGGCGACGCCCACCATAAGCATCAAGCTCGAATCATTCAAGCTGTAAATGTTTGGCTTTGATGGACTTGGTAGGGTGGTGGTATGACGACGTCCCCGGAGACGCAGGCCATCGCCGAGCGACAGCTGTGCGGTCTGGTGAACGGACTGGCCCAGCGGATCGCCGAGCACGTACGGGAGCGCGCCGCCACCCTCGGCCTCACCGCGTCCCAGGCGACCGCGCTGCGGGAGATGAGCGGGCCGATGACCATGCGGGAGCTCGCCGAGCGCATGAGCTGCGAGCCCTCCAACACCACCTTCGTCGTCGACAAGCTGGAGAAGCAGAGCCTGGTCGAGCGGCACCCGCACCCCACCGACCGCCGCGCCAAGCACCTCGTCCTCACCGCCGAGGGCACCGCTCTGCGCGCACGCCTCCTCGAGCTCCTCGCCGTGGAATCCCCGCTGTCCGGCCTCAGCCCGCAGGAGCAGCGCGTCCTTCACGGCCTGCTGGAGCAGGCCCTCGTCCGTCCGTGAGCCGGCGGCCGCGTCGGCGCCGGCGCGGCGACCGGAGGCGGCCGGAGGCGTTGGCCGCCTAGTAGCCGCGGCCTCCGCCGCGGGGCTTGGCGTTGGCCACGTTGACCTTGATGCGGCGCCCCTCGAGTTCCTGCTCGTGGAGTCCGTTGATCGCCGCGTCGGCCTCGCCGGGGGAGCCCATGGTGACGAAGCCGAATCCCCTGGAGCGGCCCGTGTCGCGGTCGCGCATGACGATGGTGTCGACGACCTGGCCGTACGCCGCGAAAGCCTGCCGAAGCGCGTCGTCCGTCGTGTTCCAGCCCAAGTTGCCCACGTACAGCTTCGTCGTCATGGCGGCAACACTCCCAGGACTTCGGCGAGAGCGCCACGGTGCGTATCCGGACCCGCCGGACAGAAGGCGAACGGAACGGGACGCGCGATGAGAGGTTTTGCTTAACGGTCGACCACCTGTTGTCCCAGGCCGGATAGCTTCCTGACATCAATTGATCGCGATGTGGAGGGGAGTCATCTCGTGGGTGTGGTCAGCCTGTTCGGGACCGCGGCCGAGCTGCCGGAGGCGTGGAGATCCCGTGTGCTGGGTGAGGTGGGCGCGGCCTGCGTGAAGGTGCTGCGCATGGACGCACTGCCGCTCGAGGAGGAGGTCCACGGCACCACCGAGGTGCTGCTGGTGCTCGACGGCAGGCTGGAGCTGACGGTCGAAGGCGTCGATGCGACGGTGGGGCCGGGCGAGATGTACGTGGTGACGGCCGGCGCCCGGCATGCCGTCCGCGCCGGCAGCCAGGGCACGCTGGTGATCATGGAGGCGCGGGAGGAGGAGTGAGGGCGGGTGCGTGACCGACCGCTACGCCGTCAGGCCTTCGGTGCGATGCCCAACGACCGGACGAGTTGGGTCAGTTCTTCATGGAAGAGCTTGTCCGGGCTCATGGTCTGGGTGCCCAGATGGCCGTAGATCTCCAGTGACACCAGGCCGTGCAAGTGGCCCCAGATGCGCAGGGCGAGTGCCACGGCGGCCGGGGGGAGGTCGGGAAAGGCCGGGCGGACCTTGCCGAGGAGACCGGCGTCGAAGTCGGACCACTGGAAGTCGCTGTCCGCGTAGAGGTGTTCGGCGTGCGGCCAGGCGGCGGCCGCGAGGGCGGTGAGGCCGGTGCAGACCCGCTGCGCGGCGTCCGGGGCGGCGCCGTCCTCGGGGGCGATGTAGCCGGGTACGGGGTCGCCGTAGATGAGGCGGAAGCCTTCGGGGTTGGCCAGCGCCCAGCCACGGAAGGCATGCGCCCATGCCCGGATCCGGTCGGCCGGGTCCTTGGCGGGGGCGGCGTCCCAGGCGGCGTCGACGGCGTTGGCGAGCGAGGTGTACACGTCGTTGATGAGCGTGGTGACCAGGTCGTCGCGGGTGGCGAAGTAGCCGTAGATGGCGTTGGCGGTCATGCCCATCTCGCGCGCGATGGCGCGCAGCGTGATCGCGCCGGGGCCGCCCGAAGCCATCAACTCCAGCGCCACGCTCTTGATTTCGGCCGTCGTCTCGGCCCGCAGCCGCTCGCGCCGCCCTCTGGTCCCGGTACCTGCCATGCGGGCACTCTACAGCGCCACGGAAGTGATTGCCGTGCAGAAACTTCACGCCGTATAGTTTTCGCACGGCGTCCAGACGTACGGCGATAGTCGGCATGTCCGGGCCTGAACTACGCGCATGAACAACCGGCATGAACAAGGGGAGAACCATGCACATCGGAGTGATCGGCGCCACCGGCACCATCGGCAGCCGGGTCGTCACCGAGGCACTCGGCCGCGGGCACCACGTCACGGCACTCAGCCGCGACGCCTCGCAGATCGACGAGCGCCGCGCGAACGTCACCTGGGCCGGCGTGGACGTCCTCGACCCCGCGAGCATCGCCGCCGTCCTGCCCGGCCTGGACGTGCTGATCAGCGGGTTCCAGCCGGGCAACGCGGCCAAGGACCTCGCGGACACCGTGCGGCGCTCCATCGCCGACCCCACGGTCCACTCCACCGCCGCCCGGGCGCTGCTCAAGGCCCTGGAGAGCCACCCCAGGACCCGGCTGATCGTGATCGGCGGAGCCGGCAGCCTGGAGACCGAGCCCGGAGTGGCGCTCGCCGACGACGTCGACCGGATACACGAGACCCTCGACCAGCTCGGACTGCCCCGCGAGTACGCGGCCGCGGCACGCGGAGCCCGGGACGGCCTGAACGTTCTGCGCACGTCCAACCGGCTCTGGACCTACTTCAGTCCGGCCGAGGCCATCGCCCCCGGCGAGCGCACCGGTCGGTTCCGGATCGGCACCGACCAGGTGGTCCGGGATGCCGACGGACTCAGCCGCATCTCCGCGGAGGACGCCGCCGTCGCCCTGATCGACGAGGTGGAGCTGCCCCGCTTCGTCCAGCGCCGCTTCACGATCGGCTACTGAACACGGCCACGGCCACAGCCGCCGCCGGGACCCTCTAGCGGGTCGGTCCCCCGGCGGCTTGGGAAGCCGGTGGGGAAGTCGCTCGGGAAGCCGTCGGGCGGGCCGGTGGGGAAGTCGTCGGGCGGGCCGGTGGGGAGCGGGGGAGCGAGGGTAGCGCGGGGGTTCTGGGTGCGCCGCCGGAGACTCGGGGGACGTGGGGGACGCCGGCGGCTTCATGTCCCGGGTCTTCTCGAACATGTCCGTCATGAGGCTCGTGGTGAAGGCGAATACGCACGTCACCGCCACGCACAGCAGCGTGCCGAAGGTCAGAAAGCCCAGCGTCATGCGGAACTTGGCCTTGGTCGCGCGGTCGCCCGGCGGCAGGGCCGTCGCCAGGTCCGGCCGGCCCTGCGGGTAGCGCACGAGGACGATGTCGCCCTCGAAGACCGTCGACGGCCCGTCCTCCTCGAAGCGCAGCGTCCGGCCGTCCGGGGTCGTGAACTCGTACGCGTGGCTGATCGTGCTGTTCGTGCTCTCGTGCATGCCGCGTCGCCATGTCGCCGTGGTCACGAACGTCCGCAGGCAGCGCCCTTCGACGGTCACGCCCCGGTACCACGCCTCGTTGAGACGCCGGCGCCGTACGATCACGCGGGCCGCGGCGGCGAGCGCCCCGACCGTCATGAGCCCGGGAATGGCCGGGAGGACGTACTGGATCACGGGCACCTCGATACGCGGGACGGTGGCGCACTGGTCCGTACCAGGCCGTAAGCGATCTTGCCGTCTTATGTCGCCGCGATCAACGCATATTTCCGTGGCGCGCGCCACGCGCGCCGCGCGAGGACGACCCGCCCGCGCGGGCGGCGAGTCGGGCCAGCTCCCACGGGTCGTGGGCGCTGAAGACGGTGACCTCTTCCGCGTGGTCGCGGCGCAGGTCGCGCAGTCGGTCGCGGGCGGCGACGCGAGCCGCGACGTCGGTCTGCGCTCCCTGCTGGACCGGCTCGAGAACGGGGTGGCAGAGAGCGGGGGTGTGCTCGATCTCGCCGTGGTACAGGTACGCGTCGCCCGTGTGCAGCAGCCACCTTCCGTCGTCGTCGCGCACGGCGACACCCGCGTGTCCCGCCGAGTGACCGGGCAGCGGCACAAGCAGCAGCTCGCATGCCAGACCCTGCGGGCGCGCCACGCCCGGGAAGCCGAACCACTCCGTACGCCCGTCCACGAGTGCGGGCGTCAGCAGCGGGCCGTGGGCCCGGTGGGCCGGCATGAAGTGGCCGAGGCTGTGCCGGTGATGCGGCGCCGAGGCCGGCGTCGACCAGGACCAGCCCGTCCGAGTCCGTCTCGATGAGCAGGCAATGGCAGACGACGGCCAGTTCGCGGACGGCCGGTTCGCCGTTCGCGGCGCGGGCCGGGTGCTCTCCCCCGAGCTGTGGAATCTTCCGGAGAGAACCGCAGTTGAGGTGGTGGATGCGCATGGGTCTCCCTGGAGGGAAGCGGGCGGGCGGACGGTTCGCGACGAGACGTTAGGAGGGGCTTTCGTGGCTCACCAAACAGTTGGACACGCACGGCCCCCGGGCATCGGGCCGGGTGGCCAGGACGGTCCGCTGGCGGATTGCCCGGACAGCGCTCTCGTTCCGCCGGGCAGCGAACCTCTCTGCCCCGTCGACATCACCCTCGCCGCGCTGGGGGGCCGCTGGACGCCGCTGATCCTCCGCGAATTCCTTCGCCGCGATCAGGCCACGTACACCGAGCTGTCCGCCGCCCTGCCCGTCCTTTCGGACAAGGTCCTCTCCGACCGGCTGGCCCAGTTGACCAGCGCGGGCGTCATCGAGCGCCACCGCATCCCCGGCTGGCCCCCGCGGGTCCGCTACGTCCTGACCACGCGGGGCCGGGCACTGGAGCCGGTGGTGCACAGCATGTGGGAATGGGGAGCGGCCGTACGGGACGCCCCCGGTTATTGAATGGCGAGCGCCGCTCGGCGTGTGCGCATACTGCGGTTCATGACTGCTGTGGACAAGCGCGTGCTGACCGTCAGTGGAAAAGACGCCGAGCTCACCAAGCGGCTCGAGAACGAACTCGTCGCCTTCAACGACGTCGCCACCGGCACCGCCCCTCGCGGAGAGTTCTCGGTGAGGGTCACGGACGAGGACGGCGAGCTGATCGGCGGCCTCACCGCCTGGACCTGGGGCGGACTGTGCGGGATCGAGCTGCTGTGGGTACGGGAGGCCTCCCGCGCGGACGGCTGGGGTTCGAAGCTGTTGCGCGAGGCTGAGGCCGAGGCCGTACGACGCGGCTGCGACCGCGTCACGGTCTCATCCTTCACCTTCCAGGCGCCGGGCTTCTATCAGCGCCACGGCTACGCGGAAGTCGGGCGCGTGCCGGGCGTGCCCGGCGGGCATTCCGACGTCTACCTGTTCAAGGTGCTGTGACGGTTCGGCGGGCCGCCGGGCATGGCGGTGACCGGGGCGCGTTGATCCCACGCTCCCCGGTACCCGGAACGGCTTGCCGCGCCTCGGCTCACGACCCCCTGTGGTGAGCCTGCAGGACCAGGGCGATCCTGGACCTTATCCAGCGGAACAGCTCCTGGCCAGGAGTCGTTGCGGCCAACTGGAGCACCTTGGTGATGTAGGCATCGGTGGATTCCTGGCCGGCCATCCAGCGATGTCCTGATGTAATGATCGCCGATTCACGCTCAGGCATGACGGTTCCCCCAACTGTCTCTAGATGCGCATCGACTCGTGCGAGCCGCGAGCGGGTTCCCGCTCGGTTCCGAGCATCTTTACTGTTTTACCCTCTGCTCGAGGCTCCGTCACCCGGTCGGAGCAATTCTGAGCGCGTTTGAGGCGCCGAACAAAGATGCGAAAACCCATACGTACGTTTCCGGCACTTTGGCCCTCGTGAGATCCCCCGGATTCGGGGCGTCGACAATCAGGACCCCCTGGACTTCCTCCCCCGCCCAGGCCCCATGAGCAAGAATTGATCGATAACCGCCACCCAGGGTGAAGTTCAGTTGTGCATCAGGGTCCAGGATGTCCTTCGTGTACACCGGGACTTTCTGTTCCATCACATGCCTCAGGCGAGAGAATTTCTCGGAGCGGATCCCGATCTCGTCAGGCGTGCCGTTCGGCCCGCCGGAGGCCACTTCCTTGAGAAAACGCTCGTTCTTCGCGTCGTACGAGTAGAACGCGCACCGCACCCCGTCGCCCAGGCTCTCCGCCAGCAGCGGAGCCAGACGTTCATGAATCTGCGCCGCCTTGGCGGGGGCTTCGGACGGTTTGGTGATGCTTTCGCCGATGTAATCGATGATCGGCGCCAGGAGCGCCTCCCGGCGGGTTCGCTCCTCGATACGCGACTTCTTGTGCTGCCAGAACGCCCAGAGCGGGGGTGCCGTCGCGAGAATGGCGATAAGGGCAATCAGGGCGATCTTGGTAACGCCCTGGGCGTCCTTGGCTATCCAGGTGGCGACCACCGCCGCGCCGGCGGGCAGGACGGTGAACACGAGAATAAGCGCGTCCTGCTTTTTTGAGCCGCTCTTGAGGTCGGGCATTGCACCTTCTTCGGGGGTTTTCGATTACCTCTGATAGGGATTGACGCCGCAGGCGGCACTCATTATCCCGAACCCCTTCGAATTCCGACCGCCGTCTCCCCTCCCGGTGTGACGTGAAGGCCAGAGCTTGCAGTGACCCGGGGGCGTGTGCCTCGTCCTATGCGCCCTGCCTTGCCCCGCGTCACGGGGCGTAGCGGGCATAGGTGAGAATGTTCCCTGACGTTCATCTACCAGGAGATTCATGTACAAGCGCTCTTCCCGGTTCGCCCTCTGCGTTGCGGCTGCCGCCGTTCTGGGCACTTCGGCGTGCGACTCGTCCGACGACAGCCCTTCCGCTGCCGCTCCTTCCGCGAGTTCCGCGGCTCCCGCGAGCCCGTCTTCCAGCCCGGCGAAGGTGCGCACGCTCGACGGGGGCATGGCGAAGCTCTACGTCCGGTCCGTCCGGAAGAACTACCCGGATCTCGACCACATCAGCGACGACTCGCTCATCACCTACGGCAACGCCATTTGCGTCGCCCGCAGTACGTCCGCCAAGGCGTTCGGTGAGCAGGCCAAGAAGACCATGCAGGAGCTCGGCACCACCTCGACGCAGACGGCGCAGATCCTCGGCAGTGCGGATGCGTTTTGCCGGTAGACCGTCCGGTCAGGGGGTCGTTTGGGCTGGTGCCTGTGTCAGAGTGCCGGCCTTTATGGCGGATATGAGGGGGCGGAGTCTGGCCGGGGTGGTCGTGACGATCACGTCGGGAGCGTCGCTCTCGCGGAGGTGGATGGCTTCCGCTGGCGCGTTGGCGAGGTAGAGGCACGCGTCTCCTTCGCCGCTGAAGGACGACTTCTGCCACGTCGGGCTTGCCGCTAGATAGATGCAGGAGGATGCGGCTTCGCTGTACGAAGACTTCTGCCAGATGAGCGTTGTCACGTTCGGTCCTCTCAGGTCGCCCGGGCGATGCTGTGGATGAGTTCGCGTGATGGGCCTGGCGGAAGGGCGACCTTTTCCATCCGGTCCAACGTCAGGTGATACCTCTCGAGATGGGTTTGAGTGTCGACAAGCGCGCAGCCATGCGTGATGTCGAGAGCCACTGTGTCGAGCTGCGGGACTGGCCCGTGGAAGTAGTCCACGCCGTGGCCCGAGATGGGGAATGACGTGCCGTCGAACGGGATCACCACGACGGTCACATGGTCCCGCTCGCTCATGTCGATGACGTGGGAGAGCTGCGCTCTGGCCGTCTCGGCTCCGCCGAACTGCATTCTTAATGCGGCCTCGTGGATGATCGCGGTGTAGGGCGGCGGATCGCTGCGGAACAGGATTTCTTGCCGCTTGATCCGGTGGGAGACGCGGTACTCCACTTCGTGTGGCATCAGCGTCGGCACGAACTCGCGGAAGATCGCGCGTGCATGCTCGGGAGTCTGCAGGAGGCCCGGAATCGTGATGGCCTGTGCAACGCGCAGGCACGTGGCATGGCGCTCGGCCTCGGCCAGGTCGAGAAGACCGGCGGGAAGCGTTCCCTGATACTCCCACCACCAGCCGCGGCTGCGCTCCACTGCCATGCTTGCCAGCGCGTCCACGAGTTCCATGTGAGTGCAGCTGTAGTTGCGAGCCATCGCGCGCACGCGTTCAGCGCTGACGCCAACGCGCCCCGCCTCGATGTTGCTGATCTGGGCTTGGCTTGTGCCGAGAAGTCGACCGGCTTCAGTCGACGATACTCCGGCGCGCTCCCTGAGCTTGCGAAGTTCAACACCGAGCCGGAGCTGGCGGGCTGTTGAGTTGTTCCTGACAGGCATCCGCAGTCGCTCCTCGTTCGTACACAGTTCGCGTCAGTCGCCCATGCGGGTGCTCAAGTGAGGAATTTGGAGATCACGGCGTAGAACTTATACGGCTCGGGCTACGGTTTGAGCCATCCAACCCACCGGTAATCCGCCAGGAGACTTCCATGGCCACCGTATCGCCGTCACAGCCCTGGACGTACACCCTCGAACTCCCGCACGATCCACGTTCACCCGGCGTGGCCCGGCTCGCCCTCCGAGCCGTGCTGGACAGCCACGGCATGGGCGAAATCGCCGAGACTGCCACCTTGTTGGCCTCCGAACTCGTCACCAACGCGTACGTGCACACCAAGGGCCCCTGTTCCCTCCGCCTGCGCGGTCGGCAGGGCGAGCGGGTCCGGGTCACCGTGTGGGACACGAGTCCGGTGCTTCCCTCGGAGAGGCGCGGTGGGGCGGACCGTGAGGACGGGCGGGGGTTGTGGCTCGTGCGGGAGTGTGCCGACGACTGGGGGAATTCCACGTGCCACCGCGAGGGCAAGTCCCTCTGGTTCGAGCTGATGTGCCCGGTGGGCAAGCCCGCGTGCAGGGAGTGCGCCGCGCTGGGCGCCGCGCAGCGGCGGGCTGTGGACGAGGGGTGTCGGCGGCGGGCCGTGGACGCGACCGATGCCGTGCGGCGGCACGTACGCGACGTCCACCGCGTACCCGCGGACGCGGACACGGACGGTGAGTGGTGACCCCCGCGCGCTCCGGAACCCAGCGGTTCACCGACTACGGGTCGCTGCGCCCGCCCGGCCTGCCCTCGGTGATCACGCCGAGCCCCGCCGCCCGTCGCGCGGCGGACCGTTCGGCGGCCCGGAACGTGGCGTTCTGGGCCGCCGCGGCGGCCCGCCGCGCCCGTCAGGTCTACTTCACTGCCGCCACGGCAGCGTGAGCCAGGGGCTGTCGTCCTCGGACATCAGCAGGCGGTGCGGTTCGAGGACGCTCGTGTACCACGAGCCGAATTCCTCGGTGTCGAAGCGCATGACGCGCCCGAGCGCGTAGCCGGCCGAGAAGTCGGCCCACGAGGTGTGGTGTTCGCGGGCGAGGGCGCCCGCGCGGCGGATCGCCTCCTCTGCCGTGGCCTCGGAGCAGAGCCGGGCCCCGAGGCCCCAGCGGGCGAAGCTGACGGCGCGGCCGTAGTCGTAGGCGAGCGCGCTGCGCACGTAGCCATCCGGTTCGAGGAGGCCGTCGGCCCGGAAGCGTGCCTCGTATCGGAGGATGCGGCCTATGAGGGGCTGGATCACCGCCTCGTCGATGGCCCGTTCGTCCAGGTCGTCGAGGACCTGGGAGCAGGCGCGGCGCCAGGTGTCGGCGTCGAGGGGGGTGTCCGTGGCGCGGGAGAGTTCGCGGCGGACGCTGAGGGCGAATTCGGGTTCGGCCGGGCTGTTGCGGCCCTCCAGCAGGGCGTCCATCTGCTCCTGCCAGGCATGCGCGGTCGTGGTGGCCCATCCGTCGCGGAGGATCTCGGCGTCGCGTTCGTAGTCGTCGTAGGCGTCGCCGAGGTCGTTCCACAGCACGCCGTTGCGTACGGACAGGTGGGCTCCGCAGGCGAGCGCGTGGGCGACGGGGCCGGTGCGGTGGCCGGTGTCCTTGGTGAGGAGGGAGACGGGGCGGTCGCCCAGCAGGTGCCGCTTCGCCGTGCGCTTCCAGCGGCGGACGTCCCAGGGGCCCGAGGTCAGGAGCATGGCCGCGGGTGTGCCGGGGTTGACGTGCAGGGAGAAGCGGCGGCCGGGCCAGTCGTGGGCGAGCTCGTTGAGTGACGTGCGGACGACGGTGAACTGGGCCCGGCGCGGCAACCGTTCGCCCGCTGTGCGGACCACGACGCACCAGTTGCCCCGGCCGTCCGCGTAGGGAATCCACGGCGGTTTTCCGCCCGACGCGTCCTTGTGGTCCTTGGGGACGTACAGGAACAGGTCCGCTTGGGCGAGGACACGCAGGTAGCGTCCACGGTCGCCGGCCTTCGCCGCGTCGTGGAGGTCTCGCTCTATCCGGGTCGGCGGCGACCACGAACGGGACGCCGCCATCGCACGGGGTTTCGAAGTGCTCACGGGCGGAACCCTACGTCTCGTCCGGCACCGCCTCAGCCGCAGGCGCGGCCGTTCCTGTCCGGGTCGAGGCGCAACGGGTCGTTCCGGCCGTTGAGGCGCAGGTTCCGGTAGTCATGGGACGTCAGCCACGCGCAGCGGGCCGCCGTCGTGGGGGCGACCGACTTCGGGAAGGCCGTCGGGACGCAGACGTTCGCGGCGCCGTAGTGGCGGTCGCAGCCGGCGATCTCGACGGGGACCGGGTGGGAGGAGCGTTGCTTCTCCGGGCCCTTGGCCTCGTGGCTCATCGCTCCCGCGAAGCCGTGCACCACCGGCGCCGCCAAGGCCTCCGCGCCGCCCAGGTGGACCCAGGAGGCGACCGAGGGGACGCCGTCGGCGTCGACGGCGAAGAGCATGTACCAGCCGGGCGGCGCCAGGTTGGGGTTGCTGGTGACGTTGAGGTCGATGGTGGTGCCGTCGGAGCCGACGGTCATCGGCAGGTCGACGAAGCGCTGGTTGGGGTCGGAGGAGTGGGTGACGGCCGCCGGGCGGATCAGCTCGGCCTTGACGACGGGCCGGTCGACGGTGACGCGTTGCGTGCTCGCGTACTGCCATCTGTCGCTCGCCACCGACGTGATCTGGGGGCGGGCGCCCTTGTAGAGGTAGGGCGGGGTGTAGATCGAGACCTGGTCGTTGAAGGTGCCGTTGCCGGGGTTGTCGCCGACCGCCATCACCCGGCCGTCCGGCAGCAGGAAGGCCGAGGAGTGGTACGTGCGCGGGACGGGGTCCGTGGCGAGGCCGGGCTGGAAGGTGTCGGTCGCCGGGTTGAACATCGACGCCTCGTACACCGGGTCCGCCCGGTCGTGCAGGCCGCCGCCCGTCTCCAGCACCTTGCCGTCGGGCATCAGCACCGCCGAGACGTACATCTTGCCCTGGCCGCCCGTCTGCGGCTGGGGGCCCCGGCCCTGGTCGACCGTGCCCTGCGGGAGCAGCGGGCCGGGGGTGTAGGCGGGGCTGGGCCGCTTGAGGTCGATGAGGTCGGTCAGGCGGCTCGCCTCGGGGTTGCTGTTGACGTTGCCGCCGCCCATGGTCAGGACGCGCTGGTCCTGGGCGGGCGGCAGCAGCACGCTCATCGACTGGTCGCGGTGGTCCTTGTCCTGCAGGCCCGGCACGTCGGTGATCCTGTTGGCGGCGTAGTCGTAGACGGACGCCCCCGTTCCGGGGGTGCCGTCGCCGAAGACGTGGCTGCCGGAGTAGAAGAGCCGCCCGTCCTGCATCAGGATCATCGACGGGTACAGGCCCCAGTACGACCAGGTCTGGTTGACCTCGGTGCGCGGCAGCCACTTCTGCTGCGCCTGGGAGAACTTCTCGGCGGTGACGCTGCCCGTCGAGTCCTCCTTCAGGCCGCCGAAGCTGATGACGTCGCCGTTGCCGAGGATGGTGGCCGAGGGGTACCAGTGGCCCTCGTTCATGTCGTTCGTCCTGACGTACTTCTCGCTCGCCGGGTCGAAGATGTAGCTGTCCTTGAAGCCCTCGTAGCCGTGGCTGCCGTCGGCGGCGGGGTAGGCCTTGTTGCCGCTCATGATGAGGATCCGGCCGTCCGAGAGCTGGACGTGCCCGGCGCAGAACATGTCCACCGGGGTGGGGATCGTCTTCATGGCGCCGGTCTTCGGGTCGTGGACGGCGGAGGTGAAGGTGCCGGCCTTGAACAGGTCGGGGTCGTTGCCGGAGCCGGCGACGAGCAGCACCTTGCCGTTGTGCAGGACGACCGAGTGCATGCTGCGAACCGGGTTCCTGAACGGCATGACCGCCCAGCTGCCCTTGGTGCACGCCTCGCCCGCGGTGCAGACCGGGCCCTCGGCCGGGAGCGTGGCGTCCTGCATGTCGTAGTCGTCGCTGACGACCGTTCCCGTGCCGTGGACGGACACGCCCCAGGTGATCTGGTCGGTGCCGGGCGGGACCACGGGGGTACGGACGCTCGCCCGGGTGTACTCCGCGCTGACGGGGAGGGTCTTGAGGTCGGTCCAGTACTGCCAGCCGGCCTTCACGTCATGGCGGAAGACGGTGATGGACGCGTCCGGGGTGGTGCTCTTGTACCAGAGCGACAGGTCGTACTGGTGTGCCGAGGTCACCTGGGGCGCGCAGGAGGCGTCCTCGACCATCAGCGCCTTGCGGTCGCCGCTGACCCGGCGCGTGAGGGTGACGGACAGCGCCTTGCCGCCGCTGTGCGACTGGTCCGTGGTGGTGACGGTGGCGTCGTTGTCGCCCCAGCCGGACTTCTCCCAGCAGGTCGGCAGGGTGCCCGTGCCGCGCACGGCCTCGAAGCCGGGATTGACCACGAGGTTGGAGCCCGCCTCGGCCGGGCCGGGCGCCGCCAGCAGCAGGCCGAAGGACGCGCTCGAGGCGAGCAGGAGGGCGGCCGCGGCACGCGTGCGTCTTCCGCGCCTGCCGAGGCGGGTGCGTCTGCGGGCGGTCACGATCAATGCCATGCCATCACTTGTCCCTTCCGTCACGGCGGGGTCTGTCACGGTCGTGTCCGTCATGGCGGTGCCTTCCGCCGCCGCGGCTCCTGCGGGGGCGCGGCAGGTACACCAGCGCCTCCGTAGCGGCGTAGCGCAGTACGAAGGTGGTCAGCAGCGCCAGCGCCGTCGCCGGCAGCACGCCCAGGCCGAGGCCGCCGACCAGCAGCGCGATCAGGGGGATGCGCAGCAGGAGGTCGGCGTTGGCCAGCACGGCGACGCGGGCCAGCCGGTCCGCCCGGCTCCGGTGCGCGCGGCGGTCGCGGAAGAGCACGGCCTCGGTGAGCAGGAAGTTCCATAGGACGCCCGCCTGGTTGGCGGCGATCTCCGCCGGGAGGTAGTGCAGCCCTGCGGCGGTCAGGAGCGTGAGCCCGAGGAGGTTCGGCAGGAAGCCGGTGAGGCCGATGAGCCCGAAGACGAGCATGCGGGCGAGAGGGGACGCGGTGCCCAGGGAGGCGAGGGGTGCCGGGCGGCGGCGCGCGGCCACCGCCGGACGTAAGCCCTCCGCGCTCTCCGCCTCTCCGGCTTCGGCCGCTTCGGCTTCGGCCCCTCCGGCTTCGGCCTCGGCCCTGGTGGCCCTGGCCCCCGTGGCCCCGGCCCCCATCACCGGCCCTCCGCGCCCGTGATCCGCCGGACCTCGATCCGGTCCTCGCCCTCGCCGAAGGCGGCCACCGGCTCGGAGTTCGCCAGCGCGGCCCGTACCAGCGGCAGCGTCGCCGCGTCCCGTCGCACGGTCGGCGAGGCGAGCACGTAGTCCACGTCGCGCCATCCGCGCGGCAGCGTCTCGGCGACCGCCGGGTCGAGGTCGGCCTTGTAGAACCAGATGGCCCCCGTCCCGGGCCGGTAGCCGGCGTGCACCAGGTCCAGCCAGACGGCGTCGTCGGCGAGGACGCGCGTGCGGGAGGGGTCGGCGACGTGCTCCCGGTCGCCGAGCCAGGCGACGGCCGAGCGGTAGGAGGCGTTGGCGTCGGTGGTCAGCGCCGAGCGGTCGCCGTCGTACCACCGCGGTACGACCAGCACGGCCGCCGTCACGGCCAGCACGGCGACGGTCGAACGGCCCGCCACCCGCTGCCGCCTGCCCCGTCCGGCGCCGGTGCGCAGCAGGGCGCCGGCGGCCGAGGCGGCCACCCCGGCCAGGGCCAGCGCGAGGAAGGGCAGCACCTGGATGACGTACATGGCCGGCAGATAGCCCGAGGGGCGCAGCGCCACCAGCGCGAGGATCACGGCCGCCGCGGCGGGCCCGGCGAGCGCCCGCCCGGTGCGCGACCAGCGGGCGGCGGCGACCAGCACGACGGCCGCGGCCAGCCCGCACAGCGGCAGGACGCGGTCGTAGTACAGCCAGGAGCGCAGCACGGCGTGCGAGCCCGAGCCGGGGTCGAGCACGAAGCCGGAACCCGGGCGGCTCATCTGGTACCCGATGCCGTCGAGCAGCGACACGTGCCCGGGGCCGGGGAACAGTTCGTGGTTGAGCAGCGCGAAGAGCGGATAGGCCAGCCCGACCAGCAGGCAGGCGGTCACCGCGCCCGTCACCGCGAACTTGCGGGTGTCGCGGTGGGTGTGCCGCCACATGGTCAGCAGCAGCGCGGGCAGGACGACCAGCATCGTCTCCTTCGACAGCACGGCCACCGCCGCCGCCAGGCCCGCCCCGAAGTGGTGCCACAGATGGCGGCGGGGGGAGGCGGCCAGGCAGAAGGCCAGCAGGACCCACATCACCGCGATGTTGTCGAGGAAGATCTCCCGCTGCAGGACCACCGCCAGCGGGGACAGCCCGAACAGCGCCATGCCCAGCCCCGCCGCCCAGCGCGGCAGCCCCAGCCGGCGCCCCAGTACGTACACCAGCACCGCGCTCACCGCCGACACCAGCAGCATCGCGCAGCGCATCGGCGCCACCGACATCACGTCGGGGGAGAAGGCCGCCGGGATCCAGGTGACCAGGGCCAGTTGCAGCCAGCCCAGCGGCGGATGGTCGTACCAGTACGTGTAGTGGGCCAGCCCCTCGCCCCGCTGCACGGCCCACGCCTGCGCGAGGTACGTCCCCTCGTCGTCGCCGAGCGCCGGGAAACCGGTGATGTTCCAGCCCTGCACCAGCAGGATCGCCGCCAGCAGGCCCCCGCACACCAGCAGGTCCGGACGGGAGCGGCGCAGCCGCGCGACGGGTCTCGCGGCGGCGGGTGCGGCCGGGCGCGCGACGGGTGCGGCCGTCGCTCCGGGGAGGACGGTGGTCACGACGCGACGTCCTCTCGGGTGAGATGCGCACCGACGTGGCGGGTCAGCTCCCAGTCGCCCCGGCCCCGCTGCTCCCGCCAGACCGCGCGGACCGCGGCGCCGGCCAGGAGGAGCTGGTAGAAGGGGCCGCCGAGGACGAGCTTGAGGTAGTGGACCAGGCGTACGCGCAGCCCGTACTGCGTGCCGAAGTCGTGCAGTCCGACGATCTCGAACATGAAGGTCACGAGCATGGTGACGGCGGGCAGGAACGTCACCACGGCGACGCCGGCGGGCACGTCGAGGACGAGGGCGACGGCGACGTTCAGCGGGATGATGATGCCGGTGAACGCCTGGAAGAACGGCGTCATCAGGGTGTAGCGGGCGAGCATCCGCTGGGCGACGGTGGGCAGTTGGCGCCAGTCGCGCTTGCGGTAGACCTGCAGGAAGCCCTGGTTCCAGCGGGTGCGCTGCTTGAGCAGGCTCATCAGGGTGCCGGGGGTCTCCTCGCGGGTGACCATCTCCGAGTCGTAGGCGACGACGACGCGCTTGCCCTTGCTGGACAGCCGCACGCCGAGGTCGCAGTCCTCGGCCAGGCACTCGGGATCCCAGCCGCCGGCCTCGCGCAGGACGCCGGTCCGGACGAAGACGGTGTTTCCGCCGAGCGGAATGAAACCTTTCTCCGCGTGGAGGTGGAGGCGGCTGCGGAACCAGAAGAAGTACTCGAGGCAGTTGCGCAGGCTGTACCAGCTCGAGTGGAAGTTGATCAGCTGTACCCCGCCCTGCACCACGTCCGCCCCGGTCGCCCGGAAGGCGTGGTCGACATGGGACAGCAGCTCGGGGTGCACCTGGTCCTCGGCGTCGAAGACCCCCACGACCTCGCCCCGGCAGTGGGGGAGCGCGGTGTTGAGCGCCTTGGGCTTGTTCTTCTTCTCGTGGGTGTCCACGATCACCCGCACCCGGTCCGGCGCGGTGGCCGCCACCTTCGCGGCCACCTCGGCGGTCTCCGGGTCGTCGTGCCCGACGATGACGAGCACCTCGAAGCCGCCGTGCGTCGACTCCAGCAACCGCGTGACGGTGTGCTCCAGGACGGCCTGTTCGTGCCGGGCGGGCACCAGCAGCGAGAAGGACAGGGCGCCCTCGCCGCTGGGCTGCTCGAAGCGCGTCGCCGCGAGCGTCTCGGGCGTGCGCCAGGCGTGCATCTGCCACCAGAGCGTGAAGGCCGCCATCCAGAACAGCGCGAGCGCCACCACGCAGACGATCACGGATGTGAGCAACAGAATCCCCCAACCCCCGTCACGCGACTCCCCAGTACGCGTGTGACTCCCCTGCGGGAAGAGTAGGGGGAGAAAGTGAAACTCGGGTGCGGAAACGATAAAACCTGTGTTTCCACACGAAGTTGTGCCGATGGCGTGAAGTCGCCCCGGTCTCCCGAGCCTTTACGCGCCGCATGCCGCTCTCCGGGTATGGCCCGGAGGCGTTCTTCCCCACGGATCGGGCCGGTGGGAGACTCCCGCCATGGGCGCGTCGAAGCGCATACGTCTGTCCCGGGCGCGGTACGCGGCGTGCGCCGCCGCGCTCACCGGCGCCGCCGTCATGACCGTCACGGGCTGCGAGCCCGTCGGCGGGCTCGACGCGGTGACCGTCGCCATCACCACACAGAAGCTCGCCTCCGGCGCGCTCGACCACGAGGGCGTGAAGACGGCCTGGCTGAACTGCCACGGCAAGGCCGAGAACGGCGGCCCGGACGGCGGCGGCGCCACCCAGCCCGTGACCGTCGTCGGCGTCGACTGCGAGGGCCGGACGGACACCGGCAAGAAGATCATCGTCTTCGGCAGGGTCACCGGCATCACCGGCCAGTCCTGCCTGCGCGGCCTGCTCACCGCCAAGGTCGACGGACGCACGGAGTTCTCGGTGAGCGTGCTCGGCGACTGCGGCCACACGGGCGGGGGCAAGCCCCCTGACGGTCCGAAGCCGCCGGACGGCCCCAAGCCCACCTCGCCCCCGCACGGCCCGGCACCCGGACCCTCGGCGAGCTGCACCGACAAGGCGCCGGTGCAGGGCAAATGACGGGGCGGGTCACCGTGCTCGTACGGACGGACCGGTAACATCCCGACCGTACGAGCCGATGACCCGGGAGGAGCCCACCGGTGGCGGGAGAACCGCAGGCCGACTGCCTGTTCTGCAAGATCGTCTCGGGTGACGTACCCGCGACGGTCGTCAAGGAGACCGAGACGACCCTCGCGTTCCGCGACATCAATCCCCAGGCGCCCGTGCACTGCCTGGTGATCCCCAAGGTGCACTACCCCGACGCCGCCTCCCTCGCCGCCGCCGAGCCGCAGATCGCCGCCGACATACTGCGCGACGCCGGCGAGGTCGCCCTGCAGGAGAACGGCGACAAGGGCTTCCGCATCGTCTTCAACACCGGCGCCGGCGCCGGGCAGACCGTCTTCCACGCGCACGCCCACGTCCTCGGCGGCCGTGGCTTCAACTGGCCCCCGGGATAGACCCTTGTCCGTCCGCGAACTCGTCATCCTCGGCACCGCCAGCCAGGTGCCCACCCGGCACCGCAACCACAACGGCTACGTCCTGCTGTGGGACGGCGAAGGCCTGATGTTCGACCCCGGTGAGGGAACCCAGCGGCAGATGCTGCGCGCCGGCGTGGCCGCCCACGACCTCAACCGGATCCTCATCACGCACTTCCACGGCGACCACTCGCTCGGCCTCGCCGGGGTGATCCAGCGCGTCAACCTCGACCGGGTGCCGCACCCGGTCACCGCGCACTACCCCGCCGGCGGCGAGCGCTTCTTCAAGCGGCTGCGGTACGCCACGGCCTACCGCGAGACGGTCAAGCTGGTCCCGGAGCCGGTGGCGGGCACCGGCGCGGTGCTCGCCGACACGCCGTCGTACCGCCTCGAGGCCCGCCGGCTCTCCCACCCCGTGGAGTCCTACGGCTACCGCCTCGTCGAGCCCGACGGGCGCCGGATACTGCCGGAACTGCTGGCCGAGCGCGGCATCAGCGGGCCGGACGTCGGCCGGCTGCAGCGCGAGGGCGAGGTCGGCGGGGTCACGCTGGACGAGGTGAGCGAGGTACGGCGCGGGCAGCGCTTCGCCTTCGTGATGGACACCCGGCTGTGCGTCGGCGTCCGGGAACTGGCCGAGGGCTGCGACATGCTCGTCATCGAGTCGACCTTCACCGACGAGGACGAGGCCCTGGCCACCGAGCACGGCCACCTGACGGCCGGTCAGGCCGGCCGGGTCGCGGCCGAGGCGGGCGTACGCCACCTGGTGCTCACCCACTTCTCGCAGCGCTACGACGACCCCTCGCTCTTCGAGCGCCAGGCCCGGGCGGCGGGCTTCGACGGCGAGCTGACCGTGGCCCGCGACCTGATGCGCGTACCGGTGCCGAAGCGGCGCTGAACGGTCCCCGGCCCCCCGCGGGTCGTGCGGGGTTGCGGCTCCGCGCGTGGCTGCCACCATGTGCACCATGACCGAGCAGGGGGGACCGGATCCGGCCCGGGCACAGGACGCGGCCGATCTGGTGGGACTGATGCGGGAGCTGCGCCATCGTTCCGGGCTCACCTACCGCCGGCTCCAGCAGCGGGCGGCCGACCACGGCAGGGTGCTGCCGCGCAGCACCATCTCCGACGCGCTCACCCGGAGCGCGGTGCCGCGCGCCGAGGTCCTCGAGGCGTTCGTGGTGGCATGCGGCGACGAGCGGCGGCTCGGGGCGTGGCTGGAGGCCAGGGAGCGGATCGCCGGACGGGAGCGGGACGTCCCCGACGGCGACGACCCTCACGCCGGTACACCGGTGGCCACCGCCCCGGCGGCGGAACGGAGACGGTTCGGCGCTCTGGTGGCGAGGGCGCGGCCCCGGGCGACGTGGCTGCCCGTGGTGGCGGCCGTACTGGCCCTGGGCTACGGGCTGTTCGGCGTGGTGCTGCCCCGTTCCGGCGGCGACGAGCGGCCGCCCGCCAGGACTCCTGCCGCCGAGAAGGTGCGGGGTCCCGCAGGCCCGTTCAGCCTGTTCGAGGCGCGGAGCACCAAGGGCGCGACGATCGCGAGCGTGGGATACCGCTACTGGGACACCAAGGACGGGTGGTACGGCATCGAGTACGTGATGCCGCTGTCCCGGGACGACCGCGAGGCCTACGACGACGGCTGGGGCGGCCGGCTGATCATGCACTACGAGGACGGGCGCGGCAGTCACACCACCGTCCTGGTCGACAACCCCGACGGCGAGCAGGACGTCGGCCGGAACGGCGTCCGGCACGGCCTGAAGAACGTGTGGTTCGAGGTCTGCGACTCCCACGGCGGGGAGCTGCGGGGCTGCCAGCGGCTGCGCAAGGCCCGGACCCACACCTGAGGCCCGGACCCACACCTGAGGTCCGGGCCGTGCGCGGGGCCGGAGGCCTTACGGCAGGTAGTACATGGGGTTGGGCATCTTGTACGTGCGGTCGGCGTAGCCGCCCTTGAGGTCGCTGTACTGGTCGCCGAAGTTGGCGACGATGTCGAAGCCCTTGGACTCGATGTACTTGCGGGTGCCCGCCTTGTACTCGACGGTGGTGCACTTCGCGCCGCACGGGAGGTAGGCGGGCGGGGTCTGCTTGTTCTTCAGGAAGAAGTGGCTGGTGTCGGCGACGGGCTTGTAGCCGACGTTCTTGAGGTTGCGGGCGCTCCACTCGCGCTGGTGCTCGCCGCGGCCGGTGACGTAGAAGACCTCGATGCCCTGGGACTTGGCCCAGTTGACGAGCTTCGGCATGCCGAAGACGGCCGCCATGTCGGTGGACTTCAGGTACGCGTCCTGCGACTCGGGCGTGAAGTGGAAGCCCACCTGCAGCTCGTAGTTGTAGGTCAGCAGCGTGGTGTCGTCCAGGTCGAGGACGATGGCGGGCTTCTTCGCGCCCTTCTTGGCGTGGGCGCGGTTCTTGACGACCTTCTCGAGCTGGCCCTTGGCCTTCTTCTCGATGTCGGCGACCTGCTTGGCGTAGTTGCTGTCCGCCGAGGCGTAGTGCTGGCCGGAGGCGTCGACCGTGTCGCCGTAGAAGGCCTTGATCTTGTCCTGGACCTGGGTGAGGTTCGGGATCTCCTTGTCCGTACGGGGCACCGAGTGCTCGGCCGAGGCCGCGCCGGCGGTGTAGAGACCGGCGCCGACGGCCAGCGCGGCGGTGGCCGCGGCGAGGCGCACGCGGGTGGACTTGAGGGAGAGCGACACTTTAGTGACTCCTGGGTAACAAGAACGGTGCAGCGCGAAGCTAGAGCTCTTGACCTGTGCCGGTCAAGGGCCCTCTACGCGCGGAGACAGATCCTTGGGCGTACCGTGACCTTGTCGGACAGACAGCGACGAGAAGGGTGGGGCGCTGACCATGGCGCAGGAAGTTCGCGGAGTCATCGCACCGGGCAAGAACGAGCCGGTCCGGGTGGAGACGATCGTCGTACCGGACCCGGGCCCCGGCGAGGCCGTGGTGAAGATCCAGGCGTGCGGTGTGTGCCACACCGACCTGCACTACAAGCAGGGCGGCATCAACGACGACTTCCCCTTCCTCCTCGGCCACGAGGCCGCGGGCGTCGTCGAGGCCGTCGGCGAGGGAGTCTCCGAGGTCGCCCCCGGCGACTTCGTCATCCTCAACTGGCGGGCCGTCTGCGGCCAGTGCCGCGCGTGTCTGCGGGGCCGCCCGCAGTACTGCTTCGCCACCCACAACGCGAAGCAGAAGATGACGCTCACCGACGGCACCGAGCTCTCGCCCGCCCTGGGCATCGGCGCCTTCGCCGAGAAGACGCTCGTCGCCGCCGGCCAGTGCACCAAGGTCGACCCCGCCGTCTCCCCGGCCGTCGCCGGCCTGCTCGGCTGCGGCGTCATGGCGGGCATCGGCGCCGCGATCAACACCGGCGGGGTGGGGCGCGGCGACTCCGTCGCCGTCATCGGCTGCGGCGGCGTGGGCGACGCGGCGATCGCCGGCTCCCGCCTGGCGGGCGCGGCCCGCATCATCGCGGTCGACGTCGACGACCGCAAGCTCGAGATGGCACGCGGCATGGGCGCCACCCACACCGTCAACTCGCGGACGACCGACCCCGTCGAGGCGATCCGCGAGCTGACCGGCGGCTTCGGCGCGGACGTCGTCATCGAGGCGGTCGGCCGCCCCGAGACGTACGAGCAGGCCTTCTACGCCCGCGACCTGGCCGGCACCGTGGTCCTGGTCGGCGTGCCGACGCCGGAGATGAAGCTCGAGCTCCCGCTGCTGGACGTCTTCGGCCGGGGCGGCGCCCTGAAGTCCTCCTGGTACGGCGACTGCCTGCCCTCGCGGGACTTCCCCATGCTGATCGACCTCCACCAGCAGGGCCGCCTGGACCTGGGCGCGTTCGTCACCGAGACGATCGGGCTCGACGACGTCGAGAAGGCGTTCGAGCGCATGCACACGGGCGATGTGCTGCGGTCGGTGGTCGTCTTCTAACGCGGTACCACGGGGCGGGCCGCCATGCCGGCCCGCCTCAAGCCGCGCAGCGCAGCGAAGCAGCCCCGGGCGAAGCCCGGCACTCCGCCTCCGTACGCCCCCACCGAAGGCCACGCGGCAGACGGAACGCGATGTAACCCGCCGCCCTGCGATCCGCCACCCGCCGCGCGGCGGGACTCGGCGTCTTCGCCTCCGGCAACCCCGGCGGCCGCAAGGCCCCGTAGTCCGTGAACCGCCGCGTACCGCACCTCGCGCAGCTCCACACGCCCTCCTCGCCCTGCGTCCACCCAGCCTGATGCGGGCAGTCGGCCCGGGCCCCCACACCCATCACGCGTGCACCTCCCGCACATGCCGACGCACCGCGACCGTGGCCTCGACGGCCCGGCACTTCTCCCCACCGTCCACCGCCGCCCGCTGCAAGGCCCGCAGCGAAACGCACTCCGCACACCCCTCAGCGGCCGCGCGCTCCTCCCGCGTCGCCAGCCGCAACGCCTGGGGTGAAACCTCCCATTCCCGCCCGCCACCGGGCCGCCGCACCTGCACGCGCGGGCCCATCGTTCCCATCACCTGTGCCAGCCGCCCGCTGCGCGTATCGATCACGTACGCACCCTCGCGGTACGTCATCGCCTCCGGCGGGGTGGGGTTGTCGTGCATGGCGTTCCCTTCGACCTGTTCTCACTGCTCGTAGTCACAGGCTCGCGGAGCGGGACTACGCTTCGGCAGAGGGGGCCTGTTGCCTGACTGCAAGACAACAAAGGGGAGTTGAGATGGGCGAACATCCATCCGAAGACGATTGTTCTGCTCGATGGGTGCTCGCCTTCGAGCTCCGGCGCCTGCGAGAAGAGTCCGGTAAGTCGCTGGCTCAGCTGTCCGAGGACACGTCGTACGACCGCACGTACCTGCACCGTCTTGAGACGGGAGAGCGTCTTTCCCAGCTTCCCGTCATGGAAGCGCTGGACGGCGTCTACAAGACCGGTGGTCTGTTGACCCGGCTGTGGCGGCTGGCGCGGCAGGAAGTCTTCATGGACCAGTACAAGGAGTTCATGCAGTACGAGGCCAAGGCCACGATCATGCACAAATACATGCTGGCCATCCCCGGACTGCTTCAGACGGAGGACTACGCACGTGCCGTGCTGTCTTCCGCACCACCGGCAGGGAACGGCGACGTATTGGAAGACCAGGTGGCTGCCCGAATGGGAAGGCAGGAACTGCTACACCGGGAACCCCCGCCGAGTGTGCGCGTCATTCTTGACGAGGCCGCCCTGCGGCGGCCGGCCGCCGACCGGTGCGTGTGGCAGCAACAGCTCGAGCGGCTCGTGCAAGCGACGTCATCGCCGTACATGGTGGTTCAGGTCCTGCCGTTCGCGGCCGGGGTGCACGATCTCATGGGCGGGTCACTCTCCCTGCTGTGGCTTCCGGACGGGCGCTGCGTCGCCTACCTGGAAGGCAGCAAGACAGGAGATCTGGTCGATGAACTGGGCGAAGTCGCTCAGCTGCGCCTGTCCTACGATCGCGTGCGGGACCTGGCCCTCGCACCGCCGGAATCGCTGGCATTCATCCAGCACCTCATGGAGGACAACACATCATGACGACAGCCCTCGACCTTGCCACCGCGAAATGGCGTAAGAGCAGCTACAGCAACGGGGGCGATGCGAACTGTGTCGAGGTCGCGGACAACATACCCAGCGCTGTTCCTGTGCGGGACAGCAAACGTCCCCAAGGCCCCACTCTGACGCTGCCTCCGTCGAGCTGGGCCTCCTTCCTCGACACTTTGCGATAGGCGTGTGCACAGGAGGCGCGGGGCTGCGCCCGCCGCGGGCCGTCCGCCAGCGCGGCCGTAGTGCGGACCCGGCACGGTGGGCGCCTTGGGCGTGGTGCTCTCCGCGCCGGTCAACGGCGCCCACCGCACGGTCTGAAGGGGAGAACACAACGTGATCGAGGCGGAACTGAAGGCCCGGGTGCACGACCCCGAGGCGGTCATGCGGCAACTCGGCGAGCGTGCCACTGCCCGATTCGAGGTGTACAAGGACACCTACTACGACCGGCCGGACAGGGCGCTGGAGAGGGCCGGCCAGGAGCTTCGCGTCCGCACTGTGCACGGTGCCGACTCCACCCGGACCGTGCTCACCTTCAAGGACGCCGCGGTCGAGGAGGATTCCGGGTCCAAGCCCGAGCACGAGACCGAGGTGGCGGACCCCGGTGCCGTACACGCGATGTTGCTCGGCCTCGGATATCGGCCCGTGATCGCGTTCGACAAGCGATGCCGGAATTACGATGTCGAGGCCGTCGGCCGGCGCATGCTGGCCACTTTTGTTCGCGTGCCGGAGATCGACGGCATCTTCCTGGAGCTGGAGACCCTGGTGGACGAGGCCGAGGTTTCCGCCGCGCTCGATGACCTTCGTACCGTGCTGGCCGAGCTCGGCATCGGGCCCGAGGACCTGACCCGGGAGCTGTACACCGAGGCGGTCGCCGCACGCCGTGGCGCCGACCGGCAGTCCTTGTGAGGCCTACTCCCGCCGCCGCGGACGTTCCGCGGCCGCGAGCAGGAGGCCGCCCAGCATCGACATGTTCTTGAAGAAGCCGATGCGCGACTGGGCGCGCTTGCCCGGGTCGCTCTCCTTCCAGTACGCGTGAGCCGCCAGCGTCGTCGGGACGAGGCTGGCGGCCAGGGTGAGGGCGGAGAGGCGGGGCAGCCGGCCGACGGCCAGCAGGGCGCCCGCCGCCACATGGACGGCGCCGTTCAGCCGGACCAGGGCCGCCGCGTCACGGGGCAGGCCCGGGACGCGTTCGGCGATGGCCAGGGCCACCGGGGCGGCCAGGTCGGCCAGCATCTCCGGGTGCTGGATCGTCTGGACGCCGCTGGTGACGAAGGCCGACGCCAGCAACGGGCGCGCGAGAGGTGTGACCACTGCCATTTCGCGTACGTTCCCGGTCCGGGCCGGGAGGAATCCCGGCCCGGACGGGATTCGCCCGGTCAGGCGTCGTCCGCCCGCACCGGCTCGACCAGCACCGTCACGATGCGGTTCCGGCGGCCGGCCGCCGCCTCGGCGGTCAGGCGCAGGGCCGCCAGGGCGGGGTCCATGCCCCGCTCGGAGAGCGGGACCTCGGCGGTCGCGCCGGCGATCGGCACCCGGCCCAGGGACTTCGCCAGCAGGCCGCCGACCGTCTCGACGTCCTCGTCGTCGAACTCCTCCAGGCCGTAGAGCCGGCCCAGGTCGCCGAGGTCGAGCCGGGCCGTGACGCGGTAGCGGTCGTCGCCGAGCTCCTCGACGGGCGGCAGCTCGCGGTCGTACTCGTCGGTGATCTCGCCGACGATCTCCTCGAGGATGTCCTCGATGGTGACGATGCCGGCCGTGCCGCCGTACTCGTCGATGACGACCGCGCAGTGGTTGCGCTGCTGCTGCATCTCCCGCAGCAGGTCGCCGGCGTTCTTGGTGTCGGGCACGAAGACGGCGGGCCGCATGGCCGTGGAGACCAGCTCGCTCTCGGCGTCGCGGTTGATGTGGGTCTTGCGGACGAGGTCCTTCAGATAGACCACGCCCACCACGTCGTCCTCGTTCTCGCCGGTCACCGGTATGCGCGAGAAGCCCGAGCGCAGCGCGAGGGTGAGCGCCTGACGGATGGTCTTGCCGCGCTCGATGACGACGAGGTCCGTGCGCGGCACCATGACCTCGCGCACGAGGGTGTCGCCGAGCTCGAAGACGGAGTGGACCATGCGCCGCTCGTCGTCCTCGATCAGCGACTCCTTCTCCGCCAGGTCCACCATGGCCCGCAGCTCCGCCTCCGAGGCGAAGGGGCCCATGCGGAAGCCCTTGCCGGGGGTGAGGGCGTTGCCGATGAGGATCAGCAGCCGGGGCACCGGCCCCATGATCCGGGCGAGCGGCAGCAGCACGTACGCCGCCGCGGTGGCGGTGTTCAGCGGGTGCTGGCGGCCGATGGTGCGCGGGGAGACGCCGACGGCCACGTACGACACGAGGACCATCACGGCGATGGCCACGGTCAGCGCCTGCCAGGTGGTGTCGAACTCCTCCAGGCAGACGTAGGTGACGAAGACGCCCGCGGCCATCTCGCACGCGACGCGGACCAGCAGCGCCACGTTGAGATAGCGGGTGGGGTCGGCCGCCACGGCCATCAGCCGCGCGCTGCCGCGCCGCCCGGACCGTACGGCCTCCTCGGCCCGGAACCGGGTGGTCCGGGCGAGGCCGGCCTCGGCGCAGGCGGCGAGCCAGGCGACGACGATCAGCAGGACCGCGGCGGCGATCAGCCGGCCGGTCACGTGAAGGTCGGAGCCGGCGAGGGCCCCTCGATGCCGCGCTCGGCACGCCAGCCGTCGATGATCGCGGCCTGGAGGCCGAACATCTCGGCCTTCTCGTCGGGCTCCTCGTGGTCGTAGCCCAGGAGGTGCAGGACCCCGTGGACCGTCAGGAGCTGCAGCTCCTCGTCCATGGAGTGCCCGGTCGGCGCCTCCTGGCCCTGAGTCCTGGCGACCTCGGGGCACAGCACGATGTCGCCGAGGAGGCCCTGCGGCGGCTCGTCGTCGTCCTTGGCCGGCGGGCGCAGCTCGTCCATGGGGAAGGACATCACGTCGGTGGGCCCGGGCAGGTCCATCCACTGGATGTGGAGCTGCTCCATGGCTTCGGCGTCGACGACGATGACCGAGAGCTCGGAGAGCGGGTGGATACGCATCCGGCCGAGGGCGTAGCGGGCGACGTCGAGGATCGCCTGCTCGTCGACCTCAGTGCCGGATTCGTTGTTGACGTCGATTGCCATCGTGGTTGCGCTTTACTTTCCGTCGCGGCTGTCGTACTGCTCGTACGCGTCGACAATACGTCCCACGAGCTTGTGCCGGACGACGTCGTTGCTGGTGAGCATGGAGAAGTGGACGTCCTCGACGCCGTCGAGGATCTCCCGCACCTGGCGCAGGCCGCTCTTCGTACCGCCGGGAAGGTCGATCTGGGTGACGTCACCCGTGATGACGATCTTGGAGTCGAAGCCGAGCCGGGTCAGGAACATCTTCATCTGCTCGGGGCTGGTGTTCTGCGCCTCGTCCAGGATGATGAACGCGTCGTTCAGCGTCCGGCCGCGCATGTACGCCAGCGGCGCGACCTCGATCGTCCCGGCGGCCATCAGGCGCGGGATGGAGTCGGGGTCGAGCATGTCGTGCAGGGCGTCGTAGAGCGGCCGCAGATACGGGTCGATCTTCTCGTAGAGCGTGCCGGGCAGGAAGCCGAGCCGCTCGCCCGCCTCCACCGCCGGCCGGGTCAGGATGATGCGGTTGACCTGCTTGGACTGCAGCGCCTGGACCGCCTTGGCCATCGCCAGATAGGTCTTTCCGGTGCCGGCCGGGCCGATGCCGAAGACGACCGTGTGCTTGTCGATGGCGTCGACATAGCGCTTCTGGTTGAGCGTCTTGGGGCGGATGGTGCGACCGCGGCTGGAGAGGATGTTCTGGGTGAGGACCTGGGCGGGGGTCTCGGCCCCCTTCTCCTCGTTCTTGAGCATGGCGATCGAACGTTCCACCGCGTCCTCCGTCATCGGCGCCCCCGTGCGGAGCACCAGCATCATCTCGGCGAAGAGGCGCTGGACGAGAGCCACTTCCCGCTCGTCGCCCACGACGCTGACTTCATTGCCCCGTACGTGGATGTCCGCCGACGGGAAGGCGTTCTCGATCACGCGCAGGAGCGTGTCCCCGGAACCCAGGACCGTCACCATGGGGTGCTTGGCCGGGACCGTGATGCGGGCGCTCGCCTGCGGTCGTGTGGGTGTCTGAGTCATGGGCCGGCCGTGAAGGCCTGCTCATCCCCTCTTTCCTGCGTTCCGGTAGCCGAAGAACCTTGGAATACCAAGGGTACGACGGTGCCCCCGTGAGCCCGAAGGCTTTTACGGGTGCCGGAAGCCCAGCGTGGGCACGGCCCGGCGCAGCGGCCAGGGCCGGGGCGCGGCGGGCAGCAGGCCGTCGAGGAAGGCGTAGCGGCGCAGGGTGACCGCGGACTGGTCGTTGTAGGCCCGTACGTGCTGCCACCACGCGGCGATCTCCACCCAGCCGGGCGCGGACAGCGACCCCCCGAACTCCTGCACCGACAGCGCGGCGGTCAGGCCCGCGAAGGCGAGCCGGTCCGCGAGCGGCCACTCGGCGAGGGTGCCGGTGACGAATCCCGCCACGAAGACGTCCCCCGCGCCGGTCGGGTCCAGCGCCTCCACCACGATGGCCGGCACCTCGGCGCACTCGCCCGTGCGGCCGTCCACCGCGTACGCGCCCCGCTCGCCCATCGTCACCACGGCCAGGGGGACCTTGTCGGCGAGCGCGTGGGCGGCGGCCCGGGGGCAGTCGGTGCGGGTGTAGCGCATGGCCTCCTCGGCGTTGGGCAGGAAGGCCTCGCAGTGCTCGAGGTCCGCGAGGTCCGCCGGATCCCAGCGGCCGGTGTCGTCCCAGCCCACGTCCGCGAAGACGCGGCTGCCGCGCCGGGCCGCCGTCGCGATCCACTCCTCCTGCTTGCCCGGGACCAGCAGGGCCACGCACGCCCGGGCCGGCGGCGGGCACTCGGGCGCGGGCTCTTCCGGCGGCGGGGCCTCGTGCCCGTGGGAGACCATCGTCCGCTCGCCCTCGTACGCCATGGAGACCGTGACCGGGGAGTGCCAGCCGGGCACCGTGCGCGACAGGCTCAGGTCGATGCCCTCGCCGCGCGAGAGGGACTCCCAGCAGTACTCCCCGTACATGTCGTCGCCGAAGGCCGCCGCGAGCGAGGTGCGCAGGCCCAGCCGGGCCAGGGCGGTGGCCATGTTGGCGATGCCACCCGGGCTGGAGCCCATGCCGCGCGCCCAGGACTCGGTGCCGCGCACGGGGGCGGAGTCAAGCCCCGTGAGGATGATGTCGAGGAAAACGGTACCGGTCAGGTAGACGTCGGTTGCCGGATCACTGTCCGAACGCAAGGCCGCCAGCGGGTCGAGGACCGGGGTCGCGCCCTCGAGACGTTCGACGGGGGTGAACCCGCCCTGACCGGCTGCCTGCGCTGTGACACGCGGTGTCGTGTGCGGCGAATCGACCGTCATGCTCGCTCGTTGCTCCTCTCAGGGATGCACGGGTGCGGGTCCGGACAGTGTGCCCGATGCTGCGGTACGTTCCGGCCATGAGGCTGACGATTCTCGGCGGTGGCGGATTCCGGGTGCCGTTGGTGCACCGGGCCCTTCTCGACGACGCCCGGCGCGACGCGCCGGGCCGCTGTACGGAACTCGTGCTGTACGACACCGACTCGACCCGCGCCAGAGTGATCGCGTCCGTGCTGGCCGCCCAGGCCGCCGGCGTGCCGGGCGCCCCGGCCGTGCGCATCGCCGACGACCTCGACCAGGCGTTGCGGGGCACGGACTTCGTCTTCTCCGCCATCCGCGTCGGCGGCACGGCCGGCCGGGTGATGGACGAGCGCATCCCGCTCAGCGAGGGGGTGTTGGGACAGGAGACGGTCGGCGCGGGCGGCGTCCTCTACGGCCTGCGCACGGTCCTGGTGGCGCTCGACATCGCCGAACGGGTGGCGGCGGCGGCCCCGGACGCATGGGTCATCAACTTCACCAACCCCGCGGGCATGGTGACCGAGGCGATGTCCGCCGTCCTCGGCGACCGCGTCATCGGCATCTGCGACTCCCCGGTGGGCCTGGTGCGCCGCGCCACCCGCGCGGTGGGCGCCGACCCCGACCGGGTGACCTTCGACTACGTGGGCCTCAACCACCTCGGGTGGCTCAGGACGTTGGAGATGGACGGACGGGACCTGCTGCCCGGCCTGCTCGCCGACGAACAGGCGCTCGACTCCTTCGAGGAGGGCAAGCTCTTCGGCGCCGACTGGCTGCGGGCCCTGGGCGCCCTGCCCAACGAATACCTGCACTACTACTACTTCCGCCGCGAGACCCTGCGCTCCGTGCGGGAGGCCGCCAAGACCCGCGGCGAGTTCCTCGACCAGCAGCAGAGCGGCTTCTTCGAAGAGGCCGCCGCCGCCCCGCACCGCTCGCACGAACTGTGGGAGCGCACCCGGCTGCAGCGCGAGGTGACGTACATGGCCGAGAGCCGCGCCGCCAGCGGCGGCTGGCAGCGCGACACCTGCGACCTGGACGGCGGCGGCTACGACCGCGTGGCCCTGGCCCTGATGCGGGCCGTCGCGGGCGACGAGGGCGCCCGCCTGATCCTCAACGTCCGCAACGGCACGACCGTCCCGGCGCTGGACCCCGAGGCCGTCATCGAGACGGTGTGCGTCGTGGACGCCAAGGGCGCCCGCCCGCTGCCGTGCGCGCCCCTGCGGGAGGACCAGCTGGGGCTGATGCTGCAGCTCAAGGCCGTCGAACGGGCCGCCATCCAGGCCGCCGTCCACGAGGACCGCGACGCGGCCCTGCGCGCCCTGGCGCTGCACCCGCTGGTGGACTCCCCGGCGGTGGCGGCGCGCATCCTGGCCCGGGCCCAGGGCGCGAAGCCCGTGGCCACGGTGAGGTAGGAACACGCCCGCGGGCGAACGCACGGACGCCGGGTGGGCCGCTTCCGCGACCCGCCCGGCTCCCGGGCCCACCCCGCGCGGCGCCGTCAGCGCGCGGCCCGAGCCCGCGCGCCGCGCAGCCCCACCGCCGTCAGGACCGCCACCACGGTCACCACGGCCGCGTCCACGCCGAGCCCCAGCCGCACGCCCCCCAGCGTCGCGGAGGCGAACGACGAACCGCCGTCCCGCAGGGCGCTGACATGGGCCGACGCCAGAGCGCTCAGCAGCGGGATGCCGATGGTGAGGCCCACCTGCTGCGAGCTGGTGACCAGACCCGTGGCCAGGCCCTGCTCCGCGTCCTTCAGGCCCGAGGTCGCCGTCACCCCGTAGGCGACGATCGCCCACAGGTGACCGACGCAGCCCAGCGAGACGGCGACGAGCGCCAGCAGCGCGCCGGAGGACAGGCCCACACCCAGCAGGGCCGCCGTGAAGACCGCCTGGATCACCAGGCCGGTGACCAGCGTGCGGTGGGCGCCCAGCCGGGCGATGACCTTGGGAGCGGTCATGCCGGCGACGACCGCGAGGAGACCCTGGACGCCGAAGACCAGGCCCGTGCGGAAGGCGGAGAGCCCCAGCACCTCCTGCAGGTACAGGGTGAGCAGGAAGACGACCGTGCTCATCATCGCGAACGTCATCAGGCCGGCCAGATTGCCCCAGGCGACCGTGCGCCGCCGCAGCATCGCCAGGGACACCAGCGGCTCGGCCGCCCGCGACTCGACGACCACGAAGGCCACCAGCAGCAGCACCCCCGCCACCAGCGTCACGAGCACGTCCGCACCGCCGAAGCCCCGCTGCGCCGCCGTCGACAGCGCGTAGATCAGGGCCAGCAGGCCACCGGTCACGGTCACCGCGCCCGGCACGTCCAGCCGCGGCCGGTCGGGGTGCCGGGACTCGGTGAGCAGGCCGGGAGCCGCCAGCAGCACCAGCGCGCCGGCCACCGCGAGCAGCCCCATCGTCGAGCGCCATCCCAGCGCGTCGGTCATCACACCGCCGAGCACCATGCCGATGGTGAAGCCCAGCGACAGCAGCGTGCCGCTGATGCCCAGCGCCTTCTCGCGCTCCGGCCCCTCGGCGAACGTCGTGGTCAGCAGGGACATGCCGGTGGGGACGAGCACGGCCGCACCCATGCCCTGCAGGGCCCGCCCGGCCAGGAAGGACGCCGGATCCCAGGCGAGCGTGGCGAGCACCGAGGCCGAGGTGAACAGGCCCAGGCCCAGCAGGAAGAGCCGGCGCCGCCCGTACAGGTCGGCGATCCGGCCGAAGAACAGCAGGAAGCCGCCGGACGGCAGCGCGAACGCGGTCACCGCCCACTGCAGGTCGGCCTGGCCCATGCCCAGGTCCTCGCCGAGGACGGGCAGCGCCACGTTCAGGATGGAGAAGTCGAGCGCGACGATGAACTGCGCGGCGCACAGCACCAGCAGGATCAGCCTCGCGCGGCCGGACAGGACAGGGACAGGGGTGGGGGTGCGGGCTTCCGCCCGGATGGGGGTGTCGATCGCCATGACCCCACCTTCCGGCGGCCGGAACAACCATGGGGAGTGCGTGCTTATGGTGGTGGCCGCACCACCAGGCAAGGGGGAGAGTTGACCATCGCGTCGCAGGAAGCACACACCGCCGCCAAACCACGCCGCCGCCAGGAACTGCGCGACTTCCTGATGAGCCGTCGGGCCAGGGTCTCCCCGGCGGAGGCCGGCCTGCCGGACGGCGGGGGCCGCCGCCGCACACCGGGGCTGCGCCGCGAGGAGGTCGCCGTCCTGGCCGGCGTGGGCGCCTCCTGGTACCAGTGGCTCGAGCAGGGGCGCGACATCACCGTCTCGCCCCAGGTGCTCGACGCGGTCGCGCGCGTCCTGCGGCTGGACGGGCCCGAGCGCCGCCACCTGTACGTCCTGGCGGGACTCAACCCCCCGCTGCCGGAGTCCACGCACGGCTCGGACTACCTCTGCGACGGGCTCGTCCGCCTGATCGACGGCTGGCTGCCCTCACCCGCCCACATCATGGACCAGTACTGGAACATGATCTGCTTCAACGAGGCCGCCGGCCTGGTCCTCGGCTTCCGCCCCAAACAGCGGCACAACTGCCTCGTCGACTACTTCACCGACCCCGTCTACCGCTCGCGCGCCGCGAACTGGGAGCAGAACGCGCCCCGCGTCGTCGCCCAGTACCGCGCCGCCTGCTCCGAGCGCCCCGACGACGAGGGCTTCGAGGCCGTCGTCACGGAGACCGCCGCACTCAGCCCGGAGTTCGCCGAGCTGTGGGCGCGCGGCGACGTACAGCCCGGCGGCCTGCTGACCAAGGAGATCGAGCACCCGCTGGTGGGCACGATCTTCCTGGAGAGCACCCAGCTGCGCGTCCCGGCCCGCCCCGACCTCACGATCGTGCTGCACAACCCGGTCCCCGGCAGCGGCACGGCCGAGAAGGTGGCCCTGCTGAGCTCCCCCGAGGGGCGGCGCGGCGCGATGCACTCGGTGACCGGCGAGGCGGCCGGCTGACCCCGGCCGGCCGATCCGGCCCCGCGGGGCGGCTTCTATGCTCCGGGTATGACGGATGCCCTGGACCCCGAAGACCGCAAGCTCCTCACGCTCGCCCGCGCCACCCGCGCCCGCAACGCCGTCCCCGAGGGCGCGGCCGTCCGCGACGAGACCGGCCGTACGTACGTCGCCGGGACCGTCGCCCTGGACTCGCTGCGGCTGAGCGCCCTGCGCACGGCCGTGGCGATGGCCGTGGCCAGCGGGGCCACGTCCCTGGAGGCCGCGGCCGTGGTCTCCGAGGCGGACACCGTCCCCGACGCCGACCGCGCCGCCGTACGGGACCTGGGCGGCGCCGGCACCCCGGTCCTGCTCGCGGGCCCCGACGGCACCCTGCGCGACACGCTCGGCGCGGGCTGACCCATGGCACGCCCCCGGGCCTCGGCCCGCGCCGCCTGGTTCATCTGCACGGTGTCGGCCGTCCTCACGATCACCCTGGCCGTCGACTGGGCGGTGCTCGGCAAGGGCTTCAGCTGGACGACGGCCGCCCTGCTGCTCGTCCTGTGGCCGCACGCCCTGAGCGACCTGCTGCGCGTACGCGGCCACCACCGGGCCGCCGGCCGCGCCCACGCCGCAGGGGCCTGGAGCCCGTTCCTGGCCACCGCCGCCCTGTGGACCGGGCTCGTCCTGGGCTGGACGCGCGGCGAGGGCACGAACTGGTTCGTCCTCGCGGCCGCCCTGCTGATGCCCGGCGCCGGAGCCCTGTGGCTCGCCGGCACGCTGACCGGGCGGCGCCCGCGCCGGGCCTAGCCTTGTGATCGTCCCGCGCGGGCCCGGGGCCGCTGGTCGGCGGGGCGTGGACGATCGGGGAGAATGTGAGGCATGGACAACGCCTCCGCTCCCTCCCAGGCCCCCCACCGCGCGGGCTTCGCGTGCTTCGTCGGCCGCCCCAACGCGGGCAAGTCGACCCTGACCAACGCACTGGTGGGGACGAAGGTCGCGATCACCTCGAACCGCCCGCAGACCACCCGCCACACCGTGCGCGGCATCGTGCACCGCCCGGACGCCCAGCTCGTCCTCGTGGACACCCCCGGTCTGCACAAGCCGCGCACCCTGCTCGGCGAGCGGCTCAACGACGTCGTGCGGACCACGTGGGCCGAGGTCGACGTGATCGGCTTCTGCCTGCCGGCCGACCAGAAGCTCGGCCCCGGCGACCGCTTCATCGCGGGCGAGCTGGCCGCGATCAAGAAGACCCCCAAGATCGCCATCGTCACCAAGACCGACCTGGTCGACTCCAAGACGCTCGCCGAGCAGCTGATCGCCATCCATCAGCTGGGCGAGGAGCTGGGCATCAAGTGGGCGGAGATCGTCCCCGTCTCGGCGGTGGGCGACAAGCAGGTGTCGCTGCTGGCGGACCTGATCGCCCCGATGCTGCCGGAGAGCCCGCCGCTCTACCCCGAGGGCGACCTCACCGACGAGCCCGAGCAGGTCATGGTCGCCGAGCTGATCCGCGAGGCCGCCCTGGAGGGCGTCCGCGACGAGCTGCCGCACTCCATCGCCGTCGTGGTCGAGGAGATGCTGCCGCGCGAGGACCGGCCCAAGGACAAGCCGCTGCTGGACATCCACGCCAACGTCTACATCGAGCGCCCCAGCCAGAAGGGCATCATCATCGGCCCCAAGGGCGCCCGGCTGAAGGAGGTCGGCATGAAGTCCCGCAAGCACATCGAGGCGCTCCTGGGCACGCCGGTCTACCTCGACCTGCACGTCAAGGTCGCCAAGGACTGGCAGCGGGATCCCAAGCAGCTCCGGAAGCTGGGCTTCTAGCCCTCACGCCCCTTCCTTGAGGACCGTGCGGATCAGTTCGCGCTGTTCCTCGGTGAGGTGCGGGTCGGCGAGGTGGACCGAGCGGCCGTCCACGTTGATCTCGTAGTGGAAGCCGTCCGGCACCCCCCTCGCCGGCATGTCCCGGCCCGGCGCGAGCGCGCGGTGGGCCAGGGCCTCCAGATGCGTGGCGTCGGGCCGGCCGCAGGTGTCCAGCTCGGCCCGGCGCTCGATGCCGGCGAAGCCGCCGGTACGGGTGATGACGATACGCATGCTGTCACCTCTACCCCCTCGGCGGCGGTCTACCGGCCGCTAGGCCGTGGGGACGCCCACCTGGCGCCATGCCTCCAGCACGGCCTTGACCGCGTCGCCCTCGCCGTACAGGGTCCGGGCCGAGGCCACGGTCAGCCGGGCGAAGTCCGCGAACTGGGCGTCGTCCTCGAGATCGCCCCCGGTCAGCGTGGTGTACCAGATCCTTCCGGCGCGCTCCCAGGCGTTGCCGCCGAGGGCTGTGGCCAGCAGGTAGAAGGCGTGGTTGGGGATGCCGGAATTGATGTGCACGCCGCCGTTGTCCCGGCTGGTGCGGACGTAGTCGTCCATGGTGGCGGGCTGCGGGTCCTTGCCGAGGACGTCGTCGTCGTAGGCGGTGCCGGGGGCCTTCATCGAGCGCAGGGCCGTGCCCTTGTCCACGCCCGGTCCCAGCAGGCCCGCCCCGATCAGCCAGTCGGCCTGCGCGGCGGACTGCCCGAGGGCGTACTGCTTGATCAGTGAGCCGAAGACGTCCGCGAGGGATTCGTTCAGCGCGCCGGACTGGCCGTAGTACTCGAGATTCGCCGTGTGCTGGACCACGCCGTGGGTGAGTTCGTGGCCGATGACATCCACCGGAATGGTGAAGTCCAGGAAGACGTCGCCGTCGCCGTCTCCGAAGACCATCTGCTCGCCGTCCCAGAAGGCGTTGTTGTATTTCTCGCCGTAATGGACGGTGGCGTTCAGCGGCAGGCCGGCGTCGTCGATGGAATGCCGGCCGTAGACCTTCAGATAGAGGTCGAAGGTCGCCCCGAGACCGGCGTGGGCGCGGTTCACCGTGGCGTCCTTGCCCGGCGCGTCGCCCTCGGCGCGCACCTTGGTGCCCGGCAGGGTCTCGACGCAGCGCGCGTCGTAGATCGTGCGCTGGGGCGTCTCGGAAGGGGTGCCGGCCGAGGAGTCGGCGTAGACCCCGCGGCGGGCGGTGAGCCGGCGGCGGGTGCGCAGGGAGCCGTCGTGCTCCAGGGTGCGGCGGGCGGGTTCGTAGAAACGGGGGTCGTCGGTCTGGGCGAGGTGGTCGAGGACGTGCGGCGGAATGATGGTGCAGAAAACCGTCTTCTCTGACTTCTCTGATTCGGCCATGCGTGCAATCTGGCACCGGCCCCCGGCCTTGTCATTGGCCGATGCCGCGATTAACACAAAAGAGTGGCGGGGTTCCGTGTCCCGCATGCTGGAACGCCGCTGCCGCGTTCCACGGACCTCGGTTAGTGTGCTGTGCATCATGCGTGACGTGCTGCTTCTTCTTAGCTGCCGCGGCGAGGGCCTGTAGAGCTGGGCCGACCCCCTCCCCGCGGAGTTCGGCGTTGCGCAGACGCCTCGGAGAACAGACGTCGGCCGTATCCCGCGGATCACCGAGGAGCCCTCCGCAGATGTCCGAGTTCGCCCCGTCCGTCGGCCGCCCCACGCCCGTCACCGCCGCCACCGTCACCCAGCGGCCCTCCGGGATGCCGGTCCACAAGTACCGCCCCTACGAAGCCGTGGACATCGCCGGCCGCACCTGGCCCGACCAGCGCATCACCGCCGCGCCCCGCTGGCTGTCGACCGACCTGCGCGACGGCAACCAGGCGCTGATCGACCCCATGTCGCCCGCCCGCAAGCGCGAGATGTTCGACCTGCTCGTCCGCATGGGCTACAAGGAGATCGAGGTCGGCTTCCCCTCGTCCGGGGCCACGGACTTCGAGTTCGTACGCTCGATCATCGAGGACGGCGCGATCCCCGAGGACGTGACGATCTCCGTCCTGACCCAGGCGCGCGAGGAGCTGATCGAGCGCACGGTCGAGTCGCTGCGCGGCGCCCACCGCGCCACGGTCCACCTCTACAACGCCACCGCCCCGGTCTTCCGGCGGGTGGTCTTCCGCGGCTCGCGGGAGCAGGTGAAGCAGATCGCGGTGGACGGCACCCGGCTGGTGATGGAGTACGCCGAGAAGATCCTCGGCGACGAGACCGTCTTCGGGTACCAGTACAGCCCGGAGATCTTCACCGACACCGAGCTGGACTTCGCCCTGGAGGTCTGCGAGGGCGTCATGGACGTCTGGCAGCCCGAGGCCGGCCGGGAGATCATCCTGAACCTGCCGGCGACCGTCGAGCGCTCGACCCCCTCCACCCACGCCGACCGCTTCGAGTGGATGTCGCGCAACCTGTCGCGGCGCGAGTTCGTCTGCCTGTCCGCCCACCCGCACAACGACCGGGGAACCGCCGTCGCCGCCGCCGAGCTGGCGGTCATGGCCGGCGCGGACCGGGTGGAGGGCTGCCTGTTCGGCCAGGGCGAGCGCACCGGCAACGTCGACCTGGTCACCCTGGGCATGAACCTCTTCTCCCAGGGCGTCGACCCGCAGATCGACTTCTCGCAGATCGACGAGGTCCGCCGCACCGCGGAGTACTGCAGCCAGATGGAGGTCCACCCGCGCCACCCCTACGCGGGCGACCTGGTCTACACCGCCTTCTCCGGCTCCCACCAGGACGCCATCAAGAAGGGCTTCGAGGCGATGGAGGCCGACGCGGCCGCCGCCGGGAAGACCGTGGACGACATCGAGTGGGCGGTCCCCTACCTGCCCATCGACCCCAAGGACGTCGGCCGTTCGTACGAGGCCGTCATCCGCGTCAACTCGCAGTCGGGCAAGGGCGGCATCGCCTACGTCCTGAAGAACGACCACAAGCTGGACCTGCCGCGCCGGATGCAGATCGAGTTCTCGAGGATCATCCAGAGCAAGACCGACGCCGAGGGCGGCGAGGTCACCCCGCAGGAGATCTGGTCGGTCTTCCGGGACGAGTACCTGCCCACGGACGACAACCCCTGGGGCCGGATCACGCTGCGCTCCGCCCAGACCTCCACCACCAGCGAGGGCACGGACGCGCTGACCGTCGAGGCCTTCGTGGACGGGGTGGAGACGGTCCTGACGGGTACGGGCAACGGCCCGATCTCCGCGTTCTTCGACGCGCTGGCCGACACCGGCGTCGACGCCCGCCTGCTGGACTACAGCGAGCACACCATGAGCGAGGGCGCCAGCGCGCAGGCGGCCTCGTACATCGAGTGCGTGATCGACGGCACGGTGCTGTGGGGCATCGGTATCGACCCCAACACCACCCGCGCCTCGATCAAGGCCGTCGTGTCGGCGGTGAACCGGGCGTACCGCGGCTGACGGGGGCGGTCCCCGGTCGTCAGACGGTCCGGCCGTCAACGTCGCGCCGCCGAAAGCACCGCATCCGGGCGGGATCGCCGGTGCTTTCGGCCGCGAGTCGCGTCCCCGTGTGTGACGAGGTACTGACGCAGCATCACGGATGTGGCTAACATCACGTCAACGCGGCGACGAGGCCGTGGCGTTATGGAGGTGCGCCGTGATGCACGCGCAAGGCCGACACAGCCCGGACCGGTGTGTGGTGGGCGTACGCACCGTATGGCGCACCGTCGGGGACGGCGAGTTCTTCTGCCCCGGCTGCGGCGGCGACCGCAACTACCACCGCCGCACGGGCCGCCGTCGCCTCGTCGCCTTCGGGGTGCCGCTGCTGCCGCGCGGGCCGGTGGGGCCCATCGTCGAATGCACGGCCTGCCGGGGCCGGTTCGCGATGGACGTCCTGGACCACCCGACCACGACCCGCTTCTCGGCGATGCTGCGCGACGCCGTGCACACCGTGGCCCTGGCGGTGCTGGCCGCGGGCGGCACGGAGGCCCGTACGGTCCGGCGCGCGGCGGTGGGCGCGGTGCGGGCGGCCGGCTTCGCCGACTGCAGCGAGGAGCAGCTCGTCACGCTGATCGAGGCGCTCGCCGCGGACACCGGGCGGCTGCCGGGGCGGTACGCGCCGCCGCCGGACGGCGCGAGCCGCGACGGCTTCGACCCGTGCGGCACGGCCCTGGCCATCGAGCTCCACGAGTCCCTGGAGCCTCTGGCGCCCCACCTGGCTCCGGCCGGGCGGGAGTCGATCCTGCTGCAGGGGGCCCGCATCGCCCTGGCGGACGGGCCGTACCGCCCCGCCGAGCGCGAGGTGCTGGCGACGGTGGGCCGGGCGCTGCTGCTGTGTCCGGAGGACACCGACCGGCTGCTGGCGGCGGCCCGTACTCCCTCGTAGCGGTCGCGGCGCAAGAGCGCGAATCGGGACTTGATCCCTCCGGATCCGGTCAGGTGTCCCGCGCGTTCGTCAAGAATCCGCATGGTTTCCCTGAGTAACCGTCTGTGTTCATCCAGAGTTTCCCTCGAGTTCGTGATCGTTTGATCGCACAGAGAGAGGGAGCGATGGAAACCGTGCGTCATCTCGCCGCGCATCTGGGGCTCGACCTGGTCGCCGTGGGCCTGCTGACCTTCGCGATCTACTATCCGCGGCACCGGCGGCGGGACCTGGTGCCCGCGTATCTCGCGCTGAACGTCGCGCTGTTCACGGTGGTCGCGGCCCTCGCCGAGGTGGGCGGCAACGGCGGCCTCGCGCTCGGCTTCGGCCTCTTCGGAGTCCTGTCGATCATCAGGCTCCGCTCGGACGCCGTCCAGCACGAGGAGGTCGCCTACTACTTCACCACCCTCGTCCTCGGCCTGGTCTGCGGGCTGCCCCACCTCGCCGTCGGCCTCGCCGCCGCGCTCAGCGCGATCCTGCTGCTGGTGGTCTACGGCGCCGACCACCCCCGGCTGTACGCGCGCTCGCGCCGCTCGGTGATCACCCTCGACACCGTGCACGCCGACCCGGCCGCCCTGCGCGCCGACCTCGCCCGGCGGCTCGGCGAGCCGCTGCACTGGACGGTCATGGAGATCGACTACGTCCGCGACCTGACCGTCGTCGACGTCCGTTACCGCGAGCCCGAGCCCGGCACCCCGCCGCGGGCCGAGGCGGCCGAACGGCCCGTCCGCCAGGCCACGGCCCCCTCCTGGGAGACGGTGTGAGCGCCCCGGCCCCCGCCCTCGCCGCCCCGGCGGCGGCGAGAGCCGTCGAGGAGGCCGCCGGGGCCGCCCGGCCGATCGGCCTGGAGGAGGTCACCGCGCGCGCCGAGCTGCTCACCCGCTTCGACCGCAGCTATCTCGTCCCCGCCGACACGTTCGTCCGGGTCATGGCCCGTCTCACGGACCCGCACCGCCCCGGCGGCCCCTTCCGCGCCCTGACCATCGACGACCACCGCGCCTTCGGCTACCACTCCGTCTACTACGACACCCCCGCCCTGCGCTCCTTCCACGACCACCGGCAGGGCCGCCGGCTGCGCTTCAAGATCCGCGAGCGCGTCTACCGGGAATCGGGGGAGCGGCAGTTCGAGATCAAGCTCAAGGGGCGTCGCGGCAACACCGTCAAGCGCCGCCGGCCGCTGACCGGCGCGGACGCCCCGCTGGACGACCCCTGCCAGGCCTTCCTCGCCGCCACCCTGCGCGAGGCGTACGGCATCGAGGCCCCCGAGGCGCTCACCCCCTCCCTGAGCACCGACTACCGGCGGGCGACGTTCGTCGCCGACGGCGAGCGCGTCACCTGCGACGCCGGGCTGCTCTGCACCGACCTGCGCACCGGGCGGACCGTGCGCTGCGACGACGGCCTGGTGCTGGTGGAGACCAAGAGCGCCGGCCACCTGACGGAGACGGACCTGCTGCTGAACGACCACGGGGTGCGCCCCGCCGTCTTCACCAAGTACTGCGGCGCCTACGCCGCCCTGCGCCCCGCCCTGCCCGCCAACCGCTGGCGCCGCGCCGCCCACCGCGCCTTCCCCGACGGCGCCGGGCACCCCTGACCCGGGCGCCCCCGGGCCCCGACGCCCGTCGCGTACGGGACAATGCATGCATGACTCTGTTCCGCGACGACGGCATCGTGCTGCGCACCCAGAAGCTGGGAGAGGCGGACAGGATCATCACCCTGCTCACGCGCGGCCACGGCCGGGTGCGGGCCGTGGCGCGCGGCGTGCGCCGGACCAAGTCGAAGTTCGGGGCCCGGCTCGAGCCGTTCTCCCACGTCGACGTGCAGTTCTTCGCACGCGGCGGCGGCGAGCTCGTCGGGCGCGGGCTGCCGCTGTGCACCCAGAGCGAGACCATCGCCCCCTACGGCGGCGCCATCGTCACCGACTACGCCCGCTACACCGCCGGCACCGCCATGCTCGAGACCGCCGAGCGCTTCACCGACCACGAGGGCGAGCCGGCGGTGCAGCAGTACCTCCTGCTGGTCGGGGCCCTGCGCACGCTGGCCTCCGGGGAGCACGCCCCGCACCTCGTCCTCGACGCCTTCCTGCTGCGCTCGCTCGCCGTCAACGGTTACGCGCCCAGCTTCGGCGCGTGCGCGAAGTGCGGAATGCCCGGACCCAACCGGTTCTTCTCCACGGCGGCCGGCGGCGTGGTGTGCGGGGAGTGCCGGGTGCCCGGATGCGTCGTACCCTCCTCGGAGTCGATCGAGCTCCTCGGCGCGCTGCTGACCGGGGACTGGGCGACGGCGGACGCCTGCGAGGCGCGCCACGTGCGCGAGGGCAGCGGCCTGGTGGCCGCGTATCTGCAGTGGCATCTGGAGCGGGGCCTCCGCTCGCTCCGGTACGTCGAGCAATAGCGAAACGAAAAGACAGGGATCAAGGAGAAGTGGCATCCATGGCACGACGCGGGATTCTGGGCCGTTCCCGACGCGAGTACCGCACCCCCGACGCGCACCCGTCGGGCGCCCGGCCGCCGAAGATCCCCGGTGAGCTGGTGCCCCGGCACGTGGCCATCGTCATGGACGGCAACGGCCGCTGGGCCAAGGAGCGCGGCCTGCCGCGCACCGAGGGCCACAAGGTCGGCGCCGAGCGCGTGCTGGACGTCCTGCAGGGCGCCATCGAGATGGGCGTCGGCAGCATCTCCCTCTACGCCTTCTCCACCGAGAACTGGAGGCGCTCGCCCGACGAGGTGCGCTTCCTGATGAACTTCAACCGCGACTTCATCCGCAAGACCCGCGACCAGCTCGACGCGCTCGGCATCCGGGTGCGCTGGGTCGGCCGGATGCCCAAGCTGTGGAAGTCGGTCGCCAAGGAGCTCCAGATCGCCCAGGAGCAGACCAAGGACAACGACAAGCTCACGCTGTACTTCTGCATGAACTACGGCGGCCGGGCGGAGATCGCGGACGCGGCGCAGGCGATGGCGGAGGACGTGAAGGCGGGCCGCCTCGACCCCTCGAAGGTCAGCGAGAAGACCCTCCAGAAGTACATGTACTACCCGGACATGCCGGACGTGGACCTCTTCCTGCGCCCCTCCGGCGAGCAGCGCACGTCCAACTACCTGATCTGGCAGAGCGCGTACGCCGAGATGGTCTTCCAGGACGTCCTGTGGCCCGACTTCGACCGCCGCGACCTGTGGCGCGCCTGCCTGGAGTACGCACAGCGCGACCGCCGCTTCGGCGGCGCCATCCCCAACGCGGTCGAGGACGGGGAGTCCACCACCGCATGAGCGCGCGCCTGCCGCGGGTCTAGCACGGGAAACGGCGACTGCCCCGGACGTCCGAGACGTCCGGGGCAGTCGCCGTATCAGGTCAGCTCTTGGCCTGCGCCGCCGCGCAGTCGCCGCAGGTGCCGAAGATCTCGATGGTGTGGGCCACGTCGACGAAGCCGTGGTCCTCCGCGATGGAGTCGGCCCACTTCTCGACGGCCGGGCCCTCGACCTCGACCGCCTTGCCGCACAGCCGGCACACCAGGTGGTGGTGGTGCCCGCTGGAGCAGCGGCGGTAGACGGACTCGCCCTCGCTGGTGCGCAGCACGTCGACCTCGCCGGCGTCGGCGAGGGACTGCAGGGTGCGGTAGACCGTGGTCAGCCCCACCGAGGCGCCACGGTGTCTGAGCATGTCGTGGAGCTCCTGCGCGCTGCGGAACTCGTCCACCTCGTCGAGCGCGGCCGCGACCGCTGCCCGCTGCTTGGTGGCTCGCCCGCGTACCGGGGGTCCGGCGGTCGCCACAGTTGCCTCCTCAGGACGGCCAGAACATCGCACGTGTTGCCACGCCAATTGTGCCAGGCCCGGAGTGCGGGCCCGGCAGGCTCGTCAGACGCGGACGTCGTCGGCCGTCCCGGGGACGCCGGGGGCCACGGCGTCCTCGAGTGTGCAGCGCTCGGCCAGGGCCGCCTTGTCGGCCCGTTTCCTCGCCAGCGGGGCGGCCAGCAGGGTCAGGGCGATGAAGACGCCGATGGCCAGCAGCACGATCGTGGCGCCGGAGGGCACGTCCACGTAGTAGGAGGTGACGGTGCCCGAAAGGGTCACCAGCACGCCGATGGCCACGGCGAGCGCGAAGGTCGTGGCGAAGCTGCGGGTGATCTGCTGGGAGGCCGCCACGGGAATCACCATCAGGGCGCTGACCAGCAGCAGGCCGACCACGCGCATGGCGACGGTGACGGTCACGGCGGCGGTGACGGCGACCAGCAGGTTCAGCAGCCGCACCGGCAGACCGGTGACGCGGGCGAACTCCTCGTCCTGGCAGATGGCGAACAGCTGCCTGCGCAGCCCGATCGTTGTGACGATGACGAACGCGGCGAGCAGGCAGATCGCCACGATGTCCTGCTCCGAGACCGTGGTGATGGACCCGAAGAGGTACGTGGTGAGGTTGGCGTTGGAGCCGTGCGGCGAGAGCGCCATCAGCATCACGCCGCCGGCCATGCCGCCGTAGAAGAGCATGGCGAGAGCGATGTCGCCGCGCGCCTTGCCGTACGAGCGGATGAGCTCCATGACCACCGCGCCCACCACGCAGACGGCCGTGGCCACCCACACGGGGCTGGTGTTGAGGAGGAAGCCCAGGCCGACGCCGGTGAGGGCGACGTGGCCGATGCCGTCCCCCATCAGCGCCTGGCGGCGCTGGACGAGGTAGACGCCGATGGCGGGGGCGGTGACGCCGACCAGGAGGGCGGCGAGCAGCGCCCGCTGCATGAAGGCGAGTTCGAGGATGTCCATCAGGTCAGCAGCCCTGTCCGGATCGGTTCCGCGGCCGGGTCGGCGTGCGGGTGTACATGGTCGTGGCCGGGCAGCGCGTGCTGGCCCACGGCCTGGGGCGGGGGCCCGTCGTGGACGACGCAGCCGTCGCGGAGCACGACCGCGCGGTCGATGAGCGGCTCCAGCGGGCCGAGCTCGTGCAGGACCAGCAGGACCGTGGTGCCGCGGGCGACCTCCTCGCGCAGGGCGCCGGCGAGCACCTCCTGGCTGGCGAGGTCGACGCCGGCCATCGGCTCGTCCATGATCAGCAGCTCGGGCTCGACGGCCAGCGCGCGGGCGATGAGCACCCGCTGGTGCTGGCCGCCGGAGAGGGCGTCGACGGAGTCCTTGGCCCGGTCCGCCATGCCGACCAGCTCGAGGGCCTTGTGCACGGCCTCCCGGTCGGCCCTGCGAGTCGGCCCCAGCTTCGTACGGGCCAGCCGCCCGGCCGAGACGACCTCGCGGACGGTGGCGGGCACGCCGCCGGCGGCGGTGGTGCGCTGCGGTACGTAGCCGACGCGCGACCACTGGCGGAAGCGGCGGCGCGGGGTGCCGAAGAGCTCCAGCTCACCGCCGGTGAGCGGGACCTGTCCGACGATCGAGCGGACGGCCGTGGACTTGCCGGAGCCGTTGGCGCCGAGCAGCGCGACGACCTCGCCGCGTCGCACGGTCAGGTCGACGCCGCGGAGCACCGGGCGCGAGCCGAGCGAGGCGGTGGCGCCGCGCAGGGATATGACGGGCTGCTCCATGCTGATCTCCTCGTGGCTGGTCTCCTCGGATGCGCTCACTTGGTGCCGAGCGCCTTCTGCAGGGCGGTGAGGTTGGACTCCATGACGCCGAAGTAGTCGCGTCCCTTGGAGTCGTCGGTGATGCCCTCGACGGGGTCGAGCACGTCGGTCCTGAGGCCGAGGTCCTTCGCCAGGGTACGGGCGGTCTTGGGGCTGGCGAGGGTCTCGAAGAAGACCGTGCCCACGTGGTGGTCCTTGACCAGGGCGTGGAGGTCCTTCATCCGGGCGGCGCTGGGCTCGGACTCCGGGTCGAGGCCGCCGATGGCCTCCTGGTCCAGGCCGTAGCGCTCGGCGAGGTAGCCGAAGGCGGCGTGGGTGGTGACGAAGACGCCCGAGGCGCGGTTCTTCAGGCCCTCGGTGTACTTCCTGTCCAGCGCGTGGAGCCGGTCGGCCAGGGCGGCGGCGTTCTTGTCGTAGTCGCGCGCGTGGTCGGGGTCGGCCGAGCCGAGGGTCTTGGCGACGCCCTTGGCGACCTCGGCGTACTTCAGCGGGTCGAGCCATACGTGGGGGTCGGCGCCGCCCGCCTCGTGGTGCTCGTGGCCCTCGTGGGCGCCTTCCTCCCCGTGGCCGGGCTCGTCGCCCTCGACGGCGGTGCCGTGCTCTTCCAGCCGGGTGAGCGAGGCCGCGTCGGCGACGTGCTTGTTTCCGGACTGGTCGACGGCGGTGTCCACGGCGGGCTGGAGGCCCTTGAGGTAGACGATCGCCCCGGCGTCGGCGAGGGAGCCGGTCTGCCGGGGGGTGAGCTCCAGGTCGTGCGGCTCGACGCCGGGCTTGGTGAGGCCGGTGACGCTGACGTGCTCGCCGCCGATCTCCTGCGCCAGGAACTCCATCGGGTAGAACGACGCCACGACCTTCAGCTTCCCGTCCTCGGTCCGGCCGTCGGAGCTCACGGCGGAGCACGCGGAGAGGGTCACCAGGCCCAGCGTCGCGGCGAGGGCGACGGCGGCGGTGGTTATTCGACGGCGGGAGGAAGGAAAGGGGCGGATCGGACGTACGTTCATGACACTCATTTTCAACAAAAGTGGAAACGATTGTCAACAGCGGCCCGGGTCGTCCTGGTCTGGCTGGAAGGGTCAAGCCAAGGCCAGAGCCGATTTGATGAGAGGGGGTGCAGCGCCGGTAACCTGAACCATTCGCTGTTCGTCGTCGCAATGAAGAGAGCACCGTGGCCGCCGACAAGATCGACACCATCGTCAGCCTGAGCAAGCGCCGTGGCTTTGTTTTTCCGTGCAGTGAGATCTACGGCGGTCAGCGTGCCGCCTGGGATTACGGACCGCTCGGTGTGGAGCTCAAGGAGAACATCAAGCGCCAGTGGTGGCGCTACATGGTCACCTCGCGCGAGGACGTCGTCGGTATCGACTCGTCGGTGATCCTGGCCTCCGAGGTGTGGGTGGCCTCCGGCCACGTCGCCACCTTCTCAGACCCGCTGACCGAGTGCACCTCCTGCCACAAGCGCTACCGCGCGGACCACCTGGAGGAGGCGTACGAGGCCAAGCACAACAAGCTCCCCGAGAACGGCCTCGCGGACATCAACTGCCCCAACTGCGGCAACAAGGGTCAGTTCACCGAGCCCAAGCAGTTCTCCGGCCTGCTCTCGACGCACCTCGGCCCCACCCAGGACTCCGGCTCGGTCGCCTACCTGCGCCCCGAGACCGCCCAGGGCATCTTCACCAACTTCGCCCAGGTCCAGCAGACCTCGCGCCGGAAGCCGCCCTTCGGCATCGCCCAGATGGGCAAGTCCTTCCGCAACGAGATCACGCCCGGCAACTTCATCTTCCGCACTCGCGAGTTCGAGCAGATGGAGATGGAGTTCTTCGTCAAGCCGGGCGAGGACGAGACGTGGCAGGAGTACTGGATGGAGCAGCGCTGGAACTGGTACACCGGTCTCGGCCTGCGCGAGGAGAACATGCGGTGGTACGAGCACCCCGCGGAGAAGCTCTCCCACTACTCCAAGCGCACCGCTGACATCGAGTACCGCTTCCAGTTCGGCGGCAACGAGTGGGGCGAGCTCGAGGGCGTCGCCAACCGCACCGACTACGACCTGGGCGCCCACGCCAAGGCCTCCGGCCAGGACCTGTCGTTCTTCGACCAGGAAGCCGGCGAGCGCTGGACCCCGTACGTCATCGAGCCCGCCGCCGGTGTCGGCCGCACCATGCTCGCCTTCCTGCTCGACGCCTATGTCGAGGACGAGGCCCCCAACGCCAAGGGCAAGCTGGAGAAGCGCACCGTCCTGCGCCTCGACCCGCGCCTGTCCCCGGTCAAGGTCGCGGTCCTGCCGCTGTCCCGCAACCCGGAGCTGTCCCCGAAGGCCAAGGGCCTGGCCGCCGACCTGCGCCAGCACTGGAACATCGAGTTCGACGACGCCGGCGCCATCGGCCGCCGCTACCGTCGCCAGGACGAGATCGGCACGCCGTTCTGCGTCACCGTCGACTTCGACACCCTCGAGGACAACGCGGTCACCGTCCGCGAGCGCGACACCATGAAGCAGGAGCGCGTCTCGCTGGACCAGATCCAGTCCTACCTGGGCGCCCGTCTGCTGGGCTGCTGACGCGGCAGGCTGCTGCCACGGCACTCCACGGAGGCCCGGCACCCCCTCGGGGGCGCCGGGCCTCCGGCGTCGGGGGCACCGGGGAGCGGGGGTGGCACTGGCTTCACCCCCGGTCCGGTCATCACTGCCATCGACCCGCCTGACCTGCGCACATACCGTGTGACGCATGCGAAAGCCCCACCCTGTCCCGCTCCTGCGCCCCTTCGAGGGCGCGGGCCGCGCCACCGCCTTCCTCGCCGTCGGTGCGCTGATCCAGACCGCCGCGCTCCTCGTCCTCGCCGTGCCGTGGCTGAACGGCGGCCCCACGAAGGCGCTGAGCTGTGTGGTGGCGGTGCTCGCGTGCCTCACCGTGATCGGGGCGGCGTCGCCGGTGCTGACCCGGATGCAGGCGGCGCGGTTCCACTCCCGGCTCGGGGTGGGGATACCGGCGGCCGGCCGGCGCTGGTCGTGGCGGCAGGTGCGGTACCACCTGGTCGCGGGGCCGCTGATCGCCGCGGGCGGCGCCTGCGTGCTGACGCTGTGGGCGGCCTCCGCGGTGGCCGCCACCGTCTACGTCTGGATCTGGGCCCTGCCGCCGGAGACCCGGCTGGCACAGGCCGGCTACACGGTCCAGGCCGGCTACCTCACCGCCGCCGGGATCGCCGGGCTGTACGCGGCGGCCTGGCTCTCCGGGGCCCTCGTCCGGCTCGACACCCGTATCGCACCGGACCTGCTGGGGCCCAGCCCGGCCGACCGGCTGCGGCGCCGGGTGGAGGAGGTCACCGAGGCCCGGGCCGGCGTCGTGGACGCGGCGGACGCCGAACGCCGGCGCATCGAGCGCGACCTGCACGACGGCGCCCAGCAGCGGCTGGTGTCGCTCGCGGTCAACCTGGGGCTGGCCAAGGTCACGATGCCCGACCTGTCCGAGGACGCGCGCAAGGTGATCGACGAGGCGCACCGCGAGGCGAAGGAGGCCATCGCCGAACTGCAGGACCTGGTGCGCGGGCTGCACCCGGCCGTCCTGGAGGACCGGGGCCTGGACGCCGCCCTGTCCGGGCTCGCGGAACGGGCGCCGCTGCCCGTGCGGGTACGGGTGGACCTGGCGGAGCGGCCCGCCCCCGCGATCGAGGCCGTCGCCTACTTCGTCGTCTCCGAGGCGCTCGCCAACGTCGTCAAGCACGCGCGGGCGGCGGGGGCGGAGGTCCGGGTCGAACGCGCGGGCGGGATACTGATCGTCGTCGTCTCCGACGACGGCGTGGGCGGTGCCGATCCCTCGGGCGGCACGGGGCTGGCCGGGCTGGCCAAGCGGGTCGCGTCGGTCGACGGCACGTTCTCGATCAGCAGCCCCGCGGGGGGCCCGACCGTAGTGACCGTGGAGCTGCCGTGCGCGCCGTGATCGCCGAGGATTCCGTTCTGCTCCGCGTGGGCCTGGTGAGGGTCCTCCAGGCGGCCGGTTTCGAGGTGGTGGCGGAGGCCGGCGACGCGGAGGCCCTGCTGGCGGCGGTCGAGCTGCACGAACCCGACCTCGCCGTGCTCGACGTGCGGATGCCGCCGGGCTACACCGACGAGGGCGTCCGGGCCGCGCTCACGCTGCGCGCCCGGTGGCCCGCCACGGCGGTGCTGCTGCTGTCGCAGTACGTGGAGGAGCGCTATGCCACCGACCTGCTCACCGGCGACACCGCCGGCTTCGGCTACCTGCTCAAGCAACGCGTCGCGGACGTCGAGGAGTTCATCGAGGCGCTGCGGCGCGTGGCGGCCGGCGGCACGGCGCTCGATCCGCAGGTGGTCGCGCAGCTGCTGACGCGGCGGCACAGCGACCCGCTGGACCGGCTGACGGCGCGTGAGCGGGAGGTGCTCGCGTCGATGGCCGAGGGCCGGTCCAACGCGGGCATCGCCGGGCACCTGGTCATCAGCGAGAGTGCGGTGGCCAAGCACATCAACAGCATTCTGGCGAAGCTCGACCTGCCGAAGGCCGAGGCCGACCACCGGCGGGTGCTGGCGGTGCTGCGGTTCCTCGGCGTGAGCTGACGGGCCCTTTCCGCGCGTGGGGGACTCCGCGTGCGGGTCTACGCGTGCAGGCCGCGCAGGACCAGGTCGCACACCGCTTCGAACGCCGTCTCGATGCCGGGCCGCGACCACTCCGGCGCGTAGGCCGGGTCGTGGAAGCGATTGCTCGCGTCCCACACCGCGCGGGCGGCGGTCGTGGGCTCGACGGGCCGGAACTCGCCCTCGCCCACGCCGCCTTCGATGATCCGGGCGAGCTGCTCGATCATCGTTTCCATGTGCCGTTCGACGGTGGTGCTGTTCTCGCCGACCAGGACCATGTACATCGCGAACAGCTCAGGGTCGTCGCCCGCCTTGCGGCGCTTGGCCTCGAAGAGCGCCGTCAGCCACTCCCGCAGCCGTCCTTCGGCCGGACCCTGAGCGTCGGCCAGGGCCGAGAGCGCGGCGTGCGACTGGGCGAGCCAGCGCTCGGTGACCGCCTCCCGCAGCGCGGCCTTGCTGGCGAAGTGGCGGTAGACGCTGCCGTGACTGACACCGAGCGCGCGGGCCACGTCGACCACGGTGGCCTTGGCGGGGCCGTAGCGGCGCAGCACGTCCTCGGTGGCTTCGAGGATTCGGTCCGGGGTCAGCGGCTCGGGGGGCATCGGGATGCGGCGTCCCTTCGGGGTGCGGTTGGCTTGTACGACCGTACCCGCGTCGTGGCGTGAGCGGTGGCCCGGGTCGTTCCCCGGCCGCGGGGCACCCCCTTGTCCGTGCTCGCCGTCAGTGCTCGCTGTCCAGGTGGGCCATCTGCGAGGCCGGGTAGCGCTCGCCGGCCGCGGCGCCCACGGGGACGGCCTTCTCGATGGCGGCCAGGTCGTCGGCGCCGAGGGTGACGTCCAGGGCGCCGAGCGCCTCGGTGAGGCGGTCGCGGCGGCGGGCGCCGACCAGGGGGACGATGTCCTCGCCGCGCGAGAGGACCCAGGCGATGGCGGTCTGGGCGACGCTGGCGCCCTTGGCCTCGGCGACCTCGCGCAGCGCGTCGACCAGGTCGAGGTTGCGCTGGAGGTTCTCGCCCTGGAAGCGCGGGCTCATGCCGCGGAAGTCGTTGGCCGCGAGCTGCCGGTCGCGGGCGAAGTGGCCGCTGATCAGGCCGCGCGAGAGCACGCCGTAGGCCGTGACGCCGATGCCCAGCTCGCGGCAGGTGGGCAGGATCGCCTCCTCGATGCCGCGCGAGATCAGGGAGTACTCGATCTGGAGGTCGGAGATCGGGGCGACGGACGCGGCCCGGCGGATGGTGTCCGCGCCGACCTCCGACAGGCCGATGTGGCGGACGTGCCCGGCCTCGACCAGCTCGGCGATCGCGCCGACGGTCTCCTCGACCGGGACGTCGGGGTCGATGCGGGCGATGCGGTAGACGTCGATGTGGTCGACGCCCAGGCGCTGCAGGGAGTAGGCGGCGAAGTTCTTCACGGCGGCGGGGCGGCCGTCGTAGCCCGACCAGCCGCCGTCGGGGTCGCGCAGGGCGCCGAACTTGACGCTGGTGAGGGCCTTCTCGCGGTGGGCGGGCGGGGCGGAGCGCAGGGCCTCGCCGATGAGCAGTTCGTTGTGACCCATGCCGTAGAAGTCGCCGGTGTCCAGCAGGGTGACGCCGGCGTCGAGGGCGGCGTGGACGGTCGCGATCGACTCGGCGCGGTCGGCGTCGCCGTAGAGGGCGGACATGCCCATGCAGCCGAGGCCGAGGGCGGAGACCTGGGGGCCGGTGGTGCCCAGAGTGCGGTGCAGCACGGGGAACTCCTGGGGTGGGGAGGGGGAGCCTCCCGGCGGTGGGTCCGGGAGGTCGGTACACCAGAAGCGTGACACATGGACTGACAGATTTCAATATCTGTCAGTCCATGGTTGTTCTGGCCCCCCGGGTCAGCGCAGCGACCCCGGCAGTCGCAGGCTCAGCAGCACCGTCGCGACCACCACCAGCAGCTGCGCCCCGAACGTGATCAGCAGCGCCTCCCGCATGCCGGCCGACGGTGCCAGCGACAGGAACAGCGAGCCCATCGTCGCCACGCCCAGCGCCATGAACGCCTGCTGCGTCGTCACCATCACCCCGCTGCCCACGCCCGCCCGGTCCACCGGGATCTCGCTCAGCACGATCCGCAGCGTCGGCGGGATCAGCAGCCCCTGCCCCAGCCCCTGGATCGCCAGGCCCGGCCCCGGACCGGCCGCGCCCAGCCCGTCCCAGCCGAACCAGAACGTGGCGAGCACCGTCGTGAGCCCCGTCAGCTGGATCAGGGCCCCCGCCGTCACCACCCGCCGCCCGTACCGGGCCGCCAGCCGCGGCCCCGCCATCGAGCCCGCGAGGTACGCGGCGCACATCGGCAGCAGCGCCAGCCCCGCCGTCATCGGCCCCAGCCGCAGCCCCTCCTGCAGCACCACCGCCAGGACGAACATGAAGCCGCCCCAGCCGACCGAGAAGGGGGCGATCACCGCCAGCCCGCTGCGCACCGAGTGCACCCGCAGCAGCGACGGCGGCACCAGCGGCGTACGCCCGGCCCGCTCCTCGCGCAGCTCCACCGCCACGAGCGCCGCCGTCGCGAGGGGGAACACCCCCAGCAGCACCCACGACCACAGCGGCCAGCCCGTCGAGCGCCCCTCCGTCAGCGGCACCAGCAGCGACACCAGGCTCAGCGTCAGCAGCAGCGTGCCCCGCACGTCCACCCGCGCCGGGTTGGCCGACCGGGTCTCGGGCACCGAGCGCAGCGCCAGCAGCAGAGCGGCCGCCGCGATCGGAGCATTGATCAGGAAGATCGACCGCCAGCCGGTCCCGGCCAGGTCCACCGAGACCAGCACCCCGCCGAGCACCTGCCCGACCGCGCTCGCCACCCCGGCCGTACCGCTGTACAGGCTCATCGCCCTGGTCCGCCGCTCCCCGCTGGTGGTGGCCTGGATCGTCGCCAGCACCTGCGGCAACATCAGCGCAGCCGCCGCGCCCTGCGCGATGCGGGCGGCCACCAGCGACCACGCGTCCGGCGCCAGGCCGCAGGCCACGGACGTCACCCCGAACGCGGCCGTGCCCCACACGAACAGCCGTCGCCGGCCCACCATGTCGCCCAGCCGCCCGCCCAGTACGAGCAGCACCGCGTAGGCGACGCCGTAGCCGCCGACCACCATCTCCAGCAGCGCGGGACCGGCGTCCAGGTCGTCGTCGATGGTCGGCAGGGCGACGTTGACGATGAAGAAGTCGAGGAACGGCAGCGCGGCACCGATGAGCACGGTGAACAGGCCCGCGCGCGGCCGATCGCGGGGACGTGGGGAGTGGGAGGATCCGCAGGACGGGCGGGACGAGGGGCCGGAACGGGCGCCCCGGCGGGGAGGGAGGCGGTAGGGGGACAGGACGGGGTATGCGGATGTCGTTCACGGGACACGACGATGGCAGCGCCGCGAGACGGGTACCAGAGTGCCCTTATCCTGGTACCCGTACTACCTGGCAACTGGATCAGCGGTACCGCACCCTGGAGCACATGACCACGATGGTGATCGAAAGCAGGGCGGCCGCCTACGCCGCCGCCCGGCCCGACGAGGTACGGCGCCACGAACTGGCGGCCTTCCTGCGCAGCCGCCGCGAACGCATCAGCCCCGAACGGGCCGGCCTGCCGCGCGGGCCCCGCCGCCGCACCCCCGGACTGCGCCGCGAGGAGGTCGCCCAGCTCGCCGCCGTGGGCGTCACCTGGTACACGTGGCTCGAGCAGGCCCGCGACATCCAGGTCTCCGCACAGGTCCTGGACGCCGTCGCCCGCGCCCTGATGCTCGACCGCGCCGAGCGCGCCCACCTCTTCGCCCTGGCGGGCTCCGCCGACCCGCGGGCGGGAGCCGAGTGCGGGACCATCACCACCGGGATGCGCCTGATGCTGGAGCGGCTGGAGCCCTTCCCCGCCTGCCTGCAGAACGCCCGCTACGACATCCTGGCCTACAACCGCGCCTACGGGCGGCTGCTGTGCGACCTCGACGAGATCCCGCCCGAGGACCGCAACTGCCTGTGGCTGTACTTCACCCACCCCGCCTGGCGGGCCGGCACGGCCGACTGGGAGGAGGCCACCCGCGCCATGGCCGCCAAGTTCCGGGCCGCGATGGCCGACCACCTCGCCGAACCCGCCTGGAAGTGCCTCCTGAAGCGCCTGCAGGACGCCTCGCCGGAGTTCCGGCGGATCTGGGAGCGGCACGAGGTGGTCCAGCCCACCGCCCACCGCACGCGCGTCCTGCTCCAGCCGCAGGTCGGCGCGCTGCGCCTGGACTACACCAGCCTGTGGACCGGCCCCACCCCCGGCGCCCGGGTGCTGACCTTCACCCCGGCCGACGAGGAGACCCACGAGCGGCTGCTGAGGCTGGGCGAGCTGACGTCGGTCATGGCCTGAGGGGAGTCATGGCCTGAGAAGAGCCATGGCATGAGGAGAGTCATGACCTGACCGGGGAGGACGGGACCTTCGGCGGATCGTCCGTTCGCCCGGATGAGGGACAATTAACGGTCCGCCCAACCGTCCGCATGACTTCGAGGAAGCTCCCTCCATGACGCTCCAGATCGGTCCGCACCCGGTGCAGCCGCCGGTGGTCCTGGCCCCGATGGCGGGGATCACCAACGCTCCCTTCCGCACGCTGTGCCGTGAGTTCTCCGGTGGCAAGGGGCTCTTCGTCAGCGAGATGATCACCACCCGGGCGCTCGTCGAGCGGGACGCCAAGACGATGCGGCTGATCCACTTCGACGGGACCGAGAAGCCGCGCTCCATCCAGCTCTACGGCGTCGACCCGGTGACCGTCGGCAAGGCCGTCCGCATGATCGTGGACGAGGACCTGGCCGACCACGTCGACCTCAACTTCGGCTGCCCCGTCCCCAAGGTCACCCGCAAGGGCGGCGGCTCCGCCCTGCCGTACAAGCGCAACCTCCTGCGCTCGATCCTGCGCGAGGCCGTCGGCAACGCCGGCGACCTGCCGGTGACCATGAAGATGCGCAAGGGCATCGACGACGAGCACATGACCTACCTCGACGCCGGCCGGATCGCCGTCGAGGAGGGCGTCACCGCCATCGCGCTGCACGGCCGCACGGCTGCCCAGCACTACAGCGGCACCGCCGACTGGGAGGCCATCGCCCGCCTGAAGGAGGCGGTGCCCGAGATCCCGGTCCTGGGCAACGGCGACATCTGGTCCGCCGACGACGCCGTCCGCATGATGCGCGAGACGGGCTGCGACGGCGTCGTGGTCGGCCGCGGCTGCCTGGGCCGGCCCTGGCTCTTCCGCGACCTGGTCGCCGCCCTCGGGGACGGCGAGCAGGCGGCGCCCACCGCGCCGACCCTGCGCGAGGTGGCGGGCGTGATGCTGCGCCACGCCGAGCTGCTGGGGCAGTGGCTCGAGAACGAGCAGCGCGGCGTCATCGACTTCCGCAAGCACGTCGCCTGGTACACCAAGGGCTTCTCCGTCGGCTCGGAGCTCCGTAAGAAGCTGGCGATCGCCTCATCTCTGGACGAACTGGACGCTCTTTTGAGCGAGCTCGACCTGGATCAGGCCTGGCCGACGGGTGCCGACGGCCCCCGCGGCCGTACGTCCGGCCGCGACCGGGTGGTGCTTCCGGACGGATGGCTGAACGACCCGTACGACTGCGCCGTCGTGGGTGCGGACGCCGAACTCGATACTTCGGGCGGGTGAAACGTCGTCGAACACGGCGTGATTCTCGCCACCTCTGATAGGGGTCTCGCTCAGATGAGCACCTGCATCGGGGGTGCACCTTTCCAAGGGGTGGCACTGCGTGCCACCCCTTTTGGTTTCAACCTTTGATGACAGAGGGTGGAGTTTTTCGACAGCCCGTGATCGGGCGATCATTTTCGGTCATGTTGAGTTCAAGGTTTGAAGGAAGGGTGGTGAGACCTCATTTGAGCGCGCAACTTTCGATCTGCTGGCGGACGGGTGGTTGCGCCCCCAAGTTGGCGGAGTAGACCTCCTCAGATGCCTTCGATCTGGGTACGCTCCCCGCCGTCAGGGCAGTCCTCCCCCCTCAGCGTCCCGGGAGGCCCGAGTGAGGAGTCGATTCCCGTGCCGGTATCCGAAGATCGCCAGAAGTTCGTCTACGACTTCACCGAGGGCAACAAGGACCTCAAGGACCTGCTCGGCGGTAAGGGCGCCAACCTCGCCGAGATGACCAACCTCGGACTGCCCGTGCCTCCCGGCTTCACCATCACCACCGAGGCCTGCAAGGTCTACCTCGAGGGCGGCACGGAGCCGTCGTCGATGCGCGACGAGGTCACCGCCCACCTCGAGGCCCTCGAGCGGCACATGGGCAAGAAGCTCGGCCAGGCCGACGACCCGCTGCTCGTCTCGGTGCGCTCGGGCGCCAAGTTCTCCATGCCCGGCATGATGGACACCGTCCTGAACATCGGCCTGTCCGACGAGTCCGTGACCGGCCTCGCGGCCCAGGCCGGCGACGAGCGGTTCGCCTGGGACTCCTACCGCCGCCTCATCCAGATGTTCGGCAGGACCGTGCTGGGCGTCGACGGCGACCTCTTCGAGGAGGCGCTGGAGGAGGCCAAGCGGGCCAAGGGCGTCACCACCGACGTCGACCTCGACGCCGGCGACCTCAAGCACCTGGTGGAGGAGTTCAAGGCCATCGTCTCCAAGGAGACCGGCCGCGACTTCCCGCAGGCCCCCCGCGAGCAGATGGACCTCGCCATAAGGGCGGTCTTCGACTCCTGGAACGGCGACCGCGCCAAGCTCTACCGCCGCCAGGAGCGCATCCCCGGCGACCTCGGCACGGCCGTCAACATCTGCTCGATGGTCTTCGGCAACCTCGGCCCCGACTCCGGCACCGGCGTCGCCTTCACCCGCGACCCCGCCAGCGGCCACCAGGGCGTCTACGGCGACTACCTGCAGAACGCGCAGGGCGAGGACGTCGTCGCCGGCATCCGCAACACCATGCAGCTCGCCGAGCTCGAGCAGCTCGACAAGGCCTCGTACGACCAGCTGATGCAGATCATGGAGACGCTGGAGACGCACTACAAGGACCTGTGCGACATCGAGTTCACCATCGAGCGCGGCAAGCTGTGGATGCTGCAGACCCGCGTGGGCAAGCGCACCGCCGGCGCCGCGTTCCGCATCGCCACCCAGCTGGTGGACCAGGGCCTGATCGACGAGGCCGAGGCGCTGCAGCGCGTCACGGGCGCCCAGCTCGCGCAGCTGATGTTCCCGCGGTTCGACGAGAAGGCGCAGACCGAGCTGCTGGGCCGGGGCATCGCCGCCTCGCCGGGCGCTGCGGTCGGCAAGGCCGTCTTCGACTCGTACACCGCGGTGAAGTGGTCGCGCTCGGGCGAGAAGGTCATCCTGATCCGCCGTGAGACCAACCCCGACGACCTCGACGGCATGATCGCCTCCGAGGGCATCCTGACCTCGCGCGGCGGCAAGACCTCGCACGCGGCCGTCGTCGCGCGCGGCATGGGCAAGACCTGTGTGTGCGGCGCCGAGGAGCTGGAGGTCGACACCAAGCAGCGCCGGATGACCGCCCCCGGCGGCGTGGTCATCCAGGAGGGCGACGTCGTCTCCATCGACGGCTCCACCGGCAAGGTCTACCTGGGCGAGGTCCCGGTCGTGCCGTCCCCGGTCGTGGAGTACTTCGAGGGCCGCATGCACGCCGGCGCCGACGACGCGGACGAGCTGGTCCAGGCCGTGCACCGGATGATGGCCTACGCCGACCGCACCCGCCGTCTGCGCGTGCGGGCCAACGCCGACAACGCCGAGGACGCCGCGCGCGCCCGCCGCTTCGGCGCCCAGGGCATCGGCCTGTGCCGCACCGAGCACATGTTCCTCGGCGAGCGGCGCGAGATGGTCGAGCGCCTGATCCTGGCCGACACCGACGCCGAGCGCGAGGAGGCACTCGGTGCCCTTCTCCCGCTGCAGAAGGCCGACTTCGTCGAGCTGTTCGAGGCCATGGACGGGCTGCCGGTCACGGTCCGCCTCCTCGACCCGCCGCTGCACGAGTTCCTGCCCGACATCACCGAGCTGTCGGTGCGGGTCGCGCTGGCCGAGGCCCGCGAGGACGCCAACGAGAACGACCTGCGACTGCTGCAGGCCGTGCACAAGCTGCACGAGCAGAACCCGATGCTGGGCCTGCGCGGCGTGCGTCTGGGCCTGGTCATCCCCGGCCTGTTCGCCATGCAGGTGCGGGCGATCGCCGAGGCCGCGGCCGAGCGGATCGGCCGCCAGGGCGACCCGCGCGCGGAGATCATGATCCCGCTGGTGGGCACCGTCCAGGAGCTGGAGATCGTCCGCGAGGAGGCCGAGCGCGTCATCGCCGACGTCGAGGCCGCCAGCGGCACCGACCTCACGCTGCCGCTCGGCACGATGATCGAGCTGCCGCGCGCCGCCCTGACGGCCGACCAGATCGCCGAGGCCGCCGAGTTCTTCTCCTTCGGCACGAACGACCTGACCCAGACCGTGTGGGGCTTCTCCCGCGACGACGTCGAGGCCAGCTTCTTCACCGCCTACCTGGAGAAGGGCATCTTCGGGGTCAGCCCGTTCGAGACCATCGACCGGGACGGCGTGGGCTCGCTGGTCCGCGCGGCCGCCAAGGCCGGCCGGGCCACCCGCCCCGACCTCAAGCTCGGCGTGTGCGGCGAGCACGGCGGCGACCCGGAGTCGGTGCACTTCTTCCACGAGGTGGGCCTGGACTACGTCTCCTGCTCGCCCTTCCGCATCCCGGTCGCCCGCCTGGAGGCGGGCCGCGCGGCGGCTCTGAACGGCTCGTCGAGCGACAGCCGCTGAGCCGGGACCAAGCTCCGGAGCCGTATGGGATGACCTCGACCCTCAGACCCTGACGGCTCCGGCAGGAGAGGAGGGACGGCGTCCGCGCGGACGCCGTCCCTTCCTCGTTCCGGAACCCGAGATCGTTAACCTGCCCGTAACCTGATGGGCATGGCGAAGGGGCGGCGCCCGTGCGGGAGCGCCGCCCCTCTTTACTCCCCCACCGGGAGTTGTTGCCGCCCGCATCGGCTCGGGCGGCAACTCGCATACCCAGCGGCCGCTTTTTCGCTCGCCACCCCCCACGGGAACGAGCGGGGCGGCCCTGAGTGCGTGAATAGCATTTCGCTTCTGCGATGTTCGCCGCGAGTCCTTTCAACTGTGGCCAAAAGGGCGTGGTAACAGCTCGTATCGGTGTGCATACTCAGTGAGCGGGGGGTGGTCGCGGATGTCTCATGTGGGGGTTTGGTGCTGCGTGTCCATTTCACTGGACTCGATCTGGCCCGGTTGCGCCTGGCCGGAGACCCGGACGTGCTCTGGGAAACCGTATTGAGCCTGCACCGGCTTCGGGACAAACAAGGCGAGTCGATCTTCGGGGATTGGCGGTCGGAAACCCGGGCTCGGTTGAATGGTGAAACGCGGCTACTGGCGCCGCTGGTTCCGTCCCGTGGATATTTCCCGGACTTCCTGACACCGCCCGAAGGGTTAGACGGACTGGAGTCCGGCATAGCGGCGCTGCGGGCCACCCCGGCCGACCGGGTGCACGACGAACTGAGCCGGCTGCCCACCGTCCGGACCCTGCCGGCTTGGATACGATCGCTGGCCGACGGCGACGCCCGGGCGTTCGGGAAGCTGATCAGCGCCCTCCACACCTATCACCAGGCCGCCATCGCCCCGTACTGGGACCACATCCAGGCCCAGATCGAGGCGGACCGCGCCGTGCGCGGCCGGGCGCTGCTGGACGGCGGGGCGGACGCGCTGCTGTCCTCGCTGCCGCCCACCATGCGCTGGCGGGCCCCGGTGCTGGAGGTCGACTACCCCGTGGACCGCGACATGTACCTCGGCGGCCGCGGACTGCTGCTCCTGCCCTCGTTCTTCTGCCGGCGCACGCCCGTGACCCTGCAGAACACCGAGCTCACGCCCGTCCTGGTCTACCCCGCGCGGGCCATGTCCGAGACGGCGCCCGCCGTACCGGCCGCCCCGCGCTCGCTGGGCAAGCTCGTCGGGCACACCCGCTCGGCGGTCCTGGGCTCCATCGGCGGCGGCTGCACCACCAGCGAACTCGCCCGCAGGGTCGGGGTGTCGGCCGCCTCGGCCAGCCAGCACGCGGGCGTGCTGCGCGAGGCCGGGCTGGTGCTGACCCTGCGCAACGGCAGCGCGGTGATGCACACCCTCACGCCGCTGGGCGCGGCGCTGCTGCGCGGCGGGCACCGCGGACCGCAGTCCCGCGGCAGGGTCCAGTCGTCGATGCCGGAGCGCTCGACGCCCGCCACGATGTAGCGCCGCGCCCGCTCAGGCCCCGATCCGGAACCGGAGCCGGCAGATCACCGCGTCGGTGTCCCGCCGCACGGCGTGGGCGACGACCGCGCCCCGCTGGTTCTGCAGCAGCCGCTGCCAGAGGCGGGCGGGCTCCACCTCGGGGATGAGCACGGTCACCCTGGTATCGGGATGCCGGCCGGACAGCTCGCGGACCAGCTCCACGATCGGGCGGCCCAGCGAGCGTGTGGGCGCGGGCAGCTCGACCAGGTCGACGCCGGGGCGCCACAGCTCCCAGTCGCGGCGCAGCGACTCCGCCGCGCGCCGGCCCTCCGCGTCGGGGTGGGTGACGGTCACCGCCAGCACCTCGTCGCCGAGCGAGACGGCGGCGGTCAGCGCCTTGCTGGTCAGCCGGGACAGCGAGGAGACCGGGACGAGGACCAGGGAGCGGCAGCGGCGCGGGGCCTCGGGCACCCGGCCCAGCTCCAGGCGCTCGCCGATCCGCCCGTACGCCCGGTGGACGGCCTCGAAGGCCGCCACCAGCAGCGGCAGCGCGACCACGATCAGCCAGGCGCCCTCGGTGAACTTCGTCGCGGTGACCACGACGGCCGAGACGCCGGTGAGCACCGCCCCGAAGCCGTTGAGCAGGGCCTTGCCCCGCCGGCCGGCCGACCGGTCCTGCCGCCAGTGGCGGACCATGCCGACCTGGCAGAGGGTGAAGCCGACGAACACCCCGATGGCGAACAGCGGTACGAGGGTGTTGACGTCGCCGCCGGAGAAGACGAGCAGCAGCGCGGAGACGGCGGCCAGCGCCAGCACGCCGTGCCGGTGGACCTGGCGGTCGGCCTTGAGGCCGAAGACGTGCGGCAGGTAGTTGTCGCGGGCCAGCAGGCCCATCAGGACCGGCAGGCCGCCGAAGGAGGTGTTGGCGGCGAGCGCGAGCAGGACCACGGTCGCGAACTGCACGACGTAGAACGCCCCGTTGTGGCCGAGCGAGGCGTCGGCGATCTGGGCGAGGACGGTGACGCCCTCGACCGGCTGCAGGTGGAAGCGACCGATGAGCACGGACAGGCCGATCAGCATGACGCCCAGCAGCGCTCCCAGCGCGACCTCCGTGCGCTGGGCCCGGCGGGTGGCCGGGGCGCGGAAGGCCGGCACGGCGTTGGCGACGGCCTCGACGCCGGTGAGGGCCGAGCAGCCGGCGGCGAAGGCCTTGAGCAGGAGCAGCGCGCCGACGGCGGTGGCGTCGCCGGACAGCGCGGACGCGTGGCCGGCGGCCGCCTCGGTGCTCGCGGGGGCGTCCCGCAGCAGGCCGGCCACGATCATCGTCAGGATCGAGCCGACGAAGACGGCGGTGGGCAGCAGGAACGCCCGGGCGGAGTCCACGATGCCGCGCAGGTTCACGCCGGTGACCAGGGCCAGCACGCCCAGGCAGATCCACAGCCGGTGCTCGTGGAGGGAGGGGAAGGCGGAGGTGAGGGCGGCGACGCCGGCGGTGACGGAGACGGCCACGTTGAGCACGTAGTCCAGGACCAGGGAGGCCGCGGTGACCAGGCCGGTGCGCCGGCCCAGGTGCCGCTTGGCGACCGCGTACGAGCCGCCGCCGTCCGGGAAGGCCGCGATGACCTGCCGGTAGGAGGCGACGAGGACGGCCAGCAGGGCGGCGATCGCGAGGGTGACCGGCAGGGTGAAGCCGAGGCCGTGCGCCCCGGCCGCGGCCAGCACGAGGACGATCGCCTCGGGCCCGTACGCCACCGACGCCATCGCGTCGAGCGACAGGGCCGCCAGGCCCTGGGTGGCGGTGAGCCGGTGCCGGTCCTCGGCGGAGGGCCGCGCGGCGCCGGTATCGGGCGGCTCTCCCCCAGCTACCGCTGGGGGTGCCCCCACGCCGGCGCCCGCCGCGTGCTCCGAATTGGCCAGCATGGACATCTTTTGTCGTACCTCCGTTGAGTCGGAGGCTCAGCGTGCGCCCGCGCCGGCGGGAGCGTGTCGTTCCTTTGCGGCGTCTTGGCGGTTTTCGGCTGATCTCATACGGGGCCTTAACGCTCTTGAACGCTTCCGGCGGAGGGTGCGTCAGCGCTGCGCAAGGATTGGCCAAAACCACGTCAGCGGGCCGTCAACGCGACCGACGTCGGACGGCAAGCGGCCCTAGCGTCAGCGGTATGGGACGGCGACCGACATTACGGACGCGTGCGCGCGTGCGCGAGGGACGCGAGGGATACGGCCGGGGCCCGGGGGAGCGGGCGCCGGCCCGGGGCGTGCTCGCGTGGGACCGCACCTGGCGGCGCGAGGCACGCTCGGCCTGGCGGTGCGGGCTGGCCCTCGGCGGCGTGCTCCTCCTCGCCGACCTGGCCCGGGGCAGCCTCGACGCGGCCCGCGGCATCTGCTGGGCGGCGATCGGCGCCGCGCTCGTCGCCGTGCTCAGACCCGTGCGGGTCACGGCCGGCGCCGACTGGCTGGCCGCCCGCGGCCTCCTGCGCGAGCACCGCGTCCGTACCGACCTGCTCACCCAGGTGCGGCGGGCGGACGGCATCGCCCCCCGCCTCGTCCTGCGCGACGTCGGCGGCAACCGCGTGGAGCTCGACCCCGGCGTCCTCGCCGCGAACCCCCTGCTCTGGCACCAGCTCGAGACGGGCGCGCACCGCGCCCGCGAGAGGGGGCTGCTGCGGGAGGGCGCGGTGGCGATGGCCGCGCTGGCCGAGCGCATCGACGGCGAAGGGGCGCGCGCGGTGCTGCGGGCGTCGGGCCTGGAACCGGGCGAGAGGCCGGCCCGGGGCTAGTACGTCACGCCCGTCATCCGCTCCGACGCCGCCCACAGCCCCGCGGCCGCCCGGTCGTCACGCGTCCAGGAGGCGCGCGGCGAGGGGGCGGGGGAGCCGCGCCAGAACGGGATGCGGGGCCCGAAGAAGTCGTCCTGCCGGACCCCCGGCGCCGTGGCGGCGTAGAGCGAGGGCAGGGCGCCGTCCTCCGCGCTCTGCGCGACGAGCCGGTTGAGCAGCTCCGCCGCCCGCTCGGCCCACGGCCGGTCCTCCATGCGCGGCCCGGCCGTCTGCAGGTTGGTGGCCGCGTAGCCGGGGTGCGCGGCGAGGGCGACGACGTGCGAGCCCTCGGCGGTCAGGCGCCGGGCCAGCTCGTGGGTGAAGAGGAGGTTGGCGCTCTTGGAGCGGCCGTAGGCGGTCCAGCGCCGGTAGCGGTGCTCCATCTGCACGTCCCGGGGGTCGACCGTGCCCAGGTAGTGCAGCCCGCTGGAGACCGTCACCACCCGTGCCCCGGGCCCGGCCTCGCGCAGCCTGGGCAGCAGCAGGCCGGTCAGCGCGAAGTGCCCCAGGTGGTTGGTGCCCAGCTGCATCTCGAAGCCGTCGACCGTCCTGCGGTGCGGCAGCGCCATCACCCCGGCGTTGTTGACCAGCAGGTCCAGCCGGTCCTCCTTCAGGCCGGCGGCGAAGGCCCGTACCGACGACAGGTCCGCCAGGTCCAGCTCGGCCAGCCGCACGTCCGCTCCGGGCACCTGGGCCCGCATCAGCTCCTCCGCGGCCTCGCCGCGCGTGGCGTCGCGGCAGGCGAGCACCACCCGCGCCCCGCGCCGGGCGAGCTCTCTGGCGGTGACGAACCCGATCCCGCTGTTCGCCCCGGTCACCACGGCGGTACGGCCGCTCTGATCGGGGATGTCGCTCGCGTTCCAGCCGTTCATGTCCGCTGTGCTCCTCGCCACGAGTGAGTCGCCGTCCCTCGCGCCCCAGGCTACGGGGCCCCAGGCCACGAGAATATGTTCGAGCGGCCTGCCGGGGGGCGTTGGTAGCGTCGCGGCATGTCGCGTACTGATGAAGTATCCGGATCGACGAGCGGCCCGCGGGTGTCGGTCACACCCGAGGACATCGAGGACGTGGTGCGGCAGGCCGTCGCCGTACTGCGCCAGGCCCCGCCGGAGAAGTGGGCGGAGAGGGCCGGCTCGCTGGAGTGGGACTGCTGGGAGACGGTCGAGCACGTGGCGGACGACCTGTTCTGCTACGCCACCCAACTGGCGCCGCGCAGCGGACCCGTGGACGGGTACGTGCCGTTCGTGATGACCCGGCAGCGGGAGGGCGGCCCGAAGGAGACCCTGCACGCCGAGCGGGACGCGGGCGTGGAGGGACTGGTGCAGGTGCTGGAGGCGAGCGCCGGGCTGCTGGTGGCCATGGTGCGGACGAGGCCGCCGGAGGCGCGGGCGCACCACTCCTACGGCGTCTCCGACCCCGAGGGCTTCGCGGCCATGGGAGTGATCGAGACGCTGGTGCACCTCCACGACATCGCCGACGGGCTCGGCGTGGAGTGGCGGCCCGACGCCGGGCTCTGCGAGCGGGTGCTGCGCCGGCTCTTCCGTGACGTTCCCGTCGGCGACGACCCCTGGCGGACGCTGCTGTGGGCCACCGGCCGGGTCGAGCTGCCCGGGCTCGGGCGGCGCGAGTCCTGGCGCTGGAACGGCACGACCCTGGACTAGGCCGCCGGGCCAATCACCCCGCCGTCAGGGGTGATTGGCCGGACCGCGGCGGACCCGGAGGTCCGCCGTGCGCGTACGATCGCGCCGGTGATCCCCGACATATCGCTGACCACGCTGGCCGTGCTGTGCCTCACCGCGGCGGCGGCCGGATGGATCGACGCCGTGGTGGGCGGCGGCGGTCTGCTGCAGCTGCCCGCCCTGCTGGTGGGGCTGCCGCACATGGCGCCCGCGCACGTCCTGGGCACCAACAAGGCCGTCGCCATCTGGGGGACGTCCGCGGCCGCCGTCGCCTACGCCCGCAAGGCGCCCGTGGACGTCCGCACCGCCGCGCGGATCGGGCTGGCGGCGCTCGGCGGCTCGCTGGCCGGAGCCTTCTTCGCCGCGGGCATCGACAGCGCCGTGCTGCGGCCCCTGATCATGGCCGTCCTGCTCGCGGTGCTCGCGTTCGTGCTGCTGCGGCCGACGTTCGGCACCACGGTCGCGGACCCGGCCCCGCCCACCGGGCGCCGCGTGCTCGCCGCGATCCTCGTCGCGGGCCTGGTCATCGGCTTCTACGACGGGCTGATCGGCCCCGGGACCGGCACCTTCCTCGTCCTCGCGCTGGCCGGGATCCTCCATATGAACCTGGTGACGGCCTCCGGTACGGCGAAGATCGTCAACGTCTGCACCAATGTGGGCGCCCTGGTCACGTTCACGGCGCAGGGGGCCGTGCTGTGGCAGGTGGCGGCCCCGATGGCCGTCTTCAACCTCGCCGGCGGGGCGCTGGGCGCCCGGATGGCCCTCAAGCGCGGGAGCGGCTTCGTGCGGGGCGTGCTGGTCGTGGTGGTCCTGGCACTGGTGTGCAAGCTGGCCTACGACCAGTGGGGCGGGTGAGCCGGCTGCGTCCCGCGGTAAGCGGAAGCTCGCCACGGCAGGCGTACTACCGGCGTACTACCGACTATGGGCACTACCGACCATGCGCAAAATGACCATGCGGAATACAGCCCGGTGCGTGGCGTTCACCCCGGATGCGGTTAGCCTGTCGCTACCTTCCTGACGTGGTGGGGGTGCTCGTGCGTTTCTCCCGGTGGAGCCGGGCCCGGTGGGTCCGGGCGCTGTTCGCGGGGCTTTATGTCGTCGCGCTCGCGGCGGCCGTGCCCGAAGGGGCCGGCGGACACGGCCGCGACGACGGCTGGTCCAGCGAGGAGGCGCGGCGGTTCTGGGGGCCCGCGCGGATGTCCGCGGCCACCAAGGACGCCGCGGACGGCGACAAGGACGGCGGCGCCCAGCCGATCACCGGCAGCGCCCGCCACTTCGACGGGGTGCCGACGGTGGGGGTGCTCTTCTACGTCGGCGAGGACATGCGGGACCACCACTGCACCGCCAGCGTGGTGCACAGCCCCAAGGGCAATCTGATCATCTCGGCCGGCCACTGCGGCTTCGGCGACGACGCCGCCTTCGTGCCGGGCTACCGCCAGGGCGAGTCCAAGCAGCCGTACGGGGTGTGGGCGGTGGACCGTTCCTTCGTCGACCCGCGGCGCGAGGACACCGGCGACGGCTCCGACCTCGACTTCGCCTTCGCCACCGTCAAGGCCGACGGCCGGGGCCGCCAGCTCGAGCGCGTCACCGGCGCCAACCGCCTGGTCCGCACGCCCGGCTACGTCAACCGGGTCACCGTCATCGGCTACCCCAGCTCCGAGAGCGACCCCGCCGACCGGGCCATCCGCTGCACGGCCATGACCTCCCAGCTGCCCGGCCACCGGCAGATGACGATGCGCTGCGACGGCTTCTACTCCGGCACCTCGGGCAGCCCCTGGCTCGCCGACTTCGACGAGAAGACCAAGACCGGCGACCTCATCGGCGTCCTGGGCGGCCTCAACGGCGGCGGGCCCGACGGCGAGGAGAGCGACAAGGTCTCGTACAGCCCCATGAACGACGACGAGATCTTCAAGCTCTACGTCGACGCCATAAACGGACGCGAGCCCCGGCGCGACTGAGACGCCCGGCCCCGCCCGCCGCTGCTCCTCCGCTCCTCCGCCGCTATTTCCGCGCGTCCGCCAGGGCGCGCTCGACGCCCGGCTCGTGCGGGCCCAGGAACGCCGGGCTGGGCCGCACCAGCGCGTCCAGCGCCGCCTTGCCCGCGGCGAACACCTCGCGCGTGCCGCCCGCGTACCACGTCGCGTCGTGCCGGGCGGCCACCCCGACGCCGTACGCGTCGATGCCCGCGGCCCCGCACAGAGCCACCGCGCGGCGTATGTGGAAGTCCTGACTGATCAGGACCGCCTGCTTCACGCCGAAGATCCGCTCGGCGCGGGCGCAGGAGTCCCAGGTGTCGAAGCCGGCGAAGTCGCTGACGATCCGGTCGTCCGGCACGCCGTGCCGGACGAGGTACGTGCGCATCGCGTCCGGTTCGTCGTAGTCGCGGCGGCTGTTGTCGCCGGTCACCAGCACCACGCGCACCTTGCCGTCGCGGTAGAGCTCCGCCGCCGCGTCCAGACGGTGCGCCAGATACGGGGAGGGCCTGCCCTCCCAGAGCCCCGCGCCGAAGACCATCGCCACCGGCGCGGAGGGCACCTCGCCGATGTCCCGCACCCGGGGCGTCCCCGAGACGAACACCCATGTGGCGGGCAGCAGCCCCAGCACACACGCCGTCATGACGGCCCACACCAGGTGCCGTCTGCCGGTTCGTGTGGTGGGCAGCCGCAGGCGTGCCCTTCGCACCCGACCCACGATGTCCATTGGGACCTCCCCCGTTCGCGATGGATCAACGCAGGGTACGTCCGGCCGGTTCCCGCCCCCGAGGCGCGTCGCTGCTGTCACACCCTGCGGCTACCGTCGGGAGTATGAACGGCAGCACAGCGGGGACCGCGTCAGAGCAGAACGGCATCGCAGGCTACGAGGAGGCGGACCTGGAGCGCTGGGCGCCCGAGCCCGACAAGAGGCCCGGACGCACCGCCTTCCAGCGCGACCGGGCGCGGGTGCTGCACTCCGCCTCGCTGCGCCGCCTGGCCGGCAAGACCCAGGTCGTCACGCCCGGCGTGAGCTCCCAGGCCTGGGACGCCAGCCCCCGCACCCGCCTGACCCATTCGCTGGAGTGCGCGCAGGTCGGCCGCGAGCTGGGGGCGGCGCTCGGCTGCGACCCCGACCTCGTCGAGACCGCCTGCCTGGCCCACGACCTCGGCCACCCGCCCTTCGGGCACAACGGCGAGCAGGCCCTCGACGAAGTCGCCGGGCCCTGCGGCGGCTTCGAGGGCAACGCCCAGTCGCTGCGCCTGCTCACCCGGCTCGAACCCAAGCGCTTCGTGCCCGACCCGGCCACCGGGGAGCTGGTCAGCGTCGGCCTGAACCTCACCCGCGCCGCCCTGGACGCCGCGACCAAGTACCCGTGGACCCGCGGCGGCCACCCCACCGACCCGGCCTCCCGCAAGTTCGGCGTCTACGCCGACGACGCCCCCGTCTTCGCGTGGCTGCGCCAGGGCGCCCCCGGCCACCGCCAGAGCTTCGAGGCGCAGGTCATGGACTGGGCCGACGACGTGGCCTACTCCGTGCACGACGTCGAGGACGGCCTGCACGCCGGCCACCTCGACCCGGGCGTCCTGCTCGCCGAGCCCGAGCGCCGCGAGGTCTTCGCGGTCGCCGCCGGCCGCTACGCCCCCGGCGCCGCCCACGACGAGCTCGCCGAGGCCCTCGACCGCCTCCTCGAGCAGGAGTGGTGGCCGCACGGCTACGACGGCACGGCGGTCGCCCAGGCCCGGCTCAAGGACGCCACCAGCCAGCTCATCGGCCGTTTCTGCCTCGCCGCCGAGGGGGCCACCCGGGCCGCCTGGGGGCCCGGCCGGCTCACCCGCTACCGGGCCGAGCTGGTCGTTCCGCGCGCCACCCGCCTGGAGTGCGCCGTGCTCAAGGCCGTCGCCGACCGCTACGTCATGCAGCGCGAGGACCAGGAGAAGCTGCGCGCCGAACAGCGCGTGGTCATCGCCGAGCTCGGCGCCGCGCTGGCCGCCCGGGCTCCCGAGGGCCTCGACCCGCAGTTCCGCACGCTGTTCGCCGAGGCCGCCGACGACACGGGCCGGATGCGGGTGGTCGTCGACCAGATCGCGGCGCTGACCGACGGCTCCGCCCGCGGCCTGCACGCCCGGCTCGTCGGGGCCCGCAGCGAACTGCCCACCGTGCCCCAGGAGTAACCCCGTACGGCCCTTGCGGGCCGCACCCCGACCGGGGTACTCCCTCTACCGGCGCCACGCGGGGTGCGGGACTCTCGGCAGTGGCTCTTCCCGTCCGGGGACGACAACCGCGGACGCGCCGGGCGACCGGCGCACCGCGCGCAGCGAGGAGGCAGCAAGTGGTGGACGCGAACCAGACGTTCGTCATCGTCGGAGGGGGCCTGGCCGGAGCGAAGGCGGCCGAGACCCTCCGGTCCGAGGGCTTCACCGGCCGGGTGATCCTCATCTGCGACGAACGCGAGCACCCGTACGAGCGCCCGCCGCTCTCCAAGGGCTATCTGACGGGCCGCGACGCCCGCGACAGCGTCTTCGTGCACAAGCCCGACTGGTACGCCAAGGCCGACGTCGAGCTCCACCTCGGCCAGCCCGCCGTCCACCTCGACCGGGCGGGCAGGACCGTACGCCTGGGCGACGGCACCGTCGTCCACTACGACAAGCTGCTGCTGGCCACCGGCTCCGAGCCCCGCCGCCTGGACATCCCCGGCACCGGACTGGCGGGCGTCCACCACCTGCGCCGCCTCGCGCACGCCGAGCGGCTGCGCGGCGTGCTGTCCTCCCTCGGCCGCGACAACGGCCACCTCGTCATCGCCGGCGCGGGCTGGATCGGCCTGGAGGTGGCCGCCGCCGCCCGCGGCTACGGCGCCGAGGTGACCGTCGTCGAGCCCGAGCCGACCCCGCTGCACACCGTGCTGGGCCCCGAGCTGGGCCAGCTCTTCACCGACCTGCACAGCGAGCGCGGCGTCCGCTTCCACTTCGGCGCCCGCCTCACCGAGATCGTCGGCCACGACGGCATGGTCCTGGCCGCCCGCACCGACGACGGCGAGGAGCACCCCGCCCACGACGTCCTCGCCGCGATCGGCGCCGCCCCGCGCACCGCCCTGGCCGAGGCGGCGGGCCTGGCGCTGGTCGACCGCGCCGACGGCGGCGGCATCGCCGTCGACGCCTCGCTGCGCACCTCCGACCCCGACGTCTTCGCCGCCGGCGACGTCGCGGCCGCCGAGCACCCCTGGCTCGGCACCCGGCTGCGCGTCGAGCACTGGGCCAACGCCCTCCACGAGGGCCCGGCCGCCGCTCGCGCGATGCTGGGCCGGGAGGTCTCCTACGACCGGGTGCCGTACTTCTTCTCCGACCAGTACGACCTGGGCATGGAGTACTCGGGCTACGCGCCGCCGGGCTCGTACGACCAGGTGGTGTGCCGGGGAGACGTGGGCAAGCGTGAGTTCGTCGCCTTCTGGCTGTCCGAGGGGCGCGTGCTCGCCGGGATGAACGTCAATGTGTGGGACGTCACCCCGGACATCCAGCGGCTCATCCGCGCCGGCGCCCGCCCCGACCAGGACGCCCTGGCCGACCCGTCCGTCCCGCTGACCGAGCTGGCGGCGGGGTGAGCGCGATCCGTACCGCCCTGGTGCCCGTCGCGGAGGTCTTCGCGCTGCGCCACGCCGTCCTGCGCCCCGGCCTGCCCGCCGGGGCGGCGGCCTTCCCCGAGGACGCCGCCCCCGGCACGTTCCACGTCGCCGCCTACGACGAGCGGGGAGCCGTGCGCGGCTGCGTCACGTTCCTGCCCGAGCCGCTGCCCGGCACGGGCGAGCCGGCCTACCGCTTCCGCGGCATGGCCAGCGACCCGGCCGTGCGCGGCCTCGGCTACGGCGTAGCGGTCCTGCGCGCGGGCCTGGCCGAGGCCGCCTCCCGGGGCGCCGGCCTGGTGTGGTGCAACGGCCGCACCGGCGCCCGCGGCTTCTACGAACGGCACGGCTTCGAGGCGCGGGGCGAGGAGTTCACGGTGGAGGGCGTGGGCCCGCACTTCGTGTTCACGATCAAGCTCGCCCCGAGCGCGGGGGAGGGCGCGGGGGACGGGAGTGTCACCGGGTCACCGTAGAATTCACGCGTGGCAGGCAGGATCAACGATGACGACGTGAAGGCGGTCCGGGACGCGGTCCCGATCGACGCCGTCGTGTCCGAGTACCTCCAGCTGCGCAACGCGGGCGGAGGCAACCTCAAGGGCCTGTGCCCCTTCCACGACGAGAAGTCCCCGTCCTTCCAGGTCAGCCCCGCCAAGGGGCTCTTCTACTGCTTCGGCTGCCAGGAGGGCGGGGACACCGTCGACTTCATCATGAAGATCGACCACCTCTCCTTCGCCGAGACCATCGAGCGCCTCGCCTCCCAGGCCGGCATCACGCTGCGCTACGAGGAGGGCGGCTACACCCCCGGCCGCCAGCAGGGCGAGCGCATCCGCCTGGTCGAGGCCCACAAGATCGCCGCGCGGTTCTACGCCGACCAGCTCTCGAGCCCCGAGGCCGAGATCGGCCGGAAGTTCCTGGCCGGCCGCGGCTTCGACCAGGCCGCCGCCGAGCACTTCGGCGTCGGCTACAGCCCCGCCGGCTGGGACCACCTCACCCGCTTCCTGCGCGGCAAGGGCTTCAGCGACAAGGAGCTGCTGCTCTCCGGCCTCGCCCAGGACAGCCGCAGCGGCAAGCCCATCGACCGCTTCCGCGGCCGCCTGATGTGGCCCATCCGCGACATCACCGGCGAGGTCATCGGCTTCGGCGCCCGCAAGCTGCGCGACGACGACAACGGCCCCAAGTACCTCAACACCCCCGAGACGGCGATCTACAAGAAGTCGCACGTCCTCTACGGCATCGACCTCGCCAAGAAGGACATCGCCAAGTCCAACCGGGCCGTGGTCGTCGAGGGCTACACCGACGTCATGGCCTGCCACCTCGCGGGCGTCACCACCGCCATCGCCACCTGCGGCACCGCCTTCGCCGGCGACCACATCAAGATCCTGCGGCGGCTGCTGATGGACAACGCCGCCTCCGAGGTCGTCTTCACCTTCGACGGCGACGCCGCCGGCCAGAAGGCCGCCCTGCGCGCCTTCGAGGACGACCAGAAGTTCGCCGCCGAGACCTCCATCGCCATCACGCCCGGCGGCATGGACCCCTGCGACCTGCGCCTGGCCGAGGGCGACGCCGCCGTGGCCGCGCTGGTGGAGTCCCGCACCCCGCTGTTCGCCTTCGCCATCCGCCAGGTCGTCGCCCGGCACAACCTGGACACCGCCGAGGGCCGTGCCGCGGCGCTCGAGGCCGCCGCGCCCATCGTGGCGAACATCAAGAACAGCGCCATCCAGCACGAGTACGCCGTCCAGCTGGCCGGCATGCTCGGCATCCTCGACAGCCAGTTCGTCGTCCGCCGCGTCGGGCAGCTGGCCCGCTGGGCCCGCGAGCGCGGCCAGCGGCCGGACCAGGCGCGCTCCCCGCAGCGCACGGCGCCCGCCACCGCCCAGGCGGCCCCGCAGGCCCGGCCCGGCCCCGCGCTCAACCTGCGCAGCCCCGCCCAGCTCACCGAGCGCGAGCTGCTCAAGCTCGCCCTGCAGCACCCCGCGCTGGTCGCCCCCGCCTTCGACGCCTACGGCGAGGACGAGTTCACCGCCGCGCCCTACGTGCTCGTACGCCGCGCCATCGAGCAGGCCGGCGGCGTCACCCAGGCCGTCACCCAGGCCGACGCCGGCTACCTCGCCAAGGTCCGCGACGCCGCCCCCGACGACACCGTCCGCTCGCTGGTCACCGAGCTCGCCGTCGAGGCGGTCCGCGCCAAGACCGTGGACGAGGCCTACGCCGGGGTGCAGCTGGTCCAGGTCCGGCTGCGGGCGGTGGAACGCCGCGTGCAGGACGTCCAGGCGAGCATGGTCCGCCTGGGCAGCCAGGCCGACCCCGACCACCTGGCGGCCGTGGCCAACGAGCTGTGGGTGCTGGAGCAGTACGGCCGTGCCCTGAAGGACCGCGGCGCGGCCGCGCTGTAACCGCCCGGTCACCGTCCGGGCTCAGAAAGTGCCCGCACGCCCCTCGTGGCGGGCCCGCGTCGTGCCCCACACTGGTGGGCGGTGCCCGCTTCCTCGGAGCGCGGCGGTCCGGCCGGCCGGACCCGGACCCCTCCGCGACCGTGCGCGGGATCCCCGGCACGGGAGGCGGCCGGCCGCGTAGCGCTTCGAATGCTCCGCCGCATGTTCTGCCGCCTCAGCAGCGATCACCCTGGAGGTCGCCCCCGTGCAGACCCGGACCCCGACCCTGCCTCAGGCCCAGGCCGATCCGGCACCGACCGTGCCGCAGCAGGCCGAGCCGCCCGCGTCCGAGACCCTGGCCCTCGCGGAGGAGCCGGCCCCGGATCCCGCTCCCGGACCCGACCGGGAGAGCGCTCCCGGCCCCGCCCCGGAGCCGGCCGCGCGGGCCGACACCAGCGGGCCGTCCTCCGACCTCTTCCGCCAGTACCTCCGCGAGATCGGCCGCATCCCGCTGCTGTCGGCCGCCGAGGAGGTGGAGCTGGCCCGCCGCGTCGAAGCGGGCCTGTTCGCCGAGGAGAAGCTGAGCACCACTCCCGACCTCGACACCCAGCTCGCCCTCGACCTCGACCGCCTGGTCGTGCTCGGCCGGATGGCCAAGCGCCGCCTGATCGAGGCCAACCTGCGGCTCGTCGTCTCCGTCGCCAAGCGCTACATCGGCCGCGGCCTGACCATGCTCGACCTCGTCCAGGAGGGCAACCTGGGCCTGATCAGGGCCGTCGAGAAGTTCGACTACGCCCGGGGCTACAAGTTCTCCACCTACGCGACCTGGTGGATCCGCCAGGCCATGTCCCGGGCGCTGGCCGACCAGGCCCGCACGATCCGTGTCCCCGTGCACGTCGTGGAGCTGATCAACCGCGTGGTGCGGGTGCAGCGGCGCATGCTGCAGGAGCGGGGCTACGAACCCACCCCCGAGGAGGTCGCCGCCCAGCTCGACCTCTCCGGGGAACGGGTCAGCGAGGTGCTGCGCCTGGCCCAGGAACCGGTGTCGCTGCACGCCCCCGTGGGCGAGGAGGACGACGTCGCGCTGGGCGACCTCATCGAGGACGGCGACGCCACCTCACCCGTGGAGTCGGCCGCCTTCCTGCTGCTGCGCGAGCACCTCGAGGCCGTGCTCTCCACGCTCGGCGAGCGCGAACGCAAGGTCGTCCAGCTGCGCTACGGCCTGGCCGACGGCCGGCCGCGGACGCTGGAGGAGATCGGACGGATCTTCGGGGTCACCCGCGAGCGCATCCGCCAGATCGAGTCCAAGACCCTCAACAAGCTGCGCGACCACGCCTTCGCCGACCAGCTGCGCGGCTACCTGGACTGACGCGTACCTGCACTGACGCGTATCGGACCGACGCGTCCCCGGACCGGCACGCGTCAGACGGCGTCGAAGGCCCCCGGGTGGGTCTGCTCGCGCACGGTCGCGTACTGCTGCCGCACCGCCTGCCCCACCGGCAGGTCGTCGGCGGTCGGCTCGAAGACCTGGCTGGCGGCCGAGGGCCACAGCGGAGGCTGCTGCGGGGACAGCACGCCCTGCTGGACGCCCAGCGCCCAGGCGGCCTGCCGGGCCGCGCCCAGCGCCGCGTAGTCCGCCGGCTGCGGCGCGACCACCGGCACGCCGAACAGCGACGGCGCGATCGCCTGCACGGCCGGCAGCTCCGCCGCCGCGCCCAGCAGGAAGACCCGGCGCACCTCGACGCCGCGCCCGCGCAGCACGTCCAGCGCGTCCGTGAGCCCGCACAGCATGCCCTCGAAGGCCGCCCGGGCCAGGTGTTCGCGCTTCATGCTCTCGCGGCGCAGACCGGTCAGCGTGCCGGCCGCCTGCGGCAGGTGCGGGGTCCGCTCACCCTCCAGGTAGGGCAGCAGCACCATGCCGTACGAACCGGGCGAGGACAGCAGGGCCAGCTCGGACAGGCCGTGCAGGTCCGTGCCGAGCAGCTCGGCGGTGCCGCGCAGCACACGCACCGCGTTGAGGGTGTGCACCACGGGCAGGTGCATGCCGGTCGCGTCGGCGAAGGAGGTGATGGTGCCGGTGGAGTCGGCCAGCGCGGAGTGGTGCACGGCGAAGACCGAGCCGGAGGCGCCCAGCGAGACGACCGCGTCGCCCGGGCCCACGCCCAGGCCGAAGGCCGCCGCCATCGTCTCGCCCGTGCCTGCCGAGATCAGCAGCCCCTCGGGGGTGTGACCGGCCGGCTCGGCGGGGGCCAGCACGTCCGGCAGCGCCGCCTGGCGGCCCAGCGCCAGCTCCACCAGGTCCGGCCGCCAGCTGCCGGTCGCCGCGGACCAGAAGCCCGTACCGGAGGCGTCGCCGCGGTCCGTCGTACGGCGCAGCGGGCGGCCCAGCAGCTGCCAGACCAGCCAGTCGTGCGGCTGCAGCACCGCCGCCACGCGCGCGGCGGACTCGGGTTCGTTACGGGCCAGCCAGCGCAGCTTGGCCACCGCCTGGGCCGCCTGCGGCACCGCCCCGACGGCCTCGGCCCACGCGGCCCGGCCGCCCAGCGCGTCGGCCAGCTCGGTGGCCGCCGCCTGGCAGCGCTTGTCGTTGCCGAGCAGGGCGGGGCGCACGAGCACGCCGCCGGCGTCGAGCGTGAGGAGTCCGTGCTGCTGGGCGGAGACGCCGATGGCCTGCACGCCCTCCAGCAGCCCGCCCGTGGCGGCGTCGCCGAGCGACATCAGCCACGCCTGGGGATCGCCCTCCGGGACCGACGGGGGGTGGGGCGCGTACCCCTGCCGGAGCACGGTGCCCGTGTCCGCGTCACAGACGACGATGCGCGTGCTTTCCGAAGAACTGTCCAACCCGGCGACTATGCCCATGCCGAGATGATGCCAAACCCCGGGCCTCATCGGGGCATCCGGTCAGGTGTTGCTCGTGCCCCAGTCGTCCTCGTCGGCGCCGCGCTGCTCGCGCAGGGAGCGGATCCGGCCGGCGACCGAGCCCGGCAGCCGGTCCCCGATCCGGCCGGCGGCCTTGCCCGCGATGGCCCGGCCGTTCACGGCGGCGGTCTCCACGGTGTTGCGCACGGCGGGGTTCTGCGCGACCCGCTGCGCTCCCTTGCGCAGCGCCTCGTACCGTTCGCGCCCGGCCCGCGCGCCGAGCACGTAGCCGACAGCCACGCCGGTGATGAACGTCAGCCGGTAGCGCATGGCGCCCCTTCCTTCCGCTTCCCCGGGACTTCTCCCGGGACCTTCGGGGGGTTCGTCTCGGATCCGCTGTGCCCGCCGCCTACCCGGCCGGGCCGATGGTCACTCCCGGGGCAGGGGGATACCGATTGGCGGAGCACCCCCCTGCTTGCGCTAATCTATGTCTCGCAGCGAGCGCACGCCGCCCGGGAGACCGGTCAAAGGTGCATTCGAGGCAAACGCGACAATCCCCTGTAGCTCAATTGGCAGAGCAGCCGACTGTTAATCGGCAGGTTACTGGTTCGAGTCCAGTCGGGGGAGCGCGGTCCCCTGTAGCTCAATTGGCAGAGCAGCCGACTGTTAATCGGCAGGTTACTGGTTCGAGTCCAGTCGGGGGAGCAGTGAGAGAGGACCCCTCCGGGGTCCTTTTTTCATTCCGGAGGGAACCGAACCGCCGTGATCGAAGTCCTCATGGTCAGACCGATCACACGATACGGCCCCTCCGGGGCAGCAGATCGTATGAGCGGCTATGCTGCGGCAGACGGCGCGCACAGATGTGCGCGACGCGCCGTGAACGGGGCGGTAGCTCAGCCGGTTAGAGCAGCGGACTCATAATCCGTCGGCCGTGGGTTCGAGTCCCACCCGCCCCACTTCACGTTGCAGGTGCAGAAACGATGCGACCTGCGGTTTCCACGCCCCGACCGGCTCCGACCGGGCGGGGCGTCGTGCTGTCCGGGGGCGCGCGCCCTAGCGGCGCGCCGGGAGCAGACGGCCGGTGGGCCCGCTCGCGGTGACGCGGCCCGCTGCCAGGATGTGGACGGTGTCGGTGTAGGCGGCGACGAGGTCGAGCTCGTGGCTGACCAGGACGAGCGTCAGCCGGCGGGTGGCCCGCAGCCCGGTGAGGAGGTCCAGCACGGCCGCGGCGGTGCTGGGGTCGAGCGCGGAGGTCACCTCGTCGCACAGCAGGACGTCGGGGGCGCAGGCCAGGGCGCGGGCGATGGAGACGCGTTGGCGCTGCCCGCCGGAGAGCTCGTGGGGCCGGCGGCGGGCGACGCCGACGGGCAGGCCGACGTCGCCCAGGAGTTCCGCGACCCGCCCGGCGACGTCCGCCTTCGCCGTGGTCCGGTGCAGGCGGAGGGGCCGGGCGAGGGCGGCGCCGACGGTCCGGGCGGGGTTGAGCGTGCCGAGGGGGTTCTGCGGGACCAGTTGAACGCGGCGCCCGCCGCCGCGGCCGCGCTCGCGGGCCAGGGCGGGCAGGGGCCTGCCGTCGAGGGTGAGGGTGCCGGCGTCCGGCCGCCGCAGCCCGGCGAGAACGCGCAGCAGCGTCGTCTTGCCGGAACCGGACGGGCCGACGACACCGGCGGCGCTACCCGGAGCCGCCGCGAAGTCGACCCCGGCCAGCGCCCGGTGCGCGTGCCCGCGCCGGGTGAACGTCACCTCGAGGCCATGGGCGGCCAGCCCGGCCCCCGGCGTGTCACCGGGGCCGGCCCCGGCGCGGCCTCGGCGGCCCGTGGGCACGGCCGGCCGGGGCGCCGGGCGCAGGGCCGGGGCGAGCTCCACGACCTCGTCGGCGCAGCGGCCGACCAGGTCCGGGTCGTGGCAGGCGAGGACGACCGCCATGTCGCGGGTGGTGGCCAGGGACCGCAGGAGGCCGGCGATCTCGTCGCGCAGGGCCGTATCGAGCCCCGCGGTGGGTTCGTCGAGCAGGAGGACGTCGGGGCGCCGGGCGAGGGCGCGGGCCAGGGCGACCCTGCGCTGCTGGCCGCCGGAGAGGGCGCCCGGGCGGCGATCGATCAGTCCGTCGTCCAGGGGCAGGCGGCATTCGGCGAGCAGATTCCGTACGGCCCGAGGGGACGGGTCGGCGGCGGTCTCCGCGACGAGCCGGCGGACGCGCATGCGGGGGTCGAGGGCGGAGCCGGGGTCCTGGCCGACGTAGGCGACGCGGTGGCGGCGCAGGTGCCGCAGCCGGTCCGGGGGGAGGGCGAGGACGTCGTGGCCCAGGACGTCGATCCGTCCCGCCGCGACGTGGGCGCCGGCGGGCAGGTCGCCGACGAGGGCGCGCAGCAGCGTGGTCTTGCCGGAGCCGGAGGGGCCGGTGAGGGCGGTGATCCGGCCGCGCCGGAGGGTGAGGCGGGCCCCGGCGAGCAGCACCGGCCCGTCGGGCAGCCGGATCTCGAGGCCGGTGACGCTCACCACCGTAGGGGAGTTGTCGGTCATGGCCGGGGAGGTCCCTTCGCCGGGGTGAGGGCGTCGGGTCCGTGCCGTCGCCCGTGCCGGGCGGGCGCCGGGGGTGAGGGCGTCGGCGGCGAGGTTGACGCTCACGGCCAGCAGGCCGATGGCGAGGCTGGGCGCGACGACGGCCCAGGGGTTGAGGAGGGCGCCGGGGGCGTTCTCGCGGATCATCAGGGCCCAGTCGGCGGCCGGGGGCCGGGGGCCGAGCTGGAGGAGACCGCCCGCGTCGTCGCCCGCACCGGCCTGCTCATCGGCGGATCCGCCGGCGGCGTGGTGTACGAGGCGCTGCACCGCTTGCCGTCCCTGCCGCCGGACACCACGATGGTCGCGCTCGTCAACGACGGCGGGGAGAAGTACATGGACACCGTCTTCGACGACGACCGGATGCACCGCCGGAACCTCATCGACCCCGCCGTGGAGCGCGAGATCGACGAGACCCTGACCAAGCTCCGCACGAAGTGACGCCCCCGACGCGGCCCACCGCCCTCCTGCGCGACAGCCGTGCCCTCGCCGCCCTCGCCGTCCCCCTGGTGCTCACCCAGCTGGCCCAGGTGGCCCTGACCACCACCGACACGGTGATGATGGGCCTGCTGGGCACCCGGGACCTGGCGGCGGGCGGCCTGGCCCTCGTCCTCTTCAACCAGCTGCGCACCATGGGCGTGGGGCTGGTGACCTGCGTGGGCAACCGCGTCGCGGCCGCCGCCGCCCGGGCCGAGACCCCCGGCGGCGACACCGCCCGGACCCGCGAGGACGTCCGAGGAATCGTCCGCGCGGGCATGGTGGTGGCCACGCTCGCCGGCCTCGCCGGAGGCGCCGTGATGCTCCTCGTCGGCCAGGGGCTCACCGGGCTCGGCCAGGAGGCGGCCGTCGCCGGCCGCGCCCGGACGATGCTGGTGGCGCTGGCCCCCGGCCTGCTGCCGTGCCTGTGGTTCCAGGCGATCCGTCAGTTCACCGTCGGCATGCGGCGCCCGCAGGCGCTCCTGCGCATCACCCTCGCCTCCGTCGCCGTCAACGCGGGCCTCGACTGGCTGCTCATCCACGGCACCTGGGGCCTGCCCGAACTGGGCCTCCCCGGCATCGGCGTGGCCACCTCCGCCGTCCACCTCCTGTCCTTCCTCGCCCTGTACGCGTCGGCGAAGCGGGACACCGTCCTCGCCCCGCTGCTCGGCCTCGAGATGCTCAAGGCCGACGGCGCCACCGTGCGCGAACTCCTGCGCCTGGGCGTCCCCATCGCCGCGACCTACGGGTCGGAGGCCGGCTTCTTCTCGGTCACCGCCCTGATGGCCGGCTCCTTCGGCAGCGCCGCCCTGGCCGCCCACACCGCCGTCAACCAGCTCGTCTACATCGTCTTCCAGGTAGCCGTCGGCCTCTCCCACGCGGCCTCCGTCAACGTCAGCCGCGCACTCGCCCTCGGCCGCCCCGAGGCCGCCCGGCGCCTGAAGAACACCGCCCTCGCCTGCGGCGCCGCCGTCATGGCCGCCGTCGCCGTCGTCTACCTCACCCTGCCCCACCTGGTGCTGCGCCCGTTCCTGGACGCGGGCGACGCGGGCGGCGACGACCGGGCCGTGACGATCGCGACCCGGCTGCTGTTGGTCGTCGCCGTCCTGCAGTTCTTCGACTGCGCCCAGAACATCGGCGTCGGCCTCCTGCGCGGCCTCGACGACACCAGGAGCGGCTTCCGCATCACCCTCGTCGGCTACTGGGTCGTAGGACTGCCCGCCGCATGGCTCCTCGCGTACGCGGCGGACCTGCGGACCCTCGGCGTCTGGCTCGGCCTCCTCGCCGGCCTCGCCACCACCGCCGTCCTCCTCCTGCGCCACTACGGCACGGGCCTGCGCGCCCGCGCCCGCGCCATGGACCGGGAGGCCGTCGCCGCCGCGCGACGGGCGGGCTCGCGTACGGAATAGTGGGCCGTGCCGCCTCGTTACCGGTAACGTCCCCGAGCCACACTGGACGACCGAGACAACCGGAAGCGGGTAGGCGCTGATGAGCAGCAGCACGGTGGAGCTGACCAAGGACAACTTCGACGAGGTCGTGGCGGGCAGCGGGTTCGTGCTCATCGACTTCTGGGCGGAGTGGTGCGGGCCGTGCCGGCAGTTCGGGCCCGTGTTCGAGCGGGCGGCGCAGAAGCACGGCGACCTGGTGTTCGCCAAGGTCGACACCGAGTCCCAGCCGGAGCTCGCGGCGGCCTTCGAGATCACCTCGATCCCCACGCTGATGATCGTGCGGGACAACATCGCCGTCTACGCCCAGCCCGGCGCGCTGCCCGAGCCCGCGCTGGAGGACGTCATCCGGCAGGCCCGCGCGCTCGACATGGACGAGGTCAAGGCCTCCGTGGTGCAGGCGCAGGAGAAGGCCCAGGGCGAGGCGCAGGCGCCGGGCACCGATGCGTGAGCTGCTGCTGATCCGGCACGGCGAGACCGAGTGGAGCCGCGACGGGCGGCACACCAGCTACAGCGACGTGGCGCTGACCGCGCGCGGTGAACGCGAGGCGGAGGCGCTGCGGCCGTGGCTGGCGGAGCGGGACATCGCCGAGGTCCTCGTCAGCCCCATGGCCCGCGCCGCGCGCACGGCCGAGCTGGCCGGCCTGAAGAACCCCGAGACCGTGGACGACCTGCACGAATGGGACTACGGCGGGTACGAGGGCATCACCACCGCCGAGATCCGGCGCGAGCGGCCCGGCTGGTTCCTCTTCGAGGACGGGGTGGCGCCCGGCCCGCCGGGGCACCCCGGGGAGAGCCCCGCGCAGGTGGGCGAGCGCGCGGACCGGGTGCTCGCGAGCATCGGGCCCCGGCTGGGGGAGGACGGCGGAGGCGACATCGTCCTGGTCGCCCACGCCCACTTCCTGCGGGTGCTGACGGCTCGTAGGCTCGGGCTGCCGCCGTCGGCCGGGGCGCTGTTCCGGCTCGACACCGGGACCGTCAGCCGGATCGGCACCGAGCACGGCAGACCCGCGCTGGTCGCCTGGAACGGGCGTGTCGGAGCCGGGGGCCGGTAGGCGGGCGCAGGATGATCGGGACGTTGTCCTGATGGTGTGATGACCGTCCGTCATGGGATCTTTCGTGGGAGGAAACAGCGTGGCCACCAACCGCATCGCGACCACCGTCTGGGAGGGCGAGCTGCTCAAGGGCAGCGGCGTCGTCTCCTTCGACTCGTCCGGCATCGGCGAGCAGCCCGTCTCCTGGCCCTCCCGTGCCGAGCAGGCGAACGGCAAGACCAGCCCCGAGGAGCTCATCGCCGCCGCGCACTCCAGCTGCTTCTCCATGGCCCTCTCGCACGGCCTGACCGGCGCCGGCACCCCGCCCACCCGGCTGGAGACCAAGGCCGAGGTGACGTTCCAGCCCGGCGAGGGCATCACCGGCATCCACCTCACCACCCGCGGTACGGTGCCCGGCCTGGACGAGGAGGGCTTCGTCGCGGCCGCCGAGGACGCCAAGAAGAACTGCCCGGTCAGCCAGGCGCTCACCGGTACGACGATCACGCTGGACGCCGGGCTCGCCTGAGCCCGGCACGGCGTTCCGGGCGGGGGCCAGGGCCTGTCAGGGCCTGAGCGTCGCGTAGACGATCAGGTTCTCCGCCCGGTCCCCGTCGCCGGCGTGGTGCTCGCCCGCGCAGGTGACCAGGCGCAGCGCCCTCTCCTTCGTCTCCCCGTAGACCCTGCGGTCCGGGAAGGCGCCCCTGGCGGCCTTCTCGGTGCCGGTCACCGCGAAGTGCAGCACCTCGCCGTCCCCGCGCCGGATGTCGATGACGGTGCCCTCGCCGACCTTGTCCAGGTCGTGGAAGACGGCCTTGCCGCCGTGTGCGTCGCTGTGGCCCACGATGACGGCGGCGCCCGGGGCGCCGGGCTGGGCGCTGCCGGTGTACCAGCCGGCGGTCATGCCCTTCTCCGGCGGCGGAACCCGCACGGCACCGTCCTTGCCCCGGGTCAGCCGGATCAGCGGGCTGTCCACGCCGATGGACGGGATGGACACCCGCGACGGCTCCTCGGCCCGGGCGGGCCCGCCGATGGGCTTGTCGGTCCCGCCGCCCGGCGCGCAGGCGGCCGGCAGCGCGGCCGCCACGGCCGACAGCAGGCCGAGGACGGGCAGGAGGGTTCGACGGGACGCACGGGACATGGCCTCCAACCTAGGGACCGGCCCCGCGCCCCGCCTCGGCCGATCGGCCAGTTCGCCTCCCCCTGTGGTGCGAGACGGCCTCGCGGCCGGGCCGTCATGGCGCCCTACGGAACCAGCCGCTGGAAGAGGCCCCAGGTGAACTCGGCCACATACCCGCCGCGCGCCCCGGTGGCGTCGGGGGCGGTGAAGGCCAGCCGCCAGCGGGTGGGGGCCGTGCCCTCCATGGGGCGGGCCGGTGCGAAGGCCCGCGCGACCTCGTCCACCGTGCACGACCAGGGCAGCAGCTCCTCGACCGTGCGCGGCACGGCGGCGGGCGCGCCGGGGGCGCGGACCAGCCATTCGTTCCAGACCGCCCCGCCGGGCGCGGCCAGCACCTCGAAGCGCAGGTCGGGCCAGAGCGGCACCGGCCAGGTCGTCGCCTCGAAGGCGAGGTCGCCCACCCGGCGCTGGCCGACGGTCTCGGGCGGGCCGAGGACGGAGCGGTAGCGCACCCCGGCGCCACGGCGGCGCGGGGAGTGCAGCATGGCCTGCCAGCGGCGGTTGGCCTCGCGTATCTCGGCGCGTCCCACGCCCAGTTCGCGCAGGGCGTCCTCGACCAGGCCGGGCTGGTGGTCGGCCATCCGGCGCAGCAGGACGAGCTGGAACTCCAGCGGGCCGAAGGCGGCGGTGCCGCCGGGTGCGGGGTCGTGCTCCGGTCTCATGCGGGCCATCGTCGCGCACCCGGGCGTCCCGGCGCGCGACCGACCGGAGATCCGCCGGGAGTTGTGCCGCCGGCCGCGGCGTGCCGGGCGAAGCCCTTCTTTCGCGCAAGCTTTACCTCCCGGCAGTCCTGAGCCGGCCCGGAGGCCGCCCACGCCGTGGTCGCGGCCGGTACGGTCTGGAACCATGACGGAAATCGACGCCCAGCGCACCGCACTCGTCCTCGTCGATCTCATGGAACGCGTCGTGGCGTTGCCGCTCGCTCCGCGATCGGGAGACGAAGTGGCCGCTGCGGCGGCGGAGTTGGCGCGCGCCTTCCGCAAGGCGGGCGCGCCGGTCGCGCTCGTACGGGTGGAGCGGCCCGGCCTCGCCGAGCAGCCGCCCGGCAGCGGGCTGCTCGCGGGGCTGGCCGAGCCGGGCGACATCGAGATCGTCAAGCGGTCCGTGGGCGCGTTCCACGGCACGGAGCTGGACGCGCGGCTGCGCGAGCGCGGCGTGCGCACGCTCGTCCTCGCCGGCATCGCGACCAATCTCGGCGTGGAGTCGACGGCCCGGGCCGCCGTCGACCACGGCTACGAGGTGGTCTTCGTGGAGGACGCCATGAGCGCCCTGACGGCCGAGGAGCACCGCGCCTCGGTGGCGCTGGACATGCCGCGCCTGGGGACCGTGGTGACGGCCGGCGCGCTGGTCCTGCCGGAGTAGACCGGGGTGGATGGAATAGGCCGGGGCCGTCCGTCAGGGGGTCTCGCCCAGCATCCGTCGCAGCAGGTCGCGCAGCGTCGTGCGCTCCTCGGCGGAGAGCCCGGCCAGCGGCTCGCGGGCGAAGTTCAGCGACGCGCGCAGCCGGCCGGCGGTCTCCCGGCCGTCCTCGGTGGCGGCGGCGAGCTTGACGCGGCGGTCGTCGGGGTCGGGACGGCGCTCGACCAGGCCGCGGCCCTCCAGCCGGTCGACGATCCCCGTGACGTTCGAGGGCTCGCACTTGAGTTTCTGGGCGATGCGCCGCATGGGCATCGGCTCGCGCGAGAGCAGGGCGAGGACGCGCGCCTGGGCACCGGTGAGGGAGTGCTTGGCGGCGGCCTCCTCGTATTCCTCGTGGTAGCGCGCCACGACCGTCCCGACCAGTTCGACCACCTCGAGGGTCAGGGCGTCGGTGTGCGGCGTGGTCCGCGGCGTCTGAGGAGTCATACGAAACAGGCTACTCGCTTGCTTGACAATGTGAAATATCGAGGCGCATGGTTGTTTCAGTTCATGAAGCATTAGGAAGGGTTGGTTCCATGTCCGCCTCAGCCTCCGCCGCCCCCGCCACCAGCCGTGAGTGGCACCTGGTCGCCCGCCCGCAGGGCTGGCCCAAGCCCGAGGACTTCGCCCTGCGCGAGGCCCCGGTCCTCCAGCCGGGCGAGGGGCAGCTCCTGGTCCGCAACACCCACATGTCGGTCGACCCGTACATGCGCGGACGGATGAACGACGTCAAGTCCTACATTCCCCCCTTCCAGCTCGACCGGCCCATGGACGGCGGCGCGGTCGGCGAGGTCGTCGCCTCCGGCGTGGAGGGCTTCGCGCCCGGCGACCATGTGCTGCACGGCCTGGGCTGGCGCGAGTACGCCCTGGTCGAGGCCCGGCACGCCGTGAAGGTCGACCCCGACGCCGCCCCGCTGTCCGCCTACCTCGGCGTGCTGGGCATGCCCGGCATGACCGCCTACGCGGGCCTGGTCGACGTGGCCTCCTTCAAGGAGGGCGACGCCGTCTTCGTCTCCGGCGCCGCCGGCGCCGTCGGCAGCCAGGTCGGCCAGATCGCCCGGCTGAAGGGCGCCTCGCGCGTCATCGGCAGCGCGGGCTCGGACGAGAAGGTGCGCCTGCTCGTCGAGGAGTACGGCTTCGACGCCGCCTTCAACTACAAGAACGGCCCCGTCCTCGAGCAGCTGAAGAAGGCCGCCCCCGACGGCATCGACGTCTACTTCGAGAACGTCGGCGGCGAGCACCTCGAGGCCGCGATCTCGGTCCTGAACCCGCACGGCCGGATCGCCCTGTGCGGCCTGATCTCGCAGTACAACGCGACCGAGCCGGTCCCGGGCCCGAACAACTTCGCCCTCGTCCTCGGCAAGCGGCTGCGCATCCAGGGCATGATCGTCAACGACCACGAGGCGCTGCGCCCGCGGTTCGTCGAGGAGGTCGGCGGCTGGCTGCGCTCCGGCGAGCTGAAGTACCGCGAGACGGTCGTGCACGGCGTCGACAACGCGGTGGACGCCTTCCTCGGCCTGCTGCGCGGCGAGAACACCGGCAAGATGATCGTCAGCTTCGGCGACTGAGCGACCCCGCCCCCTCTTCGGCACGACCCCGGGACGGTCTCGCGACCGTCCCGGGACACGGGCGCGACGATCACCTTCCGCCAAGCCGCTACGCTTTCCCGCCATGCGAGATCTTGTTGCGGGCATGACGTACCTGGCCCAGGGCCAGCGCTGGGTGGGGCGTAACCGCCGGCAGTGGGGGTTCGGGCTGCTGCCCGGGCTGATCACGCTGGTCGGTTACGCGGCGGCGGCCGTCGTGCTCGCCTTCTGGGCGGACGACTTCGTCGCCTGGGCCACGCCCTTCGCCGACGACTGGGGCTCGCCGTGGGTCGGGCTCTTCCGCGGCGCCCTGATGACGGTGTTCTTCGGCGCCGTGCTGATGCTGTCGACGATCACGTTCACCGCCGTGACCCTGCTGGTCGGGCAGCCCTTCTACGAGGCGCTGTCCGAGCGGGTCGACCTGGCCGAGGGCGGCGGCGCCGCCGAGTCCGGGCTGCCGCTGTGGCGGGAGCTGTGGATCTCGGCCCGCGAGAGCCTCGCCGTGCTGGTGCGGGTCGCCGTGTGGGGCGTACTGCTGTTCGCGCTCGGCTTCGTGCCCGTCATCGGGCAGACCGTCATTCCCGTCCTCGGCTTCCTGGTCTCCGGCTTCTTCCTCGCGGAGGAGCTCACCGCCGTCGCGCTGCAGCGGCGCGGGGTGCCGCTGCGCGAGCGGCTGCGCCTGCTGCGCTCGCGCAAGCTGCTGACGCTGGGCTTCGGCGTGCCGCTGGCGCTGCTGTTCCTGGTGCCCTTCGTGGCCGTCTTCGTGATGCCGGGCGCGGTGGCCGGGGCCACGCTGCTGGTGCGCAACCTGATGGGGGAGGAGACGCCCGAGCCGTCCGGGGAGCCGGAGCAGGGCGTTCCGCAGCCCCCCGCCTACTGGTAGGGGCCGGCTACACCTCGGCCGTCACCAGCGCCGCCCCCTCCTCCGGACCTTCGGCCACGGCGCTTCCGTCCGGCCCCCACACCCCGCTGCCGCCACAGGTGTCGTACGGGCCGCAGGGCCCCACGTGGTTGGCCAGCAGGACGTGCAGGCCGTGGTCCTTCGCCAACGCCGGGAAGATCTCCCGGCGTTCGGCCTGTCCGGGGCCCCGGCCGTACAGGGAGCTCGCCAGCAGCACCCGGCAGCCGTCCGCCGCGGCGCGGGCGGCCACGTCCGGGAAGTGGGCGTCGTAGCAGATGGCGAGGCCGAAGGACACGCCGTTCAGGGCGAACCGCCCGTCCGCCGTGCCCGCCGCGAAGCCGGCCGCCAGCTCGTCCGGCGTCGGGTGCACCTTGTCGTAACGGGTCAGCGGCGCGCCGTCCGGGCCGTACACGAACGAGGAGATCGCCGGTCCGTCCGGCAGCAGGCCCGCGCAGTTCACCACCGCCGCGACGCCCGCCGCCCGGCAGGCCTCGCGGAGCGGGGCGAGCCGGGCGTCGTCCGGGGCCATGGTCAGCCGGCCGGGGTCGGCGGCTATCGCCTCGAGCTCGTAGCCGGTGACGGCCAGTTCGGCGAAGACGACGAGTGCCGCCCCCCGCCCGCCGGCCTCGGCGACGAGCGAGGCCATGGCCTCGACGTTGGCCGCGATGCCGAGCGGGCGGGTGGGGAACTGCGCTGTTGCGATGATCATCGGGTCATGATGGCCGGTCGGCGCCGCCCACCGCCACCGCCAGCACCGACCGGATCTGCGCGGTGATCGCCAGCCGGTCGCGTACGAACGCCGGGTCGGTGACCTGCCCCGTCGCCGGGTCGGTGTTGCCGGCGCCGAAGTTGAGCACGGGCGTGTGCAGGTGGCCGCCCGGCACGCGCAGCCGCACCGCGTCGCGCAGCAGGGTGGCGCGGTAGGCGATCTCGTTGGAGAGGTAGTCGCCCCCGCCGCCCGCACGGGCCGTCGAGCCCGGCGTCGGACCGTCCGCCCGGTCCACCTCCTCCGTGCCGCCCGCCGGGATCTCGGTGACGGCGGTGTTGTCGTGCACCGGGTAGGGGCCGGTGTGCGCGGCCGTGATCGCGGCGTACGGCAGCGAGGTCGTCGTCCACTGCGGCTGCGGGGTCACCGTGGGCAGCCCCGGCGGCACAGGCACGGTCTCCGTGCGGGAGACGTTCGCGTTGTCGGGGTAGCCGCCGCGCCAGGCGCCGTTGGTGCGCTCGACGTCGAAGCGGCCGGGCCGGCCCTGGCTGATGGTCGTGAAGAGGTCCACCCGCCGGGGCCCGGGCCGGAAATGGGGCAGCAGGGTGCGCTCGACGGTGCCGTCGGCGAAGTCGGCCCAGCGCACCGGGAAGACGGCCGCCTCGACGCGCGTGGGGCCCGCCGGGGTGTCGACGACGGTGCCGTCCAGCGCGAGCGCCGCGGCGCCCGAGGGGTTGGAGCGGCGGGCGTCGGAGTCGAGCTGGAACGGGTCGAAGCCGGTGATCAGCACCCGCTTGACCTTCGTCCCCGCCGGCAGGTCGATGGAGTCCTGGCCGCGCGAGGAGCGCTCCACCGCCGCCAGCAGGGCCGCGCGGCCCCGCTCGTCGAGGGCGAACGCCGGCCGCCACTCGCGCAGCGCGCGCGTCATGCCCAGCCGCGCCCAGTACAGCGGCCGGTCGTCGTCCCTGCTCAGGTCCCCGCCGTCCGGCCCCCGGCCCTGCGCGCGATCCACGGCGCGCCGCCACAGCCGCCGCCCCTCCGCCGTCGCCAGCCGCTCGGCCTGCGCGAGGCCGGACGTGCCGGCCAGGGCGCGGGCGAAGCCGGGCGCCACGTCGTCGAAGCCGCTGCGCCGCAGGATCTCCTGCGGCACGGCGCCGGTGAGCCGCTGTTCCTCGACCGTGAGGGCGGGGGCGGCGCCGGCCGGGGTGGGCAGGGCGAGCGGGAGGCAGGCGAGGAGGACAGCGCCCAGGGCGCCCAGCGGGGCGGTCCGGACCCGCCGCCGGGTTATCTCTGTGGGTCTCATGAGACGGAAGGAAATCACCGGGCCGCGATCGGCGGTAGAGGGCTGTCAACTCTCTTCGTAGAGAGGCGATTTCAGGCCACAATGGCGAGATGGTCATAGTGCAGCTCTTCGCCGACCCGCTCATATCCGCCGGCCGGTCCGTCGCAGCCGAACTGTTCGACCCCAGAGCGGGCCAAGGAGCCCGCCAGATGGCCGAGTTGGCCCTCGCCCTGCTGCTCTCCTCGCTCGTCGGCCTCGAGCGCGAGCTGCAGCAGAAGAGCGCGGGGCTGCGCACCCACACCCTGGTGGGCGTGGGCAGCGCGCTGTTCATGGAGGTCTCGATCCACGGCTTCGGCGCCCTGGGGGACCTGACGGGCACCCGTCTGGACGGTTCGCGGGTGGCCGCGCAGATCGTCTCGGGCATCGGATTCATCGGTGGCGGCCTCATCTTCGTCCGCCGCGACGCGGTGCGCGGCCTGACGACGGCCGCGACCATCTGGCTGACCTGCGCCGTCGGCATGGCCTGCGGCGGCGGGCTGCCGCTGCTCGGCGGCGCCGCGACCGTCGTGCACTTCCTGGTGGTGCGCGGCTTCCCGGTGTTCACCCGGCGGCTGGCGGTGGTGCGGGCCACCGAACGGGTCGAGCTGCGGCTGTCCTATCGCACCCGCAGGGGGGTCCTGGGCAGGGTGCTGGAGCTGTGCACCAAGAGCGGCTTCCAGGTCACGGACGTCCACGTCGACGCCGAGGTGGTCGCGCCGGAGGGCTCGGACAAGGGGAAGGGCAAGGCCAAGGAGGCGGGTGTGGTGCTGAGCCTGGAGGGCAAGGGCTCCGCGCATCCGCTGGTGGAGGAGCTGACGGACTGGGACGGCGTCCTCGGTGTCGGCCTGCGCGCCCACCGCGACAGCACCGAATGAAGGTCGCCGTCCCCGGTGCGGGTGAACTCGCTTAGGAGATGGGCGGGTTCATCGGATAGCGTGCGGGCAGAGGGCGGCCGCGGCTTCCGCGCCCGCCTTCGGCCACGGCCCGCGCCGGTTCGCGCGGGCCCGCGCGGCACCGGCCGTCCGGGGCGAGGGTACGGAGGCCGGGGCCGCGCCCCGTGGGCGAGGGGTGGGGCCACCTGACAGGCCCCGCCCCTTTCCCGCCCCTCTCCCGTCCGTCAGGCGCCCGGCTGCCGCACGGCCGTGATCGTCCGGTAGGCGAGGCCCGCCAGCTCCCCCTGGCCCTGCTTGCTGGGGTGGAACCAGTCCCACTTGCTCAGCTGCTGCCCGGTGAAGTCGTAGCTGTTGACCGCACCGTCGTAGCGGCACAGGACGTCGCGCGAACAGACGTCCTTCAGCACGGCGTTGTACTCCCCGACGCGCTTGACCACCTGGGCCCGGCGGCTCTGCGCCTCCTCGTCCATCAGCTCGGCGTCGCGCAGCATGGACGGGCAGATGGAGCCCAGCTTCCAGACCTGACGGCCCAGCATGTTCTTGCGGCCCTCGGACCACAGCCGCTGGAGGTCGGGGATGCTGGCGACGTAGACCTGCGAGGTGGGCAGGGCCGTGCGCAGCTGCTTGAGGGAGGACTCGAAGTCGGCGCGGAAGGAGTCCACGGTGGTCATATCGGCCACATTCGCGCGGCAGGCGTCATTGGCGCCCAGGAGCACGGTCACCAGCTGCGGCTTGTGGGCGACGGCCGCGCGCATCTGGCCGGGCAGGTCCGCCATCCGGGCGCCGGTGCGGGCGTAGTTCCAGCTGCTGGTCTGCGGCGATGTCAGCAGGCGGCGGGCGAGGCTGTCGACGGCGGTGCCGGTGGCCCAGGAGACCTCGGGGCAGTCCTCGAACACCGAGCAGGCGTCGAAGCCGCGGGTGATGGAGTCGCCCAGGGAGGCGATCGAGGTGGGGCGGGGGTTCCACGCCGGGCGGGTGGGGCTCGGCTTCGCGACGGCGGCCTTGCTCTCGGCGTCGCCGTCGTCGCAGCCGGTGACCAGCAGCGCGGCCGCGAGCAGCGCCACCGCCGCCCGTACCGCCGCGGACGGCTTCCACCTCGTGCTGGCGCCCATCGTCGTTCCCCCTCCGGCCGGGTGATATCTGTCCGGGACCGACGGTACGTCACCCCCGGCGCGCCGCCGCACGGTAGCTTTTCCCCGGGTGATCGGGTCCGCCCGGCATCTTTCGTACTGCGGCGCCACCGCACCACAACACGTCACATCCTGTCCCTTTTCAGGAGAAATGCTCCCGATGGTGTTTACTGTTGGTAACCTCGCGGGCTGGTGCGGGAGTGGCCATTGGGGCAGACTGTCTGCTGCCCCGGGCGGGACCGGTACGGGTGCGAGGCCGCTGGGGAAGGCGAACCTCGAACCGCACGGGAGGTCCCGGTGACGACACGTGGAGTTCTGTACGTCCACTCCGCGCCGCGCGCGCTGTGCCCACACGTCGAATGGGCCGTGGCGGGCGTCCTCGGGGTGCGCGTCACCCTCGACTGGGTCCGCCAGCCGGCGGCCGCCGGCACCTGGCGCTCGGAATTCTCCTGGCAGGGCAGACCCGGCACCGCCTCCCAGCTCGCCTCCGCGCTGCGCGGCTGGCATCTGCTCCGCTTCGAGGTGACCGCCGAGCCCAGCGCCACCGCCGAGGGCGAGCGCTACAGCTCCACCCCCGACCTGGGCATCTTCCACGCCGTCACCGGCGTCCACGGCGACATCCTCGTCCCCGAGGACCGGCTGCGGGCCGCGCTCGCCCGCGCCGGCCGGGGCGAGAGCGACCTCCAGGAGGAGGTCGCCAAACTCCTCGGCAAGCCCTGGGACGACGAACTCGAAGCCTTCCGCTACGCCGGCGAGGGCGCGCCCGTGCGCTGGCTGCACCAGGTGGTCTGACCCGGCCGGCGCGACGGCCGGTCGCCTTGCGCTGGAGTGCACTCCAACACCTAGCGTGCAGCCATGTCCGACACCACGTCAGCAGCCGTCCTCGGTACCGGAACCATGGGTGCGCCCATGGCCCGCAACCTCGCCCGCGCAGGCCTGTCCGTACGCGCCTGGAACCGCAGCCGCGCCAAGGCAGAGCCCCTCGCCGCGCACGGCGTGACCGTCACCGATACTCCCGCCGAAGCCGTCCGGGACGCCGACGTCGTCCTGACCATGCTCCACGACGGGCCCGCCGCCCTCGAGGTGATGCGCGCCGCCGCCCCGGGCCTGCGCCCCGGCACGCTGTGGGCGCAGGTCTCCACCGCCGGCCTCGAGGGGCTCGGGGAACTGGCCGGCTTCGCCCGCGAGTACGACCTCGTCCTGGTCGACGCCCCGGTGCTCGGCACCAGGCAGCCCGCTGAAGAGGGGCAGCTCACGGTGCTGGCCGCGGGGCCGGAGGACGTGCGCGACCGCCTCGCCCCCGTCTTCGACGCCATCGGCACCCGTACGGTCTGGGTCGGCGACGACGGCACCGCCGGTGCCGCCACCCGCCTCAAACTCGTCCTCAACAGCTGGGTGCTCGCCGTCACGCACGGCACCGCGGAGGCGCTGGCCCTGGCCGAGGGGCTGGGCGTGGACCCCGCGGACTTCCTCGACGCGGTGGCGGGCGGGCCGCTGGACATGGGCTATCTCCGGGCCAAGTCCGCCCTGCTGCTCGAGGGCGCTCTCACACCGCCGAGCTTCGCGACCGCGACGGCCGAGAAGGACGCGCGGCTGATCGTCGCGGCGGGGGAGTCGGCCGGGGTCCGGCTGGACGTCGCGGCGGCGGGAGCGCAGCGGTTCCGTCGGGCGGTCGAGCAGGGGCACGGCGAGGAGGACATGATCGCGTCGTATTTCGCCAGCTTCGACGGCTCCGACGGCCGGGGGGCCGAGGAGCACTGAAGCCGGACCGGCGCCAGGACGCGGAAGGGCCCGGCCCGGTCACCGAAGTGACCGGGCCGGGCCCTCTTTCGCCGGAGGTGCGCCGGGGATCAGACCGTGCGCAGGGCGAGCACCACGTTGTGGCCGCCGAAGCCGAACGAGTTGTTGATCGCCGCGATGGAACCCTCGGGGAGGGCACGCGGCTCGTCGCGGACGATGTCCGCGTCGATGTCCTCGTCCAGCTCGTCGACGTTGATCGTCGGCGGGGCCGTGCGGTGGTGCAGGGCGAGGACGGTGGCGACCGTCTCGATGCCGCCGGCGCCGCCGAGCAGGTGGCCCGTCATCGACTTGGTCGCGGACACCGCGACGTGGTCGAGGTCGTCGCCCAGGATCTTGCGCAGCGCCTTGATCTCGGCCGCGTCACCCTGCGGGGTGGAGGTGGCGTGGGCGTTGAGGTGCACGACCTCCGACGGCTTGAGGTCGCTGGTGTCGAGCAGGTTCTGCAGCGCGGCCGCGATGCCGCGGCCGGTGGGCTCGGGCTGGGCGATGTGGTGGCTGTCCGCGGACAGACCCTGGCCCAGCACCTCGCAGTAGACCCGGGCGCCGCGCCGGGCGGCGTGCTCGGCCGACTCCAGGATCACGATGCCGGCGCCCTCGCCGAGGACGAAGCCGTCGCGGGCCTTGTCGTAGGGGCGGGAGGCCTTGGTGGGCTCGTCGTTGTTCTTGGACATCGCCATCATGCTGGCGAAGGCCGCGACGGGCAGCGGGTGGATGGCCGCCTCGGTGCCGCCGGCGACGACGATGTCGGCACGGCCGGAGCGGATCATCTCGTAGGCGTAGCCGATGGCCTCGGCGCCCGACGCGCAGGCGCTGACCGGGGTGTGCACGCCCGCCTGGGCGTTCACCTCCAGGCCGACGTTGGCGGAGGGGCTGTTGGGCATCAGCATCGGCACGGTGTGCGGGGAGACGCGGCGGGCGCCCTTCTCCCGGAGCACGTCGTACTGGTCGAGCAGGGTGGTCACGCCGCCGATGCCGGAGGCCACGACGGTGCCCAGGCGCTCGGGGGCGACGGAGGGGTCCTCGCCGGCCTTGGCGGTGAAGCCCGCGTCGGCCCACGCCTCGCGCGCGGCGATCAGCGCCAGCTGGGCCGAACGGTCCAGCCTGCGCAGCATCGGGCGGGGCAGGACGTCGGCGGGGTCGACGGCCACGCGGGCCGCGATGCGGACGGGCAGCTCGGCGAACCGCTCACCCTCCAGGGGTTTGACGCCGGAACGCCCGGCGAGCAGCCCTTCCCAGGTCGTTGCGCTGTCGCCACCCAGCGGTGTGGTTGCGCCGATACCGGTGACGACCACGGTGCGATTGGTCGGATTCACAGGAATTGTCTCCACGTGTAGAGGTGCTGGAACCGCCACCGCCGGGGTGGCGACGAACGCTTGATCAGGCCTGGTGCTTCAGGATGTAGTCGGCAGCGTCGCCGACGGTCTTGAGGCCCTTGACGTCCTCGTCGGGGATCTTCACGTCGAAGCGCTCCTCGGCGGCGACGACGACCTCGACCATGGACAGCGAGTCGACGTCCAGGTCGTCGGTGAAGGACTTGTCCAGCTGGACGTCCTCGACGGGGATGCCGGCGATCTCGTTGACGATCTCGGCGAGACCCTCGAGGATCTGCTCCTGGGTGGCGGCCATGTGGCGCTCCTTCTATCGATAGTGCGGTGTGCTGCTAAGGAAACTGCTGAGGCGTTGAGCCCCGCCGGCGCCCGGGAGGGGCCGGAACCGTGGATCTCGCCTAGGGGAGGGTAACGACCGTGGCGGCGTACACGAGACCCGCCCCGAAGCCGATGAGGAGCGCGGTGTCCCCGCTCTTCGCCGCTCCGGTCGCCAGGAGGCGCTCCATGGCCAGCGGGATGGAGGCCGCCGAGGTGTTGCCGGTGGTCTCCACGTCGCGGGCGACCGTCACACTGTCGGGCAGCTTGAGGGTCTTGACCATCGAATCGATGATCCGCATGTTCGCCTGGTGCGGGATGAAGACGTCCAGGTCCTCGGGGGCGACCCCGGCCTCGTCCAGCGCCCGCTGGGCGATCTTCGCCATCTCGAAGACGGCCCAGCGGAACACCGCCTGACCCTCCTGGGTGATGGCGGGGAAGCGGACGTCGGTCTCCTCGCGGTAGACGTCCCAGGCCACGGTCTGCTTGATGGTCTCGGCCTTGTCGCCCTCCGAGCCCCACACCACGGGGCCGATCGCCGGCTCCTTGGAGGGGCCCACGACCACGGCGCCCGCGCCGTCGCCGAACAGGAAGGCCGTCGCACGGTCCTCCAGGTCGGTCAGGTCGGACAGCCGCTCGACGCCGATGACCAGGACGTACTCCGCGGAGCCGCCGGTCACCATGTCCTTGGCCATGGTCAGGCCGTAGCCGAAGCCCGCGCAGCCGGCCGAGATGTCGAAGGCGGCGGGCCTGCCCGCACCCACCTTGTGCGCGATCTCGGTCGCGACGGCCGGGGTCTGCTTGAAGTGCGAGACCGTCGAGACGATCACGGCGTCGATCTGCTCGGGGGCGATGCCGGAGTCGGCGATCGCCTTGCCGGCGGCCTCCAGCGACATGGCGGTCACGGTCTCGTCCGGGCCGGCCCAGTGACGGGTGGCGATGCCCGAGCGCGAGCGGATCCACTCGTCCGAGGAGTCGATGTGCTTGAGGATCTCCTCGTTCGGCACCACCCGGACGGGACGGTAGCCGCCCACGCCCATGATGCGCGCGTATGCGGCGCCCTTGGCGGGCTTGATCTTCGCGGTCATGCTCTCGGGCTCCTTATTCGGCCGTGGACCCGGCGGCGGCGTGCTCGGCGATGAGCGCGCGGGCGGCCTCGAGGTCGTCCGGGGTCTTGAGCGCGAGCGTCTTCACACCGGGCAGGGCGCGCTTGGCCAGGCCCACGAGCGTGCCGCCGGGGGCCACCTCGATGATCGCGGTGGCGCCCAGCTCCTTGAAGGTCTCCATGCACAGGTCCCAGCGGACCGGGTTGGCCACCTGGCCCACCAGACGCTCGACGACCTCCCGGCCGCTCGCGACGACGTGTCCGTCCTTGTTGGAGACATAACGCGTGTGCGGATCGGCGGCTTCCACCCGGGCGACCGCGTCCTGGAGGACGGAGACGGCCGGCGCCATGTGGTGGGTGTGGAACGCGCCCGCCACCTTCAGCGCGACGACGCGGCGGGTGCCCTCGGGCTTGTCCGCCTCCAGCGCCGCCAGCTGCTCGGCGGTTCCGGCGGCCACGATCTGGCCCGCGCCGTTGACGTTGGCGGGGGTCAGGCCCAGCTTCTCCAGGTGTGGGAGCACGACGTCGGGCTCACCGCCCAGCAGCGCGGACATGCCGGTCTCGGTGATCGCGGCGGCCTCGGCCATGGCCAGGCCGCGCTTGCGCACGAGCTCCATGGCGGCCCGCTCGGACAGCACACCGGTCAGCGCGGCGGCGGCGAGCTCGCCGACGCTGTGGCCGGCCGCGGCGCCCACGAGGCGGGCGAAGTCGTCCGGGGAGGCGAACAGCTGCCCGGCGGAGACCAGGGCGGACGCGACGAGCAGTGGCTGGGCCACGGAGGTGTCACGGATCTCGTCGGCGTCGGCGTTCGTGCCGTAGTGGACGAGGTCCAGATCGATGGCAGCCGACCATTCCCGCAGGCGGTCTTCAACACCGGGAAGGTCGAGCCAGGGGGTCAGGAAGCCGGGCGTCTGAGCGCCCTGGCCGGGAGCGACGAGTACGAGCACCCTCACACTCTCTCTCGTGGACGGTATCGCTCACCCGTGAGGACAGGGACGAAGAACCGTCAGGGGAATTGTGGATAGTCAACAAAAGCCTACGCGTGTCATTCGGCGTCGGCCAGGCGCCCCAGGATCAGTGCGATTCGCAGCGTAAACGCTGACCGGACATCGGAGGGTGACCAGCCGGTGACGTCCGTCACACGTCGGAGGCGGTATCGCACGGTGTTGGGGTGGACGAACAACATGCGTGCCGCCCCCTCCAGGCTGCTCGCCTGCTCCAGGTAGACGCTCAGCGTCTCCAGCAGGGCCGAGCCCGCCTCCTCCAGCGGTCTGTAGATCTCCTCCACCAGCTGCTCCCGCGCGGCCGGGTCGCCGGCCATCGCGCGCTCGGGCAGCAGGTCGTCGGCGAGCACCGGACGGGGGGCGTCCGGCCAGGCCGCGCACGCCTTGAGCCCGGCCGCCGCGGCCTGTGCCGAGCGGGTCGCGGCCAGCAGGTCGCCCACCACCGGCCCGGCCACCACGGGGCCGGCCGCGAACGGGCCGATCAGCGCCTTGGCGGCCTGCAGCGGGTTCTCCGCGCCGCCCACGATCACCACCAGCCGGTCGCCCAGCACCCCGGTGAGGACCTGCACCTTCACATGCCGCGCGGCCCTGCGGATGGCCTCCACGGTCAGCTCGCTGTCCCCGTCGGGAGCCGTGCCCAGCACCACCGAGACGTTCGAGGGTCCGCTCCAGCCCAGCGCCGCCGCCCGCGACAGCGCCCCCTCGTCGGCCTCGCCCGACAGCACCGCGTTGACCACCAGCGACTCCAGCCGGGCGTCCCACGCGCCGCGCGCCTCGGCGGCCTGCGCGTAGACCTGGGCGGTGGCGAAGGCGATCTCCCGGGCGTACACCAGCAGCGCCTCGCGCAGCGCCGACTCGTCGCCGGGCGCGGCCACCTCGTCGATGGCCGACTCCATGACCTCGATGGTCGTGCGGACCATCTCCACGGTCTGGCGCAGCGTGATCGCCCGGGTCAGCTCGCGAGGGGCGGTGCCGAAGACGTCCGTGCTGATGGCCTGGGGGGTCTCCGGATGCCGGAACCACTCGGTGAACGCGGCGATGCCGGCCTGGGCGACCAGGCCGATCCAGGACCGGTTCTCCGGGGGCATCGCCCGGTACCACGACAGCTGGGCGTCCATCCGGGTGATGGCCGCGGCGGCCAGCGTCCCTGAGGACTTCTCCAGGTTGCGCAGGGTGGCGCTGTGCGGGTGCGGGGTGTCAGCAACTGGTTCGGGCACGGGCACAAGCCTGCCTTATTCGGGTGGGGTCCGGAGCCGCCGGGCCCCCGCAGCGTCCTTCGCGGGGCTACGGTGGGCCGGTGATGTACGTGCAACGAGCGGCCGAACGCTTCCTCGGCGGGGATCCGGCGGCCGGCATCGAGACCTGGCACGCCTTCTCGTTCTCGGGCTTCTACGACCCCGACAACGTGCGCTTCGGACCGCTCGCGGCCTGCAACGAGGAGCGCCTCGCGGGCGGCGCCGGCTTCCCGGAGCACCCCCATCGCGATGTCGAGATCGTTACCTGGGTGGTGGAGGGCGAGCTCGCGCACGAGGACTCCACGGGGCACGTCGAAACGGTTCGCCCCGGCGACGTCCAGCGACTCAGCGCGGGCTCGGGCGTGCGTCACAGCGAGCGCAACGCCGGGAGCGCCCCGCTGCGGTTCGTGCAGATGTGGCTCACGCCGTCCGAGGGCGACGAGGAGCCGTCGTACGAGGTGGTGCGGGGCATCGCCGACGGCACGCCGTACGCCCTGACGCGCGCCGAGGCCGTGCTGCACGTCCGGCGCCTGCGGGCCGGTGAGCGCACCGCCCTGCCGGACGCGCCCTGGCTGTACGTGCACGTGGTGCGCGGCGCCGTCCGGCTGGGCGGGGAGGTGCTGCGGGAGGGCGACGCCGCGCGCGTCCTGGACGCCGAGGACCTGACGGCCGAGGCCGCCGGCTGTGCCGCCGAGCTGCTGGCGTGGGAGATGCACGCCGAGCCGCACTTCGGCTGATCAGGCCCGGCCGAGCTCGGCCAGGACCGCGTCCGTCAGCAGCGGCCACACCTCGATGGCCCAGGGGCCGAAGGCACGGTCGGCCAGCGCCACGCAGGCCGCGCCCGCCTCCGGGTCGACCCACAGGAACGTGCCCGCCTGGCCGAAGTGCCCGTAGGTGCGGGGCGAGGACGAGGTGCCCGTCCAGTGCTGCGACTTCCGGTCGCGGATCTCGAAGCCCAGGCCCCAGTCGTTGGGACGCTGGTTGCCGTAGCCGGGCAGCACGCCCGCCAGGCCCGGGAAGGCCACCGACGTGGCCTCGGCCACCGTCTGGGGCGCCAGCAGCCGCGGGCGCTGCAGCTCCGCCACGAAGCGCGCCAGGTCCTCCACCGTCGAGACGCCGTCCTTGGCGGGCGACCCGGTAAGGTCCGTCGACGTCATCCCCAGCGGCTCCAGCACCGCCTGCCGCAGGTACTCCGCGAAGGGGATGTCCGTCGCCTTGGCGATGTGGTCGCCCAGCGCCTCGAAGCCCGCGTTGGAGTACAGGCGGCGGGTGCCCGGCTCGGCCATGGGACGGTGCTCGTCGAAGGCCAGGCCCGAGGTGTGCGCCAGCAGGTGGCGGACCGTCGAGCCCACCGGGCCCGCCGGCTCGTCCAGCTCGACCGCGCCCTCCTCGACGGCGACCAGTGCCGCGTACGCGGTCAGCGGCTTGGTCACGGACGCCAGCGCGAACCGGTGCCCGGTCGGGCCGTGCGAACCGGCCAGGGTGCCGTCGGCCCGTACGACGGCCGCCGCCGCGGTCGGTACCGGCCAGTTCTCGATCATGCGCAGGCTCTCCATGGCAAGGAGCCTAACGCGGGCCGCGGATCATGCCGGATCTCGCTTGCTTCGAGTGCACTCCAACTCTTTAGCGTGGGGCACGACGCACGGTTCGCGAGGGGGAGACGGCAATGACAGTGATGGACAGCCCGCCGGTGGAGCTTCCGGCGTGCCTGGAACTCGACCGGCAGCGCCGCCGCCGGCCCGAGGGCAGGGACCGGTTCACCATCAGCGAGGTCTCGGAGTACACCGGGCTCACCGCGCACACCCTGCGCTGGTACGAGCGCATCGGCCTGATGCCGCACATCGACCGCTCCCACACCGGTCAGCGCCGTTACACCTGCCGCGACCTGGACTGGCTGGACTTCGTGGGCCGGCTGCGGCTGACCGGCATGCCGGTGGCCGACATGGTGCGCTACGCCGAGCTGGTCCGCCAGGGCGAGGAGACCTTCGCCGAACGCGAGCGGCTGCTGAGCGCCCACCGCGACGACGTCCGCAGGCGGATCGCCGAGCTGCGCAGCACCCTGGACGTACTGGACTACAAGATCGACATCTACTCCGACGCCCGCCGGGCGTCCGAAAGGGCATGAGGGACATGAGCAACGAGACGATCGCCCGCGTCACCCTCGGCGACGGCGGCCCCGAGGCCGGAGTCCAGGGACTCGGCTGCATGGGCATGAGCTTCGCCTACGGGCCCACGGACCAGACCGAGGCCCGGGCGACGCTGGAGCGGGCGCTGGAACTGGGCGTCACGCTCTTCGACACCGCCGACATGTACGGCAACGGGGAGAACGAGAAGTTCATCGCGCCCTTCATCCGGGCCCACCGCGACGAGGTCGTCCTGGCCACCAAGTTCGCGATCGACGCCAACCCCGAGAACCCCGCGGACCGGGTCGTCCGCAACGACCCGCCCTACATCCGCAAGGCCGTCGAGGCCAGCCTGCGGCGGCTGGGCGTCGACGAGATCGACCTCTACTACATGCACCGCCGCAACCCCGACGTCCCGCTCGAGGAGTCCGTCGGCGCGATGGCCGAGCTGGTGGCCCAGGGCAAGGTCAAGCACCTGGGGCTCAGCGAGGTGACCGGCAGCGAGCTGCGCCAGGCGCACGCCGTCCACCCGATCGCCGCCGTGCAGTCGGAGTGGTCGCTCTTCAGCCGGGACATCGAGGACAACGTCGTGCCCACGGTCCGCGAGCTCGGCGTCGCCCTCGTGCCCTACTCGCCGCTCGGGCGCGGCTTCCTCACGGGCGCCTTCACCGACGCCGGCAAGGAGCTGTCCGGCGACGACTGGCGGCGCACCCTGCCCCGTATGACCGGCGAGAACGCCCAGGCGAACGCGGCCCTGCTCGAGCCGGTACGGGCCATCGCCGCCGCCCGCGGCGTCACGCTCGCCCAGGTCGCGCTGGCCTGGGTCCAGCAGCGGGCCCAGGTCCACGGCCTGACGGTCGTTCCGATCCCGGGCACCCGCAAGCGCAGCCGCCTGGAGGAGAACGTGGGCGCCACCCGCCTCGAGCTGACGGCGGACGAGCTGGCGGCGCTGGAGCCGGTCGCCTCCAAGGTCGCCGGGCCCCGCTACGCGGACATGTCCTTCACCTCGGCGGACCGCGACTAGCTCTTGGCGCAGGCGCACCGGCGGTCACTCGCCCGGGGTCACCAGCCCCGACTCGTAGGCGAAGATGACCGCCTGTGCGCGGTCGCGCAGGCTCAGCTTGGACAGCACCCGCCCGATGTGCGTCTTGACCGTCTGCTCCGCCAGCACCAGCTCCGCCGCGATCTCCTGGTTCGACAGGCCCCGGGCGATCAGCTCCAGGACCTCCGTCTCACGCGGCGTCAGCCCGTTCAGCCGCACCGCCCCCTTGCGCCGGGGCGCCGGCCGGGCGGCGAAGTCGGCGATCAGACGGCGCGTCACCGAGGGCGCCAGCAGGGCCTCTCCGGCGGCCACGACCCGTACCGCCGAGATCAGGTCGGCGGGCGGGGCGTCCTTCAGCAGGAAGCCGGACGCGCCCGCGCGCAGCGCCTCGTAGACGTAGTCGTCGACGTCGAACGTCGTCAGCATCAGCACCTTCGGGCGGTGCACCACCCCCGGCGGAGGGTCCAGGAGCCGCCGCGCGGCCTCCAGGCCGTCCATCTCCGGCATGCGGACGTCCATCAGCACCACGTCCGGGTGGGCGCGCCGGCTCAGCTCGACGCCCTGCCGCCCGTCCGCGGCGTCGCCGACGACGTCGATGTCGCTCTGCGCGGCCAGCAGCGCGGCGAACCCCGCGCGCACCATGGCCTGGTCGTCGACGATGATCACTTTGATGGTCATGCGGGGGAGGATTCCTCTTCTGTGGTGAACGGGAGCCGGGCCGCCACCCGGAAGCCGCCGTCGGGCAGCGGACCGGTGTCGAGCGTGCCGCCGACCAGCCGGACCCGCTCCCGCATGCCGACCAGGCCGTGGCCCGTGCCGCCGGCCTCCAGCGGTGCGCCGCCCGGCTCGGCCGGGGCGGCGTTGACGACCAGGAGCGTCAGGCTCCGGCGGTCCTCGCCGAGGGAGACCGAGACCCGGGTGGCCGCGCCCGGGGCGTGCCGGACGACGTTGGACAGGGCCTCCTGGGTGATGCGGTAGGCGGACAGGTCCACCGCCTGCGGCAGCGCGGCCGGCACCGGCTCCGGCATCGACAGCTCCACCGGCACCCCGGCCCGTACCGTCGCCTCGACCAGCTGCGGGATCCGCTCCACGCCCGGCTGCGGTGCCCGCTCGGGGCCGCCGGCCGGGCCGGTGCCGTCCTCGCTGCGCAGCACGCCCAGCAGGCGGCGCATCTCGGTCAGCGACTCCCGTGCGGTGGCGGCGATGGTGGTGAACTCCTCGCGGGCCGCGTCCGGCAGGTCCGTGATGCGGTACGGGGCGCTGTCGGCCTGCACGGTGATGACGGACATGTGGTGGGCGACCACGTCGTGCAGCTCGCGGGCGATGCGGGCGCGCTCCTCCAGCAGGGTGCGGCGGGCCCGTTCGGCCTCGCTGATGGTCTCCTGCTCGGCCAGCGCCCGCCGGGCCAGGCCGCGTTCGCGCAGCAGGGAGGTCACCACGAGCAGGATGCCGCCGAGGATGACGGGGAGCGGCCAGGAGCCGTTGCTGCGGCCGGGGTCGAGGCTCTCGAAGAGGATGCCGGCCGCCCCCATCAGCGCCCAGACCGCGACCAGGACGCGGGGCCGCTCGCGCAGGCCGAGGGCCAGCATGAACAGCAGCATGCCGACGATGCCCCCGGGCGTCCACGGCCAGGCCCAGCCCTTAGCCACCGGCACGGCGAGCAGGGCCGCCGCGCACGCGACGTGGCCGGTGAAGGCCACCGCCCAGGCGGCCAGGGGGCGGCGCACGGCGAGCAGCAGCGGCGCGGTCTGCACGAGGCAGAGCAGGAGCGCCAGATCGGAGTTCAGCCCGTACTCGTCGCCGAGCACCATGGTGCCGGACGGCAGGAGGATGGCGATGAACAGCGCCGCGACGAGGTACGGCAGGCGGCGCACGAAGCGGCTGCGGGAGTGGCCGAGGAGCGGCTCGGCGGGGGCGAGGGCCGCGCGGACACGGCGGAGCGGTGACGAAGGCATGACGTGATCAGCGTAGGGGGGGCCGACCAGCGAAAACGTCACCCCGAGGTGCCGACCCGGATGTCATACCCCGGTATCACCCCGGGACTTCACAGCTCCGCCAGCAGCTCGGCCTTCTTCGCGCTGAACTCGTCGTCCGTCAGCAGTCCCGCGTCGTGCAGCTCCCCGAGGTGGCGGATGCGCTCGGCGATGCCGCCGGGGTCGGGCCGGGCCGCGGGCACCGTCCCGGAGGGCGGCACGGGCGCCTTGGCCCGTACGGCCGCCAGCACCGCGGCCGCGAAGGGCAGCGACTCGTGGACGAGGCCGTAGCCCCTGCCGAAGACCACGGCCGCCGGGTCCTGGTCCGCGGCGCCCGGCCGCGGGCCGTCCGTGCCGCGCCGCAGCAGCCGCAGGTGTCCGCCCGGGGCCTCGGGGGAGCTCCAGTGCACCCCGGTCAGCTCCTCGACGGCGAACCGCTGGTCGCCCGCCTTCCACTTGGCGGAGGAGGCGCCGCTCCAGAACCAGCGGAAGGAGACGGCCCGGCCGTCGAAGGAGGCCTTGCCGTCGTAGCCCTTGAAGGACAGCGGCGGCACCGGTGCCGCCACCAGGTGGCGCTCGGCCGGCTCGCCCGCGTCCGGGCCGAGCTCGGCCCGTATCCGTTCGGCGTAGTACTCCGCGAGCAGCTCGCGCTCGGCGGGGAGCACCAGGCGGTAGGGGTCGCAGCCGTCCCTGAGCCGGCCGTCGGCCGCGTCGGCCAGCGGGTCGGCGCCGGGTCTGGGCATGGCGCGCAGCACCACCGTGCCATGTCTTCCCGGGGTCTTCTCGACCCCGGCGAGCGCCTCGTAGGGGATGCGCCGCTCGCCGAGCGCCTGGAGCAGCTTCGGTGTGCGGATCCCCCGTTCGAAGCGGATGAGCACGGAGTCGGTGTCGAACTCCCAGACGGTGTGGAAACCGGCCAGCACATCACCCATGCCGCTCATCGTATGCGGCGCCCGTCCGCCCGTCTCCTCTCGCGACGCTACGCGCGTCATGCGGCGGGGACGACTCGATCCTGGTCCAGACCGGTGGTGCAGTCACTGGCGTCACCCGCGCACCGGACGGAGGCGGCGGCTCCGACTCCGATGCCGGCGAAGTTGGCGAGGCTGGTGGTGCCGGGCTCGAAGTAGCCGGTGTGGCCACGGGCCCCGGAGGCCGACAGCCTCCGCGCCCCGAAGCCCGTGGAGACCGGGTCGGCGCCATGACCCAGACCGCCGACCTCCATGTGGGGCACGTCCTGAATCCAGTCGTCCTGATCGCGCATCGCCCAGATCCGGGCGCTGGTGCCCAGGTCGGAGACGCGCTCGGCGCGCATGCCGGGGGAGCCCGCCACCGCCACGTCGCTGACGCGGGCGGGAAGCTCGCGGGCGGCGACCCCGCACACCACCGAGCCGTAGCTGTGGCAGAACAGCGAGACCTCGGAGTCGCCCGGCAGCGTCCGCACCAGCTTGCGCAGCCGCAGCGCGCCCTCGGCGGCGAGCTTGCCGGTCGCCGCGTCCATGCCGACGCCGATGGGGGAGGTGTAGTCGGCCCAGGCGATGACGGCCGTCCTGGTGCCGGGGCTCGCCTTCCCCTCGGCGGCGTAGAGGGACCGGGCCATGCCGACGGGGGCGCTGTAGGCGCGCTGGGACTTCTCGAACGTGAGCACGTTGGTGTCGACGCCCGGGACGACCACCGAGACGCGCTCGGCGCGGTCGAGGTCGCCGAAGACCTCCGCGACGCGCCCGGCGCCGCTCGCGTCGAAGGCGAGGACCTGGCGGCCGTCGGCGATCAGCGACTCGAAGCGGTGCATCCGCCGGGTCGCCTCATAGCGGCCGGCCGGGGTGAGGGCGCTGTCGTGGGTGCGGTGCTCCTCGGTCGTACGGGCCTTGGCCAGCGCGATCCGGTTGGCGCGGTAGCGCAGCTTCACGGGGGCGCCGTCGAGGTTGCCCACGACGAGCGGGTAGCGCTCGGCGAGCTGCTCGCGCTGGCCGGCGGTGAGCGAGCCGAAGAAGCGCCCCAGCGTGCCGGCGTCCGCCCCGGGGGAGGGGAGCGGCCGGCCGCCTATGGAGCCGTGCAGCCATTCCCCGAGCGCCGTCGTGCGCGGGTCGGCTGTCGCCTTGTGGCCCCTCACGGCGGTCCAGCCGGTCGTGGCGAGCATGACGAACACGACGGCCAGCGCGAGGAGTGCGCGCCAGACCGTGGTCGCGTTCGTCCAGGGGATGGAGGGGGAGCCGAGCTCCGGGAAAGAAGTCACCGCGAACCACAGTAGGAGAATTCCGCTTGCGTCCGGGAAGTCGGTGAGCTATCTCACGTTTGGGTCATCGGCGATTGGGCGCAGAAGAACGCCTTCCGATCAAGAACGCCAGTTTTCCGCCAGGGCCGGGCCGATCTGGTCCAGATAGGCCGCCGTGGTACCGCGGAGCTCCGCCATGTCGCCCCCCGCGACATCGGCCCACAGTTTGCTCGTCTCTCGCATCACCCCGCTGAACGCGGCGACCAGGATGCGCGGCCGGGGATCCTGCGCGGGCAGGCCCTCCCGGCGGGCGATCTCCGCCGCCAGCCGGTCCTCCAGCTCGGCCTGCCGGCGCAGATGCGCGGCCAGCAGCTGCGGCGTCTCCTGGATCATCCGGTACGTGCGCACATGCAGCTCCAGCGGCACGACCGCCTCGATGGCCTCCTCGATGCCGTCCCAGGAGGCGAGCACGGCGGTGCGCAGCGCGGTGAGCGGCGACTCGGCGGCGGGGCGCTCGAGGACGGCGGCCAGGAAGCGCGACTCCGCCATGTCCTGGACGGAGAGGGCGACCTCTTCCTTGTTGGTGAAGTAGCGGAAGAAGGTGCGCTGGGAGACGTCCGCGGCGGCGGCGATCTCGTCGACGGTGGTGCCCTCGTAGCCCTTGAGGGAGAACAGCTCCAGGGCCGACCGGATCAGCGCGTCCCGGGTCCGCCGCTTCTTGCGCTCACGCAGCCCGGGGGGACCCTCGATCGCCTGCATGGTCGCCTCTTCTCGCCGTGTTCGCGCTGCTCAGGATAGCTGTGGCCGAACTGACAGATCATGACGGTTGAAATCGATGGTCAAGTGGCAGCGACTGACATAATCTCGTCGGCATGACTCGGACCACCGTCGCCGAGGCGACGCCGGACCTCGGGCCCAGCGGCACAGGACTGCGGGGCCACCCCTGGCTGACTCTCATATCCGTCGCGATCGGCGTGATGATGGTCGCCCTGGACGGCACGATCGTCGCCATCGCCAATCCCGCCATCCAGAAGGATCTCGGCGCCTCGCTCGCCGACGTCCAGTGGATCACCAACGCCTATCTCCTCGCCCTCGCCGTCGCCCTGATCACCGCCGGCAAGCTCGGCGACCGCTTCGGCCACCGCCTGATCTTCCTTATCGGTACCACCGGATTCGCCCTGTCCTCCGGACTCATCGCCCTGTCGGGCAGCGTGTCGGCGGTCGTCGCCTTCCGCGTGCTGCAGGGCCTGTGCGGCGCGCTGCTGATGCCCGCGGCGCTCGCCCTGCTGCGCGCCACCTTCCCCGCCGAGCGGCTCAACATGGCCATCGGCCTGTGGGGCATGGTCATCGGCGCCTCCACGGCCGGCGGCCCGATCGTCGGCGGGCTGCTCGTCGAACACGTCAACTGGCAGTCGGTGTTCTTCATCAACGTGCCGGTCGGCGCCGCCGCGCTCGCCCTCGGCGCGGTCATCCTCAAGGAGAACCGCGCCGAACGCTCGCCCAAGTCCTTCGACGTCCTGGGCATCGTGCTGCTGTCCGGCGCGATGTTCTGCCTGATCTGGGCGCTGATCAAGGCCACCGACTGGTCGTGGGGGGACACCCGGACGCTGGGCTTCCTCGGCGTCTCCCTGATCTGCTTCGTCCTCTTCACCGTCTGGCAACTCAGGTCGCGCGAGCCGCTCCTGCCGCTCGGCCTCTTCCGGTCCGTGGCCCTCTCCGCCGGCACCGTCCTGATGCTGCTGATGGCGTTCGCCTTCATGGGCGGCGTCTTCTTCGTCACCTTCTATCTCCAGAACGTGCACGGGATGACCCCCGTCGACAGCGGCCTGCACCTGCTGCCGCTCACCGGAATGATGATCGTGGCCGCTCCGGCGGCGGGCGCGGTCATCACCAAGGCCGGGCCGCGCATCCCGCTGGTCGTCGGCATGCTCTGCACGGCCGTCGCCTGCTTCGGGATGTCCACGCTCGAGCCCGGCACCGGCACGGGCGAGATGTCCGTGTGGTTCGCGCTGCTGGGCCTCGGCCTGTCCCCGGTCATGGTCGGGGCCACCGACGTCATCGTCGGCAACGCCCCGCTGGAGCACGCCGGCGTGGCCGGCGGCCTCCAGCAGGCCGCCATGCAGGTCGGCGGCTCGCTCGGCACGGCCGTGCTGGGCGCCGTCGTCGCCACCCGGGTGGACCACCTGCTGCCGGGGAAGTGGGCGGACGCCGGGCTGCCGGCGGCCACGCCCGAGCAGCTGTCCCAGGCCGCCGACGCCGTCCAGGTCGGTGTGGCGCCGGTGCCGCCGAACGCGTCACCGGAGGCCGCGGTGCGGATTTCGGCCGTCGCGCATGACACCTTCGTGGCAGGAATGAACGTTGCCTTCACCGTCGCCGGTTGCGTGGCGGTGTTCGCGGCGCTCGTCGCGTTCCTCACCAAGCGGGGCGAGAACGCGGACTCCGCGCCCGGCGCGGCGCACATCTGAGGCCGCGGGGCGGGGGCGGTACCTCGGTACCACCCCCGCCGTCGGTCGTCTTCCCCTATCAGGGCATGGCCTGCCCGGCGCTCTTGGCAGCGGTGATCACCGCTCGGAAGACTCCTCTCCGTTCGGACAACCGACAGGGGGAGGAACCCATATGCGTACGCGCATCAGCACCGTGGCCGTCACCGTCACCGCCGTCGCCGCCGCGCTCCTTGTGAGCGTGCCCGGCGCCAGCGCGAAGCCGGGCGGTGCCGGGGGCACCAGGGGTGCCAGGGGCACCGGGGGCGCATGCTCGGCTGGACAGTTGTGCCTGTGGCCGAAGACGGAATTCCGGGGGCAGCGGCAGGTGAGTGAGCTGGCCGGGATCGAGATCGAGAGCTGTGTGGCGCTGCCGGGGGGTGTGACGGCGGCGTCGCTGGTCAACCGGACGGGCAGGCCCGTCACCACGTATCAGAGTGCGACGTGTGGTGAGACCGGTGAGTTCGATACGTATCCGTCGGGGAGCTGGGTGCCCGAGTCGCCGTACGTCGTGCGGGCGTACAAGGTGTGGGAGCGGTAGCTCGCCGTTGACGTCTGCGGGTCGCTTGTGCCCACCCGTTCCGCCGTGCGGAACGATTGCCCACAAGCGGCGCGGGCCCCCGACCAGCACTGCTGGTCGGGGGCCCGCTCTGTTCAGACGTGACGCTTACGCGTCACCACCGGCCGCGCCCGGGTCGGCCGCGGCCACGTCCAGGAGCTGGTAGCGGTCGATGGCCTGCTTCAGGGCCGAGCGGTCGATCTTGCCTTCCTTGGCGAGCTCGGTGAGCACCGCCAGGACGACCGACTGCGCGTCGATGTGGAAGAAGCGACGGGCCGCGCCACGCGTGTCCGCGAAGCCGAAGCCGTCCGCGCCCAGGGACTGGTACGTGCCGGGCACCCAGCGCGAGATCTGGTCCGGAACCGCCCGCATCCAGTCGGACACGGCCACCTTCGGGCCCTCGGCGCCGGCGAGCTTGCTCGTCACGTACGGGACGCGCTGGTCCTCCTCGGGGTGGAGGAGGTTGTGCTCCTCCACCGCGATGGCGTCGCGGCGCAGCTCGTTCCAGGAGGTCGCCGACCAGACGTCCGCCTTGACGTTCCACTCCTCGGCGAGGATGCGCTGGGCCTCGATGGCCCACGGCACGGCCACACCGGAGGCGAGGATCTGCGCCGGGATGGCGCCCGCCTCGCCCTGCTTGAAGCGGTACAGACCCTTGAGGATGCCCTCGGCGTCCACGTTCTCCGGCTCGGCCGGGTGCTGGATCGGCTCGTTGTAGACGGTGAGGTAGTAGAAGATGTCTTCCGCGTTCTCGCCGTACATACGACGCAGACCGTCCTGGACGATGTGCGCGATCTCGAAGCCGAACGCCGGGTCGTACGCGACGACGCCCGGGTTGGTCGAGGCCAGCAGGTGCGAGTGGCCGTCGGCGTGCTGCAGGCCCTCACCGGTCAGGGTGGTGCGACCGGCGGTGGCGCCGAGGACGAAGCCTCGGGCCAGCTGGTCGGCCATCTGCCAGAACTGGTCGCCGGTGCGCTGGAACCCGAACATCGAGTAGAAGACGTAGATCGGGATCAGCGGCTCGCCGTGTGTGGCGTAGGCGGAGCCGGCGGCGATCAGCGAGGCGGTGCAGCCCGCCTCGGAGATGCCGTCGTGCAGCATCTGACCGGTCGGGGACTCCTTGTACGCCAGCAGCAGCTCGCGGTCCACGGCCTCGTACTGCTGGCCCAGCGGGTTGTAGATCTTCGCCGACGGGAACAGCGAGTCCATGCCGAAGGTGCGGTACTCGTCGGGGGCGATCGGCACGAAGCGCTTGCCGATCTCCTTGTCCCGCATGAGGTCCTTGAGCAGGCGGACGAAGGCCATGGTGGTGGCGATCGACTGCTGGCCGGAGCCCTTCTTGGTGGGCGCGTAGGCCTTCTCGCCCGGCAGGACGAGCGGCTTGGAGCGGTCCACACGGGTCGGTACGTAGCCGCCCAGCGACTTGCGCCGGTCGTGCATGTACTGGATCTCCTCCGAGTCGCGACCCGGGTGGTAGTACGGCGGCAGGCCGGACTCCAGCTCCTTGTCGGCGACCGGGATGTGGAGACGGTCACGGAAGCGCTTGAGGTCCTCGACCGTGAGCTTCTTCATCTGGTGGGTCGCGTTGCGGCCCTCGAAGTTCGGGCCGAGCGTCCAGCCCTTGACCGTCTGGGCCAGGATCACGGTCGGCTGGCCCTTGTGGGCCTTGGCCGCCGCGTAGGCCGCGAAGATCTTCTTGTGGTCGTGACCGCCACGGCCCAGGTGCAGGATCTGGTCGTCGGTCATGTTCTCGACCATCTTCCGCAGACGCTGGTCGTCGCCGAAGAAGTGGTCACGGATGTACGCACCGGTCTCGGTGGCGTACGTCTGGAACTGACCGTCGGGGGTGCTGTTGAGCTTGTTGACCAGGATGCCGTCGCGGTCCTGGGCCAGCAGCGGGTCCCAGGAGCGGTCCCACACCAGCTTGATCACGTTCCAGCCGGCGCCGCGGAACTGCGACTCCAGCTCCTGCATGATCTTGCCGTTGCCGCGGACCGGGCCGTCGAGGCGCTGCAGGTTGCAGTTGACGACGAAGGTCAGGTTGTCCAGACCCTCGCGAGCGGCCAGGGACAGCTGGCCGAGCGACTCGGGCTCGTCCATCTCGCCGTCGCCCAGGAACGCCCAAACGTGGGACTTGGAGGTGTCGGCGATGCCGCGCGCCTCCATGTAGCGGTTCATGCGGGCCTGGTAGATCGCGCCGAGGGGGCCGAGGCCCATCGAGACGGTCGGGAACTCCCAGAAGTCCGGCATCAGGCGCGGGTGCGGGTAGCTGGACAGGCCGTAGGGCGCCTTGGACTTCTCCTGGCGGAAGGCGTCCAGCTGCTGCTCGGACAGTCGGTCGAGCAGGAACGCACGGGCGTACACACCGGGGGAGGCGTGGCCCTGGAAGAAGATCTGGTCGCCGCCGTCGCCCTCGTCCTTGCCCCGGAAGAAGTGGTTGAAGCCCACGTCGTACAGGGAGGCGGAGGAGGCGAAGGTGGCGATGTGGCCGCCGACGCCGATGCCCGGGCGCTGCGCGCGCGAGACCATGACGGCCGCGTTCCACCGGGTCGCGTTAAGGATCTTGCGCTCGATCTCCTCGTTGCCGGGGAAGAACGGCTCGTCCTTGGTCGCGATGGTGTTGACGTAGTCCGTGCTGCGCATCTCGGGCACGGCCACGCGCTTCTCGCGAGCCCGCTCGATCAGGCGAAGCATGAGGTAGCGGGCACGTTCCCGGCCTCGCTCATCGACGGCTGCGTCGAGCGAGTCGAGCCATTCCTGGGTCTCTTCGGGATCGAAGTCCGGGACCTGGCTGGGAAGGCCGCCAATGATGATCGGGTTGCGATCGGATCCGGAAGCCACGCTGTTCCTTCGCTGTTCGGGGCGTGTCGTGCTCTGCACGCGGGTCATGCTGCGCACGCGGGTCAATTACTTCTCTGCTGTTATGTCGCGCCGGCTCCCATCGTGGACCGCGGCGGCGGAAACGTCATCTCTACTGAGCGGTAACCACCACTCACGAGACGAAGCGTCGAAGGTAGGCCGTTGGGGGCGGCCAAATCGCAACCTTACGCCCCCATAGAGGGTCCCTCGCGTACGGCCGTTCGGGCCCGGTTCCCGTAATCGCACGGAGTAACTTCGCAAACCCGACGGAACGCTGTGTCGTGAATCACTTGGGCCTGCTGCCTGATGGTTGGAGTTGCCATGAGACGTCCGCGTCCGTCAACGTTTCGGCGGGCCCGATGGCCGGGTACTTGCGCGATCGGTCCGTCACGTGTGGACTACGCCCAATGCCTCGCGCACGCGGGGACCACAAGAACATTTCTCGAAAGATGACAGGAGGCAATCCGTGAGCGCGACCGCGGGCCACGCGGAGGAGCGGACCAACCCTGCCGCCAGGCTGGGTTTCCAGCCCGGGCAGGTGGTCCAGGAGATCGGCTACGACGACGATGTCGATCAGGAGCTCCGCGAGGCCATTGAGGAGATCACCGGCCAGGACCTCGTCGACGAGGACTACGACGACGTCGCAGACGCCGTGGTGCTCTGGTTCCGCGACGAGGACGGCGACCTGACGGACGCGCTGGTGGACGCCATCGGTCTGCTCGAGGACGGCGGCGTCATCTGGCTGCTGATCCCCAAGACCGGCCGTGACGGCTACGTCGAGCCGAGCGACGTCAGCGAGGCGGCGCAGACCGCCGGGCTGAGCCAGACCAAGAGCGTCAGCGTGGCCAAGGACTGGTCCGGCGCCCGTCTGGTCGCCCCCAAGCGCTGACCGACGGCGGCCCCACGCCGCAGCCGAAAACCGCCTCCGCGCCCCCCGCAGTCCGACTGCCGGGGGGCGCGGTGCGTTGCGCGCCGGGCGCAGTGACACACTGGGCGCCTACCCGCGCCGGCGGGCGGGGCCGTACGCGCCCCCGGGCGCCGGCTCCCGTCGAGAGAGGGATGCGAACCATGGCAATCGTCGTAGGCGACAAGGCTCCGGACTTCGAGCTGAAGAACCAGCACGGCGAGACCGTACGGCTCTCGGACTTCCACGGTGAGAAGAACGTCGTTCTGCTCTTCTACCCCTTCGCCTTCACCGGTGTGTGCACCGGCGAGCTCTGCGCCCTGCGCGACGAGCTGCCGCAGTTCGCCAACGACGACGTCCAGCTGCTGGCCGTCTCCAGCGACTCGCCCTTCTCCCTGCGCGTCTTCGCCGAGCAGGAGGGCCTCGAGTACCCGCTGCTGTCGGACTTCTGGCCGCACGGCGAGGCCGGCCGCGCCTACGGCGTCTTCGACGAGGAGAAGGGCTGCTCGGTCCGCGGCACCTTCATCATCGACAAGGAGGGCGTCGTCCGCTGGACGATCGTCAACGGTCTGCCCGACGCGCGTGACCTGAACGAGTACACCAAGGCGCTGGCCGCTCTCTGAGCGACTCGCGGGGCGCCCGGGGTACGCAACCCCGGCGGGCGCCGCGGACGTCCTTCGCGCAAGAGCCTGTAATCGGTGGGAACCGGTCACTAGGATCAAAACGTTGATCGGATGCCATCGCACAACCGGGGGCACGGGTCCGGCCTGGCCCCTCGAACCAATGGAGGACTCGTGGGAGTCAGTCTCAGCAAGGGCGGCAACGTCTCGCTGACCAAGGCGGCCCCGAACCTGACCGCGGTCGTCGTCGGTCTCGGCTGGGACGCCCGTACCACCACCGGTACGGACTTCGACCTGGACGCCAGCGCCCTGCTGACGAACGACCAGGGGAAGGTCGCCAACGACCAGAACTTCGTCTTCTTCAACAACCTCAAGAGCCCCGACGGCTCCGTCGAGCACCAGGGTGACAACCTCACCGGTGAGGGCGAGGGCGACGACGAGGTCATCAAGGTCAACCTGGCCGGTGTCCCGGCGGACGTCCACAAGATCGTGTTCCCGGTCTCCATCTACGAGGCCGAGTCCCGTCAGCAGAGCTTCGGCCAGGTCCGCAACGCCTACATCCGCGTCGTGAACCAGGCCGACAACACCGAGCTGGCCCGCTACGACCTCAGCGAGGACGCCTCGACCGAGACCGCCATGGTCTTCGGCGAGCTGTACCGCAACGGCGCCGAGTGGAAGTTCCGCGCCATCGGCCAGGGCTACGCCTCGGGCCTGCGCGGCATCGCGCAGGACTTCGGCGTCAACGTCTGACGGCCTGAGACGGTCTGAGACGTCTGAGAGGCGTCAACGTCCGACGGTCCGACAATCGTCCGACCGTCGCACGCGAGCTGTTCGTCCGGCGCCGCACACCCTTCGGGGAGTGCGGCGCCGGACGCGCACGGGCGAATCGTCTGAACTCGGGGAGGAAGCAAGATCATGGGTGTCACGCTCGCCAAGGGAGGCAATGTCTCCCTCTCCAAAGCCGCGCCGAACCTCACCAACGTGACCGTGGGCCTCGGCTGGGACGCGCGCTCCACCACGGGAGCCCCCTTCGACCTGGACGCCAGCGCGCTGTTGTGCGCCGCGGGCCGGGTGCTGGGAGACGAGTACTTCGTCTTCTACAACAACCTCAAGAGTCCCGAGGGCTCCGTCGAACACACGGGTGACAATCTCACCGGTGAGGGGGACGGCGACGACGAGTCGATCCTGGTGGACCTCGGCAAGGTGCCCGCCGTGTGCGACAAGATCGTATTCCCGGTCTCCATTCACGAGGCCGATGTGCGCGGGCAGAGCTTCGGCCAGGTCAGCAACGCCTACATCCGTGTGGTCAACCAGGCCGACGGCAGTGAACTGGCCCGCTACGACCTGAGCGAGGACGCCTCCAGCGAGACCGCGATGATCTTCGGCGAGGTCTACCGGTACGGGGGCGAGTGGAAGTTCCGCGCGGTCGGTCAGGGGTACGCGTCGGGCTTGCGGGGCATCGCCCTAGACTTCGGGGTCAACGTTTCGTAAAGCCGCGTCCGCGCGGTCATCCCGAACAGCGAAGGATTGGGTAGCCAGTGCTCCTGAAAACCTTTGGTTGGTCGTTCGCCATCACGGCGGCCGGTCTGGCCTTGGCCGGCGTTCTCTGGGGGTGGCAGGGGCTGGCGATCGTCGCGATCCTCTCCGTCCTGGAGATCTCGCTCTCGTTCGACAATGCGGTGATCAACGCCGGAATCCTCCGGAAGATGAACGCCTTCTGGCAGAAGATCTTTCTGACGGTCGGTATTCTCATCGCCGTCTTCGGCATGCGGCTGGTCTTCCCCATTGTCATCGTCGCGATCACGGCGAAGCTCGGCCCGCTCGAGGCCGTCGATCTCGCGATCAACGACAAGGCGCGCTACGAGGAACTGGTCACCGCCGCCCACCCGGCCATCGCCGCCTTCGGTGGAATGTTCCTGCTGATGATCTTCCTGGACTTCATCTTCGAGGACCGGGACATCAAGTGGCTGGCGTGGCTGGAGAAGCCGCTGGCCCGGCTGGGCAAGCTCGAGACGCTCTCCACGGTCGTCGCGCTGGTCGTCCTGCTCATCACCGCCACCACCCTCGCCACGGCCGTTCCGGTCCACGACGGCGTGGGCACGGTCGACAAGGCCACCACGGTGCTGCTGGCCGGCATCGGCGGCCTGGTGACCTACCTGATCGTCGGCGGCATCTCCGGCTTCTTCGAGGACCGTCTGGAGCAGGAGGAGGAAGAGGCCGAGGAGGAGGCCGAGAAGGCGTCCGCCAAGGGCGGCCCCTCGGTCGTCGGACTGGCGGGCAAGGCCGCGTTCTTCCTGTTCCTCTACCTCGAGGTCATCGACGCGTCCTTCTCCTTCGACGGCGTCATCGGCGCCTTCGCCATCACCAACGACATCTTCGTCATGGCGCTGGGCCTGGGCATCGGCGCGATGTACATCCGTTCGCTGACGGTCTTCCTGGTCCGCAAGGGGACCCTGGACGACTACGTCTACCTCGAGCACGGCGCGCACTACGCCATCGGCGCGCTGGCCGTCATCCTGCTGATCACCATCAAGCACGAGATCAGCGAGGTCGTCACCGGTCTGATCGGTGTTGTGCTGATCGGTCTGTCGTTCTGGTCCTCCGTGGTGCGCAACCGCAAGGAGGCGGGCCCGGGCGACGGCTCCGGCGCGAAGGCCGAGGTCTCCTCCGGGGTGTGACCCCGGCACATTTGAGGAACGCTCTCACCGGGGCGGTCGCGAGGATCAACCTCACGGCCGCCCCGTGGCATGTGTGCTGCTCATGTGGGGGTTTTCGGCAATGTCGGTATGGGAGAAGCTCTTCGGCAACTGGGGAGGCGCCGCCGCGCGCCAGTTCGACGCCGGCGGTTCCAACGGCTCGGTCGAGCTGACCAGGCGGCATCCCACGTTCTCGCTGACCAAGCAGGGTGCCGCCACCGGGAACCTGCGGGTCAACCTGTCCTGGCGGATGCGCACCTCGGACTTCGGCGAGCGGCCCTCCGGCGGCTCGGGCCTGTCCGCGCTGCGGCACCCGCTGCGCAAGTTCACGCCGCAGGTGGTGCAGGCGCAGGGGCCGGCCATGGTCGACGTCGACCTGGACCTCGCCTGTATGTACGAGCTGCAGGACGGGTCCAAGGGCGTAGTCCAGCCGCTCGGCAACATACTGGGCAGCGTCAACTCGCCGCCGTATGTTCAGCTCAGCGGCGACGACCGGTTCGGCTCGGGGTCGGGCGAGACGATCTACATCAACATGGACCACCGCGACGACTTCAAGCGGTTGCTGATCTTCGTCTACATCTACGACGGCACACCGGCGTTCGACCGTACACACGCGACGGTGACGCTCTATCCCGGCAACGGCCCCCGGCTCGAGGTCGCGCTGCACGAGCGCGCCCCCGAGGCGCGGTCGTGCGCCGTGGTGCTGATCGAGAACGTCAAGGGCGAGATCCTCGTGCGGCGGGAGATGAAGTACGTCTACGGCTTCCAGTCCGAGCTGGACCGGCTCTACGGCTGGGGGCTGCAGTGGGGGCGTGGGTACAAGACGAAGGTCTGACCCGCGGCCGTGAGTCCGGGCCCGGGCGGCCGATGGGCTCAGCGGCCTACGGGCCCGGGCGGCCGCCGGACTCGGCGGTCGCCGGGCTCAGCGGCTGACGGGCTCAGCGGTCGGGCTGGAACTGCGGGCCCTGCGGGGGCAGCCGGAAGGCCGGGTCGGGCACGGGTCGCTGCGGCGGGTAGCCGTAGGAGGGCTGGGGCGTGCCGTGCTGGGGGTAGCCGTACGACGGCTGGGCCGCAGGGACCGCCGGGGCCGGCGGGTACTGCGGCGGGTAGCCGTACGACGGCTGCGGCGGGACCGTGGGCGGTGCCGGGGGCGGCGGCGGATAGGCGTAGCCGGGCGCGGGCGCGGTGGCCGGGGAGCGGCCTCGGGCAGCGGATCGGCGGCGGGCTCCGGGATGGCCGAGGGAGTGCCGGACGCCGGCGTGGAGGCGCCCGCGCCGGCGCCCTCCTCCGACTCGTCCACCGAGATCCCGAACTCCGTGGCCAGCCCGACCAGCCCGGAGGCGTACCCCTGGCCCAGCGCGCGGAACTTCCAGGCGTCGCCGCGCCGGTAGAGCTCGCCGCAGAGCATGGCCGTCTCGTCGCCGGTCTCCGCGGTGACGTCGAAGCGGGCGACGGGGGCGACGTCCGTCGTCCCGGCGGCCGTCCGCGCGGCGTCGTACAGCAGCACGCACAGGTCCCTGACCTGCCCGAAGGAGCCGCCGTCGGCCGAGGCGGCCAGCACCACGCGCGCCACGGAGGGGGCCAGCGCCGTCAGGTCGGCCTCGAGCGAGTCCGTGGCCCCCTCGACCAGCCGCTTCTTGGGCAGGTGCCGGACCAGGCCGGAGGGGTGCCGGGGCTGGTTGTAGAAGACGAAGTCCTCGTCCGAGCGCACGCGGCCGTCGTCGCCGAGCAGCAGGGCGGAGGCGTCCACGTCCGGGACGCCCGGGCCGGGGGTCCAGCGCAGTACGGCCCGTACGGTGGGGGCCTCCAGCGGGATGTTCGACCCCTTCAGCATGGCGTGCGTCATGTCGGCAATCCTGCCCCCTCGTGCGGCCGGCGGACAACGCAGGGCCCCCGGACCTCCTCCGCTTACCGGACGGATCCACGCCCGTCATGAGTTTTTCACGTCCTTGGGGAACTCTTGACCCTCCTCCGGACGTACGATAATCGGCCACACTTCGTGCCGGCCGGCCCGGTGGGAAGGCGTCCAGGCCGCGGCATCCGGGGAGAGCGATGAGGCATTTCGGGCACCTTGCGTCTGCGGTGCGGAATGGGTTGTTCCATAGGGAGCCCGGCGAGTTCACCGCCGACTCCCCCGCCCCCACGCTCGCCGTCGCCCTCGGCGCCACGCTCTACAGCCCCGCCACCCGCCTCACCCTCGCCCGGGACATACACAAACAGGCGCGGCGCGGGGTGGTCTCCATGGTGCTGTGCCTCGAGGACTCCATCGGCGACGCGGACGTCGCCGGCGCGGAGGAGAACCTCGTCCGGCAGTTCACGGAGCTGGCCGCCGCCGGCGACGACCTGCCGCTGCTGTTCGTCCGGGTCCGCGAACCCGCCCAGATCACCGACCTCGTACGGCGTCTGGGCCCCGCCGGGCGGCTGTTGTCCGGATTCGTCCTGCCCAAGTTCACCGAGGAACGCGGCCTTCCCTTCCTCGAGGCGCTCGCCGAGGCCGAAGCCCGGGGCGGCCGACGGCTGTTCGCCATGCCCGTCCTCGAGTCCCCCGAGCTCCTGCACCTGGAGACCCGCACCAACACCCTGACCGGCATCGCCCGCGCCGTCGACAAGTACCGCGACCGGGTGCTGGCGCTACGGCTCGGCGTGACCGACTTCTGCTCGGCGTACGGGCTGCGCCGGGCGCCCGACATGACCGCCTACGACGTCAAGCTCGTCGCCTCCGTCATCGCCGACGTCGTCAACGTGCTGGGCCGCGCCGACGGCAGCGGCTTCACCATCAGCGGCCCGGTCTGGGAGTACTTCCCCCAGCCCGAGCGGATGTTCAAGCCCCAGCTGCGCCGCAGCCCCTTCGCCGGCCCCGCCGAGGCCCTGCGCACCGCGCTCATCGAGCACGACATGGACGGCCTGCTGCGCGAGATCCAGCTCGACCGCGCCAACGGCCTGCAGGGCAAGACCTGCATCCACCCCACGCACGTCGCCCCCGTGCACGCGCTCTCCGTCGTCAGCCACGAGGAGTTCAGCGACGCGCAGGACATCCTGCGGCCGGAACGCGACGGTGGTGGAGTGGTGCGCTCCGCCTACACGAACAAGATGAACGAAGTGAAACCGCACCGGGCCTGGGCCGAGCGGACCATGCGGCGCGCCGAGGTCTTCGGCGTCGCGCGCGAGGACGTCAGCTTCGTCGAGCTGCTGGCGGCGGGATTGCAGGACGTATGAGCGAGGAGAGTTCGCACGTGGTGTGGTCGGGACAGTGGGTCGCGGACCGGCTGGGCGTAGGGCTGGAAGGCGACGCCCGCCTCCCGGAGCTGCTGGGCCTGGCCCTGCGGCGCAATCCGAAACGAGCGCACCTGCTCGTCTCCAACGTGCTGGGCAAGCACGTGCCGGCGTCCCCCGAGACGGTGTACGAGGCCGGCGCCGGCCTCGGCCGCCGCGTACGGGCCCTGCTCGGCGACGCCGACGCCGCACGGGCGGTGGTGCTCGGCTACGCCGAGACGGCCACGGGCCTGGGCCACGCGGTGGCCGACGGCATCGGCCTCGCCCCCTACCTGCACTCGACCCGGCGGGCCGTGCCCGGCGTGCCGTCCGTCGGCGGGTTCGAGGAGGAGCACAGCCACGCCACGTCGCACCTGCTGCTGCCGGAGGACCCGGACTTCTTCGCGGGCGACGGCCCGCTGGTGCTCGTCGACGACGAGTTCTCGACGGGGCGGACGGTACTGAACACGATCGCGGCGCTCCACGCGCGGTTCCCACGGGGGCGGTACGTGGTCGTGGCGCTGGTGGACATGCGGTCCGCCCGGGACCGGGCGGGGCTGGACGAGTTCGCGGCCGGGCTGGGTGCGCGGGTCGATCTGGTCGCGCTGGCGTCCGGCACGGTGTCCTTGCCGGACGGGGTGCTGGAGCGGGGGCAGGAGCTGGTGGCCGAGGCGTCGTCGCCGGCTGCGGGTGCGCTGGTGCCCACCCTCCCCCAGCTACCGCCGGGAGGTGCCCCCATCGCCCTGCGGCACGATTGCCCACCAGCGCGGCGGGTTGAGCTCGGGTGGCCGGTCGGCCTGCCGGATGGCGGCCGCCATGGTTTCACGCCGGAGCACCGGGTGCGGCTGGAGACGGAGTTGCCGGACATGGCGGCCCGTATCCTCTCCGCCCTCCGGCCGGGGGCCCGGCGCGTCCTCCTCCTCGGCACCGAAGAGCTGATGTACGCCCCCCTGCGCCTGGCTCAGGCGCTGCAGGACGCACTTGGCGAGGCGGCCCAGGTTCGTTTCTCCACCACCACTCGCTCCCCCGTGCTGCCCGTCGACGACCCCGGCTACGCCATTCGTTCGCGGATCGCCTTCCCCGCCCCGGAGGGGGCCGGTGAGCGGTATGCCTACAACGTCGCCGGTGCCGGCTTCGACACCGTCGTCGTGGTGACCGACTCCACCGCCGACACCCCCGAACTGCACGTTCCCGGCGGTCTGCTGGACCAGCTGGCCGCGCACGCCCGAAAGGTGCTGCTCGCCGTGATTCCCTCCCACCGTGCCGGAGGCGAACCGCTGCGCGGCCCCGCCTTCTCCTCCTACGCCCCGGACGAGGTCGGCTGGCTGCTGCAGGACCTGTCCGCCGTGGACCTCGAGGCGCCCACCGAGGAGCGGGAGGAGGCGATCCAGAGCGGCGGCGCGCACTACGCCGAGTCGCTGCCGGTGGAGTACCAGCCCAGCGAGCGCTACCAGGCGGCCTACCACGCGGCCCTCGAGGCGTCGGCCGACCGCATGGCGCGCGCGGTGGGTGTCGTCACCGAGACGGTGCTCGCCGAGCGATCGCCCCGCCCGGTCCTGGTCTCGCTCGCCCGCGCCGGGACGCCCGTAGGCGTGCTGATGCGCCGCTGGGCGCGGCACGCGCACGGCCTGGACCTGCCGCACTACGCCGTGTCCATCGTGCGCGGCCGCGGCATCGACCCCAACGCCCTGCGCTGGATCGCCGCCCACCACGACCCGGCCGACGTCGTCTTCGTCGACGGCTGGACCGGCAAGGGCGCCATCACCCGCGAGCTGGCCCAGGCCTTCGAGGGCGCCGGCGCGCCCGCCGGGTTCGACCCGCGGCTGGCGGTCCTCGCCGACCCCGGGCACTGCGTGGACACCTACGGCACCCGCGACGACTTCCTCATCCCCTCGGCCTGCCTGAACTCCACCGTCTCCGGCCTCGTCTCGCGCACGGTCCTGCGCGCCGACCTCGTCGGGCCGCGCGACTTCCACGGCGCGAAGTTCTACCGCGAGCTGGCCGGCGCCGACGTCTCCCGAACCTTCCTCGACACCGTCTCGGCGCGCTTCGGCGAGGCCGAGGAGGCCGTCGCCCGCGAGGCCAAGGAGCTCGCCGCCGCCGACCGCACGCCCACGTGGGCGGGCTGGGCGGCCGTCGAGCGGATCAGCGCGGAGTACGGCATCGACGACGTCAACCTCGTCAAGCCGGGCGTGGGGGAGACCACGCGCGTCCTGCTGCGGCGCATCCCCTGGAAGATCCTCGCCCGGCGCGGCACCGGCGCCGACCTGGACCACGTCCGCCTGCTCGCGGAGCAGCGAGGCGTCCCCGTCGAGGAGGTGGACGGCCTGCCCTACAGCTGCGTCGGCCTGATCCACCCCCGCTACACCCGCGGTGCCACCGGCACCGACGGCAAGGCGGTGGCCGCCAAGTGACCACGGCCTCCCGTGTCCTGGTCGCCAGCGACCTCGACCGCACCCTGATCTACTCCACCGCCGCGCTGGCCCTGTCCATGCCGGACGGCCAGGCGCCCCGCCTGCTCTGCGTCGAGACCTACGAGCAGAAGCCGCTCTCCTACATGACGGAGGACGCGGCCGCCGCGCTCGCCGAACTGGCCGGCGCGGTGACGTTCGTCCCCACCACCACCCGCACGCGCGAGCAGTACGAACGCATCCGGCTGCCCGGGCCCGCGCCCGAGTTCGCCATCTGCGCCAACGGCGGCGAGCTGTTGGTGCGCGGCGAGCCCGACGCCGGCTGGCGGGAGCGGGTGCGGCGCACGCTGGCCGCCGAGTGCGCCGGCCTCGACGAGGTCCACGCGCGCATGGTGCGCACCGCCGACCCCCGGTGGCTGCTCAAGGCGCGTACGGCGGCGGACCTCTTCTCCTACCTCGTCGTCGACCGGCCGCTGCTGCCGGAGGGATGGGTGACGGAGCTGACGGAGTGGGCCGCAGAGCGCGGCTGGACGGTCTCGCTGCAGGGCCGCAAGATCTACGCCGTGCCGGGCCCGCTGACGAAGAGCGCGGCGGTCGCCGAGGTGGCCCGCCGCACGGGCGCCGACGAGGTCCTGGCCGCCGGCGACTCGCTGCTGGACGCCGACCTGCTCCTGGCCGCCGGCCGGGGCTGGCGCCCGGGCCACGGCGAGCTGGCGGACGCGGGCTGGAACGCACCGCACGTCACCGCGCTCACGACGCGCGGGGTGGCGGCGGGGGAGGAGATCGTCCGGGCCTTCGCCCGCGCGGCGGGGGTCGCGGCAGAGGTCTCGTAAACCCGCGCCCGGGGCCCGTAGGCTCGTCGACCGGTAGCCGCATCCGGTGCTGACAGACCCAGGAGACCCCGTGGCCGAGACCAAGAGCGCTCCGCTCACCCCCGAGCTGTACGCGTACGTCCTCGCGCACAACCCCCCGCTCGACCCGGTGCGGCGCGCCCTGGTCGAGTCCACCCACACCCTCTTCCCCCGCGACGCGCTCAAGCAGGTGGCCGAGGAGCAGGCGCCGCTGCTGGCCTTCCTCGTACGCCTCACCGGCGCCCGGCACGTCGTGGAGGTCGGCACCTTCACCGGCCTGTCGGCGCTGTCCATGGCCCAGGCGCTGCCCGAGGACGGGCGGCTGATCACCCTCGACATCTCCGAGGAGTGGACGGCCCACGCCCGCGCGGCGTGGGCCGAGGCCGGCGTCGCCGACCGTATCGACCTGCGCATCGCGCCCGCCCTGGACTCGCTGCGCGCCCTGCCCGCCGAGCCGCACATCGATCTGGCCTTCATCGACGCCAACAAGGACGGCTACATCGACTACTGGGAGGAGATCGTGCCCCGGCTGCGGCCGGGCGGGCTGATCGTCGTGGACAACGTCCTGTTCATGGGCCAGGTCGTCGACCCGGCCGTCACCGGCGGCCCGGGCGCCCACATCAGGGAGTTCAACGCGCACGTGGCGGCGGACCGGCGCACGGAGGCGGTCATGCTCACCGTCGCGGACGGCCTGACACTGGCCCGCCGGACCGGCTGAGCCCCCCGCACGGTCGGCGCGGCCGGCGCTCTCAGCGCGCCGCGCCGCCGCGCTCCTCGCGGATCTCGCGCACGACGTCCGCGACGGCCCGCCGGACCGCCTCGGTCTCCGTCAGGAAGTGCCACCAGTCCGGATGACGCCCCTCCAGGGCGCCTACCGCCCGCTCCAGGCGGGCCACCGAGTCGTCGAGCGGGCGGGCGTGCCGGGGATCGGGCGTGCTGCGCCCGGCCATCGCCAGGCGCTGGGCGTCGCGGAGGGCGAAGCGGGTGCGCTCGACCTCCTTCTCGTGGTCGAACGACACCTCGTCCAGCCGCCGCAGCCGGTCGCCGGCCGCCGAGACGGCCTCGTCGGTGGTGTTGAGCAGCGCCCGTACGGTGGCCAGGAGGGCCGTGGCGTCCGGCCAGCGCTGCTCGTCGCGGGCCGTGCGGGCCTCGCCCAGCTTCTCCTCCGCCCGGGCGACGGCCCGCTCCGCCTCCTGCGGCACCTGCTGCAGGTCCTGCCAGCAGGCGGCGCTGTAGCGGCGGCGCAGCTCGCTGAGGACCGGGGCCACGCCCGCGGCCCGGGTGGCCAGCGCCTGGGCGCGGGTGCGCAGCGAGACGAGCCGCTTGTCGATCTCCGCCGCGCGCTTGGGCAGCTGTTCGGCCTCGCCGCGGATCGCCTCGGCCTCCCGCTGCACTCTTTCAGCACGCTGGACGGTCTCCCGTACGCCGTGCTGTCCGGCGCCCTGGTTGAGCTTGGTCAGGTCGGGGGCGAGCGCCGCGAGCCGGGCGGCCAGGTCGTCGGCGCGCAGTCCGCCCGACCGGGCCGCGTCCAGCGCCTCAGTGGCCGCGAGCAGCCCCTGCCGGGCGCGCTCCACGGCGGGCGCGAGCTGCGCCAGCTGGTTCTCGGCCCGGGTCAGCAGCGAGCCCAGGCTCTGCGCGAACCGGTCGAGTTCGGCCTTGACCTTCTGGAGCTCCTCCCGAGCCCGGGTCAGCTCCGTACGGGCCCGCTGGGCGGCCGAGGCCTCGAGGCCGTCACGGTCCAGGTCGAGGGAGTCGACGGCGCCGATGTACGTCGCGGAGACCTCGTCTATGCGCCGCCCGAGCGCCTCGAAGTCGGCGGCCGCCTTGCGGGCGGCGGGCGAGGAGTCGGCGGCCGTGATCGTCTCGATGGAGATCCGCAGGTCACGCTGGGCGGTGTCCAGCTCGTAGAACGCCGCCGCGGCCGCGTCCTTGGCGGCCTGCGCCTCCGCACGCTGGCTCTCGCCGCGTCCCCAGCCCCAGCGGCGGGTGCCGCCCCCGGGGAAGGCGGCGGGCGCGGCGGCCGCCGCGACGGCCAGCAGGGGCAGGGGCAGCAGGACGAGCGCGAGGGCCTCGCGGGCCGCAGTCGTCACCGTACGTGCGAACGTCGCCGTCACCTTGCCCACTCCCGATGGATCACCCAGGCCGGGTGCCATTCTCCCATCCACCGGGGGCGGACACACGGGCCGGTCAGCCCGCGGTGCGCACCTCGATGGCGCCGTTGCCGCTGTGCGCGATCACCTCGTGGCGGCTGGCGTCGTCACGGGGGACGTCCACGCTCACGCTGCCGTTGCCCGCCTTGGCGTCGACCTTGTAGGGGGCGCGGGGGAGGGTGATGCGGGTGGCGCCGTTGCTCGCGGTGGTGCGCACCTCGTCGGGCACCCGGTCCAGCCCGATGCGGACCTGGCCGTTGGAGGTGCTGGCCTTCACCTTCGACGCCCGCAGCCCCTCGGCGGTGATCGCCCCGTTGGAAGTCCTCAGCTCCACCGCGCCCTTGGCGTCGCGGACGTCGACGGCGCCGTTGCTCGTACGGACCGTGAGGGCCGTCTCGAAGCCCCGGGCCTTGATCTCGCCGTTGCCGCCCTTGACGGTCACCGCGACGCCCCGCGGCACCTCGATCTTGTGCTTGGCCTCGCAGTCCACGCTCAGGCCCCGGCACTTCATCCGCAGCTTCAGCATGTCGCCGCCCTCCATCTCCCAGCTCACCCCGGTCTCGCCGCCCACCGACCAGCCGTCGAACCACCGGGTGACCTGCACGTCCTTGCCGTTCCCGGAGGCCGGTACGAGCTCGATGGCGGAGTTGTCGGTGTCCACGGTCAGCTCACGGCCGGCGAGGGCGAACGCCTTGTGCTCGGGGGTCGCCTCGTCGGCGTCGGCCGTACCGCATCCGGTGAGGGCGACGGCGGCGACCAGGACCCCGCCGGCGAGGGCTGACAGGCGGGCGACGCGGCGGGCGCGGGGAAGCATGAAGGTCTCCGTTTCGGCTGGTGGCGCGGGCAGCGACTGCCTGCGCGGCGAGCCTATGCGCGGCGGTGGCCGCTCCGGGATCCCACCTGCTACCGCTTCTGGGGTGGGGTTAACCCCCGTACCGGGCGGTCAGGGCCTTTCCTGGTTTGCCGGGACCTGGGGAGGGCCATGTAGGCTGTGCTGTCGTGCCGGGGCGCATAGCTCAGCGGTAGAGCGCCGCTCTTACAAAGCGGATGTCGGCGGTTCAAATCCGTCTGTGCCCACCAGTACGAAGGCCCCCAGTCGATCGCGGCTGGGGGCCTTCGGCGTTCGCGGGCGGTGTGTCCATGCGGAAGGTCCCTTCGCCGGGTGGCGGAGGGGCCTTCCGTGCCCGTCGGATGGGCCGGCGTCGCTTATGAGCGGGCCGGGGCCGTGCGTCTGCGCTGGAGCTGCCAGAGGCCGCCGGTGATGGAGAAGAGGATCACCGACAGGGCGATGAGTACGGCCCGGGGGCCGGTGCGGTCGTGGAGGACGACCGCGCCGGTCGCCGTCACCAGTCCGGTTAGGGCCGCGATCGCGGCCAGTAGGGAACGGCCGCCCGTCGACGCGCGCTGTTCCATGTGCACCCTCCCTGCTCCGGCTGTCGCCGGCCCGTCTGCTCTCGCACGGCTGGGCCGGCTCCGTCCGGTGTTCCCGGGCGGGAGGCCCAGCCGGTTGACCATCATATGTTCCTGACGGTACGCCAGTTGCCCGGTGGGGCGGGGGAGTCAGCGTGGCTCGAGGAGGTCCCAGCGGTTGCCGTAGAGGTCCTGGAAGACGGCGACGGTGCCGTAGGGCTCGTGGCGGGGCTGCTCAATGAAGTGGACGCCTGCGGTCCGCATTCGGGCGTGGTCGCGCGCGAAGTCGTCCGTGTACAGGAAGAACCCGACCCGGCCGCCGGTCTGGTCGCCGACGCGGGCCTCCTGCGCGGCGTCCGCGGCACGGGCCAGCAGCATGCCCGACTCGCGCGATCCCGGTGGGGCGATCACGACCCAGCGCTTTCCGTCGCCCAGGGGAGTGTCCTCCCGGAGCTCGAAGCCGACGGCGTCCACGTAGAAGGCGATGGCCTCGTCGTAGTCGCGCACGACGAGGGTCACCAGGGCGAGATGTGGCATGTGCGGATCATCCCGCATCGGCGCCGGCCCTGCCCCAGCGGCCCCCGCCGGTCCGCGTCAGCCCGCGACGGCCTCGTACAGGCTGAAGCCGGCCAGCGCCAGCATCACCAGCGCCGCCACCTTCGTGATCAGCTTCAGCGGTACGTACCGCATGAGCGTCTTCCCGCCCACGATGCCCAGGGCCGCCACCGCCCACAGGGCCAGCACGGCGCCCACGCCGACGGAGACGGGGTCGTCGTAGCGGGCGGCGAGGTTGGCGGTCATGATCTGGGTGAGGTCGCCGAACTCGGCGACCAGGATCAGCATGAAGCCGGCGCCGGAGACCTTCCAGAAGGACTGGTCGGCGGGCTTCCTCGGCTCCTCCTCGTCGTCGTCCTTCTTCAGCAGCAGCATCGCCGCGCCCGCGAGGAAGAGCACGCCGACCACGGCCTGGACGAGCCGGTGGGGCAGGAGGGTCAGCACGCTGCCGGCCGCGATGGCGAGGGAGACGTGGACGAGGAAGGCCGCCGCGACGCCGGCGAAGACGTAGGAGGCGCGGTAGCGGGTGCCGAGCATCAGGCCGGCCAGGGCCGTCTTGTCGGGCAGCTCGGCCAGGAAGACGACGCCGAAGACCAGGGCGGCGACGGTGAGACTGAACACGGGGTGGATTCCTCTGTCGGTGGGGACGGCCGCACCGAAACAGTGACCTGTTGAATCAGGGGTCGCTTCGGCACGGCAGCGTCGTGGACACTGCGGCCGAAGGTCTCGCTGGCCCCGGCGCGGTGTCCGAGGCCTCCGGGCGCCGGCTGAGACGGAACTCAGCAGTATGTCGACGGTCCGGCGAAGAGCTACTCCCCTTCTGCTCCCCTCAGGATACGGGACGGTCCCCGCGGTACAGCAGGCCGCGGGCGACCAGCTCCAGCACGACCGCCACCGCCACCGCCTGCACCATCAGCAGCGCGACCAGCACGAACAGCTGCACCACGCCCGCCTGCACGGGGGTGGCGCCGCCCAGCAGCATCCCCACGAACGCCCCGGGCAGCGTGACCAGCCCCACAGTCCGGGTCTGGTCCAGCCCCGGCAGCAGCGCGTCGGAGGCGGCCGGACGGGCGATCTCCAGGCGGGCGTCGCGGGGCGGGAACCCCAGCGCCAGGCCGGCCTCCACCTCGCCGTGGCGCGTGTTCAGCTCGTCGAGGGCGCGGCGGCCGCCCAGGACGGTCGCGGTGAGCGCCCCGCCGATGAGGATGCCGGTCACGGGGATCAGGGCGACGCCCCTGAGCGGTACGAGCCCGGTCAGCAGCAGCGCGAGGACCGTCGGCAGGACGCCCGCGGCGATCGGCGCCGCCGCCCACCACCAGGTGCGGTTGGGCGTGACGCGGCGTCCCGCCGTGCGCACGGCGACGGCGTACATCAGCAGCAGGAAGCCCAGCAGCGCGGGCACCGACCCCACCACCCAGCCGATGAGCGCCGACACCGCGGCCAGCTGGACCGCGGCGCGCAGACCGGCCAGCGCGATCTGGCGGGCGTAGCCGCGCTCGCGGCCGTCGGCGAGGCGGGCGACGGCCGCGACCGCCACCGCGACCGCGAACATGACGGCGAGGACCGCCCCGAGGGTGGCGTCGGCGGGCAGCAGGACGTCGGCGGCGAGCACGCGGCCACCCTACGGGCCGGCCGGCCGACCCCGGTCGAGGCGCTCGGCCTCCGTGACGGCCTCCGTGGTGGGCGGCCGGGCGATCGGGTGGTCGGGTGATCGGCGGCGGGGTGAACACCCGTACGGGGGCGTCCGGCTGGCGCTGTATCAGGAATGGATAGCTCCGGTTCGACCGGAATGGATCCCTCCGAGGCATCTCACGTCGCAGAACCCTTGCCTTGACATGACCGCGTCGTCATCCTGACACGTGGCGACCACCCCCTGTATACCCGTCGCCGTGATGCTGGCCGCACCTTTCGCGGCTCTACCCCCTCCACCCTCAAGGGAGTTCCTCATGTCCGCACTGCGCGCTCCTTCGGCCTCGCGCGGCGTCTACGCGCGTCGTACGGCCGTCGCCGCGGGCCTCGCCGCCCTCGTCGGGACGCTCGTGCTCAACGGCCCGGCCGCCCACGCCGCCCCGCCCACCCCGCCGGACGCCGCCACCGCGCGCACGGAGCTGGGCCAGCTGACGGTCAAGTCCGAGGGGTCGATGGACGGCTACAGCCGGTCGAAGTTCCCGCACTGGATCACCCAGCACGGCCAGTGCAACACCCGTGAGGTCGTGCTGCAGCGCGACGGCGAGAACGTCGAGCAGGACGCGAAGTGTGCGGCCGTGTCCGGCACCTGGTTCTCCCCGTACGACGGGGCCACCTGGAAGGACGCCCAGGACATCGACATCGACCACGTCGTGCCCCTGGCGCAGGCGTGGCGGTCGGGCGCCAACACCTGGACCACCGCCCAGCGCCAGGCCTTCGCCAACGACCTCTCCCGCCCGCAGCTGATCGCGGTCACCGACCGCGTCAACCAGGCCAAGGGCGACAAGGACCCGGCGCAGTGGCTGCCGCCGCTGCAGTCGTACCGCTGCACGTACGCCCGCATGTGGGTCTCCGTGAAGTACGACTACAAGCTGACCGTGGACTCCGCCGAGAAGGCCGCCCTGGAGGGCATCCTCAACGGCTGCTGAGCGACCACGACCGCCGGGCTCCCTTCCGCGAGGCTTCATCGCGGGAGGGGGCCCGGCGGTCGTATGCGGAGGTCAGGGAGGGTGCGTGGCGGCATCCACACCCAGAAACTTGAACTTGCAAGTATTCATAAGGTGTGCCTAACTTGTGGTCGTCCTTGTTCCTGTCCCCGATACGAGGAGCCGACCCATGCCCCCACCACCACCGCGGCCGCGCCCTCCCCGTCCGGCGAGCGCACCGCCCCGGCCGCCCCCGCCTCCCCGCTCGTCGAGCGCCTCGACGCGGCCCGGCCCTACGTCCTGTCGGTCTTCCGGATCGTCGTCGGCCTGCTCTTCGCCTGCCACGGTGCGGCCTCGCTCTTCGGCGTGCTCGGCGGCGCGGTCGGCTCCAACGGCGGCACCATCGCGGCCGGCACCTGGCCCGGCTGGTACGCGGCCGTGATCCAGCTGGTCGGCGGCGCGCTGGTCCTGCTGGGCGTCGGCACCCGCAGCGCGGCCTTCATCGCCTCCGGCTCGATGGCCTACGCCTACTTCGACGTGCACCAGGCCGGCGGCCTCTTCCCGATGCAGAACGGCGGCGAGGCCTCCGCGATGTTCGCCTGGGCCTTCCTGCTGCTGGTCTTCACCGGCCCCGGCGCGCTGGCGCTGGACCGCGTCTTCGCCCGCGGCAAGCAGGGCTGACGCCCTCGGCGCGCGGGGCCGGCGCCCGCGGCGGGGACGTGATTCGAACAACATCACGGACCCTGCGCTCATCCCCCAGCAGCTCCAGGCGTACGCTGTACGGTTGTCAAGGCCGCCCCTGCCGCTCCCCTGCGACGTCGCGGCGGGGGACCGTACCGGGAGATCAGGACGTGCTGGAGTTGTTGGGGGCCTTGGCCGAGACCCCATGGATATATGTGATCGTCGGGGTGTCCGTACTCCTCGACGTCTTCCTGCCGGTGCTGCCGAGCGGCGTCCTCGTGATCACCGCCGCCACCGCGGCCGCCGGCTCGGCCGCGGGCGCGGTGGGTGAGGCCACCCAGGGCCACGCCGGCTTCGCCGACATGTTCGCGCTCGTGATGTGCGCCGCCACCGCCTCCGTGCTGGGCGACATGGTCGCCTACCGGCTCGCCTGGCGCGGCGGCGACCGCTTCGACCGCGCCATCGCCCGCTCCCGGCGGCTGACCGCCGCCCAGGCCAGGCTCGGTACGGCCCTGCTGCGCGGCGGCGGCCCGCTCGTCGTCCTGGCCCGCTTCGCGCCCGCCGGGCGCTCGGTGGTCAGCCTCGGCGCGGGCGTGATGCACCGCCGGGTGGCGGAGTTCCTGCCGTGGTCCGCGCTGGCCGGCCTGACCTGGGCCGCCTACAGCGTGAGCCTCGGCTACTTCGGCGGCCAGTGGCTGGGTGCCTCGTGGCTGAGCACGGCGGTCTCGGTCTTCGCGCTCTTCGCGGCGGGCGCGGGGGCAGGGTTCCTCATGCGCCGGCCGACGGAGCCGGAGGCGGAGGCGCAGGCCCAGGCCTGCTAGACGTGTTGAGCATGAGCGTCGCGTGATCCACGCGAGACGGCCCGGTTCCGAGAGGAACCGGGCCATTTTGTGTGCGGTGCGGTGCTGCGCCGGGTGTGCGGGCGGGCCGGCCCCGGCGGGCTGCCGGGGCGGGCCCGCGCCGGAGGGGCTAGTGGACCTTGGTGAAGGGCGCCTTGTCGAAGGCCTTCAGGCCGTTGGCCCAGAGCTGGTTGACGCGGCTCTTCTCGGCCGAGTTCGGGTTGGGGTTGGTGCAGGACGGGCCGGGGCCGCCGCCGGACATCAGCTCGCTGCACGGGCCGGAGTAGTGGTCCGGCAGACCCAGGACGTGACCGGTCTCGTGCGCGGTGACGCGGGTGGAGTCGTACTGCTCGTTCTGCCGGTAGTCGAGGAAGATGTAGCCGCGGCCGTGGCCGTCGGTGCTGGCGTACGAGCCGCGGGAGTCGTTGCCCTCGTAGTACCGGAAGTCGGCGTTCGAGCCGGCGCGCAGCTGGATGTTACGGACCGAGCTGTTCCATATCTGCGCGCTTCTCGCTATCTCCGTCGAGAAGCTCGGCGCCTGGCTGGCGTCGTAGGTGACGGTGACGGCGCGGAGGCCCGGCGACGCGGCCTGCTTGGCCTTCGCGGACTTCATGACGGCGTCGAAGAAGGCCTTGTTGTTCGCCTCTTCGGACTTGGAGCCGACGTACGAGGACTGGGTGTACTGCGGCGCCGCGTTCCCGTCCGCCGTCGTGGCGGAAGCGGGCACGACGGTCATCGTGGCTGCCAGCCCGAGGCCGAGGGCGGCCGACAGCACCATCGCGGAGCGATTCATGTGGGGGACTCCATTCGTGCCGAGAGCCTCTTCGGCCGGGTGCGGTGGGACACGCGGCCGGGGCTCACCGGGTGAACTCCTGTTCCCCATGAGTCTCTGACGAGTTATCAATGGTGCGGATGATGCCAGTTGGCCATAGCGCCATCCAATCGCCTATCCTGCGCCACCTGCTGTCCAGTCGGCCGTCCAACTGCCCGTTCTCGTCCGGCATGTGTCTGGTGTGGCGTACGGGGCGCGGATATGCTCGCTCGCGTGGAGCTTGAGGTCAGGCACCTCCGTGCACTTTGCGCCATCGCAGACACCGGCAGCGTGCGGAAGGCCGCGGTGCAGCTGGGCATGACCCAGCCCTCACTGACCACTCAGCTCCGGCGCATCGAGAGCACCGTCGGCGGGCTCCTCTTCACCCGGAGCCAGCACGGCAGTCACCCCACCCCCCTCGGCCACTCCGTCCTCTCCCGCGCCCGGCCGATCATCGCCGAGATGGCGGCGCTGGTGGCGGCCGCCCGGGACGCGGCCGTCGGCGTCGGCGGCCTGCGGCTGCGCATCGGCAGCATCGGCAGCCGCGCCGTCACCGGCTGGCTGCGCCGCATCCACCGGCGCCTTCCGGACACGGACACCACCATCCACATAGAGGTGTCCTCCAACACCCTTCTCCAGCTCCTGGCGACCAACCAGCTCGACGTGGCCTTCGTCCACGAGACGGCCGGCTTCCCCCTGAACGTCCCCGAGGGCGTCGAGCGCCGCGTCCTCATCGCCGCCGAGCCGCGCTTCGTCTCCCTGTCCGCCACCCACGCCGCGGCGGCCCGCCCCGTGATCCCGCTCGCCGACCTGGCCGGCGACCCCTGGATCGTCGACCCCACGGCGGACGACGAGGCCACGGCCCTGCGCCGCGCGTTCATGGCGGCGGGCCTCGACCCCCGCCTCCTCCACGTCCGCGACAACACCACCGCTGCCGAGCTCGTCGCCTGCGGCGAGGCCGTACGCCCGGCGGCGCCGACCGCCGACCCCGTGCCCGGGACGGTGATCCGCCCCCTGTCCGGCGACCCCCTCACCACCCAGCTCTCCCTGGCTTCCCGGCGCGGCTCCTTACCCCTGCGCGAACTGGACGCGCTCTACGCCGACTTAACGGCCGCGTACGTGGACGTGGCCGGGGCCAGCGCCGCGTACCGGTCCTGGCTGGACCGTAAGGGCAGCCCGCTGCTGCCGTCAGCGGGGAGCCGCTGAGCCCGCCCAGGTCGCTGCCGGGGTAGCGGTCGGGATCGCCGTCGGGGTCGCCGTCTAAAGCCCCGGGTCCGTGCCCGGTATGAGGGGCGCGGGGACGACGGCGCCGGGGAGTCCGCCGAGGGGCGCGAGGGCCAGCAGGAACAGCACGCCGGCCACCGGCAGCAGATCCAGATCGCCCGCCGCGAGCACGATGCCCGCCACCACGACGACCGGACGCCAGGCGGCTATGGCGCGCAGCGCCGCCAGCTGGGTCATGAGCAGCACCAGCCCGACGTAGAAGAGCAGCGGCCCCACCGTATAGAAGACGGGCTTCACGCCCGCATGGCTCTGGACGCGCTCGAAGAGCTCGTTCATCGTCGCCCGGTCCACGGAGCAGAATCCGACGAACAGATCGATCAGCACCTGACCCGTCACGGCCAGGACGCCCAGCAGGCCGATCCCCGCCCCGGCGTCCGCGAACCACCGGCGGACGCGCCCCCGCCCGGGCGCCGCCGCCCGGCGCAGTCCCAGGAACACCGGCACGAACAGCAGCACCCCGGCCAGCAGGGCGAGGTGCCCCAGCGACCAGTCGGGGCCGGGGCCGTGCCGGTCGTCGATCAGGCGGGTGAGTCCGTACGCGGTCATGCAGACCGGGGCGGCGGCGAAGGCCGACCGCCGCCAGGTCGTCGCCGCCGCATCGACGGGTGCCGTCGCCGCCGTCCCGGTCTGCGGTGCCCGTGTCCCGTTGCCGCTCGTCATGTAGTGATCATGTCCCTGGGGGCACCGCGCCGACCTCGGGGAACGCCCTGAGGGCACCCCGAGACGCCCCTGAGAGGGGCGCGCGGACGTTGGCCGTACTCCGCCTTTGTCCGGACCAGAGGCCGGTGCGAGCATGCGACATGGCCGATGAGATGGTGCGCAAGGCGCAGAGGCTCTACAACGCCACATACGCCGGCATCAGCGGCATGCCGACGCTGGAGGAGAACGGCAGGACGTCGTGGGACGTCATGTTCGCCCTGACCCGGGCCCTGCAGTACGAGCTCGGCGTCTCCCCGCAGTCCAACAACTTCGGGCCCGCGACCCTGGCCGCGCTGCAGTCGAAATACCCGGTCATCGACCGCGGCAGCGGCTCCGCGGACATCAACCGGCTGGTGCAGTCGGCGCTTTACTGCAAGGGGTACGACGGAGGCGACATCGACGGCGTGTACGGCGGCCGGGTCGCCGCGGCCGTCGGCAGGCTGAAGCAGAACATGGGCGTCGCGGACGCGTTCCCGGGAGACGGCGTCACGCCGAAAGTCTTCAAGGCACTGCTGACCATGGATTCGTATGTCACGACGGACGGCGGCAGCGATGCGGTCCGCTCCATTCAGCAGTGGCTGAACGGCCGCCATGTGAACCGCCGGAACTTCTTCGTCGTGCCCTGCGACGGTCACTTCTCGCGCGATGTGCAAAAGGCGCTGGTGTTCGCCGTGCAATACCAGCTGGGCATGAACGACGACGTGGCCACCGGGGCGTTCGGGCCGGCGACCAAGGAGGGTCTGAAGAAGAACACGCTCACGGTCGGATCCAGCGGGCCGTTCGTCCAGCTCTTCTCCGCCGCCATGGTCTTCAACAGGCGGGGCGGGGTGTCCTTCTCCGACACCTTCACGAGCGAACTCTCCGCCGCCGTACGCGGTTTCCAGGAATTCGTGAAGCTGCCGGTGACCGGGGCCGGCGACTTCCCGACCTGGGCCTCGCTGCTCGTCTCCTGCGGCGACAACACCCGGCGCGGAACGGCCTTCGACTGCGTCACCGAGATCACCCCGGCCCGCGCCGACGCGCTGCGCGAGGCGGGATATCTGGTCGCCGGCCGCTATCTGACCAACGCCCCGGGCTCGACGTTCGACAAGAAGATCCAGCCGGGCGAGCTGGAGGTCATCGCGACCAAGGGCCTGCGGGTCTTCCCCATCTACCAGACCTATGGCGGCTCGGCGTCCTACTTCAACGAGAACCAGGGCATCGCGGACGCCCAGGCGGCGTACGACGCGGCCCGCGGATACGGCTTCAAAAGCGATACGTGGATCTACTTCGCCGTGGATTTCGACGTCCTCGACCACCAGGTCGCCGACAACGTCATTCCGCACTTCCGCGGCATCGACCGGAAGATGGGCGAGCTGGGCGGCAGGTACCGGATCGGCGTCTACGGGCCCCGCAACGCGTGTTCGCGCGTCGCGGCGGCGGGTTTCGCCACAGCAGCTTTCGTGGCCGACATGTCGACGGGATTCTCCGGAAATCTCGGCTGTCCGATGCCGGAGAACTGGGCCTTCGACCAGATCGCCACGATGAGCGTGGGCGGCGGCGACGGAAAGATCGAGATCGACAACGACATCGCCTCCGGGCTGGACATGGGCCAGAACGAATTCGACACGACCGGTGTGAGGTGAGGGACATGGCGTCCGGAATTTCGCGTCGCGGGGTGCTGACGGGCGCGGGCGCGGTGGCGCTGAGCGCGGCCGTGCCCGTACGGGTGGCCGCTGCCGCGCCCGTACCGGAGGCCGCCGCGCCCCTGGGGGCGTTGAGCGCGAACGGCTGGCGGATGGAGAGGACCGTCGGCGGCGGAGGCCCGGTCGAGGGCATCGGCGTCACCGTGGCGCTGCGCGCCGGGGACGTGGAGACGGTGCTGGTGCACGTGGTGCGTCGGTTCCACTACGAGATCGCCGAGTTGGGGGAGGGACAGGTCGTCGGGCATCTGGCCCCCGGCCGGGTGCCGCTCGCGCGAGCGGGGCTGCCGCAGCCGCCGGAGAGCAACCATGCCTCCGGCACGGCGGTGGCCATACGCCCCGACTGGTACCCCAAGGGTGGCCGGGGCGGGTTCTTCCCGCTCGAGATGCTGGCGCTGCGCGACGTTCTCGCCGAGTGCGAGGGGGTGGTCAGGTGGGGCGGGGACGCCCACGAGCGGCCGTACGAGGCCCTGTTCTTCCTCGACGTACCGCCGGGCGACGCCCGTCTTGCGCGGGTCGCGGCCAAGATCCGCGGTGGCGGCGCGGTGAGACCGGGGGCGGGTCCGGTGGACGTGCTGGCGCCCGGGCGGCGGGCGGCCGCCCTGCGGCTCGAGCGCCGGCAGCGGTCGGGGTCAGAGGGGTGAGGCGTCCAGCAGGTTGGTGATCAGCTTGCGCAGCCGGCCCGTGACGACCGGCTCGACGCCGTGCACGAGCTGGGCGCCGTAGACGACGGCGGTTCCGGTGGGCGGCGCGCTGGTCCAGCGGGTGCGGGGGACGGCGCGCAGCGCGGCGAGGGCCTCGGGCCCGGCATGATGCGAGATCTCGCGGGCGAAGCGGGTGCCGGGCACGAAGCCGCTGCCCGGCTCCGCCGTGCGATCGGTCCACAGCGCCTCGGAGGAGGCGGTGTCCACGAAGAACTCGCCACCGCACTCCGCCTCCTGGAGGTGGAAGGCGACGCGCGCGACCCGCCGGGGGCGCGTGTGCGGGTCGTCCACGCCGTGCAGGTGCGGCGGTATCCCGTCCCCGGGCCCGAGATCGTGGTAGTCCCACGGTGTGACGCCGGCGACGGACGGGAACAACTGCCGGATCGCCGGCAGCGCCCGCTCGACGGCTTCCCCCAGGATCTCCTGAACGGCGTCCGGCGGAACCATGCCGTCACTGGGCCGCGCGGGCACCCAGCCGGTCGCGTCGAGATGCTCGTCCAGCACCTTGATGACCTGGGATGTCTCGTCGGGGGTGAGGAAACCCTCGATGGTGTGGATGGCCAGGGTCTCGGTCATGTGAATCACGCGGTACTCACACCTCTCGCGTCGCGGTGGTCGGTGTGGAGCGTCTTCGTGAGCCGTACTTCCTCGCGCATTCCATCGGAGCGCGGAGGGGGGGCGGCAAGCGCCGGAACGCGCCGTACGGAAGCGCGGCGGCGCGTACGCGGGCGTGCCGGAGGGCGCGAAATGCGTTGCCCGGCCCTGGAGGGCCTTGCTAGCGTCCCGCAGGCGCGAGGAGCGCGTGATCACTTCGGACCCGTGACGAGGGAGGTTGATGAATATGGCCGCCGCCGGCCTTCTTCAGCATGCCCTTTTCCGGACTGCGCCGACACCGGCGCACGGCCCGGGCCGTTCCCACGACCGGAGTGTCACGTGTCTTCCTTTCGTACCCCGACCCCGCATGATCTGACCACCGACCGCCTCGTCCTGCGTCCCTGGACCCGGGCCGAGGCCGCCGCCGTCCTCGACGGCGCCCGTCAGCCGCACTGGGCCGACGACTTCCCCGCCGAAGGCGACGGCGTCGTCGCCGGGCTCTTCGAGGGCTTCCCCGCCTGGCTGGACACCTACGGCCATCGCCTGATCATCGAGCGCGACAGCGGTCTGGTGGTCGGCTCGACGGGCCTGTTCTGGCCCCCCGCCGACGGAACCCTCGAGATCGGCTACGGCATCGTGCCGTCGCGGCGCGGCCGCGGCTACGCGCCCGAAGCAGCCCGCGCGCTGGCGGAGTTCGCCCTCACCTCGACGGACGTGCGGACGGTGTCCGCCACCGTGGAACTGTCCAATCCGCCGTCCATCCGCGTGCTGGAGAAGGCGGGCTTCGAGTGGTACGAGGCCGATGGCGACCTGCTGAGGTTCCGCTTCACTGAGTGAGACGAGGGGGTGCCGGGGGCGGCAGCGCTCCCGGCGCCCGAAGCGCCTCAGGACCTGCCCCGCGCACTCCGCCGGTTCGCTTCGTGGATTCTGTGCCGGAGCTCGGAATACCTCTGCTTCCGCTCTCCTGCGGGAGCGACGGCCGGCGCGTCGTGGTGCGTCCACTCCGGCAGGTCCGGGGCCCGTCCGAGCGCCCGGTAGTCGGTCACCCGCCGGGTGCCGCATGCGGTGCACGCCTTCATGCCCGGGTCGGAGATCGCCCATGCGTTCTCCGGGTGGGGGCAATTCCGCATCGCCCACCGCATGCGGTACGGCACCGCCTGCCCGGCGCTCACGAGTGGGCCGCCCGCAGGTGGCGGCCCATGGTCGCGGTCATCGCCTCGGCGGTGCCGATGTCGCCCTGACGGGCGGCTTCGTCGTGCGTCGCTTTGATCTGTCTGCACCGGGCGCAGGCACTTCCAGGGGCGTGGCCGTGCGCGGCCTCAGGCTGATCGTCCTTGTGCATCGAACCTCCTGCTCGGATCAGGGGGAGATGCCTCGGGCGCGATCGAGCCTGCCCCGCATGCCGCCTGAGTCGCAGTCAGCAGCAGTATGGATGCGAAGCTACTCGCAGTTTTTCTGCGAGTCAAGAAAATCTGCGACTATCTCCGTCATCGGGCTTCTGGGAACCTTCTGGGACGCCCGCTGCCACTTGAGAGGAGAGCGAACGTGCCCGCAGGCTTTGGCCTGGTCGTGCGCTTCACGTTGCGCGACGCGGAAGCAGCCGAAGGCTTCGACGAGTTGGTGTCCCGCACCCTGGAGGGGATCCGGCGGCAGGAACACGGCACGGTGGTCTATGTGAACCATTCCGTGCCGGGTGAGCCGAACGTACGACTCTTCTACGAGCTGTACGAAGACCGCGCCGCGTTCGACGCGCACGAGCAGCAGCCCCATGTCCGACGCTTCCTCGAGGAGCGGGAGAAGTTCGTCAGCCGTACCGATGTGACCTTCCTGGAGCACATCGACGGAAAGGTGTGAAGAGACCGGTGATCCCCGAAGGGCGGCGTGCGTTCGGTGCACGGGTCGCGGAACTGCGTGCGGAGCGCGGCCTGACCCAGAGGGAGCTCGCCGCTGAGATCGGCCGCACGACGAGCTGGCTGTCCCAGGTGGAGCGCGGTGTCCAGCCCGTCAACCGGCTGGACGTGCTGCGGCTGCTCGCCGATGCCCTCGGCGTTGCTCTCCACGCGCTGCGCCCGGACGCGCCCCGGCCCGTGGAGCCGGCCGAGGCCGCGCCCGAGCCGAACGACCTCGACCAGGTGCGGCTCCTGCTCTCGGGGCATCCGGCCCTGGAGGTCGTACTCGACCCGAGGACGTGGAACACGAGGCCTTCCCTCGCCGACCTCCGGAGGGCCGTCGACCACGCATGGTCGCTCGCCCACGGCGATCGGTTCTCCGAGCTGACCGCGTCGCTGAGTTCGCTCATACCGACCTTGGAGCGCGTGGTGCGCACGGTCGGTGAGCGTGAGCGACCGGAGGCCTACAGCCTGCTCGCCCGCACTTACCAGGCCATGTCGGCCGTCTTTGCGCGCCAGAACGAGGCGGATGCCGCCTGGGTGGCCGCCGACCGGTCCATCGCGGCCGCCGAGTTGTCCGGCCGGCTGCCGGATGTCATCGCGGGCACGTTTCGGCTTGCGCACGCGTGCGTTCGGCTGAAGCGGTACGACCAGGCGGAGCATGTCGCGCAGTCCGCTGTGAACGCCCTCGGACGTCACATGGACCACGTCGGCGTGTCACCGGAGATGCTCTCCCTGCTGGGATCCCTGCACCTGGCGCTCGCTCTGGTGCACGCACGGTGCCGGAGTCGCGCCGAAGCCCGGCGCGAGATGGAGCTCGCACGCCATGTGGCGGCACAACTGGGCGAGGACCGCAACGACTTCAACCTCGAGTTCGGTCCGACGAACGTCGAGATCCAGGCCGTATCCGTCGCTGTCGACCTCGGCGACGCGGGCGAAGCCCTGCATGTCGGCGGCCAGGTGGACGCGTCCGGCCTTTCCGTCGAGCGCCGGGCCAGGCTCGCTCTGGACCTGGGTAGGGCGCATGCGCAGCTGAGGAACGTGGAGAGCGCGCTGCGGTGCTTCACGGAGGCCGAGACGCTGGCACCCGAGATGGTGCGGTCCCACACCGCCGCACGTGCGGCCGTCCGGGACCTGATGCTCGTGGCCGGCCGCTCGGCCTCTCCCGAACTGCGCGCCCTCGCCCAGCGCACGGATGCGATGTCCTGACCCGGGGGTACCCAGGCAGTACTCCCGACGGCGTACGCCGTTTCCTCGAGGTCGGCCAGTACGAGGCCCGGAAGGTCGACAACGGGACGAAGGCCACCGGCGGAAAGCGCCGGCGGGCGCGGTGCCGGCGAAAAATCGTTCCGCGCGAGCGCCAGTCGATCTTTAGAGTGCGGGTGTACGAGCCACGGGACGACAGAGGGACGGCATCATGAGCGGGCGGCAGGGCGAGGGGACCGGCGAGGGCCGGGTCTGGTTCGTCACCGGGACGAGTTCCGGGTTCGGGCGGGAGATCGCGCGGGCCGTCATCGCCCATGGCGACCGCGTGGTGGCCACCGCCCGGGACGTCGCCGCCGTCGAGGACCTGGTGGCGCTCGCGCCCGGCCGGGTACGGGCCGTCGCGCTGGACGTGACCGACGACGCGTCGATCCGCCGCGCCGTGGCCGAGGCCGAGACGGGCTTCGGCCGGATCGACGTCCTGGTGAACAACGCCGGGGCCGGGCTGCTCGGCGCGTTCGAGGAGCTGAGCGACAGCGAGCTGCGCCGTAACTTCGAGACCAACCTCTTCGGCGCGATGGCGGTCACCCGCGCCGTCCTGCCGGTCATGCGGCACCAACGCGCGGGCCGCATCGTGCAGATGTCGTCGGTGATCGGTGTGATCGCGGGGCCGGGCGGCACCGCGTACGCCGGGACGAAGTTCGCGCTGGAAGGCATGTCCGAGGCGCTCGCGGCCGAGGTCGCCCACCTCGGCATTCGCGTCACCATCGTGGAACCCGGCCCGTTCCGTACGGACTTCGGCGGGCGGTCGCTGCGGTGGGGTACGCCGATGGAGGACTACGCGGAGCTCATGGGCCCGGCGCGCGCGGCGCTCGAGGCGTCGCACGGTTCCCAGTCGGGCGACCCGTACCGCGGGGCCGAGGCCATCATCGCCGCTGTCGGCCTCGAGGAGCCGCCGCTGCGGCTGCCGCTGGGGGCGGAGGCCTTCGCCTGGATCCGCGCCCATCTGCGCGCGCGGCTCGAGCAGCTGGACGCGGTGGAGGAGATCGGGGCGGACACCGCGTTCCGGTGACGCCCGAGAGGGATCAGAGTGGGGTGAGGATCATGAGGACCTCGTCCCGGGTGTCGTCGGGGGCGAGGCGGAGGGCCTCGGGCCAGCGGCCGATCTCGCGCCAGCCGAGCCGCCCGTAGAAGTCCTCCAGTCCCTGGCCTCCCCGCGCGGCGAGATGCAGCTGCTCGAGCCCCAGCTCGTCGCGGGCGATCCGCCGCAGCTCGCGGACGAGGGCGGAGCCGACGCCGCGCCCCCGGAAGCCGGGGTGGGTCTGAAGGTGATGGATCGTGCCCCAGTGACTCACGAGCCGGTAGGAGTCGCGTTTGAGGACGACTCAGCCGGCCAGGGCCTCGCCGGACCGTGCGATGACGAGGCGGCTGTTCCGCGCGTCGAGACGGCCGAGGAGCCCGTCCGCCACGGGCGCGACGTCGTCGTCCCCGACCGGGGGAAACGGGAACCCGGCCGCACCGCCCGCATTGGTGACCGCGATCCAGCAGTCGATCAGCTGTCGCCGGAGCCCGGGCGTGACGTCCCGAGGATCGGATATCTGGGCGAGGGATATCCGGGCGGGGGCGAGCGGGGCGCCGGGCCGGGCGTCGTGGGCGCTCTCGAGCGTGTCGTCCTGCTGGGGCATGGGAGCAGCATGTCAGCCGGGTCTGACATTCCCGCCTGGAGGCCCCGCGCCCGCCTGCCTATCGTGAGGAATGAGGCACCAGCTCCGGATCCGGAGGGAGACGGTCATGACCTCGACAACGCACGACGACACGCCGGTCACCATCGCGGGTGAGGGCCTCGAGGCGCGGACGCGGGAGATGGGCGGCGGCATGAGCGTGCTCTGGGTGCGCGCGGCCAAAGGGACCGACCTCGGCCCGGCCCTCAAGGGGCTGCCCGACGACCTCTGCCAGTGCCCGCACTGGGGGTTCCTGACCAAGGGCAGGATCAAGCTGCGTACGGCCGAGGGCGAGGAGACGTACGAGGCGGGGCAGCTGTACTACTGGCCGCCCGGCCACGCCCCCGAGGCGCTCGAGGACAGCGAATTCGCGGAGTTCTGCCCGACGAAGGAGCTCGAGGAGGTCATCGCGCACGTCAAGGCGCAGATGACGTGAGGCGATCCTGTGACGTGAGGTGATCCCGGCCGCCCGCGGGCCTGGGGCCCGCAAGCCGGCCGCCCGCGGGCCGCGGGACCTCAGCCCTCCGTGATCGTCAGCAGGATGCCGCCGTCCGGCGCCGCCTGCACCCGGACCCGCGTCAGGTCCGCGACCGCCACGTCGGGGGCGTGCGCCGCCGCGCGGGGGCCCACGCCCACCACGCGCATGCCGGCGGCCTTGCCGGCCGTGATGCCCGCCTCGGAGTCCTCGAAGACGACGCAGTCCCGGGCGTCGAAGCCCAGCTCGGCCGCGCCCTTGAGGAAGCCCTCCGGGTCCGGCTTGCTGGCGCCGACCGACTCGGCCGTCACGCGTACCGCCGGCATCGGCAGGCCGGCCGCGCCCATGCGGGCGTCGGACAGGGCGCGGTCGGCGGAGGTGACCAGGGCGTGCGGGAGGCCGGCCAGGGCGGCCATGAAGGCGGGGGCCCCGGGGACCGGGACGACGCCGTCGATGTCGGCGGTCTCGGCCTCGAGCATGCGCCGGTTGTCCTCGTGGTTGAGCTCCATGGGGCGGTCCGGGAGGAGGACGGCCATGGTGGCGTAGCCCTGGCGGCCGTGGACCACCTTCAGGGCCTCGTCGGCGTCCAGACCGTGCTCCTCCGCCCAGCGGCGCCAGCAGCGCTCGACGACCGCGTCGGAGTTGACGATCGTCCCGTCCATGTCGAGGAGCAGGGCGCGGGCCGTGAGCGTGGTCGTGGTCATCGGAAGGACTCCAAGCGCGCGGAGAAAAAAGACAAGCGGCTCCACCCGCCGGTCAGGGAGTGCGGGCGGAGCCACTTTGTTTCTCCACGATACAAAAAGGTGCAGGGAAAACGCCAACGCCCCTGGTCGGCGTACCCCAGCGGGCCGGAACCGCCCCTCCGGCGGACGATGGAAACCGAGCCGAGCACGCGCCGACCCGAGCCGAGCCCGCGCCGACCCGGGCGGACCCGAGCGGACCCGAGCGACCCGTGCCGGCCCGGGCCGGCCCCGGGCCGAAGCGAGCGGAATCCCACCCCGCACTCAGGAGCTGCCCATGGGCCAGGACACCCCGGGCCCCGGCCCGGGCCCCGCGGTGGCCGCGGCCACCCCGCCCGTACCCGGCGAGGGGCGGACGCGGCGCGGCGTCCGCGTGGCGATCGGCGCGCTGCTGCTGGGCATGCTGCTGGCCGCGCTCGACCAGACCATCGTCTCCACCGCCCTGCCGACCATCGTCAGCGACCTCGGCGGCCTCGAGCACCTGTCCTGGGTGGTCACCGCCTATATGCTCGCCTCCACCGCCGCCACCCCGCTGTGGGGCAAGCTCGGCGACCAGTACGGGCGCAAGAAGCTCTTCCAGACCGCGATCGTGATCTTCCTGATCGGCTCCGCGCTGTGCGGGCTCGCCCGGAACATGCCCGAGCTGATCGGGTTCCGCGCCCTGCAGGGCCTGGGCGGCGGCGGCCTGATGGTGCTGTCGATGGCGATCGTCGGCGACATCGTGCCGCCCCGCGACCGGGGCCGCTACCAGGGGCTGTTCGGCGCGGTCTTCGGCGGCTCGAGCGTGCTCGGTCCGCTGCTCGGCGGCCTGTTCGTGGACCACCTCAGCTGGCGCTGGGTGTTCTACGTCAACCTGCCCATCGGCGTCGTCGCGCTCGGAGTCATCGCCGCCGTGCTGCACATCCCCGCCCACCGCACCCGGCACCGCATCGACTACCTCGGCACCGCCCTCATCGCGGCCGTCGCCACCTGCCTGGTCCTGATGACCTCGCTGGGCGGCACCACCTACCCCTGGGTGTCGTGGCAGATCATCGGCCTGGGGGTGCTCGGGGTGGCGCTGGTGGTCCCGTTCGTCCTCGTCGAGCGCCGGGCGGAGGAGCCCGTACTGCCGCTCGGGCTCTTCCGGATCCGTACGTTCTCGCTCTGCTCGGTCATCGGCTTCGTCGTCGGCTTCGCGATGTTCGGCTCCATGACCTACCTGCCCACCTTCCTGCAGGTCGTCCAGGGCGTCTCGCCCACCCTGTCCGGCGTGCACATGCTGCCGATGGTCGCCGGCATGCTGATCTCCTCGGTCGGCTCCGGCCAGATCGTCAGCCGCACCGGCCGCTACAAGGCCTTCCCCATCGCCGGCACCGCCGTCATGACCATCGGCCTGCTCCTGCTCCACCGGCTCACACCCACGATCAGCGCCACCGAGACGGGCCTGTACTTCTTCGTCTTCGGCTTCGGACTCGGCCTGGTCATGCAGGTGCTGGTGCTGATCGTGCAGAACGCCGTGGCCTACGAGAACCTCGGCGTCGCCACCTCCGGCGCCACCTTCTTCCGCTCCATCGGCGCCTCGTTCGGCGTGTCCGTCTTCGGCACGATCTTCGCCAACAGCCTCGGCCCCCGCATCACCGACGCCCTCGCAGGCACCCCCCTGCCGCCCGGCGTCACCCCCGGCGGCCTCCAGGCCGACCCGCGGGCCGTGAACCGGCTGCCCCCCGCGCAGCGCGCCGGAGTCCTCGACGCGTACTCCGCCTCCATCACCGACGTCTTCCTCTACGCCGTGCCGCCCGCCCTCGTCGCCTTCGCCCTGGCCTGGCTGCTCAAGGAGCAGCCGCTGCGCGGCAGCGTCACCGCGCCCGACACCAGCGAGGTCCTCTCCAGCAACCCCGTCGAGCGCTCCTCGCGCGACGAGTGCGCCCGCGCGCTCTCCCTGCTCGGCAGCCGGGAGGGGCGGCGCAGGGTCTACGAGAAGATCACCGAACGGGCCGGGCTCGACCTCCAGCCCGCCGCCAGCTGGATGATGCTGCGCATCCACCGCGACGGCCACGCCGAGCCGTCCCTGCTCGCCGAGCGGATGGACATACCGCTACGGGTGATCACGGGAGCCGCCCGCCAGCTGGAGGAAAGGGGGCTGGCCGACCGCCTGGGGATCCCGCTCGTGCTGACCGAGGAGGGGCGGCGGCAGGCGGGCCTGCTGTTCGCGGTGCGCGAGGAGATGCTCGCGGAGCTGCTGGGGGACTGGTGGACGGCCAAGGACCGGCCCCACGACCTCGTGGCGCTCGTCCACGAGCTCAACAGGGAGCTCTGCGGCTCCGACGCCGAGCAGCCGCACGACGGCGACATGCGGCCCGACCACCGCCTGCCGTAGGGCCTGCGGCCCGGCCCGGCGGTTCCGACGGCGCCCCTCGGCGTCCACGGCCGGTGCGTGCCCTGCGGCCTCTACGGCCGCTGCGTTCCCTCCGGCCCCAGCGACCCCTACGGCCACTGCATCCCCTGCGGCCGCCGTATCCCCTACGACCCCTGTGGTTCCGGCGGCCCCTTCCGGCCTCTACGGCCCAGCGGCCGCGCCGGCCAGCGAGCGGCCGGGCGCCCTGCGGCCCCTATGCCCCCAGTTCCTTGCCCAGCCACACCTCGGCGAACGGGTCCTCCTCCAGCGGCTTGTACGGCTCGATCGCGGTGAAGCCGTGCCGGGCGTACAGCGCCCGCGCCTCCACCAGGTCCCGCCGCGTGTTCAGCACGAGGCGCCGCGCACCCCAGCCCCGGGCCGTCTCCTCGGCCGCCGCCATCAGCCGGGGCGCCCCGCCGAGTCCGCGCCTGTCCTCCCGGACGAACACCTTCGTCACCTCCGCCGTCCACGCGTCGCGGCGCAGCAGCCCCGCGCACCCGGCCGGCTCCCCGCCGTACCGGGCGACCAGCAGCACGCCGTGCGGCGGGGCGAGGTCGTCGGCGGCCATCTCCGCCAGATGACGCTCGATCTCCTCGGGTGTCACGCCGCGGTCGTGGTGCAGCCGGTACCAGCGGTCGGCGATGTCGACGAGGTACGCGCGCAGCAGCGCGGCCGACTCGGGCGAGCCGGCCGGCTGCGGGGCGATGGTCCAGGAGGGCGCGTCGGCGATCATGGCGCGGATGGTCGCACGCGGCCGGGCGCCCGGTCACCTGGTTTCGGGGCGGCTCAGCCCTTCTTCGGCGCGGCCTGCTGGACGACGTCGAAGGACCACACCGTCGAACCCGAGGCGGCGGGCCGCTGCTTGGGGGCGCCCTCGCCGCCGCCCTGGTGGGCGGCCTTCATCGGGCCCTCCATCCACGCCTGGAAGTCCTCCTCGCTGCGCCAGCGGGTGTAGACGAGGTAGTCGTCGGTGCCCTCGACGGGGCGCAGCAGTTCGAACCACTCGAAGCCGTCGGAGCTCTCCACGGCCCCGGCGCGGGAGGCGAAGCGCTGCTCGAGGACCTCGCGCTGCTCGGCGGGGACGGTCAGGACGTTGATCTTCACGATGCTCATGCGCCCATCCTGCCCCAGGGCACCCTCCCCGCAGCAGCCCCCACGGCGCGCCGGGCGACCCCATGGGCGCAAAGCTCCGCACCCTAATGGCCTTTGGAGCGTTGGATTCAGGCCACCTGTAGGAGGTTGTCGGGCGCCCTGCGGGGCTGACCGACCTGGGCGGACCGGAGGAGCGGCGGAGCGTGGCGGATGCGGAGCAGGGCGGGCCGGCCGGGCCGCCGAGGGCGGGGCGCGGGCCGGGACGGTCCTGGGGGCGCTGTGGCTGCTCGCCGGGCTGCTGGCCGTCCGTCAGGCGGCGGCGGTGCTGCGGCTTCCCCCGGAGCGGCGGTTCACCGGCCTCGGGTCGTGGACCGGAGGGGACGGTGTCCTGCGGGTGCGGGGCTCCCTCTACGGCGCGGACGGCTTCACCGGCACCCCCTTCGCGGGTCTCGTCCTCAGACCCCTGAGCCGGGCCGCCGAGCAGAGCCTCGGCGTGGTCTGGACCGTGGGAACCCTGCTGCTCGTCGTCGCCGTGGCGCTGCTCGCCGCCCGTGCGCTGCCCGGGCGCGGCGACGACGGTGGCCCGCCGGGCCGGCGCGTCGCGCTGCCGGCGGCGGCCCCGGTCGCCGTGATCCTGGCCGTGGCCTCGCTGCCCGTACGCAACACCTTCACCCTGGGCCAGACCAGCATCATCCCGGTGCTGCTGGTGCTCCTGGGCTGCTGCGTGCCGCGGTTCGCCCAGGGCTCCGGCCGGGCCACCGGCGTCCTCACCGGTCTCGCCGCGGCCCTGCAGCCGGTCGTGCTGCTCTTCGCCGCGTTGCTGTGGCTGACCGGGCGGCGCCGTGCGGCGGTCACCGCCGGTGTCACCTTCGCGGCCGCCACGGCACTGGCGTGGGTGACCCTGCCGGACGACTCGTGGACGTACTGGGCGCACCACATCGCCGGGGCCGGCCTCGGCGAGGCGCCCGACGGCGTCGCCAACCAGTCGCTGCACGGACTGCTGCTGCGCGTGGGGCTGCGCGGACCGCTGGAGCTGGCGCTGTACGCGTCGCTCGCCGCGGCCGTCGCCGTCGTCGGCCTGCGCCGCGCCGTGCGCTACGCCGAGGACGGGCAGGCGCTGCTCGCCACGGCCGTCACCGGCTGCGTGGCCGTCGTGGTCGCCCCGACCGCCTGGCAGCACCAGCAGCTGTGGATCCTGCTCGCGGTCGCCGGGCGGGTGGGCCGGCGCCGCGCCGACCGGTTCGTGTGGCCCGTACTCGTCGTGCTCGTCATGACGCTCACCAGTACGGTCCTGGTCCCGCCGAACCTCGTGGCGCTCGGCCGGCACGCCCCGCTGCTGGCCGCCCTGGCGGCCGCCTGCGCGGTGCCGTTCCTGACGCGCTCGTCCGAGGTGTGGGACCGGCCGGTGCCGACGCCGGTCGCCGAGCCGCAGCGCGGCCGCTTCGCCTGGGTGCCGCTGCTGCGCTTCTTCAAGCGCGCGCTCAACCGCCCGAACCTGTTGCTGGAGCTGATGCTGATACGGGTCGGCTACTGGGTCTACTCCTACATCCGCGCCCAGGCGCCCGACTCGCGCACGCTCGCGGAGTCCCACGGCCGGCAGATCCTCGGCGTCGAGGAGTTCCTGCTCATGGACGTCGAACACGCCTTCAACCACTTCGTGGCGGGCGTCGGCTGGCTCAAGGACGGCATGAACTACTACTACGGCACCTTCCACTTCCTGGTGCCGCTGTCCGTGCTGGGGTACCTGTACGCGCGCCGCCCGGCCACCTACCGCTGGGCGCGCACCGCGCTGGGCTTCGCGACGCTGGTGGCGCTCGTCGGCTTCTGGCTCTACCCGCTGGCACCGCCGCGGCTGATGCCGGGCCTCGGCTTCATCGACACCGTCAACGGCCCGCAGGACCTGGCCCACCCCGACTTCGGGGCGCTGACGGAGCTGGCCAACCAGTACGCGGCGATGCCCTCGCTACACATCGGGTGGTCGCTGTGGTGCGGCGTCGTGATCGCGGTGGTGGCGCCGAGGGCGTGGACGAGGTGGCTGGGCATGCTGTACCCGCTGCTGACCTTCTCGGTCATCGTCGGCACGGCCAACCACTACGTCCTCGACGCGGCGGGCGGCGCGCTGGTGGTCGCGTCCGGGTTCGCCATCCAGTACGCGCTGACCGGCCCGGGCCGGGTGGCGCTGGCGGCGATTCCCGGCGCCCGCAGGGGGGACGAGGCGCGGGCCGCCGCGCCGCGCGAGACCGTGCGGGCCGGGAGCCGACCCGGCCCGCCGGGGCGGCGGCCACCGGCCGCTAGCCGCTGACGACGATCTGAGAGTTCGGGTCCGTCACGTCGGTGATGTCGTACGTGGCGTTGAACACCGCCGTCCGGGCGGTCGTCGGGCAGCCGAAGCCGCCCTCCACCGTCACCGGCACCGACACGTCGGTGACCGTGATCTGGGACGGCGTGCCGTTGGCGAAGGCGGCCGGTATGACCGCCGGGGCGTCGGGGGCGGCGGTCACGGTGCAGCTGGCCAGGCCGCTGCTCTTGAGCACCATGCCCCGGGCGGGGGCGGTGAGGGAGGCGGTGCTCGGCGTGCCGTGCTGCATGGAGATGTCCCAGTCGCCGGAGGTGGCGATGGTGATGTCCACGCCGGGCAGGCTGGCGCTGCAGCCGGAGTAGGTGGGCGCGTTGGCCTTGCTGACGACGGGGCCCGCCGGGTTGGTGTTGCCGGGGGCGGCGGGCACGTGGTTGTTGCCGCTGCCGTCGGACGGCGCGGAACTGGAGGCCGTACACGTCACGGTGAGCGAGCCGGCGCGGAAGCTGACCTCGCCGTTGAGGGTCGCGGTGAAGGCGTGGCCCGCCGGGGTGACGGTGGTCGGCCCCGCGTCGTCGGTGGCGGGGGCGGCGGACGCGGTGCCCGTGCCGGCGGCGAGGGCGAGGGCGGCGGTGACGGCGAGACCGGCGGCGAGCGTGTGCCCGCGCCTGGGGGTGTGGGGGCTCATGAGGTCTCCTTGGGTGGGAGGTGGGGCTGGGGCTCGGGTTCGGCCTCGGGCTCGGCGGAGTACTCGGGCTCCGGCTCCGGTGCCAGCGGCTGCCAGGCGAAGACGAGGCCGCCGCCGACGACGCCGACGACGGTGCCGAACAGGAAGCCGCCGAGGTTGGACATGACCAGCGCGGCCGTGGCGACGACGACGGTGAGGACCCCGGCGAGCGCCCGGAACTGGGGGGCGAACCACGCGCTCAGGCCCATCACGATCATCACCAGGCCCATGAGGACCGAGGGGATGCCCGCGATCCCCTGCTCGAGCATGATCTTCAGCGGTGCCAGCGGAAGGGCGCAGATCTCCGCGCCCGCGACGACGGCGGCCAGGCCGCCCCAGAAGGGCCGCCCCTTGCGCCACCGTCGCCACGCCGCCCACCACGAGCGGCGCGGTGACGGTGCGGGGGCGGACCCGGTGCCGCCCGCCACGTCAGAAGCATTCCTGCTTGCCGAACCCGATCTTCATGTTGAGCCCGTTGAGCTTGAACGTACCGGCGTTGGTCGCCCAGGCGACCTGGCGCACGTTGGTCATCACGACCTTGTCCGCCTGCTGGCCGAAGGCGTCCTGCAGCCCCTGGGCGGAGGCCGGGCCCTTGTTGAGGGTCGAGGCGTCGCGCCCGATCTCGATGTTCTTGAAGGTGGCGTCGCCGCCGAGCTGGGTGGCGTCGATGAAGAGGTTCTCCGCCTCCACGGGCTTGCCGCCCGCGCCCGCGGTGAGCCGGAGCGAGATGTCGCCGAGCCCCGGCAGGGTGGTGACCACGGACTGGCACAGGTCGTCGAGCTTGGCCTTCTTGATGGCGGTGACGGCGACGGGCAGCAGCTTGCCGCGCGCGTTGCGGTCGATGCCGCCGTACTGCGCGAAGCCTTCGCCCTCCAGGCTCTGCGCGGACACTTTGAACTCCTGCCCGGACACCGCGAACGACGCCGCCAGGGCCCCCTGGGCGAGCGCGACGGCCAGCGCGGCGGTGGCCGCGAATCCGGGCACGGCGAGTACGGCGAACCGGCGCCACCTGACGCGGCCGGTCACCTGTCTTCCGTGAGCGTCCTTCATGCGGTGTCCCCTCGGGAAACTGTGGACAGCGCCGACCGCGCTGTCGCGGTGCGTGGGGTGCTGGGTACCGGCGCGGCGTAGCGCGCACGCGCCGTCTCAGAAGGTGTACTCGAGAGTAAGTCCGCCGCCTGTACCTGACAAGGGTTCAGGTATGGACAATTCCCTTTTGAATAAGGGGAGTTGGGTCGTGGCGTGGCCGCCGGGGGCTACGGGCCGTAGGTCACCCGCAGCTCCTTGATGCCGTTGAGCCAGGCCGAGCGCAGCCGCCGGGGCTCGCCGGCCTGCCGGATGCCGGGCGCGGCGTCGGCGATGGCGTCGAAGACGAGGCCGATCTCCAGCACGGCGAGGGACTTGCCCAGGCAGAAGTGCGGCCCGCCGCCGCCGAAGCCGAGGTGGGGGTTGGGGTCGCGGGTGATGTCGAAGGTGCCGGGGTCCTCGAAGACCTCGGGGTCGTGGTTGGCGGAGGCGTAGAAGAGCCCGACGCGGTGGCCCTTGGCGATGCGGACGCCTCCCAGCTCGGTGTCGCACGTCGCCGTGCGCTGGAAGGAGACGACGGGCGTGGCCCAGCGGACGATCTCCTCGGCCGCCGTCGCCGGTCGCTCGCGCCGGTAGAGCTCCCACTGCTCGGGGTGGGTGAGGAAGGCGTGCATGCCGTGGCTGATGGCGTTGCGGGTGGTCTCGTTGCCCGCGACGGCCAGCATCAGGACGAAGAAGCCGAACTCGTCGGAGCGGAGGTTGCCCTCCCCCTCGGCGGCCACGAGCCGGCTGACGATGTCCGCGGCCGGGCGTGCGCCGCGTGCGGCGGCCAGGTCCATGGCGTAGGCGATGAGTTCGGCCGCCGAGCGGGTGCCGGTCTCCTCGGTGACGGCCAGCTCGGGATCGTCGTAGGCGATCATCTTGTTGGTCCAGTCGAAGATCCGCGCCCGGTCGTGCTGGGGGATGCCGATGAGCTCGGCGATGGCCTGCAGCGGCAGCTCGCAGGCGATGTCGGCGACGAAGTCGCCGCTGCCGCGCTCGCGGGCCGCGGCCACGATGGCGCGGGCGCGGGCGCGCAGGGCCCCCTCGAGGGAGCGGACGGCGCGGGGGGTGAAGCCGCGCTGGACGATCTGGCGGACCCGGGTGTGCTCCGGAGGGTCCATGTTGAGCATCATCAGCTTCTGGGCGTCGATCTGCTCGCCGCGGATGCTCGGGTGGAAGCGGATGACGGAGGTGTTCAGGGCGGAGGAGAAGACCTCCGGCCGGGCCGAGACCCACCGGACGTCGGCGTGCCGGGTGACCGCCCAGTAGCCGTCGTCGGCGAAGCCCGCGAGGCCGTGCGGCTGGGGGATCCACGACACCGGCGCGGTCCGCCGCAGCAGGGCGAACTCCGGGAGCGGGACGCGGTGGGCGTAGAGATCGGGATCGGTGAGGTCGAAGCCGTCGGGCAGCGCCGGACAGGACGTCATGGCCACCACCACTTCCTTTGCCGTATCCGATGACTGACGGTTCGTCAGAAGGGTGTCGGCCGACGGTAGTGAGGGGGTCTTGAACCGGCAAGGCCGGTGACGCCATCTGTTGCGCGGGCGGGGGGTGCGCGACCCTTGCGTACCGGGGGTAAGGCTCGCAAGACTGCGCACGGAACCACAGAACTAGAACGTGTACCAGTTCTGGGCCGGGGGCGCCGGGACGCCCTGCGGACGCGAGGAGAGGACGACTTGGCCATGCCCGCGGAACCTGTCATCGTCGAAGCCGTACGCACCCCCATCGGCAAGCGCGGCGGCGCGCTCGCCAACCTCCACCCCGCCTACCTGCTGGGCGAGACCTACCGCGAGGTCCTCGCCCGCACCGGCATCCAGCCGGACTGCGTCGAGCAGATCGTCGGCGGTACGGTCACCCACGCCGGCGAACAGTCCATGAACCCCGCACGCACCGCCTGGCTCGCCATGGGCCTGCCCTACGAGACGGCGGCCACCACGGTCGACTGCCAGTGCGGCTCCTCCCAGCAGGCCAACCACCTCGTGGCCAACATGATCGCGAGCGGTGTCATCGACGTGGGCATCGGCTGCGGCGTGGAGGCCATGTCCCGCGTCCCGCTCGGCAGCGGCTCCAAGCACGGCCCCGGCAAGCCCTTCCCCGACGAGTGGAACGTCGACCTGCCCAACCAGTTCGAGGCCGCCGAGCGCATCGCCCGCCGGCGCGGCCTGACCCGCGAACGCGTCGACACCCTCGGCCTGCTCTCCCAGCAACGAGCCGCCCGCGCCTGGGCGGAGGAACGTTTCAAGCGGGAGACCTTCGCCGTCCAGGTGCCCACCACCGAGGACGAGCAGCTCGCCGGCCAGGGCATGTGGCGCCTGGTCGACCGCGACGAGGGATTACGCGACACGAGCATGGCGGCGCTGGCCGGGCTCAAGCCCGTCATGCCCACCGCCGTGCACACCGCGGGCAACGCCTCGCAGATATCCGACGGCGCCGCGGTGCTGATGTGGGCCTCCAAGCGCATGGCCCGCGCCCTGCGGCTGCGCCCGCGCGCCCGGATCGTGGCCCAGGCGCTGGTCGGCGCCGACCCCCACTTCCATCTCGACGGGCCCGTCGACGCCACCCGGGCCGTCCTCGGCAAGGCGGGCATGTCGCTGCGCGACATCGACATCGTCGAGGTCAACGAGGCCTTCGCGGCGGTCGTGTTGTCGTGGGCGCAGGTCTTCGAACAGGACCTGGAGAAGGTCAACGTCAACGGCGGCGCGATCGCCCTCGGCCACCCGGTCGGCGCGACCGGGGCCCGGCTGATCACCACCGCGCTGCACGAGCTCGAGCGGCGCGACGGCGAGTTCGCGCTGATCACGATGTGCGCGGGCGGGGCGCAGGCGACGGGAACGATCATTCAGCGCCTGTGACGCAGGGAGGCCGGAGAGGCCAGAGCGGCTTGAGCCGCCGCGCCCCCCGCGTCAGGCGTCCTCGAAGCCCGCCCGGGCGTCGAAGGCGGCCCGGCGGGTGGCCCGGCGCAGGGCCTTGAGGACCGTGGGTCCCAGCGTGAGGGTGGCCACCACCGTCACCAGGGCGCGGGGCAGGTCCCAGCCCAGGGAGGTGGCCAGGCAGTACGCCGCGAAGCGGGCGAGGTTGTCGGCCACCGGGTCGCCCGGTACGAAGGCCACGCCTGAGACGAGCGAGCCGATGTAGGGCCAGCCCTGGAGGTTCATGACCGTCCCGTACGCCACCGACGCCACCGCCCCGTACACCGCGAGCATGCCCAGCTCCCGCCGCCCGCGCAGCCGGTCCGGGCCCGGCAGCAGGCCCGCGCCCATCGACACCCACCCCATGGCCAGCATCTGGAACGGCATCCACGGCCCGACGCCGCCGGTGAGCAGCGCGGACGCGAACATCGACAGCGAGCCGAGCACGAACCCGAAGCCGGGACCCAGCACCCGGCCGGACAGCACCATCAGGAAGAACATCGGCTCGATGCCCGCCGTCCCCGCGCCCAGCGGGCGCAGCGCGGCCCCGGCCGCCGCCAGCACGCCCAGCATGGCGACGGCCTTGGCGTCCAGCCCGGTGTCGGCGATCGTCGCCACCACGACGGCGAGCAGCAGCGGCAGCAGCGCCGCGAACAGCCATGGCGCGTCCTGCGAGTGGGCGAGCCCGGACCCCCGGGAGGCGAGCAGGGGCCATCCGAAGGCGGCGACGCCTATGGCGCTCACGAGGGCCAGGGCGATCACGGAGCGGGGACCGAGGCGGATGGCCCGTGTGCGCGGGGCGCGGGTCGGCCTCTCGCCGTCGCCGGGTCGTGCCCGCTCCTTCTTCTCTGCGGAACGATCGTCCACTACGGAGCTCACGACGCCTCCTCCCGCAGAGCGTCCCGCACCTGGGTCACCGTCAGCCATGGCTGGGGTGCGAGGATCTTCGCCACCTGGGGGGCGAAGGCGGGGGAGGAGACGACGACGTCCTCCGCCGGGCCGTCGGCGACGATCTCGCCCTCGGCGATGATCACCACCCGGTGGGCCAGCTCCGCCGCCAGCTCCACGTCGTGGGTGGCCAGGACGATGGCGTGGCCCTGACCGGCCAGGTCGCGCAGGACCTCGACGAGGCGGGCCTTGGCCGCGTAGTCCAGGCCGCGGGTCGGCTCGTCCAGGAGGATCAGCGGCGGGCGGGCGGTGAGGACCACGGCCAGCGCCAGCGCCAGGCGCTGGCCCTCCGACAGGTCGCGCGGGTGGGTGGTGTCGGGTACGTCCGGCAGCAGCGTGGACACCAGCGCGCGGCAGGTGCCGGGCGCGGCGTCGGCGTCGCGGTCGGCCGCCGCGCACTCGGCGGCGACCGTGTCGGCGTAGAGGAGGTCGCGCGGGTCCTGGGGGACGAGGCCGACGTGCCGCAGCAGGTCGCGCGGCCGCGTGCGGTGCGGCGCCACGCCGCCGACGCGCACCGTGCCGCGCGCGGGTTCGTGCATGCCGACGAGCGTGCGCAGCAGTGTGGACTTGCCGGCGCCGTTGCGGCCCATCAGCGCCACGGTCTCCCCGGCCCGCACGGACAGCTCCACGTCGTGGAGCGCCACCGTGTGGCCGTGCCGGACGCCGAGGCCCGACACCGAGGCGGCCGGCTCGCCGTCGCCGGGCGGTACGTCCTGCCGGGCCGGGGGGACCGCCGGCGCCAGCCGCTCCCGCAGCGGCGCCGCCTTGCGGCGGGCGTCGCGCACCGACAGCGGCAGCGGCGACCAGCCCGCCAGCCGGCCCAGCGCCACGACGGGCGGATGGACGGGCGAGGCCGCCATGACCTCGGCGGGGGCGCCGGCCACGGGGGCGGCACCCGGGCCCGGCAGGAGGATGACCTGGTCCGCGTACTGCACCACCCGCTCCAGCCGGTGCTCGGCGAGCAGCACGGTGGTGCCCAGGTCGTGCACCAGGCGCTGCAGCACGGCCAGCACCTCCTCGGCCGCGGCCGGGTCCAGCGCGGACGTCGGCTCGTCGAGGACCAGCACCTTGGGGTGCGCGGTCAGCACGGACCCGATGGCGACGCGCTGGCGCTGGCCGCCGGAGAGCGTGGTGATGGGCCGGTCGCGCAGGCCGGCCAGGCCCAGCAGGTCCAAGGTCTCCTCGACGCGGCGGCGCATGGTGGCGGGCGGGATGCCGAGGGACTCCATGCCGTAGGCGAGTTCGTCCTCGACGGTGTCGGTGACGAAGTGGGCGAGCGGGTCCTGGCCCACGGTCCCGACGACGTCGGCCAGTTCGCGCGGCCGGTGGGTGCGGGTGTCGCGCCCGTCGACGGTGACGCGGCCGCGCAGGGTGCCGCCGGTGAAGTGGGGGACGAGCCCGCTGACGGTGCCCAGCAGGGTCGACTTGCCGACACCGGACGGGCCGACGAGGAGGCACAGCTCGCCCTCGGGCACGGTGAGGTCGACGCCGGCGAGGGCGGGGTGCGCGGCGCCGTCGTAGGAGACGGAGACCTGCTCGAAACGGATCACTGCGCGGTCTCCTCGCTGCGGGGGTGGGCCGGGATGCGGGGCGGGCGCCCGCGGCCGGCCGCGGGTGGGCGTCGCGCCGGGCGGAACGCTCGCCGGGAAGCATGGCCGGTGCCAGGCCGACGAGGATCGCGGCGGCCGGCCACAGCGGCAGGGTGGGAGCGGTCAGCGGCACCGCCGGCGGGTGCAGGGCCTGGGGTGCGGAGGTGCCCGCCCAGATCATCAGGGCCGCCACCGCCACGCCCGAGGCGGAGACCAGCCAGGCCCGCGCGCCCCAGGGGTCGGGGCGGTAGCGGGTGCGGACCGAGCGCCGGCCGCCCAGGCGGAGCCCGGCCAGCGCGAGGAGGAGGCCGGCGGCCAGCAGCGGCAGGCCGTAGCCCGCGCCCGCGTCGCCGAGCAGGCCGTAGGTGCCCGCGCAGGCGCCGAGCAGGCCGCCGAGTGTCAGGGCGCTCGTGGTGCGCCGGACGGCGGCGGGGACCTGGGCCGTGCGGCCGTAGCCGCGCGCGTCCATGGCCGCCGCCAGGGCCACCGAGCGCTCGAGCGCGCCCTCCAGCACCGGGAGCCCCACCTGCAGCAGGGCCTTGAGGCCGCGGTCGGGCCGGCCGCGCAGGCGGCGTGCCGCGCGCAGCCGCTGGACGTCCGCGACGAGGTGGGGCGCGAAGGTCATCGCGACGACGACCGCCACGCCTGCCTCGTACAGCGCCCCCGGAAGGGACTTCAGTAGCCGGGCCGGACTGGCCAGGGCGTTGGCCGCGCCCACGCAGACGAGCAGGGTGGCCAGCTTCAGCCCGTCGCAGAAGGCGAAGTACAGGGCCTCGGCGCTCACCCGGCCGCCGATCCGTACGCCCCGCGCCCAGTCCGGAAGCGGCACTTCCGGCAGGGTGACGAGGATGTGCGTGCCGGGGATGGGCGAGCCGAGGACGACGGCGAAGACGAGCCGGATGCCGATGACCGCGAGCCCCAGCTTGAGGAACGCGCCGTACGAGCGGGCCCACGGCGCGTCCGTGCGGCGCGCCGCGACGACGTATCCGGCGACGCCGGTCAGCAGCGCCAGCAGCAGCGGGTTGGTCGTGCGCGAGGCGGCGGTCGCCAGCCCCAGGGCCCATATCCACCAGGCGCCGGCGTGCAGGGCGAAGGCCCGTTCGCCCGGCCGTATCTCCCGGTTCATCCGGTTCTCCCGGCTCATCCGCGACGACGCCGCCGGGTCTGCCACACCGTGGCGCCCCCGAGGACGGCCAGGACCGCGATGCCGCCGATCAGGCCGGCGGACGGGCCGCCGTCGTCACCCGAGGCGTCCGCCTTCTCCCCGTCCCGCTCGCCGGACGGCGACGCGGTGGCGGTGCGTGCCCCGCCCCCGTCGGCCTTCTCGCCGCAGCCGGACTTGGGGTACCCGGAGATGCCGCACAGCAGCGCGGCGGAGTTGTACCGCAGCGGCTTGGCGACCGCCGCCACCGCCTCGCCGGCGCTGGCGTCCGTGGCGACCTGGGCGCAGGCCGTGCGGCCGGCGGGCGGCCGCTCGCCGGCGGGGGCGTCGGCGGGGGTGCCGAAGTCGAGCACCACGGCCACGCGCTTGGTGCCGTCCTTGGCGGGCGTACGGTCGCACACGGCGCCGAAGCCGGCCTCGCCGCGCGGCTTCGCGGCGTCGGCGGAGTCCTTGCTCACGGCGAAGCGGAACCCGACGACGTCCCCGTCGGCGGGCCGCAGGGTGGCGGGCCCCTGCGTGGCGTACGCCCAGTCGGCGGCCTGCGCGCCGCGCTGCCAGAAGGACCAGTAGCGGTATCCGTCGGCGTGCGCGGGCGCGGCGCCGAGCACGGCCGTCAGCGCGGCCAGGAGCAGGGCTCCGGCCGCGCGGCGTGCGACGGCCCTCGTCACAGCTGGTTCTTCTTGCGGTTGCTGAGCAGGAAGCCGACGCCGACGCTGGCGACGAAGAAGACGCCGACGAACCACCAGACGCCGAAGCTGTTGTCGCCGTCCTTCTTCTTGTCCTTCTTCTCGTCCTTCTTCTGCGGGGACTCGGACGACTCCGGCGTGGGGCCGGTCTCGTTCAGCGCCTGGACGAAGTCGGTGCCGGCGAAGGAGCGAGGGTCGCCGCCCGCGGCGTGCACGGCGAGGATGATCTTGGCGAGGCGGCCGGGGTTGCCCTTGGCCCACGCGGCGGTGCCGCTCTTGTCCGCCTGGAGCCACTTCACCGTCTTGCCGGCGGCCTCGGTGTGGCCGCCGGCCGCGAGGGCGAGGGCGGCGTCGGCGGTGGTGGCGGTGTCCGGGCCCTCGGGCGCGCCGGGCATGGAGGACTTCAGGAAGCCGCCGTTGGCCTCGAGCTTCCTCGCCAGGTGCGCGGCCACGGCCTCGGCCGAGGCGGGCGCGTCCTTGGGCCTGGCGGACTCGTCGTCGGCGCACTCCAGCGCCTTGACCGGCTTGGCGTCGTCCTTCGCGGCCGGGGCGACGAGGTAGCCCTTGCCCAGGACGCCCAGCGCGGCGGCGGCCGAGGCGAGGTCGTTGGGGGCGAAGCCGCCGCGCTCGTCCTCCTTCTTGTCGCAGCCCGCCTGGAGGGTCAGCAGCGCGTCGTACGGGCTCTTGCCGCCCTTGGCCGTGACCTTCGCGGGGTCCTGACGGGCCGCGGCGAAGGCGCCGACGGCGGTGGAGGTGGAGTTGGCGTCGCTGGGGGAGCCCGGAGTCATGCCCCAGCCGCCGTCCTCGTTCTGGTGGGCCTTGAGCCAGCCCAGGCCCTTGTCGACCTCCTTGTCGCGGTGCCCGCCGCCGACCGCGGCCAGCGCCTGCACGGCGGCGCCGGTCGCGTCCGTGAACTCGCCGGCCTTGGCGTCGCACGCCGTGCCCGTGTCGGCCCGGAACGCGGCGAAGCCGCCGTCGGCGCACTGCTGGCCCGCCAGCCAGGCGACGGCCCGCGGGGCGGGGTCGACGCCGGTGGCGTCCTGCGCGAGGAGGGCGAGCGACTGCCGGAAGACACCGTCGAACTTCGGGTCGCCCGAGCCGAACAGCCCCGGGACCGCCGGGGACGGCGAGCCGTCGGCGACGGCGGCGGGGGCCGCGGCCGTGCCGAGGACGGCGGCGGCGGCCAGCGTCGCGGCGGCGCGACGCGCGTGGACGGCGAAGGAGGGAGCCATGGAGTGGTGCCTCTCGGTGGTGCCGGTGGTCGACCGACGTCGCTTTGTGGGGGGCCGGACAACTTTATCCGGCCCTTTACCGGGCCCTGATACCGCCACGGAGGGCGGCGGAATCCGGTCATGGCCACGGCTGCCCGGGCGGCGCCCGGCATTGCCCCCGGCGCGGGGAGCTGCTATCCAACGGCTGGCTCTTCTGATGCAGCGTCAGCTTTGACGGAGGCGATCGCGATGGCCGGACCCATCGAACACGGACAGCTCTTCATCGGCGGCACCCTCACCGACCCGGCCGCCGGCCCCGGCGGCGACGTCATCGACGTCGTCTCGCCCCACACCGAGGCCGTCATCGGCCGCGTCCCGCACGCCTCGCGCGCCGACGTCGACCGGGCCGTGGCCGCCGCCCGGACCTCCTTCGACTCGGGCGTGTGGGCCGGCCTGCCGCCGGCCGAGCGGATCGAGGTGGTCACCCGCATCAAGGACGGGATCCTCGCCCGCCACGAGGAGATCGCCCGGATGATCTCCGCGCAGAACGGCTCCCCCTACTCCTGGAGCGTCCTCGCCCAGGCGCTCGGCGCGGTGATGGTGTGGGACAGCGCCATCGCCGTCGCCCGCGGCTTCCACGCCGAGGAACGGCGGGCCGGCGTCCTCGGCCCGCTGATCGTGCGCCGGGAGCCGGTGGGCGTCGTCGCGGCCGTGGTGCCGTGGAACGTCCCGCAGTTCGTGGCCGCGGCCAAGCTCGCGCCGGCGCTGCTGGCGGGCTGCTCGGTGGTCCTCAAGCCCTCCCCGGAGACGCCGCTGGACTCCTACGTGCTCGCCGAGATCGCGGCCGCGGCCGGGCTGCCGGAGGGCGTGCTGTCGATCCTGCCCGCCGGCCCGGAGACCGGTGAGTACCTGGTCGGCCACCCCGGCGTCGACAAGATCTCCTTCACCGGCTCCGTCGCGGCCGGCAAGCGTGTCATGGAGGTCGCCGCCCGCCACCTCGCCCGCGTCACCCTGGAGCTGGGGGGCAAGTCCGCCGCCATCGTCCTGCCCGACGCCGACCTCGACGCGGCCGTCGCCGGCATCGTGCCGAGCGCGTGGATGAACAACGGCCAGGCGTGCGTCGCCCAGACCCGCGTCCTGGTCCCCCGCGCCCGCTACGCCGAGCTCGCCGAGCGCCTCACGGCGGCCGCCGGCGCGCTCACCGTCGGCGACCCGCTCGACCCCGCCACCCGCGTCGGACCGCTGGTGACCCGCCGCCGGCGCGAGCGGACGCTGGAGTACATCGCGATCGGGCAGCGCGAGGGCGCCAAGGTGCTGACCGGCGGCGGCCGGCCCGCCGGCCTGCCCACGGGCTGGTACGTGGAGCCCACGCTCTTCGGCGAGGTCACCAACGACATGCGCGTCGCCCGCGAGGAGATCTTCGGGCCCGTGGTCTGCCTGCTGTCCTACGAGGACGAGGAGCAGGCCGTGGCGATCGCCGACGACTCCGCCTACGGGCTGTCCGGCAGCGTCTGGACCGGCGACGTCGAGCACGGCCTCGCCATCGCGCGCCGGGTGCGCACCGGCACGTACTCGGTGAACACCTTCAGCCTGGACATGTTCGGGCCCTTCGGCGGCTACAAGGACTCCGGCATGGGCAGAGAGGGCGGACCCGAGGGCTACGCCGAGTACTTCGAGCAGAAGACGATCCACCTGCCGCCCGCCGGATGACCGGCGTCCGGCCTGGTCCGGACATATATTTACGCATGCGTTCCGCACGGGATGTTCATGACATGCGTGACTGTCCCGTCCCTCCGCCGCGTGGAAATCTCTTCCCGTCGCAGCAGAGGGGGACCGATGGAGAAGCGGTACGAGGTGTACTGCCTGGCCGACACGCACTTCTACGAGATCCCGGACCGGCTGTCCGCCACGGCGGGCGGCCGGCGGCGGACCGGGCTCTACGAGACGGCCCAGCGCCCCGTGCCCGACGGCTGGAAGAGCACCCGCAGCGGAGACTGGCTCAACCTCACGCCCGTGGACGCCGACGGCACCCCGCGCCCGGGACGGCCCGCCCAGGGCTGGAAGATCCACGTCTCCGCCACCGCCGCGAGCGCCGAGAAGACCGCGGCCGCCGTCTGGGACCACTGCGTCCCCCGGGGCATACCGTTCAAGTTCGTCCCCGCCCCGCACCTGCTGCACCTGCGCAACGGCAAGTACGCGCCCCGCGACGGCGGCGGCAAGTTCGTCACCGTCTACCCGGCCGACGAGGACGAGCTGCACACCGTCCTCACCGAGCTCCACGAGATCGTGGGCGGCGCCCCCGGCCCGTACGTCCTCACCGACCTGCGCTGGCACGAGGGCCCGCTCTACGTGCGCTACGGAGCCTTCGCCCCCCGCTACTGCACCGACGCCGAGGGCACCCTCGTGCCCGCCCTCGAGGACGCGAGCGGCACCCTCGTGCCCGACCGGCGCGACCCCACCTTCCGGGTGCCCGAGTGGGTCACCCTGCCCGCCTTCCTCGAGCCCCACCTGGCCGCCCGCAACGCCACCACCGTCGGCGAGCTGCCCTACCGCATCGAGAAGGCCCTGCACTTCTCCAACGGCGGCGGCGTCTACCGCGGCACCGACACCCGCGACGGCTCCGCCGTCGTCCTCAAGGAGGGCCGCCCGCACGCGGGGCTCGCCGCCGACGGCGCCGACGCCATCGCCCGCCTGGAGCGCGAGCGGGACGCGCTGGAGAAGCTCGCCGGGCTCGGCGTCGCCCCCGCCCCGCGCGACTGGTTCGCCGTCGGCGACCACCGCTTCCTCGTCATGGACTTCGTCGAGGGCCGCCCGCTCAACTCCTTCTTCGCCGAACGCCATCCGCTGCTCGTCCCCGAGCCCGACCCCGCCGCGCTGGCCGACTACACCGCGTGGGCGCTGCGCGTCCACCGGGCCGTCGAAGAGGCGGTCGAGGCGGTGCACGCCCGGGGCGTGGTCTTCAACGACCTGCACATGTTCAACATCCTCGTCGCACCGGACGAGCGGTCCGTGACGCTCATCGACTTCGAGGCCGCCGCGCCCGTCACCGAGGCCGGCCGGCAGATCGTCGCCCACCCCGGCTTCGTCGCCCCGCCCGACCGCACCGGCACCGACGTCGACCGCTACGCCCTCGCCTGCCTGCGCCTCGCGCTGTTCCTGCCCGTCACCACGCTCTTCGGCATCGACCGCGCCAAGGCCGGCCACCTGGCCGGCATCATCGCCGAACACTTCCCCGTACCCCGGGAGTTCCTCGACGAGGCGGTCGCCGAGATCACCCGGGACGCCGCCCCGGCCACGCCCGAGAAGCGGCTCCCCGGCGCCGGCCCCGCCGGCCTGCCCGACCCGGGCGACTGGCCCGCCGCCCGCGACTCCATGGTCCGCGCCATCCTGGCCTCCGCCACACCCGACCGCGACGACCGGCTCTTCCCCGGCGACATCGCGCAGTTCACCGACGGCGGCGGACTGGGACTCGCGCACGGCGCCGCCGGAGTGCTGCACGCCCTCGCCGAGACCGGCGCCGAACGCTACGAACAGGGCGAGCGCTGGCTGCTCGAGCACACCGACCCCGTACCGCACGGCACCCCGCTCGGCCTCTACGACGGCCTCGCCGGCATCGCCCACACCCTGCACCGCCTCGGCCACACCCAGCGCGCCCTCGACCTCGCCGGCTCGCTGCTCGCCGAGAACTGGCGGCGCCTGGGCCCCGGCCTCCACGGCGGCCTCGCCGGCGTCGGCCTGGCCCTCGACGACCTCGCCGAGGCCACCGGCGAGAAGGCCCTGCGCGACGCCGCCCTCGAGGCCGCCCGGCTGCTCGCCGACCGGCTCGTCACCGACGCCGCGACGCCCGGCGGACGCCGCCGCGCCGGACTGATGCGCGGCACCACCGGCCCCGCGCTGCTCTTCCTCAGGCTTCACGAACGCACCGGCGCACCCGGCCTCCTGGACCTCGCGGGCGCCGCCCTGCGCGACGACCTCGGCCGGTGCGTGCGCACCCCCATCGGCTCCCTCGACGTCGACGAGGGCTGGCGCACCATGCCCTACCTCGGCGACGGCAGCGTCGGCATCGGCGCGGTGCTCGACGACTACCTCGCCCACCGACCCGACGGCGCCGACGACCTCACCGAGGCCCGCGACCGCATCCTCACCGCCGCCCGGTCCCGCTTCTACGCCCAGCCCGGCCTCCTCCAGGGCCGCGCCGGGATGATCTGGCACCTCGCCCGCACCACGGCACCGGGCGTCACCCGCGAGGACATCGACCGGCAGGTCTCCGCCCTGTCCTGGTACGCCATGCCCTACCGCGGCGAACTGGCCTTCCCCGGCCACCAGATGATGCGGCTGTCGATGGACCTCGCCACCGGAACGGCCGGCGTGCTGCTCGCGCTCGGCGCCGCCCTCGGCGGCGACCGGCCGGCCCCGCTGCCCTTCCTGCCGCCCCTACGGGCGCCCCAGAGCCGGCTCCACCACGTCGTGGAGTCGTGACCAGCACCACCAACGTTCCATCCGTCCCCACGAAAGGAAGAACCATGGCGCTTCTCGACCTGCAGAGCCTGGAGTCCGACGAGCTGTCCCACGGCGGCGGCGGTGGCGGCGGCAGCAACGCCAGCCTCCTGCTGTGCTGGAGCACGGCCAGCGTCGCGCTCTGCCTGTGACCGACTGACCGTCGCTCGCGGGTGACCGCTCCCGGTGGGCCCTTCGTCGGCGGAGGGCCCACCGGCACGCCCGCCCCGCATCCGAGACGAGGAAGGGGTGTGCCGCATGGCCGCCACGGTCCCCCGCCACGCGGCGCCCAGCGCGCGGGACGGCGACGGGATCCTGCGCGCCGCCCTCCGCCACAGCGCCGGCCGCACCCTGGCCCTGGCCGCCGTCACCACCGCGAGCACCGGCGCCGCCCTCCTCCTGCCCGCCGTGCTCGGCCACACCCTCGACCTGCTGCTCGCCCGCCGCGGCGACACCGGCCGGTGGCTGCTGCTGAGCTGCGCCCTGATCTGCGTCCCCGCCGTGCTGGACGCGCTCGACGAACTCCTCACCGCCACCACCACGGCCCGCACCACGGCATGGCTGCGGCACCGCGCCCTCGGCGACATCCTCGCGGCGGGCCCCCGGGCGACCGCCAGGATCCGCGCCGGCGACCTCGTCACCCGGCTCGTCGGCAACACCGCCCACGCCGCGACCGCCCCCGCCACCCTCGCCGGAACCGCGGCCGCCGTCGCCGGGCCGCTGGGCGGCATCGTCGCCCTCGGCGTCATCGACCCCTGGCTCGCCGCGGCCTTCCTCGCCGGGGCACCCCTGCTCGCCCTGCTGCTCCGGGCGTTCGCCCGCGCCTCCACCGACGCCCTCACCGCCTACCAGCGGCTCCAGGGCGACATCGCCGGCCGCCTGCTCGAGGCGCTGCGCGGCGCCCGCACCATCGCCGCCGCCGGCACCGCCGGCCGCGAACGCGAGCGGATCCTGCGACCGCTGCCCGACCTCTCCCGGCACGGCCACCGCGTATGGCACGTCCAGGGCCGCTCCACCGCCCAGGCCGCAACCCTGGTGCCGCTGCTGCAGATCACCGTCCTCGCCGTCGCCGGACTCCAGCTCTCCCGGGGCCGGCTGAGCGTCGGCGACCTGCTCGCCGCCTCCCGCTACGCCGCGCTCGCCACCGGCGTCGGCATGCTCGTCGGCCACCTCAACGCCCTGGTCCACAGCCGCACCGCCGCCCGCCGCCTGGCCGAGGTCCGGGCCCTGCCCCCCGTGCGCCACGGCACCCGGCGCCTGCCCGCCGACGGGTTCGGCACCCTCCGGCTGCGCGGCGTGCGCGCCGAGCGCGGCGGGCGGGCCGTGCTGCGCGGCGTCGACCTCGACCTGCCGGGCGGCACCACGCTGGCCGTCGTCGGCCGCTCGGGCAGCGGCAAGTCCGTGCTCGCCGAACTCGCCGGGCGCCTCGCCGACCCCGACGACGGCGAGATCACCCTCGACGGCGTCCCCCTGCGCGACCTCACCCGCGAACAGCTGCGGCGCGCCGTCGGCTACGCCTTCGCCCGGCCCGCGCCGCTCGGCGGCACGGTCGGCGGCACGATCGCCTTCGGCTCCTTCACGCCCTCGCCGGCCGCCGTCAGAGCGGCGGCGCGGGCCGCGTGCGCGGACGACTTCCTGCGCAAGCTGCCCGCCGGCTACGCCACCGCGTGCGCCGACGCGCCGCTCTCGGGCGGGGAGTCCCAACGCCTGGGCCTGGCCCGGGCCTTCGCCCACGCCGGCCGGCTGCTGATCCTGGACGACGCGACGTCCAGCCTCGACTCGGTGACCGAACGCCGGGTCGCCGAAGCCCTGCTGGCGGATGTCGCCGCCCCCACCCGCCTGATCGTCGCCCACCGTCCCGCGACGGCCGCGCGGGCGGACCGGGTGGCGTGGCTGGAGGAGGGCCGGGTACGGGCGGTGGGCCCGCACGCCGCGCTGTGGCGGGAGCGGGCGTACCGGGAGGTGTTCGGGGAGTGAGGAGGAGGACGGCGTACCCGGCGGTGCCGAACCCACGGAAGGAACCGGCGCGATGATCCTCCGGCAAGGCGCCGCCTTCCTGCGCAGGCGCCCGCACCGCGGCGCCCTCGCGCGCCTGGCCGCCTGGTCCGTCGTCGAGGCCGCCCAGACGTTCACCACGGGCTACGCCCTCGCCCGCGCCCTGGACGACGGCTTCCTCGCCGGGCGCCCCGCCGCGGGCCTCGCCTGGCTCGCGGCCGCCGCGGTGGCGGTGGCGGCCGGGGCGTACGGCACCGGTCGTACGTACCACGGCGTCGCCGGCCTCGCCGAGCCCCTGCGCGACGCGCTCGTCCGGCGGGTGGTCACCCGCGCCCTGCAGGACGCGGACGGCGCGGCCGTGTCCCGCCTCACCCACCAGGTGGAGATCGCCCGGGACGCCTTCGCGGGCCTGCTGATGGTGGCGCGTTCCTTCGTCTTCACCGCCGCCGGCGCGCTGGCGGGGCTCTTCCTGCTGGCGCCCGTGCTGCTGGCGGTCGTCGTGCCGCCGCTCGTCCTCGGCCTCGCGCTGTTCGTGCTCACGCTGCGGCCGCTGGCCCGCCGGCAGGAGGGGTACCTGGCGGCCGACGAGGCGCTGTCGCAGTCGGCGGACGCCGTCTGCGCGGGCCTGCGGGACGTCGCCGCGGGCGGCGCCGAGCACGTCGTGGCGGCGGAGACGGGCGCGACCGTGGAGGAGGGGCTGCGCACCGCGAACGCCCTGGCCCGCTGGTCGGTCACGCGCGTCGTGGCCCTGGCCGTCGCCGGCCGCCTGCCGGTCGTACCGCTGCTGGTGGCCACGCCGTGGCTGCTGGACCACGGCGTCACACCCGGCGCGCTGGTGGGCGCCCTCGCCTATCTGACGCAGTCGCTGCTGCCCGCCCTGCAGAGCCTGGTGCACGGGCTGGGCACGAGCGGTGCGCGACTGGCGGTGGTCCTCCGCCGCCTGACGGCCCCGGCGCCGGCGGCGGACGCGCCCCGCCGCCCGCCCCCTCCCCGCCGCCCGCCCGCGGCCCGGCCGTCGAGCTGCGGGGCGTCACCTTCGGGTACGGGCGGCACGCCGAGCCCGTCGTGCACGGCCTCGACCTGAGGCTGCCCCGCGGCGGCCGGCTGGCGGTCGTGGGGCCGAGCGGCGTGGGCAAGTCGACGCTGGCCGCCCTGATCGCGGGCCTGGTGGAGCCGTGGGCGGGCGAGGTGCGGGTGGGCGGCGCGCCGGCCCGGGCCCCGGGGGCGGCGGCGCGGCGGGTGCTCATCCCGCAGGAGGCGTACGTCTTCTCCGGCACCGTCGGCGAGAACCTGTGCTACCTGCGCGACGACCCGGTGGACGACCGCGAGGTGCTGGCGGCGGCCGACGCCGTCGGCGCGGCCGCCCTGCTGCGCCGGCTGGGCGGGCTGACGGCCCCGCTCGTGCCGGACGCGCTCTCGGCGGGGGAGCGGCAACTGGTCGCGCTGGTGCGCGCGTACCTCTCGCCGGCGCCCGTGGTGCTCCTCGACGAGGCGGCCTGTCATCTCGATCCGGCGGCCGAGGCGCGCGCGGAGCGCGCGTTCGCGGCGCGCCCCGGCGGCAGCCTGGTGGTCGTCGCCCACCGCGCGGGGTCGGCGCGGCGCGCGGACCGGGTGCTGGTGATGGACGGCCCCGGCACGGCGGCGGGTACGCACGAGGAGCTGCTGGCGGGCTCGGCGCTGTACCGGGACCTGATGGGCGGCTCAGACCCAGCCGGCGCACTGGGAGATGCGGATGGCGTCGACGCGGTTGCGGGCCCCGGTCTTGCGGGTGATGGCGGCCATGTAGTTGCGTACGGTGCCGTTCGACAGGTGCAGACTGCGGGCGATCTCGCCGACGGAGGCGCCGCCGGCGGCCAGTGACAGCACGCTCAGCTCGCGGCGGGTCAGCGGGATCTCGGCGGCCTCGAGGAAGCCGAAGCCGAGGGTCTCGTCGATGTAACGCTCGCCCTTCGCCACCCGCCGTATGCCCTCGACCAAGCGGTCGGGCGAAGCGTTTTTGCTCAGGTACCCCAAGGCCCCCATCTCATAGGCCCGACGCAGCGGCCCCGGCCGTCCGGCGGTCGCCAGGGCCAGCATCGCCCCCCAGGGGTCCCCGCCGGTACATCGCTCGCCGGCCGGCCCCCTGGCGTCCTCCCACCCCGCGCCCGCGTCGGGGCTGTCCATGTCGGCCACGCACACGTCCGGCCGCAGGGCCCGTGAGGTGGCGACGGCGCCCTTCCACGACGCCGAGGACACCTCGAGTTCCGGCTCTCTGCCGATCCAGGCCGCAAGGGCCGTGCGCAGCAGACAGGTGTCGTGTATCAGAAGAACGCGTGTCACGTTGCCTCTCCCGCTCCGTGTGCGAACCGCTCGTGCACGTCGGTAAATTCATACCGGCGGATTCGCCGCCGCGGGTGCTGTTACCCGCTACGCGGGGGGCGTAAGGGCGTGGCGGGGAGACCGGATCCGCCCCGGCCGGGCGCCACGAGCGGGGCGGGGCCGCTTCGGGCGGGCACGAGCGGCGCGCGAGCGCCGTATGGCTAGCGGCCGTCCGCGCCGGGCGGCGGGCATGCCGTGGGGCCGATGAGCCGGCACACCGTCTCGATGTCGATCTTCACCTGGGCGATGGACGCCCGTCCCGACAGCCAGGTGATCAGCGCCGAGTGCCAGGTGTGCTCGATGACCCGCACCGCGGACAGCTGCTCCGGCCCGGCCGGCCCGGGCAGGCCCATCGCGTCGAGGATGATGGCCGTGGTCAGGCGGGAGACCAGGTCGACCTCGGCGCTCACCGAGCGGTCGGCGAAGGTGAGGGCCCGCACCATCGCGTCGGCCAGGTGGGGCTCGCGCTGCATCGCGCGGAACGCCCGCATCAGGGTCTGGGCGACGCGTGCGGCCGGGTCCGGCTCGGTGGGCGGGCGCTTGCACAGGGTCGCGTGCAGCTGCCCCAGCTGGTCCTGCATGGTGGCCACCAGCAGATGGACCTTCGAGGGGAAGTAGCGGTAGAGCGTGCCGAGCGCGACGCCCGAGGTCTCGGCCACCTCGCGCATCTGCACCGCGTCGAAGCCGCCGCGGCTCGCCAGCCGGGTCGTCGCCTGCAGGATCCGGCGCCGCCTCGCCTCTTGACGTTCCGTCAGGGGAGCGCCGGACGCGGGGGTGGACGCCATCGACGCGACAGACGTCATGGCCGACTTGGATTCCGTCGTCATATGTCCCGTTCCATGGCGTTTCGTGAGACTCCATCCGGCGCCGGCTGCGCGGCCCGGTGACGGCACAGCATGGCAGGGGTCGGGCCGTGGCGCGAATCACCTGGCAGGGTTCTTTCCCCTCCCTGACATCCCGGTAGATTCAAGCTTCCGACGACCCAGTCTGAAACTTGTTCTAGATTAGCGCGACCCGTTACGCTCCGGCGGAACAGCCAGCGAGAAGGAGGCCGGAGTGACCGCTGAGGCCACGGAGGCATCGCTCACGCGAGACCGCAGCCTCCGGGACGAGGGCGGCAGCGGCGACGGCGACCGTCCCCTGCGCATCGCGTTGCTCACCTACAAGGGCAACCCCTTCTGCGGCGGTCAGGGCGTCTACGTACGCCACCTCTCGCGCGAACTCGCCCGGCTCGGCCACAGCGTCGAGGTCATCGGCGCCCAGCCCTACCCGGTGCTGGACGACGACGCCGACGCCGCCCCCGGCTCGCTGCGCCTGACCGAGCTGCCCAGCCTCGACCTCTACCGCCAGCCCGACCCCTTCCGCACGCCCCGGCGCGAGGAGTTCCGCGACTGGATCGACGCGCTGGAGGTCGGCACCATGTGGGCCGGCCGCTTCCCCGAGCCGCTGACCTTCAGCCTGCGCGCCCGCCGCCATCTGGCCGCGCGCCGGGGACAGTTCGACGTCATCCACGACAACCAGACCCTCGGCTACGGCCTCCTCGGCGGCCCCGGCGTCCTCGGCGCCCCGCTGGTCACCACCATCCACCACCCCATCACCGTCGACCGGCAGCTGGAGCTCGACGCCGCCGAGGACTGGAAGCGCCGCGCCGCCGTGCGCCGCTGGTACGCGTTCACCACGATGCAGAAACGTGTCGCCCGGCGGCTGCCGTCCGTGCTGACCGTCTCCGGCTCCTCCCGCCAGGAGATCGCCGAACACCTCGGGGTGCGGCAGAGCCGCATCCACGTCGTCCACATCGGCGCCGACACCGGCCTCTTCTCGCCGGATCCGGCCGTCCCGGAGAAGCCGGGCCGCATCGTCACCACCTCCAGCGCCGACGTGCCGCTCAAGGGCCTGGTGCACCTCGTCGACGCGCTCGCCAAGGTCCGCGCCGACAGCCCCGACGCCCACCTGGTCGTCGTCGGCAAGCGCGCCGAGGACGGCCCGGTCGCCTCGGCGATCCGGCGCCACGGCCTCGAGGGCGCCGTCGAGTTCGTCAAGGGCATCAGCGACGCCGAGCTCGTCGACCTCGTCCGCTCGGCCCAGGTCGCCTGCGTGCCGTCCCTGTACGAGGGCTTCTCCCTGCCGGCCGCCGAGGCCATGGCCACGGGCACGCCGCTGGTGGCCACCACCGGCGGCGCCATCCCCGAGGTCGCCGGCCCCGACGGCGAGACCTGCCTGGCCGTCCCCCCGGGCGACCCCGACGCGCTGGCCGCCGCCCTGGGCCGGCTGCTGGGCGACCCCGGCCTGCGGCGCCGCCTGGGAGCGGCGGGGCGTGAGCGCGTACTGGCCAGGTTCACCTGGCGGCAGGCGGCGATCGGGACGGTGGAGCACTACCGCCGGGCGGTCGCCCACCGGGCAGCGGGCCGGCTGGGCACCGCCGGATGACGCCGCTGGGGGCCGCTCGCCGTCGAGCCGGACGGCACGGGCGGTACCGAACCGGCCGTAACCCGAACCGCATCCGCATCCCGAACCCGGACGAAAGTAAAAACCCGTGCTGACCGTCGATTTCTCCCGCTTCCCGCTCGCCGCCGGCGACCGTGTCCTCGATCTGGGGTGCGGCGCGGGGCGGCACGCCTTCGAGTGCTACCGGCGCGGCGCCCGGGTCGTCGCCCTCGACCGCAACGCCGAGGAGATCCGCGAGGTCGCCAAGTGGTTCGCCGCCATGAAGGAGGCCGGCGAGGCCCCCGAGGGGGCCACCGCCACGGCCATGGAGGGTGACGCCCTCGCCCTGCCGTTCCCCGACGACAGCTTCGACGTCGTCATCATCTCCGAGGTCATGGAGCACATCCCGGACGACAAGGGCGTGCTCGCCGAGATGGTGCGCGTCCTCAAGCCCGGCGGCCGCATAGCGATCACCGTCCCGCGCTACGGCCCGGAGAAGATCTGCTGGGCGCTCAGCGACGCCTACCACGAGGTCGAGGGCGGCCACATCCGCATCTACAAGGCCGACGAGCTGCTGGGGAAGATGGCGGAGGCCGGCCTCAAGCCCTACGGCACCCACCACGCGCACGGCCTGCACAGCCCGTACTGGTGGCTGAAGTGCGCGTTCGGCGTCGACAACGACAAGTCGCTGCCGGTGCGCGCGTACCACAAGCTGCTGGTCTGGGACATCATGAAGAAGCCCGCAGCCACCCGCGTCGCCGAGCAGCTCCTCAACCCCGTCATCGGCAAGAGCTTCGTGGCCTACGCCACCAAGCCGCACCTGCCCGCGGGCGCCGCCGAATGACCGCGTCCAGCCGGGGCCCCGGCCGCACCGAACGCCTCGTCCTGGCCGGCGTCCTCACCGCCGAGCAGGCCGCCGGCACCGTGGCCGGCATCGCCGCCGTCCAGCGCCCGGACGGCGCCATCCCGTGGTTCCGGGGCCACCACCTCGACCCCTGGGACCACGTCGAGGCCGCCATGGCCCTCGACGCCGCCGGCGAACACGCCCGCGCCGAGGCCGCCTACCGCTGGCTCGCCGACCACCAGAACCCGGACGGCTCGTGGTACGCCGCGTACGCCGACGGCGACGCCGACGAGCCCACCGACCTCTCCCGCGAGACCAACTTCGTCGCCTACGTCGCCGTCGGCGTCTGGCACCACTACCTCTCCACCGGCGACGACGCCTTCCTGGACCGCATGTGGCCGACCGTCTACGCGGCCGTCGAGTTCGTCCTCGCGCTCCAGCAGCCCGGCGGCCAGATCGGCTGGAAGCGGGAGTCGCCCGAGGACGGCGGCCGCGACGTCGCCGACGCCCTGCTGACCGGCTCCTCCTCCATCCACCAGGCCCTGCGCTGCGCCCTGGCCATCGCCGAGCACCGCGAGGAACCGCAGCCGGACTGGGAGCTGGCGGTGGGCCTGCTGGGCCACGCGATACGCCACCACCCCGAGCGGTTCCTGGACAAGAGCCGCTACTCCATGGACTGGTACTACCCCGTCCTCGGCGGCGCCCTGACCGGCCCGGCGGCCAAGGAGCGCATCGAGGAGCACTGGGACGACTTCGTCGTGCCCGGCCTCGGCGTCCGCTGCGTGCTGCCCAACCCCTGGGTGACGGGCGGCGAGAGCTGCGAACTGGCCCTCGCGCTGTGGGTGATGGGCGAGTCCGACCGGGCCGTGGAGATCCTCCAGTGGATCCAGCACCTGCGCGCCGAGAACGGCATGTACTGGACGGGCTACGTCTTCGAGGACAAGGCCGTCTGGCCGGAGGAGCTCACCACCTGGACGGCCGGCTCCCTGCTGCTGGCCGTGGCGGCGCTCGGGGGCGACGAGGCGACCACCGCCGTCTTCGGCGGCGAGCGGCTGCCGGCCGGCCTGGAGCCGGAGTGCCCGTGCGGCGGATCGGGCCAGGGGCCCTCGGCCTGCCGCCGGTGACGGACGACGACGCATCGGCCCGGTGACAGGGCACGGGGCACGGCCGCGGGGCACGGGCCGCGGGGCGGTGGGGCGTAAATCACCCGCCGCCCCGGCGGCCGTAAATCTAAGGTGACGTCATGACCCTTCTGAGCCACGAGCGTTACTGCCGAGAGATCATCGTCCAGAACGACCTGGTGCGCGCCGCGCTGCGCGGCGCGGACCTCTCCGCGACCGTCCCGACCTGCCCCGACTGGACGCTCACCCAGCTCGCGCTGCACCTGTCCGGCGCCCACCGCGGCGTCGCGGAGATCGTGCGCAACCGCGTCACCGAGTTCACCGTGCCGAACGACGTCCCCGGAACCGAGGGCGACGGGTCCTGGGACGCCGACACGCTCGACGCCTGGCTCGCCGAGGGCGCGCGGATGGTGGCGGAGGCCCTGGCCGAGGCCGGGCCGGACGTCCATGTGTGGACCTTCGGACGCGAGCAGAACACCGCGTTCTGGGCGCGCCGGATGACGCACGAGACGGCGATGCACCGGGCCGACGCCTTCGCGGCCGTCGGCGCCGACTACACGCTCGACGCGGAGGTCGCCGCCGACTGCCTCGACGAGTGGCTCGAGATCATCAGCACCCCCCAGGCCCTCGCGTTCAAGCCGGAGCTGGTCGAGATGGCGGCCCCCGGCCGCACGCTGCACCTGCACGCCACGGACACGGACGCCGGCCTGAACGCCGAGTGGCTCATCGACTCCACCACCGCCCCCCTCACCTGGCGCCGGGCGCACGAGAAGGCCGCCGTCGCCGTGCGCGGCACGATGAGCGACGTCCTGCGGGTCGTCTACCGCCGCCTGCCGGCGGACGGCCCCGGCGTCGAGGTCCTCGGCGACCGCGAGGCCCTCGACGCGTGGCTGGAGAAGGCCTCCTTCTGACGGCCGTTCACGGCCTACGCCCTACGCGTTGAGCTCGGCCAGCACGCGCAGGGTGGCGGGGTCCGGCGCCGTGACGAGGAGATCGGTGACCGGGCCCGCGCGCCACATCTCGAGGCGCTCGGCGAGGCGTTCGCGCGGGCCGACGAGGGAGATCTCGTCGGCGAAGGCGTCCGGCACGGCCTCGACGGCCTCGTCCCGGCGTCCGGCCAGGAAGAGCTCCTGGACGCGGCGCGCCTGGCTCTCGTACCCCATGCGCCCCATCAGGTCGGCGTGGAAGTTGCGGGCGGCGTGGCCCATGCCGCCGATGTAGAGGGCGAGCATCGTCTTCACCGGCCGCAGGCCCTCGGCCGGGTCCGCGCACAGGCGGGCCTGGACCATGGGGGCCACCATGAAGCCCTCGGGCGTGCCCTCCAGCGCCCGCTCGTACAGGTCCGTGCGCGTCGGCGACCAGTACAGCGGCAGCCAGCCGTCCGCGATGCGCGCGGTCTGGGCGACGTTGCGGGGGCCCTCGGCGCCGAGCAGCACGGGCAGGTCGGGGCGCAGGGGGTGGGTGATCGACCGCAGCGGCTTGCCGAGCCCGCTCGCGCCGGGTCCGTCGTAGGGCAGCGGGTGGAAGCGGCCGTCGAGGGTCACGGGCGCCTCGCGTCGCAGCACCTGGCGGACGATGTCCACGTACTCCCGGGTCGCCGTCAGCGGGCTCTGCGGGAACGGGCGTCCGTACCAGCCCTCCACGACCTGCGGGCCCGACAGGCCGAGCCCGAGCAGCAACCGGCCGCCGGAGAGGTGGTCGAGGGTGAGGGCGTGCATGGCCGTGGCGGTGGGCGAGCGGGCCGCCATCTGGGCCACCGCCGTGCCGAGCGCGATGCGGCCGGTGTGGGCGGCGATCCACGCCAGGGGGGTGAAGGCGTCGGAGCCCCAGGACTCGGAGGTCCACACGGAGTGGTAGCCGAGCCGTTCGGCCTCCCGGGCGAGGTCCAGGTGGCGGGCGTCGGGCCGGCGGCCCCAGTAGCCGAGCGCGAGACCGAGCCGCATGGCGGACCTCCCCATAGCTGACTGTGCGTCAGATGGAGGGACCGTAGGCCCGCGCTCGCCGGCCCGGCAAGAGGGCAGGAGGGCGAGGGGACCGGTGACACGACGGCGGCCCGCCGGGATGAACCCGGCGGGCCGCCGTACGGGAAGCGGGGCGTCGCTCAGCCGCGCTGGATGCCCGTGGTGTCCTGCAGGACGCCGCGGCGGCCGTCCTGCGTCTGCGCGATGAGCGCCGGACCGCGCTGGTCCACCGCCAGGTACCACGTGCCGGGCGCGAGCTCGGCGATCGGGGTGGGGGAGCCGTCCTCGGCGTAGAGGGGACGGTTCACCGGCACCGCGAACCAGAACGGCGTGAAGTCGCCGCCGGCCGCGGGCTGGGCCGAGGCCTCCGGCTGCGGGGCGGGGGCGCCGCCGTCCACCTGCGGCTGGACCTGCGTCGGGCCGGGCTGGCCCGGCTGGGCGCCGTACGGCTGGGGGCCGGCTGCGCGCCGTACGGGGACGGGGCGGCGGGCTGCTGCATGCCGGCCTGGCCGGGGTAGCCGTAGCCCTGCTGCTGCGGGGCGCCGTACGGGGACGGGGCCTGCGGGGCGGCCATCAGCGGGGCCTTGAGCGCGGGGTGCGCGGGGTGAGCACGGCGACCGCGGCCAGCACCAGGTTGGCGATCAGCGCCAGGATCTGGCCGACGCCCGGGGAGACGGCGTCGACGTCCGGGCCGCCGAAGATCGTCCACAGCGAGGACCACGCGGCCGACACGGCGAGGACGGTGCCCCACGCGTCGAGGCCGAGGCCGAGGACCTTGCGCCCCTCGGGCTGGAAGCGCGCGGCGACGATCAGCGCGGCGGCGACGATCCCGGCGAGGAAGATCGACGGCAGTACGGGGAAGAGTTCAGGCTTCCAGCCGATCGGCTCCTTGGGGCAGCCGATCGAGTTCTGCCCGCAGTCGTACGAGCGGAAGCTGAGGAACGAGGCGATGAACAGCAACACCGCTGCTCCGATCACCCCGCCGTCGCCTCGAGTGAGGGAGCGGATGTTCACCTAAAATCCTTTGTCAGTGCTGTCAGTAATCGTCGCTGTCGCCGGACGTGAGATGCCGGGGCGCGCGGGCGCGGGGGTGGCGGCCACCCATCGTACGGCGAACCTATCGCCTGGCCGCCCTGGGCGTCTTCTTCGTATCACCCTCGTGACATCGGCCGTGGCCTGCCGGTACTTACCCGTGCAGGAAGTCCGTAATGCCGTTCGCGATACCTTGCGCCGCCTTTTCGCGCCATGTCTCGTCGGTGAGCTGCGCGGCGTCCTGCGCGTCGCGCATATTGCCGCATTCGATGAAAACCTTGGGAATCGTCGAGAGATTGAGGCCGCCCAGATCACCGCGCGTGTCCAGGCCGCTGCCCTCGCCGATGTAATTGGAGGGCGCACTTCCGGTTGACTGGACGAACTTCCCCGCGACCCGCGCCCCCAACTCCTTCGACGGGCCGACGATGGACGAGGTGTCCGCCGCGCCGCCGTGCACGGATGCGGGCAGGATCACATGGAATCCGCGCTGGCCGGGAGCCGCGCCGTCCGCGTGGAGGGAGATGGCCGCGTCGCCGTGCGCCTTGTTGCCGATGTCCGCCCGCTCGGTCACGCACGGCCCGAACGGCCGGTCGCCGTCGTGCGTCAGCACGACCTTGGCGCCGCGCTCCTGAAGGATCTTGCGGAGCCGGTGCGCGAGGTCGAGGCTGAAGGCCGCCTCCGTGTAACCGGAGTTGGTCTCGGTGCCGGTGGTGTCGCACTCCTTGTGGCCGGTGCCGATGTCGACCTGACGGTTGATCTCGGCGGTGTGCTCGTTGTTACGGGAGTTGTGGCCGGGGTCGACGACGACCACCTTGCCCTTGAGCGGGCCGTCGGCGGCGGAGGAGTCCGCCGCCTCGGCCGAGGGCATGGGCGAGGCGGACGCGGACGCGGCGGCGGACGGCGACTGCGACGCCTGCTCCGGCTCCGGTCGCCGCGTACGGTCCGCGGCGCCGGCCGAGGACGCGCCGGCCGCCGGAACGCCCTTGCCGGCGGCCCGCTCCTGCGCGCCGCCGTCCGAGCAGCCCGCCAGGCCGGCGGCCAGGAGCAGCGTCGCCGCTCCGGCCGCGAGACGCCGGGACATAGGGGTACTGCTGCCGTGGGACACGCGGGCGAGCCTAGCGTCGCCGCTCAGATCCCGAGACCCGTACGCCGCAGTACGCGCAGCGAGTGCGTCACCGAGACCTCCGTGAACGCCCCGGACGCGAGCGCCCGCAGATACACGCGGTAGGGGGCCTGGCCGCCGTCGGCGGGGTCGGGGAAGACGTCGTGGACGACCAGCAGCCCGTCCGGCGCCACGTGCGGCGCCCACCCCTCGTAGTCGGAGGTGGCGTGCTCGTCGGTGTGCCCGCCGTCGATGAACACCAGCCCCAGCGGCGCCCGCCACACCGAGGCGGCCTGCGGGGAGCGCCCGACCATGGCGATGACGTGCTCCTCCAGCCCCGCCCGGTACAGCGTCCGGCGGAACGTCGGCAGCGTGTCCATCCGACCCACGCCCGGCGCGTCGTCCACGACCGACGGGTCGTGGTACTCCCACCCCGGCTGCTGCTCCTCGCTGCCGCGGTGGTGGTCGACGGTCACGGCCACGGTCCCGGCCGCGCGGGCGGCGTCGGCGAGCAGGATCGTCGAACGCCCGCAGTACGTGCCCACCTCCAGCAGCGGCAGCCCCAGCCGCCCCGCCTCCTCGGCGGCGGCGTGGAGGGCCAGGCCCTCGTCCAGCGGCATGAACCCCTTCGCCGCCTCGAAGGCGGCGAGTATCTCGGGCTTGGGCGCCATGGTCGTCCCCGTCCTGCACGTGCGTCGGCTGTGGCTTGGCAAGGACACATGCTGCCGTACGCGCTCCGGCGGGCCGTGGGCGGGGCGGCCGGGGCCGCCCCGAGCCGCACCGGCCCGTCGGGCACGCCCTACAGCCAGCCGTTCTGCCGTGCCGCGCGCACCGCCTCCATGCGGTTGCGGGTGCAGGTCTTGCCGATGGCCGCCGACAGGTAGTTGCGCACCGTCGCGGGGGAGAGGTGGACCTTCGCCGCGATGTCGGCGACGGTCGCGCCGTCCACCGCCGCGGCGAGGACGTCGCGCTCGCGCTGGGTCAGCGGGTTGGGGCCGGCGCTCAGGGCGGCGGCCGCCAGGGCCGGGTCGATGACGCGTTCGCCGGCCAGGACGCGGCGGATCGCGGCCGCCAGGTCCTCCACCGGGCCGTCCTTGACCAGGAAGCCGGAGGCGCCCGCCTCCATCGCGCGGCGCAGATAGCCGGGGCGGCCGAAGGTGGTGAGGATCAGGACGCGGCAGCCGGGCAGCCGCGAGCGCAGGTCGGCGGCGGCGTCGAGGCCGCTGCGGCCGGGGAGTTCGATGTCGAGGAGGGCGACGTCCGGGCGGACCTCGAGGGCCTTGGGCAGGATCTCGTCGCCGTCGCCCACCTGGGCGACGATCTCCAGGTCCTCCTCCAGGCCGAGCAGCAGTGCCAGCGCGCCCCGCATCATCCCCTGGTCCTCGGCCAGCAACACCCTGGTCAGTTCGCTGTGCACGCGGCTCGCCCCTCCTCGTCGTTGTCGTCCACCGGAAGCTCCGCCACGAGCCGGAACCCGCGCCGTCCGTCCGGGCCGGAGGTCAGGGAGCCGCCCGCGGCGGCCAGACGCTCCGTCAGGCCCTTGAGGCCGTTGCCCCCCGCACCGGCCGTTTCCGGTGCCGACCCTACGCCGCGGCCGTCGTCGGTGATCTCCAGATGGACGCGGTCCGTCTCGCCCCGCACCTCGATCACGCACCGCGCCGCCCCGCTGTGCCGTACGACGTTGGTGACCCCCTCGCGCACCACCCACCCCAGCAGCGTCGCCGTCTGCGGCGGCAGTACGGGCCCCGACTGGCGGATGTCCACGGTGACGCCGGACGCGTCGAGCACCGAACGGGCGCTCTCCAGCTCGGTCGTCAGGCCCCCGGCCCGGTAGCCGGTCACCGCCTCGCGTATCTCGGTCAGCGCCTGCCGGCCCACCGCCTCGATGTCGGCGGCCTGGCCCAGCGCCGCGTCCAGGTCGCGCGGCGCGAGCCGGCGCACCGCCTCCGCCTTCACCACGATCACCGACATGGTGTGGCCGAGCAGGTCGTGCAGGTCGCGGGAGAAGCGGAGCCGCTCGCGCTCGACGGCCGCCCGCGCCAGCTCCTCGCGGGTGGCGCGCAGTTCGGTGACCGTCTCGGAGAGCCGCAGGACGGCCGCGGTCACGAGGCCGGACAGGATGGTCCCGTAGCCGGTGCCCATCGAGTCCTCCCAGCTGCCGTGGAAGCCGGCGATGACCCCGGACGACCCGGCGAAGCCGAGCACGGCGAAGCCGAGCAGACGTTGGTCGCGCAGGCGTTCGCCGCGCAGGACGACGCCGGCGGCGAGCGAGAGGATGGGGAAGCACAGCAGCCAGTCGCCGCCGTAGCCGATGGTCAGGGCGTAGGTGACGACGGTGAGGCCGAGCAGGAGCAGACGGGGCGTGCGCGTCGCGAGACGGTCGCGGTCCAGGCCGAGCCAGACCGTGGCGATGTAGAGGCCGGCGAACGCGACGACCCCGGCCCCACCGAGCCATGGCAGCGGCAGCTCGCCGCACACGAGGTCCTGCACATCGCCGGTGATCATGAACAGCCAGGGCGCGAAGGCGTACTTGCCCGGTGGTCTGTAGCGTGCGACGTCGTCCTCGGCGGTTCCCCGCCCCTGCTTCTTTCCCATGCAGGAAATCCTAGGAAGCCGAACGGGGCGTGGTCAGAAGCGATTGTCCCTGGCCATCCATGACATTTGTCTTCCCCCGTCATCGGAGATCGGCTATACACGGGGCCGTAGAACGCGTTCTAGTCGCCGGTCAGACAGGAGCACACCCCTCCATGCCCATCGACCCCGCCCGGGCCGTCGCCGCCGCGCCGCGGACCGTCCCCCTCGCCTGGGACCACAAGGACGTCCTGCTCTACCACCTCGGCGTCGGCGCCGGCACCCCCGCCACCGACCCCGGCGAACTGCGCTACACCCTGGAGAGCCGGCTCCATGTGCTGCCGTCCTTCGCCACCGTCGCCGGTGGCGGGATGGCCCTGGCCGGCGGCCTGACGGCGCCCGGCATCGACGTCGACCTCGCCGCCGTGCTGCACGGCGGACAGTCCGTCACCGTCCACCGCCCCCTGCCCGTCCGCGCCACCGACGCCACCCAGACCTCGCGCGTCGCCGCCGTCTACGACAAGGGCAAGGCCGCCGTCATCGTGCTGCGCGCCGACGTCGCCGACCCCGACGGGCCGCTGTGGACGTGCGTCAGCCAGATCTTCGTCAAGGGCGAGGGCGGCTTCGGCGGCGAGCGCGGCCCCTCGGGCGGGCAGGAGCGGACGGCGACCCCCACCACACCGCCCGACGTCACCGCCGACCGCCCCCTGCGCGAGGACCAGGCCCTGCTCTACCGCCTCTCCGGCGACTGGAACCCCCTGCACGCCGACCCCGACTTCGCCCGGCGCGCCGGCTTCGACAAGCCGATCCTGCACGGCCTGTGCTCCTACGGCATCGCCCTCAAGGCGGTCGTCGACACCGTCCTCGACGGGGACGTCGCCCGCGTGCGCGCGTACTCCACCCGCTTCGCCGGCGTCGTGTATCCCGGCGAGACCCTGCGGGTGCGGATGTGGCGCGACACCCCCGGGCCCGGCCGGATCCAGCTGACCGCCACCGCCGTCGAGCGCGAGGACGCGCCGGTGCTGACCGACACGGTCGTCGAGTACGCGTAACCGTCCCAGGACCCCGCGAAGGGAGCTCCGTCATGCGCGCAGCCGTACAGCACAGGACCGGGCAGGAGGCGCTCGACGTCTTCGACGACGTCGAAGCCGTCGGCTTCGGCCCCGGCAAGGTCAGAATCCGCGTACGGGCCGCCGGACTGTGCCACTCCGACCTGTCCGCGATGTCCGGCGTCCTCCCGCAGAACGCCCCCTTCGTCCCCGGCCACGAGGGCGCGGGCGTCGTCACCGAGGCCGGCCCGGGCGTCACCGAGTCCACCGGCCTCAAACAGGGCGACCGCGTCCTCGTCTGCTGGCTGCCGCCCTGCGGAAGCTGCGCCTCCTGCCGGCGCGGCCAGGGCCAGCTCTGCCTCGCCTCGCTCCGCAACTCCGGCGTCCCCAACTTCCGGCGCCGCACCACCGACCTCTACGGCTTCGCCGGCACCGGCACCTTCGCCGAGGAGATCGTCGTCGACGCCAACTGCGCCGTGCCGATCCCCGACGACGTGCCCTACGAGGTCGCCGCCCTCATCGGCTGCGGCGTCACCACCGGCCTCGGCGCCGCCCTCAACACCGCGCGGGTGGCGCCCGGTTCCACGGTCGCGGTCATCGGCTGCGGCGGCGTCGGCGTCTCCGTCATCCAGGGCGCCCGCGTCTGCGGCGCCGCGCAGATCGTCGCCGTCGACCCCGTGGAGGCGCGCCGCGAGGCCGCCCTGCGCTTCGGGGCGACCGAGGCCGTCGCCCCGGAGGCGCTGGCCGACGCCAGACTCAAGGTCACCGGCCGGGAGGGCTTCGACTACGTCTTCGAGGTCGTCGGAAAGTCCGTCACCGCCCGCACCGCCTACGAGGCCACCCGCCGCGGCGGCACCCTGTGCATCGTGGGCGCGGGCGCCCTGGACGACCACCTGAGCCTCAACATGTTCGAGCTGTTCTTCGACGAGAAGAAGATCCTGCCGTCCCTCTACGGCGGCGGCGACGTCCTGCGCTCCTACGAACGCGCCATCGCCCTGTGGCGGGCCGGCCGCGTCGACCTCGAGGGCCTGATCACCCACCGCGTCCCGCTCGCCCGCATCAACGACGCCATCGAGCAGATGCGCACGGGCGAGGCGCTGCGCACCTGGGTGACGATGTGACGCCGCCCCCGACGCCGCCCCCGGGGGAGAGCCCCGTCTCCCTGCGCGGCAGGACCGCCGTCGTCACCGGGGCCGGGCGGGGCCTGGGGAGGGCCGAGGCCCTCGAGCTCGCCCGTCTGGGCGCCGCCGTCGTCGTCAACGACCACGGCCGGCCCGGCCGCGACGGTTCGGGCGAGGCCTCGCCCGCCCCCGCCGAGGCGGTCGTCGAGGAGATCCGGGCGGCGGGCGGCCGGGCCACCGCCCACGTCGGCGACGTCGCCGACTTCGAGCAGGCCCGCGCCCTGGTCCGTACGGCCGTCGACACGTACGGCTCCCTCGACGTCCTGGTCAACAACGCCGGCATCCTGCGCGACCGCATGGTGTTCTCCATGGCCGAGGACGAATGGGACGCGGTCATCCGTGTGCACCTCAAGGGCCACTTCAACACCACGCGTTTCGCCGCGGCGCACTGGCGGGAGCGCTCCAAGGCCGCCGGGGGAGCCCCGGTGTACGGACGGATCGTCAACACCTCCTCGGAGGCGTTCCTGGCGGGCTCGGCCGGACAGCCGAACTACGCGGCGGCCAAGGGCGGCATCGTCGGCCTCACCACCTCCACGGCGCACGCGCTGCGCAGATACGGGGTGACGGTGAACGCGATCTGCCCGCGGGCGCGGACGCGGATGACCGAGGACGTCTTCGCCGCCGTCCCCGCCGGCGGCGGGGAAGACCCGCTCGCCCCCGAGCACGTCTCCCCTCTGGTGGCCTATCTGGCGTCGCCGGCGGCGGGGGAGGTGACCGGCCAGGTCTTCGTCGCGCACGGCGGGATGGTGGCCGTCATCGGGCGGCCGACGGTGGCGGCGTGCTTCGAGGCGAAGGAGGAGCGCTTCGGCGTGGAGGAACTGGCGGCCGTCCTGACCCCTTATCACCTGGGGTGTCGGGACGAGGGCTTCGCGGCGCCGGAGGTGCTGGGGCTCAAACGCCGGACGGGCCCCTGAAGGAGCCCGTCCGGAGTGTGAGGTGCTGCGGTCAGTTCGCGTCGGCGCGGCGGTGCTTGCCGTGGGCGGGGGCGCGGTTCTCGTCCGGGGCGGCCGGACCGCGGTGCCTGCCGGCGCCGGCGGATGCGGCCTGGGCGGACGCCTCAAGGGGACGCGCCTCGGTCGTGTCGGTTCGGGCATCGGGCATGGGGAAAGTCACTCCGTGGGATGGGGATGCGTGCTCTGCGCGTCGGGGCCACGGCAGTGGCGCATGGCGTCACAGACATCACCAGACGTCAACACGCTTGCCACGCGCGACCGTTCCGCTCACCTCGGTTCACCCGGGTGCCCGTCCGGTACCGCTGCGCGACCCCCGGCCGAGTCTAACGGGACCTTGATCAACGAGCCACCCGCGCCCGATCGCGTGTCCGCCATGTCCCCCGTTATGACGTACGGGCGCAGGGCGCCTGCTGCAACGGCACCGGCCGGGGCGCCGGCACGGCCGCCGGCTCGCCCTCCTCCGGGTCCGCGGCGTCCTCGCACGCGGCGTCCTCCCCGGCCTCGCCCGGCATCACCGGGGTGCCGTCCTCCGACAGTCGCAGCCGGGCCAGACCGCAGGGGACGCCGGGCGTGACGAACGGCAGCCGCAGCTCGCCGTCCGCCGTCCACAGCCCCGCGCCCGCCAGCCACCCCGCCGGCCCCGGGAACTGCTGCAGCCGCTTCCTTCCCGGCCGCCACACCCCCACCCAGCTGCCCGCGGCCCGGTCGACCCGGAACGCCACCGAGCAGCCCTCCGGTGACAGCCCCTGGCCCGGCTGCGCGGCGAACGGCGTCAGCGAGGCGTCCGGCGGTAGCAGGCACTCCGGGAAGCGCACCGGCCGGGCCGAGCCGAGCACGCCCCACCCCAGCCGGTCGACGCCGGGCGCGTCGGACCGTACGACCAGCAGGCCGCTGTCCGGCTCGGCCAGCAGCAGCCGGTCGTTGCTCTTCTCGGTGATCTGCAGCAGCGGGCTGGTCTCCCCGCCCCGGCCCAGGTCGACGACGACGGCCTTGGTCAGGCCCTCCAGCTCCCGGTCGAGCGCCAGCAGCCGGCCGGACCGATCCAGCCACGCCCCGCCCTCGCAGTGCCCTGGCACCGTCGCCAGCAGCTCCGGCCCGCTCACCCCGCCGTGGACGCGCCAGAGCGTGGTCTGCTCCTCGCCGTGCACGAGCGCGTACGCCGACGTGCCGTCGGGGGCGGGCGGCAGGAGGGAGAGATACGGGCACTCGATGGCGCCCAGCGGCAGCTCGCCCGTGCCGGGGCCGGCGGGATAGAGCAGGGAGAGGGCGTACCGCTCGGCCACCCGGCGGCGGATCAGCACCCGGCCGTCGGACAGCGGCAGGACCTCGCTGTCCGGCTCCTCGGGCTGGCCGCCGGGCAGCGACACGGCGTAGGGCTCGGGGCCGTCGAGCGTCCAGCGCTCGGGGAACCAGCCGTCGGTGCCGTGGCCGAGGGCCAGCCAGGCGGCGTACGAGCCGTCGACAGTGACCGTGAACGCCGTACGTCTCATGTCCACCGGCGACGCGCCCCGGGAAGTGCTTTGCGGGGCGCTCTGGGTGTCATGGGGAGCACAGACCGTCATGAGAAACGTCACCTCCGGCACTGAACGTAGTTATCGCGCCTGCGGCTCAACCCTCCGACGCCCGCTGCTTCACGCGTACGGGTGGCGGTTTTCCGGTTCGGTGCGCGTGCAGGGGGCGGTTGTGCTGCGCGAGGACGGCATGTTTAAAGTGCGACTAAGGCAAGGCGAACCTAAGTAGCGCGAGATGTGGCTGACCGGCGCTCTTGACGTCGCCTTGACCACCACCCCACCTCTGCACCACTCCCAGGAGTCCCGATGACCCTCCGCCGCCGCGGCACCGCCGCCGCAGCCCTGTCCCTGGCCGCCGCGCTCGCTCTCACGGCGTGCGGCTCGTCCGGCGACGCGGACGACACGGCCGGCAAGGACGGCGGCGCGGGGTCGAAGTCCGTGGCGCAGGGCGGCAAGGACTTCGGCAAGGCGGCCGAGGCGACCGCGAAGCTGGGCACCGACGCCAAGCCGGGCCAGTTCCCGCGCACCATCACCCACGCGCTCGGCAGGACGGAGATCAAGGCAGCGCCCAAGCGCGTCGTCGTCCTCGACGTCGGCGAGCTCGACAACGTCGTCTCCCTCGGCATCAAGCCCGTCGGCTGGGCCCCCAGCGAGGGCAGCCAGGACATCCCCGAGTACCTCAAGAAGGACGTCGGCGAGCCCAAGAGCGTCGGCACCATCAACAACCTCAACCTCGAGGCCGTCAACGAGCTCAAGCCCGACCTGATCCTGGGCAGCAAGCTGCGCGCGGAGAAGAACTACAAGGACCTCTCCAAGATCGCCCCGACCGTCTTCTCCATCCGCCCCGGCTTCACGTGGAAGGAGAACTACCTCCTCAACGCCGCCGCTCTGGACAAGACCGCCGAGGCCAAGAAGCAGCTCGAGGCCTACGAGACCAAGGCGAGGAAGCTCGGCGCCGACCTCGGCGCGAAGAAGCCCACCATCAGCATGGTGCGCTACCTGCCGCAGTTCACACGCCTGTACGCCCGGCAGTCCTTCATCGGCACCATCCTCGAGGACGCCGGCCTGCCCCGCCCGAAGATCCAGCAGGCCGACAAGCTCGCCGTCGAGATCAGCCCGGAGAACATCGACAAGGCCGACGGCGACTGGATCTTCACCGGCGTCTACGGCGACCCGGACAAGACCAAGCGGAACGCCGCCGAGGACAACCCGCTGTGGAAGAACCTCCAGGCGGTCAAGGACGGCCACGCCAAGCCCGTCAAGGACGAGACCTGGTACCTCGGCCTCGGCGTCACGGCCGCCAACAGCGTCCTGGACGACCTCCGCGGCTTCCTGGTGAAGTGACACGCGCGAAGCGACCGGCGGACGTCCCGGAAGCAAACCCCTGAAGTAGGGCAGCAAGCGTCAGCGAACGGCGGGCACGGAGGAAGGTAGCCTTTCCTCCGTGCCCGTACTGTCTGAAGTCATCGCCGCCCTCGAAGCCCTCTGGCCCCCGGAGCGGGCCGAGCAGTGGGACGCCGTCGGTACGGTCTGCGGCGAACCCGAGGCCGAGATCGGCCGGGTCCTGTTCGCCGTCGACCCCGTGCAGGAAGTCGTCGACGAGGCCGTACAGCTCGGCGCCGACCTGCTCGTCACCCATCACCCCCTCTACCTGCGCGGGACGACGACGGTCTCGGCCGGCACCTTCAAGGGCCGCGCCGTGCACACCCTCATCAAGAACGACATCGCCCTGCACGTCGCGCACACCAACGCCGACAGCGCCGACCCCGGCGTCTCCGACGCCCTCGCCGGCGCCCTCGACCTGCGCGTCACCGGCCCCCTCGTGCCCGACCCGGCCGACCCCTCCGGCCGCCGCGGCCTGGGCCGGCTGTGCGAACTCGACCCGCCCATGAGCCTGGGCGAGTTCGCCGAGCGCGCCGCCAAGCGGCTGCCCGCCACCGCCCAGGGCATCCGCGTCGCCGGCGACCCCGAGCGCACCATCCGCACGGTCGCCGTCTGCGGCGGCTCCGGCGACTCCCTCTTCGACCAGGTGCGCGCCGCCGGCGTCGACGCCTACGTCACCGCCGACCTGCGCCACCACCCCGCCTCCGAGGCGCGGGCGCACAGCCCGCTCGCGCTGGTCGACGCCGCCCACTGGGCCACCGAGTGGCCCTGGACCGAGCAGGCCGCCGCCCAGCTCGACGAGATTTCCGACCGCCACGGCTGGGGCCTGCGCACCCACGTCTCGCGCACGGTCACCGACCCCTGGACCGCCCACGCGGCGTCGTCCGCCCCCAACCACCACTAATCAGGAGCCTCCACTGAACGCCGCGCCCGCCGACCAGATCCGTCTTCTCGATCTCCAGGCCCTCGACGTCCGCCTGACGCAGCTCGCCCACAAGCGGAAGAGCCTGCCCGAGCACGCCGAGATCACCTCCCTCGAGGGCGACCTCACCCAGCACCGCGACCTGCTCGTCGCCGCGCAGACCGAGGAGAGCGACTGCGCCCGCGAGCAGACCAAGGCCGAGCAGGACGTCGACCAGGTCCGCCAGCGCGCCGCCCGCGACCAGCAGCGCCTGGACTCCGGCGCCGGCATGTCCCCCAAGGACCTGGAGAACCTCCAGCACGAGGTCGCCTCCCTCGCCAAGCGCCAGGGCGACCTGGAGGACGTCGTCCTCGAGGTCATGGAGCGCCGCGAGGCCGCCCAGGAGCGCGTGACCGAGCTGACCGGCCGCGTCTCCTCCGTGCAGGCCAAGGTCGACGACGCCGTCACGCGCCGCGACGCCGCCACCGCCGAGATCGACGCCGAGATCGCCGGCGTCACCAAGGAGCGCGAGATCGTCGCCGCCTCCATCCCGGCCGACCTCATCAAGCTCTACGACAAGCTGCGCACCCAGTCCGGCGGCGTCGGCGCCGCCCGCCTCTACCAGCGCCGCTGCGAGGGCTGCCGCCTGGAGCTGAACATCACCGAGCTGAACGAGGTGCGCGCGGCCGCCGCGGACACCGTGGTGCGCTGCGAGAACTGCCGCCGCATCCTGGTCCGTACGCCCGAGTCGGGCCTCTAGACAGCGATGGCGAATCGCTTCATCGTCGAGGCGGACGGCGGCTCCCGGGGCAACCCGGGGCCCGCCGGCTACGGCGCGGTGGTCCTCGACGCCGCGACGGGCGAGGCGCTGGCCGAGGCGGCCGCCTTCATCGGCACGGCCACCAACAACGTCGCCGAGTACAAGGGCCTCATCGCCGGGCTCGAGGCCGCCAAGGCCCTCGACCCGGACGCCGTCGTCCAGGTCCGCATGGACTCCAAGCTCGTCGTCGAGCAGATGTCCGGACGCTGGAAGATCAAGCACCCGGACATGAAGCCGCTGGCCGCACGGGCCCAGCGCGTCTACCCGGCCGACCAGGTCTCGTACGAGTGGATCCCGCGCGAGAAGAACAAGCACGCGGACCGGCTGGCCAACGAGGCGATGGACGCCGGCAAGGCGGGCCGGCAGTGGGAGCCGGGCGGCTCGGCCGCGGGCCTCGCCGTCGCGGCGCAGGCCGCCGTCCCGGCCGCCGAGCCGCTGGAGGAGCCGAAGGCCGTTCCCGTCGGCTGGGGAGCCGCGGCCGACCTCGGCGCGCCCACGACCTTCGTCCTGCTGCGCCACGGCGAGACCGCGCTGACGCCGCAGAAGCGTTTCTCTGGCAGCGGGGGCACGGACCCCGAGCTGTCGGAGGCCGGCCGTCGCCAGGCCGAGGCCGTCGCGGCGGCACTGGCCGCGCGCGGCACCATCCAGGCGATCGTCAGCTCGCCCATGCGCCGCACCCGGCAGACCGCCGAGGCCGTGGCCAAGGCCCTCGGCCTCGAGGTCCGCGTCGACGAGGGCCTGCGCGAGGCCGACTTCGGCGCCTGGGAAGGCCTGACCTTCGCCGAGGTCAAGGAGCGTCACCCCGCCGACCTGGACGCCTGGCTGGCCTCCTCCAAGGCCGCGCCCACCGGCGGCGGCGAGAGCTTCGCGACCGTGGCACGGCGCATGGCCGTCGCCCGCGACCGGCTGCTGACCCGGTACGCGGGCCGCACGGTGCTGCTGGTCACGCATGTGACCCCGGTCAAGACGCTGGTCCGGCTCGCGCTGGGCGCGCCGCCGGAGTCGCTGTTCCGCATGGAGCTGTCGGCGGCGTCGCTGTCGGCGGTGGCCTACTACGCGGACGGCAACGCCTCGGTGCGGCTGCTGAACGACACGTCCCACCTGCGCTAGCACCCGCCGCCCGGCCTGCCCGGGCGGACGTTCGAGGGGCCCCCGTCGTCCACGACGGGGGCCCTCGGCGTACGTACGTGCTGCTCGCGAGCGTCAGCGGTCGGTGAACGTCAGCGGTCGGTGGTGGAGGCGACCCACTCGCAGCCGGGGCACTCCCAGCGGTCCGGGTCGCCGATGCGCGGCGGCGTCATGTCGATGTCGCAGTGCGGGCACCGCACCACGATCGGCTCCACATGCCCGCACGTGCCGCACACCCACAGCGGGCCCTCGGAGTCGTGCTGGCGCCACGCCGTGCGCAGGCAGCGCCGGCAGCCGCTGGTGACGATCCCGGCCCCCCGGCTTATGACCGGCGGCTCGGGCGTGGTGTCGGCGTACTCGATGATCTGTGCCCTGATCCGGCCGTCGGTCGTATTGGCCATCCGGAGCAGATGTGCGACTCGCGAGCGTGCTTCGTCAACGAAATCGTTCATGGCGAGCAGCACGTTATCGCCCCGCCGGTCACCGGCGTTCACATCCGATCGGCGAACCGCCGGTCGGTGTTCGTCCAGGCCACGGCCACGGCACGGGCCGCCGCCGGTCCGGCCCCGCGCGGCGTGCCGCACGATCCCCCCGTACGGGTGACCGGCTCTCCGCCGCGACTGTTCCCAGTGCGGTACCCGCGCCCCGTAAGGGGCGCGGGGAACTGCGCGACCTGCCCCCACCGGCCCGCGGACGAACGCGAACGCACTCCCAGCGGAGCGCTCAGAGCTCGGTGACGACGACGTCGAGGGCGTACGGCTTTCCGGCCTTCGCCGGGGCGGCGTCCCCCTCGACGGCATAGCCCAGCGCGCGCAGCGCCTCCGCGAGCTCGGCCGGCGACGCGGGCTCGTACCCGGCGCTCAGCAGGTCCCGCACGAGCCGGCCCTTCGTCGCCTTGTTGAAGTGGCTGACGACCGACCGCTTCTCCACGCCCTGCACGATCCTCGACTGCAGCACCCGCACGGTCGCCGTGCGCTCCGCGAGCTCGCCCTTCGGCTTCCAGGCCGTGGCGTAGGCCGCCGACCGCAGGTCCAGGACCAGTCCGTCGCCCGCCGCCTCGGGCAGGGCCTCGGCCATGGGACCGCGCCAGTACGCGCCGAGCGCCCCCAGACCCGGCAGCCGGACCCCCATCGAGCAGCGGTAGGAGGGGATCGCGTCGTCGACCCGCACGGCACCCCACAGGCCGGAGAAGACGAGCAGCGACCGCCGCGCCGCCTCCCGCGCCGCCGGGGTCAGGGTGGCGAGGTCCAGTGCGTCGTAGAGGACGCCGGTGTAGATCTCCCCGGCGGGGCGGGTGGGCGCCGTCCGCAGCCCGGCGTTCTTCGCGATCTCGCCGCGCAGGCCCGGGCTCAGGCCCAGGACCTCGGCAGCCTTGTCCTCGTCCCCTGAGCACAGCTCCACGAGCTCGGCCAGCACCGTCTCCCGCGCCGGGCCCAGCCCCCGCAGGGACAGCGACCCGGCCTCGAGGGCCGGCCCGGTCCCACCGGCGGCCTTCCCCTCGGACGGCGGCAACAGCACGAGCACGTCGTTCTCCTTCACTACCGGGCTCACCACCCGGTTCACCACCCGCGGACACCGCTCACCGGTCCCGCCGCACGATCACGGCCGGAGCGGCGCACGCCCGGCCTCCGTGCACCCTAACGCCGTCCGCCACACTCGCCGTGCCGCGCGCCCGCACCGCCCATACGCTCGGTGCCATGCCCCGGCGCCCCCTGCACGTGACGGACACCGCACACGCCCCGCTGGTGTCCGCCCTGCGCGAGCTGCGCGAGCGGACCCACGCGCCCCGGTCCTTCCCGCCCGCCGTGCTCGCCGAGGCCAAGCGGGCCGCGCGACGCCCCCGCATGCCCGCCTACGACGCGACGGACGTACCGCTGTTCACCATCGACCCACCGGGGGCGATGGACCTGGACCAGGCCATGTACCTGACCCGGCGGGAGGCGGGCGGCTTCCGCGTGTACTACGCCATCGCCGACATCGCCGCCTTCGTCACCCCCGGCGGCGCACTGGACCAGGAGACCCACGCCCGGGTCGTCACCCTCTACTACCCCGACACCCGCATCCCCCTCCACCCCCGCGTACTCGGCGAGGACGCGGCCAGCCTCCTGCCCGACCACGACCGGCCCGCCGTGCTCTGGCGCCTCGACCTCGACACCGACGGCAACGTCGTCGCCACCGACGTACGGCGCGCGATCGTCCGCAGCCGGGCACGGCTGGACTACGCCGCGGTCCAGCGGGCCCTCGACACCGGCACGGCGGAGGAGCCGCTGTCCCTGCTGCGCGACATCGGCCTGCGACGCGAGGAACTCGAGCGCACCCGCGGCGGCATCTCCCTGAACGTGCCGGAACAGGAGGTCGTCCGGCGCGACGACAGCCACTACGAGCTCTCCTACCGCGCCCGCCTGCCGGCGGAGGCCTGGAACGCCCAGATCTCCCTCATGACCGGCATGGCCGCCGCCCAGCTGATGCTCGCCGCCGGCAACGGCATCCTGCGCGCCCTCCCCGCCGCCCCCGAGAACGCCGTCGCCCGACTGCGACGCGTGGCGCGGGCCCTCGGCGTGACCTGGCCCGAAACCATGCCGTACGCCGTCGTCGTCCGCGCCCTGAACCCCAAGGACACCCAGCAAGCCGCCTTCCTGCAGGAATGCACCACCCTGCTGCGCGGCGCGGGCTACACCGTCTTCGACCGCGAACGCCCCTCCCTCCACCCCCTGCCCCCGACCCCGGCCACGCCGCCGTCGCCGCCCCCTACACCCACTGCACCGCACCCCCTGCGCCGCCTCGTCGACCGCTACACGAGCGAACTCTGCCTGGCCGCGTCCGCCGGACTCGACGCCCCCGAATGGGTACGGGCCGCCCTCGACACCCTCCCCGCCGAAATGGAGCGCGGCGCCCGCCGGGCGGCCGAGGCCGAACGCGCGTGCGTGGACCTCGTCGAGGCGGCACTGCTGCGCGACCGGATCGGCGAGGTCTTCGACGCCTACGTCGTGGACGTCCTCGACGCCCGCCCGACGGCCGGCACCGTCCACCTCTACGACCCGGCCGTCGTCGGCCACGTCGAGGGCGACGGCGACGGGCCCGCGCTGCCGCTGGGCAAGCGCCTGCAGGTCCGGGTCATCCAGGCGAACCCCGGACGCGAGAAGGTGTGGTTCGCCCCCGCGTGAGCGGCCGGTAACATGGTCGTCACGGCGGACGAGCCGGCCGGGCGGCCGCGAGGGACCTTCACCGGTCCTTCGAGGAACGTCCGGGCTCCACACGGCAGGGTGGTGGGTAACGCCCACCCGGGGTGACCCGCGGGACAGTGCCACAGAAAACAGACCGCCGGGGATCTTCGGATTCCCGGTAAGGGTGAAACGGTGGTGTAAGAGACCACCAGCGTCCGAGGTGACTCGGACGGCTAGGTAAACCCCACCCGGAGCAAGGTCAAGAGGGGCGGTCGCTTCACGGCGACAACCCTGCGCGGACGATCGAGGGCTGCCCGCCCGAGTCCGCGGGTAGACCGCACGAGCCTGTCGGCAACGGCAGGCCTAGATGGATGGCCGCCTCCCCGGCCCCCGCGAGGGGACCGGGAGACAGAACCCGGCGTACAGGCCGACTCGTCCGTCGATCGACTGAGGGAAGGCCCTCTGACCAGCTGAAATGCGGGTCAGAGGGTCTTTTCCATGCCCTGGCGCCATCGGGGAGTCGATGCCCAGCCGTCGCTCACTCGCCGACCGCCCGACGGGCGGCCGCCTTGATATCGGCCGCCTCACGCGCGGCGGAGCGCATGGTCTCCTCGTCCGTGGCCGTCCGGACGGCACGCTCGGCTTCATGGAGCCGACGGGCCACCCCGGGGTGACGCTCGATCTCCACCGTCACCGCCCAGCACCTCGTCCCGTTCGGACTCCATCAGCGGCAGCTTCGACGGGGCCACGCGGGCAAGGGCTTGTCTGAGCGCGGAGATGCTTCTGTCCGGACGTTCGATGACCGGCTCGTCACCGTGTTCCACCGGGTGCGCGCTCATGTGGGCTCCCTTGCGTGAGCGATTCCGTGACAGGCGCCTACTGCCGGATCATCGGACCGGGGTGTTGCCGATCATCAGCACCGTCACGGACACTTTGCTGTCGCTGATTTCGTACAGGGCCCGGTACTTCCCGATGTGCAGTCGATAGGAGGTCGTCCCGCCCATGCGCACAGCGGCCGACGGGCGGGGGTCGCGGACGAGGCCGTTGATGGCGTCGTGGAACGGCTTGACCGCATTCCCGTCGCGCTGACGCAGTTCCCGCAGCTTGCGGGCGGTGTCGTTGGCCCAGATCAGCGTGTACCTCACGACACCTGCGTCTGCTCGTAGACGGCCATGGCCTCATCGTGACTCATGGTGATGCCGTCGCTGTCGGCTTTGGCGAGCTCGATCAGATGCAGATCGGCGGCGTCCTCAAGCGTGGCGCGCCTGACAGTGTCTTCGCCGGCGGTGTCGATGACGGCCTGCCGCCACCAGTCGTCGATGGTCATGCGGGCCGAGATCCCGTCGTGGATACGACGTACGTCGTCCCAGAACTTGTCCTGCCAGTGCGTTTCGAGAGCGGCAGCGATCCCGCCGATGGTGCGCGGGATGTCGGGGAGTTCCGTCGTTCGTGGCGTCGACATGGCAGTCAGTATGCCGCCGCGCCGGGGCCGGTGGGTGTTCTTTGGGCGTCACGCTCCGGAGCGCCCCGGCTCCGCGACGGCACCGCACCGGCGGGGCCGAGCCGCCCCAGGTGTCAGCCGTCCCGGTCGTTCTCGGCGAGGGCCGCGGTCACCATGGGGCGGAGGTGGTGGAGGGGTGGGAGGCGGGAGAGGAGCCAGTGTTCCAGGGTTCTGTCCGGGTCGGCCCGGGGTGTGGTGCCCTCGGTGACGTGGCCGGCGAAGACGCGGGTCACCTTGTCGCCGTCCGTGACGATGAAGCCGCGGTAGCCCAGCCCCGGCGTCCGGGGCCGGGATGCCGTGCCGGCCGGTGGGAGGGCGGCCGTGAGCGTGCGGAACTCCTCGGCGGCGCCGGGGTCGAGGCGCCAGCGAGGGGCGGGGCGGCCGCTGAAGAGGTCCAGTTCCACCAGCATCGGTCTCTTTTTACTCCGCTCGGCTTCGGCTGACGACGGCCGGCCCGGTCACCTGATGACGACCGAGCGTCCGGCGTAGAAGTAGCCGCAGAAGTCGCGGTAATTTCCGCGGTTGCACGTTTCCGGGTTGGTGATCCGGTTGCCGCTGTTGTCGTAGTCCCGGGCCGGCGTCGAGCCGGGCTTGTGGCCCCAGAAATTGCCGCTCTGGAGCCGGTACCAGTGGAAGTCGTAGCCCGGCCAGATGACAAGCGCTGTGAGCCAGCGGGGTTTCTCGCTGTCCGGCAGGCATTGGAAGCGGCGGACGAAACCGTCGGCGAGGGCGGCGTTGGTGACGTTCGGGCAGGCCATGGTCCCGGTCTGGGCGCTGTGCGCCCGGCCGGGCTGGGCGAAGGTGTCGGTGCGTATGTTGCGCGCGTAGTTGTAGCAGTTGTTGCGCGGCTGGACTTGTGGGGTGTTCCAGAAGCCGGGGTTGAACTGGCCGAATTCGATGTAACAGGTGGCGGCCGGTTCGATTTCCCGGGCGGTCGTTCGCAGCGGGTGCGCGGGGAGCGCCGGGGAGCGGGTCCAGGCCGGCGGTTCGGCCGCGAAGGCGTCGATCTCGCCGAGCACCAGCTCGCGCAGCCCGTCGTCGAGCGGGGTCTGTTCGTGCTCGGCCAGCCGCGTGTCCGTGTGGCGGGTCATGCCCTCCACGACGTGGCGGGCCAGCTCGGCCGAGCGGCCCGGGTTGCGGGCGCCCAGGGTGCCCAGGGAGAAACTGCGGGGTACGGACTCCGGCCAGGGCTCGTCGTCGCTGACGGCGGAGACCACGACTTCGCGGTATCCCAGGCCGTCGTACCCCGCTCCCGGTATCCCCACCGCCTCTTCCGCCGCATCGGCCACATCCGACAACAGATTTCTCACCACACTCTCGTCGGTGATGATCCAGGACGGGTCGGGACGGCCGGAGAAAATGCTGACATCGATGCGCAGCATATCGCCACTCCTCATCTGCGGAAGAATCGATGCCCTTTGTGGTAGCAGTGCCGCGTGGGCAGGGTCAATCCTTTTCACAGAAGTGAAGTTGAGCCCCTCCGATTACCGTTCCGAACGTGCAGCCGGCGGAATTCTGGAGTCCGGCTCAGGCGAATTCCGAATTGCCGACGGGCGCGATTCGCGCATAAATGCAAGATGCTTGGCGGAGAGGCCGCCCCGTCCGCCCGCCGCGCGCGGAAGCGCCCGGCCCGAACAGATCCTGCACGCACTGCCCGGCGGTCGGTCCACCAGGCAGTGCGCGTCTCTATGATGCCTCGCCCGGAGCAGGGTCAGGGCCCAGGGCTCAGCTGAAGGGCACGTTCACGCAGGCGAGCCGGGCTCCGGCCGTTCCGGCGTGGCCGGGGGTGGTGTCGGTGGCGTGGTCGTGGATGACGACGGAGCGTGCCTCGCCGGGGCGGAAGCGCCATGCCACGGTCGCCGAGGAATGGGCGCCGCCGCGCGCGTCGGTGGTGAAGTCGAGCCACACCTCGTTGAGGGGGTTGGCGTACGCGGGGTCGGTCGACGGCTGCTGGGGGTCCTTGACGTTCTGGTAGTGCGGCCCGGACGCCTCGGGCGTGCTGCCGCACGGCTGGGTGTGGACATGCGCGCCGAACGTGCGGTTCGGCTGAACGCCGTCCAGGCGCAGTTCGACGCGGGTCGTGCCGGCGCCGGGGCTCTCCACGACCGTGACCCGGCTACCGCTCGGTATCGCCTTGGCGTCGAAGGTCACCGCCTGATGCGCGCCGCCTCCGGCGGCCCGGAACTGGCCGCCCACGAAGACCTCGGGATCGGCCGCCCCCGTCATGGGCGACACGACGGCCATCGCGGCGGCGAGCACTGATACGAGAACGGCCATAATCCACCTCTTCCAGCGCGAACTGCGCGACTGCCCCGGCGACTGCCCGGTCCGGGCCATGCCCCCGACCCACGGTAACGAGCCCCCGTACCCCCGCGCGGCGAACGCGGGTGAGCGCCTCGGCGTACCGGGGCGTGAACGCCCGAGGACACCGCCCCGCCCTTCGCCGCGAGCCCCTGACGTAGCGTCAAATATTCGGCCCCACAGGCCTTCACAGTCACCCCCGTCCCGCGCAGTCTGAAGGCATGACCCCCCTCACCGAGAATCCCTTCACCCTCGGCGTGGCCTCCGGCGACTGCCTGCCCGACTCCGTCGTCCTGTGGACCAGGCTCGCTCCCCGTCCCTACGAGCCGGGCAACGGCCTGCCCGCCGAGGGCGCCGTCGACGTCCAGTGGGAACTGGCCTGCGACGAATCGTTCCGGCGGCTCCGGCAGAGCGGCACCGTTCCCGCACCCGCCGCCGACAACCACACCGTGCACCTCGAGGTACGCGGCCTGGATCCCGGCGGCGTCTACTGGTACCGGTTCCGGGTCGGCAGATGGATCAGCCCCGTGGGCCGCACCCGTACCGCTCCCGCGGCGGACGCCGTGCCGGACGGCGTCGGGTTCGCGGTCGTGTCCTGCATGCAGTACGACGAGGGCTACTACACCGCCCTGGGCCATCTCGCCCGGGAGGACCTCGACGCCGTCCTCTGCATCGGGGACTACATCTACGAGAACGCCATCAACGCCCAGGCCGGTGCGCGGCAGTACACCGACGATCCGCTCCCGGAGTTCTTCGACCACTGGACCTGGAACCTGACCGACTACCGCCTGCGGTACGCGCTCGGCAAGTCCGACCCCGACCTGCAGGCCGCGCACGCCGCGCACCCCTGGTTCGTCACCTGGGACGACCACGAGGTGGAGAACAACTACGCGGGGCTGGTCTCCCAGAACAACGACCCCGTCGACGTCTTCCGCGCCCGGCGCGCCGCCGCCTACCAGGCGTACTGGGAGAACATGCCGCTGCGCGAGGCGCTCCGGCCCACCGGGCCCGACATGCCCCTCTACCGCCGCTTCCACTACGGGCGGCTGGCGCAGCTCGACATCCTCGACACCCGGCAGTACCGCTCCGACCAGGCGTACGGCGACGGCTGGAAGTACCCGGGGCCCGAGTCCGAGGACCCCGCCCGCACGATCACCGGGGACGCCCAGGAGCGCTGGCTCCTCGACGGTCTGAGCGCCTCCACCGCCCGCTGGAACGTCATAGCCCAGCAGGTCGCCTTCAGCCGGCGCAAGAACACCACCGCCGACCGCTCCGAGGTGTCGATGGACGCCTGGGACGGCTATCCCGCGTCCCGCGAGCGCGTGCTGGCCGGCGTGGAGCGGGCGGGCGTGGAGAACCTGGTCGTCCTCTCCGGCGACGTCCACGTCCACTACGCCATGGACGTCAAGCGGGACTTCGACGACCCCGGCTCCCGCACCCTGGGCGTCGAGGTGGTCGGCACGTCCGTCTCCAGCGGCTTCGACGGCGAGGAGCGCCCGGACGACTGGAATCTGATGCTGGCGGCCAACCCGCACATGAAGTACTACGACGCCCGCCGCGGGTACGTGGTCGTCACGCTCGACCGGAGCCGGCTGCAGGCCGACTTCCGCACGGTGAGCGGGGTCGTGACACCGGGCGGGGACATCTCCACCGCCGCCCGGTTCGTCTCCGAGGCCGGGGCGCCGGGCTTCAGCCGGGCGTAGCGCGGGCGCGCGCCTTCAGGGCGTACGCGGCAGTGCCGGACGCGGCAGCGCCGTACGTAGCGCAGATCACCAGATGTAAGGGACACGCACCGGGGTCGCTCATGACACCATGGAAGTCTCTTGAAAGTTGCAGATTCTTCCATGGAGTCACCCATGACGGACCCCGGCCGCTCCCAGGCGGCAGACGGCCGGAGCACCGGCCGTCCCGCCGCCTCCGCGGCCGCTCGCCGCACCAGTCTGCTCGTCACCCTCATCCTCGGCGGCCTCACGGCCGTCCCGCCGCTGTCCATGGACATGTACCTCCCGGCCCTGCCGGAGGTCACCGACGCCCTGCGCTCTCCCGCGGCGACCGTCCAGCTCACCCTGACCGCCTGCCTCATGGGCATGGCGCTGGGCCAGCTCGTCGTCGGCCCGATGAGCGACAAGTGGGGGCGCCGGCGCCCCCTCCTGGCCGGCATGGTGATCTATGTCCTGGCCACCGCCGCCTGCGCCCTGGCGCCCGACGCCGGGCTGCTGATCGCCTTCCGCCTGCTCCAGGGGCTGGCCGGCGCGGCCGGCATCGTCATCGCCCGCGCGGTCGTCCGTGACCTCTACGACGGCGTGGCCATGGCCCGCTTCTTCTCCACCCTCATGCTGATCTCCGGCGTCGCCCCCGTCGCGGCGCCGCTCATCGGCGGGCAGATCCTGCGGCTGACCGACTGGCGCGGCGTCTTCGTCGTCCTCACCGCCATCGGCCTCCTCCTCACCCTCCTCGTCTGGCGCCGGCTGGACGAGACGCTGCCGCCGGACCGCCGGCAGGCCGGCGGGCTGGGCGAGGCGCTGCGGGCCATGCGGGGCCTGCTCGCCGACCGCGTCTTCACCGGCTACATGCTCGCGGGCGGCTTCGCCTTCTCCGCGCTCTTCGCCTACATCTCCGCCTCGCCCTTCGTCATCCAGGCCATCTACGGGGCGTCGCCGCAGACCTTCAGTCTGCTCTTCGGCGTCAACTCCGTGGGGCTCGTCGTCGTCGGCCAGATCAATGGCAAGCTGCTGGTCGGCCGCGTCAGCATGGACAAGGTCCTGGCGGTGGGCCTGAGCGTCATCGCCGTCGCGTCGGCGGCCCTGCTCGTGATGGCCTCCGGGGTGTTCGGCCGGGTGGGGCTGGCGCCCGTCGCGGCCGGGCTCTTCGTGCTGATGTCCGCGATGGGCCTGGCCATGCCCAACACCAACGCCCAGGCCCTGATGCGCTCCGGCAACGCCGCCGGCTCCGCGTCCGCCCTGCTGGGGACGTCCACCTTCCTGCTCGGGGCCGTCGCCTCCCCGCTCGTCGGGATCGCGGGGGAGGGGACGGCGGTGCCCATGGCGGCCGTCCAGCTGGCCTGCGCGCTGGCGGCCCTCGTCTGCTTCGCCGGGCTGTGCCGGCCGTGGCGGAAGCGGCCGGAGGCTTCGGACGGGCCTGAAGGGGCTGCAGGGACTACAGGGTCGGAAAGGGCAGAAGGGGCGGGAGCGGCGGAAAGGACCGCCACAGGAGTCACAGAAGCAACAGCAGACACGGCAGCCGCCTAAACTTGCAGGAATGCACGCCCCCGCACACCCGCCGACCGGCGAGGCCCGGCTCACTGGTGAGACCCTGCGCACCGCTCTCGCCGGCCTCCTCGACGGGCTTCCGCCCCGGCAGGCCACCCAGGCCGTCGAGCGGCTGATCGCCAACTACCGGGGGCGCACCCCCACCCACACGCCCGTCCTGCGCGACCGTTCCGACGTCGTCGCCTACGCGGCGTACCGGATGCCCGCGACCTTCGAGGCCGTACGCTCCGCGCTGGAAGCGTTCCGCGACCGGCTGCCGGAGTGGACGCCCGCCTCGCACGTGGACGTCGGCGGCGGCACGGGCGCGGCCACCTGGGCGGTGGCGGCCGCCTGGGCGGAGGGCGGGCACCGCACCACGGTCCTGGACTGGGCCGAGCCCGCCCTGTCGCTGGGCGCGGAACTCGCCCGCGAGGCCCCGTCCGAGGCGCTGCGCACGGCCCAGTGGCGGCGGCAGACCATCGGGGACAAGCTCGTCATACCCGAGGCCGACCTGGTCACCGTCTCGTACGTGCTGGGCGAGCTCACCGAGGACGGCCGCCGGGCGGTGACCGACGAGGCCGCCCGCGCCGCGCGGGCCGTGGTCGTCATCGAGCCGGGCACCCCGGACGGATACCTGCGGATCATCGAGGCCCGCGACCGTCTGATCGCCGCCGGGTTCCGCGTGGTCGCGCCCTGCCCGCACAGCGCCGCGTGCCCCATCGAGGCGGGCACGGACTGGTGCCACTTCTCGGCGCGGGTGAGCCGTTCCTCGCTGCACCGGCAGGTCAAGGGCGGTTCGCTGGCGTACGAGGACGAGAAGTTCTCCTACGTGGCGGCGGTGCGGGACGTCGCGGTCCCCGAGTCGCCCTCCCGGATCGTGCGCAGGCCGCAGATCCGCAAGGGGCAGGTGCTGCTGGAGCTGTGCACGCCGGAGGAGGGCCTGGCCCGCGAGACGGTGACCAAGCGGCACGGCGCCCTCTACCGGGCGGCGCGCGACGCCGACTGGGGCGACGAGTGGCCGCCGCCCGAAGAGCCGTAGAGGTGGTGGCCGGGTGGCCGGGGCGGGGCCCCGGTCACCCGGCGCGGGCGGTCAGCCCCTGAGCTCCTGCGTGCAGCACTTCACGCTGCCGCCGCCCTTGAGCAGCTCCCCGAGGTCCATGCCGATCGGCTCGAACCCTCTCTCCCGCAGCGGCCCGAAGAGGCCCACCGCGGCCTGCGGCAGCAGGACGTGGCGCCCGTCGGAGACGGCGTTGAGGCCGAGGGCGGCCGCGTCCTCCTCGCCGGCGATCAGCGCGTCGGGGAAGAGCCGCTCGAGCACGGCCCGGCTGCCGGGCGAGAACGCGCCGGGGTAGTACATGAGCTGGCCGTCGGTGGAGTCGTCGAGGACGCACAGCGCCGTGTCCAGGTGGTAGTAGCGCGGGTCGACCAGGTCGAGGCCGATGACCGGGCGGCCGAAGAACTCCTGCGCCTCGGGGTGCGAGAGCGGGCTGCTGCGGAAGCCGCGCCCGGCCAGCAGCCAGGTGGCGGTGACGGCGAAGTCCCCCTCGCCCTCGTTGATGTGGTTCGGCTCGCGCACGTCCGCGTAGCCGTGCGAGCGGAACCACTCCAGGTGCACCCCCGCCTCGGCCCAGCGCTCGGGGTGGGCGAAGCGGGCGCCGAGCACCCGGCCGTCGACCACGGTGGCGCCGTTGGCGGCGTAGACCATGTCGGGCAGGTCGGGGCGCGGGGTCAGCTCCTCCACGGTGTGGCCGAGGGAGCGGTAGCGGTCGCGGAGGTCCTCCCACTGCGCGAGGGCGAGCGGCAGATCGACCGGCTTGCCCGGGTCCATCCAGGGGTTGATCGAGTATGTGACCCGGAAGTACGTGGGCGGGCACATCAGGTAGCGCCGAGGGGTGGATGCACGCGGGGCTGTACGCAAGTCGCGCTCCTCACGGTGGTGTTGGGCACGTACGCCGGAGTCGTACGTGCCCAAATCGTCCACGCTGCGCGACCTTCGCGCATGAACCGTACGGGTGGTTTATCGGCCACCCCGTGACGTAGTCCCGGCGGCTACGCACCGCCGCGGCCGGCCCGCCCCTCCCGCAGCGAACGCAGCAGCTCCCGCTTGGCCGCGTTCGCGTCGGTGCCGCCGCCCCCGCGCCCGCCGCGGCCGCCGCCGCGCAGCGTGGCGCGGGAGAGGTTGCTGCGGGTGCCGCCGACTCCGAGCATGCCGCCCGCGTTGCCCTTGCTCATGGGGTTCTCCCTTCGTTCGATCTCGAGACGGTCCGTCTCGCGACATCCCTTACTTTGGACGAGACGTATCGTCTTGTCAAGGAATAGAGACGATACGTTTCGCCTCAAGCGCTCGCTACACTGCGCCGCATGGCCACTACCAAGACCCCCGACGCCACCCGACGCAGCGAACGTTCCCGCCGCGCGATCTTCGACGCCGCCCTGGAACTGGTCGGCGAGGTGGGCTACGACAAGCTCACGATCGAGGGCATCGCCTCCCGCGCGGGCGTCGGCAAGCAGACGATCTACCGCTGGTGGCCCTCCAAGGCCGCCGTGCTCCTCGACGCGTTCATCGTCGACGCGGGGGACGAGCCGATCGAGCTGCCCGACACCGGCGACCTGGCCGCCGACCTCAAGTTCGTGCTGCGCGCCACCGTCGACGAGTTCAACGACCCGAAGTTCGAGGCCCCCTACCGGGCGCTCGCGGTCGCCGGAGCCAATGACCCCGAGCTGTCCGAACAGTTCGTGAACCGGCTGCAGGACACCGGCGTCCAGGCCTACGTCGAGCGGCTGCGGCGCGCCCAGGAGGCCGGCACGGTCGCCGAGCGCGTCGATCTGCGGATCGCCGCCGAGATGATCCTCAGCCCCTTCTCCCAGCGCTGGCTCATGCGTACGGCCCCGCTCACCTACGACTTCGTCGACACCCTCGTCGACCTGGTGCTGACCGGCATCACCCGGCGCTGAAGCCCCCTCGAACTCCGCGGACGCCGCGCCGGGGGCCGCGCACGGCCCCCGCGCGAGCCTCCGGCGCGTCCGGTCTCACACCCCCCGGGTACGTTCGGCGGTCACACCAGGAGCAGGATGGTGGCAGCATTGACCGGAGACCGCGGTCGAAGTGAGGGGATAGATGGAACGCAAGAGCAGGTTCTCCCAATGGCTGCGCCGCCCCCGGAGCGGAGCGGGCGGCGATACGGGTACGGGGGCGGCCACCGGAGCCGCCCGCGAGGAGCTGCTCCTGGCCGCGGCCGCCGCCGGATTCCCCCTGGCGCCCGCCGCGCACCCGTCCGGCTACGGCTGTTCCTGTGAGCGCATCGGCTGTCCCACCCCCGGGCGCCATCCCGTCTCGTTCGCCTGGCAGACCCTCGCCACCACCGACGCCGACAAGGTCACCAAATGGCTGCGCAGCCAGCCGGAGGCCAACTTCGTCACCGCCACCGGCATCGCGCACGACGTCCTCGACGTCCCCGCGCAGGCCGGCCGGCAGGCGCTGGACCGGCTGACGGCGGCGGGCGTCGACGTGGGCCCGGTCGCCGTGGTCGCCCAGGACGAGCGGATGCTGTTCTTCACCGCCACCCGCGGCACCCCGGACGACGAGGACGAGTGGTGGCCCTGCGAGCTGGACTGCCATCCGGAGACCATGGACGAGCATCCGGGCCTGCGCTGGCACTGCCGCGGCAGCTATGTGCTGCTGCCGCCCTCCCTGCTGCCCGGTGACGAGCCGGTGGTCTGGCTGCACGGCGCCGAACGCCCCCTGCCGGACCCGCTGACCCTGCTGGAGGCGCTCACCGACGCCTGCGCCCAGTACGCGGGAGAGCGCCAGGACCACGAGCCGGCCCACCCCTGGCCGATCGGCCGCTGACCGACGCGGGACACCCGCGGGTGCGGGCGGCCGGAGAGGGCCGGGACGTCACTCGCCCTTGACGGCGGTCAGCGACTCGATCCGGTTGAGGAAGACGGTCCGGGCGCCGCCGTCCGCGCCGGGAGCCTCCTGCGCCGGCACCCGCACCGCCGACTCCGAGACCCGCGTGTACGTCACCGCCTGCTTGAGGTCGCCCTTGAGCAGCGCCTTCGTACGCGGCTCGGTGACCGACGGGCGCACGCCCTTGACCATCGTGCGCTTCTCCCGGTGATGCGCGGTGAAGAACACCATGGCCCCGCCGCCGACCGTGCGCAGGGCCAGCGGGGGGAAGTCCGGAGCCTTGTCCGGGGTGTCGATGTACTCGGTCCAGAACGTGGGGGTCCGCGCGAGCTGAGCGCGCTCCTCGCGCAGTTGCGCGGGCTGGCCCCCGGGCAGGAACGGCCCGTTGTTCCCGGTGCGCAGATACTCGGTGTACGCGCGGCTCAGCGCGCCCGGCGCCACGGCCGTCCCGGTGTCGCCACTGGCCGGCACGGCCTCGGCGTACCCGTCCTTGTCGACGGCGAACTCCGGCACCTTCCCCGCCGCCAGCAGCGTCAGGTACGAGGCCTTCCAGGGCTCCCGGGCGCCGTCGCGCGTGAAGACCACCAGCCAGCGGTTGCGGTCGCGGTTGCTGAGGGTGTCGGCCACGAAGAACTTCGGCCAGCCGGCCGCCTTCGGGATCGTGAAGCGGGCGTCCCGCAGCTTCAGCGCGGGGTACCCCGGATTGCCGCCCGGGGTGGCGGCACGCTGGGCGGCCAGGTCCGCCTTGGCTATCTCGGCCAGCGCACCGCCCTCGACCCGGTCCACCAGGGCCGGGTCGAGCGTGCGGTACGCCTTGTTGTAGCCGTCGGTGAAACTGTCGAGGACCTTGGCGGCCTCAGCCCTGCTGCTCACCGACGGGATGAGAGCCCGTTCGCCGTGCACCGTCACGCAGCCCGTCGCCGTCGCCAGCAACGGCAGCGTCAGAGCCGCCGCCGTCAACACTCGGCGTGGCCGTGGCGACCGGCGTCTCATCGCGCTTCGACTCCTCGGTGGCTGCTCGGGACGGCGCCACCCTACCCGCCCGGCCCGGGGCGAAGAACACCACCAGGGTCGGGACCAGGTACAGCCCCCACGCCGCGACCTGAAGCCACGTCGGATCGGGCTGGAAGTTGAAGACGCCCTTGAGCAGCGTGCCGTACCAGCTGTCGGCGGGGATCTGCTCGCTGACGTCGAAGGCCCTGTTCGCCAGGCCCGGCAGGAAGCGGGCCTCCTGCAGGTCGTGGAAGCCGTAGGCGAGCACGCCCGCCGCGACCACGATCAGCATGGCGCCGGTCCAGGTGAAGAACTTCGCCAGATTGATCTTCAGGGCGCCCCGGTAGAACAGCCAGCCGAGCAGCACGGCCGTCAGCAGGCCGAGCATCGCGCCGACCAGCGGCCGGATCCCGTCGTCGGTGGCGTCGGCGGCGGCCCAGATGAACAGCGCGGTCTCCAGGCCCTCCCGGCCGACCGCCAGGAAGGCCGTGAGGACCAGCGCACCGGTGCCCATGGCCAGCGCCGCGTCGAGCTTGCCGTGCAGCTCCTTCTTCAGATGCCGCGCGGTGCGCCGCATCCAGAAGACCATCCACGTCACCAGCCCGACCGCGATGATCGACAGCGAGCCGCCGAGCATCTCCTGGGCCTCGAACGTCAGGGTCTGCGAGCCGAACGTCAGCAGCGCGCCGAAGCCCATGCTGATCAGCACGGCCACGCCGATGCCCGTCCACACCGGCGGCAGCGCGTCCTTGCGCCCGGTCTTGACCAGGTACGCGACCAGGATGCAGACGACGAGGCTGGCCTCGAGGCCCTCACGCAGGCCGATCAGGTAGTTGCCGAACACGCGGCCTCTCCTTCCGTGCGGGGGTCGTTCACGCGAACAGACCCTTGCCCCACCAGTCGTCGTCGCCCTCGATGCCCGGCGGCACCGCGAAGATCGCCGAGCCCACGTGCTGGATGTACTCGTTCAGCGCGTCGTTGCGGGAGAGGTTCGTCTGCAGCGGCACGAAGGCGTCCCGCACGTCGCGCTGGTACGCGATGAAGAACAGCCCCGCCTCCAGCCGGCCCAGCTTGTCCGTGCCGTCGGTGAAGGAGTAGCCGCGACGCAGGATGGTGGCGCCGCTGTTGCTGTCCGGGTGGGCCAGACGCACATGAGAGTCCGGCTTCATCATCTTGAGGTTGGGCTCGTCGCGCTCGCGCTGCTTGCCCACCGGGGCACCCTGGGCCTTGTCACGGCCGAAGATGTCCTCCTGCTCGCGCAGCGAGGTGCGGTCCCAGGTCTCGATGTGCATCCGGATGCGGCGGGCGACGAGGTAGGAGCCGCCGGCCATCCAGGCCGCGCCGTCCTTCCCGCTCGCCCAGACGTGCTTGTCCAGGGCGGCGGTGTCGGTGCCCGAGACGTTCCGGGTGCCGTCCTTGAAGCCCATCATGTTGCGCGGGGTCTGGGCGTCCGGCGTCGTCGAGGACGTCTTGCCGAAGCCGAGCTGCGACCAGCGGATGGCGACCTTGCCCATGCCGATGCGGGCGAGGTTGCGGATCGCGTGCACCGCGACCTGCGGGTCGTCGGCGCAGGCCTGGACGCACAGGTCGCCGCCGCTGCGGGCCGGGTCGAGGTTGTCGCCGGGGAAGGCGGGCAGGTCGATCAGGGCCTGCGGGCGCCGGTCCTTGATCCCGAAGCGGTCCTTGCCGTCCTTCTCGAACAGGCCGGGGCCCACGCCGAAGGTCAGGGTCAGCCGGGAGGGCTTGAGGCCGAGGGCCTCGCCGGTGTCGTCCGGCGGCAGCTCCTCCTGCCCGCCGAACGCGCCGTCGCCGATCTCGTGACCGGCCGTCATCCGCTCGGCGGCGGCCGTCCACTCCTTCAGCACCTTGATCAGCGCCTCGCGGTCGGACGTGGTGACGTCGAACGACGCGAAGTGCAGCCGGTCCTGGACGGGCGTGGCGATGCCGGCCTGGTGGGCGCCGCGGAACGGCACCGCGTCGCCGGCCGAGGCGGCCGGACGGGCGTCGCCGCCGGTGCGCAGCGCGACGGCGGTGCCGCCCGCGGCGGCGGCACCGAGCGCGAGCCCGGCGCCGCCCCAGCCGAGCACGGAGCGGCGGGAGGGGGCGGCCTTCGCCGTCGTCTCCTCGGCCGTCTGCCCGGCCGTGGCGTCGGTCGTGGCGCCGGTGGTGGTCTGTGGTGTCTCGTCAGCCATGGAAGTTCCCCCGCCCTTACTTCGCGACCGCGCCGGCGAGCTTGGACAGCGGCTCGGCCAGGGCGTTGACGGCGTCGGAGAGCTTCTTGCGGTCGTCCTTGCCGACGCTGTCGTACGCCTTGAAGGTGTCGCCGTCGCGGTAGTCGTCCAGCAGCTTCTTCAGCTCGCCGAACTGCTTGTCCAGGTCCTTGGTGAGGCCCGAGTCGTTCTTGGAGGCGACCGGCTTCAGCAGCTCGTAGGCCTTCTCGGCGCCCTCGACGTTGCCCTGGAAGTCGATGAGGTCGGTGTGGCTGTAGCGCTCCTCCTCACCGGTCACCTTGCCGGTGGCCACCTCGTCGAGCAGCTCCTTGGCGCCGTTGGCCATGCTGGTCGGGGTGATCTCGGCGGTGCCGACGACCTTCTGCCAGCCCTTGAGGTCCGTCATCAGCTGCTCGGCCAGCTTCTTGTCGTCCTCGGTGATCTGCTTGTCCTCCCAGAGGGACTTCTCCAGCTTGTGCCAGCCGGTCCACTTCTGGTCCTTCTCCAGGCCGTCCTCGCGGACGTCCACCTTCGGGTCGATGTCACCGAAGGACTCGGCCACGGGCTCGGTGCGCTCCCAGCCGATGCGGGAGACGGCGTACTGCTTCTTCGCCTCGTCCACGTCGCCGGCCTTGACGGCGTCGGCGAACTTCTGCGCCGCCGGGATCGTCTCGTCGGCCTGCTGCTGGACGTACTTGCGGTACTCGGCGACCGCCTTGTCCAGCGCGGGGTCGCTCTTCTCCTGCTTGCCGTCGCCGGTGACGGTGACCTTCTGGCGGATGCCGTCACCCTTCATTCCGGGCTTGCAGGCGATTTCGTACGCGCCGGCCTTCTTGATCGTCGCGACGATCTCCGCCTTGGTGCCGGGGCCTATGTTCTCCCGCTCCGCGACAATCCGGTCGCCCGAGCCGTAGACATAGACCTCGGTGACCTTCGAGCCCTTGTTCTCGACATTGATCTTGATGTGACCGGCCGGGAAAGAGGTCTTCGAGACCTCGCACTTGTCATCCGTGGCCTTGACCAGAATGGCGTCCGAGTCCTTCTTGTCCGACTTCTCGGCACAACCGGACACGGTGGTCAGGGCCGCGGCCACCGCGATGGCGGCGACGGCGGAGGAGCGGAGGACTCGCATGAAGGGCTCCAGCTTGCTCGGAGAGCGGACGAGGGTGTGGCCTAAAACGATCGGTCGAATTAGGCCGCCCTAACTTATCTGAGGCTTGCCTACCCTGTTCCCCATCGGGTGAGTGATTCTGCTCTCACGAAGCAAAATCTCGTCCCGCCCGTCTCGGGATCACCAAAGGTTCTCCGGTGTGCGGATGATCAATTACATCGACGGGCTGTCCATAGACCCTGCCGAGCAATGCGGGCGCATAGACCTCGGCCGGCGGACCGTCCGCCACGACGCGCCCTTCGTGCAGGACGACGACGCGATCGGCGTATGCCCCGGCCAGGCCGAGGTCGTGCAGGACGACCACCACCGCGTCCCCGGCGACGGCGCGTTCGCGGCACACGCGCAGCACGAGCTCCTGATGCCGCAGGTCCAGCGCGGCCGTCGGCTCGTCGAGCAGCAGCAGCGGGGCGCGCTGCGCGAGGACGCGGGCCAGCGCGACCCGGGCCCGTTCGCCACCGGAGAGCGCGGCGAACGGGCGGGAGACGAATCCGGCCGCCTCCGTGGCGGCCATCGCCGCCTCGACGGCCGCGTCGTCCTCGTCCTCGGCGGGCGTCCCCGCCCAGGGCGCGCGGCCCATCCGGACGACCTCCCCGGCGGTGAAAGGGAACGACAGCTCGGCCGCCTGCGGCAGCACCGCCCGGCGCAGGGCCAGTTCGCCGGCGCTCCACCCGCCGGCGGGCCCGCCGTCGATCCGCACCTCGCCCTCGGCGGCGGGCAGATCGTGGGCCAGCGCGGCCAGAAGCGTGGACTTCCCGGCGCCGTTGGGCCCGACGAGCGCCACGACCTCGCCGGCGGCGACGGAGAGGCAGACCCCGTCCAGCACTGTCCGGCCACCGAGCCGCACCCGCAGGGCGCGGGCCTCGGCCCGTACGGAGCCGAGGGGGCGGGGGGAGGGGAGACGCCGCCTCGCCCGGCGGGCGAAGAACGAGCGCATCACGCCCAACCTCCCTGCTTCCGCCGCGTCCTGCGCAACAGCCAGAAGAAGAACGGGCTGCCGAAGAGGGCGGTCAGGACGCCCAGCGGCAGCTCCGCCGGCTGGGCGGCCGTGCGGGCCGCGAGGTCGGCGGCGACCAGGACGAGCGCGCCGCCCAAGGCGCTGCCCGGCACGAGGAAGCGGTGTCCCGGGCCCGCCGCCATCCGCAGCAGGTGCGGCACCAACAGCCCTACGAACGTGATGATTCCGGCCACGGCCACCGCCGCCGCCGTCAGCAGGGCCACCACCAGCACCAGGATCAGCCGGAGTCGCTCGACCTCCACGCCCAGGTGGCGGGCCGGACGCTCGCCGAGGGCGAGGAGGTCCAGCTTCCGGGCGTACCAGGGGGCGACGGCCAGCCCGGCCAGGGCGCACGGGAGGACCGCGAGCACCTTCGGCCAGGTCGCCTGGGCGAGCGAGCCCAGCTGCCAGAAGGTGATCTGTGTGAGCTGCGCGTTGTCGGCGAGGAAGACGCACAGTCCGATGAGCGCGCCGGCGAAGGCGTTCACCGCGATGCCGGTGAGGATCAGCGTCACCACCTCCGTACGGCCGCCCGAGCGCGCGAGCGCGTAGACGAGCAGGACGGTCGCCAGCCCGCCCGCGAACGCGCAGGCGGTCACCGTCCAGGTGCCGAGGAAGCCGAGCCCCAGCGCGATCGAGGCGACCGCGCCGACCGCCGCGCCCGAGGAGACGCCGATGACGCCCGGTTCGGCCAGCGGATTGCCGAACACCCCCTGCATCAGCGCCCCCGCGCACCCCAGTGCCGCCCCGACCAGCAGCGCCAGCGCCAGGCGCGGCAGCCGTACGTTCCACAGCACGCTCTCGCCGACCCGGTCGAGCGGCTCACCGCCGAGGCCGGCGCGGTGCAGGAGCGAGCCCAGCACGTCGCCGACGGGGATGTCGTACGCGCCGAGGCCGGCGGACAGCAGGCAGAGGGCGAGGAGGGCGGCGGTCATGCCCAGGGCGAGGAGGGGGCCGGCACGGCGGCGTCCCGCCGGCGCGGGGGCGGCGCCGGCCGGGGACGCTGCGGCGTGCTCCCGACAGGCGGCGGGAGGAGCGGGCTTCGGCGAGAGGGCCATTCAGCGGCCGCCCTTGTGGATCTGCTCGACGAGGGTCTTGAGCACGGCGTCCGTGCGCGGCCCGAAGTTCAGCAGGACGCCGTCGTCGACGGAGGCGACGCGGCGGTCCAGGCCGGCGGGGGTCTGGCCGACGCCGGGGATCTTCAGCAGGCCGTCCACGCCGCCGACCGATGCCAGTCCCTTGCTCATCACGAGGATCACGTCCGGCGCGGCCTTGGCCAGTGCCTCGCTGGTGAGGGGGGTGAAGTCCTTCTGCAGGCCGGACTCCTTGCCCGCGTCGACGCCGCCCGCCGCCTCGATGAGCGAGTCGGCTCCCGAGCCCGCGCCGCCCATGAGGTAGACGGAGGCCGAGCCGCGCAGGTAGAGGAAGGCGACGCGCGGCTTTCGGGCGCCGCCTCCGGGGATGCCCTTCTTCACCGCGTCGAGGCGCTGCGCGGTGCGCTCGCGCAGCCGGTCCCCGGCGGTGCGGACGCCGAGCGCCGCGGCCACCTTCTCGATGCGGGTGCCGACGTCGGCCAGCTTCTTCGCCGGGTCGAGGACGACGAGCGGGACGCCGGCCGCCCGGATCTGGGCGACGGCCTCGGCGGGGCCGGTGGTGGTCTCGGCCAGCACGAGGGTGGGCTTGAGCGAGAGCACGCTCTCGGCCGAGACGTCGTGCGCGCGCGTGACGACCGGCAGTTCGCGCGCCTGCTCGAACGTGGCGGTGATGTCGCGGGCGACGACCCTGCCGCCCAGACCGAGGCCGAAAACCACCTCGGACAGCGAGCCGGTGAGTGGGACGATGCGATCAGTGGCGGTGACGGTGACGTCATGGCCGTCGGCGGACCGCACGGTGACGGGGAGTCGTGACTCCGGTGTCCCGGGGAGCGGTTCGACGCGGTCGGCCGCCGCCCGCTGCCCCTCGGCGGTGCCCGCCGGCGTGCCGGACGCGCCGCAGCCGGTGAGGATGGCGGCCAGGGCCAGCAGGGCCACGAGGGCGCCGAGCGGGCGTGGGAGGCCCATCGGCCCGCCCACCGACTGGCGTTGGGACACGTTCCCGCCTTTCCGTGGCAAATCAATCCGGATGTAGCTTAGGTTAGCCTTACCTAAATTGCTATGGAGGAAAGGGGCCTTCCATGCCGCCGTTCAGACCTGCCCGCGCGAGCGTGGTCGCGCTGCTCGCGGCCGTGCTGACGGCATGGGCGCCCGGGCCCCTCGCGCACGCGGAGGACGAGCGGACGGTGTCGGGCGGGCGGCTGGACTGGGGCATCAAGTCCTCCTTCCAGGGCTATGTCACCGGGCCCGTCGCGCACGGCGGCTGGACCCTGCGGGGCGGGGCGGCCACGGTCGGCGACAGCCGGTTCCGGTTCCACTCCGCGAAGGGCGCCTACCGGCCCGGCAGCGGCTTCTTCGAGGCCGGCTTCGCGGGCGGCGTGCGCTTCACCGGGCACGCCAAGCCCGACGGCTCCCACGAGCTCGACCTCACCCTCGAGCGGCCCGGCGTCCGGCTCTCGGGCGGCCGCGGCACCCTCTACGCCGACGTGACCGGCAAGGCCAAGGGCACGGGCGAGGTCAGCACCGCCTCCCACGTCCCCTTCGCCTCGCTCGATCTGACGGGCATCGACCTGCGGGGCGGCGGCGGGTCCGTCACCCTCGCGAACGTTCCCGCCACGCTCACCGCGCAGGGCGCGAAGGCGTTCGCCGGCTACTACACCGAAGGCACCGCCCTGGATCGGGTGAGCCTGTCCGCCGACGTCGTGGCCGGCGGGCCGGCGTCGCCCGACGCGCGCCCCTCCGGCTCGCCGCAGCCGAGCGCGCCGGAGGAAAAGGAGCGGCGCAAGGGGGAGTTCACCGGCGCGGCCGTCGACTGGGGCGTGCGCCGGACCTTCCGGGAGTACGTCACCGGGACCATCGCCCGGGGCTCCTGGAAGCTCGCCGACGGCGCCCAGGACGGCGGCGCGCTCTTCCGCTTCCCCGCAGGCAAGGGCTCCTACGACGCCGCCTCCGGCACCCTCGACGCGGCCTTCGCCGGCACCCTGCGCTTCACCGGCAAGGACCTCGACCTCGCGCTGAGCCGGGTGGCGGTGGCGGCCAAGGACGGCAAGGGCACGCTCTCGGCGGACGTGACGAGGGGCGGCGGCACGGAGAAGAACGTTCCCCTCGTCACCTTCGACGCCTCCGGCCTCAAGGAGAAGGACGGCCTCGCCGCCGTCGCCGAGGCCCCCGCGAAGCTCACGGCCGAGGGCTCCAAGGCGTTCGGCGGCCTCTACCAGGAGGGCGCGGAGATGGACCCCGTCTCCCTCGCCGTCCCCCTCCGGGCCTCGGCACGGCTGCCCGCCCTGCCGGACCTGGGCGGCGCGCCCACGACGGAGGCGGCGGCGTCGCCGTCGGCCGCGCAGAGCGCCCCGGCCTCCTCGTCCTCCTTCCCCGTGCTCCCGGTCGCCATCGGTGCGGGGGTGCTGGTGGCGGCGGGCGCCGCGTACGTCGTGACACGGAAGCGGCGGACCTCGAACGGAACCTGACACTCCGTCGGATGTGGCGCACCACGCACCGGCCGCGACCGCCCCGGACCTTCCCCGCCCTCCGGCTCCCTGATGTCATGGGGCCGCACGGCTTGATTCACGTATCTCATGTCCCTCTAGGAGAGAACACACGATGACCGCCACCGCACGCCGCGCCGCACTCGCCGCGCTGGCCACGGCGACCGCTCTGGGCGCCACCGCGCTGACCGTGCCCGCGCACGCTGCGGGCACCCCGGCGCAGGCCGAAGGGCAGAAGGCCGACAGCAAGACGACCGACGCGAAGACGGCCGACGGGCAGAAGACCGACGCCCAGCAGCCGCCGAAGACGGAGATCACGGACGGCTCGCTGAGATGGGGAGTGAAGGAGAGCTTCCGTAAGTACGTCGTCCTCGCCAAGGGCAAGATCGAGCTCGGTGACGGCGCCCGGCAGGCCCGCAAGAACGGCGACTTCACCTTCGCCGGGGGCAAGGGCACCTACGACCCCTCGACGCACGCCCTGACCACCACCTTCAAGGGCAGCGTGCGCTTCCTGGCGCACCCCGAGAAGGAGAACTACCAGCTCGACCTCAAGTTCTCCGACATCAAGGTCGTCACCGACGCCACCGCCAAGGGCAAGAAGGGCAGCATCACCGCCGACGTCACGCGCGGCGGCAAGACCGAGCAGGACGTCGCCATCGCCTCCCTGGACGTCGGGGCGGGCAAGATGAGCGGCGGCGAAGGCGGCGCGGTCACCTACGCGAAGATACCGGCGAAGCTCACCAAGGCCGGCGCGGAGGTGTTCTCCTTCCAGGGCTCGTCCCCCTACGCGGAGGGCCAGGACGTCGACCCGGCCACCCTCGCGGTGAAGGTGGGCGCCGCGCAGCAGCCCAAGCCGGAGGACCCCAAGCCGAAGCCCGAGGACCCCAAGCCCAAGCCGGAAGACCCCAAGCCGGACGAGAACCCGAAGCCCGGCGAGAAGCCCGCCCCCGGCACCGTCCTCGACGGCAACCTCGACTGGGGCGTGAAGCAGTCCTTCCGCGCGTACATCGAGAAGAGCAAGGGCAAGGTGGAGCTCGGTGACGGCGCCCTGCAGAAGAGCGCCGGCTACCGCTTCCCCAAGGGCCACGGCAAGTTCGAGGCCTCGAGCGGCGCGGTCGAGGCGGAGTTCAACGGCAGCGTCCGCTTCACGGCGCACGACGGCAAGCTCGACCTGAAGCTCAGCGGCATCAAGGTCAAGGCGACCGGCACCAACGGCATGCTGACCGCCGACGTCACCTCCAGCGGCACCGTCAGCAAGGACGTGCCGCTGGCGACCCTCAAGCTCACGGAGGGCTCGCTCAAGGCCAAGGACGGCGTCGTCGCGCTGGCCGGCGTCCCCGCGACGCTGACCGGGCAGGGCGCCAAGGCCTTCGCCGGCTACTACACGGCGGGCGAGACCCTCGACCCGGTGACCCTGGCCGTGGCGCTCGACGCGAACGCCAAGCTGCCCGACGGCACCGAGTTCGAGAACTGCGAGGCCGTGTCGGCCGCGGGCAAGGCGCCGCTGCGCAAGGGCGAGCCCGGCTACAGCGCCAAGCTCGACACGGACGGCGACGGCGTCGCCTGCGAGGAGTCCGGCTCGAACACCGCCACCACCGGCGGCTCCACGACCGGCGGTTCGACCACCGGGGGCTCCACCACGGGCGGCTCCGGCTCCACCACCGACACCGGCTCGCTCGCGCAGACCGGCTCCAGCACCCCGACCGGCCCGCTCCTCGGCGCGGCCGGCGCGATGCTGCTCGCGGGCAGCGGCGCCGTCTACGCCACGCGCCGCCGTCGCGACACCCAGGGCTGATCCCTCCCGCCCTCACGAACACCCGCGCCCGCCGGTACGGTCACCGGCGGGCGCGGGTCCTGCTCGCGCCGCCCGCGTCGTCGCGGGCGGAGGTTCAGGCGCTCAGCGGGAACTCCCGGCCCAGCGCCTCGAAGACGGCGGTGTTCAGCGCGAACGCCCGCCGGCACTCCTCGATCACCCGCTGCTTCTCCAGGTCGTCCACCGGCAGCGCGTCCAGCAGCGAGCGGTACTCCCGCTTGAAGGCGGCGGGGTTGCCGATGGCCTCGAAGACGTAGAAGCGCACGCCGTCGCCCTTGCGCTCGAAGCCCCAGGTCTTCTCGGCGGTGCCGCGGATGATCTGGCCGCCGGAGAGGTCGCCCAGATAGCGGGTGTAGTGGTGGGCCACATAGCCGGCGGGCCAGGTGCGGGCGCAGTCCTCGATGCGGGCCGCGTACGCCGCCGTGGCGGGCAGCGGCACCAGGTCCGTACGCCAGCCGGGGCCGCCCAGGTGGGCCAGGTCCCGCTCCAGCTGGGCGGCGCGGGCCAGCTCGGGCCGTATGAACGGACCGGCGACGGGGTCGGCGGACAGGGCCCCGGACCCGGCCTCCAGGGCCTGGTAGACGAACCAGAGCTGTTCGGTGTAGCGGCGGTAGGCGGCGAGTCCGAGCCGGCCACCGAGCATGTCGCTCATGAACGACGTGTTCTCGGCCTCCGTGTGCTGCTGGTGGGAGGCGGTGCGGATCAGCGTGGAGAACGGGGTCGGGGCGGGCGCGTCCAAGAGGACCTCCGGTGACCGAGGAGACGGGAAGGGCGGAGGGAACGGGCGGAAACGGATGCGCCGGGGCGCGCCGTCTCCTCCCATCCTCCCCACTTAGGCTTACCTAAGTCAATCGCTTCCCGACATGCTGTCGGTAAAAACTCTACGGAAGCGTCAGGATCTCCGCACCCGTGTCCGTCACCACGAGCGTGTGCTCGAACTGGGCCGTGCGCTTGCGGTCCTTGGTGACGACCGTCCAGCCGTCCTCCCACATGTCGTACTCGTACGTCCCCAGCGTCAGCATCGGCTCGATCGTGAAGGTCATGCCGGGCTGGATGAGGGTGTCGTGGTGGGGGCTGTCGTAGTGGGGGACGATCAGGCCCGAGTGGAAGGACGAGTTGATGCCGTGGCCGGTGAAGTCGCGGACGACGCCGTAGCCGAAGCGCTTGGCGTACGACTCGATGACCCGGCCGATGATGTTGACGCGGCGGCCGGGCTTGACCGCCTTGATGGCCCGGTTGAGCGCCTCGCGGGTCCGCTCGACGAGCAGGCGCGACTCCTCGTCGACGTCGCCGCACAGGTAGGTGGCGTTGTTGTCGCCGTGCACGCCGCCGATGAAGGCCGTCACGTCGAGGTTCACGATGTCGCCGTCGCGCAGGACGGTGGAGTCCGGGATGCCGTGGCAGATGACCTCGTTGATCGACGCGCACAGCGACTTGGGGAAGCTGCGGTAGCCGAGCGTGGAGGGGTACGCGCCGTGGTCGCACATGTACTCGTGCGCGACCCGGTCCAGCTCGTCCGTGGTGACGCCCGGCGCGATGTGCTTGGCCGCCTCCTCCATCGCCCGCGCGGCGATGCCGCCGGCGATCCGCATCTTCTCGATCGTCTCGGCGTCCTGGACCTCGGGGCCGGTGTACGGGGTGGGCGCGGCCTTGCCCACGTACTCGGGCCGCGGGATCGAGGCGGGGACGGAACGGGTGGGGGAGAGCGTCCCCGGGACAAGAAGCGACTGGCCAGACATGTCAGCGAGTGTAGCCAGGGCCCATCGGGGACCATTGCCGCGAGAGCCGAACGCGAGGACGAGGAGGAGGCCCCGATGGCCCTGTTCAAGAAGCGCCAGGCCGGCAAACCTGGCGAGTGGTACTACTGCCTCAAGCACGGCACGGTGGAGGAGGGCCCGGAGTGCCGGGCGGCGGACCGGCTGGGGCCGTACGGGACCCGGCAGGAGGCGTCGCACGCGATGGAGACGGCGCGCGAGCGGAACGAGGAGTGGCGCGAGGACCCGCGCTGGAACGACGACGCCCCCGGCGGCGGGGGCAAGGAGGGCTGAGGCGCGGGCGCCGGCCGGGGCCGCGGGTGCGGCCCGGCCGGCGCCCGAGGCGTGACGGGCGCGGGGCTCAGGCGGCCGTCGTCACCGCCTCCGCGGCCTTGCGCTCGCGCATCCGCACCGCGTGCTCGTCCGTGCGCTGGTCGTAGGACATCAGCTTCGGCAGCGACACCGCCAGCAGCCCCACCGACGCCACGCACGCCAGGCCGCCCGCCCACACCGAGGTCCGGACGTTGGTCAGCGCGGCCGTGCCGCCCGCGCGGACCTGGCCCAGCTGCGGGCCCACGGAGTAGGACAGCAGCTCGATGCCCGCCAGCCGGCCGCGCAGCTCGTCGGGGATCGTCTGGTCCCAGATCGCCGAGCGGAACAGCCCGCTCACCGTGTCGCAGGCGCCGGCCGCGGCCAGGAACAGCAGCACCAGCCAGATGTTGTGCATCCAGCCCGCCACCGCCATGGCCAGGCCCCAGCCGGCGGCCGCGTAGACCACCATCCGGCCGTGCCGGTCGACGCGCGAGACCCACCCGCTGGTCAGGGTCACCCCCAGCGAGCCCACCGCGCCGGCCCCGTACATCAGGCCCAGCGCCCACCGCGCGTCCAGGTCGTCGGCGAGGAACGGGAAGATCGCCGTGGGGAAGGCGAAGAACATCGCCGCCATGTCGATCGCGTACGTGCCCAGCAGCTCCTTGCGGCTCCACGCGTAGCGCGCGCCCTCCAGGACGCCGCGCAGCGAGGGCTTCTCTGCGTCGTGCGAGGCGGGGGAGGGGGCGAGCCGGAAGGCGAGCAGCACGGAGAGGGCGTACGAGGCGACGTCCAGGGCGTAGGCGAAGCCCAGGCCGGAGAAGGCGATCACCACGCCCGCGACCGAGGGGCCGGCGATGGCGCCGACCTGCCAGCGCAGCGAGTTCAGGGCGATGGCGGCGGGCAGCTGGTCGTGGGCGACGATCCTCGGCACGATCGCCTGCAGCGCCGGGCGCTGCAGGCCGGTCAGGGCGCTGACCAGCGCGGCCACCACGTACAGCGGCCAGATCATCGGATGCGGCAGCAGGGTGTTGAGCAGCAGCATCGCGCTCAGGACGCCGAGCCCGGCCTCCGTCCACAGGATCAGCTTGCGGCGGTCCATAGCATCGGCGAGCGCTCCGCCGTAGAGGCCGAAGACGATCAGCGGGACGAGCTCGACCGCGCCGATCGCGCCGACCGCGAGCGTCGAGCCGGTGAGCTCCTTCAGCTGCAGCGGCACCGCGACGAAGGTCAGGAAGCTGCCGAAGACCGTCACCAGCCCCGCCAGCCACATGCGGCGGAAGTCGGCCGAGGCGTGCCAGGGGGTCAGGTCGGGCAGCAGGGCGCGCAGACGGCCGACGGGAGAGGGACTGGGGGAGGGGGATGGTGCTCGCTCACGGGGCACCATGGTGCGGGTGGGGTAGGGCCCGGGCAAAACGTTTTTTCCGGTCAGGCGGCGCCGGCCGGCCGCCGGGGCGTCACCACCGGTCCGGCGGTGGCGCGGTGAGCTGGTCGGCGAGGCGGGCCAGGCGGTCGCGGAAGCGGCGGCCGCGCGCGGCGGGCGGGGCGTTCTCCCCGGCCGCGGCGCTGACCAGGTGCTGGACGGTCTCCAGGTCGAGCTCCGCCGACGCCGGCACGGCCAGCGCGTCGTGCGCGAGGGTGTGGAGGTCGCCGTGCCGGGCGTCGTCGCGGCCGTCGAGGGCCAGCACCGTCGCCCCGCCGCGCCGGGCGTCGTGCACCCGCTCCAGCAGCCCCTCCCCGGGCCGCTCCGGCGCCACCACCAGCAGCGTCTCCCCGCGCCGGGCCGCCTCGAGCCGGCCCAGCCCGATCGACAGATGCGCGGGCGCGCCGGCCGGTACCCGGTGGCGCACCAGCGTGGGGCACAGCTCCGCGGCCCCGGACCAGGCGGCCTCCTCGTCCAAGTGGGCGGCCAGGTGCCAGGGCTCGTACGCCGCGGTCCCCACCAGCAGTAGCCCCCCGCCGTGGGCGCCGACCGACGTCCGCAGCGTCCCCGCGAAGCCACGGGCGGCCCGCAGCCACTCGGTTCCGGCGAGTGCCTCGCGCAGCAGTGCGACCCGTACGGCGTCCATGCGCCGCATCCTGCCCCAACCGCCGCACGGAGAAGTGGAGTTGCCGGGCGCCTCACCCGTTCGGGCGCGCGGGCCGGCCGGGGTCCGGCGCACCGGGGCCCGGCCGAGGGGGAAAGCGGCGTGACAGTATCGCCGTCATGACTACTTCTGATGACGTGAAGGACGTGAAGAAGGCCCCGGCCAAGGACCCTTGGGACCTTCCCGATGTATCCGGCCTGGTGGTCGGCGTGCTCGGCGGCACCGGCGATCAGGGTCGCGGTCTGGCCTACCGGCTGGCCAAGGCCGGCCAGAAGGTGATCATCGGATCGCGGGCGGCCGAGCGGGCCCGCACCGCGGCCGAGGAGCTGGGCCTGGGCATCGAGGGCCTGGACAACGCCGAGTGCGCGCGCCGCAGCGACATCGTGATCGTCGCCGTGCCGTGGGACGGCCACGCCAAGACCCTCGAGGCGCTGCGCGAGGAGCTCGCCGGCAAGCTCGTCGTCGACTGCGTCAACCCGCTCGGCTTCGACAAGCAGGGCGCCTACGCCCTCAAGCCCGAGGAGGGCAGCGCCGCGCAGCAGGCCGCCGCGCTGCTGCCCGACTCGCGGGTGACCGCCGCCTTCCACCACCTGTCCGCCGTGCTGCTCTCCGACCCGGAGATCGAGGAGATCGACACCGATGTGATGGTGCTCGGCGAGAAGCGGGCCGACACCGACATCGTGCAGGCGCTGGCCGGCCGTATCCCCGGCATGCGCGGCGTCTTCGCGGGCCGGCTGCGCAACGCCCACCAGGTGGAGTCGCTGGTCGCCAACCTGATCTCCGTCAACCGCCGCCACAAGGCGCACGCGGGTCTGCGCGTCACCGACGTCTGACGCGGTCCGGGGCATGGGGGACAATGACCGGGATCGTACGCACATGCGTCCCCGGACAGGAGCCGCCCCCATGCCCCGCCTCGCCCTCTACGCCCTCGCCGTGTGCGCCCTCTCGATCGCGGCGGCCGTCGTCTCGTTCGCCCGGGGCAGCTGGCTGGGCATCGTCTGGATCCTGCTCCTCGGCGTCTCGTCGAACATCGCCTGGTACTACGTGCGCAAGGCGAAGAACGACAAGGCGGCGGAGCAGGGCCGCGTCACGGGTTGAGCGACTCTATGGAGTTGCCCTCCCAGAAGCGGAACAGTCGCTGACCGTTCCAGGTGTCCCAGTCGCTGACGCCCAGGGCCCGCAGCACCTCGTCGATCATGTCGAAGAAGGCGTGGTTGACCTCGGGGATCCACAGGAAGCCGAAGACCGCGAGCAGCCCGAACGGCGCGAAGGAATCGAGCTGGCGGCGGATGCCGTACGGCAGCCAGGGCTCGATCACCCCGTAGCCGTCGAGGCCGGGGACGGGCAGGAAGTTCAGGATCGCGGCGGTCACCTGCAGCAGGGCCAGGAACCCGAGGGCGTAGCGGAGGTCCTCCGGCACGCCGTCCAGGGCGTCCAGCCAGAACGGGGCGGTGACCACGAGCGCGAAGACGACGTTCGTCAGCGGGCCGGCGGCCGAGATCAGGCTGTGCTTCCAGCGGCTGCGGATGCGGTGGCGCTCGATGAAGACCGCGCCGCCGGGCAGGCCGATGCCACCCATGATCACGAAGATCACCGGCAGCACGATGCTCAGCAGGGCGTGGGTGTAGGCGAGCGGGTTGAGCGTGAGGTAGCCCCTGGCCTCGACGGAGATGTCGCCGCCGTGCAGGGCGGTGCGCGCGTGCGCGTACTCGTGCAGGCAGAGCGAGACGATCCAGGCCGAGGTCACGAACAGGAACACGGGAAAGCCCTGGTTCGCCGCGAAGCCGGTCCACACCGCCCATATGGAGACCGCCATGATGGCGACGAGGGCGAGGAAGACGGGGCTGATGCGCCGCTCGCCGCGGGTCGCTTCGGATGCCATGTCTGAGTGCTCCTGGGGAGGGGAGGCCGCCGGGTACGCCCGGGGCGCGCGGATGTACCGGGCGACGGTACTCGGTGGGGGACGATATTTCGTAGCGCGAGGTTCGCGCGGGGGGAGAATAAGGCAGTGCGTTACGGCATCCTCGGCAGTACCCAGGTCCACACCGACGACGGGAACCCCGTTCCCCTCGGGGGCGCCCGCCTGCGCGGGCTGCTGGCCGCGCTGGCCCTGCACCCCGGCCGGGTGCTGGGCGTCCAGGCGCTGATCGACGAGATCTGGGACGGCGAGCCGCCCGCCGACGCCACGGGCGCCCTGCAGGCGCTCGTCGGCCGGCTGCGGCGGGCCGTCGGGCACGCGACGGTCGCCTCCGCCGACGGCGGGTACCGGCTGTGCGCCGAGCCGGACGACGTCGACCTGCACCGTTTCGAGCGGCTCGCCGACGAGGGCGAGCGGGCGCTGGCCGACGCCGACCCCGCCAAGGCGGCCGCGCTCCTCGACGACGCCCTCGCCCTCTGGCGCGGCCCGGCCCTCGCCGACCTGCCCGCCCGCACGGCCACGGCGGCCCGCTGCGCCGCCCGCCGCCTCGCCGCCCGCCGCGGCCGCCTGGCCGCCGACGTCGCCCTCGGCAACGCCGCCGCGGCCCTGCCGGCCCTCGCCGAGCTCTGCGACGCCCACCCCCTGGACGAGCCCCTCCAGGCGCTGCGCCTGCGCGCCCTGCGCGCCGCCGGCCGCCCGGCGCAGGCGCTGGCCGCGTACGCCGACCTCGCCCGCACCCTGGCCGACCGGCTGGGCACCGACCCCGGCCCCGAGCTGCGCGCCCTGCACTCCGAGTTGCTCGCGGCCCCGGCGGAGCCGGCCGGCTCCACGGGCCATGAGGCGCAGGCGGGCACGGGTGAGGCGGGCGGACGCGCCACCGGCCGGGCGCCGGACGGTCCGTACGCCGGCACCGCCGCACCGTCCGCCGCACCGGACGCCGCCGTGCCCCCGCCCGGCAATCTGCGGGCGCGGCTCACCTCCTTCGTCGGCCGGGAGGACGACCTCGCCCTGATCCGGGAGGACCTCGGGCGGCACCGGCTGGTGACGCTGCTGGGGCCCGGCGGGGCCGGGAAGACGAGGCTGTCGCAGGAGGCCGCCGAGGCCGCCGCCGCGGCGGGGGAGCGGTGGCCCGACGGGGTGTGGTTCGCCGAGCTCGCGCCCGTCGACGATCCGGAGACCGTGCCCGAGGCGGTGCTGACCACGCTCGGGGCGCGCGAGACCGTGGTGCGCGGCACGACCGCCGAGGGACTGCGGGCCGCCACCGACGCCACCGCGCTCGACCCCCTCGGACGGCTCGCCGAACACTGCGCGCGCCGCCGGATGCTGCTCGTGCTGGACAACTGCGAGCACGTCGTCGGCGCGGCCGCCCGGCTCGCCGAGACGCTCCTCGCCCACTGCCCCGGCGTCGCCGTGCTCGCCACCAGCAGGGAACCCCTCGCCGTGCCCGGCGAGCTGGTGCGGCCCGTCGAGCCGCTGCCCGACCCCGTGGCCCTGCGGCTGCTCGCCGACCGGGGCGCCGCCGCCCGGCCCGGCTTCCGGGTGGAGGACGACCCCGCCGCGTCCGCCGAGATCTGCCGCCGGCTGGACGGGCTGCCGCTCGCCATCGAGCTCGCCGCCGCCCGGCTGCGGCTGCTCACCCCGCGCGGGCTCGCCGACCGCCTCGACGACCGCTTCCGGCTGCTGACCTCCGGCAGCCGCACCGTCCTGCCCCGCCAGCAGACGCTGAGAGCCGTGGTCGACTGGTCCTGGGACCTGCTCGACGAGCCCGAACGCGCCGTGCTGCGCCGCCTGTCCGTCTTCTCCGGCGGATGCGACCTCGCGGCCGCCGAGGAGGTGTGCGCCGACGGCACGGCCGTCGACGCCCTGGACGTACCGGTCCTGCTCGGCTCGCTGGTCGACAAGTCGCTGGTGGTCGCGGCCCCCGCCGCCGACGGCCAGATGCGCTACCGGCTGCTGGAGACCGTCGGGGAGTACGCCGGCGAGCGGCTGGACGAGGCCGGCGAGCGGGCCGCGGTCGAACGGCTCCACCTCGTCGCCTTCCGCGAACTGGCCCGCACCGCCGACCCCCTGCTGCGCGGCACCGGCCAACGCGCCTGGCTGGAGCGGCTGGAGCTCGAGCACGACAACCTCCGCTCCGCGCTGCGCCGGGCCGTCGCCGCGCGGGACGAGCAGGAGGCGCTGTGCCTGGTGCTGTCCCTGGGCTGGTTCTGGCAGCTGCGCGACCACCGCGCCGACGCCCGGCACTGGTCGGAGGCCGCCGCGGCCCTCGGCCCGGACCCCTTCGCCGAACCGGTCGCGCCCGCCCCGCCCCTCCACGTCACCTGCACGGAGACGCCCCGCCGATGGCGCCCGACCTGCTTCAGGAGGCGCGCCGCGGCGTCCGGCTGATCGCGATCTCCAACGTGGACGCCAACATGCGCGAGATCGGCACCCCCGAGATGCAGCGGCTGCTGCGCGGCATCGTCACCGCCTACGGCGACGGCCAGCCGCAGAACTGCCGGGTGCCGGGCATGATGTGGTACTACGCGGTCCTGATGACCGGCGCCGCCGACGACATGTACGCGATCCTGGACGGCGCCGTGGAACGCTGCCGCCGCCTCGGCTTCCGGTGGGAGCTCGCCAACATGCTCCAGCTGCGCGCCAAGGTGCTCAACGACAGCCCCGACCGCCTGGGCCAGGGCATCACGGACGCCGACGAGAGCCTGGAGCTCTTCCGCGACCTCGGCGACTCCTGGGGCGTGGCCGAGGCGCTGTCCGGCCGCGGCGAGGCCCTGGAGAAGCACGGCCGGTTCGCGGCCGCCGCCGCGGACTACCGCGAGGCCGTCGACCGGGTCCGCGAGCTGGGCTCGGTCGGTCAGGTGCCGATGCTGCGCGCGCGCCTGGCCACGGTGCTGGCGGAGGACGGGGAGATCGAGCCGGCGGAGGTCGAGCGGATCTACCGCGAGGCGCTCGTCGAGGCCGAGCGGACCGGCCCGGACGCGGCCGCCTTCATCCGCGTCCACCTCGGCATCCTCCTGGGCCGCGGCGGGCGCGCGGCGGAGGCCCGGGAGATCTTCGAGTCGCTGGCCGAGGACTTCGGGGAGCGGGCCATCGCCGTCTTCGAGGCCCTGATGAGCGGGCTGCTGGCCTGGTTGGACACCCTCCAGGGGCGCCCGGCGGACGCGCTGCCCCGGCTGAGGGCCGCCCTGGCGAAGGCCGAGGATCCGCTCAGCGTGCTGATCGCGCCGCAGCTCGCCACGGCCCAGCTGCTCGGCGCCGCCCACGCCTATGCCGTGCTGGGCGGCGAGGACGACGCCCTGCGGGCCGCCCGGCTGCTCGGCGCCTCCGCGGCGCTGCGGCCGGACGTCTTCCACATATCGTCGCTGGAGCGGGAGATCCGCGATGCCGGGGCGGGGGCCGCCCGTGCCGTCATGGGCGCCGAGGCGTACGAGCGCGCATACGCCGAGGGCGCCGGCCTCTCCCTCGCGGAGGCCGCCGCCCTCGTATGACGCGCGTCGCGGTCCGGCGCCGGCGGACCGGGCCCGGTTCGGGTCCGGCCGCCTCAGGTCTTGTTGCGGAACTTCGCGACCGCCAGCGGCGCCGTCACCAGCGTGATGCCCGCGGCCCAGGCCAGCGTCATCCACATCGAGTGGGCGACCGGTCCGCCGCGCATCAGGTGGCGGGAGGCGTCGGCGAGGTTGGACAGCGGGTTGTACTTCGTGAAGCCCTCCAGCCAGCCGGGCATCTTGGCCGTCGGCGCGAAGATCGAGCTGCCGAACTGGAGCGGCATCAGGATGATCATCGCCATGCCCTGGACGGCCTGCGGGGTCTTCAGGGACAGGCCGAGCAGGATGAAGACCCACATCAGCGAGGCGCCGAACACCATGGACAGAGCGACCGCGGCCAGCAGGTGCAGCGGGGTGGTGGTGATGGACAGGCCGAGGGCGAAGCCCATGCCGAGCAGGATGGCGGTGGCGACGAGCATCCGGCCGACCTCGACCACGATCTTCGCGACGAGGACGGAGGACCGGGATATCGGCATGGTGCGGAAGCGGTCCATCACCCCCTTCTTGAAGTCGTCGTTGACGCCTGTGCCGACGGCCATGGCGATGTTCATGCCCTGCATGGCCATCAGGCCGGGCACCAGGTAGTTGAGGTACTCCTGCTCGTGGCCCTTGCCGGCCATCGAGCCGCCGAAGACGTAGGTGAAGAGCAGGATGAAGATGATCGGCATGATCACGGCGTCGAACATCGACTCCGGGTCCGCCTTGATCTGCAGCATGTTGCGCCGCGCGAGCGCCCCGATGTGCCGCACATTGGCCCGCAGGCCGATCCGGCCCTCGTGGGCGGGCGCCGCCGTGGGCGCGCTGACCGTCGCCGCGCTCATGCCGCGACCTCCTGGAACTCGTCGGTGCGGGTGTCCTGTGCCTCGCTCGGGGCGGACGTCTTCTGGCCCGTGACGGCGAGGAAGACCTCGTCGAGGCTGGGCAGGTGGGTGCTGATCCCGGCGAGGGCGAAGCCGCGCTCGCCCAGCAGGCCCACCACGGCGGTCAGCTGCTCGTCGCTGACGATCGGGACGTTGACCACGCCCTCCGTCGCGTCGGCGGTGGCGCCGGCGATGCCGTCCAGCCCGGCGCGGGTGACCTCCGCGGCCAGCCGGTGCAGGTCCGCCGGGTCCGCCGGGCGGACCTGCAGGGTGCGCCCGCCGACCTTGGCCTTCAGCTCGTCGACGCGGCCGCCGGCGATCACCCGGCCGCGGTCGACGACCGTCAGCTCGTGGGCGAGCTGCTCGGCCTCCTCCATGTACTGCGTGGTCAGCAGGACGGTGGTGCCCTCGCCGACCATCCGCTGCACCTCCTCCCACACCTCGTTGCGGGTGCGGGGGTCGAGGCCGGTGGTGGGCTCGTCCAGATAGAGCACGGAGGGCCGGCCGATCATGGAGGCGGCCAGGTCGAGGCGGCGGCGCATGCCGCCGGAGTAGTTCATGGCGGGCCGCTTGGCGGCCTCGGTCAGGGAGAAGCGCTCCAGCATCTCGTCCGCCCGCCGCCGGGCGTCCTTGCGGGAGAGGTCGAGCAGCCGCCCGATCATGTAGAGGTTCTCGCGGCCGGAGAGCTTCTCGTCGACGGAGGCGTACTGGCCGGTGAGCCCGATGACCCGGCGCAGCTGCCGGGGCTGGCGCACCACGTCGTAGCCGGCGACGCGGGCGGTGCCCGCGTCCGGCCGGATGAGGGTGGACAGGCAGCGCACCAGGGTGGTCTTGCCCGCGCCGTTGGGGCCGAGGACACCGAGGACGGTGCCCTCGCGTACGTCCAGGTCGACTCCGTCCAGGGCCTTCGTCTCGCCGAAGTGCTTGACCAGGCCCCGGACTTCGACGGCGTTCCCGCCGCGTGCCGGGATGTCTTTTCGCGTCATGCCGACTACGGTGCCAGCCCCCGCCGACACCGCGTCGACAATTTTCCGGCGGTGGGGGCCGGGCGCCGACAGAGCGCCGACAGGCCGCCGACACGGCGCCGGCGGGCCGGCCGGCGCCCGGTCCCCACGGGGCGGATCAGTGGAAGGAGTGCTCCTCGGCCGGGTACGCCCCGCCGACGACGTCCTCCGCGAACGCCTTGGCCGCGTCGCCCAGCGCCTCGCGCAGCCGTGCGTACTGCTTGACGAAGCGCGGCACCCGGCCGTCCGTCATGCCGGCCATGTCGGTCCACACCAGCACCTGGGCGTCGCACTCGGCGCCGGCGCCGATGCCCACCGTGGGGATGTGCAGCACGCGGGTGACCTCGGCGGCCAGCTCCGCCGGGACCAGCTCCAGCACGACCGCGAAGGCGCCCGCGTCCTGGACGGCCTTGGCGTCGCGCAGCAGCTGTGCCGCCGCCTCCTCGCCGCGCCCCTGCACGGGGTAGCCGCCGTAGGCGTTGACGGACTGGGGGGTCAGGCCGATGTGCGCCATGACCGGGATGCCGGCCTGGACCAGCAGCTCGATCTGGTGGGCCGACCGCTCGCCGCCCTCCAGCTTGACCGCGCCGACGCCCGCCTCCTTCACCAGCCGGGTGGCGCTGCGCAGCGCCTGCACCGGGCCCTCCTGGTACGAGCCGAAGGGCAGGTCGCCGACGACCAGGGCGCGCCGGGTGCCCCGTACGACGGCGGCCGACAGAAGGGTGATCTCGTCCATGGTGACGGGCACCGTGGACTCGTAGCCGAGGTGACAGTTGCCCATGGAGTCGCCCACGAGCATGACGGGGATGCCGGCCTCGTCGAAGACGGAGGCGGTCATCGCGTCGTAGGCGGTGAGCATGGGCCACTTCTCGCCGCGCTCCTTGGCGGCGGCGATGTCACGGACGGTGATGCGTCGAGAGCTCGTTCCGCCGTACAGCGACTTGGGGTTCTTCGCGCCGCTGTCGGGCGCCTTCACGGCATGCGTCATGGCCATGGCTCCTGTATGTGTCGTCTCGAGGCGCCCTGACGGCGTCCCCGGATCACCTCCATGCTGACACGGCCCGGGCGGGCGCGGAAGTGAACCCCGGGTACGGCCGGAAGGGTGGCCGGCGGCGGCCGTGCGCGCGGCGTCCGTAAAGTCCTTCCCATACGAGACGGGACCGTTCCGGAAGTGTCCTAGGGTGGTCCGCATGGCAACCCCCGACACCGCCGCCCCGCCGCCGCGCAAGGTCCCCGAGGCCGTGCACCGCAGGCGCTGGGCCGTCCTGGCCGTGCTGCTGTGCAGCCTGCTCGTGGTCGTCCTGGGCAACTCCGTCCTCAACGTCGCGATGAAGACCATCGCCGCGCCCGCGCCCGAGGGGCTGGGTGCGACCCAGAGCGAGCTGGAGTGGGCGATCAACGCCTACACGCTCGTCTTCGCCGGCATGCTGTTCACCGCCGGCCTGCTCGGCGACCGGTGGGGCCGCAGGCGGGTCCTGATCTTCGGCATGGCCGTCTTCGGCGTCGGCTCCGCGCTCGCCTCCATGGCCGGCTCCCCCGAGGAACTCATCGCCTTCCGCGCCCTCATGGGCTTCGGCGGGGCGTTCGTGATGCCCTCGACGCTCGCGATCATCGTCAACGTCTTCGAGCGGGAGGAGCAGCCCAAGGCCATCGGCATCTGGGCCGGCGCGGTCGGGCTCGCCATCGCCATAGGGCCGATCACCGGCGGGCTGCTGCTCAGCCACTTCTGGTGGGGCTCGGTCTTCCTGATCAACATCCCGATCGTCACCGCCGTCCTGATCGCGATGGTGGTGCTCGTGCCGGACTCGAAGAACCCCCGGCCCGGCCGGCTCGACCCGCTCGGGGTGCTGCTGTCCGTCGTCGGGCTCGTCCTGCTGGTGTACGGCATCATCAAGGGCGGCCAGCTCGCCGACTTCACCGTGCCCGAGGTCTACGGGACGGCCGGGGGCGGCCTGCTCGTGCTCGTCCTGTTCGTCCTGCACGAGCGGCGCAGCAGCCACCCCGCCATGGACGTGCGCTACTTCCGCAACCCGGCCTTCTCGGCGGCCGTCGCCTCGCTGGCGCTGGTCTTCTTCGGGCTGATGGGCGTCACGTTCTTCATGGTCTTCTACCTCCAGAGCGCGCGCGGCTTCACCCCGCTGCAGAGCGGGCTGCTGATGCTGCCGCTCGCCGCCGCCCAGATGATCTTCGCGCCGCGTACCCGGATCGTCGTCGAGCGGTTCGGCGCGCGCGCCGTGTGCACCGGCGGCATGGTCGTCATGGCCGCGACGATGGCCGGCTACGCCCTGCTGGACACCGACACCCCCCTGTGGGTCCTGGAGGTCCTCTTCCTCTTCCAGGGCGCCGCGATGGCCCACATCACGCCGCCCGCCACCGTCTCGATCATGCAGTCGCTGCCCCGCGAGAAGGCCGGCTCCGGCTCGGCGGTGAACAACACCTTCCGCCAGATCGGCGGCGCCCTCGGGGTCGCCGTGCTCGGCTCGGTGCTCTCCACCGTCTACCGCGACGGCGTCTCCGACCGCCTCGCGGCCGTCCCCGGCCTGAGCGAGGAGGCCCGGCACACGGCCGGCGAGTCCATCGAGGCCACCCTCACCGTCGCCCGGGGCCTCGGCCCGGCGGGACGCGAGCTCGTCGGCCCGGCCCATGACGCCTTCATCCACGCCATGCACGTCACCGTCCTCGGCGCCAGCGCCTTCGCCCTGCTCGGGGCCCTGGTCGCGGTGCTCTTCCTGCCCGCCAAGGGCGCGGCCCGCGCCACGGCCGGCGCGGCCGGCCCGGCCCCCCGGGCGCGGCAGACCGAGGCGGAGAGCGGGGCGGAGGGATGACGGGCGAGGGCACCACGAGCGCGTCGGCCGGGGCGCCGGCCGAGCGCCGCGGCCGGCCGCGCAGCCCGGCCGTCGACACCGCCGTCGTCGAGACGGTGCTGCGGCTGCTCGAGGACGGCGTCGGCGTCGCCGAGCTGTCCATGGAGCGCATAGCCCGCGAGGCGGGCGTCGGCAAGGCCACCGTCTACCGGCGCTGGGCGGGCAAGGAGGCGCTGATGCTCGACGTGCTGCGCTCCCTCGACGAGGCCGTGCCCGGCCCTGCCGGCGCCTGTGTGCGCGACGACCTCGTCGCCCTCCTGGAGTTCCTGCGCCGGCGCGGCCTGGCCAAGCGCTCCTCCGCCGTGCTGCGCACGGTCGTCGCCCAGGTGCAGGCGCGGCCCGCGCTGTGGGCCGAGTACCACGACACGGTCGTGGCGGCCCGGCGCGAGGCGTTCGAGGCGGTGCTGCGCCGCGGCATGGCGAGCGGGGAGATCCGCGCCGACCTCGACACCGAACTCCTCACCGACCTCTTCGTGAGCCCGATGCTCTCCCGCGCGCTGTTCCACGAGTGGCGGGAGCTGCCGGAGGGCCTGTCCGAGCGGATCGTGGACACCCTGCTGGAGGGCGTACGGCCCGCGTGAGAGGTACGTGTACGGCGCACGCGGGCGGACTCGCCCGAATGTGCCCGTTGTGTCACAGCACCCGGGCACGCCCCCGTTCGCAGGAACCCGGCCGGGCCGGACGCTCGTCCTCCTCCCCGACGCCCCGCCCAGGGGTGTCCGGGTGAGCCCCGCCGCCATGATCACCTATGGTCGGGTGGCGGGGAAGCAGCGACGGAGCAGTGAGGACAGCGGATGCCGCAGGCATACATGGAGGAGACGGGTCTCGAGGGCACGGGTCCGGAGCGGACCGGCTCCGGAGCCCGGCACTTCCTGAGCCGGGAGCGGGAGCAGTGGACAAGCCCGGGCATCTGGCGGCGCGGCGTGATCGTCGCGGCCGTCGCCGTCCTGCTCGCCCTGCTGATGCTGCTGCACGCCGACATCCCCAACAAGGTCGGCAACCTCGGCAGCCTCACCGAGACGTTCCTGCCCTGGCTGGGCCTGCTGATCCCGGTGCTGTTCGGGCTCGCGCTGCTGCGCCGCTCGGCGACGGCCCTCATAGCCCTGCTGCTGCCGGCCGTCATCTGGCTCAACCTCTTCGGCGGCCTGCTCAGCGACAAGTCCGGCAAGGGCGGCGACCTCACCGTCGCCACCCACAACGTCAACGCCCAGAACCCCGACCCCGCCGCCACCGCCCGGGCCCTCGCCGCCTCCGGCGCCGACGTGGTCGCCCTGGAGGAGCTCAGCGACGCCTCCCGCTACGAGCGGGCGATGGCGGACACGTACAAGTACCACGCCGTGCACGGCACGGTCGGGGTATGGAGCAAGTACCCGCTCTCCGACGACCGCCCCGTCGACATCCAGATGGGCTGGACCCGGGCGCTGCGCGCCACCGTCCAGACCCCGCGGGGCCCGGTCGCCGTCTACGTCGCCCACCTGCCGTCGGTCCGCGTGAAGTTCAACGCCGGCTTCACCGCCGGGCAGCGCGACAACAGCGCCGCGGCCCTCGGCCGTGCCATCGCCCGCGAGCCCGTGCGCAAGGTCGTCCTCCTCGGCGACCTCAACGGCACCATGAACGACCGCTCGCTCGCCCCCGTCACCTCGCAGCTGCGCTCCGCGCAGGGCGCGGCCGGCGACGGCTTCGGCTTCAGCTGGCCGGCGAGCTTCCCCATGGCGCGGATCGACCAGATCATGGTGCGCGGCGTGGACCCGGTCTCCGCGTGGACCCTGCCGGCCACGCCGAGCGACCACCTGCCGGTGGCGGCGCGCGTCAAGGTCTGATCCGACGGCCCGTAGGGTGGAGGGCTGCCCACCGCACCCTCCCCCGAAAGGCCCCCATGCCCCTGGCGCTGCTCGCCCTCGCAGTCTCCGCCTTCGGCATAGGGACGACCGAGTTCGTCATGATGGGCCTGCTGCCCAACGTCGCCGACGACCTGCACACGTCCGTCCCCACCGCCGGATACCTGGTCTCGGCCTACGCCCTCGGCGTCGTCGTCGGCGCCCCCCTGCTCACCGCCCTGGGCTCCCGGATCCCTCGCAAGCGCATGCTCATCCTGCTCATGGCGCTCTTCACCGTCGGGAACCTGGCCTCCGCGCTCGCCCCCACCTTCGGCCCGCTCGTCGCCGCCCGGGTGCTGGCGGGCCTGCCGCACGGCGCCTTCTTCGGCGTGGGGTCCGTCGTCGCCGCCCGGCTGGTGGCCCCGGGGCGGCAGGCCCGGGCCGTCGCCACGATGTTCCTCGGCCTGACCGTCGCCAACATCGTCGGCGTCCCCGCCGCCACCCTGCTGGGGCAGCACCTGGGATGGCGCGCGACGTTCCTCGTCGTGGCCGCGATCGGCCTCGCGGCCATGGCCGCCCTCGCCCGCCTGATCCCCCGGCTGCCGCCCGAGCAGGGCGCGGGGCTGGGCAAGGAGCTGCGCGCCCTGGGCGGCCGCCAGGTGCTGCTGGGCCTGCTGACCACGGTCTTCGGCTTCGCGGGCGTCTTCGCCGTCTACAGCTACCTCTCCGCGATGGCGGTGGAGGTCACCGGCTTCTCCGAAACCTCGGTCACGTTCGTGCTGGCGCTCTTCGGCGTCGGCATGACCCTGGGCGTCCTCGCGGCCGGCCCCCTCACCGACCGCGCCCCGCGCCCCACGCTCTACGGAGCCCTGGCCGGCCTCGCGGCGGTCCTCCTCGTCCTCGACCTCATCGCGCACGTGAAGTGGGCCGTGCTGGTGGCGGTCGTCCTGCTCGGCGCCGCGGGCTCCATGACCAGCACCCCCCTCCAGATGCTCATCATGAACAAGGCCAAGGCCGCGCCGACCCTGGCCGCCGCCTCCAACCACTCGGCCTTCAACCTCGCCAACGCGGGCGGCGCGTGGCTGGGCGGCGCGGCCATCGCGGCGGGCTGGGGCTGGACCTCGCCCACGCTGGTGGGAGCGGCCCTGGCGGTGATGGGCCTGGCGATCGCGGTCCTGGCGGGCGCCCTGGACCGGGGCGAGGACTCCCGCGTGGTGGCGGGGGCACACTGGGAGCATGTGCCGCAGCATCAAGACGCTCAGACCGCCGGTCACGCCCGAGGCGACTGAGGACGACGTCCGCGCCGCCGCCCTGCAGTACGTACGGAAGGTGTCGGGGTTCCACGCCCCGGCCGCGCACAACCGGGCCGTCTTCGACGAAGCCGTCGACGCCGTGGCCGAGGCCACGGCGCGGTTGCTGGACGGGCTGGTGGTGCGGGGCGCGAAGTGAGGCGCCGGGGCCCTTGACGGCGGGCCCGGGGCGGGGTCAGACCTCGCGCCAGGCGTTGGTGATCGGCAGGCGGCGGTCCTTGCCGAAGCCCTTGGCGGAGATCTTCGTGCCCGGCGGGTACTGACGGCGCTTGTACTCCGCCGTGTCCACCAGCCGCAGGACGCGCGTGACGAGCTCCGCGTCGAAGCCCTCCGCGACGATCGAGGCCAGGCCCCGGTCGCGGTCGACGTACAGCTCCAGGATCCGGTCGAGGACCTCGTAGTCGGGCAGCGAGTCCGTGTCCACCTGGCCGGGGCGCAGCTCGGCGCTCGGCGGCTTGGTGATGGAGTTCTCCGGGATCGGCGGGGTCTCGCCGCGTTCGGCCGCCGCCCGGTTGCGCCAGCGGGCGAGGCGGAAGACGCCCGTCTTGTAGACGTCCTTGATCGGGCCGTACGCGCCGACGGAGTCGCCGTAGAGGGTGGAGTAGCCGCACGCCAGCTCGGACTTGTTGCCCGGCGCGAGGACGATGTGGCCCTCCTGGTTGGAGATCGCCATCAGCATCGTGCCGCGCAGCCGCGACTGGAGGTTCTCCTCGGCGAGACCGGTCAGGCTCAGCGCGCCCATGTAGCCGTCGAACATCGGCGCGATCGGCACGGTGCGGAAGTGCAGGCCGGTGCGCCGGGCGAGGTCCTCGGCGTCGGCGAGGGAGTGGTCGGAGGAGTAGCGCGAGGGCATGGCCACGCCGTACACGTTCGCCGCGCCGACCGCGTCGCAGGCGATCGCGGCGACCAGCGCGGAGTCGATGCCTCCGGACAGGCCGATCAGGACGCTGCGGAAGCCGTTCTTCTGTACGTACGCCCGCAGGCCCGTCACCAGCGCCTTGTAGACCTCCTCGTCGTCGCCCAGGTGCGGCGTCTCGCCGCCGGTGAACTCCGGGGCGCGGGAGGGCAGGGGGTCGGCGGAGATCGTGACGTGCTCGATGCGCAGGCCGTCGTCGACGACGCCGGAGGGGGCCTTCGCCGGGGCGGCCGGCAGCTCGAGGTCGAGCACCACGCAGGTCTCCTCGAACTGCGGGGCGCGCGTGATGATCCGGCCGTCGCGGTCGACGACGATCGAGTCGCCGTCGAAGACCAGCTCGTCCTGACCGCCCGTCATGGCCAGGTAGGCGAGGGCGCAGCCGGCCTCCCGGGCCCGGGTGCGGACCAGCTCCAGGCGGGTGTCGTCCTTCTCGCGCTCGTAGGGGGAGGCGTTGACGGAGAGCAGCAGCCCGGCCCCGGCGGAGCGGGTGGCGGGCACGCGGCCGCCGTCCTGCCAGAGGTCCTCGCAGATGGCCAGGGCGACGTCCACGCCGTGCACGCGGATCACCGGCAGCGTGTCACCGGGCACGAAGTAGCGGAACTCGTCGAAGACCCCGTAGTTCGGCAGGTGGTGCTTGGCGAAGGCGAGCACCACCTCGCCGCGGTGCAGGACGGCGGCGGCGTTGCGCGGGGCGCCGGCCGGGCGGCCCAGCTCGTGGACGGCCTCCTCCTGGCGGTCGAGGTAGCCGACGACCACCGGCAGCTCGCCGAGGCCCTCCTCCTCGAGGCGGGCGGCGAGGGAGCGCAGGGCGTCGCGGCTGGCCTCGACGAAGGAGGGGCGCAGCGCCAGGTCCTCGACGGGATAGCCGGTCAGCGCCATCTCGGGGAACGCCACCAGGTGGGCTCCCTGCCCGGCGGAGTGCCGGGTCCAGCGCATGATCGTTTCGGTGTTGCCGGCGATGTCACCGACGCGGGAGTCGATCTGGTTCAGGGCGAGCCGAAGGTGAGCCACGCCACCATGTTAATCGTCTGACTGACGCGATGTGGTGTGAGGGCGGCCACGCGGGGTGCCGGAACGCGAATGCGCCTGGCGACAAAATGTGATCTTGTGACAAGCTGCGCGATCTGCCCGTGGCGAATTCCGGCCACGGGTTCATTGATGTTTTGTCAGAGAATTTCCTTAGGAGACTCGTTGAGCACGCAGCCGCCGCAGTGGGGTCCGCCGTCCCCGAACAGCAGTCCCTACCCTCCGGCCGCGCCCGCCCAGAACCCCTACCCGGGCGGTTACCCCCAGCAGGCGCCCGCCGGCTACGGATACCCGGCCGCCGCCCCGGCCCCCGGCTACCCGCAGCACGGTGCGGCCCATTTCGGTCTGTCGATGAAGCGCCGTAATCCCTTCGCCGCCTGGCTGGGTCTGCCGCTCATCACCTTCGGCATCTACGGCCTGGTCTGGTACTACAAGATCAATAAGGAGATGGCGGAGTTCGACAACCGCCGTCAGATCGACCCCGGGATGTCGCTGCTCGCCGTCACGCTGGGCATGTTCCTGATCGTGCCGCCGTACGTCTCGCTCTACAGGACCGGCCGGCGGATCGCCGACGCCCAGCGCGCCGCGGGCCTGCAGCCCACCTGCAGCGGTGGCCTCGGCCTGCTGCTGGCTTTCCTCGGCTTCTACGGTCTGTACTACCAGATCCAGCTGAACAAGGTCGTCGACCGTTACGGCCAGATCCAGCCCGGCACCCAGGTGCCGCTGGCCGCCTGATCCGGCATCCGCGCGCACCCGCCGCGCGTGAAGGGGCCCGCGCCGCATCCGGCGCGGGCCCCTTCTGCGTGCGGCGCCCGCTAGTCGCGGTAGCCCAGCACCGTCATCATCCCGGACTCCGCGTGGTAGACGTTGTGGCAGTGGATCATCCACAGCCCGGGGTTGTCCGCGTCGAAGTCGGCGCTCAGCCGCTCGCCCGGACGGATGACGGCGGTGTCCTTGCGGGGCCCGCCGCCGGGCAGGGCGAAGGTGTGGCCGTGCAGGTGCATGGGGTGCCACATGGCGGTGTCGTTGACGAACACCAGCCGCACCCGCTCGCCCGCCCGCACCGGGTAGCGCTGATCGGGCGCGTACGTCCTGCCGTCGATGGCCCAGTCGTACTTCGCCATCGAGCCGGTGAGCCGGAGCGTGACCGTACGGTCGGGGCGACGGTCCGTCAGCCGTACGCTCCCGTGGGCCTTCAGCCGGCCGGCGGTCAGCGGGGCGCTCTCCAGCTCCCGCGGGCGTACGTCCTCCGCCGGCGCCGCGCCGCCGCCCGTGCGCAGCAGGGCCAGCGCCGTGCGCTTCTTGCCCTCCGCCAGCGCGGTCAGCGGAAAGACGCCGTCACCGGCCTCGACCAGGACGTCGTAGCGCTCGCCCATGCCGAGCAGGAGGGAGTCCGTCTCCACGTGCTCGACGGGGAAGCCGTCGGTGTGGGTGACGGTCATCCGGTGGCCGCCGAGGGCCACCCGGAAGGCGGTGTCGCCGCCCGCGTTGATCAGGCGGATCCGGATCCGGTCGCCGGGCCTGGCGGTGAAGGTCTGCGGGGCCCGCGGCGTACGGCCGTTGACGAGGTAGTGGGGGTAGGCGACGTCGCCGGCGTCGCCGCCGAGGACGTCGCTGGTGGCGCCCATCAGCATCCGCGAGGGGCCCCCGGGGGCGGGGCTCGCGCCGCCGCCGTGATCCATGCCGCCGTGGTCCATGCCGCCGTGCTTCATACCCCCGTGGTTCATGCCGCCGTGGTCCATGCCCGCCATGCCCTTGGCGAGTTCCGCGAGCACGGCGTCCGGAGTGCTGCCGTCGACCCCGTCGACCCAGTCGTCGAGCACGACGACCCACTCCTTGTCGTACGCCAGCGGCTCCTTGGGGTCCTCCACGATCAGCGGCGCGTACAGCCCCCGGTCCTGCTGGGTGCCCGAGTGGGGGTGCAGCCAGTAGGTGCCGGGGTGGGCGACCTTGAAGCGGTAGTCGAACGACGCCCCGGGCCTGATGGCCCGTTGGGTCAGGCCGGGGGCGCCGTCCATGTCGTTGCGCAGCGCCAGCCCGTGCCAGTGCACGGAGGTGGGCTCGGGCAGGTGGTTGGCGAGGGTGAGGGCGAGCGTGTCGCCGGCGGTGACGCGGATCTCCTCGCCGGGCAGCGCGTCGCCGTACGCCCAGGACGCGACCGTGGTGCCGCCGCCCAGATCGAGCCGGGCCGCGGTGGCGGTGAGCCGGACGGTGCGTACGGCACCGGAGCCGGCGCGCGCGGCCTCGGCGGCGGCGACCTCCTTGCCGTCGGGGGAGACATAGCCGGCCGGGGCGGCCGTACCGCCGGACTTCCCGGGGGAGTCCGAGCAGGCGGCGAGCACGCCGCTTCCGGCCATGGCGAGGCCCGCGCCGAGCACGGCGCGGCGGGTGGTTGTGCGCATGAGGAAGTGCACCTCGTGGGGTGTCGGTGGTGGGTACGGGCGGCAGCGAGCACGCTGCCGGCCTATACGCGCAGCACCGACAACCGGGCGAGGGCCTTGCGCCGTGGCGGTGGAACGGGCCACAGCGAGCGCGAGAACCACGCGCGGGCCGCCACGGGGACCGCGCCGGCGAGGTGGCCCGCCGCGGCGAGGGAGAGAAGAAGGACGGCCGCCGCGCCGGCGCCGAGGACGGCGAGGCAGACGGACATGGGGTCCATGCCGCCGCCGTGCGCCGGATCGCCGGCGTGCGAGGCGTGCGGGGTGTGCGTCGAGGGGGAAGCGGCGGCCGGCGCGGACGGGCGCCCGGGCGCCTCGTGCGTCATGGACGCCGCCATGGCCTGCGACGGGGCGTGGGCGCCGCCGTCGTGGCCGCGCGGGTGGCCGAGTGTGTGCATGGTCACGATGCCCAGCACCAGCGCGGCGAACAGCAGCAGCCGGCCGCACCACGCCGTGGCACCCCGCCGTCCTTGCACCGCCTGCCTCCACCGGCCCGTCGATCGTGACGGCACCCTACCCCCTCGGGGTATCCGGGCCGCGGGCCGGGCCGCCCGGCGGGCCGGACGGGATGTGCGCGCGGGGGCACCAAGGCCCGATTATGGGGCGAAAACGCTCGACGCACGGCCCCGAAGGACGCTCTCCCCCCATGACCCTCACGGAACAGGCGCGGGAGGACAGTCCCCGCGCCGCCGCCGTCCCCGCGCCCGCTCCCACCCGGGCGCAGTTCATCTCGTGGACGACGCTCGCGATGATGACCACCGCCTCCGTGGCGAACCTGCGCCCTTCGCCCTCGATGGCCCTCTACGGGCTGGCCGCCGTCTTCCTCTACCTCCTGCCGGCGGTCGTCTTCCTGCTGCCGACCGCCCTGGTCTCCGCCGAGCTGGCCTCCGGCTGGCCCGGCGGCGTGTACCGGTGGGTCAGCGAGGGGCTGTCCAAGCCGCTGGGCTTCCTGGCCGTGTGGTGCCAGTTCGCGATGACCATCGCGTACTACCCCAGCCTGCTGGCCTATGTGGCCAGCACCTTCGCCTATGTCATCGACCCCTCGCTCGCCGACGACGGCCTCTACATCGCCGTCGTCATCGTGGTCGTCTACTGGGCGGGCGTCCTGATCTCCTCGCGCGGCACCAAGGCGGTGGCCGGGCTCTCGAGCATGGGCCTGGTCGTCGGCACGCTGATCCCCGGCGTCGTCCTGGTCGCCCTCGGCATGGTCTTCCTGGCCCAGGGCAACCCGCCCGCCGCCCCCATGGACACCTCGCACGTCCTCCCGCCGTGGACCGGACTGGCCAGCCTCGTCCTGATCGTCAACAACTTCCTGTCCTACGCGGGCATGGAGATGAACGGCGTCCACGTCTCCGCCCTGCGCGAGCCCGGCCGGCAGTACCCGCGCGCGGTCTTCCTGGCCACCGGACTCGTCCTGCTGATCTTCATCCTGCCCGCGCTGGCCATCAGCTGGGTGATGCCGGGCGAGGACCTGAGCCTGACCGCCGGAGTGATGCAGGCCTTCCAGGGCTTCTTCGACCACTTCCACGTGGGCTGGCTGACCAAGGTCGTGGGCGTCCTGCTCGTGGCCGCGGCGCTCGGCGGCATGCTGACCTGGATGGCCGGGCCGTCCCAGGGCCTGCTGATGGTCTCGCGGCAGGAGGGCTATCTGCCGCCCGTTCTGCAGCGGCTCAACAAGCGCGGCGTCCCCCGCAACATCATGGTCGCCCAGGGCGCGCTGACCACCGTCATCGCGGGCCTGTACGCCTTCCTGCCCGACGTCTCCAGCGCGTACTGGATCTTCTCCGTCGTCACCACGCAGATCTACCTCGTCGTCTACCTGCTGATGTTCGCCGCCGTCGTGCGGCTGCGCGCCCTGCGGCCGGACCGGCCGCGCGGCTTCCGGGTGCCGGCCGTCCACCTGGTGGCGGGCGTCGGCTTCGCCGCCTCCGCCGCGGCGATGTGCATCGGCTTCGTGCCGCCGGAGCAGTTCGGCGGCCAGCCGCTGTGGCGCTACGTGCTGATCGTGGGCGGCGGGCTGCTGACCCTCGGGCTCCTCGCGCCGCTGGCCTTCCTGGCGTTCCGCAAGCCGCACTGGGTGACCGCCGGGGACCGCGAGGCCGACCCGGTCGAGTAGCTTGTGCGTGCTCTCCGGCGACGGGCGGACGGGCGGGGACGACACGAGGGGGACTGGATGAGCGGTACGGAACGGCCACCCGGACGGATGCTGCGCGTCGGCGGCGTCCCCCTGCACGTGGTGTGCGAGGGCTCGGGGCCCGTGTGCGTGCTCAGCGGCGGGCTCGGCATGGGCTGGTTCGACTGGGAACCCGTCGTTCCGCTGCTTTCCCCCTACCGCACGGTGGTCCGCTTCGACCGCCCCGGACTGGGCTTCAGCGCCCCGCCGCTGGGCCCGCCCACCGCCGCCTCCGAGGGCGCCCGCATAGCGGGCGTCCTCGACGCGCTCGGTCTCCCGGGCCCCGCCACTGTCGTCGGCCACTCGCTCGCCGCCTTCCACGCCGAGGCCTTCGCCCGGCTCCACCCCGAGCGCACGGCCGGCCTCGTACTGGCCGACGCCAGCGTCGAGGAGAACGCCCGGCCCGTGCCGGCTCTGGGGCTGCGCACCGCCGCCGCGCACGTGCGCGGCCTGGCCTTCGCCGCCGCCGGGCTGCCCCGCGCCCTGGGGCCCGCGCTGCGCAACCTCAGCGTCCGCGCCGCCTCCCTCACCGGCGACGACCCGGCCCCCGCCGGCCTGGTGCGGCGCGTCTACGGCAGCGGGCGGGTGGTGCGGGCCACGCTGATGGAGAACGCCCGCTACTACGACGTGGCCGCCGAACTCGAGGACCTGCGCACCCACCACCCGCTGCCGCCCGCCCCCGTCACCGTGCTCGCCGCCTCCACCGGCACCGGCTCGGCGGAGGAGCGCCGCTGGCTCGAGCGCCAGCGGGCCCTCGCCGGGCGGCTGGACGGCCGCTTCGAGGCCGTCGCCCCCGCCGGGCACCTGCTGATGTACGACCGGCCGCAGTCCATCGCCGCCGCCGTCCTCGCGACCCCGTTCCTGCGCGGCTGACGCTCCGCCGGGCCTCCTCGTCCGGCCTCTCGTCCGGCCTCCTCACCTGGTCGGCGGCGGCCGGCGGGTGCCGCGCGCGGGCGGACGGCAGTGTGGTCGGCGACAGGGGGCGTCCGGTACGCAGGCGAGGAGTACCCAGGTGAGGCCACAGCACGACCCCACACCGTTCGGCGGCCCGATCGAGCGCGGCGCGGCCTACGTCCTGCAGTGGCGGGCCGACCCCCGCTACGTGCTGTGCGGGCACGCCACCGAGGGCTTCGTCGACGTCCGCGAGCACGGCTCGGTCACCGAACGGCACAGCGCCTGGCACATCGACACCGACACCGGCGTCGTCACCCTCGCCGCCGACGCCCACGACCCCGTGCCCCGTGTGCTGACGCTCCTGCTGGGCCCGGCGGGGCACGGCCCCGCCCTGCGCAGGCTGGCCACCCCCGCCGACACCGCCCAGCGATGGAACTGGACCGGCCGCGCCCTGATGAGCCACAAGCACTCCACGGCCGACAAGCTCGCCCTCCACGTGGGCCGCGAGCGCGGCGCCGGCGGCTACGGGCTGCGGATGGTCCTGCCCAAGAAAGGGGTGCCCGACCACGAATGGCAGCTCAGCCCGTGCACGAGTCCAGCATCTTCGTGAGGGTCTTGCGCTCGTCGGCGGTGATCGACAGGGCGTAGGTGCTCTTCACCGACACCCACGCCCGGCCGTAGACGCACCAGGAGGCACGGTCCGGCGGCTGCCACTGGTCGGGGGACTGGTCGCCCTTGGAACGGTTGGTGGCCGCCGAGACGGTGAGCAGCTGCGGATGCGTCAGGTCGTTGGCGAGCGCCTTGCGGCGGGTGTTGTCCCACTTGTCGGCGCCCGACCGCCAGGCGTTGGCCAGCGGCACGATGTGGTCGATGTCGACCTGGGCGGCCTTGGTGTACGTCTTGCCGTCGTACAGGCTGCGCCAGCTGCCCGAGACGGCCCGGCACTCGGCGTCGCGCTTGACGTCCTTCCCGTCGCGCTCCAGGACCGTCTCGCGGGTGTCGCACTTGTTGCCCTGCTGCGCCCAGTGCGGGAAGGCGGCCCGGCTGTAGCCGGACATCGAGTGCGGCGCCTCCTCCTTCAGCCCCGCCAGCTGCGTCCGGGCCTGTCCGGCCGGCGGCAGGCCGGGCAGGGTGAACGGGTCCTTGCCCTTCGCGTCCGGTTTCCCGCCCCCGGCGTCGTCCTTGCCGCAGCCGGCCGTCCCGGCCAGCGCGACCACGGCGGCCGTGGCGACGGCCGCCGCCCTGACGACGGCCCGAGCCCCGGCCCCGGCGTGACGGAGTTTCCGCATCCGGCATCCCCCCTCGCGTCCCGCGAAGAGGCTTCCCGCCCGGTACGGGAGGAAATCCCGCGGATCGGGAGGGGCAAGATCCACCCTGCGAACGTACGATGCACCCATAAGGCGGAACGGTGCGGCTGCCGCCCGGAAACCCCCCGGTAACCCCGGGACGTGATACTCAAGGTCCAGCCTGTGCCCGCACCCGGTGAAACGAGCCGTCTGACCTGCAAGGATAGGTAGCTATGGATAAGCAGCAGGAGTTCGTGCTCCGCACGCTCGAAGAGCGCGACATCCGGTTCGTCCGGCTGTGGTTCACCGACGTCCTCGGCTACCTGAAGTCCGTGGCCGTCGCCCCCGCGGAGCTCGAGCAGGCCTTCGACGAGGGCATCGGCTTCGACGGGTCCGCGATCGAGGGCTTCGCCCGGGTCTACGAGTCCGACATGATCGCCAAGCCGGACCCGGGGACCTTCCAGATCCTGCCCTGGCGCGCCGAGGCCCCCGGCACCGCCCGGATGTTCTGCGACATCCTCATGCCGGACGGCTCGCCCTCCTACGCCGACCCCCGCTACGTCCTCAAGCGCATCCTGGCCAAGACCTCCGACCTCGGCTTCACCTTCTACACCCACCCCGAGATCGAGTTCTTCCTGCTCAAGGACAAGCCGGTCGACGGCAGCCGCCCGGTGCCCGCCGACTCCTCCGGCTACTTCGACCACACCCCGCAGAACGTCGGCATGGACTTCCGCCGCCAGGCCATCACCATGCTGGAGTCCATGGGCATCTCGGTGGAGTTCAGCCACCACGAGGGCGCCCCCGGCCAGCAGGAGATCGACCTGCGCTACGCCGACGCTCTCTCCACCGCCGACAACATCATGACCTTCCGGCTCGTGATGAAGCAGGTGGCGCTCGAGCAGGGCGTGCAGGCCACGTTCATGCCCAAGCCGTTCTCCGAGTACCCCGGCTCCGGCATGCACACCCACCTCTCCCTCTTCGAGGGCGACCGCAACGCCTTCTACGAGTCCGGCGCCGAGTACCAGCTCTCCAAGGTCGGCAAGTCCTTCATCGCCGGCCTGCTGCGGCACGCGGGCGAGATCTCCGCCGTGACCAACCAGTGGGTCAACTCCTACAAGCGCATCTGGGGCGGCTCCCAGCGCACCGCCGGCGCCGGCGGCGAGGCCCCCTCGTACATCTGCTGGGGCCACAACAACCGCTCGGCCCTCATCCGCGTCCCGATGTACAAGCCCGGCAAGACCGGCTCCACCCGGGTCGAGGTCCGCTCCATCGACTCCGGCGCCAACCCCTACCTGACCTACGCGGTTCTGCTGGCCGCGGGGCTTAAGGGCATCGAAGAGGGGTACGAGCTCCCCGCAGGCGCCGACGACGACGTCTGGGCGCTGTCCGACGCCGAGCGTCGGGCCATGGGCATCGAGCCGCTGCCGCAGAACCTCGGCGAGGCCATCGAGCTCATGGAGCGCAGCGAGCTGGTCGCCGAGACCCTGGGCGAGCACGTCTTCGACTTCTTCCTGCGCAACAAGAAGCAGGAGTGGGAGGAGTACCGCTCCGAGGTCACCGCCTTCGAGCTGCGCAAGATGCTGCCGGTGCTCTGAGCGGGGCCTGGCCCCCACCGCGGACGGACGAAAGGCTCCCGATGACAGTGCCGGAGGGTCGGCGCAGCAGTGCGTACAGCAGGCTGCTGAAGTACGGCTTCACCGACCCGGCCGCCGCCGAGCGGCTGCTGGACGACCCGGTGCTGGGGGCCGTGGGGTCCGATCCGGTGCTGCTCGACGCGCTCGGCGCCACCGCCGACCCCGATCTCGCGCTGCGCGGGCTGCTGCGGCTGGTGGAGGCGCAGGACGCCCGGGGGGACGGGGAGCGGCGGGAGCTGCTGGACACCCTGGTCACCCACAAGCCGCTGCGCGACCGGCTGCTGGGGGTGCTGGGGGTCTCCGAGGCGCTCGGCGACCACCTCTTCCGGCACCCGGGCGACTGGCACGCCCTCGACAGCTTCGAGTCGGCCGATCTGCACCCCGCCACCCCGGAGTTCGAACGGGCCCTGGCCGAGGGCGTCCGGCGCGGGCGCGACGCCGGGCTCACGCCCCCCGACGCGCTGCGCGCCGCCTACCGGCGCTCGCTGCTGGCCATAGCGGCCCGGGACATCAGCGGCACCATCGACGTCGCCCAGACCGCCGCCGAGCTCGCGGACCTGGCCACCGCCACCCTGCGCGCCGCCCTGGAGATCGCGGCCGACGAGCGGCCCGCGGACGCCGCCGCCTGCCGGCTGGCCGTCATCGGCATGGGCAAGTGCGGCGGCCAGGAGCTCAATTACGTCTCCGACGTCGACGTGATCTTCGTGGCGGAGGCGAGGGAGGGCACGCCCGAGGGGCCGGCCCTGCAGGCCGCCACCCGGCTCGCCTCGCGGATGATGCGGGTGTGCTCCGACGTCACCCCCGAGGGCACCATCTGGCCCGTCGACGCCAACCTCCGCCCCGAGGGCCGCAACGGCCCCCTGGTACGCACCCTCACCAGCCACCTCGCCTATTACCAGCGGTGGGCCAAGACCTGGGAGTTCCAGGCCCTGCTCAAGGCCCGGCCCGTCGCGGGCGACCTCGCCCTCGGGCAGGCCTACGTCGCCGCCGTCTCCCCCCTGGTCTGGCAGGCCGCCGAGCGCGAGAACTTCGTCGCCGACGTCCAGCAGATGCGCCGCCGCGTCGTCGAGTCCATCCCCGCCACCCAGGTCGAACGCGAGCTCAAGCTCGGCCCCGGAGGCCTGCGCGACGTCGAATTCGCCGTCCAGCTGCTGCAGTTGGTGCACGGCCGCAGCGACGCCGGCCTGCGCAGCGGCAGCACCCTCGAGGCGCTGGCCGCCCTCGCCGCCGGCGGCTACGTCGGCCGCGAGGACGCCAAGGCGCTCGACTCCGCCTACCGCTTCCTGCGCGCTCTGGAACACCGCATCCAGCTCTACCGGCTGCGCCGCACCCACCTCGTCCCCGAGGACGAGGCCGACCTGCGCCGGCTGGGCCGCTCGCTGGGCCGTACCTGCGACTGGCCCGCCGGCAAGGAGCCCGTCGCCGAACTCGGCAGGCAGTGGCGGCTGCACGCCCGCGAGGTGCGGCGCCTGCACGAGAAGCTCTTCTACCGGCCCCTGCTGGACGCCGTCGCCCAGCTCGAGCCCGGTGAGATCCGGCTCAGCCCCAAGGCCGCCGGCCAGCGCCTGGAGGCCCTCGGCTACGCCGACCCGGCCGGCGCCCTGCGCCACCTGGAGGCCCTCGCCTCCGGCGTCACCCGCAAGGCGGCCATCCAGCGCACCCTGCTGCCCGTGCTGCTCGGCTGGTTCGCCGACTCCGCCGAGCCCGACGCCGGACTGTTCAACTTCCGCAAGGTCTCCGACGCCCTGGGCCGCACCCCCTGGTACCTGCGCCTGCTGCGCGACGAAGGGGTGGCCGCCGAGAACCTCGCCCGGGTGCTCTCCGCCGGGCGCCTCGCCCCCGACCTGCTGCTGCGCGCCCCCGAGGCCGTCGCCCTGCTCGGCGACCCCGGCGGCCTGCGCCCGCGCGGCCGCGAGGCCCTCGAGCAGGAGGTGATGGCCGCGGTCGGCCGCGCCGAGGACGCCGAGGCGGCGATCGTCGCCGCGCGCGGCGTGCGCCGCCGCGAGCTGTTCCGCACGGCCGCCGCCGACATCATCGGCGCCTACGGCCACACCGGCGACGGCCCCCACGCCACCGGCGAGCACGGCATCGGCTCCCGCGGCCACGCCGAGACCGCCGGCAGCGACCCGGGCGCCCGCGTACGGACCGTCGGCGACGCCGTCTCCGACATCAACGCCGCCACCATCGCCGGGGCCCTGCGCGCCGCCGTGCGGGCCGAGTGGGGCGACACCCTGCCCACCCGCTTCGCCGTCATCGCCATGGGCCGCTTCGGCGGCCACGAGCAGGGCTACGGCTCCGACGCCGACGTCCTCTTCGTCCACGAGCCGCGCGAGGGCGTCAGCGACGAGGAGGCCGGCAAGGCCGCCTTCGCCGTCGCCGGCGAGATGCGCCGCCTGCTGCAACTGCCCACCACCGACCCCCCGCTGCTGGTCGACGCCGACCTGCGGCCGGAGGGCAAGTCGGGGCCCATCGTGCGCAGCCTCGGCTCGTACGCCGCCTACTACCGGCGCTGGTCGCTGGTGTGGGAGAGCCAGGCCCTGCTCAGGGCCGAGCCGGTGGCCGGCGACGAGGAGCTGGGGCGGCGCTTCGTCGATCTGATCGACCCGCTGCGCTACCCCGCCGAGGGGCTGGGCGAGGACGCCGTGCGCGAGATCCGGCGGCTGAAGGCCCGCATGGAGAGCGAGCGGCTGCCGCGCGGCGCCGACCCCACCACCCACACCAAGCTCGGCCGTGGCGGGCTGTCGGACGTGGAGTGGACCGTGCAGCTGCTGCAGATGCGGCACGCCTGGGCCGAGCCGGGCCTGCGCACCACCCGCACCCGCGAGGCGCTGGCCGCGGCCTGCGCCGCGCGGCTGCTCTCCACCGAGGACGCCCGCATCCTGGACGAGGCCTGGGTGCTGGCCACGAGCGTGCGCAACGCCGTCATGCTCGTGCGCGGCCGTGCCGGGGACACGTTCCCCACCGACGCCCGGGAGCTGGCCGCCGTCGGGCGCTACCTCGGCTACGGACCGGGCCACGTGGGGGAGATGCTGGACGACTACCGCCGCACCACCCGGCGCGCCCGGGCCGTGGTCGAGGAGCTGTTCTACGGGGCCTGACCGGCCGCTCGGCGGCCGGCGGACCCCGTACCTCCCAGCATGCGGCTAGGCGCGGCGCACCGCCACATGGCGGGCCAGCCGGAAGGGGAACGCCCGGTACCAGGCGTAGGAGAGCGCGAAGCCGAACGCCAGGCAGAGCACCCCGCCCACGGCGTCCAGCCAGAAGTGGTTGGCGGTCGAGACGATCACGACCAGCGTCACCACCGGGTACAGCACCGCCAGCACGCGCGCCCACACCGCCCGCGTCAGCATGGCGATGGTCAGGCCGCACCACGTCGACCAGCCGATGTGCATCGACGGCATCGCGGCGTACTGGTTCGAGACGTCGGCCAGGTTGCCCGACGCCATCGAGCCCCAGGTGTGGTGCACCACGACCGTGTCGACGAAGCCGATGTTCTCCATCAGCCGCGGCGGCGCGAGCGGATACAGGTAGTAGCCGAGCAGGGCCACGCCCGTGGTGGCGAAGAGGGCGAGGCGGGCGGCGGCGTACCGCCCGGGATGCCAGCGGTAGAGCCAGACCAGCACGCCGATCGTCAGCAGGAAATGCAGCGTGGCGTAGTAGTAGTTCATGCCCACGACCAGCCACGTCACCGAATTCACGGCCCTGTTGACGGTGTGCTCCACGGCGATGTGCAGGGTCTGCTCGGCCCGCCAGATCCAGTCGGCGTTGCGCAGCGCCGCCGCCCGCTGCTCGGGGACGGCGTTGCGGACGAGCGAATACGTCCAGTAACTCACCGCGATCAGCAGCACCTCGAACCACAGGCGGGGGTGGCGCGGGGAGCGCAGCCTGCGCAGAAAGCGATGTTCCGCCGGCGGCGCGTCCCCCCGCTCCACGGTGGGTGGCGGGGCGGCCGTCCGGCCTTCCAGGGTCCTTGCTGTCGCTTCACCCATAGGGGAAGAGTCTGCCAGAAAGCGCCCGTCCGCAGATCGTCCTCAGGTCTGGTCCCCGCCCCTCAGCGCCCCTGGGGCGCGGGCCCTGATCCTTCCGCAGGGGTGTCCGGGCGCGGCCCCGGCGCCGACGCCGTCGACCCCCGGACCACCAGCTCGGGCAGGAAGACGAACTCGCTGTGCGGGGCCGGGGTGCCGCCGATCTCCTCCAGCAGTGCACGCACCGCCGCCTGCCCCATCGACCGCACCGGCTGCCGGATCGTGGTCAGCGGCGGATCGGTGAACGCGATCAGCGGCGAGTCGTCGAAGCCCACCACCGAGACGTCGCGCGGCACTTCGAGGCCGTGCTGACGCGCCCCCCGGATCACCCCCAGCGCCATCATGTCGCTGGCGCACACCACCGCCGTGCACCCCCGGTCGATGAGCGCGGAGGCCGCCGCCTGACCACCCTCAAGGGTGAACAGCGAATGCTCGATCAGCCGCTCCGCCTCCGTCTCGGGCACCCCCAGCACCTCGCGCATGCTCAGCAGGAAGCCCTCGATCTTGCGCTGCACCGGGACGTACCGCCGGGGCCCGAGCGCCAGCCCGATCCGCCGGTGGCCCAGTGCGGCCAAATGGGTGACGGCCAGCCGCACCGCGGCCCGGTCGTCGGGGGAGACGAACGGCGCCCGCACCTTCGACGAGAAGCCGTTGATCAGCACGAACGGCACGCCCTGGGCGCGCAGCCGCTCGTAGCGCTGCATGTCGGCGGAGGTGTCCGCGTGCAGCCCGGAGACGAAGAGGATGCCGGCCACGCCACGGTCGACGAGCATCTCCGTCAGCTCGTCCTCCGTGGACCCGCCGGGCGTCTGGGTGGCCAGCACGGGGGTGTACCCCTGGCGGGTGAGGGCCTGGCCGATCACCTGGGCGAAGGCCGGGAAGATGGGGTTGTCCAGCTCGGGGGTGATCAGCCCGACCAGTCCCTCGCTGCGCTGCCGCAGCCGGACGGGCCGTTCGTAGCCCAGTACGTCGAGCGCGGCCAGCACGGACTGGCGGGTGGAGGCGGCCACCCCCGGCTTTCCGTTGAGAACGCGACTGACGGTTGCTTCGCTGACACCCGCCTGGGCTGCGATATCGGCTAGCCGGGCGGTCACAGGAGGTGACTGTACCGGTCGCATCTCAGACTGCCCACCACACACATGTATTCGCAGGGATTCTGACCGTTCCGCCAGAGAATTCCAGGGCCTCGGTGGCCAGCACCGGACGGCCCGGCACCGGCAGGGTCGCCTCGCCGTCGAGCGTGTTGAGCGTGCACACAAAGCCCGGCCGGGAGAACGCCAGCACGCCCTCCGGCGCGTCGAGCCACGTCATCTCCCCGTCGCCCAGCCCCGGCAGCTCCCGCCGCAGCGCCATCGCCGAGCGGTACAGCTCCAGGGTGGAGCGCGGGTCTCCCGACTGCGCCTCCACCGACAGGGCCGCCCACGCCTCGGGCTGCGGCAGCCAGCTCCCGCCCGGCCCGAAGCCGAACGGCGCCTGCCCGCCCGACCACGGCAGCGGCACCCGGCAGCCGTCGCGCGTACCGTCCTGCCCGTCGCCCCGGAAGAACGCCGGGTCCTGGCGCACCTCGTCCGGCAGGTCCACGACCTCGGGCAGCCCCAGCTCCTCGCCCTGGTAGACGTACACCGAGCCCGGCAGCGCCAGCATCAGCAGCGCGGCCGCCCGCGCCCGGCGCAGGCCCAGCTCCCCGTCGCCGGCGCCGTAACGGGTGGCGTGCCGCACCACGTCGTGGTTGGACAGCACCCACGTCGTGGGCGCCCCCACCGACAGGGTGGCGGCCAGCGACTCGTCGATGACCTCCCGCATCGGGCGCGCGCCCCAGTCGCAGGTCAGGAACTGGAAGTTGAACGCCTGGTGCAGCTCGTCCGGGCGTACGTACAGCGCCAGCCGCTCCGACGTCGGCGCCCACGCCTCCGCCACCCCGATCCGCTGACCCGGGTAGGAGTCCAGCAGCCGCCGCCAGGCGCGGTGGATCTCGTGCACCCCGTCCTGGTCGAAGAACGGCAGCACCTGCGCGCCGATCAGCTTCGCCTGCTCGGTGCGCCCGATGTCCGGCAGCCCCGGCGCCTTGACCATGCCGTGCGCCACGTCGATCCGGAAGCCGTCCACGCCCAGGTCCAGCCAGAACCGCAGCACGGACTCGAACTCGGCCCGCACCTCGGCGTTGTCCCAGTTGAGGTCCGGCTGCTCGGGCGCGAACAGGTGGAGGTACCACTCGCCCGGCGTGCCGTCCGCGTCCGTGGTGCGGGTCCAGGCCGGACCGCCGAAGACGGACTCCCAGTCGTTCGGTGGGAGTTCGCCGGACGGGCCCCGGCCGGGACGGAAGTGGTAGCGCTCGCGGGCCGCCCCCTCCGACCGGTCCGCGAGCGCGGCCTCGAACCAGGCGTGCCGGTCGGAGGTGTGGTTCGGCACGATGTCCACGATGACCCGCAGCCCCAGCCGGTGCGCCTCGCGGACCAGGTCGTCCGCGTCCGACAGCTCCCCGAACAGCGGGTCCACGGCCCGGTAGTCCGCCACGTCGTAGCCGCCGTCCGCCTGCGGCGAGGCGTAGAACGGCGTCAGCCACAGCGCGTCCACGCCCAGGCCCGCCAGGTACGGCAGCCGCTGCCGGATGCCCCGCAGATCGCCGATGCCGTCCCCGTCGCTGTCGGCGAACGAGCGCACGTACACCTGGTAGATGACAGCGCTGCGCCACCAGCCGTCGGCCTGCCGGGAGGCGTCGGCGGCCGGGCGGACGGAGGGCGCCAGATCCTGGGTCATGTACTTCCTATCGGCTCGTAGTCACGTAGTACGGGTCGTGTGCAGGGCTCAACGACGGTGCGCGCACAAGGTCAGCCCTTGGTGCCGCCGGCGGTGAGCCCCGCCACCAGGTGTCGCTGGGCGACGAAGAAGACCAGGCCGGCCGGGACGGTGATCAGCACGGCGGCCGCCGTCATCAGCCCCCACTCGGCCTTCTGCTGGCCGACGAACGTCTGCAGGCCGACCGCCAGCGTGTAGTGGTCCTCGCTGCTCATGAACTGGCTGGCGAAGGCGACCTCGCCCCAGGCCGTGATGAAGGAGTAGAAGCCGGTCACGGCCAGCCCCGGCCGGGCCAGCGGCAGGATCAGCCGCCAGAACGTGCCGAACGGCGTGAGCCCGTCGACCCGGCCCGCCTCGTCGATCTCGGCCGGGATCGAGTCGAAGTAGCCCTTGAGCATCCACGCGCAGAACGGCACCGACACCGAGCAGTAGGTGAGGATCAGACCGGCGTGGGAGTCCAGCAGCTCGAGCTGCCCGAGGATGGTGTAGAGCGGCACGATCAGCACCGCCATCGGGAACATCTGCACCACGAGGAAGGTCCACATCAGCGGCCGCTGCCCGGGGAAGCGCATCCGGGAGACGGCGTAGCCGGCGGTCGCCGAGATGAGGACGCCCACGACGGTCGCGCCGAGGGCCACCACCACGGAGTTGCCGAACCACGTGAGGAACTTCGTCTCGCCCAGGATGTGGGTGTAGTTGGAGAGGTCGAAGCCCGTGAACTTCGTGGGCTCCTGCCAGCCGTCCCGCCCGCGCAGCGAGACGAGGACGATGAACAGGACGGGGAAGAGCGAGATCAGCGAGGCGGTGATCAGCGCGGTGTGCAGGGCGACGGAGGCCACGCGCGAGCGCTGCCCGCGCCCGCGCGGCCTGGGGGTGGTGGCGCTCATCGCTGGGCCTCCTGTCGGGCGAGCATCCGGCGGTAGAAGGTGGCGAAGACCAGCAGGAGGGAGAGGATGAGGATCCCGTACGTCGCCGACCCGGCGTAGTCGCGGATCCCCTGGAACGCCAGGCGGTAGGCGTACGTCACCAGGATCTCGCTGTCCGAGCTCGCGCCCTGCCCGATCAGCAGGTAGATCACCTGGAACATGTTGAACGTCCAGATGACGCCCAGCAGGATCACCGTGCCGCTCACCGGCCGCAGCCCCGGCAGGGTCACGTGCCGGAAGCGCTGCCACGGCGAGGCGCCGTCCATCTCGGCGGCCTCGTGCAGCTCGCCCGGGATGGCCTGCAGGCCGCCGAGGATGGCCACCATCATGAACGGCACGCCCAGCCACACGTTGACCGCGACCGCCGCCATCTTCTGCAGCGTGCTGTCGCCGAGCCAGTCCACCGGGTCCATGCCCAGCCCGGTCAGGAAGGCGTTCAGCACGCCGTACTTCTCGTTGAACATCAGCCGCCAGGAGAACGTGGCGACGAACGCCGGCACCGCCCAGGGAAGGATCAGCAGCACCCGGTACAGGGCCCGGAAACGGACCTCCCGGTTGAGCAGCAGGGCCATCCCCAGGCCGATGGCGTAGTGCAGGAAGACGCAGGCCGCGGTCCAGACGACGGTCCAGGTCAGGCGCGAGTAGAAGTGGCCGTCCTGGCCGGAGAGCACCTTCCAGTAGTTGTCGAGTCCGACGAACTCGTAGGTGGCGGCGATGTGGTTGACGCCGATGGTGCGGCCGACGCTGGCCTCGTTGGCGTCCGTGAGGGAGAGGTAGATGCCCTTCCCCAGCGGATAGCCGACGAGCACGGCCAGCACGATGACGACGGGCAGCACCATCGCCCACGCGTACCAGTGGGTGCCGAAGGAGCGCCTGACCTTGGTGACGACTGTGGCCATCGGGTCCTACTCCTCGATGCCGTAGTCCTTGAGGAGCGCGGACTGCCAGGCCTTGGCCGTGGCGTCCAGGCCCGCCTTGGGCTCCTCCTTCAGCGTGAGGATCTTGGTGTAGTGCTGGAGGTACTCCGTGAAGAGATCGCCGCCCTGGGGGATCGGCGGGCGCGGGTGGGCCTTGCCCAGCGCGTCGTGGAAGGAGCTGCGCACCGGGTCGGCCAGGACGGCCTTGGTGTAGGCCGACTTGCGCGTCGGCAGCACGCCGATGGCGTTGGAGACGTTCTCCTGCTGGGCGGCCTCGGTCATGAAGCGGGTGAAGAGGTAGCTGGCGTCGAAGTTCTTGGAGCCGGCGTAGACCACGAGGTTGTGGCCGCCGACCGGGGCGCCCGCGGTGCCGGTGGAGCCGGCCGGGATGGGGGCGATGCCCAGGTTGTCCTTGGACTTGAAGGCCTCGCCGCCGAAGATCTCCTTGGTCGCCCAGGGACCGTCGACCATCATGGCCAGCTTGCCGTTCTTGAAGTCCGTCTTGAGGGCGTTGTAGCCGTCGGTGCCGGCCGGCTTGGGCGCGGCGCCCGACTTCACCAGGTCGACGGCGGTCTCGATGCCCTTGAGGGAGGCGGCGCTGGAGACCGTGATCTTCTTCTTGGCGGCGTCGACCATGTCGCTGTTCTCGCCGTAGAGGAAGGGCAGGGAGTAGTAGCTGTCCGGGCTCAGACCGATGCCGCCGGCGCCGGTCTTGTCCTTGATCTTCTCCGCGGCCTCCTTGACCTCCTTCCAGTTCGCCGGGGCCTTGTCGACGCCCGCCTTGCTCAGCAGCTCCTTGTTGTAGAGCAGGCCGAGGGTGTCGGTGACCTGCGGGACGCCGTAGGTCTTGCCCTGGTAGGCGGCGTTCTTCAGCGGCCCCTCGAGGAAGTCCTCGCTCTTGTCGAGGGCGGGAGTGCCGGTGAGGTCCTTGAGGTAGCCGAGCTGGGCGAAGCCGGGGGTCCAGCCCACGTCGGAGCGCAGCACGTCCGGGGCGCCCTTGCCGGTGGCGGCGGCGGTCTTGAACTTCTGCTGGGCCTGGTCGAAGGGGACGTTGACGTACTCGACCTTGATCTTGGGGTACTTGGCCTCGAAGGCCGCCACCAGCTTCTTGAAGGCGGGCGCCTCGTTGGTGGCGTCGGAGGTGTCCCACCAGGTGACGGTGCCGGTCACACTGCCCGGGTCGTTCGCCGCCTTGGAGCCGTCGCTCTTGTCGCCGCCGCCACCGCCGCAGGCGGTCATGGTCAGGGCCAGCGCGCCGACAACGGCGGCGACCGATATGCCTCTTCGCATATGGATGCTCCTTTTCGGGGAGGCCGGCCTTGGTGCGGGCGGCCCGAGCTGAGGAGGAAGTTAACAGGCTGCAATCTCTTGCGAAAGACCTTGCAAGAAGTGAATCGCGAGATTACGGGGTTGTAACCGGACCGTGTCCCAGGGGTTGACCGTTACGCGAGGGACTCGTACGGTCTCGGCGGCAAGCGGTTGCACTCGTGCGGGCAAACTTGCTGAAAGAACCTTCATGGGCCTTACGGGCAAGGCGCGTTGCCGTACGGGGTTCGTATACCGCACCCCCCACCCCAGGAGGACCCGTGCCCCCCACCGGCATGTCCGACATCGCCCGAAGAGTCCTGACCGCCACCCTCGCCCTCGTGGCGGGCGCGGCCGTCTGCACACCCCAGGCCCAGGCGAGCCCACCCGGCGAGAAGGACGTCACCGCCGTCCTCTTCGAATGGGACTACCGCTCCGTGGCGAAGGAGTGCACCACCGCCCTCGGCCCCGCCGGATACGGCTACGTCCAGGTCTCCCCGCCCCAGGAACACGTCCAGGGACCCCAGTGGTGGACCTCGTACCAGCCCGTCGGCTACCGCATCGCCGGACGGCTCGGCGACCGGGCCGCCTTCACCACCATGGTCGCCGCATGCCACACGGCCGGCGTGAAGGTCGTCGTCGACGCCGTCGTCAACCACATGGCGGCCGGCTCCGGCACCGGCACGGGCGGCACGCCGTACACGAAGTACGACTACCCCGGCACCTACCAGCGCCAGGACATGGACGACTGCACGACCGTCGTGAGCGACTACCGCGACCGCGGCAACGTCCAGAACTGCGAGCTCGTCGGCCTCGCCGACCTCGACACCGGCGAGGAACACGTACGCGCCCGCATCGCCGCCTACCTCGAGGACCTGCTCGGACTCGGCGTCGACGGCTTCCGCATCGACGCCGCCAAGCACATCCCCGCCCAGGACCTCGCCGCCATCAAATCCCGCCTGAGCAGGCCGGACGTCCACTGGAAGCAGGAGACGATCTTCGGCGCCGGCGAGGCCGTCCAGCCGGAGGAGTACCTCGGCACCGGCGACGTCCAGGAGTTCCGCTACGCCCGCGACCTCAAGCGCGTCCTCCTCGGCGAGCGGCTCGCCTACCTGAAGAACCACGGCGAGGGATGGGGCTACCTCCCCGGCGGCAAGGCCTCCGTCTTCGTCGACAACCACGACACCGAACGCGGCGGCGACACCCTGAACTACAAGGACGGCGCCGCCTACACCCTCGCGAACGTCTTCATGCTCGCCTGGCCCTACGGCTCGCCGGACATCCACTCCGGCTACGAGTTCTCCGACCGCGACGCCGGCCCGCCCCGGGGCGGCGCCGTGGGCGCCTGCTGGCAGGACGGCTGGAAGTGCCAGCACGCCTGGCCCGAGATCCGCAGCATGGTCGCCTTCCGCAACGCCGTACGCGGCACGGCCGTCACCGACTGGTGGGACAACGGCTACCAGACCATCGCCTTCGGCCGGGGGAGCAAGGGCTACGCCGTGATCAACCACGAGGCGTACGCCGTGACCCGCACGTTCCAGACGTCGCTGGCGGCCGGTGACTACTGCGACGTGCAGAGCGGACGCCGGGTGACGGTGGCGGGGGACGGTCGCTTCACGGCGACGGTCGCCGCGAACACGGCGCTGGCCCTGCATGTGGGGGCCCGCGTCTGCGCTTGAGTTCCCCCACCCCGCCCCTTCCCGTAAGGCCTCAAACGCCGGCCGGGCTGTGATTTCAGCCCGTCCGGCGATTGAGGACGCCGCGCGCAGCGCGGTCCGGGGGCCGGGGGCGAAGCCCCCGAAAACGGTGAAAGGGCGGGACCGGGGCAAGCACCACGTCTGTGACCCCAGCCAAAGGAGCACCGCAACAGTGAAACGCTTAGCCGCCCTCGCGGCAGCCATAGGCATGGCCCTGCCCACGGCCAACCCCGCCGCACCCCCAACCCCCACCCCCGCCCAAGTCCAGTGGCTGGACCGCCACACCATCGCCTGGCCCAAGAACCTCGGCGACCCCGCCCGCCCCCACCGTCTCGTCCACGAGCGCGGCCGCATCACGCTCACCCCCTGCCGGGCGGCGGCCTGGCGAAGTACCCGCGTCTCGCCCCACCCACGACGCCTTCCGCGTCGACGCCGACGAGAAGACCGAGCGCACCGCGCTCAGAGGCCGCCTCGTCGCGGAGACGGACGGCGGCGTCAGCACCGGTGTCCAGATACCGGGCGTCCTCGACGACCTGTACGCCCGCGCCGCCACCACCGCCCACCTGGGCCCCACCTTCCGTAACGGCCGCCCCACCCTCTCCGTCTGGGCCCCCACGGCCAAGAACGTCGCCCTCGACCTGGACGGCAGGACCGTGGCCATGCGGCGCGACGCCGCCACCGGCGTGTGGAGCGCCACCGGCCCCGCCGCCTGGACCGGCAAGCCCTACCGCTACGCCGTCACCGTCTTCGCCCCGGCCGCCGGGAAGGTCGTCACCAACCACGTCACCGACCCGTACTCCACCGCCCTGACCGCCGACTCCGCCCGCAGCCTGGTCACCGACCTCGCCGACCCGGCCCTGGCCCCGGCCGGCTGGCAGCGGCTGCGCAAGCCCAAGGCCGTGCCGCTGCGCGACGCGCAGATCCAGGAGCTGCACGTCCGCGACTTCTCCGCGCGGGGCGACTACCTGGCCTTCACCGACCGCCGCTCGGCCGGCATGCGGCACCTGAAGCAGCTCGCCGACGCCGGGACCTCGTACGTCCATCTGCTGCCCGTCTTCGACTTCGCCACCGTTCCCGAACGCCGCGCCGGGCAGGCCACCCCGCCCTGCGACCTCGCCGCGCTGCCCGCCGACTCCGACGAGCAGCAGAAGTGCGTCGGCCGGACCGCCGCCCGCGACGCGTACAACTGGGGCTACGACCCGCTGCACTACACCGTCCCCGAGGGCTCCTACGCCTCGGACCCGGACGGGCCGCGCCGCACCCTGGAGTTCCGGCGGATGGTGGGCGGGCTGGCGGACGCCGGGCTGCGGACCGTCATGGACGTCGTCTACAACCACACCGCGGCCTCCGGGCAGGACGAGAAGTCCGTCCTCGACCGCATCGTGCCCGGCTACTACCACCGGCTCCTCGACGACGGCACCGTCGCCACCTCCACGTGCTGCGCGAACACCGCGCCCGAGCACGCCATGATGGGCAAGCTCGTCGTCGACTCCGTCGTCACCTGGGCCAAGGAGTACAAGGTCGACGGCTTCCGCTTCGATCTGATGGGGCATCACCCCAAGGCGAACATCCTCGCCGTGCGCAAGGCCCTCGACGCCCTGACCCCCGCCAAGGACGGCGTCGACGGGAAATCGGTCATCCTCTACGGCGAGGGCTGGAACTTCGGAGAGGTCGCGAACGACGCCCGCTTCGTCCAGGCCACCCAGAAGAACATGGCCGGCACCGGCGTCGCCACCTTCTCCGACCGCTCCCGCGACGCGATCCGGGGCGGGGGCCCCTTCGACGCCGACCCGCGCGTCCAGGGCTTCGCCTCCGGGCTGTTCACGGCGCCCAACGACTCGCCCGCCAACGGTTCCCCCGACGAGCAGCGGGCCCGGCTCCTGCACGCCCAGGACCTGATCAAGGTCGGGCTGACCGGCAACCTCGCGGGCTACCGCTTCACCGACTCCACCGGGCGCGACGTCCGGGGCGCCGACGTCGACTACAACGGCTCGCCCGCCGGCTACGCGGCCGCCCCCGGCGACGCCCTGTCCTACGCCGACGCCCACGACAACGAGACGCTCTACGACGCCCTCGCCTACAAGCTGCCCCGCTCCACCCCGCCCGCCGACCGGGCCCGCGCCCAGGTCCTCGCCCTGGCCGCCGCGGCGCTCTCCCAGGGCCCGTCCCTCTCCCAGGCCGGCACGGACCTGCTGCGCTCGAAGTCCCTGGACCGCAACTCCTACGACAGCGGCGACTGGTTCAACGCGATCCACTTCGACTGCGCCGACGGCAACGGCTTCGGCCGCGGCCTGCCCCCGGCCCGCGACAACGCCGACAAGTGGCAGTACGCCAGGCCGCTGCTCGCGGACCCGGGGCTGCGGCCCGGCTGCGGCCCGGTCACCGCCGCCTCGGCCGCCTACCGGGACCTGCTGCGCATCCGCACCACGGAGAAGACGTTCGGCCTGGCGACCGCCGAGGCCGTCCAGGCGGCCCTGAGCTTCCCGCTCTCGGGCCGCGACGAGACGCCGGGCGTCGTCACCATGCGCCTCGGCGACCTCGTCGTCGTCCTCAACGCCGCCCCGGACGCGCGCACGCAGCGCGTCGCCGCCCTCGCCGGCACGGACTACGCCCTCCACCCGGTGCAGGCGCACGGCTCGGACCCCGTGGTCAGGACGGCCTCCTACGCGGCCGGCTCGGGCACCTTCACCGTGCCGGGCAGGACGGCAGCGGTCTTCCGGCGCAGCTGAGCCGGACCGCCAGGGCGGCCACCGGGCCGTCCGCCGGCTCGTCGGCGAGGACCCGCGCCAGCACGGCCGCGGTGTCCTCGTCGTGGGCGGCGCCCACCGCGACGAGCGCCATGAGCGCGTGCGCCAGCTGCGCCTCCAGCTCCGGGCGCGGAATGCCGCGCCCGTCCAGCCAGAGCAGCGCCGTCGTCTCGACCAGGGAGATCCAGGACCGCAGCGTCAGCTCCAGCCGGGGCGTCGGCTCCCGTACGCCCAGGTGTTCCAGCAGCCGGGCGTACGCGGCCCCGCGCACGCCGTCGATCAGCGAGACCGCCGCCCCCGCGCCGGCCGTCGCCGGGCCCCCGCGCAGCAGGGCGGCGTATCCGGGGGCGTAGCCCTCGACGAAGTCGAGGAACCGCCGCAGAACCCGTAACAGCCGGGCGACCGGCGGGCCTTCGACGGGCTCCTCGAAGAGCGCCGTCAGCTCGTCGGCGGCGCGCCGCAGAGCGATCTCGTACAGGCTCTTCTTGCAGGTGAAGTACCGATAGACGAGCGGCCGGGAGATCCCGGCCGCCATGGCGATGTCGTCGATGGAGACGGTGTCGGGCGGGCGATGGCTGAAGAGGTCGAGGGCGACCGCGATGAGTTGCTCGCGTCGCTCCTCGACGCTCATCCTGCGGCGGACCTCGGTCGTCATGGCGGTCATCCTAAACCGCCCGAACCGCCCACCGGCTGGGGCCGTTGGGCCTGCCGCGCGGGGCCGTCCGACCCCGGATCAGCGCAGCGCGGCGATCTTCCGGCCGTCCTTCAGACGGGCCGTCAGCTCGGTGCGCGCGCCCTGCCGGGCCGGCACGGCCAGGACCGGCCCCGGGGCGCTGCCGCGCACCCCGCCGGTCGCGGTCACCGAGGCGACGTCGCCGCCGCCGGCCGCGAGGGCGTACCACGTTCCGGCGCGGGACTTCCACAGCACGCCCGCCAGGACGTACGGCTCGCGCCCGCCGCAGACGGGGGAGTCCTCGGCGCGGGCGACGACCGTGCCCGGGGCGCCCGCCCGGCCGCCGGGCACCTGGAACTGCGCGAGCACCCGGCTCCCCGCGCCCCGCCAGGTCTCGGCGCGGGTGCAGAACCACTCGGCGGTCCCGCCGGCCCCGGGCAGCGCCTGCGTCGCGAACCGCCAGGAGTTCACCGCCCGTACGCCCTGGCCACGGATCGTCGCGAGGTGGCAGGCGGTGTGGGCCCAGCCGGCGCGCTCGGCGGCGGTGGTCACGTCGTGCGGGGCGGCGGGGGCGCCCGAGGTGAGCCGGGCCGGGACCAGCTCGGCCAGGTCCGTGACGAGATGGCCGCCGAGCTGCAGGGCGGTCCAGCGGCGGCAGTCGCCGCTCGCGGCGGGGCTGGGGAGCGGGTCGGTGACGCCGTCGGCGTCGCGGTGCAGCGGCTCGGGCGCGGCGGTGGGCTCGAGCAGGTCGCGCGCGGCGGCGGTGGTGACCCAGGGGGCGGTGAGATAGCGGACGTTGCCGTCGGTGCGGCCGAGGACGAGCGCGGCGGCGCTCCCGCCGTCGGCGGCGTCGGTCCGCGCGAAGTCCAGCGCGGCCGATCCGGTGTCGCCGTTCCTGGACTCGGCGTAGCGCACGGCCCGCAGGCCGTCGTGGAAGAGCACCACCACGGCGGAGTCGACCTCGCCCGCGTACAGCAGCTGCGGCGGCCCCGCGGCCGGCCCGGAGGGGGTGCCGGGGGTCGCGGTGACCTGCACGGTGCGCCCGGGCCGGGCCCAGACGGCGAGCGCCCGGCGCAGCAGGTCCTTGTCGCCGGTGCGGTCGCCGCGGGCGGGCCAGCCGGCGTAGCCCAGGCGGTCGGCGCGCTTCCAGGCGTCGGGGGCCGCCCGGGTCAGGCGCGCGGGGTCGAGGGCCTGCTGCGCGGCCTCGTTGCGCGCGTACGAGGGCGCGGCCGCGCTGCCGGAGCCCCAGCCGTCGCCCGGCAGCCCCAGGAGCGTGCCGCAGACGACGGCGGCGGCCAGGGCGGCCAGCGCCGCGCGGGCGTGCTGGCGGCGCCGCATCAGGTCCGTGGGCCTGGCCTGCAGCGAGCAGGGGTCGAACTCCACCGACTCCAGCAGCGAGACGTCCCGGCTGCCGGCCGGGACGCGCAGCCGGCCGGCCTCGGCGAGGGCCGCGTCCGGGTCCTCGGCCCCGGCGGCGGCCAGCAGCCGGCGGACGTCCCGGTCGTCCGGCAGCTCCAGCTCGCGCAGCACGTACGCGGCGCGGGCGGGCCCGGAGAGCGCGGCGAGCGCCTGGTCGAGGGCCAGCTCGTCGGCGCCGCCGGAGCGGGGGAACAGCCGCAGGCCCCACACCTGGGGGAGCAGCGGCGGCAGCTGGCCCGGCCGGGGGAGCTGCCACCGGCCGCGCGGGCGGCCCGCGTCCAGCGCGGCGCGCAGCACCCGCTGCCGCACATAGGCGTACCCCGCGTCGCCGGGGGATCCCCCGGCCTCGCGGGGCGCCGGCAGGACCGGCTCCGAGTCGGCCGAGCGGTTGCGGGGCAGCGCCCGCTGGACCAGGGCGTGCGCGGTCAGGACCCGGCGGTTGCGCCCCAGCGCGGGCGGCAGCACCAGATAGGCGAGCCGCACCAGGCGCGGGTAGTGCTCGATGAGCGCGGCCTCGGCCTGCTCGACGTCGACGGGGGCCGGGGCGAAGGGCCGGGGGACTGTAGCTTGCTGCTCCACATCCGTAGAACGAGTGAATGATGCGATGGTCACCTCACCCGTGTGGGCGGGCGCAGATCTATCGGACAGGCCCTACGCCACGCAGCGGGCCCGGATGCGGTCTATGGCCGCGTGGGGGATGCCGAGGCCCTCGCGCACGTAGCCCGTCACGTCGCCGTGGAGGCGGTGCATCTCCTCCAGGGCCGCCTCCAGGTAGGCGGGCCGTACGCCCAGGATCGCGTCGGCTATCGCGGGATCCCCGCCGACGGCGGTGAAGCGCTCGACGACCGGCGCGAAGGCGGCCCGTACGGCGGGCGTCACCGCGAGGTACTCGCGCTCGACGGCGGCGGCGTCCGCGCCGAGCAGCAGCAGGAGGACGGTGGCCGCCCAGCCGGTGCGGTCCTTGCCGGCCGTGCAGTGGAAGAGCAGCGGGCCGCAGTCGGGCTCGGCCAGCGTGGTGAGCAGCAGGCCGTAGGCCTGGCAGGCGGGCTCGGAGGTGACGAACGTGCGGTAGGTGTCGCACATCAGCTTCTCGGCCTTGCCGCCGCCCAGGTGCTCCTCGGCGGCGGCGGGGCTGCCCAGCACGTCCTCGAGCCGGGCGGGCACCCGGTCGCCGGGGGCGGCATGGCCCTGGTGGGGGCCGGCGCGGTGGGCGGACAGGCCCGCCAGGACGTCGGCGACGATCAGCCGGGCGCCCTCGGGCAGCCGGTCGGGCCGCTCCCGGCGCTCGTGCTCGGAGCGCAGGTCGACGACCGTGTGGATGCCCAGGGCGGCGACGGCGGGATCGGTGGCCGGGTCCAGGCGGTCCAGCCGCCCGGAGCGCAGCAGCAGACCTGGGCGGACGGCGGAGTTGCCCGCCAGCGCGATGCCGCCGAGGTCGCGGAGATTGGTGATCGTCGAGGCATCGAACTGCTGCGGCATGGGCGGGTCTCCCTTGTCTGCCTTTTGCGCTTATCCCATTGTCTGTCCTTTTATTGTGAGGAAGGGCGGCCGAGTCCGCGACGGCGCCCGGCGGCGAGGGCCGGTCCCAGGCTCATGCCCAGCGCCAGCGCGAGCAGGTGCCCCGCGTCCGTGAAGCTCGTCCGCCGGAATCCGTGCAGGCAGGGGCGGGTGGCGAGGGCGAGCAGCGCCCCGCGGGCGGCCGTTTGCGGGTAGCCCCGCGGCAGGGCGGCGGTGAGCGCTCCGGTCACGGCGTTGAAGCCGTAGCTGGTCCCGACGTCGATCGCGGCCCGGGTCCGCGGCCCGGCGCGCAGGGCGCGCAAGCCCGCGTACACGACGAGCGACGCGCCCACGTGCCCGTACGCGAAGGCGCCCGCCGCCCACCACGCGCCGTAGGCGTACTCCGTGTATCCGAGCACGGCCAGGAGCAGCAGGGCGTAGGGCAGCTCCATGGGGGCCTCGACCACCAGCGCGCTGCCGGCGAGGGTGTGCCAGCGGCCCCGGCGCAGGTTGTCGACATTGGTGGAGCACAGGCGCAGCAGGCGCCGGCGTGCATCGGGCGTGAGCAGGTGTTGCACGGCGTATGCGCCCAGCTGCACGCCCCCCACATAGGCGGGCGCCAGGCGGGGCAGCCCGGCGGGGGAGAGGGACGGCAGGAGGTCGGCGAGGGCTAAGCGCACGGGCCCCCGCCCGGAGGTGTCGGTCATGGCCTTACCCTCACCCGCCCCACCGGTCACCGACAAGAGGCGAGCGGCGGGGCGGTACGTCTCACATCCCGGCCGGGGGCGCGTACTTGTAGCCGACGCGGCGGACGGTGACGATCGAGGAGCGGTGCTCGGCGCCCATCTTGCGGCGCAGCCGGGCGACGTGCACATCGACGGTCCGGCCGTCGCCCACGTGTCCGTAGCCCCACACCGTGGTCACCAGCTGGTCGCGGGTGTGCACCCGGTGCGGGTGGGCCACCAGGTGGGACAGCAGCTCGAACTCGAGGTAGGTCAGGTCCAGCACCCGGCCCGCGACGCTCGCCGTGCGCTGCTCGGGGTCGATGCTCACCAGCGCGTCGCCTTCGGTGACGGGGGCGACGGCCTCGGGGGCGGGCTGCCCGGCCGGTACGAGCACCAGGTAGCCGATCATCGGCGGCTGGCCGGGGAGGGAGGGCAGGGTGTGCTGCGGGGCGGGCATCCACGTGGCCCCCGGGTGCAGCAGCTCGGCGACCGGCGGCACCTCGTCCGGGGCCACGGCCCGCAGCCGCTGGCGGTGGGCGGCGGGGGCGGCGGTGGCCTGCGCGGGGAGGGGCAGCGTGCGGAGGTTCGTCATGGCGGAAGCTCTTTCGCGCGAGAACGTCGAGGGGACGTGCTGGGCGCGCGGGCCGCTTGGCCGGACCTGGTGCCGGCGGCTGACTACGACGTAAGGGTCAGCGAGAGAGGAGGGCCTGCGCGAAGGACGCGCGACAACACACTCGGTCGAAGTCGTGGTGCTGGCGAGAGGGCCAGAAGGGCTCGAGGTCGCTGCGACCCGTCGCGGTGTTCTGGTAGCTGGCCATGCCCCCTATTGAAGCATGGCCCGCGACGGGGCAGCAGACCCCTTGGCCGGTCGATACGGAACCTTGGCGAAAGATCGACTTCGCGGCCGGGTCCGGGGGGATCTTCCGGTCAGTTCGCCCCGGCGATCACGGGGTAGTGGTCGCTGAGGTCGGTGTAGGTGTACCGCTTGCCCCAGCTGGAGACGGTCCACGGTGCGGACGTCTCCTGGACCACCGTGTTCCGCCAGCCCGCCGGGCGCGCGTGGCCGTTGCGGTGCAGGACGTAGTCGAGGTCCTCGCGGGGGTCGGTGGGGTAGCGGTAGGCCGCGATCGAGTTCTCCTTGGTGTCGAAGGAGTACGGGTGGCCGGCGCGGGAGTCGGCCGGGGCGAGATCGCCGTCGGCGAGCATCGAGGCGTACTCCGCGCTGTGGGAGTCCACGTTCAGGTCGCCGGCGAGCATGACCTGCTCGTCGGCCGGGATGTTCTTGGCGTCCAGGAACGCGTCGATCTGGCGGAACTGCCTGGAGCGGTCGGCCGCGGCCTCGCCCGCCGCGCAGCCGCTGTCGGTGGACTGGGCGTGGGTGCCCACCACGTGCACCCTGGTGCCGCCCACGTTCAGCACGACGTACGCGAAGCCCTTGTTGGACCACCAGTCCGCGCCGCAGGCGTCGTTGAAGATCACCTGCTCCTTGCGGACGATGGGCCACTTGCTCAGCACGGTCACGCCGCCGTCCTCCGGCGTGGTGGCGGAGTACTTGCCGCCGGTCGCGTCCCAGCCGTCCTTGCTCCGCCCGACCACCGGCGTCTGGTACGGGTACCGGTCGGCCGCCGCGGCCTTCAGCCCGTCCGCGGTGGCGTTGTCGAACGCCTCCTGCAGCACGACGACGTCGTTGCCCTGGAAGAACCCGGCCGCCGCTATCTCCCTGGCCCGGTGCTCCTGGCCCCAGTTGGGGTAGAGGCCGGTGCTCATGAGGAAGGTGTTGTACGTCAGCACCTTCAGCGACGGGGTGGCGGCGGCCGGTGCGGCCATCGCCGTCTGCGGCAGGGCCGCCGTCAACGCGGCGGCGGTGAACAGGGCGGCGGTTGCGGTGCGCTGGGTGAACGGCACTGCGGCTCCCGGGGTGGGGGTGGGTGAACGGGCCTGTGCCATCCCATCAGTTGGCGTTACTCCTGGGTAACGGGTCGTTGGCGGGCGGGAGACCACCACCGCAACGCCTGGAGAAGGCTCGCGGGAACTCGCGGGAACGCGCGGGAAAAAGGACGAGCCCCGTCCCTGGAACGCGACGGGGGAGGCGCGTCAGGGACGGGGCTCGGGACGGCGGAGCGCCCGCAGGGCGGGGGAACGCTGCGGGGTGCTCCGCCCCGCTCGTTACGACCGCGGAGCGGTCGGGGCCGCGCGCACTCCGAGGAGGACGCAGCCCTTCTCGGTGCTGACCTGGTGGACGCTGCCGGGCTCCTCGACGATGAGATCGCCGACGGTGTAGCGGTCGCCGTTGTCGTTGACCAGCTCGCCCTCGAGGACGAACACCAGCTCGTAGCCCAGGTGCTCGTGCAGGTCGCCGTGGGCGCCGGGGCGCATTCTGGTGACGAGCGCCGAGCCCGGTCTGGTGTCGTCGGTGACGTAGAGCCGGTGGAGCTCGACGCCCGAGCGGCCGGGCTCGGTCCAGGTCTCCCACTCGAGGGCGTCGAGGCCCTCTGCGGTGAGCAGGTTGCGCAGTACGGTGACGTCGCGCGCCGGGGCGGTACCGGTGTTCCGTGCGGAAACCGACATGAGGATCTCCTTGGTGCTCGGGTGGGCCAACGGTGGTGCCGGAGCGGTCGGTCGACCGGCCGTCTGTCAGGAGGAGCGGAGCGCGGCGTTCTTGCGCCGGGCGAAGAGGGCCAGCACTCCGCCGGTGAGGAAGGCCCCGGCGGCGATCACGGCCGAGATGTGCAGCCCGTCGGTGAGGTGGCCGGCGGTGGCGGTCAGGGTGCCGAAGAGGGCCACGCCGACGGCGCTGCCCACCTGGCGGGAGACGTTGAAGACGGCCGAGGCCACGCCCGCTCCGTCGGCGGGCGCCGACTCGATGATCGCGGCGGTGGACGAGAGCGCCGTCATGGTCTGCCCCAGCCCCGTCGCGACGAGCGCGAACAGCAGCACGGGGTAGGCGGTGTCGGACGCGGCGAGCAGCCAGCCCAGGAAGCCCGCCGAGCCCAGGAACAGGCCGCAGATCATGGGGACGTACGGGCCGGTGCGGGCCGCGATCCGGCTGAAGACCGGGGCGGCGATCAGACCCATGCACACCGAGGGCAGCAGCGCCAGGCCGGTGCGCAGGGCGTCGTACCCGCGCTCCTGCTGGAAGTAGAGCGTGGACAGGAACAGCATGCCGTAGTAGCCGAGGCTGATCAGCAGGCCGACCAGGGCCGTCGCGGAGAACGCCCCACGGCGGAAGAGCGAGGGCCGCAGCAGCGGCCTGCGGCCGTCCGGGTTCCGGGTCAGCCCGGTCTCCAGCCGGGTCTCCACGACGATGAAGGCGGCGAGGGCGATCACGCCGACGGCGGCGGCGGAGAGCACGGTCGGGGACGTCCAGCCCTGTGAGCCCGCCTCGTTGAGGGCGCCGGCCAGGGCGACCAGCCCCAGCACGCCGAGGATCTGCCCGGCCGGGTCCATCCGGCCGGCCGCGGGCCGCGCCGCGGGGGCGGGCACATGGCGCAGGGTGAGCAGCACCGCGAGCGCGCCCACCGGCAGGTTCAGCCAGAACACCGCCCGCCAGTCCAGGCCCGAGATCAGCAGGCCGCCCACCACGGGGCCGGCACCGAAGGCGATCGAGGCGACGGCTCCCCAGATCGCGATGGCCCGGGCCCGTACGGCCCGGTCCGGGTAGGTGGCCTGCAGCAGCGCGAGGGAGGCGGGAACGAGGAACGCGGCCCCCGCGCCCTGCACCAGCCGCCCGGCGACCAGCACGGCGGTCGACGAGGCCAGACCGCAGCCGATGGAGGCGAGGGTGAAGACGGCCAGGCCCCACAGGAACATCCTGCGGTGCCCCAGCCGGTCGCCCAGGCCGCCGCCGAGCAGCAGCAGACCGGCGAAGACGGTGCTGTAGCCGTCGACGATCCACTGCAGGGAGGCCGTTCCGGCCCCCAGCGACTCACGGATGTCCGGCACCGCCACGGTCACCACCGTGACGTCCAGCATCACGAGGAAATAGCCGAGGCTCAGGGCGATCAGGGGGACCAGCTGCAAGGGCGGGCGTTCGGGCGCCGTGTTCACCACGGCGCCCTGCCTCGGGTCCGTGGCGGACCCGGTCGTCGTCGTCATGGCTCAAGTCTCCGGGCCGGACACTTCGTCAGCTGCCGAAGTGTCGTCGCGCTACGGTGGCGTCATGCGCACCGCCACTCACGAACGCGCCGACGACCGGCTCCGCCAGCAGACCGACGTCGCCCGCGCCGCCACGCTCATCGCCGACCCCTCCCGGGCCCGCATCCTCAAGGCGCTGTGCGACGGGCGCGCGCTGCCCGCCGGCGCGCTCGCCGCCGAGGCGGGCGTCACGGCCCAGACCGTCAGTGCCCACCTGGGCAAGCTCATGGACGGCGGGCTCGTCACCGCCGACCGCGACGGCCGCCGCCGCTACTACCGCCTCACCGGCCCCGAGGTCAGCGCCGCCCTCGAGGCGCTGGCCCTGATCGCCCCGCCGCTGCCGGTGACGTCCCTGCGCGAGAGCGGCGTCGCCAACGCGCTGCACCGCGCCCGCACCTGCTACGACCACCTGGCCGGGCAGCTCGGCGTCGCCCTGATGGGATCCCTGATCGAGGGCGGCCTGCTCGCCGGCCACGACGGCAGCCACCACCCCCGGGCCGCGGTCCGGGACCGGCCCGCCGCCTACGGGCACGACGTCGACTACCGGCTGACGGACGAGGGGCGGGCCACGCTGCTGGCCTTCGGCGTCGACCCCGAGGGCCTGCCCGGGCGCCGGCCCGCCATCCGCTACTGCGTCGACTGGAGCGAGCACCGCCACCACCTCGCGGGCGGCCTCGGCGCGGCCGTCACCGCCCGGCTCTTCGGCCTCGGCTGGCTCCGCCACGGGGTGAGCCCGCGCGTGGTCCATCTGACGGACGCCGGCACGCGGGGGCTGGCCGCCACGTTCGGGCTGGCGGCGGAGGCCTGAAGGAGCCCGGCACTTCGGGCACGACGAAGGCCGGGGCCCCGTGCGGGGCCCCGGCCTGTGCGTTCAGCCGGTCGTCAGGCGGATGTCACCGCCGTCGGAACGATTCAGCCGAGGGTGGCGATCGCCTGGTTGAAGGTCTTCGACGGGCGCATGACCGCCGAGGCCTTGGCGGCGTCGGGCTGGTAGTAGCCGCCGATCTCGACCGGCGAGCCCTGGACCGCGATCAGCTCGTCGACGATGGTGCTCTCCTGCTCGGCCAGGGACGTGGCCAGCGGGGCGAACGCCTTTGCGAGCTGGGCGTCGGCGGTCTGCTTGGCCAGCTCCTGGGCCCAGTACAGGGCGAGGTAGAAGTGGCTGCCGCGGTTGTCGATGCCACCGAGACGGCGGCTGGGCGACTTGTCCTCGTTGAGGAAGGAGCCCGTGGCGCGGTCCAGGGTGTCGGCGAGCACCTGGGCGCGCGCGTTGCCCGTGGTGGTCGCGAGGTGCTCGAAGCTCACCGCGAGCGCGAGGAACTCGCCCAGGCTGTCCCAGCGCAGGTAGTTCTCCTTGACCAGCTGCTGGACGTGCTTGGGAGCGGAGCCGCCGGCACCGGTCTCGAACAGGCCGCCGCCGTTCATCAGCGGGACGACCGACAGCATCTTCGCGCTCGTGCCGAGCTCGAGGATCGGGAAGAGGTCGGTCAGGTAGTCACGCAGCACGTTGCCGGTGACCGAGATGGTGTCCTCGCCGCGGCGGATGCGCTCGAGGGAGAACTTCGTCGCCTCGACCGGGGACAGGATCTTGATCTCCAGGCCCTCGGTGTCGTGCTCCGGCAGGTACGCGTTGACCTTCTCGATCAGCTGCGCGTCGTGGGCGCGGCCCTCGTCCAGCCAGAACACGGCCGGGTCGCCGGTGGCGCGGGCACGGGTGACGGCCAGCTTGACCCAGTCGCGGATCGGCAGGTCCTTGGTCTGGCACATGCGGAAGATGTCGCCGGCGCCCACGACCTGCTCGAGCACGACGTCGCCCTTGGCGTCGACGACCCGCACGGTGCCCGTGACGGGGATCTCGAAGGTCTTGTCGTGGCTGCCGTACTCCTCGGCCTTCTGCGCCATCAGACCGACGTTGGGCACCGAGCCCATCGTGGCCGGGTCGAAGGCGCCGTGGGCGCGGCAGTCCTCGATGACGGCCTGGTAGACGCCCGAGTAGCTGCTGTCGGGCAGCACGGCGAGGGTGTCGGCCTCCTGGCCGTCCGGGCCCCACATGTGACCGGAGGTGCGGATCATGGCCGGCATGGAGGCGTCGACGATGACGTCGCTGGGGACGTGGAGGTTGGTGATGCCGCGGTCGGAGTCGACCATGGCCAGCGCCGGGCCCTCGGCGAGCTCGGCCTCGAAGGACGCCTTGATCTCGTCACCCATGTGGGGCAGCGTCTCGAGGCCCTTGAGGATGCCGCCGAGGCCGTCGTTCGGGGACAGGCCGGCCGCGACCAGGACCTCGCCGTACTTCGCGAACGTCTTCGGGAAGAAGGCGCGCACCACGTGACCGAAGATGATCGGGTCGGAGACCTTCATCATCGTGGCCTTCAGGTGCACCGAGAACAGCACGTCCTCGGCCTTGGCCCGGGCGACCTGCGCCGACAGGAACTCGCGCAGCGCCGCGACGCGCATGACGGACGCGTCGACGACCTCACCCGCGAGGACGGGGACCGACTCGCGCAGCACGGTGGTCGAGCCGTCGTCGCCCGAGAGCTCGATGCGCAGCGAGCCGTCCTCGGCGACGACCGCGGACTTCTCGGTGGAGCGGAAGTCGTCGACGCCCATGGTGGCGACGTTCGTCTTCGACTCGGCCGTCCAGGCGCCCATGCGGTGCGGGTGCGCCTTGGCGTAGTTCTTGACCGACCCGGGGGCGCGGCGGTCGGAGTTGCCCTCGCGCAGCACCGGGTTCACGGCGCTGCCCTTGACCTTGTCGTACCGGGCGCGGACGTCGCGGTCCTCGTCGGTCTTCGGGTCGTCCGGGTAGTCCGGCAGCGCGTAGCCCTGCTCCTGCAGCTCGGCGATCGCGGCCTTCAGCTGCGGGATCGAGGCCGAGATGTTGGGCAGCTTGATGATGTTGGCGCCGGGCGTCTTGGCCAGCTCGCCGAGCTCGGCGAGGGCGTCGGCGACGCGCTGGCCCTCCTCCAGGAACTCGGGGAACTGCGAGATGATCCGGCCCGCCAGCGAGATGTCGCGGGTCTCCACAGTGACCCCGGCCGTCGAGGCGTAGGCCTGGACCACGGGCAGGAACGAGTACGTGGCCAGGGCCGGCGCCTCGTCAGTGTGGGTATAGATGATGGTCGAGTCAGTCACCGGGTGCTCCGCTCCACGTCTGCAACATTGCTCGACATCAAGATATCTCGTGAGCGCTCCCCACTCGACAGGGACCTGGCGTGAGATACGCCCCGCGCCCTGGATGGGCCCCGGAATCCGGAGATCCCCCCGGACACGCCCCGAGCCCCGCTCCCGCACAGGCGGGAACGGGGCTCGGGGTCCGGACTCGGGTCGTCGCGAGACGCCGGGTTCTTAGATGTCGAAGTACATCTCGAACTCGTGCGGGTGCGGCCGCAGCTGCATCGGCGCGATTTCGTTGGTGCGCTTGTAGTCGATCCAGGTCTCGATCAGGTCGGAGGTGAAGACACCGCCGGCCTGGAGGTACTCGTTGTCGGCCTCGAGGGCCTCGAGGACCGCCGGGAGGGAGGTCGGGACCTGGGGGACGCTCGCGTGCTCGTCGGGGGCGAGCTCGTAGAGGTCCTTGTCGATCGGCTCGGCCGGCTCGATCTTGTTCTTGACGCCGTCCAGACCGGCCAGCAGCAGGGCCGAGAAGGCCAGGTACGGGTTGGAGGACGGGTCCGGGGCGCGGAACTCGACGCGCTTGGCCTTCGGGTTCGAGCCCGTGATCGGGATACGCATGGCCGCGGAGCGGTTGCGCTGCGAGTAGACCATGTTGACCGGGGCCTCGAAGCCGGGGACCAGGCGGTGGTAGGAGTTCACCGTCGGGTTGGTGAAGGCCAGCAGCGACGGGGCGTGCTTGAGGATGCCGCCGATGTAGTAGCGGGCGGTGTCCGACAGGCCGGCGTAGCCCTGCTCGTCGTAGAAGAGGGGCTCGCCGTTGCTCCACAGCGACTGGTGGACGTGCATGCCGGAGCCGTTGTCACCGAAGATCGGCTTGGGCATGAAGGTCGCGGTCTTGCCGTTGCGCCAGGCGACGTTCTTCACGATGTACTTGAAGAGCATCAGGTCGTCGGCCGCGGCGAGCAGCGTGTTGAACTTGTAGTTGATCTCGGCCTGGCCGGCGGTGCCGACCTCGTGGTGCTGGCGCTCGACCTGCAGGCCGGCCTTGTCCAGCTCCAGGGAGATCTCGGCGCGCAGGTCGGCGAAGTGGTCGACCGGCGGGGCCGGGAAGTAGCCGCCCTTGTAGCGGACCTTGTAGCCGCGGTTGTTCTCCACCGCACCGGTGTTCCAGGCGCCGGCCTCGGAGTCGATGTGGTAGAAGGACTGGTTCGCGCTGGTCTCGAAGCGCACGTTGTCGAACACGTAGAACTCGGCCTCGGGGCCGAAGTACGCGGTGTCGGCGATGCCGGTGGAGGCGAGGTAGGCCTCGGCCTTCTTGGCGATGTTGCGCGGGTCGCGGCTGTACTGCTCACCCGTGATCGGGTCGTGGATAAAGAAGTTGATGTTGAGCGTCTTGTCCCGGCGGAACGGGTCCATACGGGCCGTCGACAGGTCCGCGCGCAGCGCCATGTCGGACTCGTGGATCGCCTGGAAACCGCGGATCGACGAGCCGTCGAACGCCAGCTCCTCGTTCGGGTCGAAGGCATGGGCCGGGATCGTGAAGTGCTGCATCACGCCGGGCAGATCGCAGAACCGGACGTCGACGAACTTGACGTCCTCGTCCGAGATGAACTTCTTGGCCTCGTCGGCGTTCTGGAACATCCAACTCCTCCTAGCCCGGCCGCTCGGGTCGGGGATTGCTTCGGTGGCGCGGTCCGTATCGCAATGGCGCGCTGGGGCCGACCCTAGAGAGACGGGATTTCTCAAGCATGACCCATTTGTTTCGCCGACGTTAACCGCCGCGCGGCAGGGGCGTACCCGGGCGCCGGGGAACGTAGGGGGACGCAGTACCTTTGATGGGTGGACAACAGGCAAGCAATCGGATCATGGCTCTCCGGTCCCCGCGCCGCCGCCGAGGACATGGGCGTCGAATTCGGCCACCGGGGGGAGCGCCTGGGGCTCCCGAAGGAGGGGCCGGGTTCCGTCGCCCCGCCCGGCCGCCGCATCGCGGCCCTCGTCGTCGACTGGGCGTTGTGCGAGCTCATTGCATACGGCTTTCTGGGTGGCGCCGATCTTCAGCGGGTCGGGAACTGGGCCGTTCTGATCTTCTTCGTGCTCAGCCTGCTCACCGTCGGCACGATCGGCTGCACCCCCGGCAAGCGACTGCTGGGCCTGCGCGTGATCTCCGAGGACGGCGCCCGGCTCTCCCTGCCGCGGGTGCTGCTGCGCAGCCTGCTGCTCGTCCTCGTCATTCCCGCCGTGGTCTGGGACCGCGACACGCGCGGTCTTCACGACCGTTTCTCGCGCGCCGTTCAGGTGCGGATCTGACCGCGGATCCGACGGCGGATCCGACCGTGGATCCGCACAGCGAATCCCGCATAACCGAGATGTAATCGAGACACGGCACGAACGGAAAATGGGGCGGGGCGGAACCGAATGGTCCCGCCCCGCCCCATTGTCATGTTTTTCGTTCGTCAGCGGCCCTTCGGCATCCGCATGCCCTTCGGCATGGGCCCCTTGGGGATCGGCATGTTGCTCATCATGTCGCCCAGCGCGCGCAGCCGGTCGTTCACGGCCGTCACCTGCGCGCCCGGCAGCACCCGGGGCAGCTTCAGGAGGGTGGTGTGGAGCTTCTTCAGCGACACCTGGCCCTCGCCGTCGCCCACCACGATGTCGTGCACCGGGACGTCCGCGACGATGCGCGCCATGCGCTTCTTCTCGGCCGCCAGCAGGGCCTTCACCCGGTTGGGGTTGCCCTCGCCGACCAGCACGATGCCCGCCTTGCCCACGGCACGGTGGACGACGTCCTGGTTGCGGTTCATCGCGACCGCGGGGGTCGTCGTCCAGCCACCGCGCCGGATGTTCTCCAGCACCGCGGCGGCGGCGCCCGGCTGGCCCTCCATCTGCCCGAAGGCAGCGCGCTCGGCGCGTCGCCCGAAGACGATCGCCATCGCGAGGAAGGCCAGCAGGAAGCCCAGAATGCCCAGGTAAATCGGGTGGTCGATCAAGAAGCCGATGGCAAGGAGTACACCGAAGGTGACAATGCCCACAGCCGCGACGACAAGACCGACCTTCGAGTCGACCTTCTTGGTCATCTTGTAGGTCAGGGCGATCTGCTTCAGTCGCCCGGGGTTCTCGGATGTTTCCTTCCTCGCCATACGGCGAAGTTTACGTGGCTTGCGGACCAGGGGTAGCCACGGCCTCGAGCACATGCTGAGCCTCACGCCTGTCCTTGGCCCGGCGGCGGTCCTCCAGCACCGCCGTCCAGGCGTTGCGCCGGGCGGTGCGTTGGCCCCCGCGCATCAGCAGGCCCTCCAGCGCGCGCAGGGCGCCGGTGACGGACGGGGGTCGTACGGACAGGGTGGACGGCAGTGCGGTGGAGGCGCGGGTGGCGGTCGACAGGACTGCGGTACCGGGCGCGGCCTGCATCTCGGATTTCCCCTCGGGAGCGTCGGTCATCGAAGGCGTGGAGGGTGGTACTGCTGGGGGCCGTACGGGTGGGGTCGCACTGCTGTGCGTACACCCATCGTCACTGAACGGTGTTACCAACGGATGACCTGTTGGTCAAACACCTATGAAACGTTGACGCGGCCCGTACCTTCTCCGGCTGTCGCCGGGAGGTGCGGGCCGCGTCAACGGACGTTCCGGAAGGGGCTGGCTCAGACGGCCTTCGCCGCGGCCGCCGCCTCGCGTCGCTCGATGGCCTGCTGGTGCAGCCTGCCCGCCCGGTAGGAGGAGCGGACCAGCGGGCCGGACATGACGCCGGCATAGCCGATCTCGTCCGCCTCCTCCTTGAGCTCCACGAACTCCTGCGGCTTCACCCAGCGCTCCACCGGGTGGTGGCGCACCGACGGGCGCAGGTACTGGGTGATGGTGATCAGGTCGCAGCCCGCGTCGTGCAGGTCCTGCAGCGCCTCGCTGATCTCCTCGCGGGTCTCGCCCATGCCCAGGATCAGGTTCGACTTCGTCACCAGGCCGGCCTCGCGGGCGCGGGTGATGACCTCGAGCGAGCGCTCGTAGCGGAAGCCGGGGCGGATCCGCTTGAAGATCCGCGGGACGGTCTCGACGTTGTGGGCGAAGACCTCGGGGCGGGAGGCGAAGACCTCCTCCAGCAGCTCGGGCACCGCGTTGAAGTCGGGGGCCAGCAGCTCGACCTTGGTGTGGCCGCCCGCGCGGCCCGCGGTCTGCTGGTGGATCTGGCGCACGGTCTCGGCGTACAGCCAGGCGCCGCCGTCCGGGAGGTCGTCGCGTGCGACGCCGGTGATGGTGGCGTAGTTCAGGTCCATCGCGACGACGGACTCGCCCACGCGGCGCGGCTCGTCGCGGTCGAGCGCCTGCGGCTTGCCGGTGTCGATCTGGCAGAAGTCACAGCGCCGGGTGCACTGGTCGCCGCCGATGAGGAACGTCGCCTCGCGGTCCTCCCAGCACTCGTAGATGTTGGGACAGCCCGCCTCCTGGCACACCGTGTGCAGACCCTCGCGCTTCACCAGGCCCTGCAGCTCGGTGTACTCGGGGCCCATCTTCGCCCGGGTCTTGATCCACTCGGGCTTGCGCTCGATGGGGGTCTGGGCGTTCCGGACCTCCAAGCGCAGCATCTTGCGTCCGTCGGGTGCGACTGCGGACACGTCCGGCTCCCTATGACTTCGATTCCTCGGCGGACACCAGGGTACGCCCGTTATTTCCTACGCTGATACGCGCGACTGCGCGTACGCCCAAGGCAACCGTCGGTGCCCGGGGCACATTCCCTTCCGCGGGCCCGCTCGGCCTCCGGCCCCGCTAGGAGCCGGCCGCGGCCGGCTCCACCGCGCGGGGGCGCGGCTCGGCCGACTCCAGGACCTCCCGCAGGTGCTTCTCCACCAGCGGGATCACCTCGGCCACGGTCACCCGGCGGCCCAGTTCGTTGGAGAGCGACGTCACACCGGCGTCGCGGATGCCGCAGGGGACGATCCGGTCGAACCAGGTGTTGTCCGGGTCACAGTTGAAGGAGAAGCCGTGCATCGTGACGCCCTTGGCGATGCGGATGCCGATCGCCGCCAGCTTGCGGTCCTCGCGGCGCTGGCCGGCGTTGGAGGGGGCGTACTCCGGGCCGTTCAGACGGGGGTCGAACTCCTCGTCCGTCAGCCGCGGGTCGAAGTCCAGGCTCAGGCCCCCGATGGCCGGGCGGCTCTCCACCGGGTCGCCGAGCACCCACACCCCGCTGCGGCCCTCCACCCGGGTCGTCTCCAGGCCGAGCTCGGCGCAGACGCGGATGAGCGCCTCCTCCAGGCGGCGGACGTGCGCGATGACGTCCACCGGGCGGGGGAGCTTGAGGATGGGGTAGCCGACGAGCTGGCCGGGACCGTGCCAGGTGATCTTGCCGCCGCGGTCGACGTCGATGACCGGGGTGCCGTCCAGGGGGCGCTCGCTGTCCTCCGTGCGCCGTCCGGCCGTGTAGACCGCCGGGTGCTCCAGGAGGAGGCAGGTGTCCGGGATCTCGTCCGCGAACCGCGCCGCGTGGACGGTGCGCTGCTCCTGCCACGCCTGCTGGTACTCGACGGCGTCCGCTCCGAAGCCCAGGTGGACAAAGCGCAGCTCAGTCACGGCAGCTTCCCTTTTCCTTCGAACCTTCGAACCACATCGTGTCGCTCGCGTTCTTGCCACTGTACGGCGGAGCGCCGGCGAACCCGCAGGGGGCCGGGGAGGGCGATCACTCCGGCCGATCTCCCGGTGATCTTCCGCGGTGATCCTCCGGGGGCGGGTGAGCTGTCCTCACACGATCGGATGAATGCGGGGCGAAGGTGGCGATCGGGGCGTTGGGGGCCGCTAAGTTCACGCCGTTCCAGGAACAAAGATCAGGGAGACCGGCAGGCTGATGACGGAACGACCCCCACAGCGCATCCCCAACCGTCAGCTCGCGGCGCTCATCGCGGAGGCCGGCTTTTCCAATGCGGGCCTGGCCCGCCGCGTCGATCAATTGGGGCTCGAACACGGCCTCGACCTGCGCTACGACAAGACCTCCGTCACGCGGTGGCTGCGCGGCCAGCAGCCGCGGGGCACCACGCCCGCGCTGATCGCCGAGGTGTTCACCCGGCGGCTCGGGCGGCGGCTGTCCGCCCAGGACCTCGGGCTGGACGCATGCGCCCCCGTGTACGCCGGGCTCGAATTCGCCGCCTCACCGGAAGAGGCCATTGACATCGTCAGCGGGCTCTGGCGCAAGGACTCCGGCAGCCACACCGAGCTGCGGAAGATCGCCTTCACCCCGGCCGGGCTGGTGGTGCCGAGCCGGGACTGGCTGATCGGGCGCGCGGACGAACGGGTGGCGCGCGGGCCGGGCCCCGCGCCCTCCGGAGACGGCGCGCGCGTACCGCAGCAGGCGCGGGCCGGACAGGGAGCGCCACCCGCCCCCGGCGCCCCGGCCCTGCCGCCCCCGACGCTGTCGCTGCCCCGCCAGCGGCTCGCCGAGCGGGCGCCCGGCGCCCGCGTCTCCATGGGAGACATCGCCGCCCTGCGATCGGTGGGAGAGCTGTTCCGCACCATCGACAACGCCTACGGCGGCGGGCACGCCCGCCAGGCGCTGGTGCGCTACCTCGAGCACGAGACCGAGCCGATGCTGCGGGGCGTGTACGGCGAGACGACGGGCCGGCGGCTGTTCGCCGCGGCCGCCGACCTGACCCGGCTCGCGGGCTGGACGTCGTACGACATCGCGGCGCACGGCCTCGCCCAGCGCTACTACGTCCAGGCGCTGCGGCTGGCCCAGGCGGCCGGCGACCGCGCCTACGGCAGCTATGTCCTGGTCACGATGAGCCGTCAGGCCGTCTACCTGGGACACGGCCGCGAGGCCGTGCAGCTGGCGCGGGTCGCCCAGCAGGGCGTCGGGTCCGGGGCGCCGCCCGTGGTGCAGTCGTTGCTGCACGCGGTGGAGGCCCGGGGCCACGGCGTCCTGGGGGAGGTACGGGCGTGCTCGGCGTCGCTGGCCCGGGCGGAACGGGCGCTGGAGACCTCGCGGCCGGGCGACGACGTGCCGTACTGGGCCCGGTTCTTCGACGAGGCGCAGCTCGCCGACGAGTTCGGGCACTGTCACCGGGACCTGCAGCAGTACCGCGCCGCCGCGCAGCACGCGGAGCGGTCCCTGCAGCTGCGGGCACCGGCCTACGCGCGCAGCCGGCTGTTCTGCAAGGTGGTGCTGGCGTCGGCGCGGCTGGGGCTGGGCGAGCTGGAGCCGGCGTGCTCGCTCGGGGTGGAGGCGGCGCAGTCGGCCGCGGAGATGCGCTCGGTGCGGGCGCTGGAGTACGTACGGGACTTCGAGCGCCGGCTCGAGCCCTACCGGGACGCCGCGGCCGTACGGGCGTACCGGGAGAAGGTCTCGGTGCTCTGACGGCGGTGCTCTGACGGCGTCGTGGCCCGGCGTCGCCGGTCGTGCCCACCGGGCCGCGTCGCCGGGCCGGGCTACGCCGCCCGCAGGGCCTGCCCCTGTCCCGGGCGGACGCCCAGGTCGCGCAGGACCGCCTGTGCGGCCCGGCGGCCGGAGAACAGCGCCCCCTGGACCGTGCTGGTGTCGCGGTGGTCGCCGCAGACGTAGAGGCCCGACAGCAGCCGCACGGGGCGGCGCACGTCGTGCGGGGCCGGCATGGCCGGGACCGCGTCCGGGTCGTGATGGGCCGCCAGGAGCCGCCACCTTGAGGCCGAGGTGCCGTAGACCCGGGCCAGCTGGGCCCGGGCCGCCCGGTCGAGCTCCGCCGTGGGCAGGCCCGCCGCCGCGCCCAGGACCGTCGAGGTGATCAGGGCCTCGCCGGCCGGCGCGCGGTCCGGGTCCACCTCGCTGGCCACCGTGGTGTGGGCCACCGGGCCCCGGCGGGTGCCGGTGAGGATCAGCGAGGCGTCGCGCAGCGGCGGCTCGTCCGCGGCGTGGTGCAGGACCGTCACGGGGTGGAAGCCCGGCAGGCGCAGCCCCGGGATCAGCTCCGCCGCCGAGCGGGCGCCCGTGGCGACGACGACCGAGCGGCAGGTGATCTCGCCGTGCTCCGCCGTGTCCACCGCCGTGGTGCCCACCGCCTTGGCGTGGACGCCGGTGCGGACCGTCTCCGGTGGCAGCTGTGCCGCGAGCAGGTCCGGGATGATGCCGGCCCCGCCCGCCGGGAGGCAGAGGCGGCCGCGCGCGTAGCCGCGCAGGACCAGGTCGGCGCAGCGGCTGGACGTGGTGAGGTCCGGGTCCGAGAGCAGCGACGCCAGCAGGGGGCGCAGGAAGCCCTCCACCGTACGGGCCGGCAGGCCCCGGGTGGCGAGGGTCGTGGAGGTGGGGCGGTCCGGGCGGGCCAGCATGCGGTCGATGGGCAGTGCGGCGAGGCGGGCCAGGGCCGCTCCCAGCCGGGCCTGGTCGAGGCCGGCGCTGCGCGAGGCGCGGGCCGCCGCGAAGGCGCGGGCGGTGGTGAAGGCGCGCTTGGCGCCGCGCAGTTCGCCGGTGCGGTGGTTGCGGCCGTCGGTGTGCACCAGCACGCCGGGGCTGAAGGGGCGCAGCTTGAGCGCCTCGAGCCCCGGGGTGCGGATCAGCTCGGGGAACGAGGTGTTGAGCAGCTGGCCCGTGCGGTCCAGGAGGAAGCCGTCCACCGCGTCGGTCGTCATGCGGCCGCCCGGCCGGGGCCCGGACTCCAGGACGGTCACGGTCACGCCGGAGCTGATCAGGTGCTGGGCCGCCGAGAGGCCTGCCAGGCTTGCCCCCACGACGACGACATCGGCGTGGTGTGCGGTGCGTGCGCTGCTGAGCACGTGCCCTCCCGGGGTCGGTCCGCTCGCTCGGGGGCCTGATGCCCTCAACCGGCGGCGGCGATGCGCGAGTTCGCCTCGACCGTAGAGAGAAATCCGGTCAATAACAGTCGCGCACGGGCCGAGCACGGTCGCACGGCGGTCGCATAAACCCCGTTCCGGGGTGCGGGCCGAGGGCGTCAGCTCTTCGCCAGCGCCGCTCGTACGGCGCTCTCGATATCCGGGTGGGCGAAGACGAAGCCGGACTCCAGCAGGCGGCGGGGCAGCACACGCTGACTGGCCAGCACTTCCGTGGCCATCTCGCCCAGCGCCAGCCTGAGCGCCGGAGCGGGCGCGGGCAGCAGCGCCGGACGCCTCAGCACGCGCCCCGTCGCCTCGGTCGCCTCGCGGTTGGTGACCGGGTGGGGTGCCGTGAGGTTGAAGGGGCCCGAGAGGTCGGAGGAGCGCAGCAGATGCCGCAGGGCCGCGACGTGGTCGGCGAGCGAGATGAAACTCCAGTACTGCCGGCCGTTTCCCAGCCGGCCCGCCAGCCCCAGCTTCGCGAGGGGGAAGAGGCGGGCCCAGGCGCCGCCGTCGGCGGACACCACCAGGCCGGTGCGCAGCAGCACCGTGCGTACGCCCGCCTCCGTGGCCGCGCCCGTCGCCGCCTCCCACTCCTGGCAGACGTCCGCCAGGAAGCCCCGGCCGGGCGGGGTGTTCTCGTCCACGACCCGCTCGCCGGTGTCGCCGTAGACGCCGATCGCGCTGGCGCTGAGCAGGACCCGGGGCGGGGTGTCGAGCGAGGCCACGGCCTCGGCGATCGCCCCGGTGCCGAGCACCCGGCTGTCGCGGATCTCCTTCTTGTACGCCGCCGTCCAGCGGTGGTCGCCCACCCCGGCCCCGGCCAGGTGGACGACCGCCTCGCACCCGGCGAGGCCCGCCGCGTCCACCCGCTGCCGGGCGGGGTCCCACTCCACCTCGCCGGGCTGCCGGGGCGGGTGGCGCACCAGGCGTACCACCTCGTCGCCGTCCCGGACGAGGGCGCGCGTCAGCGCCCTGCCGATCAGTCCCGTCGATCCCGTGACCGCTACGCGCATGATGTCCCGTCCGATGTCTTCGCAGGAGGAGAATCAGGACGAGAAGCGGGCCCAGAGCCGGGGGAAGCGCTCGGCCAGCACCGCCTCGTTCTCGAGGTCGAACGGCGTGCCGAGCGGTTCGGAGGGCTGCGGGGGCAGGCCGAGGTCGGGGGTCTCCACGCCCGTCAGCTGCTCGTACGCCTCGTCCGCCGCGTAGCCCAGGTCCTCGCCGTCCCCGTCCACGTCCTCGTCGAAGTCCTCCAGCAGGTCGGCGAGCGCGTCCGGTTCGTGCACGGCGCCCTCGAAGACCTCCCGGCCCTGCCCGATGAGCCAGCAGCGGAAGTAGTCGAAGACGTCGTCGCTCGCCCCGTCGAGGAGCACGGCCGCGGCCCCCCACAGGTCCCAGAGATAGGCACGGTTGTAGCGCGCCTCGAAGTGCCGCGCGAAGTCCAGCACGGCGTCCGGGTCGAGCTGCGTCAGCTTCTCGACCAGCAGGTCGGCCTGGTCCTCGGGGTCTCCCTCGGCGGTCTCTCGTGCGCTGTCGATCAGCTCCCAGAACTCCGTCTCGTCCATCATCACGGGACCAGCATCGGTCCTCGAGGGGGGCGACGCACCCGGAGGGCTCCGGATGCGGCCGTGTTGTTACCGGAGGCGGGTGGTGCCCGGTTGCCGGAAAATCAGGACAACAGATGTCTGGTATCGCTGGCAACGTCCTCCTCGTCGTCGAACGCAGTCGTCGAACGCAGGAGAGAGAGGACGGATGGACATGGGTGCACTCGAGGGGAAGGTCGCGCTGGTCGCCGGCGCCACCCGGGGAGCCGGCCGGGCCATGGCCGTGGAGCTGGGCCGCGCCGGGGCCGTGGTCTACGCGACCGGGCGCACCACGCGCGAGCACCGCAGCGAGGTGGGCCGGCCCGAGACCATCGAGGAGACCGCCGAGCTGATCACGGCCGCCGGCGGCACCGGCATCGCCGTCCCCACCGACCACCTGGAGCCGGAGCAGGTGCGGGCCCTCGTCGAGCGCGTCGAGAGGGACCACGGACGGCTCGACGTGCTCGTCAACGACGTGTGGGGCGGCGACCACCTGCTGCAGTTCGACACCAAGGTGTGGGAGGCGGACCTCGCCGCCGGGCTGCGGATGCTGCGCCTGTCCATCGACGCCCACGCCATCACCAGCCACTTCGCCCTGCCGCTGCTCATCCGGCGGCCGGGGGGCCTGGTCGTGGAGATCACCGACGGCACGGAGGAGTTCAACCGTGGCACCTACCGCGACAACCTCTTCTACGACCTGGCCAAAATCGCTCCCACCCGGATGGCCTTCGGGCTGGCGAAGGAGCTCCAGGAGTGCGGCGGGACGGCCGTCAGCCTCACGCCCGGCTTCCTGCGGTCCGAGGCGATGCTCGAGCACTTCGGGGTGACGGAGGAGACATGGCGGGACGCGGTGGCCGGCAGCCCGCACTTCGCCGTCGCCGAGTCGCCCGTCTACATCGGCCGCGCGCTCGCCGCGCTCGCCGCCGACCCGGACCGGGCGCGGTGGAACGGCCGGTCGCTCTCCAGTGGTGAGCTCGCCAGGGTCTACGGGTTCACCGACGCCGACGGCTCCCGGCCGGACGCCATGGGGTACTTCCGGGACGTGGTGTTCGGCGGCAAGGACGCGCCGGTGGAGGACTACCGCTAGGGCGTCTCCAGGGAAGGCCGGTAGAGGGCGGCGGCCCGGTCCGCCGCCCGCGCGAAGCGCACGCGGAGCTCCGGCGGCCCCAGCACCTCGGCCTCCGGGCCCAGCGCCAGCAGCTGCTCGTACGCGACGTCCTGCGACTCCACGGCCAGGGTGACGGCGACGCGGCCCAGCTTGTCCGGGGCTCCGGCGGCCTCCAGGGCCTCGTGGGCCGCCGTGCGGTCGGTGACGTACGGCAGGCGGCGGGCGCCGTCGGGGGACAGCCGCAGCTCCACGCGGTCGCGGAGGATCGAGCGGGCGAACGCGGCGGCGCGCTCCTCCCAGAAGGCCGGCAGGTCGAACGCCTCGGGGCGGTGGAAGCGGGCCTCGCCCACGGTCACCGCCGTGAAGCGGTCCACGCGATAGACCCTCACGTCCCCGTCCGCGCGGGCGGCCAGATACCAGACGCCCGCCTTGAGGATCAGGCCGTACGGCTCGAGGTCGCGCTCGACCTCGCCGCCCGGCCTGGCGTAGCGGGCCGTCATGCGGCGGTCGTCCCAGACGGCGTCGGCGACGGAGGGCAGCAGGTCGGGCGGGTCGTGGGGCTGCCACCAGCCGGGGGCGTCCAGGTGGAAGCGCTGGGCCGCGCTCGTGGGGGCGTCGCTCAGCTCCGGCAGCAGGGCGGCCGAGACCTTCAGACGGGCGGCGGAGGCGGCGTCGGCCAGGCCCATGTCGCGCAGGGCGGCCGGTACGCCGGAGAGGAAGAGGGCTTCGGCCTCGGTCCGGCCGAGACCCGTCAGGCGGGTGCGGTAGCCGCCGATCAGGCGGTATCCGCCGGCCCGGCCGCGGTCGGCGTAGACGGGCACGCCGGCCTCGGACAGCGCGAGGACGTCCCGGGCGACGGTGCGCTCGGAGACCTCGAGCCGGCGCGCCAGCTCGGTCCCGGTCATGGACGAACGGGACTGCAGGAGGAGCACCAGTTTGATCAGACGGGCCGCACGCATGACCTCATCATGCCGGGGCCCGCCCGTCGGTTCGGGGCACGACGACAGGAGCCCGTGCGCAGCCAGGGCACGGATGACGCATGGGGTCCTGTCGTCACCCCTTCGGACCGTGGCCGCGACACAGGACAGGGCGCGCGGCGACGGCTCCGGCGGAGACGATACGCCTTTGATCGATGATCGATCAATCCCTTGCGGGAATCGGATGCGGATCGGGCCGGATCTCCGGCGTGGACCGGACCGGATTTCGGCGGATTCCGGTGCTTTTCGAGGGCGTGCGGCCGGGATTCCGGCGTGGATCAGATGCGGGGCGCGCAGCTCAGGACGTGCCGCTTGAGGAGCTCGCCGATGGCCGGGTCGCGGCGCCGGAAGGCCCGTACGATCTCCGCGTGGTCCTCGGCGTGGGCGCGCGGCTCCGGGCTCAGCCAGCGGATCGACAGCGTCGTCCAGACCTCGATGCCCAGCGACTCCCAGGTGTGCAGCAGCACCGAGTTCCCCGCGGCCCGCACGATCTCGCGGTGGAAGGCCACCGTGTGGCGCGCCTGCGCCTCGCTGTCGCCCGCGCGGTCGGCCACCTCCAGGGCCGCCACCTCCCGCTCCAGCGCCGAGACGTCCTCGGCCAGGGCGCCCGCGGCCAGCTCGGCGGCCACCTGCTCCAGGCCCGCCCGGACCGGGTAGCTCTCCTTGAGGTCGGCGGCGGTCAGGTCGCGGACCCGCACGCCCTTGTTGGGCACGGACTCGATCAGCCGCAGCGACTCCAGCTCGCGCAGCGCCTCGCGCACCGGGGTCTGGCTCACCAGCAGCTCGGCGGCGATCCGCCGCTCCACGATCCGCTCGCCCGGCTGCCAGCGCCCGCTGACGATCCCCTCGAGGATGTGCTCGCGGATCTGCTCGCGCAGCGAATGGACGACGGGCGGGGTCATTTCTCTCCTTGGTCGGATCTGCCGGGTACGTCATTATGTCGGCACACGTAAGGGCGCGGCCCCGGCCCGTACGGAGTACGGAGCCGGGGCCGCGCCCTTCAGCGCTTACCGTCGAGAACGCTCGGGTCAGAGACCGATCTCGGTCTCGAACTCGGCGGCCTCGAGGATCTGCTTGACCGTGGTCAGGTAGCGGGCCGCGTCGGCACCGTCCACCAGGCGGTGGTCGTAGGAGAGCGCCAGGTACGTCATGTCGCGGATCGCGATGGTCTCGCCGAGCTCCGGGTGGTTGATGACCACCGGGCGCTTGACGGTCGCACCGATACCCAGGATGCCGACCTGGTTCGGGGGCACGATGACCGTGTCGAACAGCGCACCGCGCGAGCCGGTGTTGCTGATCGTGAAGGTCGCGCCGGCCAGGTCGTCCGGGCTGATCTTGCTGGAACGGACCTTGCCGGCCAGCTCCGCGGTCTTGCGCGCGATGCCCGCGATGTTGAGGTCACCCGCACCCTTGATGACCGGGGTCATCAGGCCCTTCTCCGAGTCGACGGCGATGCCGACGTTCTCGGAGTCGAAGTAGGTGATGGTGTTCTCGTCCTCGTTGATCCGGGCGTTGATGACCGGGTGGGCCTTCAGCGCCTGGACGGCGGCCTTGACGAAGAACGGCATCGGGGAGAGCTTGACGCCCTCACGGGCCGCGAACGCGTCCTTGGCCTTGTTGCGCATCCGCATGATCTTGGTGATGTCCACCTCGACCACGGAGGTCAGCTGCGCCTGGCCGTGCAGCGCCTTCATCATGTTGTCGGCGATGACCTTGCGCATGCGCGGCATCTTGACCGTCTGACCGCGCAGCGGCGACGCCTCGAGGGCCGGGGCCTTCGGGGCGGCGGCGGCCGGGGCGGCAGCGGCGACCGGAGCCGGCGCGGCCTTGGCGGCCTCGGCGGCGGCGATGACGTCCTGCTTGCGGATGCGACCGCCGACGCCGGTGCCGGCGACGGTGGTCAGGTCGACGCCGGCCTCGGCGGCGAGCTTGCGCACCAGCGGCGTGACGTAGGCGCCGTCCGTCGCCGGGGCGGCGGCGGCCGGAGCCTTCGGCGCGGCCGGAGCGACCGGCGCGGGGGCCGGGGCGGCCGGAGCCGGGGCGGCGACGGGCGCGGCCGGGGCGGCGGGGGCCGGGGCCGGAGCGGCCGGAGCCGGGGCCGGGGCGGCCGGGGCCGGAGCGGCGACCGGAGCCGGGGCGGCGGCGGGGGCCGGGGCGGCCGGGGCAGCGGCGGCGGCCGGAGCGGCGCCGGCGGCACCGATCACGGCGAGCTTGGCGCCGACCTCGGCGGTCTCGTCCTCGCCGACCAGGATCTCCAGCAGGGTGCCGGAGACGGGGGCCGGGATCTCGGTGTCGACCTTGTCGGTGGAGACCTCGAGCAGCGGCTCGTCGGCCTCGACCGTCTCGCCGACCTCCTTGAGCCAGCGGGTGACGGTGCCCTCGGTGACCGACTCGCCCAGCGCGGGCAGGACGACGTCGGTGCCCTGGGCGCCACCGGCGGCCGGAGCGGCGGGGGCCTCGGCGACGGGCGCGGGGCGGCGGGGCCTCGGCCACGGGGGCCGGGGCGGGCTCGGCGACCGGGGCCGGGGCCTCGGCGGCGGCCGGAGCGGCGGCCTCGGCGGGGGCGCCGGTGCCGTCGTCGATGATGGCCAGCTCGGCGCCGACCTCGACCGTCTCGTCCTCGGCCACCTTGATGGAGGCGAGGATGCCGGCCGCGGGGGCCGGGATCTCGGTGTCGACCTTGTCGGTGGAGACCTCGAGCAGCGGCTCGTCGGCCTCCACGCGCTCACCCTCGGCCTTGAGCCAACGGGTGACAGTGCCCTCGGTCACGCTCTCGCCGAGCGCCGGCAGGGTTACGGAAACCGCCATGATTGCGGTTGCTCCTTACGATTAGTGCGGATGGTCGTGCGCTCGGGACTCAGTCGTGCGAGTGCAGCGGCTTACCGGCCAGGGCCAGGTGCGCCTCGCCCATGGCCTCGTTCTGCGTCGGGTGCGCGTGGATGAGCTGCGCGACCTCGGCGGGCAGCGCCTCCCAGTTGTAGATCAGCTGGGCTTCGCCCACCTGCTCGCCCATGCGGTCGCCGACCATGTGTACGCCGACGACGGCACCGTCCCGCACCTGGACGAGCTTGATCTCGCCCGCGGTCTTGAGGATCTTGCTCTTGCCGTTGCCCGCGAGGTTGTACTTCAGGGTGACGACCTTGTCGGCGCCGTACAGCTCCTTGGCCTTCGCCTCGGTGATACCGACCGAGGCGACCTCGGGGTGGCAGTACGTGACGCGCGGCACGCCGTCGTAGTCGACCGGCACGGGCTTGAGCCCGGCCAGACGCTCCGCTACCAGGATGCCCTCGGCGAAGCCGACGTGCGCGAGCTGGAGGGTCGGGACGAGGTCACCGACGGCCGAGATGGTCGGCACGTTGGTCTGCATGTACTCGTCGACGAGGACGTAGCCGCGGTCCATCGCGACGCCGGCCTCCTCGTAGCCCAGGCCCTGGGAGACCGGGCCGCGGCCGACGGCGACGAGCAGCAGCTCGGCCTCGAAGGTCTTGCCGTTCTCCAGCGAGACCTTCACTCCGTCGGCGGTGTACTCCACGCCGGAGAAGCGGGAGCCGAGGGAGAAGTTGATGCCGCGCTTGCGGAAGGCGCGCTCCAGCAGCTTGGAGCTGTTCTCGTCCTCGACCGGGACGAGGTGGGGAAGCGCCTCGACGATGGTGACCTCGGCGCCGAAGGACTTCCACGCGGAGGCGAACTCGACGCCGATGACGCCGCCGCCCAGCACGATCGCGGACTTCGGCACGCGGTCCAGGACCAGCGCGTGGTCCGAGGAGATGACGCGGTCGCCGTCGATGGCCAGGCCCGGCAGCGACTTCGGCGTGGAGCCGGTGGCCAGCAGGACGTGGCGGCCGTTGATGCGCTGCCCGTCGACGTCGACGGACGTGGGGGAGGACAGGCGGCCCTCACCGGTGATGTAGGTGACCTTGCGGGAGGCGACCAGACCCTGCAGACCCTTGTACAGGCCCGAGATCACGTCGTCCTTGTACTTGTGGACGCCCGCGATGTCGATGCCCTCCAGGGAGGCCTTGACACCGAACTGCTCGGCCTCACGAGCCTGGTCGGCGATCTCGCCGGCGTGCAGCAGAGCCTTGGTGGGGATGCAGCCGCGGTGCAGGCAGGTGCCGCCCAGCTTGTCCTTCTCGATCAGGGCGACCTCGAGACCCAGCTGCGCTCCACGCAGGGCAGCGGCGTAACCACCACTACCGCCTCCGAGGATCACTAGGTCGAAAACGGTGCTGGCGTCGTTCGCCACGTCACGTCCTCCATGCATGGGTACGCCGGGCCGGTCGTCGGTGACCGGGCGGCGGCTGTTGTTCGGCCGCGTTTCTTCGGCCCTGTGATTACGGGGGCCCTGTCCTGCCGAGACAACATCTTCGCACTTGTTGACGGACGGCGGGACGCCGGGCCGGGCTGTGGGACGACTGATGCGTCACCTTCAGGGGGTTACTCGCGCGTACGAACGTGCCGGTTCATGCGGGTTTCGTCCGTAGCGAACACGCCACCGTACCGGCCGCGGCCCCGGGCGTCGCCCGGGGCCGCGGAGCCGGCACGAGACCCGTGACTCAGCCCAGGTCGCCGTCGGCGGTGCGCTCCGCCAGCCGGACCAGGGTGCGCACCGAGGAGCCGGTGCCGCCCTTGGGGGTGTAGCCGAAGGGGGCCTTCTCGTGGAAGGCGGGGCCCGCGATGTCCAGGTGCGCCCAGGCGATGCCCTCGCCCACGAACTCCTTCAGGAAGACACCGGCCACCAGGCCGCCGCCCATGCGCTCGCCGATGTTGGCCATGTCGGCCACCGGGGAGTCCATGGACTTGCGCAGCTCGACGGGGAGCGGCATCGGCCACGCCTGCTCGCCGACCTCCTCGGCGATCTCGTACAGCGAGGTGCGGAACGCGTCGTCGTTGGCCATGACGCCGAAGGTGCGGTCGCCGAGCGCGACGACCATGGCACCCGTGAGGGTGGCGACGTCCACGATCGCGTCCGGGTTCTCCTCCGAGGCGCGGGTCAGTGCGTCGGCCAGCACCAGGCGGCCCTCGGCGTCGGTGTTCAGCACCTCGACCGTCGTGCCGCTGTACATCCGCAGCACGTCGCCCGGACGGGTGGCGTTGCCGGAGGGCATGTTCTCCGCGAGGGCCAGCCAGCCGGTGACGTTGACCTTCAGGCCGAGCCGGGCGACGGCGAGGACCGCGCCGAGGACGGCGGCGGCGCCGGCCATGTCGCACTTCATGGTCTCGTTGTGGCCGGCCGGCTTCAGGGAGATGCCGCCCGAGTCGTAGGTGATGCCCTTGCCGACCAGCGCGAGGGTCTTCTCCGCCTTGGGGTGGGTGTAGGCGACGCGCACCAGGCGCGGCGGGTTGACCGAGCCCTGGCCGACGCCCATCAGACCGCCGAAGCCGCCCTTGAGCAGCGCCTTCTCGTCCAGCACCTCGACCTTGAGGCCGAACTCCTTGCCCGCGGCCTGGGCCTGGGCGGCGAACGACTTCGGGTTGAGGTCGTTGGGGGACATGTTGACCAGGTCGCGCGCGCGGTTGACCTCGGCGGCCACGGCGGTGGCGCGCTCGACGGCGGCCTTGAACGCCTTGTCGCGCGGCTTGCCGCCCAGGATCGCGGCCTCGGCCAGCGGGGCGTTCTTCGCGGGCTTCTCGTCCTTGCCGCCGCGGTAGGCGGTGAAGGAGTACGCACCCAGGACGGCGCCCTCGCCGATCGCGGCGGCGGACTCGGCGTCCTCGACGGGCAGGGCGAACGCGGCCTTCTTCGAGCCGGCCAGCGCACGGGCCGCCACACCGGCGGCGCGGCGCAGCGTCTCCTCGTCGAAGGCGTCGCCCTCGGCGGGCAGATCACCGAGGCCGACCGCCAGCACCACCGGGGCCTTGAAGCCGGAGGGGGCGGGCAGCTTGGTGACCTCCCCCTCGCCGCCGGAGCCGCCGAGGGTCTCCACGACGGCGGCCAGCCGGCCGTCGAAGGCCTGGTCAACGGCTTCGGCACCGGGCGCGACGACGAGGCCCTTCGGGCCCTTCGCCACACCGATGACGACGGCGTCCGCGCGCAGCGTCGCCGCACTGGAAGTGCTGAGAGTCAGAGCAGTCACGGTGGTGGGTGTCCCTACTTCCGTCGAGTTCTCGGCCGTGGATGGTGGTCCGGCCGCACCTTGCGCATCGTATGCGCCGTGCTGGGGCCGCCAGGGCCCGGGCCATCCGGCACGCGAGAGCGTATCGGGGCGGGAGCGGTCAGCCCAGTGCCAGGACGACCAGCGCGCAGGTCGCCGCGGTCTCCGCCAGGGCGCCGAACACATCGCCGGTCACGCCGCCGAACCGGCGCCGGCAGCGCCGCAGCAGCGCCTCGGTGCAGGCCAGGGCGAGGAGAACAGCGGCCGCCCCCTGCGCCGCCCGGAAGGGGCCGCCCGCCGTGCAGGCACAGGCCCCCGCGGCCGCGGCGGCGGTCGCCACGGCCACGGCCCACGCGGCCGGTACGGGCACCACGCCCGCCACCGCCGCGCCCAGCCCCTCGGGCCGCGCGGCGGGCACCCCCGCGCGGGCGGCCAGGGTCAGGGCGCAGCGGGCGGCGAGGGCGGCGACGACCGCCGCGACCGCGCCGCGTGTCCAACTGGCCGCGTACAACTGCGCGAGGACGGCGACCTGCGCAAGCAGGGTGAGCAGCAGGGTGACGACGCCGAAGGGGCCGATGTCGGAGCGCTTCATCACGCGCAGCGCGTCCTCGGCCGGCTTGCCGCTGCCCAGCCCGTCGGCCACGTCCGCGAGCCCGTCCAGGTGCAGCCCCCGGGTGAGCACGGCGCCCACCGCGACGGCGGCCACGGCGGCGAGCAGGGGACCGGCCCCGAGCAGCAGGAGCAGCGCTCCGGCGGCGGCCGCGCAGCCGCCCACCACCAGCCCGGCCAGGGGCGCCGCCAGCATCCCGCCGCGGGCGGCCGGGCGGTCCCAGCGGGTGAGGGCGACGGGCAGCACGGTGAGGGTGCCGAACGCGAAGCGCAGGGCGTCGCCGAGGCCGGCCCGGGCGGTGGTCGTGTCGGTCATCGCGGGCAGGGTATCCCGGCGCCCACGGCAGTACGTTTGCCGGGAGGGCGCGGCACGGGAGCGGGAGTTGCGATGGGTCACTGGCTGGCACGCAACATCGTCGAGCCGGGCAAGCTGCCGCTGCTGCTGGCGCTGGCCGCGTTCGTGCTGACGTTCCTGGTGACCCGGGTCATCACCCGGCTGATCCGGGCCGGGAGGGGGCCCTTCCGCAACATCCGCCCGGGCGGGATGCACGTCCACCATGTGGTGCCCGGCGTGGTGCTGATGGTGGTCGGCGGCTTCGGGGCGGTGGCCGAGGGCCGGCACGGCTTCGGCGCGTCGGTGGCCGCCGTGCTGTTCGGCATGGGCGCCGGGCTGGTGCTGGACGAGTTCGCGCTCGTGCTGCACATGGACGACGTCTACTGGACCGAGCAGGGCCGCAAGAGCGTGGAGATCGTGGTCCTGACCGCCGCGCTGGTGGGCCTGGTGCTCTGCGGCTTCGCGCCGTTCGGGGTCAACGAGCTGACGCCGGACGAGCTGCAGAACCGCACCATCGTGGTGACCAACACCCTCGCCAACTTCCTGCTGGCGCTGTTCGCCCTGGCCAAGGGCAAGCCGCGGCTCGCGCTGATCGGCGCCGTGGTGCCGCTGGTGGCCATCGTGGCCGCGGTGCGGCTGGCCCGGCCGGGATCACCGTGGGCGCGGCGCTTCTACCGGCGCCGGCCCCGCGCCCGGCGCCGGGCACGGCTGCGCGCGTACCGCCACGACGCGCGCTGGTCGGCGGTGCGGCGCAGGATTCACGATCTGGTGGCGGGCGCGCCGGACCGCTGACCCGGCTGCCGGTGGGCGTCGCGGCGGGGCTTGCGGCGCCGCCGGAGCTCGTCCAGGCCGCACAGCACGAGCATCGCGGCGACGGCGGCGACGTGCTCCTTGCCCGCCAGGTTGGGCTTGAGGAGCACCTCCACGGCCATGGCCAGCACCACCAGGGAGCAGGTGAACCAGGCGCGGTAGCGCCAGGAGACGTACATCGCCAGGCCCACGACGGCCGCCGACGGCCCGGTGTCGATGACCTTCGCGGCCTCGGCCGGCAGCCCGAAGGGCGAGTCCGGGCCGGTGGCCACGGCCAGCCGCGCGTACATCGTCCCCGCGAGGGTGGCGACGTAGGCGACGGTCAGCGTGCGCCACCGGCCCACCGCGCACTCGGCGATGCCGAGGACGAGCAGGACCTGGGCCAGCGCCCCCCATACCGGCAGGTCGAGCGCGGGCACGAACAGCGACAGCGGCGTGCGCAGCAGCGCGAGCCACCAGGGGAGCTGGGCCTGTACGGAGCCCAGCCGCTGGACGGGGCCGAAGCCCCAGGGCTGGTTCTGGACGATCTGGAAGACGGCCGTGAGGGCCACGGCCGAGAGCGTCATGGGGACGGCCCTCAGCCGCTTTCGGGTGAGGGTCCCCCACACGGCCGTGTACAGGGGACCCCATTCGGTGCGCGCGGCGCGGAGCAGCGCCGCGCGCTTCATCGCCGGCTCTCCAGGTGCTTGCGGTTGAGCCACTTGGGCAGGCCGGGGGCCTCCAGGAAGCCCTCGGCGCGGGCGCTGGCGATGCCGATGCGCAGCAGGTCACTGCTCTTCTCGAACAGCATGAAACGAGGCTCCCAGATGGGGCGGTACTTCGCATTTGCTCGGTAGAGCGATTCGATCTGCCACCAGCGGGAGAAGAAGCTCAGCAGCGAGCGCCACATCCGCAGCACCGGACCCGCGCCGAGCCGGGAGCCGCGCTCGAAGACGGAGCGGAACATCGCGAAGTTCAGCGAGACCTGAGTGATGCCCAGGGATCTCGCCCGCTGGAGCAGTTCGATGACCATGAACTCCATCAGGCCGTTCTCGGAGTCCCGGTCACGGCGCATCAGGTCCAGCGACAGGCCCTTGGGGCCCCAGGGCACGAAGCTCAGCAGGGCGCGCAGCTCGCCGTCGCCGTCATGGCACTCCAGCATCATGCAGCGGCCGTCGTCCGGGTCGCCCAGCCGGCCCAGCGCCATGGAGAAGCCGCGCTCGGTCGCGCCGTCGCGCCAGTCGTCGGCGCGGCGCAGCAGCTCGGCCATCTCCTCGTCGGGGATGTCCTCGTGCCGCCGGACGGTGACGGTGTACCCGGCGCGCTTGACCCGGTTGTAGGCCTGGCGCACGGTCCGCATGGCCCGGCCCTCGAGGGTGAACTCGGCGGTGTCCACGATCGCCTCGTCGCCCAGCTCCAGGGCGTCCAGGCCGTGCCGGGCGTAGATCGTGCCGCCCTCCTCGCTCGCGCCCATCACGGCCGGGATCCAGCCGTGCTCGCGCGCCTCGGTCAGCCACGGCTCGATGGCCCCGGGCCAGGCCTCGGGGTCGCCGATGGGGTCGCCGGAGGCCAGCGAGACGCCGCCGACGACGCGGTAGGTGACCCCCGCCTTGCCGGAGGGGGACCAGATGACGCTCTTCTCGCGGCGCAGGGCGAAGTAGCCGAGAGAGTCGCGGTCGCCCCAGCGCTCGAGCAGGCCGCGCAGCCGCGACTCGTCCTCGGCGGTGAGGGCGTCGGTGGCGCGGCGGGAGCGGAAGGCCGCGAAGAGCACCAGGATCAGCAGCGCCGTGCTCATCACGTTGATGACGACGTTGACCCAGCCGGGGGGAGCGATGCCGGCGTAGCGCTGGTCGTCGGCGGCGATCGTGATCAGCCGCATGACGCCGTAGTGCCAGCGGTCCAGGAAGGTGGAGCGCTGTTCGTCGGTGGACTCGTTGGTGACGGTGACCAGGGCCGCGGCGAGCAGCGAGGTGACGAGCAGGCCGACCGCGGCGACGGCGGTGGCGAGCTTGGGGTTGGAGCGGTCGCCCTTGGCGTAGAACTCGCGGCGGCCCACCAGCAGGGAGAGCACGAACAGCGCGGTGGCCACCAGCGAGAACCAGTTCAGGCCGTGCCGGCGGAACTCCGGGAAGGCCATCACGAACACCAGGAGCAGCAGGAGCAGCCCGGAGAGCACCAGGTTGAGGATCCACGCGGCCCGCTTGCGCCGGCGCATGGTGATCGCCAGGAGCAGCGACACCACCGCCGGGGCGAAGCCGGCCGACAGCAGGTAGGGAGTGAAGAACTCGTCGACGTTGTGCCGCCGGACGTCGGCGCCGAAGGACACCCAGACCGCGCCGAGCAGATTGACGAACGTAACGGCGCGCAGGTACCACACGGCGAACGACGCGGCGCGCCGCTGCCAGGGGCCGCCGCGGGCGCCCTCATCCGGAGTCAAGCGGATATCTCCCATGAAAAGTGGCCATATGGGGCTCTTGTTCGGCGGGATCCGGGCGCTCGCGACCCCGCCGGCACGGCCGGCGTCGTCAGGAGCGCTCGGGGAGCTCCGCCGCCAGGGCCGCGGCCGCCTGCACCAACGGCAGAGCCAGCAGCGCCCCTGTCCCCTCGCCCACTGTGACGCCGTGGTCCAGCAAAGGGTTGAGCGCCATCCGGTCGAGCGCCTTCGCCTGCGCCGGGTCGCCGCTCGCCTGCCCGGCCAGCCACCAGTCCGGCGCCCGGAACGCCACCCGCTGGGCCACCAGCGCGCACGCCGCGGTCACCACGCCGTCCAGGATCACCGGGGTGCGGCGCACCGCGCTCTGCAGCAGGAAACCGGTCATCGCCGCCAGGTCCGCGCCGCCCGTCGCGGCCAGCAGCTCCATCTGGTCGCCCAGCACCGGGCGGGCCCGGCGCAGCCCGTCGCGGATCGCGGCGCACTTGCGCATCCACGCCAGGTCGTCGATGCCGAAGCCGCCGCGCCCGGTGACCACCGACGCGTCCGTCCCGCACAGCGCGGCCACCAGGATTCCGGCCGCCGTGGTGCCGCCCACGCTCAGGTCGCCGAGGACCACCAGGTCGGTGCCGGAGTCGGCCTCCTCGTCCGCCACGGCCATCCCGGCCCGGAACGCCCGCTCCGCCTCCTCGACGGTCAGCGCGTCCTCGATGTCGACGCGGCCCGAGCCGCGCCGCACCCGGTGCCGGGTGACGTCCTCGGGCAGGTCGGCCGCGTCGCAGTCGACGGACATGTCCACCACGCGCAGCTCCGCCCCGAACCGCCGGGCCAGCACGGCCGCCGGGCTCACCCCGTCGAGCACGGCCCGCACCAGCTCGTGCGCCCCGCCGGCCGGGCCGCCGGAGACGCCGAGCTTGGCGACGCCGTGGTCGCCCGCGAAGAGCAGCACCCTGGGCCGCTCCACCGGCTTCACGGGCAGCGCGCCCTGCGCGGCGGCGAGCCACTCGCCGAGCTCGTCCAGCCGCCCCAGCGCACCGGCCGACGGGACGAGCCGCTCACGGCGTTCCTCGGCGTCCCGCCGGACGCCGGCGTCGGGGCGCTCGATCAGCGTGGCGAAGTCATCAAGATTCAGACTGCTCATCCGCGACACACTACCCGTGGGGGCCTGGGCAACCGGGGTTGCCGGGGGTTCGGGCGGGGCGGCCGTGCCGTAGGGGGCCCTAGCCGCGCAGGGTCAGCGCCTGCCCGGCCACCACCAGCACGACCTGTTCGCACTCGTCGCCCACGGCGGCGTTGAGCCGGCCCAGCTCGTCGCGGAAGCGGCGGCCCGACGCCGACGCCGGGACGACGCCCGAGCCGACCTCGTTGCTCACCACGACCACCGTGCGGCCGGTGGCGCGTATCGCGGCCACCAGCTCCCCGACCCGCCCGGCCAGCTCGGCCGCCCCGCCGTCGGCCCACCGGGCGTCGTCCCACGCGCCGACCGAGTCCATCGCGTCGGTCAGCCACAGCGCCAGGCAGTCGATCAGCAGCGGCGGGCCCTGCTCCGCCAGCAGCGGCACCAGGTCGCAGGTCTCGGCCGTGCGCCAGGAGCCCGGCCGCCGGTCGCGGTGGCGGGCCACCCGCTCCGCCCAGTCCGCGTCGCCGTCGCGGGTGCCGCCGGTGGCGACGTAGAGCACCTCGGGGAACGACTCCAGCCGCCGCTCGGCCTCCACCGACTTGCCCGAGCGCGCCCCGCCCACCACCAGCGTCCGCCGGGGCACGTCCGGCACGGCGTGGTAGTCGCCGACGGACAGCGTCGTGCCGTCCGGCACCGCGCGGGCCCCCGCCGCCGCCAGCCGCCGGTGCAGCTCGGGCCCCGGCGGGACGTCGTGGTCCAGGTGCACCGCGATCACGTCCGTGGTCGCCCCGACCGCGCCCGTCTCCCGCAGCCGGGCCAGCGCGTCGGGCCGCCCGACGACGTCGAGCAGCACCATGTCGTACGGGCCGACGTGCCCGGGCAGCCCGGCCGGGCCCCCGCCGGGGGCCAGGTACAGCAGCCGCTGCCCGTCCGGCGACGTCACCTCGTACCCCGTGCCCGGCGCGTCCAGCGCCATGGCCCGCACCCGGTGGCCGCTGATCACCGACAGCTCGCGGCCGTCGGGCACCCGGCCCGGCGCGGGCAGCCCGGCCGGGAACTCCACGGCGGGGCCGTCGTTCGGGTGCGAGAGCAGCACCTGCCGCACGCCCGCGATGGAGTGCCCGGCGCGGGCGGCGGCGAACGCCGGCCCCGGGGTGAGGTCCAGCAGCAGCGCGTCGTCCACGAGCAGCGAGGTCGCCGCCCGCGCCGCGTCGCCGACGGCGACGGCACAGGCGGCGCAGGGGCAGCCGGGGCGCGGCAGCCCGTCGGGGGCTCCGGTGCCCAGGAGAGTCAGTTCCACCCCCTGATCGTCTCGCGTCCCCGCGCGGCGGGCGCGCGGGGCTCACCCTTTCTCGTTCCCGACGGGCCGTTAGGCTGCGGGACGGACACTCACTTCAGCCCCCAGGAGGCGGACATGGTGTGGACGTGGCGGTTCGAGAAGAGCGACGGGAGCGAGACGCCCCCGGCGCTGGAGCCGGAGGAGTTCACGACGCAGGGTGACGCGGAGTCCTGGATCGGGGAGAACTGGAAGGACCTGCTGGAGGGCGGGGTGGACCAGGTGCGCCTCTTCGAGGACGACACGGAGATCTACGCGGCCCCGATGAGCCTGCACGCCGCCGCGGAGTGACCCACGCCGCCGCGGAGTGACCGACGTGCGAAGACCGCCGGCCGGACCCCTTTTTCCCGGGGTCCGGCCGGCGGTCTTCGCACGTTCTTCTGTTGCTCTTCTGTTCCTACGAGCCGCCGCGCACGCCGCACAGGTGCAGCAGGGCCGCCACCGCGCGGTACGGGTCGGTGCGCCCGGCCCGGTCCTCGGCGGCCAGCAGGCGCTCCAGCTCGGCGCCGACGGGCGGCGCCTGGTCGTCGGCCGCCAGGTCGGTGAAGACGCGCACGCCGTACCAGGCCTGCAGCGGGGCCCCGATCCCGGCGAGCGTCGCGGTCAGCGCCTCCAGCCGGTCCGCGCGGGCCTCGACGCCGATGCGGTTGGTGTAGGCGGGGGAGTCGAAGGCCGCCAGCGCGGTGTCCCAGTCGCCCGACAGGCCCGGCCGCATGGCCAGGGCGTCGGCGTTGCGCACCACCAGCGAGAGCACCCCGCCCGGGGCGAGCACCCGGGCCAGGCCCGCGAGCAGCGGATCCGGCTCGGCCACGTACATCAGGACGCCGTGGCACAGCACGACGTCGAAGGTGCCGGGCAGGAAGTGCGCGCCGGTGTCACGGCCGTCGCCCTCCACGATGCGCACGCGCTCCTGGATGCCGGCCGGCTCGGCGGACAGCGCGAGGCGCAGCGCCTCGACCATCCGCGGATCCGGCTCCAGACCCGTCACCTCGTGCCCGGCCCGGGCCAGGCGCAGCGCCTGGGTGCCCTGGCCGGGGCCGACGTCGAGGACGCGCAGCCGCCGGCCGACCGGGAAACGGGCGGCTATCTGTTCGTCGGTCTGGCGGGCGACCAGCTCCTGGCGAACGATGTTCCGCAGCCCCCCGAGGCCCTCGAGCCACCCCCACGCGCCACCGCCGAAGCCGGGCGCGAAGGCGCTCAGGGCTTCGCCCCGCGCTTGACCTTCGGCTTGGGCAGGCGCAGGCGGCGCATCTGCAGCGTGCGCATCAGGGCGTACGGGACGGCACCGCGGGTGTTCTCGTCCGGGAAGCGCTGCTTGAGGGCGCGCTTGAAGGTGAGGGCGGTGACCACCGAGTTGATGACGATCAGCACGATCACCACGAGCCACGCCAGCAGCACATAGCTCTGGAAGGCACCGCGGTTGATCATGCTCAGGATGAGGATCAGCACGGCCAGCGGCAGGAAGAACTCCGCCACCGAGTACCGCGCGTCCACGAAGTCACGGGCGAAGGACCGCACCGGGCCCTTGTCGCGGGCGGGGAGATACCGCTCGTCCCCGCTCGCCAGCGCCTCGCGCTGCTTGGCCAGGTCCACGCGGCGCGCCTCGCGCTGCCGCTTGGCGGCCTCCTTGCGGTTGGCGGGCGTGCTCGCCAGGGAGCGGCGCTGGGCGGAGGCCTCACTCCGCTTGGGGGTGGGTCGGCCCTTGGGGGCCTGCGGATCACGGGGCTTCTTGGGCTGGTCCGCTGTCACCTCGGGGGTCGCGGCCTGCGCTTTCGAACGGCTTCGGAACACAGAACCCAAGGGTACGGGGTCCGGGCGTCCCGTTCGGGCACGATCCGGCAACGGAGTGCGGCCGCCGCCGGCGCCGCCCCGCCCCCTACTCCTCGCGCCGGAGGGCGGGGGGTGCTGATCGTCCTGCAGGAGGAGCGCATCCACGGCCGAACAGTGCGGTAATGGAAGCAGGGCCCGTACTGTGGGTTCTGAAGGATGTGCTGGAGCCTAAGCCCGATCAGTTCGGTCAGAAGGGGGCGCGCGAGGCCCATGAGCGGTGTCATGAAGCGGATGGGAATGATCTTCCGCGCAAAGGCCAACAAGGCCCTGGACCGGGCCGAGGATCCCCGCGAGACCCTCGACTACTCGTACCAGAAGCAGCTCGAGCTCCTGCAGAAGGTGCGCCGCGGCGTGGCCGACGTCGCGACCTCCCGCAAGCGCCTGGAGCTCCAGCTCAACCAGCTGCAGAGCCAGTCCTCCAAGCTCGAGGAGCAGGGCCGCAAGGCGCTCGCGCTGGGCCGGGAGGACCTGGCGCGCGAGGCGCTGACCCGCCGGGCCGCCCTGCAGCAGCAGGTCAGCGACCTCGAGACGCAGCACCAGACCCTCCAGGGCGAGGAGGAGAAGCTCACGCTCGCCTCCCAGCGCCTGCAGGCCAAGGTCGACGCCTTCCGGACGAAGAAGGAGACCATCAAGGCCACCTACACCGCCGCCCAGGCCCAGACCCGCATCGGCGAGGCCTTCTCCGGCATCTCCGAGGAGATGGGCGACGTCGGCATGGCCATCCAGCGCGCCGAGGACAAGACGGCCCAGCTGCAGGCCCGCGCCGGCGCCATCGACGAGCTCCTCGCCTCGGGCGCGCTCGACGACCCGACCGGCATGGCCAAGGACGACCTCACCGCCGAGCTGGACCGCATCTCCGGCGGTTCCGACGTGGAGCTGGAGCTCCAGCGGATGAAGGCCGAGCTGGCGGGCGGCAGCGGCGGCCGGCAGCAGGCGATCGAGGGCGGCTCCGCGGGCCAGGCGCAGCAGAACCACCCCCAGGACCAGCCGCGCTTCGACAAGGGCTGACCCACGGGACGACGGGCAGGCACGGGCCGGGCGGCTACGAGCCGACCCGGGCGGGAGCTGGCAGACTCGGCTCGCAGGCATCTCACTCGCCCTACGCAAGGGAGACCGTCGTGATCGTACGGATCATGGGGGAGGGCCAGGTGAGGCTGGCCGACAGCCACTTCACCGAGCTCAACACGCTGGACGACGAGCTGCTCGAGGAGATGGAGAGCGGCGACGAGGAAGGCTTCCGGCGCACGCTGGGCGCCCTGCTCGACGCCGTTCGCCGCCTGGGCACGCCACTGCCCGACGACGCGCTCGAACCCTCCGAACTGATCCTGCCCGCGCCCGACTCCTCCCTGGCCGACGTCCGCGCGATGCTCGGCGACGACGGCCTCATCCCCGGCTGACACCGGGCTCCGCACCGCACATCCCCGGCTCCCCGCCGCAACCACCCGATGCCGGCCCGCCCCCGATCGGTACCGCGATGACCTCCCTCGCCGCCACGGGCCTCGCCCGCCCGCACCGCTGGCTGCGCGCCCATCCCCTGGCCGCCGACACCCTGCTGGCCGTCCTCGTCCTCGGCCTCGTCCTGGTCGGCGTCTACCTCGGCCCGCGCACCGCCGCCCATCCGCCCGGCCTCGTCTTCGCCCTGCTGGCCACGGCCGCCTGCGCGTCGCTCGCGCTGCGCCGCCGGGCGCCGCGCGCGGTGCTGGCCCTGACCGCCGCGCTGACGGTCGTCGCGACCGTCACCGCCCACGACGGCGGGCCCCCGCGCACCCAGGTCGCCACCGCCACCGCGGTCGCCCTCTACACCGTCGCCGCCCGCACCGAGCGGCCCACCGCCTGGCGGATCGTCGCGGTGACCGTCGCCGTCGTCACCGCCGCCGTCATGCTCTTCGGCCCGCCGCCCTGGTACGCCCAGGAGAACCTGGGCCTCTTCGCCTGGACCGGCATGGCGGGCGCGGCGGGCGACGCCGTCCGCAGCCGGCGGGCCTTCGTCGCCGCGATCGAGGAACGGGCGGTACGGGCCGAACGCACCCGCGAGGAGGAGGCCCGGCGCCGCGTCGCCGAGGAACGGCTGCGCATCGCCCGCGAGCTGCACGACGTCGTCGCCCACCACATCGCCCTGGTCAACGTCCAGGCCGGGGTCGCCTCGCACATCATGGACAGCCGTCCCGAGCAGGCCAAACAGGCCCTCGCGCATGTCCGCGAGGCCGGCCGCTCGGCCCTGGAGGAACTGCGCGCGACCGTGGGCCTGCTGCGCCAGTACGGCGACCCGGAGGCCCCCACCGAGCCGGCCCCCGGCCTCGGCGTCCTCGACCAGCTCGTCGACGGCTTCGCCCGGGTGGGCCTGCGCGTGGAGGTCGCGGCGGCCTCCACCCTGACGGAGAGGTCCGGCACCGCGACGGGCGCCGCCGGGGCGGCGGCCGTCCTCGGCCCGCTGCCCGGCGCGGTCGACCTGACCGCCTACCGGGTGCTGCAGGAGGCGCTGACCAATGTGCACAAGCACGCGGGCTCCGGCGCCCGCGCGGAGGTCGCCCTGCTGCGCAGCGCGGACAGCCTGCACCTGACCGTCCTGGACGACGGCGGCGACGGGCCCGGCCGGGCCCCGGAGGGCGGCGCGGCGGGCGACGCGTCCGGCGGCGGCCACGGCCTGATCGGCATGCGCGAGCGCGCCACCGCCCTGGGCGGCGTCTGCGAGGCGGGCCCGCGCGGCGGGGACGCACCCGGCTTCCGGGTGCGGGCGGTGCTGCCGCTGCAGGCCCGTACGGGTGATGTGCGGCCCCTAGGGTTTGACGCATGACTGAGCCGATCACCGTCGTCCTGGCCGACGACCAGGCGCTGCTGCGCAGCGCGTTCAAGGTGCTGGTGGAGTCGGAACCGGACATGAGGGTGGTGGGGGAGGCCGCGGACGGGGCGCAGGCGGTCGAGCTGGCCCGGGCGCATGTGCCGGACGTGGTGCTGATGGACATCCGGATGCCCGGGACGGACGGCCTCGCCGCGACGCGGGAGATCTGCTCTGACCCGGCGCTGGCGGCGGTGCGGGTGCTGATGCTGACGACGTTCGAGGTCGACGAGTACGTGGTGCAGTCGCTGCGGGCCGGCGCCTCGGGCTTTCTGGGCAAGGGGGCGGAGCCGGGGGAGCTGCTGGCCGCGATCCGGGTCACGGCGGCGGGCGAGGCGCTGCTGTCGCCCGCGGCGACCAAGGGGCTGATCGCGAAGTTCCTGGCCCAGGGGGATCCCGCCGACCGCCCGGCCGGTGCCGCCGCGGTCCGGCTCGACACGCTCACCGGCCGGGAGCGCGAGGTGCTGGTGCAGGTGGCGGGCGGCCTGTCGAACGACGAGATCGGCGAGCGCCTGACGGTCAGCCCGCTGACGGTCAAGACGCATGTCAACCGCGCCATGGCGAAGCTGGGCGCCCGGGACCGGGCGCAGCTGGTGGTGATCGCCTACGAGTCGGGGCTGGTGCGGCCGAGAACGGACTGAAGGCCCCCGGACGCGAAGACGCCGGCCGGACCGCTCGGGGCGGTCCGGCCGGCGTCGGCCAAGACGGGCGCGGGCTACGGAAGCGCCAGCATCCGCTCCAGGGCCAGCTTCGAGAAGCTCGCGACCTCGGGGTCGACCTCGATGCGGTTGACGACCTTGCCGGCCGCCAGCGACTCCAGCGCCCAGACCAGGTGCGGCAGGTCGATGCGGTTCATGGTCGAGCAGAAGCAGACCGTCTTGTCGAGGAAGACGATCTCCTTGCCCTCACCGGCGAATCGATTCGCCAGGCGGCGCACCAGGTTGAGCTCCGTGCCGATGGCCCACTTGGAGCCGGCCGGGGCGGCCTCGAGGGTCTTGATGATGTACTCCGTCGAGCCGACGTAGTCGGCCGCCGCGACGACCTCGTGCCGGCACTCGGGGTGCACCAGGACGTTGACGCCCGGGATGCGCTCGCGCACGTCGTTGACCGAGTCCAGCGAGAAGCGGCCGTGCACCGAGCAGTGCCCGCGCCACAGGATCATCTTCGCCGCGCGCAGCTCCTCGACGGTCAGGCCGCCGTTCGGCTTGTGCGGGTTGTACAGGACGCAGTCGTCCAGCGACATGCCCATGTCGCGGACGGCGGTGTTGCGGCCCAGGTGCTGGTCGGGCAGGAAGAGGACCTTCTCACCCTGCTCGAAGGCCCAGTTCAGCGCCCGCTCGGCGTTGGAGGAGGTGCAGATGGTGCCGCCGTGCTTGCCGGTGAAGGCCTTGATGTCCGCCGAGGAGTTCATGTACGAGACCGGGACGGTCACGTCGGCTATGCCCGCCTCGGTCAGCACGTCCCAGCACTCGGCGACCTGTTCGGCGGTGGCCATGTCGGCCATCGAGCAGCCGGCGGCCAGGTCGGGCAGCACGACCTGCTGGTCGCTCGTGGTGAGGATGTCCGCGGACTCGGCCATGAAGTGCACGCCGCAGAAGACGATGTACTCGGCGTCCGGCCGGGCGGCGGCGTCGCGGGCGAGCTTGAAGGAGTCGCCGGTGACGTCCGCGAACTCGATGACCTCGTCGCGCTGGTAGTGGTGGCCGAGGACGAAGACCTTGTCCCCGAGCTTCGCCTTGGCCGCGCGGGCACGCTCCACCAGGTCCGGGTCGGACGGCGCCGGCAGGTCGCCGGGGCACTCCACGCCGCGCTCGCTGCGGGGGTCGGACTCGCGGCCGAGCAGCAGGAGGGCGAGGGGCGAGGGGGAGGGGGCCTGGAAGTCCAAGGGCTGGGCGGTGGTCACGACACGCACCCTTTCTGTTCTGCGGACGGCCGTTCGGGCCTTGTCGTCAATTTGACGCTATCTATCATAACCCCTTCACGTCAGTTTGACGATGATGATCGCGTCGATGTGACACATTCCCGATCCGTCCAGGGGTGTGCGAGCATGAAAAGCGGAAGTCAGTTCAGGCCCGGAATGAATCCGGGACGCCGGCGGTTGCTGCCACAGGCAAGCAGTCCGCACCAAGACCCGGGAGTGAAGCAGATGTCCGTACAGGACGAGAAGACCACTGTGAGCGACGGCATCCTCCTGTCCGACGCCGCGGCCGCCAAGGTCAAGACCCTGCTGGAGCAGGAGGGTCGTGACGACCTCGCCCTGCGCGTCGCCGTCCAGCCCGGTGGCTGCTCCGGCCTGCGCTACCAGCTCTTCTTCGACGAGCGCGCGCTCGACGGTGACGTCGTCAAGGACTTCGACGGCGTCAAGGTCGTCACCGACCGCATGAGCGCCCCGTACCTGCACGGCGCCTCGATCGACTTCGTCGACACCATCGAGAAGCAGGGCTTCACGATCGACAACCCCAACGCCACCGGCTCCTGCGCCTGCGGCGACTCGTTCAGCTAAAGCGGCCCGCCCGGCTTCGACAGGAAGCCGCGGGACACGCGAGAAAAGGGGCGGCACCCACCGGTGCCGCCCCTTTCGCCTGCCCGGCTGCCTGCCGGCTACTTGCCCTGCCGCTCCCGTACGGTCTCGCCGTTGCTGACGTCCACGACCTTGCGGTCACCCAGCGGCTCGTCCAGCGTCACCGTCGTCTCCATGCGCTTGGCGATCATCACGCAGGCCCGGCCCGGCTCCTTCTCGGTGCCGGTGATCTTGACCGTCGCCGCCGACGAGGACTGCTCGACGGAGGCCGCGTAGGTGCTGCAGACCCCGCCCCAGAAGTGCAGGACGAGCTTCTTGCCGTCGTCCTCGGTGGTGTACGCGTCCACCCGCACCGGGGACGACGAGGCCGGAGCGGTGGCCGACGGACCGCCGGGCCGCGTCGAGGGCGCCTTCGCGACGAACTTCGGGTCGATCGCCGGCTGGGCGATCGTGACGGTGTCGGCCTTGTCGTCCGCGCCCGGCATCTTCGCGGTGAACAGCCACGACGGCACCAGCGCCTGGCGGCCGGAGACCGACTGCGCCGACAGCCCGAAGACCGCGCCGGTCACCGTCACCGGCTCCCGTCCGTCCCGCTTGCCCTCGCAGGGGGCGTCACCGGCACCGTCCCCGTCCCGGAACGGAACCGCCGTCGCGCAGCCCCCGACGGCCACCCGGCCGGTGCCCGCTCCCCGGTTCAGCTCCTCCAGCGCCTTGCGCGCGGTGGTCAGTGGGTACGCCGCGCCCTTCTTCGGCGTCTGCAGGCGCCCGCTGCCGCCGACGACCTGCGCGTCCGCGCCGACCTGCAGGCTGGTCTGCCAGCCGTAGGTGGGAGTGGAGTTGACCACAGGGTCGGCGGTGACGGTCCGTACCGCGCCGTGGACCGCCGTCGCGCCCACCTTCGCGCCGTCCTGCCCCAGGGCCTTGAACACCGGGGCGACCACGCTCTTCGCCTTCTCCTCCGACACCGGCCCCGCGGCCGCCGGGTCCGTCCCGGGCGAGCCGTCACGGAAGGAGGGGCACGCCGGCGCCGGCGAGTCCAGGCCGGGGGAGGCGCCCGAGGAGCCCTGCTCCTTCGGCCCCCCGCCCGGCGGGTGGGCGCAGGAGGTGCCGCCCGGCACGCCGTACTTCGAGTACGCCCAGTCGCCCGGCCCCTGCCGGCTCACCTGCAGCGTGGGCCCGGCCGCGTCGGGGCCGCCGCCGACCGTCCAGGTGTCCTTGACCAGCCGGGGGGTGCCCCGCACGTCCAGGGCCTTGGCCAGGGCGGCCACCTCGGCGCCGGAGACCTCGCTCCCCGGCAGGTGCACGGGCGCCGTCCGGGGGCCGTCGGGCAGGCTGCCCGACGCCCGGTAGCGCACGCCGCGCGGGTCGGGCTCGCCCGGCGCGATGCCCTGGGAGGCGCCGCCGCCGGCCGTGCCGGACGGGTAGCCGTCGAGCGCCAGCGGGGCGGGGGTACCGCTCGCGCCGGACGCGCCCGGCGCGCCCCGCCGCCGTCGCCGTGCCCGGCGGTGGACGCCCAGTACGCCCCGCCGCCCCCGGCCAGCCAGCAGCACCGCCGCCGCCACCGATGCCACCGCCAGCGGGGAGTGCTTCCGCTGCCGTTTGTCGGGGCCACCGCCCGGAGTGCCGCCCTCGGTGCTCACCGCATCGCTCCTTCGCTCCGCTCAAACTTCAGTACTGCCGCATCCCCCGAGAGGGGGACACCGCTTGGACGGAGCGCAGGAGCGAGCGGTTCCAGTGTGTCCTCCGGTGCGGCGCCGTCAGTCGCCGTACTCCGACATTCCGTCCAGCAGCCGGGCCGACCGGGCCGGCACCCGGACCCCGTGGATCAGCGACAGGGGCGTGTGCGCGGCGGGCGCCGGGGCGGCCACCGTGGTGCCGGTCCAGTGCGGGGCCATCCGGGCGCAGTCCCTGCGCAGATCGGCCAGCGATTCCGGCTCTCTGGGCGTGACGTCCTTCACAGTCTTCGGCATACCCGCACCGTACGCACGCCGGTGCGCGGTACGTAAGACCTACTATTAGGTAGATCTGCCCACCGACCGGCCGGAACCGGACCTGGTGGATGTCCGGGGAACCGGTAGCGTGGTGTGGCTCTTCTCGTTGTTTTTCGTTCTCCATCACCGCCTCGCCACCAGGAGCAGATCCGTCGTGCGTATCGCTGTCACCGGCTCCATCGCCACCGACCACCTGATGACCTTCCCCGGCCGCTTCGCCGATCAGCTCGTGGCCGACCAGCTGCACACGGTCTCCCTCTCCTTCCTGGTCGACGAGCTCGACGTGCGCCGTGGCGGCGTGGGCCCCAACATCTGCTTCGGCATGGGCGTGCTCGGCCTGCGTCCGGTCCTCGTCGGTGCCGCCGGCGCCGACTTCGCGGACTACCGCGCCTGGCTGGACCGGCACGGCGTCGACACCGCCTCGGTGCACATCTCCGAGGTCCTGCACACCGCGCGCTTCGTCTGCACCACCGACAGCGACCACAACCAGATCGCGTCCTTCTACACCGGCGCGATGAGCGAGGCCCGCCAGATCGAGCTGCAGCCGGTGGCCGACCGGGTCGGCGGCCTGGACCTGGTGCTGATCGGCGCGGACGACCCCGAGGCGATGATCCGCCACACCGAGGAGTGCCGCGCCCGCGCGATCCCCTTCGCCGCCGACCCCTCCCAGCAGCTCGCCCGGATGGACGGCGACGACATCCGCGTGCTGATCGAGGGCGCGACGTACCTGTTCACCAACGAGTACGAGAAGGCGCTCATCGAGTCCAAGACGGGCTGGACGGGCGAGGAGATCCTCTCCAAGGTCGGCACCCGCATCACCACGCTGGGCGCGCGCGGCGTGCTCATCGAGCGGGTCGGCGAGCAGCCGATCGAGGTCGGCTGCGCCGAGGAGGAGGCCAAGGTCGACCCGACCGGCGTCGGCGACGCGTTCCGCGCGGGCTTCCTGGCCGGCGTGACCTGGGACCTGTCCCTCGAGCGCGCCGCGCAGCTGGGCTGCATGCTGGCCACCCTCGTCATCGAGACCCTGGGCACCCAGGAGTACGAGCTGCGGCGCGGGCACTTCATGGAGCGCTTCACCAAGGCCTACGGCCAGGAGGCGGCCGCCGAGGTCCAGGCCCACCTGGCCTGATCCCCCGGCGCGGGAGGGGGCGGCGCTCACCGCCCCCTCGCCGTCAGGTGCGGCGCCGCACCGTGTACGCGACCCCGGTCTCCGCCGGGCGCTCGCCCACGTACTCCTGGCCGCGCATCGAGCACCACGCCGGAATGTCCAGGCGCGCCGCCTCGTCGTCGGACAGGACGGTCACGAGGCCGCCCACCGGAACGTCCCCGATCACCTTCGCCAGCTCGATCACGGGGATCGGGCACCGCTTGCCGAGCGAGTCGACCACCAGCTCCTCGCCGGCCCCGGGCGCGGCGGCCGGAGCGGTGGCCGCCGGCGCGCCCAGCGCCTCGCGCACCGACGCGACGACCCCCGGCAGGACGCCGAGGAAGGCCTCCACGTCCTCCGGCGACGTGCCACGCGGCAGCGACAGGCGCACATTGCCCTCCGACAGCACGCCCATCGCCTGGAGCACATGGCTCGGCCGCAGGGTGCTGGAGGTGCACGACGAGCCCGAGGAGACCGAGAAGCCCTCGCGGTCCAGCGCGTGCAGCAGCGTCTCGCCGTCCACGTAGAGGCAGGAGAACGTGACCAGGTGCGGCAGCCGTCGCACGGGGTCGCCGACCACCTCCACGTCCGGTACGAGCCCGGGCACCCGGGACCGTACGCGCTCCACCAGCGCCCGCAGCCGGGCGTCCTCGGCCGCCGCCTCCGCGCGCACCGCCCGCAGCGAGGCCGCGGCCGCCACGACGGCGGGCAGGTCGGGGAAGCCGGGGGAGCGGCCCGACTCCCGTTCGTCCGCGGGCCCCTGGGCGGCGAACCGCACCCCCTTGCGCACGGCCAGCAGGCCCACCCCCGAGGGGCCGCCCCACTTGTGCGCGCTGGCCGTCAGCAGCGACCAGCCCGGCGCCACCGGGCCCCAGCCGAGCGACTGGGCCGCGTCCACCAGCAGCGGCACCCCCGCCGCCCGGCAGGCCTCGGCCACCTCGGCCACCGGCTGCTCGGTGCCGACCTCGTGGTTGGCGGACTGCAGCGCCGCGAGGGCGGTGTCCGCCCGCAGCGCGGCCGCGTACGCCGCCGCGTCGACGCGGCCGGCGCGGTCCACCTCCACCTCGGTGACGGTGCCGCCCGCCGCGCGCAGGGCGTCCGCCGAGTGCAGTACGGCGGAGTGCTCGACGGCGGAGACGACCAGATGGCGGCCCACCCGGCGGCGTCCGGCGAGGGCGCCGGCAATGCCGTCGTGCAGCGCGCGTGTCCCCGAAGGAGTGAACACGAGCTCGTCGGGGCGACAGCCGACGGCCTCGGCGGCGGCCTCGCGGGCGGCGTCGAGCAGCAGCCGGGCCCGGCGGCCCTCCCGGTAGAGCCGGGCCGGGTCGGCCCAGCCCTCGTCGAGGGCGGCCAGCAGCGCCTGGCGGGCGACCGGGTGCAGAGGAGCGGCGGAGGCCGCGTCGAAGTAGGGCACGGAAGAAACGCTAACTCCCGTCGCCGGTACGGCCCGCGGCCGCCGCGGCGCCGGCCCCGCCACGCCCCCTGTGACCAGGCAGCACACGGCGCTGACGGTCCTCCAGATGGTCGCCGGAGCCCCATATTCCACCGGTTCGGGGAGTGGTCCGGCGCGTTGGGCACCCTCCCCGCGCGGCCCCAAATAGCGTCCAGTAGGGTTTGGTCCGCATAAACATCCAAACCCCTGCCCGCAGCGGGCCGGCGACCGACCAGCGAGACGGCCGCAGCCGGCCGCACGGGCGAGACTCTCGGGAAGGCGCTACGTGAGTCCCAACGGCTCCGACCGCTCGTCGCGGCGCCCGGTGCGGCGGAAGCTGCTGCAGGCGCTGGCCGCGGGCGCTGTCCTGGCGACCGCCACCGGTTGCACATCGAAGGACTTCCCCCGCCTCGGCATGCCAACGCCCGTCACGGAAGAGGCGCCGCGGATCCTCTCCTTGTGGCAGGGCTCGTGGGCGGCAGCGCTCGCCACGGGCGTACTGGTGTGGGGCCTGATCCTGTGGAGCGTCATCTTCCACCGGCGCAGCAGGTCCAAGGTGGAGATCCCCACCCAGACCCGGTACAACATGCCCATCGAGGCGCTGTACACCGTGGTCCCGATCATCATCGTCTCGGTGCTCTTCTATTTCACCGCGCGCGATGAGAACAAGCTCCTGACCAACCCTGACAAGCCGCAGCACGTCATCAACGTGGTGGGCTTCCAGTGGAGCTGGGCGTTCAACTACATGGAGAACGTCGACGGCAACACCGCCACTCCGGCGAAGCCGCTCCGTGAGAACAAGGAGCTCGACGCGATCCCGGACCGGTTCCTGAACAAGGCACCGCAGGGCGCCGAGGGCGTCTACGAGGTCGGCGTTCCGGGTGACCGGAACCCGCAGACGGGCAACCCGGGCCCGACCATGTGGCTGCCCAAGGGCGAGACGGTCCAGTTCGTCCTCACCTCGCGGGACGTCATCCACTCCTTCTGGGTGGTGCCGTTCCTGATGAAGCAGGACGTCATCCCGGGGCACACCAACAGCTTCACGGTGACCCCCCAGAAGGAGGGCACGTACCTGGGCAAGTGCGCCGAGCTCTGCGGTCAGGACCACTCGCGGATGCTCTTCAACGTCAAGATCGTCTCTCCTGAGCGATACCGGGCGCACCTGAAGGAGCTGGCGGCCAAGGGCCAGACCGGTTACCAGCCGGCGGGTATCGCGATGACGGATCACGCGAAGAACGCGGAGACCAAGAACAAGTGAGCATCCTCAACGAACCCCAGGGTGCCGCCGCCGCAACAGCCACGGCAGCACCACCCGTACGCCAGAAGCAGCCCGGTAGTCAGGTCATCAAGTGGCTCACCACCACCGACCACAAGACGATCGGCACGCTCTACCTGGTCACGTCGTTCGCGTTCTTCTGCATCGGCGGCCTGATGGCGCTCCTCATGCGCGCCGAGCTGGCCCGTCCCGGCACGCAGATCATGTCGAACGAGCAGTTCAACCAGGCGTTCACGATGCACGGCACGATCATGCTGCTGATGTTCGCGACGCCGCTGTTCGCCGGATTCGCGAACTGGATCATGCCGCTGCAGATCGGCGCGCCCGACGTGGCGTTCCCGCGGCTGAACATGTTCGCCTACTGGCTCTACCTCTTCGGCTCGCTGATCGCGGTGGCCGGGTTCCTCACCCCGCAGGGTGCGGCCGACTTCGGCTGGTTCGCCTACTCCCCGCTGTCGGACGCGGTCCGCTCGCCGGGCGTCGGCGCCGACATGTGGATCATGGGTCTGGCCTTCTCGGGCTTCGGCACGATCCTCGGTTCGGTCAACTTCATCACCACGATCATCTGCATGCGCGCCCCGGGCATGACGATGTTCCGCATGCCGATCTTCACCTGGAACGTCCTGCTGACCGGTGTGCTGGTCCTGCTGGCCTTCCCGGTGCTGGCCGCCGCGCTGTTCGCCCTGGAGGCGGACCGTAAATTCGGCGCCCATGTATTCGACGCGTCCAATGGCGGCGCGTTGCTGTGGCAGCACCTCTTCTGGTTCTTCGGCCATCCCGAGGTGTACATCATCGCCCTGCCGTTCTTCGGCATCATTTCCGAGGTCATTCCGGTGTTCTCCCGGAAGCCGATGTTCGGTTACTGGGGCCTGATCGCGGCGACGATTTCGATCGCCGGTCTGTCGGTGACCGTGTGGGCGCACCACATGTACGTCACCGGTGGTGTGCTGCTGCCGTTCTTCTCCTTCATGACCTTCCTGATCGCGGTCCCGACCGGTGTGAAGTTCTTCAACTGGATCGGCACCATGTGGAAGGGCTCGCTGTCCTTCGAGACCCCGATGCTGTGGGCCGTCGGCTTCCTGATCACCTTCACCTTCGGTGGTCTGACCGGCGTCATCCTGGCCTCGCCGCCGATGGACTTCCACGTCTCCGACTCGTACTTCGTGGTCGCGCACTTCCACTACGTCATCTTCGGCACCGTGGTGTTCGCGATGTTCTCCGGCTTCCACTTCTGGTGGCCGAAGTTCACGGGCAAGATGCTGGACGAGCGTCTGGGCAAGATCACCTTCTGGACGCTGTTCGTGGGCTTCCACGGCACGTTCCTGGTGCAGCACTGGCTGGGTGCCGAGGGCATGCCGCGTCGTTACGCGGACTACCTCGCCGCCGACGGCTTCACCACGCTGAACACCATCTCGACCATCAGCTCCTTCCTGCTGGGCCTGTCGATCCTGCCGTTCTTCTACAACGTCTGGAAGACCGCCAAGTACGGCAAGAAGGTCGAGGTCGACGACCCGTGGGGCTACGGCCGCTCGCTCGAGTGGGCGACCTCCTGCCCGCCGCCGCGGCACAACTTCCTCACGCTGCCTCGCATCCGCTCCGAATCCCCGGCGTTCGATCTGCACCACCCGGAGATCGCGGCGCTGGAGATCGAGGAGAACCTCGCCGCTGACAAGGCCCTCGCGGGTGGCAAGGAGGCCGGCAAGTGAAGATCCAAGGCCGGATGTTCATCTGGCTCTCCGTCTTCATCCTCGCCATGGCGATCGTCTACGGCATGTGGGCGAAGGAGGCGGCCGGTACGACCGCCCTCTTCATGGCCTTCGGCCTGTGCGTCATGGTCGGCTACTACCTGGCGTTCACCGCGCGCCGGGTGGACGCCGGTGCCCAGGACGACAAGAACGCGGACGTCGCCGACGACGCCGGTGAGCTGGGCTTCTTCGCCCCGCACAGCTGGCAGCCGCTGTCCCTGGCCGTCGGTGGAGCGCTCGCCTTCATGAGCATCTGCTTCGGCTGGTGGCTGATGTACTTCTCGGCGCCGGTCATCCTGGTCGGACTCTTCGGCTGGGTGTTCGAGTTCTACCGCGGCGAGAACCAGAACCAGTAGGTTCCCCCGCGAACGTTCGGGCCCCGCACACCTCACGGTGTGCGGGGCCCGATGCGTTTCCACCCGTTTGCGGCCCTCAGGAGGCCGTATGACCGGATTCTTCCTATCGTGTGACCATGGGTCATACACCTCGACGCCGCACGGTGCCCGCCGGCGCCCTGCTGCTGGTCTCGCTGGTTCTGGGGGCCTCCGCGTGCGGGGGCTCGTCCAATCCCCTGGCCGACCCGCCGTACGACGCGACCGGCCAGGTCAGGGTCACCGGCTCGCAGGAGGGTCACAAGGCGGACCCCAGCAAGCCCCTGGAGGTCGAGACCTCCGGCGGCGACCGGATCACCGACGTGACCGCCACCGACGCGGCCGGACGCTACGTCAAGGGCGAGCTGGCCGCCGACGGCTCGCGCTGGCACAGCACCGGCGCCCTCGCCGCCGGGGCCCACTACACCGTGCGGGTCAGCACGGAGGACGAGGACGGCGCCCAGGGGCGCCGGACGATCGGCTTCGACACCAACCCGGCCGACCGGCTGCTCAGGGTCTCCTTCGGCCCGCAGAACGGCACCTACGGCGTCGGACAGCCCATCACCGCCGAACTCAGCGAGCCCGTCCAGGACCCGGCCGCGCGCGCCGTGGTCGAACGCACCCTCAGGGTCGAGTCCACGCCCGCCGTCCAGGGCGCCTGGCACTGGATCGACAACCGCACCCTGCACTACCGCCCGGCGGAGTACTGGCCCGCGCACGCCACGATCGACGTGCGCGCCACCCTCGACGGCATCAAGGTCGGCGGCGGCCTCTACGGCGGCCCCTCCAAGCCCGTACGGCTGACCACCGGCGACCGCGTGGAGGCCGTCACCGACGCCGCCGGGCACTACATGACCTTCACCAGGAACGGCGAGGTGCTGCGCACCATCCCCGTGACCACCGGCAAGCCCGGCTACGCCACCCGCAACGGGGTCAAGGTGATCCTGGGCCGGGAATCCTTCGTACGGATGCGCGGCACCAGCATCGGCATCGCCGAGGGCAGCGAGGACTCCTACGACCTGCCGGTCTACTGGGCCACGCGGGTGACATGGAGCGGCGAATACGTGCACGCCGCCCCCTGGTCCGAGGGCTCGCAGGGCATGGACAATGTCAGCCACGGCTGCACGGGCATGAGCACCGCCAACGCCAAGTGGTTCTTCGACAACGTCCGGGTCGGCGACATCGTCAAGGTCGTCGGCAGCGCCGGCGCCACCATGACGCCCTTCGACAACGGCTTCGGCGACTGGAACATGCCCTGGAAGCAGTGGCGCGAGGGCAGCGCCCTGGTGGGCGGCAAGCGCGAGGGCACCGGCCCCGCCGACATGGCCCGGATGCGGCCGAGGCTGTAGGCGTCAGGCGTCCACGCCGAGCCGCTCGCGCAGCAGCCCGGCCAGGGCGTCGGCGAACGCCACCGGGTCCAGCGGGTGGGTGACGGCCGCGTCCGCGCGGCTCCAGGTGGCCAGCCAGGCGTCCTGTGGACGGCCGATGAGCAGCAGCACGGGCGGGCAGCGGAACACCTCGTCCTTCAGCTGCCGGCACACGCCCATGCCGCCCGCGGGGGCCGTCTCGCCGTCCAGGACGCACACGTCGATCCGGCGCTCCCGAAGGGTCCGCAGCACGGCGGGCAGCGTCGCGCACTCCACGTACTCCACGGCCGGCACGTCCGGGGCCGGGCGCCGTCCCGCGGCCAGCCGCACCTGCTCCCGCGTGTTCGCGTCGTCGCTGTAGACCAGCACCGTGGCGGTCGGCTGCATCGTTCCTCCATGCTCGTGGGCAGGTGGGGCCGTTGTGCGCGGATGCTACTCCGCCGGGCCCCCGCAGGAGGAGGGTTCGGCAGGGCCCGCGGGGCCCCGGAAGCGCTCCTTCCTCCCTTTGGGGGACCGTCCCAATGGGCCGTACGAGCTGGGCATACGGTCTTGACACACCGAACGGCACCCCCCGGAGTGAGCGCGAGATAAGCGACCGACATAATGTCGGTCGTGGCGACAGCAACAGCAACAGATACCGGGCACGCACACCCGTCGGTCAATCGACCGAACCTCACCAGCGTCGGAACCATCATCTGGCTGAGTTCCGAGCTGATGTTCTTCGCGGCCCTCTTCGCGATGTACTTCACCCTGCGATCGGTGACCGGTGCCGAGCACTGGAAGGAAATGGCGTCCGCGCTGAACCTTCCGTTCTCGGCCACCAACACCACGATCCTGGTGCTCTCCTCCCTCACCTGCCAGCTCGGCGTGTTCGCGGCCGAGCGTGGCGACGTGAAGAAGCTGCGCATGTGGTTCGTGGTCACGTTCGTGATGGGTGCCATCTTCATCGGCGGCCAGGTCTTCGAATACACCGATCTGGTCAAGGAGGAGGGCCTCTCCCTCTCCTCCGACCCGTACGGCTCGGTGTTCTACCTGACGACCGGCTTCCACGGCCTGCATGTGACGGGCGGTCTCATCGCCTTCCTGCTGGTCCTGGGCAGGACGTACGCGGCCAAGAGGTTCACCCACCACCAGGCCACGGCGGCCATCGTCGTGTCCTACTACTGGCACTTCGTCGACGTGGTGTGGATCGGCCTCTTCGCCACGATCTACTTGATCAAGTAATCGGTCCCGTCCCGCACCGGGCCAATCAGTCCAGATCGACGCAGAAGATCCTGACACCGGGGTAATCCGTGAAAAAGCTCTCCGCACGACGACGCCATCCGCTGGCGGCGGTCGTCGTCCTACTCTTCGCGCTGGCGGTTACTGGGGGGCTGTACGCCGCGTTCGCGCCGGCGGAGTCGGCCAAGGCCGATGACACCGCCCAGTCCCTCGCCATCGAGGAGGGCAAGAAGCTGTACTCCGTGGGCTGCGCAAGCTGCCACGGTACCGGCGGTCAGGGCACCTCCGACGGCCCGAGCCTGGTCGGCGTGGGCTCCGCGGCCGTCGACTTCCAGGTCGCCACCGGTCGCATGCCGCTGCAGCAGCAGGGCGCCCAGGCCCCTCGCAAGAAGGCCATCTACACGCAGGCCGAGATCGACCAGCTCGCCGCGTACATCGCCTCCCTCGGTGCCGGCCCCTCGGTCCCGACCAAGAACCAGTACAGCCCCGACGGCGCCGACATCGCCAAGGGCGGGGAGCTCTTCCGTACGAACTGCGCCCAGTGCCACAACTTCGTCGGCAAGGGCGGCGCGCTCTCGAACGGCAAGTACGCCCCGTCTCTCGAGGGCGTCAACCCGAAGCACATCTACGAGGCCATGCAGACCGGCCCGCAGAACATGCCCTCGTTCCCCGACACCACCATGTCGGAGCAGAACAAGAAGGACGTCGTCGCGTACCTCGACACGGTCAACAGCGACAAGACGAAGAGCCCGGGCGGCCTCGAACTGGGTGGCCTCGGCCCCGTCAGTGAGGGTCTGTTCGCATGGGTCTTCGGCCTGGGCGCGCTGATCGCCGTCGCCATCTGGGTCGCCGCCCACACCGCCAAGGCCAAGAAGTCATGAGTAGCCAAGACATTCCAGAAGAGACCCTGCCGAGCAAGCAGGGCGACGCGCACCAGGGCGTAGCAGCGACCTCCGGCGACCCGTTCGCCGACCCGGGGATCCCGCCGCACGAGCCCCGCATCCAGGACATCGACGAACGGGCCGCCCAGCGCTCCGAGCGCGTGGTCGCGTTCCTGTTCCTGCTGTCCATGCTGGCCACGGTCGGTTTCATCGCCGCCTATGTGACCCTGCCGGTCGACAAGAGCATCTACGTCTTCCCGATCGGTCACATCAGCGCCCTGAACTTCTCGCTGGGGCTCACCCTCGGCGTGGCGCTGTTCTGCATCGGCGCGGGCGCGGTCCACTGGGCCCGCACCCTGATGTCCGACGTCGAGCACGCGGACGACCGTCACCCGATCGAGGCCGACCCCGAGGTCAAGGCCAAGGTCATGGCCGACTTCGCGCAGGGCGCGGAGGAGTCGACGTTCGGCCGCCGCAAGCTGCTGCGCAACACCATGTTCGGCGCGCTGGCCATGGTGCCGCTCTCCGGCGTGGTGCTGCTCCGTGACCTCGGTCCGCTGCCGGGCACCAAGCTCCGCAAGACCGCCTGGTCCGAGGGCAAGATGCTCATCAACCAGAACACGATGCAGCCCCTGCGTCCCGAGGACATCGCGGTCGGCTCCCTCACCTTCGCCATGCCCGAGGGCATGAAGGAGGAGGACCACGACTTCCAGCAGGAGATCGCCAAGGCGGCCCTGATGATCATCCGGCTGCAGCCGGAGAACATCAAGGACAAGCGCGAGCTCGACTGGTCGGCGGACGGCATCGTCGCGTTCTCCAAGATCTGCACGCACGTCGGCTGCCCGATCAGCCTCTACGAGCAGCAGACCCACCACGTGCTGTGCCCGTGCCACCAGTCGACCTTCGACCTCTCCGACGGCGGTCGAGTGATCTTCGGCCCGGCCGGTCACGCCCTTCCGCAGCTGCGGATCAAGGTCAATGACAAGGGCTACCTCGAGGCCATGGGCGACTTCGCCGAGCCCGTCGGTCCTGCCTTCTGGGAGCGCGGATGAGTACTACAGACAACCGCCGCAAGGCACCCGCGGGCGAGCGGGTCGCCGACTGGGCCGACGGCCGGCTGGGCATCTACAGCCTGGCCAAGGCCAACATGCGGAAGATCTTCCCGGACCACTGGTCCTTCATGCTGGGCGAGGTCTGCCTCTACAGCTTCGTGATCATCATCCTCACGGGTGTGTATCTGACGCTGTTCTTCCACCCCAGCATGAACGAGGTCGTCTACCACGGCTCGTATGTGCCCATGCAGGGCATGCACATGTCCGAGGCGTTCAAGTCGACCGTGGACATCAGCTTCGACGTCCGTGGCGGTCTGCTCATCCGGCAGATCCACCACTGGGCGGCGCTGATCTTCCTCGCCGGCATGTTCGTGCACATGATGCGCGTCTTCTTCACGGGCGCGTTCCGCAAGCCGCGTGAGATCAACTGGCTGTTCGGCTTCCTGCTGTTCGTCCTCGGCATGTTCACCGGCTTCACCGGTTACTCGCTGCCGGACGACCTGCTCTCGGGCACCGGTGTCCGCTTCATGGAGGGCGCGATCCTGTCGTTCCCCATCGTGGGCACGTACATCTCGATGTTCCTCTTCGGCGGCGAGTTCCCCGGCTCGGACTTCGTGCCGCGGTTCTTCTCGATCCACGTCCTGCTGCTGCCGGGCATCATGCTCGGCCTGCTGGTGGCGCACCTGATCCTGGTCTTCTACCACAAGCACACGCAGTTCCCCGGCCCCGGCCGGACGAACAAGAACGTGGTCGGCATGCCGCTGCTGCCGGTCTACATGGCCAAGGCCGGAGGCTTCTTCTTCCTGGTCTTCGGTCTGATCGCGGCCATCGCGGCCATCGCGACGATCAACCCGATCTGGGCCATCGGCCCGTACCGTCCGGACCAGGTGTCCACCGGTGCGCAGCCCGACTGGTACATGGGCTTCGCCGAAGGCCTCATCCGAGTGATGCCGGGCTGGGAGATCAACGTCGCGGGCCACACGTTCGTCCTGGGCGTGTTCATCCCGATGATGATCTTCCCGCTGGTCCTCGCGGCCATCGCGGTCTACCCGTTCATCGAGTCCTGGGTCACCGGCGACAAGCGGGAGCACCACCTGCTGGACCGCCCGCGCAACGCCCCGACGCGCACCGCGTTCGGCGTCGCCTGGCTGACCGCCTACATGGTGATGATGATCGGTGGTGGCAACGACCTGTGGGCCACCCACTTCCACCTGTCGATCAACGCCATCACCTGGTTCGTCCGGATCGGCTTCTTCGTCGGCCCGGTGCTCGCCTTCATCGCCACGCGCCGGATCTGCCTGGGCCTCCAGCGCCGCGACAAGGACAAGGTGCTGCACGGCCGCGAGTCGGGCATCATCAAGCGCCTGCCGCACGGCGAGTTCGTCGAGGTGCACGAGCCGCTCTCGCAGGAGCAGCTGCACACCCTCACCGCGCACGAGCAGCCCAAGCCGCTCGAGCTCGAGCCCGAGGTCGACGAGAACGGCGTGGCCCGCAAGGTCGGCGCCACCCGGAAGCTCCGCGTGAAGCTCTCCAAGGGCTTCTACGGCGAGGGGACCCACATCCCCAAGGCCACCGCGGAGGAGTACCACGAGATCACCAGCGGCCACGGCCACCACTGATCCCACCCGCTGATCACTGATCGCCACAGCGAGAGCCCCGTCCGGAAGCCCGGACGGGGCTCTTCGCCGTCCCCGGACCTGGATAGGCTGGACCGGAATCAGCGGACCCCTACGGCGGTCCCGTCACGACCGACCACCAGGAGTGTGGACCATGAACGTTGCGACCCCGGCAGGCGGCGAGCGCTCGGTGGCCCCTTCCTGGCCGGGCGTACTGGAGGCCCTGCTCAACCGGGTGGACCTGAGCGCCGACGAGACCGCCTGGGCCATGGACCGCATCATGCGGGGCGAGGCCACCGACGCGCAGATCGCCGGGTTCGCGGTGGCCCTGCGCGCCAAGGGCGAGACGGTCGCCGAGATCTCCGGCCTGGTACGGACGATGTACGCGCACGCCAACCTCATCGAGGTGCCCGGCCCGAGCGTGGACATCGTGGGCACCGGCGGTGACAACGCCCGGACCGTCAACATCTCCACCATGTCCTCGATCGTGGTCGCCGGCACCGGCGCCAAGGTCGTCAAGCACGGCAACCGCGCCGCCTCCTCCGCCAGCGGCGCCTCGGACGTGCTGGAGAAGCTGGGCGTCAACCTCGACCTCACCCCGAAGCGGGTGGTGGAGGTGGCCGAGGAGGCGGGGATCACCTTCTGCTTCGCCGTGAAGTTCCACCCGGCGCTGCGTCATGTGGCGCCCGCGCGGCGCGAGCTGGGCATCCGCACGACGTTCAACGTGCTGGGCCCGCTGACCAACCCGGCGCGGGTGCGCGCCCAGGCCACCGGCGTCGCGGACGCGCGGATGGCGCCGATCCTGGCCGGAGTGCTCGCCGAGCGGGGCTCCTCGGCGCTGGTCTTCCGCGGCGACGACGGGCTGGACGAGCTGACGACGACGGCCACGTCGAAGGTGTGGGTGGTGCGCGACGGCCAGGTGCGCGAGGAGTCCTTCGACCCCCGGGACGTGGGCATCGAGCTGGTGCCCGTGGAGGCCCTGCGGGGCGCCGACGCCTCGTACAACGCCGACGTCGCCCGGCGGCTGCTCGCCGGGGAGACGGGCCCGGTGCGGGACGCGGTGCTGCTCAACTCGGCTGCCGCGCTGGCCGCGCTGACGCCCACCGACGCGCCGCTCGTGGAGCGGATCCGGGAGGGAATGGAGCGCGCGGCCGAGTCGGTCGACTCCGGCGCGGCACGTCGGGTGCTCGAGCGATGGGTTTCGGCCAGCAACGCCTGAGGCCATGACGGGGCGCGGTCCGCGATGCGGACCGCGCCCTTGCGCTTGCAAGATCGTGTGGCATGATGCTGCGCAGGTCACGAGTGACAGCGCTTCGGCCCCGGCCTGCTGTCCGGCAACCCTCCTTCCGTGGCGGGGTGCCCCGGGTGATGACCGGGCCGCAGGCAGTGAGGTCTGCGGCAAGCGCGGATCCCTCGCCAGGGATCCTGGTCGTCGAGGGAGATCCTTCCGTGATGCAGCGAATGCGATAGGGCCGCAGCGGCCCCTTCTCCGGTACGTCCCGTGCGCCCCTGCCCTTTCGAGCGGGCCGCGCGTTTCCTTCATCGTCCCCGCCGGGAGAACTCGCCATGTCCGCATGCCCTGCCGCCGTCCTGTCCGCCACCGAACCGCTGCCCGTGCTGGGCCGGGACGTCCGCGTCCCGCTCGTCACCGGCGGCGAGGCGTCGTACGCCGCCCTCGACTACGCCGCCAGCGCGCCCGCGCTGCAGCGGGTGTGGGACGACGTGGCCGCCTACGCGCCCTACTACGGAAGCGTCCACCGGGGCGCCGGGTATTTGTCGCAGCTGTCCACCGACCTGTTCGAGAACAGCCGGGCCGCCGTCGCCGGCTTCCTCGGCTGCCGCGAGGGCGACCAGGTGCTCTTCACCCGCTCCACCACCGACTCGCTCAACCTGCTCGCGGCCGCGGCGCCCGCCGGCTGCCGCGTGTTCGTCTTCGAGACCGAGCACCACGCGGCGCTGCTGCCGTGGGAGCGCCGCGAGGACGTGAGCGTGACCTACCTGGACGCGCCGCGCTCCGCCGGCGAGGCGGTCGGGACGCTGGAGCGGGCCCTGGCCGACCGGGAGCCGTACGGCCCTGCCCTGGTCTGTGTGACCGGCGCGTCCAATGTGACCGGCGAGCTGTGGCCCGTACGGGAGCTGGCGGCCGCCGCGCACGCCCACGGGGCCCGTATCGTGCTGGACGCCGCCCAGCTGGCGCCCCATCACCCGGTGGACGTGGCGGAGCTGGACGTCGACTGGGTCGCCTTCTCCGGGCACAAGCTGTACGCGCCGTTCGGCGCCGGCGTGCTGGCCGGGCGCGCGGACTGGCTGCGGGACGCCGCTCCCTACCTCGCGGGCGGCGGCGCGAGCCGCACGGTGGCGCGCGGCGAGGACGGCTCGGTCGAGGTGGAGTGGCACGAGAGCGTCGCCCGCCACGAGGCCGGTTCGCCCAACGTCATCGGGGCCTACGCCATCGCCGCGGCCTGCCGGGCGCTCGAGGAGGCCGGCTTCGAGGGGCTGGTGGAGCGCGAGCGGCGGCTGGTGGACCGGGTGCGCGCGGGGCTGGCGGAGGTGCCCGGGGTGCGGGTGCTCTCGCTGTTCGGCGACGACGCCCCGCGCGTGGGCGTGATCTCCTTCGTCGTGGACGGCTGGAACAGCTCGCACTTCGCGGCCGCGCTCTCGGCCGAGTACGGCATCGGGGTCCGCGACGGCCTCTTCTGCGCCCACCCGCTGGTCCGGACGCTGCTCGGCGGGGAGCGGGACGAGCCCGGCGAGTGCGGGCCCACCGACGAGGGCCGGCCGCTGAGCGCCGTCCGGGTCAGCTTCGGGGCCGGCACGCCCGACGAGCACGTCGAGCGGTTCGTCCGGGCGGTGGGGGAGCTGGTGGAGCGCGGCGCGCGCTGGCTCTACCGCACCGAGAGCGGCCGCTGCGTCCCCGACGCCCCGGCGGCGGCCGCCGCCTGACGTCGCGTCAGCTGTCGAGGCCGATGGCGAAGGCGGCCTCGAGGTCGTGCTGGGAGTAGGTGCGGAAGGCGATGTGCGTCTCCGTGGAGGCCACGCCCGGCACCTTGCTGATCCGGCCCGGGATGACGTCCGCGAGGTCGTCGTGCCGGGCCACCCGCACCATCGCGATCAGGTCGTGCGCGCCCGTGACGGAGTAGACCTCGCTGACGCCCTCCAGTGCGGCGATCTTCTCGGCGATCTCGGGGATGCGGTCCACGTCGGTCTTGATGAGCACGATCGAAGTGATCACGTCGGTTTGTCTCCTGTTCCGGCCGGGGGTCCGGGGGGTGTCCCCCGGGAAGACACAGTAGCCGCACGCGTCCGGCTGACCCAGGCGTAGCCGAAGCCGAGGCAGAAGCCCAGGACATGGGCCAGATAGGCGACCCCGGGCCGCCCCGCGTCGGTGCCCGTCGCCAGCCACTGCAGAACGAACCAGAACAACAGTACGGCCCAGGCCGGAAAGCGCAGCGGCAGGAAGAAGAGGAACGGGAAGAGGCTGGTGACCCGGGCTCTGGGGAAGAGATGGAGGAAGGCGCCCAGCACCCCGGAGATGGCGCCCGACGCCCCCACGAGGGTGCGACTGGAGTCGGCGTGCACGGCCGCGTAGCCGAACAGGGCCAGATAGCCGGTCACGAGATAGCACAGCGCGAAGTCGGTACGTCCCATGCGGGCCTCGGTCATGGCGCCGAAGACGAAGAGGAAGAGCATGTTGCCCAGCAGATGCACCCAGTTGCCGTGCACGAACAGGGCCGTCAGGGGAGCGGTCAGAGCGAGCGGGGGGCTGTGCCACAGCTCCTGGGGGACCACCCCCCAGCGCTCGAAGTACTCGCTCTGGGCGGACAGCAGCCCGGTCCCGGTGCCGTAGGAGGGGTTCAGGCCGGACGCCGGGCCGATGAGGAAGACCGTGCCGCAGATGCCCAGGATCGTCCAGGTCACCCAGGGGGTGCCGGTCCGCCGTGAAAGTCCAGCCTTTCTGATCATGGCCAGATCATGGCGTACCGGGCGCAACCGGCACCAAGTGCCTCGCCGGTCCGTCCCCCGGGCCCCTGGGCACCGCGTCCGGCGACCGGCAGGCCGTAGGGTGGACCGGGCGTTGCGTATCAGAAGAACGGGAGCGATGAAGCGGTGGCGGAGCACACAGACGGCGTGGAGGCGGCCGGTGACGCCGGCGGGGCCGACGACGGCGTCAGCGAGGTGCTCGACCGGCCGCTGCCCGAGGGGATCCGGCGGCGGGTCGTCAACCTGGTCGCCGAGGCGTTCGGCGGCCTGACCGTCACCGAACTTCCCGCCCAGCTGCGGCAGTACGCCCGCTTCACCCCCACGCGCCGTGCCAAGTTCGCCGGGAACGCCATGGCGGCCGCGGTCGAGACCGACACCGCCTTCCGGCAGCGGATCTCCGCACGGCTGCGCGAGGGCGACTCGGAGCTGGTCCGGGCGCTCGACGCCGGCGCTCCGCCCGCGGCCGCGGACCCCGAGGACGTGGCGGCCATGGCCTTCGTGCTGCGTCCGGCCGGCTGGGTCAAGCTGGTCACGGCGGCCGGCGAGGAGGCCCAGCGGGCCACCGCCGAACGGGCCGGCGAGGAGGCCCAGCGCGAACTGCGGCGGCTGCGCGGCCGGCTGGCCGAGGTCCGGGACGAGGCGCGCGCCGAGACCGAGCGCGTCCGCGCCGAGCTGGAGGCCGCCCGCAAGGAGACCGAATCGCTGCAGCGCAAGCTGCGCAGCGCGGTCAGCGACATACGCCGCGGCGAGGCCGCGCTGCGCAGGGCGCAGGCGGAGCTGGAGGCCGCGCGCGCGGAGACCGCCGCCGAGAAGGCCGCGGCCTCGGGCGAACTGCGGCGCGTCAAGGCCCGGCTCGCGGAGGCCGAGGCCGCCCTGGAGGCCAGCCGCCGGGCCGTGCGCGAGGGACGCAGCGTGGAGGACATGCGGCTGCGGCTGCTGCTGGACACGGTGCTGGACGCCGCCCAGGGCCTGCGGCGCGAGCTGGCGCTGCCGCCCGCCTCGATCCACCCGGCGGACACCGTGGACGCGGTCCAGCCCGGCACGATGACGCCCAAGGACATCGCCACCCGCGCCCTGTCCGAGACCGACCCGGCGCTGCTGGACCAGCTGCTGGCGCTGCCTCAGGCCCACCTGGTCGTCGACGGCTACAACGTCACCAAGACCGGCTACCCGACGATGCCGCTGGACAAGCAGCGGCTGCGGCTGCTGGGCGGGCTGGCGATGCTGGCCGCGCAGACCGGCGCCGAGGTGACTTGCGTCTTCGACGGCGCCGAGCTCGCGGCGCCGGTGCTCCTGGCGCCGCCGCGCGGGGTGCGGGTGCTCTTCAGCAAGCCCGGCGTGACGGCCGACGAGCTGATCCGCCAGCTGGTACGGGCCGAGCCGCCCGGCCGCCCGGTCGTGGTGGTCTCCACCGACCGCGAGGTGGCGGACGGCGTCGCCAAGGTGGGTGCGCGCCCGGTGGCCTCGGCCCTGCTGCTCAAGCGCCTCGCCCGCACCTGATCCCCGGTCCCCGCCCCGGAGACCCGCCACACCACCCGTCCGGGCGAATCCCGGCTCCGGCGGCCGGTCGCGCGCCCCGCCGGTGACCTGCGCCTTGGGCCGGGTGTCCCTTTTACCCTTGGGCGGGTCTTTGAACGGAAGGTGACCGCGCCGCTACTGTCTGGCGCGCGGCGCCCGTCCGTCGTCCGCCCCACCGGGCGGCAGGGTCCGCACATCGTGGAAGGAAGTGCGGCCTCCCGTGGCGTCCCATCGCCGTCTCGTGCAGTCCGGTCTCACCCAGAGCGTCCGGGTCTCGGTCCTCTCGGCCGCCGTGGCCACCGCCGCGGCCGCCCTCTCGGCGGCCCCGGCCACCGCCCGGCCCGGCGACACCACCGACGAGGGCAAGGCCTCCGGGACGGTGAAGGCACAGCTCGACCGGCTCTACGAGCAGGCCGAGCGGGCCACCGAGAAGTTCAACGCCGCCGGTGAACGCGCCCACTCCCTGCGCGAGCGGGTGGAGCGGGCCGCCGGCCGGGTCGCCTGCGGCCAGGAGAAGGTCAACCGGATGCGCGGCGACCTCGGCATGATCGCCACCGCCCAGTACCGCAACGGCGCCGTCGACCCCGCCCTGGAACTGCTGCTGTCCTCCGACCCCGACGGCTACCTCGACAAGGCCGCCACCCTCGACCGCATCACCGGCCGGCAGGCCGAACAGCTGCGGGCCCTGATGGTCGCGCAGCGCACCCTGCGCCAGGAACGGCAGGAGGCCGCCCGCACCCTCGCCGAGCTGGAGGACAGCCGCAAGGCCGTCGAGCGGCACAAGCGCGAGGTCGAGGGGAAGCTCGCCGCCGCGCGCAGGCTGCTGAACACCCTGCCCCCGTCCGACCGGGCCGAGTACGCCCGCTCCTCGCGCTCGGGCGAGCGCTCCGGCGGCCCGTACCGGGCATCCGCCCTGCCGGAGCAGCCCGCCGTCGTCTCCGGCCGGGGCTACGCCGCGGCCATGGCCGTGCGCCAGGCGGTCGGCTCGCCCTACGCGTGGGGCGCGACGGGGCCGGGCGCCTTCGACTGCTCGGGGCTGATGCAGTGGGCGTACGGCGGGCCGGGGTGGGCCTGCCGCGCACCTCGCAGGCCCAGCGGCACGCCGGACGCCGGGTCTCGCTCGCCGAGGCGCGCCCCGGCGACCTGGTGATCTACCGCGACGACGCCAGCCACGTGGGCATGTACGTGGGCAACGGGCAGGTGGTGCACGCCCCCTATCCCGGCGCGCGGGTGCGCTACGACCCCGCCGACATGATGCCGATCTCCTCCGTCACCCGGCCCTGAGCGTGCCCTGACCCGGGGCCGGGCCCGCCCGGCTCGTACGATGCGGGCGTGACGGGCAGGCGGTGGAGCGGACGGCGGGCGGTGTGCTGCCTTGCGGCGCTGCTCGCCCTGCAGCCCCTCACCGGCTGCGGCGACACCGGCTCCGCGGACCGCGCCGACACCGGCGACCGGTCCGTCCAGCGGCTGCTGGACCGCTGGGGGCGGGCCGTGCGCGACCGCGACGAGCACGCCTACCTGGCGGCCGTCGACCCGGCCGCCCGCGGCTACCGCGACGAGCGCCGGCAGGTCTTCGCCAACCTCGGCGCCGTGCCGCTGGCCTCCTGGGAGTACCGGCTGGTCCGCACCCGGGGCACGGGCGGGCGGGTGGTGGCCGAGACGGAGCTGCGCTACCGGCTCGCCGGATACGACACGGCGCCGGTCACCGCCCCGGTGCGGCTGACCCTCGTGCGGCGCGTCGGCCGCTGGTTCGTGGCCGGGCAGGAGTCCCGCCAGGGCGGCGGGCAGCTGTGGGAGCAGGGCACGGTCACGGCGGTCCGCGGCCGCAGCAGCCTGGTGCTGGCGGTCGGCCAGGACCAGGAGCGGATGCGCGTGCTCGCCGCCCTCGCCGACCGGGCCGTGCCCGCCGTCGAGTCGGCCTGGAGCGGCGGCTGGGCCCGCCGCGTGGTGGTCGAGATGCCGGCGTCGCTGGAGCGGATGGCGGATCTGCTGGGCTCGCCCGCCTCCCAGTACCGGGGCATCGCCGCCGTGACCACCGGCGAGGGCGGCGGCGCGGGCGCCGCGCCCGCCGACCGCGTCATCGTCAACCCCGAGGCGTACGGCGTGCTCGGTGACTTCGGCCGCCGGATCGTGCTCACCCACGAGACCGCCCACGTCGCCACCCGCGCCGCGACCTCCCCGGCCACCCCGCTGTGGCTCTCCGAGGGCTTCGCCGACTGGGCGGCCTACCGGACCACCGGCCGTACCCCCCGCCAGGCCGCCCCCGAGCTGGCGAACGCCGTCGCGGCGGGCCGTGCGCCCCAGAGCCTCCCGGAGGACGCGGACTTCGGCTTCGCCGGGGAGGCGGGCCGGCTGGCGCGGGCGTACGAGGAGGGCTGGCTGGCCTGCCGGATGATCGCCGAGGGCTGGGGCGAGGACCGGCTCGTCGCCTTCTACCGGAAGGTGGGGGAGCGCAAGCAGCGGGCCGGCGCGGTGGAGGCGGCGCTGCGGGAGGTCCTGGGGATCGGGGCGGAGGAGTTCACTGCGCGGTGGCGGTCGTACGTGGCGAAGGCCTTCTGACGCCTCCGTTCCCTTCGGGTGCTCCCTAGCCCGGCACCAGCGCCGACTGCCGCTCGGCGGGCGGCTCCGGCTCCTCCTCCACCGTCCGGGGCGCGGTCACCGTCTCCTGCCACAGCCGCCTGCAGGAGATCACCGTCGCCGCCACCAGCAGCCCGTTGCGCAGCGTCAGCGTCGCCACCCCCAGCTTGTCGCTGGCGATGACGTGCGCGAACCAGATCGGGAACTCCAGCTGCGTCAGCGGCGCAGCGAGCAGCACCAGCAGCACCGGCAGCCACTGGCGCGGCGTCCGCATCGTCACGCACACCGCCGCCAGGCCGATCAGCCAGATCATGTACTGCGGGCTGATCACCCGGCTGGTCGTGGTGAACAGCAGCACCGCGGCGAACGCGGCCTCGTAGGGGGTCGTCGCGGTGAAGTGGCGGGCCCGCATCCGCCACAGCAGCAGCCAGGCGAAGGCCAGCACGCTCAGCCCCAGCGCCAGCGCGCTGACCGCGTGGACGTGCCGGCCGAGGAACTCCACCGAGCCGTAGTTCAGCCGCGCCTTGCCGTGCCAGCCGACGTGCCGGGCCAGATGGAAGACCAGCGATCCCAGGGACTCCACCTCCGTGCCCCGGTCGCGCTGGAAGGTGAGGAAGGCCAGCGCCCCCGGCATCGCCGCCGCGAAGAACATGGCCAGGATCCCCGCAGTGGCCAGCGCCGCGCCCCACGTCGAGCGGGTGCGCGGGCCGCGCGGGGTGCCGATGAGCAGCAGCAGGGGCCAGACCTTCAGCAGCGCCCCGAAGCCGGTCAGCGCGCCCGACAGCCGGGTGCGCCGGGCGGCGGCCAGCAGGGCCGCCACGGCCACCGCCGTGACCATCACGTCGTAGCGGGCGTAGACGATCGGGCCCAGCAGCGGCACCCCCACCACCCAGACCCACACCCCCAGCGGCCCGCGCCGCCCGTCGCGCACCGCGTAGAGCAGCATGCCGGTGATCGCGGCATCGGCCAGCAGGCACAGGGCGAAGAAGGCCGGGGCGTAGTCGAGGAAGGGCAGGAGCCCCGGGGCGAGCACGGCCAGCGCGGCGGCCGGGGGGTACTGCCAGGTGACGTCGTCGTACGGGAAGATGCCGGTGCGCAGGACGCCGTACCAGCCCTGGTAGATCACCTCGATGTCGACGGAGACGTCCGATCCCGGCATGTCCCACACCCGGAACACGCACATCATCAGAACGGCCCGGGTGACGGCCCACACCACGATCGAGAGCCGCAGACTCGTGCCCGCCACCATCGTCCACCTCGTCCCTTCGGGTCGGCGCCACCACCACGCGCCGTACACGTTCGGTCACTGGAAGGAATGATGCCGGGGAAGTGCCCCCGCGCGCGACGGACGTGGCGGGAAGCGGCCCGGTTGCCGCCCGATCGCACCCGGTACTGTCGGCGGCGATGCACAAGACCCTCATCGTCACCAATGACTTCCCGCCGCGCCCCGGCGGCATCCAGGCCTTCCTGCACAACATGGCGCTGCGCCTGGACCCGGAGAGCATCGTCGTCTACGCCTCCACCTGGAAGCACAGCCGCGAAGGCGTCGAGGCCACGGCCCGGTTCGACGCCGAGCAGCCGTTCCCGGTGGTGCGCGACCGTACGACCATGCTGCTGCCCACCCCCCGGGTGACCCGGCGCGCGGCCACGCTGCTGCGCGAGCACGGCTGCACCTCGGTGTGGTTCGGGGCCGCCGCGCCCCTGGGGCTGATGGCGCCCGCGCTGCGCCGGGCGGGCGCCCGCCGGCTGGTCGCCACCACCCACGGCCACGAGGCCGGCTGGGCCCAGCTGCCCGCCTCCCGGCAGCTGCTGCGGCGGATCGGCGAGGGCACCGACACGATCACCTATCTGGGCGAGTACACGCGCTCGCGGATCGCCGCCGCCCTGACGGACGAGGCGGCCGCCCGGATGATCCAACTGCCGCCCGGCGTGGACGAGAAGACCTTCCACCCCGGCTCCGGCGGCGACGAGGTCCGCGCCCGGCTCGGTCTCACCGACCGCCCCGTCGTCGTCTGCGTCTCCCGGCTCGTCCCGCGCAAGGGTCAGGACACCCTGATCCGGGCCATGCCGCGCATCCTCGCGGCCGAGCCGGAGGCGGTGCTGCTGGTCGTGGGCGGCGGCCCGTACGAGAAGGAGCTGCGCCGGCTCGCCGCCGACACCGGCGTGGCGCACGCCGTCCGCTTCACCGGGGCCGTGCCCTGGGAGGAGCTCCCCGCCCACTACGGCGCCGGCGACGTCTTCGCCATGCCCTGCCGCACCCGCCGGGGCGGGCTGGACGTCGAGGGGCTCGGCATCGTCTACCTCGAGGCCTCGGCGACCGGGCTGCCCGTGGTGGCCGGAGACTCCGGCGGGGCGCCGGACGCCGTCCTCGACGGCGAGACGGGCTACGTGGTGCGCGGCGGCTCCCCCGAGGACGCCGCCGACCGGATCGTCACGCTGCTCGGGGACGCCGAGCTGCGCCGCCGGATGGGCGAGCGGGGCCGGGAGTGGGTCGAGGAGCGCTGGCGCTGGGACCTGCTGGCGGAACGGCTGAAGGAACTGCTGTAACGGACGACGAAAACAAGGGGTAAGGGGCTCGTGCCATGGCGCGAGCCCCTTACCTTTCTGCGTTCATGAGCCGGCGTCAGCCGCGGTAGATCGCCTCGATCTCGTCCGCGAAGTCCTTCGCGACGACGTTCCGCTTGAGCTTGAGCGACGGCGTCACATGGCCGGAGGCCTCGGTGAACTGAGCCGGCAGGATACGGAACTTGCGCACCGACTCGGCCTTGGAGACCGCGGCGTTGCCGTCGTCCACGGCCTTCTGAACGTCCGCCAGCAGGTCCGGGTCGTCGGCCAGTTCGGCGGCCGTCAGCCCGGCCGGCTTGTCGTGCTCCTCCAGCCAGCGCGGCAGGAAGTCCTCGTCCAGGGTCACCAGCGCGCCCACGAACGGGCGGCCGTCGCCGACCACCATGCACTCGGCGACGAGCGCGTGGGCCCGGATGCGGTCCTCGATCACCGCGGGGGCGACGTTCTTGCCGCCGGCCGTGACGATGATCTCCTTCTTGCGGCCGGTGATGCTGAGGTAGCCCTCCTCGTCGAGGGTGCCCACGTCGCCGGTGTGGAACCAGCCGTCCGACATCGCCTCGGCGGTGGCCGCCTCGTTGTTCCAGTAGCCGGAGAACAGGTGCTCGCCGTGCAGCAGCACCTCGCCGTCGTCGGCGATGCGCACCACCGAGCCCGGCAGCGGCTGGCCCACCGTGCCGATCTTCGGCTTGTCCCAGGGGTTGAAGGCGGTCGCCGCGCAGGACTCGGTGAGCCCGTAGCCCTCGAGGACGGTGAAGCCGATGCCCCGGTAGAAGTGGCCGAGCCGCTCGCCGAGCGGGGCGCCGCCGGAGATCGCGTGGGTGGCCTTGCCGCCCAGCACCGCGCGCAGCTTGCCGTAGACCAGCTTGTCGAAGACCTTGTGCTTGATCTTCAGGCCGAAGGAGGGGCCGGCGGGGGTGTCCAGCGCGCGGCTGTAGGCGATGGCGGTGTCCGCCGCCCGGTCGAAGATCTTGCCCTTGCCGTCGGCCTGCGCCTTGGCGCGGGCGCCGTTGTAGACCTTCTCGAAGACGCGGGGCACGCCCAGGATCAGCGACGGCCGGAAGCTCTGCAGGTCGTCGGTCAGGTTGCGGATGTCGCTGACCATGCCCAGGCGGATCGGCGCCAGCATCGCGGCGACCTCGACGAGGCGGCCGAAGACGTGCGCGGCGGGCAGGAACAGCAGGACGGAGTGCTCGCCGGTGGTGAACAGCGGCTTGAGCCGCTCGACGGCGTTGCCGCACTCCGCGAAGAAGTTGCGGTGGCTCAGCACACAGCCCTTGGGGCGGCCCGTGGTGCCCGAGGTGTAGACGATGGTGGCGGGGGAGTCCGCGGTGGCCAGCGCGCTGCGCTCGTCCACCGACTCGTCGGTCAGCGACTCGCCGGCGGCCCGCAGCCGCTCGACGGCGCCGCGCTCGATCTGCCAGATGTTGGCCAGTTCGGGGAGCCGGTCGCGTACGGACTCCACCGACGCCTCGTGCGCGGGGGTCTCGGTCAGGCAGGCCACGGCGCCGGAGTCGCCGAGGATCCACTGGATCTGCTCCGGCGAGCTGGTCTCGTAGATGGGCACGGTGACGCCGCCCGCGCTCCAGATGGCGAAGTCCATCAGCGCCCACTCGTAGCGGGTGCGCGACAGCAGGCCGATCCGGTCGCCCGGCTTGATGCCGGAGGCCATCAGGCCCTTGGCGACGGCGCGGACCTCCGCCAGGAAGGCGGTCGCGGTGACGTCCTGCCACTGCCCGTCGACCTTGCGCCCTATGACCGCGACATCGGGGTGCAGAGCGGCGTTCCGGCGGATGAGATCCGTCAGGTTTCCGTCGGCCGGGACCTCGTAAAGGGCCGGAAGGCTGAACTCGCGCAAGACTGCTGCTCCTCGTCGGGCGCCGGCGCCGCCGCGTCGTCGAGGGGCGCTGCGTCGGCTGCGGTCCATGATCAGGCAGGGGTGTAGGACTGCCCGGACGTTACCCATCAGTACGGAATTCGAATAGAGGGGTGCGCCCAGATGTTCCATGCGTCACATGCCACGGGCCCGCTCCCGGCACCCTAGCTGCTCGGCACGGTGACCCGGAAGTAACCGCAGGTCGCGGCCCTTCCTGCGGCCCGTGCGCAGCGCCTAGGGTGATCGGTATGCGAGTCCACGTGGTCAGCGACGTACACGGCAACGCCGAGGGTCTGGCGCGGGCGGGAGAAGGCGCCGACGCCCTGGTCTGCCTGGGGGACCTGGTCCTCTTCCTCGACTACGCCGACCACTCGCGCGGCATCTTCCCCGAGCTCTTCGGCGTCGAGGCCGCCGACCGCATCGTCGAGCTGCGCACCGCCCGCCGCTTCGAGGAGGCCCGCGCGCTCTCCCGCACGCTGTGGGACGGCATCGACCGCAAGACCGCCGTCGAGGCCGCGGTCCGCAAGCAGTACGCGGAGCTCTTCGCCGCCTTCCCCACCCCCACCTACGCCACCTACGGCAACGTGGACATCCCGCCTCTGTGGTCCGAGTACGCCCAGCCGGGCACCACCGTCCTCGACGGCGAGCGGGTGGAGATCGGCGGCCTGGTCTTCGGCTTCGTCGGCGGCGGCCTGCGCTCGCCCATGCGCACCCCCTACGAGGTCGACGACGAGAGCTACGCCGCCAAGCTCGCCGCCCTCGGCGAGGTCGACGTGCTGTGCTCGCACATCCCGCCCGACGTGCCCGAGCTCTGCTACGACACCGTCGCCCGCCGCTTCGAACGCGGCAGCTCGGCCCTGCTGGAGACCATCCGCGCGACCCGCCCCAAATACGCGCTCTTCGGTCATGTCCACCAGCCGCTCGCGCGCCGGATGCGCGTCGGCGCGACCGAGTGCGTCAACGTCGGGCACTTCGCCTCGAACGGAACACCCTGGGTGCTGGAGTGGTGACGCGCAGCGCGAGGTAGCCTTCACCGGCAGACAATCGAGGCCGCGCACCGGTACGGAGGAGCCACGCAGATGGCGGAACACACCAGCTCGAGCATCACGATCGAGGCGACGCCGGCCCAGGTGATGGCGGTGATCGCCGACTTCGACCGCTACCCGGAGTGGACGGGGGAGGTCAAGCAGGCCGAGGTGCTCGAGAAGGACGAGCAGGGGCGCGCCGCCAAGGTGCGCCTGGTCCTCGACGCCGGCGCCATCAAGGACGACCACACGCTGAACTACAGCTGGCCCGGCGAGAACGTCGTCGCGTGGTCCCTGCACAAGTCGCAGATGCTGCGCCAGCTCGACGGGTCGTACAGCCTGGCCCCGGTGGCGGGCGGCCAGCACACCGAGGTGACCTACCAGCTCACCGTCGACGTCAAGATCCCGATGCTCGGAATGATCAAGCGCAAGGCCGAGAAGGTCATCATCGACCGTGCCCTGGACGGGCTCAAGAAGCGCGTCGAGAGCGGCCTGGCGTCCTGACCGCCCGCCCGGCGCCCCCGGCGCCGGGCACCCGACCGCCCGGGCCTCGCCCGGGCCCAGCGCACCACCGCAGTCAGCGCACCACAGCAGTTCCTGACACCACTGCCGGAGGCTCCACCTTGCGTACGGTCCTCGTCACCGGTCCCGGCGGCGCGGGCCGCACCACCGTGGCGGCGGCCACGGCGCTGGCCGCCGCCCGCGCCGGGCGCCGCACGCTGCTGCTCACCTGCGACCGCGGCCCCGCGCCCGACGCGGTGCTCGGCACCGCCCTGCCGGCCGAGGGCGGCGACGAGAGGACGCCGTGGGCGCCACCCGTCCAGGCGGCGCCCAGGCTGTGGGCCGCCCGCGTGGGCACCGGCGAGCACTTCCGCGCCCTGGCCGGAGACCTGCAGGAGCGCGGCACCTCGCTCTTCGACCTCCTGGGCGCCGCCCCCCTCGACCCCGAGGAGCTCACCGAGCTCCCCGGCGCCGAACAGCTGGCCGTCCTCGCCGCCCTGCGCGCCGCCCACGCCGACGCCGGCGCCTGGGACCTGCTCGTCGTCGACATGCCGCCCGCGCACGAGACCGTCCGGCTGCTCGCCCTCCCCGAACAGCTCGACCGCTACCTGCGCCGCCTGCTGCCCCCCGAGCGCCAGGCCGCCCGCGCGCTGCGGCCCATGCTCGCCCAGCTGGCCGGGGTGCCGATGCCCACCCAGAAGGTGTACGAGACCGTCGAGCGCTGGCAGCGGGAGCTCGCCGCCGTGCGGCGCGTCATAGAGGCCGACGGCACCACCGTGCGGCTGGTCGCCGAGCCCGGCCCGCTCGGCAACGACGTGCTGCGCACCGCCCGCGCCGGGCTCGCCCTGCAGGGCTGCCGTATCGATTCGCTGGTGGCCAACCGCCTGCTGCCCACCGGCTCCGCCGACCCCTGGCTGGCCGCCCTCGCCGACGAGCAGCGCACCGCCCACCAGGCGCTGTGCGAGGAGTTCCTCGCCGACGGGGTCACCGTGCGCGACCTGCCGCACCTGGGCCGCGCCCCGCGCGGGACGGCCGACCTGGCGGCGCTCGCCGCGGGCGCCGCCCCCACCGAGGCCAGCGGCCCCGGCGGCGACCCCTGGACCGTCGAGGACCGTCTGGCCGACGACGGCATGCTGATCTGGCGCCTCCCGCTGCCCGGCGCGGACCGTGACGGCCTCGGACTGGTCCGCCGGGGCGACGAACTGGTCGTGGGCGTCGGCCCCTTCCGCCGCGTCCTGCCGCTGCCCTCCGCCCTGCGCCGCTGCGGCGTCGCCGGCGCCGGGCTGCGCGACGGGGCGCTGTGCGTCCGCTTCCTGCCCGACCCCGACCTCTGGCCAAGGACTCCCTGAACGCCGCTACCGGGGTCGGGTAACGTCGAAGGAAAATCCAGCCCGCAGGAGTCCGTCATGAGCGAATCCACCGAGCGCCCCGGCCCGGCGCCCGACCCCGACGCGTGGGAGCGGGCCTGCGCCGAGGACCTCGCCGCCGAGAACGCCCGCCGCCGCCAGGCGTCCGGGCAGGGACCCGTACCGGGCAGCGCCGCCGAGGAGCTGCGCAAGCTCGTCGACGCCGTCGCCGAGAAGGTCGCCGCCTTCGAGCTGCCGCCGGCCGCCCAGGTCGCCCAGGGCGCGGTGCAGCAGATCATCTCCCAGGCCAAGGCCGCCGTGGAGCCGGTCATCGAGCGCAACCCCGAGGTCTTCGACCACCTCGCCTCCGCCGGCACCGAACTGCTGGCCGCCTACCGCGCGGCCGTCCACCGCCAGGAGGCGCGCTGGACGCGCGACGAACCGGCGCGCGAGCCGCGCGAGGGGCGCGAGGGCCCTGGGCCGGATGGCGGAAGCGAACGCATCGACCTCGACTGATCTCCCCCATAGCCTGAACGGCATGGGGGCACCCCCATGCTCCGGTACGGTGGGGCGCGGCGGGGTTCGAGCGAAAAGCTGAGGGATACATGGGACTCACCATCGGCGTCGACATCGGCGGCACGAAGATCGCGGCCGGCGTGGTCGACGAAGAGGGCTCGATCCTCGCGACGTGCAAGGTGCCGACACCCGACACCCCGGAGGGTGTCATCGACGCCATCGCGGACGCGGTGCGCACGGTCAGCGAGGGCTTCGAGGTCGAGGCCGTCGGCATCGGCGCCGCCGGGTACGTCGACGACAAGCGGGCCACCGTCCTGTTCGCCCCGAACATCAACTGGCGGCACGAGGCGCTCAAGGACAAGGTCGAGCAGCGCGTCGGCCTCCCCGTCGTCGTCGAGAACGACGCCAACGCCGCCGCCTGGGGCGAGTACCGCTTCGGCGCCGGCAAGGGCCACGACGACGTCATCTGCATCACCCTCGGCACCGGCCTCGGCGGCGGCATCATCATCGGCAACAAGCTGCGCCGCGGCCGCTTCGGCGTGGCCGCCGAGTTCGGCCACATCCGGGTCGTCCCCGACGGCCTGCTGTGCGGCTGCGGCAGCCAGGGCTGCTGGGAGCAGTACGCCTCCGGCCGCGCCCTCGTCCGCTACGCGCGCCAGCGCGCCCAGGCCACCCCGGAGAACGCCGAGATCCTGCTGGGCATGGGCGACGGCACCCCCGAGGGCATCGAGGGCAAGCACATCAGCGACGCCGCCCGCCAGGGCGACCCGGTCGCCATCGACTCCTTCCGCGAGCTCGCCCGCTGGGCCGGCGCGGGCCTGGCCGACCTGGCCTCGCTCTTCGACCCCTCGGCGTTCATCGTCGGCGGCGGCGTCTCGGACGAGGGCGACCTGGTCCTCGACCCCATCCGCAAGTCCTTCCGCCGCTGGCTGGTCGGCGGCCAGTGGCGCCCGCACGCCCAGGTGCTGGCCGCCCAGCTGGGCGGCAAGGCGGGTCTCGTGGGCGCCGCCGACCTGGCCCGCCAGGGCTGACCCGAAAGGGCCGTATTTCCCAGCGATACCCAGCGACACTCCAGCGGAATTCCCCAGCGGAGGGGCGATGCTCGCGGACCTGCCGGAATCCTCGACCGAAGCGGACGCGTCGGTGGTCCGCGTGCTGAGCTACAACATCCGCTCCCTGCGCGACGACGAGGCGGCACTGGCCCGGATCATCCGGGCCTGTGTCCCCGACGTCGTCTGCGTCCAGGAGGCGCCGCGCTTCTTCCGCTGGCGCAAGGCCGCGGCGCGCCTGGCCCACGCCTCGGAGCTGGTGTACGCCACCGGCGGCGGCACCGCCTCGGGGCCGATGATCCTCACCTCGCTGCGCGCGCACGTCGAGCACGCCGAGGACGTCCTGCTGCCCCGCACGCCATGGCTGCACCAACGGGGCCTGGCCACCGCGGTGCTGAGGTTCGGCAGGGCCCGGCTCGGCGTCGTCAGCTGCCACTTGAGCATCGACGCCGACGAGCGTCACGACCAGGGGAAGCTGTTGCTGGACCGGCTGGCGGCGCTGGACGTGCCGCACGCCGTCGTCGCCGGAGACCTCAACGACCGGCCCGACGGCCGTACGTTCGGCCTGCTGGCCGGGCATCTGCAGGACGGCTGGGCCGTCCGGCCGTGGGGGCGCGAGCACACCACGCGCCTGGGCGACCCGCTTCAGCGCATCGACGCCGTCTTCGCCACGAAGGGCGTCGAGGTGCTCGGCTGCGGGGTGCCGATGGGCCTGCCCGGCGTCACGGAAGCGGATCTGCGGGCGGCCACGGACCATCTGCCGGTGCTGGCGGCGCTGCGGGTGCCGGCGGCCTGACGGGCGCACCGGCCCGGGTTCACACGACGGCGCCGCGCCCCGGGTCGTCGTCGCCCTCGTCGTCGCCGTCCTTCATCCGCAGGACCAGCGTGGCGAAGCCCCCCAGGAAGCCCCCCACGCCCAGCGTGGTGAGCCACCACGTCAGCTCCTGCCGCAGCAGCACCATGACGAACAGCAGCAGCGGGCCGCCGAGCACCGCGATCCACGCGAAGCGGGACGTCACATCGCCGGTCGGCAGCGGCGGCGGCTCCGGGGGCACGAAGTGGCCCTCGTCCGGCTCCTCGCGAGCGTCGTCGGCGTCGCCCGACGCCGGATCCGGAGTGCTCGAGTCGCGGGGGCCGACGCCCGGCGCGTAGACGATGAAGCTCCCGGGCCTGCCGGGGGCGGCCGGCTTCTTCGCCCCGGGGGTCTTCGGCGCCGCCGGCGTCCCGCCCTCGGGGCCGTCCTCGACGTCGCCCGTGGCCGGCCAGCGCCCCTTGTCCGGGTCCGGCTGCTCGCCGTAGGCCGCGACCAGCTCCGCCCACGCCCGGTCCTCGTCCAGCGGGTCGCGGCTGTCGTCGCGGTCGCGGTCGCGGTCCGCGTCGTGCTCAGCCACGGGTGGCCGCCCCACGCGCGCCCACGGAGAGGCGCTCGATGAAGGCATGCGTCTGCTCGAAGATCGCCGGGGCGTCGTGGTCCAGGGTGGCCACGTGGTAGCTGTTCTCCAGCAGCCGCTCGGTGACGTCACGGGAGGAGACGCGGGCCAGGATCCGCGCCGAGTCGACCGGGGGCACGACGTGGTCCTCGGGGCTGTGCATCAGCAGCAGCGGCTGGGTGACCTGCGGCAGCTCGGCGTCCAGCCGCCGCAGCCCGCGCCGGAAGGAGTGCGCGGCGTGCAGCGGCACGCGGTCGTAGCCGACCTCGACGCCGCCCGGCCTGGCGATGTCGCTGGCGATGCCCTTGGTCGTGGGGACCAGGTGGCGCACCACCGGCAGGGCCTTGGCGGCCAGGCCGTGCACCTTGTTGGCGGGGTTGACCAGCACGAGGCCGGACACGGCGGCGCCGTGCCGGGCGGCCAGCCGCAGGGCCAGTGCCCCGCCCATCGACAGCCCGCACAGGAAGACCTGCGAGCACGTCTCCCGCAGCCGCCACAGCTCGCGGTCGACCTCCGCGTACCAGTCCTGCCAGCCCGTGATCGCCATGTCCTGCCAGCGGGTGCCGTGACCGGGAAGGAGCGGCAGGGAGACCGTGAATCCCCGCTCCGCGAGATAATCGGCCCAGGGCCTTACGGACTGCGGGGAACCGGTGAAGCCGTGACACACAAGGACGCCGACCTCTCCGCCCTCATGGCGGAACGGCTCGGCACCGGACAGGAGCGGCACCGGGATCTCCGATCGATGGAACGAGACAACGGGACAAGGAAGGCTCTGGGCCTCAGCCTACGCGGAGCGCCGCACGGCGGGTAGGCAGGTTAAGGTCTCCTCGTCACTCACAGGAGGTTCTCGGTTGTTCTACGGCGCTATGAAGCTGTCCATCGGAGGGTCGCTGAAGCTTGCCTTCCGCCCGTGGGTGGAGGGCTTGGAGAACGTACCGGCCGAGGGGCCCGCCATCCTGGCGAGCAACCACCTGTCCTTCTCGGATTCCTTCTTCCTGCCCGCGGTGCTCGATCGCAAGATCACGTTCATCGCCAAGCAGGAGTACTTCACCTCTCCCGGGGTCAAGGGAAAGCTGACGGCGGCCTTCTTCAAGGGCGTCGGCCAGCTGCCCGTCGACCGCTCGGGCGCCCGGGGCGCCGGCGAGGCCGCCATCAAGAGCGGCATCGAGGTGCTGGAGCGCGGTGAGCTCTTCGGCATCTACCCCGAGGGCACCCGGTCCCCCGACGGCCGTCTCTACCGCGGCAAGCCCGGCGGGCTCGCCCGGGTGGCGCTGGCCACCGGCGCACCGGTGATCCCCGTGGCGATGATCGACACGGAGAAGGTGCAGCCCCCGGGCAAGGTGCTGCCGAAGATGATCCGGCCCGGCATCCGGATCGGGAAGCCGCTGGACTTCAGCCGCTACCACGGCATGGACGGCGACCGCTTCATCCTCCGCTCGGTGACCGACGAGGTCATGTACGAGATCATGAAGCTCTCCGGCCAGGAGTACGTCGACATCTACGCCACCGCCGCCAAGCGGCAGATCGCGGACGAGGCGAAGCGGCAGGCCGAGGAGGAGAAGGCGGCGAAAGCAGCCGGACTCGACACGGCGGGAAAGAAGGCGGAGCACAAGCCCGAGGCGTAAGGTCGCCCGGCCGGGGGGAGTCGGTTCATGACACAGCGCACCGGGCGGCGCCCGCGTCCCGTACGGATGTCGGTGGAGCTGCCGCTGTGGCGCGCCCTGACCGGCTACCGCCTCCTGACGCTCGGCTACGCCCTCACGCTCTTCTTCCTCAACTACCGGGAGTACGCACATCCGGCCGGCGCGGCGCTCTACATGGGCGTACTCACCCTGTGGACGCTGCTGACCTGGAACCGCGTCACCTCGGCCGAGCGCTGCACGAAGTCGTTCCTGATCGCCGATCTGAGCATCGCGATCGCCGGAATCCTTCTCACCGCCGTCCTCGACACCGGCGAGCGCATCGCCGCAGGCTCGGCCACCCTCCCGTCCATCTGGGCGGGCGGCGCCGTCCTGGGCATGGCCATCAAGGGCGGCTGGCGCTGGGCGGCGGTCGGCTCCACGATCGTGGCCGTCGCCAACCTGGCCGAGCGCGGCGCCGCCGCCCGCGACACGGTCCACAACGTGGTCCTGGTGTGGGTCTCCAGCATCGCCGTCGGCTACATCGTCGAGGTCGCCCGCGCCAGTGAGCGCACGCTCGCCCGCGCCCTGCAGATCGAGGCGGCGACCCGCGAGCGGGAGCGGCTGGCCCGCGACATCCACGACAGCGTCCTGCAGGTGCTGGCCATGGTCCAGCGCCGCGGCGCCGCCCTCGGCGGCGAGGCCGCCGAGCTGGGCAGGATGGCCGGCGAGCAGGAGATCGCGCTGCGCACGCTGGTCGCCGGCGGCCTCGTGCCGCCGCAGCGGTCCGCCGAGCAGCTCGCCGAGGACGCCGAGCTGGTGGGCGCCGTGCGCACCGCCCCGGCCCCGCCGGCCGGCCCCTGCGACGTCCGCGCCCTGCTCGCCCCGCACGCCGGGGCGACCGTCACCCTCTCCGCGCCCGGCACCGCCGTCCTGCTGGAGGCGGCCGCGGCGGCGGAGCTGGCGGCCGCCGTCAGCGCCGCCCTGGACAACGTCGCCAAGCACGCGGGCCAGGACGCCCAGGCCTGGATCCTGCTCGAGGACGAACCAGGCGAGGTGATCGTCACCGTCCGCGACGACGGCCCCGGCATCCCCGAGGGACGGCTGGCCGACGCGGAGCGGGAGGGCCGCATGGGCGTCGCCCTGTCCATCCGCGGCCGGCTGCGCGACCTGGGCGGCACGGCCGAGCTGGTCTCGGTGCCGGGACAGGGCACCGAGGTCGAACTGAGGGTTCCGAAAGACCGACGGGGGAGCGAGGACACACGATGAGCACGGAGACAGCGCAGGTCAGGGTGATGGTGGTCGACGACCACCCGATGTGGCGCGACGCGGTCGCCCGCGACCTGGCGGCCGCCGGATACGACGTGGTGGCCACCGCCGGCGACGGCCCGCAGGCCGTCCGCCGCGCCCGGGCCGTCACCCCCGACGTGCTGGTGCTGGACCTCAACCTGCCCGGCCTGCCGGGCGCCGCCGTCTGCAAGGAACTGGTCGCCGAGCGCCCCGCCCTGCGCGTCCTGGTGCTCTCCGCCAGCGGCGAGCACGCGGACGTCCTGGAGGCGGTCAAGTCCGGCGCGACCGGCTACCTGCTCAAGTCCGCCAGCACCGAGGAACTGCTGGACGCCGTGCGCCGCACCGCCGTCGGCGACCCCGTCTTCACCCCCGGCCTGGCCGGGCTCGTCCTCGGCGAGTACCGCCGGCTCGCCGCCGACCCGGCCCCCGCCGCCCCCGACGAGCCCAAGGCGCCGCGGCTCACCGACCGCGAGACCGAGGTGCTCCGCCTCGTGGCCAAGGGACTGTCCTACAAGCAGATCGCGGAACGGCTGGTTATTTCCCACCGCACGGTGCAGAACCATGTGCAGAACACCTTGGGCAAGCTCCAGCTGCACAACCGCGTGGAGCTCGTCCGCTACGCGATAGAGCGAGGCCTCGACGACGCCTGACCGCCCCTTCCGCGGCCGGGCGTGCGTACCGGCGCGAAAGAAGGGTGTCTGTCATGCGGATCGGAGTGCTCACCGGCGGCGGCGACTGCCCCGGGCTCAACGCGGTCATCCGTGCGGTCGTCCGCAAGGGCGTCCAGGACCACGGTCACGACTTCATCGGCTTCAAGGACGGCTGGCGCGGGCCCCTCACGGGCGCCGTCGCCGAACTCGGCATCCCCGCGGTGCGCGGCATCCTGCCACGCGGCGGCACCGTCCTCGGCTCCTCACGGACCAATCCGTTCAAGGAACCGGACGGCGTCCGCCGGATCAAGGAGAGCCTCGCCAAGCACGAGGTGGACGCCCTGATCGCCATCGGCGGCGAGGACACCCTGGGCGTCGCCTGCCGGCTCCACGACGAGTACGGCATCCGCTGCGTCGGCGTGCCCAAGACCATCGACAACGACCTGTCCGCCACCGACTACACCTTCGGCTTCGACACCGCCGTCAACATCGCCACCGAGGCCATCGACCGCCTGCACACCACGGCCGAGTCCCATATGCGCGTCCTCGTGGTCGAGGTCATGGGCCGGCACGCCGGCTGGATCGCCCTGCACTCCGGCCTCGCCGGCGGCGCCAACGTCATCCTCATCCCCGAGCGGCGCTTCGACGTCGACGAGGTCTGCGGCTGGGTCACCTCGCGCTTCGGCGCCAGCTACGCCCCGATCGTGGTGGTGGCCGAGGGCGCGATGCCGGTGGACGGCGACCTGGTGCTCAAGAACGCCACCCGGCAGGACTCCTTCGGACACGTCCGGCTGTCGGGCGTGGGGGAGTGGCTGGCGGAGGAGATCGAACGACGCACGGGCAAGGAGGCCCGTACGACCGTGCTGGGCCATGTGCAGCGCGGCGGGACGCCGAGCGCGTTCGACCGGTGGCTGGCGACCCGGTTCGGGCTGCACGCCCTGGCCGCCGTGGACGGCGGCCACTTCGGGACGATGGTCGCGCTGCGGGGTACGGACATCGTCCGTGTCCCGCTGGCCGAGGCCACCGCCCGTCTGAAGACGGTGCCGGCCGCGCTGTACGAGGAGGCGAAGGTCTTCTTCGGCTGACCGCACCCGCCCGCCCGGAACGTCATGACGGCGTTCCGGGCGACGGGCGGGCGGGTCAGACGAGGACGGCGGCCAGCAGCTCCGCCACGATCGCCGCCCCGTTCAGCGTCAGCACCGACTCCGGGTGGAACTGGACGCCGCCGAACGTGCCCCCGCGCACCGCGTGGACGTCTCCGGTCGTCGCGTCGCGGCTCACCTTGATGCCGTGCATCGCCAGCTCCTCGGCCACGGCCACGTCGCAGCGCGCCGTGAAGGTGTTGTAGAAGCCCACCGTCTCCTCGCGCCCGAAGAAGTCGATCCGCTCCTGCGCCCCCTGGAAGGGCACGTGCTTGCGCACGATCTCCAGTCCCAGCTCCGCCGCGATCAGCTCGTGCCCGAGGCAGACGCCCAGCAGGCCGTGGTGGTGTGCCCGCAGCAGTCCGGCCGTCAGCTCGCGCAGCATCCGCATCTTGGGGTCGGCCGTGTCCGAGGGGTTGCCGGGGCCGGGGCCCAGCACCACCGGGCCCTCGTGGCGCAGCGCGGCCTCGGACAGGCCCGGCTCGTCGTAGCGGCGCACGGTCACTGTCAGCCCCGAGGTGCGCAGCAGATGGGCGAGCATCGCCGTGAAGGTGTCCTCGCCGTCGACGATCAGCGCGTGGCCGGTCAGCGCGGCGGTGGGCGCGCCGGTGCGCATCCGCAGCCAGAACGGGGCCAGATCCGCCCGGCGGGCGTCCAGCGCGGCCCGTACCCGGACGTCGTCGCCCAGCCGTACGGCCGGGGCGGCCGCCGGGCGTACGGCGGCCGGCCGGACGCCGAGGGCGGCCAGGACGCCCGCCGCCTTGGCGTGGGTCTCGGCGACCTCGCCGTGCGGGTCGGAGTGGCGCACGAGCGTGGCGCCGACGGACACCCGCAGCCGGCCGTCGCGGTCGATGTCGGCGGTGCGGATGAGGATGGGGGAGTCCAGGGTCTGCGCGCCGCCGGCGTCGCGGCCGATGAGGGCGAGGGCGCCGGCGTAGTAGCCGCGGCCGTGGGGTTCGTGGCGCTGGATGACCCGGCAGGCGTTCTGGACGGGCGAGCCGGTGACGGTGGCCGCGAACATGGTCTCCTTCAGCACCTCGCGCACGTCCAGCGAGGAGCGTCCCCGCAGCTCGTACTCGGTGTGCGCGAGGTGGGCCATCTCGCGCAGCCGGGGGCCGACGACCACGCCGCCCATGTCGCCGACGGTGCACATCATCTTCAGCTCCTCGTCCACGACCATGGACAGCTCCTCGACCTCCTTGCGGTCGTGGAGGAAGCCGAGCAGGTCCTCGGCGGTGGGGCCGCCGGCCGGGTAGCGGTAGGTGCCGCTGATGGGGTTCATCACGACCGTGCCGCCGGCCATCCGGACGTGCACCTCGGGGCTGGCGCCCACCAGGGTGCGGTCGCCGGTGTGCACCACGTACGTCCAGTAGGCGCCGCGCTCGCCGGCGAGCAGGCGGCGGAAGAGGGCGAGGGCGTCGGCGGCGGCGAAGCCGGGGATCTCGCCCTCGAAGGTGCGGCGGATGACGAAGTTGGCGCCTTCGCCGGTGCCGATCTCGTCCTCGATGACGCGCTCGACGATGCGCGCGTACTCCTCGTCGCCGACGTCGAACGCGCCGCCCTCGACCCGAACGTCGTGCGTGGGCAGGGCGTCGAGGGCCTCGGCGAGCGGCAGCTCGTGGGTCTCCTCGGGGCGCAGGACGAGCAGCGGGGTGCCGTCGTCGCGCACGTCGAAGCCGCGCTCGCGGATCTGGCGGAAGGGGACGAGGGCCAGCGCGTCGTGGGTGGGGCCGCCGTGCGCCGCGGGCCCGGTGGGCAGCGGGATGTCACCGAGCCGGCCGGCCTCGGCGACGGGGCCGAGCAGCAGCTCGACCGTGTCGCCGGGCAGGCCGGGGGTGCGGCGGTGCAGCAGGGCGAAGGGCGGGTGGCCGGGGGCGGTCAGCCGGGCGAGGAGGGCGGCGGCGCCGGTGGTCATACGAGGTGTTCCTTCCGGGGAGGAGGAACGGCCCCGGGCCGGCGTCCGGGAGAACGCCGAAGGCCGCCCCTCGGGGCGGCCTTCGCGGATCGTTCGGGAGTACGCGCGATCAGTGGGCCGCCGAAGGAGCGGGCCACCACCAGTTCTGCTTCTGGTTCGCGAGCACGTACATGCGGCGCACCTTACCCGACGACCCGGGCGCGCGTCCCGCGGCTTCCCGGAGCGTCGTCCGGGTATTTGTCTCGGCATTTGTCCAGGATTCGTCTCACAGTGCGGTCCCGCCGCTGGACGCCCTCCCCGACCCCGTAGTGTTGAGGGCGTGACCGTGAACGCTGAAATCCACGCCGGTGGCAACACCTGGCGCTCCCTGCCCGCGGCGCAGCAGCCTGACTGGCCGGACCAAGAGGCTCTGCGCGATGTGATCGCCGAGCTCGAGTCCTATCCGCCTCTCGTCTTCGCCGGCGAGTGCGACCAGTTGCGCCAGCGCCTGGGAGCCGTCGCGCGAGGAGAGGCGTTTCTGCTCCAGGGCGGTGACTGCGCGGAGGCCTTCGACGCCGTCGGCGCCGACCAGATCCGCAACAAGCTCAAGACCCTGCTGCAGATGGGCGCGGTGCTCACCTACGCCGGGTCCGTGCCCGTCGTGAAGGTCGGCCGCATCGCCGGCCAGTACAGCAAGCCGCGTTCGAAGCCGACCGAGACCCGCGACGGCGTGACCCTGCCGACCTACCGCGGCGACTCCGTCAACGGCTTCGCCTTCACGCCCGAGGCCCGTACGCCGGACCCGCAGCGGCTGAAGCGGATGTACCAGGCCTCGGCCTCGACGCTGAACCTGGTGCGTGCCTTCACCACCGGCGGTTACGCCGACCTGCGCCAGGTGCACGCCTGGAACCAGGACTTCGTGAAGTCCTCGCCGTCCGGTCAGCGCTACGAGCAGCTGGCGCGCGAGATCGACCGGGCGATGAACTTCATGAACGCCTGCGGGGTGGACCCGGAGGAGTTCAAGACCGTCGAGTTCTACGCCTCCCACGAGGCGCTCGTGCTCGACTACGAGTCCGCGCTGACCCGTATCGACTCGCGCACCGGCCACCTCTACGACGTCTCGGGCCACATGGTCTGGATCGGTGAGCGCACCCGGCAGCTGGACGGGGCGCACATCGAGTTCGCCTCGAAGATCCGCAACCCGATCGGGGTGAAGCTCGGGCCGACCACGACGCCCGAGGACGCCCTCACGCTGATCGAGCGGCTCGACCCCGAGCGCGAGCCCGGCCGTCTGACGTTCATCACCCGGATGGGCGCGGACAAGATCCGCGAGAAGCTCCCCACCCTGGTGGAGAAGGTCACGGCGTCCGGCGCCCAGGTGGTGTGGGTCTGCGACCCGATGCACGGCAACACCTTCGAGGCCGCCTCGGGCCACAAGACCCGTCGCTTCGACGACGTCCTGGACGAGGTCAAGGGCTTCTTCGAGGTCCACAAGAGCCTGGGCACCCACCCGGGCGGCATCCACGTGGAGCTCACCGGCGACGACGTCACCGAGTGTGTGGGCGGCGGCGACGAGATCTTCGTCGACGACCTCCACCAGCGCTACGAGACGGCGTGCGACCCCCGCCTGAACCGCAGCCAGTCCCTGGACCTGGCCTTCCTGGTCGCCGAGATGTACCGCGACCAGTAGGGGTGGCTTTCATCACCGTCGGTGACGACCGTGGGGCGCGGATCTGTGATCCGCGCCCCACGGCGTTGTGACCGGCCGCCGGGGCGGGTAAGGTAAGGGTAACCTTATTGATCAACTCGGCCCCCGGGCCGGCGCAAGGCGGTGACGCGTGTACGTCTGCTCGTGCTTCGGCATTACCGAGCGGCAGGTGCGCGAGCACGCGGACAAGGGTGCGTGCACGCCCCGGCAGATCGCGTCCGCCTGCAAGGCCGGCACCGACTGCGGTGGCTGCGTACGCCGCATCCAGGCCCTGCTCGGCCGGGGCGCCTGCCCCCGCCGGGAGCTCACCGACCAGGGGGAGACCGACGTGCTGGGCGCCGATGCGGCGCTCCTGACGGCCTCCGCCGCGGCCGCCTGAGCCGGCGGCCCCCGAGCCGACGGCCGCGGGTCAGTCGCCCCCGCCGTTCTCCTGCTCGATGAACTGCGCGAGGTAGAGCGCCTCGCCGAGCTTCTCGATCAGCTCCAGCTGGGTGTCCAGGTAGTCGATGTGGTCCTCCTCGTCGGCGAGGATCGACTCGAAGATGTTGGCCGAGGTGATGTCGCCCTTGGCCCGCATGACCTCCACGCCGCGCCGCAGGCGGTCGATGGCCTCGACCTCGACCTGCCGGTCGGCCTGGAACATCTCGGTGACCGTCTGGCCGATCCGGACGTGGAAGAGCCGCTGGTAGTTGGGCAGCCCCTCCAGGAAGATGATCCGGTCGGTGAGGGTCTCCGCGTGCCGCATCTCGTCGAACGACTCGGCGCGCGTATGTGAGGCGATCTTGGTCCAGCCGTGGTGCTCCTGCAGCTTCGCGTGCAGGAAGTACTGATTGATCGCGGTCAGCTCGGCAGTCAGCTGTTCATTGAGGAACTCGATGACCTCGGGGTCGCCCTGCATCGCAGAGGCTCCTTCCAAGCAGAATGGCAGGTTGCGCGCATCCTCGCACCGCCCCGGGGAGCCGTCCAGTAAGTGCACACTTAGTGGGAGTTGTCCAGATAACGCAACCCCCGGTCATCAGCACCCCCCACGGTCTGACACCATTGAGCCATGGGGCCCTCGAAGAACACCGAAAGCCGCAAAGGGGAGAATCTTCAGCTGCCCCCGGGGCAACGGCTCCAGCGCGGATGGCCGGTGACCCACTACGGCCCGGTGCCGAGGTTCAAGCCGGACCGCTGGGAGTTCCGCGTCTTCGGCGCCACGGCGGGCGGTGACAAGCACTGCTGGACGCACGAGGAGTTCTCCGCGCTGCCGTACACCACGGTCGTGGCGGACCTGCACTGCGTCACGAAGTACAGCATGCTCGGCGCCGAATGGGGCGGGGTCTCCACCCGTACGATCCTCGAACTGGCCCCGCCCGCGCCCGAGGTCACCCATGTGATGGTGTGGGCCGAGTACGGCTTCAGCTCGAACCTGCGGCTCGCCGACTTCACGGCCGAGAAGACCATGTTCGCCACCCACAAGGACGGCGAGCTCCTCACCGCCGAGCACGGCTTCCCCGTCCGCCTGGTCGTCCCGCACCTCTACGCCTGGAAGGGCCCCAAGTGGGTGCGCGGCGTGGAGTACATGACCACCGACCGGCGCGGCTTCTGGGAGGAGCGGGGCTACCACAACATCGGCGACCCCTGGAGCGAGCAGCGCTACTCCTACCAGGAGAAGCCCGGCGAGGGCCCGGAGCTCTAGGCTCCCCGCCCCGGCAGGTCAGGCGGCCTGTCAGCCGTCGCGCAGGGCCTTCAGCCGCGCCACGTCCACGGCGTGTCCCTCCTTGCCGCCGGGCGTCTCGATCGTCAGCGGCACGCCGGCCGTCGCCGCGTGGGCGAACAGCTCGGCGAAGGGCTCGGCGCCGATGTGGCCGGATCCGATGTTCTCGTGCCGGTCCTTGTGCGCGCCCACGACGTCCTTGGAGTCGTTGGCGTGGATCAGCCCCAGCCGGCCCTCGCCCACCACGCCGACCAGCTCGTCGAGGGCCAGCTTCATCCCGCCGGGCCCCGCCAGGTCGTGCCCGGCCGCGAAGGCGTGGCAGGTGTCCAGGCAGACGCCGAGCCGGGGGTGGTGCTCCAGCGCGTCGAAGTACGGCCCGAGGTCGTGCACCCAGGAGCACAGCGACGCGCCCTGACCGGCCGTCGGCTCCAGCAGCAGCCGCGGGTCGTCGTCGTGGGTGAGCTCCTCCAGCAGCGGCAGCAGCCGCTCGTGGACCTGGGCCAGGGCCTCGCGCCGGGGGCGGCCGCCGGTCGCCGAGCCGGTGTGGACCACGACGCCGCGCGCCCCGATCTCCCGGCCCCGGCGCAGCGAGTGCCGCAGGGACTCCACGGACCGCTCGACGGTCGCCTCGGTGTGCGAGCCGAAGTTGATCAGGTAGGGGGCGTGGACGAAGACGGGGATCCCCTCGTCCGCGCAGGCCGCCCTGAACTCCTCGTCCTGCCGGGGGTTGCCGTCCGGGGTGGCCCAGCCGCGCGGGTTGGCGACGAAGACCTGTACGGCCTCGGCGCCCATCTCCCGGGCGTAGGGCAGGCCCACCCGGGCGAGGCCGCCGGCCACCGGGATGTGGCCGCCCACGGGGTTGCGGGCGGGGCCGGGCGGAAGGTCGGTGCTGGTGATGTTCATGATCCTGTTCAGATGCCGCTCTTCATGCGGATGACGATGGTGTCCCCCTTGGCGGCCCGCTCGCCGCCGCGGACCGACTGGCTCTCGACGGAGTCCTTCGGGAAGAAGAACGGCCGCTCCACCTTCACCCCGAAGCCCGCGTCCGTCAGGGTCTTCCGGGCCTCCGCCTCGCTCTTCCCGGTGACGTCGGGGACCGCGATCATCTCCTTGCCCTTGGAGAGGGTGACGGTCACGGCGTCGCCCTCGGCGGCCTGCGCCCCCTTGGCGGGGGACTGCTGGGCCACGGAACCCTGGGGCCGGTCGGAGAAGACCTGGTCGTCCGAGACCTTGACGTCCAGGCCCGCGTCGCGCAGCGCCGAGGTGGCGGCCGCGGCGGACAGCCCGGTCACGTCCGGCACGCTGATCTGCCGGCCCTGGCTGACGACGAGCGCCACCGCCGAGTCCGGCCTGCGCTCCACGCCCGGCTTGGGGTCGGTGGCCAGCACCGAGCCCTTGGGCGTCTCGCCGCTGAACTGCTTGCTGATCTCGCCGACCGTCAGCCCCTGGCCCTCGATCTTCTTCTTCGCCTGGTCCAGGGTCATGCCGACGACGTTGGGCACCTCGGCCTTCTGCGGGCCGCGCGAGACGGTCAGCGTCACCTTGCCGGTGTTGCGGATGCGCTCGCCCGGCTTCGGGTCGGTGGCGACGACGTGCCCGCGCTCGACGGTGTCGCTGAACGCCTGGTCGGTGCGCACCCCGAGCCCGGCCGCGTCCAGCTTCTTCTCCGCCTCGGCCTGGGTGAGGTCCAGGACGCCGGGTACGGACGTGAACTGCCCGGAGTTGATGTACCAGACGCCCGTGCCGGCCAGCACGGCCAGCAGGGCGCCCAGCGCGGCGATGATCCAGCGGCGCGGCGGCATCCGCCGCGCGGCTCCCCGCCGGCCGGGCGGCCCGGCCGGCGGGGCCTGGACCGGCGGCGCGGAGGGAGCCGTGACGCGCTCCAGCCGGGTGGTGTGGTGGAGCTCGTCCTCGCCCTGCGCGGGCACGACCACGCGCGGGATGACGCTCGTACGGTCCTCGGAGCCCACGGATTCCGCGGCGGGCGCGGCGCCCGGCGGCTCCGCGTCCAGCTGCTCGTCGGTCAGGGCGGCGCGGGCCTCGCGGACCATGGCCAGCAGCTCGACCGCGTCGACCGGGCGCCGCCCGGCGTCCCGGGCGGTGGCGGCGGCCACCAGCGCGTCCAGCGCCGGCGCGAGGCCGGGGACGGCGGCGGACGGCGGCGGCACGTCCTCGTGGAGGTGCTGGTAGAGGATCTGGGCGGCGGTGCCGCCGCTGTGCGGCTTGGCGCCGGTGAGCATCTCGTAGAGGACGACGCCGCAGGCGTAGACGTCGGCGCGGGTGTCGGCCGTGCCGTGCTCGATCTGCTCGGGGGCGAGGTAGGAGACCGTGCCCAGCACCGAGCCGGTGCTGGCGGTGGTGTTGGTGTCCACCGCCCGTACGAGACCGAAGTCGGCGACCTTGACCCGGCCGTCGTCGCCGATGAGCACGTTCTCCGGCTTCATGTCGCGGTGCACCAGCCCCGCCACATGGGCCGCGCCCAGCGCGGCCAGGATCGGCTCGGCGATGTCGAGCGCCGCGCGCGGGCGCAGGGCGCCGCGGTCGCGCAGCACGTCGCGCAGGGTGCAGCCGGCGACGTACTCCATCGCCAGGTAGACGTACGGGCCGTCGGTCCCCTGGTCGAAGACGCCGACCACGTTGGCGTGGTCGAGGCGGGCCACGGACCTGGCCTCGCGGATGAAGCGGTCCACGAAGGCCTGGTCGGCGGCGAGCGAGGGGTGCATCACCTTGAGTGCGAGCACCCGGTCGAGCCGGGTGTCCAGGGCCCGGTAGACCGTGGCCATGCCGCCCACGGCGACCCGCGCCTCGACGCGGTATCGGCCGTCGAGCAGGTGATCGACGAGGGGGTCCGGCAGGGTCGTATCCACGGCACACGAGTCTACGAGTCGCGAGGCGCGACCTGGACGGCGTGCGCCCCGCTCGCTCGTTCTATAGCCGAACAGTGACAGGAACGGCTGGTCGGAAGGCTCATCGGAACGCCGAACGCTCCGGTCAGAACGCCGGACGCTCCGGGTCGAGCCGCGCCATGCCCTCCACCGGCGACGACGCCTCCGCGAAGTGGCGGCGCGGGATCCGCCCGGCCCGGTGGGCCAGGCGCCCGGCCTCCACCGCGTGCCGCATCGCCTCCGCCATCAGCACCGGCTCCTGCGCCCGGGTGACGGCCGAGGCCAGCATCACCGCGGCGCAGCCCAGCTCCATGGCGAGCGCCGCGTCCGAGGCGGTGCCCGCCCCGGCGTCCAGGATCACCGGCACCTCGGCCCGCTCGGTGATCAGCTGGAAGTTGTGCGGATTGCGGATGCCCAGGCCCGAGCCGATGGGCGCGCCCAGCGGCATGATGGCCGCGCAGCCCACGTCCTCGAGCTTGCGGGCCAGCACCGGGTCGTCGTTGGTGTACGGCAGCACGGTGAAGCCGTCGTCGACGAGGATCTCGGCGGCGTCCAGCAGCTCGATCGGGTCGGGCAGCAGGGTGCGCTCGTCGGCGATCACCTCGAGCTTGACCCAGTCCGTGCCGAGCGCCTCACGGGCCAGCCGGGCGGTGAGGACCGCCTCGCCGGCGGTGAAGCAGCCCGCGGTGTTCGGCAGCACCCGGATGCCGTGCTTCTCCAGGACCGACAGCACGGAGCCGCGCACGGTCGCGTCGAGGCGGCGCATGGCGACCGTGGTCAGCTCGGTGCCGGAGGCGATCAGGGCGCGCTCGAGCACGTCGAGGCTGGGGGCGCCGCCCGTGCCCATGATCAGCCGGGAGGTGAAGGGGGTGTCCGCGATGGTGAGCAGGTCGTCGGCCATCTGTGCTGATCAGCCTCCCTGGACGGCGGTGAGGACCTCGACCCGGTCGCCGGCGGCGAGCGGGGTGAGCGGCCACTGGCCGCGGGGGACGACGGCCTCGTTGACCGCGGCGGCGACTCCGCCGTGCGCGGTGGTGAGACTCGCCACGAGCCCGTCGAGGGTCGTCCCGGCGGGGACGTCGCGGTGCTCGCCGTTGACGCTGATGCTGTGGGTGATGACGTCGCTGCCGGTCATGCGGGCTGCTCCTGGAATGCGTGGGTGAAGCGTCGGGGGGAGAAGGGGCGGGCCTCCTCGGGCAGCCGCCCGGTGGTCAGCACCTCGGCCATCACGTCGCCGGTGACCGGGGTGAGCAGCACGCCGTTGCGGTAGTGGCCGGTGGCCGCGAGCAGCCCGGGCAGGGCGGTGGGGCCGAGCAGCGGGGCGTTGTCGGGGGAGCCGGGCCGCAGCCCCGCGCGGGTCTCCACCAGCGGCAGCTCGGTGATGCCGGGCATGAGCTCGTGGGCGTCGCGCAGCAGCTCGTAGACGCCGCCGGCGGTGACGGTGGTGTCCCAGCCGAGCTCCTCGCTGGTGGCGCCGACGACCAGCTCGCCGTTCTCGCGCGGCACCAGGTAGACCGGGCAGCCGCGCACCACCGCCCGTACGGTGCGGGAGAGGAAGGGCCGGTAGGCGTCCGGCACGCGCAGCCGCAGGACCTGGCCCTTGACCGGGCGGACCGGGGGCAACACGTCCTCGGGCAGCCCCGCCAGGCGACCGCTGAGGCTGCCCGCCGCCAGCACGGTCTGGCCGGCGGCCAGCAGGGTGCCGTCGGCGAGCTCGGCGCCCACCGCGCGGCCGCCGGCCAGCAGCGCCCGTACGGCCTCGTGGCGGTGGAAGACCACCCCGGCCCGCTCACAGGCCGTCAGCAGGGCCCGGGACAGGCGCCGGGGGTCGGTCTGGTGGTCGCCGTCCACCCGCAGCCCGCCGCGCACGCCGGGCGCCAGCATCGGCTCCAGGCGGCGGCATTCGCGCCCCGACAGCCACTGCGCGTCCAGCCCGGAGCGCAGCTGCAGCGCGTGCAGCTCGCGCAGATGGGCCCGGTCGTCGGCGTCGAGGGCGACGGCGAGGGTGCCGCAGGCGCGGTAGCCGGTCTCCACGCCGCTGGCCTCCTCCAGCTCGGCCGTGAACGCCGGATAGCGCCGCGCGGAGGCGAGGTTGAGGGCGAGCAGCGTCTGCTCGCCGTAGTGCAGTTCGGTGACGGCGGCCAGCATTCCGGCCGCCACCTGGGCCGCGCCCTGGCCGGGCGCCGGGTCGGCGACCGCCACGCGCAGACCGCGCTGGGCGGCGCGCCAGGCCGTGACCAGGCCGATGACGCCGCCGCCGATGACCAGAACGTCACGGGTGTGCCGCGCGTGCATGGGCTTCCAGCCCCTCCCTTCGCCGGCATGACCCGGATCAGGTTCGTACGGTCGGAGGCCGTCCAGCCTCCCTCTCAGCCCGGTGCGTCCGGGCTCCCGCGAGTGCTTGCAGCGGCCACAGTAGTACGCGCCGAGGAGGGGCCGGAAGGGCGGCCCACGCGTGGTTCGTGGTGATCGGACCCCCAAACATCGTGACGCTGTGTCAGAGGTCTCGTCACCGGTTGCTCCGACGGACGCAGGTCGCCGTCCTACAGTTGATCGTGTGAGCGAGCAGACGAACACCTCCAGTGACCGGCGCGTCGTCATCGTCGGCGCGGGCATGGCCGGGGTGCAGACCGCCGTCGCCCTGCGTGAGCAGGGCTGGAAGGGCGCGATCTCCCTGCTGGGCGCCGAGCCCCACCCGCCCTACGACCGCCCCCGCTGTCCAAGGCCGTGCTCCTCGGCAAGGCCGAGGGATCCGCCTTCGAGGTGGACTTCGCCTCGCTCGGCATCGACCTCGAGCTGGGACGGGAGGCCACCGGCCTGCGGGCGGACGAGCATGTGCTGGAGACCGCGCGGGGGCCGGTGCCCTACGACGTGCTGGTCGTCGCCACCGGCGCCGAGCCCATCACCCTGCCCGGCAGCGAGGGCGTGCCCGGCGTCCACGTGCTGCGGACCCTCGACGACGTCGAGGGGCTGCGCCCGGTGCTCGCCGGGCAGCGCGACGTCGTCGCGGTCGGGGCCGGCTGGATCGGCGCCGAGTTCGCGACCGCCGCGCTCGAGGCGGGCTGCCGGGTGACCGTGGTCGAGGCCGCGGACCGGCCGCTGGCGGACGCCATGCCGCCCGAGGTCGCCACCCACATGGCCGAGTGGTACGCCCACAGCGGAGCCCGCCTCGTGACCGGCGCGCGGGTGGCGGCGGTGGAGGAGGGCGCGGTCGTCCTCGACGACGGCACCCGCCTGCCGGCCGGCGCGGTGGTCGTCGGCATCGGGGCCCGTCCCGCGACGGCCTGGCTGGCCGGTTCCGGCATCGAGCTCGCGGAGGACCGCTCCATCGCCGCCGACGACCGGCTGCACACCTCGCTGCCGGACGTCTACGCCGTCGGCGACTGCGCCTCCTTCCCCTCCGCCCGCTACGGCGAGCGGCTGCTGGTCCACCACTGGGACAACGCCCTGCAGGGCCCCCGGACCGTCGCCGGGAACATCGTCCACGGCCCGGCCGAGGGGCCGGTGTACGACCCGGTGCCGTACTTCTGGTCCGAGCAGTTCGGGCGGTTCGTGCAGTACGCCGGGCACCACGCGCGCGCCGACGAGCTCGTCCGGCGCGGCGACCCGGCCGGCGCCGCCTGGACGGTGTGCTGGCTGCGGGCGGGCGTCCTGGTGGCGCTGCTGGCCGTGGGGCGCCCGCGCGACCTGGCGCAGGGCCGCAAGCTCATCGAGCAGGGGGCGGTGCTGGACCGGTCGAAGGCCGCCGACGCGTCCGTCCCGCTGAAGTCCGCGGTGCTCTGATCCGCGGTGCTCCGAGGGGCCGGTGGGGTGACCTCCGGGCCGGTTCGGGGACCGGCTCGGGTCAACCCGGCTACCGACTGTCAGTCCCGGATGGCAGGCTTGTCCCTGTGACCGAGATTGACGCAAAGATCGATGCTCTCGTCCCCGCCTGGCTCAACCTCCCCGACATCGCCGAAATGCTCGATGTCGAGGTGACGCGCGTCCGGCAGCTGGTCAAGGAAGGCCAGCTGATCGCCGTGCGCCGTGGCGAGAACCGAGTGCTCATGGTGCCCGCCGAGTTCATCGGCGAGGGCAAGGTGGTCAAGGGCCTGGCCGGGACCTTGACGCTGCTGCGGGACGACGGCTTCAGCGACCAGGAGATGCTGGAGTGGCTCTTCACCCCCGACCCGACCCTGCCCGGCACCCCCGCGCAGGCGCTGCGCGAGAATCGCGGCACGGAGGTGAAGCGCCGCGCCCAGGCGCTCGCCGTCTGAGCCTTCCGACCGCGGAGGGGTAGAGAGAAAGACCGTCCGGTGTACGGGTCCGGCAGCCCCGGCCCGTACACCGCCGACCCGGGGGGAGACACCCGAATGTCCGTCACCGCGCGCGAGCGGCTCGCCGACGCCCGGCTGTACCTGTGCACCGACGCGCGCAGGCGCCAGGGCGACCTGCCGCAGTTCCTCGACGCGGTGCTCTCCTCCGGAGTGGACATCGTGCAGCTGCGCGACAAGGGCATGGAGGCGGGCGAGGAGCTGGAGCACCTCGCCGTGTTCGCCGAGGCCGCCCGCCGCCACGGCCGGCTCCTGGCGGTCAACGACCGCGCCGACGTCGCGCACGCCATCGGCTCCGACGTGCTCCACCTGGGCCAGGGCGACCTTCCGGTGCCCGCCGCCCGCGCGATCCTCGGCGAGGACGTGCTGATCGGCCGCTCCACGCACGCCGAGGCCGAGGTCGACGCCGCCGTCGCCGAGCCCGGCGTGGACTATTTCTGCACCGGCCCCTGCTGGCCGACCCCCACCAAGCCCGGCCGCCACGCCCCGGGCCTTGACCTGGTGCGCTACGCCGCCGCGCTCGAGCCCGTACGACCCTGGTTCGCCATCGGCGGGATCGACGAGGGCAACGTCGACGAGGTGCTCGCCGCCGGTGCCCGGCGGATCGTGGTGGTGCGCGCCATCACCGAGGCCGACGACCCGGCCGCCGCCGCCGCACGGCTGGCGAAGCGGATACGCGCCCACGAGGGGTAAGGGCATAGCCGTCCGGCTCCTCGTGAGACGCCCGGCGTCCAAGGAGTGGGACGGTCGGTGGACAGTCGCCCGGCGAACGGGACATTTCGCCTATTCGGTTGGGGGGTCCACGGACCCGCTGGTTAACTTGCCGGTATGGCCCTTGGCACTGCCTCCACCAGGACAGACCACGCGCGCACCGTGCGGGAGCTGCTCGCCTCAGGCGAGCGGTCGTACTCCTTCGAGTTCGCCGCCCCGAGGACGGCGAAGGGCGAGCGGACGCTGTGGAATGCCATCCGCCGGATCGAGGCCGTCGGACCGACCTTCGTCTCGGTCACCTACGGCGCCGGCGGCTCCTCCCGTGAGGGCACCGTCCGGGCGACGGAGCGCATCGCGACCGACACCACGCTGACCCCGGTGGCCCACCTCACGGCGGTCGACCACTCCGTGGCCGAGCTGCGCAACATCATCGGCCAGTACGCCGACGTGGGCATCCGCAACATGCTCGCCCTGCGCGGCGACCCGCCCGGCGACCCCATGGGCGAGTGGGTGCGCCACCCCGACGGCGTGCGCTACGCCGCGGACCTGGTGCGGCTCATCAAGGAGTCGGGCGACTTCTGCGTGGGCGTCGCGGCCTTCCCCGAGATGCACCCGCGCTCCACCGACTGGGAGACCGACATCGGTCACTTCGTCGACAAATGCCGGGCGGGCGCCGATTTCGCCATCACCCAGATGTTCTTCTATCCCGAGGACTATCTCCGGCTCCGCGATCGGGTAGCGGCAGCGGGTTGCCAAACTCCGATCATTCCGGAAATCATGCCGGTCACCAACGTGCGCCAGATCGAACGATTCGCGCAGCTCAGTAACGCGGCCTTCCCGCCGGACCTCGCGGAGCGGATCCTCGCGGTGAAGGACGACGCGGCCGCTGTACGCTCGATCGGAATCGAGTACGCGACGGACCTGTGTGCCCGGTTGATGGCCGAGGAGATCCCCGGGTTGCACTTCATTACCCTGAACCACTCAACGGCCACGTTGGAAATCTACGAGAACCTGGGGCTGCACCAGCGGTCCTGACACGGTCGGCCGGCGGACGGGCGGCCGCACGAGAGGGGCGTTAATGGGCTGGACGGTCCTCTACATCGCGTTCGGCATCGTCGCGCTCTGGCTGCTCGGCGAGGTGCTGCTGCAGTACAAGGCGCGGCTGCGCTGGCGGCTCCTCGCCTTCGTCGGCTTTCTCGGCGTCGTCGCCGGAGTCGCCCTACCGTCCGTGGCGGTCATCGTCGTGGGCGCCCTCGCCTTCGGCGTCGGCCAGACCTTCGTGACCCTCTCGTTCCGTCGTGGCTTCTCCATGGGCTGGGCCCTGCGCCGCAAGGAGGAGGACGGCGGCCCCGAGAGCGCGCCGAAGGGCAAGAACGCGCCGAGGGGCAGGGGCAAGGGCAGGGGCAGAGCCGCGACCGAGAGCCGGGCCGGGTCCGGGCGCCGCCGCAGGGCGAGCGCCCCGCCCCGCCGCACCGTCCGCCGCTCCCGAGGCCACCGGCCCGTCCTCCGGCCCCGACGCGCCCCCGCCCGCCCCCGGTCTGGACGCCGCCGCCACCGAGCTCATGCCCACCGTGCCCCAGCAGCCCACGGCCGAGCAGCCGCACCCCGGCTACGACCCCGCCGGCGCCGACGACAACGTCTTCGGGCACACGGACGGTTACGGCAACCAGGACGGCTACGGCAACCAGGCCGCCTCCGGCGCCCCGGACCAGGGCGGCTACGCCGGCCAGTACGACTACGGCCAGGGGCAGTACGCCTCGTACTCCGACCCGTACATCGGCAACCGCCCGCAGTCCTACGAGCAGTACGACGTGTACGGGCAGCAGCAGCCGTACCAGCAGCAGCAACAGCAGCAGTACGGCGGCGGAACCCCCGCCGCCGGGGTGTACACGCCGCAGTACGACTTCGACACCCCGCCCGGCGGCGTCTGGGTGCCGCAGCAGCGCGACAACGACACCCCGCCCTCCGGCCAGCCCGGGCAGCAGCAGTACCCGCCGCAGCAGGCGCCCGGCCACGGCTACGACGAGCAGCAGCACTACCGCTACTGACGCCCGGCGCGGCGGCCTACTGCGAGCCGCGCCAGTCGGCGCCGTCCACGATCAGCCCGGCGACCAGCGCGCCGGACATGCCCGCGTGCGCCAGCCCGCCGCCGGGGTGGGCGAAGCCGCCCGCCAGATACAGGCCGGGCAGGCCGGTGACGTTGCCGGGATGCAGGAACGCCCCCTCCGCTCCGGCCAGGGCCGGCGCGGGCACGCCCCCGCCCTCGGCCCCGGTCGCCGCCCGGGTGTCGGCCGGCGTGCGCACCTCGTGCCACATCAGCCGCTTCCGCAGGTCCGGCACGGCGGCCTCGGCCGCCCGGATCACCCGCTCGGCGAAGCCGGCGGACACCCCGGGCGCCGACCAGTCCACCCGGCCGTGCGGGGCGACCGTCGCGGTGAGCGTCACCGCCTCGTGGTCGTCCCCGGGGCGCGTCGTGGGGTCGTCCGGCCGCAGCACCGTCACCGTCGGCCCGTGGCCGGACCCGCCGCGCTCGCCGAAGACGGCGTCCAACTCGGCGCCGCGGCCGGCCGCGTGGACCACCGTGCGGTGCGCGGTGCCCTCCGGCCGGGCGCCGGAGAGCGCCAGGAACACGCCGAACCTGCCGGCCGGCGCGACGGGGGCCGCGGACGGCCGCCCCTCCACGCCCGGCGCGATGGCCGCCAGCCGGCCGGGCGCGACCGCGGCCACCACCATGTCGGCCTCGGCGACGCCGCCGTCGGCCAGCCGCACCCCGGCCGCCCGGCCGTCCTTCTCCACCAGTCCCACGACCTCGGCGCCGAAGAAGAACTCCACGCGCCGCGCCAGGCACCGCTCGTACAGGGCGTCCGCCAGCCCGCGCAGGCCGCCGCGCACGTACCAGCTGCCGAAGGTCTGCTCCATGTACGGCAGCACGGTCGCGCTCGCGGGGGCGCGGCGCGGATCGAGGCCGTACGCCAGGGCGTGGCTCTCGAGCAGGGCGACGAGGCGGGGGTCCTTCAACTCCCGCTCGGCCACGGCCGCCAGGGTGGCGGGCGCCGCCCGGCGGAAGAGCCCGCGCCGGCGCACCGCCGGGTACGGGTCGCCGCCCAGGGCCCCGGCGGTCTCCGCGCGCAGCGGCTCCTCCAGCAGCGGACGCCGCGTGGCGTCCCAGACCTCGCGCGCCCGGTTGACCAGATCGCTCCAGCGCTCGCCCGCGCCCGGGCCCACCGCCGCGTCCAGGGCGGCGACGACGCCGGCCCGCGAGGCGTTGGGCAGCGAGACGTCGGTGCCGTCGGGGAAGACGTGCCGGCTCGCCGGATCCACCTGGACCAGCTCCAGGCACTGCTCCAGCGACTCCTTGCCGGTCTTGACGAACAGGTCGCGGTAGACGGCGGGAAGGTGCAGCAGCCCGGGGCCGGTGTCGAAGACGAACCCCTCCCGTGCCAGCCGCCCGACGCCGCCTCCGTGCGTTCGTCCCTGTTCGTACACCGCCACCCGGTGGCCCGCGACGGCCAGCCGGGCGGCGGCCGCCATCGCGCCCATCCCGGCGCCGATCACCGCAATCCGTGCCATGCGCCGACTGTATCGGCACCCGGCGGCCCGGCCCGCAACGCGGCCCCGCACCCGTCCGCACCGGTGCCGGGGGCTCAGGTGATGAGTACGCGTACCTAGGCGCACGGATGAGTACGCGCGCGGATGGGCCGGACCCCTCCCACCGGGGAGAGTAGGGGGCACGGAAGGGACGCCCGGGCCGGCACCGCCGACACGGGGCGGCGGAACGGCGCGGCGGCCCTGCCGTACGGGGGAACAGGAGCCCCACGGGGGCTCTGGGGAGTTACGGGGAACGCTGCCCCGGTGCGGATCGAGGGGGATCGGTCCGCACCGGGACGGCGGACGCCCGCCGTGCGCGCCGGTCAGCGGCCGCCGCCCACCCGCCCCTGCAGCAGCCGCGACAGCGCCGAGTGCACCTCGTCGATCGACCGCTCCGGCTGGAACGACTGCCAGTCCAGCGCCGCCACCAGCACCATCCCGAACAGCGCGGACGCCGTCAGCGGCACATCGATCTCGTCGCTCAGCTCGCCCTCGGCGACCGCCTCGCGCAGCACCGACTCGATCACCGCTATCGCGCGGGAGCGGACCTGCATCAGCGTCGACTGCCAGGCCCGGTTGGTGCGCCACAGCTCGGCGACGTAGAGCTGCATGAGCGCCGGGTAGCGCGTGATGAAGTCGAGTCCGGCCCGGATCATCGCGTCGAGCGCGTCGACCCGGCTGCCCCCGCGCTCGGCGCTCTCGTCGGCGGCCGCCTGCAGGGAGTCCGTCAGCAGCTCGATGCCGTGCCGCAGCAGCTCCTCGAAGAGCACGGTCTTGCTGGCGAAGTTGTAGTAGACCGTGCCCTTCGCCACTCCGGCGCGCTCGGCGATCTCGTCCACCGTCGTGGAGGAGAAGCCCTGCTCGGCGATGAGGGTGACCGCCGCCTCGAAGAGCCTGCGCCGGGTGTTCCGGCGGCGTGTACTGCTGCTGTCCATGGGAGTGATTCTCCCTGTACGCGCGGTGTCCGCGCTCACAGACTCAGCTCCGGGTGCAGCCGGCTCACGGACCACACCTGCTTGCCGCGCGCGGACCAGGCGGTCAGCGCGAGGGCGCAGGCGGTGAACGCCGCCAGGACCGCGCACGCCCGCCACACCGGCCCGAGCCCGCCGCCGGTGATCAGGTGGCGCAGCCCCTCGACCACGTAACTCATCGGCAGGAAGGGGTGGACGGCGTTGAAGAAGCCGGGGCTGGTCTGGACGGGATAGGTGCCGCCGGCCGAGGTCAGCTGGAGCATCAGCAGGGCGAGGACGAGGATGCGGCCGGCCGGGCCGAAGCGGGCGCCCAGCCACTGCACGATGGCGGCGAAGCACGCCGTGACCAGGGCGAGGAAGGCGACGGTGCCGGTGGCGTGGGCCGTTCGCAGCCCCAGCCCCCAGTGCAGGACGGCCAGCAGCGCGCCCGCCTGCAGCACGCCGACGGCGACCACCGGCAGCCAGCCGGCCAGGGCGATCCGCCAGGCGCCGGCACCGGCCGCCAGGGCCCGCCGGTTGAGGGGCGGGATCAGCATGTAGGCGACCATGGCGCCGACCCACAGCGACAGCGGGATGAAATACGGGGCGAAACCGGTGCCGTAGTTGGGCGCCTTGTGCAGCGCCCCGCCGGCCAGCCGCACGGGGTCGGCCATCATCTCGGTGTGGGCGTCGCGGTCCTTCTTGCCGTAGTCGGGTATCCGGGCGGCGCCGTCGCGCAGTCCTCCGGCGAGCCGGGAGGAGCCGTCGGACAGCTTCACCATGCCGCTCCGGAGCGTGCCCGCGCCCTCGCGCAGCTTCCCGATGCCGCCGTCGAGCTCGGTGGCGCCCTTCTCGGCGGTTCCCAGGCCCCGGTTCAGCTGTCCCGCGCCGGTGTGGATCCGGCCGGCGCCGTCGGCGACCTTGTGGGCGCCCTGGTTGAGGGTGTTGACGTCGCGCACCGCGCCGTCGATGTCCCGCGCCAGGTTCGGGGCCTCCTTGGCCAGCCGCAGCGCGTAGGTGCGCAGGGAGTCCAGCTCGCCGGGGAGCCGGTCGAGTTCGCCGTTCTTGTTCTGTACGAGCGTGTCGAGCTTCGCCGCGCCGGCGGCGGACTGGCGGGCGGCGAAGACGGCCTTCTTCAGCTCGGGGCAGTACGCGGCGGCCCCCTGGGGCGGGCACTGCCCGGCGTATGCCGCGGACAGCGCGGCCGCGCTCTTGCGGGCGGCCTCGGAGAGCGCCGCGGTGGTGGCGGCGGACGGCAGGTCGTCCAGGTGTTCGCGCAGCAGCTTCGCCTGCTCGGCGACGAAGCGGGCGGTCGTGCCGATCTCCTTGGCGTGCCCCTTGACGAAGGTGCCTTCGTCGCGGGCCGCGGCGTTGACCTTGTCCGCCAGCTTCTGGGTGCCGGCCGCGACCTTCCCCGCGCCGGTGGTCAGTTCGCGGGAGGCCGTATCGAGGGTGCCCGCGCCGGTGTGGAGTTCGCCGACGCCGTCCTCGAGGGTGCCGCTGCCGCGTTTCGCCCGGTTCAGCCCGTCCTTGAGGTCGCCGGCGCCCTTGCCCGCCTTGTCGATGCCGTCCTCCAGCCGGCCGGCGCCCTCGGCGGCCTCGCCGGTCTTCCCGTGGAGCTCGGAGAAGGAGACGAAGATCTTGTCGTAGAACGAGCGGGAGGCCTTGCGGGACGCGGCCGCGCGGACCTCGGAGAAGACCGTGCGGGAGATCTGGCCGACGATGTAGTTGTTGGCGTCGTTCGTACGGACCTCGAGCGCGCCGGCCGCCGGGGAGTCGCCGGAGGCGGAGGCGACGCGCTCGCTGAAGTCGGCGGGGATGGTCAGCGAGAGGTAGTACCTGCCCCGCTCGACGCCCGCGCGGGCCTCGTCGGCGCCCGTCTCGTGCCACCGGAACGACGAGCTGTCCCGCAGGCCCGCCGCGATCGAGTCGCCCGCCGTGAGCCGGTGGCCGTCCACGGTGGCGCCCCGGTCGGCGTTGACCAGGGCGACGGGCACCTTGTCCAGGCGCCCGTAGGGATCCCAGAACGACCACAGGTACAGGGCGCCGTAGAGCAGCGGCAGCAGCAGGAGCGCGACGAGCGCGGCCCGGGGGAGACGGCCCCTGCCGAAGCGCCGGAGTTCAAGCGCGGCCAGTTTCGGCGAGCGCACCGGAGGCCCCTTTCTCTCGCTTTTCTCGCTTCTCGTGCTTCTCGTGGTCGCGGGCCGGGACGACGATCGCCCCCTCGGGAGGTTCGCCGCACACCGCGAGCACGGTCGGACCCGCGGCGGCGAGCGAGCGCAACAGGGCCCACACCTCCTCGCGTTCGGCGGGGGAGAGCTTGAGGTCGGCGTCGTCCACGGCGATCAGCCGCGGCCGGCCCACGAGCGCGAGGGCGAGCGAGAGCCGCAGCGCCTCCACCCGGCCGAGGTCGCGGACGGCCGTGGCGGCGCCCCTGGGCAGGGCCGGCACCTCGAGGCCGGCGGCGGCGAGCGCCGCCTCGGCCTGCGCGCGTTCCTCCCGCGCGCGGGCGCCCCGGCGGAGCGGGCCGAGCAGCGGGCCGCCGAACCGCCGCCGCAGCAGGGCCCGTTCCCGCAGGTGCTCGGCGACGGTCAGGGCGGGGTCGAGTTCGGTGACGCCGGGGACGTGCGCGAGCGCGCTCAGGGCGCGGACGGCGGACATCCTCCGGGGCAGCGGCAGGCCCGCGACCGCGGCCGTGCCCGAGGAAGGACGCATGCGGCCGGTCAGCGCGAGCAGAAGACAGGTGCGGCCCGAGCCGGACGGGCCCGTGACGGCGACGAGCGAGCCGGGCTCCGCTCTCACGTCCACACCGCGGAAGACCCAGCCCCGAGGGCCCTCGAGGCCGAAGTCCTCGGCCGTGATCGCGGCTCCGTGCGGGGTGTCGTCCATGCGACCTCCAACAACTTGCACTGACCGGTCAGTGCAAAAAGTATGGCGGACCCCGGGCCCCGCCCGTCAACCCCGCCCCGGTAAAGCCCATTAGGCTGGGGCCGCCGGCGAAGGTCGCCGGAGAAGAGCCGTTCTGCCGCCGCCGAGGAGCCGTCCGCCGTGTCAGACCCCCTTCGCCCCCGGGCGTCCCTCCGTACCGCCGTGGTCTGGGAGGTCCTGCGGGACGCCCTGGACCGCCGGGTCAAGGCCGCCGGCCGGGATGCCCTGGAGGTCCTCGACACCGGTGGCGGCTCCGGCAAGTTCGCCGTCCCCCTCGCCCGGCTCGGCCACCGCGTCACCGTCGTCGACCCCAGCCCCAACGCCCTCTTCGCCCTCGAGCGCCGGGCCGCCGAGGCCGGCGTCGCCGACCTCGTCCACGGTGTCCAGGGCGACGCCCACGGCCTCTTCGACGTCGCCGAGCGCGGCGGCTACGACCTCGTGCTGTGCCACGGCGTGCTGGAGTACGTCGAGGACCCCGCCGAGAGCGTGCGCAACGCCGTCGCCGCGCTGCGCCCCGCCGGCACCCTCAGCCTGCTCGCCGCCGGGACCGGCGGCGCCGTGCTCGCCCGCGCCCTGGCCGGGCACTTCACCGAGGCCCACCAGGCGCTCACCGACCCCGCGGGCCAGTGGGGAGCGGGAGACGCCCTCGCCCGCCGGTTCACCGCCGACCAGCTCTCCGGCCTGGTCGCCGACGCCGGGCTCGAGGTCTCGGCGGTGCACGGCGTGCGCGTCTTCGCCGACCTGGTGCCCGGCGTGCTCGTCGACGCCGAGCCCGGCGCCATGGACGCGCTCCTGCGCCTCGAGGCCGCCGCGGCCGAGCTGCCCGCCTTCCACTCCGTGGCCACTCAGCTGCACGTCCTGGCCGAGCGGGGCTGATCGCGCGCGGGCGCACACGGGCCGCCCCGTCGGCCCGTTCGCCCCGTATGATCGGGGGACACCGTCCGGCATGGCGGATCGGCGAGCAGGGAATGTACGTCCCGACGGCATCGATCGCCACACCGGGGCCGGTGGCCGAATTGGCGCAGAGGGGCGGGTTTCACGGGGGCGATTCCCTGCCTATCCTGAAAGGGTCGCACCCGGTCGCCCCCCGCGACCGACGAGTAGGAGGACTCCGTGCCGCTCTCGGAGCACGAGCAGCGCATGCTCGAGCAGATGGAGCGAGCGCTGTACGCCGAAGATCCCAAGTTCGCGACAGCGCTCGAGGGCAGCGGCCTGCGCACGTACACCCGGCGACGGGTCTACCAGGCGGTCGCGGGTTTTCTGGTGGGCATCGCGCTCCTCATGGCCGGAATGGTCGCCCAGCGGATCTGGATCAGCGTCGTGGGCTTCCTCGTCATGCTGAGCTGCGCCGTGCTCGCGGTGACGGGGTGGCGCAAGGCGCCCAGGCCCGGCGCGCAGCGGAACGCCGGACCGGGCATGCCGCGACGGCAGGCCGTCCGGCGACGCGGAATGATGGACCGGATCGAGCAGCGCTGGCAGCGCCGCCGCGACGAACAGGGCCACTGAGCCCGGCAGTCGAGCCTCAAGGACCGAGCCCACGGGGGCCAGGACACGATCCTGGACCCCGTGGGCTTTTCCGCCGTCTTCGGTCGCCTTCCCTCGCCTTCCCTCGCCTTCGACCGCCTTCCCGGACCCGCCCGCCGCCTGTCCGGGGCCGCCGTTCCCGCGCCCGCCCGGCGGGTGCGGGACGCCTCAGCCCCGTCGCCCGGTCCTGAGCCCCGCGGCGATCCCGCGCAGCGCGGCCCCGACCCGGCGCCAGGCCCGGCCCACGGGCCCGGAGCGCAGCGCGGCGCCGGCCGCCGAGCGGCGGCGGGCGGCGGCCCGCACGATACGGACGGCGCTGCGCGGCGCCAGCCGGGCCCGCAGCCGGGCCCGGGGAGCGGCCGAGGCGTGCAGGCCGGCCCGTACGAGCTCGACGTCGCCGGCCAGCCCCTCGGCCGGGCTCGGGCCGGGGGCGTACAGCGTCCGCTCCACCGCCGTGGCCACCCGCCCGGCGGCCTCGGCCGCGGGGCCCTCCAGGCGGGCCGTCACCACGATCCGGTCGGCGGCCATCCTGGGGGTGCGGGAGTCGTCGGGCGGAATGCCGTAGTCCCAGGCGGAGTCGGTCAGCTCGCGCCAGGCGGCCAGCGTGCGGGCCGCCGGCTCGCCGGGGGAGCGCGCCCCGCCCAGCCGCCGGGCCCGGGTCCGTATCCGCCACAGCATCGGCAGCAGGGGCAGCGCCAGCGCCGCCAGGCAGGCCAGCGCGAAGCCCGCGACCGTGAGCGGGGAGGTGCTCCCGCCGGTCTCCGCGGCACTCGCCCGGGAGGCGGGCCCGGGGCAGCCGGCGAGTTTCCTCTGCTCCGGCGGGCACGCCGGATCCACCGAGGGCGCCGCCGACGGGACGGTCCGGCGGCTCGGCGCCGGCACCGGGGCGCCGGGGTCGGGCGCGGTGGGCGCCTGGGCGACCGTGTACTCGGGCTGGGTGCCCCGGCTCGGGGTGGGCTCGAACCGCGTCCACCCGGCGCCTTCGAAGTACAGCTCGGGCCAGGCGTGCGCGTCCTTCGACCCCACCGACATCGACCCGTCCGCCTGCGGGCTGCCCGGCGTGAAGCCGACCGCCACCCGGGCGGGAATGCCCAGCGTCCGGGCCATGGCCGCCATGGAGAAGGAGAAGTGGACGCAGAAGCCCCGCTTCTCCTCGAGGAAGCGGGCTATGGCGTCGTGGCCGCTGCCCGAGCGCACCTCGGTGTCGTAGCGGAAGCCGCCGCCCACGGCGAAGAAGTCCTGGAGCCTGATCGCCTGCTCGTAGGCGTTGGCCGCCCCGGCGGTCACCTCGCGGGCGGTCCGGGCCACCACCGCCGGCACGTTGTCCGGGACCTGGGTGTACTCGCGCAGCAGCGCCTCGGGAGGCGCCGGGGCGGCCGCGAGCTGCGCGGCCGTCGGCTGCACCCGCAGGACGGCGACCTCGTAGCGCAGGCCCCGGGTGGTCTGGCCGTGGTCGCCGACCAGGGTGCGGCCCTCGGGCTCGTAGCGCCACTGGCCCGTGAGCCTGTCGACGCTCTGGGCGGGATAGGGCATCGGCAGGTAGTTCTGGGCGTAGCCGTCGGCGGCCGCGACGGACATCCCGACCGGGTCCGCCCGCACCTCCGGGGCCAGCCCGGTGGGCGCCGGCAGCATCGGCATCGGCACATTGGTGATCCGCCGCTCCGAGGCCCGCCATGACGCCCCGTCGAACCGGTCGAGGGAGACGATCCGCAGATACAGGTCCTGACCCCCCGGAGGGGCGACGCGATAGCGCAGGACCTCGCGGTTCTCCGGCTGGTTGAGGCTGTTCTGCAGCGACACCAGGGGATTGACCGCCGAGATGGTGCCGCCGGAGCCGCCGGGTCCGTCGCCCCGGCCGCGCGGCTGCAGCAGCCCGCCGCCGATCGACGGCAGCACCGCCGGCGCCACCAGCGCGATGCCGAGCACCAGCGCGCCGATGCGGTGGCCCGTGCGGACGGGGCTCGGCCCGCGGCCCGCCCCGATCGCGGCCGGGCCGTCCGCGGAGGGCGGCTGCCCGCCGAAGACGCGGCCCCAGCGCGAGAGCCGCTCACGGCCCTCGGCCAGGAGCAGCAGGAGATAGCCGGCCGCGGCCGGCAGGAACAACAGCCAGTCCGAGCCGCCCTTGGCCAGCCCGGCGCCGATCGAGTACAGCGCGAGCAGCGGCAGGCCCGCCGGGGCCGCGCCGCCGTACGTGACCGCCAGCGCGTCCACGACCAGGCCGACCAGCAGCACCCCGCCGACCAGCAGCAGCCTGAGGGCCACGGTCGCCGGCGCCGGGATGGCGTACCGCCCGATGTCGTCCAGGCTCTCGCGCAGCAGATGGTCGAAGTGCTGGAGGACGTCCGGTCCCGGGAGCACCCCGGCGACGGCCTGCTCGCGGGCGAAGACCACGGTCAGCAGCAGCAGCGAGGTCACCGCCTGCAGCGCGATGGTCAGGGGCGCGGCCAGCGGCACCCGGCGCGCCACCACGCCGACGGCGCTCTGGACCGTCAGCAGCAGCGCGGCCTGCAGGATCCAGCTGGTCCGGTCGACCAGCGGCAGCATCGCGCAGGCCGCCCCGAGCGTCGCCAGCGCGCCGCACACCGCCGGCCATACCCGCCCGTTCATGCCAGGCCCCCCATCGCTGTGCCCGTCCTGCCACCCGCCGCGCCCGTGGCGGCCGCGTCCTCCCGGACCCCCGGCGCGCCCGCCAGCCGCCACAGGGCGGGCAGCGTGACGCCGGGGCCCACGGCCAGCGCCGTCCACCCGGCCTCACGCAGCAGCCGCAGCCCCGCCCCGGCCGCCGCACCGCGGCCCGCCCACGCGTCCGCGTCCAGGACGAAGGCGACGGCCGTGCCGCCGCGCGGCCGCATCCGGGCGGCCACCGCCGCCTGCCGCTCGTCCAGCTCGCCGAGGAAGGCGATCAGCAGCCCCTCGCCCGAGCCGTCGCGCAGCGCGTCGTACGCCGGGGACAGGTCCGTCCCCTCGGAGTGGTCCAGCACGGCCAGGGCGTCCAGCAGCAGCCCGGCCGCCTCGGCCGGCACGGCGTGCCCGTCCGGGCCGCCGGGCCCCGTCAGGAGGCCGCCGGTGTCGGTCAGCAGGCGCACCGTGAAGCCGCGCTCCAGCAGGTGCAGTGCGGCGGAGGCGGCCCCCGACACCGCCCACTCGAACGGCGAGTCCGGGCCCGCGCCCTCGTAGGCCACGCCCCGGGTGTCCAGCAGCACCGTGCAGTGCGCCCGCCGGGGCTGCTCCTCGCGGCGCACCATCAGCTCGCCATGGCGGGCCGTGGAGCGCCAGTGCACCCGGCGCAGGTCGTCGCCGTGGCGGTATTCACGCGGAATGACGTCGTCCTCGCCGGCCAGGGCGAGGGAGCGCAGGCTGCCGTCGCCGTGGCCCAGGGCCCCGCCGCCCAGCCGCAGGGGCGGCAGCGCGTCGACGCGCGGCACGACCGTGAGCACGTCGTACGCGCTGAAGCTCCGGCTCAGCTCGCACATCCCGAAGGGGTCGCTCAGCCGCAGCTGCAGCGGGCCCAGCGGATAGCGGCCGCGCAGGGGGGAACGGACCCGGTAGGACACCTCGCGCCGACCGCCCGGCTCGATGCGCTCCAGCACGAAGCGCGGGCGCGGGCCCAGGGCGTAGGGCACCCGGTCCTGCAGCATCAGCAGGCCCGTGGGCAGCCGCGAGACGTTGTCCAGGCGCAGGCTCACCCGGGCCTCGCCCAGGGCGGACACCCGCGCGGGCGTCAGCCGTCTGCTGCCCGTGACGCGCTGGCGGCCGGCCTGCAGGACGAGCACGCACACCAGGGGCAGCACGGCCAGTAACAGCCCGACGCGCAGCAGGTCCTCCTGGCCCAGGACGTAGGCGCACCCGGCCGCGGCGACGCCGGCCGCCAGGAACGAGCGGCCCCGGGTGGTCAGCCCGGCGAACGCCGCCCCCAGGCTCCTGAGCCGGCCCGGCCGGGGCGCGGCGCCGGCGGACATCACAGCCGCCGGGCGCCCGGCGGCTGCTGGCCGAACGGGTCGGGCAGCGGAGTGCGCTGCAGGAGGTCCATGACGATCAGCTCGGCCGTGCGCCGGTTGAGCTGGGCCTGCGCGGTCGGCAGCAGCCGGTGCGCGAGCACCGCGACGGCCAGCGCGCGCACGTCGTCGGGCAGGGCGAAGTCGCGCCCCGCGAGCGCGGCGGCGGCCTTCGCCGCCCGCACCAGGTGCAGCGTCGCGCGGGGCGACGCGCCGAGTCTGAGATCCGGGTGGTGACGGGTGGCGGTGACCAGGTCGACCGCGTACCGCCGCACGGACTCGGCGACGTGCACCGAGCGCACCGCGTCGATCATCTTGACGATCTCGTGGGCGTGGGCCACCGGCTGCAGGTCGTCCAGCGGGGAGAAGCCGGCGTGGGCGTCCAGCATCCGCAGCTCGGCCTCCGGGCTGGGATAGCCCATCGACACCCGGGCCATGAAGCGGTCGCGCTGCGCCTCGGGCAGCGGATACGTGCCCTCCATCTCCACGGGGTTCTGCGTGGCGACCACCATGAAGGGGCCGGGCAGCTCGTAGGTGTGCCCGTCGACGGTGACCTGGCGCTCCTCCATCGACTCCAGCAGCGCCGACTGGGTCTTGGGCGAGGCGCGGTTGATCTCGTCGCCGATCACGATCTGCGCGAAGATCGCGCCGGGCTTGAACTCGAAGTCGCGGCGCTGCTGGTCGTAGACGCTCACGCCGGTGATGTCCGAGGGCAGCAGGTCCGGGGTGAACTGGATACGCCGCACCGAGCAGTCCAGCGACCGCGCCAGCGCCTTGGCGAGCATCGTCTTGCCGACCCCGGGCACGTCCTCGATCAGCAGGTGGCCCTCGGCGAGCAGCACGGTCAGCGACAGCCGTACGACCTCCGGCTTGCCCTCGATCACACCCTCCACCGACCTGCGGACGCGGTCCGCGGTCGTGGTCAGATCGCTCAGGCTCGCTCGCTCGTCATAGGTCGTCACCCGGTCCTCCTCGGCCCAGTACCGGGGCATGATCCGACGGGTCACGGACCGCCCCCCTCCCAGCGTGGACGCCGCGCCCGCGATCACGGAGGCGGCGTCCTACGCATTCTGTCCGTCCACGGCGGTTCCCGTCACCGCCTGTGGATAACTCGCGACCCGGCCGGGGATTCCGGCCGCCGCGACGGTGCCCCCCCGGGCTCAGGGCCGGGGGTCGATCTCGCGCAGCCGGCCGGTGGTGACGTCGAAGACGAAGCCGCGCACATCGTCGCGGTGCGGCAGGAAGGGAGACGTCCGCACGCGCTGCATGGACTGGCGCACGTCCTGGTCGAGGTCCTTGAACGCCTCGACCGCCCAGGCCGGCCGCTGGCCGACCTCGGCCTCGATCTCGTGCCGGAAGTCCTCGGTGAGGTTCAGCAGGCCGCAGCCGGTGTGGTGGATCAGCACGACCGAGCGGGTGCCCAGGGCGCGCTGGCTGATGGTGAGCGAGCGGATGATGTCGTCGGTGACCACGCCGCCCGCGTTGCGGATGGTGTGGCAGTCGCCCAGCTCCAGGCCGAGCGCCGCGTGGAGGTCCAGGCGGGCGTCCATACAGGCCACGATCGCGACCTTGAGCACCGGCCGGGCGTCCATGCCCGGGTCGCGGAAGGAGGAGGCGTACTTCGCGTTGGCGTCGACCAGATGGTCGGTAACCGTGGGTTCGGCGCGCTCGGCGTCGGAGCTGGGCTTTTGCGGCTGGGGCGCTGATATCGGCATAGGGATGAAGGTAGTCGCCGACCGGCCGCGGCGCACGCGCGGAGTGACGCGCCTGGCGGTTGGTTGACCGAGGGGACGAGTGGACTAAAGTGGCGCGAAGTGGGAGGCGTGACGCTCCCCTTGGAACCGAAGAAAAACCCATGTGCGCGCGGTGCGTACGTGCCTCTCGGCCTCCTCCCGCTCCCGGTCGCCCGGCCCCGTCTTCCCGGTGCCGAAGCGGCCGCTTCCCCTTCGAGCGGGCGGGGACCCGGTGGTGCGTGCGTCCGGCGCGCGCGGGGCCTCCTCCCCGGACTCTCAGAAGGGCGCATGAGCAGCAACGTGCGACACGTCCCCGTCATGCTCCAGCGCTGCCTGGACATGCTCGCTCCCGCTCTCACCGAGCCCGGCGCCGTCGTCGTCGACTGCACGCTGGGCGCCGGCGGGCACAGCGAGGCGCTGCTCAAGGCGTTCCCCGAGGTCCGGCTCGTCGCCCTCGACCGCGACCCCACCGCCCTGAAGCTCGCCGGCGAGCGGCTCGCCCCGTTCGGCGAGCGCGCCACGCTGGTGCGGGCGGTCTACCACGAGCTGCCCGAGGTGCTCGAGCGGCTCGGCATCCCGAGCGTGCAGGGCGTCCTCTTCGACCTCGGCGTGTCCTCCATGCAGCTCGACGAGGCCGACCGCGGCTTCGCCTACGCCCAGGACGCGCCGCTGGACATGCGCATGGACCAGACCACCGGCATCAGCGCCGCCGAGGTCCTCAACACCTACCCGCCGGGCGAGCTGGTGCGCATCCTGCGCGCCTACGGCGAGGAGAAGCAGGCCAAGCGGATCGTCTCGGCCGTCGTCCGCGAGCGCGAGAAGGAGCCCTTCAGCAACAGCGCCCGGCTCGTCGAGCTGATCCGCGACGCCCTGCCGCAGGCCGCCAAGCGCACCGGCGGCAACCCCGCCAAGCGCACCTTCCAGGCCCTGCGCATCGAGGTCAACGCGGAGCTGGCCTCCGTGGAGGCGGCCATCCCCGCCGCGGTCGCGGCCCTGGCGGTCGGCGGCCGGATCGCCGTCCTGTCGTACCAGTCGCTCGAGGACCGCATCGTCAAGGGCGTCTTCGCGGCCGGTGCCGCCACCACGGCACCGCCCGGGCTGCCGGTCGTGCCCGAGCGCTACCAGCCCCGGCTGAAGCTGCTCACGCGCGGCGCCGAGCTGCCCACCGAGGAGGAGATCGCCGAGAACAGGCGAGCCGCCCCGGCCCGCCTGCGCGGCGCCGAACGCATCCGCGAGGACATCTTGTGACCCCGGCCGCCCGCCGGGGCAGCCGGCTCGCCCGGCTGCTTCCCGCCGGGGCCGTGGGCGCCCGCCGCACCCCCTTCGTCCTGCTGGTCGTGGTGCTGCTGGGCTCCGGGCTGATCTCGCTGCTGCTGCTGAACTCCTCCCTCAACCAGGGGTCCTTCGAGCTCAGCAGGCTGCAGCGCAAGACCACGGAGCTGACCGACGAGCAGCAGGCGCTGCAGCAGGACGTCGACCGGCTCGCCGCCCCCGACGCGCTCGAGCGCCGCGCCCGCGACCTGGGCATGATCCCCGGCGGCAGCCCCGCCTTCCTCAACCCCGACGGCACCGTCAGCGGCGTCCCCGCCCCCGCCGGCTCGGACCCCTCGGCCGACGCGGCCTCCTACGTCGCCCCCGCCGAGCCGCCGCGCGCCCCGGACGCCGCGCCCGCCGCCGCGCCCGCCCCGGCAGGCCGCCGGCCGCCGTGGCCCCCTCGCCGGCCGCTCCGCCGCCCGCCGCCGTCCCGCCCGTGCCCGTCCCCCGGCGGTCGTAGGGCCCCCGGCCCCCGCGGACCCCGCCGCCACCCGCGCTCCGGCGCCCCCGTCCCGGCCCTCCCCCGGTCCCCGCGGCCGGGCACCCCGAACAGGTCAGGTAGGTGAGGTCGTGACGGCGCCCAGGCAGCCCCGCCGCCCGGTACCGGGCCCCGCGCGCCCCGTCGCGCGGCCCGTACGCCCCCGCCCGGGGTCGCAGACCCTCAGGCTCGGCAGCCCCCGGCCCCGGCTGCGCCTGATCGGCGTGGGCCTCACCCTGGTCCTGCTGGTCTTCACCGTCCGGCTGCTGCAGGTGCAGGCCGTCGACGCCGACGCCTACGCGGCCCGCGCCAACCTCAACCGCTACATCCCCGTCACCCTGGCCGCCGAGCGCGGCGCCATCACCGACCGGTCCGGCATCGACCTGGCGACCACCGTCGACGCCTACGACATCACCGCCGCCCCCGACCTGCTCACCCCCGAGCGGATCAAGGCCCAGGGGGCCGCCCGGCAGGCCGCCGAGCTGCTCTCCCCGGTGCTGCGGGAGCCGGTCGAGACGCTGGAGCAGAAGCTCACCGCGAACCCCAAGTCGAAGTACGTGGTGCTCGCCCGCCGGCAGACCCCCCAGGTCTGGAAGAAGATCACTGAGCTGAAGAAGGCCCAGGCCGACAAGGCGGCCCGCAAGCAGGGGGCGAATGTCCTCGCGGGCGTCAACCGCGAGTCCCACAGCAAGCGCGTCTACCCCAACGGCGAGCTCGCCGCCGGGCTGCTGGGCTTCGTCAGCGCCGACGGCCAGGGCGGCGGCGGCCTGGAGGCCCAGCTGAACAAGCAGCTGGCGGGGAAGGAGGGCAAGCGCGTCTACGCCCAGTCCGGCGGCCGCCAGGTGCCCACCGGGGACGTCAAGGAACAGGCCGCGGTGCCCGGCTCCGACGTCGAGCTGACCATCGACCGCGACATCCAGTGGGCCGCGCAGAACGCCATCGCCCGCCAGGTGGAGCAGTCCGGCGCCGACCGCGGCTACGTCGTCGTCCAGGACACCCGCAGCGGCGAGATCCTCTCCATGGCCAACGCCCCCGGCTACAACCCCAACGAGCTCGCCCGGGCCGACGGTTCCGCCATGGGCAACTTCGCCCTCCAGGACGCCTACGAGCCCGGCAGCGTCAGCAAGGTCATGACCATGGCCGCCGTCCTCGAGGAGGGCGTGGCCACGCCCTCCACCCGCGTCGAGGTGCCCAACCGGCTGCCGCGCGCCGACCGCTCGTTCGCCGACGACGTCGACCACCCCACCTGGCACCTCACCCTCAACGGCGTGCTCGCCAAATCCAGCAACATCGGCACGATCCTGGCCAGCGAGCAGCTCGGCAAGAGCCGCCGGCAGGCCAACGAGGTCCTCTACACCTACCTGCGGAAGTTCGGCATCGGCCGCCCCAGCGGCCTCGGCTTCCCCGGCGAGACCCCCGGCATCCTCGCCAAGCCGCAGGAGTGGAAGTCCTCGCGGCCGTACACCATCCCCTTCGGCCAGGGCCTGTCCCTCAACGCCGTCCAGGCCGCGTCCGTGTACTCCACCATCGCCGCCGGCGGCGAGCGCGTACAGCCCTCGCTGGTGCGCGGCACCAAGGGCCCCGACGGCCACTTCGCCGCCGCGCCCACCCCGCCGCGCACCCGGGTGATCAGCCAGAAGACCGCCCGGCAGCTCACCGAGATGCTGGAGTCGGTCGTCGACGACCAGGAGGGCACCGGCACCAAGGCGAAGATCCCCGGCTACCGGGTGGCCGGCAAGACCGGCACCTCCAACCGGGTGGACCCGCAGACCGGCCGCTACCACGGCTACACCGCCTCCTTCGCCGGCTTCGCCCCCGCCGACCAGCCCCGGATCACGGTCTACTGCGCCATCCAGAACCCCACCCGGGGCAGCTACTTCGGCGGCCAGATCTGCGGACCGGTCTTCAAGCAGGTCATGGAGTTCGCCCTGAAGACCCTCCAGGTGCCGCCGTCGGGCTCGCAGCCGCCCCGGCTGCCGGTGAGCTACGAGTGAGCCGGGTCCGCCGTGACGACGATCACTCCCGATCCGAGGAACCGCGACCCGGCGGGCCCCTCGCTTCGCGACGAGGCGGGTACGCCCGGTACGCTCACCGCCGTGCCCCACGCTGATCAGTCCCACGCCACCTCCCAGGACGCCCCCGCCGCGCACCCGGGAGCGCCCCGCCCCACCCGCGTCGGTCCCGTGCCCCTCACGGAGCTGGCCGGTCAGCTGGGCATCCCCGCGCCCCAGGGCGCGCCCGAGGTCCGAGTCACCGGCATCACCCACGACTCGCGGGCCGTCCGCCCCGGCGACGTCTACGCCGCCCTGCCGGGCGCCCGCTTCCACGGCGCCGACTTCGCGGCCCAGGCCGCGGAGCGCGGCGCCGCCGCCGTGCTCACCGACCCGGCGGGCGCCGAGCGCGCCGCCGCCACCGGGCTGCCCGTCCTGAGCGTGGACGACCCGCGCGGCCGGATGGGCGCCCTGGCCGCCACGATCTACGGCCGGCCCGGCGGCGATCTGCTCCAGATCGGCATCACCGGCACCTCCGGCAAGACCACCACCGCCTACCTCATCGAGGGCGGCCTGCGGGCCCTGGCCGGGCCCACGGGCCTGATCGGCACGGTGGAGTCCCGCATCGGCGACGAGCGGATCAAGTCGGAGCGCACCACCCCCGAGGCCACGGACCTGCAGGCGCTGTTCGCCGTGATGCGCGAGCGCGGCGTGCGCTCGGTCGCCATGGAGGTCTCCAGCCACGCCCTGCGGCTCGGCCGCGTCGACGGCTGCGTCTTCGACGTCGCCGTCTTCAACAACCTCAGCCCCGAGCACATGGAGTTCCACTCGGGCATGGAGGACTACTTCGCCGCGAAGGCGGAGCTGTTCACCAAGGAGCGCAGCCGCCTGGGCGTGGTGAACGCCGACGACGAGTACGGCCGCCGGCTCGCCCGCGGCGAGTCCGAGGTCCCGGTGATCACCTTCTCCGCCGAGGGCCGCGAGGACGCCGACTGGCGCGCGGTGGACGTGGAGATCGGCCCGTTCGACTCGACCTTCACGGTGCTGGGCCCCGAAGGCCGGTCCGCGACCGCCAGGGCGCCGCTCGCCGGCCCCTTCAACGTGGCCAACGCGCTCGCCGCCATCGTCGCCCTGGTCGCCGCGGGTGCCGACCCGCAGGCCGCCGCCGACGGCGTCGCGGCCGTCCCCGGCGTGCCCGGCCGGCTCGAGCGCGTCGACGCCGGCCAGCCCTACCTGGCGGTGGTCGACTACGCCCACAAGACGGACGCCGTCGAATCGGTTCTCCGCGCCCTGCGCGCGGTCGGCACCGGCCGCATCCACGCCGTCCTCGGCTGCGGCGGCGACCGCGACACCACCAAGCGCGCCCCCATGGGTGCCGCGCTGGCCCGCGGCGCCGACACGGCCGTACTGACCTCCGACAACCCCCGCTCCGAGGACCCGCTCGCGATCCTCGCCACCATGCTCGCGGGCGCCGCCGAGGTGCCCGCCGCCGAGCGCGGCACGGTCCTCCTGCTGGAGGAGCGTGCCGCCGCCATCGCCGCCGCCGTCGCCCGCGCCGAGCCCGGCGACACCGTCCTGGTCCTGGGCAAGGGCCACGAGCAGGGCCAGGACATCGCCGGAGTGGTACGCCCCTTCGACGACCGCCAGGTGCTGCGCGAGGCCATCGAGGCCGAGCGGCTGCGTGTGCCGTCCAAGCACCGGAACGACCAGGGATGACAGACCGCCATGCGCGCACAACCCTCCCCCCGGCAGCCCTCCCCAGCGGCAGGAGGTGACCTTCGGTGATCGCCCTGTCCCTCGCCGAGATCACCGCCATCGTCGGCGGGCAGCAGCACGACATACCGGACCCGGCCGCCCGGGTCACCGGACCCGTCGTGATCGACTCCCGTGAGGTGCGGCCCGGCAGCCTGTTCGCCGCCTTCACCGGCGAACACGCCGACGGCCACGACTTCGCCGAGCGCGCGGTCGCCGCGGGCGCGACGGCCGTGCTGGCCGCCCGCCCCGTGGGCGTTCCCGCGATCGTCGTCGACGACGTCGAGCGGGCGCTGGGCGCCCTGGCCCGCGCCGTCGTCGAGCGGCTCGGCACCACGGTCGTCGCGCTGACCGGCTCGGCCGGCAAGACCAGCACCAAGGACCTGATCGCGCAGCTCCTGGAGCGCATCGGCGCCACCGTGTGGCCGCCCGGATCCCTCAACAACGAGATCGGCCTGCCGCTGACCGCGCTGCGCGCCACCGAGGACACCCGGCACCTCGTCCTGGAGATGGGCGCCCGCGGCATCGGCCACATCCGCTACCTCACCGAGCTCACCCCGCCGCGCATCGGCGTGGTCCTCAACGTCGGCACCGCCCACATCGGCGAGTTCGGCGGCCGCGAGCAGATCGCCCTGGCCAAGGGCGAGCTGGCCGAGGCGCTGCCCACCGAGGCCGATGGCGGCGTCGCCGTGCTCAACGCCGACGACCCGCTGGTGCGGGCCATGAGCGGGCGCACCAAGGCCCGTACGGTCCTGTTCGGCGAGGCCGCCGACGCCGACGTCCGCGCGGAGAACGTCCGCCTGGACGGCGTCGGAATGCCCTCCTTCACGCTGCACACACCCACCGGGTGCGCCGACGTGACCATGCGGCTGTACGGTGAGCACCACGTGTCGAACGCGCTCGCCGCGGCCGCCGTCGCCCATGAGCTGGGCATGCCCGTCCAGGAGATCGCCTCGGCGCTCTCCGCCGCGGGCCAGCTCTCGCGCTGGCGCATGGAGGTCACCGAGCGCGCGGACGGCGTGACGATCGTCAACGACGCCTACAACGCGAACCCCGACTCCATGCGAGCGGCGCTGCGCGCGCTGGTCGCGATGGGCGAAGCCGCCCGGGCTAGGGGCGGACGTACGTGGGCAGTACTCGGTCAGATGGCCGAGCTGGGCGGGGAGTCACTCGCCGAGCACGACGCTGTCGGGCGGCTCGCCGTCCGGCTCAACGTCAGCAAGCTCGTGGCAGTCGGGGGCAGGGAAGCGGCCTGGCTGCGGATGGGCGCCTATAACGAGGGTTCGTGGGGTGAGGAGTCGGTGCACGTGTCCGACGCGCAGGCGGCGGTCGACCTGTTGCGCAGCGAGCTGCGCCCGGGAGACGTCGTACTGGTGAAGGCGTCCAGGTCGGTGGGGCTGGAGCGGGTGGCCGAGCAGCTGCTCGCCGTCGACGGTGAGGTCGCCGGCTGATGAACCAGATCCTCTTCGCGGGTGTCATCGGTCTGTTCCTGACCCTCATCGGCACCCCGCTGCTGATCAAGTTCCTTGCCCGCAAGGGCTACGGCCAGTTCATCCGCGACGACGGCCCGCGCGGCCACGCCGGCAAGAAGGGCACGCCCACCATGGGCGGCATCGCCTTCATCCTGGCGACGCTCATCGCGTACGCCGTGACGAAGGTGATCACCAGCAGGGAGCCGACGACGTCGGGTCTGCTGGTGCTGTTCCTGACCGCCGGCATGGGCCTGGTCGGCTTCCTCGACGACTACATCAAGATCGTCAAGCAGCGGAGCCTGGGCCTGCGAGCCAAGGCCAAGATGGCCGGTCAGCTGATCGTCGGCATCGCCTTCGCGGTGCTCGCGCTGCAGTTCGCCGACACCCGGGGCCAGACCCCGGCCTCCACGCGGCTGTCCTTCACCCAGGACTTCGGCTGGACCGTCGGCCCGGTGATCTTCGTGATCTGGGCGCTCTTCATGATCCTCGCGATGTCGAACGGCGTGAACCTCACCGACGGCCTCGACGGCCTGGCCACCGGCGCCTCGGTGATGGTCTTCGGCGCGTACGTCTTCATCGGCACCTGGCAGCACGGCCAGTCCTGCGGCAACCCGCTGACCGCCGGCGCCTCCTGCTACGAGGTACGCGACCCGCTCGACCTCGCCGTCGTCGCCTCGGCCCTGATGGGCTCCTGCTTCGGCTTCCTGTGGTGGAACACCTCGCCCGCCAAGATCTTCATGGGTGACACCGGCTCGCTCGCCCTCGGCGGCGCGCTCGCGGGCCTGGCCATCTGCTCCCGCACCGAGCTGCTGCTCGCGCTGCTGGGCGGCCTGTTCGTCCTGATCACCATGTCCGTGGTGATCCAGGTCGGTTCCTTCCGCCTCACCGGGAAGCGCGTCTTCCGGATGGCCCCGCTGCAGCACCACTTCGAACTCAAGGGGTGGAGCGAGGTCCTTGTGGTGGTCCGCTTCTGGATCATCCAGGGTCTGTGCGTGGCCGTCGGCCTCGGAATCTTCTACGCCGGATGGTTGGCCATCAAGTGAGCTCCCAGAGCTGGAACGGCAAGCACATCACCGTCGCCGGCCTCGGCGTGAGCGGCGTCAGCGCCGCCCGCGCCCTGGCCGGCCTCGGCGCGCGCGTGACGGTCGTCGACGGCGGCGACAGCCAGGCGCTGCGCGAGCGCGCGGCGACCCTCCAGGAGCAGGGGATCACGGTCCGCCTCGGCGACGCCGACACCCTGCCCGAGGGCACCGGCCTCGTCGTCACCTCGCCCGGCTGGAAGCCGGAGAGCCCGCTCTTCGCGGCCGCCGCCGCGGCGGGCGTCGACGTGGTCGGCGACGTGGAGATCGCGTGGCTGCTGCGCGACGAGAAGTCCGCGCCCTGGCTGGCGGTCACCGGCACCAACGGCAAGACCACCACCGTGCAGATGCTGGCCTCCATCCTGGAGGCCGCCGGCCTGCGCACCGCCGCCGTCGGCAACATCGGCACGCCGATCATCGACGTGGTGCTCGGCGAGCAGGAGTACGACGTGCTCGCCGTCGAGCTCTCCAGCTACCAGCTGCACTGGGCGCCCTCGCTGCGCGCCCACTCCGCCGCCGTGCTCAACCTCGCGCCCGACCACCTCGACTGGCACGGCTCCATGCGGGCCTACGCCGCCGACAAGGGCCGGATCTACGAGGGCAACACGGTCGCCTGCGTCTACAACGTCGAGGACCCGCGCACCGAGCACCTGGTCCGCGAGGCCGACGTCGAGGAGGGCTGCCGGGCCATCGGCTTCACCCTCGGCGCCCCCGGCCCGTCCATGCTCGGCGTGGTCGACGGCCTGCTCGTCGACCGGGCCTTCGTGGAGAACCGCCACCAGCAGGCGCAGGAGCTCGCCGAGGTCTCCGACATCACGCCCCCGGCCCCCCACAACATCGCCAACGCCCTCGCCGCCGCCGCCCTCGCCCGGGCCTTCGGCGTGGAGGCCGCGGCCGTGCGTGACGGGCTGCGGGCGTTCCGGCCCGACGCCCACCGCATCGCCCACGTCGCCGACGTCGACGGCGTCGCCTACGTGGACGACTCCAAGGCCACCAACACCCACGCCGCCCAGGCCTCGCTGGCCGCCTACGGGTCGATCGTGTGGATCGCCGGCGGCCTGGCCAAGGGCGCGACGTTCGACGAGCTGGTCACCGCCTCCGCGCCGCGGCTGCGCGGCGCCGTCCTGATCGGGGCCGACCGGGCGCTGATCAGGGAAGCGCTGGCGCGACACGCCCCGGATGTGCCGGTGGTGGACCTCGAGCGGACCGACACTGGGGCGATGGCCGCGGCGGTGCAGGAGGCGGCGCGGCTCGCCCGTCCCGGGGACACCGTGCTGATGGCCCCGGCGTGCGCCTCGATGGACATGTTCACCAACTACAACAAGCGCGGCGAGGCCTTCGCCGAGGCGGTACGCGCCCTGGCCGCCGGCCGCACCGCGGCCGAGTAGCCGCCGGTCCCCGCGCCGGGGGGCCGACCGGCCCGTCGGCCCGGCGCGGGAGACCAGCGAAGGGGAAACCCGGATGCACGCGGACGACATCGTGACGCCGCCCATCGCACGACGCCTGGGGCTGACGGCCCTGCGGGGCCCCGTGGCCCGCTCCCGGCCCGCACGGGCACCCCGCCCGGCGGGCCGCGGCTTCGCCGGCGGCCGTATGCCCGGCCGGCCGCCCCGTGGCGGCCCGCGCGGCCTGCGGGGGCTGCACGCCCGTGCCCGGCGCGCCTGGGACCGGCCGCTGACCGCGTACTACCTGGTCCTCGGCGGCTCCCTGCTGATCATCGTGCTGGGCCTGGTGATGGTCTACTCGGCCTCCCAGATCAAGGCGCTGCAGAACGGCCTGGCGCCCAGCTACTTCTTCCGCAAGCAGCTGCTGGCCGCCGCCATCGGCGCCGTCCTGCTGCTGGCGGCCGCCCGGACGCCCGTCCGGCTGCTGCGTGCGCTGGCCTACCCGCTGCTGGCGGTCTCGGTCTTCCTGCTGTGCCTGGTCCAGATGCCCGGCATCGGCGAGACGATCAACGGCAACACCAACTGGATCTCCCTCGGCGGCCCCTTCCAGCTCCAGCCCAGCGAGTTCGCCAAGCTGGCGCTGGTGCTGTGGGGCGCCGACCTGCTGGCCCGCAAGCAGTCGAAGAAGCTGCTGGGGCAGTGGAAGCACCTGCTGGTGCCGCTGGTGCCGGTGACCTTCCTGCTGCTCGGCCTGATCATGCTCGGCGGCGACATGGGCACCACCGTCGTGCTGACCACGGTGCTGCTCGGCCTGCTGTGGATCGCCGGCGCCCCCACCCGGCTCTTCGCCGGGGTGTTCGGCGTCACCGCCGCCCTGGCCGTACTCTTCATCAAGACCAGCGCCAACCGCATGTCCCGCCTGGAGTGCATCGGCGCCACGGACCCGGGTGCCAACGACCAGTGCTGGCAGGCCGTGCACGGGATCTACGCCCTGGCCAACGGCGGTTTGTTCGGCGCCGGCCTGGGCGCCAGTGTGGAGAAATGGGGCGAACTCCCCGAACCCCACACCGACTTCATCTTCGCCATCACCGGCGAGGAACTGGGCCTGGCGGGGACGCTGTCGGTCCTCGCCCTGTTCGCGGCTCTAGGCTATGCGGGTATCCGCGTGGCCGGACGCACGGAGGACCCCTTCGTGAGGTACGCCGCGGGAGGTGTGACCACCTGGATCACGGCCCAGGCCGTGGTCAACATCGGTGCGGTGCTCGGCCTGCTGCCGATCGCCGGTGTCCCGCTCCCGCTGTTCTCCTACGGAGGGTCCGCCCTGCTGCCGACCATGTTCGCCATCGGGCTCCTGATCGCCTTCGCGCGCGACGAACCCGGTGCGCGGGCGGCACTGGCCATGCGGCAGCCTGGGGTGAGATGGAAGACGATGAGACGGCGCGTCAAGAAGCGACCGTCCGGAGAGCGGTGAATTTCGGTGCATGTCGTACTCGCCGGCGGGGGGACCGCCGGCCACATCGAGCCCGCGCTCGCCCTCGCGGACGCCCTGCGCAGGCAGGACCCGACCGTGGGGATCACGGCGCTCGGCACGGAGCGGGGCCTGGAGACCCGGCTCGTGCCCGAGCGGGGCTATGAGCTGGGCCTGATTCCGGCCGTGCCGCTGCCCCGCAAGCCCACCCCGGAGCTGATCACCGTCCCCGGGCGGCTGCGCGGCACCATCAAGGCGGCCGAGCAGATCCTGGAGCGCACCCGGGCCGACTGCGTCGTCGGCTTCGGCGGCTATGTGGCGCTGCCCGGCTACCTGGCCGCCAAGCGGCTCGGCGTGCCGATCATCGTCCACGAGGCCAACGCCCGCCCCGGCCTGGCCAACAAGATCGGCTCGCGCTACGCCGCGTCCGTGGCGGTGAGCACCCCGGACAGCAAGCTGCGCAACGCCCGCTACGTGGGCATCCCGCTGCGCCGCACCATCGCCACCCTGGACCGGGCGGCCGTCCGCCCCGAGGCGCGGGCGTACTTCGGGCTCGACCCCAACCTGCCGACGCTGCTGGTCTCCGGCGGCTCGCAGGGTGCCCGCCGGCTGAACGAGGTCGTCCAGGCCGTCGCGCCGCTGCTGCAGCGCTCCGGTATCCAGATCCTGCACGCGGTCGGTCCGAAGAACGACCTGCCGCACGTGGACAACATGCCCGGAATGCCGCCTTACATCCCGGTATCGTATGTAGACCGGATGGATCTCGCGTACGCCGCGGCCGACATGATGCTCTGCCGCGCGGGCGCGATGACCGTAGCCGAGCTGTCCGCCGTCGGCCTGCCGGCGGCCTACGTCCCGCTGCCGATCGGCAACGGCGAGCAGCGGCTCAACGCCCAGCCGGTGGTCAAGGCGGGCGGCGGCCTCCTGGTCGACGACGCCGAGCTGAGCCCCGAATGGGTGCAGAACAGCGTGGTTCCGGTGCTCTCCAACCCGCACCGGCTGTACGACATGTCCCGGGCCGCCGCCGAGTTCGGCCGCCGGGACGCCGACGAGCTGCTGGTCGGCATGGTGTACGAGGCGATCGCCGCACGCAGAGCGGGCTGACGCCGGTAGAGGCAGGAGGCTGGGAGCGTGGCCGGACCGACGACCGCCCGGCGCGGTGGCGAGAAGAACGCGAAGTCGAAATCGTCCCGATCGTCCAAGACGTCGAAGTCGTCCCGGACCGCGCTCCCGCCGTCCCGCCCACGCCGTCCGGGCGGCGGCCCCCGCGCGGGGCGCCCGGGCGGCACCCGGCCCCTTGGACGCCCGCCCAGGCGGCGCACGCTCCTGCTGTGGGGGGCGCTCGCCGTCATGGTGGGCGCGGGCGCCTGGTGGGCGCTCTACGGCTCCACCTGGCTGCGTGTCACCCACGTGGACGTCAGCGGGAACTCCGTGCTGACGGCCGGTGAGATCCGTGAGGTCGCCAAGGTGCCGCTCGGCGACCCCCTGGTCTCCGTGGACACCGACGCCATCGGCGAGCGGCTGCGCACCCGGCTGCGGCGGATCGGCGCGGTGGACGTCGTCCGGTCCTGGCCGCACGGAATCGGTCTGAAAGTGACAGAACGCCAGCCCAAAGCCCTCCTCGAAAGAGGCGGGAAGTTCATCGAAATCGACGGCGCCGGCGTGCGGTTCGCCACAGTCGATCATCCGCTGCGGGGCGTCCCCCGGCTGGTGATGGACGTCCCGGACGACTCGCCCAGCGCCCGGCGGTTCGGCACCGCCCGGCTCGAGGGCGCCGCCGTCCACGTCCTGACCTCCCTGCCCGGCTCGGCCCGCAAGGACACCCTGGCCGTGCGCGTACGCTCCTACGACGCCATCACGGTGGAGCTGACGGGGGGTCGGGCCGTCATCTGGGGCAGCTCCGAACGGGGCGAGGAGAAGGCCCGTACGCTCGCCGCCCTGCTCAGGGCGGCCGGGGGCGCGAAACGGTTCGACGTGAGCGCTCCGGGCGCCCCGGCGGTGTCCGGGAGTTGACGCCGTTCCAGATCGGCCAGCACCCTGGTTGGCTACGGCTATGGGTGATCACATAGGGTGAAAAGAAAAACGGGAGGTTCGGCGTGTTCGTTGAAGCCGCGCCGCTTGTCGACTTAGTGTCCTGCTTCAGAGAACCCACGGAACAGTGACACCGGTAACCCTAAACTTCAACGTTAGGGTTCGGGTCGGCATTGAGAACCGCCCCCAGGCATACGTAACTCGAGGCGAGAGGCCTTCGACGTGGCAGCACCGCAGAACTACCTCGCAGTCATCAAGGTCGTCGGTATCGGCGGCGGTGGCGTCAACGCCATCAACCGGATGATCGAGGTCGGTCTCAAGGGCGTCGAGTTCATCGCGATCAACACCGATGCACAGGCCCTGCTGATGAGCGACGCCGACGTGAAACTCGACGTCGGTCGTGAGCTCACCCGCGGCCTCGGTGCCGGCGCGAACCCCGATGTCGGCCGCAAGGCGGCCGAGGACCACCGCGAGGAGATCGAGGAGGTCCTCAAGGGGGCCGACATGGTCTTCGTCACCGCCGGCGAGGGCGGCGGCACCGGCACCGGCGGCGCGCCCGTCGTCGCCAACATCGCCCGCTCGCTGGGCGCCCTGACGATCGGTGTGGTCACCCGACCGTTCACCTTCGAGGGCCGGCGTCGCGCGAACCAGGCCGAGGACGGCATCGCCAGCCTCCGCGACGAGGTCGACACCCTCATCGTCATCCCCAACGACCGACTGCTGTCCATCTCGGACCGCCAGGTGAGCGTGCTCGACGCGTTCAAGTCGGCCGACCAGGTCCTGCTGTCCGGCGTCCAGGGCATCACCGACCTCATCACCACCCCCGGTCTGATCAACCTCGACTTCGCCGACGTCAAGTCCGTGATGTCCGAGGCGGGCTCGGCCCTCATGGGCATCGGCTCGGCCCGCGGCGACGACCGCGCGGTGGCCGCGGCCGAGATGGCGATCTCCTCGCCGCTGCTGGAGGCGTCCATCGACGGCGCCCGCGGCGTGCTGCTCTCCATCTCCGGCGGCTCCGACCTCGGTCTCTTCGAGATCAACGAGGCGGCGCAGCTGGTCAGCGAGGCCGCCCACCCCGAGGCCAACATCATCTTCGGTGCCGTCATCGACGACGCGCTGGGCGACGAGGTCCGGGTCACGGTCATCGCGGCGGGCTTCGACGGCGGCCAGCCGCCGGCCAAGGGCAGCCGCGACAAGGTCCTCGGCGGTTCGTCCTCCTACGGCTCCGGCCGTGAGGACGGCGGCTCGGCCGCCACGGCCGCCAGCCGTCCGGCCGTCACCTCGCAGGAGCCCTCGCGCCCGTCGTTCGGCGGGCTGGGCAACGTGACCCCGCGCACCGAGGAGCCGGTGTCCGACCCGGCCCCGGTCGCCGAGGTCCCGGCGCCCCCGGTCGCCTCCCCCCAGGTCCCGCCGGCCCGTCCGTACCAGGACTCGACCGCCGAGGAACTGGACGTTCCCGACTTCTTGAAGTGACACGGCACGACGTGACACAGCCCGAAGCGATCCCCGTGATAGGGAACTCCACCCCGCTCCGGCGGGGCGCCCCGGACGTGGCACACGCGAGCGGCGCCCACTTCGCCTTCACCGACCGGTGGGGCGGGGTGAGCGCCGCTCCGTATGCGGAGCTCAACCTCGGCGGCGCGGTCGGCGACGACCCCGCGGCGGTACGGACCAACCGCGCCCTGGCCGCCGGGGCGCTCGGCATCGACCCGGCCTCCGTCGTCTGGATGAACCAGGTGCACGGCAAGGACGTGGCGGTGGTGGACGGCCCCTGGCAAGAGGGGTCAAACAGTGAGATTCCGGCGGTCGACGCCCTGGTGACGACCCGTCGGGGCCTGGCCCTGGCGGTGCTCACCGCCGACTGCACCCCGGTCCTGCTGGCCGACCCGGTCGCCGGGATCGCGGGCGCCGCGCACGCCGGACGCCCGGGCCTGCTGGCCGGGGTCGTCCCGGCGGTGGTCGGGGAGATGGTCCGCCTCGGCGCCGAGCCGGACCGGATCCTCGCCCACATCGGCCCCTCCGTCTGCGGACTGTGTTACGAGGTGCCCGAGGCCATGCGCGCCGAGGTCGCCGAGGCGGTGCCGGAGTCCTGGGCCACCACCCGTCGGGGCACCCCCGCCCTCGACATCGCGGCCGGGGTCCGCGCCCAGCTCGGCCGACTGGGTGTCGCCGTCGCCGGCGGGTCCGGCGTCTGCACGCTGGAGTCGGCGGACCACTTCTCCTACCGGCGCGAACACACCACCGGCCGGCTCGCGAGTTACGTCTGGCTGGACGGCTGACCTGTGACGGACCGTAGAACCCAATTGGCGGACAACCTCGCCCGTGTGGAGGAACGTATCTCCGCGGCGTGCGCGGCGGCGGGCCGGCAGCGCGACGAGGTCACCCTCATCGTGGTCACCAAGACCTACCCCGCGAGCGACGTGCGGATCCTCGCCGAGCTGGGGGTGCGTCAGGTCGCCGAGAACCGGGACCAGGACGCCGCCCCCAAGGCGGCCGAGTGCTCGGATCTGCCCCTTACCTGGCACTTCGTCGGTCAGTTGCAGACGAACAAGGTCCGGTCGGTGGTGAATTACGCCGGTCTGGTGCACTCCATCGACCGGAACAGACTGGTGACCGCACTCTCCGCGGCGGCCGTCAAGGCGGGGCGCGCCGAACAGGAGCTCGGCTGTCTGATCCAGGTGGCGCTGGACGCCGAGTCGGGAGGCCGCGGCGAGCGGGGCGGCGTCGCTCCCGACGGAGTCCTCGAGCTGGCCGACGTGATCGCCAAGGCGGAAGGGCTCCGGCCCGCCGGACTCATGACGGTCGCTCCGCTGGTCGGCCCGTACGCGGGCAGGCCACGGGCCGCATTCGACCGGCTGATGGAAATCTCAACGCACCTGCGCGCGGCTCATCCGGCTGCGAACATGGTGTCGGCAGGGATGAGCGCGGATCTCGAGGACGCGGTGGCGGCCGGTGCGACACATGTACGTGTCGGCTCAGCGGTACTCGGAGTCCGACCCCGGCTCGGGTAACGTCGCCAAGAAGTCGGACCACAGCAGAAAATATGGTCATTCCCGTCAAAAGGCGGGCGGACCACGTGGATCCGGGCGCCGTTGAGGAGCCGATCCACCACAGAGCGGAGGACGCAGAGAATGGCCGGCGCGATGCGCAAGATGGCGGTCTACCTCGGCCTCGTGGAGGACGATGGGTACGACGGCCCGGGGTTCGACCCCGATGACGAGTTCGAGCCCGAGCCGGAGCCGGATCGGCGCCGACAGCACCAGGCACACCAAGCACAACAGACGCAATCGGACGAACCGGTTCGAGTCGCCCAGCCGCCCGCGCAGCGCGAACCCGCTCCGCTCGTAGCGGAAACGGGACGACCCGCCCGAATCGCCCCCGTGTCGTCCATCACACCCGAACGCCACTCTCTGGAGAAGAACGCACCGGTGATCATGCCCAAGGTTGTGTCCGAGCGGGAGCCCTACCGCATCACGACATTGCACCCCCGGACCTACAACGAGGCCCGTACCATCGGGGAACACTTCCGCGAAGGTACCCCGGTGATCATGAATCTCACGGAGATGGACGACACCGACGCGAAGCGACTCGTCGACTTCGCCGCCGGTCTCGTCTTCGGTCTGCACGGGAGCATCGAGCGGGTGACGCAGAAGGTGTTCCTGCTGTCTCCTGCTAACGTCGATGTCACGGCGGAGGACAAGGCCCGCATCGCAGAGGGTGGGTTCTTCAACCAGAGCTGAGACGCAACACCGGGCAATCCGGACAACGGCCGGTCAGGCCGAGTACGAGCAAGGGGAGAGGGAAGCGCGAGATGGGCATCGCACAGCAGGTGATCTACATCGCGCTGTACTGCTTCCTGATCGTGCTGATCTTCCGACTGGTGATGGATTACGTCTTCCAGTTCGCCCGCTCATGGCAACCCGGTAAGGCGATGGTGGTCCTCCTGGAGGCCACCTACACTGTCACCGATCCGCCACTCAAGCTTCTGCGGCGGGTCATCCCGCCGCTGCGTCTCGGGGGCGTAGCGCTCGACCTGTCCTTCTTCGTACTGATGATCATCGTCTACATCCTGATCACCGTCGTGAGCCGGCTGTGAACGCGGCTGTGAACGATACGGTCTTGCCGATTGCCGACGACTACGTTGAGGTGAAGAAGAGATGCCGCTGAGCCCCGAGGACGTGCGGAACAAGCAGTTCACGACCGTCCGCCTCCGAGAAGGCTATGACGAGGACGAGGTCGATGCCTTCCTCGACGAGGTCGAGGCCGAACTGACCCGCCTGCTCCGGGAGAACGAGGACCTGCGCGCCAAGCTGGCCGCCGCCACGCGTGCCGCCGCGCAGAACCAGCAGCAGGCCATGCGCAAGCCCGAGCCGCAGGACCAGCGACCCGGCGCTCCGGTGCCCGCCGCCATATCGGGCCCGCAGCCGGTGCCGCCGAACCAGCAGCAGATGGGCGGCCCGCCGCAGCTTCCGGGCGGTGCCCCGCAGCTGCCGGCCGGCCCCGGCGGCCACGGCCACGGTCCCCAGGGCCCCCACGGACCCGGCCCGATGGGACAGAACGGTCCGATGGGCGGCCCCATGGGCGGACCCATGGGACAGAACGGACCTATGGGGCAGAACCCCATGCAGCAGAACGGTCCGATGGGGCAGAACCCCATGCAGCAGAACGGTCCGATGGGCGGCGCCCCGCAGCTGCCGCAGCCGGGTCAGGGCGGTCCGGGCGGCGACAGCGCGGCCCGTGTCCTCTCGCTCGCGCAGCAGACGGCCGACCAGGCGATCGCGGAGGCCCGTTCCGAGGCCAACAAGATCGTCGGCGAGGCCCGCAGCCGCGCCGAGGGCCTGGAGCGGGACGCCCGTGCCAAGGCGGACGCCCTGGAGCGGGACGCGCAGGAGAAGCACCGCGTCGCGATGGGCTCCCTGGAGTCCGCTCGCGCCACGCTGGAGCGCAAGGTCGAGGACCTGCGCGGCTTCGAGCGCGAGTACCGCACGCGCCTGAAGTCCTACCTGGAGAGCCAGCTGCGTCAGCTGGAGAACCAGGCGGACGACTCGCTGGCCCCGCCGCGCACCCCCGCGGCCGCGTCGCTGCCGCCGGCCCCCTCCATGAGCGGGTCGATGGCCTCGGCCGGCGCGGGCATGGGCGGTCACTCCATGGGTGGCAACTCCATGGGCGGCAACCAGACCATGGGCGGTCACGGCGGTCCGTCGACGGGTGCCCCGTCGTACGGCGGCCAGCAGCAGATGTCGCCGGCGATGACCCAGCCGATGGCACCCGTGCGACCGCAGGGTCCGCAGCCGATGCAGGCACCGTCGCCGATGCGCGGCTTCCTGATCGACGAGGACGACAACTGACGGCCGCGTAGTCGTCGGCATCAATGGGCCGGGCCCCTGGGTGATCCCAGGGGCCCGGCCCATTTGTGCGCCCATGTCCCGGATGCGGGAACCCGCGGGGCATCCCCGGGCAGGGGAAAGCCCCCGGGGCATGGGAAAGCCCCCCGGCGCCGAGGCGCCGGGGGGCTTCACCCGTCTGCTTACGCCTTACGGAGGCGGAACGTCAGTCCGAGGCCCTCGTCGGTGAACGGCTCACCGTAGGAGTCGTCCGCGTCGCCGGTGGCGAAGTCGGTCGCCAGGACCTCGTCCGAGATGAGGCCGGTGTGCTCGGTCAGAGCGGTCACCGTCTCCTCGTCGGCGGAGCTCCACCGCAGGGCGATCCGGTCGGCCACGTCCAGGCCGCTGTTCTTGCGGGCCTCCTGGATCAGGCGGATCGCGTCACGGGCCAGGCCCGCGCGCCGCAGCTCCGGAGTGATCTCCAGGTCGAGCGCCACCGTGGCACCCGAGTCGGAGGCCACCGACCAGCCCTCGCGCGGCGTCTCGGTGATGATCACCTCGTCCGGGGCGAGGGCGACGGTCTCGCCGTCGACCTCGACGGAGGCGTTCCCCTCGCGCAGCGCCAGCGACAGCGCCGCCGCGTCGGCCGCGGCGACGGCCTTGGCCACCGCCTGGACGCCCTTGCCGAACCGCTTGCCCAGGGCACGGAAGTTCGCCTTGGCCGTGGTGTCGACCAGCGAGCCTCCCACCTCCGAGAGGGAGGCGAGCGAGGAGACGTTCAGCTCCTCGGCGATCTGCGCGCGCAGCTCCTCGCCGAGCGCCTCGAAGCCGGCCGCGGCGACCAGCGCGCGGGAGAGCGGCTGGCGCGTCTTGACGCCGGACTCGGCGCGCGTGGCGCGGCCCAGCTCGACCAGGCGGCGGACCAGCAGCATCTGCTGGGACAGCGCCGGGTCGATCAGCGCGGTGTCGGCCTTCGGCCAGGTGGAGAGGTGGACCGACTCCGGGGCCTGCGGGTCGACCGGGACGATCAGGTCCTGCCACACCCGCTCGGTGATGAACGGCACCAGCGGCGCCATCAGCCGCGTGACGGTCTCGACGACCTCGTGCAGCGTCCGCAGCGCGGCCGCGTCGCCCTGCCAGAACCGGCGGCGCGAGCGGCGCACGTACCAGTTGGACAGGTCGTCCACGAAGGCCGACAGCAGCTTGCCCGCGCGCTGGGTGTCGTAGGCCTCCATGGCCTGGGTGACCTGGTCGGTCAGCGCGTTCAGCTCGCTGAGCAGCCAGCGGTCGATCAGCGGCCGGTCGGCCGGCGCCGGGTCGGACGCGGACGGCGCCCAGCCGGACGTACGGGCGTACAGGGCCTGGAAGGCGACCGTGTTCCAGTAGGTGAGGAGCGTCTTGCGGACGACCTCCTGGATCGTGCCGTGACCGACGCGGCGCGCGGCCCAGGGGGAGCCGCCGGCGGCCATGAACCAGCGGACGGCGTCGGCGCCGTGCTGGTCCATCAGGGGGATCGGCTGGAGGATGTTGCCCAGGTGCTTGGACATCTTCCGGCCGTCCTCGGCGAGGATGTGGCCCAGGCAGACGACGTTCTCGTACGACGACTTGTCGAAGACGAGCGTGCCGACGGCCATCAGGGTGTAGAACCAGCCACGGGTCTGGTCGATGGCCTCGGAGATGAACTGCGCGGGGTAGCGCTGCTCGAAGAGCTCCTTGTTCTTGTACGGGTAGCCCCACTGGGCGAACGGCATCGAACCCGAGTCGTACCAGGCGTCGATGACCTCCGGCACCCGGACGGCCGTGTGCGAGCAGCCCTCGGTGGTGCAGGTGAAGGTGACGTCGTCGATGTACGGGCGGTGCGGGTCGAGGCCGCTCTGGTCGGTGCCGGTCAGCTCGGTGAGCTCGGCCAGCGAGCCGACGCAGGTGAGGTGGTTCTCCTCGCAGCGCCAGATGGGCAGCGGGGTGCCCCAGTAGCGGTTGCGGGAGAGCGCCCAGTCGATGTTGTTGTTCAGCCAGTCGCCGAAGCGGCCGTGCTTGACCGACTCGGGGAACCAGTTGGTCTTCTCGTTCTCCTCGAGCAGCCGGTCCTTGACCGCGGTGGTGCGGATGTACCAGGACGGCTGGGCGTAATAGAGGAGCGCGGTGTGGCAGCGCCAGCAGTGGGGGTAGCTGTGCTCGTAGGCCACGTGCCGGAAGAGCAGGCCGCGCTCGGAGAGGTCGGCGACGAGCTTCTCGTCGGCCTTCTTGAAGAACTGGCCGCCGACCAGGCCGACGCCCTCCTCGAAGGTGCCGTCCGGGCGGACCGGGTTGATCACGGGCAGGCCGTAGGCGCGGCAGGTCTTGAGGTCGTCCTCACCGAAGGCCGGGGCCTGGTGGACCAGACCGGTGCCGTCCTCGGTGGTGACGTACTCGGCGTTGACGACGTAGTTGGCGTTCTCCAGCTCGACCAGGTCGAACGGGCGGCGGTAGGCCCAGCGCTCCATCTCGCGGCCGGTGAACGACTGGCCGGTGGCGGTCCAGCCCTCGCCGAGCGCCTTCTCCAGCAGCGGCTCGGCGACGACCAGCTTCTCGGTGCCGTCGGTGGCCACGACGTAGGTGACGTCGGGGTGCGCGGCGGCGGCCACGTTGGAGACCAGCGTCCACGGCGTGGTCGTCCACACCAGCAGCGAGGCCTCGCCGGCCAGCGGGCCGGAGGTCAGCGGGAAGCGGACGAAGACGGACGGGTCGACGACCGTCTCGTAGCCCTGCGCCAGCTCGTGGTCGGAGAGGCCGGTGCCGCAGCGGGGGCACCAGGGGGCCACGCGGTGGTCCTGGACCAGCAGGCCCTTGTTGAAGATCTCCTTCAGCGACCACCAGACGGACTGGACGTACTCCGGGTCCATGGTCCGGTAGGCGTCGTCCAGGTCGACCCAATAGCCCATGCGGGTGGTGAGCTCGGCGAACGCGTCCGTGTGGCGGGTGACGGACTCGCGGCACTTCGCGTTGAACTCGGCGATGCCGTACTTCTCGATGTCCTGCTTGCCGGAGAAGCCGAGCTCCTTCTCGACGGCCAGCTCGACCGGCAGGCCGTGGCAGTCCCAGCCGGCCTTCCGGCCCACGTGGTAGCCCTGCATGGTGCGGAAGCGGGGGAAGACGTCCTTGAAGACGCGGGCCTCGATGTGGTGGGCGCCCGGCATGCCGTTGGCGGTCGGCGGGCCCTCGTAGAACACCCACTCGGGGCGGCCCTCGGACTGGTCGAGGGTGCGGGCGAAGGTCTTGCTCTCACGCCAGAACTCGAGCACGGCGTGCTCGAGGGCGGGCAGGTCGACCTGTGCGGGTACCTGGCGGTACTGCGTCATCGGCTTCCTCCGGCGGAACGTCATTGCGCTGTCCGTCGGAGGGACGAGAGCGCGCCGTGCCGGGCGCTTCCCGCGGTACCACCCTCCTTGGCCGCAGACGCCGCTCGCGCCTCCGGCCCTCTCATTAGGGCCGCGATGCCGGTTCTACTGACCCTGTCCGGGGTGTTCTTCCGGCGGCTCCGGGCTGATCTTCGCTGCCGCGCACGCCACCGGGCTCGCACCGTCCCCGGATCGCTCATGGCTGCGTGCGGCGCTACTGGTCCCATCCACGCCTCTCGCTCCGCCCAGTGTAAGGGGCCCGGCGACGCACGGCAGACCGATTTTGAGGGCCGGAGGCGGGGCACACGGCGGGAGACCGGCGAGCCCCGTTGCCGCGCGCGCCCGGGCGATTTATCGTTCCCGCACGATTCGCGCGCAAGATCATAAAATGTGAAGGGATCGCGGCGATGGCGCAGAAGCCGAATTCCGCTGGCGCGGGGAAAGCCGGGAAGACGGCCTCGGCCAAGGGGACCGCGTCCGACTCGGCGGTCAAGGGCGCCAAGAAGACGTCGTCCGCCAAGAAGGCCGCGCCGGCGAAGAAGGCCGCCGCCTCGGCGAACAGGACAGTGGCAAAGAAGCCCGCGTCCGCCAAGAAGGCCACCCCGGCCACCAAGGCCGCCGTGGCCAAGGAGGCGTCGTCCGCCAAGAAGCCCGCGTCCGCGAGGAAAGCCACCGCCTCGGCCGCTCCGGCGGCGAAGAAGGCGGCATCGGCCGGCACGGCGGCGTCGGCGAAGAAGGCCGGGGCCAAGAAGGCGCAGGTGGCGGGCGGCTCCGCGCCCGCCCAGGCGGCGTCGGCGAAGAAACCGGCAGCCGCCGGCACTGCGGCGGGGGACGGTGCCGCGCCGCCCGAGAAGGCCGTATCCGCCGGCAAGGCGAAAGGCACGTCGGCCAAAAAGTCCGTACCGGCGAAAAAGACCGCCGCGGCGGGGAAGACTGCCACGGTGACGAAGCCCGCGGCCGCCGGTAAGGGGGCCATGGCGAAGCAGAAGCATGCGCCCGCCAGTGGGGCTCCGGCCGGTGCGGAGGAATCCGCGCCGGGGAAGAAGGCCGTGGCCCGAGGGGCCGCGGCGTCGCACACGGCCGTCACGGCCGAGGGGTCCGCACCGGCCGCGACGGCGGTGCCCGCTGAGGAGACGGGAGCCAGAACGGTGGCTGCGAAGAAGACCATGGGTCAGGCGCGGGGCGCGAAGAAGGTTCCGGGGGCCCGTACGGCCGCCGCCGGGGCCGGTGAGCTCGCCGTACGGCCGGGGGAGGAGCCCTGGTCGCCGGCGGAGGTGAGCGAGGCGCGCGACGAGCTGCAGAGCGACGTGCTGCGGCTGCGCGGCGAGATCGCCCACTCCGAGGAGGCGATCAGCGGCCTGATGCGCGACTCGGGGGACGGTGCCGGCGACGACCAGGCGGACACCGGCACCAAGAACATCACCCGCGAGCACGAGCTGGCGCTGGCCGCGAACGCCCGGGAGATGCTGCTGCAGGCCGAGCGGGCGCTGGAGCGGCTGGACGCCGGTACGTACGGCCTCTGCGAGAACTGCGGCAAAGCGATCGGCAAGGCCCGTATGCAGGCATTTCCCCGGGCCACGCTGTGCGTGGAGTGCAAGCAGCGGCAGGAACGGCGCTGACCCGCCCGCCATCGCGTGCCGTACCCTCGTCCTCAGTCAGCAGGGACGACATCAGGGACTCACGTGACTGAGGCGGAACAGGCCGGACGGCCCACCGGAACGACCGGGACCACCGGCCCGGCCGGGGCGAACGGGGCGACGGCGGTGGGCGAGAAGAACGAGCCCAGGGGCAGGCGACGCATCGCGGTGCTGCTCGCGGTGGCCGCCTTCGCCTACCTTCTCGACCTCGGCAGCAAGCTGTTCGTCGTGGCCCAGCTGGAGCACCACGACCCGGTCCAGGTGATCGGCACGTGGCTGCAGCTCGACGTGATCCGCAACCGTGGTGCCGCCTTCGGCATCGGCGAGGCGATGACGATCGTCTTCACGGTGATCGCCAGCGCGGTGATCGTGGTGATCGCCCGGATCGCCCGCAAGCTCTACAGCCTGCCCTGGGCGATCGCCCTGGGCCTGCTGCTGGGCGGGGCGCTCGGCAACCTCACCGACCGGCTCTTCCGCTCGCCCGGCGGCCTCGAGGGCGGGGTCGTGGACTTCATCGCCACCCCGCACTTCGCGGTCTTCAATCTGGCCGACTCCGCGATCGTCTGCGGCGGCTTCCTGATCGTGATCCTCTCCTTCCGGGGCCTGGACCCGGACGGCACCGTCCACAAGGACTGAAGGCCCGGCCGGACGGCCGCGGCGGGCCCGCGCGTACGGGCCCGTCGCGGCCGTCCGTCATACTCGACGGGTGAGCACCATTCCCGAGATCCGCGCCCTTCCCGTTCCCGACGGCCTGGAGGGCGAGCGCGTCGACGCCGCGATCGCCCGTATGTTCGGTTTTTCCCGCACCAAGGCCGCCGAGCTCGCGGCCTCGGGCAAGGTCCAGCTCGACGGGGCCGAGGCCGGGAAGTCCGACCGGGTCACCGGCGGGGCCTGGCTCGAGGTCGAGCTCCCCGCGCCGCCCGCGCCGGTGCAGATCGTCGCCGAGCCCGTCGAGGGCATGGAGATCGTCCATGACGACGACGACATCGTCGTGATCGTCAAGCCCGTCGGCGTGGCCGCCCACCCCAGCCCCGGCTGGACGGGCCCCACCGTGATCGGCGGGCTCGCCGCCGCGGGATACCGCATCTCCACCTCGGGCGCCGCCGAGCGTCAGGGCATCGTGCACCGCCTGGACGTCGGCACCTCCGGCCTGATGGTCGTCGCCAAGTCCGAGCGCGCCTACACCCTGCTCAAGCAGCAGTTCCGCGAGCGCACGGTCGACAAGCGCTACCACGCGCTGGTCCAGGGCCACCCGGACCCGATGAGCGGCACGATCGACGCCCCCATCGGCCGCCACCCCAACCACGACTACAAGTGGGCGGTCGTCGCCGAGGGCAAGCCGTCGGTGACCCACTACGACCTCATCGAGGCGTTCCGGGCCGCGAGCCTGCTGGACATCAAGCTGGAGACCGGCCGCACGCACCAGATCCGCGTGCACATGTCCGCCCACCGTCACCCGTGCGTCGGCGACCTCACCTACGGCGCCGACCCCACGCTCGCCAAGCGGCTGAAGCTCACCCGCCAGTGGCTGCACGCGATGCGGCTCGGCTTCGAGCACCCCGAGGACGGCCGCTGGGTGGAGTTCGAGAGCGCCTACCCCGAGGACCTGCAGCACGCCCTGGACACGGTGCGCGCCGAAAGCTCGTAAGGCGGCCTCCGGGCCGGTGCGGCAGGCTTGAAAGCCAGTTCCACCGCACCGACCCGGCCCGGGGGTAATCCGTGGACCAGCTCGCCCTGCTGTTCGTCCTGCTGCTGGGGGCGCTGGTCACGGTTCCGCTGGGGGACCGGCTGGGGGTGCCCTCCCCGGTCCTGATGACGATCGGCGGGATCGTCCTCGCCCTGCTGCCGTTCGTGCCCAACGTGGACATCCCGCCGGAGTTCATCCTCCCGCTGGTGCTGCCGCCCCTGCTCTACGCCACCGCCCAGCGCACCTCGTGGCGGCAGTTCGCGGCCAACAAGCGGCCGATCTTCCTGCTGGCGGTCGCGCTCGTCTTCGTCACCACCGCGGCCGTCGCCGCCGTCGCCGACGCGATCGTGCCCGGGCTCTCGCTGCCCGCCGCCGTGGCGCTGGGCGCGCTCGTGGCCCCGCCGGACCCGGTCGCCGCCACCGCCGTCGCGGGCTCCCTCGGACTGCCGCGCCGCCTGGTCTCCATCCTGGAGGGCGAGGGGCTCTTCAACGACGTCACGGCCATCGTGCTCTACCACGTGGCCATCGCGGCCGCCGTCAGCGGCCACTTCTCGCTGCCGAGCGCGCTCGCCGAACTGGTGCTGTCCGCCGTGGTGGCCGTCGCCGTCGGCCTCGGGCTCGGCTGGCTGGCCAAACGGCTGATGGACGTCCTCGGGGACGCCACCCTCCAGATCGGCCTCACCCTGCTGGTGCCGTTCGTCTCCTACGTCCTGGCCGAGGAGCTCAAGGGCTCCGGCGTCCTCGCGGTCCTCACCACCGCCCTCTTCCTGGCCGAGTACGCCCACGACCCCGACGACGTCCTCGGCCGGCTGGCCGGCCACACCTTCTGGGAGGTCGTCGACACCCTCGTCACCGGCGCGGCCTTCGGCCTGGTCGGCCTGGAGCTGCACAACGCCATCAGCACCGCCTCCGGCCGCTGGGGCGAGATGCTGGGCATCGGCGCCGCCATCGTGGCCGTGGTGGTGGGCGTACGGCTGCTGTGGCTGCTGCCCGCCGCGTGGCTGACCAAGAAGCTGCACAAGCGCCGGGACACCGAGGAGGAGGTCCTGCTGAGCTGGCGCGAGACGGTGGTGACATGGTGGTCGGGGATGCGCGGCGTGGCCACCGTGGCGCTGGCCCTGGCCATCCCCCTCACCATGGCGGACAAGACCCCCTTCCCGGCCCGCGACGAGATTCTCTTCATCGCCTTCGCCGTCATCATCGCCACCCTCGTCGTCCAGGGCCTGACCCTGCCCTGGCTGGTCCGGCTGCTGGGGGTGCGCGCCGACACCGACGTGAGCCGGGAACTGGAGCGGCAGCTGGCCGCCCGGGCGGCGAAGGCGGCCCGGCACCGCCTGCTGGAGATCGTCGAGGACGAGGACCTCCCCGAGGACATGATGGAGATGCTCGGCCGGCGCGCCTACGACATGGGCGCCCGCATCAGCCCCGACATGGTCGACGAGGAGCGCCGCGACGCCCACGCGCAGCGCGTGGAGCGGCTGCGGACGCTCCACCGGGTGCAGGGGCAGCTGCTGTCGGCGGCCCGGCACGAGGTGCTGGCGGCACGCAGCGAGCCGGGAATGGACCCCGAGGTGGTCGACAGGGTGCTGCGGCACCTGGACGACCGCACCCTGCGCGGCATCTGATCGGCGGGCCCCCGGGCCGGTGCCCTCACGTCGTGCCTCTCACGTCGTCCCCGGGCCCGGCCCCATGTCGCCGGAGGACGGCGGGGCCTGCTCGCGGGCGGGCGCCTGGGCCGGGCCGGGCGCGGGCGCGGTGGCGATCCGCGGCAGCGCGTAGGGGTGCTCGCGGCGCAGCCAGGAGATCAGCTCCTCGCGCACCACGCAGCGCAGAGCCCAGATGTCGTCGGCGTTGCGGGCCGTCAGCAGCGCCCGGACCTCGATCGAGGTGGGCGTGGTGTCCGTGACCACCAGGTTCCAGGCCCGCTCGTCCCACTCGAGGGACGCCTTGAGCACATCGTGCAGGTGTTCGCGCATCAGGTCGACGGGGGCGGCGTGGTCCAGGTGGAAGAAGACGGTGCCCGTCATCCGGGGGTCCCCGCGCGACCAGTTCTCGAACGGCTTGCTGGTGAAGTACGACACCGGCATGGTCAGGCGGCGCTCGTCCCAGGTGCGCACCACCAGATAGGTGAGCGTGATCTCCTCGACGGTGCCCCACTGCCCCTCGACGACGACCGTGTCGCCGATGCGCACCATGTCGCCGAAGGCGATCTGCAGGCCGGCGAAGAGATTGCCCAGCGTCGACTGGGCGGCGATACCGGCGACGATGCCGATGACCCCGGCCGAGGCCAGCAGGGACGCGCCCGCCGTCCGCATGGCCGGGAAGGTCAGCAGCATGGCGCCCACCGCGACGACCGTCACCGCGGCCGTCACCACCCGCTGGATCAGCGTGACCTGCGTCCGCACCCGCCGCACCCGCGCCGGGTCCTGGGCGCCGGCGGCGTAGCGCGCGTAGGTGGATTCGACCACCGCCGTGGCCACCCGGACGGTCAGCCAGGCGCAGGCCCCGATGAGTATCAGGGTCAGCACCTGCCCCACGGCCGTCGCGTACCACGGGGACAGCTCCGCCCAGGGGTAGCCGGCCCGCAGCAGCGCCGCGCACAGCACCAGCCGCACCGGCACCCGGCAGCGGCCCAGCAGCCCCCACAGCGGCGTCTCCGGATGGCGCACCCCGATCCGCCGGACCACCTGGTCCGCGACCCAGCCCGCCAGCAGCGTGATCAGCACCGCCGCGCCGACGACCGCCAGGGGGCGCAGTATGTGCTCCATGGGCACCTCCGCTCCTTCCGAACCTAGCTGGCACGATGGGAGGACGCTCCCCCAGCTGACGCTGGGCGGTGCTCCCACAGCTGTAAGGAAGTGACCTCCAGTGGCGTCCCCTACCACGATCGTCCTGTTTCATTCGGCCTACGGACTGCGGCCCGCGGTCCACGCCGCCGCCGACCGCCTGCGCGCCGCCGGGCACGAGGTACACGTACCCGACCTCTACGAGGGCCGGACGGCGGAGACCGTCGAGGACGGCATGGCCGTCAAGGACGAGATCGGCCACGAGGAGCTGCTGCGCCGCGCCGTGACCGCGGCCGCGCCGCTGTCGGAGCGGGGCGTGGTCTACGCCGGGTTCTCGCTCGGCGGCTCGATCGCGCAGAACCTGGCGCTGAACGACGACAAGGCGCGCGGCCTGCTGCTCCTGCACGGCACCTCGGACATCGCCGAGGACACGGCCGTGGACGAGCTGCCCGTGCAGCTGCACGTCGCCGACCCCGACCCGTTCGAGCCGCACGACTGGCTCAACGCCTGGTACCTGCGGATGGGCCGGGCCGGTGCGGACGTGGAGGTGCACCGCTACCACGGTGCGGGCCACCTGTTCACCGACCCGGAGCTGCCGGACTACGACGCCGAGGCCGCCGAGGCCACCTGGCGGGTGGCGCTCGGCTTCCTCGAGGACATCGGCGCCGGCCGTTCCGAGAGCGTGCCTGGCTAGCGCACGGGTGCGTCGGCCCGCTCCACTCGCTGGGTCTTGGAACGGGTCCGGTAGGAGCGGGCCCAGGAGGCCGTGGCCGCCGGGTCCGCCTTGTCGGAGAGCACGTAGTAGTCCATCTGCGCCTGCTCGGCGGTCACGTCGAGGACGCCGTAGCCGTGCGAGTCCATGTCGAGCCACTTCACGTGCCGGTTGGCGGCCTTGAGGGCCGTGGCCGCGGCCAGGGAGACCGTGTGCGGCGCCACGTGCAGGAGGTCGTCGAGGTTGTCCGAGGACACCGAGGTCACCACGAACTCCGTGGCGGCCGAGGAGGACAGCGGGTAGGTCGCGGCCTTCGTCGGCACGTCGTTGGCCCACGCCATGTGGATGTCGCCGGTCAGGAAGACGGTGTTGGAGATGCCGCGGTCGTTCAGGTGGGCTATCAGCTCCCGCCGGTCGTCGGTGTAGCCGTCCCACTGGTCGGAGTTGATGGTCACGCCGCCCGAGGGCAGCCCCAGCAGCTTCGCCAGCGGCTCCAGGAGGTGGGCGGGCAGGGCGCCGAAGGCGACCGGGGAGATCATGACCGGGTTGCCGACGAGGCGCCAGGCGGTGTCCGAGGACGCCAGCCCCTCCTTGAGCCAGTCCAGCTGGGCGCGGCCGGTGATGGTGCGCTCGGGGTCGTCGACCTTGCCGCTGCCGGGCTTGACCTGCTGCGAGCGGAAGGATCTCAGGTCCAGCAGGTGGAGGTCGGCGAGCTTGCCGAAGCGCAGCCGCCGGTAGGTGGTGCCCTCGACGGAGGGGCGTACGGGCATCCACTCGAAGTACGCCTTCTTGGCGGCCGCGACGCGCGCGGCCCAGTCGCCCTCGGTGCCCGGGGTGTGGTTCTCCGCGCCGCCCGTCCAGGCGTCGTTGGCGAACTCGTGGTCGTCCCAGATGGCCACGACCGGGTGCGCGTGGTGCAGCGCCTGCAGGTCGGGGTCGGTCTTGTAACGCCCGTGCCGGGTGCGGTAGTCGGCGAGGGTGACGATCTCGTGGGCGGGCTCGTGCGGCCGGACGACGTACTTGGGCGCCGGGTACTGCCCGGTGCCGTACTCGTAGATGTAGTCGCCGAGGTGGAAGACCGCGTCCAGGTCGCGGCGGGCGGCGAGGTGACGGTAGGCCGAGAAGTGGCCGGACTCCCAGTTGGCGCAGGAGACCACGCCGAAGCGGATGCCGGGTACGGCCGCGTCGTGGGCGGGGGCCGTGCGGGTGCGGGCGGTGGGGGAGCTGACGCCGCCGCAGGTGAACCGGAAGAAGTAGCCGGTGGCCGGGCGCAGTCCGCGCACGTCCGCCTTGACGGTGTGGTCGGTGGCGGCCGTCGCGGAGACCGTGCCCTGCGCGACGACGCGGGTGAACCCGTCGTCCTCGGCGACCTGCCAGGCGACGTCGACGGCCGGGCCGCGGCCGGATCCGGGGACGGCGTCGGGCTCGGGGGTGACCCGGGTCCACAGCAGGACGCCGTCGGGCAGCGGGTCGCCGGAGGCCACGCCGTGCGCGAAGACGGGGGCGGTGGAGGTTCCCGCGGGGGAGTCGGTGGCGGCGACGGCCGCCTGGGCGGAGGCCGCCGGGAGCAGGGCGGCGGTCGCGGTGGCGGCGACGGCCGTGACGGCAGTGCGCCGTGATATGTCGTGGGATGTCACGGGCCGTCACCTTACCGGCCGGTCACAACCGCCGGTAAGGCCTCGGGTGGGCGCGTTACGCAAGAGTTCGCCCACCCGTCGCTCATTGTTACTTCTTCAGGTTCTGCTCCACCAGGGTCTTGAACATGTCCGGCGCCTGCGGGGCCTGACCCCGCTCGTCGCCCAGCACCTTGCCGTTGAGCTTCAGGCCCGGGGTGCCCTTGATTTCCTTGTCCGGGCCGACGAACGTGTCGAAGGAGTCGGAGACGGCCAGCGCCCACTTGTCGTAGGTGCCGTCCTTGACGTCCTTCTCGAAGGCGGCGTTGCCCTTGAGCGCCGGGACCTGCGCGGCGACGTCGAGCAGCTTGCCGTCGTCGGAGAAGGCGTCGTCCCGCTCGTCGGGGTGGTTCTTCTGCGCGAACAGCGCCTTCTTGTACTCCAGGAAGGCCTCCGGGCTGACGTTCAGCGCGGCGCCCAGCGCGCTGAGCGCGTTCTTGGAGCCCGAACCCTTGATCATCGGGTTGCGGTCCAGGAAGGTGCCGATCCGGTACTGCGCCTTGTACTTGCCGTCCTTGACGTCCTTGAGGACCACCTCGCCGACGTTCTGCTCGAAGCCGGAGCAGATCGGGCAGCGCATGTCCTCGAAGACCTCGAGGGTGTTCTTGGCGTCCTGCTTGCCGATGACGACCGTGGTGCCCTTGTCCCCGGAGGTGTTGGCGGGCGCCTTGAACTCCGCCTTCTTGGCCGCGGAGACCCAGTCCTCGCTGGTGACCTTGTTGTTCTTGCCGCCGCTGGTGGCGTTGGTGACGACCACGCCGACTCCGGCGGCGATCGCCAGGACGGCGACGACGCCCACCCCGACCAGGATCTTCCGGCGCGCCTTGTCCTTCTTGGCCTGGCGCTCGCGCTCGGCGCGCAGCCGCTCGCGGGCGGCGGCCTTGTTCTGCGGGTTGTTGCGGGTGCTCATGACGTGAACCCTCCGTGGGCGTACGGGCGATGGGACCGAAGGCGGTGCGGTGCTGTGCTCAGGCGGATGCCGGGCACAGCGGCGGTCCCCGCCGTACGACGGAGTGCACGAGGAGGGGGAGGGTGCGCGCGGCGAGCGTGTCGCGCACGGGCCGCGGGCGGGCGCCGGCCGGGGCGGACGGCGTGAGCGCGGCCAGGGCCGGCAGTAGTGGCCGGAAGGCGACGGCGGCCACCGCGCGCACCAGCCGGGCCAGCGCCACCTCGCCGCGGCGCAGCCAGGCGGCGGCCAGCAGCCCGACCGCGACGTGCGCGGCGAGCAGCAGCCAGGGGGTGGCGGAGTTCGCGGCGGCCTGGCCCGCCGCCAGCGGGGTGCCGAACTCGCCGCCGCGGCAGACCAGATCGACGCCCATCGAGTGCAGCGGCCCCGCCACCGGGCCGCCGGCCTGGCCGTAGCAGGCGTGCTGGCCGGTGGTGAACACGGTGTCCGCCGCCAGCTCCAGCGGGACCAGCAGCGCGGCTATCGATCCGTAGCCGCGCTCGCGGCCGGCCAGCGCGTAGGCGATCGTGAAGAACGCCGCCGACAGCCCGGCGACCGTGGCCGCCGGCAGCGGCGCGTGGGAGAGCAGGACGTGGGAGGTGGCGGACAGGGTGACGCACAACGCCGTGAACAGCGCGGCGCGTACCGCCCTGAACCGAACTCCCGTCCCCTCCATGACGCCGAGTGTGCCACGGCCCCTGCCGGGTGTCGTGTCAAGATTCGGCATCGGTGGAGGGGACGGCCGCCCGGCCCCCCAGGGCTACTTCAGCTGCTCGCCGACGGCCGAGCCGAACTGCTCGGGGGTCATCGGAACGCCCTTGCCCTGCTCGCTCTCGTAGGTGACCTTCTTGCCGTCGAGCTTGAGCGTCGGCGTGCCGGTGACGTCCTTGACCTTGTCGAAGGAGTCGGACATCTCCAGCGCCCACTTGTCGAAGGTGCCGTCCTTGACGTCCTTCTCGAAGGCGGCGTTGCCCTTGAGCGCCGGCACCTGCTGGGCGACCTTCAGCAGGACCGCGTCGTCGGCGAAGTCGTCCTTGGTCTCCTCGGGGTGGTTCGCCTTGGAGTAGAGCGCCTTGTTGTACGCGCTGAACGCCTCGGGGTTGACGTTGAGCGCCGCGCCCAGCGCGCTGAGGGCGTTCTTCGAACCGGTGCCGGCGATCGCGGGGTTGCGGTCGAGGAAGGTGCCGACGTGGTACGAGACCTTGTACTTGCCGTCCTTGATGTCCTTGTCGATCGTGTCGCCGACGTTCTGCTCGAAGACCGAGCAGACCGGGCAGCGCATGTCCTGGAAGATGTCCAGGGTGTGCTTGGCGTCCTTCTTGCCGATCACGATCTCGGTGCCCTTGTCGCCGCCGGTGTTGGCGGGCTTGACCAGGGTCTGGTCGGCGGCGGCCTTCCAGGCGGCGTTGGTGCTCTTGGAGCTGGCGCCGCCCAGCTGGGTCGCGGCGTAGCCGATGCCGCCGGCTATCGCGAGCACGCCGACGATGGCGCCGCCCACGACGAACTGGCGGCGGGTGCGGTCCCGCTTCGCCTGCTGCTCGCGCTCGGCGCGCAGCCGCTCGCGGGCGCTCTGCTTGTTCTCCCAGGTGTTGCGCTTGCTCATGGTGGTGATGTCTCCGTGGTGCGTCCGTACGGTGCTGTCGGTGTCCGGGGCCCTCAGGCGGCGAGGGCGTGCCCGGCCGGCGGACCGCGGCGCACGACGGAGTGGACGAGCAGCGGCAGGAGCCGGGCCGGCCGGCCGTCGCGCGCGGGGCGCGGCAGGGCGCGGCGCCGCGGCCGTACGCCCGCGGCGGTGGTGGTGGCCATCCGCAGCGGCCGGAAGGCGGCCGCTGCCGCTGCACGCAGCAGCCGGCCGAGGGCCGCCTCGCCGCGCCGCAGCCAGGCGGCGGCCAGCAGGCCGAGGGCGACGTGCCCGGCGAGCAGCAGCCAGAGGGCGGCGCCCGGGTCGGCCCAGCGGGCCAGGGGGGTGCCCATGCTGCCGTTGCACAGCCAGGTCAGCGCGCCGGGGGAGGGGTGGCCGGGGCGGCCGTAGCAGGTGTCCTGGCCGGCGGCGAAGAGCGCGCCGACCGCCAGCTGCAGCGGGACGAGGAGGGCGGCGATGCGCCCGTAGCCGCGCTCGCGGCCGGCCAGGGCGTAGGCCAGCGCGAAGACGCCCGCCCCCGCCCCGGTGACGGCCGCCACGGGCAGCGCCCGGCCGGACAGCAGCACGTGGGAGGCCGCGGACAGCAGCACGCACAGCGCTGTGAACAGCGCTGCGCGCAGTGCCCGCAACCGTGCCGCCGATATGTCCATGAGGGCCGAGTGTGCCATGCCGTGCGTAAAGCCGTGGCTAAAGCCCGGGGATCCTGCCGTTGCGGAAGAGGTCCACGAAGATCTGGTGGTCCGCGCGGGCCCGGGCGCCGTAGGTGTGGGCGAAGTCGACCAGCAGCTCGGCGAAGCCCTCCTCGTCGGCGGCGATGACGGCGTCGATGGCGCGCTCGGTGGAGAACGGCACCAGCGAGTGGCCGCTCTGGTCGTCGGCGGCGGCGTGCATGGTGGCGGTGGCGCGGCCCAGGTCGGCGACGACGGTGGCGATCTCCGCCGGGTCGTCGATGTCGGACCAGTCCAGGTCGACGGCGTACGGGGAGATCTCGGCGACCAGCTGCCCGTAGCGCCTGCCCCCCTCCTGGATCTCCGTCCAGCCCAGCCACGGGTCGGCGTGGGCCTGCAGGGCGCGCTGGGAGATCACCGTGCGGTGGCCCTCGTGCTGGAAGTAGCCGCGCACCTCGGGGTCGGTGATGTGCCGGGAGACCGCAGGGGTCTGCGCCTGCTTCATGTAGATGACGACGTCGTTCTCCAGGGCGTCGCTGTTGCCCTCGAGGAGGATGTTGTACGAGGGCAGGCCGGCGCTGCCGATGCCGACGCCCCGGCGGCCGACGACGTCCTTGACGCGGTAGGAGTCGGGGCGGGCCAGGCTGGAGCCGGGGAGGGTCTCCAGGTAGCCGTCGAAGGCCGCGAGGATCTTGTAGCGGGTGGCGGCGTCGAGCTCGATCGCGCCGTCGTCGGCCAGGAATCGCCGGTCGAAGTCCCTGATCTCCGTCATCGAGGCCAGCAGCCCGAAGCGGGTCATCGAGCGGGCCTCGCGCAGGGCGTCCAGCAGCGGGCCGTCGGCGGTGTCGAGCGTGAACGGCGGCAGCTCGTGGTCCTTGGCGCCGGTGGCCAGGGCGTGGACGCGCTCGCGGTAGGCGGCGGCGTAGATCCGCACCAGCTCGGAGATCTTCTCGTCGCTGAGCGCCTTGGTGTACCCCAGCAGGGCCAGGGAGGCGGCGAAGCGCTTGAGGTCCCAGGTGAAGGGGCCGACGTAGGCCTCGTCGAAGTCGTTGACGTTGAAGACCAGGCGGCCGTTGGCGTCCATGTACGTGCCGAAGTTCTCGGCGTGCAGGTCGCCGTGGATCCACACCCGGCTGGTGCGGTCGTCCAGGTACGGGCCGGCGTCGCGCTCGTGGTCCAGGTCGGAGTAGAAGAGGCAGGCCGTGCCGCGGTAGAAGGCGAAGGCCGAGGCGGCCATCTTCCGGAACTTGACCCGGAAGGCGGCCGGGTCGGCCGCGAGCAGCTCACCGAAGGCGGTGTCGAAAACGGCGAGGATCTCCTCGCCGCGCTGCGTGGCCCGGTCGTGCTCGGTCGCCATCGGTGGGTCCTCCTGGTGAAGGTCATGGGGCGGACAGATGTGCTGCCGTCCTCAACGGCCGAGGCTACCGGCGTGTGCCCGCGACTGTCGGTGGGGGCCGGTAACCTTCGAAACTGCCCCGTTCCGTCCCGCTGCCCCCCGGAGGTCCTCCACCGTGGCCAAGACGCCGTTCACGCACCTGCACGTCCACACCCAGTACTCGCTGCTGGACGGTGCCGCGCGGCTGAAGGACATGTTCAATGCCTGCAATGAGATGGGCATGACACACATCGCCATGTCCGACCACGGCAACCTCCACGGCGCGTACGACTTCTTCCACTCCGCCCAGAAGGCCGGGATCACTCCGATCATCGGCATCGAGGCCTACGTCGCCCCCGAGTCCCGGCGCAACAAGCGCAGGATCCAGTGGGGCCAGCCGCACCAGAAGCGGGACGACGTCTCCGGCTCCGGTGGTTACACCCACAAGACGATCTGGGCGGCCAACGCCACCGGCCTGCACAACCTCTTCCGGCTGTCCTCCGACGCCTACGCCGAGGGCTGGCTGACCAAGTGGCCGCGCATGGACAAGGAGACCATCAGCCAGTGGTCCGAGGGGCTCATCGCCTCCACCGGCTGCCCCTCCGGCGAGCTGCAGACCCGGCTGCGCCTCGGCCAGTTCGACGAGGCCCTGAAGTCCGCCTCCGAGTACCAGGACATCTTCGGCAAGGACCGGTACTTCCTCGAGCTGATGGACCACGGCATCGAGATCGAGCGCCGGGTCCGCGACGGACTGCTGGAGATCGGCAAGAAGCTCGGCATCCCGCCGCTGGTCACCAACGACTCGCACTACACCTACGCGCACGAGGCCACCGCCCACGACGCGCTGCTGTGCATCCAGACCGGCAAGAACCTCTCCGACCCCGACCGCTTCCGCTTCGACGGCTCCGGCTACTACCTGAAGTCCACGGACGAGATGTACGCCATCGACTCCTCGGACGCCTGGCAGCAGGGCTGCGCGAACACCCAGCTGGTCGCCGACCAGGTCGACACCGAGGGCATGTTCCAGTTCCGGAACCTGATGCCCAAGTTCGACATCCCCGACGGCTACACCGAGGTCACCTGGTTCCGCGAGGAGACCATGCGGGGCATGCACCGCCGCTTCCCGGGCGGCATCCCCGAGGACCGCATGAAGCAGGTCGAGTACGAGATGGACACCATCATCTCGATGGGCTTCCCGGGCTACTTCCTCGTGGTCGCCGACTTCATCATGTGGGCCAAGAACCAGGGCATCGCCGTCGGCCCCGGCCGTGGCTCCGCGGCCGGCTCGATCGTCGCGTACGCCATGGGCATCACCGACCTCGACCCGATCCCGCACGGCCTGATCTTCGAGCGGTTCCTGAACCCCGAGCGCATCTCCATGCCCGATGTCGACATCGACTTCGACGAGCGCCGGCGCGCCGAGGTGATCCGGTACGTCACCGAGAAGTACGGCGCCGACAAGGTCGCCATGATCGGCACGTACGGCACGATCAAGGCCAAGAACGCCATCAAGGACTCCGCGCGCGTCCTCGGCTACCCCTACGCCATGGGCGACCGCATCACCAAGGCGATGCCCGCCGACGTCCTCGGCAAGGGCATCCCGCTCTCCGGCATCACCGACCCGAAGCACCCGCGTTACAGCGAGGCGGGCGAGGTCCGCTCGATGTACGAGAACGAGCCGGACGTCAAGAAGGTCATCGACACCGCGATGGGCGTCGAGGGCCTGGTCCGGCAGATGGGCGTGCACGCGGCCGGTGTGATCATGTCCAGCGAGACGATCACCGACCACGTCCCGGTCTGGGTGCGCCACTCCGACGGTGTGACCATCACGCAGTGGGACTACCCGAGCTGTGAGTCGCTCGGCCTGCTGAAGATGGACTTCCTCGGCCTGCGCAACCTCACGATCATGGACGACGCCGTCAAGATGGTGAAGGCCAACAAGGGGATCGACATCGATCTCCTGAGCCTGCCGCTCGACGACCCCACGACCTTCGAGCTGCTCCAGCGCGGCGACACCCTCGGCGTCTTCCAGTTCGACGGCGGGCCCATGCGGTCCCTGCTGCGGCTGATGAAGCCCGACAACTTCGAAGACATCTCCGCCGTGTCCGCCCTGTACCGGCCGGGCCCGATGGGCATGAACTCGCACACGAACTACGCGCTGCGCAAGAACGGCCAGCAGGAGATCACCCCGATCCACCCGGAGCTGAAGGAGCCCCTCGAGGAGGTCCTCGGCGTCACCTACGGTCTGATCGTCTACCAGGAGCAGGTGCAGAAGGCCGCCCAGATCGTCGCCGGCTACTCGCTCGGCGAGGCCGACATCCTCCGCCGCGTCATGGGCAAGAAGAAGCCCGACGAGCTGGCGAAGAACTTCGTCTTCTTCAAGGAGGGCGCGACCAAGAAGGGCTTCTCCGACGAGGCCATCCAGGCCCTGTGGGACGTCCTGGTCCCCTTCGCCGGCTACGCCTTCAACAAGGCCCACTCCGCCGCGTACGGCCTGGTCTCGTACTGGACCGCCTACCTCAAGGCCAACCACCCCGCCGAGTACATGGCCGCCCTGCTGACGTCCGTCAAGGACGACAAGGACAAGTCGGCGACCTACCTCAACGAGTGCCGTCGCATGGGCATCAAGGTGCTCCCGCCGAACGTCAACGAGTCCGAGGCCAACTTCGCCGCCCAGGGCGACGACGTGATCCTCTTCGGCCTGACCGCCGTGCGCAACGTCGGCGCCAACGTCGTGGACTCGATCATTCGCTGCCGCAAGTCCAAGGGAAAGTACACCTCCTTCCCCGACTTCCTCGACAAGGTCGAGGCCGTCGTCTGCAACAAGCGCACCGTCGAATCGCTGATCAAGGCCGGCGCCTTCGACACCATGGGGCACACCCGCAAGGGCCTCACCGCGCACTACGAACCGATGATCGACAACGTGGTGCAGGTCAAGCGCAAGGAGGCCGAGGGGCAGTTCGACCTCTTCGGCGGCATGGGCGACGAGAGCGCCGACGAGGGTCCCGGCTTCGGGCTGGACGTGGAGTTCTCCGACCTCGAGTGGGAGAAGTCCTACCTGCTCGCCCAGGAGCGCGAGATGCTCGGCCTCTACGTCTCCGACCACCCGCTCTTCGGCATCGAGCACGTCCTCAACGACAAGGCCGACGCCTCTATCTCCCAGCTCACCGGCGGTGAGCACGCCGACGGCGCGATCGTGACCATCGGCGGCATCATCTCCGGCCTGCAGCGCAAGATGACCAAGCAGGGCAACGCCTGGGCCATCGCCACCGTCGAGGACCTGGCCGGCTCCATCGACTGCATGTTCTTCCCCGCCACCTACCAGCTGGTCTCCACCCAGCTCGTCGAGGACGCCGTCGTCTTCGTCAAGGGGCGCCTGGACAAGCGCGAGGACATCCCGCGCCTGGTCGCCATGGAGCTGATGGTCCCCGACCTGTCCAACGCCGGCACCAACGCACCGGTGATCATCTCCATCCCCACGGTGAAGGTCACCCCGCCGCTGGTCGAGCGGCTCGGCCAGGTCCTCAGTCACCACCGGGGCTCGACCGAGGTGCGGATCAAGCTCCAGGGGGCCCGCAAGACCACCGTGCTCCGCCTGGACCGGCACCGGGTGACGCCCGACCCGGCGCTCTTCGGTGACCTGAAGCAGCTGCTCGGGCCGTCCTGCCTGGCGGGCTGACCCCGCCCGGGAGACCGCTGATCATGCGCGAGGGGCGCACCCGCTGTGAGCGGGTGCGCCCCTCAAGCGCATCCAAGCGCCGGTCAGTTGTGGCCGAAGCGCTTCTGGCGGCCCTTGTGCGCGACGTCCGCGGGGGTGACCCGAGTGGCCCGCTCCTGCCCCTGGGACTCCATGGACGAGCTCTTGGCCTGCTGAGTGCCGCGCTCGGCCGCGCTCGACTTCTGCTGGCTCCGGTCCTGCTTCTTGTTCTTCGCCATGCTGCTGCGCCTCCGCGTCGGGGTGACTCCCCCTGGCGACCAGCCTCGCACGCACCGGCCAAAGGTGCATTTCGGGTAATTACCGTAGGTGACAGGGGTACTTATCGGCCGCTGCCCGTATCCGCCACGCCGAAGATCCAGTTCGGACTGATAACCCCCGCCCGGTCGGGCAGACTCCTGGGAAAGCCAACGGAACCGGGGCACGCCTGTGCCGGGGGGCGACCGCACTTCTGGAATCAGGGGAAACCCGGGAAAAGAGGGTGGAACGTGGACCGCTGCGTCGTCCTGGTGGACGCCGGGTATTTGCTGGGCGCCGCCGCGAGCCTGCTGGCCGGGGAACCCGCCCGGTCCCGTATCACCGTCGACCACGCAACCCTCATCCAGGGCCTGCGCGAACGCGCCGAAGCCGACACCCAGCGCCCGTTGCTGCGCATCTACTGGTTCGACGGCGCCCCCGACCGCGTCCCCCAGCCCGAGCACCGGCGGTTGCGGGTGATGTCCCGCGTCACCGTCCGGCTGGGCGCTCTCACCCGCAGCGACGGCCGCTGGGCGCAGAAGGGCGTCGACGCCGCCATGCACGCCGAGCTCACCGAGCTCGCCCGCAACCGCGCCTGCTCCGACATCGTCCTGGTCACCGGCGACGGCGACCTGCTGCCCGGGCTGATGTCCGCCAAGGAACACGGCGTCGCCGTCCACCTGTGGGCCGTGCAGGCCGCCGACGGCGACTACAACCAGTCCGAGGACCTCGTCGCCGAGGCCGACGAGCGGCGCGTCCTGGACCGCACGTGGATCACCCGCGCGGTACGGGCCAAGGAGCTCACCGGCGTGTGCGCCCCGCCCCCGCGCCCCGGCCCGAGATCGCCGCCATCCTCGCCGCCCCGCTGCCGGAGACGGCCGCGGCCGCCGCCGCGGCCGCCGGTCACACGGCGGAGGCCCGGACCGAGGCCGGGCACAACGGCACCGCACGACCCGCCCCGGCCCCCGTGCCGTGCGTGAACGGCGACGGCGCCGACACCGCGCCCGCCGTCCGCGGCGTGCCCACCCCGAAGGACCTCGCCGGACTGGGCCGGGGACCGGGCCCCGACCGGCCCACCCCGGCCACCGCCGCCGCGCAGAACGGCGGCACGCCCCCGGCACGCCGAACGCGACCCTGCGCTGGTCCTCGGACAAGGGCTGGGTCGAACGCGGCGCCGGCAGCAGCCTCGGGGAGCCTCCCGAAACCGCCTCCCTGCCGATGCTGGCCCAGCTCACCAGCGCCGAGCAGCGCTGGGCCGACCGCGAGGAGGACATCACCACCGTCGGCGGCGACCCCTTCGAGGTCGGCCAGGTCTTCGCCCGCCGCTGGGCCGAGCGCCTCACCGACGCCGTCCACCTCCAGCACCTCTCCACCGAGTACCCCCGCATCCCCCACCGCATCGACGGCGAGCTCCTGCGCTACGCGGCCCGCTTCGGCCTCCTCGCCCACAAGGACGACCAGATCGACGAGCACGACCGGTACGCGATCCGGGCGGGCTTCTGGCGTGAGATCGACACCCGTACGGCGGCCGAGCACGCGCCGGCCGGGGACTGACCCGCCGAGCACACGGTGTCCCTGTTGTTCCTTCCCGGTTGTTCCTGCCGCGCCGAATCCCGCCCCCGCGGCGAGCCGCGGCGGGCGGGGCGCGTACCCTCATAGCTCGTGAGAACGGGCACGAAAACGGCGGAGCGGGGCGGCTCCTCGCGGCATACCGCGGGCGAGACGGTGTGTACCGTGCGCGGGCTCGTCAAGACCTATCCCCCCGCGCGCTCCCGGCGTGGGGAACCCGCCGCGGCCCCCGTGCGGGCCAGCGACGGCATCGACCTCGACGTCCGGCGCGGCGAGATCTTCGGCCTGCTCGGCCCCAACGGCGCCGGCAAGACCACGCTCGTACGCCAGCTCACCGGCCTGCTGCGACCCGACGAGGGCCGCGTCGAGCTCCTCGGCCACGACCTGGTCCGCCACCCCGAGCGCGCCTCCCGCCTCGTCGGCTACCTGGGCCAGGAGTCCACCGCGCTCGACGAGCTGACCGTCGCCCTCGCCGCCGAGACCACCGGCCGGCTGCGCGGCCTGGACCTGCGCACGGCCCGCGCCGAGCGCGACGCCGTCCTCGACGAACTGGGCCTGACCCCGCTCGCCGGACGGCCGCTGAAGAAGCTCTCCGGCGGCCAGCGCCGCCTCGCCTGCTTCGCCGCCGCCCTGGTCGGCGACCGCCCGCTGCTGGTGCTGGACGAGCCGACCACCGGCATGGACCCGGTGGCCCGCCGCGCGGTGTGGGCCGCCGTCGACCGGCGGCGCGCCGAGCGAGGGGCCACGGTGCTGCTGGTCACCCACAACGTCATCGAGGCCGAGACCGTGCTGGACCGCGTCGCGGTGCTCGAGCGCGGCCGGATCATCGCCTGCGACACCCCGGCCGGCCTCAAGGAGCTCGTCGGCGACGACGTACGGGTCGACCTGGTCTGGCGGGACGCCCCGCCGCTCGACGTTCCCGAGGTCGCGGCCCTGCGCGAGTCCGCCCAGGAGACCGGCCGCCGCTGGTCGCTGCGGCTCGGCCCCGCCGAGGCGCGCGCCGCCGTCGCCGCCGTGACCGGCGGCCCCGCCTTCGCCGCGCTCGACGACTTCACGCTCGCCACGCCCAGCCTGGAGGACGTCTACCTCGCCCTGGGCGGCCGCGAGAAGGGGCTGATGAAGGGGTGAGGGCCGTCCCGACCGGACCGAACAGGAGCTGTGCCGCGTGACTGCTGTATCCGCCGAAGCGGTGTCGGGGAAGGCGCCCGCCGCGTCCGCCCCCCGGCCGTGGTCCGAGGACGGCGGCCCCGCCCCGCTCGCGCCCAGGGCACGGCTGCTGCCCGCGCTGGCGGCGGTCTACCGCGCGCAGCTCTCGCGCGCCCGCGTGGCGCGGATCCCGCTGCTGTTCGTGGCCACGTTCCAGTCCGTCGGCATCATGATCCTGATGCGCGGCGTCGTCGACGGCGGGGCCGAGGCGCGCGCCGTGGTGGCCGGGTCCAGCGTCCTGGTCGTGGCGTTCGTCGCGCTGAACCTCCTGGCCCAGTACTTCGGCCAGCTGCGGGCCAGCGGCGGCCTGGACCACTACGCGACGCTGCCGGTGCCGCCGGCGGCCGTCGTGCTGGGGGCGGCCGGGGCGTACGCGTCGTTCACCGCGCCCGGCACGGCCGTCACGGCGGTGGTGGGCAGCGTGCTGTTCGGGCTGCCGATGACGCACCTGTGGGTGCTGGTCGCGGTGATCCCGCTGGCCGGCGCGGCCCTCGCCGGGCTCGGCGCCGCCCTGGGCCTGCTCGCCCCGCGCCAGGAGCTGGCGACGCTGTGCGGCCAGCTGGGCATGTCGGCGGCGCTGCTGCTGGGCGTGCTGCCGGCCCAGCACATGCCGGCGCCGGTCGCCTACGCGCGCGACCTGCTGCCCTCCACCTACGGCGTGGAGGCGCTGGCGCGGAGCTTCGACGCGCACCCCGACTGGCTGCGGACGGCGGCCGACCTCGGGGTGTGCGCGGCCGTCGGCGTGGTGTCGCTGGCGGCGGCGACGTGGGCCTACCGCCGGGCGGCCGTGCGGTGACGCGCCGCAGCGACCGTCCTGGCTCCGGGGCGTCCGCGTCCACCTGGCACGATGGCGGGGTGACCGCACCGCTGACGCCGCACGGCAACTCCCCCTCCGAACCCGGACCCGGCTCCGGCCCGGACCTTCCGCAGCACACCGGGGACGAGGCCGCGGACACCGCGCCCGGCCTGTCCGAGGAGACCCGTACGGAGCTGCGGCAGGGCGCGGTGATCCTGGCGTTCGTGACGCTCTGCGGCGTACTGCTGGGGCTGCTGTGGCTGTGGCTGGCGCCGAGGGTTCCCCTGATCTCCGACGGCAAGGCCGTCTACCTCAGCAACACCGAGGGCGAGCAGGCCGTCGGCGCGGACGGCTGGTTCGGCCTGCTGGGCCTGGTGTTCGGCGCGGTCGCCGCGGCCGTGGTCTTCCTCTGCTACCGCAAGGGCGGCATCGCGATCGTGGCGGGCCTCGCGGCGGGTTCGCTGCTGGCCTCGCTGATCGGCTGGCGGCTGGGCGTCTGGCTCGGCCCGACGGCCGACGTGGCCGGGCACGCCCGCGCCGTGGGCCAGGGCGTGGTCTTCGACGCGCCGATCAAGCTCGCCGCCAAGGGCATGCTGCTGGCCTGGCCGCTGGCGGCCATGGCCGTCCACCTGGGCCTGACGGCCCTCTTCGGCCCCCGCGACCCCGAGCCCGAGGCCGGGCCGGAACTCCACTGGTCCCGGCCCGGAACCCCGCCCGCGCAGGACGCGGAGGAGCAGAACTAGGGCGTGTCCGCCCCGGCCCGGCCCCGGCCCGGCGCTAGGCCGGCCGGCGGCCGTGGTTGGCGCGGCCCTTCTTCAGGCGCCAGCGGCGTTTGCGGGTGCGCTTCGACATGGGCGTCCCTCCCTGTGCGCGGCCGCCCACGCGGCGGCCCGCCCCTCGGTCGTAGCGGAGGGCGCCCTCGCCGTCCAGACCCCGCACGGGCCACGGCTCAGCCGCGGGCGATCGGGGCGATCACCGCGCCCGTCAGAAGCGCCAGGTCGGCGGGGGAGAGCTCGACCTCCAGGCCCCGCCGACCCGCCGAGACACAGATCGTGGCGTGGGAGCGCGCGGAGGCGTCCAGCGCGGTCGGCAGGCGCCTGCGCTGACCCAGCGGGGAGATCCCGCCCCGGACGTACCCCGTCACGCGCTCGGCGGCCGCCGGGTCCGCCATCGCCGCCCGCTTGCCGCCGACCGCCGCCGCCAGCGCCTTGAGGTCCAGCGAGCCGGACACCGGCACGACAGCCACGGTCAGCGCGCCGTCCACGTCGGCCACGAGCGTCTTGAAGACCCGGCCCGGCTCCACGCCCAGGGCCCGCGCCGCCTCCTCGCCGAAGGAGGCGACGGCCGGGTCGTGCTCGTAGGAGTGCACGGAGAAGGCCGTGCCCGCCCGCTCGAGGGCGACGATCGCGGGCGTCGCGCCCGCGCCCGCCTTCGCCCCGTTCCCGCTGGACTTCCTCGCCACGGCGGTCGTCCTCCGTCCGGTTGGGGCTGATGCCTAGTTGGGGCTGGTCGGGCGCCGGGTCAGATCGACGGCCGGCAGCGACGGCAGCTTGCTTATCACCGCGGTCTCGGCCCGCAGCAGCCGCAGTTCCTCCGTCAGCCGGGACGCCGTGTCGGGCGCCTGCAGCAGGCGCTGCTTGGCCGGGGTGTCCAGCACCGCGGCCGCGGCCACGAGGTAGGACAGCACCCGCGGCTCGCCGGGCAGCTCCGCCTGCCGGGCCAGCGACGTCTCGCTCGCCCCGGCCAGCCGCTTCTGGTACGCCCGGAACGCCCGGACGACGCCGGCGGCGAGGGCGCCGGCCTCGTCGCCCTGCCGCTCCTCGATCTCCTCCACCTCACCCGTCAGATACGGGCCCGAGGCGTCCACCGACAGCAGCCGGAAGCGCGTGGTGCCGGTGGCCAGGACCTCGTACGTGCCGTTCTCGCGCCGCCGGATCGTGGCCGCGTCGGCGACGCAGCCCACGGTGTGGAACGACCGCAGCGGGTCGGGGCCGAAGCCGGAGGCCGGGCCGGGCTCCGGGCGGGCGTCGTCGGGCAGGCCCGGGGCGCTGGGCGCCACCTCGTGCCCGTCGCGGATGGCGACCACGCCGAAGCGGCGCGGCGCGTCCTCGGGGAGCTGCGCCAGTTCGCGCATCATCGTGCGGTACCGCTGCTCGAAGACGTTCAGCGGCAGCACGAGGCCGGGGAACAGCACCGAGTTCAGCGGGAAGATCGGAAGGCGCGCGGTGGTCACGGCGGGTAAGCCTAATGGCCGTGCGGACGGACGGGCCGGGGATTTCACTGCCGGCGCAGCAGGCGGGAGGCTCCCGCCGCCACCGTCGTGGCGAGGATCCAGCCGAGGAGGGTGAGGACGGCCACCGCCCACTGCTGGCCGCCGGTGGGGCGCCAGGCGGCGCCCTGGCCCAGGTCGATGACGGGCAGCAGCAGGTCCAGGGTGTACAGCTCGGGGTTCCAGGCGGGGCCCTCGCCCTCCTTGAGGGGTGGCACCGGGCGGTAGGAGAAGTAGAAGCCTCCCAGCGCCCACAGCACCGCCATCCACACCGCCGCCCGCCCCGGGCGGTAGCCGTAGGCCACCGTCCAGTCCTGCAGGTACCCCCACGCCTTCCCGGCCGGTGGCAGCGTCTCGCGCCGGCGGCGCTGCTTGGCGAGCAGCACCGCCCGGGCGTCGGCGTCCTCGCCGCTCGAGCGCAGGGCGCCCGCCAGCCGCTCGTAGGGCTCCGGGGCGTACTCGGGCGTGGCCGCGGCCACCCAGTCCAGGCGGCGGGCCAGCGGGAAGGAGCCCAGCGGTATCAGGTTCTCGTAGGTGAAGCCGGCCATCACCAGGCCCCCCGGGCCCGGCCAGCTGTCGTAGCGGTCGACCAGGTTGACCACCCGCGCCCCCGACAGCACCACCCGCCCGCGCTCCTGCCGCTCGCCGAGGAAGCGCAGCTCGGGCGTCTGGACGCGGCGCAGCGACAGCTCCTGGTCCGCCTCCATCACGAACCGGGCCTGGCTGAGGTCCACCGCGTCCCCGAACCGCCCGTCGTCCAGCCGGGCCCCGCCCAGGCACTCGAAGCGCCGCAGCCGGGGGCCGCGGTCGGGGGCGGGGTGGTGGAGATGCCGTACGGGGAGTGGCGCCGCCCGCGAAGCGGGAGCCGCCCAGGCCCGCGGAGGTGAGGTAGAGGGTGCGTTCGACGGTCAGCTGGGGGGCGTTGAGGGCGCGGCGCCCGTAGGGGTTGTTGAGGGTGGAGCCGCGCAGGCTCAGCGAGGCCCCGATGGTGGCGCCGCGCATGCTCAGCTCGCCGTGCGAGCGCATCATCTCGGCCTGCAGGTCCTGCCCGACCGTCATCCCGTCGGCGGCTATGGACACCCCCCGCCGGTCGCGCCGCACCACCAGCTGGTTGAGCAGCAGGTCCGTGCCGATGTGGGCGTCGGTCAGGCGTATGCCGTGCTGGACGACGCAGCGCGGCAGGTGGAGGTCGCCGTCGGTGCGGATGCGCGCGGCCTCGACCCGGGGGATGGCGCAGCCGACCAGGCGCAGGGTGGTGAAGGTGCTCTCGGGCAGGAGCAGCTGCTGTTCGAAGCGGCAGTTGTGGAGCTCGACGTAGGGCACGACGGTGCCGCCGGACAGGTCGAGGGTGCCGGTGATCTGCACGCCGTTGAGCTTGAGCGCGGCCACCCGGCCGGGGCGGGCGGAGGGGGCGTTCAGGAGCAGCAGGGCGACGACGCGGGCACGCACGCTGCGGTCGGCGCCCCAGGTGTAGGGGGCGGAGGGATCGTTCTGCTCGGGGCTGGAGGTGCGTAAGTCGTGTGTGGTGCCGTTGCGGAACGCCTCCCACATGTCCCGCTCGACGGCGGTCAGCTCGAGGTCCGCGGGCGGCCCGCCGTCGTGTGGATCGGTCACGCTCGTCCCTCCCTTCACCTGTGGCGCCCGGTCAGGGGCCCCATTCCCTTCGGGTGACTGTTCGAACACCCCTGGTGAGGGCCGATTGTCCGGCCTCGGTCAGAAAAAGATCAACACTTTGGCCCCGTATCACTGAGTGGTACGGGGAGCCGTGTGCCGGGACGGGTCTGAGACAATTGGCCATGTGATCTCCCGAATCGATCTGCGCGGCGACGCCTTCCCTGTGAACGGCATCGACCGCGACCTGCTGCCCCGTGCCGAGCTCGACGTCGAGGCCGCCCTGGAGAAGGTGCGGCCCATCTGCGACGACGTGCATCATCGCGGCACCGCGGCCCTGATCGACTACGCGGAACGCTTCGACGGTGTGCGCATCGAGCGGGTGCGGGTGCCCGCCGAGGCGCTCACGCGCGCCCTTAAGGAGCTCGACCCCGCCGTGCGCGCGGCCCTGGAGGAGTCCATCCGGCGCGCCCGCCTCGTCCACCGCGAGCAGCGCCGCACCGACACGACCGTCCAGGTCGTCCCCGGCGGCACGGTCACCGAGCGCTGGGTGCCCGTCGAGCGCGTCGGGCTGTACGTGCCGGGCGGGCGGTCCGTCTACCCCTCGTCCGTGATCATGAACGTCGTCCCGGCCCAGGAGGCCGGCGTGGGCTCCATGGCCGTCGCCTCCCCGCCCCAGGCGGACTTCGGCGGCCTGCCGCACCCCACGATCCTGGCCGCCTGCGCGCTGCTGGGCGTCGACGAGGTGTACGCGGCCGGCGGCGCCCAGGCCGTCGCCATGTTCGCCTACGGCACCGACGAGTGCCGCGCCGCCAACATGGTCACCGGCCCCGGCAACATCTGGGTCGCCGCGGCCAAGCGCCTGCTCAAGGGCCGCATCGGGATCGACGCCGAGGCCGGCCCGACCGAGATCGCCGTCCTCGCCGACCACACCGCCGACCCGGTGCACGTCGCCGCCGACCTGATCAGCCAGGCCGAGCACGACCCGCTGGCCGCCTCGGTGCTCGTCACCGACTCCGAGGAGCTCGCCAGCGCCGTCGAGAAGGAACTCGAGGCGCAGGTGGCGGTCACCAAGCACATCGAGGACCGGATCGTGCCCGCCCTCGGCGGCCGCCAGTCCGGCATCGTGCTGGTCGACGGCATCGAGCAGGGCCTCGCGGTCGTCGACGCCTACGCCGCCGAGCACCTGGAGATCCAGACCGAGAACGCCGCCGAGGTCGCCGCCCGGGTGCGCAACGCCGGCGCGATCTTCGTCGGCCCGTACGCCCCCGTCTCGCTCGGCGACTACGCAGCCGGCTCCAACCACGTGCTGCCCACCGGCGGCTGCGCCTGCCACTCCTCCGGGCTGTCGGTGCAGTCCTTCCTGCGCGGCATCCACGTCGTGGACTACACCCGCGAGGCGCTGGCCGAGGTCGCCGGGCACGTGGTGACGCTGGCCGAGGCCGAAGACCTGCCCGCCCACGGCGCGGCGGTCAAGGCGAGGTTCGACTGGAAGGTTCCGGACGGCAAGTGACGGACACATCCCCCTCGTCCCCCTGGGACGACCTCCCCATCCGGGACGAGCTGCGCGGCCAGTCCCCGTACGGCGCCCCCCAGCTCGACGTGCCCGTACGCCTGAACACCAACGAGAACCCCTACCCCCTGCCCGACGCCCTCGTCGCCCGCATCGCCGAGCGCGTCGCCGAGGCCGCCCGGCACCTCAACCGCTACCCCGACCGGGACGCGGTCGAGCTGCGCACCGCGCTCGCCGCCTACCTCACCCGCACCACGGGCCACGAGGTCACCGCGGCCGGGGTCTGGGCCGCCAACGGCTCCAACGAGGTCCTCCAGCAGCTGCTGCAGACCTTCGGCGGGCCCGGCCGCACCGCGATCGGCTTCGAACCCTCGTACTCGATGCACGCCCTGATCTCGCGCGGCACCGGCACCGGCTGGATCTCCGGCCCGCGCCGCGAGGACTTCACCATCGACGTCGACGCGGCCGTGGCCGCCATCGCCGAGCACCGCCCCGACGTCGTCTTCGTCTGCTCGCCCAACAACCCCACGGGCACGGCGGTCGACGAGGAGACGGTCCTGCGGCTGTACGAGGCCGCGCAGGCGGCGAAGCCCTCGATGCTCGTCGTCGACGAGGCCTACGGCGAGTTCAGCCACCGCCCCTCACTGCTGCCGCTCATCGAGGGCCGGCCCCACCTCGTCGTCTCCCGCACCATGTCCAAGGCGTTCGGCGCCGCCGGGCTGCGCCTGGGCTACCTCGCCGCCGCCCCGGCCGTCGTCGACGCCGTCCAGCTCGTCCGGCTGCCGTACCACCTGTCGGCCGTCACCCAGGCCACCGCGCTCGCGGCCCTGGAGCACACCGACACGCTGCTCGGCTACGTCGAGCAGCTCAAGGCCGAGCGCGACCGCATCGTCACCGAGCTGCGCGCCATGGGCTGCGAGGTGACCGACTCGGACGCCAACTTCGTGCAGTTCGGCCGCTTCGAGGACAGCCACGCCGCCTGGCAGGCCATCCTCGACCAGGGCGTCCTGGTACGGGACAACGGCGTGCCGGGGTGGCTGCGGGTCACCGCGGGCACCCCGCAGGAGAACGACGCGTTCCTGGACGCGGTACGCGCCCTTCGCAAGGAGAACAACTGATGACTCGAGTGGGCCGCGTCGAGCGCACCACCAAGGAGACATCCGTCCTGGTCGAGATAGACCTCGACGGCACCGGGCAGGTCGACGTGTCGACGGGGGTCGGTTTCTACGACCACATGCTCGACCAGCTGGGCCGCCACGGCCTCTTCGACCTCACCGTCAAGACCGACGGCGACCTGCACATCGACACCCACCACACCATCGAGGACACCGCGCTCGCGCTCGGCGCCGCCTTCCGGCAGGCCCTCGGCGACAAGGTGGGCATCTACCGCTTCGGCAACTGCACCGTGCCCCTGGACGAGTCCCTCGCCCAGGTCACCGTGGACCTCTCCGGCCGGCCGTACCTGGTGCACACCGAGCCCGAGAACATGGCGCCGATGATCGGCGCGTACGACACGACGATGACCCGGCACATCCTGGAGTCCTTCGTCGCGCAGGCGCAGATCGCGCTGCACGTCCACGTCCCGTACGGGCGCAACGCCCACCACATCGTCGAGTGCCAGTTCAAGGCCCTCGCCCGGGCCCTGCGCTACGCCAGCGAGCGCGACCCGCGCGCGGCTGGAATTCTCCCGTCCACGAAGGGTGCGCTGTGACAGGCCTGTCGACTGTTCTGATCGTTGTCGGGCTGTTCCTGATCGGCGGCATCGTCTCCTTCCTCAAGCAGGGCATGCCCAAGAGCGTGATCACGCTGCTGGGGATCGGTGCGGCGATGTGCCTGACCGCCGGTGTGATGCGTATCGAAGGGCTGTGGTCATGAGTTCCCCCGCCAAGAAGGTCGTCGTCTTCGACTACGGCTTCGGCAACGTCCGTTCCGCCGAGCGGGCCCTGGCCCACGTCGGCGCGGACGTCGAGATCACTCGCGACTACGACAAGGCCATGAACGCCGACGGGCTGCTCGTCCCCGGCGTCGGCGCCTTCGACGCCTGCATGCGGGGGCTGCGCGCCGCGCGCGGCGACTGGGTCATCGGGCGCCGGCTCTCCGGCGGGCGTCCCGTCATGGGCATCTGCGTCGGCATGCAGATCCTCTTCGAACGCGGCATCGAGCACGGCGTGGAGACCGAGGGCCTCGACGAGTGGCCCGGCGTGGTCGAGCCGCTCAAGGCCGACGTCGTGCCGCACATGGGCTGGAACACCGTCGCCCCGCCCGAGGACTCCCAGCTCTTCGCGGGCCTGGACGCGGACACCCGCTACTACTTCGTGCACTCCTACGCGGTGCGCGAGTGGACGCTGGAGGTCGGCAACGCCAACATCCGCGCCCCCAAGGTCACCTGGGCCAGGCACGGCGAGCCGTTCGTGGCCGCCGTGGAGAACGGGCCGCTGTGGGCCACCCAGTTCCACCCCGAGAAGTCCGGCGACGCCGGAGCCCGGCTGCTGACCAACTGGATCGAGACGCTGTGATGCCGAAGCTTGAACTCCTGCCCGCCGTCGACGTCCGGGACGGGCAGGCCGTCCGTCTCCTCCACGGCGAGTCCGGCTCCGAGACCTCCTACGGCGACCCGATGACCGCCGCCCAGGCCTGGCAGCGCTCCGGCGCCGAGTGGCTGCACCTGGTCGACCTGGACGCCGCCTTCGGCACCGGCGACAACCGCGCCCAGGTCGCCGAGGTCGTCCGTTCGATGGACATCAAGGTCGAGCTGTCCGGCGGCATCCGCGACGACGCCTCGCTCGCCGCCGCCCTCGCCACCGGCTGCACCCGCGTCAACCTCGGCACCGCCGCCCTGGAGACCCCCGAATGGGTCGCCAAGGTCATCGCCGAGCACGGCGACCGCATCGCCGTCGGCCTGGACGTGCGGGGCACCACCCTGAGCGGCCGCGGCTGGACCCGCGACGGCGGCGACCTCTACGAGACCCTCGCCCGCCTCGACTCCGAGGGCTGCGCCCGCTACGTCGTCACCGACATCGCCAAGGACGGCACCCTCCAGGGCCCCAACCTGGAGCTGCTGAAGAACGTCTGCGCGGCCACCGACAAGCCGGTCGTCGCCTCCGGCGGCGTCTCCTCCCTTGACGATCTGCGTGCGCTCGCCACCCTGGTACCTCAGGGGGTCGAAGGCGCCATCATCGGCAAGGCCCTCTACGCCAAGGCGTTCACCTTGGAAGAGGCTCTGGAGGCAGTGTCCGTATGAGTCAGACCCCGGCCCCGCAGCGCGTGCAGACTGACAGCCCCTGGGAAGAGTCGATCGGATTCGCACGTGCCGTGGCGGCCGGGGACCGGGTCCTCGTGGCCGGGACGATGCCCCTGGTCAGGGGAGTCCTCCACGGTGAGGGAGACCCGTACGAGCAGACGCTGGTGGCGTTCGGCAACGCGCTCGAGGCGCTGAAGCGCTTCGGCCTCGGCGCCGAGTCCGTCGTCCGCACCCGCATGTATCTCACCCACGCGCGCGACGTCGACGCCGTCGGCCGGGCCCACAAGGAGCTCTTCGAGGACGTCCGGCCGGCCGCCACCCTGGTGGTGGTCTCCGGCTTCGTCGACTCGCGCGTCCTGGTCGAAGTAGAAGTAGAAGCTTTCAGAGGAGAACCGGCGTGACCCTCGCCGTGCGAGTCATCCCCTGCCTGGACGTGGACAACGGCCGGGTCGTCAAGGGCGTCAACTTCCAGAACCTGCGCGACGCGGGCGACCCCGTCGAAATGGCCCGCGTCTACGGACGGGAGGGCGCCGACGAGCTCACGTTCCTGGACATCACGGCCTCCTCCGGCAACCGCGAGACGACGTACGACGTGGTGCGCCGCACGGCCGAGGAGGTCTTCATCCCCCTCACCGTCGGCGGCGGCGTGCGCACCGCCGAGGACGTCGACAAGCTGCTGCGGGCCGGCGCCGACAAGGTCGGCGTCAACACCGCCGCGATCGAGCGGCCCGAGCTGATCCGCGAGATCGCCGAGCGCTTCGGCCGGCAGGTCCTGGTCCTGTCGGTCGACGCGCGGCGCACCCCCTCCGGCTCCTTCGAGGTCACCACCCACGGCGGCCGCCGGGGCACCGGCCTCGACGCCGTCGAGTGGGCGCACCGGGCCGCCGAGCTCGGCGCCGGGGAGATCCTGCTGAACTCCATGGACGCGGACGGCACCAAGGACGGCTACGACGCGGAGATGATCCGGGCCGTGCGCAAGCACGTCGTGGTCCCGGTCATCGCCAGCGGCGGCGCCGGCCGCCTGGAGCACTTCGCCCCGGCGGTCGAGGCCGGCGCGGACGCGGTGCTGGCCGCCTCGGTCTTCCACTTCGGCGACCTGCGGATCGCGGACGTCAAGGGCGCGCTGCGGGACGCGGGGCACCCGGTCCGCTGAGCCCGGCCAGGGGCCGGAGGCGCCGCGTCACGCGGCTCCTCCGGCCTCTCCGGCTCTCGCCCCTCAGTCCCGGATCAGCAGGAACACGGCTCCCGCCACCACCGCCAGCGCGATCGCGGCCACCCCGTACGCCAACCGGTTCGTCCGCAGCACCGGCAGGAAGCGGTCCACCGCGTAGGCCCCGGGCCCGGTCAGGGCCAGCGCCGTGGCCCCGACGGCGATCAGAAGGGTGAACTCCACGCCCTGGGGCAGGAAGAAGGCCCCCCACGTCACGCCCAGCGCGTTGATCATGGTGCCCAGGACCGCCGCCGCGGCGAGCGGTGTGAGCAGCCCCAGGAACAGCCCCGCCCCGCCCAGCGTCTCGCTGAGCCCGGCCACCACAGCCATGGCTTTACCCGCCGGGTAGCCCGACAGGGTGAAGAATTTCGCCGTCCCGTCGAGCCCGGGCCCGCCGAACCAGCCGAAGAGCTTCTGCGTGCCGTGGCCCATCATGATGAGCCCCAGCATCAGGCGCAGCAGCAGGAGCCCCAGGGAGACGCCGGTCCCTGCCGAGGACGCGTACAGGGGGCCGTACGAGGGCCCGTGCGGCGATCCGTACGAGGACCCGTACGAGGAGTCGCCGTAGCGGGATCTGTTGGGGAAAGCCATGGTCGGAGCCTTCTTCCATGCGTCGGGTGTGAGTGTCCGATGCGGCCCCCGAGCCCATTAGATACCCAGTTTCGCCTCCCGTAGCTTCGCGAGCGCGTCCTCGTCGCCCTCCGTCTTGACCCGGGCCACGCCCTGGCGGCCGAAGCCGAAGAGGACCAGCTCGCCGGGCTCCCCGGTGACGGTGACGACCGGCGTGCCCCGGTGGGCGACGGCCGTGCGCCCGTCGGGGCGTCTGAGCACCAGCCCCACGGGCGAGCGGCGGCCGAGGAGCCGGGCCGTGCGCTCCAGCCGGCTCCACAGCGCGTCCGCGAAGACGGAGTCCGGCTCGCGCGGCGTCCACTCCGGCTGGGCGCGGCGCACGTCCTCGGTGTGGACGTAGAACTCGACGGTGTTCGCCGCCTCGTCCACCGGCTTGAGGGCGTACGGCGACAGGCGCGGCGGCCCGGTGCGGATGAGCTGGACGAGTTCCGAGAAGGGCTTGGCGGCGAACTCCGCCTGCACCCGCTCCAGGCGGGCGGCCAGCGGCTTGAACACGATGCCGGCGGCCGCGTCGGAGCGCCGTTCGCGCACCACCACGTGCGCGGCGAGATCACGGGCGCGCCAGCCGCCGCAGAGCGTCGGGGCCTCGGGGCCCACCATCTCCAACAGGTCGGCGAGGAGCAGACGTTCGCGTTGGGCATGAGTTGACATGGCGTCACCCTACGACCGGCACTCCCGCCCGGCCATGCCGCCGCGCCCCGCCCGGCACGGCCGACGGCGAACGCCTCGCCGCGACGCGGGCACAATGGAGCACATGACCGGCAACGCCTGCCCCTCCTCCGCCCTCGACCCCGCCATCGCCGCCCGCCTCAAGCGCGACGCCGACGGCCTGGTCCCCGCCATCGCCCAGCAGTACGACACCGGCGAGGTGCTCATGCTGGGCTGGATGGACGACGAGGCGCTCCACCGCACCCTGACCACCGGCCGCTGCACCTACTGGAGCCGCAGCCGCCAGGAGTACTGGGTCAAGGGCGACACCTCCGGCCACGTCCAGCAGGTGAAGTCGGTGGCCCTGGACTGCGACGCGGACACCATCCTGGTGAAGGTCGACCAGACCGGCCCGGCCTGCCACACCGGCACGCGCACCTGTTTCGACGCCGACTCGCTCCCGCTCGCCCAGTAGGCTCCGCTGCCATGGCTGCCACCACCGCAACTGTCTCCCCCGGGGATGTCACCCCCGACGCGGACACCTTCCGCACGCTGGCCCAGGACCGCCGGGTCATCCCCGTCACCCGGCGCTTCCTCGCCGACGGCGACACGCCCGTGGGCCTCTACCGCAAGCTGGCGGCCGAGCGCCCCGGCACCTTCCTGCTGGAGTCCGCGGAGAACGGCCGCACCTGGTCGCGCTACTCCTTCGTCGGCGTGCGCAGCGCCGCCACCCTCACCGTGCGCGACGGGCGCACCCACTGGCTCGGCACCCCGCCCGTCGGCGTCCCCACCGACGGCGACCCCCTCGCCGCCCTGCGGGCCACCGTGGAGGCCCTGCACACCCCGCGCGACCTCATAGAGGGTGCCGGAATGCCGCCCTTCACCGGCGGCATGGTGGGCTACCTGGGCTACGACATCGTCCGCCGCCTCGAGCGGATCGGCGAGCACGCCGGCGGCCCCGGCCCGCACGCCCTGGACCTGCCCGAGCTCACCATGCTGCTCACCTCGGACCTCGCCGTCCTCGACCACTGGAACGGCACGGTCCTGCTGATCGCCAACGCGATCAACCACAACGACCTGGCGACCGGGGTCGACGAGGCCTACGCCGACGCCGTCGCCCGGCTCGACGCGATGGCCGCCGACCTGCGCCGCCCGGTCCCCTCCGACCCCACCGTCCTGCCGCCCTCCGAGCTGCCGGAGTACACCGCCCGCTGGGGCGGCGCCGACTACATGGCGGCCGTGGAGGAGATCAAGGAGCGCATCCGCGCCGGCGAGGCCTTCCAGGTGGTGCCCTCGCAGCGGTTCGAGACGCCCTGCACGGCCTCCGCGCTGGACGTCTACCGCGTGCTGCGGGCGACGAACCCGAGCCCGTACATGTACCTGTTCCGCTTCGACGGCTTCGACGTCGTCGGCTCCAGCCCCGAGGCGCTGGTGAAGGTCGAGGACGGGCACGCGATGGTGCACCCCATCGCCGGCACCCGCCCGCGCGGCGCCACGCCGCAGGCCGACGCGGCGCTCGCCGAGGAACTGCTGGCCGACCCCAAGGAACGCGCCGAGCACCTGATGCTCGTCGACCTCGGGCGCAACGACCTCGGCCGGGTCTGCGAGCCCGGCAGCGTCGAGGTCGTCGACTTCATGTCGATCGAGCGCTACAGCCATGTGATGCACATCGTCTCGACGGTGACCGGCCGGCTCGCCGAGGGCCGCACCGCCTTCGACGTGCTCACCGCCTGCTTCCCCGCCGGCACCCTGTCCGGCGCGCCCAAGCCGCGCGCCATGCAGATCATCGAGGAGCTCGAGCCGACGCCGCGCGGCCTGTACGGCGGCTGCGTCGGCTACCTCGACTTCGCCGGGGACTCCGACACGGCCATCGCCATCCGCACCGCGCTGCTGCGCGACGGCACCGCCTACGTCCAGGCCGGCGCCGGCGTCGTCGCCGACTCCGACCCGGCGGCCGAGGACGCCGAGTGCCGCAACAAGGCGGCGGCCGTCCTACGGGCCGTCCACACGGCGAACCGCCTGGGCTGACCGGTTGTGGGCAGTCGTTCCGCAGGGCGGAACGGGTGGGCACAACCGGACCACCGGGCCGCACCCCGCTCCCGCACCACCCACAAGGACCAGCGATAGTAGAAACCGTGACCGTAGCCGCATCCCACCCCACCACCCCCGCACCGCCCGGCGCAGCGTGGGGGCCGCCCTGCTCCTCGGCGCCGCCGGCGCCGCGCTCGTCCTGCTGTCGGGCGGCCGCACCTGGTCCGAGGGCAGCGCCCCCGCCGCCCAGGGCACCCTGGCCGAGCAGGCCAGCGGCCAGGACGTCACCGCCCTGCCGGGCGCGCTGGCCGTGGTGGGCCTGGCCGCGCTCGTCGCCGTCTTCGCGGTGCGCGGCGCGGGCCGTCTGGTGGTGGCGGTGCTGCTCGCCCTCAGCGGCGCCGGCACCGTGGCGGCCGCGCTCGTCGGCGCGGACGACACCGGCGCGCTGGAGGAGAAGGCCGCCAAGGTCGCCGGCAACACCCAGGCCACCATCGGCGACGTCACCCACACCGCCTGGCCGTGGGTGGCCGTCGCCGGCGGCGCGCTGCTGTTCCTCGCCGGACTGCTCGCCGTGCGCTACGGACGCCGCTGGCCCACCATGTCCGGCCGCTACGAGCGCGACGGCACCCCCCGCCCGCGCCGTCCGCGCGCCGCCGTCGACCCCGACCGCCCCGAGGAGCTGTGGAAGGCCCTCGACCGCGGCGAGGACCCCACCGGCGAAGCCGGCCGCTGAAGGCGGCGGCGTGACACGCCAACCCCGGCGCACGGCGGCCCGGGGCGTCGGGGACAATGTCCCCGAGCGATCTCTGCGCCCGCGGGCGCGATACAGCAACGAGGAGTCAACTCATGTCGGCTAGCGACCACGGCCACACCCCTGCGGCCTGGACCGGTGTCACCATCGCCTTCATCGGCTTCTGCATCTCCGGTGCGTTCGTCGTGGCGGCCAAGCCCGTCGGCTTCTGGGCCGGCATGGTCGTGGTGGCCCTCGGCGGCGTCGTCGGCGGCGTCATGCGCGCCATGGGCATGGGCATGGTTCCCAAGGGCGGCGTGAAGGCCCAGGGGCAGAAGGCCTGACCTCCCGCCTGCCTCGCCATGGCGCGGCCCGGGCCCGTACGGACGCCAGAAGACGGGCCCTGAGCTGCGCCTTCGCGTTTTCCGGCGGACACTCGGCAGTGTGAGCGCCTCCGCACGCGGGCCCCTGGCCCACCGCCTGGCCGCGCCCCTGGGCGTGGCCGCCGGCATCGGCGCGGCCGTCGCCGGGGTCGCTGCCGTGGACCCCAACCGGCCCGGCCACTACCCCGCCTGCCCCCTGCTGCGCTGGACGGGGCTGTACTGCCCGGCCTGCGGCGGCCTGCGCGGCCTGTACGCGCTGGCCCACGGGGACCTGGCGGGCGCGCTGGGCGCCAACGCCCTGGCCGTCGCCGGCTACGCGGCCTTCGCCGTGCTGTGGGCCCTGTGGCTCGCCAGGGCCCTCGGCCCCGGCGGGGGCTTGCCGCTCGCCCCGCGGGCCCGGCACTGGTGGGCGCTGGGCGGCGTCCTGCTCGTTTTCACGCTCGTACGGAACCTGCCGTTCGGGTCGGCGCTCGCGCCCTGAGCGGCGCCGGAGGCCCCCGCCGGGCGTCCATTCGGGGGTCCGCCCGGCGAGACCGGCGTCAACCGGATGCGAAACCTTCGCCCTCCGGCAAGTACCATCGCAGATGCCTGGTGAGGTGATATCGCACCGCACCAGCCCAGACCATCCGAGTCCGGAAGGGGGCCGCTCGCGTGAGTGTGCTCGACGAGATCATCGACGGAGTCCGTGCCGACCTCGCGGAGCGGCAGGCGCGCGTCAGCCTCGACGAGCTCAAGGAGCGCGCGGCGAAGGCCCCGCAGGCCAGGGACGGGGCGGCCGCCCTGCGCGGCGAGAACGTCAGCGTGATCTGCGAGGTCAAGCGCTCCAGCCCGTCCAAGGGCGCGCTCGCCGCGATCGCCGACCCCGCCGGGCTCGCCGCCGACTACGAGGCGGGCGGCGCGGCCGTCATCAGCGTGCTGACCGAGCAGCGCCGCTTCGGCGGCTCGCTCGCCGACCTCGAGGCCGTCCGCGCCAAGGTCGACATCCCGATCCTGCGCAAGGACTTCATCGTCACCGCCTACCAGCTGTGGGAGGCCCGCGCGTACGGCGCCGACCTGGCGCTGCTGATCGTGGCCGCGCTGGAGCAGGAGGCCCTGGTCTCCCTCATCGAGCGGGCCGAGTCCATCGGGCTGACCCCGCTGGTCGAGGTGCACGACGAGGACGAGGTCCAGCGCGCGGTGGACGCCGGCGCCCGCATCATCGGCGTCAACGCCCGCAACCTCAAGACCCTCGAGGTGGACCGGGACACCTTCGCCCGCGTGGCCCCCGAGATCCCGGACGGCATCATCAAGATCGCCGAGTCCGGCGTGCGCGGCCCGCACGACCTGATCGCCTACGCCAACGACGGCGCCGACGCCGTCCTGGTCGGCGAGTCCCTGGTCACCGGCCGCGACCCGAAGGGCGCCGTGGCCGACCTGGTCGCCGCGGGCGCCCACCCGGCCCTGCGGCACGGACGGGGCTGACACCCCGGATGGCCGCCGGCCGCACCCGCCGCACGGGACCGGGCCGCCGCCCGGCCCCCGCCGGCGTGCCCGCGGCCGGGAACGCCTACGCGCGCCTGGCCCGGGGCTGCCGCCCCCGTGGCTGCCGCGCGCCCGCGCGCCGCGTCCGCGGGCGCCGGGTGAGGTACCACATCGGCTGTGAGCCGGGGCAGGTCAACGGGCGCCGATGGCGTAGCTGAGCCGATCGCTCGCTCAGTCACACCGTCATCCCACGCTTCTCCTTGAGGAGATCAGGCATGCCCAGCGAATTCTTCGTGCCCGACCCCGAAGGTCAGGTGCCGAACGCCTCCGGCTACTTCGGCGCGTTCGGCGGCAAGTTCATCCCCGAGGCCCTCGTCGCCGCCGTCGACGAGGTCGCCGCCGAGTACGAGAAGGCCAAGGCCGACCCCGCCTTCGCCGCCGAGCTCAACGACCTGATGGTCAACTACACCGGGCGCCCCAGCGCCCTCACCGAGGTGCGGCGCTTCGCCGAACACGCGGGCGGCGCCCGGGTGTTCCTCAAGCGCGAGGACCTCAACCACACCGGCTCCCACAAGATCAACAACGTGCTGGGCCAGGCCCTGCTCACCCGGCGCATGGGCAAGACCCGCGTCATCGCCGAGACCGGCGCCGGCCAGCACGGCGTGGCGACCGCGACGGCCTGCGCCCTCTTCGGCCTCGAGTGCACCATCTACATGGGCGAGGTCGACACCCAGCGGCAGGCCCTCAACGTCGCCCGGATGCGGATGCTCGGCGCCGAGGTCGTCGCCGTGAAGTCCGGCAGCCGCACCCTCAAGGACGCCATCAACGAGGCCTTCCGCGACTGGGTCGCCAACGTCGACCGCACCCACTACCTCTTCGGCACGGTCGCCGGCCCCCACCCCTTCCCGGCCCTGGTCCGCGACTTCCACCGGGTCATCGGCGTCGAGGCCCGCCGCCAGATCATCGAGCGCGCCGGCCGCCTGCCGGACGCCGCCGTGGCCTGTGTCGGCGGCGGCTCCAACGCCATCGGCCTCTTCCACGCCTTCCTCCCCGACGAGAGCGTGCGCCTGATCGGCTGCGAGCCGGGCGGCCACGGCGTCGAGACCGGCGAGCACGCCGCGACCCTCACCCAGGGCACCCCCGGCATCCTCCACGGCTCCCGCAGCTACGTCCTGCAGGACGAGGACGGCCAGATCACCGAGCCGTACTCCATCTCCGCCGGCCTGGACTACCCCGGCATCGGCCCCGAGCACTCCTACCTCAAGGACACCGGCCGCGCCGAGTACCGCGCCGTCACCGACGACGACGCCATGCAGGCGCTGCGCCTGCTCTCGCGCACCGAGGGCATCATCCCGGCCATCGAGAGCGCCCACGCGCTCGCCGGCGCCCTGGAGCTCGGCCGCGAGCTCGGCCCGGACGGGCTGATCCTGGTCAACCTCTCCGGGCGCGGCGACAAGGACATGGACACGGCGGCGCGTTACTTCGGGCTGTACGACAACGACACGGCGGGGGCGAAGTGATGGCGGGCAACATCGAACTCCTGAGCTCCGTCCTGGCCGCGGCCAAGGCCGAGAACCGCGCCGCGCTCGTGGGCTACCTCCCGGCCGGCTTCCCGACCGTGGCGGACGGCGTGCGGGCGGTCACCGCCATGCTCGACGGCGGCTGCGACGTCGTCGAGATCGGCCTGCCGCACAGCGACCCGGTCCTGGACGGGCCGGTCATCCAGACCGCCGACGACATCGCCCTGCGCGGCGGCATCAGGATCGCCGACGTCATCCGCACGGTGAAGGAGGCGCACGAGATCACCGGCGCGCCCGTGCTGTGCATGACCTACTGGAACCCCGTCGACCGCTACGGCGCCGAGCGGTTCGCCGCCGACCTCGCGGCCGCCGGGGGAGCGGGCTGCATCCTGCCCGACCTGCCGGTGGAGGAGTCCGAGGTCTGGCGCAAGGCCGCCGAACAGCACGGCCTGGCCACGGTGTTCGTCGTCGCGCCCAGCAGCCGCGACGAACGCCTCGCCAAGATCACCGCGGCGGGCAGCGGCTTCGTCTACGCCGCGTCCCTGATGGGCGTCACCGGCACCCGGGAGTCCGTCGGCCAGGAGGCCCAGGAGCTGGTGCGCCGCACCCGGGCCGTCACCGACCTGCCCGTCTGCGTCGGCCTCGGCGTCTCCACCCCCGAACAGGCGGCCGAGGTGGCCCAGTTCGCGGACGGCGTGATCGTCGGCTCGGCCTTCGTCAAGCGGCTGCTGGACGCCCCCGACCTGGAGTCGGGCCTGGCGGCGGTCCGTACCCTCGCGGGTGAACTGGCAGAGGGCGTACGCAAGCGCGCGTAACCCTTTGGGAGGAAACGACGGCCGGGGGCGCGCACGGCGCGCCCCCGGTTCGTTGTAGGGGGATGTGAGCCAGAAGAACAGCGACGGAAAGCGCAGCGCCCGCGAGCGGCTGCAGGAACAGCGCGAGCGGGAGCAGGCCCGCGTCAAACGCAAGAGGGCCCTGATCGCGGGTGTCGCGGTGGCCGTCGTCCTCGGCGGGGGCGCCGGGGTCGCCGCCCTGGTGGCCTCTTCCGGCGGCGGCAAGGACAACAAACAGCAGACCTCCGGACCGCTGGTCGCCCCCCAGGGCGCCATGGGCAAGGACAACCTGGCCATCCCCGTGGGCAAGCCCGAGGCCAAGGCCACCCTCGCCGTCTACGAGGACTTCCGCTGCCCCGCCTGCGCCCTGTTCGAGAACGGCTACCGCGACACGGTCCACGACCTGGAGGCGAAGGGCCGGTTGAAGTCCGAGTACCACCTGGTCACGCTGATCGACAAGAACATCCCCGGCACCGGCTCGCTGCACGCCGCCAACGCGGCGGCGTGCGCCCAGGACGCCGGGAAGTTCACCGCGTACCACGACGAGCTGTACAAGAACCAGCCGCCGGAGACCGACGACGCCTTCGGTAAGAAGGACCGCCTGCTGGAGCTGGCGGACAAGGTCGGCCTGAACAGCCCGGCGTTCAAGCGGTGCGTCGAGGGCGGCACCCACAACAGCTGGGTCCAGAAGTCCCAGAACACCTTCAGCACCTCGGGCCTCCAGGGCACCCCCACCGTCCTGCTGAACGGCAAGAGCATCTACGGCCCGACCACTCCGCTCACCCCGCAGAAGTTCCGCGAGATGGTCGCGGAGGCGCAGAAGGGCTGAGCCGGGGCCCGAGGCCGTCGACGGGGGCGCCGCGGCCCCGCCGTCGACGCCAAGGCCCCCGCGTCCGTGAGGCGGGGGCTACCGTGGGTCACGGGCCGAAAAGGCCGCCCTGGGACTTGGCGCCGCCACGAGGTAGGTTCTTACCTGCCATGGAACTCGCATACATTCCCAGCCCCTCGACCGGCGTGATCCACCTCGGGCCGGTCCCGCTGCGCGGCTACGCCTTCTGCATCATCATCGGTGTCTTCGCCGCCGTCTGGCTCGGCAACCGACGCTGGATCGCGCGGGGCGGCCGGGCCGGGACGGTGGCCGACATCGCCGTGTGGGCGGTGCCCTTCGGCCTGGTCGGCGGGCGTCTCTATCACGTGATCACCGACTACGAGCTCTACTTCGGCCCGGGCCGGAACTGGGTGAACGCCTTCAAGGTCTGGGAGGGCGGCCTCGGCATCTGGGGCGCCATCGCGCTGGGCGCGGTCGGCGCGTGGATCGGCTGCCGCCGGCGGGGGATCCCGCTGCCGGCGTACGCGGACGCCATCGCGCCCGGCATCGCCGTCGCCCAGGCCATCGGGCGCTGGGGCAACTGGTTCAACCAGGAGCTGTACGGCAAGCCCACGGACCTGCCCTGGGCGCTGAAGATCGACGCCGACCCGGCCATCGGGCGCGTCGCGGGCACGTACCACCCGACGTTCCTCTACGAGTCCCTGTGGTGCCTGGCCGTCGCGGCGCTGGTGATCTTCGCGGACCGGCGGTTCAAGCTCGGGCACGGCCGGGCCTTCGCCCTGTACGTGGCCGCCTACACCGTCGGGCGCTTCTGGACCGAGTACCTGCGTGTCGACGAGGCCCACCACGTGCTGGGCCTGCGCCTGAACGGCTGGACGTCGATCCTGGTCTTCCTCGCGGCGGTGGCCTACATCGTGATCTCGGCGAAGAAGGCGCCGGGCCGCGAGACGGTCGTGGAGCCGGGCGCCGCCGAGGACGCGGCCGCCGTCGACGGCGGAGCGAAGGACGGCAAGGGGTCCGTCAAGGAGCCCGCCACGAAGCCGGTCAACGGTGCCAAGGACGTCAAGGAGCCCGCCAAGGAGCCGGTCAAGGACGTCAAGGAGCCCCCCAAGGACGTCAAGGGTTCCCCGGACGCCGCCCCCAAGCCCGCCGGTCCGAAGAAGCCCTGACGCGCGCGGCGCGTCGCCCCAGCCCCCACGGCCTGTGCCGTGGGGGCTTTTCGTCGTCTCGCCGCTAAAAACCAGCAGGTCAGCGTGGTTAGTACGGCCTGCCTTGCTAGCGGATCACCCTCGAACGCGCGTACCTTCGACCCGTAAGCGACACAAGAGGGGCGGGGGCCGTGGGCCCGTGCCCCTGGGGAAGGGAGCACCCGGAGCAATGGCTGTCCTCGATACGGCCGCGGAGACGCATATCGCCCACCGTGACAACCACACGCACCGCGATGTGAACGGCGGCTGGCTGCGACCCGCCGTGTTCGGCGCCATGGACGGGCTGGTCTCCAACGTGGCCCTGATGACGGGTGTCGCCGGCGGGTCGGCGTCCTCGGACGCGATCGTGATCGCCGGCCTGGCGGGCCTGGCGGCGGGCGCGTTCTCGATGGCCGCCGGCGAGTACACCTCGGTGGCCTCCCAGCGCGAGCTGGTGCTGGCCGAGCTGGACGTGGAGCGGCGCGAGCTGCGCAAGCACCCGGCCGACGAGCTGGAGGAGCTCGCCGCGCTCTACGAGTCGCGCGGCGTCGAGCCCAAGCTGGCCCGCGAGGTCGCGCGGCAGCTGTCGAAGGACCCCGAGCAGGCGCTGGAGATCCACGCCCGCGAGGAGCTCGGCATCGACCCCTCCGACCTGCCCTCGCCGACGGTCGCCGCCGCGTCCTCGTTCGGTTCCTTCGCGCTGGGCGCGCTGCTGCCCCTGCTGCCCTACCTGCTGGGCGCCACCCGGCTGTGGCCCGCCGTGCTGCTGGCGCTGCTCGGTCTCTTCGCCTGCGGCGCCGTCGTGGCGCGGGTGACGGCCCGGTCGTGGTGGTTCAGCGGGCTGCGTCAGCTGCTGCTCGGCGGTGCGGCGGCGGGTGTGACTTACCTCCTCGGTATTGCCTTCGGCACCGCTGTCGGGTGATGCTTATGCGGGCAACCGCATAACGTGCAGGTTTCTTCGCGGTTTCAGCTCCTCGCCCACAGGGCACAATCCGGTAGCGCAGCGGGCAACGCCGCCCCCTTGCGCAATTCTCTTCGGCGCGACCGGGCCTGGTGATCCCAAGGCCTCCAGGCGCTCCGCTCCGCATCCGGGTGTCCAGATGATGGACCGAGGCTTCCACTTTTCGAGAAGCCGCCCATCATGTAATCTGCACGAACTTTTCAGCGGAGGGCCAGCGTCGTCCCTCGGCACATGCCTCTGACATGACTGCCAGACGACGACGGGAGCGCCGATGCGCCACGCATCCCACCCCGCCCCGCAGGGGATGTACGACCCGCGCAACGAGCACGACGCCTGCGGCGTCGGCTTTGTCGCGACTCTCACCGGCGAGGCGAGCCACGAGCTCGTGGAACAGGCGCTCACCGTCCTGCGCAACATGGAGCACCGGGGCGCCACCGGCTCGGACCCCGACTCCGGCGACGGCGCGGGCATCCTGCTGCAGGTCCCCGACGCCTTCCTGCGCGAGAGCGTCGGCTTCGCCCTCCCCGAGGCCGGCGCGTACGCCGTCGGCATCGGCTTCCTCCCGGCGGACGACCAGGAAGCGGCCGCCGCCGTCTCGCAGATCGAGACGATCGCCGCTGCGGAGGGCCTCGCCGTCCTCGGCTGGCGCGACGTCCCCGTCGCCCCCGACCTGCTGGGCGCCGGCGCCCGCGCCACCATGCCCGTCTTCCGGCAGCTGTTCGTCGCGGACGCCGCCGGCGAGGCGTCGGGGCTCGCCCTCGACCGCAAGGCCTTCGTCCTGCGCAAGCGCGCCGAGCGCGAGGCGGACATGTACTTCCCCTCCCTGTCCGCCCGCACCATCGTCTACAAGGGCATGCTCACCACCGGGCAGCTCGAGCCGTTCTTCCCGGACCTCTCCGACCGCCGCTGCGCCACCGCCATCGCGCTGGTGCACTCGCGGTTCTCCACCAACACGTTCCCGAGCTGGCCGCTCGCCCACCCGTACCGCTTCGTCGCCCACAACGGCGAGATCAACACGGTCAAGGGCAACCGCAACTGGATGCGCGCCCGCGAATCCCAGCTGGCGAGCGAGCTGTTCGGCGCCGACGGGAACATCGACCGCCTCTTCCCGGTCTGCACCCCCGACGCCTCCGACTCCGCCTCCTTCGACGAGGTCCTCGAGCTCCTCCACCTCGGCGGGCGCTCGCTGCCGCACAGCGTGCTGATGATGATCCCCGAGGCCTGGGAGAACCACGCCTCCATGGACCCGGCCCGGCGCGCCTTCTACCAGTACCACTCCACCCTGATGGAGCCCTGGGACGGCCCGGCCTGCGTCACCTTCACCGACGGCACCCTCGTCGGCGCCGTCCTCGACCGCAACGGCCTGCGCCCCGGCCGCTACTGGGTCACCGACGACGGCCTGGTCGTGCTCTCCTCCGAGGTCGGCGTCCTGGACATCGACCCCGCCAAGGTCGTCCGCAAGGGCCGCCTGCAGCCCGGCCGGATGTTCCTCGTCGACACCGAGGGCCACCGCATCATCGAGGACGACGAGATCAAGGCCGCCCTCGCCGCCGAACAGCCCTACCAGGAGTGGCTGGAGGCCGGTCTCATCGACCTCGCCGACCTCCCCGAGCGCGAGCACATCGTGCACACCCACGCCTCGGTCACCCGCCGCCAGCAGACCTTCGGCTACACCGAGGAGGAGCTGCGCGTCATCCTGGCGCCCATGGCCGCCTCCGGCGCCGAGCCGATCGGCTCCATGGGCACCGACTCGCCGATCGCCGCGCTGTCCGAGCGGCCGCGGCTGCTCTTCGACTACTTCACCCAGCTCTTCGCGCAGGTCACCAACCCGCCGCTGGACGCCATCCGCGAGGAGCTCGTCACCTCGCTGATCTCCTCCCTCGGCCCGCAGCGCAACCTGCTCGACCCCACCGCCGCGTCCTGTCGCAGCGTCACCCTGCCGTTCCCCGTCATCGACAACGACGAGCTCGCCAAGCTCATCCACATCAACGCCGACGGCGACCTGCCCGGCCTCAAGGCCGCCACCCTCTCCGGCCTCTACCGCGTCTCCGGCGGCGGCGAGGCGCTCGCCGCCCGCCTCGCGGCGATGTGCGCCGAGGCCGACGCCGCCATCGCCGACGGCGCCCGCCTCATCGTGCTCTCCGACCGGCACTCCGACGCCGAGCACGCCCCCATCCCGTCGCTGCTGCTGACCTCCGCGATCCACCACCACCTCATCCGTACCAAGCAGCGCACCCAGGTGGGCCTGCTGGTCGAGGCCGGCGACGTCCGCGAGGTCCACCACGTCGCGCTGCTCATCGGTTACGGCGCGGCGGCGGTGAACCCGTACCTGGCCATGGAGTCCGTCGAGGACCTGGTCCGCGCGGGCACGTTCCTGCCGGACACCGCCCCCGAGGACGCCATCCGCAACCTCATCAAGGCGCTCGGCAAGGGCGTGCTCAAGGTGATGTCCAAGATGGGCATCTCCACCGTCGCCTCCTACCGCGGCGCCCAGGTCTTCGAGGCCGTCGGCCTGGACGAGACCTTCGTCGACACCTACTTCCACGGCACCGCCACCAAGATCGGCGGCGCCGGCCTGGACGTCGTCGCCAAGGAGGTCGCCGCCCGCCACGCCAAGGCCTACCCCGCCACCGGCATCGCGGCCACCCACCGCCGCCTCGACATCGGCGGCGAGTACCAGTGGCGGCGCGAGGGCGAGCCGCACCTCTTCGACCCCGACACCGTCTTCCGGCTCCAGCACTCCACCCGTGCCCGCCGCTACGACATCTTCAAGCAGTACACGCAGCGCGTGAACGAGCAGTCCGAGCGGCTGATGACGCTGCGCGGCCTGTTCTCCTTCAAGAGCGACCGCCCCTCGATCCCGCTCGAGGAGGTCGAGCCGGTCGCCGCCATCGTCAAGCGCTTCTCCACCGGCGCCATGTCCTACGGGTCCATCTCCCAGGAGGCCCACGAGACCCTCGCCATCGCCATGAACCGGCTGGGCGCCAAGTCCAACACCGGTGAGGGCGGCGAGGACCCCGAGCGCCTCTACGACCCCGCGCGCCGCTCCAGCATCAAGCAGGTGGCCTCCGGCCGCTTCGGCGTCACCAGCGAATACCTCGTCAACTCCGACGACATCCAGATCAAGATGGCCCAGGGCGCCAAGCCCGGCGAGGGCGGCCAGCTGCCCGGCCACAAGGTCTACCCCTGGGTCGCGAAGACCCGGCACTCCACCCCCGGCGTCGGCCTGATCTCGCCGCCCCCGCACCACGACATCTACTCCATCGAGGACCTCGCCCAGCTCATCCACGACCTCAAGAACGCCAACCCCGCGGCCCGCATCCATGTGAAGCTGGTCTCCGAGGTCGGCGTCGGCACGGTCGCGGCGGGCGTCTCCAAGGCCCACGCCGACGTCGTCCTGATCTCCGGCCACGACGGCGGCACCGGCGCCTCCCCGCTGACGAGCCTCAAGCACGCGGGCGGCCCCTGGGAGCTCGGCCTCGCCGAGACCCAGCAGACCCTGCTGCTCAACGGGCTGCGCGACCGCATCGTCGTGCAGACCGACGGCCAGCTCAAGACCGGCCGCGACGTGATCATCGCCGCCCTCCTCGGCGCCGAGGAGTTCGGCTTCGCCACCGCCCCCCTCGTCGTCTCCGGCTGCGTCATGATGCGCGTCTGCCACCTCGACACCTGCCCCGTGGGCATCGCCACCCAGAACCCCGTCCTGCGCGAGCGGTTCTCCGGCAAGGCCGAATTCGTCGTCAACTTCTTCGAGTTCATCGCCGAGGAGGTCCGCGAGATCCTCGCCGAGCTGGGCTTCCGCACCCTCGAGGAGGCCGTCGGCCACGCCGAACTCCTCGACACGGGCCGGGCCGTCGGTCACTGGAAGGCCCAGGGCCTGGACCTCGAGCCCCTGCTGCACGTGCCGGACCTGCCCGCGGGCGCCGTCCGCCACCGCACCACCGCACAGGACCACGGCCTGGCCAAGGCGCTCGACAACCAGCTGATCAAGCTCGCCGCCGACGCCCTCGACACCGTCGGCGACGAGGCCCCCCAGCCCGTCCGCGCCCAGCTGCCCATCCGCAACATCAACCGCACCGTCGGCACCATGCTGGGCCACGAGGTGACCAAGCGGTACGGCGGCGCCGGCCTGCCCGACGACACCATCGACATCACCTTCACCGGCTCCGCCGGCCAGTCCTTCGGCGCCTTCCTGCCGCGCGGCGTCACCCTGCGCCTGGAGGGCGACGCCAACGACTACGTCGGCAAGGGCCTCTCCGGCGGCCGGATCGTCGTCCGCCCCGACCGCGGCGCCGACCACCTCGCCGAGTACTCCACCATCGCCGGCAACACCCTCGCCTACGGCGCCACCGGCGGCGAGCTCTACCTGCGCGGCATCGTCGGCGAACGCTTCTGCGTCCGCAACTCCGGCGCCACCGTCGTCTCCGAGGGCGTCGGCGACCACGGCTGCGAATACATGACCGGCGGCAGGGCCGTCGTCCTCGGCCCCACCGGCCGCAACTTCGCGGCCGGCATGTCCGGCGGCGTCGCCTACGTCGTCGACCTCGACCCCGACAACGTCAACAAGGAGCTGGCCGCCGCCGTCGACACCCTCGACGACGCCGACCGGCAGTGGCTGCACGACGTGGTGCGCCGCCACCACGAGGAGACCGCCTCCACCGTCGCGGCGGCCCTCCTCGCCGACTGGGACACGGCCGTGACCCGCTTCAGCAAGGTCATGCCCGCCACGTACAAGGCAGTGCTCGCCGCCAAGGACGCCGCCGAGCGAGCCGGTCTCACCGAGACCGAGACCCACCAGAAGATGATGGAGGCGGCGACCCATGGCTGACCCGAAGGGCTTTCTGACCACCGACCGCGAGGTCGCCCGCACCCGTCCCGTCGAGGAGCGCGTCCGCGACTGGAACGAGGTCTACGTCCCCGGCTCCCTCCTGCCGGTCATCAGCAAGCAGGCGAGCCGCTGCATGGACTGCGGCATCCCGTTCTGCCACAACGGCTGTCCGCTCGGGAACCTCATCCCCGAGTGGAACGACTACGCCTACCGCGAGGACTGGAGCGCCGCGTCCGAGCGGCTGCACGCCACCAACAACTTCCCCGAGTTCACCGGCCGCCTGTGCCCCGCGCCCTGCGAGTCCGCGTGCGTGCTCGGCATCAACCAGCAGCCCGTCACCATCAAGAACGTCGAAGTCACCATCATCGACAAGGCCTGGGACACCGGCGACGTCACCCCGCAGCCGCCCGAGCGGCTCTCCGGCAAGACCGTCGCCGTCATCGGCTCCGGCCCCGCCGGCCTCGCCGCCGCCCAGCAGCTGACCCGGGCCGGCCACACGGTCGCCGTCTACGAGCGCGCCGACCGCATCGGCGGGCTGCTGCGCTACGGCATCCCCGAGTTCAAGATGGAGAAGCGGCACATCAACCGCCGCATCGAGCAGATGCGCGCGGAGGGCACCAAGTTCCGCACCGAGGTGGAGATCGGCCGCGACATCGACGCCGCCAAGCTGCGCAAGCGCTACGACGCCGTCGTCATCGCCGCCGGCGCCACCACCTCCCGCGACCTGCCCGTCCCCGGCCGCGACCTGGCGGGCATCCACTTCGCCATGGAGTACCTGCCACTGGCCAACAAGGTGCAGGAGGGCGACCTGACGGTCTCCCCGATCACCGCCGAGGGCAAGCACGTCGTCGTCATCGGCGGCGGCGACACCGGCGCCGACTGCGTCGGCACCGCCCACCGCCAGGGCGCGGCCTCCGTCACCCAGCTGGAGATCATGCCCAGGCCGGGGGAGCAGCGGAACGCGGGCCAGCCCTGGCCCACCTTCCCCATGCTCTACAAGGTCACCTCGGCCCACGAGGAGGGCGGTGAGCGGGTGTACTCCGTCTCCACCACCCACTTCGAGGGCGACGAGGACGGCAACGTCCAGTGGCTGCACCTGGTCGAGGTCGAGTTCGTCGAGGGCAAGCTGACGCAGAAGCCGGGCACCGAGCGTCGCATTCCGGCCCAGCTCGTCACCCTCGCGATGGGTTTCACCGGCACCGACCGGCAGAACGGTCTCGTGGAGCAGTTCGGCCTCGAACTGGACGAGCGCGGCAACATCGCCCGCGACGCCGACTACGCCACCAACGTCCCCGGCGTGTTCGTCGCCGGTGACGCCGGCCGCGGCCAGTCCCTCATCGTGTGGGCCATCGCCGAGGGCCGCTCCGCCGCCCGCGGCGTGGACCGCCACCTCACCGGGACCAGCACCCTGCCGGCCCCGGTCCGGCCGACGGACCGGGCGCTCACCGTCTGACCGTCCGACGCCCCCGTGACACGGCGCCCGCCTCAACCCCGACCCGAGGCGGGCGCCGCCACGCGTCGCCCGTCACTCCGGCCGTCCGTCACTCCAGCGGACGGGCCGAGACGTCGCTGAACACCACCCGCGCGTCCTCCGAGTACACCCCCACGTTCCCCTTGAGGTACGGGCGCTCCCGGTCCTCGTAGGCCACCAGCCCCCGGCCGTCGACGCTCACCTCCATTTTGGCGCCCCACTGGACGACCCGGACGTCCGACGACTTGCCGAGCGGGAAGTGCTGGGCCCCGGTCGCCAGGAACCGCTGTCCGCCGGGATAGGCGGGATCGCGCTTGCCCAGCTCCCAGCCGTTCGGCTTGAGGGTGATGTAGTAGAAGTGCTCCGGATCGGTGTACGCCCACACCAGCCACGGCACCTCCCAGGGGTTGGGCTTGGGGGTGCGCAGCTGGGCGATCGTGCGCATCCGGGCGTGGAAGTCCACGTCCCCGTACTGCCGGGTGGAGACGATCAGGCCGGCGTGGGTCTCCTCCGCCCGCGTGGCGGGCTTGGGGGAGAGGGCCAGGCCGTCATGGCGGCCGATGTTCTCGCCGTGCCCGTCGAACACCGACCGCCACGGCCCGTGGACCGATCCCTCGGCCCACGGGCGCTCCGGCTCCCCGCTGTCCTCCCAGATGGCGCTCACCGCGAAGACCAGTCCCGCCACCACGGCGGCCGCGAGCAGTGCGAGGGCGAGAAGCCGGTGAACTCTCGTCATGCCGTCGAGTATGACCCCGGACCGTCGGGCTGGGTGACGACCAGCGGGCGGGGCGCGGGCGTCGCGTCGGCGTCGGCGCCGAAGTCCTCCGCGAGCTGCGCCACGATGCGGTCCGTGGCGTGCCCGTCGCCGAAGGGGTTGCCGGCCTTCGCCATCCGCTCGTACGCCGCGGCGTCGTCCAGCAGGTGCATGGCCGCGTCGAGGATGACCTGCGGCTCGGTGCCCACCAGCCGTGCCGCGCCCGCCTCGACGGCCTCGGGCCGCTCGGTGGTCGTCCGCAGCACCAGGGCCGGCTTGCCCAGGCTCGGCGCCTCCTCCTGGATGCCGCCCGAATCGGTCATCACCAGGTCGCAGCCGGCGAGGGTGGCGGAGAAGTCCACGTAGTCCAGCGGCTCGACGACGTGGATGTGGGCGTGGCCGGTCAGTTCGGGCAGCAGGGCCTCGCGTACGGCCGGGCTCTTGTGGAGCGGCAGCACGATCTCCACGTCGCCGCGGTCCGCCAGGCGGCGCAGCGCCGTGCCCATGGCGCGCATCTTGTCGCCCTGGTTCTCCCGGCGGTGCAGGGTGACCAGGACGCGCCGCAGACCGGTGCTGAAGTGGTCGCGGCCGGTGCCCTCCTGGAGGACCCACAGCAGGTTGTCGATGACGGTGTTGCCGGTGACGAAGACCTCGGCGTCCGGCACGCCCTCGGCCTTCAGGTGCCCGGCTGCGCGCGAGGTGGGGGCGAAGTGCCAGCGTGCCGTGCGGCCGATGAGACGGCGGTTGAGCTCCTCGGGGAAGGGGTTGTCCAGGACTCCGGTGCGCAGCCCGGCCTCGACGTGGGCGACGGGGATGTGCTCGTAGAACGCGGCGAGGGCGCCGGTGAGGGCGGTGGTGGTGTCGCCCTGGACGATGACGACGTCGGGGCGCTCGGCGCGGACGACGTCGCCGAGCCCGTCCACGAGCCGGGCCGTCAGCTTGGACAGCTCCTGGCGGTCGCGCATCACGTCGAGCTCGACGCTCGCGGGCACCCGCAGGAGTTCCAGCATCTGCTGGAGCATCTCGCGGTGCTGGCCGGTGCTGACGACGATGGGTTCGAAGAGCGGCGAGGCGGCCATCGCACGGGCCACGGGCGCGAGTTTGATGGCCTCGGGGCGGGTGCCCAGGACGAGCATGGCGCGTACGGGCGTGGTGATGACGTTCGGGGACATGGGTCTCCCTCGGGGAAATGTCGTGCCGTTGCGTGAAGGTGGCGGAGCGGCCGGGGCCTCAGGTGCGCGCGGTCTTGAGCCAGGTCTGCTTGCCCGTGAGCATCCGCCACAGCCCCCACCATCCGGCGGCGAACCAGATGTAGCCGTAGAGGACGAAGACGTGCGAGAGCAGAACCGACCGCACGAGCCCGAGCCCTCGCTCGCGCCGGGAGTAGACCCAGCCGTAGGCGTACGCCGCGGTGAACGACAGGACGTACGGGCCGATGATCCACATCGGTGAGAACAGCGGGTGTCCCGCCTGCACCGAGCCGACGACGGTGCCGCCGGTGGCCATGAGGAAGGACAGCGGCAGCAGTGAGGTGAGCAGGATCAGGACCGGGCTGGAGAGGTGGTAGAGCAGGTCCACCGCGGCCCGGGTGGGCACCTCGCGCAGGATCAGCGGGACCAGTCCGGCCGACTGCAGATGGCCCTGGAACCAGCGCGAGCGCTGGCGCACCAGGCGCTTGACGTCGAGGACGGCCTGCTGGGAGACGGCGGCGGTGGTGCAGTGGTGGTTGGTCCAGCCGCGGGCGATCAGGCGCACCCCGAGGTCGAGGTCCTCCGTCAGGGAGTCGCTCCAGGGGCCGTTGCCGCTCTCGTCCATGAGGCTGTCCAGCGCGGACAGGCGCATGAACTGGCCGTTGCCGCCCATGCCGACGCTGCCGAAGTAGCGCCGGGCGGACTGGAAGATGTCGCCGTAGATGACGAACTCCATGTCCTGGAGCCGGGCGAGCAGCCCCTTGTGCCGGTTGTACATCCGCACGCCGATCTGGGTGCCGCCGGTGCGCGGGTCGTCGAAGTAGGGGTCGACCGCCTGCACCACGTGCGGGTCGAGGCGGCCGTCGGCGTCCACGACGCAGACGATGACGTCGGCGGGGTCGTGCTCCCGCAGGAGGCCGGATTCGCGCAGGTGACGGATGCCGGCGTTGAGGGCGGCGCCCTTGCCCTTGCGGGCGTCCGGCAGCCGCCGCTGGAGCAGCCGCACCCTGTTCGACGAGGAATGGGCGGCGGACCGCGCGATGTCGGCCGTACGGTCGTCGGACGCGTCGTCGATGACCAGGGCCATGAAGTTGCCGGCCGGCAGCGAGGTGATGCGGGCCAGGCTTTCCGCGAGCACCTTCTCCTCGTTCAGGCAGGCGAGGAGAAAGACGTAGAGACGTTCGGCGCGCGGCCCCCGGGCGTGGCGTATCCGTCGTCTCGAGAGGACGAAGAGAGTGGAGTTGTAGCAGCCGGCCATCACGATGATGGCGATGCTCGACCACAGCATCACTTCGGTGATCATGAACGGCCACCGGAGTTTCGCAGTGCGAACCAGAATTTTGCCGAAAGAAGTGCGGCGGCTATCGCGCAGTAGAGCAGAAAACCTGCTCCCGCTGCTTCTTGCATTCCCCTGGCAAAGGGTATGCCCGGCAGAACTTCTGGGGCAGCCGTCAGCCCTGCCAAGGGCAGGACTGTCCCCAGAGCGGGTTTTCCGTACATGAGTTCCCCCCGGATGCCGCCTCGGCTTGAGGCGTGCGCAGGGAAAGTATCAGACCGTGGAGGGGGTTTAGGGGTCTGTGGTGAGAGTTGTTGAAACGGAGCACTTACTTCTGCATACCTGTCGGTTGTCATGCCTGCTCACGATGGGTATGTGACGCGTGTGATTTCTGGTCTGCACCAATTCGATTGTTCGTAATTGCCCGGACGGGACCGTAGTTGTCTATTGACACCCTTCTCGGGGACCACAAGAATCAGCCAACTGTCGGGCCCTGACACCTTTGGTGAGGGTCCGGTGGCAGATCGCCAACCAGGGGGAAACACAATGAAACATTTGCGCGGGAGACTGGGTACGTCCCGGATTTCCGTCGTCCTCGCCGTCGTCGCCGCCCTGCTGGGCGGCGTCACGCTTTCCACCGGCGCCGAGGCCGCGATAGCCCGGGACGGCAGGCCCGGCCCGGCACACGGGCTCCAGGGGGTGGGGCCCGCGTCGCTGTCCGGGGCGAGCACCAGTGACCTGAAATCATGGGCCACCGCCCGCCTGGCGAACGACCGCAAACGCCGGGCCGGCACTCTCACCGTCACCCCGGCACCCGCACCGAAGGCCACGGTCACCGCCGCACAGACGCTCGCCGCCGCATCCGGCACCTCGGCCCTGGTCCTCTACGACACCACCGGCCCCTACGGCCACCTCGGCGAGCTCTACGCCATGGCGATCGCCAACCTGGCCGGCCACTTCGGCACCGTCACCGCCAAGCCGGTCTCCGCCTACACCGCGGGCATGGTGGAGCAGTACACCTCCACCGTCTACGTCGGCTCGACCTACTACGGCGGCTCGATCCCGGACGCCATCCCCGCCGCCTTCTACCAGGACGCGCTGAAGACCACCAAGCCCGTCAACTGGGTCGGCGACAACATCTGGGGCATGGCCAATGCCGTCGGCGTCGAGAACTTCAAGAAGAAGTACGGCTGGGATCCCACCAACTCGTACTTCGAGACCGGCGGCAGCGTCGGCAACATCAACCAGGTCGCGTACAAGAACCAGACGCTGACCCGGAAGATCCCCGCCGGCTTCGACGGCGGCGTGCTGCACCCGGCCGTCGTCGACGGCCCGGACTACCCGGACATCACCGAGCTCGCCCAGGCCAAGGACGCCAACAGCGGCGCCACCAGCCCGTGGGCGATCCGGTCGGGCAACCTGACCTACGTCGGTGAGATCCCCTTCACCTACGTCTCCGAGTCCGACCGCGTCATCGTCTTCGAGGACCTCCTCTTCGACTCCCTCGCCCCCGCGACCACCGAGCGGCACCGGGCGTTCGTCCGGCTCGAGGACGTCAGCCCCAAGGCGGACCCGGCCCAGCTGAAGGCCATCGCCGACTACCTCTACGCGCAGAAGATCCCCTACGGGATCAACGTCATCCCGACCTACACCGACCCCAAGGGCGCGTACAACAACGGTGTGGCCGAAACCGTCACGCTGGCCCAGGCGCCGCAGGTCGTCGACGCGCTGAAGTACATGCTCCAGCGCGGCGCGGTGCTGATGAACCACGGCTACACCCACCAGTACAAGAACGTCGCCAACCCCTACACCGGCGCCACGGGCGACGACTTCGAGTTCTTCCGCTCCCACGTCGACGCCTCCGACAACGTGATCTACGACGGGCCGGTGGCCGAGGACTCCACCGTCTGGGCGCAGTCGCGGGTGACGTCGGCGCTGAGCGGGTTCGCGCTGGCGGGCCTGCCCAAGCCCACGCTGTGGACGACCCCGCACTACGCGGCGTCCGCCACCGACTACAAGGTCTTCGGGCAGAACTACACGGCCCGGCTTGAGCGTTCGCTGTACTTCGCGGGAACCCTGAGCGGCGGAACGGTGAACCCTGCCCGCTACATCGGCCAGTTCTTCCCGTACGCGGTCAAGGACGTCTACGGTACGACCGTGCTTCCCGAGAACATCGGCAACTACGAGCCCGAGCCCTACAACAACCACCCGGCCCGGCTGCCCGCGGACCTGGTCAACTCGGCCAAGGCCAACCTGGCCGTGCGGGACGGCGTGGCGAGCTTCTTCTACCACCCGTACTACCCGGTGGAGCCGCTGAAGCAGACGATCGAGGGCATCAAGGCCCTCGGCTACACCTTCGTCGGCCCCACGGCCCTGGCGCAGTGAACGCGATGAAGAGGGCGACCGCCGTGCTGGCGGCGGCGGCCGCCCTCTTCGTCGCCGGATGCTCCTCCTCCGGTGACGGCGACGACCCCGGGCCGTCCCCCGACCGCACCCGGCCCGACAGCAGGAAGGTGAGCGGAATGCGGGGCATGACGCTCCCGTCGTGGAACACCGACGACTACGGCAGCCCCCAGGCCGAAACGTATCTCCGGCAGATCGCCGCCACCGGCGCCCGGTGGGTGACCTTCACCCCCACCTGGTACCAGGACCGTGTCACCGACACGGCCATGCGCGTCACGGAAGAGACGGCCGGCGACGACAGCCTGCGCCACATCATCGGCCTCGCGCACGACGCGGGCCTGAAGGTCATGCTCAAGCCGCACGTCGACCTCACCAAGGGCGGGGACCGCGCCGAGATCAGGCCACGCGACCGCGACGCCTGGTTCCGCGCGTACGAGCGCTTCATCACCCACTACGCCGGCCTCTCCCGCACCACCGGCGTCGAGCAGTTCTCCGTCGGCACCGAGCTCGCCGGCACCTCCGAGGACGGCGAGCACTGGGGCCACGCCATCGCGGCCGTGCGCGAGCGCTACAAGGGCCCGCTGACCTACGCCGCCAACTACGACGAGTACCGCAAGGTCGCCTTCTGGAAGGACCTCGACGTCATCGGCGTCGACGCCTACTGGCCCCTGGCCGACAAGGCCACCAGCGACCCGGCCCGGCTGCGACGGGCCTGGCAGCCGATCGCGGAGGAGCTCGCCGCGTTCTCCGAGCGACAGCACCGCAAGATCCTCTTCACCGAGGCCGGCTACGTCAGCCAGCGCGGCTCCACCACCGCCCCCTACTCCTGGACCGTCAGCAGGCGCGACGGCGACGCCGAACAGGCGGCGGCCTACGAGGCCCTGCTCGCCGCCTTCGAGGGCAAGCCGTGGTGGGCGGGCGTGTGCTGGTGGATGTGGGACGACTGGCCCGACAGCGGCGAGACCGCGAAGCGGCTGGCGTACACGCCGCACGGCAAGCCCGCCGAGAAGGTGCTGCGCAAGTGGTGGGGCGCGTCCTGACCGGCCGGGTGGGCGCGGGTGTCACGTGTCGCACTCCAGCTCCGTGCGGCACAGCGCGCAGCGCGCCCGCAGCCGCCCGCGCACCGGCACCCGGATGCGCTGATGGCACGTCGGGCAGGGGAAGCTGACCCGCAGCGGGTCGGAGCCCTCGAAGACGTAGCCCGCCTCCGCCGAGGCGGTCCGCGTGCGGCGGTCCCGGGCGTAGCGGTGCCGGCCCAGGCGGCCGGCGCCGGCCAGCGGGGGCCGGCGCCCGTCCCGCCGGGCGCGCTCGCGCCCCCGCGCGTACGCGTCGTACGCCTGCGCGCTGGTGAACCACGGCGAGGGGTCCTCGCCGAAGGCCTCGGCCCGCTTGGCCAGCACGTACCCGAACTCCTCGGGCGTCAGGTAGCCCAGCTTCTGCGTCGTCACCGACGACTCGCGGTAGGCGTCCAGCAGCAGCCATCCCGCGCCCAGGTAGGCGGCCGCCGTGTCGGTGAGGATCTCGTTGTCCCGGGTGCCGGGGAACTCCAGGCCCAGCCGGTGCAGGTAGACGTGCATGACCTCGTGCGAGAGCGCGGCGCCGATGTCCTTGCGGTGGGTCTTGAAGCGGGAGTTGAGCTCGATGAAGTACTCGGGCCCGGCGGCGAGTTCGACGCTGCCCGCGTGCCGCATGTCGCGGAAGCTGACGATCATACGGGCGTCCGGCAGCCGCAGGTGCCGGACCATCTCGCCGGCGACGCGCTGCACGCCCAGATACGGGTCCTCGTGGTCGGAGAAGGCCACGTCGGCCGGCGGCATGCTGGCCGCGAAGGAGCGCACGCCGTCGTAGGAGAGCCGCTTGTAGAGCGCGGTGATCGCCGCCTGCACGGTGTCGACGTGCGGGAATCCGTGCTGGATCGCGACGTCCGGGACCGAGCCGCCCACGCGTGACCACCCCCGTGCGGTTGTCGCTGCCCTTCCACTGTAGGGCGGGCGGCAAGACCGCCCCCGGTGCCCGGCCGCGGGCGCGTCCCGACTGGCTGAAAACCCCGCTAGGTGCGCGTGCCAACCGGTTCGATAATCACAGCGCGCATCGTTGTCATGAGCTCTACAACCCCCACCGCGCGATGCGCACAACCTCCCACGGAAGGAAGCACGTTGCGCAATCACCTCATCGTGCTCAAGAGATTCCTCGCGGCCGGCGCGGTCGCCCTCGCCGCCCTCAGCCTCCAGCCCGGCACCGCCCAGGCCGCCCAGGACCGCGACCCCGACCCGCGCCCCGGGCCCGGCGTGGTCGGCGGCGTTCCGGCCGCACAGGGCGAGTTCCCCTGGATGGTGCGGCTGTCCATGGGCTGCGGCGGCGCCCTCTACACCCAGCAGATCGTCCTCACCGCCGCCCACTGCGTGAACGGCAGCGGCGCCAACACCTCCATCACCGCCACCGCGGGCGTCGTCGACCTGCAGTCCTCCCAAGCGATCAAGGTCAAGTCCACCCGCGTCCTGCAGGCCCCCGGCTACACCGGCACCGGCAAGGACTGGGCGCTGATCAAACTCGCCAAGCCCATCAACCTCCCCACCCTCAAGACCGCCGACAGCACCGCCTACAACCAGGGCACCTTCACCGTCGCCGGCTGGGGCGCCGACCGCGAAGGAGGCAGCCAGCAACGTCTCCTGCTCAAGGCGGACGTCCCCTACGTCGACGACGAGGCCTGCGCGGGCGCCTACGGCGACAGCCTCACCCCCGCCGAGGAGATATGCGCCGGCTTCCTCGAGAAGGGCGGCGTCGACACCTGCCAGGGCGACTCCGGCGGACCCATGTTCCGCAAGGACGACGCCGGCGTCTGGATCCAGGTCGGCATCGTCAGCTGGGGCACCGGCTGCGCCCGGCCCGGCTACCCCGGCGTCTACACCGAGGTGAGCACCTTCGCCTCCGCCATCAAGTCCGCCGCGGCGAGCCTCGGCGGCTGAGCCCCTCACCGGCTGAGTCCCCTCACCGGCGGGCCCGACGACCGGCCCGTACCGGCGACCCGGCCGTCCGCTGACCCGGACGGCCCAGCCCGGTACGGGCCCGGCGTGTCCTCCCCGGCGCCTTCGGAGACCGGTTCCTCAGGGCCCGGACCGGTCTCCGGTATGACACGGAGGGGGGTCCGTCATCCTTTCGGCCGAGACGACAATGGTCGGACAGTCGAGGTGTGGGGCGCGTAGACGTCCGTAACGTAAGGGGAGTGCCACCGAACGACCGGCGGCCGCAGTCCGAGCCGTCCGTTACGGAAAGGCACTCTCCGTGTCCGTCAAGTCCCGCCTCGCCGCCACCGCCGTCCTCACCGCCGCCGTCGCGGCCGTGGTGTACCCGACGGCCGGCGCGTTCGCGGTGGACAAGCCCGACCACGACGCCCGCCCCAAGACCACCACCGTGCGCCAGGTCCTTCTCCCCGACGGCAGCCACGCCAGCCTCACCACCGGCAGCGGCGGCACCAGCGTCACCGTCACCACCCACGGCACGCGCCGGCGCACCATCGACGCCGCCCGGCCCTCCGCCGACCTCGACCGGCTCCACCTGCGCATCATCGACGGCGGCGGCACCCGCCCCACCCTGCGCGCCCAGCTCGACGGCAGCCGCCTGACGCACTACTACGACTTCGCCTCCGGCACCCTGCGCCACACCCCCGAGGCCGCCGCCACGACCACCGGCCACCAGGCCGTCACCGGCGCCGCGAGCGGCCCCGCCACCGGCGCCGTCGTGGCCCCCGCCACCCCGCCCGCCGTCTCCCCACAGGGCACACCGCAGACCGCGCCGGCCGCCCACCGCCCGCCCCACGACACCTCCGGCAACCCCGTCAAGCGCGTCGTGGAGGCCGGCCAGGTCATCAAGGCCAGCCACGACGTCGGCGACGCCGTCACCCCCGCCCTCGCCGGCGGGGTGGCCCTGCTGGCCGTCGGCGGCGGCGCGTACGGCGTGCGCGTGGCGCTGCGCCGCAACGGACGCACCGAGGGCTGACCGGCCGGGCGCCCGCCGGAACGTCCCGGAGTGCCTGCGGTTGCGGCGCGGGGACGCCCCCGGTGACATGGAAGACGCCCCGGCGTACGGCGTGTGAGGAGCGAGGGCACAGTCATGGCGATCACCGTGGTCATCGCGGACGACCAGGAGATGGTCCGCACCGGCTTCCGGATGATCCTGGAGAGCCAGTCCGACATCGACGTCGTCGCCGACGTCGTCGACGGCGAGGCCGCCCTGGAGGCCGTCGAGCGCCACCGGCCCGACGTCCTCCTCCTCGACATCCGCATGCCCAAGCTGGACGGCCTCGAGGTCACCCGGCGGCTCTCCGAGCTCTCCGCCGCCCACCCCGAGCGCGGCCCGCGCCCCCGCATCGTCATCGTCACCACCTTCGACCTCGACGAGTACGTCCACACCGCGCTGCGCAACGGCGCCTCCGGCTTCCTGCTCAAGGACGCCAGCCCCGCCATGCTCGTCGAGGCCGTGCACGCCGCCGCCGTCGGCGACTCCCTCATCTCGCCCGCCATCACCGTCCGGCTGCTGCGCGACATGGCCGCCACCGGCACCGGCACCGCCTCACCCGCCGTCAAGCAGCCCGCCGAACCGCTCACCGACCGCGAGGCCGACGTCGTCCGCTGCCTGGCGCGCGGCGCCACCAACGCCGAGATCGCCTCCGAACTGTTCGTCTCCCTGTCCACGGTCAAGACCCACCTGGCCAACGTGCAGCTCAAGCTCGACGCCCGCAACCGCGTCGAGATCGCCGCCTGGGCCTGGGGGAGCGGACTGGCCACGAGCGGCACGTGAACGTCCACGAGCGGCACGTGAAGATTCACGAGCGGCACGTGATGGTTTACGGGCGGCACGCGAACAGAGCCCGCAGGTGAACCCGTGGGTCCTGCGGACCGCCCGCTCCCCCCGGCGGGCGGGCTGCGGCAAGGCCGCCCTCGGGGCCGCCCTGCTCTTCCTCGTCGGCTTCGAGGGCTTCTCCCTCGCCCGCCAGCCCAGCCAGCCGCACGCCGTCGTCCTCGCCTCCGGCGTCGCCGTCTGCCTGTGCGCCCTGCCCTGGAGCTGGATCCCGCTGACCGTCCGCGCGAGCGTCGCCGTCGCCGTCTCCTGGACCGCCTCGCTCGTCCTGATGACCGGACAGCACCCCACCGTCGTCTGGGGCGTCGGCGAGGACGTCGCCCTGCTCGTCCTCCTCACCGAGATCGTCTCCCGCTCCCCGGCCCGCGTCGCCCGCGTCCTGGGCCCCATGCTCGCCATCGCCGCCGTCGCCGCGCCCGTACGCGACCTCAACCCCGGCGGCTTCACCGCCCTCTTCGCCGTGCTGACCGCCGTCGTCGGCGCGTACTCCCTGATCCTGCGCGGCCACGACGCGCAGCGCGTGCGCGACATGGCGGCCGTACGCACCGCCGAGCGCCTCGAACTCGCCCGCGAGCTCCACGACCTCGTCGCCCACCACGTCACCGGCATCGTCGTCCAGGCCCGCGCCGCCCGCTTCACCGCCCTGGAGGGCCCCGCCGCCGCCGACACCCTCGAGCGCATCGAGACCTCCGCGAGCCAGGCCCTGGGCGCCATGCGCCGCCTGGTGGGCATCCTGCGCGAGGGCGAGGCCGAGACCGAACCCGTCGCCGGCCTGCCCGAGGTCCGCGAGCTGACCGAGGAGTTCACGCGCACCGGCCCGCCCGTCGCCCTCTACATCGAGAAGGGCATGGAGAGCTGGCTGCCCGGCGAGGTCGCGGCGGGCGTCCACCGCGTCGTCCGCGAGTCCCTCACCAACATCCGCAAGCACGCGGCCGACGCCACCGCCGTACGCATCGGCGTGCGCGGCGTCCCCGAGGGGGTGGAGCTGCGCGTAGCGGACGACGGCAAGCGGGCCGCCGGCCTCTCCGAGCAGGCGCGCGGCGGCGGCTTCGGCCTGGTCGGCCTCGCCGAACGGGCCAAGGCACTGGGCGGCCGGCTGCACGCCGGACCCGTGCCGGAGGGCGGGTGGCAGGTGACGGCGCTGTTCCCCGTGGACCGCGAGGGGCGGGGCTGAGCGGGAGCCCGGGAGTTCCCGGATCCGGTTCGCCGGCGGCTCAATCCGCGCACGGCGCAAACGCTTGGGGCGGCGCCTTCTTGATCATTAGCGTGACGGGCATGACAACGATGCGGACCGTCGAAGTGACGCCGGACATATGGATGCTGCAGTTCCCCGTCGGACAGGCCTACGTGCTGCGCCTGCCGGGCGCCAATGGCTGGGCGATGGTCGACGCCGGGCTCCCGGGCCATGCCGAACCGGTCCTCGACGCCCTCGCCGGCCTGGGCGCGCGCCCCGAGGAGCTCCGGGACATCGTGCTGACCCACTCCCACCTGGACCACACCGGTTCCGCCGCGGCCCTGGCGGCGGCCACGGGCGCGCGCGTCCTGGCGGGCGCGGCCGACGCGGCCGTCATCCGTGGCGAGGTTCCCGAGCCGCCGCCGGTACTGGAGGACTGGGAGGTGCCGCTGTGGGAGTCCGTCCAGGCGGGTCTCGTCGACGCCCCGCCGCCGGCGCCCTGCCCGGTCGACCGCGAGGTGGGGGAGGGCGACACCCTCGACTGGGGCGAAGAGGCCCGCGTCGTCCACGTCCCGGGCCACACCGCCGGCAGCATCGCGCTGCACCTGCCGGCCTCCGGCGTGCTGTTCACCGGCGACACCATCGCCAATGTCGAGCAGCTGATGCCGGGCGTCTTCAACGTCGACCGGCAGGGCGTCATCAACGCCTTCCGCCGCCAGGCGTCGCTGTCGGACGTCGACACCGCCTGCTTCGGCCACGGCGCGCCGGTCGTCGGCGGCGCGGGGGAGGCCCTTCGGGCCGTGGCGGCGGGGCTGTAGCGGAGGCCTAGCCCTGCTGCCCGTAGCAGAGGCAGAAGGGGTGCCCCGCCGGGTCTCCGAACGCTCCAGAACTACCGTTCTGGAGGACCCCGGTCATGGCGGCAACGAAGCAGGTCAGCGCGGACAGGAAGCCCTTGCGCTCTAGCGAGCGCGTGAGCCTTCCTTCTCAGGACAGCGCAGGCGGGCGTTCGACTCGCTCGAAGACGTCCGTGGACACCGAAACGCAGACCGGCCCCGCTGGGCAACCGACTCATCAGACCTCGGGCATGGACACCCTTGCCCGCCTCAGAGGCGTACGCGCCGTGCGTCTGTCCGTGCTGACCGACGAGACGACTTCCCCGGAGCGGCAGCGCGAGGCAGACGACCTTGCCGCCGCCGCTCTCGGCATCGACTTCGACGGACGCGAGGCCGTAGACCTGGATGTCAGCGCATCCAAGGTGGGGCCGTTCGACCGGCCGGAACTTGGGGCGTGGCTGGCTCGACCGGATGAGTTTGACGCGATCGTGTGGTGGCGCTTTGACCGTGCCATCCGGTCCATGAGCGACATGCACGACCTTGCGAAGTGGGCGAAGCAGCACCGGAAGATGTTGGTCTTCGCTGAGGGAATCGGCGGGGGCCGACTGGTCTTCGACTTCCGGAATGCCATGGACCCGACGGCTGAGCTCATGATGATGATGCTTGCCTTCGCGGCTCAGGTGGAGTCGGCGAGCATTCGTGATCGTGTGTTGGGTGCTCATGCGGCGATGCGCAAGATGGCGTACCGCTGGAAGGGCGGTCGGCCGTCCTACGGATACATGATTGCCCCTATGCCCAAGGAGCACGGCGCGGGCAAGACCCTGGTCCCTGATCCCGATGCAGTGAAGGTCATTGAGCGGATCATCCGAGACCTGTTGTCGGGAATGACGATCACGAAGCTTTGCCAGGATCTCAGGGCCGAGAAGGTACCGACTCCCCGTGACCACTGGTCCCTGAAGGCAGGCCGTAAGACGGGCGGGAAGACGGGCGGGGCCAAGGGGGAGACCACGACTCGTGACGCGTTCTGCTGGGTGCCGTCCGTAATCCGTAAGGTGCTCACCTCGCCCGCGCTGTTGGGTTGGAAGCTGCACCAGGGGAATCCGGTGCGGGACAGCGAGGGTACGCCGATCATGGCGACCGAACACCCCATATTGACGCGCGAAGAGTTCGATGTAATCGGGAAGCTCTTTGAGGACCGCAAGATTGGGCCGCATGACCGCGTAGACCAGAAGTCCAAGTTGCTGCGCGTTATCCACTGCGCGGGCTGCGGCAGTCGCATGTACCACATGTCCAACAAGCGCAAGGGGGTGCAGCGTGAGAGTTACAAGTGCACGGCGCACCTCACGGGCATTGTGTGCCCTGCTTCCGTAGCGATTCGGGCTGACTGGGTCGAAGAGTACGTAGAGCGTGAGTTCTTGGCGCTGATAGGCGATCTACAGACACAAAAGACGATCGTGATACCGGGGTATGACCCTGCTCCGGAGATAGCGGCGACGCTCGCTGAGTTCAACGCTCACCAGGAAGAGAAGGGGCGGCAGAAATCCACAGCGGCGAAGCGGGCCTGGCAGGAGCGGGCGGACGCGTTGGACAATCGTCTCGCCGTACTGGAGCAAACCCCGGCGCGTCCGGAAAAGCGGGAAGTGGTGACGACCGGCCGCACTATCCGCGAGGTCTGGGCGGAGTCGGACGACCAGGAAAGGCGGCACCTCCTCCTTGAGGCGGGGGCACGTCTGCTGATCAAGAAGGGGACACGGGGCGGCTGGCGGAAGCTGGATGAATCCCGCGTGAGCTTCGCTCTAGGGGAAGGGTTCTTCCGTGATGCTGCTGACGCACTTGTAGCACTTCGGGAAGAACTCGCCTATGAGTCCCGCCCCGACGTTCCTTCCAGCGGAGGGGGAGGGCTCCGCCTGGCCGCGTAAGCCCGGCTGTACGCCTCACAGCCCTGTTCCTCCCCTGGGGAGGGGCGGGGCTGTGTCATGCCCGCTGGAAGCCTGTGCGCTCCCGAAGCGGTGACGGATGACGAATGACGGTGCTCTTCCCGGTTGTCGTTTCGCTAAGAGGTGGTGAGTCACCTACGTATCTTGCACAGCTTGCAAAGTCCCTGCTTACAGCGGGAGAGAGAGTTGTGTGTTTCTTGCTCAGTCTTTGAACCCCACTTGTTCCTGCCTTGCTCAACAGCGAGTGGGCAACCCTGAGAAAGGATCAGTTCATGAGTGGACACGTCTTGAAGGCGGCAACGGTAGGCGAATGGTCGGAGGCGATCGTTAGGGCCGCCCACTGTCTCCCTCACGCCCCCATTCTGTGGTGCCCCGCTTCACGCTGCTGGGTAGAGGGGGAAGCACCCTTCGCACCCCTTGATCCGGCGCTGTGGCGCGTCCGTATTGCCCACATGCTGAACGAGCTTGAGGGATACGCGGGGGACTTCGGTCCCGAGGGCGTCTTTGTGCCAGAATTCGCCTTGCCCGATCGTTGGGGAGTGCTGGGGACTCAGGCGCTCGCATGGAAGGGAATGGCCGTTGCGGTCCGGCACGCTTCCGGCCCAAACGTCCGGGACTTGAAAGAAATCCTGTCGGGCTCTCCCGTGTTCCGTCGTGAGTCCGCTATGACGCCTGAGCGCTGGCTCAAGCTGTGCGAACAGTCGGCGGGAGACTTCATTTCCCGGCGTGACCTGATAGCCGCTTTCCGGCGTGACTGTCCCAACGCCATCATCGGCGAACGCGCTCTCCTCGTTCTTGCCCGTGAACTCCTTGGGCGTGACGGCCGTTTCGGCCCGAATGGCGCGCGCGGTCCGTGGGGGTTCAGGGTGCGCCTGCCTCGCTGAAACCAGTGCGCCCCGTGGCGCACTGCCTTGCTGATCACCTACTCAACTTGAGGACTTGCCCCGGCTCGCCGACCCGGGGCTTTTTCATGCCCTTCAACAGGACGGTTCCCGCATGTACTACAACCCAACTGGCGTTACAGAGAACGAGATTGAGGCGCTTGCCTGCACCCCCGACGAACTGACGGAGCACGTAGACCCTGCGGTCGTCCGGGCGTTCATGGAGTGGGACACCAGCCGTTTCATGCGCGGTGAGAGCGGCCCTGTGGTCGTGCGTGCTGGCTTCGCTCGCGGGCCGTTTCGCCTCGTTGCCGACCCGTTCCGCCCCCTGTGGGAGTTCCCGCCTGCTCTGCGTGAGGACGTGCTCAGATCCCGGCTGATCATCCGCTGTCGTGAGGCCCGTCCGGTGTCGTGGCAGACGAAGGGCGGCACTATCCGTGTGGTGGACGGCGTGAAGGTGTTCACGGGCACGTGCGAGTGGTGCGGCGAGGCATACGAGCAGAGGCGCCCCGAGGGGCAGAAGCGCCGTTGGCCGTTGATGTGCTCGGACGAGTGCCGGGCAGAGCGGAACCGACAGCGTAAGCGCGAGTGGGCGGCAAAGAGGCGCACTCAGGGCAAGGCTGCGTAGACATTTACTAATAAGAGTGAAGGGTGATTTCGCATTCACCCTGTACCCCACGGCCGGCTGACCCCTTGAGGTTTGGTCGGCTTTTCTATTCCTCCGGAGGGAACCCCGTTGTCTCATGCAGAACGAGCGCACGCCCACATGGCGAAGCGCGATGAATACCTAGAACGCCTCCGAGCGTTCGAGTCAGATTCTGCGAAGCGCTCTCGGAGTCGAGAGGAGCAAGCGGCAGAGTCGAACCTTCTTAGAAAGGTCAAGGAGGCTGACGACCAGATCAAGCGGCACCTTGAGGCTGCTGCCGCTGAGGAACAGGCAATGCGGGTGACTTCCCCGCTACAGACGATGGGCACCACTCGCCCGGGAAGGAAGGGAGACTCGCGCATGAATGCGACCCCTGGTGAGCTTATGGCTCGCTCTCTTGAAATGTCGCGCGGCATCACCACGACGGGCACGAATAAGGCGTTCTCTCCGGAGGAGATGGCGCGGACCTTCGTCGATCTCCTTGCGCCTCAGTCGGTGGTGATGGAGAGCGGTGTTCAGCGCGTCCAGACCGGCGCGGAGACGTACGCGTTCCCCGTAATCCGTTCGGACTTCTCCGCTGGTTTCGTGGGAGAGCTTGACGACCTGCCCACGGGCGGTTTCGGTGCGGACCCGCTGAAGGTCACACCGAAGAAGATTGCGGCGGCTGACCTGATCGCGAATGAGCTGCTGGACGATGGTGGTGCCGCATTCCTTAACCCCATGGCGAAGTCGCTGATGCGCTCCGTTGCCCTCGGGTTCGATCGTGAAGCGCTGATTGGCACCGGGGCTGGTAAGGGGTTCATTGGCATCGCCAATACGCCGGGTATCCAGACTCATGCAGTTAAGGGCGGCCTCAAGGATCTCGACCCGTTCGTGACGGCTTTCGGAAAGCTGGAAGCGGCGAACGCGAAGGCGACGGCAATCGTAATGAGCCCGAAGGCGTGGACGGCGCTTATGGCGCTGCGTGAGTCCTCCGGCTCCCTTAAGCCGCTTCTGAGCGAGTCGGCCGGTTCCCCCACGGCTGGTGTTCAGCGGTCGATTCTCGGCGTGCCCGTATGGCTTTCCTCGTTCGTGCCGGAGAGCGACATTCTCACCTATGAGGCGGACCAGGTATTTGCCGTATGGCGCAAGGATGCCGGATTTCAGATTTCTGATCAGTTCGGATTCCTTAAGGACGGCACTGCGGTCCGCGCGATTGCCCGTGCTGCTATCGCCGTCCCGAACGCTGCCGCTGTCTGCAAGATCACCGTTACTGCCTAAGAGGAGTCACCATGTCTTTCTTCAACACCGATGAGCCGACCACCACTGTCCGGATGACCGGCTACATGTCGTACGGCCCGAGCAATGACGGCGTCGCCTCTCGTGTTCTCCAGAACGGCGAGACCTACGACGTGCCGAAGAGTGAGGCTGAGTGGCTGGTCTCGACTGAGCTTGCCGAACTGGCGTAAGCCCCATGCTTGTTGAGATGACTACCGGGGTCCATATCGACCGGACCCCGGTAGGGGCAGGCATGCGGGTGGGGGTACCTTCCGACCTAGGGGGGTATCTCCTCGAACGGGGGTGGGCGCGGAAGGTCGGGGATCCCCACCGAATCGCCGACGGTCGGACGCTGATTGCATTCAAGGCCCGCGAGATTCCGGGCACTTACGAAGAGCTCAGCGAGTGGCCATCGTGGATGCGCCCAACATGGGTGCGCCCCGATGGCCGGGCGAGGCTGAGCGGAGACGAGCGGCATTGGGTTCCGGTGCGCTGTCGTTTGTGCCCGCGATATTCGTACGCACCGAAAGAGCGGCTTCCCGTCGATGCCGACCGTGAGGAACGGTCGGATGCCTGGCTCATTGAGTGTCGTCACTGCCGCCCGCGAACGTGAGGCGTGATCACGCGAATGATCGTGCGCGTTCTCGACCTGCCCGCGCTGACATAGGGCGAGTGCGGGTCAAAAGTTCGCGGCAGTGCCGCTCAGCGATCCCGGCTCCAGCACGGAAAACGCGTCCGTCCCGGACAAGCCCTTTCCGGCTGTCCGCCAACTGATGAGAGGGACCGAATGACACGAAGGTGCGCGCACGCCCCGTGCGGCGCCCCGATTTCCGCCGACGCCGACCAGCGCACCCGGTATTGCAGCGATGCGCACCGTAAGGCGGCAGCGCGTGCGCGCAAGGCTGTCGCGACGGCATCCAAGAGCCGCCTGGAGCCCGTCTCCGGCGACGCGGAGCGGTACCCGGCCCTGCGGGCCGTCTGGGACGTCGTAGCGGCTCAGATCGTCGCCGAGGGGGTCACGGTCCCCGGCTCGTCCGGCGTGCCCGTGGCGCACCCCCTGTTGCGCTTCCTGGGCCCGCTCGACGCCGCCCTGTCGGCACACGAGAAGGCGACCGACGCCACGACCCCTACCGACCCGAAGGAAGCCGCCCGCGCGGCAGCCATGGCGGCACTGGAGGATTACCGGCGTGGCGAGTGACGAACTCAAGGAAATTGGCTGCGAGTTGGCCGAAAGCGAGACGCCCGAAGGGCATCCCCTCTGGGCTGTGTTCGCCGCGCTGTTCCGGCTCGAAGTCGGCGACGAGCCCGCCCCTGTCGACCTGTACAAGCTGGGCTGCTGCCCCCGGCACTTCTGACCACTGCCCCCGACGACTGCCCGCGCTGGGCTGCCGTCGGGGGCTCTTTGCGTTGGGCGCGAACCCGGGCTATCCCCGATTGGGGACGGCAGGCGTTACCTCATTCCCCGGGCGACCGGTTGTACTCGGCCATTGTGGGCTTAGAGGTTGAAGCGTCCTTGAAGGTCAGTTCCCATGGGCCAGTGTTCACGTCGAAGTCCTTGCCGAAGCCGACCCACTTACCGCTCATCTTCCGGCCCGTAGGTTCGACAAGGAGCTGAATAGCCCCGTGGTAGACGGCCCCGGCGTAGTAGCCATCCCGTGCTGTTTCCTCGCGCCACGTTCCCGTGACTACGTTTCCTTCAACGGTCAGGTCGAGCGTCAGCGGAGAATTCGGGTTCGAAGAGCCTTCCGGCAGCGAGCGCGCCGTCAGCTTGTTGCCGTGCTGGAGTACCACTACATAGTGCTCTCCGATGAAGTCGGATTCCCGCCCCGACGAGTGGTACTCGTATCGGGACAGCCAGATGCCGGACAGGGTTCCGTGATCGTTGTGCTTGGTCATGGGGGCGATACCTCCTGGGGCTGTTGCGGCTCGCGCCTTCGCCGCCTCTCGCTGTTCTGGTTCACGACCGTTCAGCACGGCTGACTCTGCCGCTCGTGCGTTCGGCCCCGGTGGGGCGAACCCTAAAGCCTCGATCGGAAGACCTGTTACGCGCTCCAGGGCCCTGGCGTAGACGGGGCGGGGATTGAGGACCTTCCCTGACTCCCATCGCTGAACGTTGCGTTTGGCGCAGTCGTTCGGTTCACCTGATTCCTTCCCCGCCTGACGTATGGCGAGAGCTAGATCATCTTGCGACATGCGCAGGCTGATTCTGACGGCGCGAAGGATCGTGTTGGGTTCGGCCACGTCTTCGACAGTAGGGCGCTGGGCGACAGTTGGTCACGGGTTTTGACCGATGAATGACGCCGGTATGACGCCTTGACGGTCGCCGCGCTGCCTCTGCGACCGGCTGTACACCTGTGGCACTGACGGGGGCAACGCCCGAAGGGATTGGCCTGCATGAGCACACGTGCCGTGATCGCACACGCTGATTGGACCGTTCGGCCCGACCGTGAGCCGGACGCGAAGCCCCACACCTACGCCCAGGAGTGCGACGTGTGTGGGGAGGGCTCCCCCCGGAGCACCGACCAGGAGGTTGGTTCGCTCTGGATCTTGGAGCACGTCAGGGCCAACCCGTCGCACCACTCCTACACGCAGATCGTCAAGCGCCCGTTCCACGCGTGGATGAGGTAGCCGTGATCCGACGCGCAATTCTCCGATGGGCCGGTGCGATCTGGGCCACGACGGTCATCGTCTCCGTCGCCCTGGTGATCCCGCTTGCGATCATCAGCAACCCGCACCACCAGTGAGCCCCGCCTCGATGGCTGAGGCGGGAAATACACACAATCGAAAAGGAGAGTGCAGTGGTGAACACAACCCTTGTTCGTCCGGCTCCCGAGAGGGTGTCCGAGCGTGCACGAGAGATCCTCTCGGCAATTGAGGCCGACCCGGAGTTCGAGCGTCTGCGCACCGGGTGCGCCAAGTACGACAAGGACTGGCAGAGCTTCACGGGCTACGCGCTCGTCGACGGCTTCGACGTCGAGAAGGACACCGTTCCGCTGTTCCCGGAAGCCCTCCGGGCGATGGCGATCAAGTCGGCGGTCTACGAGATGACGGGCGGTGATGAGTACGCGGCTGAGGTTCCCGTCTCCGTCCCCGTGGATGAGATGATCCACGCCCTTGCCGCTCAGTTCACCGTGCTGAGCCGTGTTCAGGAGCGGACTGGGATCAAGTTCGTTCACGCCACGGACCGCGAGGAAATCGGCGGCTGGGACCACGGCGACTACACGCACCAGGTCTACCGGGCTGCATGGGGGCCGGTGAACGAGCGATTCTGGATCGGCAAGGACGAGACCGAGAAACGGCGCGAAGCCGCCATCAAGAAGTATGAGCCGCTGGGCATCTTCGAAGGCGGACGCAGGTTCGCCCCCGGCTTCGCCACGGCGAGCTAGCTGAGAGCGCGGCGTAGCGTCGTGATGACGTCCACTCCGGGGAAATTACGGGGAATCTCGGTGGCGGCTTGCTCGATCAGCAATTCGAGCACTCCCGGCGCTGCACTGTGCATGACGTCGCGCAGATACGAGTCCAGCTCGGCTACGTCGTCAGGCAGCGCAAGCTTCGTGGCCACGGGCAAGCCATCGGTCTTGTATCTCCCCGCAGGGATGCCCACCTTCTCCGGGTGCACGCACACGGGCACGCCGTCAGTGGTGTACCGGTGCCCGTCAGCGGGGTTGAACGGGCAGTCGCGCGAGGGCCGTTCGAACACGTCGAAGGCTCCGAGAGGGAAGCGGCGTGACGGGCAGATCCCGCATGCCGGGTGCTCATCGCTGGTGACGTAAGCCTCAGCCATGGCACCGAAGCCTAGGCCCCTGGTCGCCCCGTCTGTGCGCTTCTCCCCCGAGGCGCATGGGCGGGGCTTCATGCTGCCGTCGACAGCCCGGTACCGTAGAACGGTAAGTCGAGAGCGTTCGGGTCCGAGAACACCCGGAAGCCGGACGGGCTACCGCCGCTGTCGTGCAGGAACGTGGCGCCCAGCGCGACGACCTCGCGCTGGGCACGCTCGACGTCGTCGACGTCGAAGTCCAGGTGGAACTGCTGCGGGTGTGCCGGCTCGGGCCAGCGGGGCGGGTGGTACTCGCCCTGGACGCCCTGGAAGGCGAGCCGCTGGGTTTTGCCGGGCGCGTTCAGCCACACCCAGGAGGGGTCGCTCTCGTCGGCCTCGACCTCCCACCCCAGGACGGCCGCGTAGAAGTTCGCCAGGGCGAGCGGGTCGGGACAGTCGATGACGGTGCACTGCATGGTGGCGATCATGAATAGATGATGCCGCAGGGGCCTATGTGAGTGCGGTCCGCTTCACGGACGTGATGAAGGCGGACCAGGCCGACGCCTGGAATATGAGCGGGGGGCGGGTGGTGTCCTTGCTGTCCCGGACCGGGACGACGGCGGTGAGGTCGGGGGCGAACTCGACGCACTGGCCGCCGTTGCCGGCGCTGTAACTGGACTTGACCCACGTGGCGTTGGGGAAGTCTCGGGTATTGCTCATGCTTTCCATTCCTCCATGACTTCACGAATCAGAGTGAGGGATGCTTCGGGAGAAAGTGCGTCGGCGCGCAGGAGGTCGTAGGTCATCTCCGCCTCGGCGACATGATCAGGTGAACCAAAGATCTGTCCGGCGATCAGGTCCTCCATGTAGAGCGCATCGGGTTCGTCGCCATCGAACTTCATGACGTTGAAGGGCGTGTGCCACGCCGGTGTGCCCGACTCGAAGGGGAGCACCTGGAGCACGACGTGGGGGTGCATGGGGTCGCCCTTCTCGAGGAGTTGTGCCAGCTGCTCCGCCATGACGCGACGGGTTCCGATCCTGCGTCGCAGGCACGACTCGTCGAGGACGACCCACAGCAGAGGCGGGTTCGTGCCGTCCATGAGCTCCTGACGCTTGAGGCGCCTCGCGACCTTTCCGGCGGTCACGTCCAGGTCTTCGCAGGGGTGCATCTTGCGGAAGATCGCGTGGGCGTACTCCTCTGTCTGCAGCAGGCCCATGATGAAAGTCGAGCTGTAGTCCAGGATCATCGAGGCCCGCTGCTCCAGTTCTACGTACGGTTCGAACCAGTCGGGATGCTTCTGCAGCGCGGCCCTCTTCCGCAAACGCGAGAACGTCCCCGGCGTGCCGAACGTCGCATCGCACGCCTTGGCGAACTCAGGGCTGGCCAGCCGCTCCCCGGCCTCGACCTTGGCCACGTACTGCTGCCCGTACTGCGCGGCCTCGCCGAGCTCCCTCTGGCTCATTCCCCTCTCCGTGCGCCAGGCCCGCACCTCGCTGCCGAAATACGCGGCTCCGCTTTCCGGTTCACCCGTGTTTCCCAGGTCGTTGGCCATAACTCCCGTTCACCCCAAACGCGTTGGCGTGGCTCCAGACCTTTCGGAGCGTAGGTGCGGAGCGCAACCCTGGAAGCGCAAGCAGTGAACATCGCTCGCGTGAGTGAGCGAGAGGCAAACAGAGGTTGCCCCCATGCCCCATACCCCCGAACGCGCGGGCGAAGCCACCGCCTATACCCCTGCCCTCGGCGAACTCGTCTGGGACGCCACGCGCAAGCGCGTAGGCGAGGTCATGGACCGCCAGTGGTCCCGCTACCAGCTGCGCCCACCCGGCGGCGGCATCGAGTGGCACGCGGAATCCCACGACCTCCGCCCCTCCGGGGCCTCCCGGCAAGGGCAACGGTGCGAGGAGTGCTCGCGCATCAAGTCCGCGTACTACGCGGCATCGCGCGTCGGCGACCGCGACGGCGCCGCGCGGTGGACCACGGCGATGGGCCTGCACCAGTGGGCGGCGCACTAGCGATGGCGGCGCGGACGCGAACGTGCCCCCACCCCGAGGGCGGGTGGGGCGTCACGGACGGGCTCGCCACCTGCCGCGCCTGCGGGGTCCGGCGGTTCCTGGACTACGGGGCGCTGCGTCTGCCGGGCCAGGCCGTCGCCTCGGGAGAGTCTCCGCAACACCCATCGTGGAGGGTGCCCGGCTGGCATGATGGCGCTACGACGACGGAGGTGCGAATGTGACCGAACCGGCTGATTGGGCGGCCGTCTGCGACCAGGCGCGCCAGGAGAGCGGCTACAGCGGGCCGGAGCCCGCCAGAACCGTCGATGCGATCGGCGCGGCTCTCCGGCTCGACCATAGAGCCGCTTTCTACGCGGAGCTGGGCACCTTGGTCGACGGTGCCGCCTTCGACGTGTTCCTCGATCACTGGTGGACACAGGCCTTGGCCGACAACGCTCGCGACGAGGCGGCCAGAGAGGCGGCCATCGACTTCGCCGACCTTGCCGTATCGCTCCGCGCCCGCGCCGCGGATGGCCCCACCTACACCATGGCCGAGGTGGAAGCCATGCTGGCGGACGCCTCGTGACATATACCGTGATCTGGGAGAAAGAGGCGACCGCCGGCCTGAACCGTCTGAAGGCTCGCGACGGCGACAAGGTGAGACCGCTGGTCCGGGCAGTCAACGCACTCGCCGGGGATCCTGAGCCGGCTGCGAGCAGCAAGCTCGGCAACGGCGGCCTGCGCCGTCTGCGTGTCGGTGACTACCGGGCGACGTACGAGGTCGACGGCAGACACATAGCGATCAAGGTGCTCATGGTGGGCAAGACCTTGGCGTGACCTGCCTACCGCCCACCACTTACCGCAGGATCGCCGTGACCACCCCGCCGCAGACCGCCTTGCCTGTCTCCTGGATGGAGAACCGTACGCCCTTCTCGATGGCGATCTGCTCGGCCGGCCGAACGGACAGGAAGGCCGGGCCGCCCCGGGACACGTCGATGCCCTGGCCGCCCTGCCGGAGGACCGTGATCCGCCCGGTGACGTCCGTCGTGCGGAAGTAGAACTGGGCTTCGCGCCGCGCGAAGGTCACGTCCCGGCCGCCGTCGTCCTCGGGGAGGACGTACACCTCGGCTCGGGCACCGCCACCGTCACCGCCGTCGATCATCGACTCGTCCATCGGCCCATTGTCGACGGCCGGCCGTTCGACGGGCCAATCGAAAAAATCATGGATTGCGGGAAACCCGGCTCCGGGGCGCGCGCGAGCCTGCACGATGTGAATCCGCCGTCTCTCCGCAGTTCATCCCCTAGGTGGCCCGCATGCCCGCACCGCATTCCCGAAGCGATCGCAGCTTTCAGCTGTGGGCGGCGGTCATCACGGCGTTGGGCGCGCTGCTGGCCGCGCTGATCACCAAGTACGGGCTGCCGTCTTTCTCTTCCGACGCGTCCGACCGCTCCCCGGCCCGGCACGACGGCGGCGTGCCGGACGCGTTCCTCGGGCAGTGGCGGGGGGACGTCACGGAGGAGGGCGTGCGGCCGTCCGTCTACGCGGCCGCCGTGTCGATCACCGAGGCCGGGCCGGGAGGCGAGGCAGGCGGCATCGAGTACACCGCTCCAGGCCTGCTGTGCAAGGGGGTGCTCGTGCTGCAGGAGGTCGGCGACGACCGCAGGACGATCACGCTGGGGGAGGAGATCAGGTCCGGACGGTGCGTCCCCAGGGGACGGATCACCCTCACCGCGGGGGCCGAGCGCCATGTGACGTTCTTCTACACCGGCAAGAAGCACGACGGCACCCTCCAGGTGGTCAAGGGAGCGCTGGACAAGGGCGCCTGAGCCCATCCGCCGCAACATCAGTCCAATACCGCCCCCCGTTTGTCCATGGTCACCCCAGGCCCCGCAGCCCCACGGTGAGGCGGTGACCGCAGACCAACCGCGCCCCCACGGCCCCGGCCGACGGGCCGTCGTCGTCACCACCGCCCTGGCCGGACTCGGTCTCGGCACGGCCGAAGCGGCAGCGCACGGCACCGAAGCCGTCCTGCGCTCCGCCGAGCTCGACGTCCGCGTCGACACCTCCTTCCCCCGCGTCCTGTCCTACACCGACCGCGCCACCGGCGCCGTGCTGCACGGCCAGGAGGACGCCGTCACCTCCCTGCTCGTCGACGGCACCGAGCACACCCCCCGGGTCACCCGCGCCCTCTCCCCGGCCGGCGACCGCGCCGCCTATACCCTCGCCCTGACCGGCGGCACCCGGATCGACGTGGAGATCTGCGTCGAGGGATGGCGCGTCGACTGGCGGGTCACCCGCGTCGCCGACACCCCCGCCCTGCCCGTGGGAACCCTCGCCGTCCCTGGCCTGGCCCTGCTGAGCGTGCGCAGCACCCAGCCCGGCGCGTCCTTGCTCGCGGCCCGCATCCAGCTGGACGCGGCGAAGAGCGGCGACACGCTCGTACGCCTGACCCCCACCCCGCCGCCGCCCGACGCCTCGCCCATCGGATGCGCGTACGCCGTCGTCAGCACGGACCGGCTCGCCGCGGCCGTCGAGACCAACACCGTCCACGACCGGCCCGACCGGTCCACGGCATGGGAGAACGGCCGCCTGTGGCGCCAGACCCTCCGGCGCGACGGCTACACCAAGGCCCAGCTCACCTGCGGGCAGTGGACCCACCGTGCGGCGGGCGCGCACACCACCGACCCGCTGCCCTGCGCGAGCGTCATCGTCACCCGGGACCGCAACGGCGACGGCACCGTCGACTGGCAGGACGCGGCCATCGCGATGCGGGACATCATGGTGAACCCGCCCGGCGCCGACGAGCAGCATCTGCGCGTCGTCCCCCACATCCCGTTCAACTTCGCCAGCCAGGCGACCAATCCCTTCCTCGCCACCCTCGACGCCGTCAAACGCGTCCACCTCTCCACCGACGGACTTCGGCAGTTCACGCTGCTCAAGGGGTACCAGTCCGAGGGGCACGACTCCGCGCACCCCGACTACGGCGGCAACTACAACGAGCGCGCGGGCGGGCTGGCGGACCTGAACACCCTGCTGCGCGCCGGAAAGCGCTGGAACAGCGACTTCGCCGTCCACGTCAACACCACCGAGTCGTACCCGGTCGCCAACGCCTTCTCCGAGACCCTCGTCGACAAGAACGACCGGCAGTGGGACTGGCTCGACCAGGCCTACCGCATCGACCCGCGCCGCGATCTGGTCTCCGGCGACATCGCCCGCCGCTTCCGCCGGCTGCGCGAGGAGACCGACCCCGCCCTGACCACCCTCTACATCGACGTCTTCCGCGAGTCGGGCTGGAACTCCGACGCCCTCCAACGCCTCCTGCGCGAGCAGGGCTGGCAGATCACCAGCGAATGGGGACACGGCCTGGAACGCTCCAGCCTCTGGTCCCACTGGGCCACCGAGACCGACTACGGGCCCGACACCTCGCGCGGCATCAACTCCCGCCTCATCCGCTTCCTCCGCCACCACCAGAAGGACGTCTTCGCCGACAAATGGCCCCTCCTCGGCACCGCCAGAATGGGTAACTTCGAGGGCTGGCGCGGCAAGACCGACTGGCACGACTTCACCCGGCGGATCTGGGAGGAGAACCTGCCCGCCAAGTACCTGCAGGGCTTCGCCATCCGCACCTGGGACGACCACGAGATCACCCTGGCGACCGCAGCGGCGACTCGAGGCACGGGGGGCTCCTCCGCCTCCCCGGACGTGATCACGACCCGCGTCTCCGACGCCGACGGCACCCGGCGCGTCACCACCGACGGGCGTACGGTCCTCGCCGGCCGCGCCTACCTCCTGCCCTGGGAGCCCCGGCGCGCCACCGACCCCGCCCGGCTTTACCACTACAACCCCGACGGCGGCACCACCACCTGGACCCTGCCCCGCGGCTGGTCCCGGCAGCGGACCGTCTTCCTCCACCGCCTCACCGACCAGGGCCGCGCCGACACCGCCGAACTGCCCGTACGCAGGGGCCGGATCACCGTCACCGCCCGGCCCGGCACGCCCTACGTCCTCACCCGCCGGAGCGGCCGCCCACCGGCCGACCCCGGCTGGGGCGAAGGCACCCCCCTGCGCGACCCCGCCTTCCACTCCGGAACGCTCGACGCCTGGCGCGTCACCGGCCACGCCACCGTCGAGACGAGCCCTCTCGGCGACGGGGAGCTGGTCATGGGCCCCGGCCCGGCGACCGCCGTCGGCCAGCGGCTGAAGCGGCTCGCACCCGGCACGTACGCGGCGTCCGTGCAGGTCGAGGTCGGCGCCACGGCGGGGGAGCGGCGCCGGGCCGCGCTCGAGGTCCGTACCGGCGACGGCGTCACGGCGGTCAACTGGACCGACACCTCCACCGCCGTCAATCACGTCGCCGCCGACCGCAAGCACGGCACCCGCTTCCAGCGGCTGTTCACCTGGTTCACCGTGCCGCCCGGCGGCGGACCGGTGACGCTGTCGCTGACGGCGGCGGCGGGCGACGCCCGCGTCAGGTTCGACGCCGTCCGCATCGTGCCCGGCCGACGGGCGACGGCCGAAGGGGCCCTGGTCTTCGAGGACTTCGAGAACGTGCCCCAGGGCTGGGGGCCCTTCGTCAAGGGCGACGCGGGCGGCAGCACCGACCCGCGCACCCACATCGCGCGCCGCCACGCGCCCTACACCCAGCGCGGCTGGAACGGCAAGGCCGTCGACGACGTCATCGACGGCACCCAGTCCCTGAAGTCGCGCGGCGAGAACCCGGGCCTGGTCTACCGCACCGTCCCGCACACCGTCCGCTTCGAGCCCGGCCGCCGCTACCGGGTGAGCTTCCGCTACGAGAACGAGCTGGCGGGGCAGTACGCCTGGGTGACGGCCGTCGACGAGCCCGGGGCGCGCGAGCTGTCGCGTACGCCGCTGCCGGTCGCCGTGGCGCCCACGACGTACTCCTACGAGTTCACGGCGCCCGCTACGGGTGAGGCGTGGGTGGGGCTGCGGAAGACCGGGGAAAACGGGACCGCTGAGTTCGCTCTGGACGGCTTCATCGTGCAGATAGTCGGGCAATAAACATTCACGGGGTTCCGTCCCGTTGGTCACCGTCATCGGCCGGTGACCAGCGGGACGGGAGTACCACCCGGACCGAGGGCCCACCGGCCCACGCCCCGGCCCACGTCCCAAGGCTCGCGCTCATACGGCGGGGCTCAGCCGGAGCACCGGCTCGCCCGCCCCCTCGCACTCCAGCACCAGCAGCTCGTTGTCCCCCTCCCGCAACACCGGCCCCGGCACGTACAGCGCCCGCTGCGGCCCCCGGCCCCAGTAGCGGCCCAGGCAGAAGCGGTTGACCCATACGAAGCCCCGCACCCAGCCCGGCAGCTCCAGCACGGCGTCACCCGCACCGGCCACCGCGCACGAGGCCCGGTACAGGCCCGGGTCCCCGCCCGCCGCCCCGGCCGGCCGCCACCCCACCGCCTCCATCGCCCCCGGCTCCTCCAGGGCGTCCAGGCGCAGCCCGCGCGCCGCCACCTCGTGCACGTACTGCCGCTCGTGCAGCAGCCCGCCCGTGACGCCCTTGGGCTCGCCCAGGCGCGGCCCGTAGTTGACCCGGCCGAGCGACTCCACCCACAGCTCCACCTCGGCCGGCCCCGCCACCTCGCCGATCGGCGCCGGGTCGCGCGCGTCGTCGAGCACGGCCACCCGCACCCCGTCCACGGACGCCACCGCCACATCCCGCAGCCCCGCCACCCACAGCGGATACGCCCGGCGCGGCCCCGGCACCGTGAAGCGGTAGCGGACCACACCCCGGTCGACGCCGAGGTCCTCGAAGGACGGCGGCACCGGCCCCCGCTCCTCCGGCCCGCCGAGCGCGTCCATCACCTCGCCCAGCGGCGCCCACCCCGCCGGGTGCGCCACGACCGGCGCGCGCAGCACCGGCGGCGTCGGCGGCACGGCGGGCAGCGGCCCCTCCGCGTACCGCGACAGCACCCGCCGGAACGCCCGGAACTTCTCCGTCGGCCGCCCGAACTCGTCGATGGGGGCGTCGTAGTCGTAGGAGGTGACCATCGGCCGCAGCGCGCCCCGGAAGTCGTCACCGGCGCGGTTGGCCCCCGCCCAGCCGCCGAAGTTCGAGCCGCCGTGCGCCATGTAGATGTTCACCGACGCGCCGAGGCCGAGGATCTCCTCGAGCACCCCGGCCGCCTCCCGCGCGTCCCGGGCCGCCTCCTCGCCGCCCCAGTGCGTGAACCAGCCGCACCAGAACTCCGTGCACATCAGCGGCCCGCGCTCCTGGTGGCGCCGCAGCGCCGCGAACGCCTCCCGCGCCCCCGACCCGAAGTTCACCGTGGCGAGCGCCCCCGGCACCGTACCGCCCGACAGCATGTGCTCCTCCGGGCCGTCCGAGGTGATCAGCGGAACGGTCACCCCCAGCGCCCGCAGCCGTTCTACGAGACGCCGCAGATAGACCCGGTCGCTGCCATACGATCCGTACTCGTTCTCCACCTGGACGAGCACCACCGGCCCGCCCCGGTCCACCTGCCGCCCCACCACCTGCTCCGCCACCAGAGCCAGCCACCGCTCCGCGGCCCGCACGAACTCCTCGTCGCGGGTACGCACGCGTGCCCCCAGCCGCCCGGTCAGCCACGCGGGCAGCCCGCCGTTGTCCCACTCCGCGCAGATGTACGGACCCGGGCGCACGATCGCGTACAGGCCCGCCTCCCGCGCCGCGTCCAGGAACCGCCCCAGCTCCCCGACGTCCCGCGCCCGCCCCGGAGACGGCTCGTGCCGGTTCCACGGCACATACGTCTCCACGCAGTTGAGGCCCATCGCCCGCAGCATCCCCAGCCGGTGCCGCCACAGCCCCTCGTGCACCCGGAAGTAGTGCAGCGCCCCGGACAGCAGCCGCACCGGCCGCCCGCCGAGCAGGAAGGCGTCGTCCCCACCACGAATTCCGGCACGTCCCCCGCCTCGTCCCTCGCCGCCCGCGCACCTTGGCCGCACACCATCCTCGCCCTCTGGCGGGGGCGGGGGCCATGGACAAAGATCGGGGGCTGATTGGACGGAAGACGGAAGACGGGGACGACCACCGGAGCGACGGGAGGCATCGGGCGCGTGTACCACTCCTGGATGCGGTACTTCACCCCGGACCGGTCCACCACCGGCTCGGCCTGGTCTGCCTCGGCGTGGGCCTGCAGCACGGCGCCCTGCCCCCGTCGGACCCCGCGTCCTGGACCACCACGTCGCCGTCGTCATCGGCGCCGGCGGCGGCTGGTACCGCACCCCCGACGGCCGCACCCACCCCGTCACCGCACCCGCCCTCATCTGGCTCGTCCCCGGCGTACCCCACCACTACGGCGCCGGGCCCGGCGCCGGCTGGGACGAGAGCTTCGTCGATTTCTCAGGCTCCGCCGTCGCCGCCTACACCGAGCTCGGCTACATCGGATCCGGCCACCCCGTCGTGCCGCTGGCCGACACCACCGCCGCCCGCGCCGCCGTCGGGCGCATCGCCCGCGCCGCCCGGCGCGGCAACCCCCTCCTGGAGGTCGAGACCGCCGCCGCCGTCCACGAACTGCTCGTCGCCCTGCGCCGCGCCCGCACCGACACAGGCGACGCCACCGATCCCGTGCTGCGCGCCCTGGCCCGCGACGCCTTCCTGCCCCTGTCCGTCACCCAGCACGCCGCCCGGCACGGCATGACCCCGGCCGAGCTGCGCTCGGCCGTACGGCGCGGCGCCGGCTGCAGCCCGAAGGACTACCTGCTCGGCATCCGCCTGGGCCGCGCCAAGGAGCTCCTGGCCGCCACCGAGCTGCCCGTCGCCGCCGTCGCCCGGCGCGTCGGCTACGACGACCCCGCCTACTTCAGCCGGCTCTTCACCCGCCGCGTGGGCACCGCACCCGTGCGCTTCCGCCAGTGCTGCGGCAGGGCCGTACCCGGCGGGTGGAGCAACGAGATCCCCGATCCGGAGCACCCTCCGGTCATCGAATCCCGTCCTTCCGCATAGGCTCGGTGGGTGGACATGAACAACAGTGCCAAAGACGAGCCCGTACGCAGCCTCGGCGACGCCTCCGCGAGCGCCGAGCTGGGCCGCCTGCGCGACAGCATCGACAACATCGACGCCGCGGTGATCCACATGCTCGCCGAGCGCTTCAAATGCACCCAGCAGGTCGGTCACCTCAAGGCCGCCCACAAGCTGCCCCCGGCGGACCCGGCCCGCGAGGCCCGCCAGATCGCCCGGCTGCGCGAGCTGGCGGAGAACGCCAAGCTCGACCCGGCGTTCGCGGAGAAGTTCCTGAACTTCATCATCGCCGAGGTCATCCGCCACCACGAGACGATCGCCCGCGCCTGACGGCCGCCCGCGCCTGACGGCCGCCCCGCGGGCGGGCCCCGGACCACCGGGCCCCGCCCGCCCGGGCGAAAATCACCGGCCCCCTCAGGGCGGGTGCGGCAGCATGACCCCATGCCCGTACTGACGCGCGACGAAGCGCAGACCCGAGCCCGCCTCCTCGACCTTCACCGCTACGAGATCGACCTCGACCTCACCCGCGGCGACGAGCACTTCGGCTCCACCACCGTCATCCACTTCACCGCCCGCACGGCGGGCACCACCTTCGTCGAGCTCAAACCCGCCACCCTGCACAGCGCGCACCTCGACGGCACCCCCCTCGACCCCGCCGCGCTCGACGACAACCGCCTCGCGCTCACCCTCGCCGCCGGCGAGCACGAACTGCGCGTCGAAGCCGACATGCGCTACTCGCGCACCGGCGAGGGCATGCACCGCTTCACCGACCCCGCCGACGGCGAGACCTACCTCTACACCCAGACGTTCATCGACGACGTCCAGCGCGTCTTCGCCGCCTTCGACCAGCCCGACCTCAAGGCCCTCTACGACGCCACCGTCACCGCGCCCCCCGAGTGGACCGTCCTCGGCAACGGCGTCGCCACCCGCATAGGACCGCCCGGGCAGGGCCGCTGGCGCCTGGCCACCACCAAGCCGCTCAGCACCTACTTCGTCGCCTTCGCCGCCGGCCCCTGGCACAGCGTGCGCACCGAGCACGCCGGGATCCCCTTCGCCCTGCACTGCCGCCGCTCCCTCGCCCCCCACCTGGACGCCGACGCCGACGAGATCCTCGACATCACCCGGCGCTGCTTCGACCGCTTCCACGAACTCTTCGACGAGCCCTACCCCTTCGACTCCTACGACCAGGCGTTCGTCCCCGAGTTCAACGCCGGCGCCATGGAGAACCCGGGCCTGGTCACCTTCCGCGACGAATTCGTCTTCCGCTCCGCCGTCACCGCCACCGAACGCCAGACCCGCGGCGTGGTCATCGCCCACGAGATGGCCCACATGTGGTTCGGCGACCTCGTCACCCTCCGGTGGTGGGACGACATCTGGCTCAACGAGTCCTTCGCCGAATACATGGGCTACCACGTCCTCGCCGAAGCCACCCGCTTCACCGGCGCCTGGACCGAGTTCGCCGTCTCCCGCAAGAGCTGGGGCTACGACGCCGACCAGCGACCCTCCACCCACCCCGTGGCCCCCACCCCCGAGGACGTCACCGACACCGCCTCCGCCCTGCTCAACTTCGACGGCATCTCCTACGCCAAGGGCGCCTCCGCCCTGCGCCAGCTCGTGACCTGGCTCGGCGAGAAGGACTTCCTCGCCGGCATCAACGACCACTTCGCCCGCCACCGCTTCGGCAACGCCACCCTCGCCGACTTCATCGACTCCCTCGCCCGCCACTCCGACCGCGACGTCCACGCCTGGGCCGCGAGCTGGCTGCGCACCACCGGCGTCGACACCCTCACCCCGCACGTCACCGCCCCCGCCCCCGTCCCCGGCCAGTGGCGGCTGGACCTCCACCACGACGGCACCCGCCCCCACCGCCTCGCCATCGGGCTCTACGACCACGCGCCCGGCGACGGGACCACCCTCGTGGCCCGCGACCGCCTCACCACCGACCTCCCGGCCGGCTGCGGCACCCACCCTCGACCTCACCGGCGACCGCCCCGCGCTGATCCTGGTCAACGACGGCGACACCTCCTACACCAAGGTCCGCCTCGACCCCCACTCCTGGACCACCGCCCTCGGCTCCCTGTCCGCCCTGCCCGACCCGCTCAGCCGGGCCGTGCTGTGGAACGCCGCCCGCGACATGGTCCGCGACGGCGAGCTGCCCCACGGCGCCTACCTCGACGCCGCCCGCGCCCACCTGCCCCACGAGACCGACGTCGCCATCGCCCAAGGCGTCCTGTCCTTCGCCCGCGGCGAGATCGCCGACCGCTACACCGCCCCCGCCGACCGCCCCCACGCCCTGGCCACCCTCACCGCCCTCTGCCACGACCTGCTCGGCCGCCACCCCGGCGCCGACGGCACGGGCCTGCGCCTGACCGCCGTACGCACCCTGATCGACAGCGCCACCACCCCCGGCGACCTCCGGGACTGGCTGACCGCCGGCACCGCCCCCGGCGGCCCGGCCCTCGACCCCGAACTGCGCTGGCGCGTCCTCGCCCGCCTCGCCGTCCTCGGCGCCGTCACCCCCGCCGAGATCGACGCCGAACTGGCCCGCGACCCCAGCGCGACCGGCCAGGAGGGGCGCGGCCCGCTGCCGCGCGGCCCTCCCCGACCCGGCCGCCAAGGCCGCCGCCTGGGAGGCGATGTACGGCGGCGACGAGCTGTCCAACTACCTCTTCACCGCCACCGCCCAGGGCTTCTGGCAGGCGGAGCAGACCGCCCTCGTACGCCCCTACCGCGACCGCTACTTCCCCGCGGCCGTCGCCGTCGCCGCCCGCCGGGGCCCCGCCCTGGCCTCCGCCGCCGGCGGCCCCGGCTTCCCGCGCACCCTGGTGGACGAGGAGACCCTGCGCCAGGGCGAGGCCTGCCTGCGCGAGGGCGACCCCACCCCCGCACTGCGCCGCAGGATCGCCGACCAGCTCGACGACCTGCGCCGCGCCCTGGCCGTGACGGCGGCGCCCACGGCGTAGCGCCCGGAGGCGCCCCCCGAGCCCGGAAGGCCGGGCTCAGGGGGTCCTCCCGCGGGAACGACAAGGCGCCCGCACCCCTCGTGGGGTGCGGGCGCCTGGGCCTTGGCTTCGCCGGTTGTCAGCCGGTGGGTCAGTCGCGCGGAGTGGCCGCGTCGGACGGCTGGGCCGCGCGCAGCTCCTCCAGGAAGCGGTCGACGACGCCGCTCTCGCGGGCGTAGTCGGCCATCGACTCGCCGACGATCCGGCCCGCCAGCTCCGTCGCCAGCGCACCGACCTGCTCGCGCAGCTCGGCCTCGGCGACCGCGCGCTCGGCGTCGATCACCGCGTGACCCGCGGAGATGATGTCCTCGCGCTGACGCTGGCCCTCGGCACGCAGCTCGGCGATGATCGCCGTGCCCTGCTCGAGCGACTCCTGGCGCAGCCGCGCGGCCTCGTGCCGGGCCTCGGCCAGCAGCGCCTGGTACTCGGCGTGCACCCGCTCCGCCTCGACGCGCGTCTCCTCGGCGTCCTCGAAGGCACCGTCGGTGGCCTTCTCACGCTCGACGAGCACCTTGTTGATCCGGGGCAGGATCACCTTCGCCATCACGGCGAAAACGAGGAAGAAGAGCACCAGCCCGAGAACGAGCGGCGCGGGCTCGGGCTTCAGCGGCCCCACGTCGATAGCAAAAGTCATGGCCATGGTGTGCACATTACCTTGAAGCGCCGCCCCGCCGGAGACCCGCACCCCGCCCGGCGACCCAACTCACCCCCGCCACAAGGCCATGCCATGCCGGCCCTCTACAGCCAACGCATGCCGGGCCCGTACCACCATCGGGCGAAACCTCCCCACTCGGGGTCACGCAGCGTATACAGCCGGTAGCTTGAGCCGTCCGCCCCGGCCCGGACCCCTTCACGGGCCGCGCCCCAGGCCAGGAACGGACCGGAAGCAGCACCCGAACCGATCAAGACCGCCCGCAAGACCGCTCGCGACAGATCAACACGACAGATCAACTCGATCAGACCCGATCAAAGAGGCCTTCCTCATGCCCGCGCCGCCCACCGCCCGACACACCCCCGCGACAGCACTCGCCGGCGGCACCCAAGGCACCCGCGCCCTGCGCCCCCTCCTCGACACCACCCCTGCGCGCCCTCGCCCGCGGCGCCACCGCCCGCGGCGGCCCCCTCCCCGCCGGCGGCCCCGAAGCCGTCGCCGCCCGCATACGAGCAGCCGCCACCCCCGCCCTCCCCGAACACGGCACCGGCCCCGACGAAGCCCTCCACACCCTCGTCCAAGCCCTCGCCGAAGGCGCCGCCGACCCTGCCGACCCCCACTGCGCCGCCCACCTCCACGGCCCGCCCCTCGCCCTGGCCGCCGCCGCCGACCTCGCCGCCGGCGCCCTGAACCCTCCCTCGACTCCTGGGACCAGGCCCCTCCGCCACCGCCCTCGAAGCCCTCACCACCCAGGCGCTGGCCGCCCTCGCCTACCCCGACCGCCCCCACCCCGACGCCCTCGTCACCACCGGCGGCACCGAGTCCAACCAGCTCGCCCTCCTCCTCGCCCGCGAAGCCGCCCGCACCACCACCCCCGACCGCCCCCTGCGCATCATCTGCGGCGCCAACGCCCACCACAGCGTCCACCGCTCCGCCTGGCTCCTCGGCCTCCCCACCCCCACACCCTCCCCACCCCCACCGGCACCCTCGACCCCCACGACCTCCACACCGCCCTCACCGGCCCCACCGCCGACCCCGGCGCACCCCACCTCGTCGTCGCCACCGCCGGCACCACCGACACCGGCCGCATCGACCCCATCCCCCCATCGCCGACCTCTGCGACGCCCACGGGGCCCGCCTCCACATCGACGCCGCCTACGGCGGCCCCCTGCTGTTCAGCCACACCCTCAAGACCGCCCTCACCGGCCTCGAACGCGCCCACACCATCACCCTCGACCTGCACAAACTCGGCTGGCAGCCCATCGCCGCGGGCGTCCTCGCCGTCCCCGACCCCGCCGCCCTGCACCCCCTGGCCCACCAGGCCGACTACCTCAACGCCCCCGACGACACCGACGCCGGCCTGCCCGATCTCCTGCACCGCTCACTGCGCACCACCCGCCGACCCGACATCCTCAAGATCGCCGTCACCCTCCGTGCCCTCGGCCGCCGCGGCATCGCCGACCTCGTCGAACGCGTCTGCGCCACCGCCCACCACCTCGCCGACCTCATCGACGCCCACCCCGCACTCGAACTCCACTCCCGCCCCACCATCAGCACCGTGCTCTTCCGCCCCACCGGCGCCGACCACCACACCACCGCCCGCATCAGACGACGCCTCCTGCACACCGGTCACGCCGTCCTCGGCCGCGCCACCACCCCCGAAGGCCTCTGGCTCAAGGCCACCCTCCTCAACCCCCACACCACCCCCGACGACCTCCGACACCTGCTGAAACTCGTGGAAGGCCACACCACCCGATGACCACCCCTCAGCACCCAGCCTCGGCCCCCGACCAACCCCTCGACCTCGTCGGCATCGGCATCGGCCCCTTCAACCTCTCCCTCGCCGCCCTCGCCCACCCCCTCGACGACCTCCGCACCGCCTTCTACGACCAGAGCCCCGCCTTCCGATGGCACCCCGGCCTCCTCATCGACGGCACCACCCTCCAAGTCCCCTACCTCGCCGACCTCGTCACCCTCGCCGACCCCACCAGCCCCTGGACCTTCCTCAACTACCTCAAAACCCAAGAACGCCTCTTCCCCTTCTACTTCTCCGAGCGCCACCACATCCACCGCGCCGAATACGACGCCTACTGCCGCTGGGTCAGCGAAAACCTCACCGGACTCCACTTCAACCACCACATCGACGCCGTCCGCTGGAACCCCGAACGCGTCCTCTTCGAAATCGACTACACCCAACTCGACCCCGAAGGCGAAGCCGACGCCCTCGGCCGCGCCTACACCCGCAACCTCGTCCTCGGCGTCGGCACCGCCCCCTACATCCCCGAACCCCTGCGCCCCCTCGCCGAAGCCCCCGGCGTCCCCGTCATCCACTCCGCCGACTACCTCGACAACCGCGCCAAACTCCTCGACGCCGAACACATCACCGTCATCGGCTCAGGACAATCAGGCGCCGAAGTCTTCCTCGACCTCCTGCGCCACCGCCCCACAGGCCGCGAAAAACTCCACTGGCTCGCCCGCAGCCCCGCCTTCGCCCCCATGGAATACAGCAAGCTCGGCCTCGAACACTTCACCCCCGACTACACCCACTACTTCCGCACCCTCCCCGAACCCGTACGCGACCAGGTCCTGCCCCAGCAATGGCAGCTCCACCAGGGCATCGACGCCAAAACCATCGCCGACATCCACGACGAGCTCTACCGCCGAAGCCTCGACGGCGGCTGGCCCGACACCGTCCTCACCCCAGGAGTCTTCGTCCGCACCGCCGGACGCGTCGGCGCCACCCGCGTCGAACTCCACCTCGAACACACCCAGCAGGGCACCCGCTCCCGCCTCACCACCGACGCCGTCGTCCTCGCCACCGGCTACCGCGAACGCCGCGTCGACACCCTCCTCGCCGCCCTCGACCCCTACATCCGCCGCGACTCCAACGGCCGCCCCCGCATCGACGAACACCACCGGCTCGTCCTCGACCCCTCCGTCAAGGGCGCCGTCCACGTCCAGAACGCCGAAACCCACACCCACGGCGTCGGCACCCCCGACCTCGGCCTCGCCGCCTGGCGCAGCACCGTCATCCTCAACGCCATCACCGGCAAGACCACCTACCCCCAGCCCCAGCGCACCGCCTTCACCACCTTCGGCCTGGAGCCGCGGCCACAACCACGACTCCAGAACCACCACACCTCAGAAAACCGGCACACCATCCCGCGTCAGCTTCCAGTCCACTGACGCGAAGCCGGCCACATCGATCGACCCCTTGGCCTTCACCCAGCCGATGATGGTGTTACGAATCTCCTCCGAATTCGCCCACAACTGCTTGGAACGCGCCACATGCGGGAAGTTCCCGCCACCGCTCGCCCGGTAGTTGTTCACCGCCAGGACGAATTCGGCGGAGTCCTCGAGCGGCTTCCCGTCGAACGAGAGGTTCACGATCCGCGACCCCGGCGCCTTCGCGATGTCGATCTCGTACGAGAGACCGCCCACCACGTCGTAGTTGTAATCCGGAATCGACTCGGCATTCGTCAGCTTCGCCGGATCCACCGGCACGCCGGCCGCCGTCCGTACGTAATACCGCGCCGAGAACTCCAGGTACTCCCGCAGCTGAGCGCCCGTCAACAGCCGCGCCTCCAGCGTGTTCTCGAACGGATACAGCCCCGCCACCTGGCGGATCGACACCTTCCCCGCCGGAACCGCCGCCGTACGCGAGAAACACGACGCCTGCGACAGCACCGGCAGCTTCGCGTACGCCGTACCCGCCAGCGCCGCCTTCACCGTCTCGACCTGCACATGGTTGATGAAATCGATCACCGGCGTGTCCTTGTACGCGGCCTCCGCCGCGCTCATCGCCGCCGTCGACGTACCGATCACCTGGTTGACGTACGCCACCACCTTCCGGTGCTCGTCACCCAGCAGACGCGTGATCCTCCGGTCCTCGGCCGCCGTGTTGGAGTTCAGCACCTTCGCACCCACCGACTCCACCTGCCAGGCACCGTGCTCCCACACCACGGAGAAGTCGAACAACGTCAGCCGCTGCCCCCACTTCAGCGGCTCGGACAGCACCACCTGCTTGCCCGTCTTCTTGTTCGCCACCCGGTACTCGGGAATCTCCGTATGCGCATGCCCCACCAGAATCGCGTCGATCCCCGGCACCTGCTCGGCCACCAGCGCCGCCGCGTTCTCCACATACGGCAGCTGATCGCCGTACGACGACGTCCCGCTCGAACCCGAATGCGCCGACACGATCACCACATCCGCACCCAGCGAACGCAGCTTCGGCACCCACTTCGCCGCCTGCTCCTCAAGCCCCGGGAAAACCATCTTCCCCTGCACATTCGCCTTGTCCCAGATCGCGATCCCCGGATTGGTCAGACCCAGAATCGCCACCCGCACATCACGACCGAACGGCGTACACACCTTCTTGATCACATAAGGCCGGAACGCCGGACGCAACGTCTTCGCATCCAGCGCGTTCGCCCCCAGCAACGGGAAATCGCACTGCTCCTCGAACTTCCGCAGCGTCGGAATACCGTAATTGAACTCGTGATTGCCCAGCGCCGCCGCGTCATAACCGATCGCGTTCATGGCCTGCGCCATCGGATGCACCGGACCGTTCGCACCCGTGATCGGGTCGACCTTCGCGTAGTAGTACGACAGCTGAGTGCCCTGGATCGTGTCACCCGCGTCGATCAACAGCGTGTTCCGGCGACCCTTCTCCGACCGCACCTGGCTCACCAGCGTCGAGATCTTCGCCAGACCCACATCGTTGTGCGCCTTGTCGTCGAACTCGGCATCCGTGAAGTAGTCCCAGTTGAAGACGTTCCCATGCAGGTCCGTCGTCCCCATCACGGTGAACGCGTACCGCTTCTTCCGGCGCCCCACGGACTCCGCCTCGGCCGGCACCGTCCCCACCGCACCCGCAAGGGCCACACCCGCACCCGTCACGGCCGTACGCCCCAGGAAATTCCTACGATTGAGCGGCATATGTTCTGTTCTCCCCATTCATATCCAGAACCAACGCGCGTAGATTCTGGCCCAGCCCCCACCCCCACCGACACCCTCACAAGGTTGCGATCCCGTCACCACCTGGGACGCTGAACCCCATGACCACACCCCAACACCCCACCACCCCACCCGAGAACCCCCACCTCCCCTACGGAACCCCGACACCCCCGCATCGCCGTCCGCGGCGAAGCCCGCCTCGAAGTCGACCCCGAAATCGCCCACCTCGGCATCACCGTCAGCGCCCGCGGCACCGACCGCCGCACCGCCCTCGGCGACCTCACCCGCCGCAACAACCACGTCCTCGACCTCCTCAAGTCCTACGGCGAAGCCGTCGAAAAAATCGAAACCGGCACCTTCACCATCACCCCCCAACTCACCGAAAAAGGCCGCCACGAACGCATACGCGCCTACCACGGCCGCGTCCGCGTCACCGCCACCCTCATCGACTTCACCGCACTCGGCGAACTCGCCACCCGCCTCGCCGAACTCGAACTCACCCGCGTCGACGGCCCCTGGTGGAGCCTCCGCCCCGACTCACCCGCCCACGGCGAAGCCCGCCGCCAAGCCGTCCACGAAGCCGTCCAACGCGCCCGCGAATACGCCGCCGCACTCGGCGCCCAACTCACCGCCGTCGTCGAACTCGCCGACACCGGAGCCGAAAACCCCACCCCCATGGGCCTCCCCGCCCGACCCGCCGGCCGACCCCGCGCCGGCGGATCCGGCTTCGCCGGAGCCGCCCCCGAGCCGGCCCCCGCCCTCGACCTCGAACCCCAGCGACAGACCCTCTACGCCCACGTCAACGCCCGGTTTACGATGACGCGCCCGACCCTGTGAGACACCCCTGAGGCAGCCCTGAGCCACCCCCTGGGGGCGCTCATCGGAGCGCCCCCCTGCACGTTTCACAAGGTGTCAACAAGCTTTCACTAAAAGGTCGTTGGTCAGATGCGGCAGGACAATTCTCTACCCATGAGTAGGTCATAAGGTCGTGCCATGCGCCGAGCGAAAATCGTCTGCACCCTGGGGCCGGCCACCGACTCGTACGAGCAGATCAAGGCCCTCGTCGAAGCCGGAATGGACGTCGCCCGCTTCAACCTCAGCCACGGCACCTACGCCGAACACGAAGCGCGGTACCAACGCGTCCGCAAAGCGGCCGACGAAACAGGCCGCAACATCGGCATCCTCGCCGATCTTCAGGGCCCGAAGATCCGCCTCGGCCGCTTCCGCGAAGGCCCCGTACTCCTTGAACGCGGCGACGAGTTCACCATCACCGTCGAAGAAGGCGTCGAAGGCGACCGCCACCACTGCGGCACCACCTACGAAGGCCTCGCCGGCGACGTCACCCAAGGCGAACGCATCCTCGTCGACGACGGCCGCGTCACCCTCGAAGTCATCGAGGTCCGCGGCCCCCGGGTCAAGACCATCGTCATCGAAGGCGGCATGATCTCCGACCACAAGGGACTCAACCTCCCCGGAGTCGCCGTCTCCGTCCCCGCCCTCTCCGAAAAGGACATCGACGACCTCCGCTGGGCCCTCACCACCGGCGCCGACGTCATCGCCCTCTCCTTCGTCCGCACCGGCCACGACATCCACGACGTCCACCGCGTCATGGACGAGGAAGGCCGCCGCCTCCCCGTCATCGCCAAGATCGAAAAGCCCCAGGCCGTACAGAACCTCGACGACATCATCGCCGCCTTCGACGGCATCATGGTCGCCCGCGGCGACCTCGGCGTCGAAATGCCCCTCGAAAAGGTCCCGATCGTACAGAAGCGAGCGATCAAGCTCGCCAAGCGCAACGCCAAGCCGGTGATCGTCGCCACCCAGATGCTCGACTCCATGATCGACGCCTCCCGCCCCACCCGCGCCGAGGCCTCCGACGTCGCCAACGCCGTCATCGACGGCACCGACGCCGTCATGCTCAGCGGCGAGACCAGCGTCGGCAATTACCCCATCGAGACCGTCAAGACCATGGGCCGCATCGTCGAGGCCGCCGAGGAAGACGTCCTCGCCAAGGGCCTCCCCCCACTCACCGAGCGGAGCAAGCCCCGCACCCAGGGCGGATCCGTGGCCCGCGCCGCAGCCGAGATGGGCGACTTCCTCGGCGCCAAGTTCCTTGTGGCGTTCACTCAATCCGGTGACACAGTACGGAGGCTGTCGCGCTACCGGTCACCCATCCCGCTCCTGGCCTTCACCCCCGAGCCGGCGACCCGGTCACAGCTCAACCTGACCTGGGGCGTGGAGACCTTCCTCGGCCCGATGGTGCAGACGACCGACGAGATGGTCGAGCAGGTCGACGAATACCTGCTGCGGATCGGCCGCTGCCGCAAGGGCGACATGGTCATCATCACGGCCGGCTCCCCGCCGGGCACTCCGGGCACGACGAACCTGGTGCGGGTGCACCACATCGGAGAGGACGACTCGCCGAAGTAGGGGTGATCAGTACTTCGGGCCTATGTGGGTGTCCATGAGGGCGACGGAGGCTTTGCGGGCCACGGAGATGTTGTACGGATCGCTGCCGCGCCGGGTCACCTTCCACTCGACCCCGACCTTGTCGAGGGTGTCGCAGTAGAGCTGTCGGATGTCGTCCGACTTGTTGGTGAAGAAGTAGCGCGGGTACTCGTAGCGCTTACGTTCGCCGCCGACAAGGCGGACGGTCCAGTTGGTGATGCGGCAGCCGTCGGAGTGGACAAGTCCGCGGATGAACTCCCAAGGATGTGCGTCCACGATCTGCTGCTGCCAGGGCTCGAGCTCAATCCGTCTCTCGTGCTTCTTGCCCGGGCCGTGTTGGGGGAACATGCACCACAGGTGTTTCGAGTAGACCTTCACGTTGTGGCAGCCGATCTTGCGGACCCGGCAGACCGAGTTGTCGGGGAAGACCGCTTCCATCGCGGCGTGGCACGCGTCCATGAGTCCGGGCCATACGTCACCACAGGTGATCATCAGGCTGGGCACCCGGTGCTGGGAGTACTGGACGATGTGTCCGTCGCCCAGGTACAGGCCGAGCAGGTAGGAATAGGCGGCCTCGTCGAGCTCCCGACCGGTGCACCGAGGGCACCTCGTCTGGTGGGCGCCTGGGCATTCGCCGCGCTTGGATCTGTCCATGTGGAGCCAGTAGCTGACAGTGCCCGGTGGTACGGCCAGCCGTCGGGAGACTTCGGCGTTGGTAGCACCTGAGGCGATGAGGTCCAGCGCGCGCTGACGCACTTCGGAACCGTGAAACTGCATGGCATCACTGTGCGTGATCGCATGTTCACGATGCGGCGGATTCGTGAAGATTCACGCGATGGAGAAAATCCGCTTTGTGGATGTTCGGTGCCCGGTGTGGGATTCGAACCCACATGCCCAAAGGGCACGAGTGTTTGAGACTCGCGTGTCTGACCAGTTCCACCAACCGGGCGTGCTGCTCGAGACACCATACCGCGTGCGTGTTGTGGGACGGTGCTAGGTACGCTCGTATGGCACCACCTGCCCTGAGCGAGGAGACCCGTGAGCGCCGCCGAGCCCCAGCCGCCTGTCGACGACGAGCCGCAGCACACCCCTCCGAACGTCACGCGCGTCGTGATCGCCGAGGACGAGGCCCTCATCCGGCTCGACCTCAAGGAGATGCTCGAGGAAGAGGGCTACTCCGTCGTGGGCGAGGCGGGCGACGGCGAGACCGCGGTCGCGCTGGCGCGGGAGCACCGTCCCGACCTGGTGATCCTCGACGTGAAGATGCCGGTGCTGGACGGGATCTCCGCGGCCGAGCGGATCGGTGCGGAGTCGATCGCGCCGGTGTTGATGCTGACGGCGTTCTCGCAGCGTGATCTCGTGGAGCGGGCGCGGGACGCGGGGGCCATGGCCTACTTGGTGAAGCCGTTCAGCAAGAGCGATGTCGTTCCGGCCATCGAGATGGCGGTGTCGCGGTTCACGCAGCTGAAGGCGCTGGAGCGGGAGGTCGCGGATCTTTCGCAGCGGCTGGAGACGCGGAAGCTGGTGGACCGGGCGAAGAGCATTCTGCAGACGCAGTACGGGCTGACGGAGCCGGCGGCGTTCCGGTGGATTCAGAAGACGTCGATGGATCGTCGTTTGTCGATGCAGCAGGTGGCGGAGGCGGTCATCGAGGATGCCAAGGAGAAGAAGGCCGCGAAGGATCAGTAGCGATTCTGATTGTTTGGTTGTTCGAGGGGCCCGTGTCCGGTTGGATGCGGGCCCTTTTGCATGCGCTCAGTCTTCGCCGAGGTAGGCCTTGCGGACGGATTCGTCGTGGAGGAGGTCGGTGCCGGTTCCGGAGAGGACGATTTTGCCGGTTTCCATGACGTGGGCGCGGTCGGCGAGGGAGAGGGCGGCTTGGGCGTTCTGTTCGACGAGCAGGATGGTGGTGCCGGTGGTTTTGAGTTCGGCGATGGTGTCGGTGATTTTTCGCATCATGATCGGTGAGAGGCCCATGGAGGGTTCGTCGAGCATGAGGAGTTTGGGGCGGGACATGAGGGCGCGGCCCATGGCGAGCATTTGTTGTTCGCCGCCGGAGAGGGTGCCGGCGGGTTGTTTGGCGCGTTCGCGGAGGACGGGGAAGAGCTCGTAGGCGCGGTGGATGTCGTGGGTGATGCCGGTGGTGTCCTTGCGGAGGTAGGCG
>NZ_JAFMOF010000004.1 GCF_017349075.1 Streptomyces triculaminicus | reverse complement strand
CTACATCCACCACATCCACAGGCGTCGGAAAGTGAGAAATCCATGGCAAGCAGCCTGCGGACCACCAGCGTGTGGCTGGCCGGTGAGGGAGAGGGCAAGGCCTCGAAGCGCAAGGGGGCGGGGGCGGAGGTCGGGGGGCTCGACCGGGATCGGATCGTCGCCACTACGGTCCGGATGCTCGACACCGACGGGCTGGCGAAGTTCTCGATGCGCCGGCTGGCGGCGGAGCTCGGGGTGACGGCCATGTCGGTGTACTGGTACGTCGACAACAAGGACGACCTCCTCGAGCTGGCGATGGACCAGGCGTCCGCCGGCATGAGCGTCCCCGACGTGTCCGACGAGAGTGCCGACTGGCGCGATCAGGTGCGTGAGCTGGCGACCGAGTACCGCAAGATGCTCGTCGCCCACCCCTGGGTGGCCCAGCTGGTGGGCAGGTACCTCAACATCGGCCCTCACTCGATGGCCTTCTCCGAAGCCGCGCTGGCGGTGATACGGCGCATGGGGCTGGACGATCGCGGGGTGACGGGTGCGCTCAACGCCGTCTTCCAGTTCGTCTACGGCTTCGCGACGATCGAAGTGCTCTACCGGGAGCGTTGCCGCGAGGCCGGGGTGAGCGAGGACGACTACCTCAAGCAGGTCATGGGCGTGATCGCCGAGCGGCCCGAGTTCTCGAAGCAGTACAAGGAAGCGGCCGAGCTGGTGGAGGCGCGCGGCACCGAGTCCATCGCCACGATCCGGAACCAGGACTTCACCTACGCCCTGGACATGATGATCGCCGGCATGGAGGCCATGCAGGCCCGCTGAAGGCCCCCAGCCGCAGCCCCACGCGCCGAAGGCGCGTGGGGCTGCGCTGTTGAGGGACCACCCGCGGACGGGATCCGACCGGAGGGGCCGGGGTGGGATGGGCCGGGCCCTGAGAGGGACGTAAGGGTTATTTGCGGCCCAAGTGCGGGGTGACCAAGCCCGTAGAGGGCTCCGGGCCGTAAATAATCCAGTCCCGTAAGGGCCCGGCCCCTCCCGCCCCGGCCTCGCCCCCGAGCGCGACTGTGCACCACGCCCCACCGGTGAGGCACAATCGGCCGAGTCCATCCACATCCGCACCACGACCGCAGGGGCAACAACCGCGATGAGCATGTACCGCGAGCGGGTACACCGAGGCACCGCCAAAGCCACCGTGCTCCGCACGGTCGGCACGCGCGAGCGCCGCTCGCACCTCACCGCCCCCCGCGTCCCCACCGTCGGCATCGACATCGGCGGCACCAAGGTCATGGCGGGCGTCGTCGACGCCGACGGCAACATCCTGGAGAAGCTCCGCACGGAGACGCCGGACAAGTCCAAGAGCCCCAAGGTCGTCGAGGACACCATCGTCGAGCTGGTCCTCGACCTCTCCGACCGCCACGACGTCCACGCCGTGGGCATCGGCGCGGCCGGCTGGGTCGATGCCGACCGCAACCGCGTCCTCTTCGCCCCCCACCTGTCCTGGCGCAACGAGCCGCTGCGCGACCGTCTCGCCGGCCGCCTCGCCGTCCCCGTGATGGTGGACAACGACGCCAACACCGCCGCCTGGGCGGAGTGGCGCTTCGGCGCCGGCCGTGGCGAGGACCACCTCGTCATGATCACTCTCGGTACCGGCATCGGCGGCGCGATCCTCGAGGACGGTCAGGTCAAGCGCGGCAAGTTCGGCGTCGCGGGCGAGTTCGGTCACATGCAGGTCGTGCCCGGCGGCCACCGCTGCCCGTGCGGCAACCGCGGCTGCTGGGAGCAGTACAGCTCCGGCAACGCGCTCGTCCGCGAGGCCCGTGAGCTGGCGGCGGCCGAGTCGCCGGTCGCGTACGGGATCATCGACCGCGTCGGTGGCAACATCTCCGAGATCACCGGCCCCCTGATCACGGAGCTGGCCCGGTCCGGGGACGCCATGTGCGTCGAGCTGCTCCAGGACATCGGCCAGTGGCTGGGCGTCGGCATCGCCAACCTGGCCGCGGCCCTCGACCCCTCCTGCTTCGTCATCGGCGGCGGCGTCAGCGCGGCCGACGACCTGCTGATCGGCCCGGCCCGGGAGGCGTTCCGCCGCCACCTCACCGGCCGTGGCTACCGTCCCGAGGCCCGTATCGTCAAGGCGCAGCTGGGCCCCGAGGCGGGCATGGTCGGCGCCGCCGACCTGGCCCGCCTGGTCGCGCGTCGCTTCCGCAGGGCCAACCGCCGCCGGGTGGAGCGCTACGAGCGCTACACCCGGGCCGGCCGAGGATGATCGTCATGGACCAGCCCGGACGCCCGTCGGCGAACGCGGCGCACGAGCCGCCCGAGCACCCCGAGACCGACGGCGGAGCCGCGAACACCCCGGCCCGCCGCCGCTGGCTCAAGCCGCTGATCGTCTTCCTGCTCATCGCCATCCCCGCCGGATACCTCTACATCTCCGCGATGCAGAGCCGTGGCGGCGGCGAGAGCAAGAAGGAGCAGGCAGCCGCCACCGGCCTCGAGGAGGGCTGGCCCACGCGCCTGCAGCGACGCCTGTACGAGGTGTCGGTGCCGCCCTACGCGGAGCACGTGGCCTCCTACGAGACCAACGCGTGGAAGGCGAGCTCGCTGTTCCTGCAGTTCACGACCACGCGTGAGAAGTTCGACCAGTGGCTCGACGACTACGCCGGCTCCGACGCCGAGCTGAAGGACGGCGAGGTCACGATCGACGAGGACGAGGCGGCCCTGGTGGGCTGGAAGTTCGCGGACGGTCACCACTGGGCGGGCACGGTCCATGAGCAGGAGCGGCCCAAGCCGACCCTCGAGATCACGGCGAACCTGGACAACCCCGACTTCCCCCAGGTCTACGTCGTCTCGACGACCACGCCCTGAGCCCACCCGCGCCACCCCTCGAACGGCCCCTGAGACCTGCTCTCGGGGGCCGGCTTCGTGTGCGTGGAGGTCGTCGGGCCGGCCGGAACCGCGGGTCCGCGAGGGGAGCCCGACGAGCTGCCGGCGCCCACATACTCGACAGAAACCATGGGACCCGGGCACGCCAATATCTGTGCTCACAAAGTGAGAATTAAGCGCGGAGCGCGATGAATATTACGTACGCGGCAGGCGGGGTGGAGTTATTCACCGCACACGGCCGATCGCCCCGTGCTAGTCTCGATCTCAGTTGCAGTTGTGGTTCCCGAAATCTTGCGGGTGTCCCGCCGGTTCATTCCGGTGGCGATCCTTTCTGGATCCGGTTATTTTCGGCAGGGTGATCATCACGGCGACGCGGAGTACACACAGTGTGAACCCCGAGCACCGCCCCGAAGGAGAAATAACATGGCTTCCGGATCCGTGAAGTGGTTCAACGCAGAAAAGGGCTTCGGCTTCATCGAGCAGGACGGTGGCGGCGCTGACGTCTTCGCCCACTACTCGAACATCGCCACCCAGGGCTTCCGCGAGCTGTCGGAGGGCCAGAAGGTCACGTTCGACATCGCGCAGGGCCAGAAGGGCCCGACGGCCGAGAACATCGTTCCTGCCTGACGTCGGCACGCACCTCGCAGCCGGGGCCCGCACCTTGGGGTGCGGGTCCCGGCTCGCCGCGTTTCAGGGCATTCGCGACCCGCTGTCCGGGTCCTGCCCGAGTTTCGGACGGAAATCCGTCGGGGCCTCCCCATGGAACGACCGGCACCCATCACGGGAATCGCATCATGCGCTCCGGTGGAGTCTCCGCGGGTAACCCTCCGTCGATCCGATTGTTCATCCGATTCGGACTCCGTTTTCTTCGGCTCGTTCTTGCGATTCTCTGCGCTGTTGGTTTTCTGCGGGAATTCCTTGATACGTGCCACGTCAAGGAAGGTTCCACATGAATCGCACGCGCATAAATGATCGCTCCGCCCGCACTCGCTCCGGAAACCCGGGCTCCGCGAGGGGCGGAAACCGCTCCGGCTCCCCGCGCCGTGCCGAAGGCCGCGTAGGCCGGCAGACTTCACCCCAGGGCGAGTTCGCACTGCCGAAGACGGTCACCTCGGCGCTGCCCGCCGTCGAGGCGTTCGCCGATCTCGACATGCCGGCGCAGTTGCTGGGCGCGCTGGGCCATGAGGGCGTGACCGTGCCGTTCCCGATCCAGGCGGCGACCCTGCCGAACTCCCTCGCGGGCCGCGACGTACTCGGTCGTGGTCGCACCGGTTCGGGCAAGACCCTTGCCTTCGGCCTCGCCCTGCTGGCCCGTACGGCAGGCCGACGCGCCGAGCCGCGGCAGCCGCTGGCCCTCGTCCTCGTACCCACCCGGGAGCTGGCCCAGCAGGTCACCGACGCCCTCACTCCGTACGCCCGCTCCGTGATGCTGCGGCTGACCACCGTGGTCGGCGGCATGTCGATCGGCAGGCAGGCCGGTGCGCTGCGTAACGGGGCGGAGGTCGTCGTCGCCACGCCGGGCCGGCTCAAGGACCTCATCGACCGTGGCGACTGCCGCCTGGACCAGGTCGCCGTCACCGTGCTCGACGAGGCCGACCAGATGACCGACATGGGCTTCATGCCCCAGGTCACCGAGCTGCTCGACCAAGTGCGCCCCGGGGGTCAGCGGATGCTGTTCTCGGCCACGCTGGACCGCAACGTCGATCTGCTGGTCCGCCGCTATCTGACCGACCCGGTGGTCCACTCCGTCGACCCGTCCGCGGGCGCGGTGACGACCATGGAGCACCACGTACTCCACGTGCACGGCGCGGACAAGCGCCGGACGACCACCGAGATCGCGGCCCGGGACGGCCGGGTGATCATGTTCCTGGACACCAAGCACGCGGTGGACCGACTGACCGAGCACCTGCTGAACAACGGTGTCCGCGCCGCCTCCCTGCACGGCGGCAAGTCCCAGCCGCAGCGCACGCGGACCCTGTCCCGCTTCAAGTCCGGGCATGTGACGGTGCTGGTGGCGACCAATGTCGCGGCGCGCGGTATCCATGTCGACAACCTCGATCTGGTCGTGAACGTCGACCCGCCCAGCGACCACAAGGACTACCTGCACCGAGGCGGGCGCACGGCCCGCGCCGGTGAGTCCGGCAGCGTTGTCACGCTGGTGACCCCCGATCAGCGCCGTGACATGAGCCGGCTGATGGCCGCCGCCGGCATCACCCCGCAGACCACCCAGGTGCGCTCGGGCGAAGCCGAACTGAGCCGCATCACCGGTGCCCAGGCCCCCTCGGGCGTCCCGGTCGCCATCACCGCGCCGCCCACGGAACGCCCCCCGCGCGCCGCCTCCTCCTCGTCCCGCGGCCGGCGTGGCCGCGCCGGCCGGGGCCGGTCCACCGGCGACACGGCTCGCCGCGCGGCGCGGCGCCCGTCCGCCGTCGGCGCGGCCGCCTAGATCCGTCGCGTCCGACACCGTCGCGCCCGGCCCGTCCCGCCCCGGTCGGCCCGGTCCCCTTCTTCTTCCTTCCCCTGTGAGGCATCATGCGCTGCATCATCGCCCGGTTCCCCTTCGACCTCACCAAGAGCGGGGTGCTGACCTCCATGAAGGGCGTGAAGCCCGAGCCCATCACGGGGGAGTCCGTGCTCATCGGCCGCCGCCACTACCCCGTCAAGCAGGTGGGCGAAGTCATCACCCGGCAGGACCGCCGCGACTTCACCGGCGGAGAGGTCAGCCGGGCCATGGCGCGGCTCGGCTTCACCTGCCGAAGCGGCGATGAGGCTGTGCCCGTCCCGCACGCCTCGCACGTCCCCACGCCGCTCGAAACCGCGTCGGCGCTGCTGGGCAGCCCCAGCGCTCTGGGACGGTGACGACGACCGCCGGAAGCTGATCCACCGGACGGCGTCCGGGACGGGACAGCGATGAAGGGCCCTGCCGACGCGCGTCGGCAGGGCCCTTCATCGCTGTCGGCGGCCGCTCCCGCCATCCCGCCTGTAGAGGTGACGTCAGAATACTTAAGGTGTGACTCACTCAAAATCTGTGTTTGCCAGAGTAGACATTAGCCCGTGGTGTGGTTAGAGTCTCTCTCGTAGACACAGTCGGAGAGACCCGGCAGACATGAACTGGCGGGATGGCACAGGTAGTACCGCAGTGCCGGTTTGACACATGGATCCACGAGAGGAAGGACGGAGGGAGCAGGCGCCATCAGGATCGCCCGGCCCGAGAGGTTCGGACCGGGTACCGCAAGGCCCCGGAACGGAAGGTGGTCCCCGGTCACGCAACCGCGATCCCCGTACGTCCCGCCCTTTCCCGGGCCGGGCGACGGAAACAGAAGGCCGGCGCGGCAGTAACGCCGGCAGATGGTGTTGAATTTCCTTCGGGGCCCTGGTGCCGTACGGCACCAGGGCCCCTCGACGCGTTGCATAACGAGGTGACATGACAGCAGACAATCCCCTGAGCGGTCGTCTGGACGACGACGACTACCCCGCTTACACGATGGGCAGGGCCGCCGAGATGCTCGGCACCACCCCGGGTTTCCTCCGGGCCATCGGCGAGGCCCGGCTCATCACTCCGCTCCGCTCCGAGGGCGGACACCGGCGCTACTCCCGCTACCAGCTCCGGATCGCCGCTCGCGCCCGCGAGCTGGTCGACAGAGGGACACCGGTCGAGGCAGCCTGCCGCATCGTCATCCTCGAGGACCAGCTCGAGGAAGCACAGCGCATCAACGCCGAGTACCGCCGCACGGCGAAGCAGGCATCAGACGGTTCCGGTTCCGGGTCCGATTCGGCCTGAGCACGTCGGCCGGACCGGCCGGTACGCACGATGGGATCACCGGGCCCTCCTGCCGGGCCCGGTCCCGCTCGTCCACGAACGCTGCCGGACCCTCGCCGCAGCCGCACCGAATCCTTGCCCGAGAGGTCCACAACCTGCTCAGGCCCGCACCCACAGCACCTCAGCAGCCCCCCCAGCGTAGGGGCGGCTATGAGATATGGGAGCGTGAGCGGGTGAGTGAGAGTACGTCGAACACCCTGCAATACCGCTCTGACGGGCCGGAAGACGCCCCGGTCCTGGTCCTGGGACCGGCCCTCGGTACCACATGGCACATGTGGGACCGCCAGATCCCGGAGTTCACCCGCCACTGGCGCGTGGTGCGCTTCGACCTTCCGGGCCACGGCGGTGCTCCCGCCCAGCCCGCGACAGCGGTGGCCGAACTCACCGACCGGCTGCTGGCCACGCTGGACGCGCTGGGCGTCGAACGCTTCGGCTACGCGGGCTGCTGCGTCTCGGGAGCGATGGGCACCGATCTCGCCCTGCGCCACCCCGACCGGCTCGCCTCGTTCGCCGTGGTCGGTTCGGCCGCGCGGTTCGACGGCGCGGAGAACTTCGGCGGGGGCGCGGAGATCCGCGCGAACGGCCTCGAGCCGGTCGCGCGCTCGGCGCCCGAGCGCTGGTTCACCCCCGCGTTCGCCGGCACGCAGCCCGCGATCGCCGACTGGGCCGTCCAGATGGTCCGTACGACCGACATCTCCTCCTACGCCGCCGCCTGCGACGCGCTCGCCGCCTTCGACGTACGGGCCGAGCTGGGCCGGATCGGCGTGCCGACGCTGGTCGTCGTCGGCGCCGAGGACCCGCTCACGCCGCCGGCGGAGGCCCGCGTGCTGGTGGCGGGGATCCCCGACGCCAGGCTCGCCGTCGTCCCGGCGGCCCGCCACCTCGCCCCGGTGGAGCAGCCGGCGGCGCTCACGGACCTCCTCGTCCGCCACTTCACCACGGCCTGGCAGGCGAAGCCGCCCCGCCCCACGCCCACGGCGGACGAGCCGGCCACCGACCACCCCGCGACGGGTGAGCAGCAGACCCCGGCCCCAGCCGCGATACCGGCGGATCAGGCCGCGACGCCCATACCCGGCTTCGGCCCGCCCGCGGACCTGGAGGAGGCGCCCGCCGGGGAAGCCGCCGTCGTTCCGGGGGCCGCGCTGCCCGGCTTCGCCGGGGCCTTCGGCCCGGCCGTGCCGCCCGGCGAGACGGCATCTGGGGCCGCCCCCGCCGCCGTCTCCCACATCGGCTTCGGGCCGGCCCCGGCCGTTGTGACGGACGGCAACCCGTACGCGGCCGAGCTCCCGGCACCGGTAGCACCCACGACCGCCGAAGCCACCCCAGCCCCAGCAACAGTCGACGCCGAAGCCGAAGCGCAGCGCATCCGCACCGAGGTGCTCGGCGACGACGCCGAGCCCGCCGCCCCCGCCACCGGTTTCGAGGCCTTCGCGACCCGCGTCGAGTGGGGCGAGACCTGGGCGCGCCCCGGACTCGACCGGCGCACCCGGTGCCTGGTCACCCTGGCGGTCCTCACGGCCGGCGGTCACCTGGACGAGCTCGCCCGGCACGCCCGCGCCGCCCTGCGCAACGGCGTCACTCCTGAGGAGATCGAGGAGGCGCTCGTGCAGACCGCGCCCTACTGCGGCCTGCCCGCCGCCAGGGCGGCGCTCGCGGTGGCGCGCCGTGCCGTGACGGAGGTGACGGCAACCGGGGCGTGACGCGTTCTCGACCCCGAGCGGGGCGGGACGCGCCCCCGGCGCGTACGGCCGTAGCAGTATGGGCTCATGAAACTGATCAAGCAGAGTCATGCCTGTGTCCGGCTGGAGAAGGACGGCCGCACCCTCGTCATCGACCCGGGAGGGTTCAGCGAGGCGGACGCGGCCGTCGGGGCGGACGCGGTGCTCATCACGCACGAGCACCCCGATCACTTCGACGAGGACCGGCTGCGGGCCGCCCTGGAGGCCAACCCGGCCGCCGAGCTGTGGACGCTGCGCAGCGTCGCGGAGCGGGTCTCGGCGGCCTTCCCCGGCCGGGTGCACACGGTCGGGGAGGGCGACGCCTTCACCGCGGCCGGCTTCGACGTGCAGGTGCACGGCCAGCTGCACGCCGTGATCCACCCGGACATCCCCCGGATCACCAATGTCGGCTACCTGGTGGACGGTTCGGTCTTCCACCCCGGCGACGCGCTGACGCTGCCGGGGCAGCCGGTGGAGACGCTGATGGTGCCGGTGATGGCCCCGTGGAACAAGGTCGCGGAGGTCATCGACTACATCAGGGAGATCAAGCCCCGCCGGGCCATCGACATCCACGACGCGCTGCTGACCGATCTGGCCCGGCCCGTCTACGACCGGATGCTGGGCCCGGACGGTCCGGGCGTGGGCGGCACCGACCACTCCCGCCTGGCGGCGGGCCAGAGCATCGACCTGTGACGCCGGCACTGTCAGAGGTGGCCGTTAGGGTGGCTTCATGCGCATCGCCACCTGGAACGTGAACTCGATCACCGCCCGTCTCCCGAGGCTGCTGGCCTGGCTGGAGAGCAGCGGCACGGACGTGCTGTGCATCCAGGAGACCAAGTGCACCGCCGAGCAGTTCCCGGCCGACCAGCTGCGCGAGCTCGGCTACGAGTCCGCGGTGAACGCCAACGGCCGGTGGAACGGCGTGGCGCTGCTCTCCCGCGTCGGTCTGGAGGACGTGGTCATGGGTCTGCCGGGCGGCCCCGACTACGACGGTGTGCAGGAGCCCCGCGCGATCTCCGCGACGTGCGGGGGCGTGCGCCTGTGGTCGGTGTACGTCCCCAACGGCCGCGAGGTCGGTCACGATCACTACACGTACAAGCTGCACTGGCTGGAGGCGCTGCGCGACGCGGTCTCGGCCGACGCGACGGGGGAGCGGCCGTTCGCCGTCCTGGGCGACTTCAACATCGCCCCGACCGACGAGGACGTCTTCGACCCGGCCGTCTTCGAGGGTGCCACGCACGTCACCCCGGCCGAGCGCGCGGCTCTCGCCGCCCTGCGCGACGCGGGTCTCGCGGACGTCGTCCCGCGTCCCCTGAAGTACGACCGGCCGTACACCTACTGGGACTACCGCCAGCTGTGCTTCCCCAAGAACCGGGGCATGCGCATCGACCTGGTCTACGGCAACGCCCCCTTCGACAAGGCTCGCAAGGACGCGTTCGTGGACCGCGAGGAGCGCAAGGGCAAGGGCGCCTCGGACCACGCCCCGGTCGTCGTGGACCTGGAGATCTGAGCCGACCCGGACATCTGACCCGGAGATCCGGCCTGGGGGCGCCCCTCTCCGGGGGCGCCCTCCAGGCCGATCCGTCCGTCAGACGAGCTTGCGCAGGTCGACGGAGTCGCTGAAGGCCTTCATGCCCGCGTCGTTGGGGTGGAGGTGATCGCCGGCGTCGAAGCCCGGCAGCATGCGTTCCGGGTGCTGGGGGTCACGGATCGCCGCGTCGAAGTCGAACACGGCGTCGTAGATCCCGGCGGTACGGATGTGCCGGTTGATGGCCGTGCGCTGCGCGTCGGCCTCCGGGGTGCAGTCGTAGAAGCCCCCGCAGGGTGCGATGGTGGCCACCGCGACGCGTAGTCCGCGCTCGTGGGCGCGGGCGCTGATCGACCGGAGCGCGGCGATGACGGCGTCGGCCTTGGTGCCGGCGCGGATGTCGTTGACGCCCTCGAAGACGATGACCGTACGGGCCGAGGTCTGCGCGAGGACGTCGCGCTCGAGCCGGTTGCCCGCGCTCACCCCGCTCTTGACGGTGCTGGTGCCGTCGCCGGGGTACCGGTCGCTGACCACGCGGTTGCCGGAGATGCCGTGGTTGAGGACGCCCAGCGCCGGGACGGTGTGCTGGGCGCGCAGCCGCCGGGCCAGCAGGTCGGGCCAGCGGCCGTTCGCCCCGGGGGTTGCCGCCTCGCCGTCGGTGATGGAGTCGCCGAGGGTCACGAGCGAGCCCGGCCCGCCGCCGACGTCGACGCCGGTCAGCAGCGGCCAGCTGTCGAGCTTCTCGGTGAACGCCCCCTGGCCGCGTTCTCCGGTGCGGTCGCCGAGGCCGTCGGCGCTGAGGTAGGAGACCTGGCTGGTGTAGCTGTGCACGGGCACCGCCCGTACGGTGCCGGGCAGATGGATGCTCACCAGCAGGTTGGCGTCCGGTGGCACGGTGAAGCGCACCGGGTCGCTGAACCGCTGGGCGCCCGCCGGGATTTCGGCGCCGTCCCGCCCCCCGAAGGTGAGCGGCACGGGACGGCCGGCCGCCCCGGCGCCCTTGTCCTGCAGCGCCACCGTGGCGTGCCCGATGCGCACCGGGCGCTGGGCGAAGGTGTTCTCCAGCCGGACGCGGGTGACGGGTCCGCCCGCGCTGCTGTGCACGACGAGGCGCAGCGTCCGGTCCGTCCACGGGCCCACGGCGGCGTACCCGGACGTGGACGCCGCCCAACTGCCCGTCCACTCCTTCGTGGGAGCGCGCAGGGCCATGGAGAACACATGCAGGTCGGTCGTCGCGCCGGGGTCCTTCGGCAGGACCACGGAGCTGATCTCCCGGCCCCGCGCGACGGGGACGGTCACGGTGTAGAGGCGGGTGGTCTCGGTGCGCTGCCCGTCACGGGTGTTGCGGTGGGCGAGGCCGACGGCCTTGGTGGTGAGGGGGCCGCGCCGCCAGTCGGGCGCGGTGAGGGTGTACGTGCCGGACGAGCCGTCGCGGTAGCGGACGGTGCCCTTTCCGCCGACCGTGTTCCCGGCCGCGCCCTTCGTGCTGCCCGCGACCAGGAACGTCAGGGCCTCGCCGCGCCCGGTCAGCCGTACCGACTGACCGGCGGCCCGTACGTTGTCGGCGCGGCCGGGCGCCGGGCGGGGCCAGGTCAGACGGGACGCGTCGATGTCCAGGGCGCGGCCCGGCGTCCAGCCGGCGGCGGCGAGGTCCTGCGCGGAGAAGGAGCCGCCGGAGCCGTCGAAGTCGGCGGCCGCCGGGCGGGCGTCGTCGCTGACCGCCCGATTGTCGAAGAGCCGCTCCAAGGGGAGCGGCTCTTTGGCGGCGGCGGGGTTCGCGGCCAGGGCGGGGGTGTTCGCGAGGGCGACGGCGCACACCGCACCCACCGCCACGGCCCCGGCCAGGGCCGTCGTTCGTCTGTGCCGTCGTGCGCCGACCGTTCCGAGTCTCGGTGTCCGGAGCATGCGTGTCATGCCTCCCAGGGTTGCCCGCTGTGAAAGTGGCGGGATGAAGCTAAGGAGACGTGTGGGGAACGTCAAGGAGGCCAATCGGCCACGTCGGGCGCAGCGCGCCTGTGGTGGGGCCATCCGTGCGAGTGAGATCCTGGCCAGTATGAACATTCCCTTCTTGGACAGCTGGCGCAAGCGGCTCGGCCCGACCGGCGGTGGGGCGCTGCCCGGCGCGTCCGAACGGGATCCGGAGGGTCTGGCCGAGCTGTTGTCGGAGTGCGAACTGCTGCGTGCGCACGCGCAGTCGGCCGGTGCCGTGCTCGACGACTCGCCGTCGTCCCTGGAGGCACTGGACCAGCTGCAGCCGCGCTGGCGGGAGGACCCGGAACTGGTGCCCTGGCTCGGTAACGACGCGGGCCTGTACTTGGGCACGGTGATCGTGCGGACCGTCGCGGACGCGGGGTGGTGGATCCGGCCGGACGGCCAGCCGGTCGTGCGGCTGCGCAACGGCCGTCAGATCGACGTGGTCGAGGCGGGGCAGGCGTGGGCGGCGGACGGCGCGCCGGAGCTGTCCCGGCTCTACGCGGAGATCGCGGAGCGCTGACCCGCACCGCCGGCGTGCGCCTGGCGGACCGCGCCGCCGGCGCGCGCCGGGCCCGCGCCCGGGTCAGCTGGTGAAGGGGATGGTGTACTCCAGCCGCCAGCGGTCCGCGCGGACCACGATGTCGGAGGTCTCCACGGCCCGGTCGTCGCCGTCGAAGTGGGTGCGCTCGACGACGGTGACGCACTGTCCGGCCGCGCAGCCCAGGGCCTCCGCCTCGGGGGTGGTGGCCGGCCGGGAGCCGACCAGCTCCCGGGCCCGTACGACCCGGATGCCGATGGCGGCCAGCCGGCCGCGTACGCCGCGCCGCGCGTAGGGCCCGCGTTCGGGCAGGGCGACGTCCGTGCCCTCGGTGATGGTCAGCGGCTCCCAGCTGGTGGCGAGCTGCACGGGGTGGCGGTTGGCCAGGTATTCGTACTGGGTGCACAGCACCGGCTCGCCCACGCCGATGCCCAGGCGTTCGGCGATGGGCGCCGGGGCGGCGGTCTCGCTGGAGGAGGCCTCCCAGGTGAGCGCGGTGTCCCGGCCGTCCCGGCCGGCTCCGCTCTCGGCCTCCGGCCGCCCGGCGTACTCCCCGATCTTCGCCGCGAAGGGGGAGTCGACGGCTCCGGTCGACCGCAGCAGGGTGCCCAGCGGCGCCCGGTCGGTGACGAACACGCCCCGGCCGAACTGGCCCTGGGCGTAGCCGGCGGCCTTCAGCACGCGGACCGCGCGGTCCACGGTCTGATCGCTGGCCTCGTACGCGCGTTTGAGCTCGGAGCGGGAGGGGATGCGGTCGCCGACCGCCAGCCCGCCCTCGTCGATCCGCTGCCGCAGGTCGTCCGCGATGCGCAGGTATACGGGCCTGCTGTCGCCCACGCCGGGCTCCCTTCCCCCACTGCTTCCCCCAACCGGCCACCACAGGCTAGGTACCCAGGCTCGGTCTGTGTACCTAGGGCAAATGGCGGCTCTTGTGGTCCTCGATCCGGCTCAATCACTGTTTGTACGCGTGTCAGCGGAGAAGTCCCCTATGGATGCGGATAGTTTGCGGCGACCGCGAGAGGCCGAGAGTGGCAGGGGCTGGTATGGCCGTCGATCCCTTGATCGAGCTGCGTGATGTCAACAAGCACTACGGACAGCTGCACGTGCTGCAGGACATCAACCTCACCGTCGGCCGCGGGGAGGTGGTGGTGGTCATCGGACCGTCCGGCTCCGGCAAGTCCACGCTGTGCCGGGCCATCAACCGCCTCGAGCCGGTGGAGTCCGGCACCATCCTGCTCGACGGACAGCCGCTGCCCGACGAGGGCCGCGAGCTGGCCCGGCTGCGCGCCGAGGTCGGCATGGTCTTCCAGTCGTTCAACCTCTTCGCGCACAAGACCGTGCTCGCCAACGTCGCCCTCGCCCAGGTCAAGGTCCGCAAGCGCGGCAAGGAGGAGGCCGACCGGCGCTCGCGGGAACTGCTCGAGCGCGTCGGGCTGCTCGCCCACGCAGAGAAGTACCCGGCGCAGTTGTCCGGTGGTCAGCAGCAGCGGGTGGCGATCGCCCGGGCGCTGGCGATGGACCCGAAGGTGATGCTCTTCGACGAGCCGACCTCGGCGCTGGACCCGGAGATGATCAACGAGGTGCTGGAGGTCATGCAGCAGCTCGCCCGGGACGGCATGACGATGGTCGTCGTCACCCACGAGATGGGCTTCGCCCGTTCCGCCGCGAACCGTGTGGTCTTCATGGCGGACGGCCGCATCGTCGAGGACCGCACGCCCGAGGGGTTCTTCACCGCGCCCGAGAGCGAGCGGGCCAGGGACTTCCTCTCCAAGATCCTCAAGCACTGAGCGGGGCTGACCGCACCATGAGACGTCTCGCCGCCGCCCTCGCCCTCATCGCCGTCGCCCTGCTCGCCGCCGCCTGCGGGAAGGAGGGCAGCCCCCCGGTCAAGGGCCCCAAGCCCGAGCAACTGCCCGCCTACCAGGTCGCCACCGGCTTCCAGCTGCCGGACTCGCCCACCTGGAGCGCCGCCAGGCGCCGCGGCCACCTCGTCGTCGGCGTCAAGGAGGACCAGCCCTACCTGGGCGAGAAGGACCCGGCCACCGGCACCTACTCCGGCTTCGACATCGAGATCGCCAAGATGATGTCGGCCTCCCTCGGCTTCGACCCCAAGACCATCGAATTCCGCACCATCGCCTCGGCCAACCGCGAGACCGCCCTGCAGAACGGCCAGATCGACTACTACGTCGGCACCTACACCATCAACGACCTGCGCAAGAAGCAGGTCGGCTTCGCCGGCCCGTACTACATCGCCGGGCAGTCGCTGCTCGTACGGGCCGACGAGAAGGACATCGACGGCCCCGAGGACCTGGCCGGAAAACGTGTCTGCTCGGCCGCCGGTTCCACCCCGCTGCAGCGCATCCAGCGCGACTACCCCAAGGCGATCCCGGTGGCCTACGACACGTACTCCATCTGCGTGGACAACCTCATCAGCCTCCAGGTGGACGCCGTCACCACCGACGACACCATCCTCATGGGGTACGCCGCCAAGGCTCCCGACGAGCTGAAGGTGGTGGGCCGGCCCTTCTCCAAGGAGCCGTACGGCATCGGCGTGCCGCGCGGGGACACGGCCCTGCGCCTCGCCCTCGACGACGCCCTCACGGCCCATGAGAAGAACGGCGACTGGAAGAAGGCCTACGACGCCACCCTCGGCCTGTCCGGCGTGCCCGCCCCGCAGCCGCCCCCCGTCGACCGCTACCCGGCGAGCTGACCAAGGACCCGGATGAACGTTCTCCTGGACAACCTCTCCCTCTACGCCGAGGGCCTGCTCGGTACCATCGAGCTCACCGTCTACGGCTCGCTGCTCGCGCTCGTCCTCGGCTTCGTCATGGCCTCCTTCCGGGTGGCGCCCGTCGGCTCGTTGCGCGTCTTCGGCACCGTGTGGGTGACGGTGCTCCGCAACACCCCGCTCACCCTGCTGTTCTTCGCGGTGATGCTGGGGCTGCCGCGCTTCGGGATCGTGCTGCCCTTCGAGCTCTTCGCGGTCCTCGCCCTCGGCTGCTACACCTCCGCGTTCATCTGCGAGGCGCTGCGCGCGGGCATCAACACCGTGCCCACCGGCCAGGGCGAGGCCGCCCGCAGCCTGGGCATGACCTTCGTCCAGACCCTCGGCGGCGTCGTCCTGCCGCAGGCCTTCCGCTCGGTCATCCCGCCGGTCGGCTCGACCCTGATCGCGCTCGCCAAGAACTCGGCGATCGCCGGGGCGTTCAGCGTCACCGAGCTGCTGGGCACGTACAAGACGCTCAACGAGCTGGGCTACAGCATCATCTGGTCCTTCGTGTGGATCGCCGTCGGCTACCTGATCGTGACGCTGACCATCAGCGCGATCTTCAATCTGCTGGAGAAGCGCTGGGGAGTGGCCCGATGACCACCGGCACCGCCCTCTACGACATCCCCGGCCCGCTCGCCCGGCGCCGCCACCGCCTCTACGGCGTCCTCGCCACGGTGGTGATCCTCGGCATCGTCGCCTGGGCGCTCTACCTCCTCTTCGACACCGGGCAGTTCACGGCCGCCAAGTGGAGTCCGTTCGCGTACGAGGGCATCCAGGAGATGCTGCTGCGGGGGCTGGGCAACACCCTCAAGGCCTTCGCCTACGCCGCCGTGCTCTCCCTCGCCCTCGGCGGGGTCCTGGCCTGCGGACGGCTGTCGGTCCACCGGCCGTTGCGCTGGGCCGCCACGGTCGTGGTGGAGTTCTTCCGCGCCATGCCGGTGCTGGTGATGATCTTCTTCGTCTTCGTCGCCCTCAAGGTCCAGCCGCTGCCCGCCCTGGTCACCGGCCTGACCCTCTACAACGGCTCGGTGCTGGCCGAGGTCTTCCGCACCGGCGTGAACTCCGTGGAGCGCGGCCAGCGCGAGGCGGCGTACTCGCTGGGCATGCACAAGACCCAGGTGATGACCTACGTCCTGGTCCCGCAGGCGCTGCGGGCGATGCTGCCCACCATCATCAGCCAGCTGGTCGTCGCCCTGAAGGACACCTCGCTCGGCTTCCTGATCACCTACGAGGAGTTCCTCCACGCGGGCAAGCTGATCGCCGGCAACCTCGACTACGACCTGCCCTTCATCCCCGTCGTCATGATCATCTCCCCGGTCTACATCGGGATGTGCATGCTGCTGTCCTGGTTCGCCAACTGGGTCGCCAAGCGGCAGCGCCGCAGCCCGAAGACCGAGGCCGTGGAGGTGGCCCCGCCGGAACCCGGCACGCTGATGCCGGGGGCGGGAACGCACCCCTGATCCTCAGCCGTCCGATGATCTTCAGCCGTCCGGTCTTCAGGCGTCGCCGCCCTGCCACAGGTCCGGGCCGAAGACCTCGTAGTGGATGCGCGCGGGCGCCACGCCCGCCGCCAGGAGCTGGGCGCGGGCGGCCTTCAGGAACGGGAGGGGGCCGCAGAGGTAGGCGGTGGTGCCGGCCGGGATGTCGAGGAGGGACAGGTCGGCCAGGCCCGTGCGGTCGGCCGGGCGGGGGGCCTCGGGGTGCTCGTACCAGACGTGGGCGGTGGCGTCGGGGAGCTTGGCGGTGAGCTGCTCGAGGTCGGTGCGGAAGGCGTGGGTGCTCTCGCCGCGGTCGGCGTGCACGGCGATGACGCGGCGGGTGGCGCCGGTGGCGGCGAGGTGGGAGAGCATGCCGATCATCGGGGTGCAGCCGATGCCGGCGGAGGCCAGCAGGAGCGGCGCGTCGCCGTCGTCGAGGGTGACGTCGCCGAAGGGGTGGCTCAAAGTCACCGGGTCGCCGACGGCGACGTGGTCGTGGAGGTGGTTCGAGACCTCGCCGGCCGGGGTGCCGGCCACGCGCTTGACGGAGAACTGCAGGGCGTCCTCGGGGTGGCCGGAAAGGCTGTACTGGCGGATCTGGCGGGCGCCGTCGGGGAGGGCGACCTGGACGGAGACGTACTGGCCGGGGCGGGCGGCGGGCAGCGGGCGGCCGTCCTGCGGGCGGACGAGGAAGGTGGTGACCTCGGACGTCTCCTGGTGGCGGGCGACGACGCGGTAGGGCCGCCAGGTGGCGCCGAGCAGGACGCCGGCCTGCTCGTAGAGCCGGGCCTCGATGGCGATGAGCGCGTGGGCCATGAGCCAGTAGACCTCGTCCCAGGCGGCCGCGACCTCGGGGGTGACCGCGTCGCCCAGCACCTCGGCGATGGCGGCGAAGAGGTGCCGCCGGACGACGGCGTACTGCTCGCGGCTGACGCCCAGGGAGGCGTGCTTGTGGGCGATGCGCGAGAGCATCGCGTCGGGGCGGACGTCCGGGTGCTCGACCAGCGCGGTGGCGAAGGCGGCGACGGCGCCGGCGAGGGCCTGCTGCTGGCTGCCGTCGGCCTGGTTGCCGCGGTTGAACAGGTCGCGCAGCAGCTCGGGGTGGGCGGCGAAGAGCTTGTCGTAGAACAGCGGGGTGATCTCGCCGATGGCTCCGCCGACGGCGGGCAGGGTGGCGCGGACGATCTCGGTCGACCTGGGGGACAGCATCGGCGCTCCTCGCATGTGCGTGTGACTGTTAATTGGTATCTGAGATGCGTATTTTTGGATGCACGAAAGGCCTGGTGGCGGGGGATCGTCAGCTTCCGGGGCGCGCCCCGAGGCTCAGCAGCACCGGGCCCGTCGGCGGTCCGGTCAGCTCCTCGACCGTGATCGGGTCGAGCGCGGCGAAGAACGCCTCCTGCGCGGCGCGCAGCGCCCCGCGCAGCCGGCAGGCGCCGCGCAGCGGGCACGGCGGTTCGTCCTCGCAGCCCACGACGTCGCCCGCGCCCTCGAGTTCGCGCACGAGCCGGCCGACCGAGCCCGTGCGTCCGGCGGGGGTGAGGGTCAGTCCGCCGCCCCGGCCCCGGCGGGCCTCGACGACCCCCAGGTGCTGCAGCCGGCTGACGACCTTGGCGGCGTGGGTGTAGGGCACGCCGACGGCGTCGGCCACCTCGCGGGTGGTCGGCGCGGCATTCTCGGTCCCGTCCGTCACCGCGAGGCGCATGGCGATGCGCAGGGCGATGTCGGTGCTCTTGGTCAGTCGCACGATCCCACCGTAGCTAATTGGATTCTCGGATACCAATTAACGGGGCGCGGTCCGGCGCGGTCCGGCACTGCACCGGGGTGCGGCACCGGATTGACAGGACATGATCGCACCGGAAGTCTGGGCCCTCGCTGGTTGACCCATCAGTAACAACCGGCTTTGTGAAGACTGTTTCCGGACTTTTTGGAGCACTTGTGGCACGACTGCGCGAACGCGGTACGCGATACGGAAAGGCGCTGGCGGCGCTCGGCGCGGCCTCGGTCCTGACGGCGGGAGCGACGGGCGCCGCCGGGGCGGCCACCCCGGCGGCCGGACAGACCGGCGGCGCCCGCTACGTCGCCCTGGGCGACTCGTACACCTCCGGTCCCGGCATCCCCGAGCAGACCGGCGGCGACTGCGCCCGGTCCAGCGTCAACTACCCCGCGCTGACCGCGAAGGCCCTGGGGCAGACGTCCTTCACGGACGTCAGCTGCAGCGGCGCCACCACCGACGACATGTGGCGCGCGCAGGGCGAGAACCAGCCGCAGCTGGACGCCCTCGGCAAGCGCACCAAGCTGGTCACCGTCGGCATCGGCGGCAACGACATCGGCTTCGGCTCCATCATCGGCACCTGCGCCCAGCTCTCGGTCACCGACCCGGCCGGCGCCCCGTGCAAGAAGCAGTACACGGCGCCCGACGGCACCGACCAGCTCACCACGCGCGTCAACGAGGCGGCCCCCAAGATCGCCCGGGTGCTGAAGGCCGTGCACGAGCGCGCCCCCTACGCCAAGGTCGTGCTCGTCGGCTACCCGACGATCATGCCGGACAGCGGCGCGAGCTGCTTCCCGGCCGTGCCGATCGCCGCCGGCGACGCCGCCTACCTGCGGGACACCGAGAAGCGCCTGAACGCGATGCTCCAGGAGCAGGCCGCGCGAGCGCACGTCCGCTTCGCCGACACCTACGGCCCGACCACCGGCCACGACGTGTGCGTGCCCGCCGCGGACCGCTGGGTCGAGGGCGTGAGCCCCGAGAGCCCGGCCGCCCCCTTCCACCCGAACGCCAAGGGTGAGCAGGCCATGGCGGGGGCGGTCATCGCCCGCGTGCGCTCCTAGGGCGAGTGCTAGGGCGAGTGCCCTGTCGGCGGGCGGGCTCCGCGAGTAGGCTCCGGGGCCCGTTCGTCCGACACGGAGGCATCCATGGCCCTCGCCAGACCGAACACCCGCCGGAGCCTGCCCGTTCTGGCGGCGACGGCCGCGCTCCTCGCCGGGGCGCTGTCGTCGCCGGCCGCCGCGGGGCCCGGCCCCGCGGCGGCCCGCCCGCCCGGGAAGTCACCCGTCGCGGTCGGCTACGGCGGGGCGGTGGCCAGCGTCGACGCCGACGCCTCGGCGGCCGGCATCGAGGTGCTCCGCAAGGGCGGCAACGCCGTGGACGCGGCGGTGGCCACCGCCGCCGCCCTCGGCGTCACCGAGCCCTACTCGGCCGGCATCGGCGGAGGCGGCTACTTCGTCCACTACGACGCGAAGTCGGGCGAGGTCTCCACCCTCGACGGCCGCGAGAAGGCCCCGCTCAGCGCCACCAAGGACCTCTTCGTCGAGAAGGGCCGGCCCCTGCCCTTCGCCGACGCCGTCACCAGCGGCCTCAGCGTCGGCACCCCCGGCACCCCCGCCACCTGGGACACCGCCCTGCGCACCTGGGGCAGCCGCCCGCTGGGCGAGGTCCTGCGGCCGGCGCAGCGGATCGCCCGCGACGGCTTCACCGTCGACGAGACCTTCCGCCATCAGACGGCCGACAACCAGGCGCGCTTCAAGGACTTCCCCGCCACCGCCAAGCTGTTCCTGCCCGGCGGCAAGCCGCCCGCGGTGGGCTCGACGCTGAAGAACCCCGACCTCGCCCGCACCTACGACCTGCTGGCCCGTCAGGGCGTGGACGCCGTCTACCGCGGCGCGGTCGGGCGCGACATCGTCCGCACCGTCCGCAAGCCCCCGTCGACCCCGCCTCCCGGCGCGTCGCCCGCCCCGGCGACCTGACGGAGAAGGACCTGCGCTCCTACGCGGTACGCACCCAGGCCCCCACCCGCGTCTCCTACCGCGGCCTGGACGTCTACGGCATCGCCCCCTCCTCGTCCGGCGGGACGACCGTGGGCGAGGCGCTGAACATCCTGGAGAACTCCCGGCTGAGCCGCCTGGACCGCACCAGCTACCTGCACCGCTACATCGAGGCCAGCCGGATCGCCTTCGCGGACCGCAACCGCTGGGTGGGCGACCCGGCGTTCGAGAAGGTGCCCGTCGCCGGGCTCACCTCGCAGCGCTTCGCCGACGCGCGCGCCTGCCTCATCAGGGACGACGCGGTCCTCACCAGCCCGCTGCCGCCCGGCGACCCGTCCGGGCAGGAGCCCTGCGCGATGCGGGGCGCGGCCGCCCCCACGCCGTACGAGGGCGAGCACACCACGCATCTGACGGTCGCCGACAAGTGGGGCAACGTCGTCGCGTACACGCTCACCATCGAGCAGACCGGCGGCAGCGGCATCACCGTGCCCGGCCGCGGATTCCTGCTCAACAACGAGCTGACCGACTTCTCCTTCACGCCCGTCAGCCCCGGCGTCCACGACCCCAACCTCCCCGGGCCGGGCAAGCGCCCGCGTTCCTCGGTGTCGCCGACGATCGTCCTCGACCACGGCAGGCCCGCCTTCGCGCTCGGCTCGCCCGGCGGCGCGACGATCATCACCACCGTGCTGCAGACCCTGCTCAACCACGTCGACCGGAAGATGCCGCTCGTCGAGGCCATCGCCGCGCCGCGCGCCAGCCAGCGCAACGCGGCGGCGACGGAGCTGGAGCCGGGGCTGTGGGACGACCCGGTGCGCGAGCGGCTCGAGGCCAAGGGCCATGTCTTCAAGCAGAACCCCGAGATCGGCGCGGCGACGGGCGTCCAGCGGCTGCCCGACGGGCGATGGCTGGCAGCCGCCGAGAAGACGCGGCGCGGGGGCGGCTCGGCGATGGTGGTACGACCGGCGCGATGACCCACCGTCGTCCCCCACATGGGTGTATCCCGCGGTGACCCGATTCGACCGGTCGTACCCCGGCCAGATTGAGTCATGTGGCTGCGACGTGGGGGAATCGCATCATCCGGCTCAGGCATACCCGTCGACTCGGGCGCACCCGCCGGCCCAGGCCCTTCCGGGGCATCCCGGGCCCGGGCCGGCTCGTGCTCGTGGGTCTGATCGCGGCGTGGCTGCTGACCGGCCCCGCCGTGATCGCGACCGCCGACGGGAAGGCCGTCCCGCGGTGCGACGTGGGCGCCTACCTCAGTGACCTGTACGACCTCGATCCGGCGAAGCACACCTTCTCGGCCCGGCTGTCCCTGTGGTCCGTCTGCGACAGCAAGGACGATGACCCGCTGCCCACGGCGTCCTTCACCAACGCCAACGACCCGCAGAAGGGCGAGCCGGCCCTGACGACGGAGAAGGGCCGGTTCAGGGACGTGCTGCCGCTGCAGAGCGTCTTCCGGCAGGACTGGGACGTGCGGGCCTTCCCCTTCGACCGGCACCGGATCGAGATCCTGGTGACCTCCGTGCCCAGTACCGACCAGTTCCGCTTCGCCGCGGACAGCGCCAACTCCGCCGCCAACGACGACATCGCGCCGCCCGGTTGGCGGATGACCGGCTTCCGGGTGATGACCGCCGAGCGGCGCTATCCCACCACCTTCGGCGACGCCACCCGTCCCCGGGGCGCAGGCAGCACCCACAGCCGCCTCGTCGTCCGGATCGACCTCGCGCGCGACGACCCGACGGTCTTCTGGAAGCTGACCGGCCCGCTGTACCTGATGCTGCTCGTCGGCACCGCCACCTTCCTGCTCCCCTCGCACAGCGACGAGCTGACCATGGCCGAGCGGCTGGACACCCTGCAGAGCCGGCTGGCCCTGCTGGGCGGCGGGCTCTTCGTGGTGATGCTCAACATGCAGCAGGTCAACGAGGTCGTCACCAGCAGCGCGGGGCTCACGCTCATCGACGGGCTGCATCTGCTCACGCTGGTCTACGTGCTGCTGGCGGTGCTCGCCACGGTGCTGTCCTGGCGCTGGACGGTGCACGGCGGGGACCCCGCCAAGGTGGAGCGGCTCCACCACCGCGGCGCCCTGTTCGGGCTGGTGGGGTACGCGCTGGTCGCCGGGGCGATGGTGGGGTGCGCGGCCGCGGTGGGGTGACGGAGGCGCCGATGCCTCCCCCGTCATGGTCATGACGGGGGAGGCATCGGCCGCCCGTATGGCCGCGCGGGCGGGTTTTCCACAGGAACCGCGATGGTCTTGCCACGGGGAGTGACGAGACCTACGGTCGCATGCACACGCGGATCTTCGCGTGTCAGCCTGGTAGAAGCACGCCCCGGCAGAGGAGCAGCTCATGGCCAACGTTGTCCGTGCCGCCCTGGTCCAGGCGACCTGGACCGGTGATACCGAGTCCATGATCGCCAAGCATGAGGAGCACGCCCGCGCGGCCGCCGCGCAGGGCGCCAAGGTGATCGGCTTTCAGGAGGTGTTCAACGCCCCCTACTTCTGCCAGGTACAGGACGACGAACACTTCCGCTGGGCCGAGCCCGTCCCCGACGGCCCGACCGTCCGCCGGATGCGCGACCTCGCCCGGGAGACCGGCATGGTGATCGTCGTCCCGGTCTTCGAGGTCGAGTCGTCCGGCTTCTACTACAACACCGCCGCCGTCATCGACGCCGACGGCAGCTACCTGGGCAAGTACCGCAAGCACCACATCCCGCAGGTCAGAGGCTTCTGGGAGAAGTTCTACTTCAAGCCCGGCAACCTCGGCTGGCCCGTCTTCGACACCGCCGTCGGCAAGGTCGGGGTCTACATCTGCTACGACCGCCACTTCCCCGAGGGCTGGCGCTCGCTCGGCCTCGAGGGCGCCCAGCTCGTCTACAACCCCTCCGCGACCTCCCGCGGCCTGTCCGGGTACCTGTGGCGGCTCGAGCAGCCGGCGGCCGCCGTCGCCAACGAGTACTTCATCGCCGCGATCAACCGCGTCGGCCAGGAGCAGTACGGCGACAACGACTTCTACGGCACCTCCTACTTCGTCGACCCGCGCGGGCAGTTCGTGGGCGACGTCGCCAGCGACACCAAGGAGGAACTCCTCGTCCGTGACCTGGACTTCGACCTCATCGAGGAGGTCCGCCGGCAGTGGGCGTTCTACCGGGACCGCAGGCCCGACGCCTATGACGGGCTGGTGCGGCCATGAGCCCGCTGCAGCCCTCCCTGCACGCCCGGCACCGGGCCGTCATGCCCGAGTGGCTCGCCCTGTACTACCGCGAGCCGCTCGAGCTCACCCACGGCGAGGGCCGGTACGTCTGGGACGCCGGCGGCCGGCGCTACCTCGACTTCTTCGGCGGCATCCTCACCACCATGACCGCCCACGCCCTGCCCGAGGTCGCCAAGGCCGTCAGCGAGCAGGCCGTGCGCATCCTGCACACCTCCACCCTCTACCTCGACCGGCACATGGTGGAGCTCGCCGAGCGCGTCGCGGCCCTGTCCGGCATCCCCGACGCCCGGGTCTACTTCACCGCCTCGGGCACCGAGGCCACCGACACGGCCCTGCTGCTGGCCACCGCCCACCGGCGCTCCAACCAGGTCCTGGCCATGCGCAACAGCTACCACGGCCGCTCCTTCTCCGCCGTCGCCGTCACCGGCAACTCCGCCTGGTCGCCCACCAGCCTCTCGCCGCTGCAGACCCTCTACGTCCACGGCGCGGTCCGCACCCGCGGCCCCTACGCCCACCTGTCCGACGGCGAGTTCATCGAGGCCTGCGTCGCGGACCTCGAGGACGTCCTCGGCCAGACGCACGGCACCGTCGCCGCGCTGATCGCCGAACCGGTGCAGGGCGTCGGCGGCTTCACCGCCCCGCCCGACGGGCTCTACGCCGCCTTCCGCGAGGTCCTCGCCCCCCGCGGCATCCTGTGGATCAGTGACGAGGTGCAGACCGGCTGGGGCCGCACCGGCGACCACTTCTGGGGCTGGCAGGCACACGCCGCGGCCGGCCCGCCGGACCTGCTGACCTTCGCCAAGGGCATCGGCAACGGCATGTCGATCGGCGGGGTCGTCGCCCGCGCGGAGGTCATGAACTGCCTCGGGGCCAACTCCATCTCCACCTTCGGCGGCAGCCCCGTCACCATGGCCGCGGGGCTCGCCAACCTCACCTACCTCCTCGAGCACGACCTGCAGGGCAACGCCCGCCGCGTCGGCGGCCTGCTCATCGAGCGGCTGCGCGCCATCGCCGCCGGGCTGCCGGTCGTCCGCGAGGTCCGGGGCCGCGGGCTGATGATCGGCATCGAGCTCGTCGGACCCGACGGCTCGCCCTCGCCGCGCGCCGCCTCCCTCGCCCTCGAACACGCCCGCGAGGCCGGTCTGCTGATCGGCAAGGGCGGCCGCGAGGGCAACGTCCTGCGCCTCGCCCCGCCCCTGACGCTGACCGTGGCCGAGGCGGAGGAGGGCGCCGCGGCACTGGAGGAGGCGCTGCGCCGGACGGGACACACCATCGCCGAGGAGGAACGACCATGACCACAACGATCATCAGCGGCGGCCTGGTCATCACCGCCGCCGACGAGACCCGCGCCGACGTCCTCGTCGAGGACGGCAAGGTCGCCGCGCTGGCCTCGCCCGGCAGCGCCTGCGCCCGCGGCTGGAGCGCCGACCGCACCATCGACGCCACGGGGAAGTACGTCATCCCCGGCGGCGTCGACGCCCACACCCACTTCGAGCTCCCCTTCGGCGGCACGTCCTCCTCGGACACCTTCGAGACGGGCACGCGCGCCGCCGCCTGGGGCGGCACGACCACCGTCGTCGACTTCGCGGTCCAGTCGCGCGGGCGGGCGCTGCGCGAGGGCCTGGACGCCTGGCACGCCAAGGCCGAGGGCAAGTGCGCCATCGACTACGCCTTCCACATGATCCTCTCCGATGTGAACGACGGCTCCCTGAAGGAGCTGGACCTCCTGGTCGAGGAGGGAGTGACGTCGTTCAAGCTGTTCATGGCCTACCCCGGGGTGTTCTACAGCGACGACGGGCAGATCCTGCGGGCCATGCAGAGATCCGCCGGCAACGGCGGGCTGATCATGATGCACGCCGAGAACGGCATCGCCATCGACGTCCTGGTCGAGCAGGCCCTCGCCGCCGGCAGGACCGACCCCCGCTACCACGGCGAGGTCCGCAAGGCCCTGCTGGAGGCCGAGGCCACCCACCGCGCGATCCAGCTCGCCCGCGTCGCCGGCAGCCCGCTCTACGTCGTCCACGTCTCCGCCGAGGAGGCCGTCGCCGAGCTGGTCCAGGCGCGCGACAAGGGCCTGCCGGTCTTCGGCGAGACCTGCCCGCAGTACCTCTTCCTGTCCACCGACAACCTCGCCGAGCCGGACTTCGAGGGCGCCAAGTACGTCTGCTCCACGCCGCTGCGCCCGCGCGAGCACCAGGCCGCGCTCTGGCGCGGGCTGCGCACCGACGACCTGCAGGTGGTCTCCACCGACCACTGCCCCTTCTGCTTCTCCGGCCAGAAGGAGCTGGGCCGCGGCGACTTCTCGAAGATCCCCAACGGCCTGCCGGGCGTGGAGAACAGGATGGACCTGCTCCACCAGGCCGTCGTGGACGGCCACATCTCCCGCCGCCGCTGGATCGAGATCGCCTGCGCCGCGCCCGCCCGCATGTTCGGCCTCGCCCCGCACAAGGGCAGCATCACCCCCGGCGGCGACGCCGACATCGTCGTCTACGACCCGCACGTCACGCAGACGCTGTCCGCCGAGACCCACCACATGAACGTCGACTACTCGGCCTACGAGGGCAAGCGCGTCACCGGACAGGTCGAGACCGTCCTCTCGCGCGGCGAGGTCGTCATCGACCGCGGACGCTTCACCGGCCGGGCGGGACACGGGCGCTACGTGCCGCGCGCCACCTGCCAGTACCTCACCTAGCCCGTACGTAAGGAGAACCCCGCACCGTGGACTTCGGCCTCGTCCTCCAGACCGACCCGCCCGCCTCCGCCGTCGTCGAGCTGATGCGCACCGCCGAGCGGTCCGGCTTCCGCTACGGCTGGACCTTCGACTCCGCCGTGCTGTGGCAGGAGCCCTTCGTCATCTACAGCCGCATCCTGGAACACACCGAACGCCTCGTCGTCGGCCCCATGGTCACCAACCCCTCCACCCGCAGCCCGGAGGTCACCGCCTCCACCTTCGCCACCCTCAACGACATGTACGGCAACCGCACGGTGTGCGGCATCGGCCGGGGCGACTCCGCGATGCGGGTGGCGGGCCGCAAGCCCAACACCCTGGCCAGGCTCAGCGAGGCGATGCGGGTCATCCGCGACCTGGCGGAGGGCCGGGAGACGGTCATAGACGGTACGGCGCTGCGACTGCCCTGGGTGCGGGACGGCCGGCTGCCCGTGTGGATAGCGGCCTACGGCCCCAAGGCCCTGGCCCTCGCCGGCCGGGAGGCCGACGGCTTCATCCTCCAGCTCGCCGACCCCCATCTGACGGAATGGATGATCAAGTCCGTCCGCGACGCGGCCGCCGAGGCCGGCCGCGACCCCGCCTCCGTCACCATCTGCGTGGCCGCGCCCGCCTACGTCGGCGACGACCTCGGCCACGCCCGCGACCAGTGCCGCTGGTTCGGCGGCATGGTCGGCAACCACGTCGCCGACCTCGTCACCCGCTACGGCGAGCACTCCGGCCTGGTCCCCGAGGCGCTTACCGACTACGTCACGCGGCGCCAGGGCTACGACTACAGCCACCACGGCCGCGCCGGCAACCCCTCCACGGACTTCGTGCCGGACGAGATCATCGACCGCTTCTGCCTGCTGGGACCGGTGGCGGCGCACCGCGAACGGCTGGAGCGGCTGCGGGAGCTGGGGGTGGACCAGTTCGCCGTCTACGCCATGCACGACGCGAAGGAGGAGACGATCCGGGCCTACGGGGAGCACATCATTCCGGCGCTGGCCGGTTGACCCGGACGACGGCGCCGGCCGGGGGCCCTACGGAACGCGCGCCGTCCACTCCGGCGAGGAGAACTTCACGGCGGCGAGCTCCTCGGCCCGCGCCCGCTCCTCCGCCGTGACGGAGCCCTCCCGCAGCCCGTACCGCCCGCGGAACGACTCGATCATCCTCTCGATGACGGCCGGCCGCGGGAGCCCGGTCTGGCGGCGCAGCGGATCCACCCTCTTCTTGGCGCTCTTCGTGCCCTTGTCGGACAGTTTCTCCTTGCCGATGCGCAGCACCTCGAGCATCTTGTCGGCGTCCATGTCGTAGGCCATGGTCACGTGGTGCAGCACCGCACCGTTCTCGCCGACCATCCGCTTCTGCGCGGCTCCGGCGATCTTCCCGGCCTCGGTGGCGATGTCGTTCAGCGGCTGGTACCAGGCCTTGACGCCCATGTCCCCGAGGGCGGCCAGCACCCAGTCGTCGAGATAGGCGTAGCTGTCCGCGAACGACAGTCCTTGGACGAGGGAGTCCGGTACGTAGAGCGAGTAGGTGATCGTGCTTTGGGGCTCCACGAACATGGCGCCGCCACCGCTGATGCGCCGCACCACCGTCATGCCATGGCGCTCGGCGGACGGCATGTCCACCTCGTTGCGCAGGGACTGGAAGCTGCCGATGACCACGGCCGGGGATTCCCATTCCCACACGCGCAGCGTCGGCGGCCGCCGCCCGGAGGCGACCTCGGCGGTCAGCACCTCGTCCAGCGCCATGTGCAGGGCGGGGGGCTGGGGGCCGTCGTGGATGAGCTGCCAGTCGTAGTGGTGCCAGTCGGTGGCCTGGGCCAGGGCGCGGCGCACGGCGATGCCCACGGCCTCCGACGAGAAGCCGAACATGACCGTGCCCTCCGGCAGGGCGGCCTCGATACGCGCGGCCAGCTCGGGGGCGGTCAGGTCCGCGTCGGCGCCCTCCAGTGCCCGGTCGATGTCGAGCAGCGCCTCGTCCGGCTCCAGGAAGAAGTCCCCGGCGACCCGCACATCGCGCAGCGCCCCGTCCCGGACCTCCACGTCGACGACGACGAGCTTGCCGCCCGGCACCTTGTATTCACCGTGCACGGCGCACCCTCCAGCTTCGTTTCTCCCGCCGGCCCATCCGGCCGACGGCGAAAACCCACCGTAACTCCGTCCCCGATCATCACGGGGCCGCGGCGGCGCGAGGTGCGCACAGGCGTTCACCGCGATGTCGTCGCGAGGCCACCGGGGCACCACCGAATGTCGGTGTGACGTGGTTCGATGTCCATATGGCTCACATGGTTCCCACGGTCGACGCGTTCCTCGCGGGGCGGCTGGACGAGGTCGAGGAGACGGTCCGCAAGGCGGCCGCCGCCGAGATCATGCCGCGCTTCCGGCAGCTCGCGACGGACGAGATCGTCGAGAAGAACGGCCCCTACGACCTGGTGACCGTCGCCGACCGGCGCGCCGAGGAGCACTTGACGGCCGCGCTCACCGCCCTGCTGCCCGGCTCGGCCGTCGTCGGCGAGGAGGCCGTCTACGCGGACCCGGGCGTGCTGCGCGCGCTGCGCGGCGAGGACCCGGTGTGGATCGTCGACCCGGTCGACGGCACCCGGCAGTTCGTGAACGGCGACGCCGGCTTCGCCACCCTGGTCTGCCTCGCGCACCGAGGCGAGCTGCTCGCCTCCTGGACGTACGCCCCCGCCATGGACCAGATGGCGATCGCCCGCCGCGGCGGCGGGGCGACGCTCAACGGTGAGCCGCTGCGCTGCGGCTCGCCCGAGCCGGGCCGCGATCTGGAAGTGGCCATATCGCACTACGACTTCACCACCGACGAGGAGAAGCGCGTCCTGGCGGCGCTGCTGACGGAGGGCATCGCTCCGCGCCCCTGCGGCTCGGCGGGCCTGGAATACCTGCACGTGGCCCAGGGTCGGCTGGACGGGCTGGCTTTTTCCTGGGAGAACCCTTGGGATCACGCCGCCGGGCTGCTGCTGGTCGCCGAGGCGGGCGGCGCGAGCGGGACGCTCGCCGGCGAGCCCTTCCGTATCGCGGGCGGCAACACCCTGCCGTTCAGCGCGGCGCGGGACGAGCCGACGCTGCGGCATATCCTGGGCCTGCTGGCATCCGCCGGCTGACCTGACGGGGCGTCCGGCGGGTCGTGAGGCGACGAGGGGAGCCGTCCGGTGGCCACCATGCTCGACGCGGTCGTCGTGGGAGCGGGGCCCAACGGGCTGACCGCCGCGGTGGAACTGGCCCGCCGCGGCCTGACGGTCGAGGTGTTCGAGGCCGCCGACGCCATCGGCGGCGGCGCCCGCACCGAGGAGCTGACCCTCCCCGGCTTCCGCCACGACCCGTGCTCCGCCGTGCATCCCCTCGCCGTGCGCTCGCCCGCGTTCGCCGCCATGCCGCTGGACCGGCACGGCCTGCGGTGGCTCCACCCCGGCCTGCCGATGGCCCACCCCTTCCCCGACGGCACGGCCGCGGTTCTCTCGCGGCGCGTCGGCGAGACGGCCGCCTCGCTCGGCCCGCGCGACGCGGGCGCCTACCGCCGGCTCGTGGCGCCCTTCCACGGCAAGTGGGACACCCTCGCCGCGGACTTCCTGCGCACCCAGTGGGACGGGCTGCCGGCCGACCCCGTCACGTACGCGCGCTTCGGCCTGGTGGCCGCCCAGTCGGCCGCCCTGCTGACGAGGACGCGCTTCCGGGACGCCAAGGCCCGGGCCCTGTTCGCGGGGCTGGCCGCCCACGGCATCGCGCCGCTCGGCGGCTTCGGGCTCGGCGGCATGGCGATGATGTTCGCCCTCGCCGCCCACGAGTGCGGCTGGCCCGTCCCGCGCGGCGGCTCGCAGGCCATCGCCGACGCCCTCGCCTCGTACCTGCGCGAGCTCGGCGGCACGATCCACACCGGCTTCGAGGTCAAGCACCTCGACGACCTGCCGCCCGCCCGCGCCTTCGTCTTCGACACCTCGCCGACCGCGCTCGCCCGCATCGCCGGCCTGGGCAACGCCTACGAGCACTTCCGCTACGGCCCCGGCGTATTCAAGATCGACTACGCGCTGGACGGCCCGGTGCCCTGGACCGCCGAACCCGCGCGCCGGGCCGGCACGATCCACATCGGCCCCACCTACGAGGAGATCGGCGCCGCCCTGGACGCCGCCACCGCCGGCCACGACCCGTCCGTGCCCTTCCTCATCACCTCCCAGCCCGGCGTCGTGGACCCCACCCGGGCCCCGGAGGGCAAGCACACCTTCTGGGTCTACGGACATGTGCCGAGCGCCTGGGAGGGCGACGCCACCGAGGTCATCGAGCGGCAGATCGAGCGCTTCGCGCCGGGCTTCCGCGACCGCGTCCTGGCGCGGGCCACGGCCGGGCCGCCGGAGCTCGCCGCGCGCAACCCCAACTACATCGGCGGGGACATCGCCACCGGCTCCGTCGCGGGGCTGCGGCTGCTGATCCGGCCCAAGCTGGCGCGCGTGCCGTACGCCACGGCGCATCCCGCCGTGTTCCTGTGCTCGTCCGCCACGCCGCCCGGGCCGGGGGTGCACGGGATGTCCGGGCACCACGCGGCGAAGGCGGTCTGGCGACGGCTGCGGGAGGCGTGACGGTCGTGAAGTACCGGGGCGGGACGGCGGCGAAGTGACGGCAGGGACGATGTCCGAAATCCGCCAGCCGCATGCCGCCCCCAGGCATCATCCTGGAACCATGCGCACCGACTCCACCCGTGTCCACACCGTCGTCGACAGCCCCTACGGGCCGCTGACCCTCGTCGCCGCCGACGGCGTGCTGTGCGGCCTGTACATGCTCGGCCATCGCCACCAGCCGCCCGAGGAGACCTTCGGGGCGCGGGACGACGGCGGGCCGTTCCCGGAGGCGGTCCGGCAGCTCACCGCCTACTTCGCGGGCGAGGCGACCGACTTCGACCTCCCGCTCCGCCTGGAGGGCACGCCGTTCCAGCAGCGGGTCTGGGACGAGCTGCGACGGATCCCCTACGGCGAGACGATCAGCTACGGCGAGCTCGCCGCCCGCATCGGCTCCCCGAGCGCCTCCCGAGCGGTCGGCCTGGCGAACGGCAAGAACCCCATCAGCATCATCGTCCCCTGCCACCGCGTCATCGGCGCCAACGGCAGCCTCACCGGCTACGGCGGCGGCCTGGACCGCAAGCGGCAGCTGCTGGCCTTCGAGGGCGGCGGCGAGCCGGCCGACGCCGGGCGCCTGTTCTAGTCCGATGGTTCGGCACGGGCCCTAGCCCTCGCCGGTGTCCTCGCCCCGCTCCCGCGCGCTCTCCGCGACCCGGCGCAGCCGGGGGTGGCGGACGGGGCCGTGTTCGGTCAGCGCGTCGCCGACCATCGTGCGCAGCGCGTCCCCCAGCCCGTGCAGGGCGTGGTGCCGGGCCGGGCCCGCCCCCGGGTCGGTCCGCAGCTCCGTCAGCAGCGACCAGCACAGGGCGAGCATCACCAGCACGAACGGCAGGGCTACCAGGATCGTCGCCGACTGCAGCGACTTCAGGCCGCCCGCCACCAGCAGCACGGCCGCCACCGCCGCCATCAGCACGCCCCACACCACCACCAGCCAGGTGCGCGGGTGCAGCGCGCCCCGGCTGGAGAGGGATCCCATCACCAGCGACGCGGAGTCGGCGCTGGTGATGAAGTACGTCATCACCAGCGCCATCGCGATCCACGAGGTGAGCGTGGCCAGCGGCAGGGTGTCCAGCAGCGCGAACAGCGACGCCTCCGCGCCCTCCCGGACGGTCCCCGCCATGTCGGCGGTCCCGGTCATGTCCAGCCGCAGCGCGCTGCCGCCCATCACGCAGAACCACACCACCGTCGCCCCGCTGGGCACCAGCAGGACGCCGATGAGGAACTCGCGGATCGTCCGGCCGTGGGAGATACGGGCGATGAACGTGCCGACGAACGGGGCCCAGGACAGCCACCACGCCCAGTAGAAGACCGTCCACGCGCCCAGCCACGCGGAGTCGGTGAACGCCCCGGTGCGGGTGGCCATGACCATGAGGTCGTGGAGGTAGCCGCCGGTGGCCGCCGGGATGGTGTTGAGGACGAAGACCGTCGGGCCGAGGAGGAAGACGAAGAGCATCAGGCAGGCGGCCAGCGCGATGTTGAGGGTGCTCAGCCATTTCACGCCCTTGTGCAGCCCCGAGAAGGCCGAGAGCACGAACGCCGCCGACAGCGAGACGATGATGATCAGCTCCAGGGCGGTGGAGTCCTGGACGCCGGTGGTGATGTTCAGGCCCTTGGAGACCTGCAGGGCGCCCAGGCCCAGGCTGGTCGCGGTGCCGAAGACCGTGGCGAAGACGGCCAGCAGGTCGATGGCCCGGCCGGGCCAGCCGGCCGCCCGCTCCTCGCCGAGCAGCGGGACGAACACGGAGCTGAGGCGGTTGCCACGGCCCTTGCGGAAGCCCGCGTAGGCCAGCGCGAGGCCCGCCATGCCGTAGATCGCCCAGGGGTGCAGGGTCCAGTGGAAGAAGGAGTACTCCAGGGCCGTACGGGCGGCGGCGGGGCTGCCGGGGCACGCCGCTGCCCGGGGGCGGGACGACGAAGTGCTGCAGCGGCTCCCCGACCCCGTAGAACATCAGGCCGATGCCCATGCCGGCGCTGAACATCATCGCGATCCACGCGAGATTGCCGAACTCCGGAGCGGAGTCGTCCGCACCGAGCCTGATCCGCCCGAAACGGCTGACGGCGATCACCACGCACAGCACCAGGAAGGCGTCCGCCGCGATCACGAAGAGCCAGGCGAAATTGGACAGCACCCAGCTCAGGGCCGTCGTCGACACACGGTCGAACGAATGCTTGCCCAGCGCCGCCCATGCGACCACCGCCAGGACCGCGGCCCCGCCGATGACGACCAGCGGCATGTCCGGCGGCTCGTCCTTCGGCGTGCGCACATCAGTGCTCTCGGTGCTCATGACGCCCCACTATGGCCGGGAACGACCGGTTCGGCCGGGGTGGCACGCCGCCTCCGGGGCATGGGCGCGACGACAGTCCCCCGGGTAGGGTCACGGCGGCTCGACGCAGAGGTGGCAGAGGTGAGGGGAGGCACGGTGGCGGATACGACACGCCGGCGACGCGTACTGGTGGCCCCGGACAAGTTCAAGGGGTCCTTGACGGCACTCGAGGTCGCCCGGCACATGGGCGCCGGACTGCGGCGCGCCGCGCCGGGCACGGCCGTGACCGCGCTGCCCGTCGCGGACGGCGGGGACGGCACGGTCGCGGCCGCGCTGGCCGCCGGGTTCGATCGGCGCGCGGCGCGGGTGACCGGCCCGCTGGGGGAACCGGTGGACGCGGCGTACGCGCTGCGCGGCGCCGACGGCACCGCCGTCGTGGAGATGGCCGAGGCCTCGGGGCTGCGGCTCCTGCCGGACGGCGCCTTCGCGCCGCTCACGGCCACCACGCGGGGCACCGGGGAACTGCTGCTGGCCGCGCTGGACGCCGGGGCGCGCACCATCGTGCTGGGGGTCGGCGGCAGCGCCACCACCGACGGCGGAGCGGGCATGCTCACCGCGCTCGGGGCGCGGCTGACCGACGCGCGGGGGAGAACCCTGGCGCCGGGCGGTGCGGCCCTCGCGGCGCTGCACCACGCCGACCTGTCCGCGCTCGAGGCACGGCTCGCCCGGACCTCCCTCGTGCTCGCCGGCGACGTCGACAATCCGCTCACGGGCCCGCGCGGGGCCGCGGCGGTCTACGGGCCGCAGAAGGGCGCCTCGCCCGAGGACGTGGCGGTGCTGGACGCCGCGCTCGCGCACTACGCGCGCGTGCTGGACGGCGGAGAGCTCGCCGGGGCGCCCGGAGCCGGGGCGGCGGGCGGCCTGGGCTACGGCGCCCTGGCCGGGCTGGGAGCGGCCTTCCGGCCGGGCATCGAGGTGATGCTCGAGGTGCTGGGGTTCCGCGAGGCGCTGGCGGAGGCGGACCTCGTCGTCACCGGGGAGGGCTCGCTGGACGAGCAGACGCTGCACGGCAAGGCGCCGGTGGGGGTGGCCCGGGCCTCGTCCGGTACACCGGTGGTGGCCGTCTGCGGCCGGCTGGCCCTCGGCCCCGCCGCCCTCGCGGGTGCGGGCATCGAGCGCGCGTACGCGCTCACGGATCTCGAGCCGGACGCTCGGCGGTGCATGGCCGACGCCGGGCCGCTCCTGGAACTGACCGCCGAGGCCATCGCGCGCGACTACCTCGGCTGAGCTCAGAGCTCCCACACGCCGTTCGTTCGAAGCCGCGCGCAGCGCTACGGAAGCTGCGCGGCCCGTGCCTCGCGACGGTTGTCGCGGAAGGTGTTCACCCGGCGCGCCGTGGCGAACAGGGGGATCACCGCACCGAGGACGACCTGCAGGGCGCAGCCCGTCTGGAGCAGGAGCTCACCGCCCGGCGCGTCGAAGGCCCAGGCGGCCAGCAGGCCCATGCTGAGCACGATCCAGCTGAGCATGGCCACGGCCAGCGGCCCGCGCGGCTTGGGGTACTCGACCCGGCTGACCATCAGCCACGCCACGCCCATGATCGCGAGCAGCGTCGGCACGAAGGGCAGCTCCAGCAGCACGATCGAGACGACCGTCAGCGCGCCGAAGGGGCTCGGCATGCCCTGGAAGATCCCGTCCCGCAGCTGGACGCAGGAGAAGCGGGCGAGCCGCAGCACCACGGCCAGCAGGACCACGATCGCGGCGACCGCCGACACCCGCTGGTGGGCGTCGTCGGCGACCATGCCCCAGACGACCACGAAGTACGCGGGGGCCAGGCCGAAGCTGATCAGGTCCGAGAGGTTGTCCAGCTCCGCGCCCATCGCCGAGCTGCGCAGCTTGCGCGCCACGAGCCCGTCGAAGAGGTCGAAGACCGACGCGAGCAGCATCAGTATCACGGCGGTGGCCGCGCTGTGGCGGGCCATGCCGCCGTCCTCGTTCCCCGTGAGGTGGGGGATGAGGACGCCGGTGGTGGTGAAGTACACCGCCATGAACCCGCAGATCGCGTTGCCCAGGGTGAGGGTGTCCGCTATCGACAGCCGAGTGGACAGCGGCATGTCGTCCGTGTCGTCGGCGTCCGCCTCGGGAACCCAGGCGGCCTGGGTGTCCGGCTCAATCGCGGTCAATGCGGGTCACCCCTGCCGTGGTGGCCTGGCCGACCTCGACCGCGACCTCGACGCCCTCGGGGAGGTAGATGTCGACGCGCGAGCCGAACCGGATCAGGCCGATACGGTCGCCCTGCTCCACCTTGGTGTCCGCGTCGATGTACGGCACGATGCGGCGGGCGACGGCGCCGGCGATCTGGACCATCTCGATGTCACCGAGCTCGGTGTCGAAGTGCCAGACGACGCGCTCGTTGTTCTCGCTCTCCTTGTTGAAAGCCGGAACGAACCCGCCGGGGATGTGCTCGACCGACGTCACCGTGCCGGACATCGGCGCGCGGTTGACGTGGACGTTGAGCGGGCTCATGAAGATCGCGACGCGGGTTCGTCCGTCCTTCCAGGGCATGATGCTCTGCACCACGCCGTCGGCCGGGCTGATGACCCGGCCCTGGGCGATCTCGCGATCGGGGTCGCGGAAGAACCACAGCATGCCCGCCGCGAGTGCGGTGGTGGGCACGGCCAGCGCCGCCCAGCGGCCGGAACGGCGGGCCTGGGAGAGGCTGACCGCGGCGGTGGCGACGGTCGGCAGGAGCCACGGCGATGCTCCGCGCGCGAGGCGTACGCCGCGGAGGCTGACGCGAGGTGCAGAGGAAGAGCTGTGGGGCATGGGTGACCTTCGTAGCGGAGGGTGCCGCGAACGATCGGGGGACGGCGGCTTTCCCGGGATGCTATCGGTTGCGGGTGGCAACTGGCTAAGCGCCAGGGCCAGTCGATGGCCGAACAGTGATGACAGTGTGTGATCTTCTTCTCTGTTGTAAAGCCGCCAAATCTCCCTAAATCAGACAATTACCCGTGGATTCGGTAGTCCTCGAGCAGTCGGCGCCCGATGATCATTTTCTGGATCTCGGCCGTACCTTCACCGATCAGAAGCATCGGCGCCTCCCGGTAGAGACGCTCGATCTCGTACTCCTTCGAGAAGCCGTAGCCGCCGTGGATGCGGAAGGCGTCCTCGACGACCTCCTTGCAGTACTCGGAGGCCAGGTATTTGGCCATTCCGGCCTCGAGGTCGTTGCGCTGACCCGAGTCCTTCTTGCGCGCCGCGTTCACCATCATCGCATGGGCGGCTTCGACCTTCGTAGCCATTTCTGCCAATTTGAACTGAATGGCCTGATGCTGGGCGATGGCCTTTCCGAAGGTGTGACGCTGCTGGGCGTAGGAAACGCCCAGTTCGAAGGCACGCTGTGCGACGCCGCAGCCACGCGCCGCGACGTTCACCCGCCCCACCTCGACGCCGTCCATCATCTGGTAGAAGCCGCGGCCGGTGGCCCCGCCGAGGACCCGGTCGGCCGGAACGCGCAGGCCGTCCATGATCAGTTCGGTGGTGTCGACGCCCTTGTAGCCCATCTTCTCGATCTTGCCGGGGATGGTCAGACCCGGCTTGACCTGCCCGAATCCGGGCTCCTTCTCGATCAGGAAGGTGGTCATCGACTTATGCGGCGCGGTCCCCTCGGGGTGTCCCTCGTCCGTGCGGCACAGCACCGCCACCAGGGTCGAGGAGCCGCCGTTGGTCAGCCACATCTTCTGGCCGGTCAGCAGGAAGTCGTCGCCGTCCCGCACACCCTTGGATGTGATGGCCGACACATCCGAGCCCAGCCCCGGCTCCGACATCGAGAACGCGCCCCGGACCTCGCCCGCCGCCATCCGCGGCAGGAAATGATCCTTCTGTTCCCGGGTGCCGTGCTGCTTGAGCATGTAGGCCACGATGAAGTGCGTATTGATGATTCCCGACACACTCATCCAGCCCCGGGCGATCTCCTCGACGCACAGCGCGTATGTGAGAAGAGACTCACCCAGCCCGCCGTACTCCTCGGGGATCATCAGGCCGAACAGGCCGAGTTCCTTCAGCCCCTCGACTATCCGGGTGGGGTATTCGTCGCGGTGCTCCAGCTCGGTGGCGACCGGAATGATCTCTTTGTCGACGAATTCACGGACGGTCGCGAGGATTTCCCGCTGGACGTCCGTCAGTCCTTCGGTCTGCGCCAGGCGGCCCATGCTCACTTCTCCCGGATGATCGGCTCGGGGCGGCCGGGCTGTTCCCCGCCGCGCTCCTTGACGTATGTGGCGGTGGGGACCATCACCTTGCGCCGGAAGACGCAGACGACGGTGCCGTCCTGCTTGTAGCCGATGGTCTCGACGTGGACGATCCCGCGGTCGCTCTTCGACCGCGAGGGCGTCTTGTCGAGCACCTTCGTCTCGCCGTAGATCGTGTCGCCGTGGAAGGTCGGCGCGATGTGCTTCAGCGACTCGACCTCGAGATTGGCGATCGCCTTGCCCGAGACGTCGGGCACGGACATGCCCAGCAGCAGGGAGTAGATGTAGTTGCCCACCACCACGTTCCGGCCGAAATCCGTCGTCTTCTCGGCGTAATTGCTGTCCATGTGCAGCGGGTGGTGGTTCATCGTCAGCAGGCAGAAGAGGTGGTCGTCGTATTCCGTGACCGTCTTGCCGGGCCAGTGCTTGTAGACGTCGCCCACGGCGAACTCTTCGAAGGTGCGGCCGAATCGCATCGCGCTCACGCCTCCGGGATCTCGAACTTGGACGTACGGGTCATCCCGGCCGCCCGCCCCTTGCCGGCGATGACCAGCGCCATCTTGCGGCTCGCCTCGTCGATCATCTCGTCGCCGAGCATGGCCGAACCCTTCTTGCCGCCCGCCTCGGAGGTGCACCAGTCGTACGCGTCCAGGATCAGCTCGGCGTGGTCGTAGTCGTCCTGGGAGGGCGAGAAGACCTCGTTGGCGGCCTCCACCTGGCCCGGGTGCAGCACCCACTTGCCGTCGAAGCCCAGCGCCGCCGCCCGGCCCGCGACCTCCTTGTAGCCGTCCACGTTCTTGATCTGCAGGTACGGGCCGTCGATGGCCTGCAGGTCGTGGGCGCGGGCGGCCATCAGGATCCGCATCAGGATGTAGTGGTAGGCGTCCGCCGGGTAGCCGGGCGGCTGCTCGCCGACGACCAGGGACTTCATGTTGATCGAGGCCATGAAGTCGGCCGGGCCGAAGATGATCGTCTCCAGGCGCGGCGAGGCGGCGGCGATCTCGTCGACGTTCACCAGGCCCTTGGCGTTCTCGATCTGCGCCTCGATGCCGATGCGGCCGACCTCGAAGCCCATGGTCTTCTCGATCTGCGTCAGCAGCAGGTCCAGCGCGATCACCTGCTGGGCGTCCTGCACCTTGGGCAGCATGATGCAGTCGAGGTTGGGGCCGGCGCCCTCGACGACCGTGATCACGTCGCGGTAGGTCCAGTGCGTCGTCCAGTCGTTGACCCGGACGACCGTGGTCTTGCCCGTCCAGTCGCCGTTGTTGAGCGCGTCGACGATCGTGTGCCGGGCGCCCTCCTTGGCCAGCGGCGCACACGCGTCCTCGAGGTCCAGGAAGACCTGGTCGGCGGGGAGCCCCTGGGCCTTCTCCAGGAAGCGGGGGTTGCTGCCGGGGACGGCAAGGCAGGAGCGGCGCGGGCGCAGCCTATTGACGGGTGCAGGAGCGAAGCGACTTCCGGCCGGGGTGGTGGCGGGCGACGGGTGGGCGGGAGAGGGCGTGCTCATGCGGAGACCTCCAGGGGGTCGAGCTGGTTCGCTGTGCGGATCTCGTCGACGATACGGCCGATGATCTCCGTGATACCGAAGTCCTTAGGGGTGAAGACCGCGGCCACTCCGGCCGCCCGCAGGGCGGTCGCGTCGGCCGACGGGATGATGCCACCGACGATGACGGGCATGTCGCGCGCCCCCGCCGCACGCAGCCGGGCCAGCACATCGGGGACGAGCTCGGCGTGCGAGCCGGAGAGGATGGACAGGCCCACGCAGTGCACGTCCTCGGCGACGGCCGCCGAGACGATCTGCTCGGGGGTGAGCCGGATGCCCTGGTAGACCACCTCGAACCCGGCGTCGCGGGCCCGTACGGCGATCTGCTCGGCGCCGTTGGAGTGCCCGTCCAGGCCGGGCTTGCCCACCAGCAGGCGCAGCCTTCCGGTGCCCAGCTCCTCGGCGGTGCGGGCGACCTTGGCGCGTACGGCCGCCAGCGGCGTGCCCGCCTCGGCGGTCACGGCCAGCGGGGCGCCGCTGACGCCCGTGGGGGCGCGGAACTCGCCGAAGACGTCCCGCAGGGCCCAGGACCACTCGCCGGTCGTCACGCCGGCGCGTACGCACTCCAGGGTGGCGGCCATCAGGTTGTCCGAGCCCGCCGCGGCCTTCTTCAGGTCCGACAGCGCCTCCTGGGCGCGGCCCTCGTCGCGGTCGTCGCGCCAGGAGTGCAGGGCGGCGACGACCCGGGCCTCGCCCGCCGGGTCGACGGTCATGATGGCGGTGTCGAGATCGGTGGTGAGCGGGTTGGGCTCGGTGGACTCGTAGCAGTTGACGCCGACGATCCGCTCCTCGCCGGCCTCGATCCGGGCCCGCCGCTCGGCGTGCGAGGAGACCAGCTGCGACTTGAGGTAGCCGGATTCCACGGCCGCCATCGCCCCGCCCATCTCCTGGATCCGGGCGATCTCGGCCAGGCACTCCTCGACCAGGGCGGCGACCTTGGCCTCGATCACGTGCGAGCCCTCGAAGATGTCCTCGTACTCCAGGAGGTCGCTCTCGTGCGCGAGGACCTGCTGGATGCGCAGCGACCACTGCTGGTCCCAGGGGCGGGGCAGGCCCAGCGCCTCGTTCCAGGCGGGCAGCTGCACGGCGCGGGCGCGGGCGTCCTTGGAGAGGGTGACGGCCAGCATCTCCAGGACGATGCGCTGGACGTTGTTCTCCGGCTGGGCCTCGGTCAGGCCCAGGGAGTTGACCTGGACGCCGTAGCGGAAGCGGCGCTGCTTGGGGTTCTCGATGCCGTAGCGCTCCCGGGTGATGTGCTCCCAGATGCGGCCGAAGGCGCGCATCTTGCACATCTCCTCGATGAACCGGACGCCGGCGTTGACGAAGAACGAGATGCGGGCGACGACGTCGCCGCGGCGCTCCTCGGGCACCTGTCCGGAGGCGAACACCGCGTCGAGCACGGCGATCGCGGTGGACATCGCGTAGGAGATCTCCTGGACCGGGGTGGCCCCCGCCTCCTGCAGGTGGTAGCTGCAGATGTTGATGGGGTTCCACTTGGGGATGTGGTTCACCGTGTAGGTGATCATGTCCGTGGTCAGCCGCAGGCTGGGGCCCGGCGGGAAGACGTGCGTCCCGCGCGAGAGGTACTCCTTGACGATGTCGTTCTGCGTCGTCCCCTGCAGCTTGGTGACGTCGGCGCCCTGCTCCTCCGCGACCACCTGGTACATGGCCAGCAGCCACATGGCGGTGGCGTTGATGGTCATGGAGGTGTTCATCTGCTCCAGCGGGATGTCCTGGAACAGCCGCCGCATGTCACCGAGATGGGAGACCGGGACCCCGACCCGCCCGACCTCGCCGCGGGCGAGGACGTGGTCGGGGTCGTATCCGGTCTGCGTCGGGAGGTCGAACGCGACCGACAGGCCGGTCTGCCCCTTGGCGAGGTTGCGCCGGTAGAGCTCGTTGGACGCCTCGGCCGTGGAGTGCCCGGCGTACGTCCGCATCAGCCACGGACGATCCTTCTGACGCTCAGTCATGTATCGGGCCGTCTCTCAGATCTCAGACGTTACGGAATCGGTTGATCGCTTCCAGGTGCTGCTCGCGCAGTTCGTGGTCGCGCACCCCCATGCCCTCCTCCGGCGCCAGGCAGAGCACGCCGACCTTGCCCTGGTGGAGGTTGCGGTGGACGTCGTACGCGGCCTGGCCGGTGTCGGCGAGCGCGTAGGTCTTCGACAGGGTGGGGTGGATCTTCCCCTTGGCGACCAGGCGGTTGGCCTCCCACGCCTCGCGGTAGTTGGCGAAGTGCGAGCCCACGATGCGCTTGAGGGACATCCACAGGTAGCGGTTGTCGTACTCGTGGTTGTAGCCGGAGGTCGAGGCGCAGGTGACGATCGTGCCGCCCTTGCGGGTGACGTACACCGAGGCGCCGAAGGTCTCGCGGCCCGGGTGCTCGAAGACGATGTCCACGTCCTCGCCGCCGGTCAGCTCGCGGATGCGCTTGCCGAACCGCTTCCACTCGCGCTGGTCCTGGTGATGCTCGTCCTTCCAGAACCGGTAGCCCTCGGCGCTGCGGTCGATGATCGCCTCGGCGCCCATCCGGCGGCAGATCTCCGCCTTCTGCTCGCTGGAGACCACACAGATCGGGTTCGCCCCGCCGGCGAGCGCGAACTGCGTGGCGTACGAACCCAGTCCGCCGCTCGCGCCCCAGATCAGGACGTTGTCGCCCTGCTTCATCCCGGCGCCGTTGCGGGAGACCAACTGGCGGTAGGCGGTGGAGTTGACCAGCCCGGGGGCCGCGGCCTCCTCCCAGCTCAGGTGCCTGGGCTTGGGCATCAGCTGGTTGGACTTCACCAGCGCGATCTCCGCCAGGCCGCCGAAGTTGGTCTCGAAGCCCCAGATCCGCTGCTCCGGGTCCAGCATGGTGTCGTTGTGCCCGTCGGCGGACTCCAGCTCCACCGACAGGCAGTGGGCGACGACCTCGTCGCCGGGCCGCCAGGCGTTGACGCCGGGGCCGGTGCGCAGCACCACGCCCGCCAGGTCGGAGCCGATGACGTGGTACGGCAGGTCGTGCCGCTTGCCGAGCGGCGACAGCTTGCCGTAGCGCTCGAGGAAGGCGAAGGTCGAGACCGGCTCGAAGATCGAGGTCCAGACCGAGTTGTAGTTCACGGAGCTGGCCATGACGGCCACGAGTGCCTCGCCTGGGCCCAGTTCGGGCACCGGCACCTCCTCCACGTGCAGCGACTTGCGGGGATCCTTCTCCCGGGTGGTGAGCCCGGCGAACATCTCCGCCTCGTCCTTGTGCACGGTGACCGCGCGGTACGACTCGGGGACCGGCAGGGCGGCGAAGTCCTGGGGGCTGGCGTCCGACGCGAGAATGGCGTCGAGTATCTGGTTCACGGATTGCCTCCGGCGAAGCACGTCGGGGAACGGGCTTGAGGGAACGTCGGGGGATGGCGAAGCGGTGGTGCCGTCGGTTCGGCGGGTGGTGCTCGGGTGGTGCTCGGCGGCGCGGGTGAGCGCTCGAGGGGCCTGGTGACGCAGGCATCCGGGCGCACAAATCGCTTGTGGGGACAGCCGGCACACGACGGTTTGGGTCTGCGTGCCGGCCGCCCGGACACCCACAAGGTATGGCACCGCGTGCCACTCGACAAGACACTGGGTGCCAACAATTTCTCTCAGATGTCATCTCGAGGGCACGTATGAGCAACAACGGCCGCCCCAATGGGGCGGCCGTTGTCCGTATATGAGAGCTTTTGCCCTGCTTCTTGTTGTGCTACTTGTTGGCGCCTACTTCTTCTTGAGGGCCTTCTCGATCACGCGCATGACCTCGTCCAGCGGCGCGTCCGTACGGGCCACCGTCACCAGCACCTCGCCCTCGGTCCGCGCCGAGGCCGGCGGTGTCCCCTCCGCGCCCGTACGCCCCGAACCGATGCCCGCGCCGAACGTCTCCCGCACGATCGCGAAGGCGTGGTCGAGCTGCGCCTCCACGTCGCCCTCGCCCCCGCTGCGCAGCCAGCGCCGCAGGACGTGGTTGTGCGCGGTGACCACCGCGGAGGCGGCGACCTCGGCGAGCAGCGGGTCGTCGTCGCCCACGTGGTGGGCCCGCTCGTCGAAGTGGCCGAGCAGGTAACGGGTGAACAGCCGCTCGTAGCGGGCCACCGAGGCGATCTCGCGCTCGCGCAGCGCGGGCACCTCGCGGGTCAGGCGGTAGCGCTCGACGGAGACGGCCGGGGAGGCCGCGTACATCCGCATGACCTCCTTGATGCCCCGGCAGACGGTGTCCAGGGGGTTCTCGTGCGGCGGTGCGGCGTCCAGCACACCCGCCGCGCGCACGAGCGTGTCGTCGTGGTCGGGGAAGATGGCCTCTTCCTTGGAGCGGAAGTGGCGGAAGAACGTCCGGCGGGCGACGCCGGCCGCGGCCGCGATCTCGTCGACGGTGGTCGCCTCGTAGCCCTTGGTCGCGAACAACTCCATGGCGGCCGCGGCGAGTTTGCGGCGCATGGTGAGTCGTTGGGCCGCGGCGCGGCGGGATCCGGCGCTCTCGGGGCCGGTCCCCTTCCGGGCGTTCGATACCTTCGGGCCCTCGGCTCCCTGGGACTCGGTGGTGGCGGCCCCGCGCGGCGCGCGGGCGGACTTGGCGGGCTGGGACATGTGGGGAACGTAACACGCGGTGGTATGGGCGTGCCGGGGCGGACTGCCGGCCGGTTCGAGCAGTCCGCCCCAGCCCGCCTGATCTGCGGGCACGGCCCGGTCAGGCCTTCGCGTACTCGCGGAAGCCGCGCCCGGTCTTACGGCCCAGGCACCCCGCCGCCACCAGGTGCTCCAGCAGCGGCGCGGGGGCGAGGCCCGGCTCGCGGAACTCGCGGTGCAGCACCTTCTCGATGGCCAGCGAGACGTCCAGGCCCACGACGTCCAGCAGCTCGAAGGGGCCCATGGGATAGCCGCCGCCCAGCTTCATCGCCGCGTCGATCTCGTCCAGCGACGCGTAGTGCTCCTCCACCATCTTCACGGCGTTGTTGAGGTAGGGGAACAGCAGCGCGTTGACGATGAACCCCGCCCGGTCGCCGCAGTCCACCGCGTGCTTGCGGACCCGTGCGCACACCGCGCGGACGGTGGCGTGCGCGTCGTCGGCCGTCAGGACCGTACGGACGACCTCGACGAGCTTCATCGCGGGCGCCGGGTTGAAGAAGTGCATGCCGATGACGTCCTGCGGCCGCGAGGTGGCGCGGGCGCAGGCGACCACGGGCAGCGAGGAGGTGGTGGTGGCCAGCACCGCGCCGGGCTTGCAGATCTTGTCCAGCGTGGCGAACAGCTGCCGCTTGACCTCCAGGTCCTCCGCCACCGCCTCGACGGCCAGGTCCACTTCCGCCAGCGCGTCGAGCGAGCCGGCGGGGGTGACGAGGGCGAGCGCGGTGTCCCGTTCGGCGGCCGTCAGCCGGCCCTTCTCCACCGAGCGCGCCAGCGACTTCTCCACGCGCGCCCTGGCCGCCTCCGCCTTCGGAAGCGTGCGTGCGGCGAGCACCACCGGATACCCGGCCTTGGCGAACACCTCGGCGATGCCGCTCGCCATCGTCCCCGAGCCCGCGACCCCGACCGACCGCACCTCGCGGACCGCCGACCGGTCGCCGTCGGGGCGCGGGGTGTCCGCGTCCGGCACCACGGTGGCGGAGCCCGGGCCCTCGTAGGTGTAGAAGCCGCGGCCCGCCTTACGGCCGGTCAGCCCGGCGGCCGTGAGCTGCCCGAGCACCGGCGCGGGCGCGTGCAGCCGGTCGTGCGAGGCGGCGTACATCGCCTCCAGCACCGTGCGCGCGGTGTCGATGCCGATCAGGTCCAGCAGCGCCAGCGGGCCCATCGGCAGCCCGCAGCCCAGTCGCATCGCCGCGTCGATGTCCTCGCGGGTGGCGTAGCGCGCCTCGTACATGGCGGCCGCCTGGTTCAGATAGCCGAACAGCAGCCCGTCGGCCACGAACCCCGGCCGGTCGCCCACCGCCACCGGCTCCTTGCCCAGCTCGTGGGCGAGTTCGGTGACGGCGCCGACCACGTCCGGCGCCGTGAGCACGGAGGAGGCGATCTCGACGAGCTTCATCGCGGGCGCGGGGTTGAAGAAGTGCAGGCCCAGGACGCGTTCGGGGCGGGCGGAGTCGGCGGCGAGCCGGGTCACCGACAGCGCGTTGGTGCCCGTCGCGAGGATGGCGGTGGGGCGGACGACGGCGTCGAGGGCGGTGAACACCTCGTGCTTGAGGTCGTAGTCCTCGGGCACGACCTCGATCACCAGGTCGGCGTCGGCGGCCGCGCTCAGTTCGCGGGCCGTGCGGAAGCGGCCCAGCGCGGCCCGCCGGTCGGCCTCGGTGATCCGGCCGCGCTCGACCGCGCGGGCGGTGGCGGCCTCCAGCGCCGCCCCGGCCCGCAGCGCGGCGGCGTCGCTGACGTCGATGCCGACGACGGTACGGCCGGAGAGGGCGAGCACTTCGGCGATGCCGGTGCCCATGGTGCCGAGGCCGATCACGGCGACGGTCCCGATGGACGAGGCGGAGCGGGGAGGGGACGGCTCGGAGGCGGAGATGCGGTCCATCGCGTAACTCCAGGGAATGTCCCCCGGGCGAGGAGCGCGCGGGGGAGTCGGCGGTTGGCGGCCCCGGCGAGGGGCGGCGACTGGGAGTTTCCACGGACGGGTAAGGGGCGTCCACGGAGAGGGAGTCGAGCGACCGGCGGGGCCCTGTCCCGGGGCCGTGCCGTACTCGGTGCCGAACCGACGAACCGGCGAGGAGGCCGGCGCTTCACGGCCGCGTCACCGGCCGTCGGAGCGGGGGTGCCGCTCCTGCCGGGGAGATTAACCCACCGGTAACCAAGAGCGCCAGGGGGCGGCCGGGCGACTTACCATGTGGCGCAGGCCACTCGGGGAGGAGAGCGGGAAATGGAAGAGGAATTCCGCGCGCTGCTGAAGCGGGTACGGGCCGAACTGGTCTCCTCGGCCGAGTTCTCGGCGTACGAGAGGCTGCTCGCGCTCGTACGCACCGACACCCGCGCCGCCCGCGACGCGCTGGCCGGCGTCCTGACGGCCCCCGAACAGCCGCTGTGGGCCCGCGAGATCGCCGCCTTCGTCCTCGGCGGCAAGGGCGACCGGCGGGCCTTCGAGACGCTCGTCCTCCTCCTCAACTACCGCGAGCCCGTGCGGTGCGCCACCGCCGCCCACGCCCTGGCCCGCCTGCGCGACCCGCGCACGGGCCGCGCCGCCGCCGCGCTGGCCACCAACCCGCTGCGCACGGCCTACGCCCTGTACCCCGTCCGCCTGCTCACCGAGCTCCGGGCGCCCGAGTCCGTGCCCGCCCTGCTCTCGACCCTGGAACGGCTGCTCGCCGCCCGCGACCACTGCTGGCCGGTCGCCCGCGCCTGCGTCGAGGGCCTGGGCGTCCTCGGCGACCGCCGGGCCGAGGCCGCGCTGGTCGCCGCCCGCGAACACGAACGGCTGCGCCCCGCCGCCGTCGCGGCCCTGGCCAGGCTCGGCGGCCCGGGCGGCGGACGTCAGGGCGCGGGAAGCGGATCGAGCACGTAGCGCACCTCCGGCACGGGCGTGCCGTCGATGTCGTCCGTCCGCTGAGCGCCGTCGGCGGCGCACCCCGCGCGCTCGTAGAAACGGCGGGCGCGCGCGTTGCCCTTCAGCACCCACACCACCATGCGCGCGTATCCGCGCTGCCGCGCGCCCTCGAGCGCCGCCCGCCACAGGGCGCGGCCGACCCCGGTGCCGATCAGATCCGGGCGTACGTAGAGCGCGTACAACTCGCCCGAGGCGGCGGGCTGGTCGCCGTCCCGGCAGGGCCCGTAGCAGACCCACCCCACGACCTCGCCGGACGCCTCGGCGACCTCGTCGGCGGCCGGATCATCGCCGCTCGCCAGGCGTTCGCGGTGGCGGGCGGCGTCGGCCGCGGCGTCCATGGCATCCAGATGGCGCCGCGGCACCAGCCCCGGGTAGGCGGTCCGCCAGCCGCTCACCCGGAGCTCGGCCACCGCCTCGAGGTCGGCCTCCGTCATCTTCCGGATACGCGTCATGGGTGAACGCTAGTGCGCGCGGTCCGACCGGAGGAAGAACGTATGTATGTACGTAAAAGGTGCGACCCCGGATTTGGGCGGGTGTGGCGATGGTGGTTGGCTTGGCCGGCACACGCAGGTACGGCAAGCACCGAATTTCTTCATCGTCCCGGAGGAACAAGCCATGGGCCAGGTCGAGGCCACCACGGAGCGGATCATCGCGGCGGGCGCGGAGGACGTCTTCGACGCGCTCGCGGACTACAGCGGCACCCGGGCCAAGCTGCTGCCCGAGCACTTCAGCGAGTACGAGGTGCGCGAGGGCGGGGACGGCGAGGGCACCGTGGTGCACTGGAAGCTGCAGGCCACGAGCAAGCGCGTCCGCGACTGCCTGCTCGAGGTCTCCGAGCCCTCCACCGGGCAGCTGGTCGAGAAGGACCGCAACTCCACCATGGTCACCACCTGGACCGTCACCCCCGCGGGCGAGGGCAGCTCCAAGGTCGTCGTCACCACCACCTGGACCGGCGCGACCGGCATCGGCGGCTTCTTCGAGCGGACCTTCGCCCCCAAGGGCCTCGGGCGCATCTACGACGCCGTGCTGACCCGCCTCGCCGCCGAGGTCGAGGGGAAGCCGAGCACCGCCTGACCCGTCGGGGCCGCCCGGACCCCCGGTCCGGGCTCACCGTTTCGAGTGGTTCTCCCGGCGCCGCACCGCTGCGCCTAAACCGCCTCCGACCGGCAGAAAGTGCCGCGTTCGGCTCTCCCTCACCAATCGTCGCGCTTGCTGGCCGTTGTCGCGTAATGCGAGAAATGGGCGGCAACGCAGGCGCGACGAGGGGAGTTGTACGTGGGCGGGTCCACCGTCGAGACCATGGAGAAGAGCGACAGGACGCTCGCCCTGCCCCCTTCACCGCCCGCCCCGGCCGACCGGCTCCCGGCGCCCGGCCCCGCCAGAGTGCGGCTGGTCTTCGCCGGCCTCATGCTCACCCTGCTGCTCGCGGCGCTCGACCAGACCGTCGTGGCCACCGCCCTGCCCAGGATCGTGGGCGAACTGCACGGCCTGGAACGGATGTCGTGGGCCGTCACCGCCTACCTGCTGACCTCCACCGTCGTCCTGCCGATCCACGGCAAGCTCGGCGACCTCTGGGGCCGCAAGACGGTCTTCCTCTTCGCCGTCGTCGTCTTCGTCGCCGGCTCCGGCCTCGCCGGCTGGTCCCGCACCATGGACCAGCTCGTCCTCTTCCGCGCCGTGCAGGGCATCGGCGCCGGCGGACTGCTCATCGGCGTCCAGGCCATCATCGCCGACATCGTCCCGGCCCGTGAACGCGGCCGCTACATGGGCGTCATCAGCGCCGCCTACGGACTCGCCTCCGTGGCCGGGCCGTTGCTCGGCGGCTACTGCGCCGACCACGCCACCTGGCGCTGGTGCTTCTACGTCAACGTGCCCCTCGGCCTCCTCACGCTCGCCGTCGTCGCCGTCGGCCTCAAGCTGCCCCGGCCGCCGCGCCGCGCCCGCTTCGACGTCCTGGGCGCGCTGCTGCTGACGGCCTCCTCCACCTGCGTGGTGCTGCTGACCACCTGGGGCGGCACGGAGTACGGGTGGACGTCCCGGACGGTCCTCGGGCTCGGCGCCGGCGCGATCGGCACGGCGCTGCTGTTCGTCGTCGTCGAGCACTTCGCCGCGGAACCGATCATCCCGCCCCATCTCTTCCGCGACTCCGTCTTCACCGTCACCGCCCTCGTCGGCGCCGTCGCCGGGGTCGCCCTCTTCGGCGCCGCCAGCTACCTGCCCACCTTCCTGCAGATGGTCGACGGCGTGGACGCCACCGCGTCCGGGCTGCTGATGCTGCCCATGATGGGCGGCATCGTCGTCGCCTCGCTCGTCGCGGGCCAGCTCATCAGCCGGACGGGCCACTACAAGCTCCTGCCCATCCTCGGCGGCGCCCTCTCCGCCGAGGGCATGTACCTCCTCTCCCACCTCGACGCCCAGACCGGCCGCCTCGTCTACAGCCTCTGGATGGCCATCCTCGGCGTGGGCATCGGCCTCGCGCTGCCCGTCCTGGTCCTCGCCGTGCAGAACTCCGTACGCCCGGCCGACCTCGGCACCGCGACCAGCGCCCACAACTACTTCCGGCAGATCGGCGGTTCCCTCGGCGCGGCGGTCTTCGGCACCCTCTTCGCGCACCGCCTCTCCGCCGCCCTCGCCGCCGAACTCCCGCCCCGCGCCGGGCTGCCGGCCCCGGACGCCCTCACCCCGCGGCTGGTGCACGCCCTGCCCCCGGCGCTGCGCGACGGCTACGTCCGGGCCTACGCCGAGGCCATGCCGCGGATCTTCCTCTACCTCGTACCGGTGCTCATCGTGGGCTTTGTGCTCGCCTTCCTGCTGAAAGAGAAACCACTGGTGACCCACAACGCCCCCGAGGCCCCCGCCATCCCGTCCGCGCGCACCGCTCCGCCACCGGCCGAACCCGCGCCCGCGGCCGCCCCGCTCTTCGTCGCCGGCATCCCCGTGACCGGCGCCGTCCAGCACCACGACGGCACCACCGTCCCGCGCGCCGCCCTGACCCTCATCGACATCCAGGGCCGCCAGATCGGCCGGGGCGCCAGCGGCGAGGACGGCCGGTACGCGCTGAGCACGCCCGGCACCGGCTCGTACGTCCTGATCGCGGCCGCCGGCGGCCACCAGCCGCAGGCCGTCACCGTCACCGTCGGCGAGCGGCCCGTCGAGCTCGACGTCATCCTCGGCGGCGCCGGCCGGCTGGCCGGAACCGTGCGCACCGCCGACGGCACGCCCGTGCGCGAGGCGCTGGTCACCCTGACCAACGTGCACGGCGAGGTCGTCGCCTCCACCCGCACCGGCCACGACGGCGGCTACGTCATCGGCGAGCTCATCGCCGGCGAGTACACCCTCGCCTCCAGCGCCCCCGCCTTCCGGCCCGCCGCGCTGCCGGTGACCGTCCAGTCGGCCCGCGAGACCCGGCAGGACATCGAGCTCGCGGGGGGCGCCGTGCTGCGGGGGACCGTACGGGCCGGCGGCGGGCGGCCCGTCGAGGACGCGCGGGTCACCCTGCTGGACGCCGCCGGGAACGTGGTGGACTCCACCATCACCGGCGCGGACGGGACCTTCCGCTTCGTCGACCTGTCGGCGGGCGAGTACACGGTCGTGGCGGCCGGCTACCCGCCGGTGGCGACCGTGCTGCAGGTGGCGGGCGGCGGGCGCACCGAGCGGGACCTCCAACTGGGCCACGCCGACCAGTAGTCCGGGCCCGGCGCGCCGCGGCAGTTCGGCGATTGCCGGGTGCCCGTGCCGTGCCGGGCCCTACGGTGGTACCGGTCGGTAGAACTCGCGTCGGCGGGCGAAGGGGCGACATCCATGGACCGTGGCACGTCCGATCCCGCGGCACCCGGGCAGCGGGGCGCGCCGCCGCCCGGCCGGGTCTCCCTCGCGGTGGTCGTGGTGGACGCCGGGGGAGTGGTGACGCACTGGAGCGGGGGCGCGGGCGAACTCTTCGGCCGGCGCGGGGAGGAGGCGGTGGGCAGGGCCGCCGCCGACCTCATGCCGGTGGGCGGGGCGGTGGGCGGCCTGACGGGCCGGGCCGCGCACGACGCCCCGCCCGCGCCCGGCTTCGCCCGGTCCGGCCGCGCGCGGGCCGACCGCGGCGGCACCGGCGGCCGGGTGGAGGTGCTGTGGTGGGCCTACCCGCTGTCCGGCCCCGGACCGGAGCGGATGCTCGTGCTGGCCACGGACGCGGCCCGGCTGCCGGACGGCGCCCGGGAGCGGGCCGTGCCGGCCTTCGCCCCGCACCGCGGCCTCCCCGGCGCCCGGGAGCTCGCCGGGCGGCTGCCCGACGTGCTGCCCGGCATGGCCAAGGCCACGAGCGGGCGCATCGTCGCCCAGGTCCTCGAGCGGGGCTGCCCCGTCCTGCGCCTCAGCCGGGCCTGACCGCCCGGCCGCGCCTCACGGGTCCGTCCGGGCGGTGTCGGAGGGCAGGTGGATGTCGAGGAAGCACACGTCGTCCCGCCGCTCCGAGCGGCGCAACGGGTTCAGCAGCGCGGCGAGGGAGCTGCTGCCGCGCCCGAGCTCCCGCAGCGCCGCGTCCGCCAGCCGGGTGAAGCCCTCGTCGATGTGCTCACGGGGCCTTTCGATCAGGCCGTCGGTGTAGAGGAGAAGGTGGTCGCCCGGCTCCAGCCGGCACACCGCCTCGCTGTACGAGGGCTTCGGGTCCGCGCCGAGCAGCATGCCCTTGGGGTGGCGGAGGTACTCGGCCCGGCCCCCGCGCAGCAGCAGGGGCGGCGGGTGCCCCGCCTGGGCCCAGGTCAGGCTCCGGTCCTTCGGGTCGTAGCGGGCGAGGACCATCGTGGCCGTGGTGCTGTGCGCCTGGGCGGTGTGCAGGAGCAGCGCGTTGAGCCGGTCCAGTGCGCCGGTCAGGGACGATCCGGTGATGACCATGCCCTTCGCGGTGAAGCGCAGCTGGGCCATCGAGGCCACGGCGTCGATGCCGTGCCCGGCCACGTCGCCGACGGCGAACAGCACCGTGCCGTCGGGCATTTCGAGCGCGCTGTACCAGTCGCCGCCCACGTTCACCCCGTCGTCGGACGGCAGGTACGCGACGTCGACGCGCAGGTCGGTGAGCTTGAGCGACTGCTCGGGCAGCGGCAGCAGGGCGTGCTGCAGGCGGTCGGCGACCGTGCGCTCCGTCTCCAGGACGCCCCGTTGCGACAGGACCGCCCGTTCGCTCTCGACCAGCGCCAGCTCCGCGCTCCGCTGCGCGGTGAGGTCCTGGAAGAAGCCGTGGACCTCCACCGGGGAGCCGTCGGCGTCGAGGACGGCCTCCGCCACGACGCGCAGGTGCCGCACGCCGGACGCCGTCGTGATGCGGAACGGCCGGTCGACGGGCCGCCCCTCGTCGAGCAGCTGCCGCGTCGCCCGGGCGAGGGCGGGTACGTCCTCGGGCAGCAGGCGGTCGGGGAGGTCCTCGAGGGTCAGCGGGCCGAGGGCGGGGTCGCGGTCGAAGATGGTGTAGACCTGGGGCGACCAGGTGATGGTGTCGGTGACCAGGTTCCACTCGGCCCAGCCCAGGTTGCCCAGCCGCTGCACGTCCTCGAGCCGCCGGCGTCGCCGGTCCGCCGCGTCGTGCCGGACCCACGAGACGAGCAGCCCGTCGCCCAGCCGGGCGACGCGCACCGAGTAGCAGGTCGTGCGCGGGATTCCGGCGACGACCTCCTCGTAGTCGAACGGCCCGTCGGCGTAGGGCCGTCCCGTGGCGAGCGTGTCGAGGTAGCCCTGCCACAGCGGTGACCCGGCGACGGTGGGGTAGCACTCGAGGATCCGCAGTCCCACCAGCTGCCGGCCGCGCCGGCCGGCGACGTCCACCGACTCGGGCGCGGCGGCGTCGACGCGGAAGTCCTCGACCTCGCCCGACGGCGCGTACAGCGGCGTCAGCAGGATCGCCGGCCCCGTGAGGACGTCGAAGGTGGCCTGGACGAGCTCCGTCGCCCGGCCGGCCGCGCGCCGGCGGGGCGTGTCGAACGCCCTCAGGCGTCCCGCGCACAGCCGGGCCACCGCGCGCAGCAGGCTCCGGGTCGCGGGGGTGAAGGGGGCGTCCACGGTGCGCAGGACGCCGATCACGGTCCTGACCACGCCGCCGGTGTCCACGGGAACCCAGGCCCGCGAGGGCCAGTGCTCGGGCGGCTCGCCGAGCAGCAGATACCGTTCCCTGTCCCGCTCGAGGTCCTCGAGCCAGACGGCCTCGCGGTCGCGGATGGCCGCTATGGCCGCGACGCCGGCCAGCGGCGGCACCCGTCGCCACTGCGCGGCCACCGACGCCGGCAGTCCGGCGTGGCCGACGAGGTCCAGTCCGCCGTCGGACGGTCCGCTGTAGATCATCACCGCGTCCGCGGAGGCCGCCTCGGCCAGGTGCTCCCGCAGGCAGTGGGCCAGCTCCTGACGGTTGGCGACCCGGGTGAGGGCCTCGCCCAGCGCGCTGAGGACCGCCGCGTGCTCCAGGGAGGCCGGCGGCTCGTCCGTACCCGCCCGCGGCGGCGGGGGCGAGGTGCGCGGGGCGGGGCGCGGGGCGGGCGAACGCGACCGGATCCGGCCGAGTACCGTCCAGCACTCCTCCATCAGCGTGCGGCCCGCCAGGTTCGCCCGCCGCGTCAGGGTGTCATGGGCGGCGGCCGCGGAACAGCCCGATCGGGCCATCACGACGCCCTTGGCGCGCTCCAGGACCCCGGTGGTGGACACGAGGCGTTCCAGGCGCTCGTTCTCCGTCCGCAGCTTGGCGACCACCTTGGCCAGTGCGACGACCTCGGGCACGGCGGCGGCCTTCTCGGACTCGACAGACTCGCTCGTCACGAGCACGAGCATGTCACAGCGCGGGCCTGCGAGGACGGCTCGCTTCCGGCCCGCACCCGGCCGGTTGTCCGCACTTGACAGGGCGTCGGACCAAACGGTACTGGCGCCGCGCCGTGTTGTAGCCCGGACGAACCGCCTTTCGACCGTTCCCGTGACCGATACCGGCAACTGACGTCGGGACCGGTGCGGACGGCCTCCCGCCTGCGATAGAACGGGTGGATGGTGAAGATCCTGATCTCCGCTGACATGGAGGGCGCCACCGGCGTCACCTGGCCCGGCGACGTACTGCCCGGCGCGCCGCAGTGGGAGCGCTGCCGCCACCTGTTCACCTCGGACGTCAACGCCGCCATCGCCGGGTTCTTCGACGGGGGCGCCGACGCCGTGCTCGTCAACGAGGCGCACTGGAGCATGCGCAACCTCCTACTGGAGAAGCTGGACGAGCGGGCCGAGATGCTCACCGGCAAGCACAAGTCGCTGAGCATGGTCGAGGGCGTGCAGCACGGTGACGTGGACGGCATCGCGTTCGTGGGTTACCACGCCGCGGCGGGCGCGGAGGGAGTGCTGGCGCACACGTATCTGGCCAACTCCCTCACGGGCGTCCGGGTGAGCGGCACGCGCGCCAGCGAGGGATTGCTCAATTCCCTGGTGGTCGCCGAATACGGTGTGCCGGTGGTGCTGGTGACCGGCGACGACCGGACGTGCGAGGACGCCAAGGGGTATGCGCCCCACGCGCGTTCGGTGGCGGTGAAGGACTACGTGTCGCGCTACGCGGCCGTGTGCCGTACGCCCGCGCGGACGGCGGCGGACATCCGGGCCGCGGCGAGGGACGCCGTGGCGCTGGCGGTGCGGCACGAGCCGGTGCGGAACGGGCCGTTCGACATGGAGCTGGAGTTCGACGCCGAGCATCTGGCCGGGGCCGCGACGGTGGTGCCCGGAGTCGAGCGGATCGGCGAGCGCCGGGTCGCCTACACCACGTCGACCATGTACGAAGCGATCCGCTGTTTCAAGGCGGTCACGACCGTCGTGTCGGCGGCGGTGGAGGACCAGTATGGGTGACAGGATCGACGAGCGGGCGCTCGAGGAGGCGGTGTCGTTCACCTCCGACCTCATCCGGATCGACACCACCAACCGCGGCGGCGGGGACTGCCGGGAGCGGCCCGCCGCCGAGTACGTCGCCGAGCGGCTCGCGGAGGCCGGACTCGAGCCGGTCCTGCTGGAGAAGGAGCGCGGGCGGACCAACGTCGTCGCCCGGATCGCCGGTACGGACCCGTCGGCGGACGCCGTGCTGGTGCACGGGCACCTGGACGTGGTGCCCGCCGAGGCGGCCGACTGGAGCGTGCACCCCTTCTCCGGCGAGGTCCGCGACGGCGTGGTGTGGGGCCGGGGCGCCATCGACATGAAGAACATGGACGCGATGGTCCTGGCGACCGTACGGGCATGGGCCCGGGCCGGGACGCGGCCGCCGCACGACGTCGTGCTCGCCTTCACCGCCGACGAGGAGGACCAGGCCCTCGCCGGCGCGGGCTACCTCGCCGACGAGCACGCCGCGCTCTTCGAGGGCTGCACGGTGGGCATCGGCGAGTCCGGGGCCTACACCTTCCACGCCGACGGCGGGCTGCGGCTGTACCCGGTGGGAGCGGGGGAGCGCGGCTCCGCCTGGGTCAGGCTGACCGCGCGGGGCACCGCCGGGCACGGCTCGAAGGTCAACCCGCGCAACGCCGTCACCCGGCTCGCCGCGGCCGTCGCCCGGATCGGCGACCACCAGTGGCCGGTCCGGCTCACCCCGACCGTACGGGCCGCCCTCGGCCGGATCGCCGCCGTGCAGGAGGTCGAGACGGACCTCGACGACCCCGGCCTCGACCTGGACGAGTTGCTGGCCAAGCTGGGCACGGCGGCGGCGCTGGTGGCGGCGACCGTGCGCAACAGCGCCAACCCGACGATGCTGGACGCCGGCTACAAGATCAATGTGGTTCCGGGGCACGCCGAGGCCTTCGTCGACGGCCGGACGGTGCCGGGCGGCGAGGAGGAGTTCCGCGCCACCATGGACCGGCTGACCGGTCCCGGGGTGGAATGGGAGTTCTACCACGCGGAGCCCGCCCTGCAGGCGCCGGTCGACCGGCCGGTGTTCGACCGGATGCGCGCCGCCCTCGAGCGATTCGACCCGGAGGGGAGGGTGGTGCCGTTCTGCATGTCCGGCGGCACGGACGCCAAGCAGTTCTCCCGCCTGGGCATCGCCGGCTACGGCTTCTCGCCGCTCAGGCTCCCCCCGGGCTTCGACTACCAGGCCTTCTTCCACGGGGTCGACGAGCAGGTGCCCGTCGACGCGCTGCACTTCGGCGTCCGGGTGCTCGACCACTTCTTCATGAACGACGACCTGCATCACCACTGTCTCGAGGAGGCATGAACACCATGGTGTCCACGACGCCCTACGGAGCCTGGCGGTCCCCGATCCACGCGGAGCTCGCCGCATCGCACGACAGCAGGCCCGAGTTCGTGGGCGCGGTGGGCGACGAGGTGTGGTGGGTCGCGCCCCGTCCCCTCGAGGACGGCCGGATGACCCTGGTGCGCCGCCGCGCCGACGGCGTGGAGGAGTCCGCCCTGGCCGCGCCGTGGAACGTGCGCTCGCGCCTGTTCGAGTACGGCGGGATGCCCTGGGCGGCGGTGCCCAGGGAGAGCGGGGGCCCGCTGGTGGTCTTCGCCCACTTCGCGGACCAGCGGCTGTACGCCTGGGAGCCGGACGACCCGGCGGGCGCGCCGCCGCGCCCGCTGACCCCGGTCTCGGCGGTGGGCGGCGGGCTGCGCTGGGCCGACCCGGTGCTGCCGCCCGGGCGCGGGGAGGTGTGGTGCGTGCTGGAGGAGTTCACCGGCGAGGGCCCGACCGACCTGCGGCGGGTGCTCGCCGCCGTGCCGCTGGACGGCTCCGCCGCCGATGACCGGGACGCCGTACGGGAGCTGACGGACGACCGGCACCGCTTCCTCACCGGCCCCCGGCTCTCGCCGGACGGCCGGCGGGCGGCGTGGATCGCCTGGGACCACCCGCGCATGTCCTGGGAGGGCACGGAGCTGAAGGTGGCCGAGGTCGGCGAGGACGGCCCCTTCGCCGGGATACGCACGGTGCTGGGCGGCCCCGACGAGGCGGTCGCCCAGGTGGAGTGGGCGGCGGACGGCTCGCTGCTGGCCGTGACCGACCGCACCGGATGGTGGAACCTGCACCGCGTCGACGTTGCCACCGGAGCCTGCGTCGATCTGTGCCGGCGCGAGGAGGAGTTCGGGGGCGCGCTGTGGCGGCCGGGCACCCGGTGGTTCGCCCCGCTGGACAACGGCCTGGTCGCCGTCGTCCACGGCCGGGGCGCCATGGTGCTGGGCATACTCGACCCCGAGACGGGGGAGCTGGTCGACGCGGCCGGGCCGTGGACGGAGTGGAACGCCACCGTCTCGGCGAGCGGCAGCCGGGTGGTGGGCGTCGCGGCCAGCCCGCGCACCGCGTACGAGGTGGTGGAGCTGGACACCGGCACCGGCCGGGCGCGGGTGGTCGGCGCCCGGCACGTGGACCCGGTGGACCCCGCGTACTACCCCGAGCCGCTGATCCGCACGTTCACCGGCCCGGACGGGCGGGAGATCCACGCCCATGTCTACCCGCCGCACAGCCCGGACCACCTGGCGCCCGCCGACGAGCTGCCGCCCTTCGTGGTGTGGGCGCACGGCGGCCCCACCGGCCGGTCGCCGCAGGTGCTGGACCTGGAGATCGCCTACTTCACCTCCCGGGGCATAGGCGTGGCCCAGGTCAACTACGGCGGTTCGACGGGCTACGGGCGCGCGTACCGCGACCGGCTGCGGGGGCGCTGGGGGATCGTCGACGTCGAGGACTGCGCGGCGGTGGCCGAGGCGCTGGCGGACGAGGGGACGGCCGACCGGGCCCGGCTGGCGATCCGGGGCGGCAGCGCGGGCGGCTGGACCACGGCCGCCTCCCTCGTGGCGACGGACCTGTACGCGTGCGGCACCATCGCCTATCCCGTGCTGGACCTGATGGGCTGGCTCGACGGGGGCACCCACGACCTCGAGTCGCACTACCTGGAGTATCTCGTCGGCCCGTTCGCCGAGGTCCCCGACCGCTATCGCGACCGCTCGCCGCTCACCCGCGCGGACCGGATCGCGGTGCCTTTCCTGTTGCTGCAGGGGCTCGAGGACCCGGTCTGCCCGCCCCGTCAGAGCGAGGGCCTGGTGGAGGCGGTGGCCGGGCGCGGGGTGCCGCACGCCTATCTCACCTTCGAAGGCGAGGGCCACGGCTTCCGGCGCGCCGACTCCGTCGTCCGCTCGCTGGAGGCGGAGCTGTCGCTGTACGCGCAGACCTTCGGCATCGACGTGCCGGGCGTGCCCGCCCTCGAGCTGGCCAAGTGACCGGCGCGGGCCCGGTCGCCTGACCTGGCGTCAGGCGGCCGCGCCCGCCCGGGGCGCGGGGGCGCCGGCCGCCGCCGTGCGGGCGGCGGGGACGACGACGGGGGAGCCGTCGCCGGGGGCGGCGAGGACGTCCGCCTCGATGCCGTAGAGCTCGCGGACCAGGGCGGCGTCGACGACCTCGCGGGACGGGCCGTGGGCGACGATACGGCCGTCGCGCAGGGCGACGACGACGTCGGCGTAGCGGGCGGCGCTGGCCAGGTCGTGCAGCACCATCATCACCGTGCGGCCCGCGGCCGCGACCTCGCGGACGAGTTCGAGGACGTCGACGGCGTGCCCGAGATCCAGGGCGCTCGTCGGCTCGTCCAGCAGCACGATCGGCGTCTCCTGGGCGAGGACCATGGCCAGCCAGCAGCGCTGGCGCTGGCCGCCGGAGAGCTGGTCGAGGCGGCGCGAGGCCAGGGCGGCGGTGCCGGTGGCCTCGAGGGCCGCCCGTACCGCGCGCTCGTCGTCGCGCGACCACTGGCGGAACAGGCCCTGGTGCGGGTGGCGTCCGTAGCGGACGAGCCCGGCGACGGTCACGGCCTCGGGCGCCTGCGGGGACTGGGGGAGGAGGGCGATGCGGTGCGCCGCCCTGCGGGGGGCCAGCTCCCAGATGTCGGCGTCGCCGATGCGGACCGTGCCGGAGTCGGGCCGGTGCAGCCGGGCGATGGAGCGCAACAGGGTGGACTTGCCGCAGCCGTTGGGGCCGACGACGGCGACGACCTGTCCCTCGGGGACGGTGAGGTCCACGCCGTGCACGACCGGGTGGCCGGGGTAGCCGGCGGTGAGCTGTTCGACGACGAGTCGCATGAGGTTAGCCTAACCTAATGCTGCACATCCGTTTCCCGTGACGTTTTCCCCGCTTCTCTTTGGTAATTGACGCTTCGGTCAAACGTTTGCTCGCACGTCAATTCCCTTCCTGGCGGTCTGTTGTGTAAGGTAAGGCTTACCTTAATTCAAGTGGAATGGGGGAAACCGCCGTGGAGCAGTCCGAACTCGCCGGACGTGTCGCGCTGGTCACCGGGGCCGGACAAGGCATAGGCGAGGCCGTGACCCGCGCCCTTGTCGCACGAGGAGCGCGCGTCGCGGCCCTCGACGCGACGCCGGACGGCATCGAGAAGCTCGAAGCGGAATTCGGCGGCGCGGTGACCCACCACACCGCCGACGTCTCCGACAGCCGCGCCGTCGAGGCCGTCGTCGAGGAGGTCGAGAAGACCCTCGGACCGCTCGACATCCTCGTCAACGTCGCCGGAGTACTGCGCACTTCGCCCGTCGTGGAGATCAGCGACGAGGACTGGCAGCGCACCTTCGCCGTGAACTCCACCGGCGTCTTCAACACCTCCCGCGCCGCCGCCCGCCGTATGAGCGAGCGCCGCTCCGGGGCCATCGTCACCGTCGGCTCCAACGCCGCCGGGGTGCCGCGCACCAGCATGGCGGCGTACGCGGCCTCCAAGGCCGCCGCCACCATGTTCACCAAGTGCCTCGGGCTCGAGCTCGCGCGCAGCGGAGTCCGCTGCAACGTCGTCTCGCCCGGCTCCACCGACACCGCGATGCAGCGCGCCCTGTGGGCCGGCGACGAGGTCCCCGACCGCGTCCTCGACGGCGACCCCGCCACGTACCGCGTCGGCATCCCGCTCGGCCGCATCGCCGACCCTTCCGACGTCGCCGACGCCGTCCTCTTCCTGGTCTCCGACCGGGCCCGGCACATCACGATGCACGACCTGTACGTCGACGGGGGCGCCACCCTGCGCGCCTGACGGCACATCGGCCACGGCGCCTACCGCCCGGCGGACCGTCAGGACCCGCCCCCGGGCGGCTTCGCCGGGCCCGGCCCCGCGGCCCCACGCCCCTGGACGGCGCCGCCCCGCCCCCTTCCGGGGTGCCCGCAGACCACAGCCCACCCGGCCCTCTGGCCGCCGCGAGGCGGCACGCGCGGCCGCGCCCCCGACCGGGGCGGGCCGCCGAGAAGAACTTCACCCCACACCCGGTGCGAACCGCCGGGGGAACGGAGCAGCAGGTGACTACCGCTCACCACGTCGCCGACCGGCCGAGCGAGCCCGGCGCGCGCTCGGCACAGGACGTCGGACCGTCCGACGCCCGGGACGCCGTCGGCGCGGCGACGGCCCTGCTCGACGCGTACGAGCCGGGCCGCGCCCGCTTCTTCGCCTCGCCCACCCGCACGCTGCTGGCCCACGGCGTACGCGCCGAGGTACCGCACGGCGACGCGCCCCTGGCCGAGCGCGTCACCCGCACCCTCGACGCCGAGCTGCTCGCGGGCAACCCGGCCCCGGTCGTCGTCGGCGCCGTGCCCTTCGACCACACCGCCCCCGCCGCGCTCGCCGTGCCCGAGAGCCTGCGCTGGGCGCCGCCGCTCGCCCAGGACCCGCTCATAGCCCTCCCGGCCGCCGCCCCGCCGCCGCCCGCTGGGACATCCGGCCCGTGCCCGAGCCCGGCGTGTACGGCGAGGCCGTCGCCGAGGCCGTACGCCGCATGTGCCGCGGCGAGTTCAGCAAGGTCGTCCTCGCCCGCAGCCTGCGGCTGACCTCCGACCGCGACCTCGACCTGCCCGGGCTGCTCCAGCGCCTGGCCCGCCGCGACCCCTCCGGCTACACCTTCGCCCTGCCCTCCGGCCCCGGCCGCACCCTGCTCGGCGCCAGCCCCGAACTCCTGGTCTCCCGCAGCGGCGGCCGCCTCGTCGCCAACCCGCTCGCCGGCTCCACGCCCCGCAGCGCCGACCTCGCCGAGGACGTGCGCCGGGCGGCCGCCCTGCTGGAGTCCGCCAAGGACCTGCACGAGCACGCCGTCGTCGTGGACGCCGTCCGCGAGGCCCTCGCCCCCTACTGCCGCACCCTCGACGTGCCCGCCCGCCCCACGCTCGTACGCACCGCCGCCATGTGGCACCTGTCGACGACCGTCACCGGCGAGCTCGACGACCCGGCCGTCTCCGCCCTCGAGCTGGCCTGCGCGCTGCACCCCACCCCGGCCGTGTGCGGCACCCGACCACGACCGCCCGCGACGTCATCGGCGAGCTCGAGCCCTTCGACCGCGGCGCCTACACCGGGATGGTGGGCTGGGGCGACGCCAGCGGCGACGGCGAATGGGTCGTCACCATCCGCTGCGCCGAGGCCGAGGAGCGCACGCTGAGCCTGTTCGCCGGCGCGGGCGTGGTCGAGCAGTCCACGCCGGAGGCCGAGACCGCCGAGACCGGCGCCAAGTTCCAGACGTTCCTGCAGGCAGTGGGGGTAGACCAGTGACAGAGCCGACCGTCGACGCGCCGGGTTATCCGGCGGAGTTCGCCGAGCGCTACCGCGCGGCGGGCTGGTGGCGCGGTGAGACCTTCGGGGGGATGCTGCGCGAACGCGCCGAGCGGCACCCGGACCGGGTGGCCGTCGTCGACCCCGCCGCCGGCGGCCGACGCCGGACGTACGGCGAGCTCGACGCCCGGGCCGACCGGCTGGCCGCCGGCTTCCTCGCCCGGGGCATCGGCAAGGGCGACCGCGTGGTCGTCCAGCTGCCGAACATCGCCGAGTTCTTCGAGGTGATCTTCGCCCTGTTCCGCATCGGCGCCCTCCCCGTCTTCGCGCTGCCCGCGCACCGCGAGACCGAGATCCGCCACTTCTGCGCCTTCACCGAGGCCGCCGCCTACGTCGTGGCCGACGTCGCCGAGGGCTACGACTACCGCGTCCTGGCCGACAAGGTCCGCGCCGAGGTGCCCGGCCTGAAGCACGTCTTCGTCGTCGGCGAGCCGGGCGAGCACACCGCCCTGGCCGGCATCGCCACCGAACCCGTCGCGATCCCGGACCCGCCCCTCCCGCACGAGCTGGCCTTCCTCCAGCTCTCCGGCGGCTCCACCGGCGTGCCCAAGCTCATCCCGCGCACCCACGACGACTACATCTACTCGCTGTGGGGCTCGAACGAGATCTGCGGCGTCGACGAGAACAGCGTCTACCTCTGCGCCCTGCCCGCCGCCCACAACTTCCCGCTCAGCTCCCCGGCACCCTCGGCGCCCTCTACGCCGGCGCCCGCGTGGTGCTCGCCCCGCGCCCCAGCCCCGACGTCGCCTTCCCCCTCATCGAGCGCGAGGGCGTCACCATCACCGGCCTGGTGCCGCCGCTCGCCCTGGTGTGGACCGAGGCCGCGGCCGCAGGCGACCACGACCTGTCGAGCCTGGACGTCCTGCTCGTGGGCGGCGCCAAGTTCAGCGAGGAGGCGGCGCGCCGGGTGCGGCCCGCGCTGGGCTGCACCCTGCAGCAGGTCTTCGGCATGGCGGAGGGCTTGGTGAACTACACCCGGCTCGACGACCCCGAGGAGACCATCGTCACCACCCAGGGCCGCCCGATCTCGCCCGACGACGAGATCCGCGTCGTGGACGACGAGGACAACGACCTGCCCACCGGCGAGACCGGACACCTGCTCACCCGCGGCCCGTACACCATCCGCGGCTACTGGCGGGCGCCCGAGCACAACGCCGCGTCCTTCACGGCGGACGGCTTCTACCGCACCGGCGACGTCGTACGGCGCACCGAGACCGGCCACATCGTGGTCGAGGGCCGGGCCAAGGACCAGATCAACCGGGGCGGCGAGAAGGTCGCCGCCGAGGAGATCGAGAACCACATCCTCGCCCACCCCGCCGTCCATGACGTCGCCGTCGTCTCCATGCCCGACGACTACCTGGGCGAGCGCACCTGCGCCTACGTCGTGCTGCGCGAGGGCGCGGGCCCCGTGAAGTCCGTCGCCGTCAAGAAGTTCGTGCGCGAGCGCGGCCTGGCCGCCTTCAAGGTGCCCGACCGGGTCGAGTTCGTCGCCGCGTTCCCGCAGACCGGCATCGGCAAGGTCTCCAAGAAGGACCTCCGCGCGGCCATCGCCGCCCAGCTCCGCGCCACCACCCCCAAGCCGTAGCAGAAAGGCACCACACCGCCATGGCGCTCCCCGCCATCACCCCCTACGCCATGCCCACCGAGGCCGACCTGCCCGCCAACAGGGTGAGCTGGACCGTCGACCCGGACCGGGCCGTGCTGCTCGTCCACGACCTGCAGAACTACTTCCTCGACGCCTTCCAGGCGGACGCCTCCCCCGTCACCGAGCTGCTGGCCAACGTCGCGAGGCTGAAGAAGGACTGCGCCCGCCTGGGCGTGCCCGTCGTCTACTCGGCCCAGCCCGGCGGCCAGAGCGCCGCCGAACGCGGCCTGCAGCAGGACTTCTGGGGCCCCGGCCTGCCCGACGACCCGCGCGCCAAGGCCATCGCGGACGCCGTCGCCCCGGCCGAGGAGGACACGGTCCTGACGAAGTGGAAGTACAGCGCCTTCGTCCGCACCGACCTCGCCGAGCGCATGGCGGCGCTCGGCCGCGACCAGCTGATCATTGTCGGGGTCTACGCCCACATCGGTGTCATGATGAGCGCCTGCGACGCGTGGATGCGGGACATCCAGCCCTTCCTCGTCGCCGACGCCGTCGCCGACTTCTCGCCCGAGGACCATGCGACGGCGCTGCGCTGGGCGGCCGCCAAGTGCGCGGTCGTCACCACCACCGACCGCGTCCTCGAAGGGAAGTAACCCCCATGGCCCTCACCCTGGAACAGATCCGCGCCGACGTCGCCGACGTGCTCGGCGAGGACCCCGCCGACATCCCCGACGACGAGAACCTCGTGGACTACGGCCTCGACTCCGTGCGCATCATGACCCTCGTCGAGCGCTGGCGCCGCGACCACGGCACCGAGGTCACCTTCGTCGACCTCGCCGAGAAGCCGGCCATCGAGCAGTGGGCGCCCCTGCTGGGGGCACGGACATGACGGTCTCCGTACTGGGCCGGCCCGTCGGCGGCACCACCCCCACCCGGTCCCCGGGGCCGCGGGGGCTGCCGCTGACGGGCGCCCAGTCGGGCATGTGGTACGTCCAGTCCCTCGACCCGGGCAGCCCCGCCCTCAACACCGCCGAGTACCTCGACATCCACGGCGACGTCGACCCGGTGCGCTTCGCCGAGGCCCTGCACCGCACGGTCGGCGAGGCCGACGCCCTGCGCGTCCGCCTGGTGGACACCCCCGACGGGCCCCGCCAACTGCCCGTCCCCGTCGAGGCGCCCGGCCACGGCTTCCCCCTGCACACCGCCGACCTGCGGGACCAGGGCGACGCCGAGGCGGCCGTCGCCGCCGCCCTGGCCTGGATGCGCGCCGACCTCGCCGTCCCCTTCGACCTCGCGAGCGGTCCCCTCTTCGCCCACGCCCTCCTGCGCGTCGGCGACCGGCGCTGGCTGTGGTACCACCGCGTCCACCACGCCGTCCTCGACGGCTACGGATACGCCCTCGTCGCCCGCCGCGTCGCCGACGTCTACACCGCCCTCGCCGCCGGCGACGACGTGGGCCCCAGCCCCTTCGGCCGGCTCGCCGCGCTCGTCGAGGAGGACGCCGCCTACCGCGACTCCGCCACCTACGAGCGCGACCGCGACCACTGGCGCCGCCACATGGCCGACCGCCCCGCCGTCCCCACGCTCTCCGGCCGCGCCGCGCTGCCCTCGCGCACCACCGTGCGCCACACCGCGCACCTCGGCCCCGAGGCCGCCGCCCGGCTCCGCGAACTCGCCGCGTCCGTGCGCGCCACCTGGCCCGACGTGCTCTTCGCCGCCCAGGCCCTCTACCTCTCCCGTGCCACCGGCAGGCAGGACGTCGTCCTCGGCCTGCCCATGATGGGCCGCATGGGCTCCGTCGCCCTGCGCGTCCCCGGCATGGTGATGAACGTCCTGCCGCTGCGCCTGACCGTCACCCCCGACGCCACCTTCGCCGAGCTCACCCGCCAGGCCGACCTCGGCATCCGCACCGCCCGCCGCCACCAGCGCTACCGCTACGCCGACCTGCGCCGCGACCTCGGCCTCCTCGGCGAGGGCACGGCCCTCGTCGGGCCACTCGTCAACGTCATGCCCTTCGACTACGGCCTGACCTTCGCCGGAGCCCCCTGCGAGGCCCACAACCTCTCCGGCGGACCCGTCGACGACCTGACCGTCGGCATCTACGACCGGGCCGACGGCTCCGGCCTGCGCATCGACTACGACGCCAACCCCGCCTCGTACGAGGACGGCGAGGTCGCCGCCCACCAGCGCCGCTTCCTCGACCTGCTCACCCGCATCGCCGGCAGCGACCCGCACCGGCCGCTGTCCGAGCTGGGCCTCGCCACCGCCGAGGAGCGCGAGCGGGAGCTCACGGAGTTCAACGACACGGCGGCCGCCCTGCCCCCGACCACGCTGATCGGCCCCGTCGAGGCCCGCGCCGCCCGCACCCCGCACGCCACCGCGCTCGTCGCGGACGGGCGGAGCTGGACCTACGCCGAGCTCAACACCCGGGCCAACCGGCTCGCCCGTCACCTCATCGTCCTCGGCGTGCGCCCCGGAGTCCTCGCGGCCGTCGCCCTGCCGCGCTCCGCCGACCTCGTCGTGGCGCTGCTGGCCGTCCTCAAGGCGGGCGGCGCCTATGTGCCGCTGGACGTCGAACACCCCCCGGCCCGCCTCGCGCTCGTCCTCGAGGACACCGCCCCGGCGTGCGTCGTGACGGACACCGCCACGCGCGCCGCGACCCTGCCGGACACCGGCGTCCCCGCCGTCCTCCTGGACGACCCCGCGCTCGCGGCCGAGCTGGACCGGCACCTGCCCACCGACCCCGGCCGCGCCCTCACCCCCCACCACCCCGCGTACGTCATCCACACCTCCGGCTCCACCGGCCGCCCCAAGGGCGTCGTCGTCCCGCACTCCGCGATCGACAACCGGCTGCGCTGGATGCAGGGCGAGTACGGCCTGACCGCCGGCGACCGGGTCCTGCACAAGACGCCCACCGGCTTCGACGTGTCGGTGTGGGAGCTGTTCTGGCCGCTGCGCGAGGGCGCCACCCTCGTGCTCGCCGGGCCCGGCGAGCACCGCGACCCGGCGGCCCTGGCCCGCACCATCCGCGAACACGACGTCACCACCGCCCACTTCGTGCCCTCCGCGCTCGCGCCGTTCCTGGACGAGGCGGACGGCGGGCCGCTGCCGCTGCGACGCGTCTTCGCCAGCGGCGAGACCCTGCCGCGCGCGCTCGCCGACCGCTTCCACGCCACCCTGCCCGGCACCGTGCTGCACAACCTCTACGGGCCCACCGAGGCGGCCGTCGACGTCTCCCACCACCGGTGCGAGCCCGGCGAGAGCGGCCCCGTACCCATCGGGCGGCCCGTCTGGAACACCCGGCTGTACGTCCTCGACGCCGCCCTGCAGCCCTGCCCGCCCGGCGTCACCGGCGAGCTGTACATCGCCGGCGCCCAGCTGGCCACCGGCTACCTCGGCCGGCCGGACCTGACCGCCGCCCGCTTCGTCAGCGACCCCTTCGGGGCGCCCGGCGCCCGCATGTACCGCACCGGCGACCTGGCCCGCAGGCGCGAGGACGGCGCCCTGGACCACGCCGGCCGCGCCGACCGCCAGATCAAGCTGCGCGGCCAGCGCGTCGAACCCGGCGAGATCGAGGCGGCCCTGACGCGGGACGCCCGCGTCGCCGCCGCGTGCGTCACGGTCCGCGAGGACCGCCCCGGCGACCGCCGCCTGGTCGCCCATGTGACTCCGGCCTCGGCGGATGCCGCCGCCGAGGCCGGTCCGCTCGACCCCCGCGCCCTGCGGGCCGCCCTCGCCTCCCGCCTGCCCGAGGCCATGGTGCCCAGCGCCGTCGTGGTGCTGGACGCCTTCCCGCTGGGCCCCAACGGCAAGCTCGACCGTGCGGCGCTGCCCGCCCCGGCCCCGGTCCTCGGCGACCGCCGCCCGGGCGACGCCCGGGAGGAGGCCCTCGCCGGGTTGTTCGCGGACGTGCTCGGCCTCGAGCGGCCGCCCGGCGTGGACGACGGATTCTTCGACCTGGGCGGCGACTCGCTCCTGGCCGCGCGCCTCGTCGCCCGCGTACGGGCCGCGCTCGGCGCCGACCTCGACCTGGGCACGCTCTTCCGGGCCCCCACCCCGGCCGCCCTCGCCGCCCGCATCGCCGACGGCCCGGCGGACGACGCGCTCGGCCCCCTGCTGCCGCTGCGCCGCACCGGCTCGCGCACCCCGCTGTTCGTCCTGCCGCCCGCCGTGGGCCTGGGCTGGTGCTACGCGGGCCTGGCGGCCCGGCTCGGCGCCGACCAGCCGGTGTACGCGCTCCAGGCGCGCGGCCTCGCCGACGGCACGCCGCCCGCCGGCGGCCTCGAGGAGATGGCCGCCGACTGCCTGGCCCGCATCCGCGAGGTCCACCCGCACGGCCCCTACCGGCTGCTGGGCTGGTCCTTCGGCGGCAACCTCGCCCACGCGGTCGCCGTACTGCTGCGGGCGGCCGGCGAGAAGGTGGAGCTGCTCGCGCTGCTGGACTCCTACCCCGGCGACGCCCTGCGCGGCGGACCCGTACCGGCCGAGGCCGACGCGTTCGCGGACCTGCTGCGGATGGCGGGCGAGGAGCCCGCCGGGGCCGCCCCGGTGACCCGGCGGCAGGTCGTCGAGGCCCTGCGCGAGGAGAGCGGCATGCCGGCCGCCGTGCTGCGGGAGGAGACGGTCGCCGCGATGGCCCGTATCGCCGTCCACCACGCGGGGCTGACCCGGCGGCACCGGCCGGGCGTCTTCGACGGCGACGTCCTCTTCTTCACGGCCGCCGCGCCCGGCGGCGCGGACCGGCCGTCGCGGCACACGTGGCGCCCGTACGTCGGCGGCGATGTGATCAACCGTGACCTGGACTGCCCGCACGCCGCGATGACCCGGCCCGGCCCCGTCGACGCGATCGCCGAGACCCTGGCCCGGTACCTGGGGGAGAGATGCTGACCCACGCGGACGTACGGCTGCTGGGCCGCGACACGCCCCCCGGGCCGTGGCGCCCGGGCGGCGGCGCCCCGCACGTCTGGCTGCTGCGCATACCCGACGGCGGCGCGCCCTGGCCCCAGGACGATCTGGACGCGACGGAACGGGCCCGGGCGGCCGGCTTCGTACGCCCCCTGCACCGCGACCGCTACGTCGCCTCCCACGCCGGCCTGCGCCGGCTGCTCGGCGCCTACCTGGCCCAGCCGCCGGGCGCCGTGGAGCTGACCCGCGAGCCCTGCCCGGGCTGCGGCGAGCCCCACGGCCGCCCGGCGGTCGCCGGCTCCCCGATGCACTTCAACCTCTCGCACGCCGGCGAACTGGCCCTCTTCGCCTTCTCGGACACCCCCGTGGGCGCGGACGTGGAGCAGGTCCAGCCGCCGTCCGTCGTCGCCGAGGTGTCGCGGATGCTGCACCCGACGGAGACCGCCGAACTGGACGTCCTGCCCGAACACGCCCGACCGGCCGCCTTCGCCCGGTGCTGGACCCGCAAGGAGGCCTACCTCAAGGGCACGGGCACGGGCCTCGCCGAAAGCCCCTCGGCCACCTACGTCGGCGCCGGCCCGGCCCCGGCCGCGCCGCCCGGCTGGACCCTGACCGACGTCGACGCGGGCCCGGGCTACGCGGCCGCCATAGCGGTGGCCGCCGCGCGCTAGCCCTCCAGGTGCGCCAGCACGGAGCGCACCGCATGGTCCAGGGCGTGGCGTGCCGCGTCGGTGTGGTCGAGCGTCTCGAAGCCGTGGTGGCCGAGCGGCACGTCGATCACCTCGACGTCGGCGGCGCAGGCCGTGGCGGCGGCCAGGAACTCCTCGACCGTCGCCGCGATCTCCGGGCGCTCCAGCTCCACCCGGGTCAGTACGACCGGCAGGCGGCCCGCGGCGGGCAGGGCCGCCGCCGGACGGAAGCGGGAGTCGCCCATGCCCCAGTTCGGCAGCGGCGCGAGGATGGGGTACGTCGCCGCCACGCAGCGCAGCCACGGCGGGGGCGCGGAGAGCCAGTCCGCCGACAGCGGCCCGCCGCCGGAGAAGAACCACAGCGCGACGCGGTCCGCGTCGACGCGCGGATCGGCCCGGACGAGCTCGACCGCCGCGGCGACGTCCTCGGCGGCGCGCTCGTAGTCGGTGATGTCGTGCAGCCGGTGGTCCAGGGTCACACCGACCGCTCCCAGGCTCGCCGTGTACCGGCCGTAGCCGACGAAGGACGGCCAGTCGCGCGGTGTCGGCTCCACGCCGGCCGGGAGCGGGCCGCCATGGACGAACACCACCGCCGGGCTGGGGCCGTCGGCGTCGGGCAGGTACAGATCGACGTGTCCCGTCCGCTCACGCGGCCGCTCGGGCACGTCGATGAGGAAGGGCCGCTGGTGGGCGGGCGGCTCGCACGCCGTCGCCGCCAGCCGGTGCCCCTCTCCCGCCGCGGCCCGGAGCAGCACGCCGGCCAGCTCGTCGGGGACGGAGAGCATCGGCCAGTGCCCGGTGTGGAGTTCGAAGAAGCCCACCCTGGGGTGGGCGAGCGCCTGCAGACGGGGATCGCCGAGCCGCACCAGGGACTCGACCGTCTCGATGCTCGAGCCGTTGCCCGTGCACAGGACGCCGGTCGTCGGCAGCCCGAAGGCCGCCTCCGGCAGCCGGAGCGGCTGGGTGAGCGTGCCGGCCGGCTGCGGCGCGGCCCGCTCGGTCAGCCGCGCGAGCGCCTCGGCGGGGACGCCGGCGGTACTGCCCCAGCGCTCCCACTCCTCCACCGCGGGCGGCGGGACCGGCCGGTCGTCCCCGGCCTGGCCGTCCCGGCCCAGCAGCCGGCCGGCCGGCGTCGGGCCGGGGATCGACGTGACGGCCGGGTCGCCGCCCCGGGGCATGAGCGTGTCCACGTAGACGACCCGTGAGATCCGCTCCGGGCGCCGGCCGGCGGCGCCGAGCGCGGGGTGGACGCCGTAGCAGTGACCGACCATCACCACCTCGTCCGCGTCCACCTCGTCGATCACCCGCACCACGTCCTCGATGTGCGTCTCCAGGTCCGTGCCCGGCCCGGCCGGGCGGTGGGCGTCACCCATGCCCGTGAGCGTCACCGGATGGGCCTCGGCCCCCGACTCCCGCAGCCGGCCGGCCACGTCCTGCCACACCCAGCCGCCCGTGTGGAGGCCCGCCACCAGGATGAATGCCGTCATCAACGTCTCCTCGCTCGCCAAGTCCGCGGGGGCGGCCCGACCGGCCGTCCGCGCTCGTGGGTACGGTAGGAACTCCTGCTGGGGGAGGTTCAAGTCGTGTCACCTGACGGCATGTGGAGCATCGGGGAGCTCGCCGAGCGCGCGGGCGTCACGGTCAAGACCGTCCGCTTCTACTCCGACGGCGGCCTGCTGCCCGAGGGCCGCCGCAGCGCCGGCGGCCACCGCCGCTACGGCCCCGAGGCCCTCGACCGGCTGCGCCTGATCCGCTCCCTGCGCGCCCTGGACGTGCCGGTGACGGACGTGAACCGGATCCTGGACCGGGAGGACGCGCTGGAGGACGTCGTCGCGGACCGGCTGCGCGAGGTCGGCTCGCACCTGGCCGCCCTGCGCTGGCGGGAGGCCGCCCTCCGGCTGATCCAGGACTGCGCCCCGCACGAACGCGCCGAACGGCTGCGCCTGGTCGGCGCCGTGAGCAGCCCGCCCAGCACGGCCGCGCTGGCGCGTTTCTGGCGGTGCTGGCTGCCCCCGAGGCTCCCGGCCCGGGTGCTCTCCGCCGTCCTGGAACGGTCCGTTCCGCAGCCTCCCGACGATCCGAGCCCGGCCCAGGTGCTGGCCTTCGCCCGCCTGCACGCCTTCGTCACCGGCGACTGCCTCGGCGGTACCACCGGCTGCCAGCCCGTCGTCCACCGGCCAGACACCGGCTACCGTCCCGCCGTGCTCTACGACGGTCTCGTCGAGGCGTTCGCCCTGGCCGCGCCGCACCTGACGGCGCACCGGCCGCCCCACGAGGGCGAGGCCCTCGACTGCTTCGTCGACGCCCACGCCCGTGCCAGCGGCGCCAAGGACACCCCCGCCTTCCGCCGCGGGCTCGGCCGGATGCTCGCCACCGAGCCCCGCATCGACCGGTACTGGCAGCTCACCGCCGAGCTGACCGGCCCGTCACGGCCGACCGCCGGGGCCTGCCACGACTGGCTCCACACCGCCCTGGACGACCGGAGCGCCCGGTCGGCCGCCTGAGCCTCGGCGCCCGGGGGCTTCAGTAGCCCGCGGGCCTGACCAGGCCCGTCTCGTACGCGAAGACCGCCGCCTGCGTGCGGTCGCGCAGCCCCAGCTTCATGAGGATCCGCCCCACATGGGTCTTCACCGTCTGCTCGGCCAGCACCAGCCCCTCGGCTATCTCGCCGTTCGACAGGCCCTGGGCGATCAGGGACAGCACCTCGGTCTCGCGTTCCGTCAGGGCGCCCACGCGGTCCTTGAGCGGGGCGCGCGGGGTGCCCGTCATGCGGGAGAACTCGGCGATCAGCCGCTTGGTGATGTTCGGGGCCAGCAGGGCGTCACCGGCCGCCACCACCCTGACCGCCTGGGCGAGTTCCTCCGCCGAGGCGTCCTTCAGCAGGAAGCCCGACGCGCCCGCGCGCAGCGCCTCGTAGACGTACTCGTCCAGGTCGAAGGTGGTCAGGACGAGCACCTTCACCGCGCCGTCGGCCGCCCGCGTCAGGCGGCGCGTCGCCTCGATGCCGCCCAGCTCGGGCATGCGGATGTCCATCAGCACGACGTCCGGGGCCAGTTCGGCGGCCCGGTCGACGGCCTCCAGGCCGTTGACCGCCTGGCCCACCACCTCGATGTCCGGTTCCGCGTTCAGCAGGACCGTGAAGCCCTGGCGGACCAGCATCTGGTCGTCGGCGATCATCACCCGGATGGTCATGCGTGCGCGTCCTCTGCCGTAGGAGTGGGGAGTTCGGCCATCACCTCGTAGCCACCGCCCGGAGCCGGGCCGGTGACCAGGTCGCCGCCCAGCATCGCGGCCCGCTCCCGCATCCCCAGCAGGCCGTGGCCCGCGCCCGGCGAGGGCCGGGCCGGGCGGGCGGGGGCGGTGTTGGCGACGCGGAGCGTGAGCGCCGCCGGGCCGTACCCGACGTCCACCCGCACGCTCGCGCCGGGCGCGTGCCGCATCGCGTTGCTGAGGGCCTCCTGCGCGATGCGGAACGCGGACAGCTCCACGCCGGGGGAGAGCGGACGCACCTCTCCCGACCGCCGGACCTCCACCGTCACCCCGGCGCCCCGCACGTTGTCCACCAGCTCGTCCAGCCGGTCCAGGCCGGGCTGCGGCGCGTGCCGCGCCCCGTCCGCCGTGGCGTCCTCGGAGCGCAGCACGCCCAGCACCTGGCGCAGCTCCGTCAGCGCCTCGAGGGCGTTCTGCCGGATGCCGGCGAGGTTCTCCCTCAGCTCGTCGGAGGGGTCCCGCACCAGGTGGGGCGCGACCTGGGCCTGGATGGAGATCACCGACATGTGGTGGGCGACCACGTCGTGCAGCTCGCGGGCGATGCGGTTGCGCTCCTCCAGCAGGGTGCGCCGGGCGCGTTCCTCCGTGGTGAGCACCTCCTGCTCGACCAGCCGCGTCCGGGCCACCCGGCCGGTGCGCAGCGACGCGCCGACCACCACCGCTCCCACCAGATAGCCGACGGCCCGGGTCAGGACCTGGTTGTGGTCGTGGTCCGCGAGTTCCATGTTGGCCACGCCGGCCAGCACGGTGATCGCCAGCGCCTCGGCGGCGACCCGGGGACGCACCCGCAGCGCGAGCAGGAACAGGAGCATGGTCTGCAGGGCGACGCCCGAGATGCTCCAGGGCCACAGCATGTCGTGGCCGACGCGGTTGTCCCCGGCGTACGCGATCAGGAAGAGCGCGCCGGTCGACAGCCACCAGGCGGCCACGGGGCGGGACATGACGAGGACGACCGCCGACGCCTGGACGGCGATGAGCAGTTCCACGAACAGCGGGGCCCACTGGATCGCCCGCTCGTACTCGCTGAGATTGGCGACGCCCACGGCCACCGCGAACAGCACCACGTGGGCGTGCGGCAGCCGGCCCAGCCACGCCTGGCGCGGCAGCGGGTCGCGGGCCAGCGTGAACAGGTCCTCGCGCAGGGCGCGCGGCACCGCCGCCAGGGCCCTCGACAGCCGTCGACTCACCTTTTCCGCGCCCGCCTTCGCGCCCCCCATGCTCATCCGGCCCATCCTAGGCACGCCGTGCCACCGGCACCGGGGCGGGGCGCCCCTCGCGCACCACCGTGCTGCCGCCCCGCGACCGCCCCTGCTCGAACCGGCGGAACACCGCCCAGCACCCCAGCAGCGTCACCGCGAACACCGGCAGCCAGGCCAGCCGCGCGAGCGCCCAGCCGAAACCGTCCGGAACCGTGTGCAGCCCGGGCAGGTCCGCGCCCGCCGCCAGAGTGAGCCCGGTGACGGCCATCATGGCCGTCTGGTGCCAGAGGAAGATCGTCATGGCCGACAGGTTCACCAGGGCCACCGCCGCCCAGACCGCCGGGCGCCGCAGCACCCGCCGCAGCGGGCCGAGCAGCAGCAGGGCCGCCCCGCACTGGGCGAGGCCGAAGGCGACGGCCGCGAGGGTGGGAGGGTTGAGGTTGGAGATCCGGGCGCCGGGCACCCCGACCATGGACGCCGGGTAACCGGCCCACAGGACGAGCCCGGCGGTGGCGAAGGCCCCGCCGGCCAGCAGCACCCAGCCCGTCCTGCGGCCCGACAGGCGACCGCGCGACCAGGCCGCGCCCAGGCAGTACGGCACCAGCCAGCCGGCGGCCACGTTGATCCACCCCAGCCACCCGGGCCCGCCCAGCGCGAACCGCGCGAGGTCGACGGACAGCACGACGGCCAGGGGCCACAGCGGGTGCAGCCGGGCGACCAGGGGCGTCGCCGCCGTCAGCGCGGAGAACACCAGCAGGAACCACAGCGGCGAGAGCACCAGCTTGACCAGCGTGTGCACGGTCCCCGCGGTGGCGCCCGCCGCCACCAGCGCGCCCGTCACCACGGCCCACACCGCCAGCACCGCGGCCACCGGCCGGAACAGCCGCGTCAGCCGGCCGCCGAGCCACCGCCCGTACGTCGTGCCCCGCGCGCGGGCCGAGCGGTAACCGGCCGCGCCCACCTGCCCGCCGACCAGGAAGAAGACGGCCAGGGTCTGGAAGAGCCAGGAGGCGGGGGTGAGTTCGGGCAGGTGCCGGAGCGGGCTGTCGCCGTGCAGCGTGCCGCTGTCGGCGACCAGGGCCGTCACCAGCCAGTGGCCGAGCACCACGCCCAGGATGGCGAACGCGCGCAGGGCGTCCACGGCCCGGTCGCGGCCGGGCGGCGTCGCGGAGTCGATCCGCCGGATGAGTTCATGCATGGGCGGATCGTGCTCCGCGCACACCCCGGACCGCGTCGCACCGCAGAGCTCACTCGCGCGTGATACCGGGGTATGACCGGTAGGGGTACGAGCGGCAGGGGATGCGGCCGGGGGAAGGGGGCAGGATGCGGGCATGGTGACCACCCTGCGAACGCCCCGACTGACGCTGCGCCGTTGGCGCGAGGACGACGTCGCCCCCATGGCGGCCATCAACGCCGATCCCGAGGTGATGCGCTGGGTCGGCGACGGGTCCGCGCGCGACCGGGCCGCGACCGAGGACGGCATCGCCGCGTGGGAGCGGGAGTGGGAGCAACGCGGCCTGGGGCCGTTCGCCGTCGAGGTCCGGGAAACCGGCCGGCTGGCCGGCATGGCGGGCCTGACCGTGCCCGACTTCCTGCCGGAGATCCTGCCCGCCGTGGAGATCGGCTGGCGGCTCGGGCGGCCGTACTGGGGGCGGGGGCTGGCCACCGAGGCGGCGCGCGTCGTGCTGGACTTCGCGCTGCGCGACCGCGGCCTGGCCCGGGTGGTCGGCGTGCACGCGGTGGGCGACGCCGCCTCCGAGGCGGTCCTGCGCACCCTGGGCATGCGGCCGGAACGCGAGACGACGCACCCGGCGTACGGGCTGCCCCTGTGCGTACACGTGATCGAGACGCGATGCGCATGACCGGGACGCGTCGGGCGTGACCGGAGCGCGCCGCGGGGCGCTCCCGGGCGGGGGCGTCACCCGTTCGGCCGCAGCGCACGTGCCGGGGCCCGGTGCGGCGACCAGCGTGGAGGGCAGCGCGCCGCGATTCAGGAGGGCCCATGTCCGTGCACTTTGCCGAGCGGGAGTCGGACGACCCGGCGGACGACCGGCCCGGTGATCCGGCGTCGCCCCGCACCGCCGGGCCGCTCGCCGCCGCCGGGCTCGGCGCGCACGGGCAGGTCTCCGGGATCCTCGAGGCGGCCGGGGACGAGTACGTCCGGGCGATCGCCGCCGGCCACTACCACAGCCTCGCGGTGACCGACGGCGGACGGCTGCTGGCCGCCGGGATGGACGAGGACGGGCAGGTGACGGGCATCGTGGCGGCCGCGAGCGGCAAACCCGTCGCCCTGGTCGCCGCCGGCAGCTTCCACAGCCTGGCCCTCACCCGCGACGGCCGGCTCCTCGCCGCCGGCAAGGACCACAACGACCAGGTCTCCGGGATCCTCGCGGCGGCCCGGGACCGGCGGGTCACGGCGGCCGACGGCGGCACGGTCCACTCGGTGGCGGCGACCGCCGAGGGCGAGCTCCTCGCGGCGGGGCACGACGGGGACGGCCAGGTGTCGGGCATCCTGGCGGCCGCCCGGGGGCGGCGGGTCGCCGCCGTCGCCGCCGGGGACTTCCACACGCTCGCCGTGACCCAGGACGGTCGGCTGATCGCGGCGGGACGGGACGAGGACGGGCAGGTGTCGGGGATCCTGGCCGCCGCCCGCGACAAGAAGGTCGTCGCCGTCTCGGCCGCCGCCCTGCAGAGCCTGGCGGTGACCGACGACGGGCAGCTGCTGGCGGCGGGCCGGGACGGCAACCACCAGGTCTCGGGACTGGTGAGGGAGGCTCAGGGCCGCCGGATCGGCGCCGTGGCGGCCGGCAGCCTGCACAGCCTGGCCGTGACCCTGGACGGGGAGCTGCTGGCCGCCGGGAAGGACGGGGACGCCCAGGTGTCGGGAATCCTCGCGGCGGTGGCGGGCCGGCCCCTCGCACTGGTCGCAGCGGGCGGCTTCCACAGCCTGGCCGTGATCGCCCCGGACGGGCCCAGGGGGCGCACGGTCGGCGCCGACCTCCGCCGCGAGGCAGGCCCGGAGGAAGGGTGCTCGCTGCGCCTGCTGCCCGGGCACGAGGGCATCGACGGCCTCGCCGACGTGGCGCTCGAAGGCGGCGGGGCGGCCCGCGTGTTCCGGGTCAGGGAGGGGGCCGCGGTGCGGCTGGTGGTCCGGGAAGGGGAGCACGTGGTGGGGGAGGGGGTGCTGTACTTCACCTACGAAGAGGCGACCGGCGTGGTCGGCGTCGACACCCGGGCCAGCCGCTTCCCCTCGCATCTGACGTGCACCTCGCACGGGGCGAACCGCTTCACGTTCACGTGGCACAAGTGAGCACGCGCGACGCCCCCACCGGCAGGTCCCACAGGTCCCCCCGGGGCCGCCCGCTCGCCTCCCAGGCCGCCCGCACCCGGCGCAGCGGCTCCAGCGGCGGCTCGGCGGACAGCAGGAACGTCGACCAGTGCATGGGGGCCATGGCCCGGGCGCCGAGGTCGGCGCACGCCCGTACGGCCTCCTCCGGGTCCGTGTGCACCGGGCCCAGCATCCAGCGCGGGTCGTACGCGCCGATGGGCAGCAGGGCGAGGTCGATGCCGGCGTAGCGCTCGCCGATGCGCTCGAACCAGTGGCCGTAGCCGGAGTCGCCCGCGAAGTACACCCGCCCGCCTCCGCCCGGCGCGGTGATCACCCAGCCGCCCCACAGCGAGCGGCAGGTATCGGTCAGGGTGCGTTTGCTCCAGTGGTGGGCCGGCACGAAGTCGAAGCGGACCGGCCCGGCCGGGCCCGGCAGCTCCACGGCCTCCCACCAGTCCAGCTCGGTGACACGGGTGAAGCCCCGGCGGCGGGCCCAGGCGGCCAGGCCCGCCGGGAGCAGGAGATGGGTGTCGCGGGGCAGCCGCTTGAGGGTGGGGGCGTCGAGGTGGTCGTAGTGGTTGTGGCTGATGACGACCGCGTCGACGCGGGGCAGGTTCTCCCATGGCACGCCGACCGGGGTCACCCGGGGCGGGGTGCCCAGGATCCGGCGCGACCAGACGGGGTCGGTCAGGACCGTGAGGCCGCCCGTGGCGACGACCCAGCTCGCATGGCCCGCCCACGTCAGGGCCGTGGTGGCGGCGTCGACCACGGGCAGCGGGCCCGGCTCGACCGGCAGGCCGGCCAGCTCCCGCAGCGACTCGGCGCCGGGCCGCAGCCGCCCCTCGCGGGCGAGCCGGGCCACGGCTCTGACGCCCGGCAGCGGCGCGGTGAGGCGGTCGGTGAACGACCGGGGCCAGGTGCGGACCTCGCCGAGGGGACGCGGTTCCGCGAGGGGGCGCTCGGTCTGTTCGGTCATCTGGGGCTCCATTCGTGGGGAACCGGAACCTTCAGGGGGCGGCGCGGGCGAGGCCGCGCGCTCCCCGACCGACGGTAGATCAGGAAGCGGCCAGTTCACTGAACGCCGATCCAAAAGTGGACAACGCCTGCGCGACGTCCGGATCCGCGAGGGGGTCGGGCGCGTCGAGGGCGCGCCTCCGCCCCTCCTCGGCGGCGCCGAGCAGCGGCGGCGTGGACAGCCGCACCCGCAGCGAGTCGGGGGCGTCGCCGAAGCGGTGGCCGCCGGGGACGGGATGGCCGAGCGCCGCGCTCAGGTGGGCCTCCAGCTCGACGGAGTCGGTGATGCCGCGGGCGGCCAGGGCGTCGCGCTGCTCGCCGAGGTCGGCGTAGAGGTGGGGGCCGGTGCGCGGCGGCCGGCACAGCACCCCGGCCGCGTCCAGCCGTTCGCGGACGGCGGTGCCCAGGAGTCCGTAGAGCCGGGCGGTGGCGGCGGGTGCGGGCGCGGACGGGGCCGGGCTCGGCCAGCGCGTAGCGCACGGCGGCGGCGACGGGCGGGGTCAGTTCCGCCCGTACGGCCGTCAGGAGCGAGGTGGCACGGGCCAGCAGGGCCGGGCCGGCGCCGCCGGCGGGGAAGCGGGCGACGGCGGCCGGCCAGGCGGCGGGGGTGAGGGGGCCGGCGAGGTCGGTGAGGACGACGACCTGGTCGGGGTACATCTCGGCGGGGCTGACGAAGACCGTCTCGTGCGGGTCGTGGAGGGTGTCGCGCCAGGTCTCGTCGCTGACGACCGTCAGTTCCTCGGCGGCCGCCGCCTCGCAGACCTCGTGCAGGATCTCGGGCGGCGCGACGGTGCCGGTGGTGTCGTCGGCGACGGACAGCACCAGGAAGCGCGGCCGCCCGCCCTCCGCGCGGATCCGCCGCACGGTCTCCAGCAGCGCGAACGGGTCGGGCACGCCGCCGCACTCGGCCGGCACGCCCACGTGGTAGGCCAGCCGCCCGGCCAGGCGGGCGAGCGGGCTGTAGGAGGCGGCGCAGGGGCGGGTGAGCAGCACCTCGCCGCCCGCCGAGGCGAACAGGGCCAGCAGCAGGGGCTGGGCGCCGGGGGCGGCGACGACCAGCTCGGGCTCGCACGGCAGGCCGCGCCGGGACCAGTAGCCGCACGCGGCCTCGCGCAGGGGCCGCCCGCCGCCGACCGGCTCGGGGACGAAGTCCGCGGCCGCCTCCGCCAGCCGCCCGGCGAGTTCCGGCAGGACGGGCAGTCCGCGCTCGGCGGCCGGGGGAGCGGAGAGCGCCGCGGGATTCCACTGCATCCGCACGTCCCTCCGTACCTCACCCGGGGTCTTGCGTCCACCTTGGCAGATCACGGCCCGCGCGGCCGGGCCGACACGGGCGGCCGGGTGAGGAGGCGTCCCGGATGGCGAGAAGGGACTCTCGCGATACGAGACGGCGCGCGTACGGTGAGGAGCGCCACGTCATGACGGAGCGAAGGGACCACCATGCCCGAAGCGCGGAACGACCGGAAAGAGCAGGTGTACATCCACGGCCACCACGAGTCCGTGGTGCGGTCCCACGGCCGGCGCCGGGCCGCCGACTCGGCCGCCTACCTGCTGCCCGAGCTCAGGCCCCACCACCGCGTCCTGGACATCGGCTGCGGCCCGGGCAGCATCACCGCCGACCTGGCGGCCCTGGTGCCCCAGGGGCATGTGACCGGCCTCGACGCGGCCGGCGGCATCCTCGCCCGGGCCCGCGACGCCGCCCGTGAACGCGGCGTCGACAACGTCGACTTCGCCGTCGGCGACGCGGGCGCCCTCGACTTCCCCGACGGCTCGTTCGACGTCGTCCACGCCCACCAGGTGCTCCAGTACCTCGCCGACCCGGTCGCCGCCCTGCGCGAGATGCGCCGCGTGTGCCGCCCGGGCGGCGTCGTGGCCGTACGCGACGTGGTCTACACGGCCATGACCTGGTACCCGCGCGTCCCGGGCCTGGAGGACTGGCAGCGCCTGTACGTGGGCGTCGCCCGGGCCGGCGGCGGCGAGCCGGACGCCGGGAGCCGGCTGCTGGGCTGGGCCCGGCGGGCGGGCCTGACCGACGTCACCGCCACGGCGGGCGCCTGGTGCTACGCGGGGCAGGAGCAACGCACCTGGTGGAGCGGCCTGTGGGCGGACCGCACGCTCTCCTCGCCCTTCGCCGGCCTCGCGGTCGCGGGAGGACACACGGACCGGGCGGGCCTGGAAGCGATCGCGCGGGCCTGGCGGGAGTGGGGCCGTCACGAGGACGCGTGGTTCTCGGTGCTGAACGGCGAACTGCTCTGCAGGGTCAACTAGCCTGGTTTTCATGAACATTCTGGGGACTTCGCTACGGGTGTGCGTCAGTGATCTGGAAGCGTCCATCGCGGTGTACGAACGACTGACGGGGGCCGAGGCGCTGCGCTTCCGGCGGGGCGGGGTCTCCGTCGCGGCGGTCGGCTGCTTCTTCCTCATGAGCGGACCGGAATCGGAGGTGTCGGTACTGCGGAAGATCGCGGCGACGATCGCGGTCACGGACGTCGACGAGGCGCTCGTCGATCTCCAGGCGGTGGGGGCCGACATCATCGCCGGGCCCGTGCCGACGCCCATCGGCCGGAATCTGGTGGCCCGGCACCCGGACGGATCGGTGTTCGAGTACGTGGACCGCAAGGCGGCGTGAGCCGACGCGCCGTACGGGCCGCGCGTGCGGTCCGTACGGCGCCGGATCAGGACCGGGCCCCGAAGTGGTAGCGCTCCGGCAGCGGATGCAGCCGGCGGGCCCGCGCCCGTACCGCCTCGGTCACGGGGCCGTCCCCGGCCACGAGCCGCTCGGCGATCGCCCACCACACCTCGGCGAGCGACGCCTCGCCCTCCCGCAGGTCGTCGACCTCGAACCCCTCGTCGAACACCGCCCGCGCGGCCGACGCGTCCCCCCGGGCCAGCAGAACCCGCGCGCCCAGCAGCCGGAAGCGGCCGCGCGCACGGTCGGCCGCACCCACTCCCGCCAGCACGCCGGCCGCCGCGTCCGGCCGCCCGGCGGCCAGCAGCGCCGTGACCGCCTCGTGCGCCAGCGCGGCCAGCGCCGCGCGGGACGCCCGCGCCGCGCGCGCCGCCTCCACCGCGGCCGCGTAGCGGTCGGCCGCGCGCTCGGGATGGCCGCCCGCGCGGTCCGCCGCGGCCAGGCAGCGCAGCGCGGGCCACGTCAGGCCCTCCCGCAGGGCCCGCTCCCAGCTGCGCGCGGCCTGCGAGCGGTCCCCGGCGTGCCACTGGGCGACGCCCAGGTGGTAGGCGGTGTACGGGCCGGGCTCGGCCGCCTCGAGCAGCTCGCGCCAACGCGGCGAGACGAGCGAGGGGCCCGGCACCGGGCCGCGCTCGGTGAGCGCGCCGGTGCGCAACAGCTCCTGCCACGGCCGCTGTTCCTCGCCCAGCGTCGCCGCCGGGAACGGCGTCCCCGGCAGCTCGAGGCCGCCGCGCTCCGCCTCGAGCGCGCCCCAGCCCGACCCGGCGGCCAGCAGCTCCTTGGGCTCGTGGTCGGCGTACGGCCGCCAGGCGGCGAACGCCGCGTCCACCTCGGCCCGCGGCAGCGCCGCCCCCAGCCGGTCCGCGACCTCGGCGCGCGCCGCCCGCCAGTCGGCGCCGTGCGTCCGGGCCGGGTCGGCGGCCAGCGGCCCGTACGCCTCCAGCCAGGCGAACTCCCCGCCGGCCTCCAGCGGGACGTGCTCCAGCTGGGTGCGCGCCAGCCCCGCCTGGATCTCGGCATAGCCGCCGGTGCCCGGCTCGGTGAGCCACTCCTGCTGCCGGCGGCCGGCCGGGCTCGTGCCCCACACGAACAGCTTGCGTCCGCGCAGGAGGTCGGTGGAGGTCTGGACGAGCCCGCGGCCGTCCTCGCCGAGCGCGGCGATCCAGCGGCGCTCGCCGTCGGGGAGGTCGTAGAAGTGGTCGGCGTGCCGGTCGCCGGCGAGCGGGTAGGAGCTGTCGGCGCCGTCCGCCGAGGGCACGGGGACCCGGCGCAGGGAGCGCTCGTAGCCGAAGTGCCAGGCGGACTCCGCCGGCACCAGGACGCGCAGGCCCGGCTCCTCGCGGACGGCGGTGTTGGACCACCAGTACACCGGGGCGGGACGGTCGTGCGGGTTGCGCACGCGCACGCCCGCGTAGAGGAAGGCGGAGCCGTCGGGCAGCCACAGGTCGACCTGGAAGGGCAGGTCGCGCAGCCGCTCCCACTCCCACAGCCGCAGCATCTCGCCGCCGTCGGGCGCCGGCACGCGGGCGGCGTGCAGCGGGGCGACGGACAGCGGGCCGTGGCCGGTGGCACCAATGTTCCACTCGATGCCGCCGGAGAACCAGGCGCCGTTGAGCGCGAAACCGGCGGGCTGGAGAACGGGGTTGCTGTAGAGGAGGGAGCGGCCGGACGCCTTGTCCTCGAGGGAGTGCACGCGGCCGCCGAGCGAGGGCAGGACGGTGGCGCGCAGGAGGTCGTTCTCGATGACGATCGCGTCGAGGTCCGTGGGGACGCGCTCGCGGGAGTAGTCGTCGCGGCGGCGCACGGGCAGCAGGGAGCGCAGCGGCGCGTAGCGCATCTGCCGGGCCATCTCGGCGGGGAAGTCCTCGAGCCCGCCCGAGCCCGGGCGGTGGACGTCGGGGAACACGGCCAGCGGCGGCAGCGGGTTCTCGGGCCCCAGGGGAGCGGCGGGCAGGGTCAGGACGGTGCGGCGGATGGTGGTGGCCATGGCGACTCAGCTCCTCGTACGGGCCGCCGTACGCCCGGCGCCCCCCTCGATGACCGGCGCGTCCGCGCGGTCGACGAATGCTTCCCCGCGCGGTCGCCCCGTGAACGGTCGCGCGGGAGACGGGGAATGACCCTTACCGCTTCCATGCCGGGGCGTCCGCGCCCAGCGGCTTCGGCGGCCGGTCCCAGTCGCGCGGCCCGCCGTCGAAGGCCACAGGCGGCAGCGCGTACCGCACCCGGCCGCGCGGCCCGTCCCGCTCGGCCAGCCACGCGGCCGGCTCGTACGCGTCCACCCCGCCGTCCTCGCCGCCCCCGCCGTCCTCGTCGGGGACGACGTCCCGGGTCAGCCATGCCGCGGTCTGCGCGAGGGCGAGCCGCGCCAGGCGGGCGCCGCCCATCGTGTGCGAAGCGGTCACGGCGCGCAGCACGGCCGCCGCGAGCAGATAGCCGGTGCAGTGGTCCAGGGCCTGCGCGGGCAGGGCGCCGGGCAGGCCGTCCGGCCCGGCCTCGGTGACGGCGATGCCGCAGGCGGCCTGCACGACGCTGTCGAACCCGCGCCGACCGCCCCACGGGCCGTACGCGCCCCAGGCGCTCAACTGCCCGACGACCAGGCCCGGCCGGCGCTCGGCCAGGGCGTGCGGGGACAGCCCGTGACGGTCGAGGGCGCCGGGGCGGTAGCCGGTCACCACGACGTCGGCGGCCGCCAGCAACTCCTCGAAGACGGCCCGGTCGGCCGCGCGGGCCAGGTCGAGGGTGGCCGACCGCTTGCCGAAGCCCGTGTCGTCATGGGCCTCGGGGAGCTCGGGCAGGGTGGGGGAGTCGATCCGCAGCACGTCCGCGCCGAGCAGGGCGAGGGTGCGGGTGGCGACGGGCCCGGCGGTGACGCGGGTGAGGTCCAGGACGCGCAGTCCCTCGGCGGGCCGCCCGGCGGGCGCCTCGGCCGGCCTGCGCGGGGGCCCGTCCGCCAGGCGCTCCAGCGTCAGCAGCGGGTGCCGGGCGACGGCGGCGCCCTGGGGATGGGCGGCCCACTCGGCGGGGGTGCGCACGGCGGCGGCGATGCCGCCCGCCGCGCAGATGTCCTCCTCGGCCCCGAGGGCGTCGCGGGCGGCGAGCGCGGCGGCCACCCGGGAGGTGAGGGCGGCCTCGTCGCCGTCGTCCGGCACGCCGAGCGCGGCGAGCAGACGGGCGCGGTGGTGGGGGTAGTTGGCGTGGGTGCGCAGCGGGCCGGTCGCGGTGTGCCAGAAGCGGGACAGCGGCGCGAAGGCGGTGGCCGCCCGGCCCTCGACCCGCAGGTGGCGCTCGCTGACGAACGCCGTCGCCACGGCGCCGTCGTCGACGCGTACGGCCGGGACCGGGCCGCCGCCACGGCGCGCGGCGACCAGCTCGGCCGCGGCGAGCGAGGCGACGGCCACGGCCGACCGGGCCGCCTCCCGCACCGGGAGCCGGGCCGCGAGGACGGCCGGAGGGCCGTGGTGGCCGACGGCGGCCGCGAGGGCCGGATCTCCACCGAGCGCCGCCCAGGCGTGCTCCGTGGCACTGGTCGATCGCTTGATCATCCTCAGAGTGTGGCACTGAGTGCCATGGGCTGGGAAGAGGGCCGCAGGCCCAGCGCCGGCCCCGCCACCAGCGCCCGCAGGATGCCCGCGGTGGCGCCCGCCAGGCCGTCGATCAGCCGCTCGTCGGCCAGCAGTACGTCGGTGATCTGGCGGCTGTAGCGCTCCGCCGACTCCCTGGCGAACCCCAGCAGCGGCCAGCCCCAGACGGAGGCCAGGTACACGCCGTGCCGGACGACGCAGGGCCGGGAGGGATGGGTGGACTCGACGATGGGCTCGACAGCCGTCCGGTTGGTGGCGCAGCCCCCGACGAGGTCGACGACGACCGTGCCGGGCCGCAGGACGGACCGCAGGTCGTCGTCGGTGACGAGATAGCGGGTGCCGCGGACGGCGGGCGGCTGCTCGGCACCGTTGATCACGAGGTCGCTGGAGCGCAGGTACCGGAGCAGGTGGGGGCGGCGCGTGGCCCGCTTGGTGAGGACGTCGATCTCCCGCACGCCGTGCCGGACGCACTCGTCGAGGGCGCCGAAGGCGACGTTGCCGTAGCCGAGGAGGCAGACCCTGAGGTCGTCGGGCGCCTGTGGCCCGTGCCCGTTCCGGAGCGCCAGGTCGATCCCGAAGCGGGCGCCGGCGCGGCCGGTCTCGTGCAGGCAGTGGATGCGCCGCCGGCCGTAGGGGCGCGGCGGCCGCCGGTCGCGGTACGCGGCCACGCGCGCGGCGGCGATCCGGGCGGCGGCCTCCTCCAGCTCGCCGAAGCCCACCGTGACCGTGGCGGGCGCGGCGGGCCGGGACCGCAGCACGCGCAGGGACCGGGGCCGGCGGCGCGCGGCGTACTGGAGGCCTCCGAAGGCGTCGTCGGAGAACCCGATCAGGGCGACGGAGAGGTCCCCGGCGGCGTGCCCGCGCACGGCCGCGAGGAGGTCGCGCATGGCCAGGCGGCTGCGGACATAGGAATCCGTGAGAACCTCCGGGCATTCCCGGATCAGCTCCATCGCGACGATATTCACCCCGCACGCGTTCGCCACCTCCACCCTTTCCGGTATGGACAGCGGATGCGCCATGCAGAACAGAGTGGAACCCGGGTCCATACGGGCGAGGTCGTGATGGGCCGGGCCTTTGAGCTTGATGACCAGGTCCTTGTCGCGATAAAGGGCGTCGCGCGTTTCGACGGTGGCGCCGGCCGCCGTGTACAGGGCGTCGGACAGCCCCATCGCCTCCCCCGCGCCCCGCTCGACGGCGACCGCGCACCCGTGCCGGACCAGCGCCGACACGGCGGCGGGGGCCAGCGCGACCCTGACCTCCGAGCCGTCGGGATTCTCCGGGGAAAGGTGCTCGGCGGCGAGACCTATGCGATGAAAGGGCCGGCTCCTCATGGCCGGGCCGAGGGCTGCCGTCATATTCGGGCCCCTTTCGTGCGGGCCTTCTCTCATGATGGCAGAGTGTGCGCGGCGCCGCCCGTCGCGATAAACTCCCCGCCCGCCGCGGCCGGCGGGCGGAACGCACGGGGAATTCCCGGGGATCGAGTTCTCCGCCGAGCGCTCCGAACCCGTGGAAGGGGCCGGGCGCAGGCTCGTCATCCCCCGATCGGGTGACATCGGCCGTGGAGGCCGCGCGGGCGTCGCCGAGGTCTACGCTGGGAGCCGGTGAGCGACCCGGTGAGTGATGACAAGTACCCGCCCGAGCCGGAACCGCACGGCAGGACCTGCCAGTGGTGCCACGGCGCCGGATATGTGACGCGGGCGCTGGCCTACAGCCCCGGCACGGACCCCTTCACGGGCCCGGCGGAGACCGTCCACCGAGCCGCGCAGTGCAACCACTGCCGGGGCTCGGGCACCTATGACTCCGACCTCGACCCCACCCTCTGACAGCGCCCGCGCGCCGTCCCCCCGGCCGTCCGCCGCGTGTCGGCGTCCGCAAATCCGGCCGCGCAGCCTCCGGTCCCCCTGATTCCGCTTGATGAGGGCCCAGTGGACGAATCGCGGCCCCGAGCCGTGATCGCGCAACCTTTTGCGGTCGGTGGGCGGGCTGCGCGGGACAAAAAAATCTAATTTGGCGGCGCGGAGGGCGCCGGTCAATATGTGCTGTCGCACATACCTGTGCTCTTGCAGAGGTGTGCGCCGTCGCCCGAGAATCGGCGACCTGCCCAGCACGAGAGGTGCAACCACCCCATGCACGACACCGACGGCACACCCTCACGCCGTTTCGGCCTCCCCACCGCCATCACCCTGGTCATGGGGAACATCATCGGCGGCGGCATCTTCATGCTGCCCGCCTCGGTCGCCCCGTACGGCACGGTGAGCCTGCTCGCCTTCGTCGTGCTGACGGTCGGCGCGATCGCCCTCGCTCTCGTCTTCGGCCGGCTCGCCGGGCGCTTCCCGCGCACCGGTGGTCCGTATGTCTATGCACGGGAGGCCTTCGGTGACTTCGCCGGGTTCCTGTCGGCATGGTCGTACTGGACGATGACCTGGGTGAGCAACGCCGCCCTCGCGGTCGCCGGCGTCGGCTACCTCCATGTGCTGACCGGCTCCGGGTCCAAGGAGCTGGACCTGGTCCTGGCCCTGGCCCTGCTGTGGCTGCCCGCGCTGGCGAACCTCGCCGGCACCCGCTGGGTGGGCGTCGTGCAGCTGGTCTCCACGGTGCTGAAGTTCCTGCCGATGCTGTTCGTGGCGGTCGTCGGCCTCTTCTTCTTCGACCCGGCCAACCTCGGCCCCTTCACCGTCGGCGGCGGCGACTGGACGGGCGGCCTGACCGCCTCCGCCGCGATCCTGCTCTACAGCTACGTCGGCGTGGAGTCGGCCGCGATCAGCGCGGGCGAGGTCCGCGACCCCGAGCGCAACGTCGGGATCGCCAGCGTCGTCGGCACGATCGGCGCGGCCGTGGTCTACCTGCTGGGCACGCTCGCCGTCTTCGGCACCGTCGCGCACGACAAGCTGGTGGACTCCACCGCGCCGTTCTCCGACGCCGTCGACGCGATGTTCGGCGGTCACTGGGGCGGCACCCTGATCGCCCTTGCCGCCGTGATCTCCATTACCGGAGCGCTCAACGGCTGGACCCTGATGAGCGCGCAGATGCCCTACGCGGCGGCCCAGGACGGGCTGTTCCCCGCCGTCTTCGGCAAGAAGCGGCGCGGCGTGCCGACGGCCGGCGTCATCGCCGCCGCGGTGCTGGCCTCGGCGCTGACGATCATCAACTACACGGCGGGTGTCGGCGGGGTCTTCGAGATCCTCGTCCTGATCACCACCTTCTCCGCCACCGTGCCCTACCTGCTGGCCACCGCCGCGCAGGTGTACTTCCTGCTGAGCGGGCAACGCGAGAAGATCCACGCGGGCCGGATGACCCGTGACCTGGTGCTCGCCCTCGGCGGGTTCGCCTTCTCCTTCTGGCTGGTGGCGGGCGCCGGTTACGCGGCGGTCTACCAGGGCGTGCTCTTCCTCTTCGCAGGGATCATCGTCTACGTGTGGATGGTGGCCCGCCGCCCCGCGAAGCAGCAGGAGCAGCAGGAGCAGGAGCGGCAGGCGACCGGGCGCGAGAGCGCGGACGAGCCGGAGCTCGTGGGCTGACCGTCAGGCCGTGACACCGCCGTCGAGCACCAGCTCGGTGCCGACGGCGTAGCCCGCCTCGTCCGAGGCGAGGTGGAGGACGGCTGCGGCGATCTCGGCGGGAGTGCCCGCGCGGCCCAGCGGGACGTCGCGGGTCATCCGCTCGGACTTCTCCGTCGCCGACTCCCCGGGGCGGCTGGACATCGGGGTCTCCACGGGGCCGGGGCTGACGGCGTTGATCCGCACCCCCTCGCCGATGTGGTCCAGGGCGGCGCTGCGGGTGAGCACGGAGACGGCGGCCTTGCTGGTCGCGTACGCGCCCAGGTTCGCCAGGCGCTTGTGCGAGCCGAGGTTGGACGAGATGTTCACGATGGCCCCGCCGCCGTTCTCCCGCATGTGGGCGATCTCGTGCTTCATCGACAGCCAGACGCCCGTGAGGTTGGTGGCCAGGGTGGCGTGCCAGTCCTCCTCGGGGATGTCGGCGACCTTCGCCGGCCGGGCGAGCATGCCGACGTTGTTGACGGCCACGTCCAGTCCGCCGAAGCGGGCCACGGTCGCCTCGACCATGGCCGCCACCTCCCCGGCCCGCGTCACGTCGGCGGTGACCGCGGCCGCCCGGCCGCCCTCGGCCTCGATGAGGCCCACGGTCTCCTTCAGCGGCGCCTCCCGGCGGCCGGCGACCACCACGGCGGCGCCTTCACGGGCGAAGGCGAGGGCGATGGCCTGCCCGATGCCGGTGCCGCCGCCGGTGACGAGGACGGTCCTGCCGGTGAAACGTGCGCTCATGTCGATGACTCCTCGGGTGTGCCGCACCGCGCGAGCGGGGAGCGGGGAGAGTAAGAGAACGATCGGTCTTGAATTCGGGTACGACGAAGCCCGGGCCGCCGGGCCGCCGGACGGTCAGTCCAGCAGGGTCAGTGCCTGCTCGGCCGCGTCCCGCATCAGGTCCGCGTCCGGGCCGGTCTTGCCGATCACCCGTAGGCCCTGCAGGAAGACCAGCAGCATGCGGGCGAGTGCGACCACGTCGCGGTCGGCGGCGAGCTCACCCTGGGCCCTGGCCCTGGTCAGCGCCGAGGTCAGCGCGCCCTCCAGGGTGCCCCAGGCCGCCTCGACCCGGCGTGCGGAGTCCGCGTCGTGCGCGGCGAGCTCCACGGCCGTGTTGGTGACGAAGCACCCGCGCCGCAGCGCGTCGCGGGACGCCTCGTCCGTGAAGCGCCGCACCAGCGCCCGCACGGCGGGCAGCGCCGGCCCCGGCGCCGAGAGCTCCTCGGTGACGACCGGCCCCTGCTGCTCGCCGTAGCGCTCCAGCGCCTTGAGGTAGAGCTCGTGCTTGCTGCCGAACGTGGCGTACAGGCTCGCCCGCGCGATCCCGAGGTGCGCCACGAGATCCGCCATCGACGTCGCCTCGTAGCCGCGCCGCCAGAACAGCTCGAGGGCTGCCTGCAGCGCGGCGTCCGGGTCGAATTCCTTGGTCCTGGCCACGAACAGGACCCTAGTCCTATCTGGAACGATCGGTCAAGAAAGGCCTTCTCGCGCTCGGGCGGGCTATCCCAGGTCGAAGGCGTTGCGCAGGCCCAGGCGGTGGCGGAGGTCGTCCTGGCGCCGCAGCGGTTCGAACTCCGGGGCGCGGTAGAGGGGAGTGATCGCGCAGCGCCCGGCCGAGGAGCCGGTGGCGTCCAGCAGCGCGTTGACCGCCGCGCGGGCGGAGGCGTTGGCGCCCTCCATGGTGGCCAGGTCGATGTCCACGGCCACGTAGTCCCCGGCGAGGAAGAGGTTGGGGATGGCGGTGCGCGCCTGGGGGCGGTTGAACCAGGTGCCGGTGGGGTGGATGAGGAGCTGCTCGTCGTTGGTGGCGTGGGAGCCGCCGAGTTCCACCGCCGGGTCCAGGAACCACGAGTGCAGCACCGCGTCCCTCAGGACCGTACGGCCGGTGTCGTTGAGGCCCGCCTTCATCTGCGCCCACACCTCGCGGGCGACCTCCTCGCGGGTGCACCGCTTGGCCGTCCTGCCGTAGAGGATGCCGGGCCGGTCCCATTCGGAGACGTCCACCGACAGGCAGTCCGCGACCGTGCCGTCGCCGTAGTCGCGCCGGAAGTCGCGGCCGGACCAGTACTGCGCCTGGCTCACGGAGGTGATCGACCAGGGGGAGTCGATGTGGTTGACGTGGCCGTGGAGGATGGGCGTCGGCTCGGTGAGATAGAACTGGATGCCCGTCATCCAGTCGGTCTCCAGCCGGTCGCAGCGCGCGAGGCCGGGGTCCGCCGCCCGGACGCCGGCGTTCCAGGTCGTCCGGGCGTGCTCGACCGGCATGGCCGAGACGAAGTGGTCGGCGGCGGCCGTCCGCCGGGCGCCGCCGGCGTCCTCGAGCACGGCCCCGGTGATCCGGCCGCCCTCGAGCCGCAGATCCCGTACGCACCGGCCGAGATGGAACTCCACGCCCAGGGAACGCAGATGGGTCACCCACGGATCGATCCACGCCTCGTTGGTGGGGGCGTTGAGCACGCGGTCGGGCTCGCCGTCGGCGCCCCGGCCCAGCGCGTTGAAGAGGAACGCCTCGATGCAGGTGGCGACGGTCTTGGTACTGGCCACCTCGGCCTTGGTGGCGACGATGTTGCGGGTGATGCCGACGGCCAGCAGCTGCCGGTAGTTCGCCGACATCCGCGCGGCCTTGGTGAACTCGAACCACGGCACGCGTTCCCACTCCCGCGTGCGGCGCCGCTCGCCGCTGGTGAACCAGACCAGCAGCCTGCCGGCGAAGTAGGCGATCTCATGGGCGGGCAGCTTCGCGAAGGTCTCGAAGAAGGCCGTGAGCATGCGCAGGAAGACGTCCGGGGTCAGGACGGGCGGCGGCTTGCCGATGCCGGCGAACGGGATGCGGATGTCCTCGAGGCCGCCCGTGCGGGCCAGCATCACCTCGGTGGACGGCACGAGGTTGTCGTGGCAGCCGTTGGCGTTGCCGGGGAAGGGGATGCGGCGGAGCGTGTCCGGCAGGTTCCGGTAGAAGCCGGGGATGAAGCGGAAGCCGTGCTCGCCGGGCAGCGGCTTGCGGCCGCCCCTGGCGCTGCCCGGTACGTCCATGCTGCGCGCCTTGCCGCCGAGGGCGGACTTGCGCTCGTACACCGTCACCTTGAAGCCGCGCTCGGCGAGTTCGTGCGCGGCGGTCAGTCCGGCGACGCCGCCGCCGAGGACGGCGACCTCGCGCCCGCCGGAGCGGGCGCCCGGGCGCCGGGCGGGCCGGGGTGCCGCCTGGGCCGGCGTGGTGCCGAGCGCGGCCGTCGCCGCGACGGCCGTGGCGCCGCCGATGAACCCTCTGCGTGTGCTGCTGCCCGTGCCGTGCGCCATGACCACAGCCCCCTACCGCCGGTAACATGTCATGTTCGGCGCAGGAGCATAAGAGCGTCCCCCGTACCCCGGAAGGCCGCCGTGGACTCGCCCGCGCCACCGGCCGCACAATGGCGCGAAAGCGCCCCCGCCCCATGGGACGCTTGCGTGCACAGGCGTCATCGGCCGGCCGTGACAAGAGGAAGGGGTGCGTGATGGCAGTCGAACCGCTCTCGCAGCAGGACGTGGAGGACCGCCTGAGGGAACTGCCCGGCTGGAGCACCGACGGCGAGCGGATCACCCGCCGCTACTCCTTCGACGGGCACTTCCAGGCGGCGGCCATGGTGATCCATGTCGCGCAGATCCAGGAGGAGTTGAACCACCACTCCGACCTGACCCTCGGCTACAACACCGTCAGCCTCGCCGTGAACACCCACAGCGTGGGCGGAAAGATCACCGGCCTGGACGTGGAACTGGCCCGCCGCGTCGAGGCGGTCGCCTCCGGGCACGGCGCGCACTGAGGGCGAAGGCCCCGGGGCGGCTGCCCCGGGGCCTTCGTCACCACCGGGCCGGCGTGGCCGCCGGCGGGGCGGGTCAGTTCCAGTCGAAGTCGTCCGGGTCCGGGCCCACGCGGGTGCCGGTGTCCAGGCCCGCGATCGCCGTGAGGTCGTCGGCGTCCAGCTCGAAGCCGGCCAGGTCGATGTTCTCCCGGATGCGGGAGGGGGTCGCCGACTTGGGGATGGCCACGTTGCCCAGCTGCAGGTGCCAGCGCAGCACGACCTGGGCGGGGGACTTGCCGTGCTTGGCCGCGACGCGGGCGAGCGTGGCGTCCTCGAGCAGGCCGCGGCCCTGGCCGAGCGGGGACCACGCCTCGGTGGCGATGCCCTGCTCGGCGTGGAAGGCACGCAGCTCGGCCTGCGGGAAGTTCGGGTGGAGCTCGATCTGGTTGACCGCCGGGACGACGGAGGTGTCGGCGATCACGCGCTCGAGCTGCGGGCGCTTGAAGTTGGAGACGCCGATGGCCTTGGCGCGGCCCTCGGCCGCGATCTCGACGAGGGTGCGGTAGACGGTGACGTAGTCATCGCGCATGGCCCGGGGCCAGTGGATGAGGTAGAGGTCCACGTAGTCCAGGCCCAGACGGTCCAGCGAGGCGTCGAACTCGCGCAGGACGCCCTCGCGGGTCCAGGTCTCGGTGGCGCTGTTCCACATCTTCGTGGTGACGAACAGCTCTTCCCGCGCGATGCCCGAGGAGGCCAGCGCCTTGCCCGTACCCACCTCGTTCTCGTAGATGGCGGCCGTGTCGATGCTGCGGTAGCCCGCTTCGAGAGCGGTCGCGACCGTGGCCGTCGCCTCGTCGTCGGGTACCTGCCACACGCCGAAACCGAGCTGCGGCATCACGACGCCGTTGTTGAGCGTGATGGACGGGAGGTTGCTCACGAGTGATCGATCCTTACTTCCTCGAGGTGACCTTGCTCCCGGGAACAACCCGGATCCCCCACTGTGCATTCCCAGTACATCCATCTACTTGCCGTAGAGCGCCTCGACCTCCCGTGCGTAGGCCTTCTCGATGGCCTTCCGCCGGAGCTTGTGGGTGGCCGTCAGCAGTCCCAGCTCCTCGGTGAAGTGCCCGGCCAGGATGCGGAAGGCGCGTATCGAGCCGTCCTGCGGCACGAGGGCGTTCGCCTCCAGCACGGCCCGCCCGATCTCGGCCTCCAAGTCCGGATCGTTCACCAGTTCGGGTGCGGCCGTCCGAGGCCTGCCGCGCATCGCCAGCCAGTGCGCCAGCGCCCCGGGGTCGAGGGTGACGAGCGCGGCCACGTACGGGCGGGCGTCCCCGACGACCAGACACCTCTCGACCAGGGGATGCGCCCGAACCCGCTCCTCCAGGACCGCCGGCGAGACGCTCGCGCCGCCCGAGGTCACCAGCGTCTCCCCCTTCCGGCCGGTGATCGTCAGATAGCCGTCCTCGTCCAGCCGCCCCAGGTCGCCGGTGGCCAGCCAGCCGTCCCGCAGCACGGCGTCGGTGCCCCGCCGGTCGCCCAGATAGCCGGCGAAGACCTGGCCGCCGCGCAGCCAGACCTCGCCGTCGTCGGCGACCCGCACGGTCGTGCCCGGCACGGGCAGGCCCACCGTGCCGAAGCGGGTGCGCTCGGGAGGGTTGGCGACGGCGGCGCCGCTGGTCTCCGTCAGCCCGTAGCCCTCGAAGACGGTGACGCCCGCGCCCGCGAAGAACAGCCCCAGCCGGCGCTCCATCGCCGAGCCGCCCGACATCGCGTACCGCACCCGCCCGCCGAGCATCTCCCGGAGCCTGGCGTAGACGAGCCGGTCGAAGACCTGGTGCTGGACCCGCAGGGCGGTGCCGGGGCCCGCGCCCGTGCCGAAGGCCCGCTCCTCCATCGCCCCGGCGTAGCGCACCGCCACGTCCACCGCCTTCTCGAACGGCTTCCCCTTGCCCTCCAGCTCCGCCGCGCGCCGGGCCGCCTCGAAGACGGCCTCGAAGACGCGGGGGACGGCGAGCACGAACGTCGGCCGGAAGGCGCCGAGGTCGGCCCGCAGGGCCGGTGCGGACGGCTGGGACTGATGGCCCAGCTTGACCCGGCCGCGCACCGCGGCGACCTGCACCATGCGGCCGAAGACATGGGCGAGGGGGAGGAAGAGGAGCGTGGCCGCCTGCTCGCCGGGGCGGGAGCGGAAGACCTGCTCGTAGCGGCGGACGACGTTGTCGGCCTCGGCCATGAAGTTGGCGTGGGTGAGGACGCAGCCCCGGGGGCGGCCCGTGGTGCCCGAGGTGTAGATGACGGTCGCCGGCGACTCGGGGGTGAGGGCGAGGCGATGGCGGTGCACGATGTCGTCGTCCACGGGCGTCCCGGCCGCCATCAGGTCGGCGAGCGCGCCGGCGTCCAGCTGCCACAGGCGGGCCAGGCGGGGCAGCCGGTCGATGACCGAGCCGATGGTCATCGCGTGGTCCTCGTGCTCGACGACGCAGGCGGTGACGTCCGCCTCGTGCAGCATCAGGAAGACCTGCTCGGGGGAGGAGGCCGGGTGCAGCGGCACGGGCTGGGCGCCGACGCACCACAGGGCGAAGTCGAAAAGGGTCCACTCGTAGCGCGTACGGGACATGATGGCGACCCGGTCGCCGAACCGTACGCCCTCCGCGAGCAGCCCCTTCGCCAGGGCCAGCACCTCGTCCCGGAAGGCCGCCGCGGTCACGTCCTGCCACTGCCCGCCGCCGGTCCTGCGGCCGAGCGCCACTCTGTCGGGGTCCTCTTCCGCATGGTCGAACACGACGTCCGCCAGTCCTCCGACGGGGGGCGTCGGCACCAGGGAAGGGACGGTGAACTCGCGCAACTCTCGCTCCTCGCGACGCTCCGCACAGCGCCGTGACCGTACCCGATCCCGTCCCGCACCGAACCTGCTTCCGCCGCGCTCGTCCGGCGGCCGCGCCGGGCCGGGCCGGATCCGCCCGGTCCCTCACCCGGCGGACAGCCGGTCCAGCGGCAGCAGCAGCACCGCCCCGCGCCCCGACGGCGGCGCGTTCGACTCCCGCAGCGCGGTCAGCTCGCGGTCCGTCAGCGCCCTCGCGTACACCCGCACCTCGTCCAGATCGCCCGTCAGGAACGCCCTGCCGTCCGGCTTCTGCCCCAGATGCACCCCGAACGTCGAATTCCGGCTCACCGTGCCCGGCACGTCGGGCACGCTCGTGGAGACGCCGTCGACGGTCAGCGTCAGCAGCCCGCCCGTACGACGCAACGCCAGCTGATGCCACCGGCCGTCGTCGTACGCGCCCACCGACCGGACCGTCGCCGTCCGGGACGGCTCCGGGCCCCCTGGCCGCGCGGTCAGCCGGCCGGTCACCCGCCCCGCCCCCGGCTCCCCGACCAGCGCCACCTGAGGGGCGCCGCCCACCCCGCCCATCCACAGCAGCGGCTGCTCACCCGGCCGGCCGCGGGCCGGCAGCGGAACCACAGCACCGCCGTGAGGTCCCGCGCCCCCAGCGGCAGCGAGCCCCGGTAGGGCAGGCGCACCGCGTCGTCCACGCCGTCGAAGCCCAGCCCCGGGCCGAACCGCCCCCGCACCGGGGCGCCCCGCCGAGCACGGCCCCCCGGCCGCCGGGCGCCAGGTCGGGCGTCGTGGGGTCCGGCCCGCGGCGCGGCCCCAGCCAGTCCTCGGTGAACCGCGCGAACCGGATCTCCTGGCGGGCGTCGCTCTTCCCCGCCTCGTAGAGCAGCCCGGTGGTGCCCGGTGAGACGACCGCCATGTCGGAGTAGCCGGACCAGTCCGAGGTCACCCGGCGGCCCCGCTCGGCGCTCTCCCAGGTGCGCCCCTGGTCGTAGGAGGACCGGATGGTCATGGTCCGGCGGCGGTCGGGGTCGGCGGGCGCCGAGAACAGCCAGCGCCCCGGCCGCGGCGCGGCCACGGCCGCCTGCACCATGGGGGCGTACAGGCCGGGCAGGGCCCGGAACGGCGCGGCGAAGCGCGCCCCGCCGTCGAGGGCGAGGGCCTCGTCGCGGTGGCCGAGGTCCGTGCCGTCCTGCTCGCGCCCGTTGACGTACACCGACCCGTCGTCGCGCTCGGCGAGCGTCAGCTCCGAGGGCTTCTGGCGGTAGGTGCCGTCGGGCAGGTAGGGGTGGGTGTCCACCGCGCCGAGCCGCCAGTGGGCGCCGCCGTCGTCGCTGAGGGCCAGCGCGGCGTGATTGGCGGTCATACGGCCGCCGTCGTGGCTCTCGGCGTTGAGGCCCACGACCAGGCGGCCCCGGTGCGGTCCGTGGGCGAGCTGGATGCCGTGGCCGGGGCCGGTGGCGTACCAGGAGTTCCAGCCGGGCGGCCGGATCGCCGCCGTCACATCGCGCGGGCGCGACCAGCTGACGCCGTCGTCGTCGCTGTACTGCGTGTGCGGGGTGCGGTCGCAGGGCACGTCGCAGTTGCCGTCGTCGCCGCGGCCGTCGTTGTAGGTGGTGAGGAGCACGATCCGGCCCGTGCGGCGGTCCACGACGGGGGCGGGGTTGCCGTGGGTGTCGCCGTCGCCGGGGTCGGTGACGCGCGGCCGGGACCAGGTGCGGCCGCCGTCGGTGGAGCGCCTGACGACGAGGTCGATGTCGGTGGCGTCCCCGCAGTTGTCCCGCCTGCCTTCGGCGAAGGCGAGGAGGGTGCCGCGGGTGGTGGTGACGAGGGCCGGGATGCGGTAGCAGGCGTAGCCGATGTCCGGGTCCTCGTCGGCCCGGAACAGGACGCGCTCCTCGAATCCCCCGTCCGGCCCGGTGACCGCTCCGGCTCGCACCGGGACGGCGAGAAGGGCGAGCAGGGCGCCGGCCAGTCCGACGACACGTCCGGCCCGGCGCCTGCGCCGGCCGGGCGGCGCGGCGGGTGCGGGGCGTCGGTCACCGTCAGCAGGATGCGCCGTCATGGCCCGCCCCTTTCGCGTCAAGGCCGCCTGGGCCCCACGTGTCCGGTGGGTCAAAGTACGGGGAGGGCCCTTCTCCCACAAGGACCGTGCGCCCGATGGCCCACACGGGTCGCACGACCACCGGGCCGCCGGTTTACTGGGAATCCCAACGTCGGCGGCCCGCGCGACGCGTCCGTCGCCGAGGCGCGACGACTGAACTTCCCGCCAAATCCCCGGCAGCGGCCCATCGGATCTGGTGGGATGTCACTCGATGTAAGGAAGACGGCGAGAGGCGAGAGGAGTGCCCGGGTGATCCTGCAGCAGCTGCACTACACCTCCACCGCCGTCGCCCCGGGCCCCAACGGCTCGGGATTCCGTTTCACCGCGGCCAGCCCCGAACTGCCCATCACCCTGCTGGGGGAAGCCGAGCAGCTGATCGCCTACGAGCCGCCGAGCGACGCCCCCGGCTGCCCCTCCGCCGAGGAACTCGCCGTCTTCCCCGTGGCGTTCAGTCACAACCGGCTCTCCGACGGCAGCCGGCTCCTGTGCCGCACCGTGCGCACCGGCCCCGGCCGCGTCGGCCGGCACGGCAACTTCCACGCCCACGCCGTGCGGCTGCCCGAGGGCGGCGGGCTGCCCGGCGGCCTGCTGCCCATCGAGGCCTGGGAGTCCCCCTCCTGGGCGGACCGCACCCCGAACGGCGGTATCCCGCAGCCCCTGGACGGGCTCGTGCCCGCCCGGCGGATCGACAAGGCGGGGCTGTTCGCGTTCGTCCACGCCCGCGCGGAACGCCTCGAGTCGTTCCTCACGGACGTACGGACCCTCTTCCGCACCCCCGACGCCCAGCAGATCCTCGTGATCGAGCGCGACAGCGCCCACATCGCCCACTGGGTCGCCATCGCCAGCGCCGTCCTTCCCCGCGACCTCGCCGACCGGCTCACCTTCACCACCTACACCCGCCGCCCCATGCTCGCCCGGCACCAGATCGTCGGCGCCTTCCCCGACGCCGACTTCGACTACGTCTCCGCCGCCGCCCAGCACCGCTACCGCGTCCACGACTGCACCGGCGGCCCCTGCAGCCCCGCCCGCGCCGAGCGCGACCTGTGGGCCGCCGTGGCCGCCCGCGTCTGGCTGGCCGGCCACCCCGCGCTGTTCGCCGAGGCCGCGCGGCGCACCGGAGTGGGCCCGGAGACCGCCGACGAGGCCGACCGCCTCGCGGCGCTGGCCGCCCGCGAGGGCATCGCCCTCGACTCGAACGGCCGCACGGCCGCCGCCCGGTGGACCCGCGACCAGGCCCAGCGCGGCGACCTCGGCCCGGAGCTGCGGTCCCGGCTGCTGACCACCCTCGCCGCGGGCGGCACGGACCGTACGCCCGAGGAGTGGACGGTGCTCGCCTCGCTCGCCGAGGAGTTCTCCCGCCTGGCCTCCCGGACGGCCGCCGCCCCCCTCCGGCGCGACCTGCGCGCCGAGCTCGCCCGCGCGGCCGAGGCGCCCGACACACCCCTCGTGCGCTTCCTCACCCTCCTCCGCCTCGCCAAGGCGCTCCGCGTCGACCACACCCCCGTCCTGCCCGTGCTGACCGCGCGCCTGACGGCCGTCCTCCTGGACGACACGGCGCCGGACCGCAAGGTCGTACGGGCGGCCATCGACGCCCACCACGAGCTGCGCACCGCCGTCCTCGACGGGCTCGACCACACCGCCGCCACCGGCGACCCCCGGCCCATCACCCGCCTGCTGGCCGCCGAACTCCCCGGCGCCGACCTCACCGGCCGCCCCCACCTGCGGATGGCCGCCGCCATGGACGGCCGCCCCGCCCCGACGGCTACGACCGCCCGCCCCTGCTGCACACCCTCGTCAAGACCGCCGGCCCCGACCAGCAGGAGACGCCGTCCGTGCTGCGCACGGCCTTCCGGCTCATCTGGGGCGACGCACCGCTCACCGCCGCCGAGGCCGACGCGCTGCTCGACGCGCTCCCCGACGGCTGGTACCACGCGGACGGCCTCCCCGAGGCGTTCGTACGCGCCGCCCTCGACAGCGCCCGCGAGGACCCGGTGGCGCCCCGGCTGGCGAAGAACCTGCTCACGTGCCTGATCGCCGGAGGGCTGGAGCCGCCCCCCAGACAGCGGGCCGCGCTGACGCTCCTGGAGCAGGCCGGCGACCTCGCGACGGGCGAGGCCCGGCCCGGCTGTATCGCGCGGGTCGTCGCCCTGCGCCGGCAGGCCGCCGCGCTCGAGGCCGGCGTCGACGAGCGGCTGACCGACGCCGTCGCCCGCCACCTGCTGTCCATGGACCCGCCGCCCGACCCCGGCGAGCTGCCCGACCTCGTCCACACCGGGGACGAGCACCTCCTGCGCGCCTACGCCGAGGAGGCCCACGGCGAGGCCGTGGCCGAGCTGCTCCGCACGCCCACGTACGCCGCCGTGTGCTTCGTCGCCTGGCACACCGCGGCCGGCGAGAGCGAGCTGTGGGACGGCATCCGCGCCGACCTGCTGTCCACGGTCCTGCGCCCCGAGGTGCGCCGGATGTCCGCCGAGGACCTCGAGGAGATCCGGCACTGCCTCCGTCAGATCGGCGGGCAGTGGGCGGAGATGTTCCACGAGTGGGACCGGTTCGGGGTCCTCGGCCGGCTCAGCGGCCGCTGGCGGGGCTTCGGCCGCCCGGGCTGAGCGCGTGGGTCAGGGGGCTCACGGCAGCCCTCAGTCCAGGACGACGCGCTCCTCGCCCGCGTAGACGTTCATCGACGCGCCCCGCAGGAATCCGATCAGCGTCATCCCCGTCTCGACGGCCAGGTCGACGGCCAGCGACGAGGGCGCCGACACCGCCGCGAGCACGGGAATCCCGGCCATGGCCGCCTTCTGGGCGAGTTCGAAGGAGGCGCGCCCCGACACCAGCAGGATCGTGCCGGACAGCGGCAGCAGCCCCTCCCGCAGCGCCCGTCCGACGAGCTTGTCGACCGCGTTGTGCCGGCCCACGTCCTCCATGACGTCGAGGAGTTCGCCGTCGGCGGTGAAGAGCGCGGCGCCGTGCAGGCCGCCGGTGCGGTCGAAGACGCGCTGCGCCTCGCGCAGCCGGCCGGGGAGCTCCGCGAGCAGGGCGGGCTCGAGCCGCAGGGGCGACGGCCCGTCGGCGACGGGCCAGCGGGCGGTGGTGCGTACCGCCTCCAGGCTCGCCTTGCCGCACAGGCCGCAGGAGGAGGTGGTGTAGACGTTGCGCTCCAGGCCCACGTCGGGGACGGGCACGCCGGGTGCGAGGCGGACGTCGACGACGTTGTAGGTGTTCGAGCCGTCGTCGGTGGCGCCCGCGCAGTAGACGATGTTCGCGAGGTCCTCGGCGGCGCCCAGCACGCCCTCGCTGACCAGGAAGCCCGCGGCGAGCGCGAAGTCGTCGCCGGGGGTGCGCATGGTGATGGCGAGGGGCTTGCCGTTGAGCCGGATCTCCAGCGGCTCCTCGGCGACGAGGGTGTCCGGCCGGGTGCCGACGGCCCCGTCGCGGATGCGGATGACGCGGCGGCGCTGGGTGACCCGTCCCATGGCGATCAGTCCCGGAGTGAAGTCGACCAAGTCGAGTGTGGTGGGCAGTCTCGCCATGAACGCTCTCACGTGACGTGGGCCTCATCGGCGGCGGGTGCCCTTCCCGGCCCGCCGCCGGTGGCTACCGTTCGGTAGGAAGCGTCAATTCCCCGCCCCGACCGTGCACCGAGAGCGGAGATAAGACCCATGGCACCCACCCTCACCCTCAAGCCCGGCACGGACTGGGCGACCGCCTGGCGGCGCTGCCTGGCCGTCGCCCCCGAGGCCTTCCGCGACGAACGCGTCCTCAACCTCTGGAACGGCGCCTGGCACGCCGACGGCGACCCGCTCCCCGCCACCACCCCCGCCGACGCGACCCCATAGCCGGGCCGCCCCGCCTCGACGCGGCCGCCGCCCACCGGGCCGTACGCGCCTCCCTCGACCAGCACCGCGCCTGGCGCGAGGTGCCCCTCGCCGACCGCACCGCCCGCGTGAACGCCGCCCTCGACGCGCTCGCCGAACACCGCGACCTGCTGGCCCTGCTGCTGGTCTGGGAGATCGGCAAGCCCTGGCGGCTGGCCCGGGCGGACGTGGACCGCGCGATCGACGGCGTGCGGTGGTACGCGGCCGGGATCGACGACATGCTGGCGGACCGTGTTCCGCTGGCCGGCCCGGTCAGCAACATCGCCAGCTGGAACTACCCCATGAGCGTCCTCGTCCACGCGATGCTGGTGCAGGCGCTGGCCGGCAACGCGGTCATCGCCAAGACCCCCACGGACGGCGGCCTGGCCTGCCTGACTCTGGCGAGCGCCCTCGCCGCCCGCGAGGGCCTGCCGGTGACGCTGCTGAGCGGCAGCGGCGGCGAGCTGTCGGAGGCTCTCGTGCGCGCCCCGGAGATCGGGTGCGTGTCCTTCGTGGGTGGCCGGGACACCGGTGCCCGGGTCGCCACGGCCGTCGCCGACCTCGGCAAGCGGCACATCCTCGAGCAGGAGGGCCTCAACACCTGGGGAATCTGGAACTTCACCGACTGGGACGCGCTGGCCCCGCAGCTGCGCAAGACCTTCGACTACGCGAAGCAGCGCTGCACGGCCTACCCGCGCTTCGTCGTCCAGCGCACGGCCTTCGCCGACTTCCTCGAGCACTACCTGCCCGCCGTGCGCTCCGTCACCCTGGGCCATCCGCTGGCGGTGGCGGACCCGGCCGGACCGCTGCCCGAGCTCGACTTCGGGCCCCTGATCAACGCGGCGAAGGCCGAGGAGCTGACCGACCAGGTGGCCGAGGCCGTCGACCGCGGGGCGATCCCCCTGCACCAGGGCGCACTCGACCCCGGCCGCTTCCTGCCGGGGCAGGACACCGGCGCGTACATGGCGCCCGTGGCCCTCCTCAACCCTCCTCCCTCCTCGCCCCTGCACCACGCCGAGCCCTTCGGGCCCGTCGACACGATCGTGCTCGTGGACACCGAGGCCGAACTGCTGGCCGCCATGAACGCCAGCAACGGCGCCCTCGTGGCGACCCTCTCCTGCGACGACCCGGCGGCCTACGAGCGGCTGGCCCCGCAGATCCGCGCCTTCAAGACCGGACACGGCGTGCCGCGCTCGCGCGGCGACCGGCAGGAGCTCTTCGGCGGCTTCGGCGCGTCCTGGCGCGGCGCCTTCGTCGGCGGCGAGCTGCTGGTCAGGGCGGTGACCGAGGGCCCGGCGACCGGCGAGCGGGTGCCGGGCAACTTCCCGGACCACCATCTGATGCCCTGACCCGGTGCCGCTCCGCCCGGTCCCGGCGCCCGGCGCGCGCCGGGACCGGGCGGAATGCTCGGGTCTGTCCGTGAACGGGTCCTACGTCCCGGACGAAAAGCCTGGTGAAGGGCACTCCGAAACCTTGGTAGAGTTATCCATGTCGCCGCGGGGAACACCCCGCAGAGACACACACCTGGTCCGGGTGGCGGAATGGCAGACGCGCTAGCTTGAGGTGCTAGTGCCCTTTATCGGGCGTGGGGGTTCAAGTCCCCCCTCGGACACAACGAAAAACCCCAGCTGAGCTGGGGTTTTTCTGTGTGTGCAGAACCAAGCGGAGATCCACCAAGCATGAACGTTTCCACCACCGAGCGCGCCGGGCGCGCCACCGGTGACCTGCCCGCCGCCGATGTGACGGGCAGCCGACCCGTCCGGGTGGGCGTGCTCGTCGCCGCACTGCTCACGGCCTGCGTGGCCTTCCAGCTCAACGCCAGCATGCTCAGCCCCGCGCTGAAGAGCATCGAGGACAGCCTGGGCGCCAGCTCGGCCGAGATCGGGCTCACCCAGACCGCCTTCTTCACCTCGGCGGCGCTGTTCTCGCTGTTCCTGCCCCGGCTCGGCGACGTCATCGGCCGCCGCAAGGTGCTGGTCGGCATGCTGACCCTGATGGCCGTCGGCTGCGTCGTCGCCGCGCTCGCGGAGAGCGTGCCCATGCTGTTCGCCGGCCGGATCCTGCAGGGCGCGTCCGGTCCCACCGTGCCGCTGTGCCTGATCATGCTGCGGGTCGAGGTGACCGAGCCCAAGCGCTACGGCACCCTGCTCGGAGTGATCACGGCCGTCAACGGCGGCGTCGCCGGCGTGGACTCCCTCGCGGGCGGCTTCCTCGCGGACAACCACGGCTTCCAGGCCGTCTTCTGGGCGATGGCCGTCGTGGCCGTCGTCGCCACCCTGCTGGTCGCCACCCTGACGCCCGAGACCAAGGTCGCTGCCGCCGACCGCATGGACTGGCCCGGCGTGGCCCTGCTCGTGGTCTCCGTCGGCTCGCTGCTCATCGCCCTGAACGAGGCCGGCAAGCTGGGCGCCGCCCGCTGGTCGATGGTCGTCGCGCTGACGGCCGTCTCCGTCGCCGCCTTCGCCCTGTTCTGGCGCACCGAGAACCGCAGCGCCCACCCGCTGGTCGCCACCCGCCACCTCAAGCAGCGCGCGACCTGGGCCACCCTGCTGACCACCGTGCTCACCATGACCGGCGTCTTCGCCGTCATGAACGGCCTCATCCCCTCCCTGGCCCAGGACGTCCAGGCGGGTCTGGGTCTGTCCGCTGAGGCCTCGGCGTGGTGGACCCTCACCCCGTACGCCCTGGCCGGCCTGGCCATGGGGCCGGTCGCCGGCCGCCTCGCCGCCACCTTCGGCTACGGCCGCGTGCTGCGGCTGGGGCTCGTGGGCTCCGCGGCGTCCGTCGTCCTGATGATCCTCACCATCCCCGCCCACTCGCGGGCCCTGCTCCTGGTGGCCTCGCTGCTGGTCGGCATCACCTACGCGGGCGTGGCGAACATCGTCCTCAACGGCCTGGGCATCGTGCTGTCCCCCAAGGAGAACCCGGGCTTCCTGCCCGGCCTCAACGCCGGCGCCTTCAACCTCGGCGCGGGCCTGAGCTTCGCCCTCCTCTACGCGGTCAAGACGGCCACCCAGCCCGCCGACCCCGCCTCGTCCACCGGCTACACCGCCGGCATGATCGCGGGCGTGGCCATCATGGCCGCCGCCCTGGCGACGTCCTTCCTGATCCCGAAGCCGGTCTCGGCGGAGGCGCAGGACTGAAAGGCCCCGCGTCGCCCCTGAGGCGCATGGCTACGACAGAACCCCGGCCCCGGCCGGGGTTCTGTCGTTCGCGTATCCGTCCGCCGCGTTCCAGGGCAAGGTGGAAGGAAAGGCATGGGCCGCTCGGCGGGGGGAGACAGCCATGAGGGACTTCCGGGACGTCGTGGTCATAGGCGCGGGCCCGACGGGGCTCGCGCTCGCGATCGGGCTGCGGCAGTACGGGGTGGACGTGACCGTCGTGGAGAAGGAGACGCGGGGGAAGCGGGAGGCGCGCGCGGGGGGTGGTGTGGCAGCGGGCCCTGGAGGTGCTGGGGACCTGGGGTGCGCCGAGGAGATGGTGGGGGAGGGGTGTCGCTGCGGCGGGTGGAGGTGTTCGCCGAGGGGCGACGGGTCGGCGGCATGGGGGTGGGGTGCGGGGGCACGGCCTTCCCGTATCCGTTGTCCATCGAGCAGGACGCCGTCGAGCGGTTGCTGGGGGAGCGGCTGGCGGCCGTGGGCGGCGAGGTGCGCTGGTCCACCGAGGCGCTGGCGGTCAGGACCCGGGACGAGAGGGCCGAGGTCGATCTCCGACACCCGGACGGGCGGGTCTCCACCGTCCGCTGCGCCTGGGCCGTGGGGTGCGAGGGGGCGCACAGCGTGGTGCGCAAACAGCTCGGCATCGCGTTCGAGGGCGAGCGGCGGCCCGACCTGCAGTGCGTGCAGCTCAACGCCGAGGCCGACTGGAAGCATCCGTACCACCGCGACCGCAGCTACTTCTTCCTGGAGCGCGGGGCCTCGCTCGGGGTCTCCCCCCGGCCCGGCGGCGGGTACCGCTTCTTCTGCTTCACCACCGACCCGGACCCGGCCCTCGACGGGCCGCCCGGGCTGGAGGAGATGCGGGAGCTGGTCGCCCGGGCCGCGCACGACCCGGGCGTGCGGCTGGTGCCCACGGATCCGCCGTGGGCCAACCGGGCCCGCTTCCAGGACCGCGTCGCCGCCTCGTTGCGCTCCGGCCGCGCGCTGCTGGCCGGGGACAGCGCCCATCTGTGGGCGCCCATCGGCGGGCACGGGCTCAACACCGGCCTGCGCGGCGCGCACAACCTCGCCTGGAAGCTCGCGGCGGTGCTGCGCGGCCGGGCGCCGCAGGAGCTGCTCGACACCTACGACACCGAACAGCGGCTCACCGCCCACAAGGTGATGCGGGAGATGCGGCACAACGTGCTGGAGCTCCCGCCGACCGCCCTGACGCTCCGGGGAATGCGGCTGGCGGGGCCGCGCCTGATGGGCAGTGAGCGGTTCGCCGAGCGGATCCGCACGATGCTCAGCGACCTGGCCATGCACCACCGCGAGAGCGCCCTGTCCGAGGGTGGCGCGGGGGACCGGCTGGCCGATCCGCCGGTGATGGTGGCGGGCCGCCGGCGCCGGCTGCACGAGCTGCTGTCGTACGGGCGCTGGACGCTGCTGGCCGCCCCCGGGGCGCCGCTGGACGAGGACCGGCTGCGGGCCGTGACGGAACGTCATGCCACGCCCGTGGCGGTCGTCCGGCCGCGGCTGGACCCCGGAATGGAGCGGCGGCTGCCCTCGGCGGCGCTGGTGCTCGTACGCCCCGACCGTCACATCGCGCTCAGCACCGACCGCCTCGAGGAGCTGGAGGCGTACATGCGCCGGTGGTTCGTACTAGATAGCTAATATCGGAGAATAGGCCCCTATTGAACCCCCACCGCTTCATCCCGGACCATAAAGGGGGATGAAGCGGAAACGGGGGGACGACATGAGCGACGACACCGGCCCGGATGTCCTGATCATCGGCGGCGGACCCACCGGCCTCGCCCTCGCCGTCGCGCTGCGGCAGCACGGGCTGGCCGTGACCGTCGTCGACAGGAAACCCGGCACCCAGCGGGAAGTGCGGGCCAGCGTCATCTGGCAGCGGGCGCTGGAGATCCTGCGCGACCTCGGCTGCGCCGACCGGTTCACGGACAGCGGACTGCCCCTGCGCCGGGCCGAGATGTACGTCCAGGGGCGCCGTATCGGCGGCCACGAGAACGCCATGGAGCACACGCCCTTCCCCCGGCCGCTGGGCATCGAACAGACCGCCATGGAGAGCCTGCTGGCCGAGCGACTGGCCGAACTGGGCACCGAGGTGTGCTGGGAGACCGAGGCGGTGGCCGTCCGGCCGGGCGCCGGCGGCGCCGAGGTGGACGTACGCGGCCCCGACGGCCGCTCGCGCACGATCGGCTGCCGCTGGGTCGTGGGCTGCGAGGGCGCGCACAGCCTCGTCCGCAAGACGCTGGGCATCGCCTTCGAGGGTGAGCGCCGCGCCGACCTGCAGGCCCTGCAGATCAACGCCGTGCCCGAGTGGAAGTACCCCGTCGCCCCGGACGTCACCTACTTCTTCATCGAGCGCCGCGTGTGCCTCATCGCCTCGCCCCGCCCCGGCGGCGGCTACCGCTTCTTCAGCTTCTGCCAGGACCCCGACCCCGCGCGCGTGGACCCCCCGGACGCCGCCGAGATGCGCGACCTGGTGGCCCGGGCCGCGCACGACCCGGACACCCGCCTGGTGCCCACCGACCCGCGATGGCTGAACCGGGCCCGCTTCCACGACCGCATCGCCGCCTCCCTGCGCCAGGGCCCGGCCCTGCTCGCCGGCGACAGCGCCCACATGTGGGCGCCGGTGGGCGGCCGCGGGCTCAACACCGGCTTCCGGGGCGCGCACAACCTCGCCTGGAAGCTGGCGGCCGTCCACCACGGCTGGGCCGTCGACGCGCTCCTCGACACCTACTCCGCCGAACAGCGGCACACCGCCCAGGAGATCATGCGGCAGATGCGGCGCAATCTGCTGGAGCTGCCGCCGTCCCCGCTCACGCTGGCCGCCATGCGGCTCCTGGGACCGGTGCTGATGGGCAGCGAGCGGTTCAGCCGGCGCGGACGGGCGCTGCTCAGCGAGCTCCCCCGGCACCACCGCGCCAGTGAGCTGTCCACCGACAAGGGCGGCCGGGGCTCCCTGCGCGCCGGCGACCGGCTGCCCGACCTCCCGGTCGGCGAGGGCGGCAAGCGGGGCGGGACGCACGACCTGCTGGCGTACGACCGGTGGACGCTGCTGATCGTCGGCGCAGGCGACGCGATCGGCAACGACCAGCAGTTCGCCCCCCTGAGCCGGCTGATCGGCCGGTACGCGATCCCGGCCGAGGTCTGCGTCCTGCGGCCCGGGCAGCTCGAGGACGGCGCGCTGCCCCGGGACACGATGCTGCTCGTACGGCCCGACGGGCACATCGGGCTGCGGGCACGGCTCGGCGACCGGCAGGCGCTGGAGGACTACCTGCGGCGGTGGTTCCTCCCACGGACCTGACAGCGCTCAGCCGGTGCGCACCACCATCCGTGACGGCCCGTGGAAGACCAGGTCGTCGGCGTAGGTCACCGGCTCGTCGGCCAGGGCGAGCCGGGGCAGGCCGCCCAGCAGCTCCAGCAGGCCCGTCTCCGCCTCGACACGGGCCAGCGGGGCGCCGACGCAGTAGTGCCGGCCCATGCCGAAGCCGCAGTGCCGGCGGGCGTCCCGGCGGATGTCGAGCCGGTCGGGGGACGGGAAACCCGCCGGGTCGCGGTTGGCCGAACCCAGCACCAGGGTCACCTTGCTGCCCGCGGCGATCGTCCGCCCCCCGATCTCGTCGTCCGCGAGGGCCTGCCGGCTGATCATCTGCACCGGCGAGTCGTAGCGGACCAGCTCCTCCACCGCGCCCGGCATCAGCTCCGGCCGCGCCCGCAGCAGGGCGAGCTGCTCGGGGTGGGCGAACAGCGCGAGCAGGCCCTTGGCCACCAGGTTGGTGGTCGTCTCATGACCCGCCGTCAGCAGGTGGACACAGGTGCCGACGAGGACGTCGTCGCCCAGGGCAAGCTGCTCCTGGGCGCGCAGCATCGCGCCGATCAGGTCGGCCTCGTAGCGGTGCTGCGCGGCCCGGCGGCGGGCCAGCTCGGCGCGGAAGTACGCGTCGAGCTCCCGCGCCGCCGCGTCGGCCACCGCGAAGCCGTCGGCCCGGCGCGCCACCCGCGCGCTGGTGGCCTGCTGCAGGTCCACCGCCTGGGCGCGGAACCACGGCCGGTCCGCCGCGCGCACGCCCAGCAGTTCGCTGATGACGAGGATGGGGAAGGGCGCGGCGAAGCGGTCCACCAGGTCGGCGGTGCCGGCCGCGCGCAGCTCCTCGACGAGGGAGGCCGCGAGCTGCCGGATGCGGGGGCGCAGGCCCTCCACGATGCGCGGCGTGAAGCTCTTGGCCACCATCGCGCGCACCCGGGTGTGCTCCGGAGGGTCCATGAAGACCATCCAGTTGGCGGTCGTCCGCCGCAGGTGGGGGCACTCGCGCGGCAGCCGGGACGGCGGCGCGCCCCGCCCGTGGCCCCGGCCGGTCAGCACCCGGGCCACGTCGTCGTGGCGGAAGAGCAGCCAGCCGTCCTCCGCCCGGTGCACCGGGTCCTGCTCGCGGTAGCGCCGGTAGAGGGGGTACGGGTCGGGAACGTGGACGTCCGCGGCGCGGAACGGGGGCAGGGGCGCGTCGCTCATCGCGCACCCCGCACCGTGTCCGCCAGCGCCCCGGGCTCCGCCGGAAGGGCGGCGCCCCGCCAGGCGACGTGGCCGTCCGGGCGGACCAGGACGTGCAGGCCCCGGTACGGCTCCGGCGCCTCCTCGTCCCAGCGGGTGACGCCCAGCGGCACGCGCCGGCGCGCGAAGGCGTCCTCGAACCCCTTCAGCCGCGGCTCGTCCGCCCGCGCCGCGCACAGCAGCCGGAAGGACCGCCCGAACAGGTCGAGCGTGGAGCGGCCCGGGCCCAGCCGGGCGTGCGGCGCCCGCCCGCCCGGCAGCGGCGTCCGCCGCCACTCCCCGCCCCGCTCGCCGCCGCCCACGACCAGCGGCGAGTCGTAGCGGTAGCCGAAGTGCACGTCGGGCGCCTCGAATTCGCGCCGCACCCCGCCGCACCTGAGCCCGCGCGCCACCGCCGCGCGGGCCTCGACGCCCCGCGGGGTGTCCAGCAGGACCTCCGCGGGGACCTCGCGGCGCACCGTCCGAGTCAGGTTGGCGTTGGCCTCCTCGAGGCTGCGCGCCGCGACCGGGCGGCGCTCGGCCTCGTACGCGTCGAGCAGCCCGGGCCCGGCCCAGCCCGCCAGTTCGGCGGCGAGCTTCCAGCCCAGGTCGGCGGCGTCGGCTATGCCGGTGTTCATGCCGAACCCCCCGGACGGCGAGAGCGTGTGGGCGGCGTCGCCCACGAGCAGCACACGGCCGGCGCGGTAGCGCTCGGCGACGCGGTGGGTGAGGTACCAGACGTTCTCGGAGAGGATCTCCAGCGGGGTGTCGAAGGCGATGGCCGAGCGGACCACCGACAGCGCGTCCCCTTCCAGGGTCAGCCCCGCCCCGGCCGTGAGCCGGTACAGCTCCCGGCCGTCCATCGACCGCAGCGGGAAGCGCAGCCCTCCGGGCTGCACCAGGAAGTACACCAGGGCACTCCGCCCGGCCAGCCGCTCGCGCAGCCGGGGCGCCCGGAAGAGGATGTTGCGGAAGACCTGGGTGGGGTGACGGGCCGGTGCCGCGATGCCCGCCGCCTTGCGCACGGGCGAGGACGCGCCGTCGCAGGCGGCGAGATAGCGCGCCCGGACGGTCAGGCGCCTGCCGCCGTCGTCCAGGTCGCGCGCGGTGGCGGTCACCGCGTCCGCGTCCTGGACGACGCTCTCCACGCGGCAGCGGCGCCGCAGCGGGCCGTCCGGGTGGAGGCCCACCGCGCGGGCCAGCAGCGGCGAGAGCCAGTGCTGCGGGCACACCTGCTCGGGCTCGGGCGTCCAGGGTGGTTCGGGCCGGTCCCGGGTCGTGCCGAAGTCCAGGCGGTGGATCTCGTGGCCGCCCAGCGCGGTCACCCAGACGACGTCCAGCGGATGGTCCTCCGGCCAGCCCGCCGCGCGGATCGCGTCCGCGACGCCCCAGCGCCGGAACAGCTCCATCGACCGCGGGCCGACGGTGCCCACCTTGGGGTGCGCCACGCTGCCGTCGGAGGCCTCCACCACCATGAAGTCCACGCCCCGCTGGGCCAGGTCCAGGGCCAGCGCCATCCCGACCGGCCCGGCCCCCACGACGAGGACGTCGGTGTCGTAGTGCGTCCTGCCCGGGTTCGTCATGCCCGCTCCTCACTGCGGCGGAAGAAGTCGGCGTAGAAGGCCGCCATGCCGGCGACCTGCGCCGGCACCGGCTCGCATTTGCGGGCCGCCGCCGACAGGTGGTCGAAGCGCAGCGCGAGCGAGCGGCGGGCCACGTCGGGGCGGGGCACGCAGGCGGGCGGGGCGTCGAGCTCGAAGGTGGGGCCGGCCGTGCGGCCGCGCCGCCCCGACTCCATCGTCACCAGCAGCTCGGCCAGCGGGCGCATCATGCCCGTCATCACGTCGATCGAGGCGTTCATCAGCTTCGACCGGCGCAGGCTGCCGTCCGGGCTCTCGCCGAAGTGCTGCGCCATCAGCTGCAACGTCAGGTGGTACGAGCGGTTGAACAGCCGCCCCACCGCGCGCGCCTCCGGGTCGGTGATCGCGTCCTTCGCCCCGCCGCCCGCCCCCAGGGTGGGGTTGCGCAGCACCGGGTAGGCCGGGCTCCACGACACCAGATGTCCGTACGGGCCCGGGACGCGCTCGGTGGTGAGCGCCTCGCCGATCCGCAGGAAGCTCTGGAAGTGCGAGGAGTCCGAGGGCGCGGCCCCGCCCAGCACGCCGCCCTCGCCCTGCTCGGCGATGACGTCCACCGCGAACAGGGCGCTGGAGAGGTCGTCGACCTCCAGCTGGTAGTCCGGGTGCACGGCGTCCACCGATTCGCGCAGGAACAGATGGTGCTCGCCGCCGCCGCGCCCCTTCTCCACCAGGAACAGGCCCGGGACGCGGCGCAGCCCTTCCCTGATGCCCGCGTACAGCTCGCTCACCGAGCCCCAGGTGAATCCGAGCGGCCGCACGGGCGCGCCGCGCGGACCGCCCTCGGAGCGAACCCCGGGGACGAGCCCGGCGGGCTGCTCGATGGCGATGTAGCGCTGCACGCTGCCGACGCTCAGCCCCTCGAGCGCGAAGTCCAGCGGCACCGGCAGCTCGGCGCCGATCGTGGCGAAGTCGACGAGCGGGATGTGGAAGGGCTCGCCCGTCGCCGTGATGATGTTGTTGACCAGCAGGAAGTGGATCATCTCCTCGCGCGCCACGTTCAGCAGGACCCCGCGGATCCCGTCGTCCGTCGTCGCCCCGCCCTGCCCGCAGGCGAGCTCCAGCTGCCCGGCGGTCCACTCGCCCCGGCGCACGTACTCCCTGCCCGCGCCGTGGGTCGGCACGGAGAACGCCGCGTAGAGGTACTGCAGCATCACGGCCAGCTCCAGGGCTGCCGCCTGCCGCAGCGCGGTCAGCAGCTCGCCCCGGGTGGTGATGGCCGGCTCCCCGGCGAGGACGGCCGGGGTGGTCAGCGGCGGGCGCGTGCGCGCCTGGTGGTTGCGCAGATACGCCAGCAGCAGCCGCGCCTTGGGATCGGTGAGATCGCGCGTGGGCGGCATGTAGTACGTCTTCTCCTTGTTGCGCGGGTCGCACATCTGCCACACCAGCTCCGCGTACGTCTCCACCTTGCAGCGGTCGGCGAGGCTGAAGACCTCCGAGCGCATGAAGGAGGAGATGTGCTCGTAGAAGGCGAAGACCTCCCGGTGCAGGAGCGCGAAGTCCACCTCCGCCCTGGGCACGTCGTCCAGGTACCAGTCGTCGGGCAGCACACGCACCGCCAGGGAGCCGGCGCCCGCCCAGAAGCCCAGCGCGTCCTCGTCGTCGTACGCTGCCCACGCCGAGCCCTCGGCGGCCGGGTCGACGGGCGGCGGGCCGGCCGGGTCCGCGGACAGCAGCACCCGGCACGTGCCGGCCCGTTCGCCGCGCAGGGTCAGCAGGCCGCGCCCGTGCTCGTCGGTCGCCACCACGCAACCCTCGGCGTACGGGCCCTCGTCGCGCATCCCGAGGACCACCGCGTCCCGGCAACGGGCCCCGGGCGCGCCCGCGACCGGGTCGGCGGGCAGGGCACGGGGGTTGAAGAACTGCCGCGCGGACACCCGGCCCACGCTCGCCGGACGGCCGCGCACGAACGACCGCAGTGGCACGCCGACCGCGTGGTCGCGGCCGTGGCCGCGGTCGCGGTGGTGCAGGACGAGCAGGGCGTCGTCGGTCTGCACGTTGGCCTCGCGCTCGGCCAGCAGCGTGGTGCGCCGCCGGGCGCCGGGCGGGGTGCCGGTCAGGCACAGCCCCTCGTCCGCCGCCGCCTCCCACCCGGGCTCGGCGGGCACCGTGACGATGCCCGAGGTCGCGTCCGAGGGGTACGCCCCCGCCGGCACCCGGGCGACCAGCCGCCCGGATCCGGCCGTACGCAGCTCCAGGTCGCCGGCGTCCAGGGGCGGCCCGAGCCGGTGCAGCGGGCCGGGGCCCGCCTGCCGCGCCCGGTCGGTGACCGGCACGGCGGAGACCATGTTGAAGGCGGCCCGGCCGCGGGCCACCTCCACCGTCATGTGGTGCAGCGTCCGCCCCGTCCCCGCGAGGGGGACCAGCAGCCGCCCGGCGGGGTAGCTGCGCATCTCCTCCGCGCGCCACGGGGCGATCGTGCCGCGCACCCGCCAGTGGCTGGGGGCGTCGGGGACCGTCGGCGAGGACATGGCGTCCAGGGCGAACTGGACCACCAGCCCGTCCGCGCCCCGCTCCACCGCCCGGCGCAGCGCGCCGACGGCGGGGGAGCGGTCGCTGTCCGGAAGCCACCCCAGCCCGCGCTCCGGGCCGCCGGGCGGGGTGAGCACGAACTGGTGGACGGCGCAGTAGCGCAGTTGCCGGGCCAGGACGTGCTCGCCCACGTCGAGGATCCGGCCGAAGTCGGCCCAGCGCGGCGGCTGGAGGCCGCTGACGGGGCCGGTGAGCATATAGCCGTCGTCGTGCGAGCGCCCCAGCCGCCCGAACCCGAACCGGCCGACCATCAGCGCCGTCGTCCACCCCGAGGCCGGGTCGAGGTCGAAGACGCGGGCCCGGTTGACGGTGGTGCGCAGATAGGGGTTGTAGTGCCCCCACACGTCCACGCTCCGGCCCACGACCGGATCGGCGGTGCCGGGCGGATCCCCGGGGGCGGCGTCCGGGCCCTCCACCGACACGACCTCGGCGGTGATCCAGAAGTGGCCGTTGCCGTCGAAGTTCCAGCCCTTCGCGGCGCTGAACTCCCCCTCCGGCGACGGCCGTCCGGCCGCGTCGAAGCGCGGCCCGCGCCGCCGCAGATAGTCGTGGTACTCGGCGGCGGGCCGCTCGACGGGGAACGGCCCGTCGTCCGTCAGCGCGCGGTGGGCCGCCAGATCGGTCAGCCCGCCGCGCGGTCCGGTCGGCAGCTTCGTCGTGGCGGTGCCGGCGAAGTGCAGCCTGGGCAGGTCGAACACGCTCATCACAGGGCTCCCGCTGGGTCGTGGCGGTCGGCGGCGGTCGCGGTGCGGTGGGCCCGATCGTGGCGTCCGACGGCTTCGACGGCCCGCAGCGCGGATTCGATCCCTCCCTCGATCCACGCGGAGGCCGTCGAGCAGTGCTCGCCGGCGAAGAACAGCCGGCCCACCGGGTGGAACGCGCGGCGCAGTTCCTCCGCGCACCTCTCGTCGCTCTTGCCCCAGCGGTAGGCGCAACCGCCGCCGCTCCAGGCGACGTTCCCCCACGCCACGCTCACGACGTCCAGCACCATGCCGGGAGTCATCAGCTCGGGGTGGACCACGCTGAGCTCGTCGAGGACGAGGCGGTGCCGCCGCCGTGCGGACATCCGGCCGAGCCGGGCGGCCTCGTCGCCGATGGTGTAGCTGGCGAGCAGCGCCGCGCCCTGCCCGGGTGCGCCGTCGGGGGCCGGATAGTACGTCTGGCGGACGCGCCCTCCGGTGAACGAGGCCCCGCCCTGTATGCCTCCCTCGCGCCAGAACGCCTCGCGGCAGTGGACGGCCACCTTGGTGGCCGGGCAGTACTCCACCTCCCGCAGCACGTCCAGCTTGTCGGCGTCCAGCCCCCGCAGCCGCATCCGGCGGACGGCGGGGAAGGGCGCGGTGCACACCACGAGGTCCGCGTGCTCCTCGACCGTGCGGCTGCCGGCGCGGACGGTGAGCCGGACGAGGTCGTCGCACACCTCGATCCCGGTCACCCGGTGGCCGAGAAGCACCGGCCCGCGCAGCCGGCCGGCCACGGCGCGCGGCAGCGCGTCCATGCCGCCGTGCAGACGCAGCAGGTCGGGGCTGGTCTCGGCGAGGATGTCGTCGAGGAAGCTGTTGAGCCGGGCGCTGCAGCCCGCCCGGATGCCTGGGTGGGCGGAGAACAGCGAGTGGAGGTCGACCCGGTCGCGGGCCGGGCCGCGCAGATGCGGGCCGAGGTCGACGAGGGCGACCAGGTCCAGCAGCTGGCGCCGCAGGTCCGTGCGCAGCGCCTCCCGCAGGTCGGGCGGGGCGATGGCGTCGACGATGGCCGTCAGCCAGGCGCCGAAGGCGACGATGCCGTCGTCGAGGCGCTCGTCGTGGCGCTGCCAGGGGCGGTGTCGTTCCAGCTCGCGCCGGAAGTTCTCGCGCAGCGGGCCGGAAGCCTCCCGGATGCGCAGGAAGCCGTCCTCGGTGCGCAGGAAGGCGTTTTCGTCGGACAGGAGTGTGGTGAAGGTGCGGAGTTTTCCGGCCAGCCCCATTCGTCGAATGTATTCGAGGGCGTGGTGGTGATGGGCCGGAATGCGCATGGCGCCGAGTTCCACGGACGGTGCGCCGGGGCCATGGCCGAACCGGTGGGTGTGGATGCGCCCCCCGATGCGTGTGGTGCCTTCCAGGACCCTGACGCGGTAACCCCGGCACTCCAGTTCGTAGGCCGTGACGAGACCGGAGATTCCGGCCCCGATGACGACGACCCGGCGGCCGGGCCGTTCGAATTTCTCGAATGCGTGAGCATGCCAAATCTGCGAAGCGGCGTCCATCGGTGTTCCCCCCGTGACCTGCTCAATTCCCCCATCGAGCCCGCCCATATATTTCATGTGCGCGGGCTCGTGGCAATGGTAATTCAGGCCGTCGGCATTCCGGCGCGGGATTTTCCGGAAGGCGTCGACAAAGGATGAGACGCCATACGCAGAAAAACGGCCGTCGATCCCCCGGGAATCCCATGCGGAAATGCGCCGGAACGCTCCGGCACCTCACGCCGGCCTCTCACGGCACTTGTGACGCGCTGGTGCCGCCCCGCGTACTCCTTGAGGAGTACGGAAAAGCCCGTACTCAAGTACGACGCCCGGGCCGCTGGTGGACGGCATCGTGGAGGGCATGGATCACCAGGGGACGGATCGAAGAGACGGGCCGGGCCGCGGAGGCGCCCAGGACGAGGGGGGACGGCCGTGAGCACGCTCGTCCCGGCGGTGCTGCTGTGCCTGGTGTCCGCCGTCTGCTACGCCGGCGCGGCCATCGCCCAGGAGCGCGTCGCCGCCACCGCCACCGGCCGCGCGGACGCGGCGTACGCGCCGCTGCGCCGCCCGGGCTGGTGGGGCGCGGTCGCGCTCACCGGACTGGGCTCCGCGCTCCACGTCGTGGCGCTGGCCTGCGGGCCGCTCAGCCTGGTGCAGCCGCTGGGCGCCCTGACGATCGTCTTCGCGCTGCCCATGGCCGCACTCTTCGCCTGCCGGCCCGTCGGCCCCGCCGGGTGGCGCGGCGCGCTGCTGGCCACCGTCGGACTGGCCGGACTGCTGAGCCTGACCGGACCGCCGCGCACGGAATCCCTCGCCGTCGGGGAACGGCCGCTCCTGGCCGCCGGCGTGCTCGCCTTCGCCGCCGCGGTGGCGCTCGGCGCCCGCCGGCTGCGCCGCCCGGTCGTCCGCGGCGTGGCGCTGGCCACGGCCGCCGGCGCGGCCTTCGGCATGGCCTCGGTCTTCACCAAGGCCGTCGCCGAGGACTGGGCCGCGCACCAGGCCGTGCCCGCCCTGCTGCCGCCCCTCGGCGCCATCGCCCTCCTCGCCTCGGCGGGCATGCTCCTCTCCCAGGCCTCCTACCGCGACGCCGGCCTCGCCGCCCCCCTGGCCACGGTCACCGTCGTCAACCCCGTGGTCGCCGCAGCCGTCGGCGTCCTGGCCCTCGGCGAGGACTTCCGCTTCGGAACGACCGGCGCCCTGCTCGCGGCAACGGCCGGCCTGTTGGCGGCGTCCGGCGTGGTGGCCCTGACGCTGCAGGACCCCGGCCCTGCGGGCGGCGGGCGAGAGGCCGTGCCGGCGGGCGGGCCGGGGTCCGGCGCCGCGACGGCCGAGCTCGCGCCCGCTGTCGCGACGGCCGCCTCCCGACCCGGCCCCAGGCCCCGACGCGGCCCCGCACCCGCGAGCCGGGCTTCCGGCGCGGGCGCGACCGCCCGGGTACCCGGCGCGCGATCGCGCGCCCGGCGTCCCGTGCCGGAACGTTCCGGCACGCGGCAGGGCTGACTGACGGGCCGTGAGGCGGCGGCCGGCACCGGACGGATGAACGGCCGGATCCGGGCTCGGCCCCGGGCCTGACGCCGTCTGCCTCGCGAGGCGGCCGTCCGGGCCGGCCCTGCGGCACCCGCCGCCCCCGGACGCCCGCAGGGCGCCCTGCGGCATCCGTCGAACACCGCCGTGCGGCACCCGCGGAACTCCCCCAGCCGCTCGCAGGGCGTACGGCGGCGCACCCGCACCCCACCGGGGCCCCGCCGGAGGCGCCATGGCGCTCGTAGGCCGGTTCGCGCCACCATGGTTGATCCCGCCGCCTCTTTCCGGAGGAGCCCCCATGGACTTCGACGTCGTCGTGGAGATCCCGCAAGGCAGCCGCAACAAGTACGAGATGGACCACGCGTCGGGGCGAATCCGGCTGGACCGGATGCTGTTCACCTCGACCCGCTACCCGGCCGACTACGGCTACATCGACAAAACCCTCGGCGCCGACGGGGAGCCGCTGGACGCGCTCGTGCTGGCGGGCGATCCGACCTTTCCCGGCATCGTCATCCGGTGCCGGGCGATCGGGCTCTTCCGGATGCGTGACGAACGGGGGGCGGACGACAAGGTGTTGTGCGTGCCGTCCGGGGATCCGCGGCACGAGCACCTGAGGGATCTGCGGCATCTGCCGGAGTTCGACCGGCTGGAGATCCAGCACTTCTTCGAGGTCTACAAGGAGCTCGAGCCGGGCAAGTCGGTGGAGGCCGCCCGCTGGGCGGGCCGGGACGCCGCGGAGACCGAGATCGTCGCCTCGCGCGTACGGGCCGAGCGGGCGGGGGAGGGCGCGCGCTGGTGAGCGCCCCGTCCGGGCCGCGTCGGTCGCGGCCCGGACGGGGCGCCCCCTCAGGCCTGGCGCAGCAGGGCCGCCAGGTCGCTGTCCACGTCGAGGTGACCGCCCTCGCCGCCCACCGGCACCAGCGTGTAGGTGCGGGCGAGGAACGCCCGCAGTTCGGGGGTGTCGATCTGTACCATGGCCACGCCCTCCGGCGCGTGGAACTCCAGCACCGTGCGGTGCGGGCCGCACGGCCACACCCGTACGTCGCCGCCGCCCGCCGAGCGCAGCAGGCCCCGCGCCAGCAGCTCGCGGGCGAAGGCCCATTCGACGTCCGCCCCGTCGAGGGAGGCCGCCGGGGGGAAGGCCACGCGCACGGCGAAGGGGTCGGAGCGCCGGTACAGCAGGCGCGCGGGAACCGTCCGGGACGGCGGGGCCGACGCGATGATCCGTGCCTGGACAGCCTGTTCGATGACAGTGGACAACGCCAGCTCCCTTGCGGTCGTTTTCCGGTGGTGCTCTTCCGTGCCGTTACGACGTCCTCGTGTGGTGAGACGAGTGAACGATCGCCGTAGTGCACATGATTCGAGCGTGAGCTGTATCACTGCCCTTTTAAAAGAAGACATTTGCCTTCTACGTCAATGAACTTGAAGGAATTACGGCAAGGCTGGCGTCATCAAGCGTTGTTTTGCGTCGCCCGGGCTCACTGCCGCCCCGGCAACACCGTCCGTTTCTTGTCGTGGACGCGTCGCCGCCGCTCCGCTAGCTTCCCCCCTCATGAAGCGGATGGGGAAGACGTTGCGCGCAGTACTGGCGGGGGCCTGCGGGGCCGCCCTCGCCCTGGTGGGGACGGCGCCCTCGGCGCAGGCCGCCCCGCACCCGCTGTCCTGGGAGACCAAGGACACCGGCACCGACGCCCGCTTCCGGGGGCTGGCGGCCGTCGGCCGCTCCACGGCGTGGCTGGCGGGCACCAAGGGGACGGTCCTGCTCACCCGGGACGGCGGCCGCAGCTGGCGCGACGTCTCGCCGCCGGGCGCGGGCGGCCTGGAGTTCCGCGACGTCGAGGCGTTCGACGCGCGGCACGCGGTGGTCCTGGCCATCGGCGAGGGCGAGGCCTCGCGGATCCTGCGCACCGACGACGGCGGGGCGAGCTGGACCGAGACCTTCCGCAACACCGACCCGAGGGCCTTCTACGACTGTGTGACGTTCTTCGACCGCCGGCACGGCATCGCGCTGGGCGACCCCGTCGACGGCAGGTTCCGCATCCTGGCCACCGGCGACGGCGGGCGCAGCTGGCGCCCGGCGCCCGACGGGGGGATGCCCGCCGCCCTGCCCGGCGAGGCCGCCTTCGCCGCGAGCGGCCAGTGCGTGGTGAGCTCCGGCGGCCGCGACGCGTGGATCGCCACCGGCGGTGCGGCCGCCTCCCGCGTGCTGCACTCCGCCGACCGGGGCCGCACCTGGACGGCCACCACGACACCCGTACCGGCCGGCGACCCCGCCCGCGGCGTGTTCGCCCTCGCCTTCCGCGACCGCGCGCACGGACTGGCCGTCGGCGGCGACTACCGCACCGGGCAGCCGTCGCCGGCCGCCGCGGCCCTCAGCGGCGACGGCGGCCGCCACTGGACGACGGCGCCCCGCCCGCCGGCCGCCTACCGCTCCGGCGTCGCCTGGCTGCCGCGCGGCCGCGCCACGGCGGTGGCCGTCGGCCCGACCGGCAGCGAGGTCAGCACGGACGGCGGCCGTCAGTGGCACGGCTTCGACACCGGGTCGTACGACACGGTCGCCTGCGCGCCCGACGGCGCCTGCTGGGCGGCCGGGGAGAAGGGGCGCGCCGCGCGCCTCGGCACGGGGCGGTAGGGCGCGTGGCGGCGGGGCCCGCCTCGCCTCAGGAGGGCAGCTCCTGGCGGTAGGACTCCATCGCCTCCGAGGTCTTCGTCGGGATGAACTCCGTGATCGTGTAGTCGCACACGCCCGCCACGGTGAAGGGATCGCTCTGGGTGATCTCCTCGATCTTCGACCGGTCGTCGCCGAGGGCCAGGATGATCCCGCCGTCGCGGGGCACCTTGCGGCCGGAGGCGATGAAGACGCCGGACGCGTAGTGGGCGTCCAGCCAGGCGACGTGCTCGGCCATGGCGGCGTCGATGCGGTCGATCGGAGCGATGTAGGTCAGTTCCAGTACAAACATGATCGACAGGCTACGCCGCGGCCCGGCGGGGAAGGGCGCCCGCCGACGGGCGTGGCGCGCGTGTCCCTTAGCGTGGGGGCACCATGACTGACGCACCGTACGCCCTGCCCCCCGACTGGCCCACCACCGAGGCGGAAGCGACCGCCGTGCAGGAGGAGTTGCGGGGGCGGGTGGTGCTGGACGAGCCGGGGCCGCCGCCCGGCGCGCCCCTGGTGGCGGTCGGCGTGGACGTCGCGTACGACGACGAGCGCGACGTCGTCGCGGCGGCCGCCGTCGCGCTCGACGCCACGACGCTGGACGTCGTCGCCGAGGCGACGGCGGTCGGCCGGGTCTCCTTCCCCTATGTGCCGGGCCTGCTGGCGTTCCGTGAGGTCCCCACCGTCCTCGACGCCCTCGCCCGGCTGGACGTCACGCCCGGCCTCGTCGTCTGCGACGGCTACGGCCTCGCCCACCCCCGCCGCTTCGGCCTGGCCAGCCACCTCGGGGTGCTGACGGGCCTGCCGGTCGTCGGCGTCGCGAAGAACCCCTTCACCTTCCGCTTCGAGCCGCCCGGACCACTGCGCGGCGACGCCTCGCCGCTGCTGGACGGCGAGGAGGAGGTGGGGCGGGCGCTGCGCACCCAGCCCGGCGTCAAGCCGGTCTTCGTCTCCGTCGGCCACCGCGTCGGCCTCGACCGGGCGTGCGAGCACGTCCTGCGGCTGGCCCCGCGCTTCCGGCTGCCGGAGACCACCCGGGCCGCCGACGCGCTCTGCCGGCGCGCGCTGGCCGGCCACGGGCGCCCTTGACGCGCCCCCGGCCGTCGGCCAGAGTCGGCGCGTGGTCGTCTCCGGGGTCGTCCCCCCGCTCTGCACGCCGCTCACCGCCGACGGCGAGGTCGACACGCGTTCCCTCGGCTCCCTGGTCGAGCACGTGCTGGCGGCCGGCGCCCATGCCGTCTTCGTCCTGGGGACCAGCGGCGAGAGCGCCCTTCTGACCGATGCTCAGCGCGCGGCCGCGCTGGCGGCGGCGGTCGAGGCCGTCGCCGGCCGGGTGCCCGTCCTGGCCGGGGTCATCGACATGACCACCGCCCGCGTCCTGGACCACGCCCGCGCGGCCGCCGCGCTGGGCGCCGACGCGCTCGTCGCCACCGCGCCGTTCTACACCGGCACCCATCCGGCCGAGGTCGCGGACCACTTCCGGCGCGTCCGGGCCGGTGCCGGGCTGCCGCTGCTCGCCTACGACATCCCCTCCGCCGTGCACAGCAAGCTCTCGGCCCCGACGCTGCTCGAGCTCGCCGAGGACGGCACGCTCGCCGGACTCAAGGACAGCAGCGGGGACCTGGGCGCCCTGCGGCGGCTGCTGGTCGCCCTGCGCGAGCGGGGGCGCGCCCACGACTTCGCGGTGCTCACCGGCTCCGAGCTGACGGTCGACGCCGCGCTGCTGGCAGGCGCGGACGGCGTCGTGCCGGGGCTGGGCAATGTGGACCCGGCGGGCTACGTGCGCCTGTACGAACACGCCCGGGCCGGGCGCTGGGCGGAGGCGGCCGCCGAACAGGACCGGCTCGCGGCGCTGTTCGCGCTGGTCGACGCCGGGGGCACGGCGGAGATGAGCGGCAGCGCGGCGGCGCTGGGCGGCTTCAAGGCGGCGCTGCGGGCGCTCGGGGTCATCGAGTGCGCGGCCACCGCCGCGCCGCTGCGGGTCCTGCCGGACCACGCGGTGGCGCGGGTTCGGCGGCTGCTGGCGGAGGCCGGGCTGCTGTAGGCGGCGTCGGCCCACCGGGCGCGGGGTGCGCCGGCCGGCGGCCCGCGCGCCGCACGGGCCGCGTTGTCAGTGGCATGGGGCACCATCGACGTCACCAGAGCACGCCCGCCCGGCCTTTTGGAGGCATCCCCGTGTCCGCCGCACAGCGCACGAAGGTCCGTGACTTCGCCCTCTCCCTCCCCGGCGCCGTCGAGGAGTTCCCCTGGGGTGACGACGCGGTCGTCAAGGTCAACAAGAAGATCTTCGTCTTCCTCGGCTCCGAGGGGGACACGGAGTCGCCCGGCATCTCCGTCAAGCTCAAGGACGAAGAGGCCCACGGCCACGCCCTGGCCGTCCCCGGCGCCGCGCCCACGGCCTACGGGCTGGGCCGGCACGGCTGGGTGAGCGTCCCGCTCGCCGGGGCACCCGCCGGCCTGCTCTGCGACTGGGTCGAGGAGAGCTACCGCGTCATCGCCCCCAAGCGGCTCATCGCCCAACTCGACGCGCGATGAGGCGCGGAGGGGGCTTGTGGACGGTGGAACACGTTCTTAACATCACTGACATCACGACTGTTACAGCAGTTGTGTCATAAGGCATCGGATGTGGGGGCGGCCGCATGACGGAGACGAGGGCGAGCGGTCCGCTCACCGGAGTGCGCGTGCTCGAGCTCGCCGGCATCGGGCCGGGGCCCTTCGCCGCCATGTTGCTCGCCGACCTCGGCGCGGACGTCGTACGCGTCGACCGGCCCGGCGGCCCGGGCCTGGGCGTCGACCCGGCGTACGACATCACCAACCGCAACAAGCGCTCGGTGCTCGTCGACCTCAAGAGCCCGGACGGCCCCCCGGCCGTGCTCGACCTGGCCGGGCGGGCCGACATCCTCCTCGAGGGCTACCGCCCAGGCGTCGCCGAACGCCTCGGCGTCGGCCCCGACGCCGCGCTCGCCCGCAACCCCGCCCTGGTCTACGGGCGGATGACCGGCTGGGGCCAGCAGGGCCCCCTCGCCCACGCCGCCGGGCACGACATCGGCTACATCGCCGTCACCGGCGCCCTCGGCATGACCGGCCCCGCCGACGGGCCGCCCTACCCCGCCGCCAACCTCCTGGGCGACTACGCCGGCGGCTCCCTCTACCTCGTCGTCGGCGTCCTCGCCGCCCTCCAGCACGCGCGCGCCACCGGCACCGGACAGGTCGTCGACGCTGCCATCGTCGACGGCACCGCCCACCTCACCGCGATGATCCACGCCATGCTGGCGGCCGGCGGCTGGCAGGACCGGCGCGGCGCCAACCTCCTCGACGGAGGCGTGCCCTTCTACGGCACGTACGAGACCGCCGACGGCGGCCACATGGCCGTCGGCGCGCTGGAACCCCGCTTCTACGCCGAGTTCGCCCGCCTGCTGGGCCTCGAGGACGCCCAGGCCGCCGCGCGCGCCGACGCCGGCCGCTGGGAGGAGCTGCGGGCGGCCGTCGCCGCGCGCTTCCGGCAGCACACCCGCGCCGAGTGGACCGAGATCTTCGAGGGCACCGACGCGTGCGTGGCCCCCGTCCTGTCCCTGCGCGAGGCCCCCCGCCACCCGCACCTGGCCGCCCGCGGCACGTTCGCCGAGCACGCCGGCATCACCCAGCCCGCCCCCGCCCCGCGCTTCTCCGCGACCCCCGGCTCCCTGCGCAGGCCGCCGGCCCGGCCGGGGGCCCACACCGCCGAGGTGGCCCGCGACTGGGACGTGCCCGGCCTCGGGGAACACGCCCTCGAGGAGACCGAGCCGCAGAAAGGCAGCCCGAACAGATGAAGCGTCAGATCTTCAGTCCCGACCACGAGGCCTTCCGGGAGACCGTGCGCGCCTTCCTCGCCCGCGAGGTCGCCCCGCACTACGCGCGCTGGGAGGAGGACGGCATCGTCTCCCGCGACGCCTGGCTGGCCGCCGGCCGGCAGGGGCTGCTGGGCCTGGCCGTGCCCGAGGAGTACGGCGGCGGGGGCGACCCCGACTTCCGCTACAGCGCCGTGCTCGCCGAGGAGTTCACCCGGGCCGGAGCGGCCGGCCTCGCCGTCCCGCTGCACAACGACATGGTCGGCCCCTACCTGGCGAAGCTCTCCACCGACGAGCAGAAGCGCCGCTGGCTGCCCGGCTTCTGCTCGGGCGAGATCGTCAGCGCCATCGCCATGACCGAGCCGGGCGCGGGCTCGGACCTGCAGGGCATCCGCACGACCGCCGAGGACCGCGGCGACCACTGGCTGCTCAACGGCTCGAAGACCTTCATCTCCAACGGCATCCTCGCCGACCTGGTCGTCGTCGTGGCGAAGACGACGCCGGAGGGCGGGGCCAAGGGGCTGAGCCTGCTCGTGGTCGAGCGGGGCATGCCGGGCTTCGAGCGCGGCCGCAACCTCGACAAGATCGGCCAGAAGGCGCAGGACACCGCCGAGCTCTTCTTCCGCGACGTCCGGGTGCCCAAGGAGAACCTCCTGGGCGAGCTCGACGGCGCGTTCCTCCACCTGATGGGCAACCTCCCCCAGGAGCGGCTGAGCATCGCCGTGAGCGCGATCGCGGCGGCCGAGCACCTGCTGGAGGCCACCACGCGGTACGTCAAGGAGCGCGAGGCCTTCGGCCGGCCGCTGGCCAAGCTCCAGCACATCCGCTTCGAGATCGCCGAGATGGCCACCGAATGCGCCGTCACCCGCGCCTTCCTCGACCGCTGTATCACCGACCACGACCGCGGCGAGCTCGACGCGGTGCACGCCTCGATGGCCAAGTGGTGGGCCACCGAGCTGCAGAAGCGGGTCGCCGACCGCTGCCTGCAGCTGCACGGCGGCTACGGCTACATGACCGAATTCCCGGTGGCGAAGGCCTTCACCGACGGCCGGATCCAGACGATCTACGGCGGCACGACCGAGATCATGAAGGAGATCATCGGCCGTTCCCTGCTCTCCTGACCCACCCCCGCCCCCGGCGGGGAACCCCGCCCCCTCCGGCCTCCCGAAAGGCTTACGACCTTGAGCACCGAAGCGTACGTATACGAGGCGATCCGCACCCCTCGCGGGCGCGGTAAGGCCAATGGCGCGCTGCACGGCACCAAGCCCATCGACCTCGTCGTCGGCCTCATCCACGAGGTGCGGCGGCGCTTCCCGGACCTGGACCCCGCCGCGATCGACGACATCGTGCTCGGCGTCGTCAGCCCCGTCGGCGACCAGGGCTCCGACATCGCCCGCATCGCCGCGATCGCCGCCGGACTGCCCGACACCGTGGCCGGCCTCCAGGAGAACCGCTTCTGTGCCTCCGGCCTCGAGGCCGTCAACCTCGCCGCCGCCAAGGTCCGCTCCGGCTGGGAGGACCTGGTCCTCGCGGGCGGCGTCGAGTCGATGTCCCGGGTGCCCATGGCCTCCGACGGCGGCGCCTGGTTCGCCGACCCGATGACCAACCTCGACGTCAACTTCGCGCCCCAGGGCATCGGCGCCGACCTGATCGCCACGGTGGAGGGGTTCTCCCGCTTCGGCGTCGACACCTTCGCCGCCCGCTCCCAGGAGCTGGCCGCGGCGGCCTGGAAGGACGGCCGCTTCGACCGCTCCGTCGTGCCCGTGCGCGACCGCAACGGCCTCGTCGTCCTCGACCGCGACGAGCACCTGCGGCCGGGGACCACTGCCGAGTCGCTCGCCGCGCTCAAGCCCTCCTTCGCGGGCATCGGCGAGCAGGGCGGCTTCGACGCCGTGGCCCTGCAGCAGTACCACTGGGTCGAGAAGATCGACCACGTCCACCACGCCGGCAACTCCTCCGGCATCGTCGACGGCGCCGCCCTCGTCGCCATCGGCAGCCGCGAGGTCGGCGAGCGCTACGGCATGCGGCCCCGGGCCCGGATCGTCTCCGCCGCCGTCTCCGGCTCCGAGCCCACCATCATGCTCACCGGCCCGGCCCCCGCCACCCGGAAGGCCCTGGCCAAGGCCGGGCTGACCATCGACGACATCGACCTGATCGAGATCAACGAGGCCTTCGCGGCCGTGGTGCTGCGCTTCGCCAAGGACATGGGCATCGGCCTGGAACGCATCAACGTCAACGGCGGCGCCATCGCCATGGGCCACCCGCTGGGCGCCACCGGCGCCATGCTGCTCGGCACCGTCGTCGACGAGCTGGAACGCCAGGACAAGCGGTACGGGCTGGTCACGCTGTGCGTGGGCGGCGGCATGGGTATCGCCACGGTCGTCGAGCGCGTCTAGGGGGTGTCCGATGGGTCGGCACGGGCCCTGCGGCTCCCCCAGCTACCGCTGGGAGGTGCCCCCAGCACGGCACCTCGCTGCGTTGTCGCATCGCCCAAGGACGCCCAGTCCGAGGGAGACGCTCCGCCTTGCGATGCACCGCACCAGACGCCGCAGGACCCGCACCGACCCATCGGACACCCCCTACCGCTCCCCCTACCTCTGGAGACTTCGAGAAAATGAGCGAGCCCACCACCATCCGCTGGGAGCAGAACGGCGACGGCGTCGTCACCCTCGTCCTCGACGACCCCCGGCAGTCCGCCAACACCATGAACGACGCCTTCGCGTCCTCCCTCGCCGCGGTCGCCGACCGCCTGGAGGCCGAGCGCGGCGCGGATCCGGCGTCCGTGCGGGGCGTCATCATCACCTCCGCCAAGAAGACCTTCTTCGCCGGCGGCGACCTGCGCGACCTGATCGCCGCGACGCCCGCCGACGCACAGCGCGTGTTCGAGTCGAGCCTGGCCGTCAAGCGCGACCTGCGCCGCATCGAGACCCTCGGCGTGCCGGTCGTCGCCGCCGTCAACGGCGCGGCCCTCGGCGGGGGGTACGAGATCGCCCTCGCCTGCCACCACCGCGTGGCCCTCGACGCCCCCGGCTCGAAGATCGGCCTGCCCGAGGTCACGCTCGGCCTGCTGCCCGGGGGCGGCGGCGTCACCCGCGCCGTACGCCTCCTCGGCATCACCGACGCGCTGCTGAAGGTGCTGCTGCAGGGCACGCAGTACGACCCCCGGCGCGCCCTCGAGGCCGGGCTGGTGCACGAGGTGGCCTCCGACGCCGACGAGATGCTGGCCAAGGCCCGCGCCTTCATCGACGCCCACCCCGAGGCCGTGCAGCCCTGGGACGTCAAGGGCTACCGCATCCCCGGCGGCACCCCGGCCAGCCCCCGCTTCGCGGCGAACCTGCCGGCCTTCCCCGCCACCCTCAGGAAGCAGACCGGCGGCGCGCCCTGCCCGGCGCCGCGCGCCATCCTGGCCGCCGCCGTCGAGGGCTCCCAGGTCGACTTCGAGACCGCGCAGGTCATCGAGGCCCGGTACTTCACCGAGCTGGTCACCGGGCAGACCGCCAAGAACATGATCCAGGCGTTCTTCTTCGACATGCAGGCCGTCAACTCCGGCGCCAACCGCCCCCAGGGCACCGAGCCGCGCCCGGTGCGCAAGGTCGCCGTCCTGGGCGCCGGCATGATGGGCGCGGGCATCGCCTACGCCTGCGCCCGGGCCGGCATCGAGGTCGTCCTCAAGGACGTCTCGGCCGAGAACGCCCGCAAGGGCAAGGCCTACTCCGAGGGCCTGCTCGCCAAGGCGCTGGCCAAGGGCCGTACGACCGAGCGCAAGCGCGACGAGCTGCTGGCCCGGATCACGCCCACCGCCGACGTCGCCGACCTCGCGGGCTGCGACGCCGTCATCGAGGCCGTCTTCGAGGACCCCGCGCTCAAGCACAAGGTCTTCCAGGAGATCCAGCACGTCGTGGCGCCGGACGCGCTGCTGTGCTCCAACACCTCCACCCTGCCCATCACCCTGCTGGCCGAGGGCGTCGAGCGGCAGACCGACTTCGTCGGCCTGCACTTCTTCTCGCCCGTCGACAAGATGCCGCTGGTGGAGATCATCAAGGGCGAGCGGACCGGCGACGAGGCCCTCGCCCGGGCGTTCGACCTGGTGCGGCAGATCCGCAAGACGCCCATCGTGGTCAACGACTCGCGCGGCTTCTTCACCTCGCGCGTCATCGGGCGGTTCATCAACGAGGGCGTCGCCATGATCGGCGAGGGCGTCCCCGCCGCCTCCGTCGAGCAGGCCGCCGCCCAGGCCGGCTACCCGGCGAAGGTGCTCTCCCTGATGGACGAGCTGACCCTCACCCTGCCCCGGAAGATCCGCGAGGAGAGCCGGCGCGCGGTCGAGGAGGCCGGCGGCACCTGGACCCCGCACCCGGCCGACGCCGTCATCGACCGGATGGTCGAGGAGTTCGGCCGCACCGGCCGCAGCGGCGGCGCCGGGTTCTACGACTACGCGGACGGCAAGCGGGCCGGCCTCTGGCCGGGGCTGGCCGAGCACTTCGGCCGGGACGACGCCCGGATCCCGTTCGCCGACATGAAGGAGCGCATGCTCTTCTCCGAGGCGCTGGACACCGTCCGCTGCCTGGAGGAGGGCGTGCTGACCTCGGTGGCCGACGCCAACATCGGTTCGATCCTGGGCATCGGCTTCCCCGGCTGGACGGGCGGCGCGCTGCAGTACGTCAACGGCTACGAGGGCGGCCTGCCCGGCTTCCTCGCCCGGGCGCGCGAGCTCGAGGCGGCGTACGGCGAGCGGTTCGCGCCGCCCGCGCTCCTGGTGGAGAAGGCGGCCAAGGGCGAGACGTTCACGGACTGACCCGCCGGGCCACGTACGGGGGCGCCCGGGGCGGCGCCCCTCAGCCCCCGTACGTGGCCCGCAGCTCCTGCTTGAGCGACCGCTGGAAGGCCGTCACCAGGGCCTGCACCACCAGCGGCTGCATATGGGCCGAGAGCGACTTCATGGCCTCGACCTCCTCCGGGTCGCTCTCGCCGGCGCTGTAGGGCCCCCAGACCTCGTCGTGGAAGAGCCGGGTCAGCTCGCGGGCCGTGGCACGGGCGTGCTCGACCAGCACGGCCCTGGCGGCGCGTATGGTCTCCAGGGCCATGGGCACGTCCAGCAGCTGGACGCCCAGCCCCAGCAGGGCCGGGTCCACCCGGAAGGTGTCCGTCCCGCCCTCCGTCCGCTCCAGCACGTTCATGGCGACGAGCCGCTCGACGTCCTCCTCGGTCAGCGCCCGCCCGGCCCGCCGCTCCAGCAGCGCCCGGGGGGTCTCCTCCGCCCGGTCCGGCGTCCAGGAGGCCACCAGGGCGCGGTGGATGGCCAGATCGTGGGCGCTGAGATCGTCCGGGAGCCGCCGCAGGTAGCGCTCGATGGCGGCCAGCGTCAGCCCCTGGTGCTGCAGCTCCTCGATCAGTGCCAGCCGGGAGAGGTGGCCCTGCCCGTAGCGGCCGACCCGGCGCGGGCCGATCTCGGGCGGGGGCAGCAGGCCCCGGGTGCCGTAGAAGCGCACCGTGCGCACGGTCACCCCGGCGCGGGCCGCCAACTCGTCGACGGTGAGGTGCGTTTCCGCCACGTCCTCGGCTTCGGTGGCCATCGCTGTGCCCGCCTTCCTGTCGCGCCCTTCCGGCTCAACAGTATTGCTGTGCCACCACCGCTGTGAAACCTCGTGGGACGCCTCGTGGCCGGATGCGGGAAGGGCCCGTCGCCGGTGGCGACGGGCCCTTCAGGGTGACCGGAGCGGGTCCGGGTCAGTGCCGGTGGGCCCGCTGGGCCTCCTGGATCTTCTTCCAGGACCTGGGCTCGGCGGCCTTGAGCGACTTGCCCGACGCGCCGGCCGTGGCCTTGCCGATGCCGTCCCTGGCGGCGGCGGCCGCGCTCGGCTTCGAGGCGGTGTTCAGCCAGGTGTCGAACAGCTTCTGCAGCGGCTTGCCGGAGACCTTCTCGGCGAACTTCGCGAAGTCCTCGACCGAGCCGTTGCCGAAGCGGTTCTGCTCCGTCCAGTCCTTCAGCAGCGCGAAGAAGGTCTTGTCGCCGACCTTGTTGCGCAGCGCCTGCAGGGCGACGGCCCCGCGGTTGTAGACGGCGGAGTGGAACTGGTTGTTCGCGCCCGGGTCGGACGGCTTGACCTTCCAGAACTCGTTGTCCGCCGGAACGCCGTTGTAGACGTAGTCGGCGAGCTGCTGGGCCGTGCCCTCGCCCTCCTTCTCCGACCACAGCCACTGCGCGTAGGTGGCGAAGCCCTCGTTGACCCAGATGTCACGCCAGTTCTTCACCGAGACGCTGTCGCCGAACCACTGGTGCGCGAGCTCGTGCACGACCAGGGAGGCGTTCGCGCCGTTGGCGAAGCCCGACGGGCTGTAGTACGGCCGGGTCTGGGTCTCCAGCGCGTAGCCGGTCTTGACGTTGGGAACGTAGCCGCCGATGGCGTTGAAGGGGTACGGCCCGAAGACCTTGCTCTCCCAGTCGATGATCTCGGTGGTGCGCCCGACGCTGGCCTTGGCCGAGGCGAGGTTGTCGCCCAGGTCCTTGCTGTAGGCGTTGAGGACCGGCAGCCCGTCGGCCGTCTTGTCGGTGGTGATGTCGAACTTGCCGACGGCCAGGGTGGTCAGGTAGCTGGCCTGCGGCTTGGTGGCGCGCCAGTTGTAGCGCGTCCAGCCCAGCTTGGAGGTCTGCGACTTCAGCTCGCCGTTGCTGACCGTCTGCAGGCCGTCCGGCACCGAGACCGAGATGTCGTACGTGGCCTTGTCGCGCGGGTGGTCGTTGCTCGGGAACCACCAGACGGCCGACTCCGGCTCGTTGGCCACGACGGCCCCGTCCGGGGTGCGCTGCCAGGCCGAGTAGCCGTCGATCTTCACCTGCGAAGGGGTGTCGCTGTAGCGGACGACGACCGTGATCTCCTTGCCCTCCTCCAGCGGGGAGGCGGGCGTGATCTCCAGTTCGTGGGCGCCGGTCTTGGCGAACGGGGTGGGCCTGCCGTTGACCAGGACCTCGCTCACCTTGAGGGCGAAGTCGAGGTTGAAGCGGGAGAGCGCCTGGGTGGTGGTGGCGGTCAGCGTCGCCGTGCCGTCCAGCTTGTCGGACTTCGGCTCGTACTTCAGCCGCAGGTCGTAGTGGGAGACGTCGTAACCGCCGTTCCCGGACGTCGGGTAGTACGCGTCTCCGGCTCCCGGCGCGCCGGGCGTGGCGTCGGCGGCCGAAGCCGGGACCGCCAGCATCAGGAAGGCGGCGGCCGCGCTCGGAACGATGAGTCTGTGACGCACGAGTCACTCCAACTCGTAGGGGGCGAAAGATCACTCGGAGCCTATGTACTCATTGAGGGAAGGGCCATGTCCATGGTGCGTACCGACATGTGATCGACATGTGGGTGTCATGAGAACGCTCCCGGCCATCTCCCGGACACCCCCGACCCCTTCTGTCCGCCGTTCACCCGCGCTACCGTCCGCCCCGTGCCGATACACACGCGGAATCCCCGCAGAGCGTGGACAACTCCCTTGGTGGCGGCCCTGATCACTGTGGTCGCCCTCCTCCTTCCGGCCCCGCTCGCCGCGTCCGCGGCGGCCGCGTCCCCCGGCGCGCCGGACGAGAGCAGGCCTGTCTACTCCTACGACCGGGCCGTCCGGGAATCCGTCTGGGTGGACACCGGGATCGACGGTGACGGCGACGGCCGCGCCGACCGGGTCGCCGTCGACGTCGTCCGCCCCCGCGAGCCCGCCGAACAGGGCCGCCGGGTACCGGTCGTGATGGACGCCAGCCCGTACTACTCCTGCTGCGGGCGCGGCAACGAAAGCCAGAAGAAGACCTATGACGCCCAGGGGAACCCTGTCCAGTTCCCGCTGTACTACGACAACTTCTTCGTACCGCGCGGCTATGCCGTCGTTCTGGTCGACCTCGCCGGAACCAACCGTTCCGACGGCTGCGTGGACATCGGCGGCCGCTCCGACATCGCCTCCGCCAAGGCCGTCGTCGACTGGCTCAACGGCCGCGCCCGCGGCTACGCCTCCCGCACCGGGCGGGCGGCCGCCCGGGCCGACTGGTCCACCGGGGCCGTCGGCATGATCGGCAAGAGCTACGACGGCACCATCGCCAACGGCGTCGCCGCCACCGGCGTACCGGGCCTGAGGACCATCGTCCCCATCGGCGCCATCAGCTCCTGGTACGACTACTACTTCGCCCAGGGCGCGGCCCTCTTCGGCAGTGGCCCCGACGCCCTCGCCGACCGCGTCGAGAGCCCCGCCGCGCGCGGCCGCTGCCAGGCCGTGCAGCGCGCGCTCGCCGACGGCGCGCCCCGCAACGGCGACTGGACGCCGCTGTGGAGCGAGCGCGACTACCTCAAGGACGCCCGCAAGGTCCGCGCCAGCGTCTTCGCGGTCCACGGCATGCAGGACCTCAACGTCCGCACCAAGCACTTCGGCCAGTGGTGGGACGCCCTCGCCGGGCAGGGCGTGGAACGCAAGGTGTGGCTCTCCCAGGCCGGGCACGTCGACCCCTTCGACTTCCGCCGCGAGAGCTGGGTGACCGCCCTGCACCGCTGGTTCGACCACTACCTGATGGGCTACGACAACGGCGTCGAGCGCGAGCCGATGGCCGACATCGAGCGCGCGCCCGGACAGTGGACCACCGACCGCGTCTGGCCGCCCCGCGCCACCGCCCCCACCACCCTGCGCCCGGCCCCCGGCCCCGCCCCCGGCGTGGGCTCCCTGGGCACCCGGGCGGCGCCCGCCGGCGCCGTGGAGTCCTTCACCGACGACCCGCGGCTGGACGAGAGCGACTGGGCCTCCCGCGTCGACGAGACGACGCCGGCCAAGGCCGGCTTCACCACCCCGCCGCTCACCGCCGACCTGCGGCTGTCCGGCTCCTCGACGGTCCGGCTGACGGTCACCCCCTCCACCGCCTCCGCCCACCTGTCGGCCGTCCTCGTCGACCTCGGGCCCGCCGTGATCCGCGACTACGCCGCGAGCGGCGAGGGCATCCGCACCCTCGCCGACCGCACCTGCTGGGGCAGCGGCACCACCGGCGACAGCGGCTGCTTCCAGCGCACCGAGGCGGACACCGCGAGCGTCGCCCACACCGTCTTCAGCCGCGGCTGGGCCGACCTCGGCCACCACGCCGGCCTCTCCCACGGCGGCCCGCTGACCCCCGGGCGGCCCTACACCATCACCCTCGGCCTCGCCGCCACGGACCACGTCGTCCCCGCCGGCCACCGCCTCGCCCTGATCGTCGCCGGCACGGACGCCCGCCTGGTCGAACCGGCCTCCACCACGCCCCGGGTGACCGTGGATCTGGCCGGCGGCGAGGCGAGCCTGCCGTTCGTCGGCGGCTCCCGGGCCTTCGCCCGCGCCACGCGCCACAGCGACCCGGCGTACGAGCGTCCCGGCGCGCCCCTGAACGGTCTGCGCCCGCCCGCGCCCGCACTCCTGCGCTGACCCGCTCGTCCGACGCGGGGCGGCCCCACAGGCCCCCTCGGCCCCTACGGCCTCCCGGCCCCCGGGCCGTCCCGCGTCAGCCCTCCACCAGGTCCGCCGCCTCCAGCGCGCACCCCCAGGACACCGTGATGCCCGCCCCGCCATGGCCGTAGTTGTGCACCAGGCGGGCACCCGACGGCAGCCGCTCGGCCTCCAGCCGCACCCGCGGGCGCCCCGGCCGCAGCCCCACGCGGTGGCCGAGGATCCGGGCCTGGGCCAGCCGGGGGAACACCCTCGAACAGCGACTGATGATCGCCTGCGCGGTGCACGGCGAGGGCGTGCGGTCCCACGCGTGCGCCCGGGCCGTGCCGCCCAGCACCACGCCGTACGGCTGGGGGAAGACGTACAGGGAGTCGCCCTTGTGGTCGTCGACGGCGGTGAACCACTCCTCGACGCCCGGGTTCTCCACCACGACCAGCTGGCCCCGCACCGGATGGACCGACGGATCGGGCACGAGGTCGCGGGCGCCCAGGCCCGTGCAGTTCACCACCGCCGCTGCCCCCTCGCCCGCCTGGGCGAGCGAACGCACCGCCCGCACCGTGACCGTGCCGCCCGCAGCGGCCAGCCGCCGCTGCAGATAGGCCAGATGGGCCGCCATGTCGAGCAACGGCAGCCGGGTGCGCACCCCTCGGTCGTACCCGCGCGGCAACTCCGCCTCCCGGGCCGCCCGCAGCCCCGGCACCCGCGCCGACCACGGGCCCAACTCGACCGGTGTCAGGCCCGCGTGGGTACCGGAGACCATCCGCACCCCCGTCTCCGGCTGCCCGGCGAGCCCCGCCATGACCGGCAGCGAACGCAGCGCCCAGCGCCCGGCCGCCTCCTGGGGCTGTATCCGGTAGGGCCACCACAGCCCGCCGGCCACCGCCGACGTGGTCTCCGAGGACGGCGAGCGCGTCAACACCTTGACGCCGCGCCCGCGTTCCGCCAGCACGACCGCGCTGGTCAGGCCGATGACGCCGGCGCCGACCACGATCACATCGCTTGCCATGGGGGTGACGGTACAGGCGAAAACACGGCCGCCGGGCTCGAAGCGGCGCACGCGGGGGAATAGACCGTGCATGGCAGTGGAGTACGTGTCCCTCGCGCTGGAAGCGGCGCCCCGCGCCGGCGCGGAACAGGTCGTCGGCGCCGGTCAAGTGCGCCGGGAGTCCCCGGACTTCGTCGTGGGCGGCAAACCCTTGCTCACCCTCCTCGCCGCGGCCGGAGCGGTCTCGCCGCTCGCCTCCGACGTGGACCCCTCCCCGCTCACCCCGCATGCGCGCGCCCTGCTGCCCCAGGACACCCCGTGCGGCGATCCCCCGCTGGAGAGCGGCCGTTACGTCCTCTACGCCTGCTCCGAGTGCGCACTGCTGGAATGCGGGGTCGTCACCGCCGTCGTCGAGCGCGAGGGCGCGGACGTCGTCTGGCGGGACTTCGTCTGGCAGACCGGCGAGGGCGCGGACCCCCGGCGCGACGGCTACCCCGGGGTCGGCCCCTTCCGCTTCCGCGCCGGCGAGTACCGCGCCGCGCTCGCCGCGCTGACGGCCGACGGGACCGCGCCGCCCGCCCGGCGCGTCCTGCTGGTCGGCCCCCGCGTCGCCCTCTTCGCCCGTGCCGCGGCCGGACTGCGGGCCGGCGGCATCGGCGCGGAGATCTCCCGCGACGCGGCGGGAGCTCACGCGGACGAGCTACGGACGTACGGGGCGGTGGCCTTCGACCGTACGGTCGACGAGGCGGGCCGGGCCGCGGTGCGCGCCGCGTTCGCGACCGCCGGCGGAGACGCGACGTTCGTCGAGGCGCCGGCGCCCGTCGCGGAGCTGCTGGTCGCGCAGCTGGAGCAGGCGCTGCGGCGCTCGCCCGGCGGCGAGCGCCGGCTGGCCGGGCTGAGCGCGGCGGCGGGGGAGGCCCGCCTGGAGACGGCCGCCGCCTGCCGGGTGAGGGTGACGGCCTACCGGCCGGGGCGGCTGCGGGGCGCCCGGATGCTCGAGGTCTTCGACGGACCGCTCGAGCCCGGATGCCACCGGGTGCCGCTGGGGCCCAGAGTGGCGTACGTCGTGGCGCGTACGTACGGCGACGTACTGGTCACGCGCGTGGGCGCCGGGGCGGACGGCCGGGCGCAGGGCGAAAACCGGTTCGGTGCCCGGGAGGCCACCCGATAGAGTCGGTGGCCTCATGAGTGCCACCCTCGTCGCCAAGGATCTCGCCGCCGGGCACGGCGACCGCACCCTCTTCTCCGGGCTCGACCTCGTCGTCGCGCCCGGTGAGGTGATCGGTCTCGTCGGAGCCAACGGCGCGGGCAAGTCCACCCTGCTCCGCCTCCTCGCCGGCCTGGACCGGCCCGAGGAGGGCGCGCTGCGGCTCAGCCCGCCGACCGCGACCGTCGGCCACCTGCCGCAGGAACCCGAGCGGCGCGAGGGCGAGACGGTCCGCGCCTTTCTCGCCCGCCGCACCGGCGTCGCCGCCGCCCAGACCGCCCTCGACACCGCCACCCAGGCCCTCGTCGACGGCGCCCCGGGCGCCGACGACGCCTACTCCACCGCCCTCGAGCGCTGGCTGGACCTCGGCGGCGCCGACCTGGACGAGCGCGCCGACGAGGTGGTCGGCTCGCTCGGCCTGACCGTCGGCCTGGACCGGCCCATGACCGCCCTCTCCGGCGGCCAGGCCGCCCGCGCCGGGCTGGCCTCGCTGCTGCTCAGCCGCTACGACGTCTTCCTGCTGGACGAGCCCACCAACGACCTCGACCTGGACGGCCTGGCCCGGCTGGAGGACTTCGTCACCGGCCTGCGCGCCGGCACGGTCCTCGTCAGCCACGACCGCGAGTTCCTCGCCCGCACCGTCGACAAGGTCCTCGAGCTCGACCTCGCCCAGCAGCAGGTCACCCTCTACGGCGGTGGCTACGCCTCCTACCTGGAAGAACGCGAGACCGCCCGCCGGCACGCCCGCGAGGCCTACGACGAGTACGCCGACACCCGCTCCTCCCTCGAGGCCCGTGCCCGCACCCAGCGCAACTGGATGGAGAAGGGCGTCCGCAACGCCCGCCGCAAGTCCACCGACAACGACAAGATCGGCCGGAAGCTCCGCGCCGAGTCGACCGAGAAGCAGGCCGCCAAGGCCCGCCAGACCGAGCGCCTCATCGAGCGGCTCGACGTCGTCGAGGAGCCGCGCAAGGAGTGGGAGCTGCGGATGGAGATCGCCGCGGCGCCGCGCTCCGGCGCCGTCGTGGCGACCCTGCGCGGGGCGGTGGTCCGGCGCGGCCCGTTCGTCTTCGGCCCCGCCGACCTGCAGATCGACTGGGCGGACCGGGTCGCCGTCACCGGCGCCAACGGCTCCGGCAAGTCCACCCTCCTCGCCGCCCTGCTCGGCCGGCTGCCGCTGGACGAGGGCAGCGCGTCCCTGGGGCCGGGCGTCGTCGTGGGCGAGGTGGACCAGGCCCGGGCGCTGTTCTTCGGCGGCGAGGCCCTGCTCGACGCCTTCGGTGCGGCCGTCCCGGAGCTGGCCCCGGCGGACGTGCGCACCCTGCTGGCCAAGTTCGGGCTCAAGGCGGCGCACGTGCTGCGCCCCGCCGTCACGCTCTCCCCGGGCGAGCGGACCCGGGCGGCGCTGGCCCTGCTGCAGGCCCGGGGCGTGAACCTGCTCGTCCTGGACGAGCCCACCAACCACCTGGACCTGCCGGCCATCGAGCAGTTGGAGTCGGCGCTGGCGTCGTACGACGGGACGCTGCTGCTGGTGACCCACGACCGCCGCATGCTGGACGCTGTCACTGTGACCAGGCGCCTCGAGGTGTCCGAAGGCCGCGTTACGGAACGCTGAGTCCGGGCCGCGCCGCGCGCGCTGTCCTCAAACGCCGGACGGGCTGATTTCAGCCCGTCCGGCGTTTGAGGACAAAGCACGGCAGCCCGTCCGGCGTTTGAAGACCCAGGTCCGGAGCGGAGCCCCGGGACACGGTGAAAGGGCGGGACCGGGGCTCAGTCGCGCAGCAGGCCCGCCCGCCGCAGCGCGTCCGCCATCGCCCCGTCGGCGGCGGGAGCCGGAGCCGGCCGGCCGCCCGCCTCGCGGCGGGGGCGCGGGGCACCGCCCCGGCGCGGGGCACCGCCCCGGCGCGGGGCGCGCTCGCGCGGCGCGGCCGGGGCCGCACCCCGGCCGTCCTCGGCGGCCGGCGCCGCCTCGTCCTCGAGCCGCAGCGTCAGCGAGATCCGCTTGCGCGGGATGTCCACGTCGAGCACCTTCACCCGCACGATGTCGCCCGGCTTGACCACGTCACGCGGGTCCTTGACGAACGTCTTCGACATCGCCGAGACGTGCACCAGGCCGTCCTGGTGGACGCCGACGTCCACGAACGCCCCGAAGGCGGCGACGTTGGTGACGACGCCCTCCAGGAGCATGCCCGGGCGCAGGTCGCCGATCTTCTCGACGCCGTCCTTGAAGGTCGCCGTCTTGAACGCCGGCCGCGGGTCGCGGCCCGGCTTCTCCAGCTCGCGCAGGATGTCGGTGACGGTGGGCAGGCCGAAGGTGTCGTCGACGAAGTCGTCGGGCCGCAGCGAGCGCAGGGTGGCGGTGTTGCCGATGAGGGAGGCGACGTCGCCGCCCGTGGCCTTCACCATCTTGCGCACCACGGGGTACGCCTCGGGGTGCACGCTGGAGGCGTCCAGCGGGTCGTCGCCGCGGATGCGCAGGAAGCCGGCGCACTGCTCGTAGGCCTTGGGGCCGAGCCGGGCCACGTCCTTCAGGCCCCTGCGGGAGCGGAAGGGGCCGTTGGCGTCGCGGTGGGCGACGATGTTCTCGGCGAGGCCCGAGCCGATGCCGGAGACGCGGGAGAGCAGCGGGGCGGAGGCGGTGTTGACGTCGACGCCGACGCCGTTGACGCAGTCCTCCACCACGGCGTCGAGCGAGCGGGAGAGCTTCACCTCGGACAGGTCGTGCTGGTACTGGCCGACGCCGATCGACTTGGGGTCGATCTTGACCAGCTCGGCGAGCGGGTCCTGCAGGCGCCGGGCGATGGACACCGCGCCGCGCAGCGAGACGTCGAGCTCCGGCAGCTCCTGGGAGGCGAAGGCGGAGGCGGAGTACACCGAGGCGCCCGCCTCGGAGACCATCACCTTGGTGAGCTTCAGCTCGGGGTGACGGGAGATCAGGTCGGTCGCCAGCCGGTCCGTCTCGCGGGAGGCCGTGCCGTTGCCGATGGCGACCAGCTCCACGCCGTGCTCGCGGGCCAGTCGCGCCAGCGTGGCCAGGGAGGCGTCCCACTTGTTCTGCGGGACGTGCGGGTAGATCGTCTCGGTGGCGCACACCTTGCCGGTGGCGTCCACGACGGCCACCTTCACGCCCGTACGGAAACCGGGGTCGAGGCCCATGGTGGCGCGGGTGCCGGCCGGGGCGGCGAGCAGCAGGTCGCGCAGGTTGGCGGCGAAGACGCGGACCGCCTCGTCCTCGGCGGCCTGGCGCAGCCGCAGTCGCAGGTCGATGCCGAGGTGGACCAGGACGCGGGTGCGCCAGGCCCAGCGGACCGTGTCGCCCAGCCACTTGTCGGCCGGCCGGTTCCGGTCCGCGATCCCGAAGCGGCGGGCGATCATCTGCTCGTACGAGCTGGGGCCCGCGGCTGTCCCTGCGGCCTCGTCCGCGGGCTCCGGCTCCAGGACGAGGTCGAGTACCTCCTCCTTCTCGCCGCGCAGCATGGCCAGGACGCGGTGCGAGGGCAGCGCGGTGAAGGGCTCGGCGAAGTCGAAGTAGTCGGCGAACTTCGCGCCGGCCTCCTCCTTGCCGGAACGGACCCTGGCCGCCAGCCGGCCGCGCGTCCACATGCGCTCGCGCAGCTCGCCGATGAGGTCGGCGTCCTCGCCGAACCGCTCGGTCAGCACGGCCCGGGCGCCCTCCAGCGCCGCGGCGGCGTCGGCGACGCCCTTGTCCGCGTCGACGAAGGCGGCCGCCGCCGCGAGCGGCTCGACGCCGGGGTCGGCGAGCAGCCCGTCGGCCAGCGGCTCGAGCCCGGCCTCCCGGGCGATCTGCGCCTTGGTGCGCCGCTTGGGCTTGAAGGGCAGGTAGATGTCCTCGAGCCGGGCCTTGGAGTCGGCCTCGCGGATCCGCGCCTCCAGCGCCTGGTCCAGCTTGCCCTGCGAGCGTACGGACTCCAGGACCGCCGTCCGCCGGTCCTCGAGCTCCCGCAGATACCGCAACCGCTCCTCGAGGGTGCGCAGCTGCGCGTCGTCGAGGGCGCCGGTGGCCTCCTTGCGGTAGCGGGCGACGAAGGGCACGGTCGACCCGCCGTCGAGCAGTTCGACGGCCGCCCGCACCTGCCGTTCCCGTACGCCGAGTTCCTCGGCGATCCTGCCTTCGACCGACGTCGACGTCGTCACGATCACGCTCCGCTTGTCTCCCGGGCCGCGATGGGCCGCGAACCTGCATTGTGGCAGGTGCCCAGGGCGGCGCGGGATCGCGACCGGCCGTGCCGCCGGTCAGCCGTTCAGGTCGGCGGGGAAGGCGCCGGCGGCCACGGCGGTGGCGGTGAAGGCCCTCACCAGCTCCGTCAGCCGGGCCGTGGCCGCGGCGCCCAGGTGCGCGTAGGGGGCCGTGTCGAGCCGGTCCGTCTCCGTCTCCAGCTCCTCGCGCAGGGTGGCGCCGGCCTCCGTCAGCCGTGCGTCCGCGTCGAGCAGTCCGCGGGCCCGCAGCCTGTCCTGGCCCGCCGTCAGCTCGGCCATGCTCCAGCCGCGGGTGCGCACCAGCCACTCCAGGGACATGCCCCGCCCGGCGGCGGTGTGGCTGACGAGCGCCTCGACCGGGTCGAGCCCGGCGCGGGTGAGGGCCATCAGGTGCCCGTCGCCCCGGTGCTCGCGCAGCAGGGTGGTGGCGTGCCACAGGGCGAGGTGCGGGGCGTCGGGCACGGGCAGGTCGGCGTGGGCGGAGTACAGCGGGCGGGCGGCGCGTTCGCAGGCCTCGGCGGCGCGCAGCGCCAGGGCGGCGGCCTCGGCCATCTCCGGGGAGACGACGAGCTCGTCGCCGAGCACGCGGCGCAGCGTGGTGTCGGCGGCCCGCAGGCGGGCGGCGAGGACCTGGTCGGGCGTCACGACGTCCCACACGCGCGGCAGGTGCTCGGCCACCAGGTCGTGCTTGAAGCTGTGGAACGTGGCGGTGACGACGCCCGGGCCGACCCTGCCGAACGCGGCCGAGCGCGAGGCGAAGTAGACCGCCCGGTGGTGTTCCACGCCGAGGGCGCCCAGCTCCCGGCGGACGTCGGGGGAGAAGTAGACCGTGGAATGAACGGAGTTGACGCGGTGGGCACAGCGCCGGACGGCGCCTTCGGGCAGAGTCTCCATGCCCGAAGGCTACCGACCGGTCAGTACGTGCGGGAAGTCCCCGGGCGGGAGGACGCCGACGTCGCCGGAGGTCACCCCGTCCACTCGAAGCGCGGCGTCCTGCGCTCCAGGAACGCGGCGACCCCCTCGGTGCCGTCGCCGCTGCCGTGCGCCTGCCCGGCCCAGTACGCGAGGCGGTCCGCGTCCACCGGACCGGCCGCGAACTCCTTGGCCGCAGCCTGGGTCAGCTGTGAGCGCGAGGCCAGCGTCCGGGCGAACTCCGCCACCCGCCCGTCCAGTTCCTGCGCCGGCCACACCTCGTCCACCAGGCCCGTGCGCAGCGCCCGTTCGGCGTCGATCAGTTCGGCCGAGAACAGCAGGTACTTGGCCGTCGCCGGGCCGACCAGATCGACGAGGCGGCGGGTGGAGGAGGCGGCGTAGACGATGCCCAGCCGCGCCGGGGTGATGCCGAACGACGCCCCCTCCGCCGCGAACCGCAGGTCGCAGGCGGCCGCGAGCTGGCAGCCGCCGCCCACGCAGTGGCCGCGCACCGCCGCGATGGTGGGCTTGGGGAAGGCGGCCAGGGCCTCCTCGGCCGCGACCGCCAGGTCCCTCGACTCCCGGCCGCCGTCGGCGGTCAGCGCGGAGATGTCGGCCCCCGCGCAGAAGGTGTCGCCCTCGCCGGTCAGCACCAGCACCCGTACGGCCGGGTCCGCCGCGCAGCGCCGCAGCAGCTCGGGCAGCCGCCGCCACATGTCCGTGGTCATGGCGTTGCGCTTGGCGGGGTGGGCGATGCGGACGGTGGCGGTGGTGCCGTCGACGTCCAGACGCAGTGCGGGCTCCATGCGTGGGATGCTATCCGGGCCGTACCCGCGTCCCTCCGGGCCGTACCCGCGCCAGGATCGCTCAGTGAAGGGCGAAAGGGGACACCAGGAACAGTCGTGAGAGTGACCGCGGCATACGCACGCGATCAAAAGCCGTCGATAGGCATCGACTTCCTGTCAGCTCGCCGGTGCGGAGCCCGCGGTTCCCAACACTCGGTCCGTGCGGTCGAGCCACGGCGAGGGGTTGGTATCGGACATGGAGACACTCGGGAGCGTCCCGCCCGAGCCGGGGCACGCGCCCCTGCCCCGCAAGCCCGCCGAGTACGACGGGACCTGGCGGTACACCGCCCCCGCGCTCGATTCCACCGTCCCGCGCGCCCGGCACGCCGTCCGCGACCTGATGCGCCGCCGGCACGTACCCCTGCGCGAGGACCTGCTGCAGGGGCTGCTGCTCATCGTCTCCGAGCTGGTCACCAACGCCGTCCGGCACGCGGCGCTGCTCTCCCCGGAGGTGGGGCTGGAGGTCTCCGTCGGCCCCGAGTGGGTGCGCGTGGCCGTCGAGGACAGCCACCCGTACCGGCCCGGACCGCTCGAGGCGTTCCCCGACGACGAGCCGCGCACGGGCGGCCGCGGCCTGCTGCTCGTCCAGGCCACCGTCGACGAGGCCGGCGGCCGCTGCGACGTCGAGCACACGGCGAGCGGCGGCAAGGTGGTCTGGGCCGCCCTGCCGCTGCGCCCCTCGGCTACCAGCCCGCTGCGTCCCCGGTGAGCTCCCGGATCGCCGGCCTTGCGGCGTCCAGCACCGTGGTGAACCACGCCGAGAACGGATGCTTCTCCAGCAGCCCGGCCAGTTCCCCGGGCGTCACGAACGCCGTCTCCGCGATCTCCTCCGGGTCCGGGCTGGGCTCGGCCCGCACGGTCCCCACGAAGAGGTGGTTGTACTCCTGCTCGACCAGGCCCGAGGCCGGGTCGGGGTGGTTGTAGCGCACGGTGCCCGCCTCGCGCATCAGCGAGGGGGCCAGGCCCAGCTCCTCTCCCGTGCGCCGGGCGGCCGCCACGAACGGCGGCTCGCCGGGGTAGGGGTGGCCGCAGCAGGTGTTCGACCAGACGCCGGGGGAGTGGTACTTCCCCAGGGCCCGCTGCTGCAGCAGCAGCCGGCCGGCGTCGTCGAGGAGGAAGACCGAGAAGGCGCGGTGCAGCCGGCCGGGCGCGAGATGGGCGGAGACCTTCTCGGCGGTCCCGATGGTTCTGCCGTTCTCGTCGACCAGCTCCAGCATGATCGGCTCAGCGGTGGCGTCGGCGGGGACCGGGGCGGAGCCGGCGGAGCGGCCCGTGGCTGATGTGATCGGCATTGACCATCCTCGTTGTCGGTCTTCGACCCTCAAGTCTGCCGTACGGAATGCCCACAACAGCGACAGATGACTCCGGTCGGCCCGCCCGGCCCGTAGCGGGCGGCCGGAGCTCAGTGGCAGAGCCTCGCCTCGTGCGCGGCATGCCCGCTCGGCTCGAGCTGGAAGGTGCAGTGCTCCACGGCGAAGTGCTCGCCCAGACAGCCCTGCAGCTCGTGCAGCATCTTCTCCTGCCCGGCGGAGTCCAGCCGTGCCGGGTCGACCACCACGTGCGCCGAGAGCACCGGCATGCCCGATGTGATGGTCCACACATGCAGGTCGTGCAGGTCCTCCACGCCGGGCAGCGCCATGATGTGCGCCCGCACCTCGGCCATGTCCACGTCCTTCGGCGCGGCCTCCAGCAGGACGTCCAGCGCCTCGCGCAGCAGCTTCAGCGTGCGCGGCACGATCATCACGGCGATCAGCAGCGAGGCCACCGGGTCCGCCTGGGTCCACCCTGTGACCATGATCACAAGGGCGGAGACGACCACCGCGAGGGAGCCCAGCGCGTCCGAGAGGACCTCGAGGAACGCCCCTCGCACATTGAGGCTCTCCTTCTGGCCGCGCATCAGCACGGCCAGCGAGACCAGGTTGGCGACCAGGCCGACGAGGCCGAAGATCACGGTGGTGCCGCCCGGCACCGGGGCCGGGGTGATCAGCCGGTCGATCGCCTCGACCAGGATGAAGCCGCCGACGCCCAGCAGGAGCAGGCAGTTCAGCAGCGCCGCCAGGATCTCGGCGCGGGCGTAGCCGTAGGTGCGCCGCGCGCTGGGGGGCCGGTTGGCGAAGTGGATCGCCACCAGCGCCATCGAGACGCCGACCGCGTCCGTCGCCATGTGCCCGGCGTCCGCGAGCAGCGCCAGCGAACCGGTCAGCGCGCTGCCGACGATCTCCGCGACGAGGATCGTCAGCGTGATGCCCAGCGCGATCCGCAGCCGCCCCTTGTAGGCGGCGGCCGCGGTGCCGCTCACGCCGGCGGGGGGTCCCCCGTGCGAGTGGCCGTGGTCGTGCCCCGCTCCCATGAATGCCGCCTCCCGAACACGTGCCCAGAAACGGCCGGCGGGTGCCGGCCGAGGCCCAGTGAACAACGGGTGGGGGGTAGGGGGCAACGCGGCACTGAACACCGTTGTCATTGCCCTGACCTGCGGCGATGTCGTGACCGCGGTTCCGGGAGGTCAGCCGCGGTGCGCCTCGGGGTGGTGCAGGCACCATCCCTCCCACGCCGAAGTGACCATGCTCCGCACGTCGTGCCGCGCCCGCCAGCCGAGCTCCTTGGCGATGCGCTCGCCGGAGGCGACGACACGCGCCGGATCACCCGGACGGCGTGGCCCGGTCTCGGCCGTCAGGTCCGTACGGCCGGTGACCGCGCCGATCAGGTCCGCCATCTCGCGGACGGAGACCCCCTGCCCGGTGCCGACGTTCAGCGTCAGGTCGCCCGCACCGGGCCGCTCGGCCAGCCGGCGGGCGGCGGCCAGGTGCGCGGTGGCCAGGTCCTCGATGTGGATGTAGTCACGGACACAGGTGCCGTCGGGGGTGTCGTAGTCGGTGCCGAAGATCCGCGGCCGTTCGCCGCGGGTGATCCGGTCGAACATCATCGGGATGATGTTGAAGACGCCGGTGTCCGCCAGCTCCGGCCGGGCCGCGCCCGCGACGTTGAAGTAGCGCAGGCAGGCGGTGGAGATGCCGTGCGCGGCCCCGGTCGCCCGTACGAGCCACTCGCCGGCCAGCTTGGTCTCGCCGTACGGGTTGATCGGCAGGCAGGGCGTCTCCTCGGTGACGAGATCGACGTCGGGCATGCCGTAGACGGCCGCCGAGGAGGAGAAGACGAAGCTGCCGACGCCCGCGTCGACCACCGCCTCCAGCAGCACGGTCAGCCCGTGCAGGTTCTCCCGGTAGTAGAGCAGCGGCTTCTCCACCGACTCCCCGACCTGCTTCTTCGCCGCCAGGTGCACCACACCCGTCACGCCCAGCTCCGCGAACGCGCGGTCGAGCACCGCGCGGTCCAGCACCGAGCCCCGCACCAGCGGGACCTCCCGCGGCAGCCTGGCGGTGACGCCCGAGGACAGGTCGTCCAGGACGGCCACCCGCTCCCCGGCCTCCGTCATCGCCCGCGCCACGTGCGCCCCGATGTAGCCCGCTCCGCCTGTGATCAGCCACGTCATGCACGGCACCCTATTCCAGCCCGGCGACCGGAAGCGTTTCCTCCGTCCGGGCCCGCCCGGACGGACGCGGTCCGGGAACCGGGCGCGCCTCCCGCGCGTCCTGTCAGTGGCGGGACACCCGGGTGCACGTGCGGTGAACGGCGGCTTCCGTTGATCCGATAGCCTCTGCCGACGTGCCGCACGCCGCCCCCTCGCCGGGGCCCTGGCGCGCCACGCCCGCTGCCCGCCGTGAACCGCGGCCCCGAGGCGGCCACGCCAGCCGCAAGGAGTGAGTTCGTCTGTCGACCGCCATCCTCATCGGTCCGCCGCCCGCCGGCTCCTCCCTCGAGGACGACCTGCGGTCGCTGGGCTTCGACGTCCGTACGGCCGCGTTTGGCGCCGGCATCGCCGGTGAGCTGGCCGCGGTCCCGGCCGGAGAGCGGGTCGCCGTGGTCGACCCCCGCTTCGTGGGCCACGTGCACGCCCTGCGGCTGGCCCTGACCGACCCCCGCTTCCCGGCCTGCGCCGTCGAAGGGGCGCTCGGCGCCCTGCCCGAGGCGCGCGCCGAGCTCGCCTCCGCCGCCTCCACTGCCACCGGCCCCGGTGACCTCGCCGCCCGGATGGAGGCCGACGGCGTCGCCGTCCACCGTCCCGAGCTGGGCGTCCTCGTCGCCGCCGTGCCCGAGGGCGAGGAGGCCCGGGCCAAGACGCTGGGCGAGGTCGAGGCCGTCGACGACGAGGCCGTCCGGCTGCGCGCCGCCGTGAAGTCCCGCGACGGGTTCTTCACCACCTTCTTCATCAGCCCGTACTCCCGCTACATCGCGCGGTGGTGCGCCCGCCGGGGCCTCACCCCCAACCAGGTCACCACGGCCTCGCTGCTCACCGCACTGATCGCGGCCGGCTGCGCGGCCACCGGCAGCCGGGGCGGGTACGTCGCGGCCGGCGTGCTGCTGATCGCCTCCTTCGTGCTGGACTGCACCGACGGCCAGCTCGCCCGCTACTCCCTGCAGTACTCCACGCTCGGCGCCTGGCTCGACGCCACGTTCGACCGCGCCAAGGAGTACGCCTACTACGCGGGCCTGGCGCTCGGCGCCGCCCGCGGCGGCGACGACGTCTGGGCGCTGGCGCTGGGCGCGATGGTCCTGCAGACCTGCCGGCACGTCGTCGACTTCTCCTTCAACGAGGCGAACCACGACGCCACCGCCAACACCAGCCCCACCGCCGCCCTCTCCGACAAGCTCGACAGCGTCGGCTGGACGGTCTGGGCGCGCCGCATGATCGTGCTGCCCATCGGCGAGCGCTGGGCGCTGATCGCGGTCCTCACCGCCCTCACCACGCCCCGCGTCGTCTTCACGGTGCTGCTGATCGGCTGCGCGTTCGCCGCCTGCTACACCACCGCGGGCCGCGTGCTGCGCTCGCTGACCCGCAAGGCCAAGCGCACCGACCGCGCCGCCCAGGCGCTGGCGGACCTCGCCGACTCCGGCCCGCTCGCCGAGCTCGCGGCCGGCAGCGTCGGCCGCACGGTGCCCGCCACGGCCTACAGCGCGCCCTTCTGGGCGCTGCTGGCGACGGCCTCGCTGCTCGTCGGTCCGCTCTTCGCCGGCAACGCCGGCACCTGGCGGGCCGTCCTGCAGGCCGTGGTCTACGCCGTCTTCGCGGGCGTCGCCGTGGCGCAGCCCCTCAAGGGCCCCCTCGACTGGCTCGTACCGCCCGTCCTGCGGGCCGCCGAGTACGGCATGATCCTCGTGCTCGCGGCGAAATCCGGGGCCGACGGGGCGCTTCCTGCGGCTTTCGGCCTGGTGGCCGCGGTCGCCTACCATCACTACGACACGGTGTACCGCATCCGCGGCGGCACCGGTGCGCCCCCGCACTGGCTGGTGCGGGCGATCGGCGGACACGAGGGACGGGTCCTGGCGGTCACGATCGCCGCCGCCCTCTGGCACGGTCAAGGCTTCACCATCGCGCTGACGGCCCTCGCGGTCGCCATCGCGCTCGCGGTGCTCTCGGAGAGCATCCGGTTCTGGGTGTCCTCCGGGGCGCCCGCAGTACACGACGAAACAGGAGAACCCGCATGATCGGCCTCGTGCTGGCAGCCGGCGCCGGACGGCGTCTGCGCCCCTACACCGACACCCTGCCCAAGGCGCTGGTGCCGGTCGGTCCCGAAGGGGCCGAGGAGTCGCTCACCGTCCTCGACCTGACCCTCGGCAACTTCGCCGAGGTCGGCCTGACCGAGGTCGCGATCGTCGTCGGCTACCGCAAGGAGGCCGTGTACGCGCGCAAGGAGGCGCTGGAGGCCAAGTACGGCCTCAAGCTCACCCTGATCGACAACGACAAGGCCGAGGAGTGGAACAACGCCTACTCCCTGTGGTGCGCCCGTGAGGTCCTGGGCCGCGGTGTGATCCTCGCCAACGGCGACACCGTCCACCCGGTCTCGGTCGAGAAGACCCTGCTCGCCGCCCGCGGCGACGGTCAGAAGATCATCCTCGCCCTCGACACGGTGAAGAGCCTCGCCGACGAGGAGATGAAGGTCGTCGTGGACGCCGAGAAGGGCGTCCAGAAGATCACCAAGCTGATGGAGCCCAGCGAGGCCACCGGCGAGTACATCGGCGTCACCCTCATCGAGGCCGAGGCCGGCGCGGAGCTCGCCGACGCGCTGAAGACCACCTTCGAGCGCGACCCCGACCTCTACTACGAGGACGGCTACCAGGAGCTCGTCAACGGCGGCTTCAAGATCGACATCGCGCCGATCGGCGACGTCAAGTGGGTCGAGATCGACAACCACGACGACCTCGCCAAGGGCCGGGAGATCGCGTGCCAGTACTGACGAGGCTCATCCCCTCGCCGGTCGTCGTCGACATCCGTGCCGGAGCCCTGGACGATCTGGCGAGTGTCCTCGCCGACCAGCGGATCTCCAGCTCCGGCAAGCTGGCCGTCGCCATCAGCGGCGGCTCCGGGGCGAAGCTGCGCGAGCGGCTCGCCCCGGCGCTGCCCGGCGCCTCGTGGTACGAGGTCGGCGGCGGCACGCTGGACGACGCGATCAAGCTCGCCGACGCCATGAAGTCCGGGCACTACGACGCGGTCGTGGGCCTCGGCGGCGGCAAGATCATCGACTGCGCGAAGTTCGCGGCGGCGCGCATCGGCCTGCCGCTGGTGGCCGTGGCCACGAACCTCTCGCACGACGGTCTGTGCTCGCCGGTCGCCACCCTCGACAACGACGCGGGCCGCGGCTCGTACGGCGTGCCCAACCCCATCGCCGTCGTGATCGACCTCGACGTCATCCGTGAGGCCCCGGTCCGCTTCGTCCGCTCCGGCATCGGTGACGCGATCTCCAACATCTCCGCGGTCGCGGACTGGGAGCTCGCCCACCGCGAGCGCGGCGAGGACATCGACGGCCTGGCCGCCGCCATCGCCCGGCAGGCCGGCGAGGCCGTGCTGCGCCACCCCGGCGGGGTCGGCGACGACGGCTTCCTGCAGGTGCTCGCCGAGGGCCTGGTCCTCACCGGCATCTCGATGTCGGTGGCCGGCGACAGCCGCCCGGCGTCCGGCGCCTGCCACGAGATCAACCACGCCTTCGACCTGCTCTACCCCAAGCGAGCCGCCAGCCATGGCGAGCAGTGCGGCCTCGGCGCCGCCTTCGCGATGCACCTGCGCGGGGCCCACGAGGAGTCCGCGCTGATGGTCGAGGTCCTGCGCCGGCACGGCCTGCCCGTGCTGCCGGGCGAGATCGGCTTCAGTGACGACGAGTTCGTCAAGGTCGTCGAGTTCGCTCCGCAGACCCGCCCCGGGCGCTACACCATCCTGGAGCACCTCGACCTCTCCACCGACCAGATCAGGGACGCATACGCCGACTATGCACAAACCGTCAGTCGCTGAACTCCGCCCGGTCGTCCACCCCGCGGGGGTGAAGGACCGGCGCAGCGGTGAGCACTGGGCCGGCCGCCTGTACATGCGAGAGATCTCGCTGCGCTGCGACCGGTACCTGGTCAACACCCGGATCACGCCCAACCAGCTCACCTATCTGATGACCGTCTTCGGCGTCCTTTCGGCCCCGGCCCTGCTGGTGCCCGGGATCCCGGGCGCCGTGCTCGGCGTGCTGATGGTCCAGCTCTACCTGCTGCTCGACTGCGTCGACGGCGAGGTCGCCCGCTGGAAGAAGCAGTTCTCGCTCGGCGGCGTCTACCTGGACCGGGTCGGCGCCTACCTGTGCGACGCCGCGGTCCTGGTCGGCTTCGGGCTGCGCGCCGCCGACCTGTGGGGCTCCGGCCGGATCGACTGGCTGTGGGCGTTCCTGGGCACCCTCGCCGCCCTCGGCGCCATCCTGATCAAGGCCGAGACCGACCTCGTCGGGGTCGCCCGGCACCAGGGCGGGCTGCCGCCCGTCAAGGAGTCGGCGTCCGAGCCGCGCTCGTCCGGCATGGCGCTGGCCCGCAAGGCCGCCGCCGCCCTGAAGTTCCACCGCCTCATCCTCGGCATCGAGGCGTCCCTGCTGATCCTGGGCCTCGCGATCCTGGACGCGGTGCGGGGCGACCTGTTCTTCAGCCGCCTCGGCGTGGCGGTCCTGGCCGGCATCGCGCTCGTCCAGACGCTGCTGCACCTGGTGTCCATCCTCGTCTCCAGCAGGCTGCGATGAGCGCCCCCACGAAGGTCGGCGCGGTCGTCCTGACCATGGGCAACCGCCCCGACGAGCTGCGCGCCCTGCTGGAGTCGGTCGCCAAGCAGAACGGCGACCCCATCGAGGTCGTCGTCGTCGGCAACGGCTCCCCGCTGCCCGAGCTGACCGTCCCGGGCCTGGCCGTACGGACCGTCGAGCTGCCCGAGAACGTGGGCATCCCGGCCGGCCGCAACGTCGGCATCGAGGCGTTCGGCCCGGCCGGCCGCGACGTCGACATCCTTCTCTTCCTCGACGACGACGGTCTGCTGCCGCGCCAGGACACGGCCCAGCTGTGCCGGGAGGCCTTCGCCGCCGACCGCCGGCTCGGCATCATCAGCTTCCGCATCGCCGACCCCGACACCGGCGTCACCCAGCGTCGCCACGTGCCCCGGCTGCGCGCCTCGGACCCGATGCGCTCCTCGCGGGTGACCACCTTCCTCGGCGGCGCCAACGCGGTGCGCACCCGGGTCCTCGCCGAGGTCGGCGGCCTGCCGGACGAGTTCTTCTACGCGCACGAGGAGACCGACCTGGCCTGGCGGGCCCTCGACGCCGGCTGGATGATCGACTACCGGGCGGACATGGTCCTGCACCACCCGACCACCGCCCCCAGCCGGCACGCCGTCTACCACCGGATGGTGGCCCGCAACCGGGTGTGGCTGGCCCGCCGCAACCTGCCCGCCCCGCTGGTCCCGGTCTATCTCGGGGTGTGGCTGCTGCTGACCCTGGCCCGCCGGCCGTCCCCGGCCGCGCTGCGCGCGTGGCTGGGCGGCTTCAAGGAGGGCTGGACGGCTTCCTGCGGTCCGCGCCGGCCGATGAAGTGGCGTACCGTGTGGCGCCTGACCCGACTGGGTCGCCCGCCCGTGATCTGACAAGCTCGTGTCTTAAGAGCATCGGGCGCGGTCCGGGGCCCGGCCCCGGCAGCGCACCTTGAGGACGAAAGTGTCAACTGTGAGCGAGACAACGCACGACGGTGCGGTCGCCCTGAGTGCCCCGCCGTCACCCGACGACGGTCTTCCCGCCGCCGATCTGGCCAGGAAGTACGGCCTCGCGGTCAGCGGGGCCCGCCCCGGCCTGGCGGAGTACGCCCGGCAGCTGTGGGACCGGCGGCACTTCATCATCGCCTTCTCCCGGGCGAAGATGACCGCCCAGTACAGCCAGGCCAAGCTGGGTCAGGTCTGGCAGGTGGCCACGCCCCTGCTGAACGCCTCGGTGTACTTCCTGATCTTCGGTCTGCTGATGCAGCAGAGCAAGGGCATGGGGATCCGTACCTACGTCCCCTTCCTGATCACGGGCGTCTTCGTCTTCACCTTCACCCAGAGCTCGGCCATGGCGGGCGTGCGCTCCATCGCGGGCAACCTGGGGCTGGTGCGGGCCCTGCACTTCCCCCGGGCGGCCCTGCCGATCTCGTTCGCGCTGCAGCAGCTCCAGCAGCTGCTGCTGTCGATGGGCGTGCTCTTCGTCTTCCTCATCGGGTTCGGGCACATGCCGGCGCTGTCCTGGGTGCTGGTCGTCCCGGTGCTGACGCTGCAGTTCCTCTTCAACACCGGGCTGGCGATGGCCCTCGCCCGCGCGGGCAGCAAGACCCCCGACCTGGCGCAGCTGCTGCCGTTCATCACCCGCACCTGGATGTACGCGTCCGGTGTGATGTACAGCCTGACCGACGCGCTGAAGAACAACCACGCCCCGGCGTGGGTGATCGACGTGCTGAGCGCCAACCCGGCCGCCGTCTACATCGACCTCATGCGCTGGTCGCTGATCGACGACCACAGCCGGATCCACCTGCCGCCGCACGTGTGGGCGCTGGCGGTGGGCTGGGCCGTGCTGGTCGGGCTCGGCGGCTTCGTGTACTTCTGGAAGGCTGAGGAGCAGTACGGCCGTGGCTGATCCGAAAACCGGCGCCCAGGCGTCCGCACCCGTGCCCACCGTGATCGCGGACGACGTCCACATCGTCTACCGCGTCTACGGCGGCAACACCGGCCGCGGCAGCGCCACCGCCGCCCTGAACCGCATCATCAAGCGCACGCCCGGCGCGGGGGTGCGCGAGGTGCACGCCGTCAGGGGTGTGAGCTTCACCGCGTACCGAGGCCAGGCCATCGGTCTGATCGGCTCCAACGGCTCCGGCAAGTCGACCCTGCTCAAGGCGGTCGCCGGGCTGCTGCCCACCGAGCGCGGGAAGATCTACACCGACGGCCAGCCCTCGCTGCTGGGCGTGAACGCGGCCATGATGAACGACCTCACGGGCGAGAAGAACGTGATGCTCGGCGGTCTGGCCATGGGCATGTCGCGCGAGCAGATCCGCGAGCGCTACCAGGGGATCGTCGACTTCTCGGGCATCAACGAGAAGGGCGACTTCATCACGCTGCCCATGCGCACGTACTCCTCCGGCATGGCGGCCCGGCTGCGGTTCTCCATCGCCGCGGCCAAGGACCACGACGTGCTGATGATCGACGAGGCGCTGGCCACCGGCGACCGCTCGTTCCAGAAGCGCTCCGAGGCCCGCATCCGCGAGCTGCGCAAGGAGGCCGGCACGGTCTTCCTGGTCAGCCACAACAACCGGTCCATCCGGGACACCTGCGACCGGGTGCTGTGGCTGGAACGCGGGGAGCTGCTGATGGACGGGCCGACCGACGAGGTGGTCCGGGCGTACGAGAAGGAGACGGCGCGCTAGCGAAGAGCGCGGACACGCCGTGGTCCGGCCCCCGTCGGCTCGTGCCCTCGGGGGCCTTGACCTATCCGTAACGACCAACTGCCTTGTCCGCAGGGTTGATTCGGCTCCTGCGTGGCATGGTATGGATCAAGGCGCGTACCCGGGCGGACGTCGGGCACCTGTACGGCGTACGCTGTAGCGTGCATTTGCGGCCGTTTGGGGCGGGGCGTGGCGAAAACCGCGCCGGACCGCCGGCGGGGGCGCCGCGGAGGGAGGCTCGAGGGGGAGCCCCATGGCGGGACAGGCCTGCGGCGTGTCCGAAATAGGATGTTCTGGGTCGGCAGTGTAGAACGGGAGATGTGACGGCAATGGCTGTATTGGCTGCGGGGCCTCTCCGGAAGCGAGACGCGTACGCCGTCCCCGGTCCGGGCAACCCGCGATGACCGCGGGGACGGACGCGCACGCGCGCGCCGTGCTCGACAAGGCCGCGCACGAGAACTTCCCCGTGGCGCCCTTCTTCGTGCCGCGCGCCTGGCGTGAGGACCTCATGGCCGTCTACGGCTACGCCCGCCTCGTCGACGACATCGGCGACGGCGACCTGGCCCCCGGCGGCCGGGACGCGGAGCTGCTGGGCCTGGACCGCGAGCAGACCGACGACCGCCTCGCCATGCTCGACGCCTTCGAGGCCGACCTGCGCCGCGTCTTCGACACCGCCGGCACCGGACCCCGCCACCCGCTGCTGCTCCGCCTGCGGCCCACCGTGCGCCGGCACGGCCTGACCCCCGAGCCCTTCCTCGGGCTGATCGAGGCCAACCGCCAGGACCAGCGGGTGCGCCGCTACGCCACGTACGACGACCTGCTCGCCTACTGCGAGCTGTCCGCCAACCCCGTCGGCCGGCTCGTCCTGGGCGTCACCGGCACGGCGAGCCCCGAGCGGATCCGCCGCTCGGACGCGGTCTGCACGGCCCTGCAGATCATCGAGCACCTGCAGGACGTCGCCGAGGACCTCGGCCGCGACCGCGTCTACCTGCCCGCCGAGGACATGGAGCGCTTCCGCGTCACCGAGGCCGACCTGGCGCTCCCCACCAGCGGCGCATCGGTGCGCGCGCTGGTCGCGTACGAGGCGGAACGCGCCGGGCACCTGCTGAATGAAGGCACCCCCCTGGTGGGTAGCGTCCACGGCAGGCTGAAGCTGTTGCTCGCGGGATTCGTGGGCGGGGGGAGGGCAGCGCTCCGGGCGGTCGCCGCCGCCGGATACGACGTTCTCCCCGGACCGCCCAAGGCCACCAGGCTCAGTGTGCTGCGCGAGGCCGGGGCGACATTGCGAAGAGAGGGGTGAGCGGGACCGTGAACGGAACGCCACACGCGTCCGCACCGGTACTCGCCGCGTACAGCTACTGCGAGGCCGTCACCGGACAGCAGGCCGGCAACTTCAGCTACGGCATCAGACTGCTGCCGACCGCCAAGCGGCGGGCCATGTCGGCGCTGTACGCCTTCTCGCGGCGCGTCGACGACATCGGCGACGGGCCGCTGGACCCCGAGGCCAAGCGGCTGCGCCTGGAGGACGCCCGGACCACGCTCGAGCGGATCCGGGCGGGCGATGTCGACGAGGACGACACCGACCCGGTGGCCGTCGCGCTCGCGCACGCCGTGCGCCGCTTCCCCATCCCCATCGGCGGGCTCGACGAGCTCATCGACGGGGTCCAGATGGACGTGCGCGGCGAGACCTACGAGACGTGGGACGACCTCGCCCGGTACTGCCGCTGCGTGGCGGGCGCCATCGGCCGGCTCTCGCTCGGCGTGTTCGGCACCGTGCCCGGAGCCCGGGACGCGGCGCGCGCTCCCGAGTACGCCGACACCCTGGGCCTCGCGCTGCAGCTCACCAACATCCTGCGCGACCTCCGCGAGGACGCCGCCAACGGCCGCAGCTACCTGCCCTCCGACGACCTCGCCAAGTTCGGCTGCTCGGCGGGCTTCCACTCCGTCCGGCCCCCGGCCGGCGCGGACTTCGCCGGGCTGGTGCACTTCGAGGTCCGGCGCGCCCGCGCGCTGTTCGCCGAGGGAATGAAGCTGCTGCCCATGCTCGACCGGCGCAGCGGCGCCTGCGTGGCCGCCATGTCCGGCATCTACCGCAGGCTGCTGGATCGTATCGCCGAGGAGCCCGCCGCCGTGCTGCGCGGCAGGGTCTCCCTGCCCGGCCGGGAGAAGGCCTTCGTGGCCGTGCGCGGGCTGTCCGGCTACGACGCGCGCAGCGTCCACCGGCAGGCCGCCAGGGGGCGCGCCTGATGCTCCGTCCCGGCACCGGAAAGCGGTGCGCAACCCTCCAGCCGGCCGTCGCGTCCCTGACATCAGCCGAGGGGGTGGGCGCATGACATCGGAGACGACGACCCGGCCCGACCGGCTCCGCACAGACGAGGCAGGCCGCCCCGACGGGGCGGCCGCGGTAGTGATCGGGGGCGGGCTCGCCGGCGTCACCGCCGCCCTCGAGCTCGCCGACGCCGGCCTGTCCGTCACGCTCGTCGAAGGCCGGCCGCGCCTGGGCGGCCTGGCCTTCTCCTTCCGCCGCGGCGACCTCACCGTCGACAACGGCCAGCACGTCTACCTGCGCTGCTGCACCGCCTACCAGTGGTTCCTCGACCGGGTCGACGCGCTGCACCTGGCCCCCCTGCAGGACCGGCTCGACGTGCCCGTCCTGGACGTCGGCCACCCCTCGGGACGGCCCCGCCTGGGCCGGCTGCGCCGCGCCGCCCTGCCCGTGCCCCTGCACCTGGCGGCGAGCCTGGCCACCTACCCCCACCTCTCGCTCGCCGAGCGGGCCAAGGTCGGCCGGGCCGCGCTGGCCCTGGGCAAGCTCGACCCGATGGACCCCGCGCTGGACGGCGAGGACTTCGCCTCCTGGCTGCACCGCCACGGCCAGTCGGACCGCGCCGTCGAGGCCCTGTGGGACCTGGTGGGCGTGGCCACCCTCAACGCCACCGCCGACCGGTCCTCGCTGGGCCTGGCCGCCATGGTCTTCAAGACCGGGCTGCTCTCCGAGCCCGGCGCCGCCGACATCGGCTGGGCGCGCGTGCCGCTCGGCGAGCTGCACGACGCCCGGGCCCGCGCCGCCCTGGACCGGGCGGGCGTCCGCTACGCCCTGCGCACCCGCGCCACCCACGTCGAGCGCGTCGGCGCCGGCGGCTGGCAGGTGCGCACCGAGGCCGGACCCGGCGCCGCCGAGCGGCTCGACGCCGACGTCGTCGTGCTGGCCGTACCCCAGCGCGAGACCCACGCCCTGCTGCCCGAGGGCGCCCTCGACGACGCCGACCGCCTGCTCGGCATCGACACGGCCCCCATCCTCAACCTGCACGTCGTCTACGACCGCACGGTGCTGCGGCAGCCCTTCTTCGCCGCGCTCGGCAGCCCCGTGCAGTGGGTCTTCGACCGCACCGACTCCTCCGGACTGGCCGAGCGGGAGCCCGGCGCCCAGTACCTGGCCGTCTCCCAGTCGGTCGCGCAGGACGACATCGACCGGCCCGTCGCCGAGCTGCGCGAGCGCTATCTTCCCGAGCTCGAGCGGCTGCTTCCGGCGGCCCGGGGCGCGGTCGTACGCGACTTCTTCGTCACCCGGGAGCGCACGGCGACGTTCGCCCCCGCCCCGGGCGTCGGCCGGCTGCGGCCGGACGCCCCCACGAACGCGCCCGGCCTCTACCTGGCCGGTGCGTGGACCGCCACCGGCTGGCCCGCGACCATGGAGAGCGCGGTGCGAAGCGGTCTGAACGCCGCCGGCGCGGCACTCTCCGAGCTCGGCCGACCTCACCGAAGCCCCCTCAGGGAGGCGGCGGTATGAACCAGCGAGCCATCAAGGCGCGCGTTCCCGCAGGCGGGACGCGCGTGAGCACGATCACCAGAGGAGAGACCGTGACATCGGCGATCCCAGCTGTCGACACCGCGGGCGTTCGCGCCCTGCTGGAGCGCGGACGGACGCTTGCCACGCCGGTGCTGCGTGCCGCCGTCAACCGGCTCGCGGCACCCATGGACACCGTCGCCGCCTACCACTTCGGCTGGATCGACGTCGAAGGCCGGCCGGCGCACGGCGACAGCGGCAAGGCCATCCGGCCCGCCCTCGCCCTGCTGTCCGCCGAGGCGGCGGGCGCCGCTCCCGAGGTGGGCGTCCCCGGCGCCGTCGCCGTCGAGCTCGTGCACAACTTCTCGCTGCTGCACGACGACCTGATGGACGGCGACGAGCAGCGCCGCCACCGCGACACCGTCTGGAAGGCCTACAGCCCGGCCCAGGCCATCCTCGTGGGCGACGCGCTCTTCGCGCTCGCCAACGAGGTGCTCCTCGAGCTCGGCACCGTCGAGGCGGGCCGGGCCACCCGGCGGCTGACCACCGCCACCCGCAAGCTCATCGACGGCCAGGCCCAGGACATCTCCTACGAGCACCGCGAGCGGGTCACCGTCGAGGAATGCCTGGAGATGGAGGGCAACAAGACCGGCGCCCTGCTGGCCTGCGCGGTCTCCATCGGCGCGGTCCTCGGCGGTGCCGACGACCGTACGGCCGACACCCTGGAGGCCTACGGCTACCACCTCGGCCTCGCCTTCCAGGCCGTCGACGACCTGCTGGGCATCTGGGGCGACCCGGAGACCACCGGCAAGCAGACCTGGAGCGACCTGCGCCAGCGCAAGAAGTCCCTCCCGGTCGTCGCCGCCCTCGCGGCGGGCGGCCCGGCCTCCGAGCGGCTGGCCCGGATCCTCGCCGACGACGCCAAGCTGAGCGACGCTCAGCTCGCCCACTTCACCGAGGAAGAGTTCGCCAGCCGCGCGGCGCTGATCGAGGAGGCGGGCGGCCGCGAGTGGACCTCCGAGGAGGCCCGTCGCCAGCACGCCACGGCCATCCAGGCCCTGAGCGCGATCGACATGCCGGCCGAGGTCCGGGCGCAGCTGACCGCGCTCGCCGACTTCGTCGTCGTGCGCAAGAGCTGAGGAACGAAAGAGGATCGCCATTCACCCGAACTAGCCACCCTCGCGGTCGCCGGCCGGTGCCCTGCTCGGCGCCGGCCGACGGAACCCCCCCCCAAGTACGGCAGTAACAAGCAGTACGGCAGAGAAGAAACTCACTGCATTAGGGGAAGCCATGACAGCGACGACCGACGGCACCGGGGCGCTACCGCCCCGGGTGGCCGAGGCCGGCCAGAGCACCACCGCGCCACCCGGCGCGGCGACGGACGCCGAGCCGCCCAAGGGGCGCGAAGCCGTGGAGCGGGCCACCGCCCGCGCCGTCGAGCACCTCCTCACCCGCCAGGACCCGCGGGGCTGGTGGAAGGGCGACCTGGAGACCAACGTCACCATGGACGCCGAAGACCTGCTGCTCCGTCAGTTCCTCGGCGTCCGCGACGAGAAGACCACCGCGGCGGCCGCCCGCTTCATCCGCTCGCGGCAGCTCCCCGACGGCACCTGGGCCACCTTCCACAACGGGCCCCCGGAACTCTCCGCCACCGTCGAGGCCTATGTCGCGCTGCGGCTCGCCGGGGACGCCCCCGACGCGCCGCACATGACCGCCGCCTCCGCCTGGGTCCGCGAGCAGGGCGGCATCGCCGCCACCCGCGTCTTCACCCGCATCTGGCTGGCCCTCTTCGGCTGGTGGCGGTGGGAGGATCTCCCCGAGCTGCCGCCGGAGATCATGTACCTGCCGAAGCGATTCCCCCTCAACATCTACGACTTCGGCCAGTGGGCCCGGCAGACCATCGTCCCCCTGACGATCGTCTCGGCCCTGCGGCCCGTACGGCCCGCCCCCTTCGGCCTCGACGAGCTCCACACCGACCCCCGTCGGCCGAACCCGCAGCGCCCGCTCGCCCCGGCCACCACCTGGGACGGCCTCTTCCAGCGCATGGACAAGGCGCTGCACCTCTACCACCGCTTCCCGGTGGGCCCGCTGCGCCGCGCGGCGCTGAACTCCGCGGCCCGCTGGATCATCGAGCGCCAGGAGAACGACGGCTGCTGGGGCGGCATCCAGCCCCCCGCCGTCTACTCCGTCATCGCCCTGAACCTCCTCGGCTACGACCTCCACCACCCGGTGCTGCGCGCCGGGCTCGAGTCGCTGGACCGTTTCGCCGTCTGGCACGAGGACGCGGACGGCGCCCCCGTCCGGATGATCGAGGCCTGTCAGTCCCCGGTCTGGGACACCTGCCTGGCCACCATCGCGCTCGCCGACGCGGGCGTGCCCGCCGACCACCCGGCGCTGGTCAGGGCCGCCGACTGGATGCTCGACGAGCAGATCCTGCGCTCCGGCGACTGGGCCGTGCGCCGGCCGGAACTTCCCCCGGGTGGCTGGGCCTTCGAGTTCGACAACGACAACTACCCCGACATCGACGACACCGCCGAGGTCGCCCTCGCCCTCAAGCGCGTCGCGCACCCCGACCCCGCCCGGGTGGAGAGGGCCCTCGCCCGCGCCGCCCGCTGGACGGTGGGCATGCAGTCGAGGAACGGCGCCTGGGGCGCCTTCGACGCCGACAACACCAGCCCCTTCCCCAACCGGCTGCCGTTCTGCGACTTCGGCGAGGTCGTCGACCCGCCGTCCGCCGACGTCACCGCGCACGTCGTCGAGATGCTGGCCGTCCTCGGCAAGCGGCACGACCCGCGCACCCGGCGCGGCATCGAGTGGCTGCTGGGCGAGCAGGAGGAGTCCGGCGCCTGGTTCGGCCGCTGGGGCGTCAACTACGTCTACGGCACCGGGTCCGTGCTCCCCGCCCTGGTGGCCGCCGGGATCCCCGCCTCGCATCCGGCCGTGCGCCGGGCCGTCGCGTGGCTGCGCGAGGTGCAGAACCCGGACGGCGGCTGGGGCGAGGACCTGCGCTCGTACCGCGACCCCGAGTGGATCGGGCGCGGCGCGTCCACCCCCTCGCAGACGGCGTGGGCCCTGCTGGCCCTGCTGGCCGCCGGGGAGCGCGACAGCGAGGCCGTGGTCCGGGGCGTGGCCCACCTGACCGACACGCAGGCCGAGGACGGCTCCTGGGACGAGCCGTACTTCACCGGCACCGGCTTCCCGTGGGACTTCTCCATCAACTACCACCTCTACCGCCAGGTCTTCCCGCTCACCGCGCTCGGCCGGTACCTGCACGGCGAGCCCTTCGCCGACGAACGGCTGGAGGGCTGATGAAGCCCGGTACGGTCACGCCGGCCCCCGCCCCGCTGCTGATCGCCTGTGCGCTCGGCATCGAGCGCCTCGCCCTGCGCGGCGGCCAGGGCGGCGCGGCCGGACCCGTGACCGTCCTGCGCACCGGCATGGGCCCGCAGGCCGCCGAGCGCGCCGTCGCCCGGGCCCTGGGCGAGGACGAGGCCCTGCGCGACGCGGCCGTGATCGCCACGGGCTTCTGCGCCGGCCTGGCCCCCGGGATGCACCCCGGCGACCTGGTCGTCGCCGACGAGACGCGCGACGGCGCGGGCCGCACGGAGTGCGTCGGCGCCGAGCTGCTCGCCAAGGAGCTCGCCCGCCTCGCGCCCCGGCGCGTCATCCACACCGGGCCGCTGGTGGGCTCGGACCACGTCGTGCGCGGCGCGGAACGACAGGCGCTGCACGCCGCGGGTGCGCTCGCCACGGACATGGAGTCCGCCGCCACGCTCCGAAGCGCCGTTCGAGCGGGTTCCCGCCCGGTTGCGGCCGTAAGAGTGGTCGTGGACGCTCCAGAACATGAACTGGTACGAATCGGGACCCTGCGGGGTGGAATATCGGCCTTCCGCGTACTCCGCACCGTCCTGCCGGCCTTTTTCGAATGGCACCGTTCTTTGCTGCTCCCCAGGAGGTGAGCCAGATGGCCATGCCGCTCCGCCAGACCATCCGGGTCGGGACCTATCTCTTTGAACAGAAGCTGCGCAAGCGGGAGAAGTTCCCGCTGATCGTGGAGCTCGAGCCGCTTTTCGCCTGCAACCTCAAATGCGAGGGCTGCGGGAAGATCCAGCATCCGGCCGGTGTGCTGAAACAGCGCATGCCCGTCGCCCAGGCGGTCGGCGCGGTGCTGGAATCCGGTGCACCCATGGTTTCCATCGCCGGCGGCGAGCCTTTGATGCACCCGCAGATCGATGAAATCGTGCGGCAGCTGGTGGCCCGGAAGAAATACGTCTTCCTTTGCACCAACGCCCTGCTGATGCGGAAGAAGATGGAGAAGTTCACCCCTTCTCCCTATTTCGCGTTCGCGGTGCACATCGACGGGCTGCGCGAGCGGCACGACGAGTCGGTCGCCAAGGAGGGCGTCTTCGACGAGGCGGTGGAGGCGATCAAGGAGGCCAAGCGCCGCGGCTTCCGGGTCACCACCAACTCGACGTTCTTCAACACCGACACCGCGCAGACCGTCATCGAGGTGCTGAACTACCTCAACGACGACCTGCAGGTGGACGAGATGATGATCTCGCCCGCCTACGCCTACGAGAAGGCACCGGACCAGGAGCACTTCCTGGGCGTCGAGCAGACCCGCGAGCTGTTCAAGAAGGCCTTCGCCGGCGGCAACCGGCGGCGCTGGCGGCTCAACCACAGCCCGCTCTTCCTCGACTTCCTCGAGGGCAAGGCCGACTTCCCGTGCACTGCGTGGGCCATCCCCAACTACTCCCTCTTCGGCTGGCAGCGTCCCTGCTACCTGATGAGCGACGGCTACGTCCCCACGTACCGGCAGCTCATCGAGGAGACCGAGTGGGAGAAGTACGGGCGGGGCAAGGACCCCCGGTGCGCCAACTGCATGGCCCACTGCGGCTACGAACCCACGGCGGTGCTGGCCACGATGGGCTCGCTCAAGGAATCGCTGCGAGCGGCCCGGGAGACCGTCTCCGGGAACCGGGGCTGACCGTCGTGGCCACGACGGAGCCCGTCTCCCTCGGGCTGCCCACGGCCCCGGCCCGGCCGCTCGCGGTGCGCCGCCCCTCGCGGCGCATCCAGGTCGGGCCGGTCCCCGTCGGCGGCGACGCCCCGGTGTCGGTGCAGTCGATGACCACGACGGTCACGGCGGACGTCGGCGCGACGCTGCAGCAGATCGCCGAGCTCACGGCCGCCGGCTGTCAGATCGTGCGCGTCGCCTGCCCGACCCAGGACGACGCCGACGCGCTGCCGGTCATCGCGAAGAAGTCCCGGATCCCGGTGATCGCGGACATCCACTTCCAGCCGAAGTACGTCTTCGCGGCCATCGACGCCGGCTGCGCGGCGGTGCGTGTGAACCCGGGCAACATCCGGCAGTTCGACGACAAGGTCAAGGAGATCGCGCGCGCCGCCTCGGCGGCCGGCACCCCGATCCGTATCGGCGTGAACGCCGGCTCGCTGGACCGCCGCCTGCTGCAGAAGTACGGCAAGGCCACCCCCGAGGCGCTGGTGGAGTCGGCGCTGTGGGAGGCATCCCTCTTCGAGGAGCACGGCTTCCGCGACATCAAGATCTCGGTCAAGCACAACGACCCGGTCGTGATGGTCAACGCCTACCGCCGGCTGGCCGCCCAGTGCGACTACCCGCTGCACCTGGGCGTCACCGAGGCGGGCCCGGCCTTCCAGGGCACCATCAAGTCCGCCGTCGCCTTCGGCGCGCTGCTCTCCGAGGGCATCGGCGACACCATCCGCGTCTCCCTGTCGGCCCCGCCGGCCGAGGAGATCAAGGTCGGCATCCAGATCCTGGAGTCCCTCAACCTCCGCCGGCGCCGCCTGGAGATCGTCTCGTGTCCCTCCTGCGGCCGGGCGCAGGTGGACGTCTACAAACTCGCGGACCAGGTGACCGCGGGCCTGGAGGGGATGGAGGTTCCGCTGCGCGTCGCCGTCATGGGCTGTGTCGTCAACGGCCCCGGCGAGGCCCGCGAGGCCGACCTGGGCGTCGCCTCCGGCAACGGCAAGGGCCAGATCTTCGTCAAGGGCGAGGTCATCAAGACCGTCCCCGAGTCGAAGATCGTCGAGACCCTCATCGACGAAGCGTTGAAGCTCGCCGAGCAGATGGAGAAGGACGGCGCCCTGTCGGGGAGCCCCGCCGTCACCGTCGTCTGACCGGCGGGGTCCGAACGAGCCTGGCGCACCAGGCCGACAGAAGAGGAGGGGGCCGGCGTGTCGTTGCTGGAGAACATCCGCGGTCCGCACGACGTGAAGGCACTGGACGGGGAGGACCTGACCGACCTCGCCGAGGAGATCCGCCACTTCCTGGTCCACGCCGTGGCCAGGACCGGCGGCCACCTCGGGCCGAACCTCGGCGTGGTGGAGCTGACCATCGCCCTGCACCGCGCCTTCGACTCGCCCGCCGACCGCATCCTGTGGGACACCGGCCACCAGAGCTACGTCCACAAGCTGCTGACCGGGCGACAGGACTTCTCCAAGCTGCGCGGCAAGGGAGGCCTGTCGGGCTATCCCTCCCGCGAGGAGTCCGAGCACGACGTCATCGAGAACAGCCACGCCTCCACCGTCCTGGGCTGGGCCGACGGCCTCGCCAAGGCCAACCAGGTCCTCGGCCGCTGGAACCGCCATGTCGTCGCCGTCATCGGCGACGGCGCGCTCACCGGCGGCATGGCCTGGGAGGCGCTGAACAACATCGCCGCCGCCAAGGACCGGCAGCTGATCATCGTCGTCAACGACAACGCCCGCAGCTACGCGCCCACCATCGGCGGCCTCGCCGACCACCTGGCCACGCTGCGCACCACCGACGGCTACGAACGCGCCCTGTCGTGGGGCAAGGACGCGGTCCTGCGCGTCCCGGTCCTCGGCAGGCCGCTCTACGAGTCGCTGCACGGCGCGAAGAAGGGCTTCAAGGACACCTTCGCCCCCCAGGGCATGTTCGAGGACCTGGGCCTGAAGTACCTCGGCCCGATAGACGGGCACGACATCGCCGCCGTCGAGTCGGCGCTGCGCCGGGCCAAGCGCTTCCACGGCCCGGTCCTCGTACATTGCCGCACCCAGAAGGGGCGCGGCTACCGGCCGGCGCTGGAGGACGAGGCGGACCGTTTCCACACGGTCGGCGTGATGAACCCGCTGACCTGCGAACCGCTGTCCCCCTCCACGGGCATGTCGTGGACGTCCGTCTTCGGCGACGAGATGCTCAGGATCGGTGCCGAGCGGCCCGACGTCGTCGCCATCACGGCGGCGATGCTGCACCCGGTGGGGCTGACGAAGTTCGCCGAGGCCTACCCCGACCGGGTCTGGGACGTCGGCATCGCCGAGCAGCACGGCGCGGTGTCGGCCGCCGGGCTGGCCACCGGCGGCCTGCACCCCGTCTTCGCCGTCTACGCCACCTTCCTCAACCGCGCCTTCGACCAGGTGCTCATGGACGTGGCCCTGCACAGGTGCGGGGTGACGTTCGTGCTGGACCGGGCCGGCGTCACCGGCACCGACGGGCCCAGCCACAACGGCATGTGGGACATGTCGATCCTCCAGGTCGTCCCCGGCCTGCGCATCGCCGCCCCGCGCGACGCCGGCCAGCTGCGCGCCCAGCTGCGCGAGGCCGTGGCCGTCGAGGACGCCCCGACCGTCGTGCGCTTCCCGAAGGAGACCGTGGGCCGGGACATCCCGGCCGTCGGACGGGTCGGCGGCATGGACGTCCTGGCCCGGCCGGACGGCGCGGACGAGGGCGTGAACGACGGCGAGGGCGACGGCGCCGACGTGCTGTTCGTCGCCGTCGGGGCCATGGCGGAGGTGGGGCTGGACGTCGCCGGGCTGCTGCGGGATCGCGGCACCACCTGCACGGTCGTCGACCCGCGCTGGGTCAAGCCGGTCGACGAGGCCCTGCCCGGCCTCGCCGCGCGCCACCGCCTGGTCGCCGTGGCCGAGGACAACAGCCGTACCGGCGGCGTCGGCTGGGCCGTGTCCCAGGCGCTGCGCGACGCGGGCGTCGACCTGCCCGTACGGACCTTCGGCATCCCCGAGCAGTTCCTGGCGCACGCCAAGCGGGCCGAGGTGCTCGCCGACCTCGGCCTGACCCCCGCCGAGATCGCCGGCCGGATCAGCGAGGCCCTGGCCCGCGCCGAGGAGACGGCCGTCAAGGAGGAGAGCACCGCATGACCGCCGACGACCCCAAGGGCTTCGACCTGGCCCACCTGCTGGCCGAGCGCGGCGGCGAGCGGTACGACCTGCACGCCCGGCACCTCAACCACCAGCTGCCGCGCATGCTGCGCACCATCGGCTTCGACAAGGTCTACGAGCGCGCCGAGGGCGCCTACTTCTGGGACGCCGACGGGCAGGACTACCTCGACATGCTCGCCGGCTTCGGGGTGATGGGGGTGGGCCGGCACCACCCGGTCGTCCGCAAGGCGTTGCACGACGTCCTCGACGCCCAGCTGGCCGACCTCACCCGCTTCGACTGCCCCCCGCTGCCCGGCCTGCTCGCCGAGAAGCTGCTGGCCCACGCGCCGCACCTGGACCGGGTGTTCTTCGGCAACAGCGGCACCGAGGCGGTGGAGACGGCGCTGAAGTTCGCCCGGTACGCCACCGGCAGACCGAGGATCCTCTACTGCGAGCACGCCTTCCACGGCCTGACCGCGGGCTCCCTGTCGGTCAACGGCGAGGAGGGCTTCCGGGACGGCTTCGCGCCCCTGCTGCCGGACACCGCGATCCCCCTCGGCGACCTCGGGCGCCTGGAGCGGGAGCTGGAGCGGGGGGACGTGGCGGGCTTCGTGGTGGAGCCCGTCCAGGGCAAGGGCGTGCACGAGGCGCCGCCCGGATTCCTGCGCGCGGCACAGGAGCTGCTGCACCGGCACAAGGCGCTGCTGATCGCGGACGAGGTGCAGACCGGCATCGGGCGGACCGGCGACTTCTTCGCCTACCGGCACGAGCGGGACGTGGAGCCGGACCTGGTGTGCGTGGCCAAGGCGCTGTCCGGCGGCTACGTCCCCGTCGGCGCCACGCTCGGCAAGGACTGGATCTTCAAGAAGGTCTACTCCTCCATGGACCGGGTGCTGGTCCACTCGGCCAGCTTCGGCTCCAACGCCCAGGCCATGGCGGCCGGGCTGGCGGTGCTCGCCGTCATGGAGGAGGAGCGTCTGGTGGAGAACGCCCGGACCACCGGAGACCTGCTGCGCTCGAAGCTGGCGGCGCTGGTCGACCGCTACGAGCTGCTGCACGAGGTGCGCGGCCGGGGCCTGATGGTCGGCATCGAGTTCGGCAGGCCGAGGTCGCTGGCGCTGCGCAGCCGCTGGACGATGCTGCAGGCGGCCCGCAAGGGACTGTTCGCGCAGATGGTCGTGGTGCCGCTGCTGCGCAGGCACCGCATCCTCACCCAGGTCTCGGGCGACCACCTCGAGGTCATCAAGCTGATCCCGCCGCTGATCATCGGCGAGCCCGAGGTGGACCGGTTCGTGAAGGCCTTCACGGCCGTCATGGACGAGGCCCACAACGGCGGCGGCCTGATGTGGGACTTCGGCCGCACGCTGGTGAAGCAGGCGGTGGGGAGCCGCTGAGCCGGCCGGCCCTCACCCCCGGCCTCAGTCGCCGAGCAGCCGCTCCCGCAGCCGGTCGCGAGTGTGGTGGGCCAGCCCGAGCCCCTCGGAGAGGTACCGCTCGGTGCCTCCCCACCGCTCGTCGATCGCCGCGAACGCCGCGGCCAGGTACATGCTCCGCGCCTCGAACAGCGGCGACAGCAGCTCCAGCACCTCCGGGGACGCCGAACCGTCCGTGCCGTCGCCGCGCCGCACCCGGTACCGCCGGTGCGGCGCGTTCGACTCCAGGTAGTCCGCCTCGACGGCCTCGCGCTCGACCCCGAGGGCCAGCAGCGTCACCGCGATCGACAGCCCCGCGCGGTCCTTGCCGGCGGCGCAGTGCATCAGGGCGGGGACGGACTCGTCGGCCAGGGTGTGCAGGACCCGGCTGTGCTCGGCGGTGCGGGTGGTGATCATCGTGCGGTACGACGCGGCCATCCGGCCCGCCGCACGGCCCTCGCCCAGCACGGACCGCAGTATGTCCAGGTCGCCGTCGCGGACCATCCGCCAGAACTCGCTGCCGTCCGCCGGGTCGGACAGCGGGATGTTGAGGTTGCGCACGCCGGGGAGCGTCACGTCCGGGCCCTCGAGCGCGATGTCCGCGGCGTTGCGGAAGTCGAAGACGGTGTGCAGGCCCAGCGAGGCGAGGAAGGCGGTGTCGGCCTCGGTGGCGTGGGCCAGGTGGCCGCTGCGGAAGAGGACGCCGGGCCGTACACTCCGCCCGCCGGCGGCCGGCAGGCCGCCCAGGTCACGGAAGTTGCGCACTCCCGCCAGCTCGGGCTCGGTGGACGGGACGTGTGGCGTCTGCGTCACGGGCGCTCCTCGGAATCATGGCGGCGACGGGCCGTCGGGGGTGACGCCAAATCGTATTCCGGGAGCGGCGATTTTGCCGGGGTGGGATACATCACGGCACGTCAACCCCTGGTTACGGTGGCGTAGGTCACTCCTGAAGGTGAAAGATGCACTGACGTGGCAGACGATTCGAATTCCTTCAGCAAGCGCGCCATCGGCGCGATCGGGTCGTACGCAGCCGTCGGGGACAGCTTCACCGAGGGCGTCGGGGATCCAGGACCCGACGGCGCCTTCGTCGGCTGGGCCGACCGACTGGCCGTACTCCTCTCCGATCAGCAGCCCGAGCACTCGTTCACGTACGCCAACCTCGCCGTCCGCGGCCGGCTCCTGGACCAGATCGTCGAGGAGCAGGTCCCCAGGGCCCAGGAGCTCGGGCCGGACCTCGTCACCTTCTGCGCCGGCGGCAACGACATCCTGCGGCCGGGCAGCGACCCCGACGACGTGGCCGAGCGTTACGAGGCCGCCGTCGTCCGGCTCACCGGCTCGGTCGGAACGGTCCTGCTGTGCACCGGCTTCGACACCCGGGGCGTTCCGGTCCTGCGCCACCTGCGGGGCAAGATCGCGACGTACACCGCCCATGTGCGGGCCATCGCCGACCGCCACGACTGCCCGGTCCTCGACCTGTGGTCGCTGCGCTCGGTGCAGGACCGGCGGGCCTGGAGCGACGACCGCCTGCACCTGTCGGCGGATGGGCACACCCGCGTCGCCCTGCGCGCCGCCCAGGTCCTCGGTCTGGAGGTGCCGGCCGACCCCGACCAGGAGTGGCCGACCGAGGAGCAGCGCTCGGCCGCCGAGGTGCGCCGGGACAACGTCCACTGGGCCCGCGAGTACCTTGTGCCGTGGATCGGCCGCCGGCTGCGCGGCGAGTCCTCGGGCGACAACGTCGAGCCCAAGCGCCCGGACCTGCTGCCGCTGTGACGCCCGGGGCCCGCGAGGGCCCCGGAAGGCTTTTCAGCGGGCGAGCCGCCGGTGCGGCACGTCGGCCCAGACGACGCGGCCTCTGCCGTCGTCGTCGGGCCGTACGCCCCACGCCTGGGACAGCGCCCCGACCAGCAGCAGGCCCCGTCCGCTCTCCTCGTCCGTCCCGCTGCACCGGGCGACGGGCTGGGTCGGGGCGTGCCCCCGGTCGGCGACCTCTATGCGCAGCGCCGCTCCGCCGACCCGCAGCTGACAGCTGACCTTGTCGCTGTCGGTGTGCCGCACCGCGTTGGTGACCAGTTCGGACACCACCAACTGGGCGTCGTCGCAGGCGACTTCGTCGATTCCCCATTCCCGCAGCCGCGCGAGCACTCGTTGTCGCGCCTCCGCCACCGAGGTGTTGAGGGCCGGGAAGTGAAAAGCGTCCTGCAGCCGGGCCGCGAAAGAGCCGCCGCGGAACGCGAGCGAGGGTGCGTCGTGGGAGGGGAGCACTCCGCAACTATGTGCGATGTCGATCGTCTGTGGCAAGGTTCAATCTGCAAATTGCAGAATCGTAAGGACAGTCTGTCGGGTCGACAGACCGCGTGGCACACTGCAGGCATATGACGGCAGTTGGAGGGGGTGGACAGTGGCGGACTCGCGGCCGACGGGTGCTCCGACCGTCCTGAGGGTCGTGCTCGGCAAGCGCCTGCACGACCTGAGGGAGAAGGCCGGGCTCTCCTACGAGGAGGCGGGCCGTGCCCTCGACGTCACCCACGCCACCGTCCGCAGGATGGAGAAGGCCGAGGTCGGGCTGAAGATCCCCTACGTGGAGAAGCTCCTCCGCGTCTACGGGGTCCTCGACGCGGAGGAGGTGGAGGGCTTCCTCGCCCTCACCCGGGAGGCCAACCGCCCCGGCTGGTGGCACCGCTTCCGCGACGTCCTGCCCGAGTGGTTCAGCGCGTTCGTCAGCCTGGAGGGTGAGGCCAATCTCATCCGCGCCTACGAACCCCACTACATCCCCGGACTGCTGCAGACCGAGGACTACGCCCGCGCGGTCCTCCGCGCCGGGATGCCGCACGCCCGCGAGGCCGACGTCGAGCGCGCCGTCACCGTCCGCCGGGAACGCCAGGGCCTGCTCACGCGGGAGAAGGCGCCCCTGCTGTGGGTGGTGATGGACGAGACCGTGCTGCGCCGGCCCATCGGCGGGCCGGACGTCATGCGCGCCCAGCTCGACCGGCTCGTCGAGGCCACCGACATGCCGAACGTACGGCTGCAGTTCATGCCGTTCGCCGCCGGGCCGCACCCGGCGATGTACGGCCCCTTCCATATCTTCCGGTTCCCCATCCAGGAACTGCCGGACATCGCCTACGCGGAGAACCTCGTCGGAGCCTCGTACTTCGACCAGCGCGACGACGTCTCGTCCTTCCTGGAAGCGCTGGACCGGATGTGCGCGCAGGCCGCGCCGGCACACACCACCAAGGCAATCCTGGGTGGCCTTCGTAAGGAGATCTGAACCATGGATCTGGACAGCGTCTACAACGGCATGCCCGCGACCGACCTCGGCACCGAGGGCTGGAGCAAGCCGTGGAGCGGCGGCAACGGCGGCAGCTGCGTCGAGGTCATGCGGCTGTGCGACGGCCGGGTGGCCCTGAGACAGTCCACCGACCCCGGGGGCCCCGCGTTGATCTACACGCGTCACGAGATGGAGACCTTCATCCGGGGCGCGAAGGCCGGCGAGGCGGACTTCCTGCTGGCGGGCCCGCGCGCGAGCGCGGACTAGCGCCCCGCCCGGCCGCGGGACGAGGCGGCCCGGCGACCTCCGCATGCGTGGACCTCCGCATGCGTCGACATCTGCATGCGCACCGAAGGGAACACGGCGTGATCGAGCAGAGCATGCCCGGCATAGGCGCGGGCGAGCAGGGCTTCCCGGCCGAGGAGATCGACACCAGCAGGCCGCACCCGGCCCGTATGTACGACTACTACCTCGACGGCTGGGACAACTACGAGGTCGACCGGGTGGCCGCCGAGCGCGTCATCGCGGCCCACCCGCAGGTGCGGCTGTCCGCCCGCGCCAACCGGGCCTTCATGCGCCGGGCCGTGCACGAGGCGGTACGCGGCGGCATCCGCCAGATCATCGACATCGGCACCGGCATCCCCACCTCACCCAACACCCACGAGGTGGCCCGGGAGACCGACCCCGGGGTGCGCGTCGCCTACATCGACAACGACCCCATCGTCGCCACCCACGCCGGGGCGAAGCTGACCGACGCCGGCGGCGCGGGGTTCGCGCTCGCGGACGTACGGCGGCCCGAGACGATCCTGAACGACCCGGTCGTCCGCGGGCTCATCGACTTCGACGAGCCCGTGGCCCTGCTGCTCGTCGCCGTCCTGCACTTCGTCAAGGACGAGGAGGACCCGGCCGGCATCGTCGCCACCCTGGGCGACGCCCTCCCCTCCGGCAGCATGCTCGTCCTCTCCCACGCCACCGGGGAGCCGTACGAGGGATACGCGGCCGGCCGTACGGACACCGTCGCCCGGGACGGCGTCCTGGACGTCTACAAGAACGCCACCGCCGCCCTCAACCTGCGCGGCCGGGCCGCCATCGAGCCGCTCTTCGGCGACTTCCGGCTCCTCGAGCCCGGCCTGGTCCGGGTGCCGTTGTGGCGGCCGGACGGACCGGTGCCCGGCCCCGAGGAGCTCAGCAACACCATCTTCTACGGAGGCGTGGGCCGCAAGGGCTGACCGCCGCCCCCTCAGGAAACTCCCAGGTCAGGGCCGGTGTCAGCGGCCCGTCCTAGGGTGGTCGCATGGACGACGGTGAGCTCTTCCCCCGGCCCCCGGCGGAGATCGCGCCCGGCGCGGTGCACCTCCCCGGATGGCTGGACCAGGACGCCCAGCTCCGCCTCCTCGCCGCCTGCCGCGAGTGGGCCAGGCCGCCCGCCGGCCTGCGCACCGTGCGCATGCCGAGCGGTGGCCTGATGTCGGTGCGCACGGTCTGCCTGGGCTGGCACTGGTTCCCCTACGGCTACGCCCGCACCGTCGTCGACGGCGACGGCGCGCCCGTCAAACCCTTCCCGCCCTGGCTGGACGCTCTCGCCCGGGACGCGGTGACCCGGGCGTACGGGCGGCCGGCCGGCCCGGAGGCGTACGACATCGCGCTCGTCAACTTCTACGACCACGCCGCGAAGATGGGCATGCACCGCGACGGCGACGAGAGGTCCGACGCCCCCGTCGTCTCGCTCAGCCTCGGCGACGCCTGCGTCTTCCGCCTGGGCAACACCGACGGCCGCACCCGCCCCTGGACGGACGTCGAGCTGCGCAGCGGAGACCTCCTCGTCTTCGGCGGCCCGGCGCGCCGCGCCTATCACGGCGTGCCGCGCGTCCTGCCCGGGACCGCGCCCCCCGCCCTGGGGCTGACGGGGCGGCTGAACATCACGCTGCGGGTGAGCGGGCTGTGACGCCGGCCGCGCCGGGGCGCCGCCGGGAAACGACGGCCGCCGGGAAATTCGGATGCGACCGTGCGAGGAAGCGTGCAGAGTTGGCCCCCGGCCGTGCGTACGACGCCGTCCGGGCCCCGGTCGACGGGGGTGGGCCCGGCCGGCCGTACGCGTCGCGCCCACGGGTGACGCGTCGCGGGCCGCCTGGCGCAGGGCCCGCGCCGCGGTGATCCTTCCCGGACGGATAATGGGGTGACCTGCCGACTTCACCCTGGAGGCGCCGTGACCGGCTCCCGTCCGACCCGCTCACCACTCGACTCGCTGCGGCCGGACGCCTTCGGCGCGGACCCGGCAGGGGAGCGGATGGCGCGCATCAGGCGGTCGCCGAACTTCGAGGGCGGCGTGTTCGTCAACCCGGAGGGCGCCCGGCGGACCCCGTCCGGCTCCATGCTGAAGTTCCTGCCCACGTACTTCCGCAAGGAGGAGCGCCTGCGCAGGGCCCCGGCCCACGCCGTGCCCGTCCACCCCACCACCGTCGCCGACCTGGCCGTGCCCGCGGCCTCCGGGCTGCGCCTGACCTGGATGGGCCACTCCAGCGTGCTGGCCGAGATCGACGGCGCGCGGGTGCTCTTCGACCCCGTGTGGTCCGAGCGCTGCTCGCCGTTCGCCCACCTGGGCCCCCGGCGGCTGCACCCGGTGCCCGTACCACTGGCCGAGACCGGCCCGCTGGACGCCGTGGTCATCTCCCACGACCACTATGACCACCTCGACATGCCGACCGTCCGGGCGCTGGCCCGGACCGGCACGGCGTTCGTCGTCCCGCTGGGCGTCGGCGCCCACCTCGAGCACTGGGGCGTCCCCGCGGACCGTGTCACCGAGCTCGACTGGCACGAGTCGACCGAGGTGGCCGGCCTCACCCTCACCGCCACCCCCGCCCGGCACTTCTGCGGCCGGGCGCTGCGCAACACCCAGCACACCCTGTGGGCCTCCTGGGTGGTCGCCGGCCCCGAGCACCGCGTCTTCCACAGCGGTGACACCGGCTACTTCCCCGGGTTCGCCGGCATCGGCGCGCAGTACGGGCCGTTCGACGCCACGATGGTGCAGATCGGCGCCTACAGCGAATTCTGGCCGGATATCCACATGACCCCCGAGGAGGGCATGCGGGCGCACACCGACCTGCAGGGCGGCGACGCCGCGCTGGGCGTCATGCTGCCGATCCACTGGGGCACCTTCAACCTCGCCCCGCACCCCTGGGAGGAGCCGGCCGAGGGAACGCTCGCCGCCGGCCGCCGCGCGGGCGCCCGGGTCGTCGCCCCCCGGCCCGGCCAGCCGTTCGAGCCGGCCGTGGGGCTGCCGCTGGAGCCGTGGTGGCGGGCGGTCGCGGCGCCGACGACGGGCGACGGCGAGCGTCCGGCCGAGGAGCCGGAGACGGCCGAGGTGCTCCTCCAGGCGTAGCGCGGTCGTCCCGCGCGGCGTTGGCGCGTTTACCCAGGGGGTGGGATGACCCCTTGTCAGGTAAGCGGACGTGTCGCTTCAATGCCGAGGTCGGTTAGGAAAGTTTCCTAACATTCAGCCGACCCATCGGGTCGGCCGACCATCGGGAACGAACGGAGCCTCGCATGTCCGCACGCCCCTCGAAGAAGCCGGTGCGCGCCGCCCTCCTGGGCCTGGCCGTAGCCCTCCCCGCCTCCCTCGCCCTGGCGGGGACCGGCCAGGCGACACCCGCACCCTCCGCGTCGGCGTCCGCGCCGGCGCCGACCGTGGCGATACGGCACGCGGACGCGGCGGCGCCGGGCCTGGACGAGCCGCACAAGAAGGACATCGCCATGCGGCTGGTGTCGAGCGCGGAGAACTCCTCGCTCGACTGGCGGGCCCAGTTCACCTATATCGAGGACATCAAGGACGGCCGCGGCTACACCGCCGGCATCATCGGCTTCTGCTCGGGCACCGGCGACATGCTCGAGCTCGTCGAGCACTACACCCAGCGCAAGCCCGGCAACCCGCTGGCGCCCTTCCTGCCCGCCCTGCGCAAGGTCGACGGCACCGCCTCGCACGCCGGCCTCGGCAAGCCCTTCGAGGACGCCTGGCACAAGGCCGCCCAGGACAAGGCCTTCCAGGACGCCCAGGAGTCCGAGCGCGACCGGGTCTACTTCGACCCGGCCGTCAAGCAGGCGAAGGACGACGGGCTGCGCGCGCTCGGCCAGTTCGCCTACTACGACGCGAGCGTCATGCACGGCCCCGGCAGCGGCAAGAACAGCTTCGGCGGCATCCGCAAGGCCGCCCTGGCCAAGGCCAAGCCCCCGGCCCAGGGCGGCGACGAGAAGACCTACCTGAACGCCTTCCTCGACGCCCGCAAGAAGGCCATGCGGGGCGAAGAGGCGCACAACGACACCAGCCGCGTCGACACCGCGCAGCGCGTCTTCCTCGAGAGCGGCAACCTCGACCTCGTGCCGCCGCTGAAGTGGAAGGTCTACGGCGACTCCTACCAGATCAACGAGTAGGCGCCGCGGGGGCGTGCGCTCCCGGGGGAGCGCACGCTCAGTGGCCCAGCTGATCCAGCAGGTGCTCCATGTCGCAGCAGGAGTCCCGCCGCAGCTGCCGCCCGACCTCCAGCCAGTCGCCGGGCCGGCCGCCCACGCGCGGCGCCGCGCCGCCGGCCCGCTCGTACGCGCCGACGAGCTCGCGCTGCTCGTACGCGACCCCGCCGCGCAGCACCGACGTCGTCCGTACGAGCGAGTCGAAGTCGCTGAACGGGTCGCCGTCGATCACGGTGGCGTCGGCGAGCTTGCCCGCCTCCAGCGTGCCCAGGTCCCGCTCCGCGCCGTACGCCCGTGCCGCCAGCACCGTCGCGGTGCTCAGCGCCTGGGCCGGCGACAACCCCCCGTACCGGTGCAGGGCCCGCAGGCCCATGTGCAGGGAGAGGCCGACCGGCACCAGCGGGGCGTCCGTGCCGAGGGCGACGAGCCCGCCGCCGGACAGCACCCGGCGGGAGACGTCGACCTCGCGGCGCAGCGTGGCCAGCTGCTCCTCCGTGGGCGCCTTGGCGGCCGTCTGTTGGACGACCGCCACGTCCCACGGCGGCATCAGCTCGGTGACCCGGGGGTCCTTCGCCAGCGCGGGGTCCGCGCCCAGCAGGGGAGTGGAGGTGAAGAGCGTGGCCACGAGGCGGAAGTCGGTGGCGGTGTAGATCTCCGCCAGGTCCTGGTAGGCACGCCCGGTGGCCGTCGTGGCGTGGCCGAACTCCAGCCGCTGGGTGGCCTGCAGATGGGTCGTCAGGTCCTGGCCCAGCTGGACGCCGGGGGAGCACAGATGGCTGCCGGCCCGCACCCCGAGCCGCTCGTGCGCGAAGCGGGCCGCCTCCTCCATCACCCAGCCGGGCGCGCGGACGTAGGTCTTCACGAAGTCCCAGTCCAGGGCGGCGGCCCGGGTCAGCGACCGGCGCAGCCCCTCGCGGGTGCGGTGGGCGCGGCCCATGCTGTACGCGACCCGCCCGCCGTCCAGCAGCTCCCCGGAGGTCAGCAGCCGCGGGCCGGCCATGGCGCCGGCGTTCACGGCCTCGCGCAGGCGGGCCTGCTCGTAGGCGAAGCCGCCGAGGGAGACGGTGGTGGTGATCCCGTAGGCCAGGAACGACGCCGGCTGCCGGCCGCCGTAGGTGCTCAGCCAGGGGTGGGTGTGGGCGTCCCACAGCCCGGGGATCACGGTCCGCCGCGAGGCGTCGACCGTGTTCTTCGCGGCGCGCCGGGCCCGGTGCGGTTCCACGGCGGCGATCCGGCCGCCGCGCACCACGAGGTCGACGTCCTCGCGCACCGTCGTGCCCGTGCCGTCCCAGAGCCGGCCCGCGTGCACGACGGTGTCGGCCGGGGTGGGGCGCCGGTAGTCGAGCGCGACGGGGACCGTGCGGGCGGAGCCGCCGGCGGTCTCCAGCAGCCGCAGGCGGCCGGCGGAGAGGTAGAGGATCCGGCGCCCGTCGGCCGACCAGGAGGGGTGGTCGGCGGCCTCGTCCGTCAGCCGGCGCGGCTCGCCGTCGGGCGTTCCGTCGGCCCGTACGGGCAGCAGCCACAGCGCGGACTCGCTGATCACCGCCATGGAGCGGCCGTCGGGGGACCAGACGGGCCCGGAGTCGTAGCGGTCGGAGACCGAGGCGTGCGGGGCGATCGCGTGCAGCCGGGCGGCCCCGGTGGCCGCCTCGACGACGCGGATCAGGTTGTAGCCCTCCCGGAACCGCTGGTTCAGTCGATTGCGGTCGCACAGGGCGAGGAACCGGCCGTCCGGCGACCAGCTCGGTCTGCCCGGCAGGCCGCCCGCGCCGAGCGGCGCCGCCAGCACCTTGTCGGTGCCGGCCGCCAGATCGCGCACGACGAGGTTCCCGGACAGGTCCAGGCACGCGAGGCGGCCCCCGTCCGGCGACAGCACGGGGAACACCCGCCCGCCGTCGGCCAGCACCTCCTCCTCGCCCGAGGCGAGGTCGTGGCGGCGCACGGCGAGCAGCCCGTCACGGTCGTCGGCGTAGACCAGGGCCCGCCCGTCCGGGGACCAGGACGGCGCCAGTACGTACCGGCCCGGGGCCGACCTCACCACCCGCCGGGGCGCCCGGCCGCCGGCCACGTCCGCGATCCACAGCGCATCGAGCGCGGCGAACGCCACCCGTCGGGCATCGGGGGACAGGGCCGGCAGATGCAGCGCGCGCACCGGCCGCACGCCCTCGCCCCCGAAGTCGAACCGCTTGACGTCGTAGCGGGGCCGGTCCACGGGCAGCTTCGCGGTGAAGGGGATGGTGACCGCCGGCGGCGTGGGCGCGGGCGCCGCCGAGGGGTGCGGAAGCGAGTCGGCGGGCGTGCGCGGCCCCGCCTGCGCCCCCTCGCCCACACCCGGCCGGACGACGCGGAACTGTCCGCTCACGGTCAGCAACAGCTCGTCGTGCGAGACCCACCGCGGCGGTACGGGCGCCACGTCCCCCTCGACGGGCACGGCGGCCCCGTCCACGACGAGCGTGCAGGACGCGGCGGGCGCCGCCGTGACGCGCAGGTAGGCCAGCCGCCCGCCGGGCGAGACGGCCGGAGTCATCACCTGCGCGGCGGTGGTCTCGGTGTGCTCGGCCCGCACCGGCCCGCGCCCGTCGGCCGGCACGGACATGATCGTGCGCGCCTGCAGCGCGCCCTCCACGACCCGTCCCCGCACGAACAGCAGCCGCCTGCCGTCCGGGGACCACACGGGGTCGAAGTCCTCCCACGCCCCGCCCTGCCCGGGCCCCTCCTGCCCGGCCACCCCGTCACCCGCTCGAGCGATCCCGTACGCACGTCCATCACCCACACGCGGTACGGACTGCCCGCCACCGGGTCGCCTCCGCGCTCGGACGCGAAGGCGATCTTCCGCCCGTCCGGCGACCACGACGGCCCCCGGTCGTCCCAGGGGCCGTCGGTCAGCTGCCGCAGCCCCGAGCCGTCCGTGTTCAGCACCCAGATATGGAAGCCGCCGCCCCGGTAGGCGCAGACAGCGAGCCGCCGGCCGTCGGGGGAGTGGACGGGCCGCGTCGGCTCCAGGTCGGCCGGCGTGATCGCGACCGCCTCGCCGCCCTTGCGCGGAACGGACCACAGCACGTTCTACCTCGGCGACCAGCCGGTCACCGGCGGGCGAGAGCGTCCCGGCACCGTTGGTGGCCCCACTGAACGACAGCACCCCCGCCGCCCCGCCCCCGCCCCCGGGGCCGCCACCGCCTCGCCGCCCACGGGCAGCGCGACGCCCACCCCCACCACCGCGGCGGTCCCGGCCGCCGTCTGCAGGAACCCGCGCCGGGAGACGCTCCGGGGTGTGCCGGGGGGTGCGCCGGTGGCTGCGTCGGGGGGTGCGCCACGGGAGTTGCTCGTGTCCAACTGTCCTCCTGAGCCAGGGGAGTTGCGAGAGGCGGCAGCTACATCCGAGGCCCGATGGTCGCACGCCGCGCAGGTGCCGGGTCAACACCGCACCCGGACCGGAGGGGCGTGGACGATCTTGGGAGGAAACGGGATGGAGGCGGCGCCGGGCGCCGCCGGCGCCGAGGCCGCCGAAGGCGTGCACGACCACCGCGCGAAGTACGGTATTGTTCTCATGCGCGGTCGACGAGGGCACAAAAGCCCAGGTCGGACAAGCACCGGGACGTGGCGCAGTTTGGTAGCGCACTTGACTGGGGGTCAAGGGGTCGTGGGTTCAAATCCCGCCGTCCCGACGGTATGAAAGAAGCCTCTGATCTGCGGGAAACCGCAGGTCAGAGGCTTTTTCGTGTTGATCACCTGACGGCGATCTCGCGGAGGGTGTGGACGGATATCGGCGTCCGCCATCCAGGTCGGCCCGGTGTGCCGCAGATCGTGGCGACGCAGGTGTTCGTAGCCGAGGCGGACGACGACCTCGTCCCAGTGGGTGGCGTCGCGCAGGATGGCCGCGGTGATCCGCCCGCCGCGCGGTCCGGTGAAGAGCCGTCGGCCGTGGGCAGCATCCGCGAGCGGGAGGGGCGCTTGCGTGATGCGGGGTCGAACCAGCGGACCCGGGCGCGGTGCGGGTGGGGGAGTCCTTCGCGGTACTCCACGTCCACGGACAGTCCGTGATCGCGTGGGCGGCAGACTTTCGGCCAGATCGGCAACGCGTTCATCCGCGTGGTGAACCAGGCCGACGGCCAGGAGCTCGCCCGCTATGACCTCGGCGAAGACGCTTCCACGGAGCCGGCGATGTTCTCCGGCGAGCTCCAACGGCACTGCGACGAGTGGAAGTTCCGCGCCGTTGGCCCGGGGTATGTGTCAGGGCTGCGAGGCATCGATCTAGACTTCGGGGTCAATGTTTCGTAAAGCCAGGTACGGCGCGAGGGAGCCCCGTACACAACGATTGGGTAGTCAGTGCTTCTGAAAACGTTCGGCTCGTCGTTAGCGGTCACCGCGCTCGGCCTGGTCGCGGCGGCGTTGTACGGGGGATGGACCGGCTTTGGGATCGTGGCGATCCTGTCCATCCTCGAGATCTCGGTGTCCTTCGACAACGCCGTGGTCAACGCCGGGATCCTGAAGAAGATGAACGCCTTCTGGCAGAAGATCTTCCTCACCGTCGGCGTCCTGATCGCGGTCTTCGGCATGCGCCTGGTCTTCCCGGTCGTGATCGTCGCCATCAGCGCCAAGATCGGTCCGATCGAAGCGGTACGGCTCGCGCTCGACGACAAGGACAAGTACCAGCAGCTGGTGACCGACGCCCACCCGTCGATCGCCGCCTTCGGTGGCATCTTCCTGTTGATGATCTTCCTCGACTTCCTCTTCGAGGACCGGGAGATCAAGTGGCTCGGCCGGCTGGAGCGTCCGCTCGCCAAGCTCGGCAAGGTCGACATGCTCTCGGTCTGCATCGCGCTCATCGTGCTGCTCGTCTCCGCGATGACCTTCGCCACCAACGCCCACCAGCACGGCGGCATCCATGCGGACAAGACGGAGAGCGTCCTGATCGCCGGCATCGCGGGCTTGATCACCTACCTGATCGTCGGTGGACTCTCCGGCTACTTCGAGAACAAGCTCGAGGAAGAGGAGGAGCGCGAGCACGAGGCCGAGGAAGAGGCCAAGAGGAGCGGCAAGAAGGTCCCGGCGGTCGTGATGGCCGGCAAGGCCGCGTTCTTCATGTTCCTCTACCTGGAGGTCCTGGACGCGTCCTTCTCCTTCGACGGCGTCATCGGCGCCTTCGCGATCACCAACGACATCGTCCTGATGGCGCTCGGCCTCGGCATCGGCGCGATGTACGTCCGCTCGCTCACGGTCTACCTGGTCCGCCAGGGCACCCTCGACGACTACGTCTACCTGGAGCACGGCGCGCACTACGCGATCGGCGCCCTCGCCGTGATCCTTCTCGTCACCATCCAGTACGAGATCCACGAGGTCATCACGGGCCTCGTCGGCGTCGTCCTGATCGGCTGGTCCTTCTTCTCCTCGGTCCAGCGCAACCGCAGGCTGGCGGCGGCCGAGGGAAAGGACGCGGGGTCAAACGAGAAGGCTGAGGTCTCCTCCGGCGTCTGAGCCTGGCCGCCGGCGTCGATGTGCTTCTGCTGGCCCGGCTTGCGTACACGCGCTCCGCTGACGCCGAGTCAGGTCGAAGTTCCCGCGGGCTCGTGGGTGAGCGTGTGGCGGAACAAGCCGACCCTTCGGGCTCCTTCCGTCAGGGCGCTCTCCATCTTTCTGACAAGTCGTCATAGTCGTCGTCGGCCGGGGCAGTTCGAGATGAATTCGCCCCGCCCAGCGGGATGACGAGATGATCAACGTGTGGTATACAGACATCATGCCTTCGCAGCGCCCTTTCCGCTTCGGTGTCAACATGTTCGTTCCCGTTTCGCGACGCGAGTGGAGCGCGAAGTGCCGCCGAGCCGAGGAACTCGGTTTCGATGTAGTCGGAGTGGCCGATCATCTGGGGTTCGCCGCGCCGTTTCCAGCAATGGTGCTCGCAGCCGAAACGACCGAACGAGTACGGCTGAGTACGTTCGTGTTGAACACGCCGTTCTACAACCCCGTCCTCCTCGCGCGTGACGTGGCGAGCACCGACCAATTCGTCGACGGGCGTATGGAACTCGGGCTCGGCGCAGGCTACGTGAAGGCCGAGTTCGACACCGCGGGGATACCGTTCCCCAGCGGCGGAAGGCGGGTCGAACAGCTGGAACAGACTGTCACCACGTTGCGTTCTCTGTTTGCGGACACGGAATGTCAACCGCGCCCAGCCCAAGCCTCCGGGCCACCACTGCTGATTGGGGGCTGGGGCGACCGGCTGCTGCGGCTAGCCGCCGCGCACGCCGACATCATCGCCTTCACCGGAGGCTGGGCCAACACCACCGGTGATGTGCTCCATCTGGCCGGAATCGCGCAAACGGAAGAACGGGTCGCCTATGTGCGCGGCCTACTCGGTGACCGCGCCGACGCCGTGGAGCTGAATATCATGGTCCAGCAGGTGATTCCGCCTTCCGAACGCGCCACCATACCTGACAGGTTCGCGCCGCTGCCGCCCGACGCCGTGCACAGCCCCGAGGATCTGCCCTCTGTGTTGATCGGAACCCCAGCGGAGATGGCGCAACAACTCAAGGAACGCCGTGAACGCTACGGAATCACCTACTTCACGGTTATGGAATACAACATGGAGAACTTCGCGCCGGTCATCGCCGCGCTACGCTGACCTGCACACTTCACCACAATGCGGAAAGGGGTGACCCGATGAGCATCGGCTCCAGAGCCGGCGGCGGAGCGGCCGGCGTGAATCTTGCCCTCGCCGACCGGGGCGCCCCCACGACCCTTATGCTGCTACGCCACGGCGAGACGGCATTGACACCGGAGAAGCGGTTGTCCGGCAGCGGCGGCTCCGATCCGGTGTTGTCGGAGGCCGGGCGACGGCAGGCCGAGGCCGTCGGGAGGGTGCTCGCGGCACGTGGCGCGGCCCAGGTGGTGGTGTCTTCACCGCTGCGCCGAGCCCAGCAGACGGCCGAGGCAGCGGCACGACGGCTGGGCCTGGAAGTCCAAGTCGACGAAGGGCTCACGGAGGCGGATTTCGGTTCCTGGGAGGGACTGACGTTCACCGAGGTGCGCGAGCGCTACCCGGACGAGCTGGCAGCGTGGCTCAGCTCTCCGGCGGCGGTGCCGGGCGGAACCGGGGAGACGTTCACCGCGATCGCGCGCCGGGCCTCGGTCTCGCGGGACCGGCTCCTGGCGCGGTACGAGGGGCAGACGGTGTTGGTCGTTTCGCATGTCGGGGTGTTGCGGACGCTGGTCCGGCTGGCACTGGGCGCGCCGCCCGAGTCGCTGTTCCGGATGGAGCTGTCGGCGGCCTCGTTGTCGACCGTGGCCTATTACGGGGATGGGAATACGTCGGTGCAATCGCTGAACGACACGTCGCACCTGGTGGACCACCGCTGACCTCGGCAGCCCGTGGGTGCCGTGCTCGGCACGGCACCCACGTGGGTCAGCATCGAATCGTCTTGGTGCGCATGAGGAATTCAGCGAGGTAGCCGTCGTGCGGCAGTCCGTGCTCCATCCAGGGTGTCGGATGGTCGCCGACGTAGACGTTGGCGATGGTCGGCTCGGCCACCAAGTCGTCGATCAGGTTCGCGTCGGTGGTGACGGCAGTGAGGACGAGGGTGTCGCGCAGCGGCCGGATCCCGGCGTCGCGGTCCCACGGTGCGACCCACGCACAGGGGAAGCCCAACTCCATCCCGAGCTGTTCGGCGAACGGGCTGTCGAGCTGGTGCACCGCCGGTCGGAGCACCGCGGAACCATCGCCGAGATCGTCGACGATACCGTCGCCGCCGAGCCACGCCTTGGTGCCCGCTGCCCGCTGCCGCAGATATGCGTCCCACCGACGGGCGAGACCGACGGGCTGCACGGGCAGGACCGCGCGTTCGTCCGTCGCGGGCAGGCTGGGCAGCGCGGCTAGGCGTTCGGCGATCGCCGCGGCCACGGGGGAGGGGTCGCCCTCGACCAGTACGCCGGTGGCGTTGACGCAACCGACGCCTCCACCACTGCTGATCGACTCCACGATGGTGTCGACGATCGGCTCCCACTCGGCTTCGGCGGTGATGAGTATCTTGGAGCGCCCGGGACCCTGCGGCAGAATGCGCCGATCGCCCGCATATTTGCCCACGACATCCGCACCGCCGTACACCATTCCGAAGTCGGCGTGCCGGAGGATGTCGTCGGCCACGTTGTGGTCGGTGGGCAGGAACGCGATTCCCTCGTCGCCGAAACCGGCCTCGCGCAGGGCGGTGACCAGCCGATATGGGGTGAACGGCTCACGACGGGAGGGACGCACGGCAACGCGATAGCCGAGCGCGAGGGCATCGAACCAGCCCTGGTGCACCGCAGGGTGATTGCCCGCCGCATGGACGGCGAATACCGCACCGCGCCGGGTCCACACGGCCGCACCGTCCCGGGTTCGCGGATCGCGCCAGGAGCTGACCGCACCGGCCGGCCGCGCGTTCTCCACGCTGTGGTGGATCCGCTCGGCGGCCCGCGCAATATCGTCGGTGGCATTGCGCACCACCGTGATCGGTATCCCGGTGACCGCGCTGACGGTGTGCTGATATTCCTGCACCGTCAGTCCCGCGATCGGCTGAGTGGCGAAAGCCCGGGCCGCCTGTGCGAACGCCGCGATCCGCGCGTCGACCGGTAGCGCCGGTGCTCGGCGCAGGGACTTTATCGCGCGGGTGATGTAGAGCGAGGGCGCGAGACTCAGTGTCGCGACCGTGTTTCCGGCAAGATCTCGAATGGTCTCCTGGCGCCGGGACCGATAGGGGCCGCCGGGGCCGAGAACGTCCAGGGACAGCATCAGTACACGCCCTCGATCACCGTCGTATCGCCGAAGGACGCCACGGGTGCGACGTCTGCGACCGAATCACCGAAGCCGCCATCCACCGGTGCGATCCGGGTTGCGTAGTCCCGCTCGATGTTGTTGACCAACAAGGCGGATCGGCTCATGTGATGCACGACTATCTGCCCGCGCTCGCCGTACGGAACAACCTGGCCGGTGTCGGGGTCGATCACCCGGAACGTGGTGTACGGAGCGAAGGAGTCGAACACGCACGGCTCGTCGTCACCGAGGCCGGGTCGCTCCACCGATGTCCCCAGCATCATCGTGCCGCCGTATCCACCGACCAACTTGGCGCTTCCGAACACCTCGTCGCGCAGCAGGTCTCGGGTGTCAGCGTCCAGATGCGTACCACCCCAGATGATGGCGCGAACCTTCCGGTTCACCAACTCGACCAGATCGTCGTGCTGCGCGAGGCGCTCCAGCATCGGCGGGGTGGCGAAGAGGACTCCCACATCCTGGCTGGCCAGAATGTAGCCGATCTGCTCGAGGAGATGATCGGTGTAGGCGTCGGCCATGTCCGTCCGGCCCTGCGCGAGCAGCTTCTTCACCCATCGCGGGTCCAGATCGATGCTGAAGTTCAGCCCACCCCGAGTCATCGCGGCATCGGCCGCCATTGCTCCGACATTGTGCGGCCCGCTGGGAACCGCACTGAGCCAGTCGACATTTCGAGGCACGCCGTGAGAATCCAGTCGCTCACTGAACCATTCGACGCTGCGCCGATGCCACTCCGCGGCGTACATCACCCGCTTGGGCTGCCCTGTGGTACCGCCGCTTTCGTAGACGGCCGCCCCGTGCTCGTCACCGTAGCCACGGGGAATCAGGCCACGGACGCCGACATCGCGCAGCTCGTCCACCACATTGGGAAACAAGCCGAGATCGTCGAAATCCCGGACATCGGTCAGCGGATCGAAGTCGAGGGTCTCGGCCCGTTTCAGCCAGAACGGTGACCCGGTCTCCGGGCTGAAGTGCCACCGCATCATCTCCCGAACGAACTCTCCGCCAGTGTGCTCGACCATGGATTTTCCTCTCGAAATAATTGAACAAATGCCCGGCGACTGCTTGCGTTCCTATCCGGTCTCGGCCGAACCACTGAGGCAGCGGGCGGTGGAGAGGCCGGCCGTGTCGATCCAGGACTCCTTGCCGAGCACGAGGTTTCGGATGATCTCTCCGGCGGCGGGTGCTTGGCACAGTCCCTGACCGGAGAATCCAGCCGCGTAGAGGAACGGGCGGGAGTCATCGCGACCGATGAAAGCCATCCCGTCCGGACTGACGTCGAGGTCTCCGCTCCACCCGTGCTCGAGGCCGTTGCCGGCGAGGGTCGGGAAGGTCGTGCCGAGGCGGTGTGACACTCGTTGCAGCCAGGCCTGTCGGGATTCGTCCGGAGCGGGGCGGCCCATTCCGATGAGGATGCGGTCTCCCCAGCTTCGAATCCGCAGGCTGGACGGGTGCATGGTCATCGGCAGAGCGTTGCGCGGGGCGCTACCGGGGGAGTCGGTCAGGAGCATTTCGACGGGGTATGTGGTCACAGGAATGTGCACGTCGGCCATGGCGGCGACCGTTCCCGCCCAGGGGCCTGCCGCGCAGACGATGGTGTCGGCGCGGATGCTGCCCGCAGGCGTGTGGACCCGCCCATCCGGGCCGATGCCGGTGACGGGTGTTTCCGTCCGCAGGATGGCGCCGGCCTGCTGGGCGGCTGTGGCATAGCCGCGCACGATCGCGGCGGGATCGCAGGCGTAGGCCTCGGGCGACCAGGCCGCAGCCAGAACGGTTCGCTCGTCGACCAGCGGGTTGAGGCGCGCCGCTTCAGCAGCGGTCACGAGTTCGACGTCCACTCCAGCTGCCTGCTGGGCAGCTTGGGTGTGTCGGAAGTCCTGCACCTGGTGTTCGTCGGTGAACAGCACGAGCAAGCCGATACGCTTCAGGCCGAGGTCGGTTCCGGTCCGTTCGGCGAAGGCGTGGTAGGCCGACAGGCTCCGAACGGCAAGGCTGCTGATGAGAGCGTTGCCGGGAAAGTAGGTACGCACAACGCCCGCGGTGGTCCCGGACGATCCCGATCCGAGCGCGCCACGCTCCAGCAGAACGGTACCGACGCCTGCCTCGGCGAGCTGGCACGCTATGGAGTTGCCGATGACGCCTCCACCGATGACGAGGGCGTCCGTGCGTTCGGGGAGTTGGCTCACGACTGGTGGACCGATTCACTGGAGCGCAGTTGGCGCAGGTGATTTCCGGTGTCCCACGGGTACAGGTGCAGATTCCAACCACCCAAACAGTTGACGTAGAGGGCCAGCTGGCTCACCACGCTCAGGAAATCGTCGCGATCGAGCTGGTCGAGGCAGTTCAGGAAGCGCTGGGTAAAACTCCAGAGCTGCTCCAGGCCGCAGTAGCCCAGAAACTCGGCCGGAAGACCGACCAGCAGGCGCGCCATGTGACGCAATGAATCCATCGGCATGTCCTGGACCGCGGCCCGGACCAGACCACCGTAGGTGGCATACCCCAGCGGGCGGGTCTCACCGTTGACGAAAAGCAGAGTGGGCAACACCGTCTCAAAACTCCCTGCCCCGGAAGGGATCACCCCCTCGTGGAGATCAGCGAGCTCTTGCGGTGCGGACAGCCAAGCCCGCTCGGTCGCGGTGTACACGTCGTGGATGAGACGTTTCGCGTCGGGGTCGGCGGCGGTCAAATGCGGAATACGGTGGCCGCCTTCGGTTCCTGCCTTGCGGACCTCCACCAGGATCGCCTTCTTCGTCGAATAGACCGAATCCCAGGTCGCCTGCCCGGCCTCCAGGAGTGCGGGCATATCCTCCTGCCGGATCCGGCCCACCGGGGATGCCGGCATCGGTTCGGTCAACGTGCCGTACTTGATGCCCAAATGCTGAAGCGCGGAGCAGAATACGGTCCCGTCGGGCGCCTCGCGTCGATCTGCTATCCGAGTGGACGCGGAAAGATGCAGCAACGACGGGATCGGAGCCGCGTGATACAGATGCTGTCCCGCCACCAGCGCGTGTCCCTGCAGACTCTGGTAGGGCAACGCCTCCCACAGCGCGTCGGCAAGTTCAGGGTTGCGGCCGTCGAGTTCCGCGGTCACGGTGATACCCAGGTCGGGCCAGGCGATTTCGATATGCCGACCGGAAAGTGTTTCAGACAAGATTGTTCCCTTGTTCAGTGAGTTGTCGTCGCTGCTGTATCTCTGTGAAGAGTCAGGGACGGAATCGGTTTCCTACGTCATCATGACGATGGTCGAATCGGCGACCTCGGCATCGCCTACGTCCTTGCGAGCGAGCGCCGTTGCTGGTTGACGGCGAGGAGCGCGTGCAGCAGGACGGTGCCCCGTCCGGGGCTGATGTGGATTTTGTGCGGCATGCGCCGGCTCTTGAGCTGGGCGAAGGGCCGCTCTGCGGGGGCTCGCAGGCGCGCGAGGGCGGTGTTGAAAGTCGGCGCGGGCGGCGGTCAGGTTCTCCCGAGCCGGGGCGCGGCGAGATTCGCTCAGTCAATGCTGGGAATTCGCCTGGCTAGCGACACGCTTCATCAGCCGTTTACGCCGCTCGGTCGCCCATCCGACGCGTCGAGGGCGGAGTGAGTAATTCAACAGCTACACGATCACGAGCGAGCCCTCTGATGAAACCGTGTACCCGTGAAGGTAGGCCTCGTTATAGATACGTCCACTGACAGTAACTGGATCGCTAACTTGCAGCCGCCAACCGAACCGGTCTAACAAGGATCCCTCCGGGGTCTACCGAGGTCTTCCTAAACGATCTCTCAATTAGAGAATACATGCCATGACCAACTGGTCAACCCTTGACATCGGATTGGACCCAAGGTGCTGCTGGTTCTTCTTCGGTAGTGGCAGTGCCGGGCTGCGGCCTGGGCTGCGAGGGCGGCCGGGAAGACGTGAGCGAGAGCCGACACCGGCCGAAATCGTGCCCTTCTTGACGAAGTCGGTGTCATCCACAATCAACCCGTCGCGCGGGGCGGCCGAGTTGCTCGGTGACGTAGTGCCGCACGCAGTCCCGGAGTGCGTCGGCGTCCTGGGACGCACCCGTAGCCCCTCCTCTGCTACCGCGGGTACACCCGCGAGAGCGCTCGCATGTGAGCTTTTGTGAGCTGTGCGGCTTCTGCGGTGGCGGAGCGCTAGAGGGGCGCTTGAAATGACCCATGGCCTCCTCGGGCTAGTACTAGTTTGCGAATGGTGGCGCGATTGATTGCCGCCGGAGACCGCCGAGAAGGTACGAGGGGAACATGAAGATTCAGCTTCTGGGGCCGTTGGCTGCCGATGTCAATGGGGAATCAATCATTCCGACGGCGACCAAGCCAAGGCAGATCCTGTCACTTCTTGCCCTCTACCCGGGGCGCGTGGTTCCCATGCAGACGCTGATGGAGGAGATCTGGGGGATGCGTCCGCCCCAGAGCGCGATCACCACGCTCCAGTCGTACATCCTCCAGTTGCGCCGGCGGATCGGAAAGGCCATGGGGCCCGACGCGCCGGGCGACGCCAAGGAGGTGCTCGCCACCCGGCACGGCGGCTACCTGCTCCGGATCCCCGAGGCCTGCGTCGACATGCACGAGTACGAACTGCTGGTCGCGGAGGGCCGGGTCGCGTTCGAAGCGGGCGAGAACGAACGGTCCTCCCAGCGGTTCCGCAAGGCGCTGGACCTGTGGAACGGGCCCGCGCTGGTGGACCTGAAGGTCGGGCCGATCCTGGAGATCGAGGTCATGCGCCTGGAGGAGAGCCGGCTGGTGGCCGTGGAGCGGCGCATCGACGCCGACCTTCGTCTCGGTCGGCACGCCGAACTCCTCGTCGACCTCACCGAATTGACGGCCCGGCACCCGCATCACGAGGGGCTGCACTCGCAGGCCATGGTGGCGCTCTACCGCTCGGGCAGGCAAGGCTCGGCGCTCAGCATCTACCAAAGGCTGCGGACGCGGCTCATCGAGGACCTGGGCGTGGAGCCGTCGCGCCAGCTCCAGCGGCTGCACCAGGCGATGCTCGCGGTGGACCCGCTGCTGAATGTGACCTCGGGCCCCCAGCGGACCTCGACCTTCGACCTGTTCGCCGCGTGACCCGCCAGGAGGAGTCACCGGCCAGGACGCCACCGTGGCTCCGGCGGTGACCGGCCCCGGGCCCGCGTGCATGGCACGTGGGCCCGGGGCCGCTCCCGCTCAGACGGACTGGCGCTGCGGGTTCGGCAGCAGGGTGAGCAGGCCGCGTCGTCCGCTCACCCCGAGCTTCCGGTAGACGCGCGTCAGGTGCTGTTCGACAGTGCTCACCGTGATGAACAGCTGCTGGCTGATGTCGCGGTTGCTGAACCCGCGCGCCGCCAGCAGAGCGACCCGGCCCTCCGCGTCGCTCAGCAGGGAGATCTCGGTGGTCTCGGACGATCCCGGACCGGGGGTGTCCGAGGCGGGGATGCCGGAGTGCGTGTGGGCGAGCGGGTTCTGCTCGGGGAGAGCCGGCGCTTCGGGGCGGACGATGGCGGACCGGCAGAGCTTGGTCTCCTGGGCGGCGCGCCAGGACGCCGCACGGGCCTCGTCGAGTTCACCGATGCTCCGCAGGACCACGCTCAGGTCTGCCAGGGAGCGCGCCAGTTCCATGCGGTCGCCCGAGGCTTCGAGCAGGCTGACGGACTTGCGCAACAACCCGGGTTGCTGCGGCGGTTCGGCCGTGGCGGCCAGCAGCCGCAGGGAGACGCCCTGGGTGCGCAGGCTCGTGCCCCGGTAGCGGTCGAGCTGCTGCTTGGCCAGGTCGCGGGCGATGACGGTGCGGCCGAGTCGTAGGTTCACCTCTGCGAGGCCGTTGCGCCACGGCACGAGTTCGGGGGAATCGAGGTCCCATTCCTGGGCGAGGCCGCCGCAGTTCCGGAAGTCCTTGGCCGCCGCCAGGACCCGGCCGACGGACAGGTGGTGGCGGCCGCGCGCGTACAGGAAGGTCAGGCTCCACACGGTGGGGGACAAGGAGTCGGAGGGCATCTGGCGCACCGCTTCCTCGGCCGCGTCCGGGTCGTCGAGGGCGGTGTGCGCGGCGACGAGGGTGCCGAGCGGGTAGCCGCGCAGCGCCCCCCAGCTCTGGGGTGCCAGCAGGTCCAGAGCGGTCCGGGCGTGGACGGCGGCCGTGCCCGGTTCACCGCGCCGCAGGGCGATGTCGGCACGTACGGCGCCGAGTGCGGCCTGCCAGGTGAGCCCACCGCGCCGCACGGCCTCGGCGTACAGCTTGTCGCTCCACTCGGCGGCCCGCTCCAGGCCGTTGCCGCGGATCAGGGTGAGCAGGGCGGCGAGGACGACCTCCAGGAAGGTCTCGCCCAGCCGGCAGCTCTTGAGGATGTGCTCGGCGCTGGCCACGGCGTTCTTCGCGGTGCTTCCCGAGATCCCGTCGCACACCGCGTCGACGGCGCGGGTCCACGGGTCCTCGGTGTGCGGGCCGCGCGCGCACCACTTCTCGCGACAGTCCGGTGCGCCGGGGCCGCGAGTGAAGGTGGCGCCGTAGAACCAGCGCTGTGCGAGACGCAGTTCGGCCTCCGCGTAACTGTCGCGCTCGTCGTCGGCGGCCTGCTGGGTGTAGGTGCGGAGAGCGCCCCGTGCCGTGTCGAGGTCGCCCTGCCAGAGGGCCTGTTTGAGGAGCGGCAGGGCGTCGCGGACGGCCAGGCCGTCGTGGTCCAGCGCGGTGCGGGCGGCGGCGTGGTGGCGGGCGGCGGCGGCCGGCTCGACGCGCCAGAGCGTGCGGGCCAGGGTGTGGCGCAGGGCGGCCGCGCCGGCCGGGTCGGAGCAGCTGTCCATGGCGAGCTCGAGGCAGCGGGTGGCCAGTTCCACGTTGTCGTAGGCGGTGGCGCGGGCAGCGGCCGCGCGCAGGACGCCGGTCGCCCAAGGGTCGGCGGAGCCGGCGGTGATGAGGTGTTCGGCAACGGTGACGGGGTCGGCGCCCCGGTGTTGAAGCAACTCTGCCGCTGTGCGGTGGAGGTGGGCCCGCTCGGTGGCCGGGAGGGGGCTGAGGGCGACGGTGCGGGCCACGGGATGGCGCAGCCGCGCGCCGTCCACGAGCCCGGCGGCGGCCAGGGCGTTGAGCGTTCTACCGACCCGGTCGGCGGGCAGGGACATCAGCTCCGCGACAAGCGGCGCCGAGGCGTGCTCGTCGAGGACGGCGATGCCCTGGGCGACGCTGAGCAGGTCGCCGTCCCAGCGGTAAAGGCAGTTCAGCACGGCCTGGGTGAACGCGGGACCGGCCTCGGCGCAGGTGGCGGAAGGGACGGGACGGCCGTTGCGCAGATCCTCCGTGAGGGCGTGTACGAGGAGGGGGTTGCCGCCCGCGAGCCGGTGGACGTGCGCCGCGTGGTCCTGGGCCTGCTGCGGGGTGGTCCGCTCGGCGAGCCCTGCCGCGACGGCGGCGACGGGCAGTGCGGTGAGCTCGACGAGCTGGTACGGCTGCCGGGCGAGGTCGGCGTGGAACCGCGACAGGGTGGGCAGTCCCCAGCTCCATTCGGTCAGCACGATCATCACGGGTGCGGCGGCCATGCGCTGGCGCAGGTGCAGGACCAGCCGCAGGGAGAAGGCGTCGGCGAACTGAATGTCGTCCACGCTGACGACGAGGGGGCGCTGCCGGGCCAGTTCGAGAAGTTCGACGCAGAGGGTGTGCAGGACGCGTGCCTCGGCGTGCGGCGGGGCGATGCCGGGGCCGGCGTCGGATGCGGTGCCGGATCCTGTGCCGGGGTCGGCGAGTTCGGAGAGGAGCCGAGTGACTCTGGCGGCGGTCTCGGCGGGCACGCGGCTGTTGCGGAACAGCTGGTCGAGGACCCCGCCGGGGAAGTCGCGTTCCGCGCGGGAGCCGGTCGCCATGAGGTGCAACGCGCCGTTGCGCGTCGTGTGCCGCGCGAAGGCGTGCGCCAGATGGGTCTTACCGCTCGCCAATCCGCCGGTCACCAGGGCGAGCTGACCGCCGCCGCCCTCGGCGCACGCCTCGAACTGCCCGACGAGACCCTCCAGTGCGTCGCTGTATTCGCGCTCCACTATGCCCCCTTTTGACCGGCTGTCGCCGTGACGTCCGTGTGGCCGACGTGACCACTGCTCACCGCACTTCAAGGGTTGCTGGCGCTGCCACAGCGGGACCCCTAGCCGAACCGGGAGCCAGACCCGTAGTCCCGCTAGAGCGGAAAAGGAGCGCGGGCGGAGGGAGGCTGTCGCGGGGGCGGATTCCGTTCCAGAATTAGGGGGTGCCCGGGGAGGAGAGGCCCCGGCATGCGTCCTCCGTCAGTACGCCAGTCCCGCATCGCGGAGTTCGTCCACCCAGATTCCCAGGTCCGCACGGGTGTCCGTCGGCGCGGTGCCCCACTGGGAGGCGAGCGTGCGGGCCGCCGCGTCGACGTCGCCGTCGTGCTGGCGCAAGGCGATCCACATCGCCGTGCACACGGGAGCCCAGCGGTAGACGCCGGGGCGTACGGTCGAATCCGACCGCAGCTCCAGGCAGCCGTCCGTGCCGATGTTGACGCTCACGCCGGGCGCCGGTTGACTGCGCATGCTTGACCTCCGTGTCGGACCTCGCAGAGAGCACCGGGCAAGGAGTCGGCCGGACCGAATGCCGTGCCGGACCCCCACGGTAGAACCGACGGCGGCGGGGATCCATACCGTGGCGAAACTGCGGGGTGGCGCACCGTCATGCCCCCTAGACCCCTAAAAGGGCTCTGAGGCGGTTTGCCGGACGGTCCCCGGGGCAGGCCGTACGGCCCCGATGAGCCACTCCTGCCGTTCCGACCTTCGAATGCCTCCGTCATCGCGTCCGCGGTTAGGGGATGGCTAAGGGTTGTGGTTAGGGGTTTCTCGCTGGTTAGGGTACGGCGGGTTTATCGACTTTGGCCTCGATTTCGGGCAGGGGAGCGGTGATGGCAGGGGGTGCGGGTCAGCGGGAGCAGGCGCGTCGTGAGGTGTGGAACGCCTTTCTCGGCTCCGCGGCGCAGCAGGGTGACCCGTATGCGCTTCTGCTGGGCGTGCCGGAGGATCCGGGTCCCCTCTACGCGCAGCTGCGGGAAAAGGGGCCACTCTACAGGAGCGCCATTGGAACCTGGGTGACCGGTCGGCACGCGGTGGCCGGAAAGATATTGCGGGACCGGCGGTTCGGAGTTCGCCTGACCAACGGTGAAAAGGCCCCGGAGGCCATTGAGTTCGATAATTCCATGCTGGGCCAGGACCCACCGAACCACACCCGGCTGCGGAAACTCGCGGCTCCCACGTTCAATCCGCGCCGCATGGAGAAATGGCGGTCGAGGGTCGAGGAGTACGTCGACGAGCTCATCGACCGGATCCTGGCCAAGGGCGGCAAGTTCAACTTCATGACGGCCTTCGCCCAGCAGCTGCCGGTACGGGTCGTCAGCGAACTGCTGGGTATTCCCGAGCAGTACTGGCGCAGTGCGTTCCGCCTGACTCGGCGCATGGCGCACCTCATGGACGGCGACGCGTCCCCGGAGGTCGCGGACGACGTGCTGCAGGCGATCGACGAGTCGGCCAGGGTGTTCGGCGAGATCGTCGTGCTGGTCCGGGAGAATCCGGGCGAGAACATGATCAGTGACCTGCTCCCCGCGCTCGACGACGGCACGCTCTCGCTCGACGAACTGATCGCGCTGTGCACATTCCTGATCCTGGCCGGGGTCGAGACCACGGTGAACCTCATCGGAAACGCCACGGCGACCCTGCTCGGCCACTCCGAGCAGTGGGCGATGTTCAAGGACGACGTGAGCCTGGCGCCCGGCGTCGTGCAGGAGACGCTGCGGTACGAGACCCCGGTCCAGCAGTACCGGCGGATCGTCCAGGAGGACCTGGAGCTGGGCGGCGTGTTCCTGCCCGCCGACACCGAACTGGCCATTTGCGCCGGCGCGGCCAACCGGGACCCCGAGGCGTACCACGACCCCGACCGCTTCGACATCACCAGAAGCACCACCAGAAGGGGAGAGCCGGAAGTTCTCTCCTTCTCCATGGGAATGCATTTCTGCCTCGGTGCCACGCTCGCCCGCATCGAGGCGGAAGTGGCCATGACCGCCGTGGCGAAACGACTTCCGGATCTCCGGCAGGTCGCACCCGTTCGACGCCGGAATTCCTACATCGTGCGCGGCATGTTGCAGTTTCCCGTCGCGGCAGCCTAATCCGAGCCCGCTGACCAGAGCCGCAGGAAAAACCCGCTGACAAGCCGTTGACAAGAGGTTGACGTACATGGCAGACAAAGAGACGTTGCGCGATTACGTCAAGCTGGTGACGGCCGACCTCCGGCAGACCCGTAAGAGGCTTCAGGACATCGAGGCCAGGGACGCCGAGCCGATCGCGATCATCGGCATGAGCTGTCGCTATCCGGGGGGCCTGGCATCGCCCGAGGATCTGTGGCGGCTCGTCGCCGCCGGCGGGGACGCGATATCCGGCTTTCCCGACGACCGCGGCTGGGACCTGTCCCGGCTCTTCGACGACGACCCCGAGCAGGCGGGCACCAGTTATGTGCGCGAGGGCGGATTCGTCACCGACGTCGCGGACTTCGACCCGGCCTTCTTCGGCATCTCGCCGCGCGAGGCACTCGCCATGGACCCGCAGCAGCGACTGCTGCTGCAGACCTCCTGGGAGGCGTTCGAGCGTGCCGGGATCGATGCGACCGCGCTGCGCGGCAGCCGCACGGGCGTCTTCGCCGGTACGAACGACCAGGGCTACCTGGCCCTCCTCGACGGCTCCGCGCACGACAGCGAGGGCTATCTGCTGACCGGTGGCGCGACCGCGGTGGCCTCGGGCCGTATCGCGTACTCCTTCGGACTCGAAGGCCCTGCCGTCACCGTCGACACCGCCTGCTCGTCGTCGCTGGTGGCCATGCACCTGGCGGCGCGGGCGCTGCGCGTCGGTGAGTGCTCGCTGGCGCTGGCGGGCGGCGTGACGGTGATGTCCACACCCGCCGTCTTCACCGAGTTCAGCCGCCAGCGCGGTCTCGCCGCCGACGGCCGCTGCAAGTCCTTCGCCGCCGCCGCCGACGGTACCGGCTGGGCCGAGGGCGCCGGCATGCTTCTCCTGGAGCGCCTCTCCGACGCCCGCCGCAACGGCCACCGGGTGCTGGCGGTCGTCCGCGGCTCCGCCATCAACTCCGACGGCGCCTCCAACGGCCTGACCGCCCCCAACGGCCCGTCGCAGCAACGCGTCATCCTGGAGGCTCTGGAGAACGCCCGGCTGTCGACGTCCGACGTGGACGCGGTCGAGGCGCACGGCACGGGTACCACCCTCGGTGACCCGATCGAGGCACAGGCGCTGCTCGCCACCTACGGCCAGGGCCGCGACGCGGACCGACCGCTGTGGCTGGGCTCGCTCAAGTCCAACATCGGCCACACCCAGTCCGCTTCGGGCATCGCCGGTGTGATCAAGATGGTCAAGGCGCTCGAGCACGGGGTGCTGCCCCGCACGTTGCACGTCGACGAGCCGACACCCGAGGTCGACTGGACCGGCGGAGCGGTGGAACTGCTCACCGAGGAGCAGGCCTGGCCGCGCACCGGGACGCCCCGGCGGGCGGGTGTGTCCTCGTTCGGGGTCAGCGGGACGAACGCACACGTGATCATCGAGGAAGCGCCGGAGCCGGAGCTCGCGGCGGCGGACACACCGTCCGTGCCGCCGCCGTCCGTCGTGCCCTACGTCGTCTCCGCGAAGTCCGAGGCGGCGCTGCGGTCCCAGGCGGAGCGGCTGCGCGCCTTTGTGACGGAGCGCAAGGACCTGACGGCCGCCGATCTCGCGCTGTCGCTGGCGACCACACGGGCGGCGCTGGAGCACCGGGCCGTGGTGTTGGCCGGTGGCCGCGAGGAGCTGGCGGAGCGGCTGGGCGCGCTCGCCGAGGGCCGCAGCGGCCCCGGCGGTACCGTCAGCGGGGTGGCGAGCCCGGGGAAGACGGCGTTCTTGTTCACGGGGCAGGGGGCGCAGCGGGCCGGGATGGGCCGGGGGCTGTATGACGCGTTCCCTGTCTTCGCGGATGCGTTGGATGCGGTGGCGGAGCGGTTGGACTCCCGGCTGGAGCGTCCGTTGCGTGAGGTCCTCTTCGGTGACGGGGAGTGGATCGACCAGACCGCCTACACGCAGGCGGCCCTCTTCGCGTTGGAGGTCGCTCTCTTCCGGCTCCTCGAGTCCTGGGGTGTCACGCCCGACTTCCTGCTGGGGCATTCGATCGGGGAGCTTGCTGCCGCGCATGTGGCGGGTGTGCTGTCGGTGGACGACGCGTGCACGCTGGTCGCCGCGCGCGGCCGGCTGATGCAGGCGCTGCCGTCCGGTGGGGCCATGCTCGCTGTCGAGGGCGAGGAGTCCGAGGTGGCGGAGGCGCTGGCCTCGTACGAGAGCCAGGTGAGCATCGCGGCGGTCAACGGGCCCGCCTCGCTCGTCGTCTCCGGTGACACGGATGCTGTGACGGACCTGGAGGCGATGTGGCGTGAGCAGGGACGGCGGGTCAAGCGGCTGACGGTCTCGCACGCCTTCCACTCGCCGCGCATGGACGCGATGCTCGATGAATTCGGGTCCGTAGCACGTGAGGTGACTTTCCACGCCCCGCAGATCCCGATCGTCTCCAACGTCACCGGCGAGCTCGCCGACTCCGACGAGATCCGGACCCCCGAATACTGGGTCCGCCACGTTCGCGAAGCCGTCCGTTTCGCCGACGGCGTCCGGTACCTGCACGGCCGGGGTGTGAAAACCCTCCTCGAGCTGGGCCCCGACGGCGTCCTGACCGCCATGGCCCAGCAGTCCGTCGACACCGTCGCCGTCCCCGTCCTGCGCACCGACCGTGACGAGACCGAGGTGCTGTGCGGCGCGCTCGCGACCGCTTACGCGCAGGGGGCCGACGTCGACTGGGCCGCCTTCTTCGCCCCGTACGGCGGACGGGTCGTGGAACTGCCCACGTACGCCTTCCTCCGCGAGCGGTACTGGCCCCGGGGCACGGTCAGGACCGGCGACGTCAGTGCCGTCGGCCTCGGCGTGATGGGGCATCCCCTGCTCGGCGCCGGAGTCGCCCTCGCCGGCGGCGAGGGATCCGTCTTCACCGGGCGGCTGTCCCGGACCACCCACCCGTGGCTGGCCGACCACGTCGTGCACGGCCAGGTCGTCGTCCCCGGCACCGCCTTCGTGGAACTGGCGGTACGGGCGGGCGACCAGGCGGGCTGCGGACACCTCGACGAGCTGATCCTCGAAACCCCGCTCGTCCTCCCGCCAGACCGGGCCGTCCAGCTCCAGGTCACCGTCGACACCCTGGACGAGCAGGGGCGCCGTACGTTCGCCGTGTACGGGCGCGTCGAGCACACCGGCTCCGACGACGGCTGGTCCGACCTCCCCTGGACCCGGCACGCCAGCGGCACTCTCGCCCCCGCCGCCCCGCCGGCCGCCCAGGACGCGCGCTTCCAGGGCTTCTCCGCGTGGCCGCCGCCCGACGCACGGGAGCAACGGCCCGAGCGGCTCTACGAGTTCCTGGCCGACGGCGGGCTGGCGTACGGGGAGGTCTTCTCCGGCGTCGGTGCCGCATGGGTCGTCGGGCGCGACATCTACGCCGAGGTGCGGCTGCCCGAGCGGGAGCAGGCACAGGCGGCACGGTTCGGCATCCACCCGGCCCTGCTGGACGCCGCCCTGCAGGCGGCCGCGGCGGGCGCGGTGGACGGGGCCGGCGGCGAGGCCGGGCTGCCGTTCTCCTGGTCGGGCGTCTCGCTGTGGGCCTCCGGGGCCTCCGAGCTCCGGGTCCGGATCTCCCCGTCCGACGCGGGCGGGATCTCGGTGCACGGCGTGGACGCCGCCGGGGCGCCGGTCGTCTCCGTCGAGGGCATCACGGTGCGCCCCGTGGCCGCCACCCAGCTGGCGGGCGCGGCGGCGGAGGTCGACGGACTGCATCGCGTGGAGTGGGTCAGGCTGCCCGCCCCCGGGGGTGAACTCCCGCGCGTCGCGGTCCTGGGCGAGGACGCGCTCGGTGCCGCCGAGGGTCTGACCGCCGCCGGTGTGGCGGTGCGTACCGTGCGCGATGCGGCCGAACTGGCCGACGCGGTACCGGACGTGGTGGTGCTGCCCGTCGCCGGGGCGGCCACCGCCGAGGTCCTCGCGGTCCTCCAGGAGTGGCTCGCCGACGACGGCTTCGACGGTGTTCCGCTCGCCGTGGTGACCCGTGGCGCCGTCGACACCGGCGACGGTGCCACGGTCACCGACCTCGCCGCCACCGGCGCGTGGGGACTGGTGCGCTCCGCCCAGACCGAGCACCCCGGCCGTCTGCTCCTGGTCGACACGGACCACGCGCCCGCCTCCTGGGGCGCCGTGGCCGGTGCCCCCGCGTCCGGCGAGGGTCAGCTGGCCGTCCGTGACGGCGCCCTGCTGGGGGCACGCCTGGTCAAGGGCGGCGGCGGCCTGTGCCTGCCGGACCCGGTCCGCGACGGCACGGCGTGGCGGCTCCAGGGCTCGGAGCGCGGTGCGTTGGAGGACCTCGCACCGGTTCCGGTGGGCGTCCCCGCGCTCGCGCCGGGCCAGGTGCGCATCGGAGTCCGCGCCGCCGGCGTCAACTTCCGCGATGTCCTCATCGCCCTGGGCTCCTACCCCGACGCCACCGCCCTCATGGGATCCGAGGGCGCGGGCGTGGTCCTCGAAGTGGCTGCCGACGTCACGGACCTGAAGGTCGGCGATCGGGTCTTCGGCCTGCTCAGCGGCGGGTTCGGGCCGGTCGCCGTGATCGACCGGCGGCTGGTCGCGCGCATGCCGGAGCAGTGGACCTTCACCCAGGCCGCGTCCGTCCCGATGGTCTTCCTCACCGCCTACTACGGGCTGGTCGACCTCGGCGGACTCCGGCGCGGCGAGTCCGTGCTCGTGCATGCCGCCGCCGGTGGCGTCGGCATGGCCGCCGTCCAGATCGCCCAGCACCTGGGCGCCGACGTCTACGCAACCGCCAGCACCCCCAAGTGGGGCGTCGTGGAAGACCTGGGTGTGCCGGGCGAGCGCATCGCCTCCTCCCGCGACCTGGCCTTCGAGGACACCTTCCGGCAGGCGCTGGGCGGGCGCGGCATCGACGTCGTCCTCAACGCCCTGGCCGGTGACTACATCGACGCCTCCGCCCGGCTCCTGGGCAGGGGCGGCCGGTTCGTGGAGATGGGCAAGGCGGACCTGCGGGACGCCGGCTCGTTCGCCTCGTCCGACACGTTCGCCGAGCAGATCACCTACCAGGCCTTCGACCTCTTCGACGCGGGACCGGACCGGCTCCAGCTCATGCTCACCCACCTCGTCCGGCTCTTCGAGCAGGGCGACCTGAACCTCCTGCCCGTCCGCGCCTGGGACCTGCGCGAAGCCGTCTCCGCGTTCCGCCTCATGGGCCGGGGCGGGCACATCGGCAAGAACGTCCTGACCCTGCCGCGCCCGATCGACGCCGACGGCACCGTCCTGATCACCGGCGGCACGGGCGCGCTCGGCGGCCTCCTCGCCCGCCACTTGATCGCGGAACACGGCGTACGTCATCTCCTGCTGACCAGCCGCCGGGGCATCGACGCGCCCGGCGCCTGCGAACTCGTCGCCGAGATACGGGAGATGGGCGCGGAGGTCGACGTGGCGGCCTGCGACGTCTCCGACCGGGCGGCACTGGCCGCCGTACTCGGCACCGTCTCCGCCGACCACCCCCTCACGGGCGTCGTCCACACCGCCGGCGTCCTCGACGACGGCGTCATCGAGTCCATGACGGCCGACCGCCTGCAGAGCGTCTCCGCGCCCAAGGCCGATGCCGCGCTGCACCTGCACGAGCTCACCGCGCACCTCGACCTCTCCCTGTTCGTGCTGTACTCCTCGGTCGCCGGAGTCCTCGGCTCGCCGGGCCAGTCCAACTACGCGGCCGCCAACGCCCTGCTCGACGGCCTCGCCGCGCAGCGCCGCGCCCACGGCCTCGCCGCCCACTCGCTGGCCTGGGGCCCCTGGGCGCAGGTCACCACGGGCGGCATGCTCGCCGAGCTCAGCGACGCGGACCGCGACCGCATCCAGCGCACCGGACTGCGCCCCCTCACAGCCGAACACGGGCTCGCGCTCCTCGACCAGGCACTCCGCGCACCCGCGCCCGCCCCCGTCACGGTCGACCTGGACATCAAGGCCCTCACCGGCCTCTTCGACGTACTGCCCCCACTGCTGAGCTCCCTCGTCCGCCCGGTACGGCGCGCCGCGGGCACGGCCCGTACCGAAGGGGCCGCAGGGCTCGTACAGCGGCTGTCCTCCCTCGGCGAGGCCGAAGGGGCGCGCTTCCTGCTCACCCTCGTACGGACCGAAGCCGCCGCAGTCCTCGGCTTCGGCGGCCCCGACGCCATCGAGGCCCACCGCGCCTTCGCCGAACTCGGCTTCGACTCCCTCACCGCCGTCGAGCTCCGCAATCGCCTCAACGCCACCACCGGCACCCGCCTGCCTCCGACCCTCGTCTTCGACCACCCCACCCCCACCGCCCTCGCGGACCACCTCCACCGGGAACTCCTCGGGCGGCGGGACGAGGTCGCCGCGCACGCCCCCAGCGTGTCGCGCGAGGAGGACGAGCCGATCGCGATCGTCGGCATGGGCTGCCGGTTCCCCGGTGACGTCAGCACGCCCGACGAGCTCTGGCGGCTCGTCCTGGACGGCGTCGACGCGATCTCCGACTTCCCGGCGGACCGCGGCTGGGACGTCTCCGGCATGTACGCGGACGCCACGTCCGAAGGGCGGCAGGCCTACGAAGGCGGCTTCCTGTACGACGCCCCGCAGTTCGACCCCGCTTTCTTCTCGATCAGCCCGCGCGAGGCCGTCGCCATGGACCCGCAGCAGCGGATCCTCCTGGAGACCTCGTGGGAGGCCTTCGAACGCGCCGGGCTCGACCCGCACGCGCTGCGCGGCAGCCAGACCGGCGTCTTCGTCGGCGCGGCGACGTCCGGCTACGGCGTCGGCCGGTACGACATTCCGGAGGGCGGCCGCGGCCACCTCCTGACCGGCGCCTCCACGAGCGTCCTGTCCGGGCGCATCGGCTACGTCTTCGGCTTCGAGGGTCCGGCCATCACCGTCGACACCGCCTGCTCGTCGTCGCTGGTCTCCCTGCACCTGGCGGTCCGCGCCCTGGAACAGGGCGACTGCTCCATGGCCCTGGCCGGAGGCGTCACCGTGATGCCGAACCCCGGCATGTTCATCGACAGCAGCCAGGCGGGCGCCCTGTCCGGCGACGGCCGCAGCAAGGCGTTCTCCGCAGGCGCCGACGGCACCGGCTGGGGCGAGGGCGCCGGCATGCTGCTCCTGGAGCGGCTGTCCGACGCGCGCCGCAACGGCCACCAGGTGCTCGCGGTCGTACGCGGCACGGCGATCAACCAGGACGGCGCGTCCAACGGCCTCACCGCGCCCAGCGGCCGGGCCCAGCAGCGCGTGATCCGGCAAGCGCTGGCCTCCGCGCACCTGGGCCCCGCCGACGTGGACGTCTTGGAGGCACACGGCACCGGCACCGAACTCGGTGACCCGATCGAGGCCCAGGCGCTTATCGCGACGTACGGGCAGGACCGGCCGGAGGGCCGGCCGCTGTGGCTCGGCTCGCTCAAGTCGAACATCGGACACACTCAGTCCGCCGCCGGTGTCGCCGGTGTCATCAAGATGGTCATGGCGCTTCGTGAGGGTGTCCTGCCGAAGACGCTGCATGTGGACGAGCCGACGCCGCACGTCGACTGGTCGGCGGGCGCGGTGGAACTGCTGACCGAGACCCGGCCGTGGCCGGAGGTGGACCGGCCGCGCCGCGCAGGCGTCTCCGCGTTCGGCATGAGCGGTACGAATGCGCACGTCATCCTGGAGCAGGCGCCGGCGGAGGGGCTGGTGCGGGACTCCGGTGCGATGCCGGCTGTGGGTGGTGTCGTGCCGGTGGTGCTGTCCGCGCGCAGTGGTGAGGCTCTGCGTGCGCAGGCTGCGCGGTTGCGGGAGCACCTGGAGGCGAATCCGGGGGCGCGGCCTGTTGACGTGGCGTATTCGCTGGCCGCAGGCCGCTCGTTGTTCGAGCGGCGCGCGGTGGTGGTGGGCCGTGAGCGTGGGGAGCTTCTTGACGCTCTGGGTGCGCTGGCTGCTGGTGAGCCCGCTGCGAGGGTTGTGGAGGGTGGTGTGAGGGAGGGGAAGACGGTGTTTGTCTTCCCTGGCCAGGGTTCGCAGTGGGTGGGTATGGCCCGTGAGTTGTTGGAGTCTTCGCCGGTGTTCGCGGCGCAGGCGGAGGCGTGTGCCGTCGAGTTGTCCCCTTATGTGGACTGGTCGCTCATGGCGGTGCTGCGGGGTGAGGAGGGTGCTGCGCCGCTGGAGCGGGTTGATGTGGTGCAGCCTGCGTTGTTCGCGGTGATGGTGTCGCTTGCTGCTGTGTGGCGTTCGGCCGGTGTCGAGCCGGATGCCGTCATCGGTCATTCGCAGGGTGAGATTGCTGCTGCGTATGTGGCGGGTGCGTTGTCGCTGGCCGATGCGGTCAGGGTGGTGGCCTTGCGGAGCCGGGCCATTACGGCGTTGGCGGGGTTGGGTGGCATGGTCTCGGTGGCGTTGCCTGCTGGTGAGGTGGGTGTGCTGCTGGAGCCGTACGGGGAGCGGATCTCTGTCGCTGCCGTCAACGGACCGCGCTCCACTGTGGTTGCGGGTGAGTCGGTGGCTCTGGAGGAGTTCCTGAGTGCTGCGAAGAGCGAGGGGATTCGTGCCAAGCGGATTCCTGTCGATTACGCCTCTCATTCGCGTCAGGTGGCTTTGATCGAGGAGGAGCTAGCCGCGGTTCTTGATGGGCTTCGGCCTCGTGCTGCGTGTGTTCCGTTGTTGTCGACGGTCACGGGTGAGTGGCTGGATATGGCGGTGATGGATGGTTCGTACTGGTACCGCAACCTTGCGCAGACCGTGTATTTCGAGCCTGCTGTGCGTCGTCTGGTGGAGGACGGTTTCCGTTTCTTCGTGGAGGTCAGTGCTCATCCGGTGCTGACGCAGTCGGTCGAGGAGCTCGAGGCCGACGATGTGGTCGTGCTGGGTACCTTGCGTCGTGACGAGGGTGGCTTGGAGCGTTTCCTCCTCTCGGCGGCGGAGGGACACGCCCACGGCCTGCCGCTCGATGTCGCATCCTTCCTCGAGGGACAGGACGCCACCTTCACCGACCTGCCCACCTACCCCTTCCAGCGCCGGCGCTACTGGCTGGAGCCCGCCGACGCACCGCGTGCCGCGACCCGGCGCGCACAGTCGCCCACGGACGGCTGGTGGTACGACGTGAGCTGGCGGCCGGTCAGCGGCCCTGCTCGTCCCCAACTCTCCGGTACATGGCTGCTCCTTACCGGAATCGAGGGGTGCGGCACGGCCGAGCGGTGCGCGGCCCGGCTGACGGAGGCGGGCGCCGACGTCGTCACGCACACCGTCGCCCGGGACGACCTCGACGATTCCGCCGCGCTGGCCGCACGACTGCGCGCCGTTCCCGAGCTCGCCGGTGTGCTGTCCCTGTTGGCCCTGGACGAGGCTCCGCACCCGGCACGGCCCGAGATCTCCGCCGGCCTGGCGGGAACCCTCGCCCTGGTGCGGGCGCTGGCCGACGCCGAGGTGCGGGCACCGCTGTGGTTGCTGACCACGGGCGCCGTCTCGGTCGGCAGCACCGAGCCGCTGCGCCGTCCCGGCCAGGCGGCCGTGTGGGGCCTCGGCCTGGTCGCCGGACTCGAATTCCCCCAACAGTGGGGCGGGTTGATCGACCTCCCGTCGCACCTCGGCGAGGGCGACGACCGTACCGAAGGACGGATCTGGGGCGGCCTGGCGGCCGCGCTGGCCGGGTTCCGCTCCGAGGACCAGCTCGCGGTCCGCGCCTCCGGCCTGTTCGCCCGCCGACTGGTGCGCGCCGCGCTGTCCGAGCCCGCCGCCGACGGGTGGAGCCCGCGCGGTACGGTCCTGGTCACCGGCGGTACGGGTGCCCTCGGCGGGCACGTGTCGCGTTGGCTGGCCGACCGGGGCGCGAGCCGCCTCGTACTGACCAGCCGCAGGGGCGCCGACGCCCCAGGTGCCGCCGACCTCGCGGCCGAACTGACGGCACTCGGCACCGAAGTCGTCCTGGAGGCATGCGACGTATCCGATCGCGAGGCCGTGGCCGGGCTCGTCGCCCGGCACCGCTTCGACGCGGTCTTCCACCTCGCCGGAACAGCCCAGTCCACCGCCCTGACCGGCATCGGCCTGGACGAACTGGCGGACGTCACGGCCGCCAAGGCGGCCGGTGCCGAGCACCTCGACGAGCTGCTGGCCGGCACCGAGCTGGACGCCTTCGTCCTGTTCTCGTCCGGCGCGGGCGTCTGGGGCGGGGCGGGGCAGGCCGCGTACGCGGCGGGCAACGCCCGCTTGGACGCGCTCGCCCGGCACCGTCGCGACCGGGGCCTGAAGGCCACCGCGCTCGCGTGGGGCGGCTGGGCCGACGGCGGCATGACGGACGCCGCCGCGACCGAGAGCCTGGCGCGGCGCGGGGTGCGCCCGATGGACCCGCGCCTGGCGATCGCCGCACTGGAACAGGCCCTCGAGGCCGACGAGACCTTCGTCGCCGTCGCGGACATCGACTGGGAGCGGTTCGCCCCCGGCTTCACCGCCGCCCGCCCGCGCCCGCTGATCGAGGACCTCCCCGAGGTGCGCGCCGCGCTCGACGGTCCGGACGCGACCGGGACGGACGGTGCGACCTCCGCACTGGCCCAGCAGGTCAGGGCCCTCCCGGAGGTCGAACGCGCCCCGCACCTCCTGGTACTTGTGCGCACACAGGCGGCGGCCGCCCTCGGATACGAGGATCCGGCGGCGATCGAACCCGACCGGGCCTTCCGGGACCTCGGCTTCGACTCCGTGACCGCCGTGGCCCTGCGCAACCGGCTGCGCGAGGTGACCGGGCTGAAGCTGCCCACGACGATGGTCTTCGACCACCCGAGCGCCCTCGCCCTCACCGACCACCTCCTCGGCGAACTCCTGGGCCGCGCCGAGACGGCCACCACCGCCGTCAAGGCCGCCGACCTCAGCGACGAACCCATCGCCATCGTCGGCATGAGCTGCCGCTACCCCGGCGGCGTCGACTCCCCGGACGGCCTGTGGCGGCTGGTCACCGACGAGGTCGACGCGATCGGCGCGTTCCCCGAGGACCGGGGCTGGGACCTCGAGGGGCTCTTCCACCCCGATGCCGACCACCCCGGAACCTCGTACGTCCGGGAAGGCGGATTCGTCCACGACATCGGTGAGTTCGACGCCGAATTCTTCGGGATCTCGCCCCGCGAGGCCCTCTCGATGGACCCGCAGCAGCGGCTGCTCCTCGAATCGTCCTGGGAGGCCGTCGAGCGGGCGGGCGTCGACCCGCGCACCCTCAAGGGCTCCCGCTCCGGAGTGTTCGTCGGTACGTCCTTCGTCGGGTACGGAGTCGGTGGCAAGCCGGGCGGCGAAACGGAAGGCTTCTTCCTGTTCGGTTCCGGAACCGCCGCCGTGTCGGGCCGGGTCTCGTACACGCTCGGCCTGGAGGGCCCGGCGGTCACGGTCGACACCGCCTGCTCGTCATCGCTGGTCTCGATCCATCTCGCCTGCCAGGCGCTGCGCCAGAACGAGTGCGACCTCGCCCTGGCGGGCGGCGTGGCGGCGCTGGTGTCACCGGTGTCGTTCACGGAGTTCAGCCGCCAGCGCGGGATGGCCGCCGACGGCCGCTGCAAGCCGTTCGCGGCCGGCGCGGACGGCATCGGATGGGCCGAGGGCGTCGGCATGCTCGCCCTGGAGCGGCTGTCCGACGCGCGCCGCAACGGGCACCGGGTACTCGCGGTCCTGCGCGGTACGGCGATCAACCAGGACGGCGCGTCGAACGGTCTGACCGCGCCCAGCGGACCCTCGCAGCAGCGGGTGATCCGGCAGGCGCTCGTCAACTCCGGCCTGGAACCGGCCGACGTCGACGCCGTCGAGGCGCACGGCACCGGCACCACGCTGGGCGACCCGATCGAGGCGCAGGCCATTTTGGCGACGTACGGCCAGAACCGGCCCGCCGAACGGCCCCTGTGGCTGGGCTCCATCAAGTCGAACATCGGACACTCCCAGTCCGCCGCCGGTGTCGCCGGTGTCATCAAGATGGTCATGGCGCTTCGTGAGGGTGTCCTGCCGAAGACGCTGCATGTGGACGAGCCGACGCCGCACGTCGACTGGTCGGCGGGCGCGGTGGAACTGCTGACGGAGGCCCGGCCGTGGCCGGAAGTGGACCGGCCGCTGCGCGCGGGGGTGTCCGCGTTCGGTGGTACGGGCACGAATGCGCACGTCATCCTGGAGCAGGCGCCGGCGGAGGGGCTTGTGCGGGACTCCGGTGCGGCGGACGGCGACGCGCTGGTGCCGGTGGTGTTGTCGGGACGTACGGACCAGGCGTTGCGTGCGCAGGCGGGGCGGTTGCGGGAGCACCTGGAGGTGCGTCCGGAGGTGGGCCCTGTCGATGTGGCGTATTCGCTGGCTTTGGGTCGTTCGTTGTTCGAGCGGCGTGCGGTGGTGGTGGGGCGTGGGCGTGAGGGGCTCCTGGACGGGTTGGGTGCGTTGGCGTCTGGTGAGCCCAGTGGGTGGGTTGTTGAGGGTGGTGTGCGGGAGGGGAAGACGGTGTTTGTTTTCCCTGGTCAGGGTTCGCAGTGGGTGGGTATGGCTCGTGGGCTTCTGGAGTCGTCGCCGGTGTTTGCGGCGGAGGTTCAGGCGTGTGCGCGGGAGTTGGCCGTACATGTGGATTGGTCGTTGTTGGCGGTGTTGCGTGGTGAGGTGGGTGCTGCGTCGCTGGAGCGGGTTGATGTGGTGCAGCCTGCGTTGTTCGCGGTGATGGTGTCGTTGGCTGCTGTGTGGCGTTCGGTGGGTGTGGTGCCGGATGCCGTCATCGGTCATTCGCAGGGTGAGATTGCTGCTGCGTATGTGGCGGGGGTGTTGTCGCTGGCGGATGCTGTGAGGGTGGTGGCTCTGCGGAGTCGGGCTATTACGGCGTTGGCTGGGCGTGGGGGCATGGTGTCGGTGGCGTTGCCCGCGGGTGAGGTGGGTGTGCTGCTGGAGCCTTTTGGTGAGCGGATTTCGGTGGCTGCTGTGAATGGGCCGCGTTCGACGGTTGTGGCTGGTGAGTCGGCGGCGTTGGACGAGTTCCTGGCGGCGGCTGAGGCGGGGGGTGTCCGTGTGCGGCGGGTTCCTGTCGACTATGCGTCGCACTCGCGTCAGGTTGCTCTGATCGAGGAAGAGCTGGCCACTGTCCTCGAGGGGCTCGAGCCTCGTGCGGGATCGGTGCCGTTGTTGTCCACGGTGACCGGTGAGTGGTTGGACACCACGGTGATGGATGGTTCGTACTGGTATCGCAACCTTTCTCAGACCGTTCATTTCGAGCCTGCTGTTCGCCGTTTGGTGGAGGATGGTTTCCGTTTCTTCGTCGAAATCAGTGCGCACCCGGTCCTGACCCAGTCGGTTGAGGAGTTGGACGTCCCGGACGTGGTCGCGCTCGGCACCCTGCGTCGTGACGAGGGTGGTCTGGACCGCTTCCTCCTCTCGGCGGCCGAGGGGCACGCCCACGGCCTGCCGCTCGATGTCGCATCCTTCCTCGAGGGACAGGACGCCACCTTCACCGACCTGCCGACCTACGCCTTCCAGCGCCGCCGCTACTGGCTGGAGTTGGCGCAGGAAGGCGCGGGCGATGTGTCGGCTGCCGGACTCGGGGCCCTCGGGCATCCGTTGCTCGGGGCCGCGGTACCGCTCGCCCACGGAGAGGGCACGGTGCTCACCGGACGGCTTTCCGTGCGCAGCCAGCCCTGGCTGGCCGACCACGCGGTACTCGGCACGATCCTGCTGCCCGGCACGGCCTTCGTGGAGCTCGCGCTCGCGGCGGGCGACGAGGTCGGGCACCGCCAGGCCGAGGAACTGACCCTGGAACAGCCCCTGGTGCTGACCGAGCGGGACAGCGTCCAGCTGCAGGTCGTGGTCGGCCCGCAGGACGAGTCCGGGCGCTGCCCGGTGAACATCTACTCGCGACCGGAACAGCCGGAGCCGGACGATACGCTCGGTGGCGGTACCGGCGGTGCGCCCTGGACCCGGCACGCCACCGGCACCCTGGCGCCCGTCGGGAAGCCCCAGGAGGCGCCGGGCACGCAGTGGCCGCCCGCGGGGGCCGAGGCCGTCGCGATCGACGGCTTCTACGGGGCCGTCGCGGACCTCGGATACGGATACGGGCCCGCGTTCCAAGGGCTTCGGGCCGCCTGGCGGCACGACGGCGCGGTATACGCCGAGGTGGACCTGCCGCAGGCGCTGCACGGGGAGGCCGCCGGATTCGGTGTGCACCCGGCGCTGCTGGATGCCGCCCTGCACGGAATGGGTCTGTTGCACACGCCCGGAGAGCCGTCCGAAGAGACTGACGCGGCGGCCCGAGAGACCGGTGAGCGGCCTGTGGAGCTGCCGTTCTCCTTCCAGGGTGTCCACCTGCACCGCTCGGGTGCGACCACGGTGCGCGTACGGATCGCCCAGGCCGACGGCGCGATCCGGGTCACGATCACGGACGACATCGGGCAGCCGGTCATGGAGGTGCGGTCCCTCGTCCGGCGTCCCGTAGCGACAAAACTCGCGGGCCTGCGCCGCGGATCGGGCGGAGACTCACTGTTCCGTGTCGACTGGGGCACCGCCTTCGACCTGCCCACCGCCGCAGCACCCCGCAGCCTGGCGCTGCTCGGTGCGGACGCGTGGGGGCTGGCCACGATGCTGACGGCGGACGACGGGGAACCGGTGCCCGTCCACGCCACGCTCGCCGAGTGCACGCAGGTGCCCGACGTGGTGGTCGCGCAATGCTTCGGGGGAACCGGGGGATCGGTCGACGACGACGCGCTCGTACCGGCGGCGGAGGACGCCGTGCACCGGGCGCTCGAGCTGATCCAGGACTGGCTGGCCGACGAGCGGTTCACCTCCGCCCGGCTGGTGGTGGTGACCCGCCACGCGGTGGCCGTCACCGGCGACGAGGCGATCGACCTGGCGACCGCACCGGTGTGGGGCCTGCTGCGCTCGGCGCAGTCGGAGCACCCCGGGCTGCTGTTGCTGGACGTCGACGACGACGTACGGTCCCTGGCGGCCGTCGCGGACGCCATCGAGGCCGGGACCGGGACGGCCGGAGAGACGGGGGCCGGGACCGGAGAGCCGCAGCTCGCCCTGCGGGCCGGCCGGGCCCACGCCCCTCGCCTCACCCGGGTGCCGATGCCGGACTCCGGCCGGCGGAAGGACACCGTCCTGGGCGGCGACGGCACCGTACTGATCACCGGTGCGACCGGCACCCTGGGCGCCGAGCTCGCCAAGCACCTGGTGACCGCACACGGCGTGAGGCACCTGCTGCTGACCAGCCGGAGCGGCCCGGCCGCACCCGGTGCTCCCGAACTCGTGGCGGAGCTGGCCGAACTGGGTGCCGAAGCGACTGTGGTGGCCTGTGACGCGGCCGACCGCGACGCCCTGGCGCACACCCTCGGGCAGATACCCGACGCGCATCCGCTGCGCGCGGTCGTGCACACCGCCGCCGTCCTCGACGACGGCGTCCTCGCCGCTATGACACCGCAGCGCCTCGACGCCGTACTCGCCCCCAAGCTACGCGGCGCCTGGAACCTGCACCTGCTGACCGAGGGTATGGAGCTGGACGCGTTCGTCCTGTTCTCCTCGGCGGCGGGCGTGCTCGGCGGAGCAGGGCAGAGCAACTACGCGGCGGCCAACATCTTCCTCGACGCGCTCGCCCAGCACCGAGCCGCGCACGGCCTGCCCGGGGCCTCGCTGGCCTGGGGACCGTGGGCGCAGCGCACCGGCCTGACCGGGGAACTGACCGAGGCCGACGTCCGCAGGCTGATGCGCTCCGGCATGACACCGCTGCCCACGGCCGACGGCATGGCACTGTTCGACGCGGCCTGCGCCACCGGCGAGCCGGCCGTCGTGCCGATGGCGTTCAACCCGGCCGCGCTGCGAGGCCGTTCGGCCGACGTCCCGCCTCTGCTGCGGGGGCTGGTTCCGCCCGCGCCGCGCACCGGGCGCACCTCGTCGGCCGGCACCGAATCGGTGCCCGCCCTGCACGCGCAGCTGGCCCGGGGCACCGAAGCGGACCGCAGGCGCATCCTGCTCAACCTGGTGCGCGGGCAGGTGGCCACTGTCCTTGGCTACGCCTCCGCAGGCGCCGTCGACAGCGAGCGCGGCTTCCTGGAACTCGGCCTGGACTCCCTCACCGCCGTCGAACTGCGCAACCGGCTCGCCGGTGCCACGGGGCTGCGGCTGCCCGCCACGCTCATCTTCGACCACCCCACGGCCAGTGCCCTCGCGGAGCGCCTGCGGACCGCACTGGAACCGCAGGAGCGGACCGCTTCGGCGACAGCCCTGGCCGAACTGTCCCGGTTGGAAGCCCTGTTGCGGGACGTCGGCGCCGAAGACGCCGGGCGCGAGGAGATCACCATACGACTGCGGTCCCTGCTCTCCGGCTGGAAGTCGGCGGTGGAGCCGACGGCGGAACCGGACAGCCTCGACGCGGCGACGGCGGAAGAGATGTTCCAGATGCTGGATGAGGAGTTCACGCGGCCCTGACCGCGAACGTCCCCCGCAACCGCCCCGGCCGGCTCCCATCCCGGTTCATGAAGGTCACGTGGTCCTACCGCACCCGAAAGAGAGATCCCCGATGCCCGACGAGGAGAAGCTCCTCCAGTACCTCAAGCGAGCCACTGCCGAGCTGCGCGAGTCCAACCGGCGGATCCGCGAACTGGAGGACCGGGCGGTCGAGCCGATCGCCATCATCGGCATGGGCTGCCACTATCCGGGCGGCTGCCGCTCGCCCGAGGACCTGTGGCGTTTGGTCGCGGAGGGCGGTGACGCCGTCTCCGGCTTCCCCACCGACCGCGGCTGGGACCTCGGCGCGCTCGCGGGGGCGGCGGCCCGTGAGGGCGGATTCCTGCACGAGGCAGGGCGCTTCGACCCGGGATTCTTCGGGATCTCGCCGCGCGAGGCGCTCGCCATGGACCCGCAGCAGCGGCTCCTCCTGGAGACGAGCTGGGAGGCCGTCGAACGCGGCGGCATCGACCCGCTGTCGCTGCGCGGCAGCCGTACGGGAGTCTTCGCCGGGGCGATGTACCACGACTACGCGGTCGGCCTGCACGCCGTGCCCGAGGTGCTGGAGGGCTTCGTCGGGACGAGCAACGCGGGCAGCGTGCTGTCCGGCCGGGTGGCGTACGCCCTCGGCCTGGAGGGTCCGGCCATCACCCTCGACACGGCCTGCTCCTCGTCCCTGGTCGCCCTGCACCTGGCCGTGAAGGCGCTGCGCGGCGGCGAGTGCGACCTGGCGCTGGCGGGCGGGGTGACCGTGATGGCGACCCCGACGATGTTCGCAGGGTCGGAGTTCGACGAGGGCATGGCGACGGACGCCCGCTGCAAGTCGTTCGCCACGGCCGCCGACGGCACCGCATGGAGCGAGGGCGTCGGCGTCCTGCTGGTCGAGCGGCTCTCCGACGCGCAGCGCAACGGACACGAGGTCCTGGCGGTGGTCCGGTCCTGCGCGGTCAACCAGGACGGCGCCTCCAGCGGCCTGACCGCGCCCAACGGACCGTCCCAACAGCGCGTGATCCGGGAGGCCCTGACGAACGCCCGCCTCACGCCCGCCGACGTGGACGCGGTCGAGGCGCACGGCACCGGCACCGCGCTCGGCGACCCCATCGAGGCGCAGGCGCTCCTCGCCACCTACGGCCAGGAGCGGGACGCCGGCCGGCCGCTGTGGCTCGGATCCGTCAAATCGAACCTGGGCCACACCCAGGCCGCCGCCGGCGTCGCCGGGATCATCAAGATGGTCATGGCCATGCGCAACGGCGTCCTGCCGCGGACCCTGCACGTGGACGAACCGTCGTCGCACGTGGACTGGACGGCGGGCGCGGTCGAGCTGCTCACCGAGGCCCGGCCGTGGGAGACCGGCGGGCGCCCGCGCCGGGCGGGCGTCTCGTCGTTCGGGGTGAGCGGCACCAACGCGCACGTCGTTCTCGAGCAGGCCCCCGAGGTACGGGCCGAGCCCGCGGTGCGGGCCGCGGCACGGCCGTCCGTGCTCCCGTGGCTGGTTTCCGCACGCTCGGCCGCCGGACTGCGCGGCCAGGCGGAACGCGTCGCCTCCTTCCTGGCGGACTCGCCCGACCTCGCCGACATCGACGTGGCCCACTCCCTCGCCACCAGTCGGGCGGCCCTCGACCACCGGGCGGTGGTCCTGGCCGCCGACCGCGCCGGATTCCTGGCCGGCCTGTCCGCGCTGGCCGGCGACGAGGAGGCCCCCCATGTGGTGCGAGGCTTCGCCTCGCCGGGAGACGTGGCGTTCCTGTTCTCCGGCCAGGGGGCGCAGCGGTCCGGGATGGGTCGCGAGTTGTACGCGGCGTTCCCCGTCTTCGCGGGGGCGTTGGACGCGGTGGCGGAGCGGTTGGACTCCTGGTTGGAGCGTCCGGTCCGGGAGGTCCTCTTCGGTGACGGGGAGTGGATCGATCAGACGGTTTACGCGCAGGCGGGGCTCTTCGCCCTTGAAGTGTCCCTGTTCCGGCTCATGGAGTCGTGGGGTGTCACCCCTGACTTCCTGCTGGGTCATTCGATCGGTGAGCTGGCTGCCGCGCACGTTGCCGGGGTGTTGTCGCTGGACGACGCGTGCGCGTTGGTGGCGGCGCGTGGTCGGCTGATGCAGGCGTTGCCTGCCGGTGGGGCGATGCTGGCCGTCGAGGGCGAGGAGCCCGAGATCGCGGAGGCTCTGGCCTCGTACGAGAATCGTGTCGGCATCGCCGCGATCAACGGGCCCACCTCCGTGGTCATCTCCGGAGACGCGGATGTCGTCGCGGAGCTGGAGACCGGGTGGCGCGAGGCGGGTCGGCGGGTCAAGCGGCTGACGGTGTCGCACGCCTTCCACTCACCGCGTATGGACGCCATGCTCGACGAATTCGCCGCCGCGGCACGCAAGGTCACCTTCCACGCCCCGCAGCTGCCGATCGTCTCCAACGTGACCGGGAAGCTCGCCGACGCGGACGAGATCCGGACCCCCGGCTACTGGGTCCGGCACATCCGCCAGGCCGTCCGTTTCGCCGACGGGGTGCGGTGCCTCCACACCGAGGGCGTCACCAAGTTCATCGAGCTGGGGCCCGACAGCGTCCTCACCGCCATGACCCGGCTGTGCCTCGCGGACGAGGCCGGTACGCGCACCAGCGTCGCCCTTCCCGTCCTGCGGGGCGGCCGGGACGAGGCCGCCTCCGCGATCGAGGCCCTCGCCACGGCGCACGTCCACGGCGTCGCGGTCGACCGTGACCGGGTGTTCGCCCAGTGGGGCGGTACGCGGGTGGACCTGCCGACGTACGCCTTCCAGCGCGAACAGTTCTGGCCGGTGGCACCGGGCGTGGGAAGCCCGGCCGACTGGCGCTACCGCATCGACTGGCAGCCCCTCCCGGCCGCACCGCGGCCACGCCTCACCGGGACCTGGTGGCTGATCGAGCCGCCGGCCGGAACCCACGATCCCGTCGTGGAAGCCTGCGCGGCAGCCGTGACCCGGCACGGCGCGACCGTCGTCCGCGTCCCGGCCGGGCCTGACCCCGACACCCTCCGCCGTGCCCTGCGGGAGGCCGGGGCCTCCGGCACCCCGACCGGAATGCTGTCCCTGCTCGCCCTGGACGAGAGGCCCGATCCCGACCACCCGCACGTTCCCGCCGGGATCACCGCCACCCTGGCGCTGCTTCAGGCCCTGGACGCGCAGGCGCCCGGCGCCGGTGACGCCAAGGTCTGGGCGCTGACGCGCGGCGCCGTGGCGGTCGCCCCCGACGAGGCGCCGTACGGCACCGCCGGTCCCGCCGTATGGGGCCTCGGCCGGGTCGCCGCCCTCGAACACCCCACCCGCTGGGGTGGCCTGATCGACCTCCCGGAAATCCTCGACGCGCACACCGGCACCCTCCTCGCCTCGCTCCTGGCCGACAGCGGTGCTTCCGGCACTGGTGATGCCGGAATCGGTGGCGCCCGCAGCGGCGGCGAGGACCAGATCGCCGTGCGGCCTACCGGCACGTACGGCCGCCGACTGGTCCGCGCCACCGGTGACCCGCTCACCGACACCTGGCGGCCACGCGGCACGGCCCTGATCACCGGCGGTACGGGCGGTCTCGGTCGGCACGTGGCCCGAAGGCTCGCCGAGCGGGGCGTCGGGCACCTGGTCCTGACCAGCCGCCGGGGGGACCGCGCCCCCGGCACCGCCGACCTCGTCGCGGAACTCGGCGCGCTCGGCGCCAAGGTGACCGTGGCCGCCTGTGACGTGGCCGACCGGAAGGCACTCGCCGCGCTGCTGGCCGGACTGCCCGCCGACGAACCGGTCACCACGGTCGTTCACGCCGCCGGGATCGGGGACCTCGGCCCGCTGACGGACACCACCCCCGGTCGCCTGGCCGCCGTGCTCGCCGCCAAGGCCACCGGCGCGGAGAACCTGCACGCCCTGTGCGACAGCCCCGCGCTCGACGCGTTCGTGCTGTTCTCCTCCGCCGCCGCGACCTGGGGCGGCGCGGGCCAGGGCGCCTACGCCGCTGCCAACGCCCACCTGGACGCGCTGGCCCAGCGCCGCCGTGCCGCCGGTCTGCCCGCGACCTCGATCGCCTGGGGCGCCTGGGACGGGCCCGGCATGGGGGACGGCGCCACGGCCGCCGAACTGCGCCGACGCGGAGTGCTGACGATGGCGGTGGAACCCGCGCTGACCGCTCTGGGCGACGCGGTGACGCGGGACGAGGCGTGCGTGACCGTCGCCGGTGTCGACTGGCCGCTGTTCGCCCCCGCGTTCACGATGGCCCGTCCGAGCCCGCTGCTGGCCGCGCTGCCCGAGGCCCGGCCGCCCGCCGCGGGCCCGGGCGACGGCCTCCGGGCCGACACCACCGCGCTGCGGGCCCGACTGGCCGCGCTCCCCCTCGCGCAGCGTGAAAACGCCCTGCTCGAACTGGTCCTGGAGCAGGCGGCGCTGGTCCTCGGCCACGCGGACGCCTCCGACGTCGAGGCCGACCGGGCGTTCCGTGACCTCGGCTTCGACTCGCTGTCCGCCCTCCAGATGCGCGACCGCATCGAGGCGACCACCGGAATCGCGCTGCCCACGACGGCCGTCTTCGACCATCCGACACCGGACGCCCTCACCGGCCGACTGCTGGCCCAGCTGGCTCCGGAACCCGCGGACGGCCCCGTACTGTCTCCGCTGTCGCCCGAAGACGAGCGGATCATGCGCACGGTCGCCGCCATCCCGCCCGCCCGGCTCCGCGAGGCCGGCCTGCTGGACATCCTGCTCCGCCTGGCCGACGCCGGACAGCCCGGCACCGCCGAGGCGGCAGCCGCCGACGACCGGGCCGGCTCCGGTGTCCGTGCGGAAGAGCTCGACGCCATGGACGGCGAGAGCCTGCTCAAACTGTTCTCCGCCACCGGTGTCGACGACGCCGACGACGCCACCGACGAGGGAGCCCGCGCGTCATGAGTGCCACCATCGACCAGTACGTCGAAGCCCTGCGCAGCTCCGTGAAGGAGACCGAGCGGCTCAAGGCCCTCAACCGCGAACTGACCGCGGCCGGCCGCGAGCCCCTCGCCATCGTCGGCATGGCCTGCAGGCTGCCCGGCGGAATCGATTCCCCCGAAGCCTTCTGGGAACTGCTCGAGCGGGGCGGCGACGGCATCTCCGGATTCCCCGCCGACCGGGGCTGGGACACGAAGCGGCCGTACGCCGCGGAGGCCGAAGGGCCCGGGACCTACGCGCGGCAGGGCGGCTTCGTCCATGACGCGGGCTCCTTCGACGCGGACTTCTTCGGCATCTCGCCCCGCGAGGCCCTCGCGATGGATCCGCAGCAGCGCATCCTCCTGGAAACCGCCTGGGAGTGCCTCGAACGGTCGGGCATCGACCCGACGTCGCTGCGCGGCAGCCGTACGGGAGTGTTCGTCGGGGCCACCAACTCCGGCTACGGGGTCGCCACGTCGATGTCCGAGGACCTCGAGGGCTACTCCCTGATCGGCGCCGCCACCAGCGTGCTCTCCGGCCGGGTGGCGTACTCGCTCGGCCTGGAGGGACCGGCGGTGTCGGTGGACACAGCCTGCTCGTCGTCACTGGTGGCGCTGCACCTCGCGGCGCAGGCGCTGCGCTCCGGCGAGTGCACGATGGCCCTCGCGGGCGGCGTCACCGTCATGGCCACCCCGGGTGCGTTCGCCGAGTTCGGCCGCCAGCGCGGCCTCGCGGCCGACGGGCGGTGCAAGCCGTTCGCGGCGGGCGCCGACGGCACCGGCTGGGGCGAGGGCGTGGCGCTGTTGCTGATCGAGCGGCTGTCCGACGCACGGCGCAACGGGCATCCCGTACTGGCCGTGCTCCGGGGCTCCGCGATGAACTCCGACGGCGCGTCGAACGGCCTGACCGCCCCCAACGGGCCCTCCCAACAGCGCGTCATCCACGAGGCATTGACGAACGCCCGACTGTCGGCCGCCGATGTCGACGCCGTCGAGGCCCACGGCACCGGTACCACGCTCGGCGACCCCATCGAGGCGCAGGCGCTCCTCGCCACGTACGGCCGGGGCAGGGCGGCGGACCGGCCGCTGTGGCTCGGCTCGGTGAAGTCCAACATCGGGCACACACAGTCGGCGGCGGGCGCGGCCGGTGTCATCAAGATGGTCATGGCGATGCGGCATGGAGTGCTGCCCCGGACGCTGCACGTGGACGCCCCGTCGCCGCACGTGGACTGGACGGCGGGTGCGGTCGAGCTGCTGACGGAGGCCCGCGACTGGCCGAAGGGCACCGCGCCGCGCCGGGCCGGCGTGTCGGCGTTCGGCGTGAGCGGCACCAACGCGCACGTGATCCTGGAAGAGGCCCCGGAGCCCGCCGACACGGCCAGGCAGAACCCACCCGCCGCCCTTCCGGCCCCCGTGCCCCTGGTGCCCTGGCCGCTGTCCGCGAAGACGGCGCACGCGCTGCGCGGCCAGGCCGACCGGCTCCGTACGTTCCTCGACACCGCGCCCCACCACGACCCCGCCGACATCGGGCTGTCGCTGGCGACGACACGAGCCGCCTTGGACCACCGCGCGGTGGTGCTCGCCGCCGACCGCGAGGGCTTCCGTGCGGGCCTCACCGCGCTCGCGCGGGGCGAGAAGCACGCGTACGTGGAGAGCGGGGCGACGCTCAAGGGCCGGACTGCCTTCCTGTTCACGGGGCAGGGGCGCAGCGGGCCGGGATGGGCCGGGGCTGTATGAGGCGTTCCCCGCCTTCGCGGAGGCGCTGGACTCCATCGCGGAGCGGCTGGATGCCCGGCTGGACCGGCCGATCCGCGAAGTCCTCTTCGGCGAGGGGGACGCGATCGATCAGACCGTTTATACGCAGGCGGCGCTGTTCGCGCTGGAGGTTGCTCTCTTCCGGTTGCTGGAGTCGTGGGGTGTCACGCCCGACTATCTTCTCGGGCATTCGATTGGTGAGTTGGCTGCCGCGCATGTGGCGGGTGTGTTGTCGTTGGATGACGCGTGCGCGCTGGTGGCGGCGCGGGGTCGGTTGATGCAGGCGTTGCCGTCCGGTGGGGCGATGCTTGCTGTCGAGGGTGTGGAGTCCGAGGTCGCGGAGGCGCTGTCCTCGTACGAAGGTCGCGTCGGTATCGCCGCGGTCAACGGGCCTACCTCGGTGGTGGTGTCCGGTGACGCGGATGTGGTCGCGGAGCTGGAGGCTGTGTGGCGTGAGGCGGGTCGTCGGGTCAAGCGGCTGACGGTCTCGCATGCTTTCCACTCGCCGCGTATGGACGCGATGCTCGACGAGTTCGCCGACGTGGCAGGGAAGCTGGCCTTCCGCGCCCCGCAGTTGCCGATCGTCTCCAACGTCACCGGCGAGTTCGCCGACCCCGACGAGATCCGGACTCCCGAATACTGGGTCCGCCACGTTCGCGAAGCCGTCCGCTTCGCCGACGGCGTGCGGAGCCTGCGCGCGGCAGGCGTCTCCAAGTTCGTCGAACTGGGCCCCGACGGCGTCCTGACCGCCATGGCCCGCCAGAGCATCGAAGACGATGCGCAGACCGTCGCGATACCCACGCTGCGCGCGGGCCGCGACGAGCTCAGCTCCTGGTGGCAGGCCGTGGCGCTGATGCACATCCGCGGAATCCCGATCGACTGGGCCGCCGTCCATGCGCCGAGCGGCACACGTACGGTCGACCTGCCGACGTATGCCTTCCAGCGCGAGCACTACTGGCTGCTGCCTTCCGCGCCCGAGCGCACCGGTACCGCCGACGACGACCACGGCCGGCGCTACCGGGTCGGCTGGAAGCCCGTCCCCGAAGCCGCCGCCCCCGACCTGACCGGCACCTGGCTGCTGGTGACGGACGAGAAGTCCGCCGCCACCGTGCTGGTGCGCGACTGTGCCGCAACCCTGACCGGCTCGGGCGCGGACGTACGCGAACTCGTACTGACCGACCCATCGATCGAACGCGAGTCCTTGGCACGTCGGTTGCGGGAGAGCACCGCAGGCGTCCCCCTCTCCGGAGTGCTCTCCCTCCTCGCCGCCGACGAGCGACTGGCCCCCGACCACCCGGCACTGCCCGCCGGCGTCGCCCGTACCGTCACCCTCCTCCAGGCGCTCGGAGACACGGGCATCGAGGCCCCTCTCTGGCTGGCCACGCGCGGCGCGGTCACCGTGGCGCCCGGCGAGGAACTGGCGAGCATCCCCGGCGGACAGCTGTGGGCCCTCGGCCGGGTCGCCGCCCTGGAGTACCCGCGCCGCTGGATCGGGTTGGTGGACCTGCCCGCCGGTGCCGGGCCGCTTGACGCCCGTACCCGCAGACGGCTTGCAGGAGTGCTGGCCGACAGTGGTGACGAGGACCAGATCGCGGTACGGCCGACCGGACTGTTCGGGCGCCGCCTCGTCGACGCGCCCCAGGCCCCGGCCACCGACACCTGGCAGCCGTCCGGCACCGTCCTGGTCACCGGCGGCACGGGCGCGCTCGGCGCGCACGTCGCGCGCTGGCTCGCGGACCGGGGCGCCCCGCACCTCCTGCTGGCCGGCCGCCGGGGCCCGACCGCCCCCTCGGCCGCCGCCCTCGCCGCCGAACTCCGGGCGCGCGGCACCAAGGTCACCGTCGTCGCCTGCGACGTCGCGGACCGGACCGCGGTGGACGCCCTCCTGTGCGACATCCCGGACGACCTTCCGCTCACGGCGGTCTTCCACGCGGCCGGCACCGGCGCCTTCGCCCCCCTGGCGGAGACCGGGCTCGCCGACTTCGCGACCGGGCTCGAAGCCAAGGTGGCCGGCGCCGTCAACCTGCACGAGGCGCTTGTCCACGTACCCCTGGAAGCGTTCGTGCTGTTCTCATCCGTCGCCGCCGTATGGGGCAGCGGTGGCCAGGCCGCGTACGCCGTCGCGAACGCCTTCCTGGACGGACTCGCGGAGCGCAGGCACGCCGCCGGACTCGCCGCCACCTCGATCGCCTGGGGCCCGTGGGCCGGCGACGGCATGGCGGGCGCCGCCGCCACCAGCGACTACCTGCGCAAGCGCGGACTGCTGCCGATGGACCCGCAGTGGGCCGTCGGCGCGCTGGGCCGGGCCGTGGACGGCGCCGACACCTGCGTGGCGGTCGCGGACGTCGACTGGCCCCGGTTCGCCGCCACCTTCACCGCAGCCCGCCCCCGCCCGCTCCTCGACGAGCTGCCTGCCGTACGCGACTCCCGCGATCGTCGGCCCGCCGCGCCGACCGCACCCCGCGGCGCGGCCTCGGAACTCGCCGCCCGCCTCACGGGTCTGTCGCCCGCCGAACAGGAGACAGTGGCCCTGGCGACGGTACGGGACCAGGTCGCGGAGGTGCTCGGCCACCGGCGCGGCGCCGAGGCGGTCGAACCGCACCGGGCGTTCACCGAACTCGGCTTCGACTCGCTCACCGCGATCGAACTGCGCGAAGCCCTGAACGCCGCGACCGGTCTGCGCCTGCCCGCGACCCTGATCTTCGACTACCCCACCCCGGCCGCCCTCGCGGAGCATCTGCGGGCCGAGTGCCTCGGCGGTTCCGCCGAGGCCGTGCGCGTACACCGCACCGCGGACGCGGACGCGGACGAGCCGATCGCGATCGTCGGCATGAGCTGCCGCTACCCCCACGGCGTGGAGTCCCCCGAGGACCTGTGGCGGCTGGTGCTGGCGGGCAGGGACGCGACCTCGCTCTTTCCTGACGACCGGGGTTGGGACCTCGACGCGTTGTACGACCCCGAGGGCGCCGCACCGGGCACCTCGTACGTCCGCGAGGGCGCCTTCCTGTCCGACGTAGCCGACTTCGACCCGGCCTTCTTCGGGATCTCGCCGCGCGAGGCCCTCGCCATGGACCCGCAGCAGCGGCTCCTCCTGGAAACGGGCTGGGAGGCGTTCGAGCGCGCCGGCATCGACCCGACGACGCTGCGCGGCAGCCGAACCGGCGTCTACACCGGCACGAACGGCCAGGACTACCTCCCGCTGCTCCTGGCCTCCGAGCACGGCAGCGAGAGCCACCAGGGCGTCGGCAATGCGGCTGGAGTGATGTCCGGCCGGGTCGCGTACACGCTCGGCCTGGAGGGTCCGGCGATGACGGTCGACACGGCGTGCTCGTCGTCGCTGGTGGCGCTGCACCTGGCGGTGCAGGCGCTGCGGGGCGGTGAGTGCGACTTGGCGCTGGCCGGCGGTGTCACGGTGATGGCCACGCCGTCCGCGTTCGTCGAGTTCAGCCGCCAGGGCGGGCTCGCGGGCGATGGCCGCTGCAAGGCGTTCGCCGCGTCGGCCGACGGTACAGCGTGGGGCGAGGGCGTGGGCATGCTGCTCGTGGAGCGGTTGTCGGACGCGCGCCGCAATGGTCATCGGGTGTTGGCGGTGGTGCGGGGTTCGGCGGTGAACTCCGATGGTGCGTCGAACGGTCTGACGGCGCCGAACGGTTGGTCGCAGCAGCGGGTGATCCGGCAGGCGTTGGCGAATGCGGGGTTGTCGGCGGCTGATGTGGATGTGGTCGAGGCGCATGGTACGGGTACGAAGCTGGGTGACCCGATCGAGGCGCAGGCACTTCTTGCCACGTACGGCCGGGAGCGGGAGGCGGACCGGCCGCTGTGGCTGGGCTCGGTCAAGTCGAACATCGGGCATACGCAGGCCGCTTCCGGGGTTGCCGGTGTGATCAAGATGGTCATGGCGATGCGGCATGGAGTGCTGCCCCGGACGTTGCACGTGGACGAGCCGTCCCCGTATGTGGACTGGGCGGCGGGTGCGGTCGAGCTGTTGACGGAGGAGCGGGCGTGGCCGCTGGTCGGGGACCGGCCGCTGCGGGCTGGTGTGTCCTCGTTCGGGATGAGCGGCACCAACGCCCACGTGATCCTGGAGGGGGCGCCTGAGCCCGAGCCCGAGACGGATGCCGTGGAGGCGGAGTCCGGGCCCGGGACGGTGCTGCCGTTCGTGATTTCCGGCAAGTCGGCGGCAGGGCTGTGGGCCCAGGCGGACCGGCTGCGGGCCTTCGTGGAGGAGCGGGAGGACCTGACGGCCGCCGATCTCGCGCTGTCGTTGGTGACGACGCGGGCGGTGCTGGAGCACCGGGCGGTGGTGCTGTCCCCGGACCGTGAGACGGCTCTGGTTCGGCTGGCGGAGCTCGCCGGGGGTGGTTCCGGGGCAGGTGTGGTGACCGGTGCGATGGTGCCGGGGAAGACGGCTTTCTTGTTCACGGGGCAGGGGCGCAGCGGGCCGGGATGGGCCGGGGGCTGTATGGGGCGTTCCCGGTGTTCGCGGATGCGTTGGATGCGGTGGCGGAGCGGCTGGACTCCCGGCTGGAGCGTCCGATGCGTGATGTGCTCTTCGGCGACGGGGAGTGGATCGATCAGACGGTTTATACGCAGGCGGCGCTGTTCGCGCTGGAGGTCGCTCTCTTCCGGCTCCTCGAGTCGTGGGGTGTCACGCCCGACTATCTCCTCGGACATTCGATTGGTGAGTTGGCTGCCGCGCATGTGGCGGGTGTGTTGTCGCTGGACGACGCGTGCGCGCTGGTGGCGGCGCGGGGTCGGTTGATGCAGGCGTTGCCGTCCGGTGGGGCGATGCTTGCTGTCGAGGGTGTGGAGTCCGAGGTCGCGGAGGCGCTGTCCTCGTACGAAGGTCGCGTCGGCATCGCCGCGGTCAACGGGCCCACCTCGGTGGTGGTGTCCGGTGACGCGGATGCGGTCGCGGAGCTGGAGGCGATGTGGCGTGAGGCGGGTCGTCGGGTCAAGCGGCTGACGGTCTCGCACGCGTTCCACTCGCAGCGCATGGACGCGATGCTCGACGAATTCGCTGCCGTGGCAGGTGAGGTGACCTTCCACGCCCCGCGCATACCGATCGTCTCCAACGTGAGTGGGAAGCTCGCCGACGCGGACGAGATCCGGACCCAGGGTTACTGGGTGAGGCATGTCCGCGAGGCGGTACGTTTCGCCGACGGCGTCCAGTACTTGAACAGCCAGGGCGTCAGCCGCTTCCTGGAGCTGGGCCCCGACGGCGTACTCACCGCCATGGTGCAGGAGAGCACCGAGAGTGACGCGGCGGTTCCGGTGCTGCGCTCCGGCCGTGACGAGGTCGAATCCCTGTTCACCGCGCTGGCCACGTCGTATGCACGGGGTGCGGCTGTGGACTGGGCCGCTGTTCTGGCCCCGTCCGGTGGGCGGACCGTCGAGTTGCCGACGTACGCGTTCGTGCGTGAGCGGTTCTGGCCGCGGGTCTCGCTGGCCGCGGGCGATGTGAGCGCTGCGGGCCTGGGCGTCATCGGCCATCCGCTGCTGGGTGCCGGGGTGGACCTTGCCGACGGGGAGGGCACGGTCTTCACCGGGCGGCTCTCGCAGGCCTCGCACCCGTGGCTGGCCGATCACGTCGTCCACGGGCAGGTCGTGGTCCCCGGCACCGCGTTCGTGGAGCTGGCAGTACGTGCGGGCGACCAGGTCGCCTGTGGGCATCTTGAGGAATTGGTGCTGGAAACGCCGCTGATCCTGCCGCCGGGGCAGGCGGTGCAGTTGCAGGTCAGTGTGGAGGGAGTCGACGAGCTGGGGCGGCGGCCGTTCGCGGTGCACGGGCGCGTGGAGCGTCCCGGCACCGACGCCGGGTGGCCGGACCAGGCGTGGACCCGTCATGCCGTCGGAGCCCTCACCCCCACGGGCCCGGCGGCCACTCTCAACGCCGACCCCGCCCAGTGGCCGCCGGCCGACGCCGTGCCGGCCGAGGTCGAGGATATGTACGCTGCTCTCGATGCGATCGGGCTGCACTACGGTCCCGTCTTCCAAGGCGTACGTGAGGTGTGGCTGCGCGGCGACGAGGTGTTCGCGGAAGTGGCCCTTCCCGAAGAGGAAGAGGGCCGGGCGGCGCGGTTCGGGCTGCACCCGGCACTGCTCGACGCCGCGCTCCAATCCATGGCCGTACGAGTCTTCGCAGCTCAGGGTAAAGGCGACGGCAGTGCGGAAGCGCCCGCTCGGCTCCCCTTCTCCTGGTCCGGGGTCACCCTGGCCGCCTCCGGCGCGGGCCTGCTGCGGGTGCACCTCCGTCCGACCGGCACGGACGGCGTCGCGCTGAGCGCCACCGACGGCGACGACGCACCCGTCATCTCCGTCGAACGGCTCGTGATGCGCGCGCTCCAGCAGGAGCAATTCGCCGCGCCCGCCGCCTCTGCCGGACAGGACTCGCTGTACCGTCTGGAGTGGACCAGGCTGCCGAGCACCGACGGCGACGGACCGGCACCCGGCTCTGTCGCTCTGCTCGATGCGTTTGGTGTGCCAGGGGCCGCGGAGGGTCTGACGGCCGCAGGCGGTGTCGTACGACGCATGGCCTCCGCCGACGAACCCGTGGGTGAACTCCCCGGCTTGGTGGCTCTGCCGGTGGCGGGCGCGACTGCGGCCGACGTACTGCCGATCCTGCGGGACTGGCTCGCGGACGAGCGATGGGAGGGCGTGCCCCTCGCGGTCCTGACGCGCGGTGCGGTCGATGCGGGCGACGGCGAACCAGTGGCCGATCTCGCCGCTGCTGGTGTGTGGGGTCTGGTGCGCTCGGCGCAGTCGGAGCATCCAGGGCGCGTCGTCCTGCTCGATATGGACGGCACCCCCGCTTCGTGGGCCGCGCTGGGCGGTGCCCTTACCAGCGGTGAAGGCCAGCTGGTGATTCGCGACGGCGCGGTGCTGGCCGCGCGTCTGGTGAAGGGCGGTGGCGGTCTCGCTCTTCCGGCCGGGGATGTTCTCTGGCGTTTGGAGGGTTCTGGTCGGGGTGCTTTGGAGGATGTTGCGCCGGTTGCGGTGACGCTTTCTGCGCTGGCGCCTGGTGAGGTGCGGGTCGGTGTGCGTGCGACGGGGGTGAACTTCCGTGACGTGCTGATTGCGCTTGGGTCGTATCCGGATGCCGATGCGTTGATGGGTTCTGAGGGTGCGGGTGTGGTCCTCGAGGTCGGTTCCGGTGTCGAGGGGCTGGCGGTCGGGGACCGGGTCTTCGGTCTCTTTGACGGTGGTTTTGGCCCGGTGGTGGTGGTCGACCGGCGTTTGGTGGCGCGGGTGCCGGTGGGGTGGTCGTTCGCGCAGGCTGCGTCGGTGCCGATGGCGTTTTTGACGGCGTACTACGGGCTGGTGGATCTGGGTGGTCTGCAATCCGGCGAGTCGGTGCTGGTGCACGCGGCTGCTGGTGGTGTGGGTATGGCTGCCGTGCAGGTCGCGCGTCATCTTGGTGCTGAGGTGTTTGCGACGGCGAGTGTGTCGAAGTGGCCGGTTGTGGAAGGCCTTGGGGTCCCGCGTGAGCGGATCGCTTCCTCGCGTGATCTGTTGTTCGAGGACGCTTTCCGTGAGCGGCTGGACGGAGGCTGTGTCGATGTGGTCCTCAATGCTTTGGCGGGGGAGTACATCGACGCGAGTGCCCGGTTGTTGGGTGAGGGTGGTCGGTTCGTGGAGATGGGCAAGGCCGACCTTCGCGAGGAAGGTTCCTTCGCCGATGGGGTCACGTATAAGGCGTTCGACCTCTTCGATGCGGGTCTGGACCGGTTGGGCGAGATCCTCACCATCATTGTGGGTTTGTTCGAGCGGGGTGAGTTGTCCCTGTTGCCGGTTCGGGCGTGGGATGTGCGGGAGGCGGTGTCCGCGTTCCGGTTGATGAGCCGGGGCGGGCACGTCGGCAAGAACGTCCTGACACAGCCGCGACGGCTGGACGCCGACGGCACCGTCCTGATCACGGGTGGTACGGGTGCGCTGGGTGGTCTGCTGGCCCGGCATTTGGTGTCCGAGTACGGGGTGCGCCATCTGGTGCTGACCAGCCGCCGGGGCGCGGATGCCCCGGGGGCTTCCGACCTCCTCGCCGAGCTGCGGGAGTTGGGTGCTGAGGCGGTCGCGGTGGCGTGTGACGTCTCGGACCGCGACGCCCTGGCGGCTGTACTCGACGGCATTCCGGCCGAGTATCCGTTGACCGGTGTCGTGCACACCGCCGGTGTAGTCGACGACGGCGTCTTCGCGTCGATGACGCCCGACCGGCTGGCTGCCGTCTTCGCGCCGAAGGCCGACGCGGCACTCGCGCTCCACGAGCTCACCGCATCGCTGGACCTGGCGATGTTCACGTCGTACTCGTCGGTCGCGGCGACCTACGGTTCGCCGGGGCAGGCCAACTATGCCGCCGCCAACGCCGTCCTCGACGCCCTCGCCCATCACCGCCGGGCCCACGGCCTGGCCGGACAGGCCCTGGCCTGGGGTCCGTGGGACCAGAGCTCCGCCGGTGGCATGGTCGGCGAACTGAGCCAGGGGGACCGGGAGCGAATGAGCCGCTCCGGGTTCCGCCCGCTCGCACCCGAGCGCGGGCTCGCCCTGTTCGACCGGGCGCTCCAGGCGCCTGCACCCTCCCTGGTCACCGCCGACATCGACACCGCGGCCCTCGCCGCCCACGAGCCCGATGCCCTGCCCGCTCTGCTGCGCGGCCTGGTCCGACCGGCCCGCCGCACCGCCGCCACACGTACCACCGCAACCACCGGCGGCGTCACCCTGACCCAGCAACTGGCCGGGCTCGGTGCGGCCGAGGGGCGCCGGCTCCTCCTCGGCGTCGTACGCGGTGAGGCCGCCGCAGTCCTCGGGTTCGCCGCACCGGACGCGGTCGAACCACAACGCTCCTTCGCGGACCTGGGCTTCGACTCCCTCACCGCCGTCGAGCTCCGCAACCGGCTCACCGCCGCCACCGGCACCCGTCTGCCCCCGACCCTCGTCTTCGACTACCCCACCCCCCTCGCGCTTGCAGAACACCTTCACCGCGAAATCCTCGGAACCGAGGCGTCCCCCGCTAGAGAGATGCTGGAGGATCTCGAGAGGATCGCCAGGGACATGCCGCAACTTGATCACGCGGACAAGCTCACAATTCGTAGCAAGGTGGAATCTCTTCTGGAGAGATGGAGTGGTTCGGCGAACGGCGGAAAGGAGTCCGATGACCGTGACATCGAGTCCGCGACCGAGGCCGATATATTCGCCCTGATCGACAGTGAGTTGGAGCTTCCGACCAACTGAGGGCGAAATTCGCGGGGGTGTGAATGATGAATATGGACAGGGAGACAACGCTTTGACTGTGAGGATCACGTCAGCCGAGGGCGCCCCACCGCCCGCCGGCGACAACCAGCACCCGGCTTTCGAACTGGTCGCGCTCCACAAGGAGTTCGGTGGGTACGCGGCGGTCAAGCGGGCCCATCTGAGGGTGCGGCCGGGCTCGTTCTACGGGCTGGTGGGTCCCAATGGAGCTGGCAAGACCACCCTTCTGTCGATGGCGGTCGGCCTGCAGCGCCCCGACGAGGGGCGAGCCAGGGTCTTCGGCATCGACGTATGGGAGGAGCCGGAGCGCGCCAAGGAGCTGATGGGCGTCCTTCCCGACGGCCTGGCCATGCCCGAACAGCTCACCGGCCGCGAACTGCTCACCTATCTGGGACGGCTGCGCGGCCTCGACCGCGACACGGTCGACGCCCGCGCCGACGAGCTCCTGGCCGTCCTCGAACTGACCGGGGACGTCGAACGCACCCTCATCCTCGACTACTCCACCGGCATGCGTAAGAAGATCGGCCTGGCTACCGCGCTCCTGCACGGTCCGAGACTCCTCGTCCTCGACGAGCCCTTCGAAGCGGTCGACCCGGTCTCGGCCGTCGTCCTCAAGGGCATCCTCAACCGTTTCGTCGCCTCCGGTGGTTCGGTCGTGCTCTCCAGCCACGTGATGGCCCTGGTGGAGCAGCTCTGCGACACCGTGGCCGTCATGGCCAAGGGGCAGGTCGTGGTCGAGGGACCGGTCGCGGAGGTCCGCGGCGGCAAAACCCTCGAAGAGACCTTCGTGGAGCTCGTCGGCCACCACACCGGCGGCGAGAAAGGTCTCTCGTGGCTCTCGCGCTGATCCAGATGAAGTTCGCCGTCCTGCGGCGAGACCTGTCCGGACCGCGTGCGACCTGGGTGTTCAGCGGCGCCGTGGCCGGGCTGGCCATGGCGGCGTCCACCATCGCCATGGCCACCGTCGACGCCCCTGACCTGGGCACCGTACGGGACCTGCTCGCGGTCCTCTTCGCGCTGTGGACGCTGGGCTGGATGCTGGGCCCGGTAGCCACCGGGCAACCGGTGCTGCGCGCCGAGCAGTTCGCGCTCCAGCCCATCCCGCGCCGCCGGCTGGCGCTCGGCCTGCTCGGGGCCGGGTTCGTCGCTGTGACCGCTGTGGTGTCGCTGGTGGCATTCGCCGCGCTGCTGGTGTTCGGGCTGCGGCTGGGCACCGTGCCCGCGCTCGTCTCCGTACCGGCGCTCCTCCTGCAGCTCACCCTGGCCGTACTCCTGTCACGGCTCATGGGGCGGCTGTTCGGCGCGCTGGCCCGTTCGCGTGTGGGCGCGGTGCTCGGCGCGGTGCTCACGGCGACGATGCTCGTGGTCGCCTCGTCCGGCTGGATCGTCTTCTCGGCCCTCGACGCCGTCCTCCGGACCGGTTTCTCGCCCGTCTTCTCCACCGTGGTGCGGGCGCTGCCCTCCGGCTGGGGAGCGGTCGCCGTGGAGGCGTCGGCCCGCCAGGACTGGCTGATGACGGGACTTCCGCTGGCCGGACTCGTCCTGCTGCCGGCCGTCCTCTGGGTGGCCTGGAACCGTTCGCTCGGACCGGCCCGCTGGAGTCGCCCGACAGTGCGGGGCTCCTCCGCCGACCGGGCAGCCCCGCGCGGACGCGCCTCCCTGAGCCCCACGGGAGCCGTCTACGCCAAGGAGCTGCGTACCTACGCCCGCGACCCGCAGCGTCTCCAGAGCCTGATCGTCCCGCCCGTCTTCGCGGTACTGAGCGCCCTGGTCCCGCTGGCCTTCGGCTCCACCGTCTTCCTTCCCTTCATGGGGGCGCTCACCGCCCTGATGGGCGCGGCGACCTGTGCCAATCTCTACGGCCAGGACGGCACCGCCCTCTGGCTGACCCTGCAGACCCCCGGCAGCGAACGCGCCGACGTGCGCGGCCGTCAACTCGCCTGGATCGTCGTCTTCGCCCCCCTCTCCCTCCTCCTCACTGCGGCGGGCATCGCCGTGGCGGGACAGCCCGACCTCAACCCCTGGGCACTGACCGCGACCTTCGCCCTCCTGGGCGGTGGCGCGGGCATGGTCCCCCTCGTGGGCATCGCCCAGCTCACCCCGGGCCCTGACCCCCGGGCCGCCAAGAACGCGGCAGCCGATCATTCCGACGTGGCCGGCCAGGCCTTCTCCATGCTCTTCCTGGCCCTCACCACTGCGGTGCCCGCCCTGTGCGTGACGCTGGCGGGCCACCTCCTCCACAACCCGTCACTCCTGTGGGCCGGAGTCCCGGTCGGCGTCGTCACCGGCTGGGTCGCGTACGCGATGCTGGGCCAGGCCGCCCACCGCAACCTGCGCAAGCGCGGCCCCGAGCTGCTCTTCTTGATGCGCACCGGCAAGCAGCAACAACAGCCCAAGCCCGGCCAGGCCGGTGCGTCCTTCAGCAAGACTCTCCCCGTCCACCGCCAATGTCTTCTGTGGATCAGCTTCCTGGCCGGCTGCATCGCCCTGTTCCCGCAGGCCCTGGTGCCGACCCTGATGAAGCTCTCCGGCCACGTGGAACCCCTCTGGTTCCTGGCGCTCCACATGCGCCCCGAGTGGCAGTGGCCGACGGTCTTCCTGATGTACACGATCGGCGTGTTGGCCTTCACGGTCGCCGCCCGCATCGCCTTCATCGCCATCAAGGCGGCCCGCGCGGCCTGACCCTCCACCTGTCACCGCACCAAGTGCGGCCCGGAACCCCTGCTGTAGGGGCTCCGGGCTTCGCTTTTTAGGGGTTGGGGGCAATGTGACCCGTACCTAGCATGAAGATCGCCACCATCCTCGGGGGAGACCTTTAATGCCTGAAGTGCGTGCCGAAAACGTCGAACCTGTAGCAGTTGTCGGGCTGGCTTGCCGACTGCCGGGAGCAGCAGATCCGCAGGCGTTCTGGCAATTGCTGAGGAATGGGCTCGACGCCACCGGTGAAGTGCCCGAAGATCGCTGGACCTCCGCCGATGCGTCGGAGGTCCGACGGGGCGCATTCTTGGACCGGGTCGATGAATTCGATCCCGGATTCTTCGCCATTTCACCGCGCGAGGCCGCCGCCATGGACCCCCAGCAGCGGCTGATGCTGGAGCTGGCCTGGGAGGCGTTGGAGGACGCGCGCGTCGTGCCGGCCGCCCTGGACGGCACGCAGACAGGCGTGTTCCTGGGTGCTATCTACGACGACTACGCGAGGCTTCAGCAGCACGGCGGCCCCGGAACCATCGACCGGAACTCGATGACGGCGCTTCACCGCAGCATCATCGCGAACCGGATCTCGTACTTCCTGCACGCACACGGGCCCAGCATGGTGGTCGACGCAGGCCAGTCGTCCTCGCTGGTGGCCGTTCATCTGGCCTGCGAGAGCCTGCGCCGCGGTGAGTCGACGCTTGCCCTCGCCGGTGGCGTGAACCTGAACATCGCGGCGGAGAGCACCCTTGCCGCCGCCCGGTTCGGCGGGCTTTCTCCCGACGGACGGTGCTACACCTTCGACGCCCGCGCCAACGGGTTCGTACGGGGCGAGGGCGGTGTGCTCATCGCGCTCAAGCCCCTGTCGCGCGCCCTGGCCGACGGCGACCGCATCCACTGCGTGATCGAAGGCAGCGCGGTCAACAACGACGGCGGCGGAGCCAGCCTGACCGCTCCCAGCGAGCAGGCACAGCGCGCGGTGCTGCGGGCCGCGTACGACAACGCGGGCATCGACCCGGCGGAGGTCGGATACGTCGAACTGCACGGCAGTGGCACCCCCGTGGGTGACCCGATCGAAGCGGCTGCGCTCGGCGCGGTGCTCGGCACCGCACGAAGGACGCGGAATCCGCTGCCCGTCGGGTCGGTGAAGACCAACATCGGTCACCTCGAGGCCGCGGGAGGCGCGGCCGGGCTGCTCAAGGCCGTACTCGCCCTCAAGCACGGGCAGGTGCCGCCGAGCCTCAACTTCGAGAACCCCCATCCGCGTATCCCGCTCGACGCACTCAATCTGAGCGTGCAACGCGACCTTGCCGAGTTCCCGCCGTCGGCGGCAGACGGCCGGCGCATCGCCGGTGTCAGCTCCTTCGGCATGGGGGGAACCAACTGCCACGTGGTGCTGGCAGAAGCCCCGCAAGACGCTCCTGGGGAGAACTCCGTCCAGCGTGCGGCGGACGGCGACGCGCTGGTGCCGGTGGTGTTGTCCGCGCGTAGTGGTGAGGCGTTGCGTGCGCAGGCGGGGCGGTTGCGGGAGCACCTGGAGGTGCGTCCGGAGGTGGGCCCTGTCGATGTGGCGTATTCGCTGGCTTCGGGTCGTTCGTTGTTCGAGCGGCGTGCGGTGGTGGTGGGGCGTGGGCGTGAGGGGCTCCTGGACGGGTTGGGTGCGTTGGCGTCTGGTGAGCCCAGTGGGTGGGTTGTGGAGGGTGGTGTGCGGGAGGGGAAGACGGTGTTTGTTTTCCCTGGTCAGGGTTCGCAGTGGGTGGGTATGGCTCGTGGGCTTCTGGAGTCGTCGCCGGTGTTTGCGGCGGAGGTTCAGGCGTGTGCGCGGGAGTTGGCCGTACATGTGGATTGGTCGTTGTTGGCGGTGTTGCGTGGTGAGGTGGGTGCTGCGTCGCTGGAGCGGGTTGATGTGGTGCAGCCTGCGTTGTTCGCGGTGATGGTGTCGTTGGCTGCTGTGTGGCGTTCGGTGGGTGTGGTGCCGGATGCCGTCATCGGTCATTCGCAGGGTGAGATTGCTGCTGCGTATGTGGCGGGGTGTTGTCGCTGGCGGATGCTGTGAGGGTGGTGGCTCTGCGGAGTCGGGCTATTACGGCGTTGGCTGGGCGTGGGGGCATGGTGTCGGTGGCGTTGCCCGCGGGTGAGGTGGGTGTGCTGCTGGAGCCTTTTGGTGAGCGGATTTCGGTGGCTGCTGTGAATGGGCCGCGTTCGACGGTTGTGGCTGGTGAGTCGGCGGCGTTGGACGAGTTCCTGGCGGCGGCTGAGGCGGGGGGTGTCCGTGTGCGGCGGGTTCCTGTCGACTATGCGTCGCACTCGCGTCAGGTTGCTCTGATCGAGGAAGAGCTGGCCACTGTCCTCGAGGGGCTCGAGCCTCGTGCGGGATCGGTGCCGTTGTTGTCCACGGTGACCGGTGAGTGGTTGGACACCACGGTGATGGATGGTTCGTACTGGTATCGCAACCTTTCTCAGACCGTTCATTTCGAGCCTGCTGTTCGCCGTTTGGTGGAGGATGGTTTCCGTTTCTTCGTCGAAATCAGTGCGCACCCGGTCCTGACCCAGTCGGTTGAGGAGTTGGACGTCCCGGACGTGGTCGCGCTCGGCACCCTGCGTCGTGACGAGGGTGGTCTGGACCGCTTCCTCCTCTCGGCGGCCGAGGGGCACGCCCACGGCCTGCCGCTGGACGTTCCGGCATTGCTCGGCGACGTCGACCCGCAGCAGGTCGACCTGCCCACCTACGCCTTCCAGCGCCGGCGCTACTGGCGCGAACCAGCTGCGGCGCAGCGTATGGTGACCGCCGGCCAGCTCGAGGAATTGCCGGACGAGGTCCCTGACGACCAGGTGCCCGAGCAACTGCGGAAGCTTCGCGCCCGCGTGTCGGGCGCCTCCGGGGCCGAGGGACACCGGATCCTGCTCGATCTGGTGTGCGCGCACGCCGCGGCCGTCGGAGAGTTCGCCTCGCCGGGCGACCTGGACACGAGCCGCACCTTCAAGGAACTCGGCTTCGAGTCGCTCACCGCGGTCGAACTGCGCAACCGGCTCGCCTCCGCCACCGGACTCCGGCTGCCGTCCACCCTGCTCTTCGACTGTCCGACGCCGGACGAGGCGGCCGCGTACCTGCGCGGTCAGCTCTTCGGAGAAGAAGCCGAGTCGGACACCTCCGGTGCCTCTTCGCCGGTTCCGGCCGTTGTCGCCGGTCCGGCGGACGACCCGATCGCGATCGTCGCGATGTCCTGCCGCTTCCCGGGAGGCGTGGCCTCGCCCGAGCAACTGTGGCGGCTCGTGGCCGACGGGCGCGAGGCGCTCGGAGACTTCCCGTCCGATCGCGGCTGGGACCTTGCGGAGCTGTACCGCCAGGGCGGTTCGGGGGGCCGTGGGGGCGGCTTCCCGTACCAGGGCGGCTTCCTGCACGACGCCGCCGACTTCGACGCCTCCCTGTTCGGGATCTCGCCGCGCGAGGCGCGAGCCATGGACCCGCAGCAGCGGCTGCTCCTGGAGAGCGCCTGGGAGGCGCTGGAACGCGCCGGGATCGCGCCGCAGTCGGCGCGCGGCAGCCGCACCGGCGTGTTCGTCGGCGCGATGTCCCAGGAGTACGGTCCCCGCTGGCAGCAGGCCACCGAGGACCTGGAGGGATACCTCCTCACGGGCAATACGGGCAGTGTCGCCTCCGGCCGCATCGCGTACACCTTCGGGTTCGAGGGTCCCGCGGTGACGGTCGACACGGCGTGCTCGTCGTCGCTGGTGGCGCTGCACCTGGCGGTGCAGGCGCTGCGCAATGGCGAGTGCACGATGGCACTGGCCGGCGGTGTCACCGTCATGTCGACCCCGGGGCTGTTCACCGAGTTCAGCAGCCAGGGCGGACTGTCGCCCGACGGGCGTTGCAAGGCGTTCTCCGCCGACGCGGACGGTACGGGCTGGGCCGAGGGCGTCGGCATGCTCGTCGTGGAGCGGCTGTCCGACGCGCGCCGCCTCGGGCACGACGTGCTGGCCGTGGTGCGCGGCTCCGCCGTCAACCAGGACGGCGCGTCGAACGGTCTGACCGCCCCGAACGGCCCCTCCCAGCAGCGCGTCATCCGGCAGGCGCTGGAGAGCGCGCGGCTGTCCCCCGCCGACGTGGACGCCGTGGAGGCGCACGGCACCGGTACCGCGCTGGGCGACCCGATCGAGGCTCAGGCTCTCCTCGCCACGTACGGCCGGGAGCGGGACGCGGACCGGCCGCTGTGGCTGGGCTCGCTGAAGTCCAACATCGGCCACACGCAGGCCGCCGCCGGTGTCGGCGGCGTGATCAAGATGGTCATGGCGATGCGGCACGGGGTGCTGCCCCGCACCCTGCACGCCGACCGGCCGTCCCCGCACGTGGACTGGTCGGCGGGCGCGGTGGCGCTGCTGACCGAGAGCCGCCCGTGGGAGGCGGAGGGGCGGCCGCGGCGGGCAGGTGTGTCGTCGTTCGGCATCAGCGGAACCAACGCCCACGTGATCATCGAGCAGTCGGAGCCCCTGGCGGAGCCGCGGCAGGAGCAGCAGCCGGAGCCGCAGGCCGCTCCGGGCGTCCTGCCGTGGGTGATCTCCGCCGGTTCGCCGGAGGCGCTGGCCGCCCAGGCGAAGCGCCTGCTGTCCTTCCTGGACGCGGACACGAACACGGGCGCTCCGGACACGGACGCGCGGCCTGAGCCGGGCGATCCGGTGGGCGTGGGACGGGCGCTGGCGACGAGCCGGACGATGTTGGCACACCGGGCAGTGATCCTCGGCACGGACATCGACGACTTCCGTCGGTCACTGACAGACCTTGCCGAGGGCAGGACCGATTCCCGGGTGGTACAGGGGCTTGCGACCCATGGCAAGACAGGATTCCTGTTCACGGGGCAGGGTGCGCAGCGGGCCGGGATGGGCCGGGGGCTGTACGAGACCTTCCCGGCCTTCGCGGGGGCGTTGGACGCGGTGGCGGAGCGGTTGGACTCCCGGCTGGAGCGGCCGGTCCGCGAGGTCCTCTTCGGTGACGGGGAGCTGATCGACCAGACGGTTTACACGCAGGCGGCGCTTTTTGCGCTGGAGGTTGCTCTCTTCCGGTTGCTGGAGTCGTGGGGAGTCAAGCCGGACTATCTCCTCGGGCATTCGATTGGTGAGCTGGCTGCCGCGCATGTGGCGGGTGTGCTGTCGCTGGACGACGCGTGCACCCTGGTCGCCGCCCGGGGGCGTCTGATGCAGGCGTTGCCGTCCGGTGGGGCCATGCTCGCTGTCGAGGGCGTGGAGTCCGAGATCGCCGAGGTCCTGGCCTCGTATGAGAACCGCGTCAGCATCGCCGCCGTCAACGGTCCCACCTCGCTCGTGGTCTCCGGTGACGCGGATGCTGTCGCGGAGCTGGAGGCGATGTGGCGTGCCGAGGGCCGGCGGCTCAAGCGGCTGACGGTCTCGCACGCGTTCCACTCGCCGCGTATGGACGCGATGCTCGACGAATTCGCTGCCGTGGCGGGTGAGGTGACCTTCCGTGCACCGCAGCTGCCGATCGTTTCCAACGTGAGCGGGCAGTTTGCCGATCCGGTGGAGATCCAGACCCCTGCCTACTGGGTGAGACATGTTCGTGAGACGGTGCGTTTCGCTGACGGCATCCAGTGCTTGAACAGTCAGGGCGTCACCCGTCTGCTGGAGCTCGGCCCGGACGGTGTGCTGTCCGCCATGGTCCAGCAGACCGCCGACCTCGTTGCCATGCCTGCCCTGCGCGGCGGCCACGACGAGAACCAGGCTCTGTTCACCGCCCTCGCCACTGTGCACGCGCACGGTACCCCCGTCGACTGGGACGCGTTCTTCGCCCCGTACGGCGGATGCAAGGTCGCCCTGCCCACGTACGCCTTCCAGCGCGAGCGGTACTGGATCGATCCGGCGGTGTCCGTCGTGGTCGGGGGCGAGAGTACGTCGGAGGCCTCGTTCTGGGCCGCGGTCGAGAACGAGGATCTGGGCGTCCTGGCCGAGGAGCTGCGACTGGACGCGGACGAGGACACCCACGGTCTGGGAACAGTCGTGTCCGCACTCTCGGCGTGGCGGCGTGGCCGCCGCGACGGGGCCGTGGTCGAGGGCTGGCGCTACCGGGTGGACTGGCAGATCCTGACCGCCGGAGCCCCGAACAGCCTGGACGGACGCTGGCTCGTCGCCGCACCCGAAGGCAGCGACACCGAAGGCAGCGACACCGAAGGCGGCGACACCGAAGGCGGCGACACCGAAGGAAGCCTCACCGAAGAGCTTTGCGTCGCACTGCGCGGCGGCGGCGCCGACGTCGACGTACTGCACGTGGCAGACGGCACCGACCGAGCCGAACTGAATGCGCTGCTGACCGACCGGGCCGAGGGTCTGGCCGGTGTGCTGTCGCTGCTCGACGCGACAGGGCTGCTCGTTCTCGTCCAGGCGCTCGGGGACACCGGTGTCGACGCTCCCCTCTGGGCACTCACCCGCGGCGCGGTATCGGTAGGCCGTGCCGACCGGCTGGAGCGCCCCGACGCGGCCCAGGTGTGGGGCCTGGGCCGCGTCGTCGCTCTGGAGCACCCGCAGCGCTGGGGCGGCCTGATCGACCTTCCGGACACGCTGGACGACCGTACGGCGGCCCGGCTGGTGTCGGTGCTCGCGGAAGGCGTGGAGGACCAGGTCGCGATCCGCGCCTCCGGCAGCTTCGGACGCCGGCTGCACCACGCCGGACCCGCGGCGAACCCGTCCGGTGCCGCACCCCGCACGACGTGGCGCGCCGAAGGCACCGTGCTGATCACCGGCGGTTCCGGCGCCCTTGCCGGGCACGTGGCCCGCTGGCTCGCGGGACAGGGCGTGCAGCGCCTGCTGCTGGTCAGTCGCAGGGGGCCCGATGCCCCGGGTACGGCCGAACTCTGCGCGGAACTGGCCGAGTCGGGAACCGAGGCCACCGCGCTGGCCTGTGACGTCTCCGACCGCGACGCGCTCGCGGCCCTGCTCGAGGCCCATCCCGTCACGGCCGTGGTGCACACTGCGGGCCTGATCGACACCTGCCCCCTCTCCGACACCACCGCCGAGCGATTCACCGACGTACTCGAGGCGAAGGCGGCCGGTGCCACCCACCTGGACGAGCTGCTCGGAGACACCGAGCTGGACGCGTTCGTCCTGTTCGCGTCGATCGCCGGCGTGTGGGGGAGCGGCGGCCAGGCAGCGTACTCCGCGGCCAACGCCCACCTCGACGCCCTTGCCGAGGCCCGCCGCGCCCGCGGCCTGACCGCCACCTCCGTGGCCTGGGGCCCCTGGGCGGAGGCCGGCATGCTGGTCGACACCGTCGGCACCGAGGACTACCTCCACCGGCGCGGCCTGACCGCGATGCGCCCCGACCTGGCCCTCTCCGCGCTCGCCCGGGCCCTGGACGGCGACGAGACCACGCTCACCGTGGCCGGGGTCGACTGGACCCGCTTCGCCCCCACCTTCACGGCGAACCGGCCGAGCCCGCTGCTCGCCGCGATCCCCGAGGCCGCCGAGCACACCGCGCCGGAAGACGAAGAGGGAGACGCGGTACCGGCGTTCGTCCGGCAGTTGGCCGGGAAGTCCCTGCCGGAGCGTGCGCACGCCGTGCTGGATCTCGTACGGTCCGAGGCCTCCCTGGTCCTCGGTCATGCGGGCTCCGGGCCGGTCGGCGCGGACCGTACGTTCAAGGAGCTCGGCTTCGACTCGCTCACCGCCGTCGAGCTGCGCAACCGGCTGACGGCGGCCACCGGTCTGCGGCTGGCCACGAGTGCGGTCTTCGACTACCCGACGGTGCGGGTGCTGGCCGACCACCTGACCGGTGCCGTGTCGGCTTGGGAGACGACCGCCGGATCTTCGGCCACGGACGCCATCGCCACCGCTACGGCCGCCTCCGCCTCCACCGACGAGCCGATCGCGATCGTCGGGATGAGCTGCCGTCTGCCCGGCGGGATTTCCTCGCCCGACCAGCTGTGGGACTTCGTCGCGTCGGCGGCGGACGGCATGACGGCTTTCCCCGAGGACCGTGGCTGGGACCTGTCCGGTCCGGACGGTTCGGAACCTTCGTACGCCAGGGTCGGCGGCTTCATCGACGACGCCACCGGCTTCGACGCGGGTCTCTTCGGCATTTCGCCGCGCGAGGCGATCGCGATGGACCCGCAGCAGCGCCTGCTCCTCGAAGCGTCCTGGGAGGCGCTGGAGCGGGCCCGCATCGCACCGCTCAGCCTGCGCGGAAGCCGTACGGGCGTCTTCGTCGGCGCCTCGAACTCCGACTACGGATCCTCGCTCGATGAGGGGGCCGAGGGCCACTCTCTGACGGGAACGGCCAACAGCGTGATCTCCGGCCGCGTCGCCTACACCCTGGGTCTCGAGGGCCCGGCGGTCACCGTGGACACGGCGTGCTCGTCGTCGCTGGTGGCGCTGCACCTGGCGGTGCAGGCGCTGCGCGGCGGCGAATGCGAGTCGGCGATCGTCGGTGGCGTCACAGTGATGGCCACGCCGATGCCGTTCGTCGAGTTCAGCCGGCAGGGTGGGCTCGCGGGCGATGGCCGTTGCAAGGCGTTCGCCGCGTCGGCCGATGGGACCGGGTGGTCCGAGGGCGTTGGTGTGCTGCTTGTGGAGCGGTTGTCGGATGCCCGTCGCAATGGTCATCAGGTGCTGGCGGTCGTGCGGGGTTCGGCCGTCAACCAGGATGGTGCGTCCAACGGGCTCACCGCTCCCAATGGTCCGTCGCAGCAGCGCGTCATCCGTCAGGCCCTTGCCAGTTCCGGGCTGGCCCCGTCCGATGTGGACGTGGTCGAGGCGCATGGTACGGGTACGAAGCTGGGTGACCCGATCGAGGCGCAGGCACTTCTTGCCACGTACGGTCAGGAGCGGGAGGCGGACCGGCCGCTGTGGCTGGGGTCGCTGAAGTCGAACATCGGGCATACGCAGGCTGCTTCCGGGGTTGCCGGTGTGATCAAGATGGTCATGGCGATGCGGCATGGAGTGCTGCCCCGGACGTTGCACGTGGACGAGCCGTCCCCGTATGTGGACTGGGCGGCGGGTGCGGTCGAGCTGTTGACGGAGGAGCGGGCGTGGCCGCTGGTCGGGGACCGGCCGCTGCGGGCTGGTGTGTCCTCGTTCGGGATGAGCGGCACCAACGCCCACGCGATCCTGGAACAGGCCCCCGAGACGGAGATCGGGACCGACATCGGGACCGACTCGTCCTCGCCCGACGGGGCGCTGACGCCCTGGACGCTGTCCGCCCATAGCGCTCCGGCGCTACGGGCGCAGGCTGAACGGCTGCTGGCCTTCACCACCTTCGAACCCGAACTGCGTCTCGCTGACGTCGCGTTGTCGCTGGCGGTGACACGGACGGCACTCGAGCACCGCGCGGTCGTCCTAGGCCGTGACCGTGCCGAGCTGGTTCGAGGCCTCGAGCAACTGGCCGGCGGGGAGTCGGTCGGAGCCGGTGCCGTACGGGGCGTCTCCTCCGAGGGGCGGCTGGCGTTCCTGTTCACGGGGCAGGGGGCGCAGCGGGCCGGGATGGGCCGGGGGCTGTATACGGCGTTCCCTGTGTTTGCGGATGCGTTGGATACGGTGTGCGCGCGGATGGACGGCTCTCTGGAGCATTCGTTGCGTGATGTGCTCTTCGGTGACGGGGAGTTGATCGACCAGACTGCCTACACGCAGGCGGGGCTTTTTGCACTGGAGGTCGCTCTCTTCCGGTTGCTGGAGTCGTGGGGTGTCACCCCTGACTTCCTGCTCGGGCACTCAATTGGTGAGTTGGCTGCCGCGCATGTGGCGGGTGTGTTGTCGCTGGACGACGCGTGCACCCTGGTGACGGCTCGTGGTCGGTTGATGCAGGCGCTGCCCGTTGGTGGGGCCATGCTCGCTGTCGAGGGCGTCGAGTCCGAGGTCGCGGAGGCCCTGGCCTCTTACGAGGACCGGGTGAGCATTGCGGCGGTCAATGGGCCGGCTTCGGTGGTGGTGTCTGGTGATGCGGATGCGGTCGCGGAGCTTGAGGCTGTGTGGCGTGAGGCGGGTCGTCGGGTCAAGCGGCTGACGGTCTCGCACGCCTTCCACTCGCAGCGCATGGACGCGATGCTCGACGAATTCGCTGCCGTGGCAGGTGAGGTGACCTTCCACGCCCCGCGCATACCGATCGTCTCCAACGTGAGTGGGAAGCTCGCCGACGCGGACGAGATCCGTACACCGGGTTACTGGGTGAGGCATGTCCGCGAGGCGGTACGTTTCGCCGACGGCGTCCAGTACCTCCACGCCCAGGGCGTCACCCGCCTCCTGGAGCTGGGCCCGGACGGCGTGCTGTCCGCCATGGCCCAGCAGAGCATCGACGTCACCGCGCTCCCTGTGCTGCGCGGCGACCGCGACGAGACGGCATCGGTATTCGACGCGCTGTCGGCTGCCCATGTCCAAGGCGTGCCTGTGGACTGGGCCGCCGTGGTGGCCCCCCGGGGCGGTCGGGTCGTGGACCTGCCCACGTATGCCTTCCAGCGGGAGCGCTACTGGCCGGCGGGCGGCCGGTCACGCGCGGGCGATGTCGCCGGTGCCGGCCTCGGTGCTGCCGGGCATCCGCTGCTGGGGGCCGAAGTCTCGCTGGCTTCGGGCGCCGGGGTGGTGCTGACGGGACGGTTGTCGGTCTCCGTACAGCCGTGGCTCGCGGATCACCGGGTGCACGGGCAGGTGGTCTTCCCGGGCACCGCGTTCGTCGAGCTCGCGTTGCGGGCCGGGGAGCAGGTGGGTTGCGGGCGGCTGGCGGAGCTGACGCTGGAAGCTCCGCTGATGCTGCCCGAGCACGGTGCGGTGCAGGTGCAGGTGTCCGTATCGGGCTCGGACGAGGCACAGGGCCGTACGGTGGAGATCTATTCCCGCGCCGAGCACGGCGACGCGACCTGGGCGCGGCACGCCACTGGCCTGCTGACGGTTGAAAATCCCCTCGTGGGAGGGGAATCGGTGTGGCCTCCGTCGGTTGATGGCGAGGCGCTCGCGGTTGCGAGCATGTACGAGGAGCTGGCGGCGGCTGGGCTGGATTATGGCCCGGTGTTCCAGGGTGTGCGTGCCGCCTGGCGGTCCGGTGAGTCGGTGCTGGCCGAGGTCGTCCTTCCAGGGGGCGAGCAGGCGCAGGCGGGTTCCTTCGGTCTGCACCCGGCGCTGTTCGACGCTGCTCTGCACGCCTTGGTGGTGGGCGGGCTGTTTGACGACGCCGCAGCGGTGCGGCTGCCGTTCGCATGGCAGGGCGTGTCCCTGTACGCGGCAGCCGCCACCGAACTTCGGGTGCGGCTGACCGCCGTCGGACCGGAGGCGATCTCGCTTCAGGGGTACGACGCTTCGGGCGCCCTGGTGGTCTCGGTGGACTCGCTCACGCTGCGGTCGGTGTCGGCGCAGCAGCTGGCTGCGAAGGCGGACGTCGATGGGTTGTATGGGGTGGAGTGGGCTCGGGTTGTGGTGCCCGAGAGCGCTGATTTTGCTGGGACTGTTGGGCTGTGCGCGCTGGGTGAGTTGGTGGGTGTGCCGGGTGGGGATGTGGCGGTGTGGTTGCCGTCGTTGTCGTCGTCCGGTGGGTTTGGTGAGTGTGTGGGTGGTGTTCTTGGGGTTGTTCAGTGGTGGTTGGGTCAGGAGTGTTTTGAGGGTTCGCGGTTGGTGTTGTTGTCGCGTGGTGCGGTGGATGTGGGTGATGGCCGTGCGGTGACGGATCTGGCTGCTGCTGGTGTGTGGGGTTTGGTGCGTTCGGCGCAGTCGGAGCATCCGGGGCGTCTGGTGCTGGTGGACGTGGACGGTGCGGAGCCTTCGGCGGAGCAGCTGGCTGCTGTGTTGAGTGTCGATGAGCCCCAGCTTGCGTTGCGTGATGGTGTGTTGTGGGCGCCGCGTTTGGCGAGGGCGTCCTCGCTTTCGGTGCTGGCTCTTCCGGACAGCGAGCAGCAGTGGCGTTTGGAGGGTTCTGGCCGGGGTGCTTTGGAGGATGTTGCGCCGGTTGCGGTGACGCTTTCTGCGCTGGCGCCTGGTGAGGTGCGGGTCGGTGTGCGTGCGACGGGAGTGAACTTCCGTGACGTGCTGATTGCGCTTGGCTCGTATCCGGATGCCACTGCGTTGATGGGTTCTGAGGGTGCGGGTGTGGTCCTCGAGGTCGGTTCCGGTGTCGAGGGATTGATGGTCGGGGACCGGGTCTTCGGTCTCTTTGACGGTGGTTTCGGCCCGGTGACGGTGGTCGACCGGCGTTTGGTGGCGCGGGTGCCGGTGGGGTGGTCGTTCGCGCAGGCTGCGTCGGTGCCGATGGCGTTCCTGACGGCGTACTACGGGCTGGTTGACCTCGGTGGTCTGCAATCCGGCGAGTCGGTGCTGGTGCACGCGGCTGCCGGTGGCGTGGGTATGGCTGCCGTGCAGGTCGCGCGTCATCTCGGGGCCGAGGTGTTTGCGACGGCGAGTGTGTCGAAGTGGCCGGTTGTGGAGGGTCTTGGGGTCCCGCGTGAGCGGATCGCTTCTTCGCGTGATCTGTTGTTCGAGGACGCTTTCCGTGAGCGGCTGGACGGAGGCTGTGTCGATGTGGTCCTCAATGCTTTGGCGGGGGAGTACATCGACGCGAGTGCCCGGCTGTTGGGCGAGGGTGGTCGGTTCGTGGAGATGGGCAAGGCCGACCTTCGCGAGGAAGGTTCCTTCGCCGATGGGGTCACGTATAGGGCGTTTGATCTCTTCGATGCGGGTCTGGACCGGTTGGGCGAGATCCTCACCATCGTTGTGGGCTTGTTCGAGCGGGGTGAGTTGTCGCTGCTGCCGGTTCGGGCGTGGGATGTGCGGGAGGCGGTGTCCGCGTTCCGGTTGATGAGCCGGGGCGGACACGTCGGCAAGAACGTCCTCACCTTCCCCCGTCCTCTCGACCGTGATGGCACGGTTCTGATCACGGGCGGTACGGGTGCGCTGGGTGGTCTGCTGGCCCGGCACCTGGTGACCGAGTACGGGGTGCGCCATCTGGTGCTGACCAGCCGCCGGGGCGCGGATGCCCCGGGCGCCTCCGACCTCCTCGCCGAGCTGCGGGAGTTGGGGGCTGAGGCGGTCGCGGTGGCGTGTGACGTCTCGGACCGTGACGCCCTGGCGGCTGTGCTCGACGGCATTCCGGCCGAATATCCGTTGACCGGTGTCGTGCACACTGCCGGTGTAGTCGACGACGGTGTGTTCGCGTCGATGACGCCCGACCGGCTGGCTGCCGTCTTCGCGCCGAAGGCCGACGCGGCCCTCGCGCTCCACGAGCTCACCGCTCACCTCGACCTATCCCTGTTTGCCCTCTACTCTTCGGTCTCCGCGACCTTCGGGACCGCCGGTCAGGCCAACTACGCCGCCGCCAACTCCGTCCTCGAGGCCCTCGCCGCACAGCGGCACGTCCAGGGACTTGCAGGTCAGGCTCTGGCCTGGGGCCCGTGGGACCAGGACACCACGGGCGGCATGCTGGGCGGGCTGGGGCAGGCGGACCGGGAGCGGATGAGCCGTTCCGGATTGCGGGCGCTCACGCCCGAGCGCGGGCTCGCCCTGTTCGACCAGGCGTGCCGGACCCCGGCACCGGCCTTGGCCGTCGTCGACCTCGACATCAGCGCCCTCGCTGCCCACATCGATGCCGCGCCGGCGGTGTTGCGCGGGTTGGTGCGGGCGCCGAAGCGGCGTGCGGCCGCCGTAGCCGGGCGGGGGGACGGTTCGTCGCTCGCCGGGCGGCTCGCGGGGCTGTCGGCTGCGGAACAGGAGCGGCAGCTGACAGCTCTGGTGCTGGGCGAGGTCGCGGCCGTGCTCGGCCATGCGTCGGGTGATGCTCTCGAACCGGGCCGTGCGTTCAAGGAGCTGGGCTTCGACTCGCTGACCTCGGTGGAGTTGCGCAACCGCATCAACGCCGCCACCGGCCTGCGGCTGCCCGCCACCCTCGTCTTCGACCAGCCGTCCCCGGCGGCGGTCGTCGGCTACTTGAAGGGCGAGTTGGTAGGGACGGCAGACGCAGCGGCACCGGTGCATCCGGTGGCTGCCGTGCCGCTGGACGACGATCCGGTGGTGATCGTCGGCATGAGCTGTCGGTTCCCGGGAGGCGTCACGTCCCCCGAGGACCTGTGGCGGCTCGTGGAGTCCGGCGCGGACGCGGTCGGGGACTTCCCCACCGACCGCGGCTGGGACCTTGCCGCTCTCTTCGACACGGAGACCGGCCGGGCCGGCACGTCGTCCACCCGACAGGGCGGATTCCTCTACGACGTGGGCGAGTTCGACGCGGAGCTGTTCGGGATCTCGCCGCGCGAGGCATTGGCGATGGACCCGCAGCAGCGGCTGCTGCTGGAGGCCTCGTGGGAGGCGTTGGAGCAGGCGGGCATCGCCCCGCTGTCGATGCGTGGCGAGCAGGCCGGCGTGTTCATCGGCGCCGCCTCGTCCAACTACGGTGTGAGCTACGGCGCCACGGATTTGGTGAACGAGGCCGAGGGCCACTTGCTCACCGGCGCGCTGACGAGTGTGGCGTCGGGCCGGATCGCGTACACCTTCGGGTTCGAGGGTCCGGCGATGACGGTCGACACGGCCTGCTCGTCGTCGCTGGTGGCCCTGCACCTCGCGGTGCAGGCCCTGCGCAACGGTGAGTGCGACCTGGCGCTTGCCGGTGGTGCGACCGTGATGGCGACGCCCGGTATCTTCACCGAGTTCAGCCGCCAGAACGGTGTCGCCCTGAACGGCCGTTGCAAGTCCTTCTCCGCCGAGGCGGACGGCACCGGCTGGGCCGAGGGTGCCGGCGTCCTCGTGGTCGAGCGACTCTCGGACGCCCGGCGGCGCGGGCACCAGGTGCTCGCGGTCATACGTGGCACCGCGATCAACCAGGACGGCGCGTCCAATGGTCTGACGGCGCCGAACGGTCCGTCGCAGCAGCGTGTGATCCGTCAGGCCCTTGCGCAGGCGGGGCTGACCACGGCCGATGTGGACGTGGTCGAGGCGCACGGTACGGGTACGAAGCTGGGTGACCCGATCGAGGCTCAGGCGCTCCTCGCCACGTACGGCCAGGGCCGGCCCGAGGGCAAGCCCCTGTGGCTCGGCTCGATCAAGTCCAACATCGGGCACGCGCAGGCCGCCGCCGGGATGGCCAGCGTGATCAAGATGGTGATGGCGATGCGCCACGGCGTGCTGCCCCGGACCCTGTACGCCGAGCAGGCTTCGCCGCACATCGACTGGTCGTCCGGTGCCGTGGAACTGCTGACGGAGAATCGCCCGTGGGGGGCGGACGGCCGGTCGCGCCGGGCAGGTGTGTCGTCGTTCGGTGTCAGCGGTACCAACGCGCACATCATCCTGGAGGACCCGGAACCGCAGGAGGCCCACGCCCCGGCCGCGCGCACCGCTCCGGCGTACCTGCCGTGGCTGCTCTCCGCCAAGTCCGAGGACGCGCTGCACGCGCAGGCCGACCGCCTGCGGTCGTTCCTGGAGGACCATGAGAATCTGAACCTCCTGGACACCGCCACGTCCCTGGCCACCACGCGCACCGCACTGTCGCACCGGGCCGTCGTGCTGGCGTCGGACGAGGGCGGCTTCGCCCAGGCGCTGTCCGAGGTGGCGCAGGGACGACGGGCGAGCAACGTCGTGCTCGGCACTGTGGAGTCCGGCGGCCTCGCGTTCTTGTTCACGGGGCAGGGGGCGCAGCGGGCCGGGATGGGCCGGGAGCTGTACGAGACGTTCCCGGTGTTCTCGGAGGCGTTGGACGCGGTGGCGGAGCGGCTGGACACCCAGCTGGACCGGCCGATCCGGGGGGTCCTCTTCGGTGACGGGGAGCTGATCGACCAGACGGTTTACACGCAGGCGGCGCTTTTTGCGCTGGAAGTGGCCCTGTTCCGGCTCATGGAGTCGTGGGATGTGCGCCCTGACTTCCTGCTGGGGCATTCGATCGGTGAGCTTGCTGCCGCGCACGTCGCCGGCGTGCTGTCCCTGGACGACGCGTGCACGCTGGTCGCCGCCCGGGGCCGGCTGATGCAGGCGTTGCCGTCCGGTGGGGCGATGCTCGCCGTCGAGGGCACCGAGTCCGAGATAACGGAGGCACTGTCTTCGTACGAGGGTCGCGTCAGCATTGCTGCGGTCAACGGGCCCACCTCGCTTGTGGTCTCCGGTGACGCCGATGCCGTCGCGGAGCTGGAGACTGCGTGGCGCGCCGAAGGCCGGCGGGTCAAGCGGCTGACGGTGTCGCACGCGTTCCACTCGCCGCGCATGGACGCGATGCTCGACGAATTCGCCGTGGTGGCCGGGGGGCTGGATTTCCGTGCTCCCCGGATTCCGGTCGTCTCCAATGTGAGCGGCACGCTCGCTGACCCGGAGGAGATCCGGACCCCTGCCTATTGGGTGAGGCACGTCCGTGAGGCGGTGCGTTTCGCCGATGGTGTCCGGTATCTGACCGATCAGGGGGTGACGACGCTCGTCGAGCTCGGCCCGGACGGTGTGCTGTCCGCCATGGCCCAGGAGACCGCCGACCTCCACGCGGTCCCCGTCCTGCGCGGCGACCGCGACGAGACCGAAACGCTCTTCACCGCCCTCTCCGTCGCCCACACCCACGGCACCCCCGTCGACTGGGCCGCGCTCTTCGCCCCGTACGGTGGGCAGGCCGTCGCCCTACCCACGTACGCCTTCCAGCGCCGGCACTACTGGCCGCGCGAGTCCCCCGTAACCGGCGACGTCAGCACAGCCGGTCTCGGCGTGATGGGGCACTCCCTGCTGGCTGCCGGAGTCGCACTCGCCGGAGGCGAAGGGTCCGTCTTCACCGGGCGGCTCTCGCAGGCCTCGCACCCGTGGCTGGCCGATCACGTCGTCCACGGGCAGGTCGTCGTCCCCGGCACTGCCTTCGTGGAGCTCGTCATCCGTGCCGGCGACCAGCTGGGTTGCGGGCACCTGGACGAACTCGTCCTCGAAGCCCCGCTCGTGCTGCCCGCCGACAGCGCCGTCCAGGTCCAGGTCACGCTCGACAACCTCGACGGCCAGGGACGACGGTCGTTCGCGGTGTACGGGCGCGTGGATGCCGTCGCAGGTTACGTCGGCTGGTCCGACCAGCCATGGACCTGCCACGCCAGGGGGACCCTCATGCCCGCCGAGGCGGCACAGGCCCCGGTTCCTCACGACACGGGCGACCCGGCCCAGTGGCCGCCGGCCGGCGCCGTCGCGGCCGACATCGACGGCATGTACGCCGACCTGGACGCGGTCGGGCTGCGCTACGGCCGAGTGTTCCAGGGAGTGCGCGCGGTGTGGCTGCGCGGCGAGGACGTGTTCGCCGAAGTCCGGCTGCCCGAACGCGAGGAGAGCCAGGCCGCCCGATTCGGGCTGCACCCGGCGCTGCTCGACGCCGCTCTCCAGGCGGCCGCCGTGGCCGCGCTGAAGACGGGCGACGGCACCGGTGTCGGCCTGCCGTTCTCGTGGTCCGGTGTCTCGCTGTGGGCCTCCGGGGCCGCAGCGCTCCGCGTCCGTATCTCCCCGTCCTCCGACGGCGGGCTCTCCGTCCACGGCATGGACGCCGACGGGGCGCCGATCGTGTCCGTCGACGCGCTCGCGGTACGGCCCATGGCCGCCGACCAGCTGCGCCGGACGGCAGCCACCGACGAGCTGTACCGGGTGGACTGGATCCGTACCCCGAATCCCGCCGACCGCCAGGCCCCGGCTGCGCGCTTCGCCGTGCTCGGCGCGGACGCTCTGGGCGCTGCGGAGGGACTGAGAGGCGCGGGCGCGGTGGTGCGTTCCGTGGCCTCGGCCGACGACCTCGCCGACGAACTGCCGGAGGCGGCGGTCCTGTCCGTCGCCGGAGCGGCCACTCTCGACGTGTTGCCGATACTGCAGAGCTGGCTCGGCGACGAACGCTGGGAAGGCGTGCCGCTGGCTGTGGTGACACGGGGCGCGGTGGATGCCGGTGACGGCGGTGCGGTTGTGGACGTGGCAGCTGCGGGCGTGTGGGGTCTGGTGCGTTCGGCCCAGTCGGAGCACCCGGGGCGTCTCGTCCTCGTGGACGTGGACGGCGGCGGCGCCTCGTGGGCCGCGCTGACCGGAGTCCTCGCCGGTGGAGCCGGTGCCGAGGGTGTTCTCGCCGGCGGTGAGAACCAGCTCGCGGTGCGGGACGGCGGAGTACTCGCCGCGCGCCTGGTGAAGGGTGGCGGTGGCCTGGTCCTGCCGACCGGGGGTGAACCCTGGCGGTTGGAGGGCTCTGAGCGGGGTGCGCTGGAAGACCTCGCGCCGGTTCCGTTGGACCTGCCGGTGGCGGGTGAACTCGCTCCCGGTGAGGTGCGGGTCGGTGTGCGTGCGACGGGAGTGAACTTCCGTGACGTGCTGATTGCTCTCGGCTCGTATCCGGATGCCGATGCGTTGATGGGTTCTGAGGGTGCGGGTGTGGTCCTCGAGGTCGGTTCCGGTGTCGAGGGATTGATGGTCGGGGACCGGGTCTTCGGTCTCTTTGACGGTGGTTTTGGCCCGGTGGTGGTGGTTGACCGGCGTTTGGTGGCGCGGGTGCCGGTGGGGTGGTCGTTTGCGCAGGCTGCGTCGGTGCCGATGGCGTTTTTGACGGCGTACTACGGGCTGGTGGATCTGGGTGGTCTGCGCTCGGGTGAGTCGGTGCTGGTGCACGCGGCTGCTGGTGGTGTGGGTATGGCTGCCGTGCAGGTCGCGCGTCATCTTGGTGCTGAGGTGTTTGCGACGGCGAGTGTGTCGAAGTGGCCGGTCGTGGAGGGTCTTGGGGTTCCGCGTGAGCGGATCGCTTCTTCGCGTGATCTGTCGTTCGAGGACGCTTTCCGTGAGGCGGCTCCGGGTGGTGTTGATGTCGTTCTCAATGCTTTGGCGGGGGAGTACATCGACGCGAGTGCCCGGTTGTTGGGTGAGGGTGGTCGGTTCGTGGAGATGGGCAAGGCCGATCTTCGTGATGCCGGCTCTTTTGTGAACGGGGTCACGTATAGGGCGTTTGATCTCTTCGATGCGGGTCTGGACCGGTTGGGTGAGATCCTCACCATCGTTGTGGGCTTGTTCGAGCGGGGTGAGTTGTCGCTGCTGCCGGTTCGGGCGTGGGATGTGCGGGAGGCGGTGTCCGCGTTCCGGTTGATGAGCCGGGGCGGGCACGTCGGCAAGAACGTCCTGACACAGCCGCGACGGCTGGACGCCGACGGCACCGTCCTGATCACGGGTGGTACGGGTGCGCTGGGTGGTCTGCTGGCCCGGCATTTGGTGTCCGAGTACGGGGTGCGCCATCTGGTGCTGACCAGCCGCCGGGGCGCGGATGCCCCGGGGGCTTCCGACCTCCTCGCCGAACTTCGGGAGTTGGGGGTTGAGGCGGTCGCGGTGGCGTGTGACGTCTCCGACCGCGACGCCCTGGCGGCTGTGCTCGACGGCATTCCGGCCGAGTATCCGTTGACCGGTGTCGTGCACACTGCCGGTGTAGTCGACGACGGCGTCTTCGCGTCGATGGCGCCCGACCGGGTCGGCGCCGTGTTCGCGCCGAAGGCCGACGCGGCCCTCGGGCTCCACGAGCTCACCGCTCACCTCGACCTGGCGATGTTCACGCTGTACTCGTCGGTCGCGGCGAGCTACGGTTCGGCCGGTCAGGCGAACTACGCTGCCGCCAACGCCGTTCTCGACGCCCTCGCTCACCACCGTCGGGCCCGGGGCCTCGCGGGTCAGTCGCTGGGTTGGGGCTTGTGGGAGCAGGTCAGCGGGATCAGTGGTCACCTCAGCGAGGCCGATCTCGCCCGGATCGAGAAGCTGGGCGGAGGTCTGTCCACAGCGGACGGTCTCGCGCTGTTCGACGCCGCGCTGGGCGCTGCCCCCGCGCACGTACTGCCGGTCCGGCTGAACCTGTCCGGACTGAAGGACCGGGCCGAGGTTCCGGCGTTGCTGCGCGGGCTGGTGCGGGCGCCCAGGCGCCGTACGGTCGCTGCCACCGGCCATGGCGATGGTTCGTCGCTCGCCGGTCGTCTGGCGGGCCTCTCGGCTGCGGAGCAGGAGCGTCAGCTGACAGCTCTGGTGCTGGGCGAGGTCGCGGGCGTGCTCGGCCATGTGTCGGGGGAGGCCATCGAGGCGGGCCGTGCGTTCAAGGAGCTGGGCTTCGATTCGCTGACCTCGGTGGAGTTGCGCAACCGCATCAATGCCGCCACCGGCCTGCGGCTGCCCGCCACCCTCGTCTTCGACCACCCCACCCCCGCCGCACTGGCCGAGCGGCTGCGCGACGACCTCGTCGGTTCGGAAACGGCCGTGCCCGTACGGTCGGCGGTCGCCGTGCCGCTGGACGACGATCCGGTGGTGATCGTCGGAATGGGCTGTCGGTTCCCCGGTGGGGTGGAGTCCCCCGAGGACCTGTGGCGGCTCGTGCTGTCCGGTGCGGATGCGATCGGGGACTTCCCGACGGACCGTGGTTGGGACCTTCCCGCGCTGTTCGACGTGGAGTCCGGCGAAGCCGGTACCTCCAGCACACGGCAGGGCGGCTTCATCTATGACGTGGGCGAGTTCGACGCCGGTCTGTTCGGGATCTCGCCGCGCGAGGCCCTCGCCATGGACCCCCAGCAGCGGCTGCTGATGGAGGCGTCCTGGGAGGCGCTGGAGCGGGCGGGCATCGCCCCGCTGTCGCTGCGCGGCGAGCAGGCCGGCGTCTTCATGGGCGTGGCCAACTCGCTGTACGGCGGGTTCGGCGGCCCGCTCCCGGCGGAGATCGAGGGCCTCTCCCTGACGGGCACGTCGACCAGCGTGGCGTCGGGCCGGATCGCGTACACCTTCGGTCTCGAGGGCCCGGCGATGACGGTCGACACCGCGTGCTCGTCCTCCCTCGTCGCCCTGCACCTCGCCGTGCAGGCGCTGCGCTCCGGTGAGTGCGACATGGCACTCGTGGGCGGTGCCAACGTGATGGCGAAGCCGGGCATCTTCACCGAGTTCAGCAGGCAAGGTGGTGTGGCGGCCGACGGCCGCTGCAAGTCCTTCTCCGCCGACGCCGACGGCACCGGCTGGGCCGAGGGCGCGGGCGTCCTCGTGATCGAACGGTTGTCGGACGCGCGCCGCAAGGGCCACCAGGTCCTCGCGGTCGTACGTGGCACCGCGGTCAACCAGGACGGCGCGTCCAACGGGCTGACGGCGCCGAACGGCCCCTCCCAGCAACGCGTCATCCGCCAGGCCCTCGCCAATGCCCGACTCTCGGCCGTCGACGTGGACGCGGTCGAGGCGCACGGCACGGGTACGAAGCTGGGCGACCCGATCGAGGCTCAGGCGCTGCTCGCCACCTATGGCCAGGAGCGGGAGGCGGACCAGCCGCTGTGGCTGGGGTCGCTGAAGTCCAACATCGGGCACGCGCAAGCCGCCGCCGGTATCGGTGGCGTGATCAAGATGGTCATGGCGATGCGGCACGGGATTCTGCCGCGGACCCTGCACGTGGACGAGCCCTCGCCGCACATCGACTGGGCGTCGGGCGCTGTGGAGTTGCTGACGGAGAACCGTCCGTGGGAGGCGCAGGGCCGACCGCGCCGGGCGGGCGTGTCGTCGTTCGGCGTGAGCGGCACCAACGCCCACGTCATCCTCGAAGGCGCCGAGCCGGTACAGGAGGAGAAGAGCGGAAGGACGGCGCAGGCCACTCCCCGGCTGCTGCCGTGGCTGCTCTCGGCCAGGTCCGAGGAGGCGCTGCACGCCCAGGCCGACCGCCTGGGAACGTTCGTGGCGAGCCGTGACGGCCTCGGCCTGGCCGACGTCGCCGGGTCGCTGGTCACTACGCGGACCGCGCTGTCGCACCGCGCGGTGGTGCTGGCTTCGGATGCGGACGGCTTCGCCCAGGCGTTGTCCGAGCTGGCGCAGGGCCGACGGACGAGCAATGTGGTGCTTGGTACGGCCGAGTCCGGCGGCCTCGCGTTCTTGTTCACGGGGCAGGGGGCGCAGCGGGCCGGGATGGGCCGGGAGCTTTACGCGGCGTTCCCGGTGTTCGCGGAGGCGTTGGACGCGGTGGCGGAGCGGCTGGATTCGCAGCTGGAGCGTCCGGTCCGGGGGGTCCTCTTCGGTGACGGGGAGCTGATCGACCAGACGGTTTACGCGCAGGCGGCGCTTTTTGCGCTGGAAGTGTCCCTGTTCCGGCTCATGGAGTCGTGGGGTGTCACTCCTGATTTCCTGCTGGGTCATTCGATCGGTGAGTTGGCTGCCGCGCACGTCGCCGGGGTGCTGTCGCTGGACGACGCGTGCACCCTGGTTGCCGCTCGGGGGCGTCTGATGCAGGCGTTGCCGTCCGGTGGGGCGATGCTCGCCGTCGAGGGCATCGAGTCAGAGATAGCCGAGGTCCTGTCCTCGTACGAGAACCGCGTCAGCATCGCCGCCGTCAACGGGCCCACCTCGCTCGTGGTCTCCGGTGACGCGGATGCCGTCGCGGAGCTGGAGGCCGCGTGGCGCGCCGAAGGCCGGCGGGTCAAGCGGCTGACCGTTTCGCACGCTTTCCACTCGCCGCGCATGGACGCCATGCTCGAGGAATTCGCCGCAGTGGCGGCGGAGTTGACCTTCCATGCGCCTCGGCTGCGGATGGTTTCCAACGTCACCGGCAAGCTTGCCGATCCGGACGAGATCCAGACCCCGGAGTACTGGGTGAGGCACGTTCGCGAGGCCGTACGTTTCGCCGACGGTGTCCGGTATGTGACCGGGCAAGGCGTCACTACGCTCGTCGAGCTCGGCCCGGACGGCGTCCTTTCCGCCATGGCCCAGCAGACCGCCGACCTCGTCGCCGTTCCCGCCCTGCGTGACGGCCGCGACGAGACCGAAACGCTCTTCACCGCCCTCGCCACCGCCCATACCCACGGCACCCCCGTCGACTGGGCCTCGGTCCTCGCCCCGTACGCCGGGCGGACCGTCGCCCTGCCCACGTATGCCTTCCAGCGTCGGCACTACTGGAGCTCCGGCCTGACAGGCAGTGGGCTCGGTGCCGGGCTCGGGCATCCGCTGCTCGACAGCGCCGTGTCCCTGGCCGACGGCGAGGGTGTGGTGCTGACCGGGCTGCTGTCCGCCGGCACGCACCGCTGGCTGGCCGACCACAAGGTGCACGGCCGTGCGGTCGTCCCCGGCACCGCGTTCCTGGAACTGGCGCTGCGCGCCGGCGAGCAGGTCGGCTGTGCAGGGCTGACCGAACTCACCCTGGAGGCGCCGCTCGTCATGCCCGAGCGGGGCACCGTCGAAGTACAGGTCAGGGTGGCATCCGGAGACGAGGGCGACGACCGGCCGCTGACCGTCCACTCCCGGCCCGAGGGTGCGCGGACGTGGGTCCGGCACGCTGCCGGTGCGCTGGCGGCAGGGGTCGTCGGCACGGAGGCGTTCGAGCCGGCCGTGTGGCCGCCCGAGGGCGCCGAGCCGGTGGCCGTCGACACCCTGTACCAGCGGCTGGCCGCGAGCGGCCTCGACTACGGAACGGTGTTCCAGGGGATGCGCGCCGCCTGGCGCGCGGGCGACGACATCTTCGCCGAGGTCGTCCTGCCGGACACGGCCCGGCAGGTGGCCGAGCGGTCCGGGATCCACCCGGCGGCGCTCGATGCCGTGCTGCACTCGCTCGCCCTCGGTGGGAACGCCGAGGGGGCCGCGCGGCTCCCGTTCGTCTGGTCCGGTGTGAGCCTGTACGCCGCCGGCGCCTCCGTGCTGCGTGCCCGGATCACGCCGGTCGGGCCCGACGAGGTCGCGCTGCGCCTCGCGGACGCCTTGGGGCGGCCCGTGGCCGAGGTCGCCTCGCTGACCCTGCGCGCGGCGACCGCCGAGCAGCTGGCTCAGGTGGGCAGGGCGGGCACCGCCGACACGCTGTTCGCGGTGGACTGGGTGGAGCAGACGGCACCCGCGGAGTCGGCCGCGCTCGCGGTCGACGCGGTGGTTCCGGAGGTACGTCTCGACGCGGAGGGCGCGATCGTTCTCGATCCCCCGGCCGGGCCGGACGAGCCGTTCCCGGCGCTCGTGTACGCCGACTTCACCGAGGAGGGCCCGTCGGACGGCGCTGCCGTCCATGTCCGTACGCACCAGGCGCTCGCGCTCCTGCAAGCCTGGCTGGGCGAGGCGCGGTTCGCCGCGTCCCGGCTGGTCGTAGTGACGCGGGGTGCCACGGCCACCGGCGACGGCGACGACGTCATCGACCTGGCGGGTGCCGCCGTGGCCGGACTGGTGCGCAGTGCGCAGACGGAGAACCCGGACCGGTTCGTGTGGCTCGACGTGGACGGGAACTCGGACAGTGCCCGCGCCTGCGACGACGTTCTCGCCGGCGTCCTCGCCCGCGTCCGCACCCTCGACGAACCCCAGCTGGCCCTCCGATCCGGCACCTTGTACGCCGCCCGGCTCGTCCGGGCCCTGCCTGCGGGCACCGCGCCCGCAGCCCGGGAGTCCGTCCGCCGGAGCGCTACCGGAACCACTCTCATCACCGGTGGCACCGGTGCCCTCGGCGCACACCTGGCCCGCCACCTGGTGACCGAACACGGCGTCCGCCACCTCGTCCTCACCGGCCGCAGGGGCCCCGACGCCCCGGGAGCCGCCGAACTCGTGGAGGAACTCCTCGAGTTGGGTGCGGACACGGCTGCCGTGGTGGCCTGCGACGCATCCGACCGGGACGCGCTCGCCGCCGTACTCGACACGATCGGAGCCGAGCACCCGCTGCGCGCGGTCGTGCACGCGGCCGGTGTCCTGGACGACGGCACGATCGACTCGCTGACCCCGGAGCGGCTGGACCGCGTCCTGCGGGCCAAGGCCGACAGCGCGCTGCACCTGCACGAGCTGACGCTGGCCAGAGACCTCTCGCTGGACGCGTTCGTCCTGTTCTCGTCGGCTTCGGCCGCATTCGGCACCGCAGGCCAGGGCAACTACGCGGCCGCCAACGCCCTCCTGGACGGCCTCGCCCAGCACCGGCGCGCCCAGGGGCTGCCCGCCCTCTCGCTGGCCTGGGGCCCGTGGGCGGGCGACGACGGCATGGCCGCCCGGCTCGGCAGGGCCGAGCGGGCCAGGATCACCGCACTCGGCGGGGCGCTCTCCGTCGAACAGGGCCTGGCCCTGTTCGACCTGTCCGCCAGCGCCGGCCGCGCGGTCGTCGTACCGATGGCCATGGACCTCGCAGGGGCAGCCGCCCCGCGCGGCCTGGAAGGAGCGGCCCTGCTGCGCGGCCTGGTACGCCCGGTGCGCCGCCGGGCCGAGGACCGCTCCCTGCCGTCCGGTTCGGCGCTCGCCCAGCGTCTTGCCGCCCTCACCGAGCAGGAACAGACACGCCTCGTGGGCGACCTGGTGCTCACGGAGGTCGCGGACGTACTCGGTCACGCCACCTCCGGCGCGGTCGAGCCCCGGCGCTCCTTCGCCGACCTCGGCTTCGACTCGCTGATCGCGGTGGAACTGCGCAACCGGCTGGCCGCCGCGACCGGACTGCGGCTCCCGGCCACCCTCGTCTTCAGCTACCCGAACCCGGAGACCCTGACCGAGTACCTGCGCAGTGAGCTGGCCGGACGTACGGCCGTCGCGCCCCAGGACGCCGCCGCTCCGGCCCGCACCAGCGCGGGCACGGGCGACGACCCGATCGTCATCGTGTCGATGAGCTGCCGCTACCCCGGTGGGGTGCGCACGCCCGAGGAGCTGTGGCAGCTCGTCCGCGAAGGCGGTGACGGGATCTCCGAGTTCCCGGTCAACCGCGGCTGGGACCTGGAGCGGCTCTTCCACCCGGACCCCGACCGGTCCGGCACCAGCTACACCCGCGAGGGCGGCTTCCTGCACGACGCGGACCGGTTCGACGCCGGGCTGTTCGGGATCTCGCCGCGCGAGGCGCTCGCCATGGACCCGCAGCAGCGGCTGCTGCTCGAGCTGTCCTGGGAGACCTTCGAACGCGCCGGCATCGACCCCACGTCGGTGCGCGGTACCCGCACCGGAGTCTTCGCCGGGGTCATGTACCACGACTACGCGTCGAGCATGGCCGCCGTACCCGAGGACGTGGAGGGGTACGTCGCGACGGGCAGCGCCGCCAGTGTGGTGTCGGGCCGGGTCGCGTACGCCTTCGGGCTGGAGGGCCCGGCGGTCACGCTGGACACCGCATGTTCCTCGTCGCTCGTCGCCCTGCACTGGGCCAGTCGCGCGCTGCGCGACGGGGAGTGCGACATGGCGCTGCTCGGCGGCGTCACCGTGATGGCGAAGCCGGACACCTTCGTGGAGTTCAGCAGGCAACGCGGACTCGCCAGGGACGGGCGCTGCAAGTCCTTCGCCGCCGGAGCCGACGGCACCGGCTGGTCGGAAGGCGCGGGCGTGCTGCTGCTGGAGCGGCTGTCGGACGCGCGCCGCAAGGGGCACCAGGTGCTCGCGGTCGTACGGGGTTCGGCGGTCAACCAGGACGGCGCGTCCAACGGACTCACCGCTCCCAACGGGCGTTCCCAGGAGCGCGTCATCCGCGAGGCGCTGGCGGCCTCCGGGCTCACCGCCGCGGACGTGGACGTGGTCGAGGGCCACGGCACCGGTACGGCACTGGGCGACCCGATCGAGGCACAGGCACTTCTTGCCACGTACGGTCGGGAGCGGGACGCGGACCGGCCGCTGTGGCTGGGCTCGCTGAAGTCCAACATCGGCCACACCCAGGCCGCCGCAGGCGTCGGCGGCATCATCAAGATGGTCATGGCCATGCGCCATGGTGTCCTGCCGCGGACCCTGCACGTGGACGAGCCCTCGCCGCACATCGACTGGGCGTCGGGCGCCGTGGAGCTGCTGACGGGGAACCGGGCGTGGGAGACCGGGAACAGGCCGCGTCGGGCGGGCGTCTCGTCGTTCGGCATCAGCGGTACCAACGCACACGTGATCATCGAGCAGCCGGAGCCGGAGCCGGAGCCCGTTGCGGACACGGACGCACCGGCCCCGCAGCACCTGCCCCTGCTCCTCTCCGCCGGTTCACCCGAGGCCCTGTCGGCCCAGGCGCAGCGACTCCTCGCCTTCCTCGACGCGCAGCCGGAGCAGGTTCCGGTGCGTGTGGGACGGGCGCTGGCGACGGGCCGGGCGATGCTCGACCACCGGGCCGTCGTACTCGGTTCGGACCCTGACGGCCTCCGGCGTGGGCTGGCGGATCTCGCCGAGGGCCGTACCGGGACGGGAGTGGTGAGTGGGCTCGCGGGCCCGGGGAAGACGGCGTTCTTGTTCACGGGGCAGGGGGCGCAGCGGGCCGGGATGGGCCGGGAGCTTTACGCGGCGTTCCCGGTGTTCGCGGAGGCGTTGGACGCGGTGGCGGAGCGGCTGGATTCGCAGCTGGAGCGTCCGGTCCGGGGGGTCCTCTTCGGTGACGGAGAGCTGATCGACCAGACGGTTTACGCGCAGGCGGCGCTTTTTGCGCTGGAAGTGGCCCTGTTCCGGCTCATGGAGTCGTGGGGTGTCACTCCTGATTTCCTGCTGGGGCATTCGATCGGTGAGCTTGCTGCCGCGCACGTCGCCGGGGTGCTGTCGCTGGACGACGCGTGCACCCTGGTCGCCGCTCGGGGGCGTCTGATGCAGGCGTTGCCGTCCGGTGGGGCGATGCTCGCCGTCGAGGGCATCGAGTCAGAGATAGCCGAGGTCCTGTCTTCGTACGAGGGTCGCGTCAGCATTGCTGCGGTCAACGGGCCCACCTCGCTCGTGGTCTCCGGTGACGCGGATGCCGTCGCGGAGCTGGAGGCCGCGTGGCGCGCCGAAGGCCGGCGGGTCAAGCGGCTGACGGTGTCGCACGCGTTCCACTCGCCGCGCATGGACGCGATGCTCGACGAATTCGCCGTGGTGGCCGGGGGGCTGGATTTCCGTGCTCCCCGGATTCCGGTCGTCTCCAATGTGAGCGGCACGCTCGCTGACCCGGAGGAGATCCGGACCCCTGCCTATTGGGTGAGGCATGTCCGTGAGGCGGTGCGTTTCGCCGATGGTGTCCGGTATCTGACCGATCAGGGGGTGACGACGCTCGTCGAGCTCGGCCCGGACGGTGTGCTGTCCGCCATGGCCCAGGAGACCGCCGACCTCCACGCGGTCCCCGTCCTGCGCGGCGGCCGCGACGAGACCGAAACGGTCCTGACCGCCCTTGCCACGGCCCATACCCACGGCACCCCCGTCGACTGGGCCGCCGTTTTTCAGCCGTACGGCCGGGGCGACGGTGACAGCGGTACGGTCGCCGCACTCCCGACCTACGCCTTCCAGCGCGAGCGGTACTGGGTCGACGCGCCCGTCGGAGGTGCCGGTGCGGACGTCCTGGGCGACGCCGCGCTCGCCCAGTTCTGGCAGGCCGTGGACTCCGAGGACCTCGCGGCCCTGACCGGCACGCTGCGACTGGGTGGGGACGCCCCGCTCAGCGAGGTGCTGCCGGCGCTGTCCTCCTGGCGCCGCGGGCGGCAGGAGCGGTCCGTGGTGGAGGCGTGGCGGCACCGGGTCGGTTGGCAGCCGGCCGGGGACGTTCCGGCCGGTTCGCTCTCCGGGACGTGGCTGCTGGTGGGTGGGGGAGACGCCCTCGCCGCCTCCGTCCGGGACACGCTCCGGCGCGGCGGGGCCGACGTGGTGGAGATCGAGGGTGCCGGGGACGACCGCGAGCGGCTGGCGCTGCGCCTGCGGGAGGCGGCGCGGGCGACCGGAGAGGTCGCCGGTGTGGTGTCCGTCCTCACCGATGTACGCTCCGGCGAGCCGTCCGGGTCCGCACCGTACGGCACCGACGGAAGCGCCGTGCCTGCCGCGCTGATAGGCACCCTGTTGCTCGTCCAGGCACTGGACGACGCGGACCTGAACGCTCCGCTCTGGTGCGTGACACGGGGAGCCGTCTCCGTGGGGCGCTCCGACGCGCTCGGCAGTCCCGCGCAGGCCCAGATCTGGGGGCTCGGCAGGGTCGCCGCGCTGGAGTACCCGCAGCGGTGGGGCGGCCTGGTCGACCTGCCAGAGGTGTTCGACGACCGGGCCGGGGCCCGCCTGGTGGCGGTTCTCGCCGATGCGGGCGAGGACCAGGTCGCCGTACGCGCCTCCGGTACGTTCGTACGCCGTCTGCGGCCGGCCCCGCTGCCCTCGGGCGCGGCGGCGGAGCCTTGGCAGCCGTCCGGGACCGTACTGCTCACCGGTGCGACCGGCGCCCTCGGCGCGCACGTCGCGCACTGGCTGGCCGACCGGGGCGCGCGGCACCTCGTACTGACGAGCCGTCGCGGACCCGACGCGCCCGGTGCCGCCGAACTCGTCGCGGCGCTGGCCGAGCGCGGCACCGCCGCCACCGTCGTGGCCTGCGACGCCGCGGACCGGCAGGCGCTCGCCGCGCTGCTCGCGGACCTGCCGGGGGAGGCGCCGCTCACGGCCGTGTTCCACCTGGCAGGACATCTGGACGACGGTGTGCTGGGCGCGCTGACGCCCGAGCGCCTCGCCCCGGTGCTGCGGGCCAAGACCATCGCCGCCCGCAACCTGGACGAGCTGACGCGCGGGACGGACCTGGACGCGTTCGTCCTGTTCTCCTCGCTCACCGGCACCCTCGGCAACCCGGGCCAGGCCGGTTACGCGGCGGCCAACGCCCACCTGGACGCCCTGGCCGAGCAGCGCCGGGCCGCCGGACTGCCCGCCCTGTCCCTCGCCTGGGGCCCGTGGGCCGACGGCGGCATGGCCGACGACGACCTCCTCGTGCAGCGGCTGGTGCGCGCCGGTACGACGCCGATGTCCCCGGCCCAGGCGATCACCGCCCTGGGGCACGCGGTCGACGGCGGCGACACGGTGGTCTCGATCGCCGACATGGAGTGGCCGCGCTTCGTGAGCGGCTTCACCGCGGTAAGGGACAGCCGACTGTTCGACGAACTGCCGCAGGTGCAACAGAAGTCGGCGTCCATCGGGACCGGCGCCGCGAGTGCCCGCGGTCAGGCGGCGGAGCTGCGGCGGCGGCTCGCGTCCGGGGGAGTGGCCGAGAGCGAGCGGCTCCTCCAGGAACTGGTGCGGCAGCAGGCCGCCGCGGTGCTCGGCCACGCGTCGGCGGGCGTGATCGACAAGGACCGGGCGTTCCGGGACGCCGGCTTCGACTCGCTGACCGCCATGGAACTGCGCAACCGGCTGGCCGCCGCGACCGGTCTGGCCCTTCCGGCCAGCCTGGTCTTCGACTACCCGAACCCTGCCGCGCTCGCCGGACACCTGGGCGAGAAGCTGGCAGAGGGCACGGAGGCGACTCCCGCGCAAGGCAGGCAAGCCGAAGCATCCGGAGACGGTGCGGCGGCCGACGACGCCATCGCCATCGTCGGCATGAGCTGCCGCTTCCCGGGCGGAGTACGCAACCCCGAGGAGTTCTGGCAGCTCATCATCCAGGGCGTGGACGCCATCGCGGACTTCCCGGCCGACCGCGGCTGGGACCCGAGGGCACACGCCGGGGCGGACTACGCCCGCCGTGGAGGCTTCCTCACCGGGGTGGCCGACTTCGACGCCGCGCTGTTCGGCATCTCGCCGCGCGAGGCGCTCGCCATGGACCCGCAGCAACGACTCCTGCTCGAAACGAGCTGGGAGGCGTTCGAAGGCGCCGGGATCGATCCGACGTCGCTGCGCGGCAGCCGCACCGGAGTCTTCGCCGGCACGAACGGCCAGGACTACATCTCGCTCCTCGCGAAGGCCACCGACGACGGACTCGAAGGTCACCTGGCCACCGGGAACTCGGCGGCCGTCATGTCCGGCCGGCTCTCCTACGCGTTCGGCCTGGAAGGCCCGGCGATGACCGTGGACACGGCGTGCTCCGCGTCCCTGGTCGCCATGCACCTGGCCGCCCAGGCGCTGCGCCAGGGCGAGTGCACGCTGGCGCTGGCGGGCGGTGTGACGGTGATGTCCACGCTGGACGCGTTCACCGAGTTCAGCCACCAGCGCGGCCTCGCGGCCGACGGGCGGTGCAAGCCGTTCGCGGCGGGCGCCGACGGCACCGGCTGGGGCGAGGGCGTCGGCATGCTCGTCCTGGAGCGGCTGTCCGACGCGCGGCGCAACGGACACCATGTCCTCGCCGTACTGCGCGGCTCCGCCGTCAACCAGGACGGCGCGTCGAACGGTCTGACCGCGCCCAACGGTCCCTCGCAGCAGCGGGTGATCCGGCAGGCTCTTGCCAACGCGCGACTGTCGGCCGCCGAGGTGGACGTGGTCGAGGCACACGGCACCGGCACGGCGCTGGGCGACCCGATCGAGGCGCAGGCCCTGCTCGCCACGTACGGCCAGGGCCGGCCGCAGGACGAGCCGCTGCTGATCGGCTCGGTCAAGTCCAACATCGGTCACACGCAGGCCGCCGCCGGTGTCGCCGGCGTCATCAAGATGATCATGGCGATGCGGCACGGAGTGCTGCCCGCCAGCCTGCACGTGGACGAGCCCTCGCCGCACGTCGACTGGTCGGCGGGCGCGGTCCGGGTGGTGACGGAGAACCGGCCGTGGGAGGCCGAGAACCGGCCACGCCGGGCGGGTGTGTCGTCGTTCGGTATCAGCGGCACCAACGCCCACGTGATCATCGAACAGCCCGAAGCGGAACCCGTGCCGGAGAGGGCGCCGGAGTCCGGCTACCGGGGCGTGCTGCCTTGGGTCCTCTCGGCGGAATCCGACGAGGCGCTGCGCGGACAGGCACGACGGCTGCGGTCGTACGCGGCCGGGTCCGCGGCCGAAGGAGACCAGGACGGCGAAGAGAACCACCGGCAAGGCCTCGCGCCCGTGGACATCGGCTGGTCGCTCGCCGCGTCGCGGGCCCGGCTGACCCACCGGGCCGTGGTGATCGCGGCCGGGACCACCGGCTTCCTGGACGGGCTGACCGCCGTGGCGGACGACTCGGCCGCGCCCGCGGTGGTGCGCGGCTCGGCCCTGGCAGGAGGTCCGCTGGCGTTCTTGTTCACGGGGCAGGGGGCGCAGCGGGCCGGGATGGGCCGGGGGCTGTATGGGGCGTTCCCGGTGTTCGCGGATGCGTTGGATGCGGTGTGTGCGCGGATGGATGGCTCGTTGGAGCGTTCGTTGCGTGATGTGCTCTTCGGTGACGGGGAGTGGATCGATCAGACGGTTTATACGCAGGCGGCGCTGTTCGCGCTGGAGGTCGCTCTCTTCCGGCTCCTCGAGTCGTGGGGTGTCACCCCCGACTATCTTCTCGGGCATTCGATCGGTGAGTTGGCTGCCGCGCATGTGGCGGGTGTGCTGTCGTTGGATGATGCGTGCACGCTGGTCGCCGCGCGGGGTCGGTTGATGCAGGCGCTGCCCGTCGGCGGGGCCATGCTCGCTGTGGAGGCCACCGAGGGAGAGGCGGCCGAAGCCCTCTTGCCCTACGAGACGAAAATCAGCATCGCGGCGGTCAACGGGCCTGCTTCGGTGGTGGTGTCCGGGGACGCCGATGCCGTCGCGGAGCTGGAGGCGATGTGGCGTGAGGCGGGTCGTCGGGTCAAGCGGCTGACGGTCTCGCACGCCTTCCACTCGCCGCACATGGACGCGATGCTCGACGAATTCGCTTCCGTGGCACGTGGGATGACCTTCCAGGCTCCGAGGCTCCCGATCGTCTCCAACGTCTCCGGCAAGCTTGCCGACGCCGACGAGATCCAGACCCCCGAATACTGGGTCCGCCATGTCCGCGAAGCGGTCCGCTTCGCGGACGGCGTCCAGTACCTGCACGACCGGGGCGTCACCACGCTCATCGAGCTCGGCCCCGACGGAGTCCTCTCCGCCATGGCCCAGCAGACCGTCGACCTCCACGCGGCCCCCGCCCTGCGCGTCGACCGCGACGACACCGCGACGATCCTCACGGCCGTCGCACAGGCCCATGTACGAGGGGCCGGGGTCCGGTGGAGCTCGGTGTTCGACGGCTGGGGCGGCCGACGCGTCGACCTGCCCACGTATGCCTTCGAACACCGCCGCTACTGGCCCGAACTGCCGCCCTATCCCAGCGGGTCGAGCGCCCTCGACGCTTGGCGCTACCGCGTGTCCTGGACCCCGGTCCCGGACACGGAAACGGCCTCGCTGTCCGGGACGTGGCTGATCGCCACGGCCGTGGGGGCGGCCGGCCAGGACCGGGCGTACGAGGACCTGGCGGCGGCCCTGGGCAGGGCGGGTGCCCGTACCGACCGCATCGAGGTGCCCGCCGGTGAGGAGCGTTCCGTGCTCGCCGCCCGGCTGCGCACCGCGGCCGGCGCCGGCGGGATCGCCGGAGTGCTGTCCACGATCGCCCAGGACGAGACGCCGGACTCCCGGGCCCCGGGCGCTGCCGCCGGCCTCACGTCGACGGCGACCCTGGTCCAGGCACTGGCCGACGCCGAGGTCGACGGGCCGCTGTGGGTCCTGACCCGTGGCGCCGTGTCCGTGGGAGCGGCCGACGTGCTCACCGCTCCGGCGCAGTCGCAAGTGTGGGGCTTCGGCCGAGTCGTCGCGCTGGAACAGCCGCGCCTGTGGGGAGGGCTGATCGACCTGCCGGAGCCGGCGAACGGGACGGTGGCGGGCCCGGTCGACGACCGGACCGCCGCACGCCTGGTAGCGGTCCTCGCCGACGGCACCGAGGACCAGGTGGCGATCCGCGGCACGGGAGTCCTCGCTCGTAGGTTGCTGCGCGACCCGCTGGCCGACGACCGGCCGACCGCGCGGCCCGTGGACACCGAGTCCTCCGTGGAGGCGGAGCCGTCCGCCAGGCCCACGGATTCCGCGGACGGCACGCGGCCCTGGCAGCCGTCCGGGACCGTCCTCGTCACCGGAGGCACCGGTGCGCTCGGTTCCCGTGTCGCCGGCTGGCTGGCCGACCGGGGTGCGCAGCGACTCGTCCTGACGAGTCGACGTGGACCTGCCGCACCAGGGGCCGACGCACTGGTGGCGGACCTTGCCGCGCGCGGTGCGCGGGCCACCGTGGTGGCCTGCGACGTGGCCGACCGGAACGCGCTCGCGGCCGTACTCGAGGCGATTCCGGCCGCACACCCGCTGACCGCGGTGGTGCACGCGGCGGGCATCGTGGACGACGGCATCGTGGACGCGATGACGCCGCAGCGGCTCTCCTCCGTCCTGTCCGCGAAGACGATGGGCGCCGCGCACCTGGACGCGCTCACCGAAGGCATGGACCTCGACGCCTTCGTGCTCTTCTCCTCCCTCGCGGGCATGCTCGGCAACCCGGGCCAGGCCAACTACGCGGCCGCCAACGCCTACCTGGACAGCCTCGCCGAACAGCGCCGGGCCCGCGGACTCGCCGCGACATCCATCGCGTGGGGCCCCTGGGCCGAGGCCGGCATGGCGGACGAGCAGGTGGCCGCGACCGGCGGGCACCGGGCCGGGGTCGGTGCGCTGGACCCCGAGCTGGCGCTCATCGCGCTGGGGCAGGCCGTCGACCACCGCGACTGCGTGGTGGCCGTCGCGGACATCGACTGGGCGGCGCTCGCGCCGGGCCTGACCGCCGTACGACCGGTTCCGCTGCTGGAACACCTGATGGGGGCACCGGGCGTGGAAGCCGGCGCCGTGACTCCGGAGACGGGGAGGGACACGGGCCCCGCCCGTGCCACCGCCCTGCGTGCGGAGCTGGCGGCGGCTGCCGGGCCCGAGGGCGAACAGATCGTCCTCGACCTGGTCCTGGAGGAGACCGCGCTGGTGCTGCGGCACGGCTCGGCGGGCGAGATCGACGCGGAACGGCCGTTCCGCTTCCTCGGCTTCACCTCACTGGCCGCCGTGGAACTGCGCAACGCCCTGTCCGCCGCGACCGGACTCACCCTCCCGGTCAGCCTGATCTTCGACCACCCCACCCCGGCGGCGGTCGCGGAGTTCCTCAGTGCCGGACTCGCCCCGGAACCGGCACCCCCGGGCACCGGCTCGATCCTCGCCGAGCTGGATCGCCTGGAGTCGACGCTCGCCGCACAGCTGCTGGAAGGCGACGAGGCGGAGGCTCTCGCGACCCGGCTGGAGAGCATTCTGTCCAGACTCCAGGTCCCGCACCAGGAAAACTCCAAGGTCGCTGAGAACGCGGACAGCAAGCTCGAGGAAGCCTCGGTGGATGACCTCCTGGAGATCATCCAGAGCGAGTTCGGAAAGTCCTGACCCGACGCAGCAGAAGGTTCCCGGTGAGCGACAGCCGAAAGAATGAAGACAAGCTCGTTGAGAACCTTCGCTGGGTGACCGGCGAACTCCGCCAAGCCAGGCAGCGCCTGCGCGAGGCGGAGGAGCGGGAGGCGGAGCCGATCGCGATCATCGGGATCGGCTGCCGCTTCCCCGGCGGAGTGCGCAGCGCGGACGCGCTGTGGCACCTCGTCTCCTCGGGCGTGGACACCGTCGCGGACTTCCCCGCCGACCGGGGCTGGGACCTGGGCACGCTCTTCGACGACGACCCGGACAAGCGCGGTACGTCCTACGGGCGCGAGGGCGCGTTCCTCGAGGACGCGGCCGAGTTCGACGCTGGCCTCTTCGACATCTCGCCGCGCGAGGCCCTCGCCATGGATCCGCAGCAGCGGCTGCTGCTGCAGACCTGCTGGGAGGCGTTCGAGCGCGCCGGGATCGATCCGACGTCGCTGCGCAGAAGCCGTACGGGAGTCTTCGCCGGCACCAACGGCCAGGACTACAGCACGCTGATGCTCGCCAACCCGGACGTCTCCGACGGCTACCTGGGAACCGGCAGCGCGGCCAGCGTGATGTCCGGACGCATCAGTTACGTCTTCGGCCTCGAAGGCCCCGCGGTGACCGTGGACACCGCGTGCTCGTCGTCGCTGGTCGCCCTGCACATGGCGATCCAGGCGCTGCGCCGGGGCGAGTGCTCCCTCGCGCTCGCCAGCGGCGCCACCGTGATGTCGACGCCCACGGCGTTCGTCGAGTTCAGCCGCCAGCGCGGCCTCGCCCCGGACGGGCGTTGCAAGGCGTTCGGCGCGGGCGCGGACGGGACCGGCTGGGGCGAGGGTGTCGGCGTGCTGCTCGTGGAGCGCCTGTCGGACGCCCGGCGCAACGGTCACGAGGTCCTGGCGGTCGTGCGGGGCTCCGCCGTCAACCAGGACGGCGCGTCCAACGGGCTCACCGCCCCCAACGGACCCTCCCAGGAACGCGTCATCCGCCAAGCGCTCGCCAATTCGGGCCTGACCACTGCCGACATCGACGCCGTCGAGGCGCATGGTACGGGTACGAAGCTGGGCGACCCGATCGAGGCGCAGGCGCTGCTCGCCACGTACGGTCAGGACCGCCCGGCCGACCGGCCGCTGTGGCTCGGCTCGGTCAAGTCCAACATCGGTCACACCCAGGCCGCCTCCGGTGTCGCCGGGATCATCAAGATGGTCATGGCCATGCGCCACGGCGTTCTGCCTCGCACCCTGCACGCCGACGAGCGGTCCCCGCTCATCGACTGGACGGCGGGCGCGGTCGAGGTGCTCACCGAGAGCCGCGCGTGGGAGGCCGACGGCCGCCCGCGCCGAGCAGGTGTGTCGTCGTTCGGTGTCAGCGGTACCAACGCGCACATCATTCTGGAGCAGGCCCCGGAGCCGACGGAGAGCACGGAGCCGGCGCAGTCCCCGGACGCCGAGCAGCCTGCTGCCGGCCCTCTGCTGCCGTACGTACCACTGCTGCTGTCCGCCCGGTCGGCGGCCAGCCTGCTCGGCCAGGCCGAGCGGCTGCACGACCTGCTGGAGACGGCCGACCAGGGGCAGCGGGGCCGCGAACTGGTCGACACCGCGCTGTCGTTGGTGACGACGCGGGCGGTGCTGGAGCACCGGGCGGTGGTGCTGTCCCCGGACCGTGAGACGGCTCTGGTTCGGCTGGCGGAGCTCGCCGGGGGTGGTTCCGGGGCAGGTGTGGTGACCGGTGCGATGGTGCCGGGGAAGACGGCGTTCTTGTTCACGGGGCAGGGGGCGCAGCGGGCCGGGATGGGCCGGGGCTGTATGGGGCGTTCCCGGTGTTCGCGGAGGCGTTGGATGCGGTGGCGGAGCGGCTGGATTCGCAGCTGGAGCGTCCGGTTCGGGAGGTTCTCTTCGGTGACGGGGAGCTGATCGACCAGACTGTCTACACGCAGGCGGCGCTTTTTGCGCTGGAAGTGGCCCTCTTCCGGCTGCTGGAGTCGTGGGGTGTCACGCCGGACTACCTGCTGGGGCACTCGATCGGTGAGTTGGCTGCCGCGCATGTGGCGGGTGTGTTGTCGCTGGATGATGCGTGTGCGTTGGTGGCGGCGCGGGGTCGGTTGATGCAGGCGTTGCCGTCCGGTGGGGCGATGCTTGCTGTCGAGGGTGTGGAGTCCGAGGTCGCGGAGGCCCTGGCCTCTTACGAAGACCGGGTGAGCATTGCTGCAGTCAATGGGCCGGCTTCGGTGGTGGTGTCCGGTGACGCGGATGTTGTCGCGGAGCTTGAGGCCGGGTGGCGTGAGCAGGGTCGTCGGGTCAAGCGGCTGACGGTCTCGCACGCTTTCCACTCGCCGCGTATGGATGCGATGCTCGATGAGTTCGCGGCTGTGGCAGGTGGGGTGACCTTCCACGCCCCGCGCATTCCGATCGTCTCCAATGTGACCGGGAAGCTCGCCGACCCGAAGGAGATCCGTACCCCCGGCTACTGGGTGCGCCACGTCCGCGACGCCGTCCGCTTCGCCGACGGCGTCGGCACCCTGCGTGCCAAGGGCGTCAGCCGCTTCCTGGAGCTGGGCCCGGACGGTGTGCTGTCCGCCATGGCTCAGCAGACGGCCACCGACGCGGCCGTCGCCGTTCCCGCCCTGCGAGGCGACCGCGACGAATCCGAGGCACTGGTCACCGCCCTCGCCCAGCTGCACACGCACGGTGCGCGGATCGACTGGGCCGCGCTGCTGCAGCCGTACGGCGGCAAGCGGGTGGACCTCCCCACCTACGCCTTCGACCTTCGGACGTACTGGCCCGACGTCCTTCCCACGACCGGCGACGTCACCGCCGCGGGACTCGGCGCCGCCGACCATCCACTGCTTGGAGCGGCGGTCACCCTGGCCTCCGGCGACGGCGTACTGCTCACCGGCCGCCTCGCCACGAGCACGCACCCCTGGCTGGCCGACCACACCGTGCACGGCCAGGTCGTCTTCCCGGGCACCGCGTTCGTCGAGCTCGCCCTGCACGCGGGCGAGCAGGCCGGTTGTCTCCGGCTCGACGAGCTGACCCTCGAAGCCCCCTTGGTCCTGCCCGGCAACGGCGCTGTGCACCTCCAGGTCGGCGTCGGCGCACCGCAGCACGATGGCACCCGCACGGTCGAGATCTACTCCCGCCCCGAATCCCGCACCGAGGGCGACGACGAGACCTGGGTACGACACGCCACCGGTCTCCTGACCTCCGACACCACAGCCCCGGCCGGGGCACCGGACGACCTGACCGCCTGGCCGCCCGCCGGCGGCGAGCCCGTCGACCTCACCGACTTCTACCCCCGAGCCGCGGAGGCGGGCTTCGGGTACGGCCCGGTGTTCCAGGGGCTCCGTGCCGCCTGGCGGGCAGGTGACGAGCTGTACGCAGAGGTCGAACTCCCCGAGAGCGTACGGCGCGACGCCGCCCTGTACGGACTGCACCCCGCTCTGCTGGACACTGCCCTGCACCCGACGGGGCTGCTGGGACGGGCGGGAGTGCCGTTCGCGTGGCAGGGAGTCTCCCTGTACGCGGTGGGGGCGACCGCGCTGCGGGTGCGGCTGTCGCGTTCCTCGGATGCGGGCCAGGACGGCTTCTCGCTGCTGCTGGCCGACGGCACGGGCACGCCGGTCGCGCGAGTGGACTCGCTCACGCTGCGGTCGGTGTCGGCGCAGCAGCTGGCTGCGAAGGCGGACGTCGATGGGTTGTATGGGGTGGAGTGGGCTCGGGTTGTGGTGCCCGAGAGCGCTGATTTTGCTGGGACTGTTGGGCTGTGCGCGCTGGGTGAGTTGGTGGGTGTGCCGGGTGGGGATGTGGCGGTGTGGTTGCCGTCGTTGTCGTCGTCTGGCGGGTTTGGTGAGTGTGTGGGTGGTGTTCTTGGGGTTGTTCAGTGGTGGTTGGGTCAGGAGTGTTTTGAGGGTTCGCGGTTGGTGTTGTTGTCGCGTGGTGCGGTGGATGTGGGTGATGGCCGTGCGGTGACGGATCTGGCTGCTGCTGGTGTGTGGGGTTTGGTGCGTTCGGCGCAGTCGGAGCATCCGGGGCGTCTGGTGCTGGTGGACGTTGACGGTGCGGAGCCTTCGGCGGAGCAGCTGGCTGCTGTGTTGAGTGTCGATGAGCCCCAGCTTGCGTTGCGTGATGGTGTGTTGTGGGCGCCGCGTTTGGCGAGGGCGTCCTCGCTTTCGGTGCTGGCTCTTCCGGACAGCGAGCAGCAGTGGCGTTTGGAGGGTTCTGGCCGGGGTGCTTTGGAGGATGTTGCGCCGGTTGCGGTGACGCTTTCTGCGCTGGCGCCTGGTGAGGTGCGGGTCGGTGTGCGTGTGACGGGAGTGAACTTCCGTGACGTGCTGATTGCGCTTGGCTCGTATCCGGATGCCACTGCGTTGATGGGTTCTGAGGGTGCGGGTGTGGTCCTCGAGGTCGGTCCCGGTGTCGAGGGATTGGCGGTCGGGGACCGGGTCTTCGGTCTCTTTGACGGTGGTTTTGGCCCGGTGGTGGTGGTCGACCGGCGTTTGGTGGCGCGGGTGCCGGTGGGGTGGTCGTTTGCGCAGGCTGCGTCGGTGCCGATGGCGTTTTTGACGGCGTACTACGGGCTGGTGGATCTGGGTGGTCTGCGCTCGGGTGAGTCGGTGCTGGTGCACGCGGCTGCTGGTGGTGTGGGTATGGCTGCCGTGCAGGTCGCGCGTCATCTTGGTGCTGAGGTGTTTGCGACGGCGAGTGTGTCGAAGTGGCCGGTCGTGGAGGGTCTTGGGGTCCCGCGTGAGCGGATCGCTTCCTCGCGTGATCTGTCGTTCGAGGACGCCTTCCGTGAGGCGGCTCCGGGTGGTGTTGATGTCGTTCTCAATGCTTTGGCGGGGGAGTACATCGACGCGAGTGCCCGGTTGTTGGGTGAGGGTGGTCGGTTCGTGGAGATGGGCAAGGCCGATCTTCGTGATGCCGGCTCTTTTGTGAACGGGGTCACGTATAGGGCGTTTGATCTCTTCGATGCGGGTCTGGACCGGTTGGGTGAGATCCTCACCATCATTGTTGGTTTGTTCGAGCGGGGTGAGTTGTCGCTGCTGCCGGTTCGGGCGTGGGATGTGCGGGAGGCGGTGTCCGCGTTCCGGTTGATGAGCCGGGGCGGACACGTCGGCAAGAACGTCCTCACCTTCCCCCGTCCTCTCGACCGTGATGGCACGGTTCTGATCACGGGCGGTACGGGTGCGCTGGGTGGTCTGCTGGCCCGGCATTTGGTGTCCGAGTACGGGGTGCGCCATCTGGTGCTGACCAGCCGCCGGGGCGCGGATGCCCCGGGGGCTTCCGGCCTCCTCGCCGAGCTGCGGGAGTTGGGGGCTGAGGCGGTCGCGGTGGCGTGTGACGTCTCGGACCGTGACGCCCTGGCGGCTGTGCTCGACGGCATTCCGGCCGAGTATCCGTTGACCGGTGTCGTGCACACCGCCGGTGTAGTCGACGACGGCGTCTTCGCGTCGATGACGCCCGACCGGGTCGGCGCCGTGTTCGCGCCGAAGGCCGACGCGGCCCTCGGGCTCCACGAGCTCACCGCTCACCTCGACCTGGCGATGTTCACGCTGTACTCATCGGTCGCGGCGAGCTACGGTTCGGCCGGTCAGGCCAACTACGCCGCCGCCAACGCCGTCCTCGACGCCCTCGCCCACCACCGCCGGGCCCACGGCCTGGCGGGTCAGTCGCTGGGCTGGGGCCTGTGGGGCCGTGCCAGCGACATCAGTGGTCACCTCAGCGCCACCGACCTCGCCCGCATCGGAGGGGCTCTTTCCGACGAGCAGGGCATGGCGCTGTTCGATGCCGCCCACCGGGTGGGTTCCGCGCACCTCGTGCCGATGCGACTTGACCTGGCAGGGGTGAAGGGGTACGCCGAGGTGCCGGCACTGTTCCGGGGACTGGTCCGGACACCGCTGCGGCGTGTGCTGGCGGCGGCCGGGGCGGACGGTTCGTCGCTCGCAGGGCGGCTGGCGGGCCTCTCGGCCGCAGAGCAGGAGCGTCAGCTGATCGCCCTGGTGCTCGGCGAGGTCGCGGCCGTGCTCGGCCATGCGTCGGGTGACGCTCTCGAGCCGGGCCGTGCGTTCAAGGAGCTGGGCTTCGATTCGCTGACCTCGGTGGAGCTGCGCAACCGCATCAATGCCGCCACCGGCCTGCGGCTGCCCGCCACCCTCGTCTTCGACCACCCCACCCCCGCCGCGCTCGCTGAGTATCTGCGCGATGAACTGGTGGGAGCGGACGCGGCCGCAGCGGTGCGGTCGGCGGTCGCCGTGCCGCTGGACGACGATCCGGTGGTGATCGTCGGCATGAGCTGTCGGTTCCCGGGAGGCGTCACGTCCCCCGAGGACCTGTGGCGGCTCGTGGAGTCCGGCGCGGACGCGGTCGGGGACTTCCCCACCGACCGCGGCTGGGACCTCACCGCACTCTTCGACACGGAGACCGGCCAGGCCGGCACGTCGTCCACCCGACAGGGCGGATTCCTCTACGACGTGGGCGAGTTCGACGCGGAGCTGTTCGGGATCTCGCCGCGCGAGGCATTGGCGATGGACCCGCAGCAGCGGCTGCTGCTGGAGGCCTCGTGGGAGGCGCTGGAGCAGGCGGGCATCGCCCCGCTGTCGATGCGTGGCGAGCAGGCCGGCGTCTTCATCGGCGCCGCCGCCTCGAACTACGGCGTGGGACCGGCCTCCGCCGACGCTCGGGGCGAGGTCGAGGGACACCTGCTCACCGGCACGCTGACCAGCGTGGCGTCGGGCCGGATCGCGTACACCTTCGGGCTGGAGGGCCCGGCGATGACGGTCGACACCGCGTGCTCGTCCTCCCTGGTCGCCCTGCACCTCGCTGTGCAGGCGCTGCGCTCCGGTGAGTGCGACATGGCTCTCGCCGGTGGTGCCACGGTCATGGCGACGCCGGGTATCTTCACCGAGTTCAGCCGGCAGAACGGTGTCGCGGCGAACGGCCGCTGCAAGTCCTTCTCGGCCGACGCCGACGGCACCGGCTGGGCCGAAGGAGCGGGCATGCTGTTGGTGGAGCGGCTGTCGGACGCCCGGCGACGCGGGCACCAGGTCCTCGCGGTGGTGCGGGGTACGGCGATCAACCAGGACGGCGCGTCCAACGGGCTGACCGCCCCCAACGGCCCGTCCCAGCAGCGCGTCATCCGCCAGGCCCTCGCCAACGCCCGGCTGCTACCCGCCGAGGTGGACGTGGTCGAGGCGCACGGCACCGGTACGGCGCTGGGCGATCCGATCGAGGCCCAGGCGCTCCTTGCCGTATACGGGCAGGACCGCGACGCGGACCGGCCGCTGTGGCTCGGCTCGATCAAGTCCAACATCGGGCACGCACAGTCCGCCGCCGGTGTCGCGGGCATCATCAAGATGGTCATGGCCATGCGCCACGGCGTCCTGCCGCAGACCCTGCACGCCGACCAGCCCTCCCCGCACATCGACTGGGCGTCGGGTGCCGTGGAACTCCTCATCGAGAACCGTCCGTGGGAGGCGGAGGGCCGGCCGCGCCGGGCAGGTGTGTCGTCGTTCGGCGTCAGTGGCACCAACGCCCACGTCATCATCGAGCAGCCCGGGCAGCAGGAATCCGCACCGGCAGCGCCGCCCGTGCAGCCCGCTCCGGCGCGCCTGCCGTGGTTGCTCTCCGCGAAGTCCGAGGCTGCGTTGCGTGCCCAGGCCGGTCGCCTGCGGTCGTTCGTGGCGGACCACGAGGACCTGAACCTCCTCGACGGCGCCGAGTCGCTGGCCACCACCCGGACGGTGCTGGAACACCGTGCCGCGATCGTCGCGGCCGACCGCGCGGAGCTGCTGGCGGCACTGGCCGCGCTGGCCGAGGGCGGTCAGGGCGCTGTGACGGGCCTGGCGACCCACAGCAAGACGGGATTCCTGTTCTCCGGCCAGGGGGCGCAGCGGTCCGGGATGGGTCGCGAGTTGTACGCGGCGTTCCCCGTCTTCGCGGGGGCGTTGGACGCGGTGGCGGAGCGGTTGGACTCCTGGTTGGAGCGGCCGGTCCGGGAGGTCCTCTTCGGTGACGGGGAGTGGATCGATCAGACGGTTTACGCGCAGGCGGGGCTCTTCGCCCTTGAAGTGGCCCTGTTCCGGCTCATGGAGTCGTGGGGAGTCACCCCTGACTTCCTGCTGGGTCATTCGATCGGTGAGCTGGCTGCCGCGCACGTTGCCGGGGTGTTGTCGCTGGACGACGCGTGCGCGTTGGTGGCGGCGCGTGGTCGGCTGATGCAGGCGTTGCCTGCCGGTGGGGCGATGCTGGCCGTCGAGGGCGAGGAGCCCGAGATCGCGGAGGCTCTGGCCTCGTACGAGAATCGTGTCGGCATCGCCGCGATCAACGGGCCCACCTCCGTGGTCATCTCCGGAGACGCGGATGTCGTCGCGGAGCTGGAGACCGGGTGGCGCGAGGCGGGTCGGCGGGTCAAGCGGCTGACGGTGTCGCACGCCTTCCACTCACCGCGCATGGACGCCATGCTCGGCGAATTCGCTGCGGTGGCCGGTAAGTTGACCTTCCACGCGCCGCGGATCCCGATCGTCTCCAACGTGAGCGGGCAGCTTGCCGACCCCGACGAGATCCGCACCCCGGACTACTGGGTACGTCACGTCCGCGAGGCCGTCCGTTTCGCCGACGGCATCCGGTACCTGAGTGCGCAGGGCGTGACCACGCTCGTCGAGCTCGGCCCGGACGGAGTGCTGTCGGCCATGGCCCAGCAGACCGCCGACCTCGTCGCCGTTCCCGCCCTGCGCGGCGACCGCGACGAGACCGAAACGCTCTTCACCGCGCTGGCGAGTGTCCACGTGCACGGCACCCCCGTCGACTGGGACGCGTTCTTCACCCCGTACGGCGCACGCAAGGTCGCCCTCCCCACGTACGCCTTCCAGCGTCGGCGCTACTGGCTGGAGGGTGCCGCCCACGAAGCACAGCCGACCTCCGCCGACGCCGCCGAGGCCACCTTCTGGGCGGCGGTGGAGTCCGAGGACCTGGGTTCGGTGGCCGACACCCTGGGAGTGGATGCGGGCAGTGGGCTCGACGCCGTGCTGCCGGCCCTGTCCGCCTGGCGGCGCGGGCGGCAGGACCGGGCGACCGTCGACAGCTGGTCGTACGAGATCGTGTGGCGGCCCCTGACCGACGTGTCCGGCACAGTGGGCGGCGGACGTTGGCTGATCGTGACGGGCCCGGAGACGTCCGACGACGAAACGGTGGCACGCGTCCTGCGGGACGCGGGCGCCGAGGCCGTCACCGTCGCGGGGGACGGCGAACGCGCCGCTCTCGCGCAGCGGCTGGCCGAGGCGGTTGAGAGGGACCTCCCGTTCACCGGTGTCGTCTCTCTTCCGACCGCTGCTCCCGTGCCCGCGGTCGACGGTACGGATCCCGTCGGCCGGGCCCTCGTGCTTCTCCAGGCCCTCGGCGACGCGGGCATCGACGCCCCGCTCTGGTGCCTGACCCGCGGCGCGGTGTCCGTCGGGCACGCGGATCCGGCCCCCGGGCCGGAGCAGGCGCAGGTGTGGGGCCTGGGCAGGGTGGCGGCGCTGGAGCACCCGCGCCGCTGGGGCGGTCTCGTCGACCTGCCCGAGGTGCTGGACGACCGGGCCGCCGCCCGGCTGGCGGCGGTGCTCGCGGGCGGCTCGGGCGAGGACCAGCTCGCGCTGCGCGGCTCGGGCGTCTTCGGGCGCCGGCTGCGGCCGGTGCCGCGGACCCGGGCCGGAGCCGGGCGCGAGGAGTGGCAGCCGCACGGCACCGTTCTGATCACCGGCGGCACGGGTGCGCTCGGCGGGCAGGTCGCCCGCTGGCTGGCCCAGCGGGGTGCCCAGCGCCTCGTACTGACCGGCCGGCGCGGCCCGGACGCCCCGGGCACCTCCGAACTGATCGCGGAACTGGCCGAGCTGGGCGCGGAGGCCGTGGCCGTCGCGTGCGACGCGGCCGACCGCGAGGCCATGGCCGCCGTCCTGGCGGCGATCCCGGACACGTACCCGCTGACCGGCGTCGTCCACGCCGCGGGCGTCGTGGACGACAACGAGATCGACGCGCTGCGGCCGGAAGGCCTGGAGACGGTCTTCCACGGCAAGGTGCGTGCCGCCCTCGTCCTCGACGAGCTGACGGCCGACCTGCCCCTCGACGCCTTCGTGCTGTTCTCCTCCATCGCCGGAGTGTGGGGCAGCGGAGGCCAGGCCGCCTACGCCGCCGCCAACGCCTCCCTCGACGCCCTCGCGGAGAGCCGCAGGGCACGCGGCCTGGCCGCGACCGCCATCGCCTGGGGGCCGTGGGCCGACGCGGGCATGGCCGCCCGAGGCGAGGCCGCCGACTACCTGCGCCGCCGGGGGCTGCGGGCCCTGCCGCCGGAGCTCGCCGTCGTGGCACTGGGCCAGGCAGTCGGACGTGAGATCTCCGGGCACGGGACCTCCGGGCGCGACGCGTCGTCCCCCTGCGTGACCGTGGCCGACGTGGACTGGGCGCGATTCGCCGAAGTGTTCACCGCTGCACGCCCCAGCAGGCTGTTCGCCGAGATCCCGGCGGCCGTCGCCGGGGGCGAGGACCACGTACAGGGTGACGGTACGGGCGACTCGCCCGCCGACCGGCTGCGCCGACGGATCTCCCTGATCTCGCCGGCCGAGCGGTCCCGGCACCTGCGCGACCTCGTACGCGACCAGGTGGCCGGCGTGCTCGGTTACCCGGACCCCGGCGCCATCGAGACCACGACGTCCTTCGCGGACCTTGGCTTCGATTCCCTCACCGGAGTCGAACTGCGCAACCGCCTGATCGCGGACACCGGCCTCCCCCTGCCCGCCACGCTGGTCTTCGACCATCCGAGCATCGAGGCACTGACCGGCCACCTGGCCGAACTGCTGGCCGCGCTGGAGGCGCCGGCCGCGGAGGCGGAGCATACCTCCGCCGCGCGGGCGCCCCTTGCCCCGGCAGCCGTGGACGAACCGATCGCGATCGTCGCCATGAGCTGTCGGCTCCCCGGCGGCGTCTCCTCCCCGGAGGAGCTGTGGGAGCTCGTCGTGTCCGGCACCGACGGAATTTCCGACTTCCCCGAGGACCGCGGCTGGGATCTCGCCGGCGAGGATCTCTCGTACGCACGGACCGGCGGCTTCCTGCACGACGCCACCGACTTCGACGCGGAACTCTTCGGCATCTCCCCGCGCGAGGCTCTCGCCATGGACCCGCAGCAGCGGGTGCTCCTGGAGACCGCGTGGGAGACGTTCGAGCGCGGCGGCATCGACCCCCGGTCGGTGCGCGGCGAGCAGATGGGCGTGTTCATCGGCGCCTCCAACTCCGGTTACGGAACCGGGTCCCAGCACTCCGACGAGGTGGACGGCCACCTCCTGACCGGCAGCGCCAACAGTGTCATCTCGGGCCGCGTCGCCTACGCCTTCGGGCTCGAAGGCCCCGCGGTGACCGTGGACACGGCGTGCTCGTCGTCGCTGGCCGCCCTGCACCTCGCCGTCCAGGCACTGCGCAACGGCGAGTGCACGTCCGCGCTCGCGGGCGGTGTGGCCGTGCTGACGACGCCGATCGCGTACACCGAGTTCAGCAAGCAGGACGGGCTGGCGGCGGACGGCCGCTGCAAGCCGTTCGCCGAGGCCGCCGACGGTACGGGCTGGTCCGAGGGCGTCGCCGTGGTGCTCGTGGAACCGCTCTCCGAGGCCCGCCGCAAGGGGCACGACGTGCTCGCGGTCGTACGGGGTTCGGCCATGAACTCCGACGGGGCCTCGAACGGCCTGACCGCCCCCAACGGCCCCTCCCAGCAGCGCGTCATCCGTGCCGCCCTGACCGGCGCCGGACTGACGTCCGCCGACGTGGACGCCGTCGAGGGCCACGGCACGGGCACCCGGCTCGGTGACCCGATCGAGGCTCAGGCTCTCCTCGCCACGTACGGCCGGGAGCGGGACGCGGACCGGCCGCTGTGGCTGGGCTCGCTGAAGTCCAACATCGGCCACACGCAGGCCGCTTCCGGGGTTGCCGGTGTGATCAAGATGGTCATGGCGATGCGGAACGACGTGCTGCCCAGGACCCTGCATGTGGACGCGCCGTCGTCGCACGTGGACTGGTTGGCGGGTGCGGTCGAACTGATTACGGAGAACCGAGCCTGGGAGGCCGGTGGCCGGCCGCGTCGGGCAGGTGTGTCGTCGTTCGGTATCAGCGGAACCAACGTGCACACGATCCTGGAAGAGGCACCGGCGGACGAGCCGGTCGCGCCGAGGACGGACGTCGTTCGGGCCGCCCCCGTACTGCCGTGGCTGCTCTCGGGCCGGTCGCAGGCCGCGCTGCGGCAGCAGGCGGAGCGCCTGAGGGCCCTGCTGAGCGGGGTGCCGGAGTGGCCGCTTGCCGACGTCGCGGTCTCCCTGGCCACCACGCGTGCCACGCTCGAACACCGGGCGGTGGTGCTGGGTTCGGACGCCGACGACTTCCGCAGGGGCCTCGCGGACGTCGCGGCCGGGCGTACCGGTGGCGGTGTGGTGAGTGGGCTCGCGAGCCCGGGGAAGACGGCGTTCTTGTTCACGGGGCAGGGGGCGCAGCGGGCCGGGATGGGCCGGGGGCTGTATGAGGCGTTCCCGGTGTTCGCGGATGCGTTGGATGCGGTGTGTGCGCGGATGGATGGCTCGTTGGAGCGTCCGTTGCGTGATGTGCTCTTCGGTGACGGGGAGTGGATCGATCAGACCGTTTACACGCAGGCGGGGCTTTTTGCGCTGGAAGTGGCGCTGTTCCGGCTCATGGAGTCGTGGGGTGTCACCCCTGATTTCCTGCTGGGGCATTCGATCGGTGAGTTGGCTGCCGCGCATGTGGCGGGTGTGTTGTCGTTGGATGATGCGTGCACGCTGGTGGCGGCGCGGGGTCGGCTGATGCAGGCGTTGCCTGCTGGTGGGGCGATGCTGGCCGTCGAGGGCGAGGAGTCCGAGATCGCCGAGGCCCTCGTCCCGTACGAGAACCGCATCAGCATTGCGGCGGTCAACGGGCCCACCTCGGTGGTGGTGTCCGGTGACGCGGATGCGGTCGCGGAGCTGGAGGCTGTGTGGCGTGAGGCGGGTCGTCGGGTCAAGCGGCTGACGGTCTCGCATGCTTTCCACTCGCCGCGTATGGACGCGATGCTCGACGAATTCGCTGCTGTGGCGGGAGAGCTGGTCTTCCATGCCCCGCGTATTCCGATTGTTTCCAACGTGAGCGGGAAGCTTGCCGACGCGGACGAGATCCGGACCCCGGGTTACTGGGTGCGTCACGTCCGCGAGGCCGTCCGCTTCGCCGATGGTGTCCGCTACCTGACCGATCAGGGCGTGACCACGCTCGTCGAGCTCGGCCCGGACGGCGTCCTTTCCGCCATGGCCCGGCAGAGCGTCGACACCGCGGCGCTTCCCGTGCTGCGCGGCGACCGCGACGAGGTGCGTGCGCTCGTCGAGGCGGTCGGCGGGGCACACGTGCGCGGTGTGCCGGTGGAGTGGAAGGCGGTGTTCGCGGACTGGCAGGGACGCAGGATCGATCTGCCGACGTACCCGTTCCAGCGTCGGCGGTACTGGCTCGACCCGTCCACACCTTCCATGGCGGCAGGGGCGGAGAGCAGCGCCTACGAATCCGAGGAAGGGTTCTGGGCCGCGGTCGAGAACGAGGACCTGACGGCACTCGCAGCGGAGCTGCGGCTCGACGCGAACGAGGCCGGCAACGGACTCGGCGCCCTGCTGCCCGCGCTGTCCGCGTGGCGGCGCGGCCGTCGTGACGAGGCGGCCGTGGACGGCTGGAGCTACCGGGTGGGCTGGCAGGCGCTGCCCGCCCAAGGCCGGGCAACTGTGGACGGCCACTGGCTGATGGTGGTCCCGGAAGGGGCCGATGCGGCGGACGTCGTCGACGCGTTGCGCGAAGGCGGGGCCGGGACCGAGGTCCTGACCGTTCCGGAAGGCATCGGCCGGGACGCACTGGCCGGCATCGTGGGCGAGCGGCCCGGAGCAGAGCCGACCGGAGTGCTTTCGCTCCTGGGCGCCGCCGACCTGCTCGTGCTCCTCCAGGCCCTGGAGGACGCCGGGATCGACGCCCCCGTCCGGGGCCTCACCCGGGGCGCGGTGTCCGTCGGCTGCTCCGACCGGCTGACGCACCCCGCAGGCGCCCAGGTATGGGGTCTCGGCCGGGTCGCCGCGCTGGAGTACCCCCAGCGCTGGGGCGGACTGATCGACCTGCCCGCACTGCTGGACGACCGCACCGCTCCCAGGTTCGTGGCCGCGCTGGCCGCCGACACCATTGAGGACCAGGTCGCGATCCGCGGCTCCGGCAGTTTCGGCCGCAGGCTGCGCCGCGCCGTGCCAGGCGCCTCCGCCCGCACGAAGGCCGCGCAGCCGGTCTGGCGGGCCGACGGCACCGTACTCATCACCGGTGGCACCGGTGCGCTGGGCGGCCACGTGGCCCGCTGGCTCGCCGGACAGGGCGTGCGCCGACTGCTGCTCACCAGCCGCCGCGGCCCCGCTGCGCCGGGCGCCGCCGACCTGGTGGCGGAGCTGGCCGAGGCCGGTACCGAGGCCCTCGCAGTGGCTTGTGACGTGTCCGACCGCGAAGCGCTCGCCGCCCTGCTCCGGCAGCACCCGGTCACCGCCGTGGTGCACGCCGCCGGTCTCGTCGACACCCGGCCGCTCGCGCACACCACGCCCGAGCAGTTCGCGCAAGTGGTACGGGCGAAGGCGGCCGGAGCCGTACACCTGGACGAGCTGCTGGCCGACACCGAGCTGGACGCGTTCGTGCTGTTCGCCTCCATCTCCGGCATCTGGGGGAGCGCTGGCCAGGCCGCCTACGCCGCCGCCAACGCCGCCCTCGACGCGCTGGCACAGGCCCGCCGCGCCCGTGGTCTCACCGCCACCTCCGTGGCCTGGGGTCCCTGGGCGGAGGCCGGCATGCTGGCCGACACCGCCGAGGCCGAGGACTACCTCACCCGCCGCGGCCTGCTCCCCATGCGCCCCGAACTGGCCGTGTCCGCGCTCGCCCGGGCCCTGGACGGCGACGAGACCACGCTCACCGTGGCCGGGGTCGACTGGACCCGCTTCGCCCCTGCCTACACCTCCGCCCGGCCCAGCTCCTTCCTCTCGGCCCTCCCCGAAGCGGCCGCGCACACCGCCGCCCAGGACGGCCCGGGTCAGGTGCCGGACTCCGAGTTCGAACGCCGCCTCGCCGGGCTCTCCCCGGCCGAGCGGCTGCACGAGACGTCCGCACTCGTGCGGGCCGAGACCATGGCCGTGCTGCGGCACACCGACCCCGGCGCCGTGGACGGCGAACGCCCCTTCAAGGACCTCGGCTTCGACTCGCTGACCGCCGTCGAACTCCGCGACCGGCTGACCGCCGCGACCGGCCTGCGACTGGCCGCGAGCCTCGTCTTCGACTACCCGACCGCCGCCGCGCTCGCCGCGCACCTGGCCGGGCGGCTGGCCGAGGACTCCAGCTCGACGCACGCCACGGAGGCAGCTCCGGCGGGCCCGCCGGCCGTCGGCGCCGACGAGCCGATCGCCATCATCGGCATGAGCTGCCGCTTCCCCGGCGGGGTCGCCTCGCCGGAGGACCTGTGGCGGCTGCTCGACTCCGGTACGGACGCCCTCGGCGGCTTCCCGACCGACCGCGGCTGGGACCTGGCCACGCTCTTCGACACCGACGACGACCCGGACAAGGTCGGCACCTCCTACGTCCGCGAGGGCGGATTCCTGACGGACGCCGCCGACTTCGACGCGGCCCTGTTCGGCATCTCGCCGCGCGAGGCCGTCGCGATGGACCCGCAGCAGCGGCTGCTCCTGGAGACCGGCTGGGAGGTCTTCGAACGGGCCGGTATCGACCCGCGCTCGCTGCGCGGCAGCCGCACCGGTGTCTTCGCGGGCACCAACGGCCAGGACTACAACCGCCTCACCGCCTTCGCCTCGGACGCCAGCGAGGGCCATCTCGCCACCGGTAGTGCGGCGAGCGTCATGTCCGGCCGCCTCGCCTACTCCTTCGGCCTGGAGGGCCCGGCTGTCACCGTCGACACGGCTTGCTCCTCCTCCCTGGTCGCCCTGCACCTCGCGGTGCAGGCACTGCGAAACGGTGAGTGCGCGCTCGCACTCGCCGGAGGCGTGACGGTGATGGCGACTCCGGGTGCGTTCGTCGAGTTCAGCCGGCAGGGTGGGCTCGCGGGCGATGGCCGTTGCAAGGCGTTCGCCGCGGCGGCCGATGGGACCGGGTGGTCCGAGGGCGTTGGTGTGCTGCTTGTGGAGCGGTTGTCGGATGCCCGTCGCAATGGTCATCAGGTGCTCGCGGTCGTGCGGGGTTCGGCCGTCAACCAGGATGGTGCGTCCAACGGGCTCACCGCTCCCAATGGTCCGTCGCAGCAGCGCGTCATCCGTCAGGCCCTTGCCAATTCCGGGCTGGCCCCGTCCGATGTGGACGTGGTCGAGGCGCATGGTACGGGTACGAAGCTGGGTGACCCGATCGAGGCGCAGGCACTTCTTGCCACGTACGGTCAGGAGCGGGAGGCGGACCGGCCGCTGTGGCTGGGCTCGGTCAAGTCGAACATCGGGCATACGCAGGCCGCTTCCGGGGTTGCCGGTGTGATCAAGATGGTCATGGCGATGCGGCATGGAGTGCTGCCCCGGACGCTGCACGTGGACGAGCCGTCCCCGTATGTGGACTGGGCGGCGGGTGCGGTCGAGCTGCTGACGGAGGCCCGCGACTGGCCGAAGGGCACCGCGCCGCGCCGGGCCGGCGTGTCGGCGTTCGGCGTGAGCGGCACCAACGCGCACGTGATCCTGGAACAGGCCCCGGCCACGCCGGAGACCGTCGAGGCACAGGACACCTTCAACTCGCCGCCGAGCGTGGTGCCGTGGGTCCTCACCGGCCACTCCGAGGTCGCACTCCGGGCCCGCGCCGAACGACTGGCGGCGTTCGTCGCCGCCGACCCGGCGCTGCGCCCCCAGGACATCGGTCTGTCACTCGCCACGACCCGCGCGGCGCTCGAACACCGCGCCGTCGTACTCGCGGGAACGCACGAGGGCTTCCTCGACGCCCTGCGGAACCTGGGGGAGCCGGGCGCAGGTGTGGTCAGAGGGGTGGCGAGCCCGGGGAAGTCGGCGTTCTTGTTCACGGGGCAGGGGGCGCAGCGGGCCGGGATGGGCCGGGGGCTGTATGGGGCGTTCCCGGTGTTCGCGGATGCGTTGGATGCGGTGTGTGCGCGGATGGATGGCTCGTTGGAGCGTCCGTTGCGTGATGTGCTCTTCGGTGACGGGGACGCGATCGATCAGACCGTGTACACGCAGGCGGCGCTGTTCGCTCTCGAAGTCGCCCTGTTCCGGTTGCTGGAGTCGTGGGGCGTCAAGCCCGACTATCTCCTCGGGCATTCGATCGGTGAGTTGGCTGCCGCGCATGTGGCGGGTGTGTTGTCGTTGGATGACGCGTGCACGCTGGTCGCCGCGCGGGGTCGGCTGATGCAGGCGTTGCCTGCTGGTGGGGCGATGCTGGCCGTCGAGGGGGACGAGTCCGAGATCGCGGAGGCTCTGGCCTCGTACGAGAACCGTGTCGGCATTGCCTCGGTCAACGGGCCCACCTCGGTGGTGGTGTCCGGGGACGCGGATGCTGTCGCGGAGCTGGAGGCGATGTGGCGTGAGGCGGGTCGTCGGGTCAAGCGGCTGACGGTCTCGCATGCTTTCCACTCGCCGCGTATGGACGCGATGCTCGACGAGTTCGCCGACGTGGCAGCAGAGCTGACCTTCCAGGCGCCTCGGATTCCGGTCATTTCCAATGTGACGGGGCGGCTCGCCGATCCGGAGGAGATCCAGACCTCCGGCTACTGGGTCCGTCACGTCCGCGAAGCCGTCCGCTTCGCCGATGGTGTTCAGTGCCTGCACGACCGAGGTGTCACCACGCTCCTGGAACTGGGCCCTGATGGGGTGCTGACGGCAATGGCTCAGCAGTCCGTCGATCTCCTCGGTGTCCCCGTCCTGCGGGGTGACCGCGACGAGACCGAAGCGCTGTTCACGGCGCTGGCCGCCGCTTACGCACATGGAACCGCCCTCAACTGGGCGGAGGTGTACGCCACGTGGGGCGCTCGTACGGTGGAACTGCCGACCTACAGCTTCCAGCGCGAGCGCTACTGGGCGAGCGGCCCGAGCGGACCGGGCGATGTCGCAGGGGCCGGGCTCACCGCCACCGGGCACCCGCTGCTGGGCGCCGAGGTGTCGCTCGCGTCGGGCGCGGGAGTGGTGTTGACGGGGCGGCTCTCCGTCGCGGACCAGTCGTGGCTGGCCGATCACGCCGTGCACGGCCAGGTCGTCTTCCCGGGCACCGCGTTCGTCGAGCTCGCCCTGCGCGCGGGCGAACAGGTTGGCTGCGGCCGGTTGGCCGAACTCACCCTGGAGGCACCGCTCGTACTTCCCGGACCCGGGCGCGGAGCCGTCCAGGTCCAGGTGAGCGTGGCCGGCGAGGTCGGCGCGGAGGACCGCACGGTGGAGATCCATTCCCGACCCGACGGTGCCGCCGATTCCGGCTGGACCCGACACGCCGCCGGTGTGCTCACGCACGAGACCGCTTTGCCCGAAGGGGCCGAGGCGCTGACGTGGCCGCCGGCGCAGGCCGAATCGGTCACCGTGGAGGGGCTGTACGAGGAGCTGGCGGCGGCTGGGCTGGATTATGGCCCGGTGTTCCAGGGTGTGCGTGCCGCCTGGCGGTCCGGTGAGTCGGTGCTGGCCGAGGTCGTCCTTCCAGGGGGCGAGCAGGCGCAGGCGGGTTCCTTCGGTCTGCACCCGGCGCTGTTCGACGCTGCTCTGCACGCCTTGGTGGTGGGCGGGCTGTTTGACGACGCCGCAGCGGTGCGGCTGCCGTTCGCATGGCAGGGCGTGTCCCTGTACGCGGCAGCCGCCACCGAACTTCGGGTGCGGCTGACCGCCGTCGGACCGGAGGCGATCTCGCTTCAGGGGTACGACGCTTCGGGCGCCCTGGTGGTCTCGGTGGACTCGCTCACGCTGCGGTCGGTGTCGGCGCAGCAGCTGGCTGCGAAGGCGGACGTCGATGGGTTGTATGGGGTGGAGTGGGCTCGGGTTGTGGTGCCCGAGAGCGCTGATTTTGCTGGGACTGTTGGGCTGTGCGCGCTGGGTGAGTTGGTGGGTGTGCCGGGTGGGGATGTGGCGGTGTGGTTGCCGTCGTTGTCGTCGTCCGGTGGGTTTGGTGAGTGTGTGGGTGGTGTTCTTGGGGTTGTTCAGTGGTGGTTGGGTCAGGAGTGTTTTGAGGGTTCGCGGTTGGTGTTGTTGTCGCGTGGTGCGGTGGATGTGGGTGATGGCCGTGCGGTGACGGATCTGGCTGCTGCTGGTGTGTGGGGTTTGGTGCGTTCGGCGCAGTCGGAGCATCCGGGGCGTCTGGTGCTGGTGGACGTGGACGGTGCGGAGCCTTCGGCGGAGCAGCTGGCTGCTGTGTTGAGTGTCGATGAGCCCCAGCTTGCGTTGCGTGATGGTGTGTTGTGGGCGCCGCGTTTGGCGAGGGCATCCTCGCTTCCGGTGCTGACGTTGCCGGACGAGGACCAGCACTGGCGTTTGGAGGGTTCTGGCCGGGGTGCTTTGGAGGATGTTGCGCCGGTTGCGGTGACGCTTTCTGCGCTGGCGCCTGGTGAGGTGCGGGTCGGTGTGCGTGCGACGGGAGTGAACTTCCGTGACGTGCTGATCGCTCTCGGCTCGTATCCGGATGCCACTGCGTTGATGGGTTCTGAGGGTGCGGGTGTGGTCCTCGAGGTCGGTTCCGGTGTCGAGGGATTGGCGGTCGGGGACCGGGTCTTCGGTCTCTTTGACGGTGGTTTCGGCCCGGTGACGGTGGTCGACCGGCGTTTGGTGGCGCGGGTGCCGGTGGGGTGGTCGTTCGCGCAGGCTGCGTCGGTGCCGATGGCGTTTTTGACGGCGTACTACGGGCTGGTTGACCTCGGTGGTCTGCGCTCGGGTGAGTCGGTGCTGGTGCACGCGGCTGCTGGTGGTGTGGGTATGGCTGCTGTCCAGGTCGCGCGTCATCTTGGTGCTGAGGTGTTTGCGACGGCGAGTGTGTCGAAGTGGCCGGTCGTGGAGGGTCTTGGGGTCCCGCGTGAGCGGATCGCTTCCTCGCGTGATCTGTCGTTCGAGGACGCCTTCCGTGAGGCGGCTCCGGGTGGTGTTGATGTCGTTCTCAATGCTTTGGCGGGGGAGTACATCGACGCGAGTGCCCGGTTGTTGGGTGAGGGTGGTCGGTTCGTGGAGATGGGCAAGGCCGACCTTCGCGAGGAAGGTTCCTTCGCCGATGGGGTCACGTATAAGGCGTTCGACCTCTTCGATGCGGGTCTGGACCGGTTGGGCGAGATCCTCACCATCATTGTGGGTTTGTTCGAGCGGGGTGAGTTGTCCCTGTTGCCGGTTCGGGCGTGGGATGTGCGGGAGGCGGTGTCCGCGTTCCGGTTGATGAGCCGGGGCGGACACGTCGGCAAGAACGTCCTCACCTTCCCCCGTCCTCTCGACCGTGATGGCACGGTTCTGATCACGGGCGGTACGGGTGCGCTGGGTGGTCTGCTGGCCCGGCACCTGGTGTCCGAGTACGGGGTGCGCCATCTGGTGCTGACCAGCCGCCGGGGCGCGGATGCCCCGGGCGCCACCGGCCTCCTCGCCGAGCTGCGGGAGTTGGGGGCTGAGGCGGTCGCGGTGGCGTGTGACGTCTCGGACCGCGACGCCCTGGCGGCTGTGCTCGACGGCATTCCGGCCGAGCACGCCCTCACAGGCATCGTGCACACTGCCGGTGTAGTCGACGACGGTGTGTTCGCGTCGATGACGCCCGAGCGGGTCGGCGCTGTGTTCGCGCCGAAGGCCGACGCGGCACTGCATCTGCACGAGCTGACCGCATCGCTGGACCTGGCGATGTTCACGTCGTACTCGTCGGTCGCGGCGACCTATGGTTCGCCGGGGCAGGCCAACTATGCCGCCGCCAACGCCGTCCTGGACGCCCTCGCTCACCACCGTCGGGCCCGGGGCCTCGCGGGTCAGTCGCTGGGCTGGGGCCTGTGGGGCCGTGCCAGCGACATCAGTGGTCACCTCAGCGCCACCGACCTCGCCCGCATCGGAGGGGCTCTTTCCGACGAGCAGGGCATGGCACTGTTCGACGCCGCGCTGGCCTCGGCCCCCGCGCACGTACTGCCGGTCCGGCTGCACCTGTCCGAGCTGAAGCGCAGGGGCGACGTACCGGCACTGCTGCGCGGCCTGGTCCGGGTACCGAAGCGGCGTGCGACGGCCGCCGCCCTAGACCGTTCGTCACTTGCCGGTCGTCTGGCGGGCCTCTCGGCTGCGGAGCAGGAGCGGCAGCTGACAGCTCTGGTGCTGGGCGAGGTCGCGGGCGTGCTCGGCCATGTGTCGGGGGAGGCCATCGAGGCGGGCCGTGCGTTCAAGGAGCTGGGCTTCGATTCGCTGACCTCGGTGGAGTTGCGCAACCGCATCAATGCCGCCACCGGCCTGCGGCTGCCCGCCACCCTCGTCTTCGACCACCCCACCCCCGCCGCACTGGCCGAGCGGCTGCACGACGACCTCGTCGGTACGGAAACGGCGTCGGTTCCGGCGGTCGTGCGCACACAGATGCCGGTCGAGGACGACCCGATCGTCATAGTCGGCATGAGCTGCCGCTTCCCGGGCGGCGTCGCTTCCCCGGACGACCTGTGGCGCCTCGTGGAGTCCGGCGTGGACGCCGTCGGGGACTTCCCCACCGACCGCGGCTGGGACCTCACCGCACTCTTCGACACGGAGACCGGCCAGGCCGGTACCTCAGCCACGCGGCAGGGCGGCTTCGTCCACGACGTGGACGAGTTCGACGCGGGTCTGTTCGGGATCTCGCCGCGTGAGGCTCTGGCGATGGACCCGCAGCAGCGGCTGCTGCTGGAGTCCTCCTGGGAGGCGTTCGAGCAGGCGGGTATCGCCCCGCTGTCCCTGCGCGGCGAACAGGTCGGCGTCTTCATCGGCGCCGCCGCCTCGAACTACGGCGTGGGGCCGGCTTCCGCCGATGCCCGGGGTGAGGTCGAGGGACACCTGCTCACCGGCACCGCGTCGAGCGTGGCGTCGGGTCGGATCGCGTACACCTTCGGGCTGGAGGGCCCGGCGATGACGGTCGACACCGCGTGCTCGTCCTCCCTGGTCGCCCTGCACCTCGCTGTGCAGGCGCTGCGCTCCGGTGAGTGCGACATGGCTCTCGCCGGTGGTGCCACGGTCATGGCGACGCCGGGTATCTTCACCGAGTTCAGCCGGCAGAACGGTGTCGCGGCGAACGGCCGCTGCAAGTCCTTCTCGGCCGACGCCGACGGCACCGGCTGGGCCGAAGGCGCGGGCGTCCTCATTGTGGAGCGTCTTTCCGAGGCCCGGCGCCGCGGACACGAAGTGCTGGCGGTCGTGCGGGGTTCGGCCGTCAACCAGGACGGCGCGTCCAACGGGCTGACGGCTCCCAACGGTCCGTCCCAGCAGCGTGTCATCCGTCAGGCCCTGGAGAACGCCGGGCTTACCACGGCCGACGTCGACGCCGTCGAGGCGCACGGCACCGGAACCGCGCTCGGTGACCCGATCGAGGCACAGGCGCTCCTCGCCACCTACGGCCAGGACCGGACCGAGGGCAACCCCCTGTGGCTCGGCTCGATCAAGTCCAACATCGGGCACGCGCAGTCGGCCGCGGGCATGGCCAGTGTGATCAAGATGGTCATGGCGATGCGCCACGGCGTCCTGCCGCGGACCCTGCATGTGGACGAACCGTCCCCGCACATCGACTGGGCGTCGGGTGCCGTGGAACTCCTCACCGAGAACCGCCCGTGGCCCCGGACTGCGCGCCCGCGTCGGGCCGGCGTCTCCTCGTTCGGCGTCAGCGGAACCAACGCCCACGTCCTTCTGGAAGGCGCGCCCGAGCGACAGTACGCACCGGCCGAGGAGCAGCCCGCTCGCACCGCTCCGGCGTACCTGCCGTGGCTGCTCTCTGCCAGGTCCGAGGACGCCCTGCGTGCCCAGGCCGGTCGTCTCCATGCGCTGCTCGCCCGTGATCCCGCCCTGTCCGTCGAGGGCGTGGCGCTGTCCCTGGCCACCACGCGCACCGCGCTGTCGCACCGGGCCGTCGTCCTGGCCCCCGATGCGGACGGCTTCGCCCACGCGCTGGCCGCACTGGCGCAGGGCCGACGGGAGGACACCGTCGCCCTCGGTACGGCCGAGCCCGGTGGTATCGCGTTCCTGTTCACGGGACAGGGGGCGCAGCGGGCCGGGATGGGACGCGAGCTGTACGAGACCTTCCCCGCCTTCGCTCAGGCGCTGGACGCGGTCCTGGAGCGGCTGGACGGGCGGCTGGAGCGTCCGTTGCGTGATGTGCTCTTCGGCGACGGGGAGTGGATCGACCAGACCGTATACACGCAGGCAGGGTTGTTCGCGCTGGAGGTTGCTCTCTTCCGGTTGCTGGAGTCGTGGGGAGTCACCCCTGACTTCCTCCTCGGGCATTCGATAGGTGAGCTGGCGGCCGCGCACGTCGCCGGGGTGCTGTCGCTGGACGACGCGTGCACCCTGGTCGCCGCGCGGGGCCGGCTGATGCAGGCGCTGCCGTCCGGTGGGGCCATGCTCGCCGTCGAGGGTGAGGAGTCCGAGGTCGTGGAGGTCCTGGCCTCGTACGAGGGCCGGGTGAGCATCGCGGCGGTCAACGGGCCGACCTCTGTGGTGGTGTCCGGTGACGCGGATGCCGTCGCGGAGCTGGAATCCACCTGGCGCGAGGCGGGTCGGCGGGTCAAGCGGCTGACCGTCTCGCACGCCTTCCACTCGCCGCGCATGGACGCCATGCTCGACGAATTCGCTGCTGTGGCCCGCAAGGTGACCTTCCACGCCCCGCAGCTGCCGATCGTCTCCAACGCCACGGGCAAGCTCGCCGACGCGGACCGGATCCAGACCCCGGAGTACTGGGTGAGGCACGTTCGCGAGGCCGTACGTTTCGCCGACGGCATCCGGTACCTGCACGCCCAGGGTGTCACCCGCCTCCTGGAGCTCGGCCCGGACGGCGTGCTGTCCGCCATGGCCCAGCAGAGCATCGACGTCACCGCGATTCCCGTGCTGCGCGGCGACCGCGACGAGGTCCGGACGCTGTTCACCGCCCTCGCTACCGTGCACGTCCACGGTGCCGGGGTCGACTGGGCCGCCGTCCTCGCCCCGTACAGCGGGCGCAAGGTCGCCCTGCCGACGTACCCCTTCCAGCGACGGCGCTTCTGGCTCGCCACGGACGCCATGACGGCCGAAACGGGTGGCCGTACGGGGGCGGGTCCGACGGTGGTGGACAGTGCCGAAGCCGCGTTCTGGGCCGCCGTCGAGAGCGAGGACCTGGCGTCCGTCGCGAGCACATTGAAGATCGGCCTCGGCGAGGGCCCCGGCGACGGTGCGGGGCTGAGCAGCGTGTTGCCCGCCCTGTCGGCGTGGCGCAGGGAACGGCAGGATCTGACGGCCGTCGACGCGTGGCGCTACCGCGTCACCTGGACGTCGGTGACCCCGGCACCGGAGGTGTCGGCACCCGGCACCTGGATCGCCGTTACCTCGGCGGAACACGGGCCGGACGCCGGGTCCGGGGTCGTCGCCGCCCTGCGTGAACACGGCGGCCGGGTCTTCGAGGTGACGGTCGGCGCCGATGCGGACCGTGCCACCCTCACGGGTCTGCTGAAGGAAACGGCGGACCGGGCCGGGGGAGACGTCACCGGCGTACTGTCCTTGCTCGCCTCCACCGCGACGCCCGCCGCCACGACGTCCGTCCTCACCACGGCCACCCCCCTCGACAGGTCGCTGCTCCTGGTGCAGGCTCTCGGTGACGCTGCGCTCGGCGCCCCTCTGTGGTGCCTGACCAGCGGCGCGGTCGCCGTCGGCCCGGCCGAGGCCCCGACCTCTCCCGACAGTGCCCAGCTCTGGGGACTCGGCAGGGTCGTGGCACTGGAGCACCCCGACCGCTGGGGCGGCCTCGTGGACGTACCCGCCGCACTGGACGGGCGTACTGCCGCCCGGCTGGTCGCGGTCCTCACCGCAGGCACGGGCGAGGACCAGGTCGCGGTGCGGGACGCCGGAGTCTTCGCGCGGAGGCTGGAGCATGCCGCCCCGGCCGAGGCCACGGCCCAGGATGCCCCATGGCGTCCGGGCGGTACCGTCCTGATCACCGGCGGCACCGGCGGGCTCGGTGGACAGGTGGCCCGACGGCTCGCGGCGCGGGGCGCCGTACACCTCGTACTCACCAGCCGGCGGGGCCCGGATGCTCCGGGTGCGACCGAACTCGTCGCTGAGCTCAGGGGGTTGGGGGCCGAAGTAACCGTGGTCGCCTGCGATGTCTCCGACCGGGACGCGCTCGCCGGCGTACTCGCGCGGCATCCGGTCACCGCCGTGATCCATACGGCTGGTGCGACCGGTTCGACGCCGCTGGCCGAGCTGACCGCCGACGAGCTGGCCGGGACGCTGCGCGCCAAGGTGGCGGGTGCCCGGAACCTGCACGAGCTGCTGGCCGGCGCGGACCTGGACGCGTTCGTGCTGTTCTCGTCGATCGCCGGCGTGTGGGGCAGCGGCGGTCAGGCCGCCTACGCCGCCTCCAACGCCTACCTCGACGCGCTCGCCGCGCAGCGCCGCGCCGAGGGCCTGCCCGCGACTTCGGTGGCCTGGGGCCCCTGGGCCGACGCGGGCATGGCCACCTCGGAGGAGGCCGCCGCGTATCTGCGGCGGCGCGGGCTCGGCGCGCTCGAGCCCCGGCTGGGGATCAGGGCGTTCGAGCTGGCGGTCGCGGCACAGGACCCCTGCGTGACGGTGGCCGACGTAGACTGGGAGCGGTTCTTCCCGCTGTTCACCTCAGCCCGCCCCAGCCCGTTCCTCGGTGAACTGCCCGAGGCGCGCGCGCTGACGGCACCGCCCGGCACGCACGCGGGAACCGCTCACGCCGGAACGCGGTCGCCCGGCGCGGATGGCGGCCGGGGCCTGACGGAGCAGGGCCAGCGCCTGGCCTCGGCGACCGGCGCCGCCCGCGAGCGGATGCTTCTCGAGCTCGTACGCGGCGAGGCGGCGTCGGTGCTCGGCCACGACAGCGCGGCAGCGCTCCCGGCCACGGTCGCGTTCAGCGACCTCGGCCTGGACTCGCTCACCGCCGTGGAGATCCGCAACCGGCTGACGGAGGCCACCGGCCTCGCCCAGCCGTCCACCTTGGTCTTCGACTACCCGACACCGGCCGCCCTGGCCGCGTACCTGAGCACAGAACTCGGCGGGGAGGGCGACGCGGACTCCGCCGCCGAGCCGGAGGACGACGCCCGGATCCGCCGGACCCTGGCTTCGCTGCCCCTGTCCCGGCTGCGTGAGGCCGGTGTGCTGGACGTGCTGCTCCAGCTCGCCGAAGCAGCGGATCCCCGTACTGAGCAGGACCTCGAAACCGACCCGGAATCGATCGACGACATCGACGGCATGGATGTCGACGCGCTCATCGAGACCGCTCTCGGCAACAACACGGACTTCTGAGAGCGCTTGAGCGCGCATTGGAGCTGAACAATGGCTAATCGCGAGGAAAAAGTCGTAGCGGCGCTGCGGGCGGCGCTCAAGGAGACCGAGAGGCTGCGCGAGCAGAACCGGGACCTCCTGGAGGCCAGCCGGGAGCCCATCGCCATCGTCGGCATGAGCTGCCGCTTGCCGGGCGGGGTCCGCTCGCCGGAGGACCTGTGGGAACTGGTCGCCTCCGGCGGCGACGGGGTGGGCGACTTCCCCACCGACCGCGGCTGGGACCTGTCCGACCCGGACGTCCCGTACGTGCGCCAGGGCGGATTCGTGGACGACGCGACCACCTTCGACGCAGGCCTGTTCGGGATATCGCCGCGCGAGGCGATGGCCATGGACCCGCAGCAGCGGCTCGTCATGGAGGCGAGCTGGGAGGCGTTCGAGCGGGCCGGGCTGCCGCCGGAGCAACTGCAGGACCGCCGCGTCGGTGTCTTCGTCGGCGCGTCCAACTCGGGTTACGGGGCGGGCGCCGTCGAGCTGCCCGAGGAGATCGCGGGCCATGCCCTGACCGGCACCGCGAACAGTGTGATCTCCGGCCGGGTCGCGTACGCCTTCGGCCTCGAGGGCCCTGCGGTCACCGTCGACACCGCCTGCTCGTCCTCTTTGGTGGCCCTGCACCTCGCGGTGCAGGCGCTGCGCAACGGCGATTGCTCCCTCGCCCTCGTCGGCGGTGTGGCCGTGATGCCCACCCCGGCCACCTTCGCGGAATTCAGCAAGCAGGACGGACTTTCCGCGTCCGGCCGCTGCAAGTCCTACGCGGCCGGCGCCGACGGGACCGGCTGGGGCGAGGGTGTCGGCGTGCTGCTCGTGGAGCGGCTGTCGGACGCTCGTCGCAACGGCCATCAGGTGCTCGCGGTCGTGCGGGGTTCGGCCGTCAACCAGGACGGCGCGTCCAACGGGCTCACCGCCCCCAACGGACCCTCCCAGCGCCGCGTCATCCGCCAGGCCCTCGCCAACGCCAAGCTCACCCCAGCCGACGTGGACGTGGTCGAGGGCCACGGCACGGGCACGAAGCTCGGCGACCCGATCGAGGCGCAGGCGCTGCTCACCACGTACGGCAAGGGCCGCCCCGCCGAAACACCCTTGTGGCTGGGCTCGTTGAAGTCCAACATCGGCCACACCCAGGCCGCTTCCGGTGTCGCGGGCGTGATCAAGATGGTCATGGCGATGCGGCACGGCGTCCTGCCCAAGACGCTGCACGTGGACGCCCCGACCCCGCACGTCGACTGGAGCCGGGGCGCGGTCGAGCTGCTCTCCGAGGCCCGCGACTGGCCGGAGCCCGGACGGCCCCGCCGGGCGGGGGTGTCCTCGTTCGGAGTGAGCGGCACCAATGCGCACATCATCGTGGAACAGGCTCCGTCGGAGCGGGTGCCGTCCGCAGACAACGCGGACAGCGCGGAGCCCGCCGAGGCGACGACCGTACGGAGACCCGGCGTCCTCCCGTGGATACTGTCCGGCCGTACGCGGGAAGCGCTGGCCGCCCAGGCGGCCCGCCTGCTCACCCACCTCACCGGTACCACAGGCATCACCGGCTTCGACCCGGCGGACATCGCGACCTCGCTCGTCACCACCCGCACCACCCTTGACCACCGGGCCGTGGTGATCGGTGCGGATACGGCGGAGTTCGTCCGTGGGCTGACGGAGCTGGCCGAGGGCCGGGACGCGGACGAAGTGGTGCGCCGCAGTGCGTCGGGGCCGGGACAGGACGGAGCGGTCTTCGTCTTCCCGGGGCAGGGGTCGCAGTGGGTGGGCATGGCGGTCGGGTTGCTGGAGTCCTCGCCGGTGTTCGCGTGGTGGATCGAGGAGTGCGAGCGTGCTCTGTCGGGGTTCGTGGACTGGTCGCTGACCGATGTTCTGCGGGCTGAGGCGGGGGTGGGCTGGTTCGAGCGGGTGGATGTCGTTCAGCCGGTGTTGTGGGCGGTGATGGTGGCGCTGGCGGAGACCTGGCGTGCGGCGGGAGTCGCTCCGGCCGCTGTTGTCGGGCATTCGCAGGGTGAGATAGCGGCTGCGGTCGTTGCGGGTGGCCTGTCCGTTCAGGACGGTGCCCGGGTGGTGGCCCTGCGTAGTCGGGCCATCGCGGAGGTGTTGGCGGGGCAGGGTGGCATGGTCTCTCTCGCTCTCTCCTGTTCGGATGCCGAGGAGTTGATCGCGTCCTGGGGTGGTGAAATCTCGGTCGCGGCGGTCAATGGCCCCACCGCTACGGTGGTCTCCGGCAGTGCGGGTGCTCTGGAACACCTCCTGGCCTCTTGTGAGCAGGGTGGGATCCGGGCTCGTCGCATTCCGGTCGATTACGCTTCCCATTCCCACCACGTCGAGCAGATCGAACAGCGACTGCTGACCGATCTGGCCCCGCTCGCTCCTCGGCCCACCGACACCCCCTACTACTCGGCGGTCACCGCCGAACCGCTCGACACCAGCGCCCTCGACGCCCGCTACTGGTATGAGAATCTGCGTCGCACCGTGCGCTTCGAGGACACCGCTCGCGCTCTTCTCGAGGCGGGGCTGACCACCTTCATCGAGGTCAGCGCCCACCCCGTCCTGACCATGGGTCTCGAGGAGGTCGTCGACGACACCGGGCACCCCACCACCGTCCTGGCCACCTTGCGCCGTGACCACGGCGATCAGCGGCAGTGGCTCACCGCCCTCGCCCAGGCCCACGTCCACGGGGTACGGGTGGACTGGCGCGCCGTGCTCGCCCCGTACGGCGGCCGGACCGTCGGCCTGCCCACCTACGCCTTCCAGCGGCAGCGCTTCTGGCCCGAGGCGGGCGTCCCGGCGGCGCCCCGGGCCGCAGCGCCCGTCGACCCGGCCGAGGCGAAGTTCTGGGCCGCCGTCGAATCGGAGGACGTGGAGGCGGTGGCGGCCACCCTCGGCCTGGGCGCCGGCACCGGCGCCGGCGCCGGAGCCGACGAAGGTGCGGACAGCGGGCTCGGCACCCTGCTGCCCGCACTGTCCGCGTGGCGGCGGGGCCGCCGTGAGCAGTCCGTCATGGACTCCTGGCGCTACCGGGTGCACTGGTGCCCCGTCACCGGACAGGGCACCGCCCGCCTCTCGGGCCGCTGGCTCCTCGTACTGCCCCCGGACGGCTCCGCTCCCGCGCACCTGACTGCCGCGCTGCGCCGGCACGGCGCCGATGTCGTGGAGGTACGGCCCGCCGCCACCGGCCTGGACCGGGCGTCCCTGGTCGACCTCGTCCGTACGGCGATGGAGCCGGCCGGCGACGAGTTCGGCGGCGTGCTGTCCTTGCTGGCCACCGACGAAACCGAGCTGGCGCCGGACGTCCCGGCGGGCGCGGCATCGACCCTCGCCCTGCTGCAGGCGCTCGGTGACCTCGGCGTGGAGGCCCCGCTGTGGTGCGCCACCCGCGGCGCCGTCTCCGTCGGCCGTTCCGACCCGGCACCCCGCCCCGTGCAGGCCGCCGTGTGGGGGGTCGGCCGGGTGGCCGCACTCGAACTGCCGGGCCGCTGGGGCGGGTTGGTGGACCTTCCCGAATCCCTCCAGACCCTCGACGGCGACGGCCCCGACGCCCGCGCGGCGGCCCGCCTGGCCGCCGTGCTCACCGGCGACGAGGACCAGGTCGCCGTGCGCGGCTCCGGCATTTTCGCCCGCCGGCTCGTACGAGCCGCCCCGGCCCTGCCCACGGGCGCCGGCCGCGAGCCGTCCATCACCGGCTGGGAACCGCGCGGCACCGTCCTGATCACCGGCGGCACCGGCGCCCTCGGCGCCGAAGTGGCCCGCTGGCTGGCGGGACGCGGCGCCGAGCACCTCGTCCTGACCAGCCGCGGCGGCCCGGACGCACCCGGCGCGTACGAACTCGTCGAAGAAATCAGGGCGCTGGGAGCCGAGGCGACGGTCGTCGCCTGCGACGTCGCCGACCGCGACGCGCTCACCGCCGTGCTCCGCGACCACCCGGTCACCGCCGTCGTGCACGCCGCGGGCATCGTCCGTACGGTGCCCGTGACCGAAGCCGGACCGGCGGACCTCGCGGAGGAGTTCCGCGCCAAGGTCACCGGCGCCGCCCACCTCCACGAACTGCTCGCGGACACCCCGCTCGACGCGTTCGTCCTCTTCTCCTCCATCGCCGCCGTCTGGGGCAGCGGCCACCAATCCGTCTACGCGGGCGCCAACGCCTACCTCGACGCGCTCGCCGAACAGCGCCGCGCCGCAGGGCTCCCCGCCACCTCGGTGGCCTGGGGCGCCTGGGCCGAAGGCGGCATGGCCACCCGCGACGGCGCCATGGACACCCTGCGCCGACGCGGCCTCGCCCCGATGCCGCACGAACTGTGCCTCGCCGCGCTCGCCACCGCCGTCGACCAGGACGAGACCTGTCTCACCGTGGCCGACGTCGACTGGGTACGGTTCGCCGAGACGTTCACCGCCACCCGCCCCAGCCCCCTCATCGGCGAGCTGCCCGAGGTCCGCGAGGCGCTGCGCCCGGAGGCGGCCACCGCACCGGAACAGGCCACGGACCGAACCCCGGCCCTGCCCACGCTGCTCGACGGTGTCGCGGAGCACGAGCACGCCCACGTACTCCTGGAACTGGTGCGCGCCGAGACGGCCTCCGTGCTCGGCTACCAGGACCTGGCGGCCGTCGAGGCGGAGCGCTCGTTCAAGGACCTCGGCATCGACTCGCTCACGGCGGTCGGCGTCCGCAACCGGCTGGCCCGGGCCACCGGACTGAGCCTGCCCGTCACCCTGCTCTTCGACCAGCCCAACCCGCGCGCCGTCAGCCGCTTCCTGTCCGACCGCCTCGCCGGTACGGACAGTGGCGCGGCCGCTGGCGCCTGCGCCGCCATCGCCCAGGACGACGATCCCATAGCGATCGTGTCGATGAGCTGCCGCTTCCCCGGAGACGTGCGCTCACCCGAGCAGCTGTGGAACCTGGTCGCCGCCGGCACCGACGCCCTGTCCGACTTCCCCGCCGACCGCGGCTGGGACCTGGACGACGCCGACGTGACGTTCGCGCGCAAGGGCGGATTCGTCTACGACGCCACCGAGTTCGACCCCGACCTCTTCGGCATCTCCCCGCGCGAGAGCGTCGCGATGGACCCTCAGCAGCGCCTCCTCCTCGAAGCGTCCTGGGAGCTGTTCGAACGCGCGGGCATCAACCCGCACGGGCTGCGAGGCATCCCCGCAGGCGTCTTCGTCGGAGCCTCCGCGTCCGGATACGGGGCGGGCATCCCGGTGCCGGAGGAGGTCACCGGCCACGCCCTCGCGGGCACCGCCAACAGCGTGATCTCCGGCCGGGTCGCGTACACCTTCGGCCTCGAGGGCCCGGCGGTCACCGTCGACACCGCCTGCTCCTCCTCCCTGGTGGCCCTGCACCTCGCCACGCAGGCGCTGCGCAACGGCGAGTGCTCCATGGCACTGGCCGGCGGTGTCGCCGTGATGGCCACGCCGGGCGCCTTCACCGAGTTCAGCCGGCAGGGCGGGCTCGCGGGCGACGGCCGCTGCAAGCCGTTCGCCGCCGCCGCCGACGGCACAGGCTGGGGCGAGGGCGTCGGCCTGCTGCTCTTGGAGCGGCTGTCGGACGCCCGCCGCAACGGTCACCAGGTTCTTGCCGTGGTACGGGGCTCCGCCGTCAACCAGGACGGTGCCTCCAACGGGCTCACCGCTCCGAACGGCCCCTCCCAGCAGCGCGTCATCCGCCAGGCCCTCGCCAACTCCGGACTCGTGGCGTCCGACGTGGACGTGGTCGAGGCGCACGGCACCGGCACGACGCTGGGCGACCCGATCGAGGCACAGGCGCTCCTCGCCACGTACGGCCGCGAGCGGGACGCGGACCGGCCCCTTTGGCTGGGCTCGCTGAAGTCCAACATTGGGCACACCCAGGCCGCTTCGGGTGTCGCGGGCGTCATCAAGATGGTCATGGCCATGCGCCACGGCGTCCTGCCCAAGACCCTGCACATCGACCGGCCGACCCCGCACGTCGACTGGACGGAGGGCGCGGTCGAGCTTCTCACCGAGGATCGGCCGTGGCCCGGAACGGACGGCCCGCGCCGGGCCGGAGTGTCATCGTTCGGCGTGAGCGGCACCAACGTCCACGCCATCATCGAGTCGATTGTCGACGAGCCGTCCGCCCCGGCCCCGGCCGAGGCGGAACCCGCCTCCGTCTCCCCGGCCGTCGTGCCGTGGCTGCTGTCCGGCCGTTCCGACGAGGCGCTCACCGCCCAGGCGGAGACGCTGCTTGCCCTGATCGACGCCGACCCCGCACCGCACCCCGCCGACATCGGCCGCTCCCTCGTCCTCGGCCGGGCCACCCTCGACCACCGGGCCGTCGTGCTCGGCGCCGACCGCGACACCCTGCGCCAGGGACTGGCAGCCCTGGCGGCGGGCGGCCGGTCCGCGCCGAACGCCGTCACCGGTTCCGGGGACGGCGGCCGACTGGCGTTCCTGTTCCCGGGGCAGGGCGCGCAGCGCGCCGGGATGGGCCGCGGGTTGTACGCGGCGTTCCCGGTGTTCGCGGATGCGCTGGACGAGGTGTGCGCGCGGATGGACGGCTCCCTGGACCGTCCGTTGCGTGAAGTCCTTTTCGGCGACGGTGGGGTGATCGACCAAACCGTCTACGCGCAGCCGGCGCTCTTCGCTCTCGAAGTCGCCCTGTTCCGGTTGCTGGAGTCGTGGGGCGTCAAGCCCGACTACCTTCTCGGGCATTCGATCGGTGAGTTGGCTGCCGCGCATGTGGCGGGTGTGTTGTCGTTGGATGACGCGTGCACGCTGGTGGCGGCGCGCGGTCGGCTGATGCAGGCGTTGCCTGCCGGTGGGGCGATGCTGGCGGTCGAGGGGGGCGAGTCCGAGATCGCGGAGGCGCTGGCCTCGTATGAGAACCGTGTCGGCATCGCCGCGATCAACGGGCCCACCTCCGTGGTCATCTCCGGTGACGCCGATGTTGTCGCGGAGCTGGAGGCGATGTGGCGTGAGGCGGGTCGTCGGGTCAAGCGGCTGACGGTCTCGCATGCTTTCCACTCGCCGCGTATGGACGCGATGCTCGACGAGTTCGCCGACGTGGCAGGTGGGCTGAGCTTCCATGCCCCGCAGTTGCCGATCGTCTCCAACGTCACCGGCGAGCTCGCCGACCCGGAGGAGATCCGGACCCCGGGATACTGGGTCCGCCACGTTCGCGAAGCCGTCCGCTTCGCCGACGGGGTCACCACCCTCCACCACAAGGGCGTCACCACGCTCATCGAGCTGGGCCCCGACGGTGTCCTCACCGCCATGGCCCAGCAGAGCGTCGACGGCGCGCTCGCGGTCCCCGCCCTGCGCGGCGACCGCGACGATGCCGAGGCGCTGCTCACCGCCCTGTCCCGGGCACACGTCCACGGCACGGCCGTCGACTGGGCCGCGTTCTTCGCCCCGTACGGCGCACGGACCGTCGACCTGCCCACGTACGCCTTCCAACGCCGCCGCTTCTGGCCCGAGACCCGGCACTTCACCGGAGACCTGGCCGCCGTGGGCCTCGGCTCCGCCGGCCATCCGCTGCTCGGTGCCGCGCTCCCGCTGCCCGGCGGCGAGGGCGTCGTCCTCACCGGGCGGTTGTCCGCCACCGCACAGCCCTGGCTGGCCGAACACGTCGTCCTCGACAGCATCGTCTTCCCCGGCACCGGCTTCGTCGAGCTCGCGCTGCGCGCGGGCAAGCAGATCAAATGCCCCACCCTCGAAGAACTCACTCTCGAGGCCCCCCTGGTGCTGCCCGCCCAGGGCGCCGTCCAGATCCAGGTCAGCGTGCTCACCGTCGCCGGAGAGCGGCAGATCGAGATCTACTCGCGCCCGGACGCCCCCGACGGCACCGCCGAGTGGACCCGGCACGCCACCGGCGTCCTCGCCCCCGCCGGCTACGACACGGCGCCGCCCGCCCGCCTGGAGTGGCCGCCGTCCGGCACCCGCGAGGCCGACCTGACGGGGATGTACGAGACCCTCTCCGACGCGGGACTCGCGTACGGCCCCGTGTTCCGCGGCATCCGGACCGTCCGCGTCCCGGACACCGGCCACGAGGTGTACGCGGAGGTGGCCCTGCCCGAGCAGGCGCACGCGGACGCCGCCGCGTTCGGCGTTCATCCGGCGCTGCTCGACGCCGTGCTCCAGACGATCGGCCCCGGCGGCCTGATCGAGGACCCCTCGAACGTCCACCTGCCCTTCGCCTGGCAGGGAGTCTCCCTGCACGCCGTCGGCGCCTCCGTGCTGCGGGCGCGCCTGACCCCCACCGGACCCGACACGGTCTGCGTGGAGGTGTACGACACCACGGGCGAGCCCGTCGCCGCGATCCGGTCACTCGTCCTGCGCCAGGTCTCCCGGGAGCAGATCCGACACGCCGCGGAAACCGGTCGCGACGACTCGCTGTTCGCGGTGAGCTGGACCCCGGCACCGACCGCCGAGCGCCGCCCCGCCCCGCTGCCGCTGTCGGCGCCGGGGGACTGGGACGCCCTCGCGGAGCCCGGGCAGCCCGTGCCCGACGTCGTGGCGGTACGCATGCCGGAGGGCGACCTGCACGGGACCGCCCACGAGCTCCTCGCCCTGGTCCGCTCCTGGCTGGACGACGAGCGGTTCGCGTCCGCCACGCTCGCGGTGGTCTCGCGGGGCGCGGTGTCCGTCGACGGCGAGGACATCGACCTCGCCGCGGCCGCCGCCTGGGGACTCGTCCGTTCCGCGCAGTCGGAACAGCCAGGCCGCCTGGTCCTGGCCGACCTGGACGACACCGACGCCTCGGCGGACGCCCTCGCTGACGTGATGGGCCTGGACGAGCCGCAGGTGGCCGTCCGGGACGGCAAGGTCTTCGTACCGCGCCTGACCCGCGCCTCGGCCCTGCGCCCCGCAGCGGACGACAAGCCCGGCCCCCGGGCCCCGCACCCCCTCGGCACCGTCCTCGTCACCGGCGGCACCGGCGCCCTCGGCAGCCTGCTCGCCCGGCACCTGGTGAACGCGTACGGCATCCGCCACCTCGTCCTCACCAGCCGCAGGGGCCCCGACGCTCCGGGCGCCTGCGAACTTCTCGCCGAGCTCCGGGACCTGGGGGCCGAGGCGACGGCGGTGGCCTGCGACGTGTCGGACCGCGCCGCCCTCGCCGCCGTCATCGCGGCGATCCCGGACGCGCATCCGCTGACCGGAGTCGTGCACACCGCCGGCGTCATCGACGACGGCGTGATCGGGGCGATGACGCCGGAACGCCTCGACGCCGTACTCGCCCCGAAGGCGGACGCGGCGCTGCACCTGCACGAACTGACCGCGGGCCTCGACCTGGCGATGTTCGTGATGTACTCCTCCGCGTCCGCGACGTTCGGCACCCCGGGACAGGCCAACTACGCGGCGGCGAACGCCGCCCTGGACGCGCTGGCCCGTCGGCGACGGACGGCCGGGCTGCCCGGCGTCTCGCTCGGCTGGGGCATGTGGGCCCAGGCCGGCACGCTGAGCGTCGGCCTCGGTGAGGTGGACCGGGCTCGCATCGGATGGGCGGGCACCGGCATGTCCGACGAGGAGGGCCTGGCCCTGTTCGACCGCGCGGTCGCCCACGGCCTGCCGCACCTCCTCCCGATGAAGCTCGACCTCGCCGCACTGCGCGAGGAGACGGCCGGGCAACAGCCCGTACCGGCACTGCTGCGCGCACTCGTGAGCCCGCGCGCCCGGCGCGCGCTCGCCGCCGCCGACGCCACCTCGCTCACCGGGCGCCTCGAGGGCCTGTCCCCGACGGAGCGGAAGCAGCAGCTGACCGCCCTGGTGCTGGCCGAAGTGGCCGCCGTACTGGGCCACGCCTCGGCCTCCGCCGTCGAACCCGGGCGGGCCTTCAAGGAGCTGGGCTTCGACTCGCTCACCTCCGTCGAACTCCGCAACCGCATCAACGCCGCGACCGGCCTGCGCCTGCCCGCCACCCTCGTCTTCGACCACCCCAGCCCCACCGCGCTCGCGGAGCGCCTGCACGAAGACCTCGCGGGCGCCCCCGCACCCGTGGCCGTACGCTCCCAGGCCGCCCCCCGAAGTGGCGCGAAGGCCGACGACCCGATCGTCATCGTCGGCATGAGCTGCCGGTTCCCCGGCGGAGCCAGCTCCCCCGAAGGCCTGTGGCGGCTCGTGGAGTCCGGCACTGACGCCATCTCCGCCTTCCCCACCGACCGCGGCTGGGACCTCGACGCGCTCCACCACCCCGATCCGCAGGCCCCGGGCAGCAGTGCGGCGCGCGAGGGCGGCTTCGTCTACGACGCCGACGAGTTCGACGCGGGCCTCTTCGGGATCTCGCCGCGCGAGGCCCTCGCCATGGACCCGCAGCAGCGGTTGCTCATGGAGAGCGCATGGGAGGCCCTGGAGGGTGCCGGAATCGCCCCGATGTCCCTGCGCGGCGAGCAGGTCGGCGTGTTCATGGGCGTGGCCAGCTCGCTGTACGGGCTCGGCGGCCCGCTCCCGCCGGAGGTCGAGGGCCTGTCCCTGACCGGTACGTCGACCAGCGTGGCGTCGGGTCGGATCGCGTACACCTTCGGGCTGGAGGGCCCGGCGATGACGGTCGACACCGCGTGCTCGTCCTCCCTGGTCGCCCTGCACCTCGCTGTGCAGGCGCTGCGCTCCGGTGAGTGCGACATGGCTCTCGCCGGTGGTGCCACGGTCATGGCGACGCCGGGTATCTTCACCGAGTTCAGCCGGCAGAACGGTGTCGCGGCGAACGGCCGCTGCAAGTCCTTCTCGGCCGACGCCGACGGCACCGGCTGGGCCGAAGGCGCGGGCGTCCTCATTGTGGAGCGTCTTTCCGAGGCCCGGCGCCGCGGACACGAAGTGCTGGCGGTCGTGCGGGGTTCGGCCGTCAACCAGGACGGCGCGTCCAACGGGCTGACGGCCCCCAACGGTCCGTCCCAGCAGCGTGTCATCCGTCAGGCCCTGGAGAACGCCGGGCTTACCACGGCCGACGTCGACGCCGTCGAGGCGCACGGCACCGGAACCGCGCTCGGTGACCCGATCGAGGCACAGGCGCTCCTCGCCACCTACGGCCAGGACCGGACCGAGGGCAACCCCCTGTGGCTCGGCTCGATCAAGTCCAACATCGGGCACGCGCAGCCCGCCGCCGGTGTGGCGGGCGTGGTCAAGATGGTCATGGCGATGCGGCACGGCGTCCTGCCCAGGACCCTGCACGTAGACCAGCCGTCGCCGCACGTCGACTGGGCCGACGGCGCGGTCGAACTGCTCACCGAGAACCGCCCGTGGGAGACCGACGGCCGCCCGCGCCGGGCAGGTGTGTCGTCGTTCGGCGTCAGTGGCACCAACGCCCACATCATCCTGGAGAGCGCTCCCGAAGAAGAGCCCGCCGCCGACCGAGACCCGGCACGCACGGCCCCGGCGCACCTGCCGTGGCTGCTCTCCGCCAAGACCGAGACCGCCCTGCGCGCTCAGGCCGAGCGCCTGGCCTCGTTCCTCGACGGAGCCGACGACTACGCCGCCGTCGATATCGGCACGTCCCTGTCGTGCGGTCGAACCCCGCTGGAACACCGAGCAGTCGTCGTCGGCTCCGGCCACGACACCTACCTGTCGGGGCTCACCGACCTCGCTCACGGGCGACCGGGCACGCACACGGTGCGAGGCACCGCCGAGCAGGGCCGGACCGCGTTCCTCTTCACGGGGCAAGGCGCGCAGCGCGCCGGGATGGGACGCGAGCTGTACGAGACCTTCCCCGCCTTCGCGGAGGCGCTGGACTCCATCGCGGAGCGGCTGGATGCCCGGCTGGACCGGCCGATCCGCGAAGTCCTCTTCGGCGAGGGGGACGCGATCGATCAGACCGTGTACACGCAGGCGGCGCTCTTTGCGCTGGAGGTTTCCCTGTTCCGGTTGATGGAGTCGTGGGGCATGCGCCCCGACTTCCTTCTCGGGCATTCGATCGGTGAGTTGGCTGCCGCGCATGTGGCGGGTGTGTTGTCGTTGGACGACGCGTGCACGCTGGTGGCGGCTCGTGGCCGGCTGATGCAGGCGCTGCCGCCCGGTGGGGCGATGCTCGCGGTCGAGGGGGACGAGTCCGAGGTCGCGGAGGTTCTGGCCTCGTATGAGAACCGTGTCGGCATCGCGGCGGTCAACGGGCCCACCTCGGTGGTGGTGTCCGGGGACGCGGATGCTGTCGCGGAGCTGGAGGCTGTGTGGCGTGAGGCGGGTCGTCGGGTCAAGCGGCTGACGGTCTCGCATGCTTTCCACTCGCCGCGTATGGACGCGATGCTCGACGAGTTCGCCGACGTGGCAGGGAAGCTGGCCTTCCGCGCCCCGCGGATCCCCCTCGTCTCCAACGTCACCGGCGAGCTCGCCGACCCCGACGAGATCCGGACTCCCGAATACTGGGTCCGCCACGTCCGCGAGGCCGTCCGCTTCGCCGACGGAGTGCGGTACCTGCGTGCCGAGGGAGTCACTCGCTTCCTGGAGCTCGGCCCCGACGCCGTACTGGCCACCATGGCCCAGCGGGGCCTGGACGAGATCGGGTCCGACGACGAGTTCGTGACCCGTGTCGCGGTCGCGGCACTGCGCGCGGGCCGCGACGAGACGCAGTCGCTCCTGCTCGCGGTCGCTGCCGTATATGTGCACGGCGCGGACGTGCACTGGGCGGAGGTGTACGGGCCCTGGGGCGGCCGGAAGACCGTCCTGCCGACGTACGCGTTCCAGCGGGAGCGCTACTGGCTGTCGCCGGAGCAGCCGGCGGCGGGCGAGCAGAGGACGTCGGACCCGGCCGAGGAACGGTTCTGGTCGGCGGTCGACAGCGGGAACCTCGAAGAGGTCTCGCACACCCTGGAGCTGGCGACCGGCGACGGGGCGAGCGACGGGCTCGGCAGTGTGCTGCCCGCGCTGACGGCCTGGCGCCGAAAGCGTAAGGACCGCACCACGGTGGACAGCTGGCGCTACCAGGTCGCCTGGCAGCCGCTGCCCGCGAGGGCCGGCGGCACGCTGGAGGGCCGCTGGCTGTTGATCACGCCGGGCGACGGGACCGACGAGGCGCTGGCGCGCGCGCTGCGCGACGGCGGCGCGACCGCCGTGGTCGAGCTGACGGTCACCGCGGAGCAGGCGGCCGACCGGTCCGCACTCGCTGAACTCCTTGACGGAGTCGATGAGGTGTCCGGTGCCGTCCTGGCGCCGCGCGCGGACGGTGCCGCCTGGACGGCGGCCCTGGTTCCGGCACTCGCCGCCGCCACCGACGGAGTCCCCCTCTGGTGCGTGACCCGGGGCGCGGTCTCCGTCGGCCGCTCGGACCGGCTGACGGACCCGGCACGGGCGCAGGTCTGGGGCGTTGGCCGGGTGGCCGCGCTGGAGTACCCGCACCTGTGGGGTGGTCTGATCGACCTGCCCGACGAGGACGGGCTCGACGACCGGGCCGCCGCCCGGCTGGTGACGGTCCTCGCGGACCGCACCGAGGGTGCCGAGGACCAGGTGGCGGTCCGTGGTTCCGGTGTCTTCGGGCGTCGGCTGCGGCCGGCGGTTCCGGTCGTGTCGGGTGCGGGGGATGCCTGGGTGCCTTCAGGTCCGGTGTTGATCACTGGTGGTACGGGTGGGCTTGGTGGGGAGGTTGCTCGTTGGCTGGCCGGTCGGGGCGCGCGGCGTCTGGTGCTTGCCAGTCGTCGTGGTCCGGATGCTCCCGGCGTGGCCGAGCTGGTCGCGGAGTTGGCCGAGTCGGGTACGGAGGCCGTGGTGGTCGCTTGTGACGTCTCCGACCGGGAAGCGCTCGCGGTCGTCCTCGCACAGCACCCGGTCACCGCCGTCGTCCACGCGGCCGGCACGGACCGCTCGGCACGGCTGGACGCACTCGACCGGGCCGAACTGGCCGACGTGCTCAGCGCGAAGGCGAACGGCGCGCAGTACTTGGACGAGCTGCTCGCGGACACCCCGCTGGAACGGTTCGTGATGTTCTCCTCGATCTCCGGAACCTGGGGCAGCGCGGGACAGGCCGCGTACTCGGCGGCCAACGCCCACCTGGACGCCCTGGCCGAGCACCGCAGGCAGCGCGGAGCCGCCGCCACTGCGGTGGCCTTCGGCCCGTGGGCCTCGGGCGGCATGGCGGCGGCCGGGGAAACCGACGCGTACCTGCGCCGCATCGGCCTGCGGACACTGGCACCGGAACTGGCGCTCGCCGCCCTCGGCGAAGCCCTCGACGGCGCACCGGCCACCACGGTCACCGTGGCCGACGTCGACTGGGCGCGCTTCGCCCCGGCTTTCACCGCCACCCGCCCCAGCCCGCTGCTCGCGGACGTGCCGGAAGCCCGGGACGTCCTGTCCGACCGTACGAACGGCAGGGACGGCGACACGGACGGCCATGCCTCGGCAGCGGGCGACGCCCGCGCGCGGTGGGCCGGCCGGCTCGCGGCGCTGCCCGCGGGCCAGCGCCCGCACACCGTCCTCGACCTGGTTCGCACGCAGGTCGCGAGCGTGCTCGGGTACGCGGACCCGGCCGCCGTCGAGAGCGGCCGCGCCTTCACCGACCTCGGCTTCGACTCGCTCACGGCGGTGGAACTGCGCAACCGGCTCAGCGAGGCCACCGGACTGCGCCTGCCCGGCACCCTGGTCTTCGACCACCCGACCGCGGCGGCCCTCAGCCGGCACCTGCTCGCGCGGCTCGGCCCGGCGGAGGACTCCGCCCGCCCGGGCGCGGGCCTCGCGGGCCGCCCCGTTGCCACCGACGACCCGATCGTGATCGTCGGCATGAGCTGCCGCTACCCGGGAGGCGCGGCCTCGCCCGAAGCCCTCTGGGACCTGGTCGCCTCCGGCAGGGACGGCATCTCGGCATTCCCCACCGACCGGGGCTGGGACCTGTCCGCCACGGACGCGTCGTACACCCGGGCGGGCGGCTTCCTGCCGGACGCCACCGAGTTCGACGCCGCTCTCTTCGGGATCTCGCCCCGCGAGGCCCTGGGAATGGATCCGCAGCAGCGCCTCCTCCTCGAAGCGTCGTGGGAGTTGCTGGAGCGGGCCGGAATCAGCCCGTACGCGCTGCGCGGCAGCCGCACCGGCGTCTTCGTCGGCGCGTCGAACTCCTTCTACGGTGCGGACGCCGACCCGGACTCCGACGAGCTGACCGGCCACTTCCTGACCGGCACCGCCAACAGCGTGATGTCCGGCCGTATCTCCTACACCCTCGGCCTCGAGGGGCCTGCGGTCACCGTGGACACCGCGTGCTCGTCGTCGCTGGTCGCCCTGCACTGGGCCGTCCAGGCGCTGCGCTCCGGCGAGTGCGACATGGCGCTCGCGGGAGGTGTGACGGTGATGCCGTCGCCCGGCATCTTCGCGGAGTTCGACCGGCAGGGCGGGCTGGCTTCCGACGGCCGCTGCAAGGCGTTCTCGGATGCCGCCGACGGCACCGGCTGGTCCGAAGGCGTCGGCATGCTCCTTGTGGAGCGCCTGTCGGACGCGCGCCGCAACGGTCACCAGGTGCTGGCGGTCGTGCGGGGTTCGGCCGTCAACCAGGACGGCGCGTCCAACGGGCTGACGGCTCCCAACGGTCCGTCCCAGCAGCGTGTCATCCGTCAGGCCCTGGAGAACGCCGGGCTTACCACGGCCGACGTCGACGCGGTGGAGGCGCACGGCACCGGAACCGCGCTCGGTGACCCGATCGAGGCACAGGCCCTTCTCGCCACCTACGGCCAGGAGCGGGAGGTGGACCGCCCGCTGTGGATCGGCTCGCTGAAGTCCAATATCGGGCACACCCAGGCCGCTTCGGGTGTCGCGGGCGTCATCAAGATGGTGCAGGCGATGTACCACGGAGTGCTCCCCAAGACGCTGCACGTGGACGAGCCGTCGTCGCACGTGGACTGGTCGGCGGGTGCGGTCGAGCTGCTGACCGAGGCCCGGGACTGGCCAGGGTCCGACCGCCCGCGCCGCGCGGGCGTGTCGTCCTTCGGCGTCAGCGGTACGAACGCCCACCTCATCATCGAGGCGCCGCCCGCCCACGACGCGGCGGAGACCGTCGTGCGCGAGGCCGCCCCGCCGGTGCTGCCCTGGCCGCTCTCGGCCCGCGGTGACGAGGCGCTGCGCGCCCAGGCGGCCCGGCTGCGGACCTTCGCGGAGGCCGATGGCGCCCCCGCCGCCCGCGACATCGGCTGGTCCCTCGCCACCACGCGCGCCGGCCTCGAACACCGGGCCGTGGTGCTCGGCCGCGACCGGACCGCACTGGCCGACGCGCTCGCCGCCGTGGCCGACGGGCACCCGGCACCCGGAGCGATCCGGGGGAGCGTACGGGACGGCAGGCTGGCGTTCCTGTTCTCCGGGCAGGGATCGCAGCGGGCCGGGGCCGGCCGGGAGCTGTACGAGACGTTCCCGGTGTTCGCGGATGCGCTGGACGCGGTGTGCGCGCGGATGGACGGCTCCCTGGACCGTCCGTTGCGTGATGCGGTCTTCGGTGACGGGGACGCGATCGATCAGACCGTTTACACGCAGGCGGCGCTGTTCGCGCTGGAAGTGGCGCTGTTCCGGCTCCTCGAGTCGTGGGGTGTCACGCCCGACCATCTCCTCGGGCATTCGATTGGTGAGTTGGCTGCCGCGCATGTGGCGGGTGTGTTGTCGTTGGATGACGCGTGCGTGTTGGTGGCGGCGCGGGGTCGGTTGATGCAGGCGTTGCCGTCCGGTGGGGCGATGCTTGCTGTCGAGGGTGTGGAGTCCGAGGTCGCGGAGGTTCTGGCCTCGTATGAGAACCGTGTCGGCATCGCGGCGGTCAACGGGCCTACCTCGGTGGTGGTGTCCGGTGACGCGGATGCGGTCGCGGAGCTGGAGGCTGTGTGGCGTGAGGCGGGTCGTCGGGTCAAGCGGCTGACGGTCTCGCATGCTTTCCACTCGCCGCGTATGGACGCGATGCTCGACGAGTTCGCCGACGTGGCAGGTGGGCTGAGCTTCCATGCCCCGCGGATCCCCCTCGTCTCCAACGTCACCGGCGAGCTCGCCGACCCGGAGGAGATCCGGACCCCGGGATACTGGGTGCGGCACGTCCGCGAGGCCGTCCGCTTCGCCGACGGGGTCACCACCCTTCGATCGCAGGGCGTCACCACGCTCATCGAGCTGGGCCCCGACGGTGTCCTCACCGCCATGGCCCAGCAGAGCATCGACGCCGCCGCCGTGCCGGTGCTGCGCTCCGGCCGCGACGAGACCGAGTCGGTCCTCACCGCGTTGGCGCACGCGTACACGCAAGGCGTGTCCGTCGACTGGGCGGCCGTGCTCGGCGGCGGACGCCGGGTGGACCTTCCGGTCTACCCGTTCCAGCGCAAGCGCTACTGGCCGACCCCGGCCACCACCCCGCGCGGTGACGCGTCCGGGGTGGACGGCTGGTGCTACCAGGAAGCCTGGCAGCCGCTGACCGTCCCCTCGGGCCGCTCGGGCGGGGACCTCTCGGGCACATGGCTGCTGGCAGTGCGGGACGGCACGCCCGACGCGGACGTGGTCTCCGCGCTGCGCAAGGGCGGTGCGCACGTCGTCGAACTGGAGACCGCCGGACTCGACCGGGGCACCCTCGCCGCGCGGCTGCGTGAGGTGGCCGGAGCCGTGGAGGCCAGTGGCCTGCGTGGCGTCGTACACCTTTCCTCTCCCGATGAAGAGCCGGCACAGAGCGCTCTCTCCGGGACCGTTCTGCTGCTCCAGGCCCTGGCCGACGCCGCGATCGACGCGCCCCTGTGGCGGGCGACCCGGGGCGCGGTCTCGGTACTGCCGGCGGACGGCCCGGCCGATCCGGGCCAGGCTGCCGCATGGGGCCTCGGCCGGGTGGCGGCGCTGGAGGCGCCGGACTTGTGGGGCGGACTCGTCGACCTCCCCGAGGAGCTGGACGAACGGGCGGGCGCACGGCTGGCACAGGTGCTGGCCGGACGATCCGGCGAGGACCAGGTGGCGGTCCGTGGTTCCGGTGTCTTCGGGCGTCGGCTGCGGCCGGCGGTTCCGGTCGTGTCGGGTGCGGGGGATGCCTGGGTGCCTTCAGGTCCGGTGTTGATCACTGGTGGTACGGGTGGGCTTGGTGGGGAGGTTGCTCGTTGGCTGGCCGGTCGGGGCGCGCGGCGTCTGGTGCTTGCCAGTCGTCGTGGTCCGGATGCTCCCGGCGTGGCCGAGCTGGTCGCGGAGTTGGCCGAGTCGGGTACGGAGGCCGTGGTGGTCGCTTGTGACGTCTCCGACCGGGAAGCGCTCGCGGTCGTCCTCGCACAGCACCCGGTCACCGCCGTCGTCCACGCGGCCGGGGTGATCGAGGACGGCGTACTGGACTCGATGGGCCCGGAGCAACTGGACTCGGTGTGGCGGGCCAAGGCGCTCGCCGCCGATCACCTGGACGAACTGACCGCCGGCTTGGACCTGTCCCTCTTCCTCTCGTTCACCTCGCTCGCCGGGGTGCTCGGCAGCACCGGGCAGGCCAACTACGCCGCCGCGAACGCCTACGTGGACGCCCTGATGGAGCGGCGCCGGGCCCGTGGACTGGCCGGTACCTCCGTCGCGTGGGGCATCTGGGACCGGTCCGGCATGGGCACGGACGGCCGGGTCGCCGCACGCATGGCCCGGGTCGGCGTACCGGCGATGGCCCCGGAGAGGGCACTCGAAGCCCTGGCCCGGGTGCTGGACGGCGGTGCCGTGCGCACCCTGGTGGCGGACGTGGCCTGGCCGCGTTTCGCGGCGGGCTTCACGGCGGTACGGCCGAGTCCGCTGATCGCGGAACTCGCCGCGATCGGTACCGAAGTCCGGCAGGCGACGACGCGGCAGACGGCTGCCGAGGCCCGCAGGGCCGAACTGCTCACGCGCCTCGCCCAAGAGGACGGGGCCGGGGGTGAACGGCTGCTGCTGGAACTCGTGTGCGGGCAAGCCGCATTGGTGCTCGGACACGCGCGGGCGGGCGAGCTGGACCCCGAGCGTGCCTTCCGCGAACTGGGCTTCGACTCGCTGACGGCGGTCGAGCTGCGGAACCTGCTGGGCGCCTCGACCGGACTGACTCTCCCCGCCGGGCTGGTCTTCGACTACCCGACCCCGGCCGCACTCGCCCGCCACCTGCTGGCGGAGCTGGCGGACACCGCTCGCCGGCCGGAAGCAGCCCTCCTCCCCGCAGCAGCCGCCCCTTCCGCCGCCTCCGCCGACGAACCCGTCGCGATCGTCGCGATGAGCTGCCGCTTCCCGGGCGGGGTCTCCTCCCCCGAGCAGCTCTGGCACCTGATCGAGTCGGGCACCGACGCCGTGTCGGCGTTCCCGACCGACCGTGGCTGGGACCTCGGCACCCTCTTCAGCCCCGATCCCGACCGGACGGGCACGACCTACGCCCGCGAAGGCGGCTTCCTTGACGACGTGGGCAGCTTCGACGCCGCACTGTTCGGGATCTCGCCGCGCGAGGCCCTCGCCATGGACCCGCAGCAGCGGCTCCTCCTGGAAACGGCGTGGGAGGCCTTCGAACGCGCCGGAATCGACCCGCGGTCGCTCAAGGGCAGCGACACCGGGGTCTTCGCCGGAACCAACGGCCAGGACTACCTCGGCCTGCTCCTGGCGGGCGAACCCGATCTCGAGGGACATCTCGGCACCGGCAGCGCGGCCAGCGTCCTGTCCGGCCGGCTGGCGTACTCCTTCGGCCTGGAGGGCCCGGCGGTCACCGTCGACACGGCCTGCTCCTCCTCCCTGGTCGCCCTGCACCTCGCGGTGCAGGCACTGCGGAACGGCGAATGCTCGCTGGCTCTGGCCGGCGGCGCGACGGTGATGTCGACGCCGAGCGCCTTCGTCGAGTTCGGCAAGCAGCGCGGGCTGGCCGCGGACGGGCGATGCAAGGCGTTCTCCGCCGATGCCGACGGCACCGGCTGGGGCGAGGGCGTGGGCATGCTGCTCGTGGAGCGCCTGTCCGACGCGGTACGCAACGGCCACCGGGTTCTCGCGGTCGTACGGGGCTCCGCCGTCAACCAGGACGGCGCGTCGAACGGGCTGACCGCCCCCAACGGTCCCTCCCAGCAGCGCGTCATCCGCCGCGCCCTGTCCGGTGCCGGGCTGGCCCCGTCCGATGTGGACGTGGTCGAGGCGCACGGCACGGGTACGAAGCTGGGCGACCCGATCGAGGCGCAGGCGCTGCTCGCCACGTACGGTCAGGACCGCCCGGCCGACCGGCCGCTGTGGCTCGGCTCGGTCAAGTCCAACATCGGGCACACCCAGGCCGCCGCCGGTGTCGCGGGCATCATCAAGATGGTCATGGCCATGCGCCACGGCGTTCTGCCCCGCACCCTGCACGCCGACGAACCGGCACCGCACATCGGCTGGTCGACCGGCGCACTCGGGCTGCTGACCGAGAACCGCCCCTGGGAGACCGACGGGCGACCGCGCCGGGCAGGCATCTCGGGGTTCGGCGTGAGCGGCACCAACGCTCACACGGTCATCGAGGAGTACGTCGCGGACGTGGAGCACGTGGACCAGGGCACGACCGCCCGGCCCGCGGCGCCCGCCGCGTCCGCACCGCGCCCGTTCCTGCTGTCCGCGCACTCCCCGGCCTCCCTGCGGGCCCAGGCCGAGCGGTTGCTGACGGCACTCGGCGCGGACGAGTCCGTACGCGACGACGACCTGGCACCCGCCCTGGCCGCGTCCCGCGCCACGCTCAACCACCGGGCCGTCGTCCTCGCCGCCGACCGACCCGCACTGCTGGCCGGCCTGGCAGCGGTGGCCGCCGACGAGGACGCGCCAGACGTGGTCCGGGGCCGACGCGAGCGCGGGCGGCTCGCCTTCCTGCTCTCCGGACAGGGGTCGCAGCGGCCCGGGGCGGGCAAGGAGCTGTACGCGTCCTTCCCGGTGTTCGCGGACGCGCTGGACGAGGTGTGCGCACGGATGGACGGTTCCTTGGACCGCCCGCTGCGTGAGGTCCTCTTCGGCGAAGGGGAGATGCTCGACCAGACCCGCTACACCCAAGCAGCGCTGTTCGCCCTCGAAGTCGCCCTCTTCCGGTTGCTGGAGTCGTGGGGCGTCACGCCCGACTACCTGCTCGGGCACTCCATAGGAGAGCTGGCCGCCGCCCACGTCGCCGGCGTTCTCTCGTTGGGCGACGCGTGCACGCTGGTCGCCGCCCGCGGCCGCCTGATGCAGGCGCTGCCGACCGGTGGCGCGATGCTGGCCGTCGAGGGCGACGAGTCCGACATCGCCGAAGCCCTCGCCCCGTACCGGACGAAGGCCGGCATCGCGGCCGTCAACGGTCCGGCCTCCCTGGTGATCTCGGGCGACGCGGACGTCGTCGCGGAGCTGGCGGCGCGGTGGCGGGAGGAGGGCCGGCGGGTCAAGCGGCTCACCGTCTCGCACGCCTTCCACTCGCCCCGCATGGATGCCATGCTCGAGGAATTCGGGGCCCTAGCAGAGACGTTGACCTTCCGGGTCCCCCGCATTCCGATCGTCTCCAACGTCACCGGCAAGCCGGCCGACCCGGACGAAATCCGTACGCCCGGCTACTGGGTGCGCCACGTGCGCGAGGCCGTACGGTTCGCCGACGGCATCACCACCCTCCAGGAGGCCGGCGTCACCACGCTCCTGGAACTGGGCCCCGACGGTGTCCTCACCGCCATGGCCCGCGAGAGCACCGACGCCACCGCGATCCCCGTCCTGCGCAAGGGCCGGGACGAGGCCGGCACCCTGCTGCGGGCACTCGCCGAACTCCACGTCCACGGAGGGGCGGTCGACTGGCGTCCCCTCGTCGGTGACCGGGCCGCCTCTCACGTGGAGCTGCCGACGTACGCCTTCGACCGGACGCGCTTCTGGCCGCAGGCGCCCGCCGCGCAGCAGACCGGACCGGCCGAGGACGGCTGGCGCTACCAGGTGTCGTGGCAACGATTCGACTCCCCGTCCGCCGCTCTCGACGGCACCTGGCTCGCTCTCCTGCCGGCCGGCCACGAGGAGGACCCGACGGTCGTTTCGACCCTGGCGGCACTCCGCTCCCAGGGGGCGGTACCGACCGCGCTGGCGGTCGACACCACCACCCCGGAATCAGCGCGGGACCTGCTGGCGCAGGCGGGCCCGGCGGCAGGCGTGGTGTCCCTCCTCGCCCTGGACGAGCGGCCGCATCCCGTGCATCCGCACCTGACCCGCGGCCTCGCCGCGACCGTCGAACTGACGCGGTCCCTCGAAGAGCTGGAGCCGGACGCACGGCTGTGGTGCCTGACCCGGGGAGCCGTCACGGCCACCGGGTCGGACGCTCCGCCCAGCGACGCCCAGGCCCAGGCATGGGCACTCGGCCGGGTCGCCGCGCTCGAAGCACCCCACCGCTGGGGCGGACTCGTCGACCTGCCGCCGACATGGGACGAGCGCACCGAACAGGCACTCGCCCAGGTCCTCGCCACCACCGGCGGCGAGGACCAGGTGGCCCTCCGGGCCACAGGGGCACTCGCCCGCCGTCTGACCCCCGCACCGGCCCCGGCCGCTCCCGCTTCCCGCTGGGAGCCGTCCGGTACCGTGCTGATCACCGGCGGCACCGGGGCGCTGGGCGCGGAGGTCGCACGCTGGCTCGCCGCGCACGGCGCGGCCCACCTCGTCCTCGCCGGACGGCGCGGCGCCGACGCGCCCGGAGTCACCGAACTGATCGCGGAGCTGGCCGAGTCGGGCGCCACGGCCACCGCCGTCGCCTGCGACGTGAGCGACCGACGGTCCCTGGCCGCCGCCCTCGCGTCCCTTCCCGTCGACCGGCCCCTCACCGCAGTGGTGCACGCCGCAGGAGTGTCCTCGGCGGCGCCACTGGGCGAAACCGGCACCGACCAACTGGCGGAGGCGACCCGGGCGAAGGTGCTCGGTGCTCACCACCTCGACGAACTGCTCGGTGACACCCCCCTGGACGCCTTCGTCCTCTTCTCCTCGATCGCCGGAGTATGGGGAAGCGGCGGCCAGGCCGCGTACGCGGCGGGCAACGCGGCCCTGGACGCGCTTGCCGAACAGCGGCGCGCCCGCGGCCTGGCGGCCACGTCGATCGCCTGGGGCCCGTGGGCCGGTGCGGGCATGGTGGCCGACGGTGACAGCGCGGAGTACCTGGCCCGCCGAGGCCTGCACGCCCTGCACCCCGAGCGGGCGGTCGAGGCCCTCGCCCGGGCCGTCGCCGGAAGCGCCCCCTGCACCACGGTGGCGGACGTCGACTGGAACCGCTTCGTGGACGCCTTCACCGTCACCCGCCCCAGCCCCCTGCTGGCGGGCCTGGTGCGGCAGGCGGTACCGGAGCGGGACCCGGCGACCCCGGGACACACCCCGCCCAGCCCCACCCCCTGCGGGAAAGGCTCGCCACCCTCACTCCGGAAGGGCAGGAGGAGACTCTCTCCGCTCTGGTGGCCACCGCCGTCGGTGAAGTGCTCCGGCACACCCCGGCCGACACGGTCGAACCGGAACAGGCGTTCAAGGAGCTCGGCTTCGACTCGCTGACCGCCGTCGAGTTCCGCGACCGCCTGACCGGGGCGACCGGACTCTCCCTCCCCGCGACGCTCGTGTTCGACCACCCCACACCGCTGGACGTCACCCGCCATCTCATGGAGGAGCTGGCCCCCCGCACCCGAACCGGAGTCGGCGGCCTGCTGTCCGAACTCGACGCGCTGGAATCCGAGTTCGCCCACAACGCCCCCGACGGGCTGACCCGCGCCCGGGTCGCCGTCCGGCTCCAGGCCTTCCTGTCCAAGTGGACGAGTGGCGCGCAGGGGGCGGGGGGAGAGGAGGAATCCCCTGTCGACGAGGCCTTCGAGGACGCCTTCGACGAGGCCACGGACGACGAGATGATCCAGCTCATCCAGCGCGAACTGGGGCTTTCCTGAGACGCCCGCCGATGTTCTCGCCCACATCCACGATGAACGGACAGTCGGGCAACTCCATGTCGTAGCAGCCTTCATTGAATATCTCGTCGTACATGGAGCGTGTTTCCATCAGGCTGTGGGAGTGGACCTGAAGGTCATCGGTGAGTTCAATGAGCTTGGCCACGGGTACTCCTCTTGGTAATTCGAGACGTTACCTCCGAGGGCGGCAGCCTCAGCACCTCCTGTGCGACATCGCCCTCACTTGTGAGGGGATCCCCTAGGGGTGGCTAGGGGTTGTCCGCACCTCGCCGGTTTTCGTACGGTCTCGATTGTTCGATCCATGGATCTTCAATTCGACGTGTCCACCGGGCCGGGAATTCCGGTCCGGTGGCGCGTCATTCATATGCGGTGCATTTAATTTTCGAGCTCGCCGGTCCGGAGAAGGTGGCATCGAGTGGCGGACGATCAGAAATACCTCGACTACCTGAAGCGTCTGACCGTCGACCTCCGGCAGACCAGGCGCCGGCTGTCCGCCGCCGAGGCGCGCGAGCACGAGCCCGTTGCCATCGTCGCCATGAGTTGCCGCTACCCCGGCGGTGTCGCTTCTCCCGAGGACCTGTGGCAGCTGGTGGCCTCCGGCCGTGACGGCATCACCGGCCTCCCGGACGACCGCGGCTGGGACCTGGAGGCCCTCTACGACCCGGACCCGGAGCACTCCGGCACCTCCTATGTGCGCGAGGGCGGGTTCGTCCACGAGGCGGGTCGGTTCGACGCAGGGCTGTTCGGGATCTCGCCGCGCGAGGCCCTCGCGATGGACCCGCAGCAGCGGCTCATGCTGGAGACGAGCTGGGAGGTCTTCGAGCGTGCGGGGATGGACCCGCTGTCGCTGCGCGGCACCCGCGCCGGAGTCTTCATCGGATCGTCCTCGTCCGCGTACGGGGCCGGCATCGGCAAGCTGCCCGAGGAGGTCGAAGGCCACCTGCTGACCGGCAACGCGCCCAGCGTGGTGTCGGGGCGGGTGGCGTACTCCTTCGGTCTGGAGGGCCCGGCGGTCACGGTGGACACAGCGTGCTCCTCATCGCTGGTGGCGCTGCACCTCGCGGTGCAGGCGCTCCGCAACGACGAGTGCGACATGGCGCTCGCGGGCGGCGTCACGGTGATGGCGATTCCCGGCATCTTCACCGAGTTCAGTCGCCAGGGCGGGCTCGCCCGGGACGGCCGCTGCAAGTCGTTCGCGGCCGGCGCCGACGGGACCGGCTGGGGCGAGGGTGTCGGCGTGCTGCTCGTGGAGCGGCTGTCGGACGCTCGTCGCAACGGCCATCAGGTGCTCGCGGTCGTGCGGGGTTCGGCCGTCAACCAGGACGGCGCATCCAACGGACTGACCGCCCCCAACGGCCCCTCCCAGGAGCGTGTCATCCGTGCCGCCCTGGCCAACGCGCGTCTGGACGCGCCGGACGTGGACGTCGTCGAGGCGCACGGCACCGGCACCACCCTCGGTGACCCGATCGAGGCGCGGGCCCTGCTCGCGACGTACGGGCGGGACCGCGACGAGGACCGGCCGCTGTGGCTCGGCTCGATCAAGTCGAACATCGGCCACACCCAGTCGGCCGCCGGTGTGGCCGGTGTGATCAAGATGGTCATGGCGATGCGGCACGGAGTGCTGCCCAAGACCCTGCATGTGGACGCGCCCACGCGTGAGGTCGACTGGAGCCGCGGTGCGGTGGAGCTGCTGACCGAGGCGCGGGAGTGGCCGGAGGCGCAGGGCCGCCCGTGGCGGGCCGGTGTCTCCTCGTTCGGGGTCAGCGGCACCAACGCCCATGTGATTCTCGAGCGGTTCGAGCAGGACACAGCGCAGGAAGCAGAGCAGGACACCGAGCAGGACACCGAGCAGGACTCCGAGCAGGCCGAGGTTGCCGAGCTGGAGGTCGGCGACGGTGTCGTTCCCGGCATGGTGCCGTGGATCCTGTCCGGCCGTACGGAGGGGGCCCTGGTGGCCCAGGCGGAGCGGCTGCTGCCGGTGACGGACACGGACGTCACGCCCGCGGACGTCGCTGTCTCGCTGGTGAAGTCGCGGGCGACGCTGGAGTACCGCGCGGTGGTGCTGGGCGGGGACGCGGCGGAGCTGAAGGCCGGACTGACGGCTCTGGCGCAGGGTGCTGACCCGGCGCCGGGTGTCGTGAGCGGAGTGGCCCGGCCGGTTTCGGGTGCTGTGTTCGTCTTCCCGGGGCAGGGGTCGCAGTGGGTGGGCATGGCGGTCGGGTTGCTGGAGTCCTCGCCGGTGTTCGCGTGGTGGATCGAGGAGTGCGAGCGTGCTCTGTCGGGGTTCGTGGACTGGTCGCTGACCGATGTTCTGCGGGCTGAGGCGGGGGTGGGCTGGTTCGAGCGGGTGGATGTCGTTCAGCCGGTGTTGTGGGCGGTGATGGTGGCGCTGGCGGAGACCTGGCGTGCGGCGGGAGTCGCTCCGGCCGCTGTTGTCGGGCATTCGCAGGGTGAGATAGCGGCTGCGGTCGTTGCGGGTGGCCTGTCCGTTCAGGACGGTGCCCGGGTGGTGGCCCTGCGTAGTCGGGCCATCGCGGAGGTGTTGGCGGGGCAGGGTGGCATGGTCTCTCTCGCTCTCTCCTGTTCGGATGCCGAGGAGTTGATCGCGTCCTGGGGTGGTGAAATCTCGGTCGCGGCGGTCAATGGCCCCACCGCTACGGTGGTCTCCGGCAGTGCGGGTGCTCTGGAACACCTCCTGGCCTCTTGTGAGCAGGGTGGGATCCGGGCTCGTCGCATTCCGGTCGATTACGCTTCCCATTCCCACCACGTCGAGCAGATCGAACAGCGACTGCTGACCGATCTGGCCCCGCTCGCTCCTCGGCCCACCGACACCCCCTACTACTCGGCGGTCACCGCCGAACCGCTCGACACCAGCGCCCTCGACGCCCGCTACTGGTATGAGAACCTGCGTCGCACCGTGCGCTTCGAGGACACCGCTCGCGCCCTCCTCGAGGCGGGGCTGACCACCTTCATCGAGGTCAGCGCCCACCCCGTCCTGACCATGGGTCTCGAGGAGATCGTCGACGACACCGGGCACCCCACCACCGTCCTGGCCACCTTGCGCCGTGACCACGGCGATCAGCGGCAGTGGCTCACCGCCCTCGCCCAGGCCCACGTCCAAGGCCTCCCGGTGGACTGGACCACCGTCCTCGCCCCCTACCGTGGCCGTCCGGTGGACCTCCCCACCTACCCCTTCCAACAGCGCCACTACTGGCTGACCTCCGAGGAGGCCGGCGAGCCGGTCGCCACGGCGGACCCGGTCGAGGCGCGGTTCTGGGCAGCCGTCGAGCGCGAGGACCTGGACGAGGTCGCCGGGACGCTGCGCCTGGACAGCGCGGAGGAGCTCGAAGCCGTACTGCCTGCCCTGTCCATCTGGCACCGGCGGCGACGCGACCTGTCCGCCGTGGACTCCCTGCGCTACCGGGTCGCCTGGAAGCCGGTCGAGGAGGCCTCCGCCGCCGCGCGGAGCGGCACTTGGCTGGCCGTCCTGCCGCAGAGCCGCGCGGACAGCGAACTGGTGGAGCGGAGCCTACGGGCGCTGCGCGCGCTCGGCGCCGAGGTGGCCGTGATCGAGGTGGCCGACGAGGAGTCGGACCGCTGGGCACTGTCCCAGCACCTCGAGGACGCCCTGGCGGCCGAGGGCGCTGTGACGGGTGTGCTGTCGTTCCTGGCGCTTGCCGAGGGGCCGCACTTCGACGACCCCGATGTGCCCCTGGGCGTCAGTGCCACTGTGGCACTGCTCCAGGCGGCGGCCGACGCGGAACTCGACGCCCCGCTGTGGTGCGTGACAACCGGGGCCGTCTCGGTCGGCCGGTCCGATGTGCTGCGCAGTGCCGTGCAGGCACAGGTGTGGGGGCTCGGGCGGGTCGCGGGGCTGGAACTCCAGGGTCGCTGGGGCGGGCTGGTGGACCTGCCGGAGAGCCTGGACGAGCGGTCGGCGGGTCGTTTCGCGACGGCGCTGACCGGTTCCGGTGCGACCGAGGACCAGTTGGCCGTACGCGCCTCCGGTGTCTTCGCGCGCCGCCTGAGGCGGGCCACGCTCGCCCGGGGCGCGGACTCCGCGCAGTGGGTGCCGTCCGGCGCCGTGCTGATCACCGGTGGCACCGGCGCGCTCGGCTCCGAGGTGGCCCGCTGGCTGGCGGGGCGGGGCGCCGAGCGTCTCGTCCTGACCAGCAGGGGCGGCCCGGACGCACCCGGTGCCGCCGCGCTCGTCTCCCAGCTGCGGGGGATGGGCGCCGAGGCGACCGTCGTGGCCTGCGACGTCGCGGACCGCGACGCGCTCGCCGCCGTACTCGAGGAACACCCGGTCACCGGTGTCGTGCACGCCGCCGGCGTCGACGCGTCCATGCGGCTCTCCGATGTGGAGACCGGCGACCTCGCGGAGGTCTTCCGAGCCAAGGTCACCGGCGCCTCCCACCTCCACGAACTGCTCGCGGACACCCCACTGGAAGCGTTCGTCCTCTTCTCCTCCATCGCCGGTGTCTGGGGCAGCGGCGGCCAGGCCGCGTACGCGGCGGCCAACGCCTATCTCGACGCCCTCTCCGAACAGCGCCGCGCCGCCGGACTCCCCGCCACCTCGGTGGCCTGGGGCGCCTGGGGCGGGGCCGGTATGGCCACCCGCGGCAACGCCGAGGACTATCTGCGCAGCCGGGGCCTGAACCCGATGCCGCCCGCGCTCTGCACGGCCGCGCTCGGTGCGGCGATCGACAGCGGCGAGGCCGCCGTCACGGTCGCGGACGTGGAGTGGGCCCGGTTCGCCACCTCGTTCACTGCTGCTCGGCCCAGCCCGTTCATCGGTGAACTGCCCGAAGTCCAGGCCGCGTTGGAGCTGTACGCGGCCGAGGAGCCGGGTGAGGGGGATGCGGCGCCGGCGGCGCTGCGGCGGGAGCTGGCCGTCGCGAGCGCGGGCGAACGCACCCACCGCGTGCTGGAGCTGGTCCGTGCGGAGACCGCCTCGGTGCTGGGCTACCAAGGCCCGGACGACGTGGACTCCGACCGCCCGTTCAAGGAGCTCGGCCTCGACTCGCTGACCGCGATGGAGGTCTGTAAGCGACTGCGGGCCGCGACCGGGCTCCGGCTGCCCGTCACCCTGCTCTTCGACCACCCGACGCCGCGTGGGCTGGGCCGGTTCCTGACCGGCGAGCTCACCGGCGGATCCGGCGCGTCCGACGCGAACGCGGACTTCGGGGCCTCCGGTGCGACGACCGGGTCCGGGGATCCGGCCGCGTCCACCGCCGCCGGCCCCGGAGAGCCCCTCGCCATCGTCGCGATGAGCTGTCGCTACCCGGGCGGCGTCCGCTCCGCCGACGACCTGTGGGACCTCGTCGCCACCGGCGCCGACGGCATCGCGGGCTTCCCCACCGACCGTGGCTGGGACCTGACGGCCGCCGAGGGCGAGTACACCCCCGAGGGCGGCTTCGTCCACGACGCCACCACCTTCGACGCCGGACTGTTCGGCATCTCCCCGCGCGAAGCCGTCGCCATGGACCCGCAGCAGCGCCTGCTCCTCGAGGCGTCCTGGGAGGTCCTGGAACGGGCGGGCATCGACCCGCAGTCGCTGCGCGGCACCCGGACCGGTGTCTTCGTCGGCGCCTCCACCTCCGGGTACGGCGTCGGCATGCGGCTCTCCGCCGGGCTGAGCGGCCACTACATCACCGGCACCTCCGCCAGTGTGATGTCCGGCCGCGTCGCCTACTCCTTCGGCCTGGAGGGCCCGGCGGTCACCGTCGACACGGCCTGCTCCTCCTCCCTGGTCGCCCTGCACCTCGCCGGACAGGCGCTGCGCGGCGGCGAGTGCTCCATGGCGCTGGTCGCCGGTGTCGCCCTGATGACGAGCCCGGACATCTTCGCCGAGTTCAGCACCCAGAACGGTCTCTCCGCCGACGGCCGTTGCAAGTCCTTCGCCACCGCCGCCGACGGCACCGGCTGGGGCGAGGGTGTCGGCATGCTCCTCGTGGAACGGCTCTCGGACGCCCGGCGCAACGGCCACCAGGTCCTGGCGGTCGTACGGGGCTCCGCCGTCAACCAGGACGGCGCGTCGAACGGGCTGACCGCGCCCAACGGTCCCTCCCAGCAGCGCGTCATCCGTCAGGCCCTCGAGAACGCCGGGCTGACCACCGCCGACGTCGACGCCGTCGAGGGCCACGGAACCGCGACCACCCTCGGTGACCCGATCGAGGCACAGGCCCTTCTCGCCACGTACGGGCAGCAGCGGGAGGCGGACCGGCCCCTGTGGCTCGGTTCGCTGAAGTCCAACATCGGCCACACGCAGGCCGCTTCGGGCGTCGCCGGTGTCATCAAGATGGTGCAGGCGATGCGTCACGGCGTACTGCCCAAGACGCTGCACGTGGACGAGCCGTCGGCGCACGTCGACTGGACGGCCGGTGCGGTCGAGCTGCTGACCGAGGCCCGGGACTGGCCCGAGCAAGGCCGCCCGCGTCGTGCGGGCGTCTCCTCCTTCGGCGTCAGCGGCACCAACGCCCACGTCATCATCGAGCAGGCACCCGGGCAGGCACCCGAGCAGGCGTCCGAAGTCCCCGCGCCCGTCGAGCCCGCCGCCGACCGCATCCTCCCCTGGACCGTCTCCGCCAAGACCCCCGCCGGACTCCGGGCCCAGGCCGCCGCCCTCAGCGCCCACCTGACGTCCCCCCCCGGGCTGCGACCGGTGGATGTGGCCCACTCCCTGGCCGTGTCGCGAGCCGACCTCGAACACCGGGCGGTCGTCCTGGCCGCCGGAACCGCCGACTGCGTCGCCGCCCTGGACGCCCTCGCCGTCGGCGAACTGCCCCCGCACGCGGTGCGGGGCTCCGTCCGCGACAGCCGCGTCGCCTTCCTCTTCACCGGCCAGGGCGCACAACGCGCCGGAATGGGAAGGGAGCTGTACGACACCCACCCCGTCTTCGCGGACGCGCTCGACGCGGTGTGCGCGCGTATGGACGGCGAGCTGGACCGGCCGCTGCGCGACGTGCTCTTCGGTGAGGGGGAGCCGCTCGACCAGACCCTGTACACCCAGGCGGCGCTCTTCGCTCTCGAAGTGGCCCTCTTCCAGCTGCTGGAATCCTGGGGCCTGACGCCCGACTTCCTCCTCGGCCACTCCGTCGGAGAACTCGCCGCCGCGCACGTCGCGGGGGTCCTCTCGCTCGACGACGCCTGCACCCTCGTCGCCGCCCGCGGCAGGCTCATGCAGGCACTGCCCGCCGGCGGTGCCATGCTCGCTGTCGCCGCCACCGAGCAGGAGGTCGCCGAGGCCCTCGCACCGTATGGGACCCAGGTCGCCGTCGCCGCCGTGAACGGCCCCTCCTCGGTCGTCGTCTCCGGCGACGCCGATGCCGTCACCGCCCTGGAGGCCGGCTGGCGTCGTGCCGGGCGCAAGACCCGGCGCCTCACCGTCTCGCACGCCTTCCACTCGCCGCGCATGGACGCCATGCTCGACGAGTTCGCCGCTGTGGCGGCCGGGCTGACCTTCCACTCACCCGGCGTCCCGGTCGTCTCCAACGTGACCGGACGGCTCGCGGACGCCGACGAGATCCGGACCCCCGAGTACTGGGTGCGGCACGTCCGCCAGGCCGTACGGTTCGCCGACGGCATCGCCACCCTCGACGCCCAGGGCGTCACGACGTATCTCGAACTCGGCCCCGACGGCGTCCTCACCGCCATGGCGAAGGACTGCCTGGCCGACGGCGAGGGCGTCACCCTCCTCCCCGCCCTGCGCCCGGGCCGCGCCGAGCCCGACACCCTGCTGCGCCTGGCGGCCACCGCCCATGCGCACGGTACCCCCGTCGACTGGGCCGGGATGCTGGACGGGCTGGGCGGCGTACGCACCGACCTGCCGCCCTACGCCTTCCAGCGGGAACGCTACTGGCTCGACACCTTCGCCGTGGCGGCCGACGCCGGAAGCGCCGACGACGCCGCCTTCTGGGCCGCCGTCGAGGGCGAGAACCTGACGGCCGTCGCGGACGCGCTGGACCTGGCCCCCGACGCCGTACAGGCCGTCCTGCCCTCGCTCTCCACCTGGCGCCGCAAGGGGCGGGACCGGCACGTCGTGGACGGCTGGCGCTACCGCACCACCTGGCAGCCCCTCACCGACCTCCCGCACGGTGCCCTCCACGGCACCTGGCTGCTGGTGCTGGCCACCGGACAGGACGGCGGCGACGACGCCACCTCCGTCCAGGCGGCCCTGCGCGCGGCCGGCGCCGACGTGAGCGTCCTCGTCCTCGACACGACGGACGACACCGACCCCTGGCCCGTCGCGGACCGGCTGCACCAGGCCGCCGCCGACGGACTCGCCGGAGTGCTGTCGCTGGCCGGACTCGACGAACACCCTCACCCCGGTTACCCGGGACTCACCTCCGGCCTCGCCGCCACGGTCGTGCTCGTCAAGGCGCTGCACGCGGCCGGAATCGACGCACCGCTGTGGGCGGCCACCCGCGGCGCCGCATCGGTCAGTCGCGCCGACCGGACCGTCTCCCCGGCCCAGGCACAGCTGTGGGGCCTCGGCCGCACCGCGGCACTCGAATTCCCGCGCAACTGGGGCGGATTGATCGACCTCCCCGAGCGGTTCGACCGACGGGCCGGCACCCGGCTCGCCGCGCTGCTCGCCGACGGCACGGAGGACCAGATCGTGGTACGGGGCTCCGGGGCCTTCGTGCGACGCCTGACCCCCGCACCCCTCGGCCCCCACATGGCCACCGAGTGGCGCCCCGAGGGACCGGTCCTCGTCACCGGCGGCACCGGCGCACTCGGCGCCCGGGTGGCCCGCATGCTCGCCGGACGCGGCGCCCGGCACCTGGTGCTGACCAGCCGCCGCGGCCCGGACGCCCCAGGGGCGGCGGAACTCGCGGCGGAACTGGCCGGACTGGGCGCGGAAGCCACCGTGGTGGCCTGCGACGTCTCGGACCGGGACGCGCTCGCGGCACTGCTCGCCGCACACCCCGTCACCGCCGTCGTGCACACCGCCGGTGTCATCGACGCCGTCTCCCTGCGCGACACGGGCCTCGCCGAACTCGCGGACGTCCTGCGGGCCAAGGCGGACAGCGCGACCCACCTGGACGAACTGCTCGACGGTGCCCCCCTCGAAGCGTTCGTGACGTTCTCCTCGATCGCCGGCGTCTGGGGCAGCGGCAGCCAGGCCGCGTACGCCGCGGCCAACGCCCACCTCGACGCCCTCGTGGAGAACCGGCGGGCCCGCGGCCTGACCGGCACCTCCGTCGCCTGGGGCCCCTGGGCGGGCGGCGGCATGCTGGCCGCGGAGGACGGCGAGGACTACCTGCGGCGGCGCGGCCTGGCCGCCATGGACCCGGAGCTCGCACTGCGGGCGCTGGGCGACGCCATCGACCACGACACCGGGTGCGTGACGGTCGCGGACGTGGACTGGCCGCGCTTCGCCGCCGCGTTCACCTCGGCACGGCCCAGCCCCCTCCTCGCCGAGCTCCCCGGCGCCGTCGCACCCGAGCCCGAGGCTCACGAGGAGCGGACCGGCACCTCGCGGCTGCGGCAGCAACTCGCCGCGACCACCGTCGACGACCGGCACCGCATCCTGCTCGACCTGGTCAGGACCGGCGCCGCCACCGTTCTCGGCCACGGCACGGCAGAAGCCGTGGAGCCGGAGCGGCCGTTCAAGGACCTGGGCTTCGACTCGCTCACCGCCGTCGAACTGCGGGACCACCTCACCGGAGTGACCGGCCTCACCCTGCCCGCCACCCTCACCTTCGACCACCCGAACGCCGCGACCCTGGCCCGGCACCTCGCCGACCGGCTCGGCCTCGACGACGCCGCGACGCGGGACACCGCACCCCGGGCCGGCGGCCCGGCGGCTCAGGACGACCCCATCGCCATCGTCGGCATGAGCTGCCGCTACCCCGGTGACGTCCGTTCCCCCGAGGACCTGTGGCAGCTCGTCGCCACCGGTGGCGACGGCATAGGCCGCTTCCCCGAGGACCGCGGCTGGAACCTGGCGGCCCTGTACGACACGGACCCCGACAACCTGGCGGGCTCCGACTCCCGCGAGGGCGGCTTCGTCCACGACGCCACCGGCTTCGACAGTGAGCTCTTCGGCATCTCGCCCCGCGAGGCCCTCGCCATGGACCCGCAGCAGCGCCTCATGCTGGAGGCCAGCTGGGAGGCCTTCGAACGCGCCGGACTGGATCCGCTGTCGCTGCGCGGCAGCAACACCGGCGTCTTCGCCGGCCTCAACAGCCACGACTACCTCTCCCTCATCGCGGAAGCCCCGGCGGGGACCGAGGGCTACATCGCCACCGGCAGCTCCGGCAGCGTGGTGTCCGGCCGCGTGTCGTATACCTTCGGCTTGGAGGGCCCGGCCGTCACCGTCGACACCGCCTGCTCGTCGTCGCTGGTGGCGCTGCACCTCGCCGTGCAGGCCCTCCGCAACGGCGAGTGCGACATGGCACTCGCCGGCGGCGTCACCGTCATGGCGTCCTCGGGCATCTTCAGCGAGTTCAGTCGCCAGAACGGCATGGCGACCGATGGCCGCTGCAAGGCGTTCGCCGCGGCGGCCGACGGGACCGGCTGGGGCGAGGGTGTCGGCGTGCTGCTCGTGGAGCGCCTGTCGGATGCCCGGCGCAACGGTCACGAGGTCCTGGCGGTCGTGCGGGGCTCCGCCGTCAACCAGGACGGCGCGTCCAACGGGCTCACCGCCCCCAACGGACCCTCCCAGGAACGCGTCATCCGCCAAGCGCTCGCCAACGCGGGTCTGACCACCGCCGACGTCGACGCCGTCGAGGCGCACGGCACCGGCACCACCCTCGGTGACCCGATCGAGGCGCAGGCGCTGCTCGCCACGTACGGTCAGGACCGCCCGGCCGACCGGCCGCTGTGGCTCGGCTCGCTGAAGTCGAACATCGGTCACACCCAGGGAGCTTCGGGCGTCGCGGGCGTGATCAAGATGGTCATGGCGATGCGGCACGGCGTCCTGCCCAAGACGCTGCACGTGGACGCCCCGACCCCGCACGTGGACTGGTCCGCGGGCACGGTCGAGCTGCTGACCGAGGCCCGTGACTGGCCCGGAGCCGACCGCCCGCGCCGCGCCGGTGTCTCGTCCTTCGGCGTCAGCGGAACCAACGCCCACATCATCCTCGAAGGCATCGAACGCTCCGAGGAGCCGGCGGAGCCGGCAGTCGCTCAGGACTCCGGCCCCGTGCCCTGGACGCTGTCGGGCGCCTCGGCCGAGGCCCTGAGCGCGCAGGCCGAGCAGCTCCTCCAGATGCCGGAGACGGACGTCCGGCCTGCCGACGTGGCGTGGTCACTGGTGAAGTCGCGGGCGACGCTGGAGTACCGCGCGGTGGTGCTGGGCGGGGACGCTGCGGAGCTGAAGGCCGGACTGACGGCTCTGGCGCAGGGTGCTGACCCGGCGCCGGGTGTCGTGAGCGGAGTGGCCCGGCCGGTTTCGGGTGCTGTGTTCGTCTTCCCGGGGCAGGGGTCGCAGTGGGTGGGCATGGCGGTCGGGTTGCTGGAGTCCTCGCCGGTGTTCGCGTGGTGGATCGAGGAGTGCGAGCGTGCTCTGTCGGGGTTCGTGGACTGGTCGCTGACCGATGTTCTGCGGGCTGAGGCGGGGGTGGGCTGGTTCGAGCGGGTGGATGTCGTTCAGCCGGTGTTGTGGGCGGTGATGGTGGCGCTGGCGGAGACCTGGCGTGCGGCGGGAGTCGCTCCGGCCGCTGTTGTCGGGCATTCGCAGGGTGAGATAGCGGCTGCGGTCGTTGCGGGTGGCCTGTCCGTTCAGGACGGTGCCCGGGTGGTGGCCCTGCGTAGTCGGGCCATCGCGGAGGTGTTGGCGGGGCAGGGTGGCATGGTCTCTCTCGCTCTCTCCTGTTCGGATGCCGAGGAGTTGATCGCGTCCTGGGGTGGTGAAATCTCGGTCGCGGCGGTCAATGGCCCCACCGCTACGGTGGTCTCCGGCAGTGCGGGTGCTCTGGAACACCTCCTGGCCTCTTGTGAGCAGGGTGGGATCCGGGCTCGTCGCATTCCGGTCGATTACGCCTCCCATTCCCACCACGTCGAGCAGATCGAGGCCCGCGTACTGGCCGAGCTTTCCGAGCTGGCCCCGGGTTCGGCCCGTGTTCCCTTCTATTCGGCGGTCACCGCCGAACCGATCGACACCAGCGCCCTCGACGCCCGCTACTGGTATGAGAACCTGCGTCGCACCGTCCGCTTCGAGGACACCGCTCGCGCCCTCCTCGACGCGGGGCTGACCACCTTCATCGAGGTCAGCGCCCACCCCGTCCTGACCATGGGTCTTGAGGAGATCGTCGACGACACCGGGCGTGCCGCCACTGTCCTGGCCACCTTGCGCCGCGGCCATGGCGATCAGCGGCAGTGGCTCACCGCCCTCGCCCAGGCACATGTCCAAGGCCTCCCGGTGGACTGGACCACCGTCCTCGCCCCCTACCGTGGCCGTCCGGTGGACCTCCCCACCTACCCCTTCCAGCACCGGACCTACTGGCCCAAGGCCGGTACGGGCGCCGGCGACCCGGCCTCGGCCGGACTGGTCGCCGTGCACCACCCGCTGCTCTCCGCCGCCGTGGAGCTCGCGGACGGTGACGGCGCACTGTGGACCGGCCGTCTCTCCCTCGCCGCCCAGCCCTGGCTCGCGGACCATACGGTCCTGGACACCGTCCTGCTGCCCGGCACCGCGTTCGTGGAACTCGCCCTGCAGGCGGGCGAACAGGCCGGCTGCCCCGTGCTGGAGGAACTGACCCTCGAAGCACCGCTGACCCTGGCCGAGCACACCGGCGTGCAGCTCCAGCTCGCCGTCGGCGCGCCGGACGCCGAGGGACGCCGCACCGTCAGCGTCCACTCGCGCGCCGAAGGGGCCGAGGCGGGACGGCCGTGGACCCGGCACGCCCGCGGCACCCTCACCGCGGAAGCCGTGCGGCCCGCCTTCGACCTGGCCGCCTGGCCCCCCTCGGGCGCGGAGCCGCTGCCCGTCGAGGGCTTCTACGAGGCGCTCGCCGCAGCGGGTTACGCGTACGGCCCCGCCTTCCAGGGCCTGCACGCCGCCTGGCGGCACGGCGACGAGGTGTACGCCGATGTCGCCCTGCCCGAGGAAGCGCGCGCCGACGCCGCACCGTTCGCGCTCCACCCGGCGCTGCTGGACGCCGCCCTGCACGCCGCCGGACTCGGCGGACTGCTCGGCGCCGACGGCCGGGCCGGACTGCCCTTCGCCTGGAGCGGAGTGTCGCTGTACGCGACCGGGGCACAGACCCTGCGCGTACGGCTGACCGCCGTCGGTGCCGACACCGTCGCCGTCGCCGTAGCGGACGCCACCGGGGCACCGGTGGCCGAGGCCAGGTCGCTGACCCTGCGTCCGGTCACCGCCGGACAGCTGCGGCAGGCCAGGGGCGGCGACGTGGCGGGCTCACTCTTCCGCGTCGAGTGGACGCCACTGGCCGCCGACGCGCCCGCCGCCTCCCTCCTGACCGTCGTCGGTGTCCGCCGCGAGCTCCCGGCGGACCTCCTGGTGTCCTGGTACGCCGACCGGGACGCTCTGCGCACCGCGCTGGAGACGGGGACGCCCGCACCCGGCGACGTGGTGTGGTGCCTGCCCGAGACGGCCGGCGGTGACCTGCGGAGCACCCTGTACGACACCCTGGGCGCCGCCCAGGAATGGCTGCGGGACGAGCGGCTGGCCGACTCCCGGCTCACCGTGCTGACCAGCGGCGCGGTCGCCGTCGGCGCGGGCGAGGACGTACCCGGCCTGGCGGCCGCGGCGGCCCGTGGCCTGCTCGGGTCCGCCCAGTCGGAACACCCCGGCCGCCTCCGCCTCGTCGACATCGACCAGCGCCCGGAGTCCTGGCGGGCGCTGCCCGCCGCCCTCGCCCTGGACGAGCCCCAGCTGGCCGTCCGCGCGGGGGAGGTGCTGGCACCCCGGCTCGCGCGGGCCGGTGAGCCTCCGCTCGTCCAGCCCGCCGGCGACGACGCCTGGCGCCTCGACACCACGGGCGGAGGCGGCATCGACGACCTGGCGCTGCTGCCCGCGCCCGCCGCCGAAGCCCCGCTCGCCCCCGACGAGGTACGGGTCGCGATCCGCGCGGCCGGGGTGAACTTCCGGGACGTCGCGATCGCCCTCGGCATCGTGCCGGACCAGACGGTCATGGGCACCGAGGGCGCGGGCGTGGTCGTGGAGACCGGCTCGGCGGTCACCGACCTCGCCGTCGGTGACCGGGTGTTCGGCCTGCTGGCGGGCTGCTTCGCCCCGGTGACCGTGGCCCAGCGCCGGGCCCTGGTGCGGATGCGCCCCGAGTGGACGTTCGCGGAGGCGGCGTCGGTGCCGACGGTGTTCCTCACCGCGTACTACGGGCTGGTCGACCTGGGCCGGGCCAAGGCGGGCGAGTCCCTGCTCGTCCACGCGGCGGCGGGCGGGGTCGGCATGGCCGCCGTACAGATCGGCCGCCACCTCGGACTGGAGGTCTTCGGCACGGCGAGCCCCGGCAAGGAGCACGTCCTGCGCTCCTGGGGCCTGGACGACGAGCACATCGCCTCCTCCCGGACCACCGACTTCGAACCGCACTTCCGAGTCACCACCGGCGGACGCGGCGTGGACCTCGTGCTGAACTCGCTGTCCGGGGAGTTCGTGGACGCCTCGATGCGGCTGCTGGCCCCCGGCGGGCGGCTCATCGAAATGGGCAAGACGGACATCCGCGACGCGACCGAACTGGCCGAGGAGTACCCCGGGGTCTCCTACCGGGCGTTCGACCTGAGCGAGGCCGGGCCGGAGCGGATCGGCGCGATGCTGGACGAGATCCTCGCCCTGTTGGACAGGGGCGCACTGCGGACCCTGCCGGTGACCGGCTGGGACCTGCGGGAGGCGCCGGAGGCGTTCCGCTTCATCAGCCGGGGCCGGCACATCGGCAAGAACGTGCTGATCCTGCCGCCCCCGGTGGACGCCGACGGCACCGTGCTGATCACCGGTGGCACCGGGGTGCTGGGCGGAGCGCTCGCACGGCACCTGGCGAACGCGTACGGGGTACGGCATCTGCTGCTCGTCAGCAGGCAGGGGCCCGCCTCCCCGGGTGCTGACGAACTCGCCGCCGAACTGGGCGAGATGGGGGTCGAGGTCCGCGTGGTGGCGTGCGATGTCGCGGACCGGGAGGCGCTGCGGGACCTCCTCGCGGCCGTCCCGACGGAGCACCCGCTGACCGGTGTGGTCCACGCGGCGGGAGCGCTCGACGACGGTGTCTTCGATGCCATGAGCCCCGACCGGATCGACAGGGTGCTGCGCCCCAAGGCCGATGCCGCGCTGGCCCTGCACGAGCTGACGCTCGACGCGGATCTGGCGATGTTCGTGCTGTACTCCTCCTTCTCGGCCACTCTCGGCTCGCCGGGACAGGCCAACTACGCCGCCGCCAACGCCTTCCTGGACGCCCTCGCCCAGCACCGCAGGCACTGGGGACTTCCCGCCACCTCGCTCGGCTGGGGGCTGTGGGAACAGGCCAGCGCCATGACCGGGCACCTGACCGGCGGAGACCTCGCCCGGGCGGGCCGGGCCGGACGCTCGCTCACCACGGAACACGGGCTGGCGCTCTTCGACCGCGCCCTCGCGCACGGCGCCTCGCACCTGCTGCCGACCCACCTGGACCTGGCCGCCCTGCGCGCCGGGGCCGACGGGGCGGACGCGATCCCGGCGCTGCTGCGCGGCCTGGTCGGGCCCCCCGTCCGCCGGACGGCGGAGAAGGCACCCGGGACCCGGGAATCGACGGCCGACCGGCTGGCCCGGCTGCCCGAGCGCGAGCGGCGCCGCGCACTGACCGAGCTGGTCAGGGCCCATGCCGCCGGAGTCCTCGGGCACTCCACGCCTGCGGCGATCGGCGCCGAACGGCCCTTCAGGGAAGTCGGCTTCGACTCGCTCACCGCGGTCGAGCTGCGCAACCGACTCGCCTCGGCGACCGGACTACGGCTCCCGGCCACCCTGGCGTTCGACCACCCGACGCCGGGCGAGCTGGCGGAGTACCTGCTGACCAGGCTGCCCGTCGCACCATCGGCCGCACCCGCCCGGGACGTACGAGACGTACTCACCCAGGTCGAGCGGCTCACCGAACGGCTCGACTCGCTCATCGAGGAGGAGGGCGATCCCGCACTGCTCGGTGAACGCCTCCAGGCCCTCGTCCGGCGCCTCGGCGCACTCGGCGGCAGAACAGCCGCCAGCAGCAAGAACGACAGCACCGTGGACAGCGGCACCACGGACAGCCCTGTGGCGGACCGGATCGACCGTGCGTCTGCCGACGACCTTTTCGACTTCATCGACAACGAGCTCGGTGTCTCGTGAGAGCCGGCCACGACAGCCGCGGCGACGGACGGATTGAAGGACAGGACCCGATGGCCAACGAAGACAAGCTCCTCGAATACCTCAAGCGCGTGACGGCCGACCTGTCGGAAACCAGGCAGCGGCTGCGCGAAGCCGAGGAGGGGGCGCCGGAGAGCATCGCGATCATCGGCATGAGCTGTCGCTTCCCCGGAGGGGCAAAGTCGCCGGAAGAGCTGTGGAACCTCGTCAAGGAGGGCAGGGACGCCATCGGCGGCCTGCCCGAGGGCCGCGGCTGGGACACCGCTCGCGGCGACGCGCTCGGCCTCAGGGGCGGCTTCGTCCCGGACGCCGACCGGTTCGACGCCCCGCTGTTCGGGGTCAGCCCCCGCGAGGCGCTGACCATGGACCCGCAGCAGCGGCTCGTGCTGGAGGCGTCCTGGGAGGCGTTCGAGCGGGCCGGTATCGACCCGCGCTCCACCCGGGGCAGCGACACCGGCGTCTTCATCGGCGCGGGCGCCTCCAACTACGCGCTCGGCGCGGACCTTCCGGAGGAAGCCGAGGGGCACCTGCTCACCGGCAGCGCCGGCAGCGTGCTGTCCGGGCGCGCGGCCTACACCTTCGGTCTCAAGGGCCCCGCCATCACCACGGACACCGCCTGCTCGTCCTCGCTGGTTGCCCTGCACCTGGCCGCGCAGGCACTGCGCGGCGGCGAGTGCACGATGGCACTGGCCGGCGGCGTGAGCGTGATGGCCGGCCTCGGCCTGTTCAGCGAGTTCGGCCGACAGGGCGGACTCGCCTCCGACGGCCGCTGCAAGGCGTTCTCCGCCGCCGCCGACGGCACCGGCTGGGGCGAGGGCGTCGGCGTACTGCTCCTGGAGCGGCTCTCCGACGCACAGCGCAACGGCCACGAGATCCTGGCCGTGATCCGCGGCACCGCCGTCAACTCCGATGGCGCCTCCAATGGCCTCACCGCCCCCAACGGGCCGTCCCAGGAGCGGGTCATCCGCCAGGCACTCGCCAACGCGCGGCTGTCGGCGGCCGAGGTCGACGCCGTCGAGGCGCACGGCACCGGCACGACCCTCGGTGACCCGATCGAGGCGCAGGCGCTGCTCGCCACGTACGGCCAGGAGCGGGACGAGGACCGTCCGCTGTGGCTGGGCTCGGTCAAGTCCAACATCGGGCACACTCAGGCCGCCGCCGGCATGGCCGGCGTCATCAAGATGGTCATGGCGATGCGCCACGGCGCACTGCCGCGGACCCTCCACGCCGAAGAGGCCTCCCCTCACATCGACTGGGCGTCCGGCGCCGTCGAACTCCTCACCGAGGAGCGGCCGTGGCCCGAGACGGGGCGTCCCCGCCGAGCCGGTGTGTCCTCGTTCGGCATGAGCGGCACCAACGTACACGCCATCCTGGAGCAGGCCCCGCGGCAGGAGCCCGCGCAGGGCGTCCCCACCGGGACCGCCCCCGGCCTGCTGCCGTTCCTGGTCTCCGGCCGCACACCGCGGGGACTGGCCGAACAGGCCGTGATGCTCCTGGAGTTCGTACGGGCCGACGACGCGCCCGCACTGCTGGACACCGGCCTCTCCCTCGCCACCACCCGCGCCGCCCTGGAGCACCGGGCCGTCGTGCTCGCCGGTGACCGCGAGACCCTCCTGCAGGGCCTGCGCGACCTCGCGGCGGGCCGCACCGGCGCGGACGCGCTGCGCGGCGAGCGGGCCGACGGCGGCCTGGCCTTCCTCTTCTCCGGCCAGGGCGCGCAGCGCGCGGGCATGGGCCGGGAACTGTACGAGACCTTCCCGGCGTTCGCCCGGGCGCTGGACGACGTCGCCGCTCTGCTCGACCCGGAGCTGGACCGCCCGCTCAATGAGATTCTGTTCGACGGCGGAGTGCCGCGTGACGGCGAGAAGCCGGTCGACCGCACCGTCTACACCCAGCCCGCGCTGTTCGCCCTCGAAGTCGCCCTGTTCCGGCTCTGGGAGTCCTGGGGCGTCACCCCGGACCTGCTCCTCGGCCACTCCGTCGGTGAACTGGCCGCCGCCCACGTGGCGGGCGTGCTCTCGCTGGAGGACGCCTGCACGCTGGTCGCCGCCCGTGGCCGGCTGATGCAGGAGCTGCCGTCCGGCGGCGCGATGCTGGCCGTCGAGGCGGGCGAGGCGGAGGCCCGGGAATCACTGGCCGGCCTTGTGGCACAGATCGACATCGCCGCCGTCAACGGCCCCCGCTCGGTCGTGCTGTCCGGCACCGAGGACGCCGCCGCGAAACTGCGCGAGCACTGGCTCGGCCGGGGCCGCAAGGTCAAGTGGCTGACGGTCTCGCACGCCTTCCACTCGCCGCTGATGACTCCGATGCTCGACGGATTCGCCTCTGTCGCACGGAAGCTGACCTTCCACGAGCCGCGGATCCCGATCGTCTCCGACGTCACGGGCGAGCTCGCCGACCCCGCCGAACTGTGCACCCCCGAGTACTGGGTGCGGCACGTCCGCGAGGCGGTCCGGTTCGCGGACGGCGTCGGCGCCCTGCGCGCCGCGGGCGTCACCACCTTCGTGGAGCTGGGGCCCGGCACCGAACTCACCGCGCTGGCCAAGGAGACCGCCCCGCTGGAAACCCTCCGCGCCGTGCCGTCGCTGCGCGCCGACCGCAGCGAGCCGCGCGCCCTGCTGGAGGCGCTCGCGGGCGTGCACCTGGCCGGCCGGCCCGTCGACTGGCAGGCCGTCTTCGGCCCGTGGGGCGGCCGCCGCGTCGCGCTGCCCACCCTCGCCTTCCAGCGCGAGCCGTACTGGCTGCCCGACGCCGCCGCGGCGGAGGGCACGCGCGTCCCCGCCGTGCGGAGCTCCGCGGAGGAGAGCTTCTGGGCGGCCGTGGAGGCGGCGGACCTGGCGGCCGTCGCGGACACCCTCGGCCTGCCCGCCGACCACGGCCTGGACGCCGTGCTGCCCGCCCTCACCGCCTGGCGCAGGGGCAGCACCGACAAGGCCACCGTCGACTCGTGGCGCTACCGGGTCACCTGGCAGCGGGTGGAGACACCTGCCGGGAACCTGTCCGGCACCTGGCTGCTGGTGGTGCCCGCCGACGAGACGGACGACCCGCGGGCCACCGCCGTCGCCGAGGGCCTGCGCGCCCACGGCGCCGACGTCGTCACGGTGCCCGTCGCCCCCGCCGAGACCGACCGCTGGACCCTCGCCGGGGACCTGCTGGAGCAGGCCACCGCGTGCGGCGACGTCACCGGCGTCCTGTCGCTGGTCGGCACCGCCGAGGCACCGCACGCCGAGTACCCACAGGTCACCACCGGACTCGCGCTCACCCTGCTGCTCGTCCAGGCTCTCGGTGACGCCGGCATCGACGCCCCGCTGTGGTGCGCGACCCGGCAGGCCGTCCCGGCCGGGCGCACCGACCGCGCACCGCACCCCGCCCAGGCGCAGGTGTGGGGCTTCGGCCGGGTCGCCGCCCTGGAGTACCCGGGCCGCTGGGGCGGGCTCGTCGACCTGCCCGAGCAGCTGGACGACCGCGCCGTCGCCGACCTGGCCTCCGTACTGACCGGTGGCCATGACGAGGACCAGGTCGCGGTGCGCGCCACGGGCGTCCTCGCCCGCCGCATGGTACGCGCACCCTGGACCGGCACCGCCGCGCCCGCCTGGCAGCCCACCGGAACCGTCCTGATCACCGGCGGCACCGGCGCCCTCGGGGGTCGCGTCGCCCGCTGGCTCGTCACCCGCGGCGCCCGGAGCCTCGTGCTCACCGGCCGCCGAGGCCCGGACACCCCCGGCGCCGCCGAACTCGTCGCGGAACTCCGGGCGTCGGGCGCCGAGGCGACCGTTGTTGCCTGCGACGTGGCCGACCGCGCCGCGCTCGCCGCGCTCCTCGAGGAGCACCCGGTGACGGCCGTGTTCCACGCGGCGGGCATCGCGGAGTCCGGTGCGCCGTCCGAGATCAGCGTGGCCGAACTCGGGGACGTCGTCCGCAGCAAGGTCGACGGCGCCGAGAACCTCGACGCCCTCCTGGCCGACACCCCGCTCGACGCGTTCGTGATGTTCTCCTCCATCGCCGGGATCTGGGGCGACGGCCGCGCCGCCGGGTACTCCGCCGCCAACGCCCACCTCGACGCCCTCGCGGAGCGCCGCAGGGCCCAGGGCCGCCCGGCCACGGCCGTCGCCTGGGGCCCGTGGGGCGGCGGCGGCATGGCCGCCGACAGCGAACTCCAGGAGCACCTCTCCCGGTTCGGCCTCGCCCCGATGGACCCCGAGCTGGGCATCTCCGCCCTCGCCCAGGCCCTCGACGCACGTGAGACCTGCCTGACCGTCGCCCACGTCAACTGGGCCCGCTTCGCACCCGTGTTCAGCACCTCCCGGCCCGCCCCCCTGCTCCGCGGGATACCCGAGGCCGCCGAGGTCCTCCGCCCCGCGGGCGCCACGGGCGGCGGCCGGAACACCGTCGCGGCCGCCTGGACGGAGCGGCTGACCTCCCTGCCCCCAGCCCGGCGCGCGGGCGTCCTCCTCGACCTCGTACGGTCCGAGGCGGCGGCCGTGCTCGGCTACCGCTCCACCGATGCCATCGCACTCGACCGCCCGCTGAAGGACCTCGGCATCGACTCGCTCACGGCGGTCGAACTCAAGGAACGGCTCGCGTCCGCCACCGGCCTGCCGCTGCACGCCGGGCTCGTCTTCGACTACCCGACCTGCGAGGCGCTCGGCCGCCACCTGCTGGGCCGGCTCGTCGACGTACCCACCGAGCAGGCCGCGCCGACCACAACGGTCGTCTCCGACGATCCCGTCGCGATCGTCGCCATGAGCTGTCGGCTGCCCGGCGGCGCCGTCTCCCCCGAAGCGCTCTGGGACCTGGTCGCCTCCGGCACCGACGCCATCTCCGCCTTCCCCACCGACCGTGGCTGGGGCCTGGACGGCTCCGGCGCCCGGTACGCCCGCGAGGGCGGCTTCGTCTACGACGCCACCGGCTTCGACGCCGCCTTCTTCGGGATCTCCCCGCACGAGGCCCTCGCCATGGACCCGCAGCAGCGGATGATGCTCGAAGCCTGCTGGGAGGTCCTGGAGCGCAACGGCACCCCGCCGGACTCCGTGCGCGGCAGCCGGATCGGCGTCTTCGTCGGCGCCTCCAACTCCGCCTACGCCGGTGGCGTCGAGCTCCCCGCCGAATCGCTCGGCCACGCTCTCACCGGCAGCGCCAACAGCGTCATCTCCGGCCGCGTCTCCTACGCGCTCGGCCTCGAAGGCCCCGCCGTCACCGTCGACACCGCCTGTTCCTCCTCCCTGGTCGCCCTGCACCTGGCCGTCCAGGCGATCCGGGCGGGGGAGTGCTCCATGGCGATGGCGGGCGGCGTCACGGTGATCCCCTCACCGGCCGTCTTCGCGGCCTTCGACCAACAGAACGGCCTCGCCTCCGACGGCCGCTGCAAGTCCTTCGCCGCCGCCGCCGACGGCACCAGCTGGGGCGAGGGCGCCGCCGTGCTCCTCGTCGAGCGCCTCTCCGACGCCCGGCGCAACGGCCACGAGGTCCTCGCCGTCATCCGAGGCTCCGCCGTCAACCAGGACGGCGCCTCGCAGGGCCTCACCGCCCCCAACGGCCCCTCGCAGGAGCGGGTGATCCGGCAGGCGCTCGTCGCCGCCGGCCTCGCTCCCGCGGACGTGGACGCCGTCGAGGGCCACGGCACCGGCACCACCCTCGGTGACCCGATCGAGGCCGGCGCCCTGCTGTCGGTGTACGGCCGGGACCGCGACGCGGACCGGCCGCTGTGGCTCGGCTCGCTCAAGTCCAACATCGGCCACACCCAGGCCGCTTCCGGTGTCGCGGGCGTCATCAAAATGGTGCAGGCCATGCGGCACGGTGTCCTGCCCCGGACGCTCCATGTCGACGCGCCGTCGCCGCACGCCGACTGGTCGTCCGGCGCCGTCGAACTGCTGACCGAGCAGCGGGTCTGGCCCGAGACCGGCCGCGTCCGCCGGGCCGCGGTGTCCTCGTTCGGTATGAGCGGCACCAACGCCCACACCATCCTGGAACAGGCCCCCGAGCCCGAGACCAGCCCCGCCACCACCAGGACCGCCCCGGCCCTGGTGCCGTGGGTCCTGTCGGCCCGCTCCGAACAGGCCCTGCGCGCCCAGGCGCTGGAGCTGCGCCGGCACGTCCTCGCCCACCCGGACGCCGAGCCCACGGACATCGGCCACTCGCTGGTCACCACCCGCTCCCGGCTCGCCCACCGGGCCGTGCTCCTCGACGCCGACCGGGACGCGCTGCTGCACGCACTGGAGGACCTCGCGCAGGACCGGCCCGCACCCAACGTCGTCACCGGCAGCGGCAGCGCCGGCAAGGTCGTGTTCGTCTTCCCCGGCCAGGGCTCGCAGTGGGCCGGCATGGCCCTGGAACTCCTCGACTCCTCCGCGGTGTTCCGCCGGCGGTTCGCGATGTGCTCCGACGCCCTCGCCGCCCACGTCGACTTCGACCCGCTCGACGTCCTGCGCGGGACGCCCGGCGCGCCCGCACTCGACCGCGTCGACGTCGTCCAGCCGCTGCTGTTCGCCGTCATGGTCTCCCTCGCCGCCGTCTGGCGCTCGCACGGCATCGAGCCGGACGCCGTCGTCGGCCACTCCCAGGGCGAGATCGCCGCGGCCGTCGTCAGCGGCGCACTGTCCCTCGAGGACGGCGCGAAGGTCGTCGCCCTGCGCAGCCGGGCCATCGCCGCACTCGCCGGACACGGCGGAATGATGTCGGTGTCCCTGCCGCTCGCCCGGGCCGAGGGATACGTCACCGAGGACGCCGCGCACCTGTCGGTCGCCGCCGTCAACGGCCCCGGGTCGGTGGTGGTCTCCGGCACCACCGACGCCCTCGACGCCCTCCTCACCCGCCTGACCGCCGACGGGGTGCGCGCCAAGCTCATCCCCGTCGACTACGCCTCCCACTCCGCCCAGGTCGACGCCCTCCAGGCCCGGCTCGCCGAGGACCTGGCGGGCATCACCGCCCACCCGGGCGAGGTGCCCTGCTACTCCACCGTCACCGGCGAGCCCATCGACACCACCACCATGGACGGCGACTACTGGTTTACCAACCTGCGCCGGACCGTCCGCTTCGAGGACGCCACCCGCGCCCTGCTGCGCGACGGCCACCGCCTGTTCATCGAGGTCAGCCCGCACCCCGTGCTGACCGCGGCGATCGAGGAGACCATCGACGCGGTCGGCAGCGCCCTTTCCAGTGTCCAGGTGATCGGCTCCCTGCGCCGCGACGACGCGGGCCGCCGACGCCTGCTGACCAGCCTGGCCGAGGCATACGTGTGCGGGGCCCGGGTCGAGTGGGAGGGCATGTTCGACGGAACCGGCGCCCGGACCGTCGCCCTGCCCACGTACCCCTTCCAGCGCACCCGCTACTGGGCGCGCCAGGACGAAGCCCTCGCCCCCGCCGCGGACCCGGCCGCACCCGTACCGGCCGAGCAGGACCGGTTCTGGACGGCGGTGGACCAGCAGGACGCGGAGGCACTCGCCCGGACGCTGGCGGCGCACGCCGACGACGCCCAGCTGGACTCCCTCACCCAGGCGCTGCCCGCCCTCGCGGAGTGGCACCGGGGCGTGAGCGACAAGGCGGCCGTCGACCGCTGGCGCTACCGCGAGCACTGGACGGCGATCGAACCGAGCGCCTCACCGGTCCTGTCGGGACGCTGGCTGGTCGTCGCACCGGCGGCGCACGCCGACACGGACCTCGTCCTGCGCACCGTCGCCGCCCTGCGGGACCACCTGGCGGAGCCCGAGCTCCTGCTCGCCCACCCCGACGCCGACACCGCGTTCTTCACGGCCCGGCTGCGGGAGCTCCAGGGCGTCGGGGCACCGGTCGCCGGCATCCTCTCGCTGCTTCCCGCGGACGAGAGCCCGCACCCCGGACACCCCACCCTGACAGCCGGGCTGGCAGGAACGCTGACCCTGCTCCAGGCGGTGACGGAGACCGGCCTCGAAGCCCCGCTGTGGTCCGTCACCACCGGCGCGGTGTCCGTCGCGGACACCGACCCGCTCGCCGGACCGCTCCAGGCCCAGACCTGGGGCCTCGGCCGGGTCGCGGCCCTCGAACACCCCCGCCACTGGGGCGGCCTGATCGACCTGCCCGCCACCCCCGACGCCACGGCGACGGCCGCCCTCGCCGGGGTGCTCGCCCGCTCCGACGCCGAGGACCAGATCGCCGTCCGGCCCTCGGGGCTGTTCGCCCGCAGGCTCGTACGGGCCTCGGTCGAGGGCACCGAGCCCGTCCGCACCTGGCGGCCCGAGGGCACCACCCTCATCACCGGCGGCACCGGAGCGATCGGCGGCCACGTCGCCCGCTGGCTGGCCTCGAACGGCGCCGCACACCTCGTCCTGGTCAGCAGGCGCGGCGAGCTCGCCCCTGGAGCAGCCGAGCTGACGGCCGAGCTCACCGGCCTCGGCACCCGGGTGACGGTCCTCTCCTGCGACCTGACCGACCGGGAAGCGGTGGCGGCCATGCTCGCCCGACTCGACGAGGACGGCGTCACCCTCCGCACCGTCCTGCACACCGCGGGCACCGGAGTGCTCACCCGCCTCGAGGACACCAGCGTCGCCGAACTGGCGCACGCCACCGCCGCCAAGGTGGCCGGCGCCCGGCACCTGGACGAGCTCCTGGACCCCGGCCGGCTGGACGCGGTCGTCCACTTCTCCTCCATCTCCGGAGTCTGGGGAGTCGGCCGCCACGGCGCCTACGCGGCGGGCAACGCCTACCTCGACGCCCTTGCCCGGCACCGCAGGGCCGACGGCGTCCCCGCCCTTTCCGTGGCCTGGGGCCCCTGGGACGGCGGCGGCATGGTCCCCGCCGCCGAGGTCGAACCGATGCTGCGCCGGGGCGTCCCGCTCATCACCCCCCAGCCGGCGATGCTGGCCCTCCAGCGGGCACTCGACCACGACGACACGTTCGTGGCCGCCGCAGAGGTCGACTGGGAGCAGTTCGTCCCGGCCTTCACCTCGATGCGCCCGAGCCCGCTCATCGCCGACCTGCCCGAGGCCCGCCGCATCCTCACCGACACGGCGTCCCCGGATGCCGCGGCCGCCCCGCAGGACGGCGCGGCGGCCGAGTTCCGGCAACGGCTCACCGCCCTGTCCGAGCCCGAGCGCGAACGCGCACTGCTCGACCTGGTCCGCGACCACGCCGCCCTGGTCCTCGGCCACGGCGATCGCGAGGCGATCACCGTCGACCAGCCGTTCCGCGGCTTCGGCTTCGACTCGCTGACGGCGGTCGGGCTCCGCAACCGGCTCTCCCGGGCCACCGGCCTGAAACTGCCCGCCACGCTGGTCTTCGACCAGCCCACCCCCGCCGCGCTGGTACGCCACCTGCTGGCCGAACTCCTCCCGGAGGCAGCCGGCGAGCAGCTGCCCACCGCGGCCGAACTGGACCGGCTGGAAGCGGCGCTCACCGCGCTGCCGGCCGACGACATCGCCAAGATGCGCATCGTCATGCGGCTGGAAACGCTGCTGGCCAATCAGCGCAAGGAAGCCGCCGGTGACGGGCCGGGGGCCCAGGAGGAACTCCTGGCCCGGCTCGGTACCGCCACCAACGACGAACTGTTCGCATTCGTGGACCGAGACCTGGGAGTCCAGTGATGGCAGACGAGACGAAACTCAGGGACTACCTCGGCCGCGTGGTCGCCGAACTCCACAGGACCCGGCAGCAGCTGCACGCCGCCGAGTCGGCCGAGTCCGAACCCCTCGCCATCGTGTCGATGAGCTGCCACCTCCCCGGCGGCGTGCTCAGCCCCGACGACCTGTGGCAGCTGCTCACCGACGGCGGCGACGCCATCACCTCCTTCCCCACCGACCGGGGCTGGGGCTCCGCCCTGCCCGGCGACGGGGACGGCCGCGACGGTACGCGGACGGACAGCGGCGAGACGTCGGCACGCGGCGGATTCGTGCACGACGCCGCCGACTTCGATCCCGGCTTCTTCGGGATCAACCCGCGCGAGGCGCTCGCCATGGACCCGCAGCAGCGGCTCGCCCTGGAGATCGCCTGGGAGGCCGTCGAGCGGGCCGGAATCCACCCGGCGGCGCTGCGGGGAAGCCGTACCGGCACCTTCATCGGCGCCAACGGCCAGGGCTACGACGCCGCCATGCAGGCCGGCGACAACCCCGGTACGGAGGGCTACCTCCTGACCGGCGGCGCCACCTCCGTCGTCTCGGGCCGCATCGCCTACACCCTCGGCCTCGAAGGCCCCGCCGTCACCGTCGACAGCGCCTGCTCGTCCTCGCTGACCGCCCTGCACATGGCCGGCCAGGCGCTGCGCAACGGCGACTGCACCATGGCGCTCGTCGGCGGCGTCACCGTGATGCCGCACCCCATCGGCTTCTACGAGTTCGACCGCCAGCGGGGCCTCGCCTCCGACGGCCGCTGCAAGGCGTTCTCCGCCGCCGCCGACGGCATGGGTATGGCCGAGGGCGCGGCGATGGTCCTGGTGACCACCCGTTCCCACGCCGAGCGCAACGGCTACCCGGTCCTCGCCCTGATCCGCGGCTCCGCCGTCAACCAGGACGGCGGCTCAAACGGCCTCACCGCCCCCAACGGCCCCTCCCAGGAGCGGGTCATCCGCCAGGCGCTGCACAACGCCCGGCTCTCGCCGGAGCAGATCGACGCCGTCGAGGCGCACGGCACCGGCACCACCCTCGGTGACCCGATCGAGGCCCAGGCGCTGCTCGCCACGTACGGCCAGGACCGCCCCGCGAACCGCCCGCTGTGGCTCGGCTCCCTGAAGTCCAACATCGGCCACACCCAGGCCGCCGCCGGAGTCGCCGGAGTCATCAAGGCCGTCCTGTCGCTGCGCCACGCCACCCTCCCGCGCACCCTGCACGTCGACGAGCCCTCCCCGCACGTCGACTGGACGTCCGGCGCGGTGGAACTCCTCACCGAGGCCAGGCCCCTGCCGGAGACCGGGCAGCCGCGCCGTATCGGGGTGTCCTCGTTCGGCATCAGCGGTACCAACGCCCACCTCATCGTGGAGGAGGCACCGCGGACGGATCAGCAGGCTCCGGTACGCACGCGGCCGCTGCCGCCGGTCGTGCCGCTGCCGGTCTCCGCCCGGACGGGCGAGGCGCTGCGGGCGCAGGCGGAGCGACTGGCGGAGCGCCTCCGCGCGGACGGGACCGCCGACGTGGCCGGCCTCGGTCGTTCGCTGGCGACGACCCGGGGATCCTTCGAACACCGTGCCGTGGTCCTCGCCGCCGACCGGGACGGCTTCCTGGCCGGCCTGGACGCGCTGCGCGAGGACCGGACGGCCGCCGAGGTCGTACGGGGCACGGCGACGCCGGGACTGACGGCGTTCCTGTTCTCCGGGCAGGGGGCGCAGCGGGCCGGAATGGGCCGGGAGCTGTACGAGACCTTCCCGGTGTTCGCGGAGGCGCTGGACGCGGTGGCGGAGCGGCTGGACGCTCAGCTGGATCGCCCGTTGCGCGAAGTCCTCTTCGGTGAGGGTGAGTTGATCGACCAGACCGCCTACACCCAGGCGGGGCTGTTCGCGCTGGAGGTTTCCCTCTTCCGGCTGCTCGATGCGTGGGGCGTGCGCCCGGACTTCCTGCTGGGGCACTCCATCGGCGAGCTGGCCGCCGCCCACGTGGCGGGCGTGCTGTCGCTGGACGACGCGTGCGCCCTGGTCGGCGCGCGCGGCCGTCTGATGCAGGCGCTGCCGACGGGTGGCGCGATGCTCGCCGTCGAGGGCGAGGAGTCCGAGATCGCCGAAGCCCTTTCCCCGCACGGGAACCGCCTCGGCATCGCCGCGATCAACGGGCCCACCTCCGTGGTGATCTCCGGTGACGCCGACGCCGTCGAGGAGCTGGAGAAGGCCTGGCGCGCCGAAGGCCGCCGGGTCAAGCGGCTGACCGTCTCGCACGCCTTCCACTCGCCGCGCATGGACGCCATGCTCGACGCATTCGCGTCCGTGGCGGGGAAGGTGAGCTTCGGCGCCCCACAGCTGCCGATCGTCTCCAACGTCACCGGCAGGCTCGCCGACCCGCAGGAGATCCAGACCCCCGGCTACTGGGTGCGCCACGTCCGCGAGGCGGTCCGCTTCGCGGACGGGATCACCACCCTCCACGCCCAGGGCGTCTCCCGCTTCCTGGAAGTCGGCCCCGACGGCGTCCTCACCGCCATGGCCGAGAACTGCCTCCCCGAGGGTTCCGAACCCGCCTGCATCGCCGCCGCTTCCCGCGCCGGGCGCGAAGAGGCCGGGCAACTGCTGCGGGCCGTCGCCACCCTGCACGCCGCGGGCGCCGAACCCGACTGGGCCGCGCTCTTCGAGGGCTGGGGCGGCGCCCCGGTCGAGCTGCCCACGTATCCCTTCCAGCGGGAGCGGTACTGGCCCGCGCCCGCCGCGGTCAAGAACCTCGCCGCCGCCGGCCTGGGCAGCGCCGGACACCCCCTGCTCGGAGCCATGGTCTCGCTGGCCGACGGCGCCGGAGCCGTGCTGACCGGCCACCTCTCCACCGCCACCCACCCCTGGCTCGCCGATCACGTCGTCCTGGGCTCCACGCTCGTCCCCGGCACCGCCCTCGTCGAGCTGGCGCTGTGCGCCGGTGAGCAGGTCGACTGCCCCCGTCTCGACGAACTGACCCTGCGCACCCCCCTCGCCCTGCCCGAACAGGGCGGCGCGCAGCTTCAACTGCGCGTGGGCGCCCCGGCCGAGGACGGCCGCCGCACGGTCGGCGTGTACGCACGCCGCGACGGCGACGACGAGTGGACCTGGCACGCCGAGGGCACCGTCTCGCCGGACGACGCCCCCGCGGCCGACGACCTCGTCCAGTGGCCTCCGGCCGGCGCCCGGCCGCTGTCCGTCGACGGCTGGTACGAGGGCGCGGCCGCGGCCGGACTCGCGTACGGGCCCGCCTTCCGCGGCCTGCGCGCCGCCTGGCGCACCGACGAAGCGGTGTACGCCGAGGTCGAGGCGGCCGGGCAGGACCGGGCCGAGGCCGCCGGATTCGGCCTGCACCCGGCCCTGTTCGACGCGGCATTGCACGCCGTGGGCGTCTCCGGGATGCTGCCGGAGTCCGACGGCGTCCGGCTCCCGTTCTCCTGGACCGGCGTCACGCTGCACGCGGTGGGTGCGTCCTTCCTGCGGGTGCGTCTGGCGCTCACCGGCCCGCATGCGCTCGCCCTGACCCTCGCCGACGGCACGGGTGCCCCCGTCGCCACCGTCGACTCACTGGTCCTGCGCCCGACGACGGCCGGGCAGCTGCCCGCCACCGCACCGCGCGACAGCCTGTTCCAGGTGGCGTGGACGCCCGCCCGGCCCAGCGGTGAAGCCACCGAAGAGGCGGGGGAGTGCATCACCCTGCCCATCGACCCCGAGGAGTCCGCCGAGTCCGCCGACGGCATGGCGGGCCGGACCCGCGCCGTCCTCGACGAGACGCTGGCCGTGCTGCGCGCCTGGCTGAGCGACGACACCGGCAACACCTCCGGTGACGCCAAGCTGGTGGTACGCACCCGCCGTGCCGTTCCCGCCGGGGGCGTTCCCGTCGACCCCGCCGCCGCCGCGGTCTGGGGCCTCGTACGGGCGGCCCAGTCGGAGCACCCGGACCGGTTCGTCCTGGTGGACCTCGACGAGGGTGCGGAACCGGACGGCTGGGAGGCCGCCGCCCTGGCCCTGGGCGAGCCCCAGCTCGCCCTCCGGGACGGCGAGTTCCTGACCCCGAGGCTGACGCGCGCCACCGGCGGACGGCCGGAAGGGGCCCCCGCCCTCGACCCCTCCGGCACCGTCCTCGTCACCGGCGGCACCGGCGTCCTCGGCGGACACGTCGCCCGCCACCTGGTCGCCGAGCACGGCGTACGGCACCTGACGCTGCTCAGCAGGAGCGGCGCCGCGGCGCCGGGAGCCGCCGAACTCGTCGCGGAACTCGCCGATTCGGGCGCGCGGGCCGACGTCGTCGCGTGCGACGCGGCGGACCGCGACGCGCTTGCCGCCGTCCTCGCCGGCATCGCGGCGGACCGCCCGCTCACCGGTGTGGTGCACGCGGCGGGCCTCGTGGCCGACGCCACCATCACCTCGCTGACGCCCGAGCAGCTCGACGCCGTCCTCGCCCCGAAGGTCGCCGCGGCGGTCAACCTCCACGAGCTGACCCGGGGCGGCGACCTCGGCATGTTCGTCCTCTTCTCCTCGGCCTCCGCCACCTTCGGCACCCCCGGACAGGGCAACTACGCCGCCGCCAACGCCTTCCTCGACGGCCTCGCCCAGCACCGCGTCACGCACGGCCTGCCCGCCACCTCCGTCGGATGGGGCCTGTGGGCCGAGGCCAGCGGTGTCACCGGGCACCTCACCGCCGCCGACCGGGCGCGCATCACCCGGGCCGGAGACGCCCTCGGCACCGAGGAGGGCCTCGCCCTCCTCGACGCGGCCCTTTTCTCCGGACACCCCCACCTGGTGGCGCTGCGGCTCGACCCCGCGGTGTTCCGGGCGGCGGCCGAGGCCCCGCACCCGCTGCTGCGGGACGACTCCCGCCCCCGTACCCGCCGCACCGCCCGAGCGGCGGCCGCGGGTGCCCCGGCCGCCGGACGCTCCGAACTCGTCGGCCGGCTTGCCCGGTTGGACGAGGCGGACCAGCTGCGGGAACTGACCGAGCTGGTGCGCGGGGCCGCCGCGGCCGTCCTCGGGCACTCCTCGGGCGCGCCGATCGCCCCCCGGCGCCCCTTCGCGGAGCTCGGCTTCGACTCGCTGACCGCCGTCGAACTGCGCAACCACCTCACCTCCCTGACCGGCCTGCGCCTGTCGTCCACCCTGGTCTTCGACCACCCCAACTCCACCGCGCTCGCCGCCCACCTGCGGCCGCGACTGCTGGGCCTCACCACCGCACCGGCGGTGGCCGCCCAGCGCGCCGCCCGCACCCCGGACACCGAGGACGACCGCCTGGCGATCGTCGCGATGAGCTGCCGCTTCCCCGGCGGCGTGCAGAGCCCGGAAGACCTGTGGCGGCTCGTCGAGGAGGGCACCGACGCGATCGGCCCGCTGCCCGGCAACCGGGGCTGGCCGATCGACGCGCTCTACGACCCGGAGCCCGGCAGGAGCGGCAAGATGTACGTCCGCGAGGGCGGCTTCGTCCACGACGCGGACACCTTCGACCCGGCACCCTTCGGCATCTCACCGCGCGAGGCCCTCGCCATGGACCCGCAGCAGCGGCTCATGCTGGAGGCCAGCTGGGAGGCGTTCGAGCGGGCCGGCATCGACCCGACCTCGCTGCACGGCAGCCGCACCGGCGTCTTCGCCGGCCTGATGTACCACGACTACGCCGGAACCATGTCGACCCTCCCCGAGGGCACCGAGGCCTTCCTCACCACCGGCACCTCCGGCAGCGTCCTGTCGGGCCGCGTCTCCTACACCTTCGGCCTCGAAGGCCCGTCGGTGACCGTCGACACCGCCTGCTCCTCCTCCCTGGTGGCCCTCCACCTGGCCGCCCAGGCCATCCGCAACGGCGAGTGCGACATGGCGCTCGCCGGCGGCGTCACCGTCCTGTCCACCCCCGCCGTGTTCGTCGACTTCAGCCAGCAGCAGGGCCTGGCCCCCGACGGCCGTGCCAAGTCCTTCTCCGCCACCGCGGACGGCACCAGCTGGGCCGAGGGAATCGGCGTGCTCCTCGTGGAGCGGCTCTCCGACGCCCGCCGCAAGGGCCACCCCGTCCTCGCGGTCGTACGCGGCTCCGCGGTCAACCAGGACGGTGCGTCCAACGGGCTCACCGCCCCCAACGGCCCCTCGCAGGAGCGGGTCATCCACCAGGCCCTCGCCGACGCCGGGCTGCGTACCACCGACGTGGACGCCGTCGAGGCCCACGCCACCGGCACCCGCCTCGGCGACCCGATCGAGGCACAGGCGATCCTCGCCACATACGGCCAGGACCGCCCCGAGGGGCAGCCGCTGTTCCTGGGCTCCCTCAAGTCGAACGTCGGCCACATGCAGGCCGCGGCCGGCGCCGGCGGCGTGATCAAGATGGTCATGGCCATGCACCACGGCGTACTGCCCAGGACGCTGCACGTGACGGAGCCGACCGGCGAGGTCGACTGGTCCGCCGGTGAGGTGGAACTGCTGACCGAGGCCCGGCCGTGGCCCGAGACCGGCAGGCCGCGCCGCGTGGGCGTCTCCTCGTTCGGCGTGAGCGGCACGAACGCGCACGTCATCCTGGAGGAGCCCGAGCGGCTCCCCGCACCGCAGCCCGAGACCGCCCCCGAGGAGACCGGCACCCTGCCCTTCGTGCTCTCCGCGAAGAGCGAGGACGCCCTGCGCGAGCAGGCGGCCCGGCTGCTCGCCGCGGTCAAGGACGGCGAGGCCGCACCGGCCGACGTGGCCAGGTCGCTCGTCGAAACGCGGGCCTCGCTGGAGCATCGCTCCGTGGTCCTCGCCCGGGGCACCGACGAACTGACCACCGGCCTGGCCGCACTCGCCGCGGGCGTCGACACCCTCGGCGTCGTCCGCCGCACCGGCGACGCGGGCCGCGACGGCGTGGTGTTCGTCTTCCCCGGCCAGGGCTCCCAGTGGGTCGGCATGGCGGCCGGACTGCTGGACTCCTCCGCGGTGTTCCGGGAGCGGATCGCGGAGTGCGAGCAGGCGCTGGCCCCGTTCGTGGACTGGTCGCTGACCGAGGTGCTGCGCGCCGACGGCGAGCAGGGCCAGGCCTGGCTCGACCGGGTCGACGTCCTCCAGCCCGTGCTGTGGGCCGTCATGGTGTCGATCGCCGAACTGTGGCGCTCGGCCGGAGTGGTGCCCGCCGCGGTGGTGGGCAATTCGCAGGGCGAGATCGCCGCCGCCGTGGTGTCGGGCGCGCTGAGCATCGCGGACGGCGCTCGCGTCGTCGCGCTGCGCAGCGCCCTCGCCGTCGAGATCCTCGCCGGCCGAGGCGGCATGGTCGCCGTCGCACTGCCGCGCGCGGAAACGGCCGCACTGATCGGGCCGTGGGGCGACGAACTGGCCGTGGGCGGCGTCAACAGTCCCCTGACCACCATCGTCTCCGGTACCACCGCCGCACTGCGGGGCCTGCTGGAGCTCTGCAAGGAGCGTGGGACACGGGCCCGCGACATCCCGGCAGCCTTCGCATCGCACTCGCCGCAGGCGGAGGTCATGCGGGAGGGACTCCTGGAACTGCTTGCGCCGGTCACCCCGTTGAAGCCCCGGGTCCCCTTCCACTCGACCGTGCGCGGACACCGCGGGGACGACGCCGCGGCCGTGTCACTGGACGCCGCGTACTGGTACGACAACATGCGCCAGGAGGTCCTGTTCGAGGAGACCGTCCGCCACCTGCTGGCCGAGGGGCGGTCCCTGTTCATCGAGATGAGCCCGCACCCGGTCATGGCGGGCGCCGTCGCGGAGACGGTCGAGGACGCGGGCGCCCGCGCCGCCGTCCTCGCCACCCTGCGGCGCGGCGAGGGCGGTCCGCGGCGCTGGCTCCAGGCCCTCGCCGAGGCGTACGTCCACGGGGTCGACGTCCACTGGGGCACGGCCCTGGAGGGGCACGGCGGCCGCCGCGTCGAACTGCCCACGTACGCGTTCCAGCGCGCCCGGTTCTGGCCCGAGACCGTCCCGCAGGTGGGCGCGGTCGGCGCCGCCGGGCTCGGTGCCGCCCACCACCCGCTGCTGGCCGCCGCCGTGTCCGTGGCCGGGGACGGCAGCGTCCTGTACACCGGCCGGCTCTCCCTGGCCGGACAGCCGTGGCTGGCCGACCACGCCGTCCTCGGCACCGTCCTGCTGCCCGGCACCGCCCTGGTGGAGGTGGCGCTGCGGGCCGGAGAGGCGGCGGGCCGCCCCCGCCTGGAGGAACTGGTGCTCCAGGCGCCCCTCGTCGTACCGCCGCGGGAGGGCCTGCACCTCCAGGTCGCGGTGAGCGCCCCGGGCGACGACGGCACGTGCGCGTTCACCGTGTACGCGCGGCCGGAGACCGCCGAGCCGACCGCGTCGTGGACAACGCACGCGACGGGCACCCTCGGCGACGAGGTTCCCGCCGAGGCGTTCGACCTCGGAGTATGGCCTCCGACGGGTGCCGAGCCCGTCCCGGTGGACGGCTGGTACGACGGCGCGGCCGCCGCCGGCTACGGTTACGGCCCCGGCTTCCGCGGGCTGCGTGCCGCCTGGCGGTGCGGCGACGAGGTGTTCGCGGAAGTCGTCCTCGACGAGCAACTGCACAGCGCCGCCGAACGGTTCGCCGTCCACCCCGCCCTGTTCGACGCCGCCCTGCACGCGATCGGCGCCGCCGGGCTGCTGCCCGACACCGGCCGCATCCGGCTGCCGTTCTCCTGGACCGGCGTCAGCCTGTACGCCACCGGGGCGCTCGCCCTGCGCGTACGGCTCACCGCCGACGGGGCCGACACGGTCACCCTCCGGGCGGCCGACACCGCGGGCCGCCCCGTACTGGCCGCCGAGGCGCTGGCGACCAGGAGCGTGGCCCCCGCGGAGCTGCGCACGGCCGAGGACACCGCCCGCGACTGCCTGTTCCAGCTGGACTGGACGGAGTCCAAGGCGCCCCTGGCAGCCGTGGACCCGCAGGTCTGGGCGGTCGTCGGGGACGACGAGGCGGGGCTCGCCGAACGGCTGGCCGACCAGGTCGCCCTGCTCGACTGGCACCCGGACCTCGCCGCCCTGACCGAAGCCGTCGACGCGGGCCGCCCCGCGCCGGACGTCATCGTCTGGTCGGTGCCCCGTACGAGCGGCGGCCTCGCCGCCGCTGCCCGTACCGCCACCACGGGCACCCTCGCCGTCCTCCAGGAGTTCCTCGATGACCCCCGCCTCGAGCAGGCCACCCTGGTGGTCGCCACCCGGGGCGCCGTGACCGTCTACGCCACCGAGGACCTCACCGACGTCGCAGCCGCCGCCGCACGGGGCCTGGTGCGCTCCGCGCAGAGCGAGAACCCGGGCCGGATCGTGCTCGTGGACCTCGACGGCGACCTCGACGGCGAAGGCGCCGAGGCGTCCCCGCTCCGGCTGCCGCGTCTCCTGGACGCCGACGAACCCCAACTGGCGCTGCGCGCCGGGAAGGCGCTCGTCCCCCGCCTCGCCCGCACCACGACCGCACCCACCGTGCCGGCCACTCGCGACGACGCCCGAGTCCTGATCACCGGCGGCACCGGCGTCCTGGGCGGGATCGTCGCCCGGCATCTGGCCGCCGAGCACGGAGTGCGCGAGCTGCTGCTGCTCAGCCGGAGCGGTGCGAAGGCGGAGGGAGCGGCCGAACTCGTGGCGGAGCTTGCGGAGTTGGGGGCGCGTGCGGAAGTCGTCACCTGTGACGCCGCCGACCGCGACCGGCTCGCCGCGGTCCTCGCCGCGCACCCTGTCACCGGCGTCGTGCACGCCGCCGGAGCCCTCGACGACGGCGTCATCGGAACCCTGACCGCGGCACAGGTCGACACGGTGCTGCGGCCCAAGGCCGACGGGGCCGTCAACCTGCACGAGCTGACCCGCGACAGCGACCTCGACATGTTCGTCCTGTTCTCCTCGGCGGCCGCCACCACGGGAACCCCGGGACAGGGCAACTACGCCGCGGCCAACGCCTTCCTGGACGCCCTCGCCGCCCACCGGCGCGCCCGGGGCCTGCCCGCCGTGTCGATCGGTTGGGGTCTGTGGGCGCCGGCCAGCGGCATGACCAAGCACCTGGACGCCGCGGACCTGGCCAAGGCGGCCGGCGGCGGCGCCGCTCTGTCGGCCGAGGAGGGCATGGCCCTGCTCGACGCCGCCCACGGCGCGGGCGGTACCGCTCCCGCCCACCTCGTCGCGGCCCGCCTCGACCTGCCCGCGCTGCGGGCCGGCGTGGCGACCCACCCCGTACCGGCCGTACTGCGTGGCCTGGTGCCGGTCCCGGTACGCCGGGCGGCGGACGGCGAGGACGCGTCCGTACTGCGCCAGAAGCTGACCGGGCTGTCCGAGGCCGAACGGCGCCGGACGCTCCTGGAACTCGTCCGGGGCCAGGTCGCGGGCGTGCTCGGATACGGGAGCGCCGACGCCGTCGACCCCGAACGGGGCTTCAGCGAGCTGGGCTTCAGCTCACTGACCGCCATTGAGATGCGCAACCGGCTGGCCTCCGCCACCGGGCTGCGGCTGCCGACCACGCTGATCTTCGACTACCCGACGGCGAGCGAGCTGACCAACCACCTGTACGCACAGCTGGTGGTCGACGGTCCGGCGGGCGAGCCCCTGGTGCTCCAGAGCCTCGCGGCGCTGGAATCCGGCCTCGCCGCCGCGCAGGACGACGAAGAGACACGGGAGAGGGTCCTGCTGCGACTGCAGGTCCTGCTCGCCAAGTACGACACGCACGCCGCCGACGCCGCCATCGACACGGTGGACCTCGGAGAGGCCAGTGATGAGCAGATGTTCGCGTTGATCGACAACAACCTGGGGACACAGCAGTGAACACGTCGTCGACCGCCGTCGCCCCCGGCGCGCAGACCCGGGGAGGCTCCGATGGCGAATGAGACAAAGCTCCGCGAATACCTCAAGCGGGCTACCACCGACCTGACCCAGATCCGGCAGCGGCTGCGTGCCGTGGAGGCCGCGAACCACGAGCCGATCGCCATCGTGGGTATGGCCTGCCGGTTCCCCGGTGGCGTCGACAGCCCCGAGGCGCTCTGGCGGCTGGTGTCCCGGGACACCGACGCGATCTCCGCGTTCCCCGAGGACCGCGGCTGGGACCTGGGCTTCTTCGACGCCGCCGACGCCGCGGGCGGCACCTTCCAGCGGAAGGGCGGATTCCTGCGCGACGTCGCGGACTTCGACCCTTCCCTGTTCGGGATCTCGCCGCGCGAGGCCCTCGGCATGGACCCCCAGCAGCGCCTGATGCTGGAGACCTCCTGGGAGGCCGTGGAGCGGGCGGGCATCGACCCGACCTCACTGCGCGGCAGCCGCACCGGCGTCTTCGCGGGCGTGATGTACAACGAGTACGCCGCCCGCGCCCTGGACATCCCGGAGGGTGTGGCCACCTACCTGGGCACCGGCAGCGCGCCCAGCGTCGTCACCGGCCGGGTGTCGTACACCCTCGGCCTGGAGGGCCCGGCGGTCACCGTCGACACGGCCTGCTCGTCCTCCCTGGTGGCCCTGCACCTGGCCGCCCAGGCGCTGCGCGCCGGCGAGTGCTCGCTCGCCCTGGCCGGCGGCGTCGCGGTGATGGTCACCCCGAACACGTTCGTCGACTTCGCGATGTCCGGCGGCCAGTCGCCGGACGGCCGCTGCAAGGCGTTCGGCGCGGACGCCGACGGTGCGGGCTGGGCCGAGGGCGTCGGCATGCTCCTGGTGGAGCGGCTCTCCGACGCCCGCCGCAACGGCCACCGGGTGCTCGCGGTCGTACGGGGGTCGGCGGTCAACCAGGACGGTGCGTCCAGCGGGCTCACCGCCCCCAACGGCCCCTCACAGCAGCGCGTCATCCGCCAGGCCCTCGCCAACGCCCGCCTGTCCGCCGCCGACATCGACGCCGTCGAGGCCCACGGCACCGGCACGACGCTGGGCGACCCGATCGAGGCGCAGGCGCTCCTCGCCACGTACGGTCAGGAGCGCGCCGGGGGCAGGCCCCTCTTCCTGGGCTCCCTGAAGTCGAACATCGGCCACACCCAGGCGGCGGCCGGTGTCGGCGGCGTCATCAAGTCCGTGCTGGCGATACGTCACGGAGTCCTGCCCAGAACGCTGCACGCCGACGAGCCGTCGCCGCACATCGACTGGTCGGCGGGCGCGGTGGAACTCCTCACCGAATCCCGCCCGTGGCCCGAGACCGGCGGACCGCGCCGGGTGGGCGTCTCGTCGTTCGGCGTGAGCGGCACCAACGCGCACACCATCATCGAACAGGCCCCGGACGAGGCGCCGGAAGAACCCCCCGGCACCGTGACCCCCGCGTCCGGACCGCTGCCGTGGCCGGTGTCGGGCAAGACCCCCGCCGCGCTGGCGGGCCAGGCGGCCCGCCTCCTGAAGTGGCTGGACGACGTCCCGCAGGCCGGCCCGTCCGACGTGGGCCTCTCCCTGGTCACCTCGCGGGCCACGCTCGACCACCGCGCGGTGGTACTGGGCGAGGACCAGGACGACTTCCGCCGCGGCCTGGAAGCACTCGCCCGCGGCGAGGAGACGCCCGGCGTCGTCCGCCGCACCGGCGACACGGGCCGGGGTGCCCCCGTCTTCGTCTTCCCGGGCCAGGGCTCCCAGTGGGTCGGCATGGCGGCCGGACTGCTGGACTCCTCCGCGGTGTTCCGGGAGCGGATCGCGGAGTGCGAGCAGGCGCTGGCCCCGTTCGTGGACTGGTCGCTGACCGACGTACTGCGCGCCGAAGGCGACGAGGGGCAGGCCCTCCTCGACCGCGTCGACGTCGTCCAGCCCGTGCTGTGGGCCGTCATGGTCTCCCTCGCCGGACTCTGGCGCTCGGCAGGCGTCCAGCCGTCGGTGGTCATCGGGCACTCGCAGGGCGAGATCGCCGCCGCCGTCGTCGCGGGCGCGCTGAGCGTCGCGGACGGCGCCCGCGTCGTCGCCCTGCGCAGCCGCGCCATCGCCGCCGTCCTGGCCGGGCGGGGCGGCATGGTCTCCCTGATGCTCGGCCGCACCGCATCCGACGCACTCGTCGCCCCCTGGGGCGAAGCCCTGTCGGTGGCTGCTGTCAACGGCCCGCTGTCGACCGTCGTCTCGGGTGACGCCGGCGCCCTGAACGAACTCCTCGCCCACTGCGAGCGGACCGGCGTACGCGCCCGCCGCATCGCCGTCGACTACGCCTCCCACTCCGCCCACGTCGAGCGGCTCCGCGAGCGGCTCCTCGACGAACTCGCCCCCATCCGCCCGCGCTCCTGCGACGTGCCGTTCCACTCGACGGTGACGGGCCGGCCGATGGACACGGCGGACCTGGACGCCGAGTACTGGTACGAGAACCTGCGCCGCACCGTCGGCTTCGAGCAGGCCACCCGGCAGCTCCTCACCGAGGGCCACTCGCTGTTCCTGGAGATGAGCCCGCACCCGGTGCTCGTCAACGGCATCAGCGAGACCGTCGAGGACGCGGGCGCGCGCGCCGCCGTCCTGGGCACCCTGCGCCGCGGCGAAGGCGGCGCGCGCCGCTGGCTCACCGCCCTGGCCGACGCCCACGTCCACGGCGCGACCGTGGACTGGACCACCGTCCTCGCCCCGCACGGCGGCCGCCGCGTCGAGCTGCCCACGTACGCCTTCCAGCGCAAGCGCTACTGGCTGGAGCCCCTGCGCACCGCGCCCCTGCCCGCCGCGTACGAGAACACCGCGCCGGACTCCTGGCGATACCGCACCGACTGGCACGCCTCCCCGCTCGACCAGGGCTCCCTGTCCGGGACATGGCTGCTGCCGGTCCCGGCCGGCCTCGGCGACGACGCGCTCGTGGTCGCCGTACGCGAAACCCTGGAGGCCGCCGGAGCCACCGTGCTCCCCCTGGAACTGCCCGCCGGAGGACACGACCGGCTCACCCTCGCGGCGAAGATCGGCGAACTGACCGACACCGGAGAGCTGTCCGGCGTCCTCTCGCTGCTGGCTCTCAACGAGGACCCCCACCCGGCCGAACCGGACGTCCCCGCCGCGCTCGCCGACTCCCTCACCCTGCTCCAGGCCCTGCACGGGGCACGCAGAGACACCCCCTTGTGGTGCGTCACCCGGGGCGCCGTCACCACCGGCGACGACGACCCGATCACCCACCCCCTCCAGGCCCTGGTCTGGGGACTGGGCCGCATCGCCGCCCACGAATACCCCCGCTGGGGCGGCCTCGTGGACCTCGCGGGAGGCACGGACACCCGGCAGGCGCTCTCCTGGCTGTCCGGGGTCCTCGCCAAGGACACCGGCGAGGACCAGGTCGCGCTGCGCGCCTCCGGCGCGTACGTCCCACGCCTCGTCCGCGCGGCCACCGCCGACACCCCCGCCGTACGCGACTGGAAGCCGACCGGCACCGTCCTGGTCACCGGCGCCACCGGTGGCATCGGCTCCCACGTCGCCCGCTGGCTCGCCCGGAACGGCGCCGACCACCTGCTCCTCATCAGCCGCCGCGGCACCGCCGCGCCCGGCGCCGAGGACCTCCTCGCCGAACTCACCGGCATGGGCGTCGAGGTCACCATGGCCGCCGCCGACCCGGCCGACCGCGAGGTCCTGGCGGACCTGCTCGACGCGATCCCCGAGGAGCACCCGCTGACGGCGGTCTTCCACGCCGCCGGCGTGGTCGACTCGAGCATCCTCGACTCTCTCACCTCCGACCGCATGGCCACCGCCCTGCGCCCCAAGCTCCAGGTCGCGCAGAACCTGCACGAACTGACCCGGGACCTGGACCTGTCGGCGTTCGTCCTGTTCTCCTCGCTCGCCGCCGTCTTCGGCGCCGCGGGCGAGGGCAACTACGGCCCGGGCAACGCCTACCTCGACGCCCTGGCCCAGCACCGCCGCGCCGAGGGCCTGCCCGCGACCTCCATCGCCTGGGGGTCGTGGGCAGGCGCCGGGATGGCCGCGGGCGACATCGGTGACGCCATGTCACGCCACGGCATCCCGCGCATGGCCCCGGAGCTGGGCATCGAGGGCCTCCAACAGGCCCTGGACCACGACGACGTCACCGTCGCCGTCGCGGACATCGACTGGCCGACCTTCTCCTACTTCTTCACCGCCACCACCTCCACCCACCTCCTCGACGCCCTGGACACCGCCGCCCGCCCGGCGGCCCCGAGCCCCGCGCACGTACCGGACGAGGAGCCGCAGGACGACGCCCCGCCGTTGCTGCGGACCCTGCGGGAGGCCTCACAGGCCGAACGCAGCCGCACCCTGCTCGCCCTCGTCCGCGACCAGCTGCGGCAGGTGCTGGGCCACGAGTCGGTCGACGAGATCGAGCCAGGCCGGCCCTTCCAGAACCTCGGCCTGTCCTCGGCGGGCTCCGTGGAACTGCGCAACCGCATCGCCCTGACGACCGGCCTGCGCGCCCCCGCCACGGTCGTCTTCGACTACCCGACGTGCCTCGAACTCGCCCGCTACCTCGGCGAACAGCTCACCGAGCGGACCGGGCCGGCCGGGCAGAGCGGCCCGGCCGCCCAGGTCCGTCCAGCCGTCCCCGACGACGAACCCATCGCGATCATCGGCATGAGCTGCCGCTTCCCCGGCGGAGTCCGCTCGCCGGAAGACCTGTGGCAGCTGGTCCGCAGCGGCACCGACGCGCTGACCCCGCTCCCCGACGACCGCGGCTGGGACCTCGACGGGCTCTACCACCCGGACCCCGACCACCCCGGCACCAGCTACGCCCGCGAGGGCGGATTCATCCCCGACGCGACGGAGTTTGACGCCGGGCTGTTCGGGATCTCGCCGCGCGAGGCGCTCGCCATGGACCCGCAGCAGCGCCTCCTGCTGGAAGCCTCCTGGGAGGTCTTCGAGCGGGCGGGAATGGACCCACGCGCCCTGCGCGGCAGCCAGACCGCCGTGTTCGCCGGCACCGGCGGCCAGGACTACATCAGCCTGCTCGCCGCCTCCTCCGAGTCCACCGAGGGCTACCTCGCCACCGGCGGCGCACCGAGCGTGGTCTCGGGCCGGGTGTCGTACGTCTTCGGCCTCGAAGGCCCCGCGGTCACCGTCGACACCGCCTGCTCGTCCTCCCTGGTCGCCCTCCACCTGGCCGTGCAGGCGCTGCGCAAGGGCGAATGCGACCTCGCGCTCGCGGGCGGCGTGAGCGTCCTGTCCAGCCCCAGCATCTTCATCGAGTTCAGCAGCCAGCGTGGCATGTCGTCCGACGGCCGCTGCAAGTCCTTCGCCGCCGCCGCCGACGGCGCCGGATGGGGCGAGGGCGTCGGCGTGCTCCTGGTGGAGCGCCTCTCCGACGCCCGCCGCAACGGCCACCGGGTGCTGGCGGTCGTCCGCGGCTCCGCCATCAACTCCGACGGCGCCTCCAACGGCCTGACCGCCCCCAACGGCCCCTCCCAGCAGCGTGTCATCCGCCAGGCCCTCGCCGGCGCGGGACTGACCACCGCCGACGTCGACGCCGTCGAGGCGCACGGCACCGGCACCACCCTCGGTGACCCGATCGAGGCGCAGGCGCTCCTCGCCACGTACGGTCAGGACCGCCCGGCCGACCGGCCGCTGCTGCTCGGCTCGGTCAAGTCCAACATCGGCCACACCCAGGCCGCGGCCGGCATGGCCGGTGTGATCAAGATGGTCATGGCGATGCGCCACGGCGAGCTGCCGCGGACCCTGCACGTCGACGCGCCGTCGCCGCATGTGGACTGGTCGGCCGGCGCCGTGGAGCTGCTGACCGAGACCCGGCCGTGGCCCGAGACCGGCGGACCGCGCCGCGCGGGCATCTCTTCCTTCGGCATCAGCGGCACCAACGCGCACACCATCATCGAGCAGTACGTCGACGACGAGCCGACGTCAGAGGCCGAGCCGATCGCCGCTCCGGAGGGCACCCTGCTGCCCTGGCTCCTCTCGGCCGGCTCGCCCGAGGGCCTGGCCGAGCAGGGCGCCCGGCTGGCCGCCCTGGTCCTCGCGAAGGCGGATCTCCGCCTCAACGACATCGCGCTCTCCCTGGCCACCACCCGCGCCGACCTCGACCACCGCGCGGTCCTGCTCTCCTCGGACCGGGACGGCTTCCTGGCCGGACTGGACGCCCTGAACGCGGGCCGCACGGCGACCGGACTGGTCACGGGCACGGCAGGATCCGGCCTGACGGCGTTCTTGTTCACGGGGCAGGGGGCGCAGCGGGCCGGGATGGGCCGGGAGCTTTACGCGGCGTTCCCGGTGTTCGCGGAGGCGTTGGACGCGGTGGCGGAGCGGCTGGATTCGCAGCTGGAGCGTCCGGTCCGGGGGGTCCTCTTCGGTGACGGGGAGCTGATCGACCAGACGGTTTACGCGCAGGCGGCGCTTTTTGCGCTGGAAGTGTCCCTGTTCCGGCTCATGGAGTCGTGGGGTGTCACTCCTGATTTCCTGCTGGGTCATTCGATCGGTGAGTTGGCTGCCGCGCACGTCGCCGGGGTGCTGTCGCTGGACGACGCGTGCACCCTGGTTGCCGCTCGGGGGCGTCTGATGCAGGCGTTGCCGTCCGGTGGGGCGATGCTCGCCGTCGAGGGCATCGAGTCAGAGATAGCCGAGGTCCTGTCCTCGTACGAGAACCGCGTCAGTATCGCCGCCGTCAACGGGCCCACCTCGCTCGTGGTCTCCGGTGACGCGGATGCCGTCGCGGAGCTGGAGGCCGCGTGGCGCGCCGAAGGCCGGCGGGTCAAGCGGCTGACCGTGTCGCACGCGTTCCACTCGCCGCGCATGGACGCGATGCTCGACGAATTCGCCGTGGTGGCCGGGGGGCTGGATTTCCGTGCTCCCCGGATTCCGGTCGTCTCCAATGTGAGCGGCACGCTCGCTGACCCGGAGGAGATCCGGACCCCTGCCTATTGGGTGAGGCACGTCCGTGAGGCGGTGCGTTTCGCCGATGGTGTCCGGTATCTGACCGATCAGGGGGTGACGACGCTCGTCGAGCTCGGCCCGGACGGTGTGCTGTCCGCCATGGCCCAGGAGACCGCCGACCTCCACGCGGTCCCCGTCCTGCGCGGCGGCCGCGACGAGACCGAAACGGTCCTGACCGCCCTTGCCACGGCCCATACCCATGGCACCCCCGTCGACTGGGCCTCGGTCCTCGCGCCGCACCAGGGCCGGACCGTCGAGCTGCCCACGTACGCCTTCCAACGCCGACGCTACTGGCCGTCGTTCGGCTCCGTCGCGCCCGCCGTCCCCACCCATGCCGAACCGGCCGAAGAGCGCTTCTGGGCGGCTGTGGAGTCCGAGGACCTGGACGCGATCGCCGACGCCCTCGGCCTGGACGACCGGCACGGCCTCGACTCCGTACTGCCCGCGCTGTCGGCCTGGCGCAAGAAGCACCGGGAGCGGTCCACCGTGGATTCCTGGCGCTATCGGATCGGTTGGGAGCCGCTTCCCGAGTCGGGAACCGCCCGGCTCTCCGGCACCTGGCTGATGCTGGCCGAGGGCGCGAGCGCCCTGGCCGACGACACGGCCGCCGCGCTCCGGCGCGCGGGCGCGACCCCCCTCGTGCTGGCGCCCGTCTCCTCCGAAGAGACCGCGTCGGATCTGGCCCGGCGGCTGCGGGACGCCGCGGCCGGACATGACGGGCCGGCCGGGGTCCTTGCGCTGCCCGCCGCCGTGCCGCCGGTCACTCGGGGCCCGGCAGGGCTCGCCTCCACCGTGACCCTGCTGCGGGCGCTGGGCGAGACGGGTTTCGCCGCGCCCCTGTGGTGCGCCACCTCCGGTGCCGTGTCCGCGGTACGTTCCGACCGCCCCGTGCAGCCGGAGCAGGCGGCCCTGTGGGGTCTGGGCCGGGTCGCGGCCCTGGAGTCCCCGCGGCGCTGGGGCGGACTCGTCGACCTGCCGGAGCGGCTGGACGAGCGGGCCGGTGACCGGCTCGCCCGGCTCCTGTCGGGCGAACTCGGTGAGGATCAGGTCGCGTTGCGCGGTGCCGGACTGTTCGGCCGCCGCCTGCACCACGTCCCCTCCTCCGACGCGCTCGACTCCCAGCCTGCCTGGACCGCCCCCGCGTCGGCGCTCGTCACCGGCGGCACCGGTGCCCTCGGCGCACAGCTCGCCCACTGGCTGGCCGAGCGGGGCACCGCCCGGTTGGTGCTGCTCTCCCGGCGGGGGGACACCGCACCCGGTGCGGCCGAACTCATCACCGCCCTGGCCGAATCGGGTGCCGAGGCCACCGTCCACGCGTGCGATGTCGCGGACCGTGACGCGCTCGCCGCCGTACTGTGCGAGCACCCGGTGGACGCGGTGTTCCACACCGCCGGTGTCCTGGACGACGGAGTCCTGGAGACCCTCACCCCCGAGCGGCTGCGCGCCGTGCTCGACGCGAAGGCGCTCGGCGCCGCGCACCTGGACGAGCTGACCGGGCCCGACCTGGACGCGTTCGTCGTGTTCTCGTCGGTCGCGGGCACCCTGGGCAGCTCCGGGCAGGGCGCGTACGCCGCCGCCAACGCCCACCTCGACGCCCTTGTGGCCCGCCGCCGCGCCCACGGCCTGCCGGGCACCTCCGTCGCCTGGGGGGCCTGGGCCGGTTCCGGCATGGCCGCCGACGAGACCGCGGCACAGCGGATGCGAGGCGCCGGGATTCCCGCCATGGAGCCCCGGTCGGCGCTCGCCGCACTCGACCGGACGCTGGCCGAAGGGGACCGGGGCGGCGACGGGTGCGTCGTGGTGGCCGACGTGGACTGGGCGCGCTTCGCGCCGCGGTTCACCGCCACCCGGCCGAGCCCCCTCCTCTCCACGCTTCCCGAACTGCGACAGGCCGCTCCCGCGGAGCCGCGGGACGCCACGCCGGGCAACGCCCTGGAGCGGCGGCTCGACGGCGGTACCCCCGACGAGCGCCGCCAGCTCCTCCTCGACGTCGTCCGCGAACACGCCGCACTCGTCCTCGGGCACGGCTCCACCGGTGCGATCGGAGCCGGGCGCGTCTTCCGCGATCTGGGCTTCGACTCGCTGACCGCCCTCGAACTGCGCAACCTGCTGGGCGCGGCCACGGGCCTCTCCCTGCCCGCCGGGCTGGTCTTCGACCACCCGACACCGCAGGAGCTCGCCGCGTACCTGGACGGCGAACTGGGCGGCGGGACCCGCACGGACGCCACCGCCCCGGTCGTCGTCGCGGCCACCGACGACGAACCGATCGCCATCATCGGCATGAGCTGCCGCTTCCCCGGCGGCGTCGGCTCTCCCGAGGACCTGTGGCAGCTGCTGTCCGACGGCACGGACGCCATGTCCGATTTCCCCGCCAACCGAGGCTGGGACCTCGACGCCCTTTTCCATCCCGACCGGGAGCACACCGGCACCTCGTACACCCGTGTCGGCGGATTCCTCTACGACGCGGGGGAGTTCGACGCCGGGCTCTTCGGCATCTCGCCCCGCGAGGCCCTCGCCATGGACCCGCAGCAGCGGCTCCTCCTGGAGACCGCGTGGGAAGTCTTCGAGCGGGCCGGGATCGACCCCGCCTCCGTGCGCGGTTCGCGCACGGGCGTCTTCGCCGGTACGAACGGGCAGCCGTACGGCGCCCTGCTGGCCGGCCGGGCGGCCGACGTCGAGGGCCACATAGGTACCGGCAACGCGGCCAGCGTGATGTCGGGCCGCGTCAGTTACGCCTTCGGTCTCGAGGGCCCCGCCATGACCGTCGACACCGCGTGCTCCTCCTCCCTCGTCGCCCTGCACCTCGCCGTGCAGGCTCTGCGCGGCGGCGAGTGCTCGCTCGCGTTGGCGAGCGGGGTGACGGTCATGGCCAACCCGGGGATCTTCGTCGAGTTCAGTGCCCAGCAGGGCCTCGCCCCGGACGGGCGCTGCAAGGCGTTCGGCGCGGGCGCGGACGGGACCGGCTGGGGCGAGGGTGTCGGCGTGCTGCTCGTGGAGCGCCTGTCGGACGCCCGGCGCAACGGTCACGAGGTCCTGGCGGTCGTGCGGGGCTCCGCCGTCAACCAGGACGGCGCGTCCAACGGGCTCACCGCCCCCAACGGACCCTCCCAGGAACGCGTCATCCGCCAAGCGCTCGCCAATTCGGGCCTGACCACTGCCGACATCGACGCCGTCGAGGCGCATGGTACGGGTACGAAGCTGGGCGACCCGATCGAGGCGCAGGCGCTGCTCGCCACGTACGGTCAGGACCGCCCGGCCGACCGGCCGCTGTGGCTCGGCTCGGTCAAGTCCAACATCGGTCACACCCAGGCCGCCTCCGGTGTCGCCGGGATCATCAAGATGGTCATGGCCATGCGCCACGGCACCCTGCCCAGGACCCTGCACGCCGACGAACCGTCCCCCCACGTGGCGTGGGGCTCCGGCGCGGTCGAGTTGCTCACCGAGGCCCGGGCGTGGCCCGGGCAGGAGGACCGGCCGCGCCGTGCGGGCATCTCCTCGTTCGGCGTCAGCGGCACCAACGTGCACACCATCATCGAGGAGGCGCCCCCGACCGCCCCGGCCCCCGGCGCCCGGGCCCGGACGACGGGCACCCTCCCGTGGGTCGTCTCGGGCGACACCCCGAGGCCTTGGCCGCCCAGGCGGGCCGCCTGGGCGCCTGGCTCACGGGCGCCCCGGAGACCGTGCCGGACCCGGCCGACGTGGCCGTGTCCCTGGTCGCCTCCCGCGCGGCGCTGGAACACCGGGCCGTGGTCCTCGGCCCGGACACCGAGACCCTCCGCCGCGGACTCGACACGCTGGCACGCGGCGAGCAGGCCCCCTCCCTGGTGCGCCGCGAAGGCGACACCGGCCAGGGCGGCGCGGTCTTCGTCTTCCCCGGCCAGGGGGCGCAATGGGCTGGAATGGCAAGGGAACTGCTCGACACCTCGCCCGTGTTCCGGGAGAGCGTCGAGGAGTGCGAGCGGGCGCTCGCCCCGTTCGCCGACTTCTCGCTGCTCGACGTGCTGCGCTCCGACGGCGCGCTGCTGGAACGGGTCGACGTCGTCCAGCCGGTGCTGTGGGCCGTCATGGTCTCCCTTGCCGCGCTGTGGCGTTCCGCCGGAGTGGCCCCGGTCGCGGTCGTCGGCCACTCCCAGGGCGAGATCGCCGCTGCCGTGGTGGCGGGCGGGCTCAGCGTCGAGGACGGCGCCCGCGTCGTCGCCCTGCGCAGCCGCGCCATCGCCGAGATACTGGCCGGGCAGGGCGGCATGGTCTCCGTGGGCGTCGCCCGCGGCGACGCCGCCGCACTGATCGCCCCCTGGGGCGAGGCCCTCTCCGTCGCCGCCGCCAACGGCCCCTCCTCCACGGTGATCTCGGGCGCCGCCCACGCCGTGGACGAGCTCCTGGAGGAATGTGCGCAGCGCGAACTGCGGGCCCGCCGGATCCCGGTGGACTACGCCTCGCACTCGGCGCAGGTCGAACAGATCCGGGAGCGGCTTCTTGCCGAACTCGCGGAGCTGCGCCCCCGCACCTCCAGGGTGCCGTTCCACTCGGCGGTGACCGGGCAGGAGCTGGACACGGCCGGGCTCGACGCCGAGTACTGGTACGAGAACCTGCGCCGCACCGTCGAGTTCGAGCGCGCCACGCGCGGCCTGCTGGACTCCGGACGCTCGGTGTTCGTCGAGGTCAGCCCGCACCCCGTACTGACCGTCGGGATCGAGGAGACCGTCTCGGACGCCGCCGCCCGCGCCGCCGTCCTCGCCACCCTGCGACGCGGCGAGGACAGCGGCGAACGCTGGCTGACCGCACTCGCCCAGGCGTACGTCCAGGGCCTTCCCGTGGACTGGCGAGCGGTGCTCGCGCCCGCCGGCGGACGCCGGGTGGCGCTGCCCACGTACGCCTTCCAGCGCCGTCACTACTGGCCCGAGCCGGTACGCCCCGCGGCCGTCTCCGCCACCGCGGCACAACCGGACTCCGCGCTGGGCTACGAGGTCGCCTGGCAGCCGGTCGGCGCACTCGGCTCCGTCCGCCCCACCGGCACCTGGATCCTCGTGCGCTCGGCCGCACACGCGGACCACCCGGTCGCCGCAGCGCTCACCCGGGCCGGTGTCCACGTCACCGAGGTCGTCGCCGCCGACGGCGAGCCCGACCGCCGGGACCTCGCGGAGCGGCTGCTCGCCGCCGGCGCCGGACAGGCCGCCGGAGTCCTGTCGCTGCTCGCCCTCGACGAGGGCACGACGGCGGACGGGCTCGCCACCGCACTGGCCGCCACGGTGGCCCTGACCCAGGCCCTCGGGGACCTGGACTGCCCCGCGCCGCTGTGGTGCGCCACCCGGGGCGCCGTCTCCGTCGGCCCCTCCGACCTGCTCACCGACCCGTCCCAGGCCCTGGTCTGGGGCTTCGGCCGGTCGGCCGCACTGGAGTTCCCGCAGCGCTGGGGCGGATTGATCGACCTGCCCGACGCCTTCGGCCCCCGTACCGGCGAGCGGGTCGTCGCGACGCTGGCGCAGGCGGCGGAGGACCAGGTCGCGGTCCGCGCGGGCGGGGTGTTCGCCCGCAGGCTGCGGCGCACCGCCCGGATCGGCGCGGCACCGCACGCCCGCCGGGAGACGCGGGTCGTCGCCGGCCCCGTCCTGGTCACCGGCGGTACGGGAGCGCTCGGTGCCGAGGTCGCCACCTGGCTCGCCGCGCACGGCACCGAGCGGCTGGTCCTCACCAGCCGCAGGGGCCAGGACGCACCGGGGGCCGCCGAACTCGTCGCGGAACTGGCCGAGCTGGGCGCCGAGGCCACCGTCGTGGCCTGCGACGTTGCGGACCGCGAGGCGCTCGCCGCCGTACTCGAAGCGCACCCGGTCACCGGTGTGGTGCACACCGCGGGTGTCGCCCGCACGGCGGCGGTGTCCGAGCTGGACGGCCCCGGCCTCGCCCAGGAGCTGCGCGCCAAGGTGATCGGCGCCGCTCACCTGCACGAACTGCTCGCGGACAGGCCACTGGAACTGTTCGTCCTGTTCTCCTCGATCGCCGGCGTCTGGGGCGGAGCCGGCCAGTCCGGATACGCGGCGGCCAACGCCTACCTGGACGCCCTGGCCCAGCGGCGCCGGGCGGACGGCCTGCCCGCCACCTCGGTGGCCTGGGGTGCCTGGGCCAAGGGGGGCATGGCGACCCGCGACGGAGCGGGAGAGTTCCTGGCGCGGCGCGGCATCCGGCAGATGACGCCCGACGCGTGCCTGTCGGCGCTCGCGGACGCACGGGACGCGGGGCTCGCCGCCGTGACGGTCGCGGACATGGACTGGGAGACGTTCGCCCCCGCGTTCACCTCGACGCGGCCCAGCCCGCTCATCGGTGACCTGCCCGAGGTCCGTGCCGCCCTCGCGGCGGGCGACGCCGGCACCGCCGTCGATGCGCAGGGGCAGACCCCGCTCGCCGGCCGGCTGGCCGCGCTGCCCGCCGGTGAGCGGCCGCACACCGTGCTCGCACTCGTCCGCCGGGAGACGGCCGACGTCCTCGGGTACGACAACGCGGACGCCGTCGAGGCCGACCGTCCCTTCAAGGACTTCGGCATCGACTCGCTCACCGCGGTCCAGGTGCGCAACCGGATCGCCACCGCGACCGGCCTGCGGCTGCCGACGACCCTGCTGTTCGATCACCCGAACCCGCGGGCCCTGGCCGCCGACGTGCTGGAGCGGCTGACACGGGGTGGTGCCATCGAGGCTCCCGCGGAGACCACCCCGGCGCGCAGCACCCCGGCACCCGACGACGACCCGATCGCGATCGTGTCCATGAGCTGCCGCTACCCGGGCGGGGCCCACTCCCCGGAGCGGCTGTGGGACCTCGTCGCGGCCGGCGCCGACGGCATGACCCCGTTCCCGGTCGACCGCGGCTGGGAGGCCCTTCTCGGCGGCAGCCTGCCGGACCTGGTGGGCGGATTCGTCCACAACGCCCCGGAGTTCGACGCCGCCCTGTTCGGCATCTCGCCGCGCGAGGCCCTCGCCATGGATCCGCAGCAGCGGCTCGTGCTGGAGGCGGCCTGGGAACTGGTGGAACGGGCCGGACTCACTCCGCGGACCCTGCACGGCTCCGACACCGGCGTCTTCATCGGCGCCTCCGCGTCGGGCTACGGCTCGGCCGGGCTGCCGCTGCCCGCCGAGGCGGCGGGCCACGCGCTCACCGGCAGCGCCAACAGCGTCCTCTCCGGCCGGGTGTCCTACGCCTTCGGCCTGGAGGGCCCGTCGGTCACCACCGACACCGCGTGCTCGTCGTCGCTGGTCGCCCTGCACCTGGCCGCGCAGGCCCTGCGCGCGGGGGAGTGCTCTCTGGCACTGGTCGGCGGCGTCGCGGTGATGGCCGTGCCCGCGGCCTTCGTGGAGTTCGACCGGCAGAACGGTCTCGCCGCCGACGGCCGCTGCAAGTCCTTCGCCGCCGGCGCGGACGGCACGGGCTGGGGCGAGGGCGTCGGCATGGTCCTGCTGGAGCGGCTCTCCGACGCCCGCCGCAACGGCCACCAGGTCCTCGCGGTGCTGCGCGGCAGCGCCGTCAACCAGGACGGCGCCTCCAACGGGCTGACCGCCCCGCACGGCCCGGCCCAGCAGAAGGTCATCCGGCAGGCGCTCGCCAACGCCGGACTCCGGGCGGCCGACGTGGACGCCGTCGAGGGCCACGGCACCGGCACGACACTGGGCGACCCGATCGAGGCGCAGGCCCTGCTCGCCACGTACGGCCAGGAGCGGCCGCAGGACGCCCCGCTGTGGCTGGGCTCCCTGAAGTCCAACATCGGCCACACGCAGGCGGCTTCGGGTCTCGCCGGGGTCATCAAGATGGTGCAGGCCCTTCAGCACGGTGTTCTGCCGAAGACCCTGCACGTGGACGAGCCGTCGCCGCACGTGGACTGGTCGGCCGGCGCGGTCGAGCTGCTGCGCGAGGCGCGCGAGTGGCCTCGCAGGGCCCGCCCGCGCAGGGCCGCCGTCTCCTCGTTCGGCATCAGCGGCACCAACGCGCACGTCATCATCGAGCAGGCGCCGGATGCCGAGCGGCCCGCGCCCGTGCGCGACGAACCCGCCCGCCCGCGGCCGCCCGTCCTGCCCTGGGTCCTCTCGGCCCGCTCGGCGGACGCGCTGCGCGCCCAGGCCGCCCGGCTGCACGCCCACGTGGCGGCGGACCGGGACGACCTGGCGGGCATCGGCCGCTCGCTGGCCACCACCCGGGCCGTCCTCGGCCACCGGGCCGCCGTGCTCGCCGCCGACCGCGACGGGTTCCTCGACGCGCTCGACGGAATCGCGCGGGGCACGAGTCCGGAGGACGGAGCGGCTACGGTGCTGCGCGGCTCCGGCAGCGGACGGCTGGCGTTCCTGTTCCCCGGCCAGGGTGCGCAGCGGCCCGGCGCGGGCCGCGAGCTGTACGACGCGTTCCCGGTCTTCGCGGAGGCACTGGACGCGATCTGCGCCCGGTTCGATTCCGTGGCCGCAGTCGACCCGCCGCTGCGCGAGGTGCTGTTCGCCGACGCCGGTACGCCCGGCGCGGTGCTGCTGGACCGGACCGACTGCACGCAGGCCGCCCTGTTCGCGCTCTCGGTGGCGACCTTCCGGCTGTACGAGGCCTGGGGAATCGTTCCGGACCTGCTGCTCGGCCACTCGGTCGGAGAACTCGCCGCGGCCCATGTCGCCGGGGTGCTTTCCCTCGACGACGCCTGCACGCTGGTCGCGGCCCGCGGCAGGTTGATGGAGGGAACCCCGGCGGGCGCCATGCTCGCCGTGGGGCTGGGCGAGGAAGAGACGGCCGCACTGCTCGACGGGCTCGACGGCCGGGCCGGTGTCGCCGCGGTCAACGGCCCCGCCTCGGTCGTCCTCTCCGGCGACCCGGAAGCGGTCGACGAGCTCGCCGCCCGGGCGCAGGAGGCAGGCCACCGGGTACGGCGGCTTGCCGCCGCGCACGGTTTCCACTCGCCCCTTATGGACGGCATGCTCGACGAATTCGCCACCGTGGCCAAGGAGCTGGACTTCCGGGCGCCGCGACTGCCGATCGTCTCCAACATCACCGGAAGGCTCGCCGACGCCGACGAGATCCGGACCCCCGCATACTGGGTGCGCCAGGTGCGCTCGGCCGTACGGTACGCCGACGGGGTGGACAGCCTGCACGGCCGCGACGTCACCACGTACCTCGAAGTCGGCCCGGGCGGCGTCCTCTCGGCCCTGACCCGACACTGCCTCGACCGGCGCACCACCGTCGCCGGTCAGGACATCGCCGCCGTCGCGTCGCTGCCCAGGGGCCGCGGCGAGACCGAAGCGGTCCTGGAGGCCGCCGCCCGGCTGCACGTACGAGGCATACGGGTCGACTGGCAGGAGGTCTACAAGGGTTGGGGTGGGGCTCCGGCGGTGCTGCCCACGTACGCCTTCCAGCGGGAGCGCTACTGGCCCGAGCCCGTCACCCAGCTGCCGCCCCTCCAGGAACCGGTCGGCCCCGTGACCGCCGACGCGGAAGACGCCACTGCGGACGTGGTCGCGTACGGCCCACCGGCCACCTCGGCACCCGAGCTGCGGGGCCGCCTGGCAGGCCTGCCCGAAGAAGACCGCGTCCGTGAACTGCTCACCCTCGTGCGGCAGAGCGCGGCCCGCGTCCTCGGGCACCGGAACGTGGACCTGATCGAGACGGAGGGCACCTTCCTGGAGGTCGGCTTCGACTCCCTTACCGCCCTGGAGCTGCGCGACACGCTCCGCACCCGGACCGGACTCGACCTGCCGGGCACGTTCACCTTCGAGCACCCCACCCCGCTCGAGCTGGCCCACCGCCTGGACGCCGAACTACGGACGGCAGCCGGTGTGCCCGGCGCCACCACCACCGTGCCCGCGGCCCCGCTCCTGGGCATCTCGCCCACGGACCTCGACCCCGCCGGGCTGCTCAACTCCCTCTACCAGCAGGCGATCCTGGAGCGGAAGATCCCTGAGTTCCTCGAACTCACCGCCATGGCAGCAGAGTTCCGCCCCAAGGCGCGCAAGCACTCAGAGCTGCCCACCCCGGCCCCGCTGGTCAGGCTGAGCCGGGGCGGCGAGCGCGGGCCTCTCCTGATCGGCACCAGCGGCACCAGTGCCGTCGGCGGCCCGCACGAATTCGCGCGGCTCGCCACGGCACTCCGGGGCCGCCGCGACGTCGCCGGGATCCCGGCACTGGGCTATGGGCGCGGCGAACTGCTGCCCGCCACCCTGGACGTGGCGATGGGCTGGCAGGCCGAGACGATCCTGCGCGAGACCGACGGCGCCGGATTCGTGCTCTACGGGCACTCCGGCGGAGCCGTGCTCGCCCACGCGTTGGCCAAGCACCTGGAGGCCATGGGGGCGGGGCCGTCCGCGCTGATCCTGGCGGACATCTACCCGTTCGAACACCCCATGATGACCGCCTGGAACGCCGAACTCTCCGAGGGCGTGGTCCGTGAGGACCCCGCTGCGGGCGGCGCGCCGGACCGTGCGATCATCCCCATGGACGACATCCGCCTGACCGCCATGGCCTGGTACGGAACCGTCTGCCAGGACTGGGAGCGCACCGCCACCACCGCCCCGACGCTGCTGGTGCGGGCCTCCGAACCGCTCGGCGCAGTCCCCGACGGCCAGGACTGGCGCAGCACTTGGGCCCACGCACACACCACGGTGGACGTGCCGGGTGACCACTTCACGATGACCGCAGAACATGCCGAGACCACAGCGCTCGCCATCGAGCGCTGGCTGACAGAGGTGCTGTGACATGACAGACGAACTCCGCGAAGAGGCAGTCGGCAACGGCGAGTTCCTCGCCCGCGCGGTCGGCGTCACCCGCCGCTACGGCGACATGACCGCCGTCGACCAGGTGGACCTGGACATCCCGGCCGGCCAGCTCCTGGGCCTGCTGGGCCCCAACGGAGCGGGCAAGAGCACGCTGATCAACATGTTCGTCGGGCTGCGGCACCCCACCGAGGGACGCGTCGAGCTCTTCGGCCGCGACCCCCGCGACATGAAGGCCCGCCTGCGCATGGGCGTCACCCCCCAGGAGACCGGACTTCCGGACATGGCACGGGTCGGAGAGGTCGTCGACTTCGTCGCCGCGCATTACCCCCATCCCTTCAAGCGCGGGGAGATCCTGGACCGGTTCGGCCTCGGTGAGCTGGTGCGCAAGCAGACCGGCGGGCTCTCCGGCGGTCAGAAGCGGCGCCTCGCCGTCGCCCTGGCCTTCGTCGGCCGCCCCGACCTGGTCTTCCTGGACGAACCGACCACCGGACTGGACGTCGAGGGCCGGCAGACGCTCTGGGACGCGATCAAAGAGTTCCACGGCACGGGCGGCACCGTCGTGCTGACCAGCCACTACCTGGAAGAGGTCGAACAGCTCGCGCAGCGCGTCGTCGTCGTGGACCGCGGCCGCTGCGTGGCCGACGACAGCGTCGAGGCGCTGCGCCGCATCAGCGGACTGCGCCGGGTCAGCGTGCTCGCCTCCGAACTGCCGCCCCTCGCCGGCGCGATGGGCGTCGAGCGTGAGGGCGACCGGGTCCGGATGGTCACCGCCGACGCGGACCAGCTCGTACGCGAACTGGTGGCGTCCGGAGTCGCTTTCACCGACCTGGAGGTCCAGTCGGGATCGCTCCAGGACGCGTTCCTGGCCCTCACCAGCAAGGCCCCGGCCCCCACAGCCGCCTGACACCCGCGTCCGTGTGACCCCCTCCCGGATCGCCCCATCTTCCTAGGGACCCCCTCATGCAAGCGATCGTCGTCAACATCAAGTTCGAGCTGGTCCAGGCGCTGCGCGTACCGATGGTCTACGTCGCCATGCTCTTCCTGCCCTCCGTGGGCATGCTGCTCTACGTCCTGCCCGCCGTGCAGGACCCCAGCACCGTGGTCATGAGCACCGCCTCGATGTGCCTGTTCACCGTCCTCATCCTCTGCTCGGCGCAGTACGGCAACGGCATCGCGGACGCGCGGATGCGGCCGTGGGGCGGATTCGTCCGTACGCTGCCCGGCGGGCCGGTGCCGAAGATGACCGCCATGATCGTCCTGAGCCTCCTGCTGGCCGTCATGGGCAGCCTCCCGATGATCGCCATCGCGGCGTTCGGCACCGAGGCCACCCTGCCCCTCGGCCGGCTGCTGCTCGGTCTGCTGGCGCTGGGTCTGGCCGTCGTGCCGTTCGCCCTGCTGACCCTCACCATCGGGTACTCGGTCAACCCCTACACCGTCCACGTGCTGGCCACCATCATGCCCATGGTGCTCGCCTACCTCGGCGGCTACTTCGCGGACCCGGCCGCCGACTCCGGCTTCATCGCCACGATCGCCCCGTTCACCCCGGCCCGCGGCCCGGCCGAGCTGGTGTGGGCCGCCGTGGGCGACCACAGGGTCAACCCGGTCTCGATGGTGATGCTCCTGGTGTGGACGGCCGTCTTCGCCGTCCTGGCCGCCCGTGCCTACCGGGCCGACGAGGGCCGACGGTTCCACTGACATGACCGACACCACGGACACCGGCACGACCGGCCCCGACGGGACGCGCCGTCACGTCGTCTTCCTCAACAACTCCGGCCTCGGCCACGTGATCCCCACCCTCGACGTCGCCGCCGAGCTGGTACGACGCGGCCACGAGGTCACCTACGTCACCGGCTGCAACCTCGTGGACCGGGTCGCGGCCACCGGCGCCACCGTCCTCGGCTACCCCTCCGTCCTCGACGAGGTCGACCTCTCCGAGATGGTCACCGCCGACGACACCGCCCGGATGCCCTCCCTCTATCTCCAGGAGGGCAAGCGCGCCCTGCGCACCCTGGAGGAGCACCTGGGGGAGCGCCGTCCCGACCTGATCGTCTACGACCTGACGCTCTACCACGTGGCCCGCGTCCTCTCCCGCGCCTGGGACGTGCCCGCCGCCGAGACCTTCCCGGCGCTCGCCTCCAACAAGCACTTCAAGCTGCTGGACAAGCTGATCGCGAAGATGGGCCGGGCACGCCCCGGTCACCCCGCCCTCCAGGACTTCCTGCGTGAACTGAACGACCTCCTCGCCCAGTACGGCCAGAGCGACACCTCCGTGGAGGAGCTCGTCGGTCGCGAGGAGGACCTCAACCTCGTCTTCTACACCCGCTCCTTCCAGCCGGCCGGCGCCACTTTCGACGCCGCCCGCTACCACTTCGTCGGCCCCTGCCTCGAAGGCGCGGCGGCGGCCGAGCAGTGGACCCCGCCCGCCGACGGCAGCCCCGTCGTCCTGATCTCGCTGGGCACCAGCGTCCACCGGAACCCGGAGTTCTTCCGGATGTGTGTCGAGACGTTCCGTGACACCCCGTGGCACGTCGTCATGGCGGTGCACAAGGGCATCGCCCCCGCCGACCTCGCCCCCCTGCCGCCCAACGTCGAGGTGCACACCTGGGCGCCCCAGCTGGCCGTGCTGCGCCATGCCGAGGTCTTCGTCTCGCACGCCGGGCTCGGCAGTATCACCGGCGCCCTGTCCATGGGGACTCCCGTGGTCCTGGTGCCCTCGACGCCCGAGCACGAGGTACACGCGCAGCGGGTGGCCGAACTCGGCCTCGGCCGGGTCATCCGCTCCGGCACGCTCGGCCCGGACCGGCTGCGTGCCGCAGTGGACGAGGTGAAAGCCGACCAGATGACACGCAAACGTGTTTCGAAAATGCAGCAGGACATCGCGGAGGCCGGCGGCCACACGGCCGCCGCCGATGCACTCGAAGGTCATATGGCACGCGCATCGCGTGGATTCGGTAGGCAGGGACGGCATGACGGAATACTTTGACTTCACCCACCCCCAGTTGGAAACCAACTATCTGGAATACTACGGGCGATTTCGGCGTGAGGACCCCGTCCACTGGACCCCTTACGGGTACTGGATGCTTTTCAACTACGACGATGCCGACGCGCTCCTGCGCAGTTCCGACACGTCCAGCGACTTTCCGTCCAACACCCAGTGGGCGTCGACTCGGGGTGGCCCCACCAGTCCGGTCATGAAGTCCGCGGACCACTGGATGCTGATGAAGGACGGCGACGCCCACCGCCGGCTGCGCCGCGGCGTCGGCAAGCTCTTCACGCCCCGGATGCTGGACCGACTCCGCACCCGCATCCCGCAGATCGTGGACGACCTCCTCGACGGCATCGGCCCCGACGGCGGGGAGATCGACGCGATGAGCGCCCTGGCCCTGCCACTGCCGGTGACCGTCGTCAGCGAACTGATGGACATCCCGCCCGAGGACCGTGACTTCTTCCGCAGTGTGACCGAACCCGTCGGTCAGATGATCAACCGCTCGATCCCGCCGCGGGACCTGATCGCGATGAACAAGGCCGAGCCCAAGGCCCGCGCCTATCTCTACAAGCTGATCGAGAAGGCCCGCAACGAGCCTCCCACCAGCACGCTCGTCTCGATGATGCTCCACTGCGACGAAAACTATTCGGACGACGAAATCGCCGCGAATGCCGCACTTCTGTACAACGCGGGGTACGAGACCACCTCCAACCTCATCGGTAACGGACTGCTGGCCCTCCTCCAGCGCCCGGAAGCGCTGCAGGCCCTGCGCGACGATCCCTCCCTCATGCCCACGGCCGTCGAGGAGCTCTCGCGCTTCCACCCGTCCGCCCGCTACGTGGCCCGTATCCTCACCGAGGACATGAAGTTCGGCGACAAGGTCATCCCGGCCGGCGACGCCGCGTTCGTCGCCTTCGAGTCCGCCGGCCGGGACCCGGAGCGCTACCCCGACCCCGACCGGCTCGACCTCGGCCGCCGCGGGGTCAAGTCCCTCGCCTTCAGCGCGGGCCCGCACCAGTGCATGGGCAAGCACCTGGCCCTGCTGGAGGTCGGCGTGCTCTTCTCCGAACTGCTGAAGCGCTACAGCCGCATAGAACTGGCCACCGACACCCCCCTCTACCACCCGCACTTCAACCTGCGCACCCTGAAGGAGCTCCCTATTCGGCTGTACAGGTAGGAATTACCCCTTGCGAACCGGCCGATGTGGCGGGAATTCATTGGTGATGGATTCCGGCTGCATCGGGCCGGTTTTTCTATTTCCCGCCCCCTAGCGTCAATAGGGGTCCGGATTCCTTGAACAGGGGTGGTCAGCACCCCGCCGTTCGACGAAAGTTACCCGTGCAAGCGAAAGGCGCAGCGAATTCGCTGCGAAATGCAACGGAGGATCCATAATGAAGATCGCTTCCCGCGTCGCCCTCGCCGGCGTCGGCGCCGCTGCTGCCGCCGCCATGCTGGCCGGCCCGGCGTTCGCCGCCCCCGCGCAGGCTCCGCAGGCGGCGGCCGCCGCCAGCCCCTGCAACGCCTCGACCTCGGGCAACACGGTCAACGGCAGCTGCACGGTCTCCACCCCGTTCGGCTCCTTCGGCGCCACCTTCTCCGGCACCTTCGGCTCCAACGGTTACGGTTCCGGCAAGATCACCCTCAAGGGCGGCGCCATCGGCAGCGTCAACGGCACCTGGACGGGCGGCCCGTTCACCGGCGGCCCGGCCACCATCAAGTACACCGTCCAGACCCCGCTCGGCCCGGTCAGCGGTTCGGTCCCGGTGAACATCTGATCCGCACTCACCTGCTGAGTCGGACCGGAGCGGTCTGACGGACCGTTCCAAACCGGACGAGTGGCCGGCCCCCCGTGGGGTCGGCCACTCACTCGTGTCGCAAGGGCACGGCGCGGGGAGCGCCCGGTGACCCGGGACGGCGGAACGCCCGAACGCCAGGAGGGCCGAGGCGGGCTCAGCCCTCCTGCGGCAGCCGGAAGCGGTTGATCGCCGTCACGTGCTTCTCGCGGAACTCCGGGTCCCGGATCCCGAGCCCCTCCTCGGGGGCCAGGCACAGCACCCCCACCTTGCCCTGGTGCAGGTTGCGGTGGACGTCGTACGCCGCCTGCCCGGTCTCCTCCAGGCGGTACGTCCGCGAGAGCGTCGGGTGGATCCTGCCCTTGACGACCAGGCGGTTGGCCTCCCAGGCCTCGCGGTAGTTGGCGAAGTGCGAGCCCACGATCTTCTTGAGGGACATCCACAGGTAGCGGTTGTCGTACTCGTGCTTGTACCCGGACGTCGACGCGCAGGTGACGATCGTCCCGCCCTTGCGGGTCACGTACACGCTCGCGCCGAAGGTCTCCCGGCCCGGGTGTTCGAAGACGATGTCGACGTCCTCGCCGCCGGTCAGCTCGCGGATGCGCTGACCGAACCGCTTCCACTCCCGCGGGTCCTGCGTGTCCTCGTCCTTCCAGAACGCGTAGCCCTCGGCGTTCCGGTCGATGATCGCCTCGGCGCCCATGGCCCGGCAGATGCCGGCCTTCTGCTCGCTGGAGACGACACAGACCGGGTTCGCTCCGCCCGCGAGCGCCAACTGTGTGGCGTACGAGCCCAGTCCGCCGCTCGCACCCCAGATCAGCACGTTGTCGCCCTGCTTCATGCCGGCACCGTTGCGGGAGACCAGCTGCCGGTACGCGGTCGAGTTGACCAGCCCGGGAGCGGCCGCCTCCTCCCAGCTCAAGTGGTCCGGCTTCGGCATGAGCTGGTTGGACTTGACCAGTGCGATCTCCGCGAGCCCGCCGAAGTTCGTCTCGAAGCCCCAGATGCGCTGCTCCGGGTCGAGCATCGTGTCGTTGTGGCCGTCCGAGGACTCCAGCTCGACCGAGAGGCAGTGCGCGACGACCTCGTCGCCTGCCTTCCAGACGTTCACGCCGGGCCCGGTGCGCAGCACGACGCCCGCCAGGTCGGAGCCGATGACGTGGTACGGCAGGTCGTGCCGCTTGGTGAGCGGCGACAACCTTCCGTACCGCTCCAGGAATCCGAACGTCGGGAGCGGCTCGAAGATCGAACTCCATACGGAGTTGTAGTTGACCGAACTGGCCATGACGGCTACGAGCGCCTCACCTGGCCCCAGTTCGGGCAGCGGCACCTCCTCGACGTGCAGGGACTTGCGCGGGTCCTTGTCACAGGTGGCGAGGCCCTCGAACATGGCGGACTCGTCCTTGCGCACCGTCACGGCACGGTAGGACTCGGGCAGCGCCAGGGCGGCGAAGTCCGCGGACGTGGCGTCCGCCGACCGGATCGCGTCCAGAATCTCTTTCACGGGGTGACCTCCGGAGGGGCGCCGGTGCGGGAGCAGCGGCGTACGGCTCGGCATGCATCCGCCCGACCGTAGAGCGGGCCCGCCGCGCAAGGAGCCCCTACTCCCTCCCCGTACGCCCCAGAAAGCCCGGACCACCCCTCAACCACCCTTGTGCGGCAGGGGAGTCAAGGGGCGACTAGGGGTGGGAGCGGCCCCGGTGCGCGCCTACCGTCGCCCTAGTGCACTCGCCTGAAAAGGGGCGGCTTCGAGGAAGGAACGGCCCTTGTCGTGACCGGCAAGAATGAGGAGAACGAGCTGTGGATACGACGGTTCAATCCGCGCGACGACAGTAAGCTCAGGCTTGTCTGCCTGCCGCACGCGGGCGGATCCGCGAGCTTCTACTACCCGATGGCAAGTGCGGTCCCGCACCCCGTCGACGTGCTAGCCGTTCAGTACCCCGGCCGCCAGGACCGCCGTAGGGAACCCGGCATCACCAGCATCCAGGCCCTGGCCGACGAGGTCACCAAGGCTCTGGAGCCCTGGACCGACCAGCCCCTGGCCCTGTTCGGCCACAGCATGGGGGCCACCCTCGCCTTCGAGGTGGCCCGCCGTCTGGAGAGCCGGCACGGCGTCGTTCCGGCCGCCCTGTTCGCCTCGGGCCGCCGCGCCCCGTCGCGGCCGCGGAACGAAGCCGTCCACCGTCTCGGTGACGACGGCCTCATCGCCGAGATCAAGGCCCTGAGCGGAACCGACTCCCACGTGCTCGGCGACGAGGAGCTCCTGCGGATGGTGCTGCCCGCCATCCGCGCCGACTACCGGGCGGCGGAGACGTACGTCTACGAGCCCGGTGAGAAGCTGCGCTGCCCGGTGATCGGCCTGGTCGGCGACAACGACCCCAAGGTCACGGTGGACGAGGCCCGCTCCTGGGGCGACCACACGGAGGGGCCGTTCGACTTCCACATCTTCGACGGCGGTCACTTCTACCTGCTGCACCACCGTGCTGCGATCATCAAGATGATCTCGGACCACCTGCTCGACGTAGGCGTCGCCTGACCGGCGCCGTACGGTTCCCCCACAAGCCGAGGGCCGGTGCCCCCCCGCGACAAGGGGGGGACCGGCCCTCGGCGTCTCCACGACGTTGCCCGATGCGGCGCTATACGGTGGCCGCCCGCAACGGCTCCCACCACGCCCGGTTGTCCCGGTACCAGGCCACGGTCTCCTTGAGCCCGCTGTCCAGCGAGTGCCGGGGCGTCCACCCCAGCTCCTCCCGGATCTTCCGGGAGTCCACGGAGTACCGCAGGTCGTGCCCCTTGCGGTCGGCCACGTGGACCACCCGGTCCCAGCTCGCGCCGCAGGCGTCGAGAAGACGCTCCGTCAACTCGCGGTTGGTCAACGCGGCTCCTCCGCCGATGTTGTAGACCTCGCCCGCACGTCCGCCGCACAGGACGGCGGCCAGCGCCCGGCAGTGGTCCTCGACGTGCAGCCAGTCCCGGACGTGGCGCCCGTCCCCGTACAGCGGAACGTCGTACCCGTCCAGCAGTCGGGTGGTGAACAGCGGGATGACCTTCTCCGGGAACTGGTACGGTCCGTAGTTGTTCGAACACCGTGTGACCCGTACGTCCAGCCCGTGCGTCCGGTGGCAGGCGAGCGCGATCAAGTCGGAGGACGCCTTGGAGGCGGAATAGGGGGAGTTCGGCGCCAGCGGATGCCGCTCGGTCCAGGACCCCTCCGACACCGACCCGTAGACCTCGTCGGTGGACACGTGCAGGAAGGTCCGGCCCCCGTGTCGCAGAGCCGCGTCGAGCAGCGTCTGGGTGCCGAGCACGTTCGTCGAGACGAAGTCGGCGGCCCCCTCGATGGACCGGTCCACATGCGACTCCGCGGCGAAGTGCACCACCGCGTCCGCTTCCGCCACGGCGGCCCCGGCCGACGCTGTGTCACGGATGTCTGCGTGTACGAACGTCAGCCGGGGATCGTTCACCACCGGTGCCAGATTGGTCCGGTTTCCGGCATACGTGAGGGAGTCGAGCACCGTGACGCCGGTGACCCGCACCGGGGCCTCGGGACCGAGCAGCAGGCGGACGAAGCACGAACCGATGAAGCCGGCCCCACCCGTGACGAGAATTCTCATGGCGTGATCTGCACCTTGCTGTGGTCGCCCACGACGAATCGGTGGGCCCGGGGTGTCCGCCCGGCATGGGTCACCTGGCTCTGCCTTCCGATCAGCGAGGCCTCGATCCGGCCTACGCCCTCGATGGAGGCCCCCTCCAGAATGATCGAGAACTCGACCTCGCTGCCGCTGATCACACAGTTCTCGGCAACCGAAGTCGAGGGGCCCACATAGGAGTTGGTGACGGAGGTCCCCGCGCCGATGACGACCGGCCCAACGATCCGGGAGCCCGAGACGCTGGCGCCTCGCTCCACCCGCACCCGGCCGATGATCTCGCTGTCCGCGTCCACCTTCCCGTCGATGCACGGCTCCAGGCCCTCCAGCACCGACCGGTTGACCTCCAGCATGTCGGACACGTTCCCGGTGTCCTTCCAGTAGCCGGTGATCAGCGTGGACCGCACCTTGCGGCCTTGCTCGATGAGCCACTGCACGGCATCGGTGATCTCCAGTTCCCCGCGCGCGGACGGCTCGATGGCCCGGACCGCCTCGTGCACCACCGGCGTGAAGAGGAAGACCCCGGCCACCGCCAGGTCGCTGACCGGATGTGCGGGCTTCTCCTCGATGCGTACGACCCGCCCGTCGTCGTCCAGCTCGGCCACGCCGAACGCACGGGGGTCCTCCACCCGCGTCAGCATCAGGTCGGCATCGGGCCGCTCCTCGCGGAAGCCTTCCACCAGTTTCTCGATGCCCCCGACGATGAAGTTGTCGCCCAGGTACATGACGAAGTCGTCGTCGCCCAGATAGTCACGGGCCACCAGAACCGCATGAGCCAGACCGAGGGGTTTGCCCTGCTGGATGTACGTGACGTCCGCGCCGAAGGTGCTCCCGTCCCCGACGGCTTCGCGGATCTCGTCCGCCGTGTAGCCCACGATGATGCCGATGTCCGTGATTCCGGCGGCGACCAGCGACTCGATGCCGTAGAAGAGCACGGGCTTGTTCGCCACCGGAACCAGTTGTTTCGGGGCGGTGTGGGTGATGGGCAGCAATCTGCTGCCCTTACCGCCTGCGAGTACGAGTGCTTTCATACGCGTGATGTCCTCGCCCTGTCTCAGCCCCCACGGATATCGGGACAGGAATGCCCGGGCCGCGACGGGGGGGATGGCGCGGCCCGGGCAATCAACCAGGCTCCACGTGGCGCCGGGCGGGACTTCGAAGGCCGGCACCACGACGAGCCACCTCGGAAGCTACGCATCCCCCGTCCTCGCGCAAACCCCTACCACCCCCACCTCGCGACCCCTGTACGGCATGGCCTCCGGCCGGGGCCGCGCTGACCCGGAGGCCGCGGCCCGCGTCCCGCGGGTGACCGCCGCGGCGGAAGTCGCCGACGACGGCCTGCGGGCGCTGGTCGACGCCACGCACACCCTGATGGCCCTGCTGTCCGTCTGCGCTACCCCAAAGTGGACTGAACGTATGATTTTGAGACGCCGGTTTTAAGGCGTCGGTTTTAAGACGCCACGGCTGGCTGACGCCGCTCGGGCGGGATGCCCGGTTGGGCACTTTCGGTCAATTTGGCAATAAATAAAAGTGCGTGAGGTCGGCTTCTTCATTGACTGAATAAAAACCAGTTGAACGGTTTATTCTTGACAAGATCGTTCGCACTGCTTTTAACATGCACTCATGCGCGAAGAGCCGACCGACCTGCTTGGGGCCGGGGGAGCCTGCTCGCTCTTGCGTGCGTAGGGGGAGCGCTATGGACATCTCTGTGCTGGGCGGACTGGCTGTCCGGGAAAACGGAGTCTCGATCACACCGTCGGCGCCCAAGCCGCGACAGGTGCTGGCGTTGCTGGCCCTGCGCGCCGACCAGACCGTGTCCGTGGCGGCGCTGACCGAAGAGCTCTGGGGGCAGGAGCCGCCTCGCAGCGCGCGCGCCACGTTGCAGAAGTACGTGTTGCAGCTGCGCGAGTTGATCACCGCCGCCCTGGCGAGCGACCCCGAGGGCGCCCAACCCCGTACCGCCAAGGACGTGCTCGTCACCGTGCCTGGCGGCTATCTGCTGAACAGCTCCGGCGGCAGCAGCGATGTCCGGGACTTCGAGCGACTCGCAGGCATGGGCTATCGGGCCATGGCCGCGAACGACCTTCCCGGCGCCGCAAGGCAGTTGGAGAAGGCGCTCTCGCTGTGGAACGGCGTCGCGCTCGCCGACGTCCAGACCGGGGCGCAGCTCGCCGTGGAGACCCGGAGGCTGGAGGAGACCCGGCTGTGCGCCCTCGATCAGCGCATCGAGGCCGACCTTCGACTCGGGCGGCACCGCGAGTTACTCGGCGAACTGACCGTGTTGGTCAGCCGATATCCCACCCACGAGACCCTGCACGGTCAGTTCATGCTGGCGCTGCACCGATCCGGTCGGCGCACCGAGGCCCTGGAGGCCTACCAGCGCCTGCGCCGCGCCCTGATACGCGAACTCGGCCTGGAGCCCTCCGGTGGACTGCGGCGGCTCCAGCAGACGATCCTGCGGGCCGAACCGGAGGGCGTGCCGCACGCGCCCGCACTGGCCGACGGCGATGAGTGGCTCATCATCGCGCGGTGACGAGCGGTCGCGCGTTCCGCGCATGGCGACGCGTCGGATCAGTGCTGAACCCGGACCCGCGTGGCCGACGTCTGCCCCGTGCTGCCCCGTGACGCGGCAGTGCAGCCTTCAACTGGCCGAGAATACCTTTGGTGTATACCTGGCGCCGCGGGGGAGTATTCCGGATATTGGCAGATCTTCCGTGATCCGGGAGATTGCCCATGAATTCACGTGTGACACGTATCGCGATCGCTACCGGGGCCGGCCTGCTGGTCCTGGCCCCCGGGAACGCCACCGCGCAGGCCCGGTCGGGGCCCACGTCCGAGGCCGAAAGCCGCGTGGTCAACGTCGACACGCGTACCACCCCCCGGGCAAGCGGCCGCTGGCGGATCTTTGCCCAGACCCCCACTCCCGGCGACTGACGGCCGGGGGGAGTAGCGCCATTCTGTGTATGCAGCATGCCCGGTGTTCGCCCCGTCGGCATGCAGCCAGGCGCCGCGGTCGACTCGTGCGGTGCGGGCGGGGCGCGGATCATGGGGGTGTGGACGAGGATCCGGTGTTCGGTGGGGCCGAGCCGGTGGAGGTGCTCGAGGTGGCGCCCACGGCCCGGACGGCGGTGGCGTGGTTGCCGCCGGGGGAGCTCTGGCCGGTGATCCAGGACATCCGCTGGGAGCACGATCCGCAGGTGCGGCGGTGGCCGCCGCATGTGAACGTGCTGTTCGGCTTCGTTCCGGAGGAGGAGTTCGGGCGGGCCGTGCCGCTGCTCTCCGCCGGGGCGGCGGAGAGCGCGGCGTTCGAGGTGCGGCTGGCCGGCGTGCGGTACTTCCGGCACCGGCAGGCCGCGACGGTGTGGCTCGATCCGGCCGCGGCGGGGCCGGCGCCGTGGGCCGGTCTCCATCGGGCGCTGGGGCTGCGGTTCCCGCTCTGCCGTGGGCGCGGCGGCCGCTTCACCCCGCATCTGTCGCTCGGCCGCACCCAGGACCCGCGGCGTCTGGCCGCCGAGTGCGCCGCCCGGCTCGGCACGCTGACGGCCGTGGTCGAGGAGGTGGTCCTGCTCTCGCGGCGCGGTGAGGAGCCCATGCGGCCCCGGGCCGTGATCAGGCTGGGCACGGGCGAGGTCCGCCGACCGCCGGACGCCTAGGGCGTCCGACGGATCGTAGCGGCGCCGGCTCAGGACACGAGGGTCTGCTCTTCCAGTTCGGTCAGTTTCACGGTGCACAGACCGCCGCGCTCGGTCTTCACGTCCGTCACCTTGAGCTGTGTGCCCGGCGAGAGGATGAATTCCTCCTCGCCGGCGAACGCGGAGAAACTGCTGATGCCCACCGCCCGGGCGGGGACCACCTCGAAGAGCGTCCGCCTGCCGCGGCTGCCGAGGAAGTTCCGGGCCACGTTGAGATTGGGCGTGCACGAGGAAACGCCCCACCAGGTCACGGTCCGGCCGAGCGGGTACTGCGCACGCAGGTCCAGCGAGACGCCGCGCCACAACGGCTCCTTGCGGGCGGGAAGCTGCGACACCGCCGAGAACAGCAGCCGCAGATAGGGGAGATACGGGATGACCTTGGCCCGGTCCGGCGCACGCAGGACGGCGTTGATCTCCCGGTAGAACGCGGACTGGCAGGTGTAGAGATAGAGGGCGGCGATCGCGTCGGCGGAGAGGCTGCCGGCCGCTTCGTCCGCCCTCCTCTTGCCGAATTCGCGCGACTGGTTGACGTGCCGGCCGAGGCCGGACAGCAGCTCGGCGACCGGGGCGACGGCGTCCTGGAAGTCCATGAGCGGGGTGTCGAACACACCGGTGATCGCGGGGAGGGCGAGACCCTCGTCCTTGACGCTGGCGAGCCGTTCGAGATACAGCTGGTGCAGCTCCATGGTGGACGTGATGAACGCGCCCATGCGTTCGGCGATGCCGCCGTCCGTCCCGCCGGCCTCCGCCGCGCCCTCGTTCCACCCCTTGCTCGGCAGCCAGTCGATCGGATCGGCGCCCAGCGACGCGAGGGCGTCGTTCACCACTCCGAAATGGTCGCCCTCGCAGAAGATGTCGCCCTGCGCCGCGGGATTGGGGTGGTCGATGTGCCGGACGTCGACGTCGGGGTACTTCTTCTGGAGTTCGAGGACGACCTTCTTCAGGTTGCGGGCGTGAGCTCCCCACCACGCGAAGACGACACCACGGTCTTCCTCGTCGGCGTTCTGCTTGGCCTTGAGGACCTCCTCGACGATCCGCTCGGTGACCGGACGCCAGAATGCCGTGTGCCGGTCGGCATCGGCGCCCCTCCCCCCGTCACTGCTAGCGGTGAGTGCCGCGTTCAGCAGCAGTACGCCCTGCGTGAGCATCGCCTGGAACCATTCCGGCGGCTGGACGGTGTCCTGCTTCTTCAACAGCGCGCGGATGTCGGCGATCGGGGTCTTCTTGGGTATGCCGTACTTCCACATCGCCGCCGCCTTGATGATGCAGCGGATGCTCACGACCCTGCCGAACTGACTGTCCTTCCAGTCGTGGAAGGTGTTGTCGAACATGGCGATGCCCGTGGCGCTTTCCGGGCGCGGGTACGGGTTCTGACCGAATACGACGACCTTCCACTTGTGCGGCGGATTGGGCTTGAGCGCCTGGAAGGTCAGTTCGCGGACGGGGACGACTTCCTGTCCGCGGCCCGAGCCGATGAACGCGGCTGCGTTCGGCTGAGCCTCGATGACCGGCTTCAACAGCGGAAGCCAGGGTTCACCGCCGCCCTTGAACAGTTCTGCAAGGGCCAGCGGGTCGTTCGCGTCGGGCTGGGCAGGGGTGTTGGCATCGATCATGGCCCGGAGGCTAGCAACGGGGTACGACAACGGAGCTCCCCACCGGTTGTCAGTGGTGGGCGGTAGCGTCGTGATCGTTGGAAGGACCGTTCCCGATGGGAGTGAACTATGGCCGTGAACCGCGAGCAGGCGCCGCTCAAGGTGGTGCTGACCGACGTCAACGCGAAGGTGGTGGAGGCATGGCGGGCGGCGTTCGCCGATACCCCCGGGATCGAGATCCGCAAGGGCTCGATCCTCGATGAGAAGGTCGACACCTGGGTCACTCCGACCAACTCCCGGGGCCGGATGGACGGCGGCGTCGACGCGGCCATCAAGCGGCATCTGGGAGCGGGCATCCAGCTGCGTGTGCAGCGGGCGATCCGCGACCGGTTTGCCGGAACGCTCCCAGTAGGAAGCGCGGTGTGCGTTCCGTCCGGGGCCGTCAATCCGAAGTTCCTGATCTCCACGCCGACGATGGAATCGTCCTCGCAGAACGTGAGCGAGACCCTGAATGTCGCCCTGGCGTGCGCCGCCGCGTTCCAGGCGATCCATCAGCAGAACAAGATTGCGCCGGGCAGCATCACGTCGGTGGCGCTGGTCGGAATGGGCGCCCGGACCGGCGGGGTGCCGGCGCGGGTGTGCGCCAATCTGATGTGGACGGGCTACACGCTGTTCAACGACTACCACTTCGAGGACTACGACGACCTGCGCAGCACGATCGTCGCGCAACTCGACGACATCGAGAGCGCGCCTGTGGAAAAGCGGGTACGTATCGCGCCGCCCCAGCGCTCCATATCCCGCCGCTGACCGAGGCTTTCCCGGCGCATCTCATGCCTATTGGCAGTCGGCCGTCAGGGAATTCCTGACGAGGTCGATCACGTCGTTGTCGCTGAGCCCGAGCGCGCGGGCGTCGGTGACCAGGCGCCGAGCCTGTTCGGTGAGCCGGGCGCGCTCGGCGGACGGTCCTCCGGTGACGACGGCCCCGCGGCCGCGACGGAGTTCGAGGAGGCCTTCCTCGCGCAGCCGTTGGTAGCCGCGGAGCACGGTGTGCATGTTGACGCCGAGGGACGCGGCGAGGTCGCGGGCGGAGGGCAGGCGTTCGCCGGTGTGTACGGTGCCGTCGGCGATGGCGCCGCGCACGCAGGCGGCGATCTGGTCGCCCAGGGGGAGGGGCGAGGAGGGGTCGATACGGAAGAGCACGGTCACCCCCCGGCCGACGTGCGGCGTTCGCGGTCGGCGAGGGTGTTGAGCAGCGCGGCGGCGGTGGCGGCGTCGTCGACGGTGACGACGAACTCGCTGCCGGTGGTCAGACGGGCGCTGATGGCGTCGCCGGTGCGCAGCACGATGCCGCTGGCTCCGGGGCGTGCCCGGTATCCCCAGCCGCCGAAGTCCCGCAGCGGGTTGACGGTGCGGTGGCCGGCTTCGGTGATCCTCTCCAGAGGCACGTTCAGGCGCGGCCAGGGGACGAGCGAGGGCGTGACGGTGATCCCGCGCCGGTCGGCGGTGACCCGGGCGCTGGTCAGCACGGTCATGGGCGTTCCGGTGAGGAGCAGGGGCAGTGCGGGCGCCCATCCGGTGGTGACGCAGACGACGATGCCGGCGGCCAGTATCAGGGCGCCGGTGACGGGAAGGACCCGGGAGCCCGTCACCTGTGTCCAGCCGGCGGTCTCGGCGTCGCCGAGGGTGAGGCGCGGGGCCTGGGCGGAGGGCCCGGAGACGGTCTCGGTCTCCTGGGCCGTGCCGCAGGCCGCCCAGCCCACGGCCGCGTAGAGGGCTGCCGCGCCGAAGGCGAGTGCGGCCTGCGTCCCGGGCAGGGTGACGGTGGCGGCGTCGGAGACGTCGGTGTTGGCCAGCAGCACGGCGGTGACCAGCCAGCCGGTCAGCACCGCGACGGCGCCGCCGATGGCGGCCAGGACGCGCTGCACGCCCGGGTTCGGCCGTATCCAGAGAGCGAGCCCGCCGAAGACGACGCCGTCGCCCACCAGCACCCCCAACGCGGTGGCCAGGAAGGAGCCTTGGCCCGAGAAGCCGTCGGCGCGTCCTCCGTCTCCGATGTGGACGGCCATGCGGCCGGGGAGCCGGTCCTGTACGGACAGGAAGACCGACAGGACGACGGCGGCGGCGATCAGGGCCGGCGCGACGGCGACGGCGATGCGACGGGCGTCGAGGGACGCGGATCGTGAGTGCGGCATGACAGTACCTCCACTTGTTTGCACACTAGTAGAACAACCGGCGTGCACGTGAGGGAAGGTGACTGCCTGCTTCTTAACGCGGTTCTGGCGGGAGCGGTGTCACCCGGTGGTGGCCAGGCGCTCACGCCACCAGTCCACCGTCGCCTTGACCTGCTGGTCGATCGGGGTGGCGCGTACGGTGAACGCGTCGTCGTACGCGCTCGAGTCGGCGACGAACGGACGGTCGAACTGGTAGCGGATCTCCTTCAGTTCGCGGATCAGCGGGGAGAAGACCGATGCGACGCTCAACAGGGCGGACGGCATCCCGCGCACGGCGACCGGCCGCGTTCCCGCCTGGGCGGCGAGGAGGCCGGCCATCTCCCTGACGGACAGTGGGGGCTCCGTCGGGACGTGCCAGGGCCGTCCCCAGGCGCGTTCCTCGCCCGCGACCTCGACCAGGGCCCTGGCCACGTCGGGGAGGTAGCTCCAGCTGTGCGGGGCGTCCGGATCCCCGAGCGTGGAGACCGGCTTGCCGCGCAGCAGTCGCGGCATGACGCGTGCGGCCAGGTGTCCGCCGTCGGTCACGCCGGGCCCGAAGAAGTCCGAGGCCCGCATCTCGACCGCCCTGATCCGGCCCTGCTCGTGCAGGGCCCGCGCCTGCTCCCAGGCGGCGGCGCGCACCCGGCCCTTGGGGCCGGTGGCCGCGAGCGGCAGGTCCTCGGTCAGGGTGCCGTCCACCGGGCCGTAGCCGTAGAGGTTGCCCAGCATGACCAGGACGGCCCCGGTCGCCTCGGCCGCAGCGCAGGCCGACGAGGCCAGCGGCGGCCATTCCTCGGTCCAGCGGTGGTAGGGCGGCGCGGCGCAGCCGAAGATCGCGGCAGCGCCCCGTGCGGCCTCGGTCAGGCGCTCGCTGTCCGTCGCGTCCAGCGCGACGTGTTCGACGTGCTCGGCGTGCTCGATGTGCTCGGTGCCGGGCTCCGGGGCGCGGCCCGACCTGGTGACGACGCGCACCGAATGGCCCTGCTCGGCCAGCAGCCGAGTGGTGGCCGCTCCGGCGGGCCCGAATCCTACGACGACATAAAGACTCACCCGCGCACACTAGTACGAACCGCAAACTGTCCGTATACCGGATGGCCGGGGCGCCGCATGCTTCTCCGTCGAGGCAATCCCGACTTACCGTGTGTACCAGGATGTTGAACCATTCAGTTCAATACCTGGGTGTTCAAGTGATTGATCGGACGCAGAGTGACCGGTTCCGCGGCCGTTGTCACGCGCGGTCGGTTTTTTCGGCGGCCCGCTCGGGCGTCGCCGTCCCGAGGCCGGGTTCCGCCCGGGGGCTGAACAGGCCGTATCGGGCAAGGATCGAGCCACTGAACGGAGGGGATGAATCCGCCACGTGGTGGCCGACAGACGGTGTCTGCCACGCCCTGTAGCTGTCACGGCCAACGATTGCGCGGCGCTGACCGCGCCCACCGGGCTCGCCATCATCAGCACGACGTTCCGCGACGGGCCGGACCAGCGCAGGGCGGTGTCGGTCTACTCCCTCTTCGGGGCCGCCGGCTTCACCGTGGGCGCGCTGCTGTCCGGGGCGCTGCTGGAGGCCGGCTGGCGCTGGACGTTCCTCTTCCCGGCACCGGTGGCCCTGGCCCTGATGCTGCTCGGGCTGGGACTGCTCCCGCCCGACCCGCCGGCCGCCGGCGCCCCGGCCGGGCCCCGGCCCGGCCTGCTGCGCGACGGCCGGCTGCGGCGTTCGGCCCTGGGCGCCGCCTCCCTCAACGGCACCTATGCCGGTCTGCTGCTGCTGGTCACCTTCCAGTGCCAGGAGCGGTTCGGCTGGGCGCCGTGGAAGTGCGCGCTGGCGCTGCTGCCCGCGTGCGTCCCGCTGGCGGTGACCGTCCCGTTCGCCGGCCGGCTGGTCGCCCGCCACGGCACCGCCCGGCTCATCGCCCTCGGGGCGCTCACGCCCTTCGCGGGCTGCGCGCTGTACCTGTGGCGGCCGGAGGGACGGCCGTACGCCACGGGGATGCTGCCCGTCCTGCTGCTGGTCGAGGCGGGCTTCGTCCTCGCCTTCGCGGCGCTCAACATGCAGGCCACCGCCACCGTCCCGGCGGCGCAACGGGGCCGCGCGGTGCCGCTCTACCAGACCGGGGTCCAGCTCGGCGGCGTCGTGACGCTGCCGGCGGTCGGTGCGCTGCTGACGGCCCACGACGGCTACCGGCCGGCCCTGTCGCTGCTCACCGCGGTCTCGGCCGTGGGCCTGGTGACGGCCGTCGCCGGGCTGCGCGCACCGGCCCCGGGCGCCGGAACCCCCGACCACCACGCCCAGGAGACGCCATGACCTCGCCCGCCACCGCCGCCCTGCCGGACGTCCGCCGTGCCGACGCCGGGGCGGTGTTCGTCAGCCACCGCTACGTACCCGGCCGCGAACACGGCACCGCCGTGCTCGGGGAACTCCTCGACCAGTGGAGCGGCACGCCGTGGCCGCGGGGAATTCTGTCCTTCAGCTGTTTCCTCAGCGCCGACGACGAGACCGTGCTGACCTATGCCCAGTGCGACGACGCCGGGGCGTACGCGCCCTTCGTGCGCTCGCTCGGCCCCGCCGCGCGGACGGGCGCCGTCGAATACCGGCTGCACCGGACCGTCGTGCCCGATGCCGCGCCCCGGGAGACGGCCTGCGTGGTCGTCGCCACCTTCGACGTCGACGGCGCGGAACGGCAGCAGCATGTCATCGGTTCGCTCGTCGGCACGCTCGAGAACATGCCGTTCGCACAACACCCGGGCATGATCTCCGCCAATTTCCACGCCAGCGTGGACGGCACCCGCGTGCTCAATTACGCCGAATGGACGTCGGACGCCGCGCACGACGTATTCCTGGACGGCGCGAGCCGGGCTTCGGCATTGCGCGCCAGCAACGACATCCCTGGTGTCCGGCCCATCGGATTCAAGCGCTACCGCCTCTTCGGTAGCGTGGTACGTTGACGCGCAGTCGGCCCAACTCCGGGTCGGCAAAGGCGAGTTGAGCTTCTCTCGCCGCCGTTCAGGGAGGTTTTCCGGATGCGCACCATGGTGATTCAGGGCGGCACCGACGGGATGGGCAGGGCGCTCGCCCTCGCCTATCTGAGGCGCGGTGAAAGGGTGGTGATCCTCGGCCGCGACGTGAAGAAAGGAAAGGCATTACTGGACTCCGCCCGGGAAATGGGAGCGGACGACCGGGCGTTCTTCCTCAAGGCCGATCTCGCTCTTGTCGCCGAGAACAGGCGGGTCATCGAGCACATCAGGGAGAACTTCCCCGTGGTGGACGCGCTCGTGCTGTGCGCCCGGCACTACAGCAGCGTCCGCCGGCAGACCTCCGAAGGTTTCGAGCGCACTTTCGCGCTCTTCTACCTGAGCCGTTTCCTGCTGAGCCACGGGCTCGCCGGGGAACTGGAGAAGGCCGAGCGGCCCGTCGTCATGAACGTGGCCGGACCCGGCACCCCGATGGGCCGGGTCCACTGGGACGACTTCGGCCTCGCGCGGGGCTACGACGGCGTCGAGGCCCTGAACCAGGGCGGCAAGGCCAACGACCTGCTCGGCGTCTCCTTCGCCGAGCGGCACGCGACCGGCCGGATCCGGTACGTCCTGATCAACCCGGGCAGCGTGTCGACCAGCTTCTCCGGTGACTACGACGCCGAGACCGCGGCCCACATCGAGATGATGAAGAAGTTCGGCAAGCCCGTGGAGCAGGGCATCGTGCCGATCGCCGCCCTCATCGACGCTCCGCCCGCGGCGCGGCTGAGCGCGTACGCGGAGAGCCGGCCGATCGGACTGGGGCACCCGTCCTTCGATCCGGGCGACGCGGCCCGGCTGCACGAGGCGACCGAGACGATGCTGGGGCGCTGACGGCGCCCGCGTCAACGGGCCTGTCCTGAAACGACCTTGGACATCGGCACGACCTCCAACCAGCCTTGCGGGCTACCGGCTCGGTCACTAAATTGAACCCACTAGTTCAGACAACTCCAGTGTACCGAGCCGAGTTGGAGACCTGCTGTGAGCGTCGAACCGGCCTCCCCCGCCGTATCCGCCGAAGCCGTGACCGAGCCGGGAGCCGCGGGGCCGTACCCGCGCCGGTGGGCGGCGGCGGCCGTGCTGACGGTGGCCTTCCTGATGGACCTGCTGGACGTCACGATCGTCAACGTCGCGTTACCCACCATCCAGCGGGAGTTGGACGCCAGTCCGACCCAGCTGGAGTGGATCTCCGCCTCCTACCTGCTGGCCTTCGCCGTCGCGCTGATCACGACGGCCCGGCTGGGGGACGTGTGGGGCCGCAAACGGATCTTCCTCTACGCGGTGGCCCTCTTCGGCCTGGCCAGCCTCTGGTGCAGCTTCGCCGACAGCCCGACGGAGCTGATCGTGGCCCGCGTCGTCCAGGGCCTGGCCGCCGCCGGCATCGCCCCGCAGGTCATGAGCACCCTGCAGAGCACCTTCGAGGGGCGCGAACGCGCCACCGTCTTCGGCCTGTTCGGCATCGTCGCCGGCATGGCACAGGCGCTGGGCCTGGTCGTGGGCGGAGTCCTCATCACCGCCGACGTCGGCGACCTCGGATGGCGCACCCTGTTCCTGGTCAACGTGCCCGTCGCCGCACTGGTGATCGCCTTCGGCATCTGGCTTGTGCCCGAGACGAAGGTGCCCGGCGGCACCCGTCCCAACCTGCTGTCCGCCGCCGTGCTCACCGTGGGCCTGGTCGCCGTCGTCTTCCCGCTGATGGAGGGGCGCCAGTACGGCTGGCCCGTCTGGTGCTGGCTGTCGCTGGCCGCCGGGGTCGTCGCCATCGTGGCGCTGGCCCTGGCCGAGGAGCGCGGGGGAGGGCGGCGCAACGCGCCCCTGCTGCCGGCCGGGCTCTTCCGCGACCGCTCCTTCAGCGGAGGACGCGCCGTCCTGCTGCTCGCCTTCGCCAGCTACAACGGCTTCCTGCTCGTGCTCACCCTCTGGCTCCAGGACGGGCAGGGCTACAGCCCGCTGCGCGCCGGCCTGGTCACGGTGTCCTTCTGCGTGGGGAGCCTGTTCACCGCCGTGGTCGCCGGCCGGCTGACCGCCCGCTTCGGCCGGGGCGTGGTGATGGCAGGCTGCCTGCTCTTCGCCCTGGGCACGCTCGGCGTCCTCGTCGCCGCCCGCGCGGCCGGCGGAACGGTCTCGTCCTGGTCGCTCGTACCCGGCCTGGTCGTGCTCGGCGCCGCGCTCAACCTGATCATCCCGCCGCTGGTGACGCTGTTCACCTCCGCGGTGCCGCCCCGGCACGTGGGCACCGCCTCGGGCATCTGGAGCACGACCCAGCAGTTCGGAGGGTCGCTGGGCGTGGCCGTGATGGGCTCGGTGTTCTTCTCCGCGCTGGACGGCGGCTACCGGTCGGCCTTCACGGTGATCGCCGCCGCGACCGCCACGGCGCTGGTCGTCTGCGCGATCCTGGCGCTGGCCCTGGCCCCGCGGGAGAGGACCGCCGCCTGAGGCCCGCCCGATGGCGAGCGTGACGCCGGACGGGCTCCCCGAGCCCGTCCGGCGCCCGTGGCGGGGGCTACCAGACCACCGGAAGCGCCTCGGGCCCCCGCATCATCCGGTTCGCCTTCCACGCCACCTCGTCCGCCGGGACGTCCAGGCGCAGCGACGGCAGGCGCCGGACCAGCGTCTCGAGGGCCACCTGGAGCTCCAGCCGGGCCAGCGGGGCGCCGAGGCAGTGGTGGGCGCCGTGCCCGAAGGTCAGATGCGGGTTGCGCTCCCGGTCGAGCACCAGCTCGTCCGGCCGGTCGAAGACGCTTCCGTCCCGGTTCGCCGAGGCGTTGGGAACCACGACGGTGTCTCCCGCGCGGACGGTCCGGCCGCCGAGCCCGACGTCCTCGAGGGCGACGCGGGGGAACCCCAGCCCGCCGACGCTCGCCTCCAGCGGGATGTGACGCAGCAACTCCTCGACGGCCGAGGGGATCAGGGACGGGTCGGCGGTCAGTGCCTCCCAGTGCTCCCGGCGGCTCAGCAGGGTGTGCAGGAAGTTCCCCAGCTCGTTGGCGGTGGTCTCCTGCCCGGCGATGAGCAGGTTGACCCCGAAGACGACCAGCTCGAGCTCGCTGAGCCGGTCGCCCTCGTCCCGCGCGACCACCAGCTGTCCCAGCAGGTCGTCGGCGGGGGCGGCCCGGCGCCGCTCGACGAGGCCGGAGATGTAGGAGAAGAGGGCGTTGTCGGCTTCCTTGATGGTCTCCGGGTCGTCGGCGGACAGGGCCACCGACCGGTCGATCCAGTCCCGGAACAGCCCGTGGTCCTCCGCCGGGACGCCGAGGATCTCGCAGATCACGGTGAGGGGCAGCGGCCAGGCGAGGGCGGAGACCAGGTCGGCGGGCGGCCCGGTCTCGGTCATCCGGTCGACCATGCCGTCGACGATCTCCTGGACGCGCGGCCGCATGGCGCTCACCCTGCGGTGGGTGAAGGCCTTGGTCACCATCCGTCGCAGCCGGCTGTGCTCCGGCGGGTCCAGGCTCAGCAGCGAGGCGTTCTGCTGGTCGGGCAGCGGGGTGCTGCGCGGAATGTCCCGGCCCGCCGCGGCGGCGCGGGAGAAGCGGGGGTCGGCGAGGACGGTCCGGGCGTCCTCGTGGCGGGTGACCAGCCAGGCGTCGCCGCCGTAGGGCATCGTCACCCTCGCCACGGGTTCCGTCAGCCGTAACCGGGCGTATCGCGGATCCATGTCCAGGCGTTCGGCGGAGAAATCCGCGGCGTGGAAAGGGCAGGTACCGGGGTGTGGGGCGGTCATCTGCTGCGTGCCTCCTCGGCGATTCGGGCCGTTGGCCGTCTGCCAAGCTAGGAGGAGACTCACAGGGGCTTCAATCGCTCTCCTTACAAGAACGCGTGAAGTCGACCAATTCGCCGTCAAATTCAGGTGGCGGCCGTTGCCCGGGCGTCCTCGGCGGCGAATGCCAGCAGGAATGTGCTGACCGCGTTCCCGGCCACGTCCCGCAGTTCCGGCTCGGTCAGCAGCCGGGTGCCCAGACGCGAGCGGATGTCGACGGGGCCGGTGAGCAGGGCGAGGAACTGCTCGGCGGCCGCGGCCGGGTCGGTCACCCGCAGCCGGCCGGTGAGCGTCAGCCGGGCGAGGCGGTCGGCCAGGGCCTCGGCGAGGCGGTTGGTGCCGTTGCCGAGGACGATGTCGAGGAGGTCGGGGAACTGGGTGACCTCGGCGTACAGCAGCCTCCGCAGGGCCCAGGACTGCTCGTTGGCGTAGCACAGCAGGAGCTGGAGGCCCAGCTCCTCCAGCGCGCCGCGCAGCTCGCCGCCCGCATCCCGCAGCCCCTCGATCGCGGCGAGGTTGCGGGCCATGGCGCCCTCGGCCGCGGCGGTCATGGCGTGCCGGAACAGGTTCTCCTTGCTGTCCAGGTGGTTGTAGACCGTCGGCTTGGCGACGCCCGCCTCGGCCGCGATCTCGTTCACGCAGGACTGGGAGTAGCCCTTGCGGGAGAAGACGGTGAACGCGGCGTTCAGGATCGCGTGCCGTTTGTCGATGCGCCCTCGGGTCGTCACCCGCACATCCTACCGTCAGGGACGCCGAATTGTACGGGTGCGTTCAGCCGGGAGGCCCTTCGACGCCCGCCCTCCCGGCCCCGCCGCCGACGGCCCACCGCCGCGCCGGCGCCGGCCCGTTCGCCGTGGCGCGACGGTATTTATGACTTCATTTATGACTCCGCTGACAGTGAATTGACAGTGCCCGCGCCCGGCCGGGAAAAACTGACACGAGTTCACGGACTTCTTGAAAAGCGGTTGTCGGATCTTTTCGGAGCGCTGCCGAAGATGGGCGAGCACGTGTGTGGGCCACCGTCTAGAGGAGCCGAGGATGTCCATTGCAGCCGGGCCGCGACCGGTATTCGAACGTTCCGACGTCGCCGCCGTACTCGTCGCCATCGTGCCCGTGGACGGCCCCGCACGGCAGCGCGCCGCGGCGGACGCCGTCGTCGCGCACTGGCGCGCCGGCGCATGGCCCGAAGAGCTCGTCTCCCTCAACTGCTACACGAGCACGGACGGCCGTTCCCTCCTGACCTACGCGCAGTGGTCGTCCGAGGAGGCCCTGCGGGAGTCGCTGCGGGACGAGACGAGCGTCTCCCGTGGCAAACCCGGCTGGGGAGTGCTCGACACCGCCGTGCCCGAGCCCGCCGTCTTCCACCTCTACCGCGTCGTACGGCCGGTGGCCGCCCCGGACCCGGGCGTGGTCGCCGAGTGCTTCCCCGGGGCCTTCTTCACGATGGCCGACGGCGTCTCGGTCCGGGAGTGGACCGACTGTCTGCTGTCCTCGGAGGAGGAGACCGAGGGGGAGGAGCGGGCGTACCCCGGTGCGATCGCCGCCAACTTCCACGTCGGCACCGACGACGCGAGCGTGCTCGTCCTCTCCGAGTGGGCCTCCGAGAAGGAGGCCGTCGCGCACATCGACGCGGTGATCGAGCCGCTGCTGGCGCACGCCGGCGGCGGTGACGCGGGGGCCCGCTACCGCCATCACCTCAGCCTCGCCGGCCCGGTCGCCTGACCGGCCCGGCGTCACCCGCTTCCGCCCACAGCTCACTCCGTTCCGCCCCGAGGAGGGCCTCCGCACATGAACTCCCACTCCAGCCGGCCCGAGCAGTCCGCCCAGCCCGCCGACGGCGCCGGCGCCGGCCAGGTCATGGGCATCCTGTTCGGTCACTGGCAGACCAAGCTCCTGCTGACCGCCATGGACGCCGACCTCTTCACCCACCTGTCGGGCTCGCCCGCCACGGCCGACGAGCTGGCCGCGCGCCTGGGGTACCGCATGCCGGGCGCGGAGTCCTTCTTCGTCGGGCTCGTGGGCCTGGGGCTGCTGGAGACCGACGGCGGGCGGTACGCCAACGGCCCCGCCGCCGAGCAGCACCTCGTGCGGGGCCGGCCCGGCTTCATGGGCGGCTACCTGCAGTTCTGCCAGCGGGAGCTGAACCCCGCCTGGGACGGCCTGGGCGAGGCGCTGCGCACCGGGGAGCCGCAGAACCGGGCGGCCCGCGAGGGCAACCCCTACCACTCGCTCTACGAGGACAAGCCCGCCACCGACCTCTTCCTCGACAGCATGGACATGTTCAACTCGGGCATCGCCGCGCACCTCGCCGACCTCGACTGGAGCCGCTGGACGTCGTTCGTGGACGTGGGCGGCGCCCGCGGCAACATCGCCCATGAACTCGTCTCCCGCCACCCGCACCTGACCGGCACGGTCTTCGACCTGCCGCCGCTCGAGCCGTCCTTCGCCGCGCACATGGCCGGCCTCGGCGGCACGGCGGCGGTCTCCTTCCACGGGGGCGACTTCTTCGCCGACCCACCTCCCGAGGCCGATGTGCTGGTCTTCGGCCACGTCCTCCACAACTGGGGCCCGGAGGACCGGCTCAGGCTGCTGCGCAGTGCCCACCGGGCCGTGCGGCCCGGAGGCGCGGTGATCGTCTACGACCCCATGGTCGGCGACGCCGTGCCCTCGCTGTACGCGACGCTGGCGAGCCTGAGCATGCTCGTGTGGTCCAACGGCGGCCGGGAGTACTCCGTGGACGAGTGCCACGCCTGGCTGAAGGAGACCGGCTTCCGCCCCGAGACGGTCGCGCTTCCGGACGGGGTCAACGAGGTGCTGGTCGTCGCCCACAAGGACAGCTGAGCGGCACCCGCGCGCGTCCCCGGCCGGTGGGGCCGGCCGGGGAGGCGGCGGCCCCTCACGCGTCCGGGGCGTCCCGCAGGCGTACGGCGAGGGCGGCGAGGTCGTCGTCGAGGCCTCCGCTGCTGTAGCGCAGGAGGTCGCGGTGGAGGCCGTCGAGCAGTTCCCGGGGCCGCACCGGGGGCTGCTGCCGGCGCATCCAGTCCGTCAGCGGGAAGAACTGGCCGCCGCGGTCGCGGGCCTCGGTGACGCCGTCGGTGTAGAGGAGCAGCTGGTCGTCGGGGGCGCAGTCGAAGGTGTCGATGCTGTAGTGGTCGCCGATCAGCCCGGCGAGGTTGAGCAGCGGCGAGGGAGCGGTGGGACTCAGGACGCGCAGTCCCTCACGGTTCAGGAGCAGCGGCGGGGGATGCCCGCAGTTGAGGATTCTGATGTGGCACCTGTCGTGCGGGATCTCCACGAGTACGGCGGTGGTGAAGCTCTCCATCAGGTCCTCGGTGGAGAACGCGGCGCTGTAGCGGGTGCTGCTGGCCTCCAGGCGGCGCGCGATGCCGCCCAGGTCGGGTTCGTCGTAGGCCGCCTCCCGGAAGGCGTTGACCACCGCCGCCGCCGTGCCCACCGCCGGCAGGCCCTTGCCCCGCACATCGCCGATGATCAACCGGACCCCGTAGGGGGTGTCGACCGCCTCGTAGAAGTCGCCGCCGATACGGGCCTCCGCCGCGGCCGCGAGGTACAGCGACTCGATCTCGATGCCCCCGAAGCGGCGCGGCATCGGGCTCAGGACCACCATCTGCGCCGCGTCGGCGACGAGCCGGACCTGGAAGAGGGACTGCTCCCGCTGGAGCCGCACATGACTTCCGTACGCGGCCGCCACGGTGACCGCCACGATGCCCGCCACGGTGTACCACGCGCCCAGGCCGGGGAACACGAGGCTCAGGCCGATCATGAGCAGGAAGCAGACCGTCCCCAGCAGCACGGTGGGCAGTACCGGCCACATGGCGGCCGCCAGGGCGGGGGCCGCGGGCAGGATGCGGCTGAAGGCCATGTCCGGGGGTGTGGAGTAGGCCAGGCCGGCGATGACCACGGTCAGGATCACCGGGGACATCTGCACGAGGGACCACCGGCCACGGGGGCGGCGGAGTCGCGACTGTCCAAGCTTGACCATGACGCATATCATATCTGCATAATGTGGATGTATGGTTTTCGTTGTCCCTTATAGTGGGAATCCTGGCCTGTGGATGTGTGACCCGGGGTCTCCTTCGTGCGGCTGAGGGCAGGAGGTCGGGGCCGGGCCACCCGGTCGGCCGGGTCGGCGAATAGAATCGGCTCTCATGTCGAGCCCTGACGCACTGCTCGTTGACGTAGCCACCAAAGTGGAGTCCGAGCAAAGCAATCAGATGTCCCTGACCGTGGTCACCGGTGGCACCGTCATCACCGGGCGGCTGGCCCCGGAATCCGTGTGGAAGGAGCGGGTGTCGGAGGTCCTGACGGACTCCGACCGCCTGGGTCCGTTCTCCGGGATCTTCACCGCCGACCGGCCCCAGGACCGGGCCGAGCGCGGCGAGCCGCCCACGCATCTGCACTTCCATGTCGCCCGGATCCTGCAGGGCAGCATCGGGATCCCCGAGACGGGCGGGATGTACCGCGTCGCGATCGAGGACGTCAGCGCCTGGACCGTGGGCGACTTCAGCTACTCCGACCACTGAACCGCGGCCGCCCGCACCCGGCGGGCGGCGCCGGTTCGAACGTACGCCCGAGGGAATGTCCTCCCTCGCCGGGTCAGGACAGGGTCGCTTCCGGCCTGCCCTCCCGTCGTACGAACTCCACCAGGCGGGCGTAGCTGTCGCCGCCGTGCCCGGCCGCGATCGCCCGCTCGGTCAGCGTGCTGAAGAGCTCCGGCATGCCGGTGTCGGCCCCGCGGAGCTCGCAGGCGTGGGCGAGGATCCGCATCGTCGAGCGGTGGAGATCCAGCGGGAAGTCGCCGCTGGGGTACTCGCCCGAGTCCACCTGGGGGGCGTAGGTGTTCATGAAGGAGCGCACGGTGTCCATCCAGCGGTTGGCCACCTCGGTGTATTCCGTCGCGGTCACGTTGCCGCCGGGGCCGTCGGCGCCGATGAGCACCACGCTGTGCAGCCAGCCGGTGAGCGTGGACCACATCTGGCACAGCAGTGTGGTGTCGTACACGGACGACAGGGCCGTGTCGGCGCCCACGTACGTGGCGTCGCCCAGCGCGGTGAGCGTCTCGCGATGCCGCTCGAAGGCCGCCGCCGAGCCGGCGTAGAGCTGCAGGAAGTCCCGGCTGCCGATGCCGGACGGGGTCGTCATGACCACGCCGTCGAGGTAGGCGGCGCCGGCCCGTCCGGCCCAGGCGTCCATCTCCCGTGCGCACACGGGCGGCCCCGAGGTGAGGTTGACCAGCGTCCGGCCCGCGAGGCCGCAGGCCGCGGGGTGCAGCACCTCCCGGACGGCCTCGTACGTCGACAGGCTCACCACGGTCAGCGGGCTCGCCGCGAGGGCCTCACCGGCCGACCCCGCCTCCCTCGCGCCCTGCCGTACCAGCGGTTCCGCCTTGCCGGGCGTGCGGTTCCACACCGTCGTGCGGTGTCCCGCGGCGACGAAGGCGCCGGCCAGCGCCGACCCCATCGGCCCGAGGCCGAGAACGGTCACATCGGTATTCACATGTCCCCCTGGATTCACATAAATCAGGCGACTTCCCCCTGGATGGCGCCTATACGGGATTCTTCCCTCACGGCACTCATCCACTCATTCAAGGAGAAGAGGTGTAAAAACCACCTAATGGTGTCTCAGAGTGTGCGGGCGGAGGGGAGGCCCGCCGATCAGCGGCATGTCAGCGGGGGCTGGTTGACTCGGCCGTCAGGCGGGGCGTGCGGGAGCGTGCCCGGGGGCGGCCGGCCCGACGGCTCGGTCGCGGGGATCCCCGAGGCGCCGCTGCCGTGACGCGTGCCATCGACTGAACGGAGATCACATGACCACGGGCACGGGGCCGCGGCGGGCCCCTTGGTTCTCGTCACCCGACCCCTCGCTGGACGCCGAGGCGCAGCTGTTCCTCTTTCCGCACGCGGGCGGCACCTCGCTGACCTACCGGATGTGGGCGGCCACCGTCTCCTCGGGGATCGAATGCCGGGCCCTGCAGCTGCCCGGCCGGCAGGAACGGCTGGACGAGCCGGTGTTCACCCGGATCGAGCCGCTCCTCGCCGAACTCCAGGAGGCGCTGGAGGCGGAGCTCGACGGCAGGCCGTACGTCGTCTTCGGCCACAGCTTCGGCGCGCTGCTCGCCTACCGGCTGACGGTGGAGATCGAGCGGAACGGCGGGCAGGGCCCCGAGCTGCTGGGCGTCTCCGGCTGGGCTCCCGGCCTCGTCGCGTCCAAGGAGCTGGAGGGCGTCGCGGACATGACGGACCAGCAGATCCTCGATCGCGTCGCCGAGTTCGGGCTCATCCCGGACGAGGTGCCGGTCAGCCGGGACATGCTGGCCGCGGTGATGCCCTCCCTGCGCGGGGACTTCGTCGTCGCCGCGGACTACACCGAGGACGGCGCCGCCGTCTCCTGCCCCATCGCGGCCTACGGAGGGACGTCCGACCCCACCCTCGAGCCCGGCGCCCTGGAGGCCTGGGCCGGGCTGACCCCGGAATTCCTCGGCGCCACCGAGTTCCCGGGGGACCACTTCTATCTCTTCGAGCACGCCCTCGCCGTCCAGAACAGCCTGGACCGCCATCTGCGCCGGCGGCTGGCCGCAAGGGCCTGAGCACCCCCGCGGGTACGCCCCGGGGCCGGGAGGCGTTCGGCCTCCCGGCCCCGGGGCGCAGGGCTGTCCGGAACCCGGCGGGTGCTACTGCCCCTGGAGGCGCAGCGCCTGGCGGACGACCTCGTCGCCGTCCGACGCGTCGATGTCGACGTCCAGCACGGTGCAGACGCGGCCGAGGAGGAAGTAGAAGCCCGCCAGCACCAGCGTCTCGACGACCTGCTCCTCGCTGTAGTGCTCACGGACCGCCGCGTAGACGTCGTCCTTGACAGTCGGCCCGTCGGCGACGGCGCCGGAGAACCGGAGCAGGGCCCGCTGCGCCGGCGTGAAGACGTCGGCGTCGGTGTCGCCCCGCCGCAGCGCCACCCGCTGGGCGTCGGTGACGCCGACCGCCGCCGAGATGGACACGTGCTGGGCCCACTCGTACTCGGCCTCGTAGTGCAGGCCGAAGTTCAGGATGAGCAGCTCGCGGTCCACCGCGTCCAGCGAGGCCCCGGCGAACAGCGCGGAACCGAGCCGGGCCACCTGCTCCACCGTGTGGGTGGAGTGGAGGAGCATCCGGTAGACATTGATGATCTTGCCTTGGGCCAGGGGCCGCATCGACTCGGGCAGGGCGTCGGCATCCTTGTAGGGCATGCGAGGCATCGTGACTCCTTGGAAACGGTGAGGTGTTCGGGGTCGCGGAGCGTGGGGCGGCTCAGGCCGCGTGAGGGGCCCGCCACTCGGGCCGGGAGGAGCCGCGCGGCACCAGGACCGTGTCGTCCCAGCCAGCCGGGGTCTCGCTCAGCCGTACAGCCGGGGCGACGTGCCGGAACTCGCCCATCGGGGTGTCGTGGACGAGCCACTCGGGCTCGGGCGGGAGGGTGTCGGCGCCCAGGTGCGCGATGGACTCCCGGGACAGGACGCCCAGTTCCCACGCCCAGTTGGCGACGCCGGCCAGCGAGACGCGCACCCGGTAGCTGCCGCCCTCGCGGGCCCGGCGGACGGCCGCGGCCATGACGCCCGCCGCGGCGAAGTTGGCGGCGAGGTAGTCGTTCAGCATCCGCCCGGGCGGCATCCTCGGCTCGTCGCCCTCGCGCTCGTTCCAGTTGATGCCCACCAGCGCCTGGCCCTGGTGGTCGAACCCGCCCCGGTCGCGCCAGGGCCCGTTCTCCCCGTACGCGCTGACGGACAGGTGGATGAGGCCCGGCGCCATCTCGATGCACTCCTCAGGAGTGAGGCCGAGCCGGGCCATCTTCGACGCCCTGTGGTTGTGCACGAAGACGTCGGCGGTGCGCAGCAGGTCGTCGAAGATCCGCCGGCCCCCGTCCTTGTCCTTGAGGTCGAGGCGGGTCGAGCGCAGGCCGACGCCGCACTCGTTCCAGCACAGCTCGTGGTCGAAGGCGTTGGGTTCGCACACATGCAGGGCGTCGGCACCGTACTCGGCGAGCGCCCGGCCCGCCGCGGTGCCCGCGAAGATGTGGGTGAACTGCAGGCAGCGCAGCCCGGACAGCGGCCGGGGGCCGGACGGCAGCGGCCGCGGCGGGGCATCGCCGACCCGTTCGACGGACACCACGGGCTCGGACAGGATCGTCTTGCCCTGCGGGTGGGCCAGGAACTCCTCGCGGGTGCGCACCACGGCGAGCGGCACGCCCCGGGCGGCCGCGGCCTCCTCCAGTTCCCAGGAGTTCCAGGTTGCCACGGCCTCGGCGATGCGCTCCCTGGTGTGGGGGGTGCCGAGGAGGTCCAGCATCTCGTCGCGGGTCCGGGGGTAACAGGCGATGATGATGACCCAGCGGTCGTCCGCCGTCCGGTAGAAGTCCCAGACGAGGGGACCGGTCTGCCCGTCGCCGCCCAGGATCGAGCCCATGTTGGATCCGTAGCCGCCCAGCCGGTTCCCACCACCGAGGTAGGGCGTGATCTGGTGCAGCGACTGGGGGAGGTCGATGCCGAGGCTCTGCGCACGGCCGGTCCGCTCGTGCCAGATCTGCGCCGCCGCGACGGAGACCGAAAGCAGGGAAATTCCTATCGCCGATCCCATTCGGATCGTGGACGGAAGTATCGGATCGCTGCCTGTGATCGTCAACTCACTTACTGCGGGATCACGGGAAATCCCCAGTAATTCAAGTACGTTGTCAAGTTCTTCGAGTGTGTCGAAGCCATCTTCTTTCATGCTGCAACGGTAGCACCAGAACCTAGTCCGCGAAATGGGATGAAGGGGCTGTGAGTTCGCGTCAGCTGGGCGTCAGGTGGGTGTCAGCAACAGGTGATTGAATTTAACGGCGAGTGCTTCATCTGACGATGTGGAGGAGTTTCCGTGGAGTATCAGGGTGTATCTCTCGAGGAGTTGCGCGAATTGCCTCCGCATGAATTCAGGAAGGCCCTTGAGGTCCTGGTGGCCGAGGAGTTCAAGTCGGCGCTGTACATGGAGGAGGACGAGGATCTGCCGCTGGACGTGGGGTTCTTCGACCTCGGCCTCACCTCGCTGCGCCTGAGCGATATCAAGCAGACCTTGGAGACGAGGGTCGGGCAGGAGATCGACATCGCGGTCCTCTTCCGCAGGCCCACGGTCGGGCAGTTGATCGACTATCTCGCCGAGACCTCCTGACGATGCGGCATCGTCGAGCCGGAAGGGCCGCCTGCGGCGGACGTCCCAGGACTGGAGAACAATAGTGTCAAGCATCAATGAATCAACCCGGGAAGAGCTTCGGAAGGCCCTCGAGGAGATTCACAGGAAAGATGAGCTCATCGGTGAACTGATGCGCGAGAAGTACGAGCCCATCGCCATTGTGGGGATGGGCTTGCGCTTTCCTGGGGGAAACACCGACGTCCCCGGTTTCACCGAATTCCTGCGCGCGGGGAAGTCCGGCATCCGGCCGTTGCCCGACGACCGCAGGCACCTCGACCCGGACCCCGGCGGCGCCTCGGACCGTGACCGGCCGGTCGGCGGCTTCCTCGACGGCATCGACCGGTTCGACGCCGCCTTCTTCAACATCTCGCCCAAGGAAGCCGTCTACATCGACCCCCACCAGCGCCTGGCCCTGGAGACGGCCTGGGAGGCGCTGGAGCACGCCGGCATGGACCCGGCCGCCCTGCGCCACAGCACCAGCGGCGTGTTCATGGGCGTGACCACGCTGGACTACATCTTCGAGGCCACCGACCTCGACCCCGCCGACGTGGACGGCTATCTCGCGCCGGGCCTGAGCCACAGCGGCGTCTCGGGCCGGCTGTCGTACTTCCTCGGCCTGCGCGGCCCCTGCCTCACCGTCGACACCACCTGCTCCTCGTCGCTGGCGGCCGCCCACCTGGCCGTCCAGGCGCTGCGCAACGGCGAGTGCGGTCTGGCCCTGTGCGGTGGCGTGAACGTCATCCACAACGCCCTGGGCAACAGCGTCCTGCAGGCGGGCAACATGCTCGCCCCCGACGGGCAGTGCAAGTCGTTCGACGACAGCGCCGACGGCTACGGCCGCGCCGAGGGCTGCGGCGTGCTGGTGCTCAAGCGGCTGTCCGACGCCCGCCGGGACGGCGACACCGTGCACGCGGTGATCAGCGGTTCGGCGGTGGGCCAGGACGGCGAGAGCGCCGGACTGGCCGCGCCCAACGGCGCCGCCCAGGAGGCCGTGCTGCGCGCCTCGCTCGCCAGCGCCCGCCTGGAGCCGGCCGACATCCAGTACGTCGAGGCCCACGGCACCGGCACGGCCCTGGGCGACCCGACCGAGATGGGCGCCATCAGCGACGTCTTCGCCGAGTCGCACAGCCCGTCCGCCCCTGTGGTGGTCGGCTCCCTCAAGACGAACATCGGCCACATGGAAGGCGCCGCCGGCGTCGGCGGGATCATCAAGGCGGCCCTCCAGCTGCGCGAGGGCACGATCTTCCCGCACCTGAACTTCGTCAACCCCTCGCGGCGCATCGCCTGGGCCACCGCCCCGGTCACCATCCCCACCGAGGCCCGCCCCTGGCCCGCCGCCACGACCCGGCGCGCGCTCGTCAACGGCTTCGGCGTCACGGGCACGCTCGCGAGCGTCGTCGTGGAGCAGGCCCCGGCCGAGACCCCTGCCGCTGCCGAGGCCCCCGCGGTCACCGGGACGCCGGCCCTCACCGGGACCGACGCGACGCAGCCCCAGGGCGGCGTCTTCACCCTCTCGGCCAAGAACCGCAAGTCGCTGCGCGCGCAGGCGGAACGCTACAAGGAGTTCCTGGAGCTCGATCCGGGACAGCCGGTCGCCGACCTCTGCCGCACGGCCAACACCGGCCGCGCCCACTTCAAGTACCGGATCGCCGCGCCCGTCCGCGAGCACCGCGACATCACCCGCCTGCTCGACAAGCACCTGGAGCAGGCGGACGCCCAGGCGACCACCGGCGTTCCCAAGGTGGCGCTGCTGTTCACCGGCATGGGCTCGCAGTACGCCGGCATGGGCGCCGCCCTCTACCGCCAGTACCCCGTCTTCCGCGACGCCCTGGACGAGTGCGACCGCCTCTTCGCCCCCCTCCTCGGCCTCTCGCTCAAGGACCTCATGCTCGGCGAGAGCGAGAGTCGGGGCGAGAGCCAGGGCGAGGGCGAGGCGCCCGGCCTGATCGACCAGGCCCGCTACGCCCAGCCCGCCGTGTTCAGCCTGGAGTACGCCCTGGCCCAGCTGTGGCTCTCCTGGGGACTGCGGCCCTCCGTGCTCATCGGCCACAGCCTCGGCGAGGTCGCCGCGGCAGCCGTAGCCGGACTGTTCTCGCTCGAGGACGCCGCCCGGCTGGTGGCCGAGCGGGGACGGCTGAGCCAGTCGGTGACGGTCCCCGGCGGAATGGCGGCCGTGGGCGCCCCGGCCCGGGACATCGCCCCGCTCCTCGAGCCGTACCCGGACCTGGGCATCGGCGCGATCAACGGCCCCACCCAGTGCCTGGTGTCCGGCGGCCGCGACGCGCTCACCGCGCTCGGCGAGGTGCTCGCGGAGAAGGGCGTCAAGTTCACCGTCCTGCCGTCGGCCGTGCCGTACCACTCGCCGCTGCTGTCCGGGATCCTCGACGACTTCCGGGCGGTCCTGGAGACCATCAGCTTCCGGACCCCGAACATGACGCTGGTCTCCAACGTCACCGGCCAGGTCGCCAAGGCGGCGGAGATCGCCACCCCCGACTACTGGGTCCGCCACCTGGTCGCCCCGGTCGACTTCGAGGCCGGGATCGCGGCCGTGGAGAAGCGCGGCCGCCACGCCTTCGTGGAGGTCGGGCCCTCCGGCGCCCTGACGTCGCTCGCCCGCAACTGCGCCGCCGACCCGGGCCACCTGTGGCTGAGCAGCACCTACCGGGGCGACCAGGACGCGGAGCGCGTCCGCCGGTCGCTGGCCCAGCTGTACTCCGCGGGCCTGCCCGTCTCCTGGACCGGCTACCACCGGGGCCGCCCGGGCCGTAAGGCCGACCTGCCCGCGTACGCCTTCGACCGCAAGCCGTACTGGCTGCCGACGCCGCAGCGCCGGCAGGCCGAGGAGGCCTGGCGGGCCGAACGCACCCCGGAGGCCGAGCGGGAGAAGGACCGCCACCTCTTCTACGAGGCGCACTGGGACCGGCAGCCGCTGCCGGAGACCCGCCGCGGACCGCGCCACGTGCTGGCGCTCGGTGGCACCGCCGAGCGGTACCCCCACCTCGTGGCGAGCGCCGCCGACGCCGGCGTGCGCCTGACCTTCGCGGCCTCGGCCGGCGACCTGGCCGCTCTGCTCCGCGACGAACCGCCCACCGACCTCTGCTGGTTCTGGCGCGGCGACCTCGGCGCCCCGGACGGCCCCGGCGGCACGGAGGCCGAGCGGCTGCGCGTCGAGAGCGAGGCCAACTACCGTGAGCTGCTGGACGTCCTGGGCACGCTCGGCGAGGTGCGCTTCGGCCGCAACCAGCGCCTGTGGCTGATCACCGAGGGCGCCCAGCAGCTGCCCGGCGACGCGCCCGGCGACCGGGTGCCCGCCGCGTCCACCCTCTGGGGCTTCGGACGGGCGCTCGCGGTCGAGTGCCCGGGCTACCAGGTGACCCTGGTCGACCTCCCGGCCGACGGCACCGGCCACGAGGCGCTCGTCGGCGAGTGGCTGTCGGCCGGCGACGCCGAGGCCCAGCTCGCCCACCGCGGCCAGGAGCGCTGGGTACGGCGCCTGCGCCGCGCCGAACCGGGCGAACGGCCGCGCCGCGACAAGCCGGTCACCATCCGCCCCGACCGCACCTACGTCATCGTCGGCGGCCTCGGCGCCCTGGGCCTGACCACGGCCCGGCGGCTCGTCGGCCTCGGCGCCCGCCATCTGGCGCTCCTCACCCGCACCGGGGCCTCGGCCGAGGAACTGGCCGCCCTGAACCTGGGGGAGGGGGTCCATGTGACGGCACCGCGCTGCGACATCGGCTCGGCCGAGGACGTCGTACGGGTCACCGCCGCGCTCGCCGAGGGCGGCCACCCGGTGGGCGGCATCGTCCACGCGGCCGGCACGGTCGCCGACATCCCCGTCGCGGACCAGACCTGGGAGAGCATCGACACCGTCTTCCGGACCAAGGTCTTCGGCGCCTGGCTGCTGCACGAGGCCACCGTCTCGATGCCGGAGCTGGACTTCTTCGTCGGCTACTCCACCGCGGCATCGGTCCTGGGCGCCACCACGCAGACCAACTCCTGCGCCGGCAACGCCTTCCTCGACCACCTGATGGCCTGGCGCGACGCCCGGGGCCTGCCCTCGCTGAGCGTCGGATGGGGCCCCTGGGCCGCCGTGGACCCGGCGCGCAAGCTCAGCAGCTCGCTGGTCAGGAGCTGGGAGGGCCAGGGCATCACGTTCCTCGAGCCCGCCGAGGCCATGGAGGCGCTGCCCACCCTGCTCGAGCGCGAGGGCGCCCACATCATGGCCGGGGCCTGCGACTGGGAGCGCTTCATCGCCCGTAGGCCGGAGAACGCCCTGTACACCGAGCTGAGGACGAACGGCGCCGGCACCGAGGGCGGCGACGCGGCCCTCGACCTGGCGACGCTGCTGGCCGCCTCGGGACAGGAGCGGCTGAACGCCATCAACGCGACGGTGCGCGGCCGGATCTCCGACGTGCTGCAGTTCGCCGCCGAGGACGTGGAGCCCGACGCCGAGCTCGCCGACCTCGGCCTGGACTCCCTCAACGCGGTGGAGCTGAAGAACGCCCTGGAGTCCACCTTCCGGGTCACCCTGCCCGTGTCGATCGCCTTCGACCAGCCCAGCGTGAACCTGCTGGCCGACTACATCGACCGGCTGCTCGGCCCCGGCCTCGAGGAAGCGGCGTGAGCGGCGCCGGCCCTGCCACCCCACCGAACGGAACGGACAAGGACATGCCCATGGACCCAGCCCGTCCGCGGACGCTGGACGGCGTCATCGCGCACCAGGCCGGTGTGCGGCCCGACCAGGCGGCCGTCATCTGCGAGGGCCGCGTCGTCAGCTACGCGCGGCTGCACCGGGAGAGCAACCGTACGGCCCGCGCGTTCCGCGCCGCCGGGATCGGCCCCGGCTCCCGCGTGGCCTACCTCGGCAAGGAGTCGGAGGAGTACTGGGAGGCGGCCTTCGCCTGCGCCAAGATCGGTGCGGTGCTCGTCCCGGTCAACTGGCGGCTGACCGCGGAGGAGGTCGACCACATCCTGCGCGACTCCGGCACCGAGCTGCTCCTGGTCGACGAGGAGCACCTGCCGGTCGCCGAGAAGGTCAGGGACCGGCTGCCCCGGCTGACTGCCCTGGTGCCGTTCGGCCCGGCGGGGGCCGCCGCCGGCGGGCTGACCGCCCGGAAGGCGGAGTGCCCCGACGACGACCTGGCCCCCTTCGGCGACGACGAGACGCCCGTCGCGCAGATCTACACCAGCGGCACCAGCGGCCTGCCCAAGGGCGTGGTGCTGCCCCACCGCAGCTTCTTCAACGTGGCCGAGGCCATGGACTCCCACGGCCTGGACTGGCTCGACTGGAAGGAGGGCGACAAGAGCCTCCTCGGCCTGCCCGGCTTCCATATCGGCGGGCTCTCGTACGCCATGCAGGGCTTCAACGCCGGCGTCACCGTGGTCTCCATGCCTATGTTCATCAGCTCCGACGCGGTCCGCCTGATCGAGGGCCTGGCCATCACCACCGCCATCGTGGCGCCGGCCATGCTGCAGATGATGCTCGCCGAGCCGTCCGCGGCCCGGGGCGCCCTGAACTCCCTGCGCAAGGTGGTCTACGGCGGCTCGCCGATCACCGAGACCCTCCTGGCGCGCTGCCTGGAGCGGATGAACTGCGACTTCCTGCAGATCTACGGAAGCAGCGAGACCGGCAACTTCGCGGTCTGCCTGCCGCCCGCCGACCACGTCCCCGGCAGCCCCCGGCTCCGGGCGGCGGGCCGGCCGTACCCGGGCATCAAGGTGAAGATCGTCGACCGGGAGGGGCGGGAGCTGCCGCCCGGGGAGACCGGGGAGATCTGCGTCAGCACGCCCGCCCGGATGGTGGACTACTGGGGCCTGCCGGAGGCCACCGCGAAGACCGTGGTGGACGGCTGGATCCACATGGGCGACGCCGGGTACCTCGACGAGGACGGCTACCTCTACGTCAACGACCGCGTCAACGACATGATCATCGTGGCCGGCGAGAACGTCTATCCGACCGAGATCGAGAACGCCCTCACCCGGCACCCGGCCGTGGCCGAGGCGGCGGTGATCGGCCTGCCCCACGAGCGCTGGGGCGAGTCGGTGCACGCGCGGCTGGTGCTCGCGCCCGAGTCCCGGGTGACCGTCCGGGAGCTGCTGGTCTTCCTCAAGGGCCAGATCGCGGACTTCAAGATCCCGACGACGTACGACTTCGCGGAGCTGCTGCCGCGCAACCCCAGCGGGAAGATCCTGCGGCGCGGCGTACGGGAGGAGCTGCTCGCCCGGGCGGCCGCGACCGGCTGACCGGCCCGCACGACAAAGGCCCGGCCGCACCTCCTCGGTGCGGCCGGGCCTTTCGCGTGTGCGCCGGGCGGGAGTCGGCGCCGTACGCGCTACGGCGTGCGCAGGATCTCGTAGTCGGCGACGGTGAAGTCCTTGGTCGCCTGCCGGTAGTCCTCGATACTGCCCGGCCAGTTGTTGACGATCTTGCCCATGGGCGTCTTGTACCAGCTGGTGCAGCTGCCCGCGAACGCCGTCCGCGTGAGCTGCTCCTGCAGCCTGTCGTTGTGCTCCGCCATCACCTCGGGGCGGACGTCGAAGGCGGCGGCGGAGTGCTCCGCCAGCGCCTCGATCGCCCGGACCGCGTAGTCGATCTGCGACTCGACCATGAAGAGGATGGAGTGGTGCCCGAGGTTGGTGTTGGGCCCGTAGAGCATGAACATGTTGGGGAACCCGCTGACGGTCGTGCCGAGGTACGCCTCCGGCCCTTGCTGCCAGGCGTCGCGCAGCGAACGACCGCCGCGCCCGGCGATCTCCACCCCGCCGGCCACCAGCAGCGACTTGAAGCCGGTGGCGTAGGCGATCACGTCGACCTCGTGCAGGCGCCCGTCCGCGGTCCGTACGCCCTCCGGCTCGATCCGCTCGACGGCCGTGTCGACCAGGTCGACGTTGTCGCGCAGCAGGGCGGGGTAGTAGTCGTCCGTGATGAGGACCCGCTTGCAGCCGAACTCGTAGGTGGGCCGCAGGCGTTCGCGCAGCTCCGGGTCGGGGACCTGCTGCTCGAGGTGGTTCAGCGAGATCTGCTGGAACTCGTCGCGGACGGGGTTGCTGTCCAGGGACAGCCCGTCCGCCCACCGGTCGCGCTCGTGGTAGAGCGAGTCGCGCAGCGAGGTGTAGCCGGCCGGGTCGTTCAGCAGGTCCTGCCGCTCCTCGTCGCCGAGGGCGCGGTCCATCCGGGGCAGCAGGTAGTTGGGCGACCGCTGGAAGACGGTCAGGTGCTCCGTCTGCCCGGCGATCGCGGGGACGAGCTGCACGGCGCTGGCGCCGCTGCCGACGCAGGCGACGCGCTTGCCCGTCAGGTCGAGGTCCTCGGGCCAGCGGGCGGTGTGGACGGACAGGCCCGTGAAGGTCTCCCGTCCCTCCATCTCGCCGTACGAGGGCTGGTTGAGCTGCCCCCAGGCGGTCACCAGGACCTCGGCGGTGATCTCGCTCCCCGTGCCGGTGCGCACCACCCAGGTGCGGTCCTCCTCCCTCCAGGAGGCGGTGGTGACCTCCGTGCCGAAGCGGATGTCCTCGTGCAGGTGGTGGTGCTCGGCGAACAGCTCGATGTTGTGGAGGATCTCCGGCTGCGTGGCATAGACGCGGCTCCAGTCCGGCTGCTCGCCGAAGGAGAACCAGTACAGGTGCGACTGAACGTCGCACGCGGCTCCGGGATAGGTGTTGTCGCGCCAGGTGCCTCCGATGGAGTCGGCCTTCTCCAGGACGACGAACGAGGTCTCGCCGGACAGCTTCAGACGTGCCGCCATGGCGAGCCCCGCCATGCCGGCGCCTATGATCACGATCTTGTAATCGGTGCGCAAGTGGAACTCCCTGCCTCGATGGTGGACCGAGGCATCGGCTCGGTCTCCCATGCCGTTGACAAGGGATAACTTGCCAGCCTGTTCTGACACCGCTCTGACCCGCGGCTGATACCGGAAGACGCGGCGGGCCACGGGGCGCGGCGGGCGGTCACGGAGGGCTCCGTTCAGGGGGTTACCTGCGGTTGTCGTAGTATGTCGGGCGTCGCTCCTGTGTCCTCGGCCGTGCCCGGTGTCCGTTCCCGGCGGCCGTTTCCGGCGAAACCCACGCGTTCGGTGCCGGTGCGCCCTGCGGGCGGTCGACCTCCGCCCGGCCCGGCAGGCGACGGCTTCCCGTCTTGGTCTCCAGACAGAACGGAAAACACCTCGTGGATCTGAGCGCGGCCCCTCGGAAGGGCCTCAGCCTCTTCGCCTTGATCATGATCGGCCTGGGGTCCATATTCGGCTCCGGCTGGCTGTTCGGCGCGGGACAGGCCGCCCAGGTCGCCGGCCCCGCCGCGCTGGTCGCCTGGGTGATCGGCGCCGTCTTCATCGGCATGATCGCCATGTCGTACGCGGAGGTCGGCGCCGCCTACCCGCTGCCGGGGGCCATGGCCCGCTTCGGTTCCCTCTCGCACGGCCCGGTGCTGGGCTTCATCACCGGCTGGGCGGTGTGGATCGCGACCGCCTCGCTGATCCCCATCGAGGCCATCGCCGGCACGCAGTACATGTCCTCGTGGAGCTTCGGCTGGGCCCGCGACCTGGTCTCCGACGGCCGGCTGACCGGCACCGGCATGGGCATGGCCCTGCTCCTGACCGTCGCCCTGTGGCTGGCCTGCTACCGGTCGGTCGAGCTGCTGGCGCGCGCCAACAACCTGCTGACGCTGGTCAAGTTCGCCATCCCGGTGCTCGCGGTCGGCGCGCTCATCGCCTCCGGCTTCCACACCGGCAACTTCACCGCCCACGGCGGCTTCGCCCCCAACGGCTGGTCCGCCGTGCTCACCGCCGTCAGCGCCTCGGGCGTCGTCTTCGCCTTCAACGGCTTCCAGGCCGTCGTCAACCTCGGCGGCGCCGCCAAGAACCCCGGCCGCGCCATCCCGCTCGCCCTCGTCGGCGCGCTCTCCCTCGGCTTGGTCATCTACCTCGCTCTGCAGGTCGCCTTCCTGGGCGCCGTGCCGCCGGAGCGGCTCGCCGAGGCCGGCGGCTGGAGCGGAGTGAACTTCGCCTCGCCCTTCGCCGACCTCGCCAAGCTGCTGATGCTGCACTGGGTCGTCACCATGCTCCAGTTCGGCGCCTTCATCTCGCCGAACGGCGCCAACATCGGCAACGTCGCCTCGGCCGCCTACCTGGCCCAGAACCTCGCCGAGACCGGCTTCTTCCCCAAGAAGATCGCCGAGGTCCACCCCCGCTACGGCGTCGCCCGCCCCGCCATGTGGCTCAACCTCGGCTTCTCCGTCCTGCTGCTGCTGACCGTCGGCCACAGCTGGGAGGCCCTGGCGAGCGTCGTCTCCGCCGCGATGGTCGTCTCCTACCTCATGGGCCCGATCGCGGTCGGCGTCTTCCGCCGGACCAAGCCGGACCTGCCCCGCCCCTTCCGGCTGCCCGCCGCAAAGGTCCTCTGCCCCATCACCTTCGCCTTCGCCGCCTGCGCCCTGTACTGGTCGAAGTGGCCCAACACCGGCAAGGTCGCCCTGCTCACCCTGGTCTCCGTGCCCATCGCCGCGCTCGTGCTGCGCCGCCGGGGCGCGGGGAGCCTGCGCCGGCAGTTCGCCCCGGCCTGGTGGATGCCCGCCTTCCTGCTGTGGCTGGCGCTGCTGTCCGCGCTCGGCAGCACCGAGTTCGGCGGCCACGGCGTGATCCCGGGCGGAGTGGACATCGCCCTGGTCGCCCTGTCGGCCGTCGGCTTCTACTTCTGGGCGGTACGCGCCGGCGTCCGGGCCCACCGGGACGGGCTGCCGGGCCCGGACCCCGTGACCGGGGCCGCGGACCGTCCGGTCCCCGCACCGCGCCGGTCCGAGACCGCCGGAGCGGTCGCCGCCTGACCGTCCGTAGCGCGGAGAGATAAGGCATAAAGGGGTCGCGGCTCGTACGAGCCGCGACCCCTCGCCGTTCGCCGGGCCCGAGCGGGGCGGCCGGTGCCGGATGGGGAGGGCACGGCCCGGGCTCGTTATGATCCCGGTCGGCCCGGGCGATCATCCGGGCCGGTTGTCGTTCGTGAGGGGAAACATGCGCAAGTCAGCCACCGCGATGGCCCTGGCCGTGACCGCCGTCCTACTCGCCGGCTGCGGCGGGGGTGCCGAGAGCGGGGATGGTGGTGGGGACGGCGGCGCGAAGAACGCCGCCACCGGCGCGCCGTCCGCGAAGCCGAAGGGCGACGCGAAGGCGGACGGCCCGGCCGTGGGCCCGACGCGCGAGGTCACCATCGAGGTGGCGGGCGGCGAGGGCTCGACGCAGGTCTACTACAACCTGGGCGACGACAACGGCGCCGAGCAGGTGTCCCTGCCGTGGAAGAAGACCGCCAAGGTCACCCTGAAGGGCGCCGAGATCAAGGTCGGCAGCCTGGTCTCCGTGGCGCCCGGCTCCGTCAAGGGCTCCGACGGCATGCTCAAGGCCGCGTCGTGCGTCATCACCGTCGACGGGAAGAAGGTCGCGGACAACCAGGACGGCGCGCTGCCGAAGCCCTGCGAGTACACGCTGAAGTAGGACCCCGCGGGCCGGGGCGGCGACCTCCGGGAGGAAAAACTTTCGGACGCCGGAAATATCTGACACCGCAGACACTGTTGTGTCAGATGTACTGCTCGCGTCCCCGCGGGCACCGCCCCGCTCCCGGAGGAGACGCCCCCCATGAAGCTCGTCTACGTCTTCGATGCCTACTGCGGCTGGTCGTACGGGTTCGCCCCCACGCTGGCCGAGACCGCCCGCCGGCACCCCGGCCTTCCCGTGGAGGTCGTCTCCGGCGGCCTCTTCACCGGGGCGCGCCGCGTGCCGATCCGCGAGTTCGGCTACGTCCAGGGCGCCAACGCCAAGATCGCCGCGATGACGGGCGTGGAGTTCGGCGCGGCCTACGACCGGCTGATCGCGGACGGCTCCTTCGTCATGGACTCCGAGGCCGCCGCCCGTGGCATGGCCGCCCTGCGGCAGGCCGCCCCCGCCCGGGCCGCGGAGCTGGCCGAGGCGCTGCAGACGGCGTTCTACCGCGACGGGCTGAGCCTGTCGGACCCCGCCACGTACCGCGTGATCGCCGAGCGGGCCGGGCTGGACGCCGACGCCGTCGTCACCGCCTTCCCGTCCCCGGCCGCCCGGGCCGCCGCCGCGGCGGACTTCCGGCACTCCCGCGGGCTGGGCGTCGAGGGCTTCCCCACCCTGCTCGCCGTCGACGCCCGGCGCGGGCCGGCCGTCCTGGCCGTCGGCCACGCCACCGCCGACATGATCGACCAGCGTCTGGCCGCCCTCGCGGCCTCCTGACCCGGCGGCCTCCCCGGCCCGGCCGCGTGAGTCCCGGCCGCGTGAGTCCCGGTCGTACGAGGCCCGGACGCGGCCCGGCCCGGCACGTAACCCATCGCGCCGGGCCGGGCCGCCGAACGGTCCCGCGTCAACGCGGGTCGTACCTCAGGCTCTTGAAGGGGAAGTTCTTCGGGGCCTCCCTGCGGGGGCCGAGGCGCAGCTCCTTGCCCTTGCAGTTCTTCTCCGAGTAGACGGCGAGCGGCTTGCTCATGTAGTTCTGCGCGCCGCGGGCCTCCTGCTCCATGGACATGCACTTGTTCGGCGGCAGCTGCTGGACGAAGTAGGGCTTGCCCTTGGGGCCCACCCAGGCGAATCCGCCGTCCATGGCGGCCGCGCTGCCCGTGGGCAGCGCGGTGGCGAGGAGGAGTCCCCCGAGGGCGGTGACAACGGCGTTGCGGAACAGTCGCATCACGGATCCTTGGTCTCGACGTCGAACGGACGGGGCCGGCGGCCCTCGCAGCGGTCAACGACGCCGGACGCCCCGACGACACGGTGCGTGACGGGTGCAGGTAGTTTTGGGGGACCACCGATCCACCGGAGAGAGTCATGAGCACCGCCCGGTCCCGCGTCCTGTACGTCACTGACCTGGCCTTCGAGGCCAAGGGGCGCCGGTACTGCGACGAGGACATATACCTGAGCTCCCGGCTCCGCGAGGACTTCGACGTGGCGCTCTGTCACCCCCTGGACGCCGTGGCCCTGATGGAGGACTTCGACGTCGTCGTGGTCCGCAACAGCGGCCCTGTGCTGCACTACCAGGCCGCCTACGACGCCTTCCGCGAGCGCGCCGCCGAGCGCGGCGTGCTGGTGTACAACCAGCTGTCGGGCAAGGCCGACATGGCCGGCAAGCAGTACCTCCTCGACCTGACCGCCGCCGGCTTCCCCGTGATCCCGACCGCCGGCCGCCCGCAGGACCTCGAGAGGCTGCCGGAGGCGGCCGAGTACGTCGTCAAGCCCCGGCTCGGCGCGGACTCCATCGGCCTGGAATTCGTCTCCCGTGACCGGCTCGCGGACCTGGTGTACGACGACGTCCTGGTGCAGCCGCGCATCGACTTCCGGTACGAGGTGTCGTTCTACTTCGTCGACCACGCGTTCCAGTACGCGCTCCACGCCCCCCGCCCGGACCGGCGCTGGGAGCTGGCGCCGTACGAGCCCACCGCCCAGGACCTGGCCTTCGCCCAGCGGTTCGTCGACTGGAACGACATCGAGCACGGCATCCAGCGCGTGGACGCCTGCCGCACCCCGGAGGGCGCCCTGCTGCTGGTCGAGCTCGAGGACCTCAACCCCTACCTGTCGCTGGAGGCCCTCGCCCCCGCCGCCCGCGACGCCTTCGTCACGACGATGAAGACGTCGGTGCACCGGGCGGTCCGCGGCGCGGCCTGATCCGCGGCGCCCGGCGATGTGCGAGGGGCGCGGGGGGCTCGGTTAGCCTGAGGGCACGATGAACTGCCTGACGACGCCCTTCGGCGAGATCGCCCTCACCCGCTTCCCCGAGGACCCCCGCGACCAGCTGCGCGCCTGGGACGCCGCCGACGAATACCTGCTCGCGCACCTCGCCGGGACCGACGGCGAACCGGTGGACCTGTCGGGCACCGTGGTCGTGCTGGGCGACCGGTGGGGGGCGCTCGTCACCGCGCTCGCCGCGCACCGGCCCACGCAGATCACCGACTCCTACCTCGCCCGCGAGGCCACCCGGGCCAACCTGGCCCGCAACGGCGCCGACCCGGAGGCGGTGCGGCTGCTGTCCACCCGCGACACCCCGCCGCCCCGCATCGACGTGCTGCTGGTCCACGTGCCCAAGAGCCTGGCCCTCCTCGAGGACCAGCTGCACCGCCTGGCGCCCTCCGTGCACGCCGGCACCGTCGTCATCGGCACCGGCAGGGTCACCGAGATCCACACCTCGACGCTGCGGCTCTTCGAGCGCCTCCTCGGCCCGACCCGCACCTCGCTGGCGAAGAAGAAGGCCCGGCTCATCTTCTGCACGCCCGACCCAGGCCTCGCGCGGGAGGCGAGCCCCTGGCCGCGCACCTACCGGCTGCCCGACGACGCCGGGGCCGGCTCGGGCCTGACCGTCACCAACCACGCCGGCATCTTCTGCGCCGAGCGCCTGGACATCGGCACCCGCTTCCTCCTGCGCAACCTCCCGCACCGCCGGGGCGCCGAGCGGATCGTCGACCTGGGCTGCGGCAACGGCGTCGTCGGCACGGCCGCGGCCCTCGCCAACCCCGCCGCCGTGCCGGTGTTCATCGACGAGTCCTACCAGGCGGTGGCCTCCGCGGAGGCCACGTTCCGGGCGAACGCCGGCCCTGAGCGGACGGCCGAGTTCCTGGTGGGCGACGCCCTGTCGGCCGTCGAGCCCGGCAGCGTCGACCTGGTGCTGAACAACCCGCCCTTCCACTCCCACCAGGCCACGACGGACGCCACCGCCTGGCGGATGTTCACCGGCTCGCGCAGGGCGCTGCGCGCGGGCGGCGAGCTGTGGGTCATCGGCAACCGTCACCTCGGCTACCACGTCAAGCTGCGCCGGCTGTTCGGCAACTGCGACGTGGTCGCCTCCGACCCGAAGTTCGTCATCCTGCGGTCCGTCAGGACCTGAAGTTCCCCGGCGGTCGTGCCCCCGGGACGCGCGGAGGCGTGAGGCGTCCCGGGGTCCCGCATCGCCGTGCGGTGGGCGTCGTCAGGCGACCTGCGCCTGGTCGTAGACGCTCTTGACCTCGTCTCCGAAGTACGGGCCGAACATCCTGTTGGGCAGGAAGGTGTAGCCGAAGCTGTTCACCGAGGCCTGCAGGCCGGTGCCGGTGGCCTCGTCGAACGAGGTGAACCACGGGCCGCCGCTGGAGCCGCCCGTCATGTTGCAGCCCAGGCCGTGGTCCTTGGTGAGCAGGAAGTCCTTGGAGGAGTTCCCGCTGCAGTGGATGAGCCTGGTGCCGTCGTACGGCGCGGCGGCGGGGAAGCCGAAGGCGTACATGGCCTTGTTGTAGCCGCCGTTGAAGGACAGGCCCTGCGCCCCGGTCACGTCGGTCAGGCTCTTGCCGTCCAGCCGGCCGACGACGGCGAAGCCGACGTCGAAGTTCATGTCCTCGCTGGCCACCCACTGGGGCGTGGACAGGGTCTTGGTCGCGGACCAGGTGCCGTAGGGCGCCTGACCGTCGTGGTAGCCGGGGGCGAACGTCCAGTCGGTGTGCCAGTTGCCCTGGTACTTGACGCAGTGTCCGGCGGTGACGACGGTGCTGGCGTTGCGGCTGGTGACCGCGTCGGCCGAGCAGGAGGCGGTGCGGCCCTGGAAGCTGAAGAACACCCGGCCCGAGGTCTTCACCACCGCGCCGCCGCCGGTCCACGGCCCGCCCGCCTGGGGGAAGGACCTGACGTGCGCGCTCGGCGCGGTGGGCGCGACGGTCGTCGCCCGGCCGGCGGACCGGGGGGCCGACGGCGCGCCGGCGGAGACGGTGACGAGGTCCAGCGGGGTGGCCGAGCGCATCCGCTCGGGCGTCCAGAAGTCCCTGACCCGCTGCTGGGCCGTCGCCGAGGCGGCGGCGGTGTGGGCCGTGAGGAGGGAGGGGGAGGGGCCGGGGCGGCGCCGGCCGGGACGGCCTGGGCGCCCGCGGCGACCAGGGCGCCGGCTGCCAGCAGGACGCCGGCGATCGTACGGCGGGTTCGTCTCACGCGTACTCCTTCTGCCGAGGCCGCGCGGACCGCACGCGGCCGTGTGGGGGCCGGACCGCGCGGTGGCGGCGGTCCGGGCAGACGAGTGGAGCGGATGCGAGGGTGCGGTGAGCAGGGTGCCACGGGACGCGACATATTGACAGGGGCGTGTCAACTCTGTGGCGGGGTGACGGCCCGTCGGTCCGACAGGTAATCAGCTTGCTGGCTCGAACGCCCGTACTGCATGATTGCCCGGCTCACTGCCTGTTTGACCCATCTCCTCACCCTGCGAGGGCCCCTGCCCCATGGGCGTTTTCCTGCGTGCGTCGCGCGCTCTTCTTCTGCTCGCCGGCTTCTACCTGCTGTGCCTCCTCGTGCTCGGCGTGTTCGCCGGGACCGCGCTCGCCGTCCACCACTGGGCGCCCGGGGTCGCCGCGCTGAAGATCGACTTCATCCTTGCGCTGCTCGCGCTCCCGGTCGTCAGGGCGTCGTTCTTCCTCCGCCCCCCGCAGGACGACGGCCAGGACGGACTGCGGGTCAGCAAGGCGAGCCAGCCGGAGCTGTGGGCCGTGGTGCGGCAGGCGGCCGAGGCGGCCGGGACGAGGGCCCCGGACGAGATCCGGCTCACCGGCGCCGTCAACGCCGCCGTAAGCGAGGACGCCCGGATGCTCGGCCTGACGCCGGGCCGCCGCCGGCTCCGTCTCGGCGTCCCGCTCCTGGCCGGACTCACCCGGGCGCAGCTGATGGCCGTCCTCGGCCACGAGTTCGGCCACTACGGCAACGCCGACACCCGGCTGTCCGCCATCACCTGGCGCGGCCGGCTCGCCGTCACCCGTACCGTGCGCGCCTACCACGAGCAGGCCGACCGGCGGGTGGACAAGGAGCGGACCCGGCAGGAGAAGAAGGCCGTCAAGGCCGTGGCCAAGGGCAGGAAGGCCAAGGCCGTGGACACATCCGGCGCGGGGTTCGGCCACCGCCGGACGGCCAAGGTGTTCGTCGCCTACGCGAAGTTCTACCTGCGCTCCAGCCAGAGCGTCGCCCGGCGGCAGGAACTGGCCGCCGACCGCGTGTCCGTGCGGATCGCCGGCCGCGACGCCGCGGCCTCCGCCCTCCGCGAGACCGCCGCCCTGGACGCCGCGCACGCCTTCTACCTGCGCACCTACGCCACGGCGGGCCTCGCGGCCGGACTGATGCCGCCGCGCGGGCAGTTCTACGGCGGCCTGGCCCGGCTGCTCGCCGAGCCGGGACGGCAGGAGGAACTGGCCGGGCTGCGCGCCGAGCCGCCGCGGGAGGAGACCTCCCCCTACGACGCCCACCCGCCGACCGCCGAACGGATCCGCCTGATCGAGGCGCTGCCCGACGACGGGCGCGGCGACCCGGCGTCCTCCGGCCCGGCGATGGCGCTGCTGCGCGAGCCCGAGCGCGTGCTCGGCGAGCTGGAGGACGTCACGCTCACCGCGGAGTCGCTGGCCATGCGCCGCGTGGACTGGCCGGAACTGCTCCACCTGGGCCGGCGGGCCGAGTGCGCCGCCGGCGCCGAACCGCTGCGGGAGGCCGTACGGCAGGTCCTCGGCGGCGACGCCACCCTGCGCGCGCTGCTGGACGCGGCCGACGGCGGGGCGCTGTGGCGCGTCGCCGACGCGCTGCCCAAGTCCGAGGAGGCGAGCCGGGCGAGCGGCCGGGCGGCACGCGAGTTCCTGCGCCCCCTGCTGCGGTCCGGCCTGGCGGAGCTGGTGATCCTGGAGCTCGTCGACGCCGGGCTGGCCCGCTGGGAGATGTCCTGGTCCGACGGCGCCCGGCTCGACCTGTCGGACGACTACGGGGACCGGCTGAACGAGGCCCTGGAGGCCGCGGTCGCCGACACGCCGGACACGCGGCCGCTGCGGCTGCTGCTGCCCCGGGCGCTCCACCCCGCCACCTTCTGAAGAAACGAACGGAACACCTGTGGGACGCCTGCTGCCCCTCTTCGTCATCGCCTTCCTCGTGTACCTCTGGTTCAGATCCCGCCGCGGCGCGTCCGCCGGGACCCGGTCGGCCTCGCCCTCCGCGCTCTCCGAGGGCGCCTTCGCCCTCGGCTTCCTGCCGGAGAGCGCTCAGAACACCGAGCGCGCCCGGCGCGACGCCGAACTGGACGCCCTGAGCGCCTCGGTACGGGCCGGCGAGTGGGAACCCGCCGCGCGTGCCGTCGCGGCCGCCGGCCGGAACTGGGAGCGCCGCTCCGAGATCGTCGGCGAGGTCGCGGGCGTGGCGGCCAAGGACGACGCCTGGCTGACGGCCTGGGAGACCGCGCGCCCCGACGACCCCGACGCCGCGGTCGTGCGCGCGAAGTCCACCGTCTTCCTCGCCTGGGAGGTGCGCGGCGGCGCCCGGGCGGACAGCACCAGCCGTGAGCAGTTCGAGGGCTTCGACCGGGTGCTCCGGCGCTCCCGCGCCGAGATCGAACGCGCCAAGGCCCTCAACCCCGAGGACCCGACCCCCTGGATCACCGAGGTCTGGGCGGCGCTCGGCCTCGGCTACTCGCACGAGGCGATGCGCGAGCTGTGGGCCGAGCTCACCGCCCGGGCGCCCCACCACTACGCGGCCCACTACAGCGCCCTGCAGTACTGGTGCGAGAAGTGGCGCGGCTCGGAGGCGCTGGCGTGGGAGTTCGTGGAGCCCGCGATCGCCGCCGCCCCGCCCGGGACGCTGCTGCCCGCGCTGCGGCTGGTGCTGTGGTACGAGCACCACGACGACGACGCGTCGGAGGCCGACTACCGCGAGGCGGGACTGACGTCGTACGTCGACGCGGTCCTCGCCGACATCGCCATGGCGCCGCCCACACACCTGCGGCTGGCGGAGGTCCGCCATCTGCTGGCGTACTTCCTGGTGCGGCAGAAGCGCCACGCGGAGGCGCTCGAGCAGTTCCGCATGGTCGACGGCCATGTGGAGGCGCTGCCCTGGCGGCGCTACACGGACCCGGCGGCCGCCTACTGCGCCTTCCGCGACACGGCGGTCCGCAAGGCCCGCTGAGGGCGGGGCCCTTCCCGGCGGCGGGGAGCGGGAGGACCGTCCGGACCCGGTGTTCGAGGCCCTGCTGCGCCGCGACTGAACCTGACGTTCCGGCGGCGGGTTCCGGCCAGGCCCGCCGACGGCCCCCGCGGCGGCCCGTGGCGCGCAGTCTGGCCAACCCCCCTCGCGCCGCCTACCATGCGAACGCTCCCAGTCCCACGGGCTGCGGGGAGCCCCTGGGTTGGCATGGGCATGACCCTCTATGACCATGTCGCCGGCGGCCACGGCCGCCGCCCGCGGACCCTCCCGGCTCGCCCGGCACCGCCGGTTCCGCCGCCCTCCCCTTCCGCTCGGGGGAACAGCCGTCGCCAACGGGCGCGGGACCACGTGTCCTTGTCTTTCCCCGCGGGTCTCGAGGCCCGTAGACAACCGATTGGAGCACCATGCCCGCCGGACTGCTCACCGCAGGCGCGATCACCGCGTTGCTCGCCGCGCCGCTGTCCACGCACAACCCGTCGGTCATCACCAACCCGCCGCCGGACAAGATCGTCATCGAGGTCGCCACCGTCAACGGCTCGGGCTGTCGGGCCGGGACCGCCGCCGTCGCGGTCTCGCCCGACAACACGGCCTTCACCGTCACCTACAGCGACTACCTCGCCCAGGTGGGCGTCGGCTCCAAGCCCACCGACTTCCGCAAGAACTGCCAGCTGAACCTGAACGTGCACGTGCCGCAGGGCTTCACCTACGCGATCGCCGCGGCCGACTACCGCGGCTACGCCAAGCTCGAGCCCGGCGCCTCGGGCACCGAGAAGGCGTCGTACTACTTCCAGGGCTCGCCGGTCACCACCCCCAGCAGCCACACCTTCAGAGGCAACTACGCGGACAACTGGCAGGCCACCGACAGCGTCCCGATCGCCGCGCTGGTCTGGCACCCCTGCGGCGAGCTGCGGAACTTCAACATCAACACCGAGCTGCGGGTCAACGCCGGCACCTCCGACCCCAACAGAACCACCAGCTTCATGACCATGGACTCCACCGACGGCAGCCTCAACACCATCTACCACCTGGCCTGGAAGGAGTGCCCGAAGACCTGACGGCGAGGCTCCGGGCGGGGGCGGTCGGCGGGCCGCCCCCGCGCACCGCGACATGGCCGGATCGTGGCGTCGCTCACAGCGACTTTATGCCGAGCACACCCCCGGTCACCTGCGGATATCGCACTGCGCGCATCAAGGGTCACTCATAGGGTATAGACCTGTGGCGGAAACCGAGCGAATGTGGGGGGAATTCCTTGCGAAGACCGGCGGACCGGGCAGCACGAGAGCCGACCGCACCGGCGGACCGGACGAGAGATCGGCCGGAATTCCTTCGCACCCCCTCGAGCGCACCAGAGCCACATGCCTGCATTCAGTCATGACATCGTGAGTCCCACGCATACGGCCGACGCCATCACCAGCGCCTCCGATGCCCTCGCGGACCGGGCCCCCGGTCCACGGCGGCTCCCCGGCCCATGGGGCCAGGGGCTGCTCTCCTGCTCGCACAGCGCTCCCGGCCTCTGGCCGGCCCGGACGCCGGGTCCGCCCCCGGCCGCCGGGACGGTGACGCTGCCCTCCTCGCCGCGTTCCGTGGCGGCCGCCCGCAGGTTCGCCGGCGCCCTCCTGGCCGAATGGGGGCTCCACGACCTGGTGGCAGACGCCGTCCTCCTGCTGTCCGAGCTGGTCACCAACGCCGTGGTGCACGTGCCGGAGGGCGCGGGCGAGGTGGAGCTGGTCCTGCGCCGGACGGCGGACCAGCTCGTCGCCCAGGTGAGCGACGCCGGCGGCTGCCTGCCGGCGTGCGCCGAGGCCGGCCCGGACAGCGAGGGGGGCCGCGGCATGTGGCTCGTCGAGCAGATCGCCGCCCGGTGGGGTCACCACGCCACGGGCGGCGGCACCGGCAAGACCGTCTGGTTCGCCCTGTCCCTCCCCCCTGCCACGCCGGTCGAGTGACCCGCGCCTCGGGGGCGCGCGGGAGGCGGCATCACACCACCAATGGCGTTCGGACCGTCGCCGCGGGCTGCGCACCGGGCGGGTTCGGAGGGAACATGGAAGACGCTGCGGCGTAACGGGCGAGAAAGGCACTGAGGAGCCGGACCGGCACGTTCCGGCGCGAGGCCGCCGCACCACCCCGAGCGGGAGGACCTCGAATGGGCACCACGGACGCATTCCGGCCGGACCCGGGCCGGGTCAGGGCGGCCCCGTACGAGGCCGGCGGGCTGCTCGACGTGCTCAGGGTGGCCGCCGTGGTGCTGGACCAGGACGGCCGGATCGTGCTGTGGAGCCCGCAGGCGGAGGAGTTGTTCGGCTGGACCGCCCCCGAGGCGCTGGGCCACTACGCGGCCCGGCTGCTGGTGGACGAGGACAACCAGCAGGAGGTCCTGGAGCTCTTCGCCAAGGTCATGGGCGGCGGCGGCATGTGGGCCGGGGTCTTCCCCGCCCGGCACAAGGACGGCAGCCTGCGGCCGCTGGAGTTCCGCAACATGCGCCTGGAGGACAAGGACGGCGACGTCTACGCCCTCGGCATGGCCACCGACCAGCAGATCGTGCGCGACGTCGAGCGCGACCTGGCCCTCTCCCTCCGCCTGGTGGCCCAGTCCCCGATCGGGCTGGCTGTCCTGGACGCCGGCCTGCGCTACGTCATGGTCAACCCCGCGCTCGAGCGCATCCACGGCCGGCCCGCCCACTCCTACCTCAGGCGCCCGGTCCGGGAGGCGCTGTCCTTCCTGGGCGACCGCGACGCCCGGGCCATGGAGGACTCCATGCGGGAGGTCATGGCCACCGGTGTCCCGCTGGTGGACCAGTTCGTCGTCGGCCCCACGGCCGACCCGGCCGCCGGCGAGCGCGCCCGCCTGGTCTCCTTCTACCGGCTGGAGGACCCCGCCGGCCGCCCCATGGGCCTGGCCACCTCCGACGTCGACGTCACCGACCGGCACCGCACGGTCACCGAGGCACGCCGCAGACTGGCCCTGATCGCCGACGCCTCCGTACTCATCGGCACCACCCTCGACCTCGACCAGACCGCCCGGGAACTGGCCGAGGTCGTCGTCCCGGTCCTCGCCGACGTGGCCGCCGTCGACGTCCTCGACACCGCCCTGCAGGGCAACTCCGCCCCGGCCGGCGACCACGCCGCCGTCTTCCGGGCGCTGGCCGTCGCCTCGGCCGACGCCACCGACGCCGTGCGCGCCGCCGACCCGCCGGGGGAGATCGCCAAATACGACGCGGACCGGCTCGTCTCCCGCTGCGTGACCACCGGCCACCCCGTCCACCTGCCCCATGTCACCCCCGAGGACCTGCCGCGCATCGCCCGCGACGCGGCGGCGGCCGAGCTCCTGGGCCGCGCCGGGCTGCACTCCTACATGGCCGTGCCGCTGATCGCCCGCGGCGAGGTGCTGGGCGCCCTGGACCTCAAGCGCACCCGCAACCCCGAGCCCTTCGGCGAGGACGACGTCGTCCTCGCCGGGGAGCTCGCCGCCCGCGCCGCGGTCTGCATCGACAACGCCCGGTGGTACCAGCGCGAGCGCGCCACCGCCCTCACCCTCCAGCGCGACCTGCTGCCCAAGCCGCCCCAGAACCTGGTGGGGCTGGAAGTCGCCTACCGCTACCAGCCCGCGGGCGCCGCCGTCCAGGTCGGCGGCGACTGGTTCGACGTCATCCCCCAGGCCGGCGACACCAGCGCCCTGGTCGTCGGTGACGTCATGGGCAGCGGCATCAACGCCGCCGCGGCCATGGGCCAGCTGCGCACCGCCGCCCGCACGCTCTCCGGCCTGGACCTCGACCCCGCCCAGGTGCTGCGCCACCTCGACCGCACCGCCAGTGGCCTGGACCAGACGATCGCCACCTGCCTCTACGGCGTCTACGACCCCGGCAGCGACCGCTGCTGCTTCGCCAATGCCGGCCACCTCCCGCCCGTCCTGGTACGTCCCGGAGCGCGCCCGGCGCTGGTCGACCTGCCCACCGGTGCCCCGCTGGGGGTCGGCGGCGTGCCCTTCGAGAGCGTCGCGGTGCCGCTCACCCCGGGCGATCGGCTGGTCCTCTACACCGACGGCCTGGTCGAGACCCGCGACGAGGCCATCGACGCCCGCCTCGAGGAACTCCTCCGCCTGCTCGACGGGCGGGACCTGGACCTCGAGTCCACCTGCGACCTGCTGCTGGGCGAGCTGCGCGCGGACAACGACCAGGACGACGTCGCCCTGCTCATCGCGCGGGTGTCGCCCGGCGGGCGGTAGTGCCCGACCTCACCGGGCACCGCCCTGGGCTCACCCCTGCCGGGCACATAAAATGACCACACCATGTATCGCACCATGATGAAGTCCAAGATCCATCGCGCCACCGTGACCCAGGCCGACCTGCACTACGTGGGATCGCTGACCGTCGACGCGGACCTGATGGAAGCCGCCGACCTGCTGCCCGGCGAGAAGGTCGACATCGTCGACATCAACAACGGCGCCCGGCTGTCGACCTACGTCATCGAAGGCCCCCGGGGCACCGGCGTGATCGGCATCAACGGCGCCGCCGCCCGCCTGATCAGCCCCGGTGACCTGGTCATCGTCATCGCCTACGGCTCGATGGACGACGCCGAGGCCCGCACCTTCGAGCCCCGCGTCGTCTTCGTCGACGAGCACAACGCCGTGGCCCACCTCGGCGGCGACCCGGCCGCGGTCCCCGAGGGCTCCGGCCTCTCGCGCGGGGACCGCGTGGCGGGCTGACGCCCGCCGCTCAAGGCCTTCGCCTCAGGCCGCCGGGACCCCGGCGGCCTCGGCGATCGTACGGGCCGTCAGCTCGGCGGCCGCCCGGATCAGCTCGTCCTCGCTCGCCCGGCAGCGGTCCAGCGCCGGGTCGTACTCCGCGCCGATGGCGCCCGCATGGTTCGCCCGCACCTCCTCCAGCCGCGCCGGCCAGCGGTGCGCGATGAGGGACTCCAGCAACTCACGTGAGCACGTGGTGTCCATCAGCTCGTCCGCCGTGCCGTGCACCAGGCTGACCGGGACCGGCAGCGGATCGGAGGGTCCGCCGACCGCCAGGTCGGCCAGCGGGGGAGTGCCCGTGGTGCGCGCCGGGCGGTCGTAGCGCGAGGCGATGCCCACGACCGCCGCCGGCCGCCAGCCGTCCGCCACCGCCGGGTTGAGGGCCACGCCCATCGCCGCGGAGGCCCCCGCCGACCAGCCGGCCAGGACCATGCGCCCGGCGTCGCCGCCCAGCGCGGCCGCGTGCGTACGGGCGTACTCCAGCGAGGCCAGCAGGTGCGCCCGGCCGCCGTCGGGGGCGTCGGAGCGCCAGTCGGGGACGAAGACGAGCGCCCCCAGGCCGGCTACCGTCCGTGCCAGCGGCTCCAGGACGTCCCGCTCGTCGGGGCCGATGCCGTGCCAGAGCAGCACCGTCGCCAGCGGCGTCGGGTGCGTGCCGGGCCGGTAGACATCGATGAACTTGCCGTTGGGCGCGGTGGCGAGTTCGTGGTGCACATCAACTGGTACTGGCACGGTGGCCCTTCCGTATCGACTGCTGCTTACCGCAGGACGCTATCAACCGCCGTCGGCCGACTGACGTCGCATCACCTCCACTTGAACGCCGTCGTCGCCGCTGCCGGCTCCGGCTCCGTCGCCGCCGTTGTGCGCCGCGGACGCGGGCAGGGCGGCGAATGCGGTGGCGACGCGCACCAGCCACACCGCCTCGTCGGACAGGTCGTTGCGGGCGACGGGAGGGTCGGCCGGCGTCGTGCCGTCGGCGGCCGCCGCCCGGCCCTCGGCCTTGCTCGCCAGGGCCGACCTGATGCGGACCGCCTCGACGTGGGCGCGCACGTCGTCCTCCGGCATTCCGGCGGCGAGGGCCTCGTGCCGGGCCCGTTCCGCCGCCGCCGGGTCGTGGTGGGCGCGCAGGGCGAGCTGCCCGTCCCGGATCTCGATGACCCGGCGGTAGAGGCGGAACTCCATCTGCCGCAGCACCAGCCGGTCGGCGAAGGCGCCGCGGGCCGGGGCCAGGGCGATCGTGGGCACCGCCGCGTGCAGGGCGGCCCACAGCGGATACAGCCGGCGGTGGCGGCGGTAGGCCGTCATCCAGTGGCCGGCGGCGGCCACGCGCGGCCCCCAGCCCGGCAGCGTCCAGCCCACCAGGGTGACCGCGGAGCCGAGGTCGCCGCACAGCCAGGCCACGTCCTCCCAGGCGCTCAGGTCGAAGTCGAAGACCGTGCCCAGGATGTTCCCGGCCCTGACCGCGCCGTAGCCGAGGGTGACGAACGCGCCGACGGCGATGACCCGCAGCCCCCGGCGGAGCCAGGTCCGCCCCGCCACCCGGGAATAGCCCCAGCAGACGCGGAAGACATTGGCCTCGCCGATGAGATAGACGCCGATGTACAGGGAGAGATAAGCGATGTAGTAGGGGTCGTGGACGTAGTAGAGGGTGAATCCCTTCAGCCGCTGCACGGTGGGGGTGAGCAGACAGAAGAGCGCGATGAGCGCGGCCAGGGACAGGGCGCAGAACGTCAGCTGCCAGCGCACCAGCCGGCGCGCCCGCTCGGGCGGGCGCGCCCAGTACGTCAGGACCACCTGCTGTCCGACGACCAGTGACAGCACACAGCTCTGCGCGACGAGTGCCGCGATGTTCGGGATGCCGGTGAGTTCGTCCAGGCGTGCCCACACCGGGGGCAGGGAGACGAAGAAGCTCATCCCCGAGAGCGCGAAGACGGCGCACAGCGCGGCCAGGGCGGGATCCCTGGGGTTCTGCCGCAGCGCGCGCAGCTTGTAGAAAAGGCCCGCCCAGGCGACGACGACTCCGAGGGAGTGCAGGAAAGTGATCACGTCTCGTCCGAAAAGGCGCCGCGCAGGGACCGGTCCAGCCGCTCGACCGTCTCCGCGGCCTCGCGGGGGACGGACCAGTTGCGTTCCAGCGGTTGCCGGTTGGCCTCCTGGAGGATCAGCGAAGCGACCATCTCGGCCTCCTGTTCTTCGGCCGAGGTGTAGTACGTGCGCTGCAGCACGCCCTGGACCATGGCCGGATCCAGCGTGGGCAGCAGGAGGCGTGACGTTTCCTCACCCAGGACCGCGTTTTCCTTGTGGCCGCAGACGACGTGACCCAACTCGTGGGCGATGATGTGTTCCTGATGCAGCGGACTGGTGTCGTGTTCGTAAAAGATGTAATCTACATCCGGTGCGGATATCCATAATCCGCAGGGCCCGTCCACGGGAAGTCGGACGGGCTCCAGATGAATCGGTCGGCCATGCCGTTCGGCCACCCTCCGGGAAAGCTCCCAGACGTCGAACGGCGATGGAATGTCCAGGCCGCGAACCAGCTCCAGACTTCGCTGGTGCAACCTCTTGAATTTCACGGGTCCCCCGTAGTGGCTAGGGGTTTCTGTCGGGCGGACGGGTCCGGTTCGTGGGAAGTCCTTCCAACTCGCGGACCCGCTCGATCACTTCGTTGATCGAGTGCAGGCTCTCGGGGGACAGTCCGGCCGCGCGGAGTGCGACGCGCTGCACCTGGGTGTCCTTGAGAGCCACCAGGAGACGCAGGTCGGCATTGACCGCCGCCGTCACCTGGTCGTCGAAGAAATAGGCCGGAGGCACGCCGAAGAACTTCGCCAGCGCCTCCACATGCCGCAGTGTCGGATTGTTTCGCTGACCCTTGCGCAGCAGCCAGATGTAGCTGCCGGAGATCGGGACGCCTCCCGCGGTGATCGCGCGTGCCACTTCTTCCGTGCTGTACGGCTCCCGGCCGGCCGGAACCACCGTGCGGAACAGGTGGTTGAGTTTGTCGGCCAGCGTGGGCTCCGCCGAAGCGTCGGGGTCGTTCATGATCGCACCTCCCTCCTGCCGTCAATCTAGCTTAAGGGGCCCCGCACGGGCCCATGTGCCAGCGCATCCAATGCGGTTGACAGAGGCGGGGGTCGGTACTTAGCTTCCTGTCTGTCGGCGGATCGACTGGTGTTGGATGGCCCGCGAGGGCGATCAGTCACCAGTTGGAGGAGGAGGGTTCCAGACGCCCGCCTCCCCCGAGTGCGCGATCCGCCGTGGCCGGAGGTCCATCTGGAGGGGGTGCCGTGACGGTTCCGGAACCGAAGCAGCAGCAGTTCGCCTTGCTTTCTCCCGACGCGCTGTTACCCGCGGACTCCCCACGGGTGGCAGGCGAGGACCTCCGGCACGTCCAGACGCTCGCCGCGCTGGACGTACCCCTGCCTGCCATCGTCGTGCACCGCACCACCCTGCGGGTCGTCGACGGCATGCACCGGCTGCGAGCCGCTCGTCTACGGGGGGATGAGCGGATCGCGGTCCGGTTCTTCGACGGCAGTCCCGACGACGCGTTCGTCTACGCGGTCAGGGCGAACATCCTGCACGGGCTGCCGCTCTCGCAGGCCGACCGGTCGGCCGCCGCCGAGCGCATCATCCGCAGCCATCCGCACTGGTCGGACCGCCTGATCGCCTCGGCGACGGGCCTCGCCGCCAGCACGGTGGCCGCCGTGCGCCGGCGGTCGGCCGACACCGGCCCGCAGCCGCCCGCCCGCACCGGCCGCGACGGCCGCGTCCGGCCGCTCAACGCCGCCGAGGGCCGCCGCCGGGCCGGCGCCCTCATCGCCGCCAGGCCGCAGGCCAGCCTCCGCGAGATCGCGGGCATGGCCGGCATCGCCGTCGGCACCGCCCGCGACGTCCGCATGCGGCTGCTCCAGGGACTCGACCCGGTGCCGAAGAAGCTGCGCGACGCCGAGAGCCGGGGCACGCCCGCCGAGCCCGCCGTACGAACCGTCGCAGTGGCCGCGAAAGCCGCCAACACCACCCAGCGGGCCGGCGTTCCCGGGCCCGTGGCGGCTGCCGCTGCCGCCGCGGTGAGCACCGAACCGCTCCTGCGGACCCTGCGCTCCGACCCCTCGCTCCGCTTCACCGAGGGCGGCCGGGCCCTGCTCAACCTGCTCAGCGTCCACGGCATGGGCGGCGAGCGATGGCGCCGGCTCGTCGACGCCGTGCCACCGCACCGCCACGCCGCCGTGGCCCAGGCGGCCCGGCACAGCGCCGAGGCCTGGCTGCGCTTCGCGAGCGAGCTCGACCGCCGGGCCGGGGGAATGCCGTGACCATCATGGGCGTCCACCCCGACGCGGTCTCCTTCAGCCTCCTCGGACCGGTCTCGGCGAGTGTCGGCGACGAACGCGTCACCGTCACCGGCCGCAGACAGCGCGTCATCCTCTCGCTGCTCGTCCTGGCCCGGGGCCGCATGGTGCCCGTCGCCACCCTGGTCGACGCGGTCTGGGGCGAGCGGGCCCCGCTCTCCGCGCGGGCGAGGGTCGCGCTGGACGTCGTGGCCCTGCGCAAGGCCTTCCGGGCCGCCGGGCACAGCGGCACGCTCATCGCCGGCACGCGTTCGGGCTACCGGCTGTGCACCGAGCGGGCCGGCTTCGACGTCCGCGAGTTCGACGACCTGGTCGCCGCAGCCGACCGCGCCGCCGCGCGCGGCGAGGCCCGGCGGGCCGGCGTCCTCTACGGCGGCGCGCTGGACCTGTGGAGCGGGCCCGCCCTGGAGGGCGTGGGCGGGCGGCTGACCGAGACCGCGGCGGCCCGCCTCGAGGCACGGCGCCGGACGGTGTGCGAGGCCCTGCTGACGGTGGGCCGCGGCCTGGCGGACGACGGCTTCTTCGATGAGGCGGAGCAGGCGCTGCGGGACGCGCTGCGCGCGGCCGAGGGAGCGGGCGCCACGGGACCGGCGGCCGAGGCCCATCTGGCCCTGGGCCGCCTCCATCTGACGCTGCACCGCCTCGGGCAGGCCCGGCGCCATCTGCGGGCCGCCGCGACCCTGGGCGAGGAGCGGGCCGTCGGCGAGCTCGCGGCGCTCGCCGAGCGGGGCTCCGGCGCCAAGGAGGCGCTGGACCTCGTCCCACGGCAGACGGTGCGCTGAGGGCGGCCGGTCACCGACCCATCGGATACGCCCTAGGGCCGGTCACAGCTCCTCGGCCGTCGGGTACGACGGCTGCGCGCCCTCCCGCGTCACCGACGCCGCCCCCACCCGCACCGCGAAGCGGGCCGCCTCCGCCAGGGAGGCGCCCCGGGCCAGCCGGGCGGCCAGCGCGCCCGTGAAGGCGTCCCCGGCGCCGGTGGTGTCCACCACCTCGACCTCGACGCCCGGCACCGACGCCGGCTCGGCGGCGTCCGCGTCCAGCGCGAGCGCGCCCTGCGCGCCGAGGGTGACCACGACCGACCGGGCGCCGAGGTCCCGCAGCGCGGCGGCCCGCCGCCCCGGGTCGCCGTCCGGGAGGCCCGACAGCCGCCGGGCCTCGTGCTCGTTGACGACGAGCGGGTCGGCCGCGGCCAGCAGCGCCGGATCGAGCACCTCCGGCGCCGGCGAGGGGTTGAGGACGACGCGGGTGCCCGTCTCCGCGGCGACGGCGACCGCCGCCCGTACGGTCCGCTCGGGCACCTCGAGCTGGAGCGAGAGGACGGCCGAGGCGGCGATCACCTCGCGGGCGGCCGTGACGTCGGCGGGGGAGAGGGCCGCGTTGGCGCCGGGGGAGACGACGATGGAGTTGTCGCCGTCCGGGCCGACCACGATCATCGCGGTGCCCGTGCGGGCCCCCTTCTCCACCAGGACGTGCCGCAGCTCGGTGCCCGCGTCCCGCTGGGCGTCCAGCAGCAGCTCGCCGAACGCGTCGTCACCGACCCGGGCCAGCAGGGCCGTACGGGCCCCGAGGCGGGCCGCCGCCGCGGCCTGGTTGGCGCCCTTGCCGCCGGCCGACTCCACCAGGTCCGTGCCGAGCACGGTCTCGCCCGGCCCCGGCCGACGGTCCACCCGGACCGTCAGATCGGCGTTGGCCGAGCCCACCACCAGTACGTCGTACATATGCCCTCACCCGTCAGAACGTCGCCGCGTCGTCCTCGCTCACCAGGACCACCGGCCCCTTCCCCGCTCCGGCAGCTTCTCACCCCGGACGGCCCCGACCGCCCCGGCCCCGCCCCACCGGGACGTTCCGCCGGGCATCACGCCACGTCACCGCGCGGCCGCTCCGAGTCGCGGGAAGCGCAGGCCGGAGGCATGCTGAGACCACCGTGGCCGACCCCGGCCGGCCCCCGGCCCAGCGGCGCCCCTTCCCCCGTTCGCGGACGGGACGCGAGGGCACCCGCACGCCCCGGAAGGTCCTCCGGCCGGCAGGCGACTCCTTGACGCACGAGCGAGGGGACCACCGTGACCATGGCTGAGCCGACGCCCCGCCCATCCGCCCGCGACGCCCGAGGCCACGACGGCGAGACGGCCGACACCGCGGAAGTCTTCACCCGCCTCGCGGCCCTTCCCCCCGGACCGGAGCGCGACCGGCTGCGGCAGGACGTGATCGCCGCCTGGCTGCCGATGGCCGAGCGGGTCAGCATGCGCTTCCGCAAATGCGGCGAGAGCCCGGCGGACCTGCGCCAGGTGGCCGCGCTGGCCCTGGTGCACGCCGTGGACCGCTACGACCCACGGCTCGGCCACGCCTTCGAGTCGTTCGCCATCCCCACCATCAACGGCGAGCTCAAACGGCACGTCCGCGATCATGTGTGGTCCCTGCACATCCCCCGCAGGGACCAGGAGCTGCGGGCCGCCGTGCGCGCCGCGGCGGCCCGCCTGGAGCAGCTCGGCGCGGGCTCCGACGTCACCGTGGCCGAGCTGGCGGCGGAGACGGGCCTGTCGGAGGAGGAGGTGCGGCGCGGACTGGACGCCGACGGCGTGCACCACACCCTCTCCCTCGACCACACGGTGGCCGGCTCGGACGAGCTCCCGCTCGCCGACACCCTCGGCCGCTGCGACCGGGCGCTGGAGCTGGTGATCGACCGGCAGTCCCTCAAGCCGCTCCTGGACGCGCTGCCGGAGCGGGAGAAGTACGTCCTGTACTGGCGTTTCTTCGGCAACCTCACCCAGCAGCAGATCGGCGCCCGCCTCGGCGTCTCCCAGATGCAGATCTCCCGCATCCTCAGCCGCACCTGCGCCCGGCTGCGCCGGCAGCTGCTCGCGGCTGCCTGATTCCCCCCTCACGGGCGGCATCACGGCGCCCGCGCCACCTCCCACAGCAAGGCAGGGCCGAACCATGGAGTCCAACCACTCGCACCTGACCCCCGACCTGCCGCCGATCGTCGAGATCCCCGACCTGCCGGGCGCCCAGCACGACCAGCGCTCCGGCCCCGAGGGCGGCGAGGCCGACCCGGCGGCCGGGGGCGGACACGGCAGTGGCGCCCACCAGGAGGTCGGTGGGCGCCACGAACGCACGGGAGAGGGATCCGGCGGCTGACTGTGACCCCTTTCCCACGCGGCGCGCGGTCCGGCTGTTGACGCGCGCGCTCAGGGTAGGGCGAAGGTCAGGTGTTGACGCAGGTGTTGCCGAACGTCGGGTTCAGCAGGGCGACGATGTCGATCGTGTTCCCGCAGAGGTTGATCGGGATGTGGATCGGGACCTGGATGACGTTGCCGGAGATGACGCCGGGGGAGCCCACAGCCGCACCCTGCGCGCCGGAGTCGGCGACGGCGAGACCGGTGGCACCGGTGAGGGTCGTGCCGACGGCGGCGGTCAGGACGGCTGCCTTGGCGATACGCGACATGGCTAAACCTTTCTAAGGGGTGTTGAGAGGCAATTGTGGCCGCCGTTTCAGTAAGAGATGGGCCAATATGGGCCTCATGACACGTAATTAACCCGGAAAGGCCAATAAGTCGGATGTAATGTATGGTGGTTGAAAAATCGGATTCCGGCACTTCCGCACCGCTTCACGCGGTTCCGGCCGACCGCCGCGGAAGACCGGCCCAGCCCGCCGGGGCGGTCGCCCTCCGGCCCGGAACGATCACGGGTTTGGCGCTGCCGGGTTCGCCTACGTACAGTTTCCTGGAACATTTGTCTCACAAGCGGACTGGGAAACGACAGCGGTCATGACCGTCACTGAAGAACACCTCGACGGTGCAGGCCACCCGTCGGACACGGACACCCCGGGCATAGCCCCGGATCGCATGGCGATGTGCCTGAGCGTCCTCGAGGAACTCGACCGGCTTCCGGTCGACCACCCCGACGCGATCGCGGTCCGGCGCGCCACCGCCGGGATCTACCGGACGGTGAAGCAGCGCCGCCGCCAGGAGCGCCGCGCCGCCAAGACCGCCAACGACAAGCAGGTCACCGAGGCCACCGCCACCGGCTCCGCCGAGCGCATCGACGACGAGACCGAGGGCATCCTGCCGTCCTCGATCACCGAGGCCGGCCGGATCGCCGGGATACTCCAGCGCCCGCGCTCCTGCTACGTCTGCAAGACGCGGTACGTCGAGGTCGACTACTTCTACCACCAGCTCTGCCCGGGCTGCGCGACCGAGAACCGCGCCAGGCGCGACGCCCGCGCCGACCTCACGGGCAAGCGTGCGCTGCTCACCGGCGGCCGGGCCAAGATCGGCATGTACATCGCGCTGCGGCTGCTGCGTGACGGCGCCCACACCACGATCACCACCCGCTTCCCCAAGGACGCCATCCGCCGCTTCAAGGCGATGGAGGACTCGGCGGACTGGATGCACCGCCTGGAGGTCGTGGGCATCGACCTGCGCGACCCGGCCCAGGCCGTCGCGCTCGCCGAGCAGGTCGCCGAGGCCGGCCCGCTGGACATCCTGATCAACAACGCCACCCAGACCGTGCGCCGGCTGCCCAGCGCGTACGCCGCACTGGTCGAGGGCGAGGGCGCCCCGCTGCCCGTCGGCGAGCTGCCCGCCCACCACGTCATCGGCGCCTTCAACTCCGGCGCGGTCGACGGCCTGGCGGCGCTGCCGCTGGGCGCGAGCGGCCTGGACGCTCAGAAGGTCGCCGACCTCGCCCTGGTCGCGGGCAACGCCAGCCTCGAACGGCACCTCGACGGCACCGCCATCGACGCCGGCGGCCTGCTGCCGGACGTCGTCGAGACCAACACCTGGGTGCAGACCATCGACCAGATCTCCCCGGTCGAGCTGCTCGAAACCCAGCTGTGCAACTACACCTCGCCGTTCATCCTGATCAGCGCGCTGCGCCCGGCGATGGCCGAGGCGGCCCGGCGGGCGGCCAGCGGTCGCGCGTACGTCGTCAACGTCTCTGCCATGGAGGGCGTGTTCAGCCGCGGCTACAAGGGCGCGGGGCACCCGAACACCAACGCCGCCAAGGCCGCGATGAACATGGTGACCCGGACCAGCGGCCAGGAGATGTTCCAGACCGACAAGATCCTCATGACCTCGGTCGACACCGGTTGGATCACCGACGAGCGCCCGCACTACGACAAGCTGCGGCTGGCCCAGGAGGGCTTCCACGCCCCGCTCGACCTGGTGGACGGCGCGGCGCGGGTCTACGACCCGATCGTCCGCGGCGAGCAGGGCGAGGACCTCTTCGGCTGCTTCCTGAAGGACTACCGCAAGTCCAACTGGTAGCAGCGACTCCGGACGGGCCGTACCGGCCCGTCCGGAGGAACGATCAGGGCAGCATCCCCCGCAGGGCGTCCAGCGTCGCCGCGAGCGCGCCCGCCGCGAGCCCGCCGCCCTGGGCCACCTCGGCCGTGCCGCCGCCGCGGCCGCCCAGCAGGGACTTCACCAGCGCGGCGGCCGACAGGCCCGCCGTGACGGCCGCCCCGTTCAAGGCGATGGTCACGACCGCCTTGCCGCCGTCGCCCGCCGTCGCCCCGATCGCTGCCACGCCCGGCCGGGCCTCCGGCAGACGGTCCCGCACGGCCAGCGCCAGAGCACGCGCGTCCGCGTCCGTGGTCGCCGTCACCATCAGCGTGCCGCCCACGTCCGTCGCCGCCGCGGCCAGCTCCGCCGCCCGGGCGAGCGCCGCGCGCCCGCGCAGCTCCTCCGCCCGCTGATCCGCGGCCTTCAGCCGCTCCAGCAGGCCGGCCACCCGCTCCGGCAGCCCCGTGCGCGGCGCCTGGAGCTGTTCCGCCAGCCGGGAGACCAGGTCGCGCTCGCGCGCCAGGTAGCCGAAGCCCTCGAAGCCCGTCGCGGCCTCCAGCCGCCGCATCCCGGCCCCCACCGACGACTCCGCCGTCAGCGCCACCACGCCCACCTGGGCCGCGTGCGCGACGTGCGTGCCGCCGCACAGCTCGCGCGACCACGCCCCGCCGATCTCGACCACCCGCACCCGCTCGCCGTACGTCTCGCCGAACAGCGCCAGCGCGCCCAGCTCCTTGGCCTCGGGCAGCGACATCCACCGCACGTCCACCGGCAGGTCCCGCCGCAGCGCGCGGTTCGCCGCCTCCTCGACCTCGCCGCGCGCGACCGGCCCGAGCGGGCCGCGCCAGGGGAAGTCCAGCCGCAGATAGCCGGGCCGGTTGTACGAACCGGCCTGCAGGGCCGTCGGGCCGAGGACCTGCCGCAGCGCGGCGTGCAGCACATGGGTGCCCGAGTGCGCCTGGCGGGCGCCCAGCCGCCACTCCGGGTCGACGGCCGCCCGTACGGCGTCGCCCACCGCCAACTCGCCTGCTGTCACCCGGACCTGATGGACCACCAGCCCCGGCAGGGGCCGCTGCACGTCCAGCACCTCAGCCTCCACCGACGCGCCGGTCAGCGCACCCGCGTCGCTGTCCTGGCCGCCCGACTCGGCGTAGAAGGGCGTGCGGTCCAGGACAGCGGTGGCGATCCCGCCTGTGCGTACGGACGTCACCGGCCCGCCCGTCCCCAGCAGGGCCAGCACCCGCGACTCCGTCTCCAGCGCGTCGTAGGCCCGCCAGTCCGTCGGCCCGTGGGCGTCCAGCACCGGCCGCAGCACGGACGTGTCGAGCGCGCCGCCCGACTTACGGGCCCGGGCGTCCGCGCGGGCCCGCTCGCGCTGCTCGGTCATCAGGGAGGTGAAACCCTCACGGTCGACCTCGACGCCCTGCTCCTCGGCCATCTCCAGGGTCAGGTCGATGGGGAAGCCGTAGGTGTCGTGCAGCAGGAACGCCTGCCTGCCCGGCAGCAGGTGACCGCCGCGTGCCTTGACCTCGGCCACGGCCGTGTCCAGCACGGTTGTCCCCTGCCGCAGCGTCGACCGGAAGGCGTCCTCCTCGGCGTAGGCCTGCTGGGAGATGCGGTCGAACTCCTCGGCCACCTCCGGATAGCTGTGCTTCATACAGTCCCGGGCGGCGGGCAGCAGCTCCGGAAGGGCCGGGTCCTGGTACCCCAGCAGCCGCACCGACCGCACGGCCCGGCGCAGCACGCGTCGCAGCACATACCCGCGCCCCTCGTTGCCGGGCGCCGTGCCGTCGGCGAGCAGCATCAGGGCGGTGCGCACATGGTCGGCGACGACCCGCAGCCGCACGTCCGCCAGGTGATCGGCCCCGTACCGCACACCCGTCAGTTCCGCTGCCCGGTCGAGCACGGGCCGCGTCTCGTCGATCTCGTACAGATTGTCGACACCCTGCAGCAGGGTGGCCATGCGCTCCAGGCCCATGCCGGTGTCGATGTTGCGGCGCGGCAGCTCGCCCAGGATCGGATAGCCGCTCTTGCCGGCGCCCTCGCCCCGCTCGTACTGCATGAAGACGAGGTTCCAGAACTCCATGTACCGGTCCTCGTCCACGGCCGGCCCGCCCGCGCGGCCGAGGGCCGGCCCCCGGTCGTAGTACAGCTCCGAGCAGGGACCGCACGGCCCCGGAACGCCCATGGACCAGAAGTTGTCCTCGTCGCCCCGGCGGACGATCCGCTCCTCGGGCAGCCCCGCGATGCGCCGCCACAGCACGGCGGCCTCGTCGTCGGAATGATGGACGGTGGCCCAGATCCGCTCGGGATCGAGCCCGTACCCACCGTCCTCGACAGCGGAGACGGACAACTCCCAGGCGAAGGCGATGGCCTCCTCCTTGAAGTAGTCCCCGAACGAGAAATTCCCGTTCATCTGGAAGAACGAGCCGTGCCGGGTGGTCCTGCCGACCTCCTCGATGTCCAGCGTCCGTACGCACTTCTGCACGCTGGTCGCGCGCGGCCACGGCGGGGACGCCTCGCCCGTCAGGTACGGCTTGAAGGGGACCATGCCCGCGTTGACGAACAGCAGCGTCGGGTCGGGCGTGGGCAGCGGCGCGCTGGGCACCACGGTGTGACCGCGCGCGGCGAAGAAGTCGAGGAAGCGGCTGCGGATGTCGGCGGTACGCACAGGGGACTCCGATCAGGCGACGCGGACGGTGCGGGCCACGGGGTGAAGCGTCGCGAATTCCAGGGGCGCGGACGGATCGATGGACACGTCGAGCGGCGCGGGTTCGACTCCCGCCCGCACCAGCAGGTCGCCGACGGCGGCGATCATCGCGCCGTTGTCGGTGCACAGCCGCAGCGGCGGGACGCGCAGCTCGATGCCCGCAGCATCGCAGCGCTCCTGCGCCAGCGCCCGCACCCGCGAGTTCGCGGCCACGCCGCCGACCACGACCAGCGTGCCCACGCCGTGCTCCCGGCACGCGCCGACGGCCTTGCGCGTCAGCACATCGGCCACGGCCTCCTGCAGCGACGCGGCCCCGTCCGCGACGGGCAGCTCACGCCCGGCCGCGCGATGCCCCTCGGCCCACCGGGCGGCGGCCGTCTTCAGCCCCGAGAAGGAGAAGGCATAAGGATCGTCCCGCGGCCCGGTCAGCGGCCGCGGGAAGGCCACCGCCCGCGGATTCCCTTCACGAGCCGCCCGGTCGACGGCAGGACCGCCGGGATAGGGCAGCCCGAAGACGCGGGCCACCTTGTCGAAGCACTCACCGGCGGCGTCGTCGAGGGTGTCCCCGAGATGGACGATCGGATCCCGCGCCAGATCCCGCACGAGCAGCAGCGAGGTGTGCCCACCGGAGACGATCAGCACCATGCAGGGATTCGGCAACGGCCCGTGCTCGAGGGTGTCGGCGGCCACGTGCCCGGCGAGATGGTGCACGCCATAAAGAGGGACACCCAACGAGTAGGCCACCCCCTTCGCCGCGGCGACACCGACCTGCAGAGCACTGGAAAGCCCGGGCCCGGTGGTGACGGCGACGGCGTCAATGTCCCCCATCTCCAACCCCGCATCGTCCAACGCGGCCCGCACCACGGGGGCGGCAGCGTGGACATGCGCCCGAGCGGCGATCTCCGGCACGACACCCCCGTACCGGGCGTGCTCGTCCATGCTCGAGGCCACGGCGTGGCCCAGCAGTTTCCCGTCCCGGACGAGACCCGCGCCGGTCTCGTCGCAGGACGACTCGATACCCAGCACCACCGGTGAACGCCTCACGAGCGCGCCTCCTGCCTTCCTCTAGTAATTGCACATCTTATGCAACAAGGTCCCGGGAGTGATGCCGTCTCCGCAGGTCAGTAGAGTTCCGATGCCCCCATACACCGCGAATTCCGAGGTACGCCCCGTGAGCCCTGTCCCCGTGACGGTCGTAGGCATCGGCGCCGACGGCTGGCCCGGCCTGGCCCCCACCTCCCGGGAGGCGCTGCGCGCGGCCGAAGTGATCATCGGCGGCCCCCGCCAGCTGGACCTGCTGCCCACCGACTGCCCGGCCGAGCGCGTCGCCTGGCCGTCCCCGCTGCGCCCGGCGGTCCCGGGCCTGCTGTCGGAGCACGCCGGACGCCGCGTCTGCGTCCTGGCCAGCGGCGACCCCATGTTCTACGGCATCGGCCGCACCCTCGCCGAGATCCTCGGCGCCGACCGGCTGCGCGTCCTGCCGCACCCCTCGTCCGTCTCGTACGCCTGCGCCCGCCTGGGCTGGCCCCTCCACGACACCGACGTGATCAGCCTGGTGGGCCGCCCCCTGGGCGCGCTGTCCGCGGCCCTGCACGACGGCAGGCGCCTCCTCGTGCTCAGCGCGGGCGAGGACACCCCGGCCGAGGTGGCAGGACTGCTGCGCGAACGCGGCTACGGCCCAAGCCGGATGACGGTACTGGAACACCTGGGCGGGAACCGGGAACGCCACCTCACGGACACGGCGCACGACTGGCACCACCCACCCGGCGCCCCGCTCAACGTCATAGCGGTCGACTGCCGTCGCGACCCGAGCGCGCTGCGCATCCCCCTCACCCCCGGCCTGCCGGACGAGGCGTTCGAGCACGACGGCCAGCTGACGAAGCGGCACGTACGAGCGGCGACACTCGCCGCCCTCGCTCCCGCGCCCGGCGAACTGCTGTGGGACGTGGGCGGCGGCTCCGGCTCCATCGGCATCGAGTGGATGCGCGCCCACCCCTCCTGCCGGGCCGTCACCGTGGAACGCGACCCCGTACGGGCCGGGCGCATCGCCCGTAACGCCGACGCCCTGGGCGTGCCGGCGCTGCGCGTGGTCACCGGCGCCGCCCCCGCGGCCCTGGCCGGCCTGCCCGCTCCCGACGCGGTGTTCATCGGCGGCGGCCTGACGGCCCCCGGCCTGCTGGAGGCCTGCTGGGACGGGCTCCGGCCCGGGGGGCGCCTGGTGGCGAACACGGTCACGCTCGAGTCCGAGGCCCTGCTGACGGACTGGTACCGCCGCCACGGCGGCGACCTGACGCGCCTGGCCGTCGCGCACGCGGTGCCCGTCGGAGGCTTCACGGGCTGGCGGCAGGCCATGCCGGTGACGCAGTGGTCGGTGGCCAAGCCGACGGACGGACAGGAGGGGCCGGGGCGGGACGGGCCCTGGAGGAGGGCGTAAGGGATATTTGCGGCTGCCGGCCGGGCAAGCTGACCCGGTTGGCAGGGGCCGTAAATATTCCAGCCCCGGAAGGGCCCGTCCCGCCCCGGCCCCGCCCCCACAACCACCCCACCCCGACCCCAGGAGGCACCCATGACCGTGTACTTCATCGGCGCCGGCCCCGGCGCGGCCGACCTCATCACGGTCCGCGGCGCCCGGACCCTGGCCCGCTGCGGCGTCTGCCTCTACGCCGGCAGCCTCGTACCGGCCGAACTCCTCGCCGAGTGCCCGCCGGACGCCCGCCTCGTCGACACCGCCCACCTGAACCTCGACGAGATCACCGCCGAGTTCGTCCGGGCCCACGCGTCCGGCCAGGACGTCGCCCGCCTGCACTCCGGCGACCCCTCGGTGTACAGCGCCGTGGCCGAGCAGATGCGCCGCCTGGACGAGCACGGCATCCCGTACGAGATCGTGCCCGGCGTCCCCGCCTTCGCGGCCGCGGCCGCCGCGCTCGGCCGTGAGCTGACCGTCCCCACCGTCGGCCAGACGGTCATCCTCACCCGCGTGGCCCAGCGGGCCACCCCCATGCCCCCCGGCGAGGACCTGGCCACCCTCGGCCGCAGCGGCGCCCTGATCGTCCTCCACCTGGCCGCCCGCCACGCGGACCGCGTCGTCGCCGAACTGCTCCCGCACTACGGGCCCGACTGCCCGGCGGCGGTCGTCGCGATGGCCAGCCGCCCCGACGAGATCGTCCTGCGCGGCACCCTCGCCGACATTGCGGAACAGATGCGGACGGCGGGCGTGGTGCGCACCGCGGTGATCCTCGTCGGCCGCACGCTGGCGGCCGGGCAGTTCCCCGACAGCTTCCTGTACTCGGCGACCCGGGACCGGGACAACTGCGGTCGGACAGTGCGGAATTAGGGCGGTAAACGGCCCGCGGATGTGTGCCTGGTCATGCCGCCGACCCCTTGTCGTGAGGGTTCCCTCGGAAGATCATGTAGCCGTGGCAGGGCCAGGGCCGCACATTTCCTAAGGGGATGTTCATGTCGAAGTACACATCGCGGATGCGTGGCAGGCTTGTCGCGTTAACGGCGGCGTTGGCCGTCGCCGGCGGTGTCCTCGCGGCGGGTCCGGCCTCGGCCGCGACGCCGGCGGGGGAAACGGCTTCCCGTACCGCGACGCAGCAGGCTCTCGACGGCCTCGTCGCCGCCGGGATGCCGGGTGTGGGCGCGGAAATCCGTACGTCGGCCTCCAGTTGGTTCGGCAAATCGGGCTACGCGGACACGTACACCAAGCAACGACGCACCACCGCCGACCACTTCAGGGCCGGCAGCATCACCAAGACCTTCGTCGCCACCACGCTGCTGCAGCTGGAGTCCGAGGGCAGGCTGCGCCTGGACGACTCGGTCGAGCGCTGGCTGCCCGGAGTGGTGCAGGGCAACGGCTACGACGGAAACAAAATATCGGTCCGTCAACTCCTCAACCACACCAGCGGCATTCACGACATGGTGTCGACCGAGGAGTGGGACACGGCGATGAACGGCTCCGGTTTCTACCGGCACCGTTACGACGTCATGACCCCGCAGGACATCGTGGCCATCGGGCTCAGCCAGAAGCCCGACTTCGAACCGGGCAAGGGCTGGAGCTACTCCAACACGGGCTTCGTCCTGGCCGGCATGGTCATCGAAAAGGTCACCGGGAACTCCTACGCGAGCGAGATCGACCGCCGCATCGTCAAGCCGCTGGGCCTGACGGAGACCCGTTTCCCCGGCACCGACCCGGCCCTGCCGGGCACGCATCCGGTGGGTTACTCGAAGCTCTTCTTCTCCACCCCCGTGAAGGAGATCTACGACGCCACCTACTACCGTCCCTCCTGGTCCGGCGCCACGGGCGAGATCGTCAGCACCTCCGGCGACCTCAACCGTTTCTACGCCGCGCTGATGCAGGGCAGGGTGCTGCCGGCCGCGCAGTTGAACGAGATGCTCACGACGGTGCCGACCGGCCAGCACTTCGGTTACGGCCTCGGCATCATGTCCCGCGCGCTGTCCTGCGGGACGACCGTCTGGGGCCACGACGGCGTCGTGTGGGGCTCGCTGTCAGGGGCCGCCACCACCCGCGACGGCAACACCGCGCTCGCCTTCAACATCAACGGTGACTGGCTCCAGCAGAGCGCACCCTTCGAGAACGTCTTCGAGGGGGCGTTCTGCGGCACGACGGCGCCGACGGCGGCCCGGGCCTCGCTCGGCCCGGTGAACCGGTAGGGGTCACCGCCCCCGTGGGTCCGCGCGACCCACGATCACGCCCGCGCGGTCGATGCAGATGACGTCGACCGCGACGGGCGCGCCGCGCAGCACCGCCAGGGCCTCGTCCCGGGCGGTGGCGGCGACGAGATCGCCGAGCGGGACGCCCGCCGCCTCGCACAGGCGCAGGGCCTCCAGACCCGTGTTGGCGTCGGTGACGGCGGCCGCGAGGCCGTCGTCACCCCCGCCCCGGCGGGCCAGGGAGGCGAGGAACGCCTTGTCCACCTGCGAACGGGCCGAGTGCAGATCAAGATGGCCGGCCGCCAGCTTGGAGAGCTTGGCGAAGCCGCCGGCGATGGTGAGCCGGTCCACCGGGTGCCGGCGGATGTACTTCAGCACCGCCCCCGCGAAGTCCCCCATGTCCAGCAGCGCGTCCTCGGGCAGCCCGTGCACGGCGACCGCGACCTTCTCGGACGTCGAGCCCGTACAGCCCGCGACATGGCGGCGCCCGGCCGCCCGGGCGACGTCCACGCCGCGGCGGATGCTGTCGATCCACGCCGAGCAGGAGTAGGGCACCACGATGCCCGTCGTGCCCAGGATGGAGATGCCGCCCAGGATGCCCAGGCGCGGGTTCCAGGTGGAGCGGGCGATCTCCTCGCCGTGGTCGACCGAGACCTCGATCTCGACGTCGCCGGTGCCGCCGTGCCGGGCGGCGACCTCGGCCACGTGGTCGCGCATCATCTGCCGCGGCACCGGATTGATCGCGGGCTCGCCGACGTCCAGCGGCAGCCCCGGCCGGGTGACCGTGCCCACCCCGGGGCCCGCCCGGAAGACCACGCCGGAACCGGCCGGCAGGATCCGCAGCGAGGCGCGGATCAGCGCGCCGTGGGTGACGTCCGGGTCGTCCCCGGCGTCCTTGACGATGGCGGCCATGGCCCGCCCGGCGCTCTTCTCCTCGGCGGCGAGCGCGAAGGCCGGGGTCTGCCCCTTGGGCAGCGTGATCGTCACCGGGTCGGGGAACTCGCCGGTCAGCAGCGCGGTGTAGGCGGCCGTGGTGGCGGCGGTCGCGCAGGCGCCCGTGGTCCAGCCGTGGCGCATCCCGGTGTGCTTGAGCTGGGCGGTGCGCCCGCCGACGGCCTCGGCGTCAGTCACGGCCGCCCCCGACCGTAGGCTGGGCCGACCGGACGACGACGGAAGGGCGGCAGATCGTGAACGGCGCCGTGCGCCACATCCTGATCCTGGGCGGCACGACCGAGGCGCGCCGCCTCGCGGCCGACCTGGCGGCCGACCCCGCGCTGCGCGTGACCAGCTCGCTCGCCGGACGCGTCGCCGAGCCGCGGCTGCCGGCGGGGCGGGTGCGGATCGGAGGGTTCGGGGGGCCCGAGGGCCTCGCCCGGTGGCTGCGCGAGCAGCAGGTGGACGCGCTCATCGACGCCACCCATCCTTTCGCCGGCACGATCAGTTTCAACGCGGCGCGGGCGGCCGCCGCCGTCCGCGTTCCCCTGCTGGCCGTCCGCAGGCCCGGCTGGGTCGCGGGCCCGGGCGACGACTGGCACCCGGTCGGTTCCCTGGCCGAGGCGGCGGACGCGCTGCCCGCACTGGGGGAACGCGTCTTCCTGACCACGGGCAGGATGGGCCTGGCGGCCTTCGCGCACCTCGAGGATAGGTGGTTCCTGGTCCGCTCCGTCGACGCCCCCGAACCCCGATGCCGCCCCGCACGGAAATCCTGCTCGACCGCGGCCCCTTCACCCCCGAAGGAGAAGCGGACCTGCTGCGCCGCCACCGCATCGACGTCCTGGTGACGAAGGACAGCGGAGCGGCCGCGACGTCGGCAAAGCTGACGGCCGCCCGCGAGGCGGGCATCCCGGTGGTCGTCGTCCAGCGCCCGCCCACCCCCTCCGGGATACCCGTGGCCACCGGGCCGGCGGAGGCGGTGGAGTGGCTGACCCGGACCCTGGGCTGAGGACGGGCCGCGGAGCCCGCCATCCGCTCCCGTTCCCCATCAGGGAAGGTCGACGACCTGCACGGTCCAGGAGCACTCTGAGTTGATCTCCAAGTGCTTGGTGCCGCCGTCGTGCAGGTGGGTCACATCGTCGCCCTTCGCCGCCAGCGCATTCACCAGCACGGCGCCCAGCGCTTGGCCCTCCGACACAATGAAGTTTCCCGAGTTGCCGAATGACGAGCAGTCGAATGTGTAGCGAAGGTCCCAGTCGCCGGAGACGGTGAACTTCGCAGTCGATTTGATCCCGTTGCCCGACTCGGACAAGACCGTCCGCGGCTTGGTGGCCGCCGGGGCGTCGGAGGCACTACCGCGGGAATCGGAGCCCGTTTTTCCGGCAGATTCCTTGCCGCCCCCCGACGACGCGATCGCGGCGACAACGAGGATGACCGCGATCAGTGCTGCGGCGACCGCGCAGCCACCACAGCCCTTCTTCCATTTTTTGCCGCCCTTTGGCTCGGCGAGCGGTTGCTGCGACAAGATGCCCCCCAGTGATCGAACAGGTGGCAGGGAGCATCCCACCAGGAGTAGCCGCGGCAGTTCGAGCCGGATGAGCAGCCCACGAATGAGTGAAGATCGGATGATCGGGTTGTTGTGCCCTGGGTGTGCCCTCGGGGCACAGGGGATGGCCCTCGTTCCTGCCCTGCGGCATCGGTCGTACGGCGGGGCCGATCTGTGTCGCGCGGGCCCTGCCGCATTCGTGTGAGGTGTCGGGGAACAGCGGGCCCGATGCGCCCAGGGGTGCCTAGGGTGGGCGCCGGTTCCACCGGGGCGAGCGCTTCCGGTCTCTACGCCTCGGCTCGGAGGGTACGTGAGCTACCTGCGGCTGCTTCGGCAGCGGTCTGTACTGGTGCTGTGGCTCGCGCAGAGCCTCTCCGTGCTCGGGGATCGGCTGTACGCGCTCTCAGTGATGTGGGTCGTCTATGCCGCGACCGGATCGGCCTCGCTCATGGGGCTGGTCGCGGTCGTCGAGTCGCTTCCATACGTCGTGCTCGGCACCGCCGGGCGCCATGCGGTCGCACGGTTCTCGACATTCGGGCGGCTGGCGTGGGTCGACGCGGCGCGGGCGCTGGTCGCGGTCACGTTGCCCTTCCTGTGGTCACCGGATGCGCCGGGCGTAGCGCTCCTACTCGTCGGGGTGTTGCTGCTCGGCACCCTCGGGGCGCTGTTCGATCCGAACCTCGGCGCCCTGGTGCCGGATCTCGTCGAGCCAGCGCGGGTGCAACAGGTCACGGGACTGTTCGACCTCACGGGACGCATTGCCCGGATCGCGGGCCCGGCGAGTATCGGTCTGCTGCTGCTCGTTGTCTCCGAGGTGCAGCTCTTCGCACTGAACGGGGTGACATTCGCGGTGTCCGCGGTGGCGCTCGGCTGGCTGGCACGGCGCTACGCCATGACGGCCGGTGGTGAGGAGGCGGACCGGCCCGGCGGGGCGCGACCGTCGGCCCGAGCGTGGCCGACGATTCGCGCGCATCCCCGCGTCGGACTTGCGATCGGGCTGCACGGCGTCGCGCTGTTCTGCTCGGCCGTGACGGCAGTCGGCATGCCGGCGCTGCTTGCCGACCGGTACGGCGCCGGGGCGGCCGTTTACGGGCTTGTGACCGCGGCTGTGGGTGTCGGGGCGCTGCTGGGTAATCCTCTTGCCAGTAATCGGCGCTCGAGCGGCTGGATGGGCATCTACTGCGCGGCGTGGGTGGTTCAAGGCGTAGCGACGGGGTGCATGGGGCTGGTGCGGAGTCTGCCCGTGCTGGTGCTGCTCGCCGGGGTGACCGGTCTGGTCACCCCCGCTACAAGCGTCACCTTGCGGGCGCGCCTTGGCGCATTCGCCCCCGCCGAGCGCCTGCGACTCATGTCCGTGGATCAGACCCTGATCCGTGCCGGTGGCACGGCCGGAATGCTGCTGCTGCCGTTCCTGGTCGACGCCTCGCCACGCGGGGCATTCGTGGTGGGCGGGGTCATCGTGGCCGGCTCGGCGCTCGGTGCGCTGCTCGTCGCCTCTCAGGTGTTGCGTCCGGACTCGGCTCTGCCTGCGCAAACGGCGGCCCGTGGGCGCACGGTGGTCGCGGAGTAGCGGGGTACGTGCCTCGGTCCCGCCACGGGGTGCAGACGCGGCGGGACCGAGGGCCTTACGGGGAGGCTGGCCGTTCAGGAGGCTGGCGCCGAGCCGCTACGCGGACTGCGGCTCGGCCTTCCACTGGGCCACCTCGAGGGCGAGCCAGTGCTCCACGGTGACGTCCTCCATGGGCACGCCGATCTCCGTGTAGATGCGGGTGTGCATGGCGCCGAACCAGGCGTCGCGGCGGTCGTCGAAGAACGCCCGGTCGTACCAGGAGACGCCGAGGATGACTGTCCCACCGCCGTTGGTGTTGTCGGTGTCGGCTTCGAAGTAGGTGCACTGCCAGTCCCACAGCATCTGCTCTTCAGGACGGGAACGAAGCCGCTCGTCGCTGGCGCGCAGGTGCTCGACACACCGTTCGACAGTGGCGGCGTCGGGGCAGTAGTAGCGACAGTCACTGAACGCGATGACCGTCTTGCTGCCCCTGCGGGCGGGGTCGGCGTCGTCGCCGGTGAGGACGCGCACACGGGTGATCGGCGGTGCGCCGGTCTCGAGGATGGTCACGGTTGGTGCTCCTCTCTTTCCCATTGGAGCCTTGTTGGGCTACCAGCCCGATCCGGTGAGCGGGTACAGGCTGGGGCTGTAGTCGCCGCGCGCCCGGACGGCGCCGGGCGCGACGTAGCGAACGTTCAGACCGACGCGGGGCTCATCGGCGGTGTTGCTGTCCGAGCGGTGGATGAGACGGACGTCCATCAAGCAGGCTTGACCGGCATCAAGAGGCAGCCACACCCCGTGCTCGTGCGGGCCGTCCGGGCCATGCGGCGACCGACCGTTCGGGGTCGAGGTCCATGTGCTCATTCGTGCCGTCCTGGTGCCAGGGCACCAGGAACTCGCGTCCCGGCCACTTGACCATGAGAAAGGTGTTCTCAACGGCCACGGCGTTGCCGATGACGTCCTGTACGGCGCGGAGCAGCCCGGGGCTACGCACGGCGTACGCGGCCCACTCGATAGGCAGGTGAGCCTCGGGGATGACCTCGGTGCGGCTGTCGAGGTGCGCGGTTGTGACCTCGGCGCCGCAGCCGCGGGCCACCTCATTTCAGGTGCCAGCCGACGCCGGTACGGAAGCCGCTTTCTCCGAGCGGACTCGGTCCGGCGAACCAGGGCGCAGCGACACGAGTATTCACGATTCGGTGTCCTCTCCCGCCTCAACAGCTGAAGCGACGGCGAGTGCGCGGTGATGTCGTGCTCACCCCGCCGGTGCCACTGCGGCAGACCCTTCATGTGGTCACCGATAGCCTGCGCCGGCCGTCCGGCGTGCGCTCGTACGGACTTGCTCAGGTCTTGCCCCCTCTCTGCGTAGCTCGAAGTGGTGCACCACCAGTTCACTGCTCGAGCGGGCGCTGTGGGCGTCGAGGGACCGGACGTTTAGGCGGACGTTTTCATGCTCGGCACTAATCCAAGTAAGTACGGTGTGGAGGAAATCCGCGGTCGCGAGGAGAGCGCATGGCGGGCAAGACGATCAGCAAACTGACCCGGTTACGCCGGGCCGCCGGGTACACACAAGCGTCGTTCGTGGCGGCGCTCATCGAGGAGGCGGCGCGCCTCGGGGTCGCTGCTTCTCTCAGTGAGCGACAGCTGCGCCGGTGGGAACGAGAAACGCCGCCGCCTCTGCCGCACCCGGGTCAGCAGGCTGTGCTGGAAGCCATGTTCGGCGTGCCGTTGGCCGAGATGGGGTTCGACGTCCCGAAGCACCGTGTGACGGTTGCTATGCCGATCAGCGACGCTGGAGAGGTGAAGCGGAGAACGTTCGTCGCCGACGCTGGGGCACTCGCCGCAGCGACCCTTGTTCCTGTTCGACCGGGGCCGCGGATCGGTATGTCCGATATCACCCGCCTGCGGTCGAGGCTCGACGGCCTGTACCAGACGGACCATACGGCGGGCAGCGTGCCGGCTATGGCGCAGGCGGGCCGTATCGATGGTGAGATTACGGACGCTCTCGGCGCTGCCTCGTGCACCAGCCGCATTGGTCGCGAGTTGCAGACGATGCTTGCCGAGCTGCATGGCCACCGGGCTTGGTATGGCTACGACGGTGGTCGCATTGATCAGGGGCGCGCCGCCTGCATGGAAGCGCTCGCCGCGGCGCAACTTGTCGATAATCCGGTGCTACAGATTTCCGTGCTCGAGACGCTGGTGCTTCTCGCGATCAAGGCGGAGCGAGCATGGGAGGCGGCGAGCGCGGTCGAGAACGCGTACCGGCTCGCCACGCGCGCGGGCGCCGGTCACACGGTGCACCTTGTGATCGCGCTGCGTGATGCGAACGTCGCGACCCACGCGGGAGACCTGTCCGGGGCGCGCCGCGCACTGAGTCGGGCCGTCAGACACCAGGGGCGCGCGGACACGGATGCCGAGGTGCCGAAGTGGGCCCGGTTCGTCGGCCCGTTCGAGGTCGACTACGCGACGGCGGACATGTACGTACGGGCCGAGCAGCCGAAACAGGCCGTGCCGTTCCTGCGCGCCGCCGTGCGCGGCATCGGCGGCGACCTGGCTCGCAACAGCGCCTCGTACCGCGTGAAGCTCGCAGATGTACTTCTCGCCGCCGGGGAGGTCGACGAAGCGTGCGTGGAGATGGGCGCTGCTCTCGACGCGTCCGGCGGTATCGCCTCTCCGCGGCTGCTGGGCAAGATCCGAGGGTTCCAGCGGGCCGTGGCCCGGGTCGACAGCATCGCGGCCCGTGAGTGCGGCGAGCGCATCCGTGAGACCGTCCGAGGAGGCACTACGTGACGCAGCAAGGGGCCATCACGGTAGAACGCATGGACGGCTCTGCCGCCGCTCGGGTCGAGGAGGCGTTCAGGCTGGTATACGCCGAGGCGTTCGCGGAACCGCCGTACAACGAGACCGCGGACGACGTGGCAACCACCTTCCGGCGCTTCCGCTCTCAGACCCGCAAAAGCACCTTCCGTGCTGCCCTGGCCCGCGCCGAGGGCGGCGAGCCGGTCGGCATGGCGTACGGCTACCCGCTCGGGCCCGACACGGGGTGGTGGGACCAACTGACCGACCCCGTGTCCGACGACATGCGGCGGGAAGACGGGCACCGCACCTTCGGGCTCATGGAGCTCGCTGTGCGCGGGCCGTGGCGCCGGCAGGGCGTCGCGCGCCGCTTGTACGAGGCACTGGTCGACGGCATCGAGGCGGAGCGCGTGCTGCTCAACGTCCACCCGGACAGCAAGGCGGCATCGGCCGCCTACCGGGCGTGGGGATACTGCAAGATCGGCGAGGCGCGCCCGTGGGAGGGCGCGGACCTCCATGACGTGATGCTGCTCGGTCTGCGCTGATACGCACGCCCCTCGCTCGCGTAGGGCCAGGTCGCCCCCCGCGCGATGCCCCGCCCCCGGGCGGATGCGCTTGCCGGGGCCGGGGCCGGGGACGGGGACGGGGACGGGGCACGGCGGGCGCCGTGCCGAAGGGGGCGGGGACCGCGCGTCAGTGCTCGGGGTAGCGGCGGGGCGTCCAGGCGATCTCTTCCGTGCCGGCCGCGCCTCGTCGTACGGCCCGGGTCTGTGTGGAGCCCACGATCAGCAGGGTGCGCATGTCGACCTGTGCGGGGTCGAGTTCGCCGAGGCGGATGACGCGTACGGACTCCTCGGGGCCGCCCACGTCGCGGGCAAGGACCACGGGGGTTTCCGGGGTGCGGTGCTCGAGGAGGAGCTCGCGGGCCTTGCCGACCTGCCAGAGGCGGGAGCGGGAGCCGGGGTTGTAGAGGGCGAGGACCAGGTCCGCGGCCGCCGCGGCGCGCAGCCGTTCGGCGATGACCTCCCAGGGCTTGAGGCGGTCGGAGAGGGAGACGACGGCGTAGTCGTGGCCGAGGGGGGCGCCCGCCCGGGCGGCGGCCGCGTGGGCGGCCGTCATGCCGGGGACCACGCGCACCGGGATCTCGCGGTAGGGGTCCTCGGAGGCGACCTCCAGGACGGCCGTGGCCATGGCGAAGACGCCCGGGTCGCCCGAGGAGACCACCGCGACCCGGCGGCCCTGACGGGCGAGGTCGAGGGCGAACTCGGCGCGCTCGGACTCCACTTTGTTGTCGGAGGGGTGGCGGCGCTGGCCGGGGCGTACGGGCACCCGGTCCACGTAGGTGCTGTAGCCGACGACGTCCTGCGCCGACGCCAGCGCACCGCGCGCCTCCGGGGTGAGCCACAGCGGGCCCGCCGGGCCGAGCCCGACGACCACGACCTCGCCGGAGGCCGCGGGCTCCGGCTCGGTGCCGACGCGGCTCGGCAGCACCGCCACGGAGAAGTACGGCACCGACTCCGGGTCGATGTCCGCCAGCCGGCCCGTGCGCTCACCGCTCATCGTGGCGCGTTCGACGTACCGCGCCTCCTCCAGCCGGCCCGCCCGTTCCAGCGCGCCCCGCACCGCCGGGAAGGTGCGGCCGAGCTTCATCACGACCGCCGAGTCGGTGGCGGCGAGCCGGGCCGCGAGCTCCTCCTCGGGCAGGGTGCCCGGCAGGATGGTCAGCACCTCCTCGGCCTCGACGAGCGGTTCCCCGAGGCGGGCGGCCGCGGCGCTCACCGAGGTGACCCCGGGTACGACCTCCGTGGGGTAGCGGTGGGCGAGCCGCTTGTGCATGTGCATGTACGAGCTGTAGAAGAGCGGGTCGCCCTCGGCGAGGACGGCCACGGTGCGCCCGGCGTCCAGGTGCGCGGCCAGCCGGGCCGCGGCCTCCTCGTAGAACTCCTCCATCGCGGCCCGGTAGCCGCCGGGGTGGTCGGTGGTCTCCGTGGTGACCGGATAGACCAGCCGCTCCTCGATGTGCTCCGGGCGCAGGTGGCGTTCGGCGATCGAGCGCGCGATGCTGCGGCCGTGCCGGGCGCTGTGGTAGGCGACGACGTCGGCCGCGGCGATGGTCTCGACGGCCCGCAGGGTCATCAGCGACGGGTCGCCGGGGCCGAGCCCCACCCCGTACAGCCGGCCCGTCGTCCGCGGGTGCTGCTCGGTCTGCGGACGCTGTTCGGTCCGCGGATGCTGCTCGCTCACTCTTCCTCGCTCGCTATCGCGTTGATCGCGGCCGCGGCCATGGCGCTGCCGCCCCGCCGCCCCCGCACCACCAGGTACTCCAGCCCCAGGGGGCTGTCGGCCAGCGCGTCCTTGGACTCGGCGGCGCCGATGAAGCCGACCGGGATGCCGAGCACGGCCGCCGGGCGGGGCGCGCCCTCCGCCACCATCTCCAGCAGACGGAACAGCGCGGTCGGCGCGTTGCCCACCGCGACGACGGCGCCGTCCAGCTTCTCGCGCCACAGTTCCAGCGCGGCGGCGCTGCGGGTCGTGCCCATGCGCGCCGCCAGCTCCGGCACCGCCGGGTCGGCGAGCGTGCACAGCACCTCGTTGTCCGCGGGCAGCCGCTTGCGGGTGACTCCCGAGGCGACCATGTTCGCGTCGCAGAGGATCGGCGCGCCGGCGAGCAGCGCGGCGCGCGCCTTCGCCACCACGCCGGGGGAGTACGCCAGGTCCTTGGCGAGGTCCGTCATCCCACAGGCGTGGATCATGCGGACCGCGACCCGGCTGACGTCGGCGGGCAGCCCGCCGAGGTCGGCCTCGGCCCGGATGGTGGCGAAGGACTGGCGGTAGATGGACGCGCCGTCCTTGTCGTAGTCGAACACTTGGCCCTCGTTCATGTCGTGGTACGGGCCGCCGCCACCGCGTCGGCCATCTCTCGCGCCGGCACCGTCCTCGCCGTCGCCGGTCCTCGCGCCGCATCGTCCCGCACGGCGAGCCGGTAGCCCTCGTCCGTGGCGAGCACGTCGACCCACCGGCCGCCGGGATGCCCGCAGCGCCGCTCGCACCCGGACCAGTACACCGGCAGGGCGTCCGCCCCGCCAGGGAGCGTCCCGGCGAGGCAGGCGGCCGCGTCGGCCCGTACGTCCGCGAGGGACTTCGCGCACCCGGGGCGGCCCGCGCAGGCGCCGGCCCCGTGCCAGGGGGAGTCGGGGGAGACGACCAGGCCCGCGTCGGCGAACGCCGTGCGGTGGGCGGCGCCCGCCACGGCCGTCAGCCCCGGCACGACGATGCCGCGCCAGGGTGTCACACGCAGTTCGCCGTCGCCGTCCCGGGCGGCGGCACGGGCGACCAGGCGCCACTGGCCTACGGTCAGCCGTCCCAGGGGCGCCGCCAGCGACAGCGCCCACCGCCCGTCCCGGCCGTGCACCGCGCCCGGTGGGGGCGCCGGGCCGTGGGGGAGCGTGAGGCGCGGTACGAGCGAGCAGGCGATCCCGGCGGCGGCGAGCCGCTCGGCCAACCGCTCGGGGGACGGCCGCTGTTCGGGGGCCAGGTCGCGTACGCGCCAGGCCCCGACGCCGCTCGCGCGCTGTGCCGCGAGGAACGCCCGCGCGGAGAGGAGGGCCGCGCGAGGGGCGTCGCCGGCGGCGAGGCGCAGGGCGGGGCCGGTGGTGCCGAAGCACAGCAGGGCGTGCCGGCCGTCCCGCTCTGCGATCAACGTCACATCGGGCGCCAGGGCCACGACGTCGCCGCGGCCGTCGTCGAGACCGAAGAGGAAACGGCCCGACAATCCCGACAAGTCGCTTGTTCCTGCTTCGTCTTCTTCTGCGTCTTCTCCGGCGCACAGAAGCGCGTCCAGGGCGCGCGCCCAGGCCTGCACATCCACGCGCGCGTCGGTCCGCCCGTCATCCCGCCCGTCCAGCCCGCACAGCGGCGAGGCCACCACGTTGCGGATCCGCTCGTGACGGTCCGACGGCAGCAGCCCGGCTGCCCGCAGTCGCCCGCCCAGGGCCGCGCCGCAGGCGTCCGGCAGGCCGCGCAGCTGGACGTTGCCGCGCGAGGTGATGTCGAGACGGCCGTCGCCCAGCTCCTCGGCCAGGTCGGCCAGCACCTCGGCCTGAACGGACGTCAGCAGGCCGCCGGGCAGCCGGACGCGCGCCAGCGCCCCGTCGTCCGCGGCGTGCAGTCGCAGCGCGCCGGGGCAGCGGTCACCGCTCTCGCGGCCGGACGTGGGGGTGGCGGACATGGCCGCGAGCATACCGAGGGGTGCCTTTCCGCGGCCCCGCCCGCCCCGGTTCGCCGGCTCCGGGCGGCGGGGGCGGGAGAACGGAACACGCGCTGGTCATCGGGGTTTCGCTCGCTACTATGGCTCATCGGCGGAGCCATGGGTCCGCCGGACGCCAGAGACGGCGACAGGGGAGGAAGCCGGTGAGACTCCGGCACGGTCCCGCCACTGTGAGCACGGCAGCGATGCCGGGCGAGTCAGGAACTCCCGCCGTCTTCCCACCGCCCGGGGCGCGGACCCCGAGGAAGGCCAGCCGCAGCATGCGCACGTTCCGGTGCCGCGCACCCCGGGCGACCCTCGAAGCACTCGCACTCGGGAGCGCCGCGTGATCCTTCTCCTGTCGACCTCCGACACCGACCTGCTCAGCGCCCGCGCGGCCGGCGGCCCGGTGTCCTACCGGCTCGCCAACCCCGCCCGGCTCGCGCTGGACGAGCTCCCGGCGCTCCTGGAGGGCACCGACCTCGTCGTCGTACGCCTCCTCGGCGGCCTCCGCGCCTGGCAGGAGGGCCTGGACCTGCTGCTCGCCGGCCCGCGGCCCGTCGTCGTCCTCACCGGCGAACAGGCACCCGACGCCCAGCTGATGGAGGCCTCCACCGTCCCCGTCGGCATCGCCGCCGAGGCGCACGCCTACCTCGCCCACGGCGGCCCGGCCAACCTCGAGCAGCTCGCCCGTTTCCTCTCCGACACCGTGCTGCTCACGGGCCACGGCTTCGAGCCCCCGGCCGCCGCCCCCGCCTGGGGCGAGCTGGAGCGCACCCCCAAGCCTGGCGCGAGCGGCCCGCTCGTCGCGGTGCTCTACTACCGTGCGCACCACATGAGCGGCAACACCGCCTTCGTCGAGGCCCTGTGCGGGGCGATCGAGGACGCCGGAGGCCGCGCGCTGCCGCTGTACGTCGCCTCCCTGCGTGCCCCCGAACCCGAACTGATCGACGCCCTGCGCGGCGCCGACGCCATCGTCACCACCGTCCTCGCCGCCGGCGGCACCCGCCCCGCCGAGGCCTCCGCCGGCGGCGACGACGAGTCCTGGGACGCCGGCGCCCTCGCCGCGCTCGACGTACCGATCCTGCAGGCGCTGTGCCTGACCGGGCCGCGCAGCGCGTGGGAGGAGAACGACGAGGGGCTCTCGCCGCTCGACGCCGCCACCCAGGTCGCCGTGCCCGAGTTCGACGGCCGCATCATCACCGTCCCCTTCTCCTTCAAGGAGGTCGACGAGGACGGCCTGCCCGCCTACGTCGCCGACATGGAGCGCGCCGCCCGCGTGGCGGGCATCGCCGTCCGCCACGCCCGGCTGCGCCACATCCCGGCGGCCGACAAGCGGATCGCCCTCGTCCTGTCCGCCTACCCCACCAAGCACTCCCGCATCGGCAACGCCGTCGGCCTCGACACCCCCGCCAGTGCCGTCGCCCTGCTGCGCCGACTGCGCGAGGAGGGCTACGACTTCGGCGACGAGGCCGTGCCCGGCCTCGCCTCCGGCGACGGCGACGAGCTGATCTACGCCCTCATCGAGGCCGGCGGCCACGACCAGGACTGGCTCACCGAGGAGCAGCTCGCCCGCAACCCCGTCCGTATCCCGGCCGCCGACTACAAGCGCTGGTACGCCCAGTTGCCCGCCGAGCTGCGCGAGGCCGTCGAGGAGCACTGGGGCCCGGCGCCCGGCGAGATGTTCCTCGACCGCAGCCGCACTGCCGAGGGCGACCCGGACGGCGACATCGTCCTCGCGGCCCTCCGTCGCGGCAACCTGCTGATCCTCATCCAGCCGCCGCGCGGCTTCGGCGAGAACCCCATCGCCATCTACCACGACCCCGACCTGCCGCCCTCCCACCACTACCTCGCCGCATACCGCTGGATCGCCGCCTCCCGCGAGGACGGCGGCTTCGGCGCCGACGCGATGGTGCACCTGGGCAAGCACGGCAACCTCGAGTGGCTGCCCGGCAAGAACGCCGGCCTGTCCGCCGCCTGCGGCCCCGATGCCGCCCTCGGCGACCTGCCGCTGGTCTACCCCTTCCTCGTCAACGACCCCGGCGAGGGCACCCAGGCCAAGCGCCGCGCCCACGCCACCCTCGTCGACCACCTCGTGCCGCCCATGGCCCGCGCCGAGTCCTACGGCGATATCACGCGCCTGGAACAGCACCTCGACGAGTACGCCCAGATCTCCGCCATGGACCCGGCCAAGCTGCCGGCGATCCGCGCCCAGATCTGGACCCTGATCCAGGCCGCCCGCCTCGACCACGACCTCGGCCTGGAGGAGCGCCCGGACGACGACGGCTTCGACGACTTCCTCCTGCACGTCGACGGCTGGCTGTGCGAGGTCAAGGACGCCCAGATCCGCGACGGCCTGCACGTCCTGGGCGACGCCCCCACCGGCGAGGCGCGGGTGAACCTCGTCCTGTCGATCCTGCGCGCCCGCCAGATCTGGGGCGGCACGACGGCCCTGCCGGGCCTGCGCGAGGCACTCGGCCTGGACGAGTCCGCGGCCACGCGCACGACGGCGGACGGGGCGGAGGCCGAGGCCCGCGCCCTGGTGGAGGCCATGGAGGCGGCGGGCTGGGACCCGGCGGCGGTGAACGAGGTCGCCGAGGGGCAGCCCGAAGGGGTCGCCGCGATCCTCGACTTCGCCGCCCGCGAGGTCGTCCCCCGCCTGGCCGGCACCACGGCCGAACTCGACCACGCCGTCCACGCCCTGTCCGGCGGCTTCGTCCCGGCAGGCCCTTCGGGCTCACCGCTGCGCGGCCTGGTCAACGTCCTTCCGACGGGCCGCAACTTCTACTCCGTCGACCCCAAGGCCGTCCCCAGCCGCCTCGCCTGGGAGACCGGCCAGGCCCTCGCCGACTCGCTGCTCGAGCGCTACCGCACCGACGAGGGCGGCTGGCCCGAGTCGGTGGGCCTGTCCCTGTGGGGCACCAGCGCCATGCGTACGGCCGGCGACGACGTGGCGGAGGCGCTGGCCCTGCTGGGCGTCCGCCCGGTGTGGGACGAGGCGTCGCGGCGTGTGACGGGCCTCGAGCCCGTCGCCCTCCAGGAACTGGGCCGCCCCCGCATCGACGTCACCCTGCGCATCAGCGGCTTCTTCCGCGACGCGTTCCCGCACGTCATCGGCCTCCTGGACGACGCCGTGCGCCTGGTGGCCTCGCTCGACGAGCCCGCCGAGCAGAACTACGTCCGGGCCCACGCCCAGGCCGACCTCGCCGCCCACGGCGACGAACGCCGCGCCACCACCCGAATCTTCGGCTCCCGCCCCGGCACCTACGGCGCCGGCCTGCTCCAGCTCATCGACAGCCGCGACTGGCGCACCGACGCCGACCTCGCCGAGGTCTACACCGTCTGGGGCGGCTACGCCTACGGCCGCGGCCTCGAGGGCCGCCCGGCCCGCGAGGACATGGAGACGGCCTACAAGCGCATCGCGGTCGCGGCCAAGAACACCGACACCCGCGAACACGACATCGCCGACTCCGACGACTACTTCCAGTACCACGGCGGCATGGTCGCCACCGTCAAGGCCCTCAAGGGCACCGCCCCCGCCGCGTACATCGGCGACTCCACCCGCCCCGAGACGATCCGCACCCGCACCCTGGTCGAGGAGACCTCCCGCGTCTTCCGCGCCCGCGTGGTCAACCCGCGCTGGATCGAGGCCATGCGCCGCCACGGCTACAAGGGCGCCTTCGAACTCGCGGCGACCGTGGACTACTTGTTCGGCTACGACGCCACCACCGGCGTCGTCCCCGACTGGATGTACGACAAGCTCGCCCAGACCTACGCCCTGGACCCGGAGAACCGCGCCTTCCTCCAGGAGGCCAACCCCTGGGCCCTGCACGGCATCGCCGAACGCCTCCTCGAGGCCGAGAGCCGCGGCATGTGGGCCAAGCCGGACGCCGAGACCCTCGAGGCGCTGCGGCAGGTCTTCCTCGAGACGGAGGGCGACCTGGAGGGCGGGGAGTAGGCAGGACGCCCGGCCGGAGCGGGGCAGGCCCGCTCCGGCCATTTGGGTCCGTCACCCGGGATCACTAGGATCCTCGGATGATCATCACAAAACGGCTGGCGGTGGGGGCCTGTGCCCTGCTCGCCGCCCTGGCCGCGGGTGTCGTGCCGGCGGGTGCCGCCGACGGGCCGGCGAAGGAATCCCCGAAAGTCGAGCTGGTGCTGGACGTCAGCGGGTCGATGCGGGCCCGGGACGTGGACGGGCAGTCGCGGATGGCGGCCGCGCAGCAGGCGTTCAACGAGGTCATCGACGCGGTGCCGGACAACGTCCGGCTCGGCATCCGTACCCTCGGCGCCAATTACGCGGGCGACGACAAGGAGACCGGCTGCCGGGACAGCAAGCAGCTCTACCCCGTCGGGAAGGTCGACCGGACCGAGGCCAAGACGGCCGTGGCCACGCTGCGGCCGACCGGCTGGACGCCGATCGGGTACGCCCTGCGCGGCGCGGACCAGGACCTGGGGACGGACGGCGGTACGCGCCGGATCGTGCTCATCACCGACGGTGAGGACTCCTGCGGGATGCCCGACCCGTGCGACGTGGCGCGGGAACTGGCCGCCAAGGGCACGCACCTGACGGTCGACACGCTGGGCCTGACCCAGGACGACAAGACGCGTGAGCAGCTCAGCTGCATCGCCGAGGCCACCGGTGGCACGTACACCACCGTGCGGCACACCAAGGAGCTCTCCGGCCGCATCAAGCAGCTGGTGCGCCGGGCGGACACGCCCGTCGAGACGCCCAGGCCCGTCCAGGGCGCGAACGCGTGCTCGACGGCGCCCGGGATCGGCGCGGGGATCTGGACGGACCGTGCGACGTTCGGCGAGCACCGCTGGTACCGGGTCACGGTGAAGCCGGGCCAGGAGCTGCGGGCGTCCGTGAGCGTGGGCGCCGACCGCGCGGTGGACCGGGACTACGGGGTCCTGGTGCGCGCGGTGGGCGAGAGCGGGCAGGAGCTGGTGCGCGGTTCGGACGCGGGCAGCGGGCGTACCGACGTGATGGCGTCCGGGCTGAGGCTTCCGGTGTGGAAGGCGAAGGAGGACGACAAGGAGCCCAGGACCGTCTGTCTCGAGGTCTCCCACTCCTTCTCGGCTCCCGCCTCCGTCAAGCGCGACCCGGGGCTTCCCCTCGAGCTGGCCGTCGATGTGGTGAAGGCTCCCGACAACCCCTCCGACCTGGCCGCGTTCGGCCTGGGCCGGGGCTGGATCCTGCTGGCCGTGCTGGGTGTGACCGGGCTGCTCGCCGGACTGCTGTGGGGCTGGCTGGCCCGCTGGCGGGTCGCGGTGTGGAGGGAGAACTGATGCGACGCACGACACGTGCGCTGACCGCGCTCGCGCTGGCGGCCGCCGCCCTGATGGGCTCCGCGTCGGCCGCCACGGCCGACGACGAGGCGCCCACCGAGGCCGGCACCGCCTTCCGTACCGCGGTGGCGATCAAGCAGGACGAGAAGGCCACGGCCGACGCGTCCACGGGTGACTACCTGTACTGGCAGTTCCCGGCCGGCGCCGGGCAGCGGGCGACCGTCAAGGCGACGGTGAACCTGCCCGAGGCCTCGGCGCGGCACGGCGCCGCCACCTGGCAGCTCGACGTCTTCGACGGGCTGCGCCGTCGCCAGGCGTGCACCACCGGGGACCGGACCGCGCGGGCGTCCGAGCAGGACACCACGGTGGCCCTCAGCTGCACGCTGCGGACCGTACGGCCGTGGTCCGAGCGCTGGGCCAACGACCCGCTCCCCGGGGCGTACTACATCCGTCTCACCGTCGTCGACGTCCCCGACCGGGACCTCGGGCTTCCGGTGAAGGCGGAGGTGCGGGTGGGCGCCGAGGACGCGGGCGGGGCCCGTGCCGAGGGCGGCGCGCTCGGCGCGCCGCTGCACGCGGCGGCCGTCGCCGAGCCGGACGGCGGCTGGAACGGCGGCTGGTGGTCGGGCCGCTGGGGCTGGACCGTGGGCGGCGCGGTGCTCTGCGCGCTGGCGGCGGTCGGCGGCTACACCCTGACGCGGCACCCGCACCGCCGCTAGCCGGCCCCATCAGGACGTAACAGGACGTAGAAGGCCGCATCCCGCACCGCGGGATGCGGCCTTCGTCCTGCCGGTGTCCGTGTCAGCGGCCGGCCGGGTCGTCGCCGTCGACGGCGCTCAGGTACAGGTCGAGCAGGTCGTCGTTGAAGTACGAGCTGTAGGAGATGTCCGGGGTGTCACCGCCGGTGTGGTAGCCGCCGATGACGCCGATCACCAGGTAGCCGGTCAGGCCGCGCACCAGGAACGGGCCGCCCGAGGTGCCCCCGATGTAGCCCGCGCAGGCGATCTCCAGGAAGTCGCCCGGCGCCTTGGGGTCGGTGCTGGTGTAACGGTGGGTGGAGGAGCGGCAGTCGAGCGGCTTGGGGTGGGTGGCGTCGCTGCTGCCCGGGTAGCCGATCAGGCGTACGTCCCCGTGGTCGTAGCCCGGGCGGACCGCCAGGTCGAAGCCGCCGACCGCGCGCTGCACGGGCGTTCCGTCGGCGCGGTCACCGAGCCGGACCACGGCGAAGTCCCAGCGCGCGCCGCCGTCGGTGCCGAGGTCGTAGTAGCGCTGGTCGATGTAGATGAGCTCGACGGGGAAGACGCCGTGGGGCTTGAGGCCGTCGTGGTACTGCGGCACGAACGACAGGTGCTTCTTCGGGTCGGGCGAGCGCAGGCAGTGCGCGGCGCTGACGACGAGGTCGCGGTGCGGGCTGCGGACCACCGAGCCGCCGCAGAAGCGGCCGGAGTTCTGGCCGTCGGTCCAGAAGAACGTGCCCACTTGGGGCAGGCCGTCGAAGGGGTGGCTGGGCGGCACCGGATCGGACGACGGCTTGGAGGCGCTCCGCCGCATCGTTCCGGCGGCGGGCAGCGCGGCCCGCATGCGCTCGGCGGTCCAGTACGCGTCGGCGGACACGGCGGCCGGCACCGCCGAGGCGGCCGGGACCACGGTGGTCGCCGTGAGGAGCCCGGCGAGAAGGACGAGGACACCGCCGCGCAGGACGGTGGGTCTGTGCGCGAACCATCTGTGCGCGAACCACTTGAGCCTCTTGAACCACATGAACGGTTCCTCCCTGGTGCGCGGACGACATGACAGGGACGTACGAGGTGAGCGTGCCATAGCCTGAGGCGGCAGTGTGGCGTCCGGGCCGTGCGGTCCATGGGTGGGGAGTTGGCAGATGGTCGATCCGTTGTCTCTCGAGGCGATCACGACGGCGGTCACGGCGGCCGCCGGGTCGGTGGGTACGGAAGCGGGACGGCAGGCGTGGGGGTCGCTCGCCGACCTCGCGCGGCGCGCCTTCGGGCGCGGCCGCCAGGAGGCGGACGGCGCGGCGGCCGCGCTGCCGCTCGACCCGGCCAGCGGGCCGCAGAACCAGGCGCTGGCCGCGCTGTTGTTCGGGCGCGCCTTCCAGGACGAGGCGTTCGCGGCGGAGTACCGCCGGTGGGAGGAGTCGGCGAGGGCGGTGTACACGAGCGTCGACAACAGCACGGTCGTCAACAGCGTCTCCGGCGAGGCCCGGGTGCGGACCCTGTACCAGGGCCGGGACATCACCGTGCGCCCGCACTGAGGCCCACCGGCTCGACCGACTCAGCCGGCTCAACCGGTGGTTAAGTCCTTCATGTGCTTGTTACCAGCAACGGACTAGTGCTCGGCCTTTCTCCATGACAGGATGCCTTCGCGGCCGGATTCGAGCTTAACTGGCCGTGAGAGTTCGTTAAGCCGTGTGACACCACAGGGCGCGCTCGAAGGACGGGGCAGATGGCAGTCGGGGGGGACAGGCCGGGTTCGGCAGGTGACGCGGGCAGCCCGCTCGCGCAGCGGCTCAACTACCTGTTCGCGAACATGCACCCGCCGGGCGCGCCGTACACCAACGGGCACGTGGCCGAGGAGATCAGCAACGGCGCGGAGTACGGCGAGGTCGGCCTCACCGAGCAGTACCTGTCGATGCTGCGCAACGGCAAGCGCGCGAACCCCAGCCCGGACGTGCTGCGGGCGCTGGCGAAGTTCTTCGCCGTGCCCGTCGGCTATCTGATGGGCGATCTGTCGGACTCGCAGGCGGAACGGGTGGAGGAGGAGGTCCGTTTCCTCGTCGCCATGCGGGACCAGCGCGTGCGGGCCATCGCGCTGCGCTCGGTGGGCCTCCCGCCGGAGGTGCAGGACAGCCTCACCACGATCATTTCGCAGTTCCGGCAGCAGATGAACCTTCCGTCCGACCCGCCCGGTGCGGGAGGTGAGGAGCGCCCGTGACCGTCGCGGCGGAGGACCGGCTCTTCACTTACTGGCGGCGTACCGAGGACGAGGACGGTGCAAGCATGCGCGTGGGGCGGATACGGCGCCGGTGCAAGCAGCTCATCCAGGAGCTCGCACTGCCCGCGTCCACCGATCTGCAGGGCATGTGCGACGCCGTCGCGGCCCGCGTGGGCCGGCCCATCCACCTGGTGCCGATGAGCCTGGACGGCGTCGTCTCCGGCATGACCGCCACCACCGACGACGCCTACTGGGTCGTCTACGAGCAGAAGACCTCCCCCTGGCACCAGGTGCACATCGTGCTGCACGAGATCGGCCATCTGCTGCTGGGGCACGACCAGGACCCCACGGTCACCGAGGACGCCCTCAAGGTGTGGACGCCCTCCGTCGACGTGGCGACCGCCATGCGCCGCATGGGCCTGACCATGGGCCTGGCCCGGCACCACTGCTACGACAACCTCACCGAGCGCGAGACGGAGATCCTCGGCACCCTGCTGATGGCGAAGGTGGTCCCGCCGCCGCCCGGCCAGGAGGCCGAGCTCGAGGGCCAGGCCGCCGAGCTCGCCGCCTCCCTGGGCCCCGCGCTGCAGCACGTACGCCAGCGGCTGAGGGAAGGGGGCGCCACCGGTGTTTGACGTCCTCTACCTGACCTTCTCCGCCGTCACCTGGGCCATCGTGGGCTACAAGGCCCGCGCCTGGTTCCGCGACCGCGACAACGTCGACCTGGGCCTGACCGCCCTGATGACCTCGGGCGTCCCGGTCGTCTTCCTGTTCTCCGCGCCCAGCGTCTACCGCGCGTTCGACCGGCTGACGGGTGTGGCGAACCTCGCCATGGTCTTCCTCTACTCCGCCGTGGTGCTGTTCGCCTCCGGCGCGACCGTCCTGCTGCTGCGCTGGACCAGCCACGGCGACGAGGCGGCCCGCGCCCGGGCGGCCGCGCGCTCGCGGTACGCGATGGCCGCCGTGGCGGTGGCCTGGACCACCGCGATCGTGTGCTTCGCCGTCGGCCGCCCCGACGCCGTGGAACACCCCCGCGACTTCAGCACCGCCTACGCCCACGCGCCCGGAGTCGTCGCCTTCCTGGTGCTGTATCTGGCCATCTTCGGCACCAGCCTCGCGGGCCTGGGCTACCTCTGCCCGCGCTACGCCGCCCAGCTGGGCCGCTCCTGGCTCGCCAAGGGCCTGCGCACGCTCGCCGCGGGCTGTTGGCTGGGCCTGGTCTACTGCGCCTGCAAGCTGGTGGGCTTCGTCCTGAGCTGGTCCGGGACGGACGTGTACTGGCTCTCCAACGGCGTGGCGCCGATGAGCGCCTCGGTGGCCGCACTGCTGGTCCTGCTCGGGTTCTCACTGCCCGCCGTCGGCCCCCGGGCGGCCGCCTGGCGCCGGCTGCGCCGCCTCGACCCGCTGTGGCAGGAGGTCACCGCCCACGCCCCCGAGGTCACCATCGAGACCTCCCGCTGGACGTCCCGCTGGCCCCTGGCCGACCTGGAGTGGCGGGCCAACCGGCAGATGGCCGAGATCCGCGACATCCAGCGCGGCGTCCGGCGCCATGTGGAGGCCTCCGCCCTGGACATCGCCCGCGAGAAGGCGGCCGCCGCCGCGCTCGACGAGCGCCGGACGGCCGCCGTGGTCGAGGCCGCCGCCCTGCGCCGGGGCCTGGCCAACCAGCAGACCGGCCATCTGGCCGCACCGCACGCCGACAACGTGGTGATGACCGTCAGCGCCGACCCGGCCGAGGAGCACGAGCACCTGGCACGCGTCGCGGACGTCTACCACCACCCGCTGGTCGACGCCGTGCTCACCGAACTACGCGAGATCACCGCGGCGCGCCGTCCCTGACGGCGCGCGGCGGACCGGACGAGGCGGCCCTGGACGGGGGTCAAGGCCGCCTGCGACACCGGCCGGCGCCGGAGCCGGACAGATCGAGGATCTGCCCGGCTCCGGCGCCGCCAGTGCGGACACCCCGCGCGGGCGACACCGGTGCGAACGCCCCGTCACCCGCCCGCCCTCTAGAGTCGGATGCCATGCAGCCCATCGACGTCACCGCGCTGATAGAAGACCCGCACGGCACCTACGCCCGGCTCCGCGAGGCCGGCCCCGTGCACCGCGTCACCGGCCCCGACGGCCGGCCCGCCTGGCTGGTGACCCGCTACGACGACGTACGCCGCGCGCTGGCCGACCCCCGGCTCTCGCTGGACCGGCGCCACGCCCTGCCCGGCAACTACAGCGGCTTCTCGCTGCCGCCCGCGCTGGACGCCAACCTGCTCAACATGGACCCGCCCGACCACACCCGGGTGCGCGGCCTGGTGGTGAAGGCGTTCACCCCCGGCCGCGTCGACAGGCTCCGGGTGCCGGTGCGCCGGGTCGCCGACGAGCTGCTGGACGCCGTCGAGGCGGGCGACGAGCGCCGTACGGACCTGCTCGAGAGCTACGCGGGGCCGCTGCCGATCATCGTCATCTGCGACCTCCTGGGCGTCCCGCCCGACGCCCGGCAGGACTTCCGGGCCTGGACGGACGCGCTGATCACTCCCGACCGCGAGCGGCCGCACCTGATGAAGGAGGCGGTCGCCGGGCTGATGGGCTACTTCACCGGCCTGATCCGCGCCAAGCGCGCCGAGCCCGGCGACGACCTGCTCTCCGACCTGATCGCGGTGCGGGACGGCGAGGACGCGCTGTCCGAGGACGAGCTGACGTCGCTGGCGTTCCTCATCCTGTTCGCCGGCTACGAGAACACCGTCCACCTCATCGCCAACGCGGTGCTCGCCCTGCTGGACCACCCCCGGCTGCTGAGCGAGCTGCGAGCGAATCCGGACGGACTCGGAGCGGCCGTGGAGGAGCTCGGCCGGTGGGACGGGCCGAGTCCGCTGGCGATCCGCCGCTTCCCGCTGGAGGACATGGAGATCGGCGGCGTGCGCGTCCCGGCCGGTGAGACGGTGCTGCTGTCGATCGCCTCGGCCAACCGCGACCCCCGGCATTTCCCCGACCCCGACCGCCTCGACCTGCGGCGGGAGCGTTCGGGACACCTGGCGCTGGGCCACGGCATCCACTACTGCCTGGGTGCTCCGCTGGCCCGGATGGAGACGGAGACGGCCCTCGCGGCGCTGCTCGAGCGCTTCAAAAATATGGAACTCGACGTTCCGAGGGACGCGCTGAGGTGGCGTCCGGCGATTCGTGCACGTGGCCTGATTTCGCTCCCCGTCCGGTGGTAATCGCGGGTCCGAACAGGTTTTTGGTGCATAACCCACCGTTGATGAGGTAGAACTGTCCTCGAGCCCGCCCGGTGTGCATCCCCCGTCGCACCGGGCGGGCCTTCGCCATCCCGGCGCCGTGCGCGCGGGCTCAGCCGCTGCCGGGCGGGAACTTCAGCAGGGCGACGGCCGCCAGCATCTGGATGCTCACCGCCGCCACGGCCCTGTGGGTCGGCAGATGGTGCTGACCGCGTATCAGCAGGACCGCGAGCGCGCACCCGAAGGCCGCCGTCACCGACGCCGCGGCCCGCACCGGCACCGACCCCGCGGGCAGGCAGGTGTCGAGGGCCAGCCGGGGCAGGTCGCTCGTCCAGAACAGGACGACGAACAGGCTCGCGGTCGGCGAGAACCGACCATTGCCGCCCAGCCGGCGCGCGATGGCGTGGGTGACGGTCCCCAGCAGCAGGCTGGCGAGCATCATCACCACCGACCAGATCGCCATCGCCTCCAGCGCGAGCACGGGACTGACGTCCCACTGCCCCCAGAAGGAGTCCTTCGCCAGCGTCCCCAGCGCCCCGCACAGCAGGGACAGGAACGCGGCGGCGCCCCACACGCCCCGGTCCCGGGCCTCGTCGAGGACCTCGACGGGCCGGTACCAGAGCCCGAATATCAGGCGGTGCCACAGCAGCTTGCGCGGCTTGGCGGCGGGGGTGGGCGGTGGAGCGGCACTGGTCAAGGGCATGGGTGCCGTTTTATCACCGTTCGGACCCGCCCGCGGAGCCCGGGCCGGAGGCGGCCGGGCGGCCGACGCCCCGTCAGGCGGGCGTGGCCTCCCGGGCTCCGGGGTCCGCCTCGCCGTCGGGATCGATGTCCGACGGTTCGTCGCGCCCCGCGCCGTGCAGGTATTCCTCACTGATCTCACGCGGCCCGAACGGCCACACCTTCTCGTACGCCGCCCACAGCACGAACGCCACACAGCCCGCGCCGACCCAGGCCAGCGACCACTCGATGGGGTGCTGCCCCGGTGAGCTCTCGTCCGCGTAGCCGTAGATGACGAGCCAGCCCGCCAGCGCCACCAGGCTGGGCAGCGGGTACAGCCACATGCGGTACGGGCGCCGCAGCCCCGGCTGGCGGCGGCGCAGCACGGTCACGGCCGCGATCTGGGCCAGCGCCTGCACGATCACCATGACCGCCATCAGCAGCTGGATGATCGCGGCCAGGCTGCTGTGACGGCCGATCAGGAAGCCGACGCAGGCGATGACCCCCATCGCCAGCAGGGGCCACACCGGGAAGCGGTGCCGGGGGTGGAGGGTGGCGAAGGAGCGGAAGAACACTTTCTCCCGGGCGGCGTCGTGGGGCACGCGGGAGCCGCCGAGGAGGCCGGTGAAGAGCGAGGCGAAGGTGGTGACGAGGATCAGCCCGGTGATGATCCGGGCCGCCGTGCCGCCCCAGGTCCGCTCCAGCATGACGGAGACGACCGCGGTGTAGGCCGTCGAGTCCGTCTTCAGCATCTCGTGCCAGTCGACCACGCCCAGGATGCCGATCTGGAGCAGCAGGTAGATGGCCATGATGCCGAGGATCGAGAAGACGATGGCCCGGGGCAGGGTGCGCCCGGGGTTCTTGATCTCGGCTCCCAGGTAGGCGGCGGTCCCGTAGCCGCCGTAGTCGTAGACGCCGATGGTCAGGCCCGCGGCGAAGCCGATCCAGAAGGTGGACTTCGAGAGGTCGAAGGCGCCGTCGGGGTAGGTGAAGGCCAGGTCCGCGTCGAAGTGGGTGAAGGCGGCGATGATGACCAGCGCGGTGCAGACGATCATCACGCCCCAGAGCACGGCGGTGATGCGCGCGATGTTCTCCACCCGGCGCCACAGCAGGGCGACGACCAGCACGATCAGGGCCAGCCCCGTCATGTCGCCCTGAGTCGGCGTCATGTCCGGCCAGAGGAAGCCGAGGTACTGGACGAAGCCGTACACGCCGCTGGCCATGGCGAGGGGGATGAACAGCATGGCGGTCCAGACGAACAGGAAGGGCATCAGCTTCCCGGTGCGGTACTGGAAGGCCTGTCTCAGGTAGACGTAGCTGCCGCCCGCGCCCGGCATCGCCGCCCCGAGCTCGGCCCAGACCAGCCCGTCGGCCAGCGCCACGAGGGCTCCCGCGAGGAAACCGATGACGGCCTGCGGGCCGCCGAACACCTCGACCATCAGAGGGATGGTGATGAACGGGCCGATGCCGCACATCTGGCTCATGTTGATGGCCGTGGCCTGGAACAGGCCGATGCGGCGTACGAACGCCACCCGTTGGCCCGGTACCACCGGTTCCGGCTTCTGGGGGCCGTGCTGTGCGTCTGCTGCCGGATCTCCCATGGCGGTCAGCCCTCTCTCGTCGTCCCCTGCACTCGTAGCACCGCCTTGCCCGACGCGTCCATCACCCGCGGGGTGTCGCCAGACTCTCGTCGCCCGGCCGACGGCCCGTCAAGATCTCTGCAGGGAAAGGAAAAGCCACGGCGCGGCGGGCTGACGCCCGGTCAAGCGGCCGCGTACCCGCTCATGGACGCGCGCAGCCCCCGATCGCGCACTCCTTGCCCACGCTGATGACGGGCGCGCCGGCGCGGGACGGCTGCTCCCTGACCACCACCCGGGTCGGGCCGCCGCAGGTCAGGCAGGGCCGGGAGGACGGATCGCGCTCACGGTCGATCGCGGCGGCGATCCGCAGGAGGGGGTCGGCGCCGGTGTCGGTGTCGGACATGGGCATCCCGTCCACTTCCGCGGTGTCTCGCTCTGCCAGAGGGGGCATCGTGGCGCACACCCCCTGATCACGTCAGCGCGTCGGGTCGTGATCACCCGTCCGTGGCGGTGGTCCTTAGGATCGTGCGCATGCACGACCCCTACGTCCGCGTGCGCGGAGCACGGACGCACAACCTCCAGGCCGTCGACGTCGACATTCCCCGCGACGCGCTCGTCGTCTTCACCGGAGTGTCCGGCTCCGGCAAGAGCTCGCTGGCCTTCGGCACCGTCTACGCCGAGGCGCAGCGGCGGTACTTCGAGTCCGTCGCCCCCTACGCGCGCCGGCTGATCCACCAGGCCGGCGCGCCCACGGTCGAGGAGATCTCCGGGCTGCCGCCCGCCGTGGCGCTCGAGCAGCGGCGGTCGGCGCCGACCTCGCGGTCCTCCGTGGGCACGGTCACGACGCTCTCCAACTCCCTGCGCATGCTCTTCTCCCGGGCCGGCACCTACCCCGAGGGCGCGCCGCGGCTGGACTCCGACGCCTTCTCGCCCAACACCGCCGCCGGGGCCTGCCCCGAGTGCCACGGACTGGGCCAGGTGTACCGCGTCACGGAGGAATCGCTCGTTCCCGACCCCTCGCTGTCCATCCGCGAGGGTGCGATCGCCGCCTGGCCGGGCGCCTGGCAGGGCAAGAACCTCCGCGACATCCTCGACGCGCTCGGCCACGACGTCGACCGGCCGTGGCGCGAGCTGCCCCAGGAGGAGCGCGACTGGATCCTGTTCACCGACGAGCAGCCCGTCGTCACCGTGCACCCGGTGCGGGAGGCGGTGCGCATCCAGCGGCCGTACAAAGGCACGTACATGAGCGCCCGCCGCTACGTCCTGCACACCTTCGCCGACTCCAAGAGCGCGGCGCTGCGGGCCCGGGCCGAGCGGCACCTGGTCAGCGGGCCCTGCCCGCGCTGCGGCGGGCGGCGGCTGCGGGACGAGGCGCTGGCCGTCACGTTCGCCGGGCGCACCATCGCCGAGCTGACCGCCCTGCCGCTGACCGCGCTGGCCGCCACGCTGCGGGAGACCGGCGGCGAGGGCGCGGCCGCCCCGCTCGCACGCGACCTGCTGGCCCGCATCGAGGTGCTCACCGAACTCGGCCTGGGCTACCTCAGCGTGGACCGCCCCACCCCCACCCTGTCCGCCGGCGAACTGCAGCGGCTGCGGCTCGCCACCCAGCTGCGCTCCGGGCTGTTCGGCGTGGTCTACGTCCTGGACGAGCCGTCCGCCGGGCTGCACCCGGCCGACAGCGCCGCGCTGCTGACCGTCCTCGACCGGCTCAAGGCGGCGGGCAACTCGCTGTTCGTGGTCGAGCACCACATGGACGTCGTGCGCCGCGCCGACTGGATCGTCGACGTCGGGCCGGCGGCCGGGGAGCACGGCGGGCGGGTCCTCTACAGCGGTCCCGTCGACGGGCTGCAGCACGTGGCGGACTCCGCGACCCGCCGCTTCGTCTTCCCCGGCGGACAGGCACCCCGCGCCCGTACGCCCCGCGAGCCCTCCGGGGTGCTGCGGCTGCGCGGCGTCAGCCGGCACAACCTCCGCGACCTCGACCTGGACCTGCCGCTGGGCGTCTTCACCGCCGTGACGGGAGTGTCGGGCTCGGGCAAGTCGACGCTGGTCGGCGAGGTGCTCGCGGACACCGTCGCGACGCACCTGGACGGTGGGGAGACGCTGTGGCGGGCGGAGGGCCTCGCGGCGGTCGGCCGGCTCGTGCGCGTCGACCAGAAGCCGATCGGCCGGACGCCGCGCTCCAACCTCGCCACCTACACCGGCCTGTTCGACGCCGTGCGCAAGGTCTTCGCAGCCACCGACGAGGCCCGCGCCCGCGGCTACGGCGCCGGCCGGTTCTCCTTCAACGTGCCGGCCGGGCGGTGCGAGGTCTGCCAGGGCGAGGGCTTCGTCGCCCTCGAGCTGCTCTTCCTGCCCGGTACGTACGCGCCGTGCACCGCCTGCCACGGCGCCCGCTACAACCCCGAGACGCTGGAGGTGACCTACCGGGGCGCGAGCATCGCCGACGTCCTGGACCTGACCGTGGACGCGGCCGCCGGCTTCCTCGCCGACGTGCCCGCCGCCGCGCGCGGCCTGCGCACCCTGCGGGACGTCGGCCTGGGCTATCTGCGCCTGGGGCAGCCGGCCACCGAGCTGTCCGGGGGAGAGGCGCAGCGCATCAAGCTCGCCGCCGAACTCCAGCGCACCCACCGCGGCCACACCCTCTACGTCCTGGACGAGCCCACGACCGGCCTGCACCCGGCCGACACCGAGGTGCTGCTGCGCCAGCTGCACGGGCTGGTCGAGGCGGGCAACTCCGTGGTGGTCGTCGAGCACGACATGGCCGTGGTGGCCGGTGCGGACCACGTCGTCGACCTCGGGCCCGGCGGGGGAGCGGAGGGCGGGCGCGTGGTGGCGGCCGGCTCTCCCCACGAGGTGGCGCGGGCCGCCGGCAGCGCCACGGCGCCGTACCTGGCGCGGGCGCTGCGCGACGGCCGCTAGCGCGGGGCCGGTCCGCGTCGCCCGTACCCGACTCTGGACGGGCGGCACTCCTTCTGGTTACGTCATGGGCAGATGTGCGATCGAACGGTTCGGCGACCGGTCGGCCGGCCGATCGCCTCCCACGCGCCGGGACGGAGCGGAACGCCATGGCCCATGCCCTGATCATCGGCGGTGGCATCGCCGGACCCGTCACCGCGATGGCCCTCCGACGGGCGGGCATCGACGCCACCGTCCACGAGGCCTACCCGAGCGGCGCCGACGACGCCGGCGCGTTCCTGATCCTGTTCGCCAACGGGCTGTCGGCGCTGGCGGCCATCGACGCCGACCGGCCGGTGCGCGCCTGCTCCTTCCCCTCCGAGGCCGTCGAGTTCCTCGGCGACACCGGCGCCGCGCTCGGCTCCCGGCCCATCGCCGGCCCCGCCGACGGGCCGACCCCGCGCACCCTGCCGCGCGCCGCCCTCCACCGCGCCCTGCGCGAGGAGGCCGTCCGGCGCGGCATCCCCGTCGTCCACGGCAAGCGCCTCGTCGACACCGCCGTCGGCTCGCACGGGACGGTCACGGCGTTCTTCGCGGACGGCACCCGGGCCGAGGGCGACCTGATCGTCGGCGCCGACGGCATCCACTCCCGCACCCGCGCCCTGCTCGATCCCGCCGCGCCCGGCCCCCGCCACACCGGACAGCTCACCGTCTCCGGCCGCACCCGCGACACCGGACACCGCGTCCCGCCCGGCACCTACCGGATGATGTACGGGCGGCGGGGCTTCTTCGGCTGCACCACCGGACCCGACGGCACCACGTACTGGTTCGCCAACGTCCCCGGCGCGGAGCTGTCCGCGGCAGAGCTCGCCGCCCGCACCCCCGCCCGGTGGCGCCGCCACGTCGTCGAGGCGTTCGCCGACGACGGCACGCCCGCCGCCGCTCTCGCCGCCGCCACCGGCGACGACATCGTCGGCCTGAACGTCTACGACATCCCCTCCGTCCCCGTCTGGCACGACCGCCACACGGTCCTGGTGGGAGACGCCGCCCACGCCACCGCGCCCAACGCCGCCCAGGGCGCCTCCATGGCCATCGAGGACGGCGTCGTGCTCGCCCGCTGCCTGCGCGACCTGCCCGACACCGGGCGGGCCTTCGCCGCGTACGAGCGACTGCGGCGCGAGCGCGTCGAACGGGTCGTCGCCCTGAGCGCCGCCATGGCCGGACGCGTCGCCCGGACCGCCGAGGAGCGGCGCGAGCGCGACGCCGGCGTCGCGCTCGGCATGGCGCGGGACACCGCCGGCACCGCCGGCACCGCCGACTGGCTCGCCGGCTACCGCATCGACTGGGACGCCCGCGTCCACTGAGTTGCCGCCGCCGCCCGCTGCGGCAGACTGGAGCCATGCCGGAGCTGCCGGAGGTCGAGGCCCTCGCCGGATTCCTGACCGAGCACCTTCTCGGCCGTACGGTCGAACGCGTCCTGCCCGCCGCCGTGAGCGTCCTCAAGACCTACGACCCGCCGCCGTCCGCCCTCGAAGGGCGCACGGTCACCGCGGTGCGGCGGCACGGCAAGTTCCTGGACCTGGCCACGGACGACGGCCCGCACCTGGTCTTCCACCTCGCCCGCGCCGGCTGGCTGCGCTGGCGCGAGAGCCTGCCCGAGACGCCCCCGGCCCCCGGCAAGGGGCCGCTGGCGCTGCGGGTGCGGCTGGTGGGCGGCGAGGGCTTCGACCTCACCGAGGCCGGCACCCGCAAGCGGCTGGCCGTGTACTGCGTGCGCGAGCCCTCGGAGGTGCCCGGCATCGCCCGGCTGGGCCCGGACCCGCTCGCGCCCGGCTTCACCCTCGAGGCCTTCACCGGCCTGCTGCGCGGCGAACGCCGCCAGATCAAGGGAGTGCTGTGCGACCAGAGCGTGATCGCCGGCATCGGCAACGCCTACTCCGACGAGATCCTCCACGCCGCCCGCATGTCCCCCTTCAAGCTCGCCGCGACCCTCACCGACGCCGAGGCCGCCGGTCTTTACGAGGCGCTGGAGACGACGCTGCGCGAGGCGGTCGAGCGCTCGCGCGGGCACGCGGCCGCCGAGCTGAAGGGCGAGAAGAAGACCGGGCTCAGGGTGCACGGCCGCACCGGGGAGCCCTGCCCGGTCTGCGGCGACACCATCCGCGAGGTGTCCTTCAGCGACTCCTCCCTCCAGTACTGCCCCACCTGCCAGACGGGCGGAAAGCCGCTGGCCGACCGGCGGCTGTCCCGCCTGCTGAAGTGAGCCCGCCAGGGTCCACCACCGGGGGCGAGGCCTACTGTCCGCCCGGCGCCCGGCAGGTCAGGTCCTCGGCCGGGAGCCTGCCCGTGGTCAGGTAGGCCGTGGCGTTCTTGTCCGCGCAGGAGTCGGTGTCGGCGCCGAGGGCACCGTGGCCCTCCCCGCCGACGACGGTGACCATCCGGGAGCCGCGCAGGGCCCGGTGCATGCCCTGGCCGGCGAAGAGCGGCGTCTGGGAGTCCCATTCGTTCTGCACGATCAGTGCGCCGGCCTTGTTGTCTATCGTGGTCTGCGGCTCGCTGCCCTGCTTCCAGAAGGCACACGGCGTGATGGTGGCCGCGAAGTCGCCGTACAGGGGGTACCGGTCCGTGTCGCGTATCGCCTCGTGGCGGTACTGCTCGGGGTCGTGCGACCAGGTGCGGGTGTCGGCGCACATGACGGACCAAGCGATCGAGGCGTAGTTGTCGTCGGGCTCCTGGGCCTGAGCGGGCGTGCCGGACGGGTCCGGGTTCCTGCCCTCAGCAGGGTTCTTGCCCTCGGCCGCGCTCTTCAGCCCGGCGATCCATTCGGCGGCTTTCCGGACGTGGAAGAACGTGCGGTTGTCGGCGCGGATGCCGTCACCGGTGAGGGTCCGCCCCTCGAAACGGATGGGCTTGCGGTTCGCCTGCGCGATCAGATCCCGGAAGGTCTCGCGGACCTTGGCCGGGGTGTCGCCCAGTCCGTATGTCGTGTGTCGCCGGGCGGTCCATTCGGTCCATCGAGTGAAAGCCTGTTCGGCCGCCTTCGCCATGTCCTGGAACATTCCCCGGTAGATCCGCGTGGGGTCGGTCGCACTGTCCAGCACGAACCGGTCGGCCTGCTGGGGGAACATCTGCAGATAGACGGCGCCGAGGTAGGTGCCGTAGGAGACCCCCAGGTAGGAGATCTTCTTCTCGCCCAGAGCGGCACGGATGACGTCCATGTCGCGAGCGTTGTTGCGGGTGGTGAGATGCGGCAGCTTGTCTCCGGCCTTGGCCTGGCACTTCTCGGCGAACGCGCGTGCCCGCTCCACGTCCTTCGTGAAGGTCTCGGCCTTGTAGGGGTGTTCGTCCTGTTCCTCGGGGGTCAGACCACAGCTGACGGGAGAGCTCTGCCCGGCACCTCTCACGTCGAACCCGATGAGGTCGTACCGCCGTTTCACTTCCGCGGACAACTTCATCATCGGGTCGACGGGCAAATTCAGACCCGGCGCGCCGGGGCCGCCGGGGTTCAGCAGCAGAACGCCGCGACGCTCCTTGGCGCTGCCCGCCTTCAGCCGGGATATCGCGATGTCGAGCTTCTTGCCGCCGGGATCGCCGTAGTCCAGCGGCACCTTGACCGTCGCGCACTGAAAGGCGGCGGGTCCCATCGCGTTGCAGCGCTGCCACGTCAGCTGCTGCTGCGTGTACTCCCGCAGGGGGTCCTCGGCGGTGGATGCCCCGGACGTGGGAAAGGCTGTCGCGGGGGTCAGAGCCGAAAGGGAAGCCACCGCCGCGATGCCGGCCGTCAGAAGAGGTGCGATTCGTCTGGTGCGCACGATGATGCTCGTCCTTACCGGGGAGAGGCAGCCGGTCGGTCAACCGGTCGGACACGATTCTGATTTCCGGGGCCCCTGCTGCGCATCGCGGGAAGGCGGGAGAAATAGCTCCCCCGATCGAGGGAGGTCACAGGCGGGCTGCCCGGCCATACTGGCCGATTATGATCAAGAGAATGCGGCCCCTGCTGCGCGTCTCCTCGTATTCGGGTGCGCTGTTCGCCTGTTGCGGTGCGCTGGCGAGCCTTCTGCTGCTGCCTTTCGCGGCCCTGCCGGCGCTGGCGGGGCCGCCCTCTACCGATGACGTGCAGATCGTTCCGACCCTGCTGGTCTGGGCCGTGCTGATCGGCCTGGTCGGGCTGGCCTGCACCACGCGGCGGGTGCTGATCGTGTGCGCCCGCCGGATGCTGGGGGTGCCGTTGCCGGATCCCGTGGCCGCAGGCCGGCCCGCGGGCGCCGACCGTTGGCGGACTCCTCTCTGGCTGCTGCTGCACGTGGCGCTGGGGTGGGCGGGGGCGCTGGTGAGCGGTGTGCTGTTCCTCGCGGGCCTGACCCTCCCGCTCGGTGCCGAGGCGGGGCTCAGCCTGTTCGGCTGGTCGGTGCGGGTGCAGGACGGCTGGGGGAGCTGGGCGGCGGCGTTCGGCTGCCTGCTCTCGGCGGCGACGGTGTGCGTGGCGGTGACGAACGTTCTGCGGTGGGCGGCGCCCAGGCTGCTGGGGCCCTCGTCGGCCGAGCGGCTCGCGCTGGCGGCCGAGCGGGAGCTGGCGCTGGCCGAACGCAACCGGCTGGCCCACGAGTTGCACGACTCGATCGGGCACACACTGACGGCGACCACGATCCAGGCGGCGGTGGCGGGCGAGGTGCTCTCCGCCGACCCGGTGGCGGCGCGGGCCACCCTGCGCAGCATCGAGGAGTCGTCCCGGGCCGCGCTGGAGGACCTGGACTATGTGCTGGGCGTGCTGCGCGAGCAGGAGTCGGAGAAGGCCGAGACGGCGCCCACCCGGACCCTGGCCGACCTGCCCGAGCTGCTGGACCGGGTGCGGCACGCGGGCGCGGTGGTGGAGCAGGAGCTGTCGGGCGAGTTGACGCAGGTGCAGGGGACGCTCTCCCGGGCGGCGTACCGGATTCTGCAGGAGGGGTTGACGAACGCGTTGCGGCACGGGGCGGGCGGTCCGATCGAGGTCCGCGTGGCGGCCGCGCCGGACGGGCTGGAGATCGGCGTGGTCAACCGGACCGGGGCGGGGCCGAGCGCGGGGACGGACGCGGGTACGAGCACGGGTACGGGCCGGGGTGCCTTCCCGACGTCCGGGCACGGCCTGCCGGGGCTGGCCGAGCGCGTGCGGCTGCTGCACGGTGAGATGGAGGCCGGTCCGGACGGGCCGCGGCGCTGGCGGTTGGCGGTCCGGCTGCCGGTACGGTTGTCGGCATGATCGGCTCTGACCCGAGCGCGGCCGTGACGACCGGCACCAGCCCCACCAGCCCCACCGGCACCCCCGTCACACTCCTGATCGCGGACGACGACGAGGTGACCCGCAGCGGTCTGCGCACGCTGCTCGCGGCACAGCCGGGGATCGCGGTGGTCGGGGAGGCCGCCGACGGCATCGAGGCGGTCGAACAGGCGCGGCGGCTCCGGCCGGACGTGGTCCTCATGGATGTGCGGATGCCGCGTCGCAACGGGATCGAGGCCACCCGGCAGCTGTTGGCCGAGTCGGCCGAACCGCCGAAGGTCGTGGTGATCACCACCTTCGAGAACGACGACTACGTCACCGCCGCGCTCGGCGCGGGGGCCAGCGGGTTCGTGCTCAAGCGGTTCCCGGTCCGGCGGATCGCGGAGGCGGTGCGGGTGGTGGCGGAGGGGGAGACGATCCTCTTCCCCGCGGCACTGCGCCGGATGGTCGCCGCCCGCCCGCTGGACTCCACCGAGGCGTTGCCGGCGGCGGCGCTGACGGGGCGGGAGGAGGAGGTGCTGCGCCTGATGGCCACCGGCCTGTCCAACCCGGAGATCGCGGAGACGCTCACGGTGAGCCTGGAGACGGTCAAGACGCACGTCGGGAACGTGCTGACCAAGCTCGGCGCACAGAACCGGACCCACGCGGTGGTGATCGCGTACGAGTCCGGTCTGGTGGTGCCGCGGTTCGCCGGCTGACGCAGGGCGCTAGTCCCGCGGGATGCCCCGGGCGTCGGCGTGGGCCAGCTCCGAGTGCTTGTAGGAGTAGGCGAAGTACACGACCAGCCCGATCACGAACCAGACCGCGAACCGCACCCACGTCTGCCACGCCAGATATGTGATCAGCCAGATCGACGCGGCCACCCCGATGGCGGGGACGACGGGCATGCCCGGGCAGCGGAACGAGCGCGGCAGGTCCGGCCGCCGGTAGCGCAGCATGATCACGGCGCTGCACACCACGGCGAAGGCCAGCAGAATGCCGATGTTGGTCAGCTCCGCCGCCTCGCCGATCGGCACGAAGCCCGCGATCAGCGCCGACGCCACGCCGACGATCCAGGTCACCCGGGTGGGCACGTGCCGCGTGGGGTGGGTGTGGGCGAACCACTTCGGCAGCAGCCCGTCGCGGCTCATGGCGAACCACACCCGGGTCACGCCCAGCATGAACGTGAACATCACGGTGAGGATGCCGATGATGGCGCCGACCGCGATGATGTCCGCGATGCCGCTCAGGCCCACCGACTTGAAGGCGGTGGAGAAGCCGCTCTCCTTGTCGATCTCCGTGTAGGGCTGCATGCCCGTCAGCACCAGGCAGGCCAGGACGTAGAGCACCATCGAGATGGCGAGCGAGTACATGATCGCGCGGGGCATGTGCCGCTGGGCGTCCTTGGACTCCTCGGCCGCCGTCGACATGGCGTCGTAGCCGAACACCGCGAAGAAGACCGTCGCCGCTCCGGTGAAGGCGCCGCTGACGCCGAAGGGGAAGAAGGGGGTGTAGTTGGCGGTGTCGATGTGGAAGAAGCCCACGACGACCACCAGGCCCACCACCAGGATCTTCAGCGCCACGACCACGGTCTCGAACCGGGCCGCGTTCTTGATGCCCATGGTCAGCAGATAGGCGATCAGCAGGCACAGCACCGCGGCGAAGAGGTCGACCCGGTGCCCGTCGCCCGTCCCGGGCGCGCCCAGCATCCAGGCGGGCAGGTGGGCGTTCGTCTCCCCGAGCAGGAAGTTGATGTAGCCGGAGATGCCGATGGCCACGACGGCCACGATCGCCGTGTACTCCAGCAGCAGGTCCCAGCCGATGAACCAGCCGCCCAGCTCGCCGAGCACCGCGTAGCCGTAGGTGTAGGCCGACCCCGCCCGGGGGATGAGGCCCGCGAACTCCGCGTACGAGAAGGCCGCCGCCGCGCTCGCCACGCCCGCGATGAGGAAGGAGACGAGGACGGCCGGCCCCGCCACGCCGTTGGCGATGGTGCCCGCGAGACTGAAGATGCCCGCGCCGATGATGCCGCCGACACCGATGGCGGTCAGCTGCCACAGACCGAGGGTGCGGGTCAGGCGCTCGCCGTGCGCCTCGGTCTCCTCCGCCTCCTCGATCGTCTCGATCGGTTTGCGGCGCCATACGCCGTGCCCCGTCCCGAGCTCTGCCATGGCGTGTCCTCTCGTCGGCTCTGAGGGCGGCTCGCCCCCTGGACAAATGGCCGCGAATCCTGCCCATCATGGCCGAGCGGGGGCGACGACGGAAGGCGCCGCCCCGGCTCGGCCGCGTGGATCAGCCGATGGCGGGCGGCACGGACCGGGAGCCCGTTCCCCACTCGGACGGCTTCGGCCCGACCGTGAACTGAAGCCGCTCGCTCCGGCGGATGGCGTCCGTCGTCAGGTACGTACGCTCGTGCGCCGCCCCGTCCAGGCGCACCGAGCGCACATAGCGGTCCCGGTCCGAGGTGCCCGGGGCGCTGACCGTGAAGTGGCCCTTGGGGTACCACCGCCGGTCCAGCCGCAGGTCGACCCGGTCGAAGACGGGCGTGCTCAGGCCCCACACGTCCGCGCCCGGCTGCACGGGATACACGCCGATGGCCGAGAGCACCATCCACGCCGACATCGTGCCCAGGTCGTCGTTGCCGGTCATCCCGGTCGGCGAGTCCGTGAAGAGCGTGAGCGCGGCGTGCACCACGTCCGTGGTCTTCCACGGGCGGCCGGTGGAGAGATAGGTGTACGGGGCGATGAGGTCCGGCTCGTTCTGCGGGTTGTACTTGTCGGCGTTGTAGTAGTCGTACGGGCCGTTGACCCACACCCGGCGCGCGGTGCGCTCCGGGTCGTCGAGCAGCTTGTCGTAGGCGAAGAAGGAGTCCAGCCGCTTCTCCGTCGCCTCCCGGCCGCCCAGCAGCCGTACCAGGCCCGGCAGGTCCTGGGGCACCAGCCACTGGTACTGCCAGGCGGTGCCCTCGTGGAAGCCCGGGCTGCGGGCGGGGTCGGCCGGCCCGGCGAACGCGCCGTCGGCGCCCCGGGGCCGGAAGAAGCCCGTCTTCCGGTCGAAGAGCATCCGGTAGTTGCGGGAGCGGGCGGTGTAGCGCTCGGCGTCGGCGCGGTGGCCCAGATCCCGGGCCATCCGGGCGAGCACCCCGTCGGCCAGCGCGTACTCCAGGGTGGCCGAGGCGCCCTCGTGGAAGTCGGAGTCGCCGGGCTTGCGCCGGGTCCGGTCGGGCAGATAGGGGACGTAGCCGTCGCGGAGGTACTCGGCGTTGCCCTCCCGGCCGACGAAGGGGGAGACGGACGGCGGCACGCCGTCCGCGTTCCTCTTCAGCACGCGGTAGGCCTCCTCCTCGTGGCCCGTGAGCAGCCCGTGCTGGAAGGCGTTGGTGAGGTACGGCGTCACCGGGTCACCGGTCATGATGTTGGTCTCGACCGGGCCGTAGCCCCACTTGGGCAGCCATCCGGCGTCCGCGTCGATCCTCAGCACCGACAGCGCCATGTCCCGCGACTCGCGCGGCGCCAGCAGGGCCAGCAGCTGCGCCTGGGTGCGGTAGGTGTCCCACAGCGACCAGTTCTGGTAGTACGTGAAGCCCTTGGCGCGGTGGATGCGCTGGTCCCAGCCGGTGTAGCGGCCGTCGACGTCGCTGCCGACGTTGGGGGCGAGGAAGGAGCGGTAGAGGGAGGAGTAGAACGTCCGGCGCAGCGTCCGGCCGCCGCCGCGGACCGCCACGTCGCCCAGCCGCCGTTCCCACGCCTCGCGCGCCGCCTCGGCCGTACGGTCGAAGCCCGCCTCCTCCTCCCTCAGGTTGGCGGCCGCGCCCGCCGCGTCGACGTAGCTGATGGCGGTGCTGGCCTCCACGACCCGGTCGCGGGTGGTGTCGAAGCGCACCCAGGCGCCGTTGTGGGTGAGCGAGGTGGAGGACCGCGAGCCCCGGTTCAGGCCGTCGTCGTTCCAGGTGCCGAAGGAGGAGAACGGCCGGTCGAAGCGGGTGAGGGTGTGCAGGGTGTACGGGCGGGTGTCCTGGCAGAAGCCACGGCCGGTGATGGTGGTGCGGACGGTGCGGTCGTCGACGATCTGGACGCTGCTGGAGACCGTTTTGTGCAGCGACTGGCCGGTGTTGAAGAGGACGTTGGCCCGCTCGGTGGCGGGGAAGGTGTAGCGCTGCCGGCCGGTGCGGGCGGTCGCGCTGAGCTCGGCGGTGATCCCGCCGTACGAGCCGAGCCGCACCCGGTAGTAGCCGGGCCGGGCGGTCTCGTCGCGGTGGCTGAAGGCCGCGGCGTACCGGGCGTTGTCGGTGCTCTCCACCTCACCCGTGGTGGGCAGCACGGGCAGGTCGCCGCCGATGCGGCAGCCCACGCCGGACAGGTGCACGGTGCTGAAGCCGCGGATGCGGTCGTCCTTGTAGTCGTAGCCGGTGTTGTGGCCGGTGTCGGGGGAGAACTGCACCATGCCGAAGGGCACGGCGGCGCCGGGGAAGGTGTTGCCCTCGTTCTGGGTGCCGATGAAGGGGTTGACCAGGTGGGTGAGGCCGTCGGCGGGCGCGGCCGGCGCGGTGGGCGCGGCGGGCGCCGGCGGCGCGAGCGCCGTGGAGCCCAGCACCGCCAGGAGGGCGAGTGCGGCCGCGCCGGTGCGGCGCGGCAGTGGGTGTACGGTCCGTCGTCTCATGCGGCCACGCCCCTCGGCTGACGTCCTGTCAGCGCAGAGGCTCGCCCGGGGCGTCAGGGGAGTCAAGGATGCGTCGGATGGTGGGCGTGGTGTTCCGGACAGCCGGGGGAACGGGCGGCGTCACCTGTTCGGGGGAGCGGCCCGCCCCCGGCCGGTCCGCCGCCGGCTGAGTAGAGTCGGGGGCCACTACGCCACCTGGACGAAGGAACCGCCCGGCCATGCTCCTGCGAGAACTCGCCGCCGTCGGGCCGTTCTTCGGCCTGCGCGTCGGCGATGCCCCCGATGACGTCCCCGACGCCGCGGAGGACTATCTTCCGCTCGGTGCGGAGGCCATGCGGCTGCGCGTCGCGACCGTGGCCGAACGGCTGGGAACGGCGGACCGGCGCGTGGCGGCGTCCATCGCCTTCCAGGGCATCGCCGGGCGCCTGCTGTCCATCGGCCTCGGCTCGGCGGTGCTCGCCGGACGGGTGCCCGACCTGACCGCCGGCCCGGGCCTGCGCTGGCACCCCGCCCGCGGCGCCCCCGACGACCTCTGGCTGCCCACGGCGGACGACGCCCCGCCCGCCGCCACCGCGGAAGCGGACGAACCGGAACCGCAGGCCGCGCCCCTCGCGGCCGGCGTCCTGCACGGGCTGCTCGTCCCGCTGCACCGGGCCACCCGCGCGGCCACCCCGGTCTCCGCCCGGCTGCTGTGGGGCAACGCCGGCTCATCCCTCGCGGGCTCGCTGCGCGTCCTGCACACCTGGTGCCACGAGCGGGGCCGGCCGCAGGACGCCGCCCGCGCGCTCGCCCTGACCCGGGCCCTGTTCGAGGACCCGCTGCTGCGCGACACCGGGACGCTGACCGCCGGCCCCGGCGGCGTCTCCTTCGCGCGCGGCACCTGCTGCCTGTACTACCGGGTGCCCGGCGGCGGCCTGTGCGGCGACTGCGTCCTGCGTCACCCGCCCCGCTCCCGCTGAGCGGCGGCGGCCACCGGCGGCCACCGCCCGGGGACGAGCACCCCCAGCACGTACGCCTTCGCCACCAGCGCCGTACGGTTGGGCACCCGCCAGCGGCGGGTGAGCCGCGCGAGGTGGTAGTTGACGCCGTCCACGGTCAGCCCGACCGCCTTGCCGATGGCCGCCGTCGTCGCCCCCGCCGCCGCCAGCGCCAGGATCCTGCCCTCCACCTCGCTGACCTCCACCGCCGGCTCCGGGGGCGGCGCCTCGGCCCGCACCCTCAGCACGGCCAGCAGCAGGGGGTAGGCCAGCGACGCCTCTCCCACCGGGTCCACCAGCAGCTCGCCCGCGCGCTCGGCCCCGCCCGCGCCCGCCTGCCAGCGGACGTCGATGGTGTAGCGGGACCGCCGGCCCAGCCGCAGGGCCTCGGTGAGCCGGCCGAGCTGGGCGGCGGCGCTGTGGCTGGGCCGGAAGAGGTCCAGCAGATTGCGGCCACGTACCTGCCCCGGCACCGTGCCCCACTCGGCCGCCATGGCGGGGTTGGCCACCGTCACCTCACCGTTGGCCGTGCAGACCGCGACGGGGATGGGGAGCCGGTCGAGGAGCACCAGGAAGTAGTTGCGCCACGCGAAGTACTCCTCGCTCGTCACGGTGCCGCCCCCTCGCTCGTACAGTGCGCGGCCCGGACGCAAGAGCGACGCGCCGCGCACCACTGCACAATCATGCAGTGATCCCGCCGGGCGGCCCGGCGCGGGGCGGCCACGCTGGACGCATGACCCACGCGACTTCGGAACAGATGGCGACCGTCCCCCTCGTGGACGTCTCGGCCGTCGGCGCCACCGACACCCCCCTTCAGCAGGCGATGCGGCTGGCCCGCCGGCACGGGCCCGTCTTCCGGCGGCGGCTGCACGGCACGGACCGGCTCTTCGTCACCTCCCTCGACCTCGTCACCGAACTCGCCGACGAGGAACGCTTCACCAAGCACGTCGGCCCGGCCCTGGAGAACGTCCGCGAGTTCACCGCCGACGGGCTCTTCACCGCCTACAACCACGAGGCCAACTGGGCCAAAGCGCACGACATCCTGCTGCCCGCCTTCGCCCTGACCTCGATGCGTGCCTACCACCCGGCCATGCTCACGGTCGCCCGCCGCCTCATCGACGCGTGGGACGCCCGCCTGGCCCGGGGCACGGCCGTCGACGTCCCCGAGGACATGACGCGCATGACCCTCGACACCATCGGCCTCGCCGGCTTCGGCTACGACTTCGAGTCGTTCACCCGCGGCGACGACCACCACCCCTTCGTCGCCGCCATGGTCCGCTGCCTGGACTGGAGCATGAACAAGCTGGGCCGCGACCCCGACGCCGACCACACCGCCGAGGACGAGGCCTTCCGCGCCGACGCCGCCTTCCTCGCCACCGTCGTGGACGACGTCGTGGGCGCCCGTACGGCCTCCGGCGACACCCGGACCGACGACCTGCTCGGCCTCATGCTCGGCGCCCCCCACCCGGCCGACGGCACCACCCTCGACGCCGCCAACATCCGCAACCAGGTCATCACCTTCCTCATCGCCGGGCACGAGACCACCTCCGGCGCCCTGTCCTTCGCCCTCCACCACCTGCTGAAGGACCCCGTCGCCCTCCGCCTCGCCCAGCGCGAGACCGACGAGCTGTGGGGCGACGACCCCGACCCCGAGCCGGCGTTCGAGGACATCGGGCGGCTGCGCTGGATCCGGCAGGTCCTCAACGAGGCGCTGCGGCTGTGGCCCACGGCGGCCGCCTTCGCCCGCGAGGCCCGCGAGGACACCCTGCTCGGCGGCCGCTACCCGCTGCGCGCCGGCGAGGGCGTCACCGTCCTCACCCCGATGCTCCACCGCGACCCGGCCTGGGGCGACAACCCCGAGCTGTTCGACCCCATGCGCTTCGCGCCCGAGGCCGAGGCGGCCCGCTCCCCGCACGCCTACAAGCCCTTCGGCACCGGCGAGCGCGCCTGCATCGGACGGCAGTTCGCCCTGCACGAGGCCACCATGCTCCTCGGCCTGCTGGTCCACCGCTACCGCTTCGTCGACAGCGCCGACTACCGGCTGCGCATCAAGGAGACCCTCACCCTCAAGCCCGACGGCTTCACGCTCACGCTGGCCCGCCGCACCTCCGCCGACCGGCTCACCCTGCGCGCCGCGCTGCCGGGCGCCCCGCGCGCGAGCGCCGAGGCCACGGCCGGGCCCGCGCTGCCCGCCCGCGCCCGCCAGGGCACCGGCCTGCTGATCCTGCACGGCTCCAACTACGGCACCTGCCGCGACCTCGCCCACACCCTCGCCGGCGAGGGTGCGCGGCTCGGCTTCGACACCACGGTCGCGCCGCTGGACGAACGCGCCGGGGCGCTGCCCGCCGACACGCCCGTCGTCGTGGTCGCCGCCTCCTACAACGGCCGCCCCACCGACGACGCCGCCCGCTTCGCGCACTGGGCCGAGCACACCGCCCCGCCCGGCGCGGCCGACGCCGTCCCCTACGCCGTGCTCGGCATCGGCGACCGCAACTGGGCGGCCACCTACCAGCGCGTCCCCACCCTCCTCGACGAGCGCCTCGAGGCCCTCGGCGGCACCCGGCTGCTGCCCCGCGCCGAGGCCGACGCCTCGGGCGACCTCACGGGCACGGTCGAGGAGTTCACCCGCGCCCTGCGCCGGGCCCTGCTGGAGCGCTACGGCGACCCGGCCACCGCCGGCGCGGCCGACACCGACGCCCCCGACGACGGCCCGGCCTACACCGTCACCGAGGTCACCGGCGGCGGCCCGCTCGCCGCCCTGGCCGCGCGCCACGACCTGACGGCCATGACGGTCACCGAGGCGTACGACCTCACCGCCCCCGGCCACCCGCGCACCAAGCGCTTCCTGCGCCTCGCGCTGCCCGACGGCATCGACTACCGCACCGCCGACCACCTGACGGTGCTGCCCGTCAACGACCCCGCCCTCGTCGACCGCGCGGCCCGCCTCTTCGGGACGGCCCCCGGCACGGTCCTCACCGTCGCCCCCCGCCGCGCCGGACACGACGCCATACCGGTCGACGGCCCCCTCACCGTCCGCGAACTCCTCGCCCACCACCTGGAGCTGAACCGCCGCCCCACCGCCCGGCAGCTGCGCGCCCTGGCGGACCGCAACCCCTGCCCGCCCGAGCAGGCCGCCCTGCGCGCCCTGGGCGCCGACGACCCGCGCACGACGCTGGAGCTCATCGAGGACCACCCGGCCCTGCGCGGCGCGCTCGGACCGGCCGCCCTGCTCGAGCTGCTGCCGCCGATGCGCCCCCGCCACTACTCCATCTCCTCCTCCCCGGCCACCGGCCCGCGCCACGCCGACCTGATGGTCTCCGTCCTCGACGTCCCCGCCCGCTCCGGCCGCGGCCGCTTCCTGGGCACCGCCTCGCACCACCTCGCCGGACTGCGCCCGGGCGACACCGTCCTCGCCCGCGTCCAGCCGTGCCGCGAGGCGTTCCGCATCACCGGCCACGAGCGGACCCCCGTCGTCATGGTCGCCGCCGGCACGGGACTGGCCCCCTTCCGCGGCACGGTGGCCGACCGCGTCACGCTCGCCGCGACGGGCACCGCCCTCGCGCCGGCCCTGCTGTACTTCGGCTGCGACGCGCCCGACGCCGACTTCCTGCACTCCGCCGAACTGCACGCGGCCCAGGACGCCGGCGCCCTCTCGCTGCGCCCGGCGTTCAGCACCGCCGACGGCCCCGGCGGCCCCTTCGTCCAGCACCGCATGGCGGCCGAGGGCGACGAGCTGTGGTCCCTGCTGGAGTCGGGGGCGCGGGTGTACGTCTGCGGTGACGGCGCCCGCATGGCCCCGGGCGTACGGGCCGCCCTGCGCGATCTGTACGCCCGCCGGACCGGCGCCGACGCCCGCGCGGCCGACGCCTGGCTGCGCGAGCTGACCGACGCGGGCCGCTACGTCGAGGACGTGTACGCGGCGGGCTGATCCCTGCCCCTGCCCCAAGCCCCTGCCGCTCCATCAACTCCCGTACCCTGCTCATCGTTCGTAACAGCAGTGACAGGGGAGCGGTGGGGGCCATGCGTACGGCCATACGGAGAACGATGACAGCGGTCGTGGCGGCGGCCGCCGCCCTGGCGGTACCGGCGGGCCCGGCGGGGGCCGAACCCTCGCCGTCGTACGCCGCCACGACCTCGGTCGGCGTCCACAACGCCTACGACCGGGCCAAGTACCCCTACCTCGCCGACGCCCTCGACTCCGGCGCCGGCCTGCTCGAACTGGACGTGTGGACCAACGGCTTCGGCGGCCGGGCCTTCCGCGTCTCGCACGCCAAGCCGCTGAGCAACGACAACAACTGCGAGGGCGCCACCTCCCCCGCCCGGCTGCGCACCGGGACGCGCGACCAGCCGCTGTCCGGCTGCCTCGCCGACATCCGGGCCTGGCACGACGCCAACCCCGGCCACCGGCCGGTCCTGCTCAAGGTCGAGATGAAGGACGGCTTCAACGCCGACAGCGGACGCGGCCCCGCCGAACTGGACGCCCTGCTCACCGCGAAACTCGGCGACGCCCTCTACCGCCCCGCCGACCTCGTGGGCGGACACGCCTCCCTGGACGAGGCGGTACGGGCCGGCGGCTGGCCCGCCCGGTCCGCGCTCGCCGGCAAGTTCGTCGTCGAGCTCATCCCCGGCACGGTGGAGGAGCGCAACCCGGCGGACCGGCTGTGGACCGACCGCGAATACGCCACCCACCTGCGCGACCTCGCCTCCGCCGGCCGGCTCCGCCAGGCCGCCGCCTTCCCCGCCGTCCACGGCGCCGTCCCCGGCGACCCCCGCACGCGCTACGCCGACACCACCATCCGTCCCTGGTTCGTCCTCTTCGACGGCGACGCGGCCACGTACGCCAAGGGCGGCATCGACACTGGCTGGTACGACAGCCGCCACTACCTCGTCGTCATGACGGACGCCCACAAGGTCCCGCCCGCCATCGACATCACCCACCCGACCGAGGCCCAGGCCCGCGAGCGCGTCACCCTCATGGCCCGCACCCACGCCAGCTTCGCCACCGCCGACTGGTACCCCCTGCCGCGGGTGCTGTCGACGGTGGTCCCGCGCGGCTGACGGCCACCGGCACCCGACCGGACCGGGCACAGGATGTCGGGTCCGGCAGGGCGGCCCCCTCCTAACGTGAGTGATCGAAAGGGAAGGAGGCCGCGGTGCTGGAGCGGCTCAACCAGGCCATGGAGCACATCGAGGGCCGCCTCGATCAGCCGATCGAGGCGGCCGACCTCGCGCGGATCGCGACGACGTCGGAGTACCACTTCCGGCGGCTGTTCTCCGCGCTGGCGGGGATCCCGCTGTCGGAGTACGTCCGGCGCAGGCGGCTGACCATCGCCGGGGCCGAGGTGCTGGCCGGGGAGCGGACGCTGCTGGAGGTCGCGGTGCGCTACGGCTACACCTCGGGGGAGGCCTTCGCCCGTGCGTTCCGCGGCATGCACGGGGTCGGCCCCGGCGAGGCCAGGCGCTCCGGCGCGCCACTGCGCTCCCAGCCACGGCTGTCCTTCCGTCTCACCGTCGAAGGGAGCGGCAGCATGCGATACCGGATCGTGGAGAAGGAAGAGTTCCGTGTGGTCGGCAGGAAGGCGCGCGTCCCCCTCGTGCACGAGGGCGTCAACCCGGCCATCGCCGACTTCATCCGCGGCCTCGGGCAGGAGACGCTGCGGCGCATCCACAGCCTGTCCGACCAGGAGCCCGAGGGGATCGTCTCGGTCAGCGACCAGCTGGACGAAAGCCGCGCCGAGGGAACCGAACTCGACTACTACCACGGCGCGGTGACCCGCGCCGCCGCGCCCGAGGACATGGACACGCTCACCGTTCCGGCCGGCATGTGGGCCGTCTTCGAGAGCTCCGGCCCGTTCCCCCAGGCCCTGCAGTACCTGTGGCGGGACGTCTTCACCCAGTGGTTCCCGTCCAACCCCTACCGCAGCCGCCCGGGCCCCGAGATCCTGCGCACCAGGCTGTCGCAGGACGGGGCACAGGCGGACGCGGAGCTGTGGATCCCCGTGGAGCGGACGGCGCTCTGAGGGACGGCACGCTGCCGGTTCACGCCCCGCTGCCACCGCTCCGTCTGCCGATGCGGGCGGTTCCCGAGTCGAGATCGATGCCGGTCCTCTTCGGGGCGCCGTCCTGTTCGTCGTCCCGCAGGACCAGCTCGATCCGGCGTTGCTCCAGCTGGACCCGCTTGCTCGGATAGATCAGGGCGTGCAGTTCCTCCGTGGCCGTCGCCCCGACCCCGCGAGCGCCGGACCCGCGCCCGGCCGGGCGGCCCGGCAGCCATCCCCGGTGCTGCGCCACCTGGGCGCTCTTGCGGGCGGCCGCCAGGAGGAACAGCGGAACGACGATCAGGAGCGCAAGGGCCGGACCTGTCAGAAGACTCAGCATGAGACGTGAACGTGTGTGAGGGCACAACTGTTCCCCCGCACGGCCCGGTTGGGCCGCCCGGCGGACCCTAGTCGCCGTCCTCCAGCCGGAAGCCGACCTTCAGGCCTACTTGGTAGTGGCCGACCCCTCCGTCGACGAGGTGCCCCCTGATCTGGGTGACCTCGAACCAGTCGAGTTCGCGGAGCGTACGGGAGGCCCGCTCGATGCCGTTGCGGATGGCTTGATCGACGCTGTCCGGGGACGAGCCGACGATCTCGGTCACACGGTAGGTGTGGTTGGACATGAGCCCACCGTGCCGCACCCGCCGCGGGTGCGCGAGGCGGGTGGGCCGGGCGGGGGCTACGGCACCACCGTCACCGGCCAGCGGCCCGCCTTCACCAGCCGTACCGCCACCGAGCCGACGATGCGGTGGCCCGCCTGTTCGGAGGCGCCGACGATGACGGCGTCGGCCTTGAGGTCGTCGGCCGCGCGGACCAGGCCCGCGTAGGGGTCGCCCCGGAAGGTGTGGAAGCGCCAGCGCACCTCGAAGATGCCGCGCAGTTGTTCGGCGGTCTCGCGGATCTCGGTCAGCAGTTCCTCGGCGACCTCCTCGGTCACCTCGGCCGCGGGGGCGCCCAGGGCGACGCTGCCGGCGAGGACCGGCTGGACGTAGACGATCGCGAGCAGGGCGTTCTGGCGGCGGGCCAGGCCCGCGGCGTAGGCGGTGGCCCGCCAGGAGGTGTCGGAGCCGTCGACACCGACGACGATGACCTTGGGGCCGTCGGTGCCGCGCTCGAAGCCGGTCGGCAGGCTGCCGCTGTGGGTGTCCTCGTTCACTCAGGGAGGCTAACCGGCGTGGAACGGGTGCGGAGAAGGCACCGACAGGGACAGCGCGAAGCGGCCCTGCGCGTCGGTCCACCAGTGGGTGAGCTCCAGTCCGGCGGCGGCAAGTTCGCGCCGTACGCCCTCGTGGCGGAACTTCGCGGAGACCTCCGTGCGCAGCTCCTCGCCCGCCTCGAAGTGCGCCGCGAGGTCCAGCGCGGGGATCTTCGCCACCACGGGCACACGGGCCCGCAGCCGCATCTCGATCCACTCCCGCCGGGCGTCCCACAGCGCCACGTGGTCGAAGTCGTCCGGGTCGAAGTCGGCGCCCAGTTCGCGATTGATGACGGAGAGGACGTTCTTGTTGAAGGCGGCGGTGACGCCCGCCGCGTCGTCATAGGCCGGTACGAGCACGCTCGGGTCCTTGACCAGGTCGGTGCCCAGCAGGAGCGCGTCGCCGGGGGAGAGGCGGGAGCGCAGGCCGGCCAGGAAGGTGGCCCGCTCGGGTGGGAGGAGGTTGCCGATGGTGCCGCCGAGGAAGGCGACCAGGCGCGGCCCGGGAAGGTCCGCGGGCAGGGCGAGGCCGTACTGGAAGTCGGCGACGAGGGCGTGCACGGTCAGCGCCGGGTGCTCGGCCAGCAGCGTCGCGGCGGCGCCGCGCAGGGCGCTCTCGCTGACATCGACCGGAACGTAGCACTCCAGGCCGGCCAGGGCCTCGATCAGATGACGGGTCTTGTCCGAGGAGCCCGAGCCCAGCTCCACCAGCGTGCGGGCGCGGGTGGCGGCGGCGATGTCGTCGGCGCGCGCGATGAGGATCTCGCGCTCGGCGCGGGTGGGGTAGTACTCGGGCAGCAGGGTGATGTCGTCGAACAGCTCGCTGCCCCGGGCGTCGTAGAACCACTTCGGCGGGAGCACCTTGGGCGAGCGGGTCAGGCCCTCGGAGACGTCCGCGCGCAGCGCGGCGGCCGTCGCGTCGAGGGGAAGGGTGCGGGTGAGGACGAACGGGCTCACTGAACGGGCTCCTTGCGCGGGAATTCCGGGGGATGCGGGGCACGGCGCCGCGGTCGCGGCGGCGGGGCGTGCGGCGGCGCCAGGGGACGGACGCCGACGCCCGAGCGGTCGGCGGTCAAGAGGCTGCGGTCGGGGACCTGTCTCCAGCGGGGGTCGTCGTCGTACGGCTCGGACGCCACGACCGTGCGGCCCTGGCCGCCGCCCGCGAGGTACCACAGGGAGTCGCCCCAGGTCGTGGCGGCGATGGCGGCACCGTCGGTCAGCAGCAGGTTCAGGCGCGAGCCGGGCGCGGCCTGGGCCAGCGTCGTCACGGCCCCGGCCAGCGCCGGGCCGAGCCCCTCGCCGCCCCGCAGCCGCCGCTCCACCAGCGCCCAGACGAACGCGGAGTCGCTGCGCGCCGTCAGCCGCAGCAGCGCCTCGGGCGGCAGCAGGGTGGCCAGCGGTGCCGCCGAGTCCGGCCAGCCCGCCAGCGCGCCGTTGTGGCTGAACAGCCAGGGGCCGCTCGCGAAGGGGGCCGCGGCGGCCTCCCCGTCCGCGCCGCCGAGGGTGGCGTCGCGGACCGCCGCGAGCAGCGCCCGGGACCTGACGACCCGGGCGATGTCGGCGAACGACTCGTCGCCCCAGATGGGCCCGGCCCGGCGGTACCGCGCGGGCACCGGGTCCCCCGGCGCGTACCAGCCGACGCCGAAGCCGTCCGCGTTGACCGTGCCGCTCGCCATGCTGCGCGGCGCCCAGGACTGGTGGACGAGGGAGTGCGGGGGTTCCACCAGGGTCTCGGCGAGCGGGGTGTCCGGCCCCAGGACCGCGATATGACGGCACATCAGGCCGGTTCCGCGTCGCGTGCGGTGCGGAAGCCGGAGAAGATCTGCCGCCGGACCGGCAGGTCCCAGTTGCGGAACGTCCCCCGGCAGGCCACCGGGTCCACGGCGAAGGACCCGCCGCGCAGGACCTTGTGGCCGGGGCCGAAGAAGACCTCGGAGTACTCGCGGTAGGGGAAGGCGCGAAAGCCCGGATACGGCAGGAAGTCGCTGGCCGTCCACTCCCACACGTCCCCGATCAGCTGTCGCACCCCCCGCCGCGAGGCGCCGCGCGCGTAGGCGCCGACGGGCGCCGGGCGAAGGTGCCGCTGGCCGAGGTTGGCGTGCTCGGGGGTGGGGTCCTCGTCGCCCCACGGGTAGCGCAGCGAGCGGCCGGAGACCGGGTCGTGGCGTGCCGCCTTCTCCCACTCCGCCTCCGTGGGCAGCCGCCGCCCCGCCCAGGCCGCGTACGCCTCGGCCTCGTACCAGCTGACGTGCAGCACCGGCTCGGCCTCGGGCACGGGCTCCTCGACGCCGAACCGCCGGCGCGTCCACGTGCTGCCCTCGCGCCGCCAGAACAGCGGCGCGGCGAGGGAATGCCGGCGCACCTGCTCCCAGCCCTCCGGGTGCCACCAGCGCGGGTCCTCGTAGCCGCCGTCCTGGATGAAGCGCAGGTAGGCGCCGTTGCTGACCGGCAGCGTGTCGATGAAGAAGGAGGGGACGAAGCAGGGGTGGGCGGGGCGTTCGTTGTCCAGCGCCCAGGGCTCGGTGGACGTCCCCATCGTGAACGGCCCGCCCTCGACGAGGACCTCCGCCGGCAGCAGGGCGGTGTCCGGCGCTGCGGGCGGCGGCTCGGGGGCGGTGAGGGCGGCCGGGCCCCGGCGCAGCTGATGGGTGATCAGCATGGTCTCGTCGTGCTGCTGCTCGTGCTGGGCGATCATGCCGAACGCGAAGCTCGACTCCATCAGCGGGCCGCCGCCGCCGTCGGCCGGCGCGGCGTCCAGGACGTCCAGGACCCTGCTACGGACGTCCGCTACGTACGCCCGCGCCTCCTTCGGCGTCAGCAGCGGCAACGACGGCCGCTCGGCGCGCGGATGCTCGAAGGCGTCGTACACGGAGTCGATCGCGGGGCGCAGCGGCTCCTGCCCGGCCACCGCGCGCAGCAGCCACTGCTCCTCCTGGTTGCCGATGTGCCCGAGGTCCCACACCAGGGGGGACATCAGCGGCGAGTGCTGGGCGGTCAGCTCGCGCTCGTCGACGCAGCCGGTCAGCAGGCGGGTACGCTCGCGAGCGCCGATCAGGGCGCTCGCGGCGCGCTCCCGAAGCCCGCCGGGGTCCGGCATCGGGGCTGCGGTCATGGACGGACCTCCCCGCCCGCGACCTTGTCGAGCAGATCGTCCGCGGGGCACCGGCCCCGGTCGACGTACCGGGCGGTGAACTCGTCGACGGCGTCGAGCACCGCCCGCCGCGCCCCGAGCCGGGGCAGCGCCTCGCGGGCCGCCGCGAAGCACACCGCGGCCGCGGCGTGCAGCTCGGGGTCGCTCATGCCGTGCCGGGCCGCCCTGCGCCACAGGGCGTTGCGCGGCGGCGGCTGCGCGCTCGGCATGTCCCCCAGGCCCTTGACGGCCAGCAGGGCGGTCTCCGCCGCCGAGGGGTCGTCGAAGAGCGCGGCGGTCACGGCGAGCGGGACGATCCAGCCGTCGTCCCCGGGCTGCGCGTCGATCATGCGCAGCTCGAGATGGCCGCGCGGCCTTATCGGTGGGAACAGCGTGGTCAGGTGGTAGGCCACGTCGTCGGTGGTGGCCGGCCGGGGCAGGCCCGTGCGGGTCCACTGGCGCAGGGCCAGCCCCCGCTGTACGGCCCATGGCTCACCCTCGGACCGTATGAACATCACATTGGCGTCGAGCGCGTACTCCGCCCAGGCCGCCCGTGGGTCGAGGTCGTCGACCGGGGCCAGGGTGCGGCCGGGATCCATGCGCGCGTAGCAGGCCTGCCGGCTGGAGCGCCAGCCGCTGGGGCGGCCCAGATGCAGCGGGGAGTTGGCGAAGGCCGCGGAGAGCACCGCGCCCAGCTGGTGGGCCAGCCGCCACCGCCGCCGGTACCACTGCGGCCCGGGATCCTCCTCCCCGGCGTCCACGCAGACCTGCACCGACGCGGTACGGCACATGACGTTGCGCCCGGCGCCGTTGATCCGGTCGTAGTAGATCTCCATGGCGTTGTAGCGGGAGTTGCTCCGCACGCGCGGGGGTTCGCACCACGGCTCCTTGCCGTACCCCGCGAGGACCAGGTCCAGCTCCCGCAGGACCGGGCGGGCCAGGGCGAGGTCGGCGGAGAGGCCCTCGACGCATTCGGTGAGGGACCGCGCGGGCTGGGAGCTGAACTCCAGCTGGCCGCCGGGCTCGACCGTGAACACCGAGCGGAGCGGCAGCGCTCCCACGCGCTCGGCGGCGGTCGCCAGACGGTGCGGGGCGACGGGGCGCGTCGGGTCGTGCGCGTCGTGGACGAGCCATTCGAGCTCGGCACCCAGAAGGCGGGGCGGCCCGGTCTTGAAGCAGATGCCCCGCACGAACGCGTCGGCTTCCGACTCGCCGACCGGCCTGGTGAGGCCTTCCTTGTCAGCAAAGCATTCGGTCACGCTTGCTACCTCCTGTCCGTTGCTCCGTACCCCCAAAACACCGAGCCCAGTCGGAGCGTCGCGGAGCCAGACTGGAACCGGTCAATCCGCGGGATGCGCGGGCCAGGCCGGAACGCGTCCCCCGCAGGGGGACGAAGCGGACTCCTGGTCACGCACACATTGTGGCCAGCCCTTGACGCCCCCGCCAGGGGAGGACGTACGGTCCGGCCCGTGACCGCACACGACCCCGCCGCCGTGTTCGACCCCGCCGGCTACGCCCGGGGCGTCCCCCACGCCCTCTTCCGCGAGCTGCGCGAAACCAGCCCCGTGTGCCGCGTCCCGGAACCGGCGGTCGGCCCCTGGCCCGCCGGCCCCGGCTACTGGGCCGTCTTCCGGCACGCCGACGTCAAACACGTCCTGCGCACCCCCGACCTCTTCTCCTCCCACCTGGGCGCCACCCAGCTCCGCGACCCGGACACCCCCGGCGACCTGGACTTCGTGCGGGCGATGATGCTCAACCAGGACCCGCCCGCCCACGCCCGCCAGCGCCGCATCGTGGCCGCCGCCTTCACCCCGCGCGCCGTGCGCGAGCTGGAGGCGGTGGTCGAGGCCCGCGCCCACGCCCTCGTCGGCGCCGTCGCCCGTCAAGGCGCCACCGACTTCGTGGAGCTCGGCGCCGACCTGCCCGTATGGACCCTCGCCCATGTGATGGGCGTGCCGGAGCAGGACCGGCGGCTGCTCGTCGACTGGTCGAACCGCGTCATCGGCTACCAGGACCCCGAGCACGCCGCCTCGCACACCGCCGACCCGGCGGAGCTCACCCCCATGGGCCGCGCGGCCCTCGCCGAACGGCCCGCGTCGCTGGTCAGGGCCGACGGCACGCCCCTCAACCCGCGCTCACGCGAGGCGCTGGCCGATATGTTCGCCTACGCCCACGCGCTCGCCGACCGGCCCCGCACCGGCAGCGTCATGGCCCGCATGCGCGAAGGCGGCCTGAGCCGAGCCGAGTTCGAGAACATGTTCTTCCTCTTCGCGGTGGCCGGGAACGAGACGCTGCGCAACGGCGTCCCCGGCGCCCTGCTGACGCTCCTCGACCACCCCGGGCAGTACGAGACGCTGCGCCGGCGGCCGGAGCTGACCGCGTCGGCGGTGGAGGAGACGCTGCGCTACTGGCCGCCCGTGATGAACTTCCGGCGCACCGCCACCCGCGACACCGAGCTCGGCGGCCGGCACGTCCGGCGCGGCGAGAAGGTCGTCGTCTACCACGTCTCGGCCAACCGCGACGAGCGCGTCTTCGCCGACCCCGACCGCTTCGACATCACCCGCACCCCCAACGACCACCTCAGCTTCGGCTTCGGGCCGCACTTCTGCCTGGGCGCCCACCTCGCGCGCACGCAGACGCGCGCCATGCTGCGCGCGGCCGTGGACCGGCTGCCCGGCCTGGAGCGGGCGGGCGAACCGGTCCGGCTGACGTCCAACTTCCAGAACGGGCTCACCCACCTGCCCGTCAGGTGGAGAACAGATCGCTGAACGGGCCCGTGGCGTCCGCCACGGAGTGCCCGAACGGCGAGTTGAAGTCCCAGATCAGAAAGAGGAGGAAGGCGATCATGGCGCTGTAGACGCCCGCCAGCAGCAGCTCCCGCGGTGACCGCCTGATCTGCAGCGTGAAGATCAGCCCCACGCACACCAGCGCCCCGCCGATCAGCCCGAACCACACCACGCCCGGCATCGTGGGCCCGGCCGCCAGGCCCCGCGCGGTGCGGGCCGCGTCCGCGGCGCCCACCTGGTCCACCAGCGGCTGGTAGGACTGGCTCTCGAAGTCGTCGCGCGGCCGGTACGAGCTGACGTCCTCCCGCACCTTCTCCAGCAGCTCGGTGCCCTTGTCGGTCAGTTCGCCCTCCTCGAGGACCACGGGCCATTCCTCGTCGAGCACATAGTTCACATAGGCCTTGACGTCCTTGCGCGTGCGGTCGCGGGCCTCGGGCGCGTAGACCCGCACCCGCTCGGTGACCTCGTGCAGGGCCTGCGCCTCGACGCGCACGGTGTCCTGCGCGGCGTTGCGGGCCTCCCACACCCCGGCGATGGCCAGGCCCAGCACGATGGCATAGACCACGCCGACCATCATCGTCATGTACTCGATGACGTCGGGCGTCTCGCTCGGGTCTTCGTCATCGCCGAGCCTGCGTTCCCTGAGCACGGTGATGGTCAGGACGACGGCACAGGCCGCGGCCATGGCGATGGCCAGAACCAGCCACTCGGACAAGGGAACCTCCGGGATCGAGCACGGGGTGGGGTGACAGGGGCGGGGTGACGGCGGGCGTCAGCGGCCGCGACGACCGCTGCCGCGCGGCCGCAGCAACGCGGCCGCCAGCACGGCCGGCGCCGTGATCACGAGCGTGAACGTGACCACGGACGTGCCACGGACGACGGGTTCGGACACCGACTGGCGGTACGCGCGCGGCAGCGCGCACACGGACAGGCGGGGACGACGCCCGGGGCGGGGTCGGCGATGGCGAGGGCGATGGCGGCGTGGAACGCTCTCCCGGCGCCGGGGCGGGTGCGGGCGCGGGTGCCGGTGCCTCTGCCGGTGGCGCGGGGCGCGCCTGCGGGGGAGCGGCCGGAGGCGCGGCCGGCGGAGGGTTCGGCGCGGGGGCGCCGGGCGGCGGTACGGGCCGGGGCGCGGGTGGCGCGGGTGGCGCGGGAGGCGCCGGGGGCGCGGGCGCCGGCGGGGCAGGGGCGGGCGGCGGCGCGGGCGCGGGTGGCGCGGGGGCGGGTGGTGCCGGTGGTGCGGGAGCGGGCGGGGCAGGCGCGGGCGGGGCCGGAGGAGGGGCCGGTGGCGCCCCGGGCGCGGGCGCCGGTGGTGCCGGGGCGGGTGGCGCCCCAGGTGCAGGCGGGGCGGGTGCGGGCGGCGCGGGAGCCGGGGGCGCGGGAGCGGGCGGCGCGGGAGCCGGTGGGGCACCCGGCGCGGGCGGTGCCGGAGCCGGAGGAGCGGGCGCGGGTGGTGCCGGCGCGGGCGGCGCGGGGCCCCGGCGGGCGGGCAGAGGAGACGGGCGTGCGCGGTCACCGCGCCGCCGAGCGCCCGCGCGTCGGCGGTCACGCACACGTACAGGGGGTTCAGGCGCACCACGGCGCTTGCCGAGGCCCGGACGCCGCCCGGCAGGGGGAGTGGCGGCGCCGGGGCGGCGTGCGCCGCGCCCGCCGTCGCCAGCACGGCGGCCAAGGCCGCGAAACCGGTGCCTGCCGCCCGAAGCCATCCCGTCACGAGGGGGATCTTGCGATCCTCGCGGCCGCCTCACTCACCCATCCGGCCCAATTCCCTCGATGGGATGAAGATGTGCCACGCGTTGACGCCCGCCCTGTCGTCAGGACGCGGACGTCCCCGTCACGCTCCGGCCTTGGCGTCCTCGGTCCGCGCCCGCTCCAGCACCGCGCCCAGGTCCGTACCGCCGGGCAGCGTGCCGAACGCCTGTCCCCAGTCCCCGCCGAGCCGCGAGGCGCAGAAGGCGTCCGCGACCGCCGGGGTGCTGTGGCGCACCAACAGGCTGCCCTGGAGCACGAGTGTGAGCCGCTCGGCGACGCGGCGGGCCGCGAGCTGGGCCTGGCGGGGGTCGGAGAGCGTGCCCAGCAGGTCGCGCAGGTGCGCGGCGGCGGCGTCGAGGCGCGGGTCCGCCCCGGCGGCCAGGCCGACCTCGGCGAAGTAGGCCTCCAGGGCGTCCGGTTCCTTGGCCAGCACCCTGAGCACGTCCAGCGCGGCGACGTTGCCCGAGCCCTCCCAGATCGACAGCAGGGGCGCCTCCCGGTAGAGCCGGGGCATGCCGGAGTCCTCCACGTAGCCGTTGCCGCCCAGGCACTCGAGGGCCTCGGCGGCGTGCGCGCTGCCGCGCTTGCACACCCAGTACTTGCCCGCCGCCAGGCCGAGGCGGCGCAGCGCCGCCTCCGCGGCGTCCCCCGCCTCCGAGCGGTCCAGCGCGGCGGCGAGCCGCATCGCCAGCACCGTCGCGGCCTCCGACTCGACGGCCAGGTCCGCCAGGACGTTGCGCATCAGCGGCTGGTCGATCAGCTCGGCGCCGAACGCCCGGCGGTGCGCGGTGTGGTGCAGCGCCTGCCGCAGCCCGGCGCGCATGCCCGCGGCCGAGCCGATCACGCAGTCGAGCCGGGTCATGTTGACCATCTCGACGATCGTGCGCACCCCGCGGCCCGGTTCGCCGACGGGCCAGGCCACGGCCTGCTCGTACTCGACCTCGGACGAGGCGTTGGAGCGGTTGCCGAGCTTGTCCTTCAGCCGCTGCAGCCGGATGGCGTTGCGAGTGCCGTCGGGCAGCACCCGCGGCATCAGGAAGCACGTCAGCCCCTGCTCGGTCTGCGCCAGGACCAGGAAGACGTCGCTCATCGGCGCGGACGTGAACCACTTGTGCCCGGTGATCACGTACGAGCCGTCGCCCGCCGGCACGGCCGTCGTGGTGTTGGCCCGTACGTCCGAGCCGCCCTGCTTCTCCGTCATCGACATGCCCGCGATCAGGCCGCGCTTCCCCAGCGGGGGGCGCAGGCCGTAGTCGTACGTGCGGGAGGCCAGCAGCGGCTCGTAGGCGGCGGCGAGTTCCGGCTGGGCGCGCAGGGCGGGCACGGCGGCGTAGGTCATGGAGACGGGGCAGCCGTGGCCGGCCTCCGCCTGCGCCCAGGCGTAGAACTTCGCCGCCCGCACCAGGTGTCCGCCCGGGCGGGCCTCGGCCCAGGGGGCCGCGTGCTGCCCGCTCTCCACGGCGGCGGCCATCAGCTGGTGCCAGGCCGGGTGGAACTCGACCTCGTCGAGGCGGTGGCCGAACCGGTCGTGGGTGTGGAGCACGGGCGGGTTGGCCTCCGCCATGCGGGCCCAGTCCTGCACCTCGGGCGAGCCGGCCAGCGCGCCCAGCTCGCGGACCTCGGCTTCGCCCCAGTCGCCGCCGTCGCGCCGCAGGGCCTCGAGCAGGGCGGGGTCGTCGGCGGTGGAGAAGCCGGTCAGGGGCGGGGCCTGGTTGAACACGTCGTGCGTGGGGCTCACGGCGACCTCCGGGCGGTACGGCGGCGGGCATGCGGTCGGTATTACAGATTCATGATGCGTGATGCGAGACTGTAATAGATAGGGTTTCGTCAGCCATGGATGACACACAAGCGCCCGAACCGCTCACCCTGCGGCCGCTGACCGCGCGCTCGGTCGTGCTCTCGACCCTGCTGGGCCACCACCCGCCCGCGCTGCCCGCCCGTGCGCTCGTGCGCGTCGGCGAGTTGTTCGGCACCGCCGAGGGCACCGTCCGCACCGCCCTGACCCGGATGGTGGCCGCCGGGGACCTGGAGCAGCGCGACGGCGCGTACCGGCTCACCGACCGCCTCCTCGCCCGCCAGGCCCGCCAGGACGACAGCCGCGCGCCGCGCACCCGCCCCTGGGACGGCTCCTGGGAGATCGCCGTCGTCACCCCCGAGCGGCGCGCCGCCCCCGACCGCGCCGCGCTGCGCCAGGCCATGGCGGCGCTGCGCCTGGCCGAGCTGCGCGAGGGCTGCTGGCTGCGGCCCGCGAACCTGGTGCGCGACGGGCGGCCCGCGGTCGTCACCGAGCAGTGCACCCTGCTCGCCGGAGCCCCCGAGGGCGACCCCGCGGCCCTCGCCGCCGCCCTGTGGGACCTGGCCGGATGGGCCCGCCGGGCCCGGGCCCTGGAGGCGGCGCTCGAGGCGCCGCCGGACCGGCCCGGCGGCCTGGCGGGGCGCTTCACCGTCTCCGCCGCCGTGCTGCGCCACCTGCTGTCCGACCCCGTCCTGCCCGCCGCCCTGCTGCCCGCCGACTGGCCCGGCGACCGGCTGCGCCTGCGCTACGAGGCCTTCGACCGGGACTTCCGGTCCCTGCTCCTGCGGCACATCGGTGGCTGAGGGAACGTTGGGGGCGGGTGGGGAATATGAGAAGTCGGTGACAGTTCCCCCGGTCCGACCGCTCCAGGGCGCATTCGTGTGTTCGAACGACCGATAATGTCCGCATGTCACGCGTGCTTCTGATCGAGGACGACCGGGCCGTACGGGATGGGGTCACCCTCACCCTGCGCCGCCGCGGCCACGAAGTCGAGGCCGCGCCCACCGGCGGAGCCGGGCTCGCGGCCCTGGACGCCTTCCGGCCCGACCTGGTGCTGCTCGACCTGATGCTGCCCGACCTGAGCGGCTTCGAGGTCTGCCGCCGCATCCGGGCCACCCAGCAGATCCCGATCATCATGCTCACCGCCCGCGGCGACGACATCGACGTCGTCCTCGGCCTGGAGGCCGGGGCCGACGACTACATCGTCAAGCCCGCCCGCGGCGAGGTCCTCGAGGCCCGCATCCGCGCCGTGCTGCGCCGCGCGGCGCCGGTCGACGGCGGCCCGGACCCGGCGCTCGTCCCGGCCGCGGCCGAGTCGCACGGCGACCTCACCATCGACCGCGCCGGCCTGCTCGTCTCCAAGCACGGCCAGGACCTCGCGCTCGCCCCCTCCGAGATGAAGCTCCTGCTCTACCTGTCCGCCACCCCCGGCCGGGTCTTCAGCCGCCAGCAGCTCCTCGAGCACGTCTGGGAGCACAGCTACCACGGCGACGCCCGCCTGGTCGACGCCTGCGTGATGCGGCTGCGCACCAAGGTCGAGGAGTCCACCCGCTCCCCCAAGTACATCCAGACCGTGCGCGGCTTCGGCTACCGCTTCGGCCCCGTCCAGAGCTAGCGGAACGACGGTGAGACGACCGGTCCTGCGCCGCCCGGCGATACGCCGCCCCGCCCTGCGCCGCCCTGCCCTGCGCCGGCCCACCTGGCGCCGGCCCGCCCTGCGCACCCTCGCCCGCGGGCTGCGCGCCCGGCTCGTCGTGGCGTTCCTGCTGGTCGCCGCGCTCAGCGCGCTGACCACCGCCGCCCTGACCTTCCGCGAGGCCCGCACCGCGATCCTCAAGCGCACCCAGGACACGGCCGTGCAGCAGCTGCGCGCCCAGGTCAACTCCCAGGCCCCCGAACTGACCTTCCCACCCCGCACCGGCGACCTGGTCAGGTTCACCCAGAACCTCGACCGGGCCGGCCAGGCCCAGCACTGGGTCGTCCAGGCCCGCTACCGCGACGAGCCCGTCGTCCCCGGCACCCGGGCGGTCGGCAGGACCGTTCCCGACGGCGTGCGCACCAAGGTGCGCGCCGGCATCGCGTCCTTCCAGCGCGTCGACAGCGACGGCAAGCCGTGGCTCGTCATCGGCCTGCCCGTGGCCTTCAGCGGCGACGGCGGGCAGATGTCCGGCCTCGAGGTCTACGCCCATGTGCCGCTGCGCGAGGACGAGGTCAACGTCTCGGCCCTGGTGAAGGCCGCCCAGCGCGGGGCCCTGCCGGCCATCGCGCTGGCCGTGGTGCCCGCCCTGGTGGCCGCGCGCGGCGTGCTGCGGCCCGTTCGCGAGCTGCGCCGCGCCACCCAGCAGATCACCGACGGCCGGCTCGACACCCGGCTGAAGGTGACCGGGCGCGACGAACTCGCCGACCTCTCGCGCACCTTCAACGACATGGCGGCCGCCCTGGAGGAGAACGTGGCCGAACTGCGTCGCATGGAGGCCAACTCCCGGCGCTTCGCCGCCGACGTCTCCCACGAACTGCGCACCCCGCTCGCCGCCATGACCGCCGTCGTCGACGTTCTCGACGAGGACGCCGCCACCCTCGACCCCGACACCGCCTACGCCGTCCGCCTCATCAGCCAGGAGACCGGGAAGCTCGCCCGCATGGTCGAGGACCTGATGGAGATCTCCCGCTTCGACGCGGGCGCCGCCGCCCTGCACCTGGACGAGGTCGACGTCGCCGAGACCGTCCGCAAGACCCTCCAGGCCCGCGGCTGGCAGAACAAGGTGCGGGCCGACCTGCCCGAGGACGTACGGGCCCGGCTGGACCCGCGCCGCATCGACGTCGTGGTCGCCAACCTCGTCGGCAACGCGCTGCGCCACGGCGGGGAGCCGGTGAGCGTCGCGGTCCGGGTCAGGCCGCACGGCGAGGGCGAGCGGCTGCTGATCGAGATCGCGGACCGGGGCGAGGGCATCGACCCCGAGGTGCTGCCGCACGTCTTCGAACGGTTCTTCAAGGCGGACGCCGCCCGCGTCCGCTCCGAGGGCAGCGGCCTCGGCCTCGCCATCACCATGGAGAACGTACGCCTGCACGACGGCACCGTGCGGGCGGCCAACATGGCCGGGGGCGGAGCGGTGTTCACCGTCGACCTCCCGCTGCGGCGAGGAGGCGACGAGAAGTGAGGGCACGACGCGCGGCCGCCGCGCTGCTGCTGGGGTCGCTCGCCGCGCCGCTGGCCGCCTGCGGCATCGAGCCGACCGAGGTCGTGGAGGTGGGGCAGCCGGCCCAGGGCGTCAGGCGGCCGGGCGTGAAGACCCCGGAGGTCCGGCTCTACTTCGGCTTCCCGGGCGGCGTCCAGATGGTCAACCGCCCGGCCGACGCGGAGGTCAGCGCCGAGGAGGCGGTGCCGCTGCTGCTGGCCGGCCCCAACGAGGCCGAGAAGATGCGCGGCCTCTACTCCGAACTGCCCCGGATCGGCGGCCGCTTCGAGGTCGTCTCCGCCGTGGGCAGGGTCACCGTCACCCTGCCCCTGGATGTGACCCGGCTCTCGCCCGTCGCCCGCGTCCAGCTGGTGTGCACGGCGGCCCACAACACCGGGCCCGGCGGCCTGAGGCCGGAGCAGGTCCGGGTGGACCTCGTCGGCGCGGGGAAGAAGATCCCGGACCTGCTGTGCGACAAGAAGTACAACGCCCCCGCCGTGGCCCCGGCCATGCCGACCTCCGCGCCCTGACCGCGCCGGGTCAGGGCCTGCGCCGTACGGGCCGCAGGACCTGGAACGCCTCGGCGAGGCGCCCCTGCGGCAGCCCGCCGGCCCGGGCGTGCGCGGCGAGCCGCTCGCGCAGCCGCTCCTCGGGGTCCGCGCCGGACGCGGCCCACGCGGCGTCCGACCGCAGCGCGTCCAGCTTGCGCTCCAGGACGGCCGTGACGTCCACGTACTGGTTGGGTTCGGGGGCGTCCGTCAGCCACAGCTCCGGGACGGCCTCGAGCTCCGCCCACTCCTCCAGCGGATCCGTCCCCGGCGCGAGCACCCGCCCGGGGCGTGAGTCCTGGACCACCGCGGCCAGCTCCCCGCGGCCGAGGAAGCGCACGTCCGTGACGCCGCAGAGCTTCGCGGCCAGGCGCTGCCCGGCCCGGCGGAACTCCGCGGGCGTGCCGTCCTCGCCGTCCGGGCCGGTGAGGACGCAGTAGGTCGCGCGGGTGCCGCGCTCGACCCACCGCGCGAGGGTGCCGCCGGCGTGCAGGGCGATGTCCGCGGGGTGGGAGCCGATCACCAGCACGCTGTGGGGCGGGCGGCGGTCCGTGGCGGGAAGCACGACAGCGGTACGAAGAAGATCATCCATGGTCCCAGCCTCTTGCGGCGGAAGCCGTCGCTCAAGGGCCGTCGGTGGCAGGAATGTGCCACCGACGGCCCTTGAGCGACGGCCGGGCTGTGTGCGGGCCGGGCGCGCGGGGTTCAGTGCGCGGGGGAGTAGCGGCGCAGGCGGAGGCTGTTGCCGACGACGAAGACGGAGGAGAACGCCATGGCGGCTCCGGCGATCATCGGGTTGAGCAGTCCGGCGGCGGCGAGGGGAAGGGCGGCGACGTTGACGCCGTCGCCGACCATGGCCACCGACCGGCCCTCGGCCTGCAGACGCTTGACGACGTCGACCTTGTCCTCGGGCATGACCTCGTCGATGCCGACCTCGGCCGCCACCGCCCGGGCGACCGTCTCGTTGTCGCCGGTGAGGAGGATGGGCGTCAGGCCCAGGGCGCGCAGCCGCCGGACCGCCTCGGCGCTGGTGGGCTTGACGGCGTCGGTGACCTCGAGGACCGCGCGGGCCCCGCCGTCCCAGGCGACGGTGACGGCGGTGCGGCCGAGGGCCTCGGCGTCGTCCAGGGCGCGCCCGAGCGCGGGGGGAAAGATGACGCCCTGTTCCGCCAGCAGCTTGCGGCGGCCGAGAGTCGCATACCCGGCAGGGGTATGCGGCTCTCTGGACGGGGTCGTGCCCGTACGGGCGGGCGGCTCAGGGCTGGAGGCCGCCGAGCCGGCCCTCGAGGAGGACCAGCAGCTCGGCGAGGGTGCCCGCGAGCTCGTCCTGGCGGTCCTGGCCGAGGCCGGAGAGCAGTGCCTGCTCGTAGGCGAGCTGGTCGGGGATGAGGCGGTCGATCATTTCGCGGCCGGCGTCCGTGAGCGAGAGGTGGGCCATCCGCCGGTCGCGGTCGTCGGGGCGGCGGGTGACGAGCTCCCGCTCCTCCAGCACCCGCAGCCGTTTGGTGACCGCCGCCCCCGACGCGAAGGTCTCCCGCGCGATCTGGCCGGGCGTCAGCTCACGGCCGGTGCGGCGCAGCGTCCCCAGGATGTCGAACTCGGCCCGTGTGAGCCCCTCCCGCACCAGCGGCGCGTCGGCCGCCTGCTGCAGCAGCGCGGCGCAGCGGTTGAGCCTGCCGATCACGGCCATCGGCGCGGTGTCGAGTCCGGGATGGACCTGCTGCCACTGGCGCAGCACGCGCGCGACGATGTCCTCGGCCACGGTGTCGGTCCTCTCCGGTTCGTACGACGGTCCGCCTCAGATTCTGCCGTCCGCGGCGTGAAGAGGCCGCCGGGCCCCCCGCCCGTGCGGGGGCACGGCGTCGTCCGCGGCCGGACGGGCCCCGGCGCCGAGCGCCGCCAGCGCCCGGTAGCCCTCCCGTTCCTCCTCGGCCGCCCGCCGCCGCGGCCACGCGGCCTGCCACCACTCGCCCGCCGCGACGTCCACGGCCTCCCGCAGTGCGAGCAGCGCGGCGCCCAGCCGGTCCCGCGTCGCCCGGGCCTCGTCGGCGGAACACGGGCCGGCGGCCGCGGCCTCGGCGGCCACCCGTGCGGCCCTCGCCCGCCCGAGGGCCTCGTGGACCCGCCCGGCCGCCCGCCGGTTGGTGACCAGCGCGCACACCGTCAGCCCCAGCGCCACCCCCACCAGGGTGTCCGTCCAGCGGTCGGCGACCAGCGCCCCGGCCGGGTGCGGGCCGCCGAACTCGCCCAGCAGCAGGGCCATCGGGGTGACGCACACGCTGCCCAGCCAGTAGTTCCGGGCGATGAACGCCTCAGCGCCGATCTGCAGGAGGAGGGTCAGGAACACCAGCGCGACCTCACCCGACCGGGCGAGGGGGAGCACCGCCGTGAAGAGCAGCAGGCCGAGCAGGTTGCCGAGCGCGCGCTGCACCGCGCGCTGCCATGTCGCGGTGGTGTTCGCCTGGATCACTGCGGCCGCCGTCACCACGGCCCAGTAGGGGTGGTGGCTGCCGAGGGCGAGCGAGGCCCACCCGGCCAGCGTCGCGCCCGTGGCCACGCGCACGCCGGCGGGGGCCAGGTGCGCGTGGGCGCGCAGCCGGGCGCCGAGGGCGCCCCCGCCGCGCAGCACGCGCGCGTGGGCCAGCAGCCGTTCGGCCTCGGCCGGGTCGGCCGGGCCGGCGGCCAGGGCGGCGTCCGCGCGGGCCACCGCCCGCCGCAGCGCGTCGCGCGACGTGGTGTCGCCGCCGAGCGCCCGCCGGGCCGCGCTCACCGCGGCGGCCGTGGCGTGGCGGGCCGGCGCCGTGTCGGCGGCCTCCGCGCGCAGCAGGCCGGCCGCCGCCTCCAGCGCGCGGGCGGCGGCGATCCGCTCCGGCCCGTACGGCCGCACCAGCGCGGGCGCCATGCAGACCAGCCAGGCGAGCGCCCCGGCCGCCAGGACGAGGCCGAGATGGCCCGGCACCTCGCCGATCCGCTGGGGGACGAAGAAGGCGCTCGAGGTGACGAAGGTGAGCACGACGTTGCCGGGCGGCCCGATCCGGGTCGCGTCGCACACCACCTTGTGCACGGCGGCCAGCAGCGAGGCGCCCAGGACCAGCAGCGGGGCGGAGGGGAGGAGCGCGGCGCCGGTCAGGGCGGCGCCCACGCCCGCGACCGTCGCCAGCACCACCCAGGCGACGGTACGGGCGCGCGCGGCGTACGGCCGGTCGTGCCCGTACAGGGCGCACAGGGCGCCGGCGGCGGTGTAGAGCACCAGGTCGAGGCGGCCGAGCGCGAGCAGGACGAGGTCGGGCACCGCCATCGCCACGGCCGCGCTGAAGGCCGCCTTGTGCCAGATGTCGGCGGCCGGCCGCAGGCGCACGAGGCCGCGCAGGGGCAAGGGCAGGGGCCGGGCGGGCAAGGGCTTCGACAGCTTCGGCATACCCAGAACGTTAGCAGGTGTTTTATGCGTGAAACAGTTTGCTCCGGCACTCCGCCGGCGTCCCCCAGGCCGTCCTCAGTGCCCTGGCCTTGCCGATCCACAGCGACAGATCGAGCTCGCTCGTGTAGCCGATCGCGCCGTGGACCTGCAGCGCGGTGCGCGCGGCCGCGTACGCGGCGTCACAGGCGGCGGCCTTGGCGGCCGCCACGTCGGCCGGGGTGCCGGACGGCCCGTCGTGCCGGTCGCCGCCCGCCGCGAGGGCCCGCGCGGCGCCGTGCAGCAGCGGCCCCGCGAACTCCAGGCCGATCAGCGTGTCCGCCAGCCGGTGCTTGACCGCCTGGAACGACCCGATCGCCACCTCGAACTGCCGGCGCTCACCGGCGTGGGAGACCGTCTTCTCCAGCAGCGCCAGCCCCACCCCGAGAGCCTGGGCGGCCGTCGCGTACGCCGCCCACGCGGCGGCGTGCTCCACCGCCTCCCGCACGGCGGGCCCCACGGCGACGAGCTCCCCGCCTCCGTGCGGCCGGGCGAGCCGCCGGGCGGGGTCGAGGGAGGGCTGCAGGGGGCCGTGGCCATCGGCGAGGCGCAGCGTGTCCCCGTCGCCGGTGACGGTGAACACCAGCCGCGCCGCGTCCGGGTCCAGCGCGTACGGGCCCCCGCCCGGCGGCGTCAGCGTGGTGATCGCGTCGCCCGCGCACAGGCGCGGCAGCCACCGCTTCGCCGGCGCCGCCTCGCCCGACTCCGCGAGCCTGCCCAGCAGGACGGCGGCCGCGACCGTCTCCACCAGCGGCCCCGGCACGCAGTGACGGCCCAACTCCACGAAGGCCGCGCCCAGTTCCACCGGCAGCGGCCCGACGCCGCCGTACGCCTCGGGCGCGGTCAGGGCGAACACCCCGGCCTCGGCCGCCCGTTCCCACAGCGCGAGCCCCGGCTTCCGTTCGCCGCGCGCCCAGGCCCGTACCGCGGCCGCCGTGCCGGACGCCGCGAACATCCGGTCCAGCGTGCGCGCGAAGTCCGCCTGGCCGGCGTCCAGCGGGAACCCTCCGGGGACGCGGAAGCCGGCGCCCGGGGCGCCACGTCGCCGGGGGGCGGCTTCCGCGTCCCCGGTGCCGGCCCGGCGGCCCTTCGGCAGCCCCAGCAGCCGCTCCGCGATGACGTCGCGCTGGATCTCGTTCGTCCCGGCGTACACCGGCCCGGCGAGGGCGAAGGTCCAGCCCTCCGCCCAGCCGCCGCCCCGCGGGGCCTCGTCCGCCGTGTCCGCGAGCTCCCCGTGCGGGCCCAGCAGGTCCAGGGCCGTCTCGTGGAGCGCGAGGTCCAGCTCGGACCAGAAGACCTTGGTCAGGCTCGCCTCCGCCGCGGTCGCGCCCGCCGCCGGCCGGGCGGCCAGCGCGTAGCCGTACAACTGGTAGGCCCGCGCGCGGATCACCGCGTCCGCGACGCGGTCGCGCAGGGCCGTGTCCCCGGGGTCGGCGGCCGTGCGCCACAGCGCCACGAGCCGCCGGGCGGCGGCGACGAAGCGGCCGGGGGCGCGCAGGGTCAGGCCGCGCTCGCTGCCCGCCGTGCTCATCGCGACGTGCCAGCCCCGGCCCGGCTCGCCGACCACGTCGGCGTCCGGCACGAAGACGTCGTCGAGGAAGATCTCGGCGAAGGCCGGCTTGCCGTCGAGGCGGCCGATCGGCCGCACGGTCACGCCGTCGGCGTCCAGCGGGAACATCGCGTACGTCAGCCCGTCCTGCGGCCGCGGGCCGGCGGGATGGCTGCGGAACAGCCCGAACGCCCAATCGGCGAAGGCCGCCCGCGACGACCACGTCTTGTGCCCGCTCAGCAGCCAGCCGCCCGCGGTGCGCCGGGCCGCCGACCGCAGCGCGGCGAGGTCCGAGCCCGCCCCGGGCTCGGACCACGCCTGCGCCCAGACGGTCTCCCCGCTCGCCATGGGCGGCAGGATCCGCTCGCGCTGCTCGTCCGTGCCGTGCTCGAAGAGGGTGGGGGCGAGGAGGCATACGCCGTTCTGCGAGACCCGGGCCGGGGCGCCCGCCGCCCAGTACTCCTCCTCGAAGACCAGCCACTCCGCCGGCGAGCCGTCCCGGCCGCCGAAGCGCCGGGGCCAGGAGACCACCGACCAGCCGCCCGCGTGCAGTGTCCGCTCCCACTCCCGGTGCTCGTCGAAGCCCCGCTCCGTCTCGAGCGAAGCGAGCGGCGCGCGGGGCACGTGCCCGGCCAGCCAGGCGCGGGCCTCGGCGCGGAAGGCTTCCGTGCCCGGGGGGAGGCAGGGGTCCATCAGGCGTCCTTCATGGCGCGCACGTCCATTCCGCCGAGCGGGTCGGCGGCGGTCTCCGCGTTGTGCGCGTGCGCCAGGTGGTGCAGGGCGAACGCCGAGTCCAGCCCGGCGTGCAGCCCCTGCAGGTCCTCGGCCTGGTTCACGGCCCGCTTCGCCAGGGCCAGACCCATGCGCGTCATGCGCGCCACCCGCTCGGCCAACGCGGCGGTGTGCTCCGCCAGTTCGCCGCGCGGCACCAGGCGGTTGACCATGCCGATCTCGTACGCGCGCCGCGCGCTCATCCGGTCGCCGGTGTAGAGGAACTCCTTCGCCACGCGCGGGGGCATCACCCACGGGTGGGCGAAGTACTCGACGCCGGGGATGCCCATCCGCACCACCGGGTCGGCGAAGAAGGCGTCCTCGCTCGCCACGATCAGGTCGCACACCCACGCCAGCATCAGCCCGCCCGCCACGCAGGCGCCCTGGACCCGGGCGATCACCGGCTTGGGCAGCTCGCGCCACCGGCGGCACATGCCCAGGTACACCTCGGACTCCCGGGCGAAGCGCCCCTCGGCGCCCGCCGTGGCCGTGTGGTCCCACCACAGCCCCGCCCGGCGCGCGAACGGCAGGTGCGCGTCCCGCTCCGGGGTGCCGATGTCGTGCCCCGCCGAGAAGTGCTCGCCCTCCCCTGTGAGGACGACCACCCTGACCCCGTCGTCGGCCGCGGCCGCGCCGAAGGCGTCGTCCAGGGCGTACGTCATGCGGGAGTTCTGGGCGTTGCGGTACCGGGGCCGGTTCATCGTGATCGTCGCGACGGGGCCGAGGCGTTCGTAGCGCACCACGGGGTCGGCGGTCACAGGGTCAGTGGTCATCAACCATCCTTCCCTAACAAGTGTTTGGTAGGTTAACGTACGGTCATGAGCAGCGTCGAGAGCTTCGGCCCGCCGCCCTGTCCCCCCGCCCACGAGCTGCTGTCCGGCCGCACCGCGGTCATCACCGCCGCCGCCGGCACCGGCATCGGAGGGGCCACCGCCCGCCGCTTCCTCGAGGAGGGCGCCGGCGTCGTCCTCGGTGACGTCCACGCCCGCCGCCTCACGCACACCGTCACCGCGCTGGCGGGGGAGTTCGGCGCGGCGCGCGTCGCCGGAACGGTCTGCGACGTCACCGACGAGACGCAGGTCGCCGCGCTCCTCGACCTCGCCGAGGAGCGGCACGGCCCCCTCGACATCCTCGTCAACAACGCCGGCCTGGGCGGCACCGCCGAGCTCGTGGACATGACCGACGAGCAGTGGGACAGGGTCCTCGACGTCACGCTCCACGGCACGTTCCGCTGCACCCGCGCCGCCCTGCGCCGCATGCGGGCGAGCGGCGCGGGCGGGACCGTCGTCAACAACGCCTCCGTCGTGGGCTGGCGCGCCCAGCGCGGCCAGGCCCACTACGCCGCCGCCAAGGCCGGCGTCATGGCGCTCACCCGCTGTGCGGCGGTGGAGGCCGCCGCCTACGGCGTACGCGTCAACGCCGTCTCGCCCAGCCTGGCCGCCCACCCCCATCTGGACCGGGTCGCCGCCCCCGGGCTGCTGGCCGAGCTGGCCCGGCGCGAGGCGTTCGGGCGGGCGGCCCAGCCGTGGGAGGTCGCCAACGTCATCGTCTTCCTGGCCAGCGGCTACTCCTCGTACATGACGGGGGAGACCGTGGCCGTCAGCAGCCAGCGCGCGTGATCGTGAAAGAACGTGACCGACAATGAGAGCGTGCCGATCAGCAAGAAGACCACCACCGACAAGCAGGCCCCCGGGCGGCGCGGGGAACTGCTCGCGACGGCGGCCGAGGTGTTCGCCGCGCAGGGCTACACCGCCACCACCGTCCGTCGCATCGCCGACGCCGCAGGCCTGCTTGCGGGCAGCCTCTACTACCACTTCGACTCCAAGGAGTCGATGCTGGACGAGATCCTCTCCACCTTCCTCGACGAGCTCTGGGCCGGCTACGACGCCGTGCTGGCCGCCCGGCTCGGGCCCCGCGAGACCCTCGAGGCGCTGGTCACCGAGTCCTTCCGGGAGATCGACCGGCACCGCGCGGCCGTCGCCATCTACCAGCGGGAGGCCAAGGACCTCGCCGGCAGGCCGCGCTTCGGCTACCTCGCCGAGTCCCAGCGGAAGTTCGAGCGGGCCTGGCTGGGCACGCTCGAACGCGGCGTCGCCGACGGGACGTTCCGCGCCGACCTCGACGTCCGCCTCGCCTACCGCTTCGTGCGCGACACGGTGTGGGTGGCGGCGTCGTGGTACCGGCCGGGCGGCGCGCACAGCCCGGAGGAGATCGCCCGGCAGTACCTGTCGATGGTCCTGGACGGGATCGCCGTACGCACCTAGAGCCGCACGCACCTGGAGCCGCACGAACCCAGAGCTGTTCGCACCAAGAGCCGCACGAACCCGGAGCCGTACGAACCGAGCACCGAGGAGCAGGCCATGGCCGAGGCATACATCGTCGAAGCGGTCCGCACACCCGTCGGCAGGCGGGGCGGCGGCCTGAGCGCCGTCCACCCGGCCGACCTGGGCGCGCATGCGCTGCGGGCGCTGATGGACCGCACGGGCGTGGACCCGGCCGCGGTGGAGGACGTCGTCCTCGGCTGCCTCGACGCGGTCGGGCCGCAGGCCGGCGACATCGCCCGCACGAGCTGGCTGGCGGCGGGCCTGCCGGAGGAGGTGCCCGGCGTCACCGTCGACCGGCAGTGCGGTTCGGGCCAGCAGGCCGTCCACTTCGCCGCCCAGGCCGTGCTCTCCGGCACCCAGGACCTCGTCGTGGCGGGCGGGGTGCAGAACATGTCGCAGATCCCCATCGCCTACGCCGCCCGCCGGGCCACCGAGCCGCTGGGCCTGGCGCAGGGCCCGTTCGCGGGCTCCCGTGGCTGGCGGGAACGCTACGGCGACCGGCCCGTCGACCAGTTCCACGGCGCCGAACTCATCGCCCACAAATGGGGGATCACCCGGGGGCGGATGGAGGAGTTCGCCCTCGCCTCGCACCGAAGGGCGGTGCGCGCCGCCGACGAGGGCCGCTTCGACCGCGAGATCGCCCCCTACGGCGGCATGACCGCCGACGAGGGACCGCGCCGGGACACCACCCTGGAGAGGATGGCCGCCCTCGAGCCCGTGGTGTCCGGCGGGCGGCTGACAGCGGCCCTCTCCTCTCAGATATCCGACGGCGCCGCCGTCCTGCTGCTGGCCGGCGAGCGCGCCGTGCGGGACCACGGCCTGACCCCGCGCGCCCGGATCCACCATCTGTCCGTCCGCGGCGAGGACCCCATCCGCATGCTGACCGCGCCGATCCCCGCGACCGCGTACGCGCTGAAGAGGGCCGGCATGACGCTCGACGACATCGACCTCGTCGAGATCAACGAGGCGTTCGCGTCCGTGGTGCTGGCCTGGATCCACGAGACCGGCGCCGACCCCGGCCGGGTCAACGTCAACGGTGGCGCGATCTCCCTCGGCCACCCGCTGGGCGCGAGCGGCGCCCGGCTGATGACCACGCTCCTGTACGAACTGGAGCGCACCGGCGGCCGCTACGGCCTGCAGGTGATGTGCGAGGGCGGCGGCCAGGCCAACGTCACGATCATCGAACGGCTCTGAGCGGCGGAGGCCTACGGGGTGGCCAGGCGGCGCAGCGTCCCGTGCGCCTCCGCCATGATCGACTCGAGCAGCTCGGCGCACGAGGGCAGGTCCTCGATCACCCCCGCCACCTGCCCGGCGGACATCACGCCGAGGTCGGTGCGGCCCTCCACCATCGCGGCCCTGAGCAGCACCGGCGTGTTCGCCGCCAGCAGGACCCGGCCCCAGGACAGGTCCGTGCCGCGCCGCATGGCCAGGCCGTCGCGCAGCATGCTCCGGGCGCTCATGCCCGAGAGCCGGCGGAAGGCGGCGGCGTGCCGCAGGGCCCGCAGCAGCGTGCCCACGCGGCCCGCGCGCTCGAGCGAGGCGACGAACGGTGTGCGCAGCACGCGGTGCGGGAGGCCGTCGACCTTGGTGGTGACGGTGACGTCCGTGACCGACGCGGCGAGGTAGGCGGCCTTCACCGCCGCCGGGACGGTGCTGTCGGAGGTGAGCAGGAAGCGGGTGCCCATGGCGATGCCGCAGGCGCCGTAGGCGAGGGCCGCGACCAGGCCGCGCCCGTCGCGGAAGCCGCCGGCGGCCACGACGGGGACCCCGACCGCGTCCACCACCTGGGGGACGAGCACCGACGTCGCCACCCGCCCGGTGTGCCCGCCGCCCTCGCCGCCCTGCACGACGAGCGCGTCCGCGCCCCAGGCCGCCACCTTCTCGGCGTGCCGCCGGGCCCCGACGGACGGCATGACGAGGACCCCGGCGTCCTTGAGCCGGGCGATCAGCTCCCGGGAGGGCGCCAGTGCGAAGGACGCGACCCGCACCCCCTCCTCGACGAGGATCCGTACGCGCTCGGCGGCGTCGCCCGCGTCCGCCCGCAGGTTCACCCCGAACGGGCGGTCCGTGCGCGAGCGCACCTCGCGCACGGCCGCCCGCAGCCGGTCGGGGGACATGGTCGCGGACCCCAGGATGCCGAGCGCCCCCGCCTCGGCCGCCGCGGTCACCAGGCGGGGGCCGGCCACCCAGCCCATGCCGGTCTGCACGACCGGGTACCGGACGCCCACCAGCTCGGTCAGCGCGGTCCTCACGCCGGCACCTCGCGGTCGCGCAGCGCGGCCGGGTCGAGGACCTCGCGGATCAGGCGCAGTTCGGCGGCCGTGGGGTCGCGGGTGCGCTGGACGTCCGGGGGGACGTCCAGCGGGAACCCCGTGGCCGCCCGCACCTCCTCGGCGGTGACGCCGGGGTGCAGGGAGCGCACGCGCATCGTCCGGTCGGGGGTCTCGAAGTCGAGCACGGCGAGGTCGGTGACGACGCGCGGGATGCGGTGGAAGCGGGCGGCGGAGGGGCCGGCGGCCGCCGCCCGGTCGTAGCCGACGCCGCTGACCATGTCGACGCGCTCGACCAGGACGCGGGGGGAGTGCCGGGGGATCCAGTAACTGGTCGGGTGGTTGAGGGTGTTGGCGGGCGCGCCGCGCACGCCGATCAGCTGACGGGCCGGGCGGCGCCAGTCGCCGACGCAGCTGATGTTCTGGTTGCCGTGCCGGTCCAGCTGGCTCGCGCCCATCATCACGTGCCGCCTCCCGCCGGCGACCAGCGCCAGGTGACTGCGGTAGGGCAGCCAGCCCTCGATCACCCGCGGCCTCGCCCCCAGCGCGGGGACGTCGGCGGCCAGCATCGCCTCGCCGTCCGTCAGCAGCAGCTCCGGCGCGAAGGTGAGCTTGGCCAGCCGGGCGCCGGCCGTGGGCACCACGCCGCCCATCGGGCTCGCCAGGATCTCGCCGTCGCCGCGCCAGGCCTCCGCGCAGGCCACCACGCACACCTCGGCCCTGGTCGCCACGGCGCTGCTCACGACGCCTCCCGCACGCTGTCGGCGACCGCTGCGCGGTAGTCCTCCTCGTCCCCGGACAGGAAACGCTCAGCGAACTCCCGCCAGGCGTCCGGGTCCGCCGCGGCCTTGGCGTACGCCGTCTGGAAGGCCTCGTCCCGTCCGTAGTCCGGCGCGCAGGAGGTGAAGTGGGCGCCGCCCGGCGCCTCGACGACGCCCGTGACGCAGTGCCGCTGCACCAGCAGCGTCTGGGGGCCGCCGGCCGCCGCGAACTCCTCGGTGTCCACGACGCGTTCGCAGGAGACGTACGCCTCGCGCGCGGCCTCGCAGAAGAGGTCGTCGAAGTACGGGTCCGGGCCCAGGTACTGGGCGTTTCCGTGCGCGTCGGCGCGGTTGAGGTGGACGAGGGCCGCGTCGAGGGTGAGCGCGGGGACGGCCACCAGCTCCTCGCCGTCCGCGTACGGCGAGGTGACCGTCCGCAGCGTGGGGTTGACCCGCATCACGTCCGAGCCCAGCCCGGCCCGCACCGGCAGGAACGGCAACCGGTGGGCGGCGGCCGTGAGCCCCCACATGAACATGGACTCGTCCAGCTCCATCAGCTCCAGCTCGCCGCGCTGCCGGGCCGCGCGGAAGTGCGGTTCGAGGGGGATCGAGTCGAGCGTGGCGAAGGAGGCGACGAGTTTGCGGATCCGTCCGGCCGCCGCCAGCAGGCCCACGTCCGGGCCGCCGTAGGAGACCACGGTGAGGTCGGTGAGGTCGGAGCGGAGGAGGGCCCGGACCAGCGCCATCGGCTTGCGGCGCGAGCCCCAGCCGCCGATGCCTATCGTCATGCCGCTCTCCAGCCGGCCGACGGCCTCGTCGGCGGTCATCGTCTTGTCGGCGGTCACGACCGCTCCCTTCCCGCGCTCCCCGGCGCTGTGCCGGTCGTGGCCGTTCCGGTCGTCGCCGAGCCCGTCGTCGCCGTTCCGCCGGAGACGAACGCGTCGCGATGGCGGTCGGCGACGCCGGTCAGGCTCGCCTCGAAGGTGAAGCCCTGCTCGTAGCGGTAGCTGCGGTGCACGTCGACGGGGTCGATGCCGTTGAGCGCGGCCTTGGCCAGCCGCAGTAACGACCCGTCCTTGGCCGCGATCTCCCGGGCCAGCACCAGGGCCGCCGCCATCAGCTCCCCGCGCGGCACCACCCGCCACACCGCGCCGTGCCGGTGCAGTTCGCGGGCGGTGACCGTGCGGGAGGTGTAGTAGAGCGTGCGCATCAGGTGCTGGGGGACGAGCCGGGCCAGGTGGGTGGCGGCGCCCAGGGCGCCCCGGTCCAGCTCGGGCAGGCCGAACGTGGCGTCGTCGGAGGCGACGACCGCGTCGGCGTTGCCGGCCAGGCCGACGCCGCCGCCGAGGCAGAAGCCCTGCACGGCGGCCACGACCGGGACCTCGCAGTCGTAGACGGCGGAGAAGGCGGCGGAGCAGCCGTGGTTGGCGCCCACCAGGGCCCGGTGGCCGGGCACGCGCTGCAGTTCCTTGATGTCCACACCGGCGTTGAAGCCGCGCCCGGCGGCGGCGAGGACCACGCAGCGGGTGCCGGCGTCGCCGCCCGCGGCGCGGACGGCGTCGGCCAGTTCGTACCAGCCGCGCACGGGAAGGGCGTTGACCGGCGGGAAGTCGACGGTGACGACGGCGATGCCCGGTTCGGGGCGTGCGGTGGAGACGCTCATCGGCTACCTTTCCACCAAACGTTTGTTAGGTGCGACGGTAGCAGCGGACCCACGGCCGCGGGAGGTACCCGAAGTGGTCAGCGCACCACGCCCGGACGGCCGCGTCGCCGTCGTCACCGGCGGCACCCGCGGCGTCGGCGCGGGCATCGCCCGCGCGTTCCTGCGCGCCGGCACGGACGTCGTCGTCTGCGCCCGCAGACCGCCCGGACAACCGGTCGCGGCGGCCGGCCGCACGGCCCGCTTCCTGCCGGTGGACCTGCGCGAACCCGCCGCCGTCCAGGCCCTCTTCGACCAGGTGGCCGGCGACCACGGAAGACTGGACGTGCTGGTGAACAACGCCGGCGGCACGCCCCACCGGCGGCTCGACGAGGCGGACCCCGAGCGCCACCTGCGCGTCATCGACCTCAACCTCACCGCGGCGCTCACGGCCTCCCTCGCCGCCCACCGGCTCATGCGCGGCCGGCGCGGGGGCGGCTGCGTCCTGATGGTCGGCAGCGTGAGCGGCACCCGCCCCTCGCCCGGCACCGCCGCCTACGGCGCGGCCAAGGCCGGCCTGGAGAACCTCGCGCGCACCATGGCCGTGGAATGGGCCCCGGCCGTACGCGTCAACACGCTCGTCCTGGGCATGGTGCGCACCGAGTCCGCCGCCGCGCACTACGGCGACGCACACGGCGTCGCCGCCGTCGCCCGGACCGTGCCCGCCGGGCGCCTCGCCGAGCCCGACGAGATCGGCGAGGCCGCCGTGTTCCTCGCCTCCGACCGCGCCGCGTACATCACCGGCGCCAGCCTGCTCGTCCACGGCGGCGGCGAACGCCCGGCCTTCCTGGACGCCGCGCACACCGACCATGGGGAGCCGTGAGATGACCGGAATCTGCTCCGGGCACGTCGCCGTCGTCACCGGGGCCGGGCGGGGCCTGGGCCGGGCGCACGCGCTGGCGCTCGCCGCCGAGGGCGCGCGCGTCGTCGTCAACGACCTGGGCGCCGGGCCCGACGGGCAGGGCACGTCCGCCGACCCCGCGCAGGAGGTGGCCGACGAGATACGGGCGCGCGGCGGCGAAGCCGTCGCCCACCGCGGCGACATCGCCACCGGCGAGGGGGCCGCTTCCCTCGTCACCGCCGCGCTGGAGACGTTCGGACGGCTCGACGCGCTGGTCAACAACGCCGGGTTCGTGCGCGACCGCATGCTCGTCAACCTGGACGAGGACGACTGGGACGCGGTCGTCCGCGTCCACCTCAAGGGCCACTTCCTGCCCCTGCGGCACGCCGCCGCGCACTGGCGGGCGGAGGCCAAGGCCGATCGCGGGCCGCACGCCCGCGTGGTCAACACCACCTCGGGCGCCGGGCTGCTGGGGAGCGTGGGCCAGGGGAACTACGCGGCGGCCAAGGCGGGGATCGTCGGCCTGACGCTCGTCGCCGCCGCCGAACTGGGGCGCTACGGCGTCCAGGTCAACGCCGTCGCCCCCGCCGCCCGGACCCGTATGACGGAGAACGTCTTCCCCGAGGCCATGGCCGCGCCACCGGACGGGACCTTCGACGCCATGGCACCGGCCAACGTCTCGCCGCTCGTCGTATGGCTCGCCTCCGCCGGCTCCGCCGGGGTCACCGGCCAGGTCTTCGAGGCGGAAGCCGGGCGCATCACGGTCATGGAGGGCTGGCACCCCGGGCCGACGGCCGACAAGGGCGACCGCTGGGCGCCGGCCGAGGCGGGGGAGGCGGTACGGCGACTCCTGGCGGGAGCCCGCCGGGCCCGGCCGGCGTACGGGGCGTAGCGCCCCGGCCGGCCGGCCCTCAGGACACCACGTCCTTGCCCCGGAAGTGCCGGAACGCGAAGGCGAACAGCACCACCGCGTACGCCACCGACACCGCCGTCCCCTTCACCATCCCGCCCCACTCCGGGTGCGGCTGGAGCGCGTCGGCCCACGCGTACTGCCAGTGGGCCGGCAGCAGGTCGCGCCAGTGCCCCAGCGCCGTGACCGCGTCCAGGACGTTGCCGACGATGGTCAGCCCCATCGCCCCGCCCACCGCGCCCAGCGGCGCGTCGGTGACCGTCGACAGCCAGAACGCCAGCGCGGCCGTGACCAGCTGGCCGACGAACACATAGGCCACGACGACCGCCAGCCGGCCCGTCGCCGTGCCCGCCTCCAGCGAGCCGCCGGTGGGGATCCGCAGCGGCCCCCACCCGTAGGCCGCCGTGCCCGCCGCCAGCGCCACCAGCGGAAGCAGCGCCATCGCGGCCGCGCTGAACCCCAGCGCCACCGTCAGCTTGCTCAGCAGCAGCCGGGCGCGCGGCACCGGGGCCGCCAGCAGATAACGCAGCGACGACCAGCTCGCCTCCGACGCCACGGCGTCGCCGCAGAACAGCGCCACCGGCACCACGAGCAGAAAGCCCGCCGAGACGAACAGCGCGGTGGCCGCGAAGTTCACTCCCGAGGCCGTGGCCGTGTCCATCAGCGTCACCCGGTTGTTGCGCCCGCCCGGATCCCCGCCGATCGCGAAGGCCGCGATGAGGACGAACGGCAGCACGGCCAGCACCGCCCCCATCACCAGGGTGCGGCGCCGGCGCAGCTGACGCGCCGCCTCCACCCGCAGCGGCAGGGTGCGCCGCGCACGGTAGCCGGGGGCGGACTCCGGGGCCGGGGCCGCCGCCGTGCCGGAAGTAGTCGCCGAGCTCATGCCGAGCCTCCGATCAGGGTCAGGAACGCGTCCTCCAGCCGTCGGTGCGGGCCCACGCTCGCCACCGGGATCTCCAGCCGGACCAGTTCCGCCAGCAGTTCCGGCGCGGTCGCGCCGTCGAGCCGTACGAGCAGGCCCTCGTCGGTCCGTACCGCCGAGGCCACGCCCGGCAGGGCCGCCACCTTGTCGGCCATCACCTCCGACAGCCGGCCCGCGACGCCCACCAGCAGCGTGTCGCCCGAACCGACGATCTCCGCCACCGGCCCGGCGCTCACCAGCCGCCCGCGGTCCATGACGACCAGGTGGGTGCAGGACTGCTCGACCTCCGCGAGCAGATGGCTGGAGACGATGACGGTACGCCCGGCGGCCGCGTAGCGGATCATCACCTCCCGCATCTCCCGGATCTGCGGCGGGTCCAGGCCGTTGGTCGGCTCGTCCAGGATCAGCAGGTCCGGCAGGCCGAGCATGGCCTGCGCGATCGCCAGGCGCTGCCGCATGCCCTGGGAGTACGTGCGCACGGCCCGCTCCAGCGCCGGGCCCAGGCCCGCGATCTCCAGCGCCTCGTCGACGTGCGCGTCCTCGGCCGGCCGGCCCGTCGCCCGCCAGTACAGGTCCAGATTGGCCCGGCCCGACAGGTGCGGAAGGAACCCGGCGCCCTCCACGAAGGCCCCCACCCGCGACAGCACGGGCGCGCCCGGGCGGATGGCGTGTCCGAAGACGCGGATCTCGCCCGCGTCGGGGCGGATGAGACCCATGAGCATGCGCAGCGTGGTCGTCTTGCCCGCGCCGTTCGGCCCGAGCAGGCCCAGCACCTGGCCGCGCTCGACCCGGAACGACAGATCCCGCACGGCGTACCGGTCGGCCGACTTGGCGTAGCGCTTGCCCAGCCCGGTGATCTGCAGCGGGACGTCGGCCAGCGCCGGGTCCGGCGGCGGCGTGGCGGCGCGCCTGCGGCCCGTCAGCAGGACCATCGCCGCGACCGCGACGCCGCCCAGCGGCAGCCCCCACGTCCACCACGGCAGCCCGGACGCGGCCGTCCGCACACCGGGAGCCGTCGGTACGCTCAGGCCGTCGCCCGCCAGGGAGACGGTGTACGCGGCCGGCCGCACCGGCGAGGCGTAGCCGAGGTCGGTGGCGGCGAGCACCAGCCGCATCCGGTGGCCGGCCTCGAAGGTGTGGTCGACGGCCGGCAGCCGCAGCTCGACCGTGCGGCCCTTCTCGGCGCCGGTGACGCGCACGGGGGTGACGAGCTGTCCGGGCAGCTGCTGCTGCCCGTTCGGGCCGACGTCGTAGACCTTCGCGAACAGCACCGCCTCGCCGGTGTCCGAGGCCACCTTCACGGTGGCGGTGGGCGAGCCGGTGAGGTGCACGCCCTCGGTGAGCCTGCCGGAGTCGAAGCGGGCGTACTGGCCGGGGAAGTCGAGGGACACCCCGACGCCCAGCCCCGACAGCTGGGCGGCGGCCCCGCCGATGCCGGGCACGGCGGAGACGGCGGCCGGGTTGGCTCCGGCCGGGTTGGCGAAGGACTGCCGGCCGCCGGCCAGCGCGACCGTACGCGTCTCGTTGCGCAGCCCGGGGTAGCGGGTGCCGGCCGCGGTGCGCAGTCTTACCGCGCCGTCGGTGGTGTCGATGCCGCCGGTCCGGCTGACCCGGAACGCGGGGCCGGTGTCCGCCCCTTCGTCGTCCTTGAGGTAACGGTCGAACCACGCGCGCGTGCGCTGCTCGACGCGCTGCCGCTCGCTCGTCATGCCCGCGTCGTGGCCGCCGGAGACCCAGTCGACGGCGACGGGCGCGCCGTTGCGGCGGATGGCCCGGGCCGCCGCGTCGGCCTGGTCGAGGGGGAAGAGGGAGTCGTTCTGCCCCTGCACGAGCAGCGTGGGGACCTTGATGCGGTCCGCCACGGCGGAGGGGCTGCGGCGCTCGAGCAGTTCACGGGCGGCCGCGTCGGGCCGGCCGGCCACGGCCACCCGCTCGTACATCTCGCACAGGCTCTTCTCGAACCGCCCGCAGCCGGATCCGGCCGGGCCGGCCGACGCCTTGCCGGCGGCGCCCGGGGAGCCGGTGACGGTGGAGCCGGTGGTGAAGAAGATGCCGGCCCACAGCCGCTTGAACACCTCGCCCGGGAAGAGGGAGTCGGCGAGGTTCCAGTAGGTGATCTGCGGGGCGATGGCGTCGACGCGCTTGTCGTGCCCGGCCGCGAGGAGGGCGACCGCGCCGCCGTAGGAGGCGCCCGCGATGCCCACGCGCGGGTCGCCCGCCCGGTCCAGGCGCACCTCCGGCCGCCGCGCCAGCCAGTCGACGAGCCGGCTGACGTCGGCGACCTCGTGGCCGGGGTCGTTGAGACCGATGCGGCCGGAGGACCGGCCGAAGCCGCGCGCGGACCAGGTCAGCACCGCGTAGCCCTCGCGGGCCAGGTCCTCCGCCTGGGCCCGCAGGTCGTCCTTGCTGCCGCCGAAGCCGTGGGCGAGCAGGACCGCTGGCCGGCGGCCCGGGCCGCCGGAGGTGAAGAACGAGGTGTCGACGCGGACGCCGCCCTTGCCGTCGCCGGGCTCTTCGTCCATGGCGATCAGCCGGTCCTCGCGGTGCACGGGGGGATCGTCGCCGGTGGCCGAGGCCACCGTCCAGGTGCCGGCGCCGGCGAGCACGGCGCCGGCGGCCAGGGCGGCCACCAGCCGCCGCCCGCGCGGGCGAGGGAGACGCAGCTTCATGTTCGAATGCTAAGCGGAGCCGCCTTCCCCCTCGCCGCCCGCCCAGCCGGCCGGGCATGTTGTCGCACCGTCACCCCGGGGCGAAGGGCGCGCACGCCTCAGGCCCGCCGCAGCCGCAGGGTGACGATCTCGAACGGCCGCAACGACAGCGCGAGGCCGCCGTCCTCGGCCGCGAGCGTGCTCACGGGCCGCTCCAGCAGGTCGCAGACCGAGGCCTCCGCCACCGGGAAGGCGGCGGTCAGCCGTGTGACGGCCCGCCCGCCCAGCGACTCGTACAGCCGCACCACGACGTCCCCGCCGCCGTCGTCCGCCAGCTTCACCGCCGAGACGACCACCGCCTCGTTCCCCACGGCCACCAGCGGCTCCACGCCGGAGGAGCCGGGCACCCGCCGCTCGGGCAGATTGACGCGGTAGCCCTCCTGTACGGCGTCCGCCACGGTCGCGCCCGGCACCAGGGCGTAGCGGAAGCGGTGCGTCCCCTGGTCGGTGCGCGGATCGGGGAAGCGGGGGGCGCGCAGCAGGGAGAGCCGCAGCGTCGTCGTGGTGCCCGCGTGCTCGCCCTCGCGGACCGTCCGCGACACGTCGTAGCCGTACGTCGAGTCGTTGACCAGGGCCACCCCCCACCCCGGCTCCGCCAGATGCACGAACCGGTGCGCGCAGGCCTCGAACTTCGCCGCGTCCCAGCTGGTGTTGGCGTGCGTGGGGCGGTAGAGGTGGCCGAACTGGGTCTCGGCCGCCACCCGGTCGGCGTGCACATCCAGGGGGAAGGCCGCCTTGAGGAACTTCTCCGTCTCGTGCCAGTCGACCTCCGTGTCGACGTCCAGCCGCCGCACCCCGGCGAGCAGGGTGAGCCGCTGCTCGACCCGAGAGTTCCCGAAGGCCCGCACGACCCGCACCCCGCACCCGTCGGCGGTCGCCTCCACCACCTCGGCGTCCGTCAGGTCGGTCACGGTGTTGCGGTAGAACGGATCCACGTCCCAGGCGTCCCACATGTTCGGGAAGTCCTGGTGCAGCTGCAGCAGGTTGGCCGCCGCGCCCGGTGCGACGGTCTCCCGGCCGGCCGCGAGGTCGACCACGGAGACGACCAGCCCCCGCCCGTCGATCCCGACCCGCAGCAGGCCGTTGTCGAGCTCGAACCCGCCGCTCTCGCGCGGGCGGGCGGCCGTGAGCCGCCCCCCGCCGCCGGTCGGCTCGAGGACGCCTCCGAGCGCCGGCACCCCGTCGCGCACGTGCGGCGCGGCGTTGACGACGACCGTCCCCGGGCCACCCTCCGAGCGGCCCTCGCCGCCCGTCAGGGCCGCCAGCGCGTCCGAGACGACCGCCTCCAGCTCGGCGGCCACCTCCGCGTACGTCCGCGCCGCCTCCCGGTGCACCCACGCGATCGACGTGCCCGGCAGGATGTCGTGGAACTGGTGCAGCAGGACCGTCTTCCACAGCCGGTCCAGCCGCTCGTACGGATACGGGAAGCCGGCCCGTACCGCCGCCGTCGCCGCCCACAGCTCGGCCTCGCGCAGCAGGTGCTCGCTACGGCGGTTGCCCTGCTTGGTGCGCGCCTGACTGGTGAGCGTCGCCCGGTGCAGCTCCAGATACAGCTCGCCCACCCACACCGGCGCGTGCGGGTACTCGGCGTGGGCCTTCTCGAAGAACGCCGCCGGCTTGTCGAAGCCGACCCTCGCCGACCCCTCCAGATCCGCCAGCCGCTTCGCCCGCGCCAGCATCTCCCGTGTCGTGCCGCCCCCGCCGTCGCCCCACCCGGTCGGCGCGAGGGAACGCCGCGCCCCGCCCTTCTCGCGGAAGTTGCGGGCCGCGTGCGCGACCTCCTGCCCGGAGAGCTGGGAGTTGTAGGTGTCGATCGGCGGGAAGTGGGTGAAGACCCGAGTGCCGTCCAAGCCCTCCCACCAGAACGTGTGGTGCGGGAACGTATTCGTCTGGCTCCAGGAGATCTTCTGCGTCAGGAACCACTTCGCCCCCGCGAGCCGCACCAGCTGCGGCAGCGCGGCGGAGTAGCCGAAGGTGTCCGGCAGCCACACCTCCTCCGTCTCGATCCCGAACTCCTCCAGGAAGAAGCGCTTGCCGTGCGTGAACTGCCGCGCCAGCGCCTCACCGCCGGGCATGTTGGTGTCGGACTCCACCCACATGCCGCCCACGGGCACGAAGCGGCCCTCGGCGACCGCCTTCTTCACCCGCGCGTACACCTCCGGCCGGTGCTCCTTGATCCACGCGAACTGCTGCGCCTGCGACATGGCGTAGACGAAGTCCGGCTCGTCCTCCAGCAGCGCGGTCATGTTGGAGGCGGTACGGGCGACCTTGCGCACCGTCTCGCGCAGCGGCCACAGCCACGCCGAGTCGATGTGGGAGTGCCCCACGGCGCTGAGCCGGTGCGCGGAGGCGTGCGCGGGCGCGGAGAGCACCTGAGCGAGCTCCCCGCGCGCCCGCTCCGCCGTGCCGCCGACGTCCTGCAGGTCCACCGTGTCCAGCGTCCGCTCGATCGCCCGCAGGATCTCCCAGCGGCGCGGCGAGTCCACCGGCAGCTCGGTCATCAGCTGGCCCAGCACCTCCAGGTCCTGCACCAGCTCCCACACGGTCCGGTCGAAGACCGCCAGGTCCATCCGCGCCAGGCGGTAGCGGGGGGCGTCGTCGGCCGTCTCCCGGTCGCCCAGCTCGGTCGGCACGAAGGGGTGGTAGTCCATGATCACGGGATTGGACGCGGCCTCGACGTGCAGCAGCACCCGCTCGCCGCCCGCCACGCGCTCCCCGACGCGCACCCACTGGTTGCGCGGGTTGAGGCCCTTCACCGGCGAGCCGTCCGGGCGGTAGACCAGGCCCTCGCACTGGAAACCCGGCATGTTCTCGTCGAACCCCAGGTCCAGCACGGCCTCGACCGTACGGCCCGCCCAGCGCGCCGGTACCGTCCCCGACACCGTGAACCAGCTGGTGCCCCACGCCGGCCCCCACCGCTCGCCCACCGTGATGGGCGTGCGCGGGGCCGCCAGCCCCTCCTCGACGGGCACGGGCTCGCCGGACGCGTGCCACACGGAGACGTCCAGCGGCACGGACTCGGGGTACACGGCCGGGCGGATGCGCTCCTCCAGCACCCTCGTGAGCCGGGCTTCGGTGATGGCGCGGTCGTTGTGCATGCCTCTCCTTGTCCGAGTCGTCTTGTCCGTGTTGTTTCGTCCGTGGACTACCAGCGGTACGTGACGCGAGCGGGGGCCGACGCCGTGTACAGCTCGTCCACGGCGCGCACCTCGAGGCGGGTGACCGCCTCGTCGGCCGTACGGCGCAGAGCCGGGACGTAGTAGGCATGCCCACAGGTGCCGCCCAGGAAGCGGCGCGCCCCGCCGGGCAGCACCTGGTGCAGCTCGTAGTGGCGTACGGGCGGGGCGTCCGGCCGGGACGGGGGCGGGGTCCAGGCGACGCGCAGGGCGGCGGCGCCGTCGGCGGCGCGCGCGGCCGCGGTCACGCCGGCTGCGCCCGGCCGGCCGGGCGCAGCCACCGGGGCGTCCCGCACCGCCAGGCCGCCCAGCCGCCAGCGCACCGCCCCGCCGTCCGGGGCCGTGAGCCGGACGCCCAGGGCCCGCACGGTACGGCCGCCCCGGTCGGCCGCCCCGAGCGCGCCGAGGCGCAGCGTGACGGTGCTCCAGCCGCTGCCGTCCCCGCGCGCGGTGCCGGCCGGCACGTAGGAGAAGCGGTACGGGCGCCGCTCCTCGAGCGCGACCGCCAGCTCCACGCGGACGGCCGCCGAGCCGGGGTCGGCGCGGTGGGCCAACTGCACGACGGCCGGGCCGGAGAGCGGCAGCCGCGCCGTGAACAGCTCGATCGTCGCCGGAGCGCCGAGCGTGCCGTCGACCAGGAGGCTGCTGCCGCCCCGCCAGGCGTCGGCGAAGTCGAAGCCGACCGCCGGCCGGGCGCCCTCCGTGTGGATCACCCAGCGGCGGCCGGGCAGCCGGTCCTGGAGCCCCAGGTGACTCCAGGCGCTCTCGCCGGTGCGCCGGCCCCGCTCGTACCAGCCGAGGCCGTGACCGGTGTTGAAGGTCGTCGCGAACGGCAGCGCGGTCAGCGTGGAGCGGTCCGCGACGGACGCGGCCGGGGCCCGCCACGGCCCCGCGTCGTCCGGGCGGGCCGGATCCAGCGCGTGCCCGGACCAGAAGCGGTCGTCGCGCGCGTGGAAGGCGCCGGGGGAACGCCCGCCGGAGGGCAGGCTCTTCCAGGTCCACTCGGGACGGTAGAAGCCGAACGAGGCGGTGTGCGGGGCGCCGGCCGGCACGAGCGCGTCCCAGTCGACGCGGGTGTCCCAGCCGCCCGCCTCGACGTCGATCCCGGCCCACAGCTCGTACGGGTCGCGCCCCATGCCTCGCGCGCGCTCGCCGGAGGAGAGGAGGCGGGAGCGGTCCCAGCCGAAGTTGAGGAACATCGTGTCGGCGGCGCGGAAGAACGGGGCGTTGGCGTCGTTGAGCTCGTTCTGCCAGGCGACGTCGCCGGAGACGGCCAGGGCGTCGTACCAGGTGACGCGGAGCCCGCCGCCGCGCGCCCGCAGGTACGCCACGAAGTCCCGCATGTCCGCGCCCAGCCGGGCGTCCCCGCCGCCGGTCTCGGCGTTGACGAACCAGCCGTCGAAGCCGTACGCCCGTGCCACCTCGATCAGTTTGTCGGCCACCGGGAAGTCGCCGTCCGCGCCGCGCCGGACCAGCTCGTGCGTCCACTGCAGCCGGCCGCCGTAGGCCGTGGGCGGCAGGAAGACCGTGCCCAGGACGGGCACGCCGTTGCGGTGGGCGGCGTCCACGACGGGCGCGTTGGGCGCCAGGATCAGCCCCTCGCCGGAGGAGCCGCCCCAGAAGACCAGCTCGTCGAGGTAGGCCCAGTGCGTCAGGGCGTAGAAGTCGGCCGTCTCCGACCCCTGCGAGGGGTTGCCGGAGGTGGTGGCGAAGGCGGCGAGGGCGCAGATCCGGGCCTGGCCGGTGCGGGCGGTGGGGTTGGCGGGCAGGGGAGCGAAGCGGGGGCGAGGGGGACGGTGGCCCTGTTGAAGGGCAGGTCCGGGTCCTGTTCGGGCGTCCAGGAGGCCAGGCCGCGCCAGACGACCCCGGGGCCGGGCGAGCCGTCGGGGAGGCTGTCGGGGTACCAGTAGGAGACGTACGGCCGGAGGTCCCCGGTGGCACGGGTGGTGGCCGCCGCCGAGGGCCTCGCCCCGGCCACGGGGGTGGGCGCGAGGGCGCTCGCGGCACCGGCGGCGAGGACCTCGCGGCGCGTCACGCTCATGACCCCACCTGCTCCACCGTCAGCACCTCGGTGATGCCGCGCGCCGCCAGATGTCCGGCATCGTGGGCCCGCTGGGCCAGGACGACCGCCGGCCGGACGCCGTCGGCGGCCAGCCGCATCCACGCCTCGAAGAACGCCCCGCCCGGCGCGCACACCGCCCGCGCCGGCGCCGTCTCCTCGTCGCCCGCGTCCACGGCCAGCGCCGTCCGCCGGGGCGCCGGACCCGGAGGGTCCTCCTCCCGCCACCGCCGTACGCCTCGTGAGAACGCCTCCCCGGCGGGTTTGATCCGCCGGTCGTTGGTGAACAGGCCGAGCCCGTACTCGAGCTCCGGGAAGTCCGCCAGCGCGCGGTCGACGTCATGGGAGCACCACCAGGTGATCCCCCACAGGTCCGGGCAGTCGGCCGCGGCGGCGATCGTCGCCTCGGTGAACTCCGCCGCCCGCTCCGGCGGGATGTGCGGGGCCGGCGCCCCCACCTCCTGCAACCAGACGGGCCGGCCGGGACCGGTGGCCCAGGCCTTGGACAGCTCGACGAGGTATGCCGCGTGCTGCACGGTGGCGGCGCCGCCGGGCCCGTGGCGCTGGGCGGTGCCGTTGAACACCCAGGAGTGGACCGCCGTCATCGCCCCCAGCCGCGCGGAGTGGGCGGGGGTGAAGGGATGCGTGCCGTCGTGGAAGGCGGCGTCGTACGAAGCGTGCAGATGCGCGCGCCCCGGCGCGCCCTTCTCGCACGCGTCGAGCATCCGGCGCAGCCAGCGGCCCGCCTGCGCGGGGCCGATCCGGTCGGGGTCGGGGTGCGGGGGACCGGAGAACTGGTTGAACTCGTTGCCGACGGTCATCCCGAGGAAGTGGGGCCGGTCCGCGAGCGCCCGGGCGAGGGTGGTCAGGTACGCGGCCTGGGCCTCGACGACGTCGGGATCGGTGAAGAGGCCGCGGCGGTGCCAGGTGGTGGTCCAGGAGGGCACGAAGTCGAAGCTGGAGAGGTGGCCCTGCAGCCCGTCGACGCCGACGTCGAGCCCGCGCTCACCGGCGGCGTCCACCAGCAGCGTGAGCTGCTCGACGGCACGCGGGCGGATGAGGGTGCGGTTGGGCTGGAAGAGGGGCCAGAGGGGGAAGACCCGGATGTGGTCGACGCCGAGGGCGGTGATGGAGTCCAGGTCGGCGCGGATGTCGTCCGGGGCGAAGTCGAGCCAGTGGTGGAACCAGCCCCGGGTGGGGGTGTAGTTGACGCCGAAGCGCATGAGGCGTTCCGTCCCTTCAGCCTTTGACGGCGCCCTCGCCGACGCCGCGGAAGAAGTAGCGCTGCAGGCAGGCGAACATCACGACGAGCGGGGCGACCGCGATGATCGTGCCGGCGGCCACCAGGCGGGGGTTCTGGGCGAACGTGCCGTGGAGGAAGTTCAGTCCGACGGTCAGCGTGAACTTCTCCGAGTCGGAGAGCACGATCAGCGGCCAGAGGAAGTCGTCCCACGCCCCCATGAACGAGAAGATCGCGACGACCGCCAGCGTGCCCCGCACCGACGGCAGCGCGATCCGGGTGAACCGCTGCCAGACGTTCGCCCCGTCCACGACGGCCGCCTCCTCGATCTCCTGGGGCACGGCGGCGAAGGCGTTCCGCATGAGCAGGACGTTCAGGGCGCCGACCGATCCGGGCAGGACGACGGCGGTGAGGGTGTTGTTCAGGTGGAGATCGCGGACCATGGTGAACTGCGCGATGATCACGGATTCCAGGGGCACCAGCAGCGCCAGCACGAAGGCGTGACCGGCGAACGCGCGCCCCCGGAAGCGCAGCCGCGCCAGCGCGTAGCCCGCCATCGACGCGCCGGCGAGATTGGTGAGCACGCTCGCCACGGCCACCTCGAGGGAGTTCAGCGCGTAGTCCCAGACGGGGATGATGTCCGCGACCTCGGCGTAGTTGCCCGCCGTAGGGTGCGCGGGCAGGAAGCGCGGCGGCGAGGTGTAGACGTCCTCCGTCGTCCCCTTGAACGAGGTGGACAGCTGCCAGAGAAACGGGCCGACGGTGACGGCCAGCACGAGGAGCATCAGGAGGTAGCGCAGCGCCTTCTCCCAGCCGGGCGTGCGCCGCATCAGACCTCCTCCTCACGGTCGGCGCGCAGCACCAGAAGCATCAGCAGCAACGTGATGACGAAGACCACCAGCGAGAGGGCCGAGGCGTAGCCCACCCGTCCGTTCAGCCCGGTGCCGGTGCGCTGGACGAGCATCACCAGCGTGGTGTCCTGCCCGGCCGGCCCGCCGGTCGGCCCGGCCATCAGATAGACCTCGGAGAAGACCTTGAACGCCGCCACCGACGACAGCGCGCCGACCAGCACCATGGTGGAGCGCACGGCCGGCACGGTCACGCTGACGAAGCGGCGCAGCGCGCCCGCCCCGTCGACGGCGGCCGCCTCGTGCAGCTCGCGCGGGACGTTGCCCAGTGCCGCGAGGTAGATGACCATGTAGTAGCCCAGGCCCTTCCAGACCGTGAGCGCCATGGCGCTCAGCAGCAGCGCCCACGCGTCGCCCAGGAAGTGCACCGGCCCGGCCCCGAGGGCGCCCAGAATGCCGTTGACCAGGCCTCGGTCGTCGAGCATCCACACCCAGATCAGGGCTGCCACGACGACGGACGCGACCACGGGCGTGTAGAAGGCGGAGCGGAAGAACACGACGCCCGGCAGCCGCTTCTGCACCAGCAGCGCCAGCAGCAACGGCAGCAGCACCGTGAAGGGCACGACGAGGAGCACGTACAGACCGCTGTTGCGCAGGGCGACCCAGAACTGTTCGTCGGCCGCCAGGGCACGGAAGTTCTCGAGCCCCACCCACCGGCCGGGCGTGAGCGTGCGCGCATCGGTGAACGCCGTGCCCACCGTGCTGAGGAACGGACAGAGGCTGAAGGCGGCGACCACGGCGAGCCCCGGCAGCAGGAGCAGCCAGGGACTGAGCGCCCGGTGCGTACGTCGGGGCACGGGGTCAGCCCCGCTCGAGGAGCGCGTTGCTCTGCGCGGCCGCGTCGTCCAGCGCCCGGCGGGGGGACTTCTTTCCCTGCAGGGCCTTCGCGACCTCGTTCCTGAGCACCGTCTTCATCTCGTCGCTCATCACGACGGGCGTGTAATTGACCGCGCCTTTGAGCATCCTCGCCGACGCCACCCGGACCCGGCCCGCGTCGGTGCCGTCGTCCCGCGTCCAGTACGGGTCCTGGAGCGAACCCCTGGTGCTGGGGAAGACGGCGACCTTGTGCGCGAACGCCTCCTGATTCTGGCGCCCGGTGACGAAATGGGCGAAGGCGACCGCGGCGGCCTTGTGCCGGCTCTTCTCGCTCACCGCCAGGCCCATCACGTACATGTTGGGCTTTCCGGTGTTGTTGGGGGCGTCCGTGATGCCGAGGCCGCGGTAGAGGCCGGGCGCGTTCTTCTTGAACGTCTCCAGGTCATGGGCGCCGCCGGGATTCATGGCGACCTTCTGCTCGAGGAATTTCTGCCCCGCCTTCTCCGGTGTGTTGGTCAGCGCCTGCGGGTCGAGGCCGCCGCGGTCGTAGAGCTCCTTGTATCTGCCGAGGAGTTCCACGCCCTTCGGCTCGTTGTAGGTGAACTTCGTGGCGTCGTCGTTCATCAGCCGCACGCCGTAGCGCCCGAAGTCCTCGATCGTGGGGGCGCTCGCCAGGGTGGCGGCCCTGCCGCCCGGCGCGGTCGCCAACCGGTGCGCGGCGGCGAACAACTCGTCGTACGTCCTGGGGGGCTTCTCGGGATCGAGGCCCGCCTTGCGGAAGAGCGCCTTGTTGTAGAACAGCGGTCCGGTGTTCAGATACCAGGGAAAGGAGTACGCACCGGACAGCCCTGGCAGCACATTGCCCTGCCACGCCTCCGGCGTGTACTCGCCCTTGAACCGCGCCGCCGCCTTCTCCTTGTCCAGATTCATCAACAACCCCGCCCTGGCCAGCGGATAGGACAGGTCCGGGGAGACGTTGACGACGTCCGGCAGCGTACCGCCGCCGGCGTCGGCACTGAGCTTCTCGGCGTAGTGCTCGGCGGGCTGGTCGACCCATTTGACCTTCACATCCGGGTACTTCTCCTCGAAATCCCTCACCACGCCGTCGAAGTAGTCCTTGAAGTTCGCGCGCAGATTCCAGGTCTGGAAGGTGATGCGGCCCTCCGGCTTTCCGTCCGCGCGTGAACCCCCACCGCCGTCGTCCCCCGGCCCGCAGGCGGTGAGCAGCAGCGCTGCGGCGAGAAGCGGCACGGCGACGGGCCTGGACCGGCGTATGGGCATGGCGGGAGGAACTCCTTCGATCGGGTCGGCAGGAGGCAGGTCAAAACCTGCACCCGGTACGGGAGTTCGTCAATACTGCCGCCATGCACTAATGCGCTTTAGTGTGGTGGCGCCGGTGTCCCCGAAGCGTTCCGGCGGGAAGGACAGCCATGCGCCGCAGGCCGGCCCGCAGGCCGACGATGAAGGACATCGCGCGCCGTGCCGGCGTCTCGGAGAGCGCGGTGTCCTTCGCGCTCAACGACCGGCCCGGCGTCTCGGACGCCACCCGAGAGCGCGTCCGCCGCGTCGCCGAACAGCTCGGCTGGCGGCCCAGCACCGCCGCCCGCGCGCTGTCCGGCGAGGGCGCGGCGACCGTCGGCCTCGTCCTCGCCCGCCCGGCCCGCACCCTCGGCGTCGAGTCCTTCTTCCTCCAGCTCCTCTCCGGCGTCCAGGAGACCCTCGTCGGCCACGGCCTCGGCCTGCTCTTCCAGGTGGTGGAGGACCTGGACGCCGAGTGCGCCGTCCACCGCCGCTGGTGGGCCGAACACCGCGTGGACGGCCTGCTCGTCGTCGACCCCCGCGACGGCGACCCCGCCCCGCCCTCCTCGCCGAGCTGGGCCTGCCCGCCGTGATCGTCGGCGCCCCCGCCGCGCCCGTCCCGCCCGGCGCGCCGATCTCCACCGTCTGGGCCGACGACACCGGCGCCATGGCCTCCGTCGTCGACCACCTCCACCACCTGGGCCACCGCCGCATCACCCACATCGCGGGCCTGCCGGAGCTCTCCCACACCCGCCGCCGTATCGACTCCCTGCGCACCGAGGCCGCCCGCCGCGGCATGACCCACGCGGTCTCCCTCCCCACCGACTACTCCGACGCCCAGGGCGCCGAGGCCACGCCGCCGCGCCCTCTCCGCCCGTCGTCCCCGACCGCGATCGTCTACGACAACGACGTCATGGCCGTCGCCGGCCTCGCGGTCGCCGCCGAACGCGGACTGGCCGTCCCCGCCGACCTGTCCATCGTCGCCTGGGACGACTCGGCCCTCTGCCGCAACACCCACCCCACCCTCACCGCCCTGACCCGCGACACCCCGGCCTTCGGCCGCCACGCCGCCCACCACCTCATCACCCTCCTCGCCGGCGACCCCCGACCAGCACCCAGGACACGGTGCCGCGCCTGACCCAACGAAGCAGCACGTCAGCACCCCCGTCACGCCCCACTGACGGCCCCCGCCGCCCCCGCGCCACTTTGCCTGTTGTTTAATTGCAATTCGTTCGCAATAGCAACAGATCTTGAACAGAGGTGTAGGGCATGACGGCCCGGTCCATACGGGGAGTGGCCGCCACGGCCATGGCCGGCGTACTCGCGGCGGGGGCGGTGGCCTGCTCGGCGCCCGGGGCCGGGGGTGAGGGGGCTCCGGCGGGAAGGACTCGCTCGTGGTGGGGCTCGCCAATGAGCCCGAGACGCTCAGCCCGCTTCTCGGCTACGGCAAGGACGGCAACTCCAAGGTCTTCGACGGGCTGCTGCGCCGTGACGCCGCCATGAAGCTCCGGCCCGCCCTCGCCGCCGGGCTGCCCAAGGTCACCGACGACGGGCGGACGTACACGTTCGCACTCCGCCACGGCGTGAAGTTCAGCGACGGCGAGCCGTTCACCGCCAAGGACGTGGTCTTCACCTACCGGACCATCCTCGACGAGAAGACCAACAACGCCGCCAAGGGCGAGCTCGACGCGATCGACAAGGTGACCGCCCAGGGCGACGACACCGTCGTCTTCGCGCTCAAGTACCCCTACGCCCCCTTCGCCGAGCGCACGGTCCTGCCCATCGTCCCCGAGCACGTGGCCAAGGGACAGGACGTCAACACCGGCTCCTTCAACACCGCCCCCGTCGGCACCGGCCCCTACGTGCTCACCGGCTGGAGCAAGGGCGAGAAGCTGACCTTCAAGGCCAACCCCGGCTACTGGGGCGGCGAGCCCGCGGTCAGGAAGCTCACCATGGCGATCGTCAAGGACGACGACGTGCGCGCCACCCGGCTGCGCTCCGGCGACCTCGACGGCGCCATCCTGCCGCCCCACCTCGCCAAGGGCTTCAAGGGTGACAAGGCGAAGCGGACCATCACGGCGAAGACCACCGACTTCCGCGGCGTGACCCTGCCCACCGCGAACGAGGTCACCGGCGACACCGCCGTCCGCCGCGCCCTCGACCTGGCCGTCGACCGCGAGGCCATGGTCGACAAGCTGCTGGAGGGCGCGGGCCGCGCCGGGTACGGGCCGGTTCCCACCGGCAGCGAGTGGTTCGCCAAGGGCACCGAGCGCCCCCACGACCTGGACAGGGCGAAGAAGCTGCTGGACGACGCGGGCTGGAAGCCCGGCGGCGACGGCATCCGGGAGAAGGACGGCCGGCGCGCCGCGTTCACCCTCTGGTTCCCCGCGGGCGACAAGCTCCGCGAGGAGCACGCCCTCGCCTTCGCCTCCGACGCCAAGAAGGCCGGCATCAAGGCCGAGGTGCGCAGCGGCACATGGGAGGTCATCGAGCCGCGGATGAAGGACGACGCGGTCCTCGCCGGCGGCGGCAACCCCGCCGACCCCGACTTCGACCTCTACAACCTCCTGCACTCCTCCCTCGCCCTCGACGGCTTCAACAACATGGCCGCCTACGCCGACGCGGACGTCGACAAGGCCCTGGAGGAGGGCCGCCGCAGCGGCGACAAGGCCGCCCGCAAGGCCGCGTACGACAAGGTGCAGCGGGGCCTCGCCGGCAACCCCGGCTATGTCTTCCTCACCCACGTCGACCACCTCTACGTCATGAACGACGCCTGGAAGGACCTCACCACCCAGGTCGAGCCCCATGACCACGGCCTCGGCGCCGGCCCGTGGTGGAACGTCGAGGACTGGCAGCCGAAGAAGTGACCCGCGGCACCACCACCGGCCTCCCGTGGGGACCCATGGCGCGCATGGCCGGGCGGCGGCTGCTGGCCGCCGTCCCCCTGCTGGGCGCGGTGACGTTCGGCGTCTTCGCCCTCGCCGCCGCCTCGCCCTTCGACCCCGCCCGGGCCTACGCCGGCTCCGCCGGGCTCGGCGCCCGCCAGGACGTACTGGACCAGCTGCGCGAGAACCTCGGCGCCGACCGTCCCCTCCTCGCCCACTGGTGGGAGTGGCTGAGCGCCGCCCTGACCGGCGACCTGGGCGACTCCGTCTCCCTGCGCCAGCCGGTGAGCCAGGTCATCGGCGAGCGCATCGGCTGGTCCGTGCTGCTGTGCGGCGTCGCCTTCGTGCTCGCCGTCGTCGTGGGCACGACGCTCGGCGTGCTCGCCGCCCGCCGCCGCGGCGGCCTCCTCGACCGGGTCGTCACCTCGCTGGCGTACGCCCTCGAGGCGGCGCCGCCCTTCTGGCTGGGCCTGCTCGCCATCTGGTTCTTCGCGATCCGGCTGGGCGCGCTGCCCGCCGGCGGCCTCACCGACACCGGCGCCGACGTCGTCACCGCCGGGCAGGTGGCCTCCCATCTCGTCCTGCCCGCCGGCGTGCTGGCCGTCACCCAGCTGCCGTGGTTCGTGCTGTACGTACGCCAGGGCGTCGGCGACGCGCTGGCCGAGGACCCCGTGCGCGGTGCCCGCGCCCGCGGGCTGAGCGAGCGCACCGTCCTGCTCGGCCACGCCCTGCGCTCCGGACTGCTGCCCGTCCTCACCCTCATCGGCTCCCGTGTGCCCGAACTGATCACCGGAGCGCTGCTGGTCGAGACGGTGTTCAGCTGGCCCGGCATCGCCTCGGCGACGGTCGAGGCGGCCACCAAGGTCGATTTCCCGCTGCTCGCGGCCCTGACCGTGCTCGCCACGGCCGCCGTCCTGCTCGGCAACCTCCTCTCCGACCTGCTGTACGGACTGGCCGACCCGAGGGTCGCCCATGAAGGAATGTGACCGCGATGGGTAACCGGATCACGCGGCTGCGCGCCTCGGGACTGGTCGTGGCCGCCGTCGTCCTCGCCGTCCTCGTCGTGCCGCTCGCCGTCCCCCTGGACGAGCAGGCCGTCGACCTCGCCGCGAAGCTGATGCCGCCCAGCCCGTCCCACCCCTTCGGCACCGACGAGGTGGGCCGCGACCTGCTGCTGCGCTGCGTCTACGGGCTGCGCGTCTCGCTGCTGGTCGGCGTCGTCGCGGCCCTCGTCGCGACCGTCGTCGGCACGGCGGTCGGCGCGCTGGCGGGGGCGCTCGGCGGCTGGGCGGACCGGGTGCTGATGCGGATCGTCGACCTCTTCTCCTCCGTGCCGCACCTGCTGCTCGGCATCTTCGTCGTGGCCCTGTTCCGGCCCGGCGTCTGGCCCGTCATCGCGTCGGTCGCGGTCACCCACTGGCTGTCGACCGCGCGGATCGTACGGGCCGAGGTGCTCTCGCTGCGCACCCGCCCGTACATCGACGCGGCCGTCTCGGGCGGCTCGTCACGGTGGCGCGTCGCCGTGCGGCACCTGCTGCCCGGGGTGCTGCCCCAGGCCGGGCTCGCGGCGGTCCTGATGATCCCGCACGCCATCTGGCACGAGTCGGCCCTGTCCTTCCTGGGCCTGGGCCTGCCCACCCACCAGGCCAGCCTCGGCAACATGGTCAACAGCGCCCGAGGCTCCCTCCTCGCGGGCGACTGGTGGCCGACCCTCTTCCCCGGCCTGTTCATCATCGTCCCCACCCTGGCCGTGGCGGGCCTGGCCGGCGCCTGGCGCGAACGGCTCGACCCGCGCCGCCGATCGGAGCTGACGCTGTGACCGTTCTGGACGTACGCGGGCTGTCCGTACGGTTCCGCATGCGCGGCGGCCGGGAGGTCGCCGCCGTCACCGAGGCGTCCTTCCGGCTCGGCCCCGGGGAGTGCCTCGCCCTCGTCGGCGAGAGCGGCTGCGGCAAGTCCGTACTGGCCTCCGCCCTGCTGGGGCTGCTGCCCGGCAACGCGCGCACCGAGGGCAGCGCCCTGCTCGGCGACCTGGACCTGCTGGCCGCCGACGAGCGCACGCTCGCCCGCACCGTACGCGGCCGCCGCGTCGGACTCGTCCCCCAGAGCCCCGCCGCGCACCTCACCCCCGTCCGCACCGTGCGCTCGCAGCTCGAGGAGACCGTGGGGGAACTCACCGGCGTCCGCCGGCGCGCCCTGCGGCCGGCCGCCGAGGCGGCGGCCGGCCGGGCGGCCTTCCCCGCCGGGCACCTGGACCGCTACCCCCACCAGCTCTCCGGCGGCCTTGCCCAGCGCGCGGCCACCGCGCTCGCGCTCGTCGGCGACGCGCCCCTGCTGCTCGCCGACGAACCCACCACCGGCCTGGACCGCGACCTCGTCGACCGCACCGTCGACGAGCTGCGCCGGCACGCCGACGCGGGCCGCGCCCTGCTGATGATCACCCATGACCTGGCGGCGGCACACCGGATCGCCGACCGCGTGGCCGTGATGTACGCGGGCCGCATCGTGGAGGTCGCCGACGCCGCAGCCTTCTTCGGCGGGCCCGGCCCCCGCCACCCCTACGCGCGCGGACTGCTGGACGCCCTGCCGGAGCGGGCCTTCACCCCCATCCCCGGCATGCCCCCGAACTGGGCGACCTGCCCGAAGGCTGCGCCTTCGCCGCCCGCTGCCCCCGGGCTGCGGCCGGCTGCCAGGCCGTTCCCCGCCTCGTCGACGGCGTCGCCTGCCATCACCCCCACCCGTCCGCCCGGGAGGCCTCCCGTGCTTGAACTGCGCGGCATCACCGCCGGCTACGACCCCCGCGATCCCGTCGTACGGGACGTGTCCCTGACCGTCGCCGACGGCGAGGCGGTGGGACTGCTCGGCCCCAGCGGCTGCGGCAAGTCCACCCTCGCCCGCGTCGCCGCGCTGCTGCACCGGCCGACGGCCGGAACCGTCGTCATCGACGGCGAGCCCGCCCGCGGCTGGCGCCACCGCGCCCCGCGCGAGCAGCGCACGGCGTTCGGCGTGGTCTTCCAGCAGCCCCGCCAGTCCGCCGACCCCCGGCTGCGGCTGCGCGAGGTGATCGCCGAGCCGCTGCGCGCGGCGGGGCGGTCGCGCGCCGAGGCGGCGGCCCGCGTGGACGAACTGGCGGCCGCCGTCGGCCTGTCGGAGGAGCTGCTGGCGCGCCGCCCGCACGAGGTCAGCGACGGCCAGCTGCAGCGCGCCTGCCTGGCGCGGGCGCTCGTGCCGCGCCCCCGCTGGCTGATCTGTGACGAGATGACCGCGATGCTGGACGCGTCGACGACGGCCGCGCTGGTCGCCGTCGTCGAGGACTACCGGCGCGAGAGCGGCGCCGGACTGCTGGCCGTGGGCCACGACGCGGCGCTGCTGGACCGCTGGTGCGACCGCACGATCCGCTGGGACTCCCTCGTACCGGACACGGCAGACGCCTCGTAAGTCCTTCTTCTGTGAGACGCCTCAGCGGTGCCGCACCAGCGGAAACGGCAGCGTCTCGCGGATCGACAGCCCCGTCAGGAACATCACCACCCGGTCCACGCCGATCCCCAGCCCGCCCGTCGGCGGCATCGCGTACTCCAGCGCGCGCAGGAAGTCCTCGTCCAGCTCCATCGCCTCCGGATCGCCGCCCGCCGCCAGCAGCGACTGGGCGGTCAGCCGGCGGCGCTGCTCGACGGGGTCGATCAGCTCGGAGTAGGCCGTGCCCAGCTCCGTGCCGAAGGCCACCAGGTCCCAGCGCTCGGCCAGGCGCGGATCGTGACGGTGGGGGCGGGTGAGCGGCGAGACGTCGGTGGGGAAGTCCTTGTAGAAGACCGGCAGAGTGGTCCGCTCCTCCACCAGGCGTTCGTACAGCTCCAGGACGATGTCGCCGCGCCCGTTCTCCGGCCGGTGCGGCACGCCCGCCGCGTCGCAGTGCGCGCGCAGCGCCTCGACCGTGGTGTCCGCGCCGATCTCCTGGCCGAGCGCCTCGGAGACCGCGCCGTAGACCGTCTTGACCGGCCACGTCCCCGAGATGTCGTGCTCGACGCGCCGGCCGTCCGCGTCCGCCCGCACCGCCACCGGCGCGCCGTGCGCAGCGACGGCGGCCTGCTGGATGAGCTCGCGGGTCAGGTCCAGCATCACCTGGTAGTCGGCGAAGGCCTGATAGGCCTCCAGCATCGTGAACTCGGGGTTGTGCTTGTAGGACACGCCCTCGTTGCGGAAGGTGCGGCCCATCTCGAAGACCTTCTCCATGCCGCCCACGCACAGCCGCTTCAGGTACAGCTCCGGGGCGATGCGCAGGTACAGGTCGAGGTCGTAGGCGTTGATGTGGGTGGTGAAGGGCCGGGCGTTCGCGCCGCCGTGCACCTGCTGCAGCATCGGCGTCTCGACCTCGAGGAAGCCGCGGTCGAGCAGGCCCCGCCGCAGCGCCTGCACGGCCGCGCTGCGCTCCCGTACGGTCTGCCGGGCCCGCGGCGAGATCGCCAGGTCGACGTAGCGCATCCGCACCCGCGCCTCGGGGTCGCTCAGCCCGTGCCGCTTGTCGGGCAGCGGCCGCAGGCACTTCGCGGTCATCCGGGCGGCGGTGACGAACACCGACAGCTCGCCGCGGTCCGTGGTGGCGACCTCGCCCTCGGCCTCGATGTGGTCGCCGAGGTCGATGTGGGTCGCGAAGCGGCGCAGCAGTTCCTCGCCGGAGCCGTCGCGGCTGAGGACGAGCTGGAGGTCGCCGGTCCAGTCGCGCAGCACGGCGAAGGCGATCCCGCCGTGGTTGCGGATCAGCATCACGCGGCCGGCCACGACGACCCGCTCGCCGGTACGGGCCGACGGGCCCAGCCCGGCGTGCGCCGCCCGGATCGAGGCGAGGGTGTGGGTGCGGCGGGCGTTCACGGGATAGGGGTCGACGCCGGCCTCGCGCAGCCGCTCCAGCTTGCGCCGCCGTACCCGCACCTGTTCCGGCAGGCCGGCGAGCTCGTCCTGGCCGGCCGCGCCGGCGGCCTCGGCGCCGGTGAAGCCGAGTTCGGACAGGGAGGGCAGCCCGGCGGTGGAGGCCGGCCGCGCCCCGCCCCCGCGACGCGCCCCCCCCGCGGCGGCCCCGGCTCCACAGCGTGCGCAGGCTCGGCACGGCGACGAACCCCTCCGCGATGCCGGCCGCCAGCCCGATCCGGGCGAGCGCGCCCGCGTCGGCGTAGCACAGGAACCGCGGATGCCACTCGGGGTTGTACTTCACGTTCGAGCGGTACAGCGCCTCCAGCTGCCACCACCGGGAGAAGAAGAGCAGCAGCTTCCGCCACAGCCGCAGCACCGGTCCGGCCCCGATCCGCGCGCCCTCCTCGAAGGCCGAGCGGAAGACGGCGAAGTTCAGCGAGATCCGCTTGACGCCGAACCGCCCGGCCTGCGCGCACAGCCGCGTGACCATGAACTCCATCACGCCGTTGGGCGCCGACCGGTCGCGGCGCATCACGTCCAGCGACACGCCGTCGGTCCCCCAGGGCACGAACGACAGCAGCGCGATCATCGTGCCCTCGCGGTCGAACGCCTCCACCAGCAGGCAGTCGCCGTCGGCCGGGTCGCCCAGCCGCCCCAGCGCCATGGAGAAGCCGCGCTCGGTCTCGGTGTCCCGCCAGGTGTCGGCGCGCCGGATGACCTCGCCCATCTCCTCGTCGGACAGCGCCGAGTGACGCCGGACGCGTACGGTCGCGCCCGTGCGCTCCACCCGGTTGACCGCCTGCCGGGTCACCCGCATCTCGCGGCCCTCGAGGTCGAAGGAGGCCACCTGCAGGACGGCCTCGTCGCCCAGCTGCAGGGCGCCCAGCCCCGAACGGGCGTACGCCCGCGCGCCCTCCTCGCCGGCGCCCATGACGGCGGGCTGCCAGCCGTAGCGGCCCGCGAGCTCCAGCCAGGCGTCGATGGCGGGGGTCCACGCCTCGGGGTCGCCCAGCGGGTCGCCGGAGGCCAGGCAGACCCCCGCCTCCACGCGGTAGGTGACGGCGGCCTTGCCGCTGGGGGAGAAGACGACGGCCTTGTCGCGGCGCGTGGCGAAGTAGCCGAGCGAGTCCCGGCCGCCGTAGCGGGCCAGCAGGGCGCGGATGCGCGGCTCCTCGTCGTCGTGCAGGGCCGCCTCCAGGCGCTGCGAGCGGAAGAGCGCCATGGCCGCGTTGAGCAGGGCGAGGGCCCCGAACAGCCCCAGCAGGAAGTACACCCAGTGCGGCGGGTGTCCGGCGAAGTGGCGGCCGCTGAACAGGCCGCCGAAGACCCTGTTGACGACGAACAGCAGCCGGTTCCCGCCGCCCGGCTCCAGCGTGCCGGGGAAGACCGAGACCAAGGCCCAGCCGAGGAGTACGGCCACGGCGAGCCCGGCCGCGAGGACGAGCAGGGCGCGCAGGAACGCGCCGCGCCGCGAGGCGGCGTAGAACTCCCGTCGAGCCAGGATCAGCAGCGCCATCGCGGCGACGCACAGCACCAGCGAGGGGATCGTGTCCCAGTAGCCCACCGCCGCCAGCAGCGCGTCCGCGAGCAGCAGCAGGGCCAGATAGCCGAGGACGAACCACAGCGCGACGCGCTTGCGGGCCGCCATGGCCGTGGCGAGCAGCAACAGGAAGACGGCGAGGGCGAGGTTCGGGGCCGTGGGCACGGTCAGCAGGTCCATCGCGTCCGTCAGCGGCGCCGCCGCGCGCCGCAGCGGGGGGATCAGCGCGGTCACCGCGCAGAAGAGGCCGACCAGCCCGAAGAAGATCGCGAACCCGTTGGGCACGCGGTGCAGGAAGCGGTGCCACGCCGTGTCGCGCCCGGTGCCGGGGACCGCCGCCTCCCGGGCCCCGGCCTCCGGCGCCGGGGCGCCCTCGCGGTCCCGGACAGTGCGGCTCATTCCGTCAGCCTAGGCATGCCACGGCGTCGTACGCCTGTCGAAGAGCGCGGGCCCTTCGACAGGCGTACGACAGCCGGGTGCCCGCGTTCCGCCCGCCCGCACCCGGCTTTCGCCCGACCACGGCCGAACCGGTGATTTTCTACCCGATTGGAGGATGCCCGTCGCGCCGGTCGCCGCGGTGGGATGAGCGAGACTGGCGGTCGACCGCCGCTCCTCCGAGGAGGTACACCATGGCCGTTTCCATCTCCGTGGTCCTGTTGCTTCTGGTCCTGGCGGTGGTGTTCATGCGCAGCGGGGGCCTGCGCTCCTCGCACGCGCTGGTCTGCGTCCTGCTCGGCTTCCTGCTGGCCAGTACGAGCATCGCGCCGACCATCTCCAACGGGCTCACCGCCACCGCGCACCTCGTCGCCGGCGTACGGCCCTGACGGCTCGGCGCCGGCTACGGCCATGACGACTCAGCGACCGATCTCGACGTCCTCCAGGACGCCGAGCGCGTCGGGCACCAGGATCGCGGCCGAGTAGTAGGCGCTCACCAGGTAGGACGAGACGGCCTGCTCGTTGATGCCCATGAAGCGCACGTTCAGGCTGGGCTGGTACTCGTCGGGGATACCGGTCTGGTGGAGGCCGACGACACCCTGGTTGTCCTCGCCGGTGCGCATGGCGATGATCGAGCTGGTGCCCGTCTCGCTGACCGGGATCTTGTTGCAGGGCAGCAGGGGGACGCCGCGCCAGGAGCGCACCGCCGTGCCGAGGACGTCGATGTTCTGCGGGTAGAGGCCGCGGCTGTTGCACTCGCGGCCGAACGCGGCGATCGTGCGCGGGTGGGCCAGCAGGTACTGGGTCTTGCGGCGCCGGGAGAGGAGCTCGTCGAGGTCGTCGGGAGTGGGCGGGCCGCCGCGGGTGTGGATGCGCTGGCCCAGGTCGGCGTTGTGGAGGAGGCCGAACTCGCGGTTGTTGACCATTTCGTGTTCCTGGCGTTCGCGCAGGGCCTCGATGGTCAGCCTCAGTTGCTGCTCGACCTGGTTCATGGGCTCGTTGTAGAGGTCGGCGACCCGGGTGTGGACCCGGAGGATCGTCTGAGCGACGCTCAGTTCGTACTCGCGCGGGGCGAGTTCGTAGTCCACGAAGGTGCCCGTGATGGCCGGCTCGCCGGAGTGCCCGGACGTCACGGCGATGTCGGCCTCGCCGCGCTTGTTCGCCGGCGGCGTGCTGCGGTCGGCGAATTCCGCGACGTGGGTGCGCAGGGACTCCGAGCGGTCGGCGAGCTCCTGGAAGGCCTGCAGCGGCAGGGCCAGGACCGTGCATCGGGTCACCGCCCGGACGGTGAAGTGCCAGGTGGCGTCGGGCTCGAGGGGCACGCGCTCGCCGAAGTAATCGCCGTCGGCCAGGGTGCCGAGGGAGGTCTCGTCGCCGTATTTGCCCGTGCCGGTCCTGGCGAGTTTGCCGTGGGCGATCAGGAAGACGTGATCGGCGGGCTGCCCCTCGGCCACGAGCGTGTCGCCCACCGCGTACTCCCGCTGGACGAACGCGTCCGCCAGTGCCTCGAGCGTCTCGGCGTCCGAGAACCCGCGCAGCAGCGGCAGTTCACCCAGCTCCGGCGGGATGACCCGGACCTCCGAGCCCGTCGAGACGAACTCGACGCGGCCGTCGCCGACGGTGTAGGTCAGCCGCCGGTTGACCCGGTAGGTGCCGGCCGACACCTGGACCCAGGGCAGCACGCGCAGCAGCCAGCGCGAGGAGATCCCGCGCATCTGGGGTACGGACTTGGTGGTCGTCGCGAGCTGACGTGCCGCGTCCGTGCCGAGGCTCAGCTGGGCCTGTGCCGGCTGCACGGAGCTCTCCGGCTCCACTGACGTGCTCATTGGTGGTGATCACCCATCTGTGAGAAGGCTGGGACGGGACATGAGACGAGAGGGGCTTGCGAAGGCATGCCGGAGAGCCGGGCGGCGGCTGTGCCCCGGAATGGGACCCGCCCGGCCTTTCCCCGTCAGTGCCCGATTTCGACGTTCTCGAGAATTCCGAGAGCGTCGGGCACAAGAACAGCCGCTGAATAGTAGGCGCTCACCAGATAGGAGATGATGGCCTGTTCGCTGATTCCCATGAAACGCACCGAAAGGCTCGGCTGGTATTCATCGGCGATTCCCGTCCGGTGCAGTCCGACGACACCCTGGGACTCCTGTCCGGTGCGCATCAGCAGGATGGAGCTGACACCGGTCTCGGTGACCGGGATCTTGTTGCACGGGAAGATCGGCACTCCGCGCCAGGCCGGCAGCTGGTGGCCGCCCACGTCCACGTGGTCGGGGTAGACGCCCCGGCGGTTGAACTCGCGCGCCATCGCCGCGATGGTGCGCGGGTGCGCCAGCAGGAAGCCCGGGTCCTTCCAGACGGTCGCCAGCAGGTCGTCGAGGTCGTCGGGGGTGGGCGGGCCGCCGCGGGTGTGGATGCGCTGCCTCAGGTCGGCGTTGTGCAGGAGGCCGAACTCGCGGTTGTTGATCATCTCGTGTTCCTGGCGTTCGCGCAGGGCCTCGATGGTCAGCCGGAGCTGCTGCTCGACCTGGTTCATCGGCTCGTTGTAGAGGTCCGCCACCCGGGAGTGCACCCGCAGGACCGTCTGCGCCACGCTCAGCCCGTACTCGCGCGGGGAGGGCTCGTAGTCCGCGAAGACACCGGGCAGCACGGGCTCCCCGCTGTGGCCGGAGGAGACGTCGATGGCGGACTCGCCCTGGTCGTTCTGCGGCCGGAGGGAGCGGGCGCGGAACGCCTCCACATGGGAGCGCAGGCCCTCGGAACGCTCCAGCGCCTCCTCGAACTCCCGGCGCGGCAGCGTCAGCACCGTGCAGGCGGTCACCGCGCGGACGGTGAAGTCCCACTCGCCCGCCTCGGCCGCGGCCAGCGCCCCGTCGCCGAAGTACCCGCCGCCGGCGAGCACGCCCAGCACGGCCTCGTCGCCGTACTCGCCCGCGTGGACCTTCTCGGCCTTGCCATGGGCGATCAGCACCACCTGATCGGCCGGCTGCCCGGCCTCCACCAGCACCTCGCCGGGCCGCAGCTCCCGCTGGGCGAAGCGGCCCGCCAGGCCCTCGAGCACCTCGGGGTCGGAGAACCCGCGCAGCAGCGGCAGCTCGCCCAGCTCCGCCGGGATGACCCGCACCTCCGCGCCGGTGCTGAAGAACTCCACCCGGCCGTCGCCGAGCGTGTGCGTCAGCCGTCGGTTCACCCGGTACGTACCGCCGGAGACCTGCACCCACGGCAGCAGTCGCAGGAGCCACCGGGAGGTGATCCCCTGCATCTGCGGTACGGACTTGGTCGTGGTCGCCAGATTCCGGGCGGCCTGAGTGCCCAGACTCAGCCGGTGCGGCGGATCGTCCGTGCCCGTTCCGGACTCGACTGACGTCGTCATATGTGAATGCCCACCCATCCCAACGGCTGTACCCGAAACGGCTGCGTTCATTGCGGCTGCGGGCCCCACGGAATACCCGGGCGGAGGCTGCCGGAAATTCCCGCGCGGCTCCTCTCGAAGCTATCAGCGGCATTCGCCGGGCGCGATCACTCAAACGGATGGGATTGAAGTGTGATTGTCAGGGGCTGATAAAGACGCCGATGCCGTTGGCCACGGGTCGCTCGGCGCCGCCCGACGGATGGTTGCGCACGATGGGACGCCCGCCGCCCCGGCCGCGGGTGACCAGCGTGGTGGACCCGCCCCCGTCCAGGTTGAAGGCGTCGACGGCGCCGATCGCCCGCATCGTCCAGGCCAGTTCGGGCACGGTCAGCCCGGAACGGTAGGCCGGGTCGCCGTCCAGCGCCAGCAGGTACAGCCGACGCCCGTGCGAGGCCAGGCCCGCGGCGGTGCGCACGGCCGCCGTCACCGGGTCCAGCCCCGAGGCCGTCCGCCCGCCGCGCAGGACCGGGAAGCCGCCGACGGCGAACGACAGCGCCCCGCGGCGCCGGGCGCGCAGATGCTGCCCCACCGTCACCCGGTCGCCGACCGACAGCTTGCGCAGCTCGCGCGCACCGTCCTCCCGCCCCACCAGCACCACCGAACCCTGGGCGATCGGGCCCCGTCCCGGCCGTTGCGCCACCGTCGCCACCCGGCCGCGCCGCACGGTCAGTTCGTAGGTGTTGTCGCTGCACGGACCACCCCGGTCGGTGTCCGTGCCGCAGGTGGCGCGCACCCGGGAGGCCCGGCCCCAGGCGGGGGTGAACGCTCCGATGCCGTCCATCGGAAGCGCGTACTGGTTGAAGCCGTTCAGCGGCAGCTCTCCGTCCGGCGTGCGCAGGGATCCCTCCAGTGTGAGCCGGTCCAGGCGGCCCACCCCGTTCGTCCCCACGCCGAGGACGTCCTCGGTGGTGACGCCTCTCGGCATCGCGGGCCCGAAGCGCTGGCTGTCCGGCACCGCCGCCTTCAGCGCCCGCCCGTCCGCGATGGCCGGTCCCACCGGGGCGCCCGTCGCCTCGACCCCGGGATGCTGTGTCTCGGTGATGTTGAAGAAGTCCCCGTTCACCGCGGCCACCACACCCCGCCTGTCGGCCAGTTGCGACACCCTGGCCCGCTCCGCCACGGCGCCCGGGTGCAGCAGATCGACCGACACGTGCGGGTCGCGCAGGTCGACGGTGAGCAGATGCCCGTACGCCGGTCCGTGCGAGCCCCTCAAAGACAGGCCCCGGTACGTCACTCCGGGCCCCAGGGAGGCCGGAGCCTCGAGCCGCAGCGGGGAGGCCTCTTCCGTGCCGGCCCACGCCGGGCCGCCGGCGATCAGCGAGACCCAGGCCACCAGCACCGCGGTGACCGCGCGTACGCGGCGAACTCGTCTACCCATTGTCACCCCAGAGGTCTCGGCAACTCCGCCATGACACAAGGGCCTTATTCATGCCCCGAAAGAACAGCGGGCAACGCTCCGGAGCCGACCCCGTCAACTCTCGGCACGGCCCTGTCGCACGGCCCGATGGGCCCCGATACTCACAGACGTCGGCGCGCGCAGGCCGCGCCTATTCGCTCACCGAGCCGGGAGGCACCGCGATGCCCCGTACGCGCCGAGCCGCCGTCATCACCCTGGGAGCCGCCCTCGCGGGGTCCTTCGCCGCCCCCGCACGCGCCGCCGCCCACGTCCCGGCGGACGCGGCGCGCCCCCGGCCGCCGCTGCGCCACGCCCACGCGCACAACGACTACGCGCATCCGCACCCCCTCGCCGATGCGCTCGCGCACGGCTTCTCCAGCGTCGAGGCCGACATCTGGCTGGTCGGCGACCGGCTCCTCGTGGGCCACGACGCCTCCGACCTCGACCCCACCCGCACCCTGGAGGCCCTCTATCTCGACCCGCTCCTGCGCCGGGTACGCTCGCAGCACGGGCGCGTGTATGCCGGATACGACCTGACGCTGCAGCTGCTCATCGACATCAAATCCGAGGGGCAGGCGACCTATCGGGCGCTCTCCCGGCACCTGCGCCCCTATCGCGCCATGCTCAGCGTCTGCTCCGGCGGGCAGGTGCGCCGCGGCGCGGTCGCCGCCGTCGTCTCCGGAGACCGCGGTGCGCGGATCCCGATGGAGGCGGAGCGGGTGCGGTACGCCTTCTACGACGGCCGCCTCGCCGACCTCGGCGGCGCGCCGGCCTCCTTCGCGCCGCTCGTCAGCGACAACTGGACGCAGTACTTCACCTGGCAGGGCGCCGGGCCCATGCCGGAGCGGGAGCGGGAGATCCTCATACGGATCGTCACCACCGCGCGGAGCGAGGGCCGGAAGGTCCGCTTCTGGGCCACGCCGGACCGGCCCGGCCCGGAGCGCGAGGCGCTCTGGCGGGAGCTGCTGGCCGCGGGGGTCGACTACCTCAACACGGACGACCTGGCGGGCCTGGAAGCCTTCCTCCGGGCTGCCCGCTAACAGGGTGATCGCTCTCATCATCGGTCAAATCGTACGGTCGCGGCGGCCTTGCGCCGGGTGCGCCACGCGGCCCGCGGCGGTGGAATGTCGCGGTCCAGCGGGGAACGTGTAGCGGAACCGTCACCGCGCGGCCGCGGTCGTCCGCTCGCGGGGGACGCTGGTCCCATGGCCACTCCACCCGGATCGCCACCCGGCCCCCCGTACGGCCCGCCCGAGGGACCGCCGGCTCCGCCGGCCGGCGGCTTCGGCCCCGGCGGCCCCTCCTGGTCGCCCGATCCGCCGCCCGGCGGCGGGCGGCGGATCACGCTGGCCGTCATCGCGCTGCTGGCGGTGGCGGCTGTCACCCTCGGGACGGTGCTGATCATGGGGCACCGGAGCGACGGCACGCCGGGCCAGGACGCCTCGGCCGGCGGGCGCGGCGAGGCGTCGCCGTCGTTCTCCCTGCCGTCGGGATTGCCGTCCGGCCTGCCGTCGTCGTTGCCGTCGGGCCTGCCGTCAGGTCTTCCGTCGTGGCTCCCCTCGGGGTTGCCCACGAGCCTGCCGTCGGCCTTCCCCACCGGTGTCTTCGGGCTGTAGACGGCGCCCCCGGGGCCGCCGGGTCAGTCGCCCGCGAGCACGCCGGCGAGAGCCGCCGCCGGATCGTCGTCGCCCGGGCCGGCGGGCTGCCAGTGGCCGCCCTCCTTGCGGAACGGCCACCAGCGCCCCTCGCGTCCGTAGCGCACTTGGGCGCCCGTGCCGAGGGCCGTCCAGCGGTTGCCGGCCGCCCTCAGCCGAGGGGCGCCGTCCTCGTCCTGCCAGGCGGCGGCCAGGCGGTCGCGGGCCCGTGCCAGTTCCGCGGGCCCCGGCGTCCATTCCTCCTCCAGGGCGGCCAGCCCCGCCGGCCCGCCGTACTCCCAGGCCCGCACCGCCCGGGCCAGCTCCGCCCGGCCGTAGTCGCAGCCTGCCGCGAGCCGGGCCGTGACGCGCTCGGGCGGCGCCGAGGCGGCCATGCGGACGGCGTCCTGGCGAAGCGTCGGTTCCTCGGGCGGTGACGTGTGCTCGTGGCCGGGCGCCAGGGCCTCGGCCAGCAGCTGACGGGCCCGCGCGGCGGCGTCGGCGATCAGGAACTCCAGCGCGCCGGCGTCCAGTCCGGGCGCGGGGGAGGTGCCGCCGGTGAGCACGGGCGGGCGGCACGGCGCGTCGACGGCGGGCACGGTCTCCGGCAGCGGCGGTACGAGCCAGCGCACCGCGAACGCCTCGCGCGCCGGTATGCCGGCGGGCGGCTCGGGCGCGTGCGCGGTGGCGTGCACCGTACTGCGCGCCTGCACCTCGTCCAGCAGCTCGCGCTCGCCCCGGCCGCGCAACAGCAGCAGGACGAACGGGTCCTGGTCGAGCAGGCGCGCCACCTGATGGCACAGCGCGGCGGTGTGCGGGCAGTGGTCCCAGGCTCCGCAGGCGCACTCCGGTTCCAGGTCGCCGATGCCGGGCAGCAGTTCGACGCCGACCGCGGCGGCGTCCTCGCCCAGGTGCGGCGGCATGTCGCGGTCCAGCAGTGCGGCGATGTGCCCCGCCCGGTCCGCCACGAGAGTGAGGAAGCGGTCCCAGTCGGCCTCGGACAACTGCTGGACCAGCACGTCGGAGCGGTAGGCCGTGCCGTCCGGGTCGCGCACGAGCGCGGTGATCCGGCCCGGGCGTACGGACACCGCGCCGACCGCCCCCGCACGCGCGTGACGGCGGCCGGCCTTCACCTGCTGGCCGTCCAGCGCGCTGTCCTCCAGCGCCCGGAGCCAGGCCAGGCCCCACCAACTGCCGGCGAAGGCCCGGTCCCGCACGGGCGGCAGTGCCTCAAAGGTGCGTTCGGTCATCGAGTGGTCCCCCTCAGTTCGACGAGCTCGGCGAGTTCCGCGTCGGTCAGTTCGGTCAGCGCCACCTCCCCGGCGTCCCCGAGCACCGCGTCGGCCAGTGCCTGTTTGCGGTGGAGCATCTCGGCGATCCGGTCCTCGATCGTGCCCTCGGCGATCAGGCGGTGCACCTGGACGGGCTGGGTCTGGCCGATGCGGTAGGCGCGGTCGGTCGCCTGGGTTTCGACCGCGGGATTCCACCAACGGTCGAAGTGCACGACGTGCGCGGCACGTGTGAGGTTCAGCCCCGTACCGGCGGCCTTCAAGGACAGCAGGAAGACCGGGACCTCGCCGTCCTGGAAGCGGCGGACCATCTCCTCGCGGCCGGGCACCGGAGTGCCGCCGTGCAGGAACTGCGCCGGGACGCCGCGCGCGGCCAGATGACGCTCCAGGAGGCGCGCCATCTGGACGTACTGCGTGAAGACGAGCACGCTCGCCCCCTCGGCGAGGATGGTGTCCAGCAGTTCGTCCAGCAGTTCCACCTTGCCCGAGCGGCCGGCGAACCGCGCGGTGTCGTCCTTGGGGGCGTGTTCCTTCAGGAACTGCGCCGGGTGGTTGCAGATCTGCTTCAGGCCGGTGAGCAGCTTGACGATCAGTCCCCGGCGTTCGAGGCCGTCCGCCTCGCCGACCTCGGCGAGCAGTTCGCGGACCACCGCCTCGTACAGGACCGTCTGCTCCTTGGTGAGCGCGACCGCCCGGTCCGTCTCGGTCTTGGGAGGCAGTTCGGGCGCGATGCCGGGGTCGGACTTGCGGCGGCGCAGCAGGAACGGGCGGACGAGCGCGGCGAGCCGCTCGGCCGCGGCCGGGTCGGCGCCGCCCTCGACGGCCTGGGCGTAGCGCCGGCGGAAGCCGCTCAGCGAGCCCAGCAGGCCGGGCGTCGTCCAGTCGAGGATGGCCCACAGCTCGGAGAGGTTGTTCTCGACCGGAGTGCCGCTGAGCGCGACCCGCGCCTGCGCGCCGATGGTGCGCAGCGCCTTGGCGGTCGCGGAGTAGGGGTTCTTGACGTGCTGGGCCTCGTCGGCGACGACCAGGCCCCAGGCGGTGCCGGCCAGGGCCTCGGAGTCCCGCCGCATGGTGCCGTAGGTGGTGAGGACGAACTCGCCGTCGGCCAGGGTCTCCAGGGAGCGCGCGGAACCGTGGAAGCGGCGCACGGGGGTGCCGGGAGCGAAACGTTCGATCTCGCGCTGCCAGTTGCCCATGAGGGAGGTGGGGCACACGACAAGGGTCGGGCCGGTGGCTTCGGGCAGGGTCTGGCGGTGCAGATGGAGGGAGATGAGGGTGATGGTCTTGCCCAGGCCCATGTCGTCGGCCAGGCAGCCGCCGAGGCCGAGCGAGGTCATCCGGTTCAGCCAGTCCAGCCCCCGCAGCTGGTAGTCGCGCAGGGTGGCGGCGAGCGCGGCCGGCTGGGCGACCGGTTCATGGGTGGCCGCGGGGTCGGCGATGCGGTCGCGCAGGGCCGCCAGCCAGCCGGTGGCCTCGACCTCGACGGTCTCGTCGCCGGTGGACCGGGCCCGGGCCCGGCCGGTGAGCGCGGCGCCGAGCGCCTCGACGGGGGTGAGGGCGCGGTCCCGGCGCTCGCGGGCGCGGCGCACCGCCTCGGGGTCGACGAGCACCCACTGGTCGCGCAGGCGCACGGCGGGGCGGCTCGCCTCGGCGAGCACGTCGAGTTCCTCCTGGGTCAGCTCCTGGTCGCCGATGGCGAAGCGCCAGCTGAAGGCGAGCAGGGCGTCGGCTGAGAGCACGGACGGCGGACCCGCGCGGCGGTCGGGCGCGGGAGCGTCCTCGTCGTCGGGCGGGCCGACGACGGCGCGTGCGGTGAGCTTGCGCACGAGCTCCCGGGGCCAGTGCACCTCGACGCCGGCGGCGTCCAGCGCCACGGAGGCGGCGCCCAGCAGCTCGCCGGCCTCCTCGTCGGCGAGGTCGACGGCGTCCGGAACGGCCGCCGACAGCAGGGGCGACAGCGCGGGCCAGGCGCTCGCCGCACGGCGCAGCGCGAGGAGCGCGTGCATGCGCGTGCCGCGCCCCCATGCGCTCCCCGCGGGGGTGGCGCCGGACCACACGTCCGCCGCGTCCGCGACGAGTGCCGGGTCGCTGAGGCTGTGCAGCTGGAGCACGGCCCGGAAGCGCGGGTGGGCGGTCCGCTCCCCGGCGTCGTCGCCGGACGCGTCTGCCGGGCCGGTCAGGCCGAGGACCTCGACGCGCAGGGACAGCCGTACGCCCGCGTCGTGGCCGGCGGAGACGTCCGCGGCCCAGGGCCGGTGCTCGGGCAGCTTCTGCGGCTCGGGGGCCGCGAAGGCGCGGCCGCCGGAGGCGAGGGCGGCGGCCGGGGAGCGGGGCAGGCCGTCGGCGACGGCGTCGAGGAAGGCGCGGACGAGCGACTCGGGCTCGCCCAGCAGCGGCGGACCGTCGCCCGGCAGGGGGACGGCGTGCGCGGCCGGCGGCATGGCGGCGGCCAGTTCGCGCACCCGGCGCTGGTCCTCGGGGGTGAGCGGGCCGACGCGCCAGGCGTCGTGGTCGGTGGCGGTCAGCCCGGGGAGCAGCCTGCCGCGTGCGGCGAGCTGGAGGGCGAGCACGGCGGCGGCTCCCCAGAAGGCGGCCGCCTCGTCGGTGCCGGCTGCGCGGGCGCGGGTGAGGACGGGCAGGGCCTGACGCACGGGGAGCACGACGGCGCGAACGACCGTGGTGGTGACGTCCGGGCCGTCGGGGACGACGACGGTCAGCTCTTCGACGGCCGGACCGGCGTCGCCTCCCGCCGCGACGGGCGGTTCGCCGTCCGGCAGCCAGAACGCGACGCGTCCCGTGCGGGCGGGGTCTTCGGGGAGGAAGACCGCCGTGCAACGGGCGAGGAGGTGGACATCGGAGGGCGGTGCGGCAGAAAGCGGAGTCACAGGGCTGCGCATTCCTCAAATTTGACTAGCCGGAGTCGGAGTCGCCGAGGGTACAGGTCCGGCGCTCCGGACGAAGCGATTCAGCATGTGACGTGCGCCATATCGCCGGAGGGGGGCTCGGCCCCCGCCGCACCCGGGGGCTGTCCCCCCGCCGGTCCGGGTGATGCCCCCCCCGAGGGCCCGGGTGGTGACGCCATGGTCCGCCAAGGGCCCTGCTCCGTACGGTCCTTGAGGTCGGACCGACCGCCGAAAGCCGCTGATCGAGTCATCGGAGACCTCATGCCCCAGGCCACTGCCGTCCGTGCGGAACCCCGCGCGGGCAGCGACTTCGCCCCGCTCCTGCGACAGGTCAGGGCGGCGGGCCTCCTCGAGCGCGACCGGCGCCGCTACGCCCTGACCGTCGCGGCCGACCTGCTCTCCCTCGCCGCGACGGCCGCCGCCGTGGTGGCGCTCGGCGACACGTGGTGGGTCCTCCTCCTGGCCGTGCCCGCCGCGGTCTTCTCCGCCCGTGTCGCCTTCGTCGGCCACGACAGCGGGCACGCCCAGATAGCCGCCACCCGCCGCGTCAACCGCCTGCTGGGGCTCGTGCACGGCAATCTGCTGCTCGGCATGAGCCACGCCTGGTGGAACGACAAGCACGTCCGCCACCACGCCAACCCCAACCACGTCGACAAGGACCCCGACGTGGGGGTCGGCGTCCTGGTGTGGACCGAGCGGCAGGCCGCCCGCCGCGAGGGCCTCGCACGGTGGCTCACCCGGCATCAGGCGCGGCTGTTCTTTCCCCTTCTGCTGCTCGAAGGCATCAATCTGAAGGTTTCGGGCGTGCTCGATCTCAAACGGCAGGAGGCGGGCGAGCGCGGGGTCGAGGCGCTGTTCCTGGCCCTCCACGCCGCCGGCTACGCGACTCTGCTGCTGTCCGCCATGCCGCCCGGCAAGGCGCTCGCCTTCGCCCTGCTCCACCACGCCCTCTTCGGCCTTCACCTGGGCATGGTCTTCGCCCCCAACCACAAGGGCATGGAGATGCCCGAGCCCGGCGGCGAGCGCTGGGGACACCTGCGCCGGCAGGTGCTCACCTCCCGCAACGTCCGCGGCGGACCGGTCACCGACTGGTTCATGGGCGGACTGAACTACCAGATCGAGCACCACCTCTTCCCGGGCATGCCCCGGCACCGCCTGCGGCTCGCCCGGTCTCTGGTGCGCGCCCACTGCCGGGAGACGGGACTGCCGTACACGGAGACCGGACTCCTCGGCTCCTACGCACAGGCGCTGCGCCACATGCACGAGGTCGGCGCCCCGCTGCGCGGCGGGGCGCCCGTCAGGAACGGCCGGTGAAGGCGGGGGCGAGAGCCGCCGTCATGGTCACCCGGGGGGCGCCGGAGCCGTCGGCGGGAACGGTCCACAGGTCGGAGCCGTAGTCGCCGGGCAGCGAGTACACCAGAGTCTCCGCGTCCCGCCAGACGGCCTGGTCGTCGATGTTGCGCCGCTCGGCGGTGGGGCTCTCGCGCAGGGTCCTCAGGTCCAGTACGTACAGCCGCCAGGGCGCGTCGGAGGAGGCACCCTGGACGCGCTTCTTGTAGGCGATGCGCGTTCCGTCGGGGGACAGGGACGGGCATTCGACGTTCTCGTGCAGCGCGCGCAGGGTCCTGCTCTCGCGGTCCCCGCGCACCAGATGGGTCGTGCCGCCCGTCGCGACGGTGGCGTAGAAGTGGGTGTCGTCGGCGAAGGTGACGCCCCAGACGTTGATGTCGGCGGCCTTGTGCGGACGGTCGTCCAGGAAGAGGGCGTAGGCCTCCAGATCGCGGTCCAGCTCTCCGGTGCGCACGTCCAGCACCGAGGTGCGGGTGGAGAAGGCCGTGCCCGCGTAGGAGTCGCCGCTGACGAACACCGTCCAGGCGACGGTGTGGCCGTCGGGGGAGACCCGGGCGCGGGTGGGTATGCCCGCGAGGTCGTAGCGGCGCAGTTCGCGCAGGTGCGCGTCGAGGACGATGGCCCGGTAGCGGTCGCGGAGTCCGCCGCGCACCGCCTGGAGGCAGACGCCGGTTCCCCCGGCCGCGTGGAAGCGCAGGCAGCGGACGCCGGAGGCGGTGCGCGGGCCGGAGGGGTCGTCGGCGGCCACCGAGGCGATCTCGTCGCGGTGCGGGCCCCAGGCCATGTTGCGGAAGACGCCGCGGCCGGGGGCGTCCAATGTGACCTTGCCGGAGCGCACGGCCGGGCCGCCGGAGCGGGCGCGGTCCTTCTCGCCGGCCCGATCCGCCGCGTGCAGGGTGGCGCCGACGGCCACGGTGGTCAGCAGCAGGACGGCGGTGAGCAGGATGAGCAGCCGGTTCCTGCGGTCGAGGGGGGCGCGGTTCACCGTGCGTGCTCCGGGGTGGCGTCGGTGGGGGACGGGCGCAGCAGCAGCGCGCTGAGCGCGGCGGAGACCAGCAGCCCGGCCGCCGCGGCGCCCAGGGCCGTACGGTCGCCCCAAGCGGTCCAGGCGGCGCCGAACGCGATCGAGCAGACGAAGCGGGCGGCCGCCTGGCCGGTCTGCACCACGGCCAGTCCGCTGCCGCGGATCGCGCGGGGCACGGCGTCGGCGGTCGCCGCGGCGAGGACGCCGTCGGTGGCGGCGTAGAAGGCGCCGTGCAGGGCGAGGACGACGGCGGCCAGGGCCGGTGAGCCGCCGAGCGGCGCGAGGAGCAGGACGTACGCCCCGAGCAGCGCCAGGTGGCCGCAGAGGAAGAGCCGGCGGCGGCCGAAGCGGTCGGCGAGGGTGCCCAGTCCCACCGCCAGCAGCAGGAACGTCCCCGCCGTGCCCAGGGGCAGCAGCGGGAACCACGCCTCGGGCAGGTCCAGGCGGCGCTGCAGAGTGAGGTAGAGGAACGAGTCGCTCACGGTGGTCAGGCCGAGCAGCATCGCGCAGCCGGTCAGCCGGCGTACGCCGGGCCGTCGCAGCACCTCGCGCAACGGAATCCGCGCTCCGGTGCGCCGGGGACGCGGACCGTGCGTGGGGTTCGGCTGCCCGCCGGGCACGAACAGCAGCAGGACCAGGACCCCGAGTGCCGCCACGCAGCCGCTCACGGTGAAGACCGCGTCGTACCCCTCCGCCGCGGCCCGCAGGATGAGGAAGGCGCACAACGGGCCCAGCAGCGCCCCGGCGGTGTCCATCGCGCGGTGCACCCCGAAGGCCCGGCCGCGGCCGCCCGGTTCGCAGGCCAGGGAGATCATCGCGTCGCGCGGTGCCGTGCGCAGCCCCTTGCCGGTGCGGTCGGCGGCGAGGACGGCGCCGATCAGCGGCAGGCTGTGCGCGACGAGCAGCAGCGGCTTGCACAGTGCGGAGATGCCGTAGCCGACGGCGGCCACGGTCTTGTGGCCGCCGTCGCCGCGGTCGGAGAGCCGGCCGCCGAGGAGCCGCACGAGCGCGCTGACCCCGTTGTAGACGCCGTCCAGGAGGCCGAACCCCAGGGGCGACAGCCCCAGGCCGGTGACGAGGTAGAGCGGCAGTACGGCGGTGACCATCTCGGAGGAGACGTCGGTGATCAGGCTGACGGCGCCCAGGGTGAGCACCGTGGCCGGTATGACGGCGGTCCGCCGGCCGGGAGCGCTGTCGCGGCCGGCGGTGTCCGCGGTGGTACGGCTGTCCGCTAGATACACGGTCAGTTGTTCCAGATGCCGGTGATGTCCTTGGCGTTCGCGGCGTTTCCGGCGTGCGGCAGGCCGTGCATCGTCTCGAGCGTGCGCAGCACGTCGTAGTGGTTGTACGTGGTGGCGGAGGTGGCGCCGGCCTTGACCTGCTGGCCGTAGAGGACGGTGGGTATGCGGTTGCCGCTGAGGCGGTTGTCCTCGTCGAAGGTGATCAGCAGCAGGCTGTTGTGGGTCTTGGCCCAGTCGGCGTAGCCCTTGAGGTTGTTCTTCAGCCAGGTGTCGCCGGTTCCTACGGAGCAGTCGTGCATGTCGCTGCACATGTTCGGCACGACGAAGGAGACCGTGGGCAGGGTGGCGTAGTCGCGGGGGAAGGCGCCGAAGGTGTGCGCGGTGCTGGTGGGGACGTTGTCGAAGCCGAACCACGGGTTGTGCTTCTGGCGGTACTTGCCGCTCGAGCAGGTGGTCGACCCCTCGGCCGGCAGGGATTCGTTGTAGCTGGCCCAGGTCTTGCCGTTGGCCATGAGCTCCGAGGCGAGGTTGGCCTCGTCGCTGAAACCGGGCTCGACGCAGCTGTCGTCGGTGACGCCCTGGGTGTCACCGGAGAACAGGGCGTAGTAGTTGGGCTGGCTCGGGTGGGTCTCGGCGTACGAGGCGGTCAGGCTGGCGCCGCCCGCGGCGAGGGAGTTGATGTACGGCGCGCCGGAGTTGCCCATGACCTGGCCGTAGCCGTGGTTCTCGAACACGACGACCACGACATGGTCCGGGGTGGGCACGGCCGGGGCGGCCGCGGAGTCCGAGGCCCACAGGCCCAGGGACGTGGCGGCCAGCCCGAAGGCCGTGGCCAGGGCGAGGGAGTAGCGGCGGCGGGGCGGGCGGGGGCTGTCGGAGCGGGCTGCGGCGGGCACGAGGTCCTCCGTGCGAGGGAAGTCGGTGGGGGCGCGCGGGGTGCGATGGCAGCGTAGGACGCACGGCGTGACATGTACACGACTTCAAGATGACGGATCGGGGAACGCCCGCCGAGCGGGAGACGACGCCGCGACACGCGCGGCGCCACGTCCGGTGGGACGGACTTCAGGCCGCCGGCAGCCCCAGGAGCGTGCGCGCCACCGTCTGCGGCGACTCGTCGCGCTCCCGGGCCAGCGCTATGACGGCCCGGCACGCCAGCTCGTTCACCCCGAAGCCGAGGGCCTCAGGAGAGACCCAGCGGGCCGCTTCCGCGCTCTTTTCGACGTCGTTCTCGGCGCAGGCCGCCACATAAACCGCCGCCGCCTCGAAAAGATTGCGCTGCCGCGCCCGGCCGGAACCGGGACTCGCCGAGGGTCCCGGGGCGGGTGCCTGCCGCGCCTCTTCGACTCGCCTGCGAAGTTTCTCGAACACGCGGATCACCTGCCCCCATGAGCGGCATTTCCTGCGGTCGTTCAAGTGTTCCCGGTGGTAGGGGAGTTGAACCTCCGACAAATGACGGGGAGCCGACCGGTGCCCGATGCCCGGTGCTACTCGGCGACCGCCGCGACCGCCACCACGTTCTCGACCCGCACCCGGACGACCAGCTCGCCCGGAACACCATTACGGGCCCCGTACTCCTCCGCGCGCTCCTTTCCCATGTACCGTCCGCCGATCGTCGTCGCCCACGCGCGGATCTCGTCCAGATCGTCGCTCAGACGCGCCCGTCCCTGCACCGTGACAAAGGCGTACGGCGGCTTGTCGTCGTCCACGCAGAGCGCGATCCGGCCGTCCTGGGAGAGATTGCGGCCCTTGACCGTTTTCTTGCCCGTGTTGAAGACGAGGTCGTCACCGTCGAGAACGAACCAGATGGGGGCGATGTGCGGGCTGCCGTCGGGCCGCACCGTGGCGAGTTTGCCCGTACGGCCGTCCGCCGAGAGAAATTCCCGCCACTCTTCTTTGCTCATTTTCCGTGCCATGTCCCCATCCTGTGCCAACTGGCGCACAGACGCGTGCCGACGGGCCGGGCGGGTTGCCGGGAGCACAGAGGTGAGCGAGGCTTGCACGGCACTTACGGGGAATTGGGGAACGGGGAGGCGGGGTATGTCGATCGGCAGGGAACTCGACGCGATGCTGGACGGTCTGACGGAGCGCGTGGGGGAAATACGACACGCCCTGGTGCTGTCCGACGACGGACTGGTGACGGGGGCGAGCGCGAGCCTGGAGAGGTCGGACGCCGAGCGCCTGGCGGCCGTGGCGTCGGGTCTGCACAGCCTGGCCAAGGGCACGGGCCGCCAGTTCCGGGCGGGCCGGGTGCGGCAGACGATGGTCGAGTTCGACGGTGGCGTGCTGTTCGTGACCGCTGCCGGGCAGGACAGCTGCCTGTGCGTCCTGGGCGGCGCCGACGCCGACATCGGCCGCATCGGCTACGAGATGACGCTGCTGGTCAACCGCATCGACGGCCGGCCGGAGGGCAGCCGGCCGGAGGACGGTGGGCCGGGGGAGCGGGCCGGGAGTTATCCACAGGCCTGACGCACTGTCGTACCCGGGCGCTACCTTCGTCACTGTCAGTGATCGACCGATGGTGGGGAGGACGTCATGACGGTACGACAGGACCAGGACCAGGACCGGCACGTCGCCGAGGAGACGGTGCCGCAGGCGCGGGCGGCCAGGGAGCTGGAGCTCAAGCCCCGGGAGCTCGAACTGGCCGTCCAGCTGGGGGAGGTGCGCACCGTCGCCGCGGAGCCGGGCGGTCGGCGGCGGGTGCCACGGCAGGAGATCGAACGCCACCGCTCCGCCGAGGGATTCCCCAAGGCCCTGCGCACCCGGCTGTGGGTCGTGGGCACCACGGAGGGTGCCGAGCTTCTGGGCATCGTCCCCGCCCGCTTCGCCCGCCTCGCCCGGGGCGGCTGCTTCGCCCCGGTGCGCTTCTACGTCAACCGCTACCGCGTCGTCGTCTGGTCCTACCTGGCCTCTGACCTGGCGGATTTCGCCGACGGCAACCCCGAGCTGCTGACCGGCCGCACGCCCGCCCTGCTGAAGGCCGCCCTCGACAAACACCCCGACCGGCGTGCCCGCGGCTGGCGCGCCCGCCGGCTCGACCAGCTGAGGGCCCAGGCCGGCGACCCCTGGGAACGGGCGGCGGTGCCCGCCGCCGTGCTGGACCCCGGCGAACTGGCCCGGGCGGTTCCCGACCCGGACGAGCGGGCCTATCTGTGCGCGCTGCGTCCCGCGCTCGTCCCGTCCCGGCCGGACGCCGCGGCCGCGCGCGATGTCGTGGACGACCTGCTGCTGGCGGAGGACCCGGACGAGATCGAGTGGTACCGGCACTGCCTGGCCGCGGCGCTGGCGCAAGCCCGCGCCGCCCGACCGGCACCCGGTCGCGCCCACCCGCCCACCGCCCCGCCGGCACCCGCCGCCCCCGCCGGGGAGAGGAAGCCACCGGAGGCGGACACCGGACGGGCGGGTGAACGGGCGGGTGAACGGGCGCGGCCACCGCGATGGCGGGCATGGCTGCGGCCGAGGGCATGGCGCCGGACGTAGCGGCAGGCAGACGAGACGTTGGCGGTCGTTCAGTCGTGCCGGCGGAAGAGCCCTTCCTGCATCACCGACACCAGGAGCCTGCCCGCGCGGTCGAAGATCAGGCCACGCGCCAGGCCCCGGGCGCCGGTGGCGATGGGCGACTCCTGCTGGTACAGGAACCACTCGTCCGCGCGGAAGGTCCGGTGGAACCACATGGCATGGTCCAGCGACGCCATGTCGAAGCCCCGCGGCCCCCACAGCGGCTCGACCGGCAGGCGCACCGCGTCGAGCAGCGTCATGTCGCTGGCGTAGGTGAGCGCACAGGTGTGCACGAGCGGGTCCTCACCGAGCGGACCCACCGCGCGCATCCACACCGCGCTGCGCGGCTCGGCCTCCCGCAGCTCCTCGGGAGTCCAGCGCAGCCGGTCCACGTAGCGGATGTCGAAGGCCATGCGGCGTTCCATGCGCTCCAGCGCCTGGGGCAGCTCGCCCAGGCGGTCGCGGATCTCGTCCGCGAGCCGGGGCAGCTTCTCCGGGTCCGGCACGTCCGGCATCGGCACCTGATGCTCGAAGCCCGGCTCGCTCCGATGGAAGGAGGCGGTGAGATTGAAGATCGTACGGCCCTGCTGGACGGCCACCACCCGCCGTGTGGTGAAGGACCGTCCGTCACGCACCCGCTCGACCTGGTACACGATCGGCACGCCCGGCCGTCCCGGGCGCAGGAAGTACGCGTGCAGCGAGTGGACCGGACGGTCCCCGTCCGTGGTCCGCCCGGCCGCCACCAGTGCCTGGCCGGCCACCTGCCCGCCGAAGACGCGCTGGAGCGACTCGTCCGGGCTGCGGCCCCGGAAGATGTTCAGGTCGATCCGCTCCAGGTCGAGCAGGCCCACCAGACGGTCGGCGGGACTCGTCATCGCCACTCCTCCTCGGCCGGGGCCCGCGCCCCGGCCCGCGAAGGGGAGGCTACAGCTGACCGACGTCCATGACCCGCACCACCGCGCGGCCTTCCTCGTCGGACGCCGCGAGGTCCACCTCGGCGGTGATGCCCCAGTCGTGGTCGCCGTTGGGGTCGGCGAAGGTCTGCCGGACCCGCCACAGCCCGTCCTCCGGGCGCTCCTCGATGCGCAGCAGCTTCGGGCCGCGCGCGTCGGGGCCGGTGCCCAGCTCCTCGTACTCGTCCCAGTAGGCGTCCATCGCCTCGCCCCAGCGCTCCTCGTCCCAGCCGGACTCGGCGTCCATCTCGCCCAGCTCGCCGACCTTGTCCAGGGCGGCCAGCTCCACCCGGCGGAAGAGGGCGTTGCGCACCAGCACCCGGAAGGCGCGGGCGTTCGCGGTGACCGGCTTGACCTGGTCGGCGCGCTCCTGCGCCTGCTCCGCCGTCTCCTCCCCGGGGTTCGCCAGCTGCTCCCACTCGTCCAGCAGGCTGGAGTCGACCTGGCGCACCATCTCGCCCAGCCAGGCGATGAGGTCCTCGAAGTCGTCGGACTTCAGGTCGTCCGGCACGGTGTGGTCCAGCGCCTTGTAGGCGCTCGCCAGGTAGCGCAGCACGATGCCCTCGGTGCGGGCGAGGTCGTAGTGAGAGGTGAACTCCGTGAATGTCATGGCCCGCTCGTACATGTCGCGGATGACCGACTTCGGCGACAGCGGGTGGTCGCCGACCCACGGGTGGCTCTTGCGGTAGACGTCGTAGGCGTGGGTGAGCAGCTCCTCCAGGGGCTTGGGGTAGGTGACGTCCATGAGCCGCTCCATGCGGTCCTCGTACTCGACGCCGTCCGCCTTCATCGCCGCGACCGCCTCGCCGCGCGCCTTGTTCTGCTGGGCGGCGAGGATCTGGCGCGGGTCGTCCAGGGTGGACTCGACCACGGAGACCAGGTCGAGCGCGTAGGACGGCGACTCGGGGTCGAGGAGCTCGAAGGAGGCGAGCGCGAAGGTCGACAGCGGCTGGTTGAGCGCGAAGTCCGCCTGCAGGTCGACCGTCAGCCGGACGATGCGGCCCTCGGCGTCCGGCTCCTCGAGCCGCTCGACCACGCCGCCGTCCAGCAGCGAGCGGTAGATGGCGATGGCCCGGCGGATGTGCCGCAGCTGGCTCTTGCGCGGCTCGTGGTTGTCCTCGAGCAGTCGGCGCATGGCGTCGAAGGCGTTGCCCGGCCGCGCGATGACCGCCAGCAGCATCGCGTGGGTGATCCGGAAGCGGGAGGTGAGCTGCTCGGGCTCGGCACCGATGAGCTTTTCGAAGGTGCTGTCGGTCCAGTTGACGAAGCCCTCGGGGGCCTTCTTGCGGACCACCTTGCGGCGCTTCTTCGGGTCGTCGCCCGCCTTGGCCAGCGCCTTCTCGTTTTCGACGACGTGGTCGGGCGCCTGGGCCACGACGAATCCGGCCGTGTCGAAGCCGGCCCGCCCGGCCCGGCCGGCGATCTGGTGGAACTCCCGAGCCCGCAGCGTCCGCACGCGCTGGCCGTCGTACTTGGTCAGGGCGGTGAACAGCACCGTGCGGATCGGCACGTTCACGCCGACGCCGAGCGTGTCCGTACCGCAGATGACCTTCAGCAGGCCGGCCTGGGCCAGCCGCTCCACCAGCCGCCGGTACTTGGGCAGCATGCCCGCGTGGTGCACGCCGATGCCGTGGCGGACGTAGCGCGAGAGGTTCCGGCCGAACTTGGTGGTGAAGCGGAAATTGCCGATGAGCTTGGCGATCTCGTCCTTCTCCTCGCGCGAGCACATGTTGATGCTCATCAGCGCCTGGGCCCGCTCGACGGCGGCGGCCTGCGTGAAGTGCACGATGTACACCGGCGCCTGGTGGGTGTGGAGGAGCTCGGTCAGGGTCTCGGTGAGCGGCGTCGCGCGGTACTCGTACGACAGCGGAACGGGCCGCGTCGCCGAGCGCACCACCGCGGTGGGCCGCCCGGTGCGCCGGGTGAGGTCCTCCTCGAAGCGGGAGACGTCGCCGAGCGTCGCGGACATCAGGATGAACTGCGCCTGCGGCAGCTCCAGCAGCGGGATCTGCCACGCCCAGCCCCGGTCCTGCTCGGCGTAGAAGTGGAACTCGTCCATCACGACCTGGCCGATGTCGGCGTCCTTGCCGTCGCGCAGGGCGATGGAGGCGAGCACCTCGGCGGTGCAGCAGATCACGGGGGCGTCGGCGTTGACCGAGGCGTCGCCCGTGAGCATGCCGACGTTCTCGGTGCCGAAGATCTTGCACAGGTCGAAGAACTTCTCCGAGACCAGTGCCTTGATGGGCGCGGTGTAGAAGGTGACCTGGTCGTTGGCGAGCGCGGTGAAGTGCGCGCCGGCCGCCACGAGGCTCTTGCCCGAGCCCGTCGGCGTCGAAAGGATCACGTTCGCGCCGGAGACCACCTCGATCAGCGCCTCCTCCTGAGCGGGGTAGAGCGTGATGCCCCGCTCCTCGGCCCAGGTCGAGAACGCCTCGAAGAGGGCATCGGGGTCGGCATGGCTCGGCATCTGATCGATAAGGGTCACACCCCCATACTGCCTGTCCCCCGCCCGGATCAGGGAACCGGCCGGTCGAACGATGATCATCCGGGCATTACGCTGAGTGGCCGACACGGCGTCACGACGGCCGGACGCCGGTGGACCAAGGGGTGGAACGACCATGATGGGACCGGCGCACTCGCTCTCCGGGGCCGCAGCCTGGCTGGGGGTGGGAGCCGCCGCGGCGGGCGTCGGTCACCCGATGCCCTGGCCCGTGCTCGTCATCGGGGCGCTGATCTGCGCCGGTGCGGCGCTCGCCCCCGACCTCGATCACAAGTCGGCGACGATATCGCGCTCCTTCGGCCCGCTCTCCCGCATCCTGTGCGGGATCATCGACCAGCTCTCGCACGCGGTGTACAAGGCCACCCGGGCCAAGGGCGACCCGCGCCGCAACGGCGGTCACCGCACCCTGACCCACACCGCGCTGTGGGCCGTGCTGATCGGGGCCGGGGCGTCGGCGCTGGCGGTGGCCGGCGGCCGCTGGGCCGTGCTCGGCATCCTCTTCGTCCATATGGTGCTCGCCGTCGAGGGGCTGCTGTGGCGGGCGGCCCGCACCTCCAGCGACGTCCTGGTCTGGCTGCTGGGCGCGACGAGCGCGTGGATACTCGCCGGGATCCTGGACCGGCCGGGCAACGGCTCCACGTGGCTGTTCACCGGGACCGGCCAGGAGTACCTGTGGCTGGGCCTGCCGATAGTCCTCGGCGCGCTGGTGCACGACATCGGCGACGCCCTGACCGTCTCGGGCTGCCCGATCCTGTGGCCGCTGCCCATCGCCCGCAAGCGGTGGTACCCGCTCGGCCCGCCCAAGGCCATGCGGTTCCGGGCGGGCAGCCGGGTGGAGGTGAAGGTGCTGATGCCGGCGTTCATGCTGCTCGGCGGCGTCGGCGGGCTCGGGGCCCTGGACCTCTTCTAGGGCGGGTCCGATGGGCCGGCCACGCCCTGGCCCGGGGCCCCGCGCGGCGCCGGCGGCTACCGGTGCCAGGAGCGCCACAGCGCCGCGTACGCCCCGCCCGCGGCGACCAGTTCGTCGTGGCTGCCCTGCTCGCTGACGCGGCCGTTCTCGGTCACCACGATCACATCGGCGTCGTGCGCCGTGTGCAGCCGGTGGGCGATGGCCACGACCGTGCGGCCCTCCAGCACCTTTGCCAGCGACCGCTCCAGATGGCGGGCAGCCCGGGGGTCCAGCAGCGACGTCGCCTCGTCCAGGATCAGTGTGTGCGGGTCCGCCAGGACGAGCCGCGCCAGCGCGATCTGCTGCGCCTGGGCCGGGGTGAGGGCGAGGCCGCCGGAGCCGACCTCGGTCTCCAGGCCCTTCTCCAGCGCCCGCGCCCAGCCGTCGGCGTCCACCGCGGCCAGCGCCGACCACAGGTCCCCGTCGTCGGCGTCCGTGCGGGCGAGCAGCAGGTTGTCGCGCAGGGATCCCACGAAGACGTGGTGCTCCTGATTGACCAGCGCCACATGACGGCGCACGCGCTCGGCCGGCATCCGCGCCAGCTCGGCCCCGCCCAGGGTCACTGTGCCGGTGCGCGGCGCGTAGATCCCGGCCAGCAGCCGGCCCAGCGTCGACTTGCCCGCGCCCGACGGCCCGACCAGCGCCACGCGGGTGCCCGGCCGGACGTCCAGACAGACGTCGTGCAGCACGTCGGCGCCCGCCAGGTACCCGAAGCGCACGTCCGCCGCGCGCACGTCACGGCCTTCGGGGCGGACGCGTTCGTCCGCCGGTTCGGGCTCGATCTCGCGGATGCCCACCAGCCGCGCCAGCGACACCTGGGCGATCTGGAGCTCGTCGTACCAGCGCAGGATCAGACCGAGCGGGTCGACCAGCATCTGCGCGAGCAGCGCGCCCGTCGTCAGCTCGCCCACCGACAGCCACCCGCGCAGGACGAACCACCCGCCCAGGAGCAGGACCGAGGCGAGCAGCAGCGCGTGCGTCCCGTTGATCACGGGGAAGAGGACCGAACGCAGCCACAGGGTGTAGCGCTCCCACGCCGTCCATTCGGTGACCCGCCGGTCGGAGAGCGCCACCCGGCGGCGGCCCAGCCGGTGGGCCTCGATCGTCCGCCCGGCGTCCACGGTCTCGGCGAGCGCCGCGGCGACCGCCGCGTACCCCGCGGCCTCGGAGCGGTAGGCGCCCGGCGCCCGCCGGAAGTACCAGAGGCAGCCGGCGATCAGCAGCGGGAGCGCGATCAGCACGCACAGCGCCAGCGGCGGGGCGGTCACCGTCAGCGCGCCCAGCAGCAGCCCCGCCCAGACGAAGCCGATCGCCAGCTGGGGCACGGCCTCCCGCATGGCCTCGGCCAGACGGTCGACGTCGGTGGTGATCCGCGACAGCAGGTCCCCGGTCCCGGCCCGTTCCAGTACGCCCGGCGGCAGGGCCACCGACCGCACGAGGAAGTCCTCGCGCAGGTCGGCCAGCATCTGCTCGCCCAGCACCGCCCCGCGCAGCCGCACCATGCGGACGAACAGCGTCTGCACGGCCAGGGCGACCGCGAAGAGCGAGAGCGTGCGGCCGAGGTGGAGCTCCCGCGAGCCCGCCGAGAGGTCCTCGACGAGTTCGCCCAGCAGGTACGGGCCGACCATCGAGGCCGTCACCGCGACCGCGTTCACCGCCACCAGCACGGTGAAGGCCGTGCGGTGCCTGCGCAGCAGGTCGCGCACGTAGGCGCGTACGGTGGCCGGCCCGCCGACCGGCAGGGTGGTCGCGGATTCCGGTGCCGCCGGGTCGTACGCCGGCGGCGTGACTCCGATCATGCCGACTCCCTGATCATGCCGACCTCTCGATCATGTCCATTGCCCGATCGACGACCACGCCGAGACCGGCGATCATGCCGACTCCTCGGCCGGCTCGCGTTCGTCGGGCTTCGCGAGCCGGATGTCCGGTTCCTCGTCCGTCCTGCGGGTGACGACCGCGCGGTAAACGGGGTCGGCCCGCAGCAGTTCGCCGTGCGTTCCCGTCGCCGTGACGCGGCCGTCCCGCAGGAACGCCACCCGGTCCGCCCGGTCGAGCAGCAGCGGGCTGGAGGAGAACACCACCGTCGTGCGCCCCTGCCGCAGGGTGCGCACCCCGTCCGCGATCCGCGCCTCGGTGTGCGAGTCGACGGCGGAGGTGGGTTCGTCCAGCACCAGCGCCTCCGGGTCGGTCACGAGCGACCGGGCCAGCGCCAGCCGCTGGCGCTGGCCGCCGGACAGCGAGCGGCCGCGCTCGGTGATCCGGGCCCGGGCCGGGTCGCCGGCGGAGTCCGCCGAGGCCCGGGCCAGGGAGACCAGGACGTCCTCGCACTGTGCCGCCGCGAGGGCCGCCTCGGCCGTGACGTCCCCCGAGGACGGTACGTCCAGCAGTTCGGCGAGCGTGCCCGAGAGCAGCACGGGGTCCTTGTCCTGCACGAGCACCGCGGCGCGGGCGGCGTCCAGCGGCACCTCGTCCAGCGCGACCCCGCCCAGCAGCACGGAGGGGGTGCCGGCCGGGGCGTCCGCCGCGTGCCCGCCCAGCCGTTCGGCGAGCCGTCCTGCCGCGTCCGGGTCGCCGCACACCACCGCCGTCAGCCGCCCGGCCGGGGCCAGGAGGCCGCTCGCGGGGTCGTACAGATCGCCCTTGAGCGCTGGGACGGGCCCGTCGGCGTCCGCCGCGGACGCGGTGCGTTCCAGCCCCAGCACCCGGGCGGCGCGTTGCGCGGACGGCCGGGAGAAGGAATAGGCCATGGCGATCTCCTCGAACTGCCGCAGCGGGAACAGCAGGAAGGTCACCACGCCGTACACCGTGACCAACTCACCCATGCCGATCCGGCCGTCCTGGGCCAGCGTCACGCCGTACCAGACCACCGCGATCAGCAGCAGCCCCGGCAGCACCACCTGCACCGCCGCGATCAGCGCCCACATGCGGGCGCTGCGCACGGCCGCCTGGCGGACTTCCTGCGAGGCCTGCCGGTAGCGGGAGAGGAAGAGCTCCTCGCCGCCGATGCCGCGCAGCACCCGCAGGCCCGCCACGGTGTCCGACGCCAGTTCGGTGGCGCGTCCGGCCTTCTCCCGCTGCTCGTCGGCCCGTTCGGCGGCGGGTGGCAGCAACGGCAGGACGGCCAGGGCCAGTACGGGCACGCCGACCGCCACCACCGTACCCAGCGCGGGCTGGTGGACGACGAGGGCCGCGCACACCACCACCGTGGTGAACGCGGCCGAGGCGAAGCGCGACAGGGACTCCACGAACCAGCCGATTTTCTCGACGTCCCCGGTGGACACCGCGACGACCTCGCCGGCGGCCACCCGCCGGGTCAGCGCGGAGCCCAACTCGGCGGTCTTGCGCGCCAGAAGCTGCTGGACCCGTGCCGCGACCAGGATCCAGTTGGTGACCGCGGCGCGGTGCAGCATCGTGTCGCCCAGCGCGGTCAGCGCGCCGAGCAGCAGCATCAGCGCGCCGGCCGCGGCCAGCCGGGCCTGCGACCCGTCGATGACGGCCTGCACGGCCATGCCCACGGCCAGCGGGAACAGCGCCACGGACGCCATGTGGAGGGTGCCCCACAGCATGGCCCGTACCTGGCCGCCGAGCTGACGGCGCCCGAGCCAGAGCAGGAAGAGCGGACCCGACCGGACGTCCGGTCGACCCGGATCGGCATACGGAAGATCGCGAATCTGCATGGCATCCCGGCTTCGGCATGGTGGGGGCGGGGCCGTGCAAGGCTCGCGCTCCGCGAGCATCCGGTTCAACTGGTTTTTCCCCCGGAGCGGCGGATCAGGCCAGACCGCTACTGGTGTGACGCGCGGCGAAGCGCTTCACTCCTGCCCCATGAGACGACTGCTTCTCGTGCTGTGCGCCGCCGCACTCGGCCTGTTGACGGGCATCGGCCCGGCCTCGGCCGCGGCGCCCCCCGAATTCGGCACCGACTGGCACGACCCGGTCACCGCGGCCCCGCCCGTGGCCACCCCCGGCACGACCTCGTGCCAAGCGACCGTCGCCCAGACGGAGTTCCGCGACTACACGCCCTACAAGGGCACGTATCTGCCGCCCAAGGGCTGCGGCGATCGCTGGAACAAGGTGGTCCTGCGGCTGGAGGGCGCGGTGGCCGGACGGCAGTACGACCGCCTGGGCTATCTGCGGATAGGCGGGGTCGAAGTGCTGCGCACCTCGACTCCGGAACCGTCGCCCGAGGGCATCACCTGGAAGGTGGAGAAGGACGTCACCCGCTACGCCCCCACCCTGCGGGAACGGCAGCCCGTCGAGATGCTCATCGGCAACCTCGTCAACGAGACCTACACCGGCGTCATCAAGGTCAAGGTGACGCTGACGTTCTACAAGGCCGAGGGCCGCACCGAGCCCGCGCGGACCCCGGACAAGGTCCTCACCCTGGACGGCGCGCACCACGAGGGCGCGGCGTACGAGGGGAAGCTGACCACCCCCGCCAACAGCGAGCGGATCGTGGCGGAGGTCTACGCCACCGGTTCGGGCGGCGGCTGCGAGGAGTTCTGGTACCTCACCGTGCCGGACGCGGCGCCCTACTCGTGCAAGGCGAAGGACGGCCCCTACCGCGAGGTGCGGGTCTCGGTGGACGGGCGGCTCGCCGGCATCGCGGCGCCGTTCCCGACCGTGTGGACCGGAGGCTGGTCGAACCCCTTCCTCTGGTACGTGATCCCGGGCCCGCGCGCCTTCGACGTCCGGCCGCTGGAGTACGACCTCACCCCGTTCGCCGGACAGCTCAACGACGGCAAGCCGCACACCGTGGCGGTGTCCGTCGCGGGGGTGCCCGAGGGCCAGAGCGGCTGGAGCACCCCCGTCAACGTCCTGGTGTGGCAGGACGCCGGGTCCGACCGCGTCACGGGCGCGCTGACCACCCACCGGGAGGGCACTCCGGCCAACGCCACCACGTACGAGGCCGGCGACCGGCACCGGCTGACGTCCGACGGCGGACACGCGCTGACCGTCGCCGGCCATGTGAACACCTCGCACGGGCGGGTGACCACGACGGTCTCCCGTGAGGTCACGGGCACGTCCACGCACCGCTGGACCGACGGCGAGTCCGTGGACGCGCTCAAAGCCCGCTGGACCGACGACGAGAAGGTCACCGTCGCCGGGCGCGGCCCGGCCACCACGACCGCCGGCCATCGCGTCTACACCATGGACGGCGAGACGTCGGTCGGCGCGGGGGACCGTCTACGGACGGTCATGACGATGGGCGACCGCGCCGACAGCCTCACGCTGCGCGCCGGCGAGCGCGTCGGCTGGTCCCGTATGGACGACACCTACACGGGTGACGCCGCGTACAACCAGAACGTGCCGCGCGAGCAGCGCCACGCCACCGGGGTCTCGCGCGAGCGCTACCGCCTCCAGGGCCCGGGCGCCTGCTACGACCACACGCTGGCCACCGCTCAGGGCGAGCTGACGGAGGACCGGCACCGCTGCTGAGTGCGCCGACGCCGGGCGGGTCCGGGGGCCGGGAGCGGCTCCCCGGGCCCGCCCGGTCTTTCACGGGGGACGCGGGGGAACGCGGGGGAGGGGCCTCGCCTCAGGCCAGGCCGCGACCGGACAGGAGCGTGGCCAGCAGGCCTTCGAGCACGTCGCGCTGTCCGGCGTCCAGGGGGGCGAGGATCTCCTCGACGGCCGCACGCCGGGCGTTGCGCAGCGCGTGCAGGGTCGAACGGCCCTCGTCGGTGAGCTCTATCCGCGTCACGCGGCGGTTGGACTGGTCCGGCACCCGGCGCACGGCGCCGTTGGCCTCCAGGGCGTCGACGAGCGTGGTGACCGCCCGGGGCACGACCTCGAGGCGCTCCGCCAGGTCCGCCATGCGCGGGGGCGTGTCGTAGTGCGCGACGGTGCGCAGCAGCCGTGACTGGGCGGGGGTGATGCCGACCGGGTCCAGGTAGCGCTTCTGGGCGCGGTGGAGCCTGCGGGTCAGCCTCAGCAGTTGCTCGGCGAGCTGGCCGGACGTGTCGGGGGCCGTCATGATCACAGGGTATCAGGACTCTGTTCATTGTGAGCATAGGTAACAGTGAGCTATGCTCTGATACGGCGCCGGCATCTCGGGGCGCTCAGCGCGTCCGCACGTCTTTCGCCCACCGGACCGACCTCGTTGAAGGAGCCCATGCCTCACGACGAACCGAACTGGACACCACCTCCCGCGGACCCGGACCAGCCCGCCCAGGTGCGGCGCATCCTCCGCCTCTTCCACCCGTACCGCGGCCGGCTCGCCCTCGTCGGGCTGCTCGTGGCCGCGTCCTCCCTCGTCACGGTCGCCTCGCCGTTCATGCTGCGCGAGGTCCTCGACGACGCCATCCCCCACGGCCGCACCGGCCTGCTCAGCCTGCTCGCCCTCGGCATGATCGCCGCCGCGGTCGTCAACAGTGTCTTCGGCGTGCTGCAGACCCTGATCTCCACCACCGTCGGCCAGCGCGTCATGCACGACCTGCGCACCGCGGTCTACGGCCGCCTGCAGAGCATGCCTCTCGCCTTCTTCACCCGCACGCGCACCGGCGAGGTGCAGTCCCGCATCGCCAATGACATCGGCGGCATGCAGGCCACCGTGACCTCCACCGCCACGTCCCTGGTCTCCAACCTCACCAGCGTCATCGCCACCGTCGTCGCCATGGTGGCCCTCGACTGGCGGCTGACGGTCGTCTCCCTCCTCCTGCTGCCCGTCTTCGTCTGGATCAGCCGCCGCGTCGGCGACGAGCGCAAGAGGATCACCTCCGAGCGGCAGCACCAGATGGCGGCCATGGCCGCCATGGTCACCGAATCGCTGTCCGTCAGCGGCATCCTCCTCGGCCGCACCATGGGCCGGTCCGTGTCCATGACCCAGGCCTTCGCCGCGGAGTCCGAGCGGCTCGTCGCCCTCGAGGTGCGCACCAACATGGCCGGGAGGTGGCGGATGTCCACCATCGGCATCGTCATGGCCGCCATGCCGGCTCTTATCTACTGGGCCGCCGGCATCGCGCTGCGGACGGGCGGCCCCGGCATCTCCCTCGGCACGCTGGTGGCTTTCGTCTCCCTTCAGCAGGGCCTGTTCCGGCCCACCGTCAGCCTGCTCTCCACCGGCGTGCAGATGCAGACCTCCCTCGCGCTCTTCCAGCGGATCTTCGAATACCTCGACCTGCCGGTGGACATCACCGAGCCCGAGAAGCCCGTGCGGTTGGAGACCGTCCGCGGCGAGGTGCGCTTCGAGAACGTCTCCTTCTCCTACGATCCCCCCGCCGCCGCCCTCTCCGGCATCGACCTCTACGTCCCGCCCGGCGGCAGCCTGGCGGTCGTCGGCCCGACGGGTTCCGGCAAGAGCACCCTGAGCTATCTCGTGCCCCGGCTCTACGACGTCACCGGCGGGCGGGTCCTGCTGGACGGCGTCGACGTCCGCGACCTCGACTTCGACACCCTCTCCCGGGCGGTGGGCGTGGTCTCCCAGGAGACCTACCTCTTCCACGCCTCCGTCGCCGACAACCTCCGCTTCGCCAAGCCCGACGCCACCGACAAGGAGATCCAGGCGGCCGCCGAGGCGGCCCAGATCCATGACTACATAGCCGGCCTCCCCGAGGGCTACGACACCCTGGTCGGCGAGCGCGGCTACCGCTTCTCCGGAGGGGAGAAGCAACGCCTGGCCATCGCGCGGACGATCCTGCGCGACCCGCCCGTGCTCATCCTCGACGAGGCGACGAGCGCGCTCGACACCCACACCGAGCACGCCGTGCAGCAGGCGATCGACGCGCTGTCCGCCGGGCGCACCACGATCACCATCGCGCACCGGCTCTCCACGATCCGCCACGCCGACCAGATCGTCGTCCTCGACCGTGGCCGCATCACCGAACGCGGCACCCACCAGGAACTCCTCGCCGACGACGGGCACTACGCCGCGCTGGTGCGCCGGGACACGCACCTGACGGCGAAGGTCTGAGGAGGAGGCACCACGTCCCGGAGCGGCCTCGCCGCCCCCCTCGCATGCGCACGAAGCGCTCAGAGGGAGCCGAGGTCGACGGCCCCGGCCATGACGCGGTAGCCGGCGTCGTTGGGGTGCTTGTGGTCGCCGCAGTCGTAGGCGGGGTGGAGCGTCTCGGGGTCGTCCGGCGAGGCCAGCGCGATGGCGAAGTCGGCCACCGCGTCGAACTCCCCGCAGGTGCGGATCCACGCGTTGAGCGCGGCGCGCTTCTCCTCGGAGCGCGGGGTGTGGTACTCCGCTCCCTTGAAGGGCAGGAGCGTCGCCCCGATCACCCTGACGCCCCGGTCGTGCGCCCGCTTGATCAACTGCCGGTAGCCCTCCGTCAGTTCCTCCACGGAGACATCCGGGGCGGGCTTGTAGGTCGGCAGGTCGACCTCGCTGAAGCCGATGTCGTTCAGACCCGCGAGGACGATCACCGACCGGACGCCCGGAGTGTCGAGCACGTCGCGCTCGAAGCGCGCCAGGGCCGCCTCGCCGTACCAGGGCGAGTCGTTGAGCACGAGGTTGCCGCCGATGCCCGCGTTGACCACGGCCCATTCCCGCCCCGCCGCCGCGAGTCGCTCGGCCAGGGCGTCCGGGTAGCGGCGGTCGGCGCCGGCGGTGGAGCCGAAGCCGTCGGTGAGGGAGTCACCGAAGGCCACCACCGTCCCGCGGGGCGAAGCGCCGTCCCCCGCCAGCTCGATGCCGGCGAGGTGGTACCAGGAGCGGGTCCGCTCGCCGAACCCCGAGCCGTCGGCGGCGGTCGTACGGTCGCCGGGCGCGCGGTAGCTGTCGGTGTAGGCCTGGGCGTGGAACGTCGCGGGCCCGGTCGGGCAGGGGAAGTACAGGGTCACCGTGACGGCGTCGAAGCGCTCGGCCCGCAGCGGCGCCGCGTCGCTGACGGCCTCACCACCGGCCGGTATCACCACGGACGCCGCCCCGCCGAAGGTGAGGGGCCGGACCGTGCCCGGCCGCACGGCGGCGCCCCCGGCGGCCAGGGCGACGGTGGCGGCGCCGACGGTCAGCGGTCCGGTGCCGAAACGATTCGACAGGCGGATCCGTGCCGCGTCACCGCTTCCGTCGACCCGTACGACCTGACGCACGGACTGGTCGTCGAATCCGGTCTCGGACCAGTTCTCCTCGAAGCCTTCGCTGGGTCGCTGGACCGGGGCGGACCAGCCGGTGGACCAGAAGACTGCCGGGTTCGTCATGTGAGCGGGCCTTTCCCGAAGACGTTGCGAGGTGCTCCGCGAGCCGTCTCGTGACGGTTCTCGCTGTCGGGAAAGAGCCTGCCGCGCGGCGGGGGAGTCACCCAGCCCCGTGCGCCGCCTACGCACGCCGTGCCTACCCCTGCCGGGGTCACCCTGGGGCTACGCCCCGAACTCCGCCCGTATCGCCGCCGTGTGCTCCCCCAGCCCCGGCACCGCACCCATCACCGCCTCCCGGCCCGCCACCTCCACCGGAGGCAGCAGGCCGCGCAGCATGCCCGCCGGCGAGGGGAACTCGCGCCAGCGGTCGCGGGCCGTCAGCTGGGGGTGGTCGGCGAACTCGGCGACGGTCCGCAGCCGGGCGTTGGCGATGCCGGCGCCGTCCAGCAGGGCGACGACGCCGTCCGCCGTGTGCGCGGCGAAGCACTCCTCGATGACGTCCGTCAGCTCCGCGTCATGTGCGTGGCGGGCGGCGTTGTCGGCGAAGCGGGGGTCGCGGGAGAGCCCGGGCCGGCGCAGCACCCGTTCGCACAGGGCCACCCACTCGCGGTCGTTCTGCACGCTCAGGAACACCCGGGCGCCGTCGCCGCAACCGTAGGGTCCGTAGGGCGAGATGGACGGGTGGCGGGCGCCGCTGCGGGCGAGGGGCGGGCCGCCGTAGGCCTCGGCGAAGTACGGGTGGCCCATCCACTCGGCCAGGGCGTCGAAGAGGGAGACCGACAGCCGCGAGCCCTTGCCGGTGCGCTCGCGCTCGTACAGAGCGGTCAGTATGCCCGTGTAGACGTACATTCCGCCGGCGATGTCGGCGACGGAGATGCCGGGCCGGGCCGGGGCGCCGGGGTCGCCGGTGAGGGAGACCAGACCGGCCTCGCACTGCACCAGCAGGTCGTAGGCCTTCTTGTCGCGGTACGGGCCGTCCGCGCCGTAGCCGGTGACGTCGCAGGTGATCAGGCGCGGGTGCGTGGCGCGCAGGGCGGCGGGGGCGAGGCCCAGGCGGGCGGCCGCGCCGGGGCCGAGGTTCTGCACGAACACGTCCGCGCGGGCGAGGAGCCGGTCGAGCAGCGAGCGGTCGGCGTCGTCCTTGAGGTCCAGGACCACGCTCTCCTTGCCACGGTTGATCCACACGAAGTAGGCCGACAGGCCCTTGGCCCGGCGGTCGTAGTGCCGGGCGAAGTCGCCGCCCCCCGGCCGTTCGATCTTGATGACCCGGGCCCCGAGATCGGCGAGCTGCCGGGTGGCGAAGGGCGCCGCGACGGCCTGTTCGAGCGCGACGACCGTGACGCCGCGCAGGGGCGGGCCCGAGGCGGCCTCGCCAGGGGAGGAGCTCACCGGGGTCCGGTCCCGTCGAGGAGGACCACCTCCAGGGTGCGCGGCCCGTGCACGCCCTCGACGCGGTCCAGTTCGATGTCGCTGGTGGCCGACGGGCCGGAGATCCAGGTCAGGGGCCGGTCCGGGGCCAGCCGGGCCAGGGCCCGCGGCACCGAGTCCACCACCTGATCGGCGACGCGCACCACGCACACGTGGTGGTCGGGCACGAGCGTCAGCGCGCGGCGCCCCTGCCCCGGGCCCGCGTCCAGCACGATCGTGCCGGTCTCGGCGATGGCCAGCGCGCAGCCGGTGACGACACTGTCCACGCCGTCCAGGGCACGCGTCGTCAGGGCGGGGGAGTCGGCCACCTGCTCCACTCCGGCGGCCGCCAGCAGCTCGGGGGCCAGCCAGGCGTCCGGCAGCCCGGGCGGTACGACCACGCGGCGCGCGCCGCGCCGGCCGAGCAGCCCGGCGACCAGCGCCGGCAGCCCTCCCTCGTCCGTGCGGTGCACGACGGCCCGGTAGTCGGTGAGGTTCGCGGCGAGGAGCGCGGCGGCGTCGGCCGGGGTGCGGGTGCCGTGCGTGAGCCGGTAGTCGCGCGGTACGGGGTGGTCGCGCGGGCGCTCGTGGCGAGGGACGTCGGCCAGCGCACGCCGTACGCGCCCCAGGACGCGCTCCCTGCTCGTACCGCCGCTCATGGGGCATCCCCCCGGGTCCGCGACCACCAGTCCCGAAACGATTCGGCCGGCAGCTCGGGCAGTTCCCGGCTGTCCGTCCAGGCACCCAGCGGGCCGGGCAGCCGCCGGGGCCGCAGCCGGCGGGCGCGCCCCGCAAGGCGCTGCGCCCGGCGCAGGGCCCCCGGGTGGTCGAAGGTCCACCCGGCCGCCCGCATCGCCGTCCGTTCCACCGCGTGCCGCTTCGCCGGCCGGACGCGGGTGCGCACTCCACGGACCGTCACCTCGCCGCCCTCCGCGACCCGCTCGCGCAGGTGCAGCAGGACCTCCGGGATGTCGATGGCCACCGGGCACACCTCGTAGCAGGCGCCGCACAGGGTGGAGGCGAACGGCAGCGACTCCTCCAGGGCGGAGGCCGGGCCGCGCAGCTGGGGGGTGAGGATCGCGCCGATCGGGCCCGGGTAGGGCGAGCCGTACGCGTGGCCGCCGGCGCGCTCGTAGACGGGGCAGACGTTCAGGCAGGCGGAACAGCGGATGCACCGCAGGGCCTGGCGGCCGACCCGGTCGGCGAGGGCGTCGGTGCGGCCGTTGTCGAGCAGGACCAGGTGGAAGGCGCGCGGTCCGTCGGCGTCGGAGGTGCCCGTCCACATGGACGTGTAGGGGTTCATGCGCTCGGCGGTGGAGGAGCGGGGCAGCAGCTGGAGGAAGACCTCCAGGTCCCGCCAGGCGGGGACGACCTTCTCGATGCCGACGACCGAGATCAGGGTCTCGGGCAGCGTGAGGCACATCCGGCCGTTGCCCTCGGACTCGACGACCACCGCCGTGCCGGTCTCGGCGACGAGGAAGTTGGCGCCCGAGACGGCGACCTTCGCGGTGAGGAACTTCTCGCGCAGGTGCAGGCGGGCCGCCTCCGCCAGGTCGGCCGGCCGGTCGGTGAGTCCCTCGGGGGCGGGGCGGCCCCAGTCCGCCATGCGGTCGCGGAAGATGTCGCGGATCTCGCCGCGCCCGCGGTGGATGGCCGGGACCAGGATGTGGGACGGCAGGTCGTCGGCGAGCTGCACGATGAGCTCGGCCAGGTCGGTCTCGTACGCCCGGATGCCGGCCCGCTCGAGGGCGTCGTTCAGGCCGGTCTCCTGGGTGGTCATGGACTTGACCTTGACGACCTCGCGCTCTCCGGTGGCCCGGACGAGTTCGGTGACGATGCGGTTGGCCTCGTCGGCGTCGGCGGCCCAGTGGACCGTGCCGCCCGCCCGGGTGACGTTCTCCTCCAGCAGCGTCAGATAGTGGTCGAGATGACGCAGCGTCCGGTCCTTGATCGCGGCCGCGGCGGCGCGCAGCTCCTCCCAGTCCGCGAGCTCGGCGACGGCCTGGGCGCGCCGGGCGCGGATGGTGTGGGTGGCGCGCCGCAGGTTGGAGCGCAGCGTGGCGTCCTCGGTCGCCCGCGCGGCGGCGCGCGGGAACGCGGGCATGCCGACGTACGTACGGCTCATGGAACGCTCCCGTCGGTGCTCGCCAGGATCTGGGCGATGTGCAGCGGCCGTACGCGCGAGCCGGCGCGGGCGAGGGTGCCGCCGATGTGCAGGAGACAGGAGTTGTCGACCGCGCACACGGCGCGGGCTCCCGTGTCCCCGATGGCGCGGGCCTTGTCGGCTCCCATCGCGGCCGATACCGCGGCGTTCTTGACGGCGAAGGTGCCGCCGAAGCCGCAGCACTCCTCGGCGCCGGCGAGCTCGCGCAGTTCGAGCCCTCTCACGTGCTCCAGCAGCCGGCGCGGCCGGTCCCCCAGCCGCAGCGCGCGCAGTCCGTGGCAGGTGGGGTGGTAGGTGACGGTGTGCGGGAAGTACGCGCCGACGTCGGTCACGCCCAGCACGTCGAGAAGGAACTCGGTGAGTTCGTACGTCCTGGGCACCACGCTCGCGGCCGCCTCGGCCAGCGCCGCGCCGTCCCGCCCGCCGCGCCCCTCGGCGGCGGCCCGCGCGGCGATGCGGGGGTAGTGCTCGCGGACCATGGCGGCGCAGGAGGCCGAGGGGGTCACGATGTGGTCGTAGTCGCGGAAGGCGGCGGCGTGCCGCAGCAGCAGCGGCTCGGTGCGGCGGCGGTAGCCGGTGTTGAACAGCGGCTGGCCGCAGCAGCTCTGCTCGGCGGGGAAGCCGACCCGTACGCCGAGCCGTTCGAGGAGGGTGACGACCGCGCGGCCCGTGCCCGGGTGGAGCGTGTCGTTGACGCAGGTGACGAACAGCCCTACGCGCATGACACCTCGGCACCTCCCGGCGGCCGTCGGCCGCCCGGCCGGTCACCGGCGGATCGACCGGACCACGGATCTGCGGACGGACCTGCGGATCGTTGCGGACGACCCGCCGACGGGGCGCCGGTTGATCGTCCGGCGCCTCATACTGCCGCAGCGAGGGCCGGTTGGGAAGGTCGCGCCGGCGCGTCGGCGAGCAGGGCGCGGATCTCCCGCACGGCGCTCCGGCCGGCCCGGTTGGCGCCGATGGTGCTCGCCGACGGCCCGTAGCCCACCAGGTGGATCCTCGGGTCGCGGACCGCGCGCGTGCCCTCCACACGGATGCCGCCGCCGGGCTCCCGCAGCCCGAGCGGCGCGAGATGGCCGAGGGCGGCGCGGAAGCCGGTGGCCCACAGGACGACGTCCGCCTCGACGGCCCGGCCGTCGTCCCACGCCACTCCGGTGGGGGTGAGACGGTCGAACATCGGCAGCCGGTCGAGGATCCCGGCGGCGCGGGCGCGCCGCATCGCCTCGGTCATGGGCAGGCCGGTCACCGACACCACGCTCCGCGGCGGCAGCCCCCGCCGCACCCGCTCCTCGACCCGCGCGACCACCTCACGGCCGCGGGCCTCGTCGAAGGGGCCCTCGTGGAAGACGGGAGGCCGCCGCGTCACCCAGGTCGTCGCGGCCGCGACCTCGGCGACCTCCAGCAGGTGCTGCACGGCCGAGGTGCCGCCCCCGACCACCACCACGCGCCGCCCGGCGAAGGGCGCGGGCCCCGGATAGCCGGCGGTGTGCAGCCGGCGGCCGCGGAAGGACTCCTGGCCGGGGTAGCGGGGCCAGAACGGGCGGTCCCAGGTCCCGGTCGCGTTGAGCAGCGCCCGGGCCGACCACACGCCCTGGGACGTCTCCACGCGCAGCCTGCCGCCGTCGCCCTCGCGCACCGCCCGGATCCGCACGGGCCGCCGGACGCGCAGGTCGAAGGCGCGCTCGTACGCCGTGAAATAGTCGCCGATCACCTCGGAGGAGGGGCGCCGGTCGTCCGCGCCGGTCAGCTCCATGCCCGGCAGCGCGTGCATGCCGTGCACCTTGCCGTAGGTCAGCGTCGGCCAGCGGAACTGCCAGGCCCCGCCCGGCCGCGGTGAGCCGTCCAGCACGACGAAGTCCCGGTCCGGTGCGTAGCCCGCGCGCCGCAGGTGGTACGCGCCGGCCAGGCCCGCCTGTCCGGCGCCCGCGACGACGACCTCGACCTCGGTCTCCGGCGTCCCTGAGTCGTTCATGCCTCTGCCAACGCCGGGGGCCGTGGATCACTTCCCGCCCCGGGGGCGGGTGCGCGGGGCGCCGGGCGCGTACGAGGATGGAGCCATGACCGACACCTTCCGCACCCACGTCCTCGACGTCACCACAGGCTCCGCCGAGACGGTGTACGACCTCACGCGCGACTGCGAGGCCTTCCTGCGCGAGGCCGCCGCGGGCCGCGACGGCCTGCTGAATATTTTCGTGCCCCATGCAACGGCCGGCGTCGCGGTCCTGGAGACGGGCTCCGGCAGCGACGACGACCTGCTCGCGGCCCTGCGCGACCTGCTGCCGGCCGACGACCGCTGGCGTCACCGCCACGGCAGCCGCGGCCACGGCCGCGACCACGTGCTGCCCGCCCTCGTGCCGCCGCACGCGACGCTGCCGGTCATCGGCGGACGGCTGGAGCTGGGCACCTGGCAGTCGGTGTGCCTGGTCGACACCAACCGCGACAACCCCGAGCGCCAGGTCCGGCTGACCTTCCTGGGCTGACCGGGACCATCACGAGGACAGCGAGCGCTCCGGCAACAGCGAGCGCTCCGGCCGCGATCGGGCCGGAGCGCTCGGGTCACAGCCCTGGGGCGTGCCGGTTGGTCAGTCCTTCTGGGCCGACGGCGGCAGCTGGCGCAGCGTCACCTTCGACTTGGACTTGAAGGACCAGTCCAGCATCTTCACGGCGTCCGGGTAGCGGTTCGTGGGGTCGTTGAGGATGACGCCCACCACCGTGCGCTTGCCGCGCTGGGCGGCGAAGACCAGGCACGGGCCGGCGGCCGTGCCGGTCCCGGTCTTGATGCCTATCGCGCCCTGGTAGGAGCCGAGCAGCTTGTTGGTGTTGTCCCAGTAGTAGGTGCGGTTGACGTTCGCGGCCTTCTGCTTGGTGGTGGTCGTGCGCACCACCGTGCTCAGCGTCTTGCTGGCCAGGGCCTTGCGGGCCAGCTGGGCGGTGTCGCGCGGGGTGGTGTAGTTGTTCCCCGCACGCGATATGCCGTCGAACGAGTCGTAGCGCGTGTTCTTCATGCCGAGCTCGGCGGCCTTCTTGTTCATCTTGTCGATGAACGACTTCGTCCGGGCGGCCTCCGTGCCGCCGCTGCCGAAGGTGTCGGCGAGCGCGTAGGCGGCGTCGCACCCGGAGGGGAGCATCAGGGCGTAGAGCATCTGGCGGACGGTCAGCTGGTCGCCCGTGCGCAGGTCCGCCGTGCTCGCGCCGGTGCGGGCCACGTAGTCGCGGTAGGACTGCTTGACGGTGATCTTCTTGTTGAGATCGACGTTCTTGACGCCCAGGACCGTGACCGCGGTCATGATCTTGGTCGTGCTGGCCATCTGCCGCTTGGTGTCGGCGTCCTTGCCCCACAGGGTGCGGTTGGGGCCGCTGTCGAGCAGGAAGGCGCCCTTGGCGGCTATGCCCGACGGGCCGCCGGCGGCCTCGGCCGTCGCCGCCGGCAGTGCGACGGCCACGGCCGCTGTCGAGGCGACCGCGGCGACGCCCCAGCGGCGCGCGGTTCTTCTCCCACTTCGCTCCATGTAAGGACCTTTTTCTCGCTGGTTGGGATGAGCGAGCAGATAATCGCACCAGTTCATCCCTGACGAGAAGCCGGGTCCGTCGTCCTCGCCACGACCGACGTCGTCCGGACCGTACTTTTCGGACGCCCCGTCAGACGGGCCGCCGGCCCGCCGCCCGGCCCACCGCGTCCACCAGCGGCACCATCCGGTACGGCACCCGCTCGCGCAGCACCATCTCCGTACGGGTGCGCACCACCCCGGGCAGCTGGACCAGCCGCTGGATCACATCCTCCAGATGGGCCGCGTCCCGCGCGACGACGCGGGCCATCAGGTCCCCGCCGCCCGTTATCGAGAAGGCCTCGATGATCTCGGGCACGCCGCCCAGGCCGTCCGCCACCGTGTCCAGATGGCCCTGGGTGACCTCGATGTGGACGAACGCCAGCACGGGGTGACCGAGGGCCCCGGGGGACAGCCGGGGGCCCGTCCCCGTGATCACGCCGTCGCGCTCCAGCCGGTCGAGCCGCGCCTGGAGCGTGCCCCGCGCGATGCCCAGCAGGCGGGCGTACTCGCGCACGCTCGTCCGCGGCTGCTCCAGCAGCAGCCGCAGGATCCTGGCGTCCAGCGCGTCCACGGCCATGGGCACCGGCTCTCTCGTGGTCGGTATCGGCGGCCTCGCACTGTACCAATGGCCCACCGCCCCGGCCCCCGGTTCACCCGTCGGCGGGCCGGGCGAGGCGGTGTGTGAGACAGCCCACATGGAGCGAACCCGCATTTCACCGCATGGTGACCGACCGCACAGCGTACGAACTTCTCAGCGCCGGGAAGCGCTTGTGACGATGGCGGGGACGTCATCGCGACCGGCGCGGCGAAGCGCGGACCGGCGGCGTCCCCGGCCCCCGCCCGAGGGTGTTCCACCCGGCGGGGCTTTCGACGCCCACAGCCGTCGTGCCTCCGCCCTGGCGGGCGGCGCGCCCATGGGCGCCGTAGGTGCCGGGCACGCGCCCCGACCACGGAAACGGACCCTTGCGCCTTTCGTCCCCGGCTCCGGCCACGCCCCCGTCCTCCCCCACAGCGCCCGCCACCGCCGCGCCCGTCGTGCGGCCGGTGCGGGCCTGCTCGCCCGCCGCGGGGCGGCCGCGGACGCGGCCGGCGACCGGTCCCCCTGGCGCTGCCTGCGCAGCCGCAGCATGCGCTGGTGGTCCGCAGCCAACCTCGTGTCGAACCTCGGCACGTGGATGCAGCTCACCGTGCAGAACCTGCTCGTCCTGCAGCTCACCGGCTCCGCCGCCACGACGGGCCTGTCGCTGTCGGTCCAGGCCGCGCCCGGCCTGCTCTTCGGCCTCCTGGGCGGCGCGGTGGTCGACCGCCTGCCCCGCAAGCTCACCGCCGCCGTCAGCCAGGCGCTGCTGGCCCTGGTGGCCTTCGCCACCGCGTTGCTGGTCGCCTTCGGCATGCTCAACGTGCCGCTGCTCATGGTCCTCGCCGGGATCACCGGCCTGATCGCCACCGTCGACGGCCCGGCCACGGCCCTGCTCGGCAACGACCTGGTGCCGGAGAAGGACGTGCCCTCGGCGATCGCCCTGGGCTCGGTCGTGCACAGCATCGGCCGGCTCGCCGGCACCGCCCTCGCGGCGGTGGGCATCGCGACCATCGGCACCGCCGGCGCGTACGCGGTCAACGGAGTGTCGTTCCTGTTCGTGACCGCGGTCATCCCCTTCCTGCGCCTGCAGCCGCACGCCCGCGCGGAGGCCGCGGCGGCCGCCGCCCGCCCGCGCGGCGCGGCCGGCCGGGAGCGCGGGGGCCTGTCCTTCTTCCTCAGCCGCCGCGGCCTGGTCGCGCTCGCCCTGATCGCCGCGCTGAGCGCCGTCCTGGGCCGCAACTACCAGCTCACCCTCGCCACCCTGGTCACCGGCCCGCTGCACGGCGGCGCCGGCGCCTACGGGCTGGTCTCCGCCCTCCTCGCGGTCGGCGGCATCGTGGGCGCCGTGCTGGCCGGCCGGATGCAGAGGCCGACGGTCCGCCTGGTCGCCCTGCTGGCCGCCGCCGGAGGCGTGCTGCAGATCGCGGCGGGCTCCAGCCCGGTGCTGTCGCTGCTGCTGGTCATGGTCGTGCCGATGGCGATCGTGGAGTCGGTGTGCGACACCGCGACCACCACCGTGCTGCAGACCGACCCGCCCGCCCACATGCGCGGCCGCGTCCTCGGCGTCTGGCGCAGCGTGAGCACCGGCTGGGGCCTGGCCGGGCCGCCCCTGCTGGGGCTGCTGGTGCAGGGCGCGGGCGAGCGCGGCGCGCTGATCCTCGGCGGCGCCGTCATCGCGGTCGTCATCGGAGCCGGCGCGCTCGTGCGGCGGCGTAGGCCCGCCGGCCGCGCGAGCGCCGTGCTGCCGGCCCCCGGGGCGGCCTTCCGGACCGCCGCGTGAGTCCGTGGGCCGGGACGCGGACGAGCGCGGCCCACGGCACTCAGACGATCGCGGCCCAGATGAAGACGGTCACGGCGAAGACCAGCACGCACAGGCCGATCACCAGGACCGGAGCCGTGGCCCAGCCCCGCTGGTTGTAGTCCGCCTGGCGGGGGCCGGCGCCGGACATGCTGCTCTCACCGGGAGGCGTCTCGCCCGGCGGGACGCCTCCGCCCGGCTCGAGACCGGCGGTGCGGTCCGGGTCCGGGTCGGGATTGGGTGCGGTCATGGTGCCACCTGACCTTCCTGCCGGGCCGGTGGACGGGGCGCTGCCCCGCCGCCGGGCGCGGTCATCTCCGCCTCGTGCGGGAAACGGCCGCACCGCCGGGGGCGGTGGTGCGGCGGGCGACGGCGAGGCTGTCCGCCGCCCGGGTGGCCAGCAGGGTGCTGGACCGGCCGTCGAGATACGGCAGCAGGACGGCCTGGCCGCCCCACTCCGCGAGCTGTGCCGCCTCCGGCAGCTGTTCCATCGCGTAGTCGCCGCCCTTGACCCAGATGTGCGGCCGCAGGCACGGTAGCAGCCGCTGGGGCGTGTCCTCGTCGAACACCGCCACCGCGTCGACGCACTGCAGGGCCCGCAGCACCCGGATCCGGTCGGCCAGCGGGGTCAGCGGCCGCCCGGGGCCCTTGCGACGGCTGACGGAGGCGTCGGAGTTCAGGCAGACGATCAGGCAGTCGCCGATGCCCCTGGCCTGCTGGAGCAGGCCGACGTGCCCGGCGTGCAGCAGGTCGAAGCAGCCGCCGGCCGCGACCACGGTCCCGCCCGCCGCCCGGACGTGCCGCGCGAGCTGCAGGGCGTCCCCCTCCATGGTCCCGCGGCGCTCCCGGCCCGGGTAGGGGCCGCGGGCCACGGCCCGGGCGCCGCCCTCGGCGACGTACCGGGTGGCCGCCGCCACCGCCCCCTGCACGGCCTCCACCGGCAGCGCCCCGTCCCCAGCAGTCCCGCCGCCGTGCCGCTGAAGCAGTCGCCCGCGCCGCACGGGTCGCCGCCGTGCCGGGCCGCCGTGGGGACGAGCATGGGGCGCTCGCCCTGGGAGAGCAGCGCGCCGCGCGCGCCCAGCGTCACCGCCACGCACACCGCCCGCCACCGCCGCACGAGCTCCTCCGCCGTGTGGGCGACCGCGCCGAGCGCCTCGCCCTCCTGTCCGCCGGCCCCGGCGAACAGGAAGGCCTCCTCGCTCGTGGGCGTCACCAGGCGCGCGCCCGGAACCGGAGGGCCGCCGCGCGGATGGGGATCCCACACCAGCGCCGTGCCGGGGGCGCGGGCGGCCAGCGCCTGGCGCAGCACCTCGGCGGTGCCCCGCGCGTAGTCGGCCACCAGCACGGCCGGCGCCTCGGCGATCAGGCGCCGGGCGTGTCCGGTGGCCCCGGCGGCCCGCCCGGCCCCCGGTCCAGGCGGACCACCGGCCGGCCCCCGGCCAGCACCCGCGTCTTCTCCGCGAGCGGGCCGTCCAGCGGCAGCGGCACCAGCGTCACCGAGGGCTCCAGCAGCGCCCGCACCTGCAGGCTCGCGGGGTCGGTGCCCAGCGCGGCGACGAGGGTCACCGGCCGTCCCGACCGCGCGGCGAGGTACGCCGCCAGCGCCGCGCCGCCCGGGCGCAGCTGCTCCCGGCAGTCGTCCAGTACGGGCACGGGCGCGTCGGGGGCCAGCCGCTCGGCGGTTCCGACCAGGTCCCGGTCGAGCAGGGCGTCGCCGACGACCAGCAGGGGAGTGCCGGTGCTCATGGCGTCGTCCCTCCGGGGGCGGCGGCCAGGGCCGCGTCGAAGGCGTCGCACATCAGGTGCACGGCCACCAGGTGCAGCTCCTGCACGGTGGCGGCGCGGCCGGCGGCCACGCACAGCGACTCGTCGCCCGCCTCGGCGAGCGGGTTGGGGGCGGGTCCGGTGAGGGCCCACACCTCGGCGGCCGCGGCGTGCCCGGCCTCGGCGGCCCGCAGGAGGTTGGTGCTGGCGCCGCTCGTCGACAGGAGGATGAGCACGTCGCCGGGGCGGGCGTGCGCGCGCACCTGGCGGGCGAACAGCTCGTCCGGGCCGTAGTCGTTGACGATGGCGGTGCAGCTGGAGGTGTCGGTGTGCAGGGCGAGGGCGGAGAACGGCGCCCTGTCCTCGCGGTAGCGGCCCACCAGTTCGGCGGTCAGGTGCTGGGCCTGCGCCGCGCTGCCGCCGTTGCCGGCGGCCAGCAGCCGCCCGCCGGCGCCGAGGCCGGCCGCCAGGCGCGTGCCCCACCGCCGGGCGGTGTCGGCGTTGTCCTCGCGGAACCGTCGCAGTGCCGTCAGCAGCCGGCCGCAGTGGTCGCCGTCGCCGTCGCCGTCGGCGGCGGCGGCGGTGGCGTCGGTCGTTCCGGTGACGGTCATCGCGGGGCTCCTGACGGTACGGGGGCGGCGACCCGGTCGTAGACGCGCTCCACGCCGTCCGCCACCCGGTCCCAGGTGAAGCGGGCGACCACGCGCGCGCGGCCGGCCCGGCCGAAGGACTCCAGCCGCCCGGGGGCGGCGAGCAGGTCGCGCACCGCGCCCGCGAGGCGGTCCGGCTCGCCCGGCGGGATCAGCAGGCCCGTCTCGCCGTGCGCCACCGTGTCGCGGTGGCCGCCGACGTCCGTGGCCACGACCGGCACACCGCAGGCCATCGCCTCCAGCGGCACGATGCCGAAGGGTTCGTAGACCGGCGTGCACAGCACCACGTCCGCGCTGCGGATCAGCGCCGGCATCTCCTCGTGCGGCACGCAGCCCAACAGGACCAGCCGCTCGGCCACCCGCAGTCGGCGGGCCAGCGACAGCAGCCGCATGGCCTCGCGGTCGCGGCCGAGACCGTCCCTGGGCGGCCCGCCGGCCACCAGCAGCTCGGCGTCCGGCAGCCGGGTCAGCGCCCGCAGCGCCAGGTCCACGCCCTTGCGGGGGACGAGCCGGCCGATGCACAGCAGCCGGTGCGGGGACCGCCGCCCCGGGACGAGGGCGATCCGGCCGCGGGCCGTGAAGTGCGTGGTGTCCACCCCGCAGGGCACCACCGAACAGCGCTCCGGCCCGACGCCCATCCGCTCCAGCTCGCGCACCTCGTCCGAACAGGTGGCCAGGACCCTGGCGCAGGAGGCGCCGAGGCGCCGCTCGACGTCCAGGCGTTCGGGCGGGCTGGTGTCCGCCGCGCCCTGGTGCCGCCGCTTGACGGTGCCCAGCGCGTGGAAGGTCTGTACGACGGGCACCGCGAGGTCCCCGGCACCCGGCAGCGAGGCCATGCCGGACATCCAGAAGTGGGCGTGCACGACGTCCGGGCGGGTGCGGGCCCAGGCGCGGGCGAGGTGGTCGCCGAAGGCCGGCATGTGACCGAGGAGCTCGTCCTTGGGCAGCGCCCGCTCGGGGCCGGCCCGTACGTGCTCGACGACGGCCCCCGAGGGCAGCGGCACCCGGTCGGGCAGCGTCGCGCCGTCCCTGCGGGTGTAGACCGTCACCTCGTGGCCGCGCCCGGCCAGCAGCCCCGCCAGGCGGGCGACGTAGACGTTCTGGCCTCCCGCGTCGGGGCCGCCGAGCGCGGCGAGCGGACTCGCGTGCTCGGACACCATGGCGATCCTCATCGGGTCACCTCCTTGATCAGCCGGTCCCAGTCGTCCAGGAACCGCGGCAGCCCGTACCGGGCCAGTGCCGCCGCCCGTGCCGCCCGGCCCGTCTCGCGGGCCCGGGCGGGGTCGGCGACGAACGCGCGGACGGCGTCGTGCAGCAGCTCGATCCGGTTGGAGACCACCCCGGCGCGCGCCGGCACGGCCCCGCACACCTCGGTGGTGGCCAGGGCCACCACGGGCATGCCCAGGTGCATGGCCTCCAGCAGGGACAGCCCCAGCGACGTCCAGCGCACCGGGTGCAGGTAGACGCGGCGTTCGGCCATCTCCCGGTGCAGGGCGCTCTGCACCAGCTCGTGGTCCCGGCACCGCTCCGCCGCGACGCCCAGGCGGCCGGCCAGGCCGTCGGTGCCCATGCCGAAGACGTCCAGGGGCGCGGCCTCGCTGAAGTACGGCAGCAGGTCGGTGCCGGTCGTGCGGCCGCGCCGCAGCGGCTCGTTGACGACGACGGCGGCCCGCGCCAGGCGGCCGGTCCACAGCGGCCCCGGGTCGACGATGCCGTGCTCGATCACCGTGGTGGGCGTGGAACCGCAGTCCCACATCAGCCGGTTGAAGTGGGTGACGTGCACGACGGTCAGGCCGGGCCGTCCGGCGGCGGGGTGCCGGGTGTGCGGGACGGGGCCGCCGGGCGCGTTGTGCTCGAGGTAGACGGCGGGCACGTCGACGCCCGGCCGCAGGCCGAGCCACCGGCGCGCCAGCGCGAACTCGTGCGGCCGCTGGAGCACCAGCAGGTCCGCGCCGGCGTCGCGCAGCCGCTCCGGCGGCAGTTCGACCACGGAGTCCGGCCAGTCGAAGGTGCGCGCCCTGCCGAGCCCGTCGGGCCCCCGGTCCTCGGTCACCGGCACCACATAGGTGTGACGGCCCTGGACGAACGCCGTCGTCCACGAACCGTGCACATGCCACAACAGGATCCTCATCTACGTCGCCTCCGGAGCGGGGTCGAGGCCCGGGACGCGCCCGGTGAGCTTCTCCACGGCGGCCAGCACGTCCTCGGGGAGGACGCCGCTGAGGCACGGGTGACCCGGCACGGGGCACACCCGGGCGCGGCTGCCCGCGCACGGCGCCCGCTCGTCGCCCAGCACCACGTGCGGCACGCCGTAGGGGGCCCACCGCTCGGCCGGCACCACGGGAGCGAACAGCGACACCACCGGGGTGCCCACGGCCGCCGCCAGGTGTGCGGGCCCGGTGTTGCCGACGACCACGGCCGCCGCGTCGCGCAGCACCCGGGCCAACTCGGCCGGGCCGGTCAGCCCGCCCAGGTCGAGGGCGCCGCCGCCGGCCACCGCCGCCGTCAGCTCCCGCTCGCCGGGGCCGCCGGTGACCACCACCCGGTAGCCCGCCCGCACCAGCGACCGCACCGCGGCGGCGCACCGTTCGCGCCCCCACCGCCGGGCGGGCACGGCGGCGCCCGGGTGCACGACCACGTACCCCGGCTCGCCCACGAGCCCGTCGGGCGCGGGGGGTTCCAGCACGGCGAGGCGTCCGTCGTCGCCCTCCGGCAGCCGGAAGCCCGCCGCCTCGGCGAGGTCGAGGGCCGCGCACACCTCGTGCCGACGCGGCGCCCGGCGGTGTCGTACGTCCAGCAGCGAGCCCGGGTGGTCCGCGCAGTCCGCCGCCAGCCGCGGCACCCCGGCCATCCGCAGCACCAGCGCCGTGGGCAGCGGGCTCTGGTGGAACGAGGTGAGCACCAGCGCCACGTCCGGCGCCCGGCGCGCGACGCGGCGCACGACGTCGTCGACGCCGGCCCGGTCGGCGGGCGGCGGGTCGAATCCCGCCCACGGGGCGTCCCACACGATCACCTCGTCGACCCCCGGCAGCATCCGGGCCGCCGGGGCGCCGCGCGGACCGCACAGCATCGTCGTGCGGTCCGCGCGCGCGGCCACGGCGCGCACCGCCGGCCCGGCGAGCAGCACGTCGCCGAAGCTGTCCAGGCGTGCCACGAGTGCCCTCACGGCCGGCTCCCGCCGGCCGTGGGCACCGCGTCCCCGAGCAGCCCCCGGACCGCGCTCAGCAGGTCCGGGGCGCGCCGCCCGGCCCGCCGCACCTCCTCGGGGAGGGTGAGCGCCGTGGGCACCAGCACGCCCGTCGCGCCGGCGGCCTCGGCCGCCTCCATGTCGCCGCCGATGTCGCCGACGACGGCGCAGTCGCCGGGGTCGGCCCCCAGCTCGCGGGCGGCGGCCACGATCAGGCCCGGCGCGGGCTTGCGGCAGCCGCAGCCGTCGTCCGGCCCGTGCGGGCACACCGCCCAGGCGTCGAACGGTCCCAGCAGCCGGTCCACGCGCGCGTTCACCCGCCGCACCTGATCCATGGTCAGCAGCCCCCGGGCCACCCCCGACTGGTTGGTGATCACACCGACGGGTATCCGGTGCCGGCGCAGCAGCGCGAGCGCGGAGCGGGCGCCGGGCATCGGCGTCACCCGGCCGGGGTCGCCGTTGTAGGGGACGTCCTCGACCAGCGTGCCGTCCCGGTCGAACAGCACGGCGGCGGGCGGCCGGTCACCGTTCATGAGACCGGTCCTTCCCTCGGCGAGGGCGGCGCGGGGGCCGGCAGCACGACGGCCGGCCCCGGCGCGCCGGGCAGCGGCCCGGCGTCCCGGTGGCGCCACGTCCCGCGCAGCCGGTGCCAGACGGCCAGCGGGGGAATGGCGGCGCTGGTCAGCAGCATGGTGGCGACCTCGTGGGGCGTGCGCGGCCCGGGCGCGATCCGGGCCCAGGCGAACTCGGCCGTGCCCAGCGCCCACCCCAGGGCCGCCGCCGCGCCCGCGCGGCGGTGCCCGGCGAGCACGAGGCCCGCCGCCACCGCCCCGGCCGCGGTGACCGCGGCGTGGGCGCGCAGCCGGCCGCGCGGGGCGCCCGCCCGCCCCCACCACCGGCGGCCGTGCAGCCGCAACATCAGGGCGTCGTCGGCGTTGCCCGCCTGGGTGCGCAGCGACACCCAGCGGTCCGCCGGCCGCACCGGGTGCCGGATCACGCGGATGCCGGGCTCCAGCCGCCAGCCCGCGGCCAGCACCCGCAGCGCGAGGTCGGCGTCCTCGCGGAAGGCCCGCGGGAAACGCTCGTCGAACCCGCCGACGGCCGCCAGCACCGCCCGCCGGTAGGCCATGTCGGCGGTAGCCCAGCGGGCCACGGCCAGGCCCGCCGTACTGCGCTCCCAGTCGGTGGGCCGCCGCCCGGCCGGCAACGGCACCTCGATGATCCCCTGTACGCCGCCCACGTCCGCGGCGGCGCAGGTCAGTTCGCCCGTCAGTTCGGCGCGCCACACCGGACCGACGCGCACGTCGTCGTCGAGGAAGACGACCCAGGGCGCGTCCACCGCCCGCCAGCCGGTGTTGCGCGCGGCGGCCGGCCCCCGCCCGCCACTGCTGAGCACCGTGGCCCGCCCGCGCAGCCGGCCGAGCGCCTCCAGCGGCAGCGGCGCGTGCCCGGCGGCGGGCCCGCGCCGGTCGTCGACGACGACCACCTCGCACGGGGCGGGGCCGGCCGACGCGGCCAGCGAGGCCAGGCAGTCGGCGAGGCACGCACGGCCGATCGTGGGCACGACGACCGCGTACGCCGGGGAGCCGCCGGTGCTCATGCCGGCTCCTTCCCGCCCGCGTACGCCCGGCCGCGCCGCACCGCGTACGGGCCGATCGCCAGCAGGTCCACCGGTGCCGAGCCGAAGCACTCCAGGGCGTCGCGGGGGTCGTCGACCATCGGCCGGCCCGCCGTGTTCAAGCTGGTGTTGACGACGACCGGCAGGCCCGTACGCCGCTCGAAGGCGGCCAGCGTCCGGGCCAGGAGAGGCTCCCGCCCGGGATCCACGGTCTGGATCCGGGCCGTGCCGTCCACGTGCACCACGGCCGGTATCCGGTCCCGCCACGGCCGCACCACGCCGTGCACGAACAGCATGTACGGGCTCGGCAGCGGCCCCTCGAAGATCTCCGCCGCCCGGTCGGCGAGCACCATCGGGGCCACCGGCCGGAACTCCTCGCGCCCCTTGACGTGGTTGAGCCGCTCCAGGTTCTCCGCGCGGCCGGGGTGGGCCATCAGCGACCGGTGGCCCAGCGCCCTGGGCCCGTACTCGCCGCGCCCCTGGAACCAGGCGACGATGCCGTCGCGCGCCAGCTCCTCGGCCACCGTCTCGGCGATGTCCGGCGGCCGCTCGTAGGGCACGCGCGCCCGCTCCAGCCAGCCGCGCAGCTCCTCGTCCGACCAGCCCCGGCCCAGGTCGGCGCCCGTCATCGGCTCCGCCGCCTCGCCGCCCTCCGCCGCCAGGTGCAGGGCCCCGCCCAGGGCGGTGCCCGCGTCACCGGCGGCCGGCTGCACCCAGACCCTGTGGAAGGGGCTCTGGGCGGCGATCCGCGAGTTGGCCACGCAGTTGAGGGCCACCCCGCCGGCCATGGCCAGCGACTCGGCGCGGGTGCGGCTGAACAGCCACCGCGTGAGGTCCAGCAGCAGTTCCTCCAGGCACGCCTGCGTGCTCGCCGCGAGGTCCGCGTGGTCCTGCGTCCACTCCTGCCCCGGCACGCGCGGCTCGGTCAGCGCGGCCCACGGCACCGCGTGCGCCCGGAAGCCGCCGTCGCCGGTGGCGTACAGGTGCTCCCGCAGCACCGGCAGGAAGCGCGGCTTGCCGTAGGCGGCGAGGGCCATCACCTTGTACTCGTCGCTGCTGCGCAGGAAGCCCAGGTGCTCGGTCAGTTCCTCGTAGACCAGGCCCAGGGAGTGCGGCAGCTGCTGGGCGGCCAGGACGTCCAGGGTGCCGCCGGCGTAGCGCCCCGCCAGGTGGGAGGCGCACTCGCCGCGCCCGTCGAGCACCAGCACCGCGCTGTCGGGATAGGGGGTGGCCAGGCCCGCCGACGCCGCGTGGGCGACATGGTGCGGGACGAACCGGACCCGCTCGGGGTCCAGGCCCGGCAGGGCCTCGGCGAGGAATCCGGGCGCCTCGCGGGCGTAGGTCTGGCGGATGGCGTCCCAGGGGTCGTGCAGGCCCATCGACTCCGGGGCCCGGGCCAGCGCGGGGTCGTAGGAGTACGCGACGGCGTCCAGGTCGCCGGGGCGCAGTCCCGCGTGCTCCAGGCACCAGTGGGCGGACAGTCCGGGCAGTTCCCATGCGGCGAACGGGACGGGGCGCTTGCCGTGCTTGCGCCGGGAGAACCGTTCCTCTTCGGCGGCCGCGACGATCCGCCCGTCGACGACCAGCGCGGCGGCCGGATCGTGGAAGAGGGCGTTGATACCGAGGATGCGCATGGCGTGCTCCGAGTCTGTCGGGACGGTGGCGCCGGGGCTGCCGGGACGGGGCCGCGAAGCTGTCGGAACGGCGGGGAACGGTGGGGAACCCGCTAGGGGAGGGCGGAGCGCATGAACCACTCCACAGTCCGTTTGAGGCCCACCGAGCAGTCCACGCGGGGCGCCCAGCCCAGCTGCCGGCGGGCCGTCCCCGTGTCGGGGCGACGCCTGGCCGGATCGTCCGCCGGCCGCTCCACGAAGCGGATCGTGGAGGCCGACCCCGTCAGGTCCACGATGCGACGGGCCAGTTCGAGGATCGTGGTCTCCTCGCCGCTGCCGATGTTCACCGGGCCCGGGCGGCCGCTGGCGGCGAGGGCGACGATGCCGTCCACGGTGTCGTCGACGTACGTCAGGGAGCGGGTCTGGCCGCCGTCCCCCGCCACGGTCAGCGGATCGCCGTCGAGCGCCTGCCGGATGAACGTGGGTACGGCACGGCCGTCCCCGGCCCGCATGCGCGGACCGTAGGTGTTGAAGATGCGGACGATGGCGGTGTCGGTGCCGTGGGTGCGCCGGTACGCGGAGACGAGGGCCTCGGCGTACCGCTTGGACTCGTCGTAGACGCTGCGCGGCCCGACCGGGTTGACGTTGCCCCAGTACCGCTCGCTCTGCGGGTGCTCCAGCGGGTCTCCGTACACCTCGGAGGTGGAGGCGAGCAGGAAGCGCGCGGCGTCGCGGCGGGCAAGCTCCAGTGCGGCGCGGGTGCCGCTGCTGCCCGTCTCGAGCGTCTCGATCGGCAGCCGCAGATAGTCGGCGGGCGAGGCCGGGCAGGCCAGGTGCGCCACCAGGCCCACGGTCCCGGGTATGGAGGCGAGGCCGCCGGGCTCGGTGACGTCGGCCTCCACGAAGACGAAGCCCGGCCGCCCCTCGAGATGGGCGATGCTGGACCGGGAGCCCGTGACCAGGTTGTCCACGCACCACACCTCGGAGCCCTCGGCCAGCAGCCGCTCGCACAGGTGGGAGCCGATGAAACCGGCCCCGCCGGTGACCACCGCACGGTTCCAGCGTCGCTCGTCCATGGTCACACTCCTTACGGGCCCCGGTTCCTTCGCGCACTGCGGGCAGGCGTCGTCCCTTCCACGGATCGTCGTCCGTGGGGGGAGAAACCTGTCGACCGAGTGGAATTGGGATCCGCCGGTCCGTGACCGGGCGGCCGGCGCGCGGCCTTCGTCCGCGGCGCCGAGGGGCGGTCGGAGCCTTCGCTCGCATACCGCCCGTAGCCGAAACGACTCACACAGCAGCGTCGCACACGGCCGTCGATCCCTCCACTCGAGGCGCCCGCTTGCCCCTGCCGCCCGTGCGGGCCAGCCTGGGGAGGCGGGCGGCGTCCCCGCGATCCGGTGCGGAAGGAGGTGCCGTGTGCCGGCCCCTCGCTCGCCACGTGCCGAACCCCCTCCATCCGCCCGGGACGTGACGCTCTGTCATCCCTCCGCGATTCCCCTCGCCGGGCCCGTCGCCGACGGCCGCCCCCGCCTGCTGGTCCTGCGCGCACTGGGCCTGGGGGACCTGCTCGCCGGCGTGCCCGCGCTGCGGGCGCTGCGCGCGGCCCGCCCCGGCCACGAGATCGTGCTCGCCGCGCCCGGCGGCCTGGCCGGCCCGGCCGCCGCCTGCGGCGCCGTCGACACCCTGCTGCCCGCCGCCGCTCCCGGCCGGGCCGTACCCTCCGCGCTGCCCTGGGCCGCGCCACCACCGGACATCGCCGTCGACCTGCACGGCAACGGCCCGCCCAGCCACCGCCTGCTGGCCGCCCTGGCCCCCAGCCGGCTCCTGGCCTTCGCCCACCCCGGCACGCCCGGCCTCCAGGGGCCACGGTGGCGGCCGGACGAGCACGAGCGCGAGCGATGGTGCCGCCTGCTGAGCTTCTACGGCATCCCCGGCGACCCCCGCGACCTGACCCTGGCCCCGCCCCTCGCCCCCTCCCCGGCGCCCGGCGCGGTCGTCCTGCACCCCGGCGCGGGCTCACCCTCGCGCCGCTGGCCCGCGGAGCGCTACGCCGCGGTGGCGCGCGGCCTGCTGGAGCGCGGGCACCGCGTGGTGGTCACCGGCGGACCCGGCGAGGAGGAGCTGGCGGCCCGCGTCGCCGTGCCCGGCGCGCGGACCCTCGCCGGAGGACTGCCCTTTCCCGCGCTCTCCGCGCTGGTGGCCGCCGCGCGCGCGGTCGTCAGCGGCGACACGGGCATCGCCCACCTCGCGGTCGCCCACGCCACGCCCACCGTGACGCTGTTCGGCCCCGTGGCGCCCGCCCTGTGGGGACCGCCGCCCTCGCCGCGCCACCGCGTGCTGTGGCATCCGGGCCCGCCCGGCGACCCGCACGCGCCCGTGCCCGACCCCCTCCTGCTGCGCATCGGCCCTCAGGACGTCCTCGAGGCCCTGGACGCCTTGGACGCCCTGGACGGGCGCGGGGCCGTACGAGGGTGAGCCTTCGCCTCTCCGGTCAGCGCCTTGGTCCGTTGGCCTCTCGGTGGCGGGCCGAGCGGGCCTGTTGCTGGGCCAATGGCACAGTCGAACGGCGGTCTGTTGAGCCAGCTGGCGACAGGATGTTTTGATGTCCCTGTCGATGGCGCTGCGGATCCCCGCGGCGCCTCTTTTATTGCGCGTACTCACAGAGGCGTACTCACAGAGGGGGGACCGGAAGAGGTGCTCAAGAGGCTGTTCGTGGCGCCGGACCCCGGCCGGCTCAGGCTGCGCACGGGCGTGCGCGCCGTGCTGGGCGTGGGCCTGTCCGTCGCCGCCGCCCAGCTCGCCGGACTGCCGCTGCCCGCGGTGATCCTCGGCGGCCTCGCCGCGCTCCTCGCCCTGTTCACGGTCGGCGACCCGACCGTACGGCGTCAGGCGGTCACCACCGCCCTGCTGCCGGCCGTCGGCCTCCCCGTGCTCGCCCTGGCGGCGGCGCTGCACGGCCTCCCCCTGGTGCGCGACGCGGCGTTCCTCGCCGTCGTCCTCGCCGGCGTCTACGCCCGGCGCTGGGGCGCCCGCGGGCAGGCGCTGGGGATCTTCGCCTTCATGATGTTCTTCGCCGCGCAGTTCCTGCACGCCGTCCCGGACCGGCTGCCCGGGCTGTACGCGGCCGTGGCCATGGCCATCGGCGCGTCCGCCCTCGTCCGCTTCGGCCTGTGGTGCGTGGAGCGCCGCACCCCGCCGCCCGCGGGGCCCGCGCCGCTCGCGGGACGCGGCCTCGCCCGGCCGACCACCCGGCTGGCGTTCCAGAACACCTTCGCCTGCGCCATCGCCCTCGGCGTGGGCCAGCTCGTCTCGGACGAGCGCTGGTACTGGGCCGTCGGCACCGCCTGGTGGATCTTCGTCAACACCGCGTCGCGCGGCGAGACCCTCGTGCGCGGCTTCCGCCGCGTCGTCGGCACGCTCGCCGGCATCGTCGTGGGCCTCCTGGTCGCCGTCCCGCTGCACGGCGCCCCCGTGCCCACCGCTGTCCTCCTCGCCGTCTGCGTCTTCGGCATCTTCTACACCGCCGCCCCCTCGTACAGCTGGATGATGTTCTTCGTGACCGTCATGGCCGGCCTGCTCTACGGGCTGCTCGGCGTGCTCCACCCCGGTCTGCTGGCCCTGCGCTTCGAGCAGACGCTCGTGGGGGCGGGCGCCGCCGCCCTCGCCGTGGCCCTCGTCCTGCCCGTCACCACCCACGCCGCCACCGACGCCTGGATCCGCCGGGCGCTGCTGGCCGTGCGGCACTGCACCGCCGTGTCCGCGCGCCGGCTCGCGGGAGACGACGCCGCCGACCCCGCCCCGCACGTCGCCGAGCTGGAGACCCTCCTCGCCAAGGTGCGCGTCTCGCTGGCGCCGCTGCTGCACCCGCTCAGCCCGCTGCGGGCGCGCCGCGCCCGGGCGGCCGAGGTCATGGCGCATCTGGACGACTGCGTCCGGCAGGTCCGCGGCCTGGCGGAGGTGGCCGCCGACCCCGACGCCTCCCACGACGCCCGGCTGACGGCCGCCTGCCTGCGGGTCGAGACGGCGCTGCTCGCCCTCGCCGCCCCCGAGGAGACCGTGCCGGCCGCCCCGGCGGACGGCGTGCCGCACCACCCCGGCGCCGAGCGCGCCCTCGCCCACCTCCACGACCTCGAGGCCGCGCTCGCCTCGCTGGCCACGCCTCTGCGCGACAGGCCGCGCGGGGTCTTCGCGGACGCCTGACCGCCGGCCACGTTCCGTGACTGTCAGTGGCACCCTGTAGCGTCGAGTGCGACGGGCCGGTTCGACGGGAGGGGCGGGCAATGGCAGGCACGACGGAGCACGGACGCCGCTGGGCGTACATCGGATCGTTCACCGAGGCGGGCGGCCCGGGACTGACGGTCGCCGAGGCCGACGACGCCACGGGCGCGCTGAAGCCCATGCACACCACCGACGCGGTGGTGAACCCCTCGTATCTGGCGCTCTCGCCCGGCGGCGACGTGCTGTACGCCGTCAGCGAGACGGACGAGGGCGCCGCCGCCGCGTTCTCGCTGGCCGACCCCGCCCGCCCCGAGCTCCTCGGCGCGCCCGTCGCGGTGCGGGGCGACGGCCCCACCCACCTCGCCGTCGCCGGGCCGTGGCTGTTCACCGCCAACTACGGCTCCGGCAGCGTCAGCGCCCTGCCGGTCCGCGTGGGCGGCTCGCTCGGCGCACCCTCGGCGGTGCTCCCGCACCGCGGCCGCGGCCCGGTGGCGGACCGCCAGGCCTCCCCGCACGCCCACGCGGTCGTGCCCGACCCCTCCGGGCGCTGGCTGCTCGCCGTCGACCTCGGCACGGACTCGGTGGGGATCCACGCCCTCGACCCCGTCACCGGCGCCCCGAGCCCGCACGGCGAGACGCCGCTGCGCCCCGGCACCGGCCCCCGGCACCTCGTCTTCCATCCGGACGGCCACCGGGTGTACGTCCTGGGCGAGCTGGAGCCCACCGTCACCGTCTGCCGGTGGGACGCCTCGGCCGGGACGCTGGAGCCGGTCTCGCAGACCCGCGTCCTGCCCCCGGGAGCGGTCTCGCCGAGCTATCCGTCGGCGCCCGTCGTCTCCGCCGACGGCCGGTTCCTGTGGGCGGCCAACCGCGGCGACGACACCATCGCCACCCTCGCCCTGGACGCGGCGGGGGACGGCCTCGAGCTGCGGGCCACCACCGACTGCGGCGGGCACTGGCCCCGTGACCTGACCGCCCACCCGGACGGACGGCTGCTGTACGCCGCCAACGAGCGCTCCGGGGACGTCACCTGGTTCACCGTCGACCCGGACACGGGCATACCGGTGCGTGCCGGTTCGCTCGCGCTGCCGGCGGCCTCCTGCGTGCTCTTCGCCTGACGGCGCCCCGCACACCGGGGCGGGAGCTACCGGGCCCGGAACGCCTGGAGGGGCCTCCTGTGACGGAGGCCCCTCCAGAGGCGGGCGTTCACGCGACGTACGGGCTCCCGGGCGTCTGCCGGGCTCCTGGGCGTACGCGCGGCTCACGGGCGCACGGGCGGCGCGGTGGGACCGGCCGCGGCGTGCGTCAGTGGGCCGAGGCGCCCTGAGGCGACGGCTGGGTGGCGATCCCGAGCACCGAGGCGTACTTGGCCAGCACGAGCTTGCCGACGGCCGGGTACGCGCCGAGCGGCTCGGCCGCCGCACAGCCCGCCTCCTTGGCGGCCATCGCCGTCAGCGTCTCGTCGACCTCGGGCCCGATCAGGCAGGGGGCGAGCGCCAGGTTCCGCGAACCGGAGCCCTGCAGCTGCTCGGCGGCGCGGGCGATGGCACCGTCCTCGTCGAGCGCGGCGGCCAGCACCGGCACGGCGAGGCGGGCGGAGAGCAGCATGCCGGTGATGCCGGCGGCCTGCACGGCCTCGTCGCCGCCGACCGTCGCGAGCACGATTCCATCGGCTGCCGTTGCGACTGTGAACAGTCGAGCGCGGTCGGCGCGGGCCAGGCCGGCCTCGGAGAGGCGGACGTGCAGCGCCTCGGCGAGCAGCGGGTGCGGGCCGAGCGTGTCCGTGAGCTCGCTCGCGGATCCGCTGTTCATGACGGACTGACGTATCCGCCGCAGGGCGGCGCTGTCCGGTCCGGCGAGCAGCGGCACCACGACGGCGTCCGGCGCCTGGGCCCAGATGTCCTCGGCGGACTCCTCTTCGCGCGCTTCGCTCGCGCGAGCGGCGTGCTGGGAGGCCGCGTAGGCCAGGACGGCGTCCAGGGGCGGGAAGCCCTCGCTGTCCGCCTCAGCGTCCACGTAGCCGACGCGCGCGTCGAGTCCGGGGAGCTCGGAGCGGGCGATGCTCAGGATCTCCTCGGCGAGGCGGCGCGTGGCGAGGTCGGGGGTGCCGGGCACGGCGAGCACCAGCGGGGGCGCCCCGACCGGTGCGGCCAGGGGCTCCGGCCGCCGATGCCGCCCTGGCTGGCGGGGACGTGGCATTCGTACAGGCAGGCCGGACACGGGCCCTGTGGGGGAACTCATGGCGCCGCATGTTAGTCGTTCATGGAGCTCGGACGTTCGGGCGGGGGGTAACTGAACAACGTCTGTCCGGTTTTATTCGATGGCTCATACGATAAGCGCAGATGTGATCAGCAAACGACCCGGAGCAGCGTGTCGTCGACGGGAAGCCTCAGATCGTTCCTCGCGAGTGCCGTGGCCAAGGTCATCGCGCCGACCAGTGGATCACCCTCGGCGGCGACCTGCCGGGCCCGAGGAATTTGCAATCGCAACTCATTCCGCAATGGCGTGATCAACTGCTCGCCCAGGCCGAACAGGCCACCGGTCAGCGCCACGTCCGCCGCCGGCGCCGGACACGCCGCCGCGGCCGCCGCGGCGATGTGACGGGCGGCCGCGCGCAGGATGCCGGCGGCGACCGGGTCGCCGGGGGCGAGGCGCCCCACCTCCGGGGCGAAGGAGGCGAGCACCGCGGGCCGGTCCGGCCGCGGGTAGAGCAGCCCGGGAAGCCCGGGAGCCGGCCCGAACACCGCCTCGGCGCGGGCCAGCAGCGCCGGCGAGCCCTCCGCCCGGCCGTCGTACGCGCGCAGCGCCGCCTCGAGCCCGGCCCGGCCGATCCAGGCCCCGCCCCCGCAGTCGCCGAGCAGATGACCCCAGCCGTCCGCGCGCCGCCAGCCGCTTCCCGCCGACAGGTCCGTGCCGAGGGCGACGAGCCCGGTGCCGGCCGCGACGACGACGCCGGGCCGCTGCCCCAGGGCGCCCGCGTAGGCGGTCACGGCGTCGGAGGCCAGGGCGAGGTGGTCCGTCCCCAGCGCGTCGCGCAGGGCGGCGGGCAGCACGGCCCGCAGATCGTCCCCGAGCATGGCCATCCCGGCCGCCCCCACACAGACGGCGACGCAGCCCCGGGCGCCCGCCTCGCGCAGCAGCCCGTCCGCCGCGGGCAGCACGCTCCCGAGCAGGGACCGCGCGTCGATGCCGCGCCCGCCGATGGTCACCGGCACCGGCGAGGACCAGGTCAGGGTTTGCCCGCCGGCGCCGGCCGGAGCCAGGGCGACCCGCAGGCCCGAGCCCCCGGAGTCGACTCCCAGGACATGCCCGGCCACGCCGGGGACGGCCGCCACGGCGCCGGTCACCCGTGGCCGTGGGCGCGGTGCGCGCCCGTACGAAGCGACATGGCGCGCACCCTACCGCTCCGGACGGGGTCAGGGCAGCTGCCAGTCCACCGGGGCCGAACCCTGGCGCGTCAGAAGGTCGTTGGCCCGGCTGAAGGGCCGTGAGCCGAAGAAGCCGCGGTCCGCGGACATGGGCGAGGGGTGCGCGGACTCCACGCACGGCACCCCCTCCAGCAGCGGCCGCAGATTGCGCGCGTCGCGCCCCCACAACACCGCCACCATGGGGCGGCCGCGCGCCACCAGCGCGCGGATCGCCTGCTCGGTGACCTCTTCCCACCCCTTGCCGCGGTGCGCGGCGGGCTTGCGAGGGGCCGTGGTCAGCGCCCTGTTGAGCAGCAGGACGCCCTGTCGCGTCCACGGCGTCAGGTCGCCGTTGGACGGCCGGGGCAGGCCGAGGTCGGTGTGCAGTTCACGGAATATGTTCTCCAGGCTGCCGGGCAGCGGGCGCACCTCGGGCGCCACGGAGAAGCTGAGTCCGACCGCGTGGCCGGGGGTGGGGTAGGGATCCTGCCCCACGATCAGCACCCTCACGTCGTCGAACGGCTGCTGGAAGGCCCGCAGCACGTTCGCCCCCGAGGGCAGATAGGTCCGGCCCGCGCCGATCTCGGCCCGCAGGAAGTCGCCCATCGCGGCGACGCGCCCGGCCACCGGCTCCAACGCCTTGGCCCAGCCCGGTTCGACGATCTCGTTCAATGGTCGTGCAGCCACGGAGCGTCACTCTAGTGGCTCACCCCGCACACGCACGAACCCGGCCCTCGGCGGCAGCCGCCGGGGGCCGGGTTCCGGACGTACGCTCAGGCGCCCATCATGTGTACGCCGCCGACCGTTTCTGCACGCCGCCCTCGCACTGATCGGCCCTGGGGGGCCTCACAGGCTTCGGACCGCTGCGCCGGACTCCGCCCGGCGAGTGGGTGCTAGGCGCCCATCATGTGCACGCCGCCGTCGACGTGGACGATCTCGCCCGTGGTGCGGGGGAAGAAGTCCGACAGCAGACCGACGACGCCGCGGCCGGCCGGCTCGGGGTCGGTGAGGTCCCAGCCGATGGGGGCGCGGTGGTTCCACACGTCCGCGAGCTCCTCGAAGCCCGGGATGGACTTGGCGGCCATCGACTTGATGGGGCCGGCCGAGACCAGGTTGCAGCGGATGCCCTTGGGGCCCAGATCGCGCGCGAGGTAGCGGTTGGTGGACTCCAGGGCGGCCTTGGCCACACCCATCCAGTCGTACTTCGGCCAGGCGATCTGCGCGTCGAAGGTCAGACCCACGATCGAGGCGCCCTCGCGCATCAGCGGCAGCAGGGCCATCGACAGCGACTTGTAGGAGTACGCCGAGACCTGCACCGCCGTGGAGACGTCCTCCCAGGAGGCGTCCAGGAAGGTGAAGACGCCTTGCGGGCCGAAGGCGATGGAGTGCACGACGCCGTCGAGAGCGACGCCCTCGCCCAGGTGCTCACGGACCTTGTCGGCGAGCCCGTCGAGGTGCTCCTGATCGGTGACGTCCAGCTCGATGACCGGCGCGGGCTTGGGCAGGCGCTGGGCGATGCGCTCGACGAGCGCGAGCCGGCCGAAGCCGGTCAGGATGACCTCGGCGCCCTCGTTCTGGGCGATCTTCGCGGCCTGGAAGGCGATCGAGGACTCGGTGAGGACGCCGGTGACGAGGACGCGCTTCCCGGCGAGTGTGCTGCTCATGGCGATCGGTTCCCTGTTCTCGTGCGGATGCGGGGTGGCGGGCGGAGGGGGGTGTCAGGACGAGGGGCGGTCCACGGACTCGCCCGTGGTGCGCTCGCCGAGGACCAGCACGGTCACGGCCAGCAGCGACATGGCCGCGGCGATCACGCCGAAGAGCGGCCCGGCCCCGTAGGAATCCAGCACCGGCAGCAGGGCGAACGGCAGGGCGGCGGCGCTGAGTTTGGACAGCGAGTACGCGAGGCCGGAGGCGGCCGCGCGGATCGCGGTGGGGTACTGCTCGGCCATGTAGACGTGGGAGACGTTGGCGAAGACGTTGCTGGCGAGCGTGTATCCGAACCCGGACAGGACCAGCAGCGGCGGGGATCCGGCGTAGGCGAAGCCGAGGCCGGTCAGCACCATCGCGCCGGCGGAGAGCGCGACCAGCACCTTGCGTTCCACGCGGTCGATGACCGGGAGGGAGAGGGCGGAGCCGATGGGGTAGCCCAGGAACGACAGCGCCGTGTAGCCCAGTCCGGCCACGATGCCGTATCCCTTGGCGGCCAGGATCTGCGGGGCGAGCGAGCCGAAGCCGTAGTAGCCGACGACCGACAGGACGCAGACGAGCCAGAGCATGATCGTGCGGCGGCGGAAGGGCGCCCGGAACACCGAGCTCAGCCGTGGCTTCTCCGGGGCCGGGCCGTCGGCGACGGGCCCCTCGGCCGCCGGGACCGGCGCCGGGGCCGGCGCGGTGGCGGTGGTGGTGCGGGCGGCGGCGGGGATCTCGGCCTCCATGGCGGCCACCAGACGCTCGGCCTCCTCGCGCCGGCCCACCGCGGCGAGCCAGCGCGGGGACTCGATCAGCCGGCGGCGCAGGATCCACACCACCGCGGAGCCGAGCGACCCGGCGATGAACAGCCAGCGCCAGCCGTCGATCCCCAGCGGTGACAGGGGGACCAGCCACAACGCCGCGAAGCCCACGGCGGGTACACCGCAGAAGGCGATCGTGTAGGCCCAGGCGGTGTATCTGCCGCGCTTGGACGCGGGCAGGACGTCCGCCAGGTAGATGTCCGACAGCGACTGCTCGGCGCCGATGCCGATGCCCGCCAGGAACCGGGTGACGATCAGCCAGGTGGCGTTCGGCGAGAACGCGCCCAGCAGGGAGAAGCCCGAGTAGAGGGCGAGGTTGATCAGGAACGCCCGGCGGCGGCCGTACCGGTCCGCGACCCGGCCCAGCACGAGCGAGCCGATGAACTGCCCGATGAAGGCCGAGGCCAGGACCAGCTTGAGCGTCGTGGCCCCGAAGGCGAAGTCGTTCTGGAGGACCTTGGAGACGGTCCCCGAGAGGTTGTTCTCGAAGGTGTCGAAGAGCAGGCCGACGCCGACGACGGCGGTGAGCCTGCGATGGACCGGTGTGATCGGCATGCGGTCGAGCCGCTCGCCGACCGACGCGGCGGCGGCCGGCCGGGTTCCGGTCTTGGTGATGGTGATCTCGGACATGGGGGACGTTGACTCCTGGGCGGGGGCGGGGAGGAAAGGCGGCCGGCCCGGTGGCCGGCCGCCCGGCATCAGGCCGCCAGACGGCCGTCGCGGTCCACTTCACCCCGGCGTACGGGCGCGCTGACCTCGTGGAGGTACGAGGCGACCTCGCGGTAGGAGGCCCAGAACCCCACCTCGTGGTACGGGACGCCGCGCTCGGCGCAGTACTCGCGGGTGAGCTCGCGGGCCCGGGCCAGGTTCTTCTGCGGCATGGCCGGGAACAGGTGGTGCTCCACCTGGTAGTTGAGGCCGCCGTAGAGGAAGTCGATGAACCAGGAGGGGCGGATGTTGCGCGAGGTGAGCACCTGGCGCTCCAGCCAGTCCAGCGTCTCCTCCTCGCCGTCCCGGACCGCCATGCCCTTGTGGTTGGGGGCGAAGATCAGGCCGAAGTAGACGCCGAGCGCGGCCTGCTGGACCAGGATGAACACCACGCCCAGCACCGGCGAGAGCAGGGTGAAGACGGCCGTCAGGTAGATGGCGATCCGGAGCGCGAGCAGGACGGACTCCAGAACCGGGTTCTTCGTCTGCCCCTGCGCGATCGACTTCACCGCGGTCTTGTGCATCTTGAAGGATTCGAGGACCAGCAGCACGAAGAAGAGGACGCTCTGGTAGCGCACCACGAACCGCTGGGTGCCCTTGCGGGTGGCGTACTGCTTGATGTCGAAGATGGCGGTGCGCCGGCCGATGTCGGGGTCGAAGTCCAGGTGGTTGGGGTTGCTGTGGTGGCGGTTGTGGTGGTTGACCCACCAGCCGTAGCTGACGCCGTTGACAAAGTTGGCGTGGAAGTAGCCCACGGCCGACGCGGCCTTCTTGTTGCGGAACATGGCCTTGTGCCCGGCGTCGTGCCACATGAAGGCGCTCTGGCCGCCGCACAGGCCCATCCACACCGCCACCGGCAGCTGCCACCAGGAGTCGCCTATCAAGAAGAAGGCGCCGAGGCCGGCCAGGATCAAAGTGGTGTTCAGCGTCAGCCGCCAGGCGTAATAACGCGGATCGAGATTCAGCAGGCCTTCGGCCTTCACCCTCTTCAGCAGCTCGGAGAATGTGGCCGAGGCCCCGGTGCGCGGCGCCTGGGCCGCGGCCGGGGTGTCACGGCGCCCGTCGAGCGACGTGACGTTCCCGGGTTTCGTTTGATCGACGTGCGGAGATTGCATTGGGTGTGCTCCCCTTGGACGAGGCGCCCGGTCTGGAACGGCGGGGCCGCAACCATTTCCGGGCAGGACAGTTGCGGCGAAGCTTTCCGCGCTGTGCTGATACGGCGCTGATGATCGGCTGACCAGCGACGCGACGGATGGGTTGCGGTGCATTTCCGCGAGACCGTGCTCGCGGCGGCTTTTTGTGACGGCCTTCCGCGCCGGCTTTCCGCTGCGGCGGATCCGGTCAGGCCACGGCGTGCCGCTCGGCCTCGAGCCGGGCGTCCAGGGTGCGTACGACGTCGTCCGCCTCTTGGGCGAGCGCCTCGTCGTCGGGAAGCCCGATGATGCGCATCAGGTAGTCGACCATCGACTGCCTCAGGACGTCGGTGCTGCTCTCCTGGATCATGACTGCCTCCTTGCGGGCCGGTCGGAGCCGGGTCGGTGGGTCAGAACGCGTTGCAGGCGCGGAAGATGTGGGCGAAGGCCGCGAGGGACGCCCCGCCGTCGAACGCGACGTACTCGGGGAGGGTCGCGTCGGGGGCCCACTTGTGCTTGTAGGTCAGCTGGGTCTGTGCCGGGTAGAGCCCCTCGCCGTGCTCCCACAGGAAGTGCATCAGCCACTGGAACGCGGGGCTGTGACCGGGAAGTTCGTTGCTCACGTCGAGGCCGGTGAAGGGCGTGAAGCCGAAGTGCAGCCACTCCACCCCCTCCTCGCGGAACCGCTCGATGGCGAAGGAGTTGATGGCCTCCATCAGCCCGGGGGAGCCGCTGGGAACGCGCCGGCTGAGGTCGTGCATCCAGCCGGCCCGGGTGCCGAAGACGGGGGAGTAGGAGATGTAGGCGACCGGGGCGTCGTCGATCGTTCCCACGAACAGCCGCCGGTGCCGCTGGGCGTCGCCACCCACCTGCCCGACCAGGAACTCCAGGGGGCGGGCCTGCTCCCCCTTCGAGCCCAGCCAGGCGTTGTCGATGGCGGCGAGGGCCTCGCGGCAGTTCTCGGCGGGCACCTCCTCGACCTGCAGGCCGTTGCGGAACGCCCGCGAGATCTTGTTGCGCAACTGCATGAAGCGGCTGCCGCGCAGGCTGAATTCGGGGAGGCGCACCGCCCAGGACGCGCCCATCTGGTTCACGGTGAATCCGCGGGCGGCATAGCGCTCGGCGTCGTGGCGTTGCAGCTGCACGCCGACCGGCCGCAGTCCCTGTTCCCGGACGTGCTCGTGGAAGCGGTCGAGCAGGGTGTCGTACGCGTCCGGTGCGGCGAAAGGCCCGCCGAGTTGGACCGCGTACCGGCCCGTCCGGCGGTAGACGATCACGCCGTCGAGGTCCGGGACCGTGAATACGCTGTTGCCGGTGTTCAGTGCCAGGAACGAGCTGGCGTTCTCCGCCTGGGTGTGCGTACGGACGGCCCGCAGAATCGGGCTGTCCGCGTCGACAATTGCGGACACGTCGATGTCCCCTTCTCGAAGAATTGCGATGGGGAGAGTAGAGCACGTTCCGGGCGTGAATCGGAAGGGATTATGGCGGATTGAATGCATGTCAGCAGTGCGTCAGCCGGATATCAGAGCGGGATGTCAATGTAGTTCCTGTGAACGGCGCCGGGAGGCCGGGGCCGGGAGCGAGGAGAGGTGCCCGGAGTGGTTTATCGGGGGTCGGAGCAGCAGCTCCGGCCGGGTCTACGGCCCACGCAGGTTCGAATCCTGCCCTCTCCGCCGGATATTCGAATCAAAGATATTTCCGCAGGGGGTGTGTGAAAGGAATTCGTCGTGCCGGGGTTTTTCGGTCGGGAGACGGTGCCGCCCGGAAACCCCTTGCGTCTGCCCTTCGCCAGGCTTTCCCCCGGGCCGGTGTCGGGCGTAACGTCTCGGTGGGCCGTATTGCGGAGATACGGCCCACCGAGACCTTTTTGTGGCCGTCGCGCCGCGGCGGTCCCGCCAGATGACGTCCGCCTGTTCCCGTCGCACCGGAGTGTCCCCGTGGATACCAAAGATCTCGCCCGCGCCTATGAGGAACTGCTGGCCGCCGTCGAGGCCTTCACCGCGAGGGGGAGGGTGATCGGGGACGCCGACCGCACGGCGGCCGACTGGCTCCTCACGCATATCGCGCTCACCGACCGCATGCTCACCCGCGCCGCCCGTGCCCTGATGGCCGGTGAGAAGGCGCGCGTCGACAACGACGGCTGTATGTCCCGGGAGGCGATCGCCGCGGCGATCGCCTCCTCTACGCATGCTGAACGGGTGGCGACCCTCCGGCACGGCGCCGCCCAACTCCTGGAGCTGGTCGGCCGGATGCCCTGGGACATGGCGCTGTCCGACGTCGCGGTCCGGCTGGTCGACCGCGGGGGCCGCGAGGTCTTCGCCGGCGAGCTCAAGTGGGTGGATGTGATCACCGTCCGCACCCATGACCACCTTCCCGGGCATGTCCGCGCTCTGCGACAGTTCGTCGCCAACCGCGTCTGACCTGCGGCTTCTTCACCACGGACCCTGACATCGGCGGTGTGTTCGACACGCCGGCGCGGTGGGATGGGAAAAAATACCGTCGTGAAGTAATATTTCTTCAAGGGTCCTGCCAGGAGAGGAAGGGCCGATCGCGTCGTGCGCGTCGAACAGCCATGCACGCCCGCCGTTCGAGCGGCGAACGCATCCGCTCGGGCCCGGCCGACGAGCCAGGAGCCACGGCCCGTCCAAGGGCGAACCGTCCGGAACGAGCGCCACATCCTCATCCACTGCACAGAGCGGCAAGGGAGACAGTCGTGCTGAGCTTCTCGATACTCGGAGCGTTGGAGATCCGCACCCCCAGTGGTCCGGCGGAGATCCCAGGAGGTCTGCAACGCACGCTGGTGCAGGCGTTACTCGTCAGCGAGGGACAGGCCATCGCGGGGGACACCCTGATCAACGAAATGTGGGGGGAGTCGGTCCCGGAGAACGAGGCCAACGCCCTCCAGGCGCACGTCAGCAGGCTGCGCAGGCGCCTGAAGGGCCTCGAGAGCGAACGGCCGGCCTCGCGCCTGAGCATCCACCCCTCCGGCTACCGGCTCTCCCTCGAGGCCGGAGAGCTCGACGCGGCCGAGTTCATCTCCCTGGTCAGACGCGCCGAGGCGGCCAGCGGAACGGGCCGGGACGAGGCGGCGGCGCTCACGCGCACGGCGCTCGCGATGTGGCGCGGACCGGTCTTCGGCGGCCACACGGGCGGACCGGTCTGCCAGACAGCCGCCGCGCGCTACGAGGAATACCGCATGCGCGCCCTGGAGCTGTTCTTCGACGCCGAGCTCAAGGCCGGCCATCACGCCGCCATCCTCGCCGAACTGCGCGAGGTGCACGCCGGGAACCCCCTGCGCGAGTACTTCTGCGAGCAGCTGATGATCGCCCTCTACCGCTCCGGACGCCAGGCCGACGCCCTGGACACCTACCGCCGCATGTGGCACCGCCTCTCCGAGGAGCTGGGCGTCGAGCCCTCCCCGGCGCTGCGCCGCGTGGAGCACGCCATCCTCTCGCACCACCCGGCGCTGAGCACGACCGGCGACGCCCGGTCCGCCCTGCTCGAGGCGGTCTGACGGGCCGCCGCCGTGCGTGCGGTGCACAGGTTCCGGCGGCACACCGTCCCAGACAGCGCGAACACCCATGCGGGGGCGCCTCCCACCAGGAGGCGCCCCCGCATCGTGCGTGCCGCGCCCGTACGCCCGCCGTAGCGCCCGCGGGCCGGGTCGGCGGGCACCAGAGCGGGCGCATACGCCAAGCCGCCCGCTCCCTCGGCGGAGGCCGGGGGAACGGGCGGCGTGGGGTGGGCTCTGCTACGGGCGTCAGGCCGCCGCGATGGCCAGGACGACGTTCTGCCCTCCGAATCCACAGGAGTTGCTCAGCGTGAGATCCGTGCGCAGGACCGTCGGGGAGTCGGCGACCTTGATCTCCATCCGGGAGTCGAGCGTGCCCAGGTTGGCGGTGGGCGGCACCAGACTCTGCTCCATGGCGAGGACGGAGAACGCGGCCTCCACCGCACCGGCCGCGCCCAGCAGATGCCCCGTCACCCCCTTCGTGGACGTCACCAGCGGGTCCGAGGTGAGCACCCGCTTGAGCACCCGCGCCTCCGCGAGGTCGTTCAGGGGCGTGGAGGTGCCATGGGCGTTGACGTGCCCGACGTCGCCCGTCCCGGCGCCAGCGTCGGCCAGGGCCGAGCGCAGGGCGTCCTCGACACCCGTACCCTCCGGGTGCGGGCTCGTCATGTGATGGGCGTCCGCGGACGCGCCGTACCCGACGATCCGGCCGCGTACCCGGGCCCCACGGGCCCGGGCGTCCGCGACCCGCTCCAGGACGAGGACCCCCGCCCCCTCGCCCGCGACGAAGCCGTCGCGGTCGGCGTCGAAGGGACGGGAGGCGCGGGTGGGGTCGTCCTCGCGCTTGGAGAGGGCCCCCATCTGCGCGAAGCCGGCCATCACCAACGGGGTGATCATCGCCTCGCTGCCGCCCGCCAGAACGACGTCGCAGCGGTCGAGCGCCAGCAGGTCCCGGGCCGTGCCGATGGCGGTGGCGCCCGAGGCACAGGCCGTGGCGACCACCAGGTTGGGGCCGGTGGCCCCGAACTCCATGGCCGTCTGACCGGCCAGCATGTTGGGCAACTGCATGGGCAGGAGGAGCGGCGACACCCGGGTGGCCCCGCTGTGCCGCAGCACGTGATGCTGCTCCTCCACCGTGCCGGGGCCGCCGTCGGCGCAGCCGAGCACGACCCCGACCCGGGCGCCGTCCCAGGTCTTCGGGTCGAGCCCGGCGTCGTCGATGGCCTCCCGGGCGGCCACCAGTGCGAACTGCACGAACCGGTCCAGGCGGTACGCGCGACGCGCACCGAGCAGGTCATCGGGCCGGAAGTCGGGAACCCGGCACGAGATCCGTACGGTGTTCTCCTCGAGGGCGGGGTCGACGGCGGCGGGCGAACGCCCGCCGCACACCGCCGCCCAGCTCGGCCCGACCCCTATGCCGCCAGGGGTGACGAGGCCGAGTCCGGTGACAGCGACATCGATCCCGGCCATCAGACCTTGGCACTCCGCTCGTCCATCAGGGCGACCATGTCGCCGATGGTGGGGGCATCCAGCAGCTCGTCGTCGCTGATGGTGAGGCCCAGCTCCTGCTCCAGCACGAGCGAGAGCTCGACCACGGCCAGCGAGTCGAGCTCGAGCTCCTCGTGGGTGGCCTCGGGGACGACCTGCTCGGGGGTGACCTTCAGCTTGCTGACGAGTATTTCCTTCAGCTGCTCGAGCATCGTGGACATGGTGTTTCCTTTCCGGAAATGAAGGGTGAGGGGTGGTGCGGTGAAGCGGTGAAGAAGTGGTGCGGTGAAGCGGTGACGGGGCCGGCGGGGTCCGGTCAGGCGGCCACGTCGGGCCACACCAGGGCCGTCGAGCCCCAGGCCAGCCCGCCGCCGAAGGCGGTGAGCAGCACCCGGTGGCCGGCCGTCAGCCGTCCCTCCTCCGCGGCCTGGGCCAGCAGCAGGGGGATGGAGGCGGCGCCGGTGTTGCCGACCCGCTCGATGTTGGACAGCCGCCGCTCGTCCGGGATGCCCAGCCGGTCGCCGACCGCCGTGAGGATGCGCGCGTTGGCCTGGTGGGCCGCGAGGCGGTCCACGTCCTCCATGTGCCAGCCGGCGCTCTCGACCGCCTGCTGGGAGACGGCGGTCATGCGCTCGACCGCCATCCGGTAGGTGTCCCGGCCCCGCATCCGGAAGAACTCCTCGCCCGGCTCGGGCGGGATTCCGCTGGAGCGCTGCCGGGAGCCGCCCGCAGGCACCTCGATGAGGTCGTGGTGCTCGCCGTCGCTGCCCAGGACGATCCGGCCGACCGCGCCGGGCTCGTCGGCCGTGCCGGCCCGCAGCACCACGGCCCCCGCGCCGTCCGCGAAGATCACCGCGGTGGTGCGTTCATCGGGGTCGATGATGGTGGTGAACGCGTCCGCCGCGATGAGCAGCACCCGCTCGGCGGTGCCGGAGGCGATCAAACCCGAGGCCGCGGCCAGCCCGTAGAGGAAGCCGCTGCACACGGCCGAGACGTCGAACGCGGCCGCCCCGGTCAGTCCCAGCTGGGCCGCCACATGGGGTGCGGTGGCGGGGCACGGCTGGTCCGGGGTGGTGGTGGCCAGCACCACCGCGTCGGCCTGGGAGTCGCCGGCGGACTTCAGCGCCCGCCGGCCGGCCTCCACGGCCAGGTCCGAGGTGGCCGTGCCCGGGTCGATGACGTGCCGGGCGGCGATGCCCGTGCGGGTGCGGATCCACTCGTCCGAGGTGTCCAGCCGGGCCGTCAGGTCCTCGTTGGTGACGATGCCGGGCGGTACGTACCCGCCGACTCCGCAGACGACCGCGACGCGCCCGGTGGACGGGCCGGAGGGCGAGTTCATCGCGCGTCCCCGGCGGGGGAGGCCAGGGCCTCCACGGGCAGCCCCATGTAGGCCATGCGGGCCTCGGCCATCTCGTCGGTCCACTGCTCGGCCATGTCGTAGCGCTGCTCCGGGGTGGTGTCCAGCATGCGCACGCCGGGCCACAGCTCGTAGTCGCCGATCTTGTCGGCGTGGTCGAGCATGCCCTTCTGGAAGAGCTCCTCGCGGTGGATGACGAACTCCCGGTCCGGGACCGCGTCCCAGAGCTCGACGCCGGCCCGCAGGATCTCCAGCAGCCGCGGACGGTACTCGGGGCGCTTGACCAGGTGGTCGCGCAGGATGGTGCTGGCCACCGTCAGGTGCCGGATCTCGTCGATGGCCGTGCCGCGGGAGATCTCTCCCGTGGCCGGGGACAGCGGGGTCCACTTGCGCTCGCTGAGCTCCGCCGCCGGCGCCAGCACGCCCTCGATGACGATGGCGAAGACCGCCACGCCGCCGAGGAAGTCGCCCTGGTCCCGGACGATCTCCAGGGTGAAGTCCTCCACCGGCTGGAGCACGCGCTGCCGGTAGTCGGCCGCCATCTCGTCGATGTCCCGCAGCAGGGACTTGGCGGGCATGCCGAGCTCGACCAGGTGGTTGCGGAAGACGCGGGCGTGCCGCGCCTCGTCGAGCATCTGGGTCGCGTAGAACTCCATCTCGGGGATGCCCGGGGCGATGGGCACGTAGTGGCCCAGCAGCCGGGTGGCGATCTCCTCGGAGAGCCCGCGGAAGCCGAACTCCAGGATGAGCGCTTCGCGCAGCGGGCCGGGCTCCTTGAGGAACTCCGGGACGATCGCCTTCTCGTGGTGCCCGGTCACGCCGCGATCCCTGAGCGTGCCCTGGGCCACCTCGGTGATCCAGTACGCGAGGTCGCACTCCTCGGGGCCGAGCGTGAGCTCCTTCGCGCCGTCGAGCAGGCCGGGAGCCTTGTCCCAGTCCGCCTCCGGTGCCACGGAATCAGTCATCGTGCACTCCCTTTCCTTTCCGGTGGGGTTCGCCGCGTCAGGCCGCGGAGGCCGGGCGGAGCGGGCCGGCGAACAGTCCGCCGGCGTAACTGAGCAGGGGGTCGCCGTCATGGACGGCGGTGTGGGTCACCTGGCCGAGCAGCACGTCGTGGTCGCCGACGCGCGGGGTGCCGAAGACCCGGCAGGTGTAGTGCGCCAGCGCGCCGTGGAGCAGCGGCGCACCCGTGTAGGGGTCGGTGCCCTGGGTCAGGCCCGCGAACTGCGGGTCGCCGTCGGGCCGGGCGCTGTCGGCGAACCAGCGGGCGATCCGCTCCTGCGAGGCGTCCAGCACGTTCACGGTGAAGCGGCCCTCGGCGGCCGCCAGTTCGGCGAAGGACGAGCCGGCCCGCAGGCAGGCGCCCAGCAGGAGGGGCTCCCGGGACACCGCCGTGACGGTGCTGACCGTCGTGCCGTGCGGCCGTCCGCGGTGGCTGACGGTGAGCACCGACACCGGCGACGCCAGGTGGGTCAGCGCCCGGCGGTCGCGGCCGCGGGCCCGCGGACCCGCCCCGCCGGCCCGGGGGCCGGACTGGGAGCGGGCCGCGGCGGTGACGGTCACCGGGCCGCCTCCTGCCGGGGACGGGCCGTGGCCGCCCCGGCGGCGGACGCCTTCGCGCCCGGGATGTGCCCGACCGGCACCGGGTCGGTCGCGTGACCGACCGGCTTGGGGTGCGGCAGGCCCAGGTCGTCCAGCAGCCGCAGATAGCCGCTCTGGCGCACGGGCTCGAAGGGCAGCGCGAAGGACTTCATGAAGTTCCCGAACAGCGCGCGGTCGCCGAAGAGATGGAAGGGCAGTACCATCAGCGCCCATTCCGGTCCGATCAGCCAGCACCACAGCGCCGCGACCGCGGCCTGGGTGATGAGGCTGTGCATCACGTTGTAGAGCACGTAATACGTCTTGGCGATCGGCCGGCCGCCGCTGCGTTTGAAGGCGATGGCCCCCGGGATGTAGCCGATGAGATCGATGTAGAGGAACAACCCGATCGCGGGAAGCCAGCGGATCTCGTCGTAGTGCGCGATGAGAAGACCGGTCGCCACGACGAAACCGACGAGGTATTCCGCGCGGTGCAGTTGGTAGGTCTTCGGTGTTTCAAAGGGATTTGCCTGGTCCACGACGGCTCCTCGGCGAAGAAGGGTGGTCAGGCCGCGACGTCGCCGGGTCGGGCGATGTCCATGTCGTCCGCCCCGGTGAATTCGGTGCCGGGGAACAGCCCGGCCACGGACCAGGCGACGGTCTCCTTGATGACCCGCTCCGCGATGGGGTCGAGGATGCCCTCGAGGCTGGGGATGCCGAAGTCGAAGTCGGCCGTGAAGTGCAGCGTGACGTCGTCGCCGTCCTGGGACAGGTCCCAGACGCCGGTGAAGCTGTCGAAGTCGCCGTCGCTCTGCTCGAAGCGGATCTCCAGCTCGTCCCGCAGGAAGTGGTCCTCCTCGGTCCAGCTCAGCAGCCCGCTGCGGAAGTGCAGTTCCCAGCTGGAACTGCAGTCCTTCTCGGGGAGGGTGGCGTGCACCGTGGTGGCCCGCACGTGCGGGGCCAGCTCGGGGAACCGCTCCCACTTCATGATCTCGTCGAAGACCGCTTCGGCCCGCTGGGAGGGCACCCGGGCGTCGAGTTCCACGTGTCGCATGATCAGTTACCGCCTTCCGGCATCTTGGCCGAGTGCCGCACGAGGTCGCGGGTGGCCTTGTCGAACGCATTGAGCAGGAATTGCACATCGGTCTCGGTGAGGATGGCGGGCGGGGTGAACCGCACCACCGAGCTGCCGTTCATGGAGTGGTTGGCGACCACGCCGTGGTTGAACAGCTCGATCAGCAGCTCGCCGGCCAGTCCGGCCTCGACGAGCTCCACGCCGATGAGCAGGCCCTGGCCGCGGACGTCCACGACCAGGTCGGGAATGTTCTTCTGGGCGATCTTGGCGATCCTCGGCAGCAGCCGCTCGCCGAGGTCCCGGCCCCGGGGGATCAGGTTCTCCTCCTGGACCGCCTGGATGGCGCCCTGCACGGCGGCCATCAGCAGCGGCTGGCCGGAGAAGGTGGCCGTGTGGACGTAGGGGTCCTTGTCGAAGGGCCGGAAGGCCTTGCGGGTGGCGACCGCCGCCGAGACGGGGAGCACGCCGCCGCCGAGGGCCTTGCCCGCCAGCAGGACGTCCGGCACCACGCCCTCGATGTCGGCGCCCCACCACTCGCCCAGCCGGCCGAAGCCGGTCTGGATCTCGTCGAGGATGAGGAAGCCGTCGAACTCGCGGACCGCCTCCTCCACCTGCTTGAGGTAGCCCTTGGGCGGGATGATCACGCCGCCCTCGCCCTGCACCGGCTCGAGGATGACGCACACCTCGCCCGGGTGGGCGGCGAGCTCGGCCCGCAGCGCGTCGATGTCGCCGAAGGGGATGTGCAGGAAGTCGGGGACCAGCGGGCGGAAGGGCTTCTGGTAGACCTCCTTCGCGGTGGCCGACAGGGCGCCCAGCGTCTTGCCGTGGTAGCCGCCGTACATGGAGACGGTCCGCTTGCGGCCGCCCGCCCGCGCCAGCTTCAGGCCGGTCTCGACCGCCTCGGCGCCCGAGAGGGCGAAGTGCACCCGGTCCAGGCCGGGCGGCATCACCGACACCAGGGCCTCCGCGGCGCGGGCCGCGGTCGGCTCCAGCAGGATGCGGGTGGCGGTGGGGTGGGTGGTCAGCTGGCGCAGCACATGGTCCATGACGATCGGGTGGCGGGCGCCCATGGTGAAGACGCCGTACCCGCCGGTGTTGAGGAAGCGCTCGCCGTCGCTGGTCGTCAGCCAGCTGCCGGAGGACTCGACCTCCATGTGGCTGCCGAACAGTTCGGCCAGGGTGGCCCGGCCCTTGCTGAGGTGCGCCCGGTAGAGGCCGAGGATCTGCTCCTCGGTGTCGATCCGGGCGTGTTGCATCACGGTCATGGGTGAATCACTCCAGGGGAACGCGCAGTTCGCGCGGGTGAGGGATGACGCCGGTTCAGGCCAGCTCGAGCGGTTCGCCGCCGAAGTACCGCAGCAGCGGCTCCGCCGCAGCCCCCCGGCCCGGGGGGTGGAAGGCGAGCGGGCGGACCGAGGCGGCCTGCCGGGCGTGGTCGGAGGAGCGGATGAAGTCCATGCCGCCCAGCAGCTCCAGGGCCTGGTCGGTGGTCCGGCTGAGGGCGTCCTGCAGGGCGTACCGCGCGACCAGGACACCGGAGACGGCGGCCTCGCCGGACAGCCCGTCGCGCACGGCCCGGGCCGCGCCCTCGAGCAGCGCGAAGGACGATTCGCAGGTGATGGCGAGCGAGGCCCGCTCGGACACCGCGCCCCGCTCGCGCTCGAGCACCCGCTCGACGAGGCCGGCGGCGGCGCCGGCGTAGCCGGACGAGATCAGCATCTCGAACCAGATGAACCCGGCGGTCTGCAGGTCGTCCAGCCGGTCCGGGTCGTCGGCGGACGTGCGCACGATCAGGTCCTCGGGGACGAAGACCTCCTCCAGGCGCACCTCCTCGCTCTCCGCCGCGGCCAGCAGCTCGTTGCCCCAGAAGGGGTGCACGGACAGCCCGGCCGAGGTGGAGGGCACCAGGGCCAGCGCCAGCTCGGGCTCGCCGTCGGCGCCGGGGACCGAGATGCTCGCGGTGAGCAGGTCCATGGACGCCGCCAGGCTGCACGGCTTCTTGGAGCCCGAGAGGACGTAGCCGCCCTCCACCGGACGCGCGGTCACCGACGGCGCGAGGATGTTCTGCTGGGTGCGGCCCTCGGCCCAGCCGGACGCCATGAGCAGCTGCTCGGGCACCACGCGCTGGAGCAGGTCCAGCTGGGCGGCGTTGAGCCGGCCCTTGTCGGCGGCGAGCGCGTAGAGCATGGCCGCGGTGAAGTGGTGCATGGTCACGGCGGCGGCCAGCGAGGGGGACACCGCGCCGATCGCGCGCTGCACCAGCACGGCCTCCAGCGGGTCGGCGCCGAGGCCGCCGTACTCGGTGGGGACCAGCAGGCCCACGCCGCCGTGCTCGCGGAACAGGTCGATCCCGGGGCCGCCGGGCCGCTCCCGCTCCGCGTAGGGGATCTCCAGCAGGGCCTTGATCAGGCCGGGGTGGTGGCGCTCGCAGACGGCGCGAGCTTCATCGAGGGAACGCACGAGTGATCTCCGGTCTTCGCAGGGCTGACGGGTTCAGGAACCGAACACGGCCTCGCGCGGACTGACGTCCCGGGCGATGCTGACGCCCTGCACATGCGAGGTCTTGAGGATGGGGTAGTTCGCCTCGCCGAAGGCGCCGCCGGTCATACCGGTGCCGCCGTGGCTCGGCAGGTACGGCAGGAAGCCGATGTGCGAGTCGTTGACCTTCAGCAGACCGCCGTTGACCACCCGCGCCACGAAGGTGTCGATGACCTCGTCGGAGGTGGTCCACAGCGAGTTGCGCAGCCCGTACTCGTTGCTGTTGACGAAGTGCAGGAACCGCTCCAGCAGCTCCTCGTCGGAGCCCGGCTCGGCCACGATGATCGGGATCAGCGGGAAGAAGGTCTCCTGGCGGACCATGTCGTACGTGCGCGCGCCTTCCATCCCGTCGACCCGCACCACGGTGGGCTCGAGGAAGACGCCCGTCTCCGACGGGGTGCCGTCGAGCTCGGTGCGCCGGCCGCCGGTGATGATCTGCCCGCCGTTGCCCACGGCCTGCTCGAGCAGGGCGAAGAACCGCTCGCTGCGCCGCACCGGCGACAGCAGCACGTCCTCGTCCTCCGGGTAGCCCGGGCGTACGGTCTTGACCTGCTCCTTGACCTCGGCGATGAGCGCCTCGGCCACGTCCGGGTGGGCCAGGACGTAGTTGGGGACCATGCAGATCTGGCCCGAGCCGTAGAAGGCCTCGGTGATGGCCTCGGCCGTCTTCTTCACGTCGGCGTCGGACCACACGACGATGCCGTCGTTGCCCGCGAGCTCCAGGATGGGCTTCTTGCCGTTGGCGACGCAGGCCTGCTCGAAGCGCAGTCCCTGCTCGCTGCCGCCGATGTAGAAGATGTCGTCGATCAGGGGGCTGGTGATCCAGCGGTCCAGGGTCTGCTTGGGGTTGCCGCACACCGCGTTGAGGGTGCCGGCGGGGGCGCCGAGCTCCTCGAGCAGCGGGGCCACCACGTCGCGCAGCAGCCACATGGTGCTCAGCGCGATGCTGCGCGGGGCGCGGACGACGACGGCGTTGCCGGCCATCAGGGCCAGCACGGCCAGGGCGGCGCTCGGCAGCGGCGCGTTCTGCGGGGGGTTGAAGCCGACGACGCCGTCGGGCTGGCGGCGTACGATCAGCCGCCGGCCGCCGTGCTGGAACTCGGTGTGCATCTGCTGCCGGTACCAGCCGAGGCTCTCCTCGCTGTAGATCTGCAGCAGGCAGCTGAGCTCCCAGCGGGCGAGCTTGACCGGGTGGGCCTCGGCCACCAGCATCTCCAGGAACTCGTCCTCGCGGCGCAGGAGTTCCTCGCGGAAGCGGGTGCCCAGGGTCATCCGGCGGTCCAGGGGAACGGCCGCCCAGACCGGCGCCGCGGCGGCCGCGGCCTCGGACGCCTGGTCGATGGCGGCGTCGCCGGCGATGGCGCAGCGGCCCACCACGTACGGGTGGCCGGCGGCCTCGGAGTCGGGGTCCTTCTCCAGGGCCCGCTTGAGGCTGACGCTGGTGAACACGTCCTCCAGCAGCGACCGGCCGCTGACGGTGTACACCCAGTCGTCGCCCTCGACGTCCTTGCCGCCGATGTAGAGCGGATAACTGCGGAATGTGGTGTCGCGTTCGCCTTCGGCGCCCTTGGCGGCAGGGGCGGCGTTCGTGGCCGCGGCCGTCCCCGCCAATTCATCGAGAAACATTCTCAGGCCTTTCCGATTCGGTCCAGTCGGTCCCGTCGCCCGTCCGATGCGTGTGTGCGTGTGCATGGAACGAAAAAATCTTCGGAATCCGTCGCATGGCTTTGCGGTCTTCGCCTGTTCACCGGGTCAGCGGTTTCCGTCCGAAGCGATGCGATCGTGACAAGTCCGCCTGACCCGTCACTGACACCGGACTGATTTCGGGCGGCTTCCGGCGCCGATCAGTGGCTTGTCAGCGTGCGGTCAGCCGCTACCGGCAGCGTGTGACCGCTCTCGGCGAAGGACCGTGTCCGGTGGTCGCAGGCTTTTCGTTTTCCGAGGCAATCGCCGTACGCAGCACGGTCGTCGCCCCACCGTCCACGCCCTTCCACCACAGCCACGAGGGATCTTCGATGACACAGTCCACCGGCACCCTTTCCCCGCTCGCAGACCTGCCCGCCACCGAAGTCGCCGAGGCCGTCGAGGCGCTCGTCGTCGAGGAGGTCAAGCGCGCCCTGCTCATGGGTGACGAGGATCTGCCGCTCGACAGCAACTTCTTCGAACTCGGGCTCACCTCGCTGCGTCTGATGAACATCAGACGCGGCCTCGAGGAACGGCTTGTTCTCGACATCGACACCACCGTGCTGTTCAACAGCCCCACCATCGAGCAGTTGGTCGACCACCTGACCGGCCGGCTCACCGCCGGGCAGCAGGCCCGGTAGTCACCCTTCCCGGTCCGCCCCCGCCGGGCCGACGCAGCCGCCCCCACCACCAAGGGACACCAAGGAGAAGCGGACATGCCGCGCCAGTCCTCAGAAAACGACCAGCAGCCGCACACCGTCCCCGTGGCGGACCGGGACCAGGGCAGCGCCGGCCAGGCGCTCCCGGACAGGTACGAGCCCATCGCCATCGTCGGCGTCGGCCTGCGCTTCCCCGGAGGCAGCGAATCCCTCGACGAGTTCGACGCCTTCCTGCGCGAGGGCCGCTCCGGGATCGGCCCCCTCCCGCAGGACCGCTGGGATGCCGAGGCCTTCACCCCCAAGGACATCCACGACCCCACCGAGAAGGGGAAGATCCGCACCACCGGAGGCGGATTCCTGGACGGCGTCGACCTCTTCGACGCGGGCTTCTTCAACATCTCGCCCAAGGAAGCGCAGTACCTGGACCCCCAGCAGCGGCTGCTGATGGAGACGGCCTGGCAGGCGCTCGAGCACGCGGGCATCGACCCCACCCCGCTGCGCCGCGGCAACGGAGGCGTGTACATCGGGGCCAGCTCCATCGACTACGCCCTCGAGATCGACTCCCTGCCGTACGAGGAGCTGGACGGTCACCTGGCGTCCGGCATCACGATGTTCCCGCTGTCGGGGCGGCTGTCGTACTTCCTGGGCTGGCGCGGCCCCAGCATGAGCGTCGACACCGCCTGCTCGTCCTCGCTGGTGGCCCTGCACGCGGCCGTGCAGGGGCTGCGCGGCGGGGAGACCGACATCGCCCTGTGCGGCGGCATCAACGTGCTGCACAGCCCGCGCATCCCGGTGATGTTCAGCCACGCGAACATGCTCGCCCCCGACGGGCAGTGCAAGACCTTCGACGAGGCCGCCGACGGCTACGCCCGGGCGGAGGGCTGCGGAGTCCTGGTGCTCAAGAGGCTCTCGGACGCGGTACGGGACGGCGACAACGTCCTGGCCTCGATCCGGGGCACCGCCGTCGGCCAGGACGGCGACAGCGTCGGGCTGACCGTGCCCAACGGCGCCGCGCAGGAGATCGTCATCCGCAACGCCCTGGCCGCGGCCCGGCTCGAGCCCGGGGACATCCAGTACGTGGAGGCGCACGGCACGGGCACCCCGCTCGGCGATCCCATCGAACTGGGCGGCATCAACAACGTCTTCGCCCGCTCGCACACCAAGGACGACCCGCTGCTGGTGGGTTCGGCGAAGACCAACCTGGGCCACATGGAGCCGGCGTCCGGCCTGGTCGGCGTGATCAAGGCCGTGCTGCAGATACGCTCCGCCACGATCTACCCCCACCTCAACCTCACCAACCCCTCCGGCCGCATCCCGTGGGACGTCTACCCGGTGCGGATCCCCACCGCGTGCGAGCCCTGGAAGGCGCCCGTCCGCCGAGCCGTGGTCAACAGCTTCGGCTTCGCGGGAACCATCGGCGCCGTGGTGCTCGAGCAGCCCCCCGCCCCGGTCCCGGCGCCCGGCGGTCCGAGCGGCGGCGTGCGGATGTTCACCGTCTCCGCCAAGAGCGCCGCCGCCCTGCGCGGCCAGCTCGAGAACTACCGGCGACTGATCGACGAGCGGCCGGACATCGACCTCGACCGGCTGTGCCACTCGGCCAACGTGACCCGTGCCCACTTCTCCCACCGTGTCGCCGGCCCCGTGGCCGACCACGCGGACCTGGTGAAGCTGCTGGACACGGCGCTGGCCCGGGAGGACCTGCAGGGCCCCTCCGGCATCCGGAAGATCGCCTTCATGTTCGGCGGCCAGGGCTCGCAGTACCTGGGCATGGGCGCGGACCTCTACGAACGGCACGAGGTCTTCCGGGACGCCGTCGACGCGTGCGAAGAGCTCTTCGCACCGCACCTGGACGTCTCCGTGCGCGACCTCGTCCTGGGCACGGCCACCGACCCGGACCTCATCCACCGCACCCGCTACACCCAGCCCGCGCTGTTCACCGTGGAGTACGCGCTGGCCCGCCTGTGGATGTCGTGGGGCGTACGCCCCAACGTCCTGATCGGGCACAGCATCGGCGAGGTCGTGGCCGCCACCGTGGCCGGCCTGTTCACGCTCCCCGACGCGGTCACCCTGGTCGCCGCGCGCGGCCGGCTGATGCAGTCGGTCACCACGGCCGGCGGCATGGCCGCCGTGAGCGCCCCCGCCGACCAGGTGACCCCCCTGCTCGCCGACCACCCGGACCTGGCCCTCGCCGCCGTCAACGCCCCCGACCAGTGCGTGATCTCGGGCGCCACGGCGGCGCTGGAGGAGGTCGTCGCCCGGCTGCGCGAGGACGGCACCCGCGTGGACCTCCTCGACGTCTCCCACGCCTTCCACTCCCCGCTGATGGCCGAGGTCTTCGACGACTTCCGGCAGGCCGTCGCGGGCATCACCTTCCACCAGCCCACCCTGACCCTGGTCTCCAACGTCACCGGCAAGGTGGCCCGCCTGGCGGAGATCGGCACCCCCGAGTACTGGGTGCGCCACATCGGCGAGCCGGTGCTGTTCATGGAGGGCATCCGGGCGGTGGCCAAGCGCGGCCGGCACGTCTTCGTCGAGATCGGCCCCTCCACCGCGCTGACCGCGCTGGGCCGGCGCTGCCTGGAGGCCGACGAGCACCTGTGGCTGTCCAGCCTGCGCCGCCGCGAGCCGGGCGCCGGGACGATCTGGCGCTCGCTCGCCGAGTTCTACACCGCCGGCCTCACGGTCTCCTGGTCCGGCGTCCACGCCGGCCGCACCCTGCCCCGGCTGGACCTGCCCACCTACGCCTTCCAGCGCAAGCGCTACTGGCTCCCGGTGGCCACGAAGCGACGGGGCTCCGGCCCCGGCGGGCCCGCCCGCCACGTGCTGCTGGGCACCGAGATCCCGGCGGCCGAGGGCCGCCCGGAGGGACAGCGGGAGTTCACCGCCGAGTTCGCGCGCGAGGACCTGGGCGCGCTCGGCCGCTACCGCGCCGCGGGCGAGACGGTGCTGCCCGCATCCGCCCACGTCGACCTGCTGCTGGCGCTGCAGGACGCGGTCCACGGGCACACCCGCGGAGCCATCGACGACCTGCGGGTGCACGAGCCGCTGCCGCTGCCCGACGAGGGCGTCGTCCGTGTGGTCACCCGGCTGCGGCCGGCGGCCGGCGGCCGTGCCGAGGCCGAGGTGGTCAGCGTCCACGAGGGCCGCGAGCGCCGGCACGTCACGGCCGTGCTCGCCGACGGGCCCGGCGCCGACGGAGCCGGGAGCGCCCTGCGGGACGCCCTGGACGACGCCGGCGAGGCCGTCGAGACCACCGGGGCCGAGGACGTCTACACCGACCTCGACGCGGTCGGCCGCGAGACGGGGGAGGGGCTGCGACGGCTGACCCGGGTGGCGGTCCACCCCGGCGGCCTGGTCGTCGGCGAGCTCACCGGCCGGGACGCCACCGCCGTCGAACACCTGCCGGGCGAGCTGCTGGAGAGCGCCCTGCACGCGATCGTCGCACTCGACGCCGAGGGCCCGGTGTTCGACTTCCGGGCGGCCGCGAGCGTCCGCCTGTTCAAGAAGCCGCGCGGCACCCGGCTGCGGGTCCTGGCCAAGGTCGTCACCCCCGCCGAGGGCCGGCGGCGGATCGCCGACGTCCTGCTGCTGGAGGGCGACGCGCCGGTCGCCGAACTGCTCGGCGTCGAGCTGGCCCGCCCCGACGGCGAGGGGCGCGACCGGCAGTTCCAGCACCGCCTGCGCTGGGTGCGGCAGTCCGCCCCCGCCCGTACGCCCGCCGGCTCCCGGCACGTGCTGGTGCTGCAGGCGGACCCGGGACGGCTGGCGCAGCTCGAACGGCAGGCCGCCCGGAACGACATCCGGATGACGTTCGTGGTGGACCCCGACGCCCTCGCCGGGGCGCTCGAGGACTCCTCGGTCACCGACGTCTGCTGGTTCTGGAGCCCGGAGCGGACACCCATGTCGGCCGACCGGCTGCGCGCCGAGTGCGAGCGCAACTACCGGCACCTGCTCAAGGCGGTGGCCGTGCTCGACGGCGCCGGACTGCGGCGCCCCCCGCGGCTGTGGCTCGTCACCGAGCGGGCGCAGGGCCTGCCCGGCGACCTGCCCGGCACCGGCGAACAGCTCGGCGCCGCGACGCTGTGGGGCTTCGGCCGGGTCCTGCTCACCGAGTACCCGCAGTACCGCGCCACCCTCCTCGACCTGCCCGCCGAGGGCGACCTGTTCCCCTTCGCGTCCCTGCTCGACGAGTGGCGGGCGCAGACCGGCGACGAGTACCAGGTGGCCTACCGCGGCGGCCGCCGCCACGTCCGCCGGCTGCTGGCCGGGGACACCACCGTGCCCCACACCGGCGGCTTCGAGTTCCGGGTCCCCGACAGCGGCGACCTGGCGGACCTCATGCCGGTGCCCGCCGTGGACCGGGCGCCCGAAGGCGACGAGATCCAGGTCCGCGTCGACGCGGTCACCCTCACGCCCGACGACGCCCGGATCGCACGGGAGGGCGGGCCCGCACGGGACGGCGCCGCCGCGCCCGTCCTGGGCACCTCCGGCTACGGCACCGTCGTCGCGGCCGGCGAGTCGGCCGCGTACGCCCCGGGCGACCGCGTGCTCGTCCACGGCGACGGCGTCCTGCGCTCCACGGTGACCGTGCCCTCCGACGACGCCCGGCCCGTCACGGACATCCCCGCGGCCCAGGAGATGTACGGCCCCGACGAGATCGACGAGGCGCTGCGCGCCGTCGACGAGGGACCGGCCTCGGCCACCGCCCTGGTCGGCGTCGCGGCCGAGACGGCCGACCCCGCGTGGACCGACAACGGCGCCAAGACCCCGCCCCGGCTGACCATCAGGCCGGACCGCACCTACGTCGTCACCGGCGGCTTCGGTGGGCTCGGCCTGGTCACCGCCCAGAAGCTGGTGGACCTCGGCGCCCGGCACATCGCCCTGCTCAGTCGGCGGGCCAGGCCCACCGACGAGGCGGCGAGCCTGCTGGCCTCCCTCGGCGAGCGAGCCGAGATCAAGGTCATCCGGGTCGACGTGGGACGCGCCGAGGACGTCCGGCGGATGACCGCCGAACTCCTGGACTGCCCGGCCCCGGTCGGCGGCATCGTGCACGCCGCGGGCGAGATCGGCAAGGCGTTGATCGCCGAGATGGACTGGGCGGCCATGGAGGAGCAGCTGACCGCCAAGGTCTACGGAGGCTGGCTGCTGCACGAGGCCGGACGGCACTTCCCCGAGCTCGAGTTCTTCGTCTCCTACTCCTCCATCGCCGCCGTCCTGGGCGGCGCCACCCAGGGGCACTACGCCGCGGCGAGCGCCTACCTCGACGCCCTGGCCGACTGGCGGGGCCGGCAGGGACTGCCCGGACTGTCGGTCAACTGGGGCGCCTGGGCGCGGGTCGGGATGTCCGCGCGGCTGGAGGACCACCTCAGCCAGGAGATCGAGCGCAGCGGCATCCGCTTCTTCTCGCCCGCCCGCGCGCTGCGCACGCTGGCCGGCCTGCTGGGCCGGCCCGTCACCCAGCGGGTGGTGGGCGAGTTCGACTGGGACACCTACGTCGCCAACACGCCCGTCACGGACGCCCTGTACTCCCGGCTCGCCCGCCGGGACGCGGCGGCCACCCCCGGCGGCCTGGACCTGGGCGAACTGCTGGCCCGCCCCACGGCCGAGCGCAGGGCCGTGATCGGCTCGGTGGTGGCCACGGAGGTCGCGGCCGTCCTGCACCTCGACGGGGCCGACGAGCTCGAGCCCACCGCGGAGTTCGTCTCCCTGGGACTGGACTCGCTGATGGCGCAGACGGTGAAGTCCGCGCTGGAGAAGACCTTCGGTCTGACCCTGCCGGCCTCGCTCACCTTCGACCACCCCAGCGTCCGGCAGCTCACCGAGCACCTCGACGGCCTGCTGGTGTCCGACCCGGTCGCCTGACGGCCGGCCCCCTCCCGGAAGGGCGCGCCACCGCGCCCTTCCGGGACACGCACCCCACGCACCCTCCCCAACGACAGGTCCGGACCACGAGCGTGGCCCGGACCCCGACAACGAGGCGGACTTACGTGAACGAAAACAGCCGGTGGACGCTGACCCGGTCGTCTGCGCTGCACGCGGCCGAACGCGCCGACCACCCGGCGATCGTCTGCGAGGGCCGGACCACCACCTACGGCGAGCTGCACCGGGCCAGCAACAGCGCGGCGCGCGCCCTGCGCGCGGCGGGCATCGGCCGCGGGGCACGGGTGGCCTACTTCGGCCGCGAGTCGGAGCACTACTACCTGGCCATCCTCGCCTGCGCGAAGATCGGCGCGGTCCTGGTGCCGGTGAACTGGCGGCTCACGTGGGGGGAAGTGGCCCACATCCTGCGGGACTCCAACGCCGAGCTGATCTTCGAGGACGAGCGGTTCGGGGAGTGCGCCGACCGGGCGCTGGACGGACTGCCCGAGGTCGCCCGGGTCCGGCTCGCCGGACCCGACTCCCTGCGCGCCTGGTACGCGGGCCACTCCGACGAGGACCTGGACCCGGGCACCGGCCCCGACGACGCGGTGGTGCAGGTCTACACCAGCGGCACCACCGGCCTGCCCAAGGGCGCCGTGCTGGCGCACCGCAGCTTCTTCACCCTCCCCGACGCCATGCGCCGCGCCGGCACCGACTGGATCGACTGGCTTCCCGACGACGTCGCCCTGATCTCCCTGCCCGGCTTCGGCATCGCGGGCATCGGCTGGTTCATGCACAACTTCAACGCCGGGGCCACCAACGTGGTCATGGAGATGTTCACCCCCGCCGAGGCCGTCCGGCTGATCGCCCGGCACCGGGTGACCACCACCTTCGTCGCCCCGGCCATGCTCCAGATGATGCTGGACGAACGGGGCGCCGGCCCCGAGACGTTCGCCTCGCTGCGCAAGGTCGCCTACGGCGCGGCACCGATCTCCGAAGGGCTGCTGCGCCGCTGCCTGTCCATCCTGACCTGCGAGTTCGCCCAGATCTACGCCAGCACGGAGACGGGCAGCGTGGCCGTATGCCTGCCGCCCGAGGCCCACCAGCCCGGCAGCCCGCTGCTGCGCTCGGTCGGCAGGGTGTGCCCCGGCAACGAACTGAAGATCGTCGACACCGACGGCCGGGAACTGCCGCCCGGCGAGATCGGGCAGGTGTGCATCCGCACCCCCGCCCGCATGCTGGGCTACTGGAACCTGCCCGAGGCGACCGCGAAGACGCTCGACGGCGAGTGGCTGCTGATGGGCGACGCCGCGTATCTCGACGCCGACGGCTACCTGTTCCTGTGCGACCGCATCAACGACACCATCATCGTCGGCGGCCAGAACATCTACCCCGCCGAGGTCGAGAAGGAGCTCAGCGACCACCCGGCGGTGGCGGAGGCCGCCGTGGTGGGGCTGCCCGACCGCTACTGGGGCGACGAGGCGCACGCCTGCGTCGTGCTCCGGCCGGACGCGGCGGCGACGCCGCGGGAGCTGATGCTGTTCCTGCGCGGACGGCTGGCCGACTACAAGATTCCCGACATGTACCACTTCGTGAGCGAGCTGCCGCGCAACCCCGCCGGCAAGATCCTGCGCCGCGAGGTCCGCGAACACCTGCTCGCCGAACGGGAATCGGCGCACGCCGCCCGGCCTTGACGCAGACGTACGCGATCTTCCCGAACGAGAAGGAACCGACATGGCCGACTCCACCACCACGCCCCTGCGCATCGGCGTCCTGCTCCCCACCCGGGAGCAGGCCATCACCGACAGCTTCGCCGCCGACCCGCTGCTGGACTTCGCCCGGCAGGCCGAGCAGCTCGGCTTCGACTCCCTGTGGGCGGGCGACTCCCTGACCGCCCGCCCCCGGCTCGACCCGCTGGTCGTGCTCTCCGCCGCCGGCGCCGTGACCAGCCGCGTCACCCTGGGCACCGCCGCCCTCACCCCCGCCCTGCGCCACCCCCTCGTCGGCGCCAACATGATCTCCAGCCTCGACCACGTGTGCGGCTCGCGGCTGGTGCTCGGTCTCGGCTCGGGCTTCCCGATGCCGGAGACCGAGGCGGAGTTCGCCTCCGTCGGCGCCTCCTTCAAGGGACGCGTGGGGCGACTGGACGACATCGTCGGGCTCTGGCGCACCGCCTGGGGCAGCGACCGGCCCGGCGCGCCCACCGACTACGACGGAAAGTACTGGCAGGCCGAGGGGCTGGACCGGCTGCCGCGCCCCCACCGCCCCGGCGGCCCGCCGCTGTGGCTGGCCGGCAGTGACACCCCGCGCGTCCTGGAGCGCGTGGCCCGCGACTACGACGGCTGGCTGCCCTTCCTGCCCTCCGCCGAGGCCTACGGCGTCGCCCGCGCCCGGATCGCCGAGCTGGTCGAGGAGGCCGGCCGCCCGGCCGACGCGGTCACCCCCGCCCTCTACGCCACCGTCACCGTCAACCGCGACGCGGCGGCCGCGCAGGCCGAGCTCGAGCACTACATCGAGCACTACTACGGACGGTCGCTGGAGCAGATGTCGGCCATCCAGGCCTACGGCTGGGGCACCGCCGAACACTGCGCCGAATGGCTGGCCTCGTACGTACGGGCCGGCGCCCGGCACCTGGTGCTGCGGATCGGATCGCTGGACCCCGAGCCGCAGCTGAAGGAGATCGCCGACGTCCTGCTGCCCGCCCTGCGATCCCTGGCCTGACCCATCCGCCCCCACCGGGCCGTCACCCCCACCCCCCACACGAGTCACCCACCGACACCAGCGCGACACATGACGAGGAGCACCCCGTGTCACAGACCCTGGGACAGTCCATGTCCACCGCGGGCCACTGGTTCCACCCGGTCGAGCCGCCGGCCGAGGCCGGAGTGCGACTGTTCCTGCTGCCCCACGCGGGCAGCGGCGCCATCATCTACCGGGACTGGGCCGGCCTGCTGCCGTCCGACGTGGCCGCCCAGGCCGTCACCCTGCCCGGCCGCCACAGCCGGCGCGAGGAGCCCACGCACACGGACTGGGAGCCGCTGTTCGACGCCCTCTACGACGCGGTGCTCGACGAACTCGACGACCGCCCGTTCGCGTTCTTCGGTCACTGCATGGGCGCGCAGCTCGCCTTCCGGCTGACCCAGCGCCTGGCGCAGGAGGGACAGCCCATGCCGGTCCTGCTCGGCGCCTCGGGCTGGTCCCCGGTCGGCTTCTTCGAGCCGACCGTCGAGCAGGTCCACATGCCGGAGGCCGAACTCGTCGAGTGGATCAAGAAGCTGGGCTCGTTCCCGGCCGAGGTCTACGACGACCCGGAGATGCTCGCCCTGGTCGTCCCCGCCCTGCGCGCGGACCTGTCCGTGGCCGCCCAGTTCACGGACGACGGCCAGGGGGTGGCCTGCCCGCTCGTCACCTACGGCGGCAAGTCCGACCCCCTGCAGGAGCGTGCGGACGCCATGTCGTTCTGGGCGTCCCGCAGCGCCGAGTACCTCGGGCACCGTGAGTACCCAGGCGGCCACTTCTACATCGACCACCACGCCCCGTCCGTCACCGCGGACTTCGCCGGTCACCTGAACCGCTTCGCGAGCGCCCTCCAGAGCTGACCGTGCTCGTCGCGGCCGGCCGCGACGAGCACGCGAACGGCGCGTGGCCCCACCCGTTCCACGGGCGGGGCCACGCGCCGTTCGGCGTAACGGCCAAAGGCCTCGGCGTCAGCCGGAAGAGCGGCCGGTGAGCTTGCGCAGACCGGACATCTGCAGGAACGCGAACGCGGCGACGACCACGGCCTGGAGCGGGGTCCACACCGTGCCGACCGTGTTCGGGTCGATCCAGCCGAAGGCCAGCGCGGCCACGCTCGCGACGGCCCACAGCAGGTTGGCCTCGATGACCACCTTGGTGGCCAGGGCCGAGGGCACCGGACGGGACGCCAGCACCGCGACGAGGACGCCGTAGACCGTCAGGAAGGCGCCGATGCCGCGCAGGAAGCCGGTGGAGAGGTCCAGCAGATCGCCGACCGGCCCGGCGCCGAACAGGTAGATCAGCCCGTTGCCGCCGGTGACCACGGCGTCGAGGGTGAGGAAGACCCGCAGCGGCTTGGCCGCGGTGGAGTCCGCGCCGGCCGTGCGGTGCGCCGCCGAGGTCTGGTAGGTCGTCATGAGAGCACTCCTGACTGTCTGTTGTGCACGGGGGTGGTGGTACGCCCGGGGAGCACGGGGGTCCTCAGGCACGTACGTCGTCCGAGAGCGTGGCAGAAGCCGCTGACAGCGCGCTTACACGGGCAACTCCCCGGCGGGCACGGCGCGATGACAGCGCGAAGTCAGCCCGCTGTCAGCGGGCCCTGGCAGAGTCATGGGTGTCGAAGGGAGGACGGCCCGGAAGGGACCGGACGCCGCCCCCGCCGGCAGGGAGAGGTACCCGAAGCGGCCCAACGGGGTCCGGGTGCATGCCCGGTCGGGTCTTCACGGCCCGCGCAGGTTCGAATCCTGCCCTCTCCGCACGATCAAACGAGGAGGAGTACGTCCGACATGGCAGACCGAGCCGCAGTCACGGGGCCCACCCGGGCCCTGATCGTCGCGAACCCCGCCTCCGGAAGCCACAGCCCGCAATGGATCGAGCGGATCGCCGAGCTGTGCGCGGCCCACCTGGACTCCGTCGAGGTGTACCTGACCACCGCGCCGGGCGACGCCACCGACGTGGCGCGCGACGCCGCCGCCGACGGCGGCACGGCCCCGGCGCCGGACCTCCTCGTCGCGGTCGGCGGGGACGGCACCGTCCGCGAGGTCGTCCAGGGGCTCGTCGACCCCGGGAGCGACGGGGTGTCCCTGGCCATCGTGCCCGGCGGCACCGGCAACTCCGCCTACCGCATGCTCTGGGGCGACCGCCCCTGGGAGGACGCGCTCAAGGCCGTCCTCGCGGACTCCGGCCCCGGCGGCACCGCCCGGGCGCACCGCCTCGACGTCGCGCTGCTGCGCGAGACGGGCAACGCGGTCTTCCTGGGAGCGTGCAGCGGCGTGATCGCCGACGCCCTGATCACCGCACGGGAGATCCCGCTGTCCGGACGCGCGCGCTACGCCAAGGCGTTCGCCGACACCGCGGCCGCGTACCGCCCGTACCCCGGCCGCGTCACGGTCGACGGCACGGTCGTCCACGAAGGGCCCACCGTGCTGGCCAACGTCGGCGGCGGCCCCTACCGGGGCGGGCAGTACCTGGTCCTGCCCGAGTCCCGCCTGGACGACGGACTGCTCGACGTCTGCGTCATCGGCGGCGACATCCCCGCCTCCAGGGTGCCCGAACTGACCCGGACGGCCGCCCACATGGAGCACCCCGCCACGGTCTACGCGCGCGGCCGCACCATCGTCGTCGAACGGACCGACGGGCAGCGGCTGCCCCTGGAGCACGACGGCGAGTACCAGCACGGCATCGGGACCTCGGCGACCTTCGAGGTCCGCGAGGCGGCGCTGTCCGTATGGGCCCCGGCACAGCTGCCGTAGCCGGCCCGGCGGGCCCGCGCGGCCTCCCCACGACTTGGCGCCTTCGGCGTCAACACCCCTATGGATACACCGATTCGAATCATGGAGACAGCATGAGCGACCTCAACGGTCTCGTCATCCGCTACCTTGCCGCCTGGAACGAGGCCGACGCCGACAACCGTGCCAAGGCCATCGCGGAGCTGTTCACCGAGGACGCCCCCTACATCGACCCGCTCGCCGCGGTCGCGGGCCACGAGGGCATCGGCGCGGTTCTCGCCGGCGCCCAGGAGCAGTTCAAGGGCCTGACCTTCGAGCTCCACGGCACGGTGGACGCGCACCACAACATCGCCCGCTTCCAGTGGGCCCTGGTCACCGCGCCGGGCACCGAGCCGATCGCGATCGGCTTCGACGTGATCGTGACCGACGAGGACGGCCGCATCAAGGGCGTCTACGGCTTCCTGGACAAGGTCCCGGCCGCCTGATCGGCGTCCGCGCCTGACGGGGGAGCGGTGGGCACCGCCCACCGCTCCCTCCGTCTTCTCCTCAGATACCTCTCACGCAAGGGGCGTTCGAGCCATGGTGGAAGTCCTCGGCACCGACCTCGTACAGGCACTGTGCGAGGAGTGGGGGATCGCGGCGGAGGCACGCCCGGCCCCGCACGCGCGGCGCCGGCCCGCGCCGAGCGGTACGCCCCTGCAACAGCTGTCCCAGTGGGCCGCCAACCTGCACCCGGACGACATCCCCTGCCGGGTCCTGAAGCTGGCGGCCAGCCAGGTGCTGTCCCAGATCGCCTCGATCCGCGCCGGCCTCGAGCACCCGCTCGGCCGCATGCTCATCTCGGCGTTCGGGCATCCCGTGCAGAGCGACCCGAAGAACGCCGCCGGAGTCCTCGCGGCCCTCGGCTCCTGGCTCAACCTCGACGACACCGCCTACGCCGGACACCTGTCCAACTCCACCGTCGCGGTGCCGCTCGCCTTCGCCTACGCCCGCCGCCTGGACGGCCTGTCGCTGCTGACGGCCGTCGTGGCGGCCAACGAGTGCGCGGCCCGGCTCACCGCCGCCGCCACCCTGGGGCCCCTGCGCGGGCAGAGCGCGGTCCACACCCACCTCGCCGGTGCGGTCGCGGGCCGGCTGCACGCCGAGCGGGCGCCGGCCCCGGTGTGGGAGAACGCCTTCGGCCTCGCCTTCGCCATGCCCAACTGGCCGCTCATGCGGGCCTTCCTGGCCAGCGACGCCCGGCTGTTCAACACCTTCACCCCGGTGCGCACCGCCATGGACGCCTGCGACGCGGCGGAGGCCGGGCTGCGGGGCGCCCCGGACCTCATGGAGCACCAGGACGGCTTCCTGGCCCGCTTCGCCACCGTGCCGCTGCCGGACGTGATCACCGAAGGCCTCGGCCGGCGCTGGCACACCGAGACCCTGTCGTTCAAGATGCACCCGGGCGGGCCGGGCATCGACGCCGCGGTGGACTGTGCGACGGAGATCCACCAGGTGCTCGGGCCGCTGCACCCGGACGACGTGGAGGAGATCGTCGTCGAGGCCTCGCTGTACACCCTGTTCGCGGGGAAGCGCGCGGCGACGTATGTGACCGGCCCGGGTTCGCCGCTGGGCGCGCTCGTCCTGGACGTCCCCTACCCGGTGGCCACGACGCTGCTGACCGGCACCTTCGCGGTGGAGGACTTCTCCTCGCCGCGGGTGGACGAACGCCGGCGGTGGCAGCTGGCCGAGCGGGTGCGCCTGGAGCACGACGTGGACATGACCCGGGAGCTGTTCCGCTCCGAGGCGCCCTTCGGGGAGGCCGTACGGGAGGCCGGCCCGCTGGCCATGCCGTGGCTGCGGGACTTCGGCGGCGACGAACTGGTGGACCTGGTCGGCTCCGTGGAGATGGACGGCCGGGACTTCTCCCGGTCCACCAAGGCCACCGGCGCGCGGGTCACCGTGCGGCTGGTGGACGGCCGGACCGTGACCCGGGAGCGTCTCATACCGGTCGGCGCGGCCGGCCCCGACACCCGCGCCCGGCATTCGCAGCTGGTGCGGGAGAAGTTCCTGGCGGTCGGCGGTTCGCACGAGGTCGCCGAGTCCGTCGGACGGCTGCACCGGATGAGGGCGCGGGGTGTGCGCAGGTGGGTGGAGGCCGCCCTCATGGACTAGGGCCGGTGCGACGCCTCAGCGCGCCGCGGGCAGCATGACCTCGATGATCTCCTCGGTCCGCTCGACGATGTCCTCGCGGTTCGCCAGCACCCAGGAGATGTGCTGGGCGCCGAAGAGCGCGGACCGCAGGACCCGGGCCAGCGCCTCCGGCTTCGCGCCCTCGGGCAGCTGGGCCTGCTGCTGGCACTGCCCCAGCAGATCGGCCAGGAGCTGGGTGAAGTTCACGTACGGCACGGGCAACGGGGCGCTGATGTAGGGGCGTTCGATCTGCAGCCGGGCGCCCGCCTGGATGGCGGGGTCGTCCCGGAAGGAGACGGCGACGCGCATGAGAAGGCCGGTGACCTTCTCCAGCGGGGGCAGGTCGGAGTCCAGGGCGGGCCGGACGACCTCGGCCAGCCGGCGGTAGAACTCCTCGGTCACCGCGACCGCGAGCGCTTCCTTGTTGCCGAAGTGGAAGTAGACCGCGCCCTTGGTCATGGCGGCCCGGTCGGCGATGTCGACGATGGTGACGTCGGGGAAGCCCCGCTCGGCGAAGGCGCACGCCGCGGCGTTGAGGATCACCCCTCGGGTCCGGATGGCCCGCTCCTGCTTCAACTCCCGGGCTCCGTCGGTGGATACGGAACCAGGATGCCCGTTTCGCTCACTCTTATCGGTCTTCATGGTGCCTCTCTGTGCTCTATGACAACCTGCTGCACTTTTGTGTCACCCCCTCCTTGTAATATACCTTCTCAAAGGTATATTTGTTCTGCGCACCCTAGACCTCGAACAGAATTTCACGGCGTCGCACGTCGATCTGGGCGGAGGAAGCATGCAGCAGCGCTCGGCGGTACCGATGGAGGGTGTCGGCATTCCCGGCGATCCGGAGACGGCCCCCCTCGGTACTCCCCAACTCACGTTCTTACAGCCTATATCCCGCCAGCTCGTCCACCGAGCGGCGGTGGCGGAGGTGTTCGTCACCGACGGTGTCCGGGAGAGTGACGGCGGTTTCGTGGTCGCGGCCCAGTGGCCACGCGACCATGCGCTCTATCATCCCGACGACAACGGTCTGGCCGACCCGATGTTGTTCGCGGAAACGATTCGTCAGGCCCTGCTCTACGTCGGCCATGTGCACTTCGGCATCCCGCTCGGCCATCGCTTCGTCGGCCGTGACCTGGACTTCGAGATCTACGACCCCGAGCTCCTGAGGGTCGGCGGGACCCCCTTGCCCGTACTGCTGGATGTGAGATGGGCGTGGGAGGACAACCGCCCGCCACGCCGGTACGGCATGCGGCTGGAGGTGAAGCTGACGGTGGGCGGCCGGGTCTGCGGGCGGGGGAGCATCGCGGCCTTCGTGGTCGACGACCGGAGCTACTCCCTGCTCCGCAATCTGACGAGAAAGACCGGTGAGGGGCATCCGCCGGACGGTGCCGCGCCGGCCCGGCCACCGCTCCGCCGCCGGACCGGGCCGGCGCCCAGCGTGGGCCGGCTGCGGACGAAGGACTGCGTGCTCGAGCCGGGGGAGAGGCCCGGCGAGTGGCTGCTGCGGGCGGACCCCAACCACGCGATCCTCTTCGATCACCCCACCGACCATCTGCCGCTCATGGTGATCCTGGAGGGTTTCCGGCAGCTGGGCTATCTCCGCCTGCACGAGAACGGATCGCCGGCGGACGGCGGACGGTCCTACGCGCTGGCCGGCGCCGTGGTGGACTGCGCGGCCTTCGCCGAACTGGACGAGCCGGTCCGCCTCGTGACCGAGATGTACGAGCCGGGGGCGGACCCCGATGATCCGGTACGCATGCGGATCGCGGCGGTCCAGGGGGGATCTGCGGTGGCCACGGCCACCCTGACGTGGGTGTGTGCGCAGACGGGCGCGGCTCCGGTCGGCGGCAGCCGGGTCCTGCTCTGCGGCACCGCCGACTGAGCCGGGCATCAGCGACTCCCGGACGTGATGACCGTACGGGTCAGGACCTCCCACATGGCGTGCACCCTGCCGCTCAGGTTCTCCTGTCCGCAGGCCGTGGCCGTGTAGTGCGTGCCGAAGACGGCGGCGGTCACCAGATCCGCGACGGCCCCGGCCGGCAGTGACGGGTCCAGGCACCCCTCGTTCCGCATCTCGTCCACCAGCGCCCGTGTCCTGCCCTGTACCTCGTCGAGGATCTGCGGCGGCTTGGCGTCGGCCTGCGCCGTCTCCAGGGCCAGGCGGAGGGCGGCCCGGACGCGCATGTCCCGCTCGAACAGCTCGGCCAGCGACAGGATCAGGCGTCGCAGCCGGTCGAAGGCCGGGACGGTGCTCTCCCTGACGCTTCCCAGCAGATCGTCGGTGACCGAGTCCAGGTGGGCCACGATGACCGCGGCCAGCTCCTCCTTGGAGGAGAAGTGTCCGTACACCGCGCCCTTGGTCAGGCCCGTCCGGTCCGCCACGTTCTGCAGATTGGTCCGGGCGTAACCGTTCTGCGCGAACTCGTTCGCGGCCGCGTCGAGGACCCGGTCGTAGGTGCGCAGGGCCCGCGCTTGTCTGGCCAAGGCGCGCCTCCTTGAGGAGAGTTGGGCTGATGGTCGTCGAGCAGTGATCCAGGCAAGGAACATACCTGCATGAAGGAATTATAGTTGTTGAGCCAAGGAGCGCACTACATGTTCCACTCGCAGTACGCACCGCGACGCGCCGGTCGGGACGACATCGCCCCGGCCGCCTGGTCGCCGGACGTCGTCGCCTCCGCGTCGGCCCACGCCGCACGCGCCGAGGAGGACCGCCGGCTCGCCCCCGAGACGGTGCGGCTCCTGACCGAGGCCGGGTTCCCCCGCTACTTCGCGCCCCGCGCCCTGGGTGGAACCGAGGGAACCTTCACCGACCTGGTCACCGCGGTCGCCGGCGTCGCCGACGCGGACGCGTCCGCCGCCTGGTGCGCGGCCCTGTGGGCCGCCCACAGCCGCTTCGCGGCCTACCTGCCGCCCCAGGGGCAGCACGACCTCTGGTCCGCGGGCCCCGACGTGCGCATCGCCGCCGCGGTGACCCCCTCGGGCGGTGCCGAGCCCGTGCCGGGCGGTTGGACGCTCGGCGGCGAGTGGGAGTGCCTCAGCGGCGTCGACTTCGCCGACTGGGCGCTGCTGGCCGCCCGCGATCCCCGCGCCGACGGGCCCGCCGTCCGCCTCCACGCCGTGCCCCGGAGCGACTTCACGGTGCGCGACTCCTGGCACAGCACGGGCCTGCGGGCCACGGGCAGCAACACCGTCGTCGTCAACGCCGCCTTCGTCCCGGACCATCGGTCCTTCCTGATGGCGGACCTGATGAACGGCGTGAGCGGGCCGGGCCGCGCCCGCTGCCACACCGTGCCGGCGCAGCTCGTCGGAGGCATCGTCTTCGCCGCGTCGGCGCTCGGCGCCGCCCGGCACGCGCTCGAGGTGTGGTCGCGCTGGGCCGCCGCCCGGCTGCGCGCCGACCACGCCGCGTCCGGCCGCGACACCCTCGCGCTCCACCGCACCCTCGCCCGGTCCGCCGGCGACGTCGAGGCCGCCGGGCTCCTGCTGCGGTCCGCCGCCCTGCGCGCGGACCTCGACGGCGTCACCGAACGGACCGTCGCCAGCAACCGGCGCGACGCCGCCGCCGCCACGAACCTTCTGGTCAAGGCCGTCGAACGGCTCTTCAGGACCGGCGGCGTGCACGCCCGCAGCGGGGAGGGCGAACTCCAGCGGTGCTGGCGCGACGTGCACACCATCGCCGCGCACGGCGTCCTCGACCCCGAAGCCGCGGCCAACGCCTACGCCGAAGCCGTCCTCACCGAGCCCAAGGAGTCCTCCCTTGTCACGACCTGAGCGTCTGGTCTTCTGCGACGTGGACGAGACCCTGATCACCTGCAAGAGTCCATTCGAGTTTCTCCGCTTCTATCTCGAGGTCAGATACGGCGCCGAGGGCGCCCGCCGGGCCGGGGAGTTACGGGAGCGGCTGGTGGCCGAGACGGCCGCCGGGGTCTCCCGTGAGGAGGCCAACCGCGTGTACTACCGGGCCTGGCGGGGCGAGCCGGCCGCCGAGGTCGAGGCCTGGGGCCGCCGCTGGCTGTCCGAACGCCTGACGGACGGGAACTTCTTCGTCGCCGGCACCCTCGTCCGGCTCGACCGCCACCGCGCCGAGGGTGCCGCCGTCGTCCTGGTCTCCGGGTCGATACCGGCGCTGCTGGCGCCCCTGGCCGAGACGGTCGGCGCCCGGCACGTGCTGTGCGCCCGCATGGAACGCTGCGGCCGCGTCTTCACCGGGCGGCTCCTGGGCGAGCCGGTCATCGGGGAGGGCAAGCGCACGGTCGTCCGGCAGCTGCTCGCCCGCTACCCGGACATCGACCCGGCGGACTGCTTCGGCTACGGCGACCACATCTCCGACCTGCCGATGCTGATGGAGGTCGGACACCGCGTCGCCGTCGGCGAGTTCTCCGGGCTCGGGCAGGCGCTGGCCGACGCCGAGCGGCTCGCCCCGGCCACCGGCCGATGACCGGCTGACGGCACGGCCGTCCGCCGAGGCAGCCCCCGGGACCACGGGCCCCGGGGGCTTCTCGGCGGTCATGCCGCCAGGAACGTGCGGAGATCCTCGTTGAGCCGGTCCGCGTGCGTGGCGAAGAGGCCGTGCGCCGCGCCCTCGTAGCGGAGGAAGGCGCTGTCCGGGACGAGGTCCGCGGTCCTGGGGCCGCACAGGGGGAAGGGGGCGCCCGCGTCGGCGTCGCCGTGGACGACGAGCGTGGGCACGCCCACCTTGGCGACCTCGGCCCGCTGGTCCTCGGTGAACAGCGTCCGGTAGATCTCCGCCGCGGCCCGCGGCGAGGAGTCGAGGGCGATGCGCGTCATCCAGTCGGCCAGCTCCGGGGAGACCGCCGCCGGCCCGTCCTCGCCGGCCTCCGGGCCGCCGAAGAACGACGCGCCGAGGGAGGTCATCCAGGCGGCCCGGTCCCGGGCCATCGCGCCGGCCATCTCCTCGAAGAGGGCGATGTCCAGGCCGTCGGGGTTGTCCTCGGTCCTCATCAGGAACGGCGTGGTCGAGGCGACGAGCGCCAGCCGCGCCACGCGGTCCGCGCCGTGGCGGGTCAGATAGCGCACCGCCTCGCCGCCGCCCACCGCGTAGCCCACGAGGGCCGCGTCGCGCAGGTCCAGGTGCTCCATCAGGTCCGCGAGGTCGTCGGCCAGGGTGTCGTAGTCGTAGCCGTCCCACGGCCAGTCCGAACGGCCGCAGCCGCGCCGGTCGTAGGTGACGCACCGCATTCCGTGCCGTACGAGGTAGGGCGCCTGGAACTCCCACATCCGGGAGTTCATCATGGCCGTACCGAGCAGGATCACCGGCCGGCCGGTGCCCCAGTCGTTGTAGAAGAGTCTCGTGCCGTCCCTTGTGCCGACGAATGGCATGGCGGGCCTCCGGGTCGTAGCAGGGGTCGTGGCCGAAGGGGCCCGGCCGGTGCTCCGGCCGGGCCCCCTCGGGGTCAGCGTGCGGCGCGGCGGCGCAGCAGCTGCATCAGGGCGGCGGACGTCAGGCAGAAGGCCACCAGCGGGATCAGGGCCATGTCGAAGGCGTGCGGGTAGTCGCCGGGCAGGGCCGCGCCGAGCGCGGGGAAGAAGACGGTGCCCGCGATCGAGACGCCGATGGCCGCGCCGCCCTCCTGAGCCGTGTTGAGCGCTCCGGAGGCCGAGGCCGCGTGCTCGGGGTCGATGCCCGAGAGCACGGTGTTGGTGAGCGGACCGGTGGTCATTCCCATGCCGGCGCCGGCGATGATCAGCGAGGGGACGAGCCAGAGCACGGAGGTGCTCTCACCCGACTCCGCGACCGTCACCCCCACCAGCACATAGCCGACGGCCAGCGTCAGCGTGCCCACGGCCGGCAGCTGCTGCCCCACCCGGGCGCCGATCTTGGGCGACATCAGCGAGGAGCCGAAGAAGCCCGCGCCGAGCGCGAAGAACAGCAGGCCCGACTCCAGCGGTGTGAGCCCCCGGCCCTGCTGCAGATAGAGCGCGAGCAGGTAGAAGAACGAGCCCATGGCCAGGAAGTACGACAGCGTGGCGGACAGGCCGACCGAGAAGCTGCGCACCCGGAACAGGGTGAGGTCGATCAGCGGGCTGCGGCCCTGGGCGCCCCGCCGGCGGAAATGGGCCACAGCCGCGGCGAACAGCACCACGCCGCCGCCCAGGCACGCCCAGCTCCAGGCCGGCCAGTCCTCCTCGCGGCCCTGCACCAGCGCGTACACCACGAGCACGAGGGCCGCCGTCGTCAGCAGCGCGCCGAGGCCGTCCAGGCGCGCCCCGTCCGCACCCCGGGACTCGGGGATGACCCGGGTGGCGTAGGCCAGGGCCACCACGCCGATCGGGACGTTGATCAGGAAGATGGACCGCCAGTCCAGGCCCGCCACGTCGGCGGTGATCAGCACGCCGCCGATCACCTGGCCGAACACGGCCGCCTGGCCGACCACCAGGCCGTAGACGGTGAACGCCTTGCCGCGGCTGGGCCCGTCGTAGACCGAGCCGATGATGCCCAGCACCTGCGGGACCATCAGCGCGGCGGCGGCGCCCTGGGCGACCCGCAGCCCGATGAGGACCTCGGCGGACGGGGCGAGCCCGCAGCCGGCCGAGGCCAGGGTGAACAGCGCCAGGCCCAGCACGAACATCCGGCGGCGGCCGTAGAGGTCGCCGATCTTGCCGCCGGTGATCATTCCGGCGGTGAAGGCCACGCCGTAGCCGACGATCATCATCTGGCCCTGTGCCGAGCTGGCCCCCAGGTCCTTCTGGATGGAGGGCACGGCGACGTTGGAGATGAAGTAGTCGAGGACGGTGATGAAGGTTCCCACCATCACCACCGCGAGCGCCCCCCAGGAGGGGCTCTTGGCCGCCGTCGTGGATTCCTCCACGGCCGTCTCGGCGGGTTGCGTGTACGTGTCAGCGCTCATCCGCTGTTACTCCTGCTGGGTTCGACCGGGGGTTTCGTCGGTCCCGTGGCGCGCCGGAAGGGCCCGGGCCGCGGGGAGATCTGGAAGGCGCCGGGGGTCACCAGGTGACGGGCAGGCGGCTGACTCCGTGGAAGACCGTGCCGATGCGGAACAGGCTGTCGGGGTCGTCCGTGGCCAGGCGCAGGTCGGGGAAGCGCCCGAAGAGGCCGCGCAGGGCGAGCTCCATCTCCAGGCGTGCCAGCGGGGCGCCCTGGCAGAAGTGCGGCCCGTTGCCCCACTGCATGTGCTTGCTGGTGTCGCGGTCGACGTCGAGAAGGCCGGGGTCGGGGAAGACCGAGGGGTCGTGGTTGGCCGCCGGGATCGAGATGACCACCGCGTCGCCCGCGCGCATGGTGACGCCGCCGAGCTCGAACTCCTCGACGGCCAGCCGGACGATGGCGTCCTGGGAGATCGACCAGTAGCGCATCGACTCCTCGATGAAACGGGGGATGCGCGCGCCGTCGTCGGCCAGCACCTTCGCCCGCAGCTCGTCGTCCCGCAGCAGGCTGAGGATGTTCAGGGCGATCTGGTTGGTGGTGGTCTCGTGGCCGGCGACCAGGACGAGCCGGGCGATGCCCACGAGCTCGTCGAGGTCGATGGCGCCCGTCGCCAGGTGCCGGGTGGCCAGCCGGCTCATCAGGTCGTCCTGCGGCTCGGTCAGCTTCCGGGTGGCCAGCTCGCCCAGGTAGCGCGTCATGTCCTGGTAGGCGGCGTACGAACGCTCCGGGTCGCCCTGGGAGATGGTGACCTGCGTCTTCTCGATGAAGTAGGGGGAGTCCTCGTCCGGCACCCCCAGCAGGCGGGCGATGACCAGCGTCGGCAGCTTCCGGGAGAAGGCGTCGTGCAGATCGGTCGGCTGCGGCCGGCCGGCCAGGTCGTCCAGGAGATCGTCGATCAGCCGCTGCACCGCGGGGGCCAGCCCCTTCACCCGGCGGGCGGTGAACTCGGTGGCGATCATCCCTCTGAGTCTGGAGTGCTCGGGATCGTCCATCCGCAGGAAGGAACTCGGCCGCTGCCCCGGGGGCACCTGGATGCGCACCGGGGCGTCGGGCAGCAGCTCGTCGGCGCTCAGCCGTGGATCCTTGAGCGCCTGCTGGACGTCGGCGTGCTTGGTGACGAGCCAGGCGCGTCGTGATTCCGCCGTGCCGGCCGGGAGTCGTACCGCGCACGGCGGACCTTCACGCAGCTCGGCGAGCACCGAAGCCGGGCAGCCCGAGGCCGTCCGGGGGAACGGCCAGTCCAGCACGGTCTGTTCGGCTGCGAGCATCACATGTCTCCCTCATGAGAAAAACGTTGTGACGCCGACTATGGGCAAGTGTGCTGACATGCTGCTGACGACCGGCTTGCAAGGGGCCGGACGGCCCTGGTGGGTGGCCGGCGGGTCAGCGGGGCAGTCCGACGAACTCGCCCATCGACGCGGCCGCGTGCTCGAAGAAGGCGGCGGGATCCGCCGCGACGCCCGCGATGTGGCCGTACACCTCGAATCCGACCATACCGTGAAGCTGGGTCCAAATGACAAGCATGCGGGCGATGGTGGAGTGGGGCAATCCTTCCAGCAGCCCGGCGGCGAGGCTCTCCGTGGTGCGGAGCATGCCCTCGGACAGCGGCGGGCCGTCCGCGTGCTCCACCAGCCGGTCCTCCTTCTGCGCGTCCCGGAGGACCGCGACGAGGGCCAGCACCGTGCGCGCGCCGGCGGCCATCGTCTCCGGGGGAGCGCTGTAGCCGGGCACCGGCTGCCCCCAGATCAGGGCGTACTCGTCGGGGTGGGCGAGCGCCCAGCCCCGTACGCCAGCGCAGACCGCGACCCACCGCTCCAGCAGGCCGGCGCCCGCGGCCCCGGCCCGGGCGGCCCCGGCCTCGGCGCTGTCGCTCATCGCGTTGTAGGCGTCGAGGATCAGCGCGGTCAGCAGCGCCTCCTCGTCGGGGAAGTGCTCGCGCAGCCGGGTGATTTCGGTGCCCGAGGCGTCGGCCACGGCCCCGAGGTCGAGATCGACGTTCCGTCGCCCGGCCAGCCGCAGGACCGCCTCTTCCTTCGCGCGGCGGACGAGGGCATCCTGACCACCGGCACCGTCGGCGCGTACATTCCGCTGTGTCATACAAGCACTCTCTCAGGCCGGATGCGATTCGTCGATCATCTTCAGGAACAAAGGTGGCGGCGGGCGTCGTTGACGGCGTATCGAACGGCCCGGCAGGGCGACGTCAGGAGGACACGTGACCAGCGGACACGTCAGCGCGGTCGAGCACCGCTTCGTCGAGGTGAACGGCGTCAGACTGCACATCGCCGAACAGGGGCGCGGGCCGCTGGTCCTGCTCCTGCACGGCTTCCCCGAATGCTGGTACTCCTGGCGGCACCAGTTCGGCCCGCTGGCCGAGGCGGGCTACCGCGTCGTCGCCCCCGACCAGCGCGGTTACGCCCGCAGCGAGCAGCCGGAGGACGTCGACGCCTACAGCCTGCTGCACCTGACGGGCGATGTGATCGGCCTGATCCACGCGCTGGGCGAGGAGAGCGCCGTCGTCGTCGGCCACGACTGGGGCGCGCCCGTCGCCTGGACGACGGCCCTGCTGCGCCCCGACGTCGTACGCGGCGTCGCCGGGCTGAGCGTCCCGCACGTCCCGCGCGGCCCGGTCTCCCCGCTCGCCGCCCTGCGGGAGCTGCTCGGCGACGGGTTCTACCAGAACTACTTCCAGGAACAGGGCCTGGCCGACGGCGAGTTGGCGCAGGACCCGGCGGGTACGTTCCGCCGCATCCTGTTCGGCGCCTCGGGCGACAGCCCGGCGACCGCCCCGCCCCGCCCGTGGGTCGTCCCCGAGGGCGCCAGCCTGCTGGACACCATGCGGGAGCCGGACCGGCTGCCCTCCTGGCTGTCCGAGGACGACATCCACGCCTTCGTCCGCGAGTTCGACGAGCACGGCGAGCGCGCCTTCACCGGCGGCCTGAACTGGTACCGCAACATCGACCGGAACTGGGAGCTCCTCGCCCCCTTCGACGGCCGCGTCATCGACGTCCCCGCGCTGTTCATGGCGGGCGACCGCGACCTGGTGCGGTCCTTCCCCGGCATCGCGGAGCTGCTGGACTCGCTGAAGGTCACGGCCCCCAGGCTGCACCGCAGCATCACCCTTCCCGGCTGCGGCCACTGGACCCAGCAGGAGCGCCCCGAGGAGGTCAACGCCGCGCTGCTGGACTTCCTGGCCCACCTGCCCGCGCAGGTCTGATCGCCCCGTCCGGGGACGGACGGTGAGACGGTCCGCGCGGACGGGGTCCGGTCAGGAGTCCCGTCCGCGCGCGGCCGCGAGCAGCCCGTCCCAGTCGGCGATCTTCACCGTCCCCCGGCCCAGCCGCTCGCCGAGCGCCGCCTCCGCCGCCTCGATGCCCAGCCAGCCCGGCCACTCCACCGGCTCCACGCCCGCCGCCCGCAGCGCCCGCGCCGGGTCGTCCGCCGGCCGGCGGGCCATGAGCGCCTCGGCGTCCGTGAGCAGCGAGGCCACCGTCTCCTTGGCGCACGGGCGGTTGGTGCCGATCACACCCGTCGGCCCGCGCTTGATCCAGCCCGCGACGTACTCGCCCGGCGACGGCGCCCCCTCCCGGAGCACCCGGCCCCGGTCGTGCGGGACCGTCCCGCGCTCGGCGTCGAACGGCAGCCCGGGGATCGGCACACCGCGGTAGCCCACCGACCGCAGCACCAACTGCGCCTCGATCTCCTCGTACCGGCCGGTCCCCACCAGCGCGCCCCGCTCGTCGACGGCCGTCCGCTCGAAGCGCACCGCGCGCACGGCGTCGTCGCCCAGCAACGCCACCGGCCGCAGGAAGAACCGCATCCGGATCCGCCGCCCGCTGCCCGCGGGCGGGGCCGTGGACCACTCCCGCAGCACCTCCACGTTGCGCCGCACGGCCGCCGGCAGCGCCGAGGGATCCGCCCAGGCCGGGTCGAGGGCCGCCTCGCCGGGCGTCACGAGCGTCCGGGCGCCCGGCAGCGTGCCCAGCTCGCGCAGCTCCTTGGTGGTGAACTTCGCCTGCGCCGGGCCGCGCCGGCCCACCATGTGGACGTCCGTCACCCGGCTGTCGGCGAGCGCCGCCAGCGCCGCGTCCGGCACGTCCGTGCGCCGCAACTCGTCCGCGCCGCGGGCCAGTACCCGCGCCACGTCGACGGCCACGTTGCCGACCCCGATGACCACGGCCGAGCGGGCGGCGAGCACGAACCCGCCCGGCGCGGCGTCCGGATGGGCGCTGTACCAGGAGACGAACTCGGTGGCCGAGAAGCTCCCGGGAAGGTCCTCGCCGGGAATGCCCAGCCGCCGGTCGCTCGCCGCGCCCACGCAGTAGACCACCGCGTGGTAGAGCTCCGGCAGCAGCCTCGGGGACAGCGCCCCCGGCCCGTCCCCGACCGGGACGTTGCCCAGGAAGCGCACGCCCGGCCGCTCCAGGGCCGTGCGCAGGTTGCGCTGCAACGACTTGATCTTCTCGTGGTCGGGGGCGACGCCGTAGCGCACCAGCCCGTACGGGCACGGCAGCCGGTCCAGCACGTCCACCGTCACCGCGGGGACGGTCTGCTGTTCCAGCAGGGCCTGGGCGGTGTAGACGCCGCTCGGTCCCGATCCGACGACTGCGACACGAAGCACGAAGGGCTCCTTCCCGCGCGGTCCCGCGAGTGACTCCAGCATCGCACGGGGAACGGGGGGACGGCAGGTGGGCCGCGGCCACCGGGGGACCGGGCGCGGCGGGTCTCAGAAGCCTTCCGCCGGCGGCTCGGCCGAGGGGGGCACGCCGAGCCCCCAGGCGAGCCCGTAGCGCTGGAACAGCTCGGCCCGCAGCTGCTCGGCGGGCATCGGCGCACCGGGCAGCAGGATCGCCACGACCGCGCCCATCAACAGGGCGCGCAGCATGCGGTAGTCGGTGTCCGGGTCGGCGGAGCCGTAGCGCGCGACGGTGTCGCGCAGCAGGAACGCCAGGCGCTGCTGCTCCGGGCACTGGATGAAGCCCTCCGCGGTCAGCATCCCCGCCATATGGGTGCGCATCAGGCGGGGCCGGTCCCGCGCGAGCCCCAGGATCGCGTCGATGGCCCGCGCGAGGCGCTCGCGCCCGTCCGTGGTGCAGGGCTCCCGCTCCAGGCCCGCGGCGAGTTCCCGGTGCATCAGCCGGTGCACGGCCGACTGCAGCAACTGCCGCTTGCCGGGGAAGTAGTAGGAGACCAGTCCGCGTGCCGCTCCGGCCCGGTCCGCGATGTCCGCCAGCGTCGTCGCCTCGTACCCGCGCTCGTCCACCAGCTCGACGGTGGCCTGCAACAGCCGCTCTCGGGACCGGCGGCGCAACTCCTCGTTGACCGCCGCGCTGCGGGGAGACATGCGCTTACTCCTGCGTTGACTGGCTCCGAGCCAATATACTCAGGGGACAGTCGGTTGTCCCGCCCGCTGAGCAGGGCGGACGCCGCTGTGCCGCTGATTCGGGGCGACGCGGGGGATCGTCCCGAATCAGCCTTCCAGGCCGCTTCCGTCGCTTCCGCCACGTCCGGCCCGGCCACGGCCCCGCCTGCACCAGGCCACCACGACCGCCGCGATGCCGGTGACGGCGATGAAGGCCATGGCCCCCAGGAACGGCACCGAGGTCGGCGACGTGGCGTGACTGCCCGCGATCACATAGGCGGCCGTGGTGGGGACGACACCCGCCCCCGTCGCCAGCAGGAAGGGGAGCCACCCCATCCGGGAGACGGCGGCGCAGTAGTTCGCCGCGGCGAACGGCACTCCGGGGAAGAGCCGGATGGCCAGCATGGACCGGAAGCCGTGCCGGCTCAGCTGCCGGTCGGCGGCCTTCAGCCAGCGCCCCCGCAGCAGCGGCCGCAGCGCCTCCTGCCCCAGCAGCCGCCCCAGGCCGAACGAGACGGCCGAGCCCAGCACCGTCCCCACGACGGCCGCCGCCGTGCCCAGCGGGGCACCGAACAGCGCGCCCGCCGCGATGCTGAGCACCGGCCGCGGCACGAACGCCGCCGTGCACAGCCCGTAGGCCGCCGCGAACAGCACCAGGGCGCTGCCGCCGGACAGGTGCGTCGGCCAGCCGCCGGTCAGCAGCCGCTCCGGCCGCAGGACCAGCACGCCCGCCACCGCGCCGCCGAGCAGCGCGAGCAGCAGCCCCAGCCGGAACCACGGCGAGCGCAGCGCCCGTACGCAGCGCGCGGCGAGGCCCGGGGAGGGAACGGCGGTGTCGAGCATCGAAGGAGCGTAACCGACGCCGGCCGTCGCGCGGGCCGAAACTCACGTGCCCTGGCGCAGGGCCCGTCCTAGGGTTGCTGCCATGGAAGAGCGGAGGGAAGGGGCGTTCGAAAGGGCTGATCAGATGGCGTTGTTCGTGGCGGCCGAACGCCGGGCGCGGCTCGCGCTCAGGCAAGGGCATCTGGAGAAGGTACTGACCGCCCAGCAGCTGAAGATGGTCATCCGCCATATGACCCAGACATGGATGGACGGCTTCCGGCTCGGCCTGGCGCAGCACGCCGCCGACGGAGAGCCCCCTTAGCGGGACGAAGGACGCCCGCGATCCCCGACAATGAACGGGTGGACGCATCGATACCCGTGAGCCGTGACGTGGACTGGGGCACCGCCAAGCTGATGCCCGACGTGGACCGGCAGCGGGCCTGGCTGCTGACCGTGAACGGCGCGCCCCAGTCCTACGTAGACCTCGACGACCCCACCCACCTCGAGTTCGAGTACGCCCGCAGGCTCGCCCACGTCCTCGACACGACCGGCGAGCCGGGCGCCCCGCTGGACCTGCTGCACCTGGGCGGTGGGGCGCTCACCCTGCCCCGCTACGTCGCCGCCACCCGGCCCGGCTCCCGCCAGCGCGTGGTCGAGGCCGACCGCGGCCTGATCGCCCTGGTCGCCGAGCACCTCCCGCTGCCCGAGGGCTCGGGCGTCGAGGTGACGGCGGGGGACGCCCGGGCCGCGCTGGAGGCCGCCCCCGACGACTCCGCCGACGTGATCGTCGCGGACGTCTTCGGCGGCTCGCGCGTGCCCGCGCACCTCACCTCGCTCGAGTACGCCCGTACCGCCGCGCGCGTGCTGCGCCCCGGCGGCCGCTATGTGGCCAACCTCGCCGACGGCGCGCCGTTCGACTTCCTGCGCGGGCAGGTGGCCACGTACGCGGCCGTCTTCCCCCACCTGTGCCTGATCGCGGAAGGCCCGATGCTGCGGGGCCGCCGCTTCGGCAACGCCGTGCTCGTGGCGGCGGACACCGAGCTGCCCCTCGCCGTGCTCGCCCGCCGCGCCGCCGCCGACGCCTTCCCGGCCCGCGTCGAGGACGGTCCGGGGCTGGCGCGGTTCGCCGCGGGGGCCGTGCCGGTGGGTGACGCGGACGCGGTCGCCTCGCCGGAGCCGCCGGGCGGCTCGTTCGGCATCGGCTGACGGCGAGGGCCGGTTCAGAAGGAGTGCGGCCCTCAGGAGGACTTCAGCGGCCGCAGCGTGCTCATGATCTTCTTGATGGTCTCCTCGGGCACCTCGTCCTTCTCGGACTTGATGCCCGCGAAGATCCAGGTGTTGAGGTCGCCGGTGTCGTCCTTGTAGGCCACCGCGTACGCCTTGCCGTCGCTGGAGCACTTGTGGCTCTTGGGGACGTCGGTGGCCGTGGTCATCGCGGTGAAGCCGGTGATGCCGTGGTCGCTCTTGAAGGCGGAGGGCTTGCCGATGTTGAGGTGGCCCTGCTTCTTCTGGTCGAACATCGCCCAGGCCCAGCTCGCGGCGGCGTTCTCCGCGGCCTCCTCAAGGTTCTTGGCGCCCTGGGCGCCCTTGGCCCCGGTGATGCCGGCCTCGTGGTTCAGCTGGATGCCCTTGTCGTTCGTCCTGACGCACCGGGTCTCCTGGAAGTAGGCGGGGGAGGACATGGCCTCGGCCATGCCGTCCTTGTCCTTGCCGGTGTCGTCCGGAACGACCACGCCGCTTCCCGTGGACGCCACGCTCCACTCGGCGGGCACGTCGAAGACCACGTGCCGCTTGGGGTTCTGGACCACCTTCCAGCCGCTGACGACCGGCTTGATGTCGCCGCCCGCCCGCGGGTTGTCCTCGCCGCCTCCGCCCGGCGAGGACGAGGCGGGGGAGGACGCCGACGGCTTGGCGCTCTCCTTGGCCTCGGTCGTCGTCTTGTCGTCCTTCTCGCCGCCGGTGAGGACGACCGCGCCGGTCACCCCGGCCGCGATCACCACCGCCACGGCCGCCGAGATCGCGATCACCGTGGTGCGCTTGTTGCGGCCGTCGCCCGGCGGCTGCGACCCGCCGGGTGCGCCCGGCCCGGCCCACTGCCCGGGCGGCGTTACCGGCCCCGCCGGCCCGGGCGGCTGTCCGCCCTGCTGGTAGGGGTTCGGCTGCTGGTATCCCGGCTGCTGGTAGGGGTTCGGTTGCTGCGGGTAACCGGGCTGCGCGTACGGGTTCCGGTTGGGGTCCTGCGGGTTCTGCTCGCCCCCGGGCGACTGCTGTCCTGGCCACATGGCGGATAACCCTAGAGGGTGCGGCGGGGCTTGTGATCCGTACCCCTTCCCGGGTGTGCTACTGACTGGTAACTTACCGGCATGTCCGAAACCCTGCCCTCGATCGGCGAGGCCCTCGCGGCCACCGTGCCCATGGTCCGCACGCTCAACCTGACCTTCGGTGAGATCACCGCCGAGCGCGCCGTCATCCACCTGCCCGACCAGCCCGAGTACCACAACCACGTCGGCGGCCCGCACGCCGGAGCGATGTTCACCCTCGCCGAGTCCGCCAGCGGCGCGATCGTCCTGGCCGCCTTCGGCTCCGAGCTCTCCCGCGCCGTCCCGCTGGCCGTGCGCGCCGAGATCGGCTACAAGAAGCTCGCCATGGGCCCGGTCACCGCCACCGCCGTGCTCGGCCGCCCGGCCGACGAGGTGATCGCCGAGCTGGACGCCGGCGAGCGGCCGGAGTTCCCGGTGCACATCTCGATCACGCGCGAGGACGGCGCCGTGACCGGCGAGATGACCGTCGTGTGGACGCTGCGGCCCAACTCGTAGAACCGGCCCGGTAGGAAAGAAGGGGGAAGCCCCGAAGCGCGGGTGCGCTTCGGGGCTTCCCCCTTGTTACGGGAGGGCCGTCACCGTGTCTCCTCCGGCCTGTGCGTTGCATCACGTCGTTCGCGTGCCGGATGTGATCGTCGCAGGTGGCGTGGCGTGGCGTGGCGCGGCACCGGAGGCGACGGGCCGGCCGGCGGCCGGAGGGGCGCAGGCCGTGTGACCGAACAAAGTGTCGCCCCGCCTCAACCGCGGAGCCTCTTCGGGTGTCCTTACCTCCAGTAGGCTTTTTGCGGTGCGCCGTGCCGGCGCGCGGCGGGAAGCAGGTCGTTCAACCGGGAGGAACCGGCGTTGCACATCCAGGAGTGGCTCGAGACAGTTCCGGCGATCGCCGTCTACCTCCTGGTGGGCGGGGTCATCGGGCTGGAGAGCCTGGGCATCCCGCTCCCCGGTGAGATCGTCCTCGTCAGCGCCACGCTGCTCGCCGCCACGCAGGACCACATCAATCCGTACGTCCTGGGCGCCTGCGCCGTCGCCGGCGCGATCATCGGCGACTCGATCGGCTATCTCATCGGCCGCAAGGGCGGCAAGCCGCTGCTGGACTGGCTCGGCCGCAAGTTCCCCAAGCACTTCGGCCCGCACCACGTGGCCACCGCCGAGCGGTCGTTCCAGAAGTGGGGCATGTGGGCCGTCTTCGTCGGCCGTTTCATCGCGCTGCTGCGGATCTTCGCCGGCCCGCTCGCGGGCGTGCTGCGGATGCCGTACTGGAAGTTCCTGATCGCCAACGTCCTCGGCGGCATCGTCTGGGCCGGCGGTACGGTCGCGGTGATCTACTCCGTGGGCAAGGTCGCCGAGGAGTGGCTGAAGAAGTTCTCCTGGCTCGGGCTGGTCGCCGCCCTGCTCTTCGGCCTGGGCTCGTTCGTCGTGATGCGGATCAAGGCCAAGAGGGCCGGGGCCGCGCAGGACGCCGCCGAGGCCGCCGGGCGGCCCGCCGAGACCGAGGCGGTCGCGGCGGAGTAGGCGGCACCGCTTCGCGCACCACGGCAGGGCATACGACGGCCCCCGGCTCCGGCCGGGGGCCGTTCGCGTGTGATCTTGGCCCCACGCGGGCGCGGCGCCGGTGTCCACCCACTACCGTGCCCTGCAGCAGGCCGGTACGGGGTGAGGAGAGGGTCATGGCGGAGCGGGCGCTGATCGCCGGAGTGGGCGGCAAGGAGCCGGACGTCGACCCGGAGGCCTTCACCGCGCCGACCTCCGTCGTGCTCGGGGACGTCACCCTGGCGGCCGGCTCGAGCGTCTGGTACCACGCCGTGCTGCGCGCCGACTGCGGCCCCGTCGCCCTCGGCGCCGACAGCAACATCCAGGACAACTGCACCGTCCACGTCGACCCGGGCTTCCCCGTGACCGTCGGCGAGCGGGTGACGGTCGGGCACAACGCCGTGCTGCACGGCTGCACGGTCGGGGACGACGTCCTGATCGGCATGGGCGCCACCGTCCTCAACGGCGCCACGATCGGGGCCGGCTCGCTCGTCGCCGCCCAGGCGCTCGTCCCGCAGGGCATGGTCGTGCCGCCCGGCTCGCTGGTCGCCGGAGTTCCCGCCAAGGTGCGGCGGCAGCTCACCGACGAGGAGCGCGAGCACATCAGGATCAACGCCGCGATGTACCTGGGCCTGGCGCGCGACCACCGCGCGGCGCTCGGCGGCTGACCGCCGGACCGGTTCCCCCCTCCCGGCGCCCTGGACGGCCGGGGGAGCGCCCCGCCGTACCCGCTGTTACCCCGGCATGCCCTGGCGCGCCGCCCGTCGGCCTGTCATCAGTGCCTCGTCTCCCGTCCGACCTGCGGCCGACACCTCTTGCGACTCCTCGCGTCTGACATGCCGTCAGGACGCCCCGCAGCTCTCGGAAGAGATGATTCCACATCTCTCACGGTCATGACCCCGTCACCTAAAGAGGCCATGGTCCTGGCCGTTTTTCCCGCCAACGGGGAGGTTTGGGCGCTGTAGCGTCCATGATCCGCCGTCCGACATGACAACGGGACGTATCTCTATCCATCGGTGTTCACCTGATGTTCAGGTGACATGTGCGGTTTGTTCATCTATTCGTTGACATCGCGCCAGCGGCGGGTTCATGATCCAACCCGCCGATCCGTACTTGTGCTGTCAAATGACCTCTCTTGAACGAAAGTTGTGGCAATGGACGCGAAAGCCCTCCTGTTGCTGGTCCGTGTGGGCTGCCTGCGCGAGCAGGCGCTGTCCTCGTGGGCCGCCCGGACGGATTTCGGACTGGCGGTCGCGGAGAGCGCCACCGCCGCCTACCTCAGGCTGGCGGACCAGCAGATTCCGCTCTCGCCGGAACGCCCTGCCGAGGAGGTGTACGAGGCCTGCCGCGCCGCGCTGGCCGCGGCTCCGGGCGAGAAGGGCGTCATCGGCTTCCTCGACTCGACCCTGCCCCTCGTGGCGCGGCTCGCCGAGGAGTTCGGCCTGCCGGGCTGCTCGCCGAGCACCCTGAGCAACCTCACCGACAAGACCTGGGCCCGTGAGCGCTTCGCCGCGTCCGGAGTGCCCGGGCCGCGCTTCCGCGTGCTCGACGCGGCCGTCACCGCCACGGCGGACCGGCAGGCGGCGGTCGCCGGCCTCGCCTTCCCCCTCATCGTCAAGCCCGCCGACTCCTCGGCGGGGCGCGGTGTGGTGCGGGCCGGCGACGCGAGCGAGCTCGACGCGGCCTGGGACGCGGCGGCGCCGTTCACCAAGACCGGCAGCCTCCTCGCCGAAGAGGAGCTGATCGGTGAGGAGATCAGCGTCGAGACGGTCACCGTCGACGGCCGCACCGTGGCCGTGGCCTGCACCGAGAAGCTCAGCACCCGTGGCGAGGCGTTCGTCGAGCTCGGTCAGGCCATGCCGGCCCGTCTCGGCGGCGGCCTGGACCAGGAGGTGCGCGACATCGCGGCCGCCGCGCTGAAGGCCGTCGGCTACGACCACGGCATCGCGCACACCGAGATGATCCTCACGGCCGACGGCCCCCGGATCATCGAGGTCAACCCCCGGCCCGCCGGCGACTGCATCCTGGACCTCGCCCGGCTCGCCGGCGGGGTGGACGTCTACGGCATCGCGGCGGATCTCGCGCTCGGCCGGCCGGTCGACCTCGACGCCCTCGAGCGGACCGCGTTCACCTCGGGCGCGGCGATCCGCTTCCTCACGGGCGAGCCCGGCGTCGTCCGCCGCATCGACGGCGTCGCCGAGGCGTCGGCCCGGCTCGACCCCGCCCGCGAGCGGCTCGTCCTGCTGACCCGGCCCGGCGACGTCGTCGAACCGGTCACCACCAATCTGCACCGCCTCGGCTACGTCATCACCGTCGGGGACGACACGGCGGCCGCCGTCGAGCGGGCCGAGCGCATCGCCGCGACGGTCTCCGTCGTCACCTCCCCGGCGGCCCCCGGCGAGCCGCCCGCCCGCCGCCTGCCCAGTTCCGAGTGCTGGACCTGATGACCACCGGCATCCCGACAAGGACTCCCATGCAATCTCCTGACTCCTACTGGCTGGCCACCGGCCCGGACTGGACCACCGGCGGCGCGGCCCTGCCGCGACGCACCGGCGTCTGCGTGCTCGGCGCCGGCGTGATGGGCTCCACGCTCGCCTACTGGCTGGCCAGGGCCGGGCACCGGCCCCTGGTGCTGGACCGCAACCCCGCCCCGGCCATGGGCTCCTCGGGCCGCAACGCCGGACGGCTGATCCAGGGCGGCAACGCCCAGCACGCCCTCGCGATCGAGAAGTTCGGGCACGACGAGGCGCTGGCCATCTACCGGGCCACCCTCGTCAACCGGGACCTGGTGCGCGAAGTCGCCGCACGCGAGGGACTGGAGGCGACCCGCTTCCCCACCACGAAGCTCGACCTCGCCGTCACCGAGGACGAGGCGGCCGAACTCAAGCGGACCGCCGGGGCGCTGCGCGCGGACGGCATCGCCGCCGACTGGCTGGACCTCCCGGCGGCGCGCGAGGCGTTCGGCACCGACCTTCCGGACACCGTCCTGGGCGGGCTCCACCGGCCGGACCAGGACGCGGTCCACTCGGTGGCGTACGTCCGGGGCATGGCGGACGCGGCCGCGCGCCACGGCGCGGAGTTCGCGTGCGGCATCACGGTGACGTCCGCGGAGCCGGTCGCCGGCGGCGGATGGCTCGTGACCACCGACGCCGGCCAGGTGATCGCGGACCAGGTGGTCGTCGCGCTCAACGCCTGGACGCCCCGGCTGCTGCCCGAGCTCGCCCCGGTCATCACCCCGGTGCGCGGACAGCTGGTGCAGACCGCACCCGTGTCCTTCCGCATTCCGCAGTGGGGGCTCGACCGCGGCCTGCTGTACGGCGGTCAGACCCCGGACGGCTCGCTGCTCATCGGCGGTCTGCGCAACACCGTCCCGGGCCGTGACGAGGGCATCGACCTGCCGGAGGACGGCAACACCCCGGCCTTCTCCCCGGAGCTGGCCGACCGGCTGGCCGAGGCGCTTCCCTCCCTGCTGCCCGAGGCCACCGGCGTGCCGGTGGTCCGCGCGTGGAGCGGCGTCATGGCGTTCACCCCGGACCGCTGCCCGTTGGTCGGCGCCTGGCCGGGCGCGGACGGCCTGTGGGTGATGGCCGCGTTCAACGGCCACGGCATGCCGTACTCGCAGGTCATGCCGGAACAACTCGCGGAGCGGATTCTCGGCGGCCGGGGGGACGGCATACCCGCCGCGTTCGACCCCGCCCGTTTCCTCTGAGCAGGAGCGACCATGTCACAGTCATCAACGCTTTTCCCGGCCTCCGTCGCCGGAACCCGTAGCACGAGCCGGCACGGCGGCGCTCCCCTCCTGGTGATCGGCGCGGGCCCCAAGGCCGTCGCCCTCGCGGTGAAGTCGAGCGTGCTGCGCGCCGTCGGCTTCGACGTCCCCGAGATCGTCGCCCTCGAGCGCGACCGCACCGCGGCGAACTGGCTGGCGGGACGGGGCTGGACCAACGGCCGGCAGCGGCTCGGCACCCTGCCCGAGAAGGACCTCGGCTTCCCGTACGACTGCACCACCTGGGGAGAGTCCCACGATCCTGTCACGGGCGAGATCGCCCAGCGGATGGCCGGCTTCAGCTGGGCCAGCCATCTGCAGGACCGGGGGCTGTACGCGCGCTGGATCGACCGCAGCCGGCCGCAGCCGAGCCACCGTGAATGGGCCGACTACCTGGAGTGGGCGGCCGACCGGTCGGGCCTGCGCACGGTCATCGGAGAGGTCCGCGCCGCCGAACTGCGGGGCGGGGACTGGGCGCTGACCGTCGACGACGGGACGGACCGCTTCGCGGTGCACGGCGCCGGCCTCCTGGTCTCCGGACCGGGCCCGGCCGCGGGCGTCCTGCCGGCCGACGGCGCCCGGGTGCTGGACACCGCGGGCTTCTGGAAGATGGCCGTCGAGGGCTTCCCGGACTGGGCCGAGACCGTGGTCGTGGTGGGGGCGGGCGAGACCGCCGGCACCATCGTGCGCGAACTCGCCCTGGGCCAGGACCGTAAGGTCACCGTCGTCGCTCCCCGGGCCACGCTCTACAGCCGGGGCGAGAGCCCCTTCGAGAACCGCTACTACAGCGACCCCACCGGCTGGGCCGGCCTGTCCGAGACGGACCGGCAGGAGTTCATCCGGCGCACCGACCGCGCGGTCTTCTCCCAGGAGGTGCAGAGCGATCTCGCCCTGACCACCAACGTCTCCTGGGAACCGGGCCGTGTCGTCGGTACCCGCCCCGCCGACGGCCAGGTCGCGGTGGAGATCGCCTACGGCGAGCAGCACCGGCTCCACCGCGCCGACCTGGTCGTCGACGCCACCGGTGGCGACCCGCTGTGGTTCACCGGGCTGCTCGGCCCCCTGGCCGAGGACGCCCTGCGGGCCGCGCTCGGCGGGGCCGTGACCCGCGAGAGGATCGAGCGGTCCATCGACTCCTCCCTCGCGGTGCCCGGCCTGCCCGCACCCCTGCACCTGCCGAACCTGGCCGCCCTGGCGCAGGGCCCGGGCTTCCCCAACCTGAGTTCCCTCGGCCTGCTCTCCGACCGGGTGCTCGCCCGGTACGTGCCGGACGTGCACGCCGACGACACCGCGGTGGCCGAGGCCCGCTCCGGCAGCCGCACGACCGCACGGGCCGGCGCACCCGGCTCGCACCACCTGGACACCTCGGGAGCAGCACAGCGATGACCGCACCTTCACCGGCCGCCCGCCTCGTCGAGGACGCCGACTTCGTCCAGCTGCTCTTCACCGACATCGCCGGACGCCTCAAGACCCTGGAGATCCCCGCCGCCCGCTGGGCCGAGGTGCGCGACGGCGGCTGGACCCTCGACGGGTCCGTGGTCCTGGGCTACGGCGACCCCGAGCACAGCGACCTGCGGCTGGTCCCGGACCCGTCGACGTATGTGCAGCGGCCCTGGGCCACTCCCTCCGGGCGCACCGTCGGCATGGTCTTCTGCGACATCCAGGACACCGCCGGCCGGCCGTTCGCCGCGGACCCCCGCGCGGTGCTGCGGCGGGCGGTCCGGGCGTCGGAGGCCCGCGGGCAGCGTCCCGTCTTCGGAGTCGAGGCCGAGTTCTACCTTCTGCGGCCCGGAGCCCCCGGCACCGCGGGCGAACCGGCCGACGGCGCCGGCTACTGGGACCTGAGCGTGGACGAGGAGGCCGACGAGGTCTGCCGGGACATCGCCGAGGCCCTGGCACGGATGGGCCTGACCGTCGACGGGCACCACCACGAGGTGTGCGCGGGCCAGCGCGAGCTCGTCTTCCGCCACGGCGACGCGCTGTCGACCGCGGACCGGCTGCTTCTGCTCAAGCACACGGCACGGGTCATGGCCCGCCGCCGCGGCCTGACCGCCGTCTTCATGCCCAAGCCCCTCGCCCATCTCTACGGGAACGCCCTGCACGTCCACGTCTCCCTGGAGGGCACCGGGGCATCCGCCGAGGCGCTGTTCCACGACGGCACCGACCCGGACGGCATGTCCGCGCTCTTCCGCGGCTCGCTCGCCGGTGTCCTGGAGCACGCGCCGGCGCTGACGGCGCTCGGCAACCCGACCGTCAACTCCTACAAGCGCCTCGTTCCCGCCTCCGGCACTCCGGTGCACCGCAGCTGGGCCCGGCACAACCGGTCCACGGCCTTCAAGGTGGTGGGGAACAACGCGGTGCCGGGCTCCGTCCGCCTGGAGATGCGCAGCCCCGACCCGTCCGCCCACCCCCACCTGCTCTTCGCGGGTATCCTCGCCGCGTTCGCCGACGGCCAGGACCGCGACCTGAAGCTGCCCGAGGCGTGCGAGGAGCCGGCCGACCAGCTGACCCCGCGGGACCTCGCCGCGCGCGGCATCCTCGCGCTGCCGACCGACCTCCCGTCCGCGCTGCGGGCCCTGGAGGAGGACGGCACCGTGCGCGAGGCCCTGGGCGACCTCGCCGCCGACGCCCTCGTCCGCAACTCCCGTGCCGACTGGGCGTCGTGGCACCGCCTCGTCACCCCCTGGGAGATCGAGCGGTACGCCGACTCCGTCTGACCGCCACCAGCACCCGTACACCCCCACACCGAGGACCCTGCATGCACTTCACCGTCGAGACGACCGAAGGCCCCACCGCCGTTCCCTCCCCCGAGCACCGGTGGACCGCGCTGTTCTTCATCACCGAGCCGGGAATCGGCGAGGTCCTTCCCGAGCTGGCCGGCTGCACGACCGGCCTGTGCACGGTGCGCGACAACGCCGCCCGGTTCGCGCGGGCCGACGTCCGGGTGCTGGGCGTCAGCGCGCACGCCCCCGGCCATCTCGCCGAGTTCGCGCAGACCCGCGACCTGGGCTACCCGCTCGTGGGCGACGGCGAGCTGACGCTCGGCCGGGCGCTCGGCGTCGCCGAGGTGACGGCCGGCGACCGCACGCTGTTCGCCCGCGCCGCGGTGATCCTCGACCGGGCCGGCACCGTACGGGCCCTGCTGCACCCGGTGCCCGACCCCGAGCGCCACGCGGAACTCGTCCTGGACAAGCTCGCCGAGCTCGAGGCCGACGAGAGCGACCGTGCCTGACCCGACCGCCGCGCGGGGCGGCCGGATCCGGGCGCTGCTGCCGGCTCCGGGCGCGCCCCGCGCGCTGGCCCTGTCCACCCTCGTGGGCCAGACCGGCAGCGGCCTGTTCCTGCCGGTCAGCGCGCTGTTCTTCACCCGCTCCGTAGGGCTCGCGCCCGCCAAGGTCGGCCTGGGACTGGCGGTCTCCGGACTGATCGGGCTGGCCGCCGCCGTCCCGATCGGTCGCATCGCCGACCGCTTCGGGGCGCGGGGGACCTACGCGGTCACCCTGCTCGGCCAGGCCGTGGCCACCGCCGCGTTCTCCCTGGTGCACTCCCTGTGGGCGTTCGCCCTGGTCAGTACGGTCGCCGCCCTCGCGCAACGCGGAGGCAACGCCGCCCGGGGCGCCGTCATCGGGAACGTGGGCCAGGGCGAGGAGCGGGTGAGGCTGCGCGCCATGCTCAAGTCGGTGACCAACACCGGCCTGAGCGTGGGCACCGCGCTCGCCGCCCTCGCCCTGGCCGCCGACTCGCGCACCGCCTACCTCACGGTGATCTTCGTCAACGCCGCGGCCTACGTGGGCGCCGCGCTGCCCCTGCTGCGCGTCCCGCCCGCCGAACCCGCCGAACCCACCGGCGGGGGACCGTCCAAGCCGCCGCGCCGCGCGGTGCTGCGCGACCGCCCGTACACCCTGGTCACCATCCTGTGCGGGATCACCAGCATCCACTACGACGTGCTGTCCCTCGCCCTGCCGCTGTGGATCGCCGGGCACAGCAGCGCCCCGCAGTGGAGCATCTCCGCCGTCATCATGGCCAACACCGTCCTGGTGGTCCTCCTCCAGGTCCCCTTCTCCCGGGGCACGGGCGAGGTGCCCGCCGCGGCCGCCGCGGTACGCCGCTCCGGCTGGGTGCTGTGGGCCGGCTGGGCGGTGATCGCCTGCACCGCCTTCGCCGGCTCCGCGCCCCTGGCCTTCGCCCTGCTCGTCGTCGGCATGGTGCTGCACACCGCCGGTGAACTGTGGCAGTCGGCGGGCAGCTACGGCCTCAGCTACGAACTCGCACCGGCGGGTTCGCACGGCGAGTACCAGGGCTTCTTCTCCCTCGGCCGCGGCACCACCGCGGCGCTGGCCCCCCTCGTGGTCACCACCGTGTGCCTGGCCGACGGGCCCGACTGGCGGCCCGTCTCCGGATGGTTCCTGCTCGGCCTCGTCGTCGCGGCGGCGTCCGCAGCCGTACCGGCGGCCGCCCGCCGTGCCGAACGCGCCGCCGCCACCCGGTCCGACGCCCCGGACCCCACCCTCGTCCCTCTACCCGTACGGGAGTCAGCATGACCGCCTTCGCGTCCGCACCCGCGGCGCCCGGGCCGACCGGAGCACGACAGCGGGGCCCCTCGGTCCTGGTCCTCGGCGGCGGCACCCGGCTGCCGAAGGCCCTGCGGGACCACGGCATGTACGTCGTCTACGGCGGTACGCCCGACGAGTTCACCCCCGCGCACCACGACGCCTGCGACGAGGCGTGGCTGCTCACCGACGGATCCGAGGACGACTGGGTCCGCAGGGCCGTGGCGATGCACCAGGTCCTGCCGCTGCGTCGGGTGGTCACCGTGCGGGAGCGGTTCCTGACGGCCGCCGCCCGGATCGCTGACACCCTCGGCCTCGGCGGGAACCCGCTGGAGACCGTACGGATCCTCAAGGACAAGTCGCTGATGCGGCAGCGCGCGGAGTCCCTCGCGGACGCGGGCGCCGTGCGGGCGCGGGTGATGCGCACGCCCGAGGACGTGGACGCGTTCGTGGCCCGGGTCGGTCTGCCCGTCGTCCTCAAGCCGCGGGACGGCTCCGGCAGCGCGGACATCTCGATCGTCCGGGACGAGGACGCCGTCGCCGAAGCGCGGGCGCGCGTCGGCGACCTCCCGGGGGTGATGCTCGCCGAGGAGTTCCTGGACGGACCGGAGTTCAGCGTCGAGACGTTCACGGACCAGGGGCGGCACCGCGTCCTCGCCCTGACCGAGAAGTTCACCGGGGCGGGCGCCGTCGAGATCGGCCACGTCGTCCCCGCCCGGGTCGGCGCGGAGGAGCGTGCCGCCCTCGAGGAGGCGACCCGCCGGTTCCTCGACGCCATGGGCTTCGTCGAGGGGCCCGCCCACACCGAGATCATCCTCACGGCGAACGGACCCCGTGTCGTCGAGTCGCACAACCGTCCCGGTGGCGACGGCATCGTCGACCTCGTCCGCCACGTCCTCGGCGTGGACATCCGGGACCTCCTGGCGGCCCAGATCGCGGGCGTCGAACCCCCCGCCCCGGCCGAGGACCCGGCAGGCGCCGCCGCGACCTGGTTCCTGACCGCCGCCCCCGGTGTCGCCACCGAGGTCTCCGGCTGGGAGACGGCGGCCCAGGGGCCGGGCGTCGTGGCCGTCGCCCCCGGCACCCGGGCCGGGGACACCGTGTCCCCCCTGCGCGGGTCCGGCGACCGGTGCGGCTCCGTGACCGCGGTGGCCGCCACGGCCGACGAGGCGCTCGACCGTGCCCGTGGCGCGCTCGCGCACGTCACCCTCCGCACCGACCCCTCGTCCCCGCACAGCACCGAGAGCCGAGAAGGCCGATGACCACCGCCGCCCTGCCCACGCTCCTCGCCCGCAACGCGCTGACCGAGCGCTATCTCGGATCGCCCGCCGGCACGGCCGCGGTGTGGCCCGAGTCCCCGGACCCGGCGCGGCTCGAGGCCGTGCACGGAGCGCTCGAGGACCGCTTCCTGACCCGCCCGGCCTTTCTGGAGGCGGTGGAGGTGGAGCGCCTGGAGAGCGACCTCAACGGCGTGCTCGACCTGCTCTTCTCGCTGCCCGACCGGCTCTTCGACGGCGACGCGCACGCCTTCGCCGCCGCCGTGGGACTGCGCCCCGAACAGGCGCGGATCGCCCTGCGCCCCCCCGTACCCGAGCCCGCCCGGATCGGCCGTGCGGACCTCTACCACGACGCGACGGGCTTCCGGCTGCTGGAGTTCAACATCAGCAGCGCGCTCGGCGGCTTCGACACGCCCGAGCTCAACCGGCTGCTGCTGGAGGACGAGAGGCTGGCCGGCTTCGCGGCGAGGGAGGACCTGACGTTCCCCGACGCCGTCGGCGCGCTCGCCGATCTCCTCCGCGCGACGGCGAGGAACGCCGGATGCGACGGAGACACCCCCACCGTCGCGCTCATGGACTGGTGGCCCGGGTACCGCAAGACGGAACCCAAGATCCGCGCGCTGGCCGCGCTGCTGGAGCGGTACGGCGTCGAGGCCGTCCCCTGCCACACGGGCCAGGTGCGGGAGAACGGCGGCCGGATCACCGTCGACGGCCGCGCCGTCGACGTCGTCCACCGCTATTTCACGCTCGGCGAGCTGACCGCCGACGCCGCCTCCCTCGCCCGGGCCGAGGAACTCCTCGACGCCTTCGCGCGGTGCGGCACGCCGGTGGTGTCCCCGCTGCGCACCTCCATGCACGGGAACAAGCGGGCGCTGGCCATGCTGTGGGAGGAGCGGTGCCGCAGCACCTACGCTCCGGCCGAGAAGGCCCTGGTGGAACGGTTCCTGCCCTGGACCCACGAGCTCCGGGACGGTCCCGCCGAGGTCCGCGGCGAAGAGGTGGACCTCCTCGCGTACTGCGCCCGGCACCGTGAGGACCTCGTCGTCAAGCCCTCGCACGGCCTCGGCGGCGTCGGCACCGTGCTCGGCCGCAGCGTGGGCGACCAGGAGTGGGCCGACGCCCTGAACGGGGCGGCGCGGGGCCGGTACATCGTGCAGGAGCTCGTCACCCCGTACCCCGAGGCGTTCCCCGACCGGAGCGTGGACGGGCCCTCCTCCTGGGCGCTCAACTGGGGCGCCTTCCTGATCGGCCGGCAGTACGCCGGAGCCTTTCTGCGGGGCCTGCCCACCGATCGGGCCGACGTGATCTCGTACGACAACAAGGCCTACGCCGGCTGCGTCTTCCAGGCCGGCCGCCCCTGACCGCGACTGAGCCGGCCCCCGGGCCGGCTCAGCCCGTCGCCAGCAGGACCGTGCCGACGAGCGCCAGGCCCGCGCCCGCCGCCTGGACCGTGCGCAGCCGTTCGCGCAGGACGCCGCGGGCGGCGAGGGCGGTGACCACGGGGTAGAGCGAGGCGAGGACCGCGGCCACCGTGACGGGGCCGTGGTTCGCGGCGATGGAGTACGTGCCGTTGGCGGCCACGTCCGCGAGGCCGACGAAGGCGAGGGCGGGCAGCGCGGAGCGGATCGCGCTCCACCCTTCCTCGGGCAGGGCGGGGTTGCCGCGGCGCACCGAGGCCCAGAGCGCGCCGCCGCCCACCACGACGTTGCACACACGCTGGACGAACAGGGCCAGGAACAGCCCGGTCAGGTTGTGCGAGGCCTCGGCTATCAGCGCCATCACGGAACCGAAGCCGAAGGCGGCGACGAGCGTGAGCACCAGGGTCTGCCGCTGGACGGGCGCGCCGCCCATCCCGGGGCCGCTGGCGAGGACGACGCCGGCCACGGCCACCGCGATGCCGGCGAACTGCAGGATTCCGGGCCGCTCGCCGAGGACGAGGCCGACGCCCAGCGGCACGGCGACGCCGCCGAGCGCGCCCAGCGGCGAGACGACCCCCATCGGGCCGAGGGCCAGCGCCCGGTAGAAGGCGAGCATGGCCGCGGGGCCCACGACGCCGGCCGCCACCGCGTACCAGAGCTGGGGCCCGGCCTCCGACCAGCCGCCCGTGGCGACCACGATCGAGCCCAGGGCGCCCACGGCCAGCAGCTGCGAGACGAGGACCACGGTCAGGGCGGGCATGCGCCGCGTGAGCAGCCCGCCGCCGAAGTCGGCCAGCCCCCACAGGAGGCTGGTGGCCAGGGCGAAGACCGGTGTCATGGGGAGAACCTCGCAGTACAGTGTGGTGGCCGGTGGAGTCCACGCCACCGTAGTACACCCTGCTCGACCATCACCAATAATATTTTGGACTGGACGGATCGATTCACGTGACGGACCTCGACCAGCTCACGCAGTCGCTCGCCCGCAACCTCAAGCGCTGGCGCGGGGAGCGCCACTTCACCCTCGACGCCCTCGCGGCCCGCTCGGGTGTCAGCCGCGGCATGATCATCCAGATCGAGCAGGCCCGTACGAACCCCAGCGTCGGCACCACGGTCAAGCTCGCCGACGCCCTGGGCGTCAGCATCACCACCCTCCTCGACTACGAGCAGGGCTCGCACGTCCGGCTCGTACCCCAGGAACAGGTGGTGCGCATGTGGTCCACCGAGGCCGGCAGCCACACCTCGCTGCTCGTCGGCACCGATGTGCGCGGCCCGCTCGAGCTGTGGGAGTGGCGCATCATGCCCGGCGACGACAGCACCTCCGACCCCCACCCGGCGGGCACCGTGGAGATGCTGACCGTACGGTCCGGGCAGCTGACGCTCGTCGTCGACGGCGAGGAGCACCAGGTCCCGGCGGGCACCTCCGCGACGTTCGAGGCCAACGCCCCGCACGCCTACCGCAACGACGGCACCGAGCCCGTCGAGATGACGATGGTCGTGGCCGTCCCGCCCGCCGGCTGACCGCTCAGGCGGGCCGGGCCCGCCCGGACACGTCGAGGGAGAGCGCCATCGAGTGCTCGGCGAACCCCAGGCTCCGGTAGAGGCGTTCGGCGTCCGGCGTGGCGTGGAGGTCGACGCGGGTGACCCCCTGCTCGGCGAACCAGTCCAGCAGGGCCTCGGTCGTCGCGCGGGCCAGCCCGCGCCCGCGGTAGCGCGCGTCGGTGCACACCGTGAAGACGAACCCGAACCGCCCGGTGGGGTGCCCCGGAGCGGGCAGCCGCTCCTCGACGCGCCCCACCGCACAGGCGGCCAGATGGTGCCCGCCCGCCTCCGCCGCCCCGTCCACGACGAAACCGCCGAGCCCCGGCCCGTCCGCCGCCAGCTGCCGCCGGGCGATCTCCACGGCGTCGCGCTCCCATGCGCCGGGGGAGTCCCGGCCGTCCATGTCGGCGAACATCAGCCTGCGCAGCCGCACGATCTCGGCGGCGTCCTCGGGCCGGGCCCGGCGTGTCGTGATCATGAACCGACGCTAACGCACGGCCCGCCGGGTCCACTTCGCCCCCCGGTGCTCAGCGCAGGCGGGGGATCTCGATCGCCGGGCAGCGGTCCATGACCATCAGCAGGCCCGCGTCGCGGGTGCGTGCGTACGCGTCCTCGTCGATCACGCCCAGCTGGAACCAGACCGCCTTCGCGCCGATGCCGGCCGCCTCGTCGGCGACCGCGCCGGCGAGCTCGGAGCGCACGAAGACGTCCACGACGTCGACGGGGAAGGGAATCTCGGCGAGCGAGGCGTACCCCTGCTCGCCGTGCACCGTCTCGGCCTTGGGATGCACCGGCACGACGCGCTTGCCGTACCGCTGCAGGACCGCGGCCACGCCGTGGGCCGGGCGGCGCTCGTTGGACGACAGACCGACCACGGCCCAGGTGTCGCCGGTCCCCTCGATGATCTTCCGGATGATCCCCGGTTCTGCGTACATGCCCGCTCAACGACCCGCCCGGCCCGACCATTCCCAAGATCCGGAGAGGATCTAGGCTGGCGGGATGCAGGAGTACCGGACGGTCGCGCGCGAGGGCGTGCACGAGATCGAGATCAACAAGTCGCGCTTCATCTGCGCGCTCGCACCGGCCGCGACCGAGGAGGAGGCGCAGGCCTTCATCGCGCGCATCCGCAAGGAGCACCCGACCGCCCGGCACCACTGCTGGGCCTACGTCATCGGCGCCGAGGGCTCCGTGCAGAAGGCGAGCGACGACGGCGAGCCGGGCGGCACGGCGGGCGTCCCCATGCTGCAGATGCTGCTCCGGCGCGACATGCGCTACGTCGTCGCCGTCGTCACCCGCTACTTCGGCGGCGTCAAGCTCGGCGCGGGCGGCCTCATCCGGGCGTACGGAGGAGCGGTCGGCGAGGCCCTCGACACCGTGGAGACGGTGACCCGCCGGCGCTTCCGGCTGGTGACCGTCACCGTCGACCACCAGCGGGCGGGCAAGCTGGAGAACGACCTGCGGGCCACCGGGCGGGCGGTGCGCGAGGTGAGCTACGGCGAGGGCGTACGGATCGAGGTCGGCCTGCCCGAGGCGGACCTGGCAGCGTTCCGCTCCTGGCTGGCCGACGCCACAGCCGGCACAGCGGTCCTCGAGCTCGGTGGCGAGGCCTACGGGGACGCCTGACCGGACCCCTCCGGGCGGGGGCGCCCGCGGGGCGGCCTCACTCGTGCCCAGCCGGCCAGCCGGCCTACGCTACCCCCCTGCTTCCGTACGGGGAGAGCGCCGTCCGCGGGCCGACGGTGCGGGCCCGCGCGGCCCCTAGGTTTCATGGTCATGGATCTCAAGCAAGCCAACTCCAGGTCCCCGCAGCCGACTTCGGCGCCATGGCCGGCCTTCCTGCGCGAGGCGGCCCGCACCTTCCGCACCACCGGCGCCGTCGCGCCGAGCAGCAGGCGGCTCGCCGAGCGGCTGGCCGCGCCGCTCGCCGCCACGGGCGGACCGCGCCGGCCCCTCGCGGTGCTGGAGGCGGGCGCCGGGACCGGACCGGTGACGCGGGTGCTGGCCGGGGCCGTCGGCCCCGCCGACCGGCTCGACGTGGTCGAGATCAACCCCCGCTTCGTCGAGATCCTGCACGGCGCGCTGCGCACCGACCCCGCCCTGTCGGCCGCCGCCGACCGGATCCGGATCATCCCCGAGTCGATCACCGAGATGCGCGTCGACCACGGCTACGACGTCATCGTCTCCTGCCTGCCCTTCACCAACTTCGAGCCCGAGCAGGTCCGCACGATCCTGGACCGCTATCTGTCCGTCCTCGTCCCCGGCGGGCACCTGACCTTCTTCGCCTACCTGGGCACCCACGCCACCCGATCGCTGGTCGGCGGCCGCGGGGAGGCCGCCCGGCACCGCGAGGTGACGGACCTGCTGGAGGACTTCACCCGCCGCCACGCCGGGCGCGCCAGCGTCGTGTGGCGCAACCTGCCGCCCGCCCGGGTCTGGCACCTGCGCGTCCCCCGGCACGCCGCCCGGGCGGCGGACGCCGCCTGACGCCCGGCCCGGTCGCGGATCGGCGGATCGGCGGATTCGCGGAAAAGAGTGAGATCGAGACGGCCGGCGGGTGCCTCGATCAGGTGGTCGTCCGGGTCCGGCCGCTCACGGCCCGGCCGCCCGCCGTGAGCGGTAACCCACGACCCCGCCCCGCCGGCGGATGCGAAACTAGGGACGACGGGTCATCGCTGAACAGGGTGCGGAGGAACGAAACCATGCGGGTCGGAGTCGCCCTGTGAGGCTGCTGCACACCTCGGACTGGCACCTGGGACGGTCCTTCCACCGCGTGAGCCTCCTGCGGGCCCAGCGCGACTTCCTCGACCACCTCGTGCGGACCGTGCGCGAGCACGCCGTCGACGCCGTGCTCGTCGCCGGGGACGTCTACGACCGCGCCGTGCCGCCGCTCGCCGCCGTCGAGCTCTTCGACCAGGCGCTGCACCGCCTCGCGGAGCTCGGCGTGCCCACCGTCATGATCTCCGGCAACCACGACTCGGCCCGCCGCCTCGGCGTCGGCGCCGGGCTCATCGAGCGGGCCGGCATCCACCTGCGCACCGACCCGGCCGCCTGCGGCACCCCCGTGATCCTCGCCGACGACCACGGCGACGTCGCCCTCTACGGCCTGCCCTACCTGGAGCCCGCCCTGGTCCGCGACGAGCTCGCGGCCGAGCGGGCCGGCCACACCGCCGTCCTGGAGGCCGCCATGGAGCGGGTACGGGCCGACCTCGCCGCCCGGCCCGCCGGGACGCGGTCCGTCGTCCTCGCCCACGCCTTCGTCGCCGGCGGCGCCGCCAGCGACAGCGAGCGCGACATCACCGTCGGCGGCGTCGCCGCCGTCCCCGCCGACGTCTTCCGGGGCGTGGACTACACAGCCCTCGGCCACCTCCACGGCAGCCAGGCCATCACCGACCGGATCCGCTACTCCGGCTCCCCCCTCGCGTACTCCTTCTCCGAGGCCGACCACCGCAAGACCATGTGGCTCGTCGACCTCGACGGCGTCGGCACGGTGACCGCCGAGCGGATCGACTGCCCCGTCCCGCGCCCCCTCGCCCGTATCCGCGGCCGCCTCGACGACCTGCTCCGCGACCCCGGCCTCGAGCGCCACGAGGACGCCTGGGTGGAGGCCACCCTCACCGACGCCGTGCGCCCCGACGAGCCGATGGCCCGCCTCGCCCGCCGTTTCCCGCACACCCTCAGCCTCGTCTTCGAACCCGACCGCGCCCCCGAGGACCCCCTCGCCTCCTACGCCCAGCGGCTCAGCGGCCGCACCGACCGGCAGATCGCCGAGGACTTCGTGGCCCACGTCCGCGGCGGCCTGGGCCCCGACGAGGGCGAGCGCACCGTGCTGACCGCCGCACTGGACTCCGTACGCCTGGCCGACGTCACCGGCGAGGTGGCCCGGTGAGGCTCCACCGGCTCGAGATCACCGCCTTCGGCCCCTTCGGCGGCACCCAGCGCATCGACTTCGACGACCTGTCCGCCGCCGGGCTCTTCCTGCTGCACGGCCCCACCGGCGCCGGCAAGACCTCCGTCCTCGACGCGGTCTGCTACGCCCTCTACGGCGGGGTCCCCGGCTCCCGCCAGGGCGCCGGCCTGACCCTGCGCAGCGACCACGCCGACGCCGGCACGCCCACCGAGGTCGTCCTGGAACTCACCGTCGGCGGCCGCCGCCTGGAGATCACCCGGCGGCCCGAGCAGCTGCGCCCCAAGAAGCGCGGCACCGGCTTCACCCGCGAGAAGGCCTACGGCGCCCTGCGCGAGCGGGCCGCCGGTGAGGAGTGGAAGGCCCTCAGCCGCTCGCTCCAGGAGATCGGCGAGGAGATCACCCAGCTGCTCGGCATGAGCCGCGAGCAGTTCTGCCAGGTCGTCCTGCTGCCCCAGGGCGAGTTCGCCCGCTTCCTGCGTGCCGAGGACGCCGCCCGCGCGGGGCTGCTGGGCCGCCTCTTCGACACCGGACGCTTCGCCGCCGTCGAGGACCGCCTCGCCGAGCTGCGCCGCGCGGCCGAGGCACGGGTCCGCGCGGGCGACGAGCGCCTGCTGGCCCTCGGCCACCGGATGCGGCAGGCCGCGGGCGACGCCTCCCTGCCCGAGATGGGCACCCCCGCCCCCGCCACCGCGTCGGCCGGCACCGGCCGCGCCACACCCCCGGCGCCGCGCGGGACCGGACGGACGCGGCGGGCCTCCGTGCCCGCCCCCCGCGCCGGCGAGCCGCCGCTCGCGCCCGGCGACCCGGGGCTGGCCGAGGCCGTGCTGGAGTGGGCGGCCCTGGCCCGTACGAACGCCCGCGAGCGGCGGGACGTCGCCGGGGTGGCCCTGCGCGCCGCCGAGCGCGAACACCGCGCCGCACAGGCACGGGCCGACGAGGCCCGGGAGCTGGACCGGCTGCAGCGGCGGCACGCCGAGGCCCTGCGGCGTGCCGAGGCGCTCGAGGAGCGGCGCGCCGAACGCGACGCCCTGCGCGAGCGGCTGGAGCGGGCCCACGCCGCCGAGGACGTCGCGCCCGCGCTCGCGCTGCGCGCCCGGGCCGAGGAGGAGCACGCGGCCGCCGCCGCGGCCGAACGGCAGGCCCGCGCCCTGCTGCCCGCCGGCCACCACGAGGCCGGCGCCGAACAGCTCGCCGCCCTCGAGCGCGCGCTGCGCGAGGAGCTCGGCTCGCTGGCCGCCGCCCGGCGCGCCGAGGAACGGGCCGAGGAGATCGTCGCCGAGACCGCGCGCCTGGAGCGGGCGGCCGCCGCCGACGAGGACGTCCTGGCCGACGCCGCCGAATGGCTCGCGTCCTGGGAGACCGCCCGCGGCGCCCACCAGCGGCGCGTCGACGAGGCCCAGGAGGCCCTCGGCCGGGCCGAGCAGCTCGGCGGCCGGCTCGAGACCGAGCGCAGGCGGCTCGACGCCGCCCGCCGCCGCGACCGCCTCGTCCACGAGGCCGCCGCCGCCGAGGCCCGGCTGCGCGACGCCCGCGACGAGGCCGCCGCCGCCCGTGAACACTGGCTGGACCTCAAGGACCGCAGGCTGCGCGGCATCGCCGCCGAACTGGCCGCCGGCCTCGCCGCCGGCGCCCCGTGCGCCGTGTGCGGCGCCACCGAACACCCCGCCCCGGCCCGTGCGGGTGCCGGCCAGGTGGACCGCGGGGCCGAGGAGGCCGCCCTGGCGGCGAGCCGGCGCGCCGAGGAGGCGCGCGAGGAGGCCGCCCGGGTGCTGCGGCCGCTGGGCGAGGCCCTCGCCGTGGCCACCGCCGACGCCGGCGAGGCCACCGCCGCCGAACTCGCCGCCCTCGTCGAGGACCTGGAGCGCGCCCACGCCGAGGCCCGCCGTGCCGGCGCGGCCCTGCACACCGCCCGCCAGGCGCTCCACAGCGCCGAAGGGGAGTACGAGCGCCGGCGCTCCGGGCAGGAGGAGGCCCGGCTGCGCATCGCCGCCCACGCGACCCGCAGGGAGGGGCTCGAGCGGGAGCTGGCCGCCCTGGAACGGGAGGTGACGCAGGCGCGCGGCGGTTCGGAGTCCGTCGCCCGGCGCGCCGCTCTGCTGCAGGAGCGGCTCGGCCGCCTCGCCGCCGCCGCGGCCGCCGCGCGGGAGGCCGACCGCACGGCCGACCGCCGCAAGGAGGCCGACGCCCATCTCGCCGACGCCGCCTACCGCGCCGGCTTCGACACCCCGCGCCTGGCCGCGGAGGCCCTGCTGAACGCCGCCGCGCGGCACGAGCTGCGGCAGCGGCTCGAGCGGTGGGAGCGCGAGGAGCTGGCCGTCGCGGCGGAGCTGGCCGACGAGAGCGCGCTGGCGGCCGCCCGACGCCCGCCGGCCGACCCGGACGGCGCGCTGGCGGATGTCTCCGAGGCGACCCGGGCGCTGCGGCAGGCGTCCGCCGAGGACGCCGCCGCCCGTACCCGCTGCGACGAGCTGGACCGGCTCTCCGCCGAGGCCCTCTCCGACGCTCGCGCGCTCGCCCCGCTGCGCGCGGAGCACCACCGGGTGGCCGAGCTGGCCTCGCTCGCCGCGGGCACCTCCGCGCGCAACGAACGCAAGATGCGCCTGGAGTCCTACGTCCTGGCCGCCCGGCTCGAGCAGGTGGCGGCGGCCGCGACCGCGCGCCTGCGGCGGATGTCCTCCGGGCGCTACACCCTCGTCCACTCCGACGCCAGGACCGGCGGCCGCGGCCGCTCCGGCCTGGGGCTGCACGTCGTCGACGCCTGGACGGGCAGCGAGCGCGACACCGCGACGCTCTCCGGCGGCGAGACGTTCTTCGCGTCGCTGGCGCTCGCGCTCGGCCTCGCCGACGTGGTCACCGAGGAGGCGGGAGGCGTCCGGCTGGACACGCTCTTCATCGACGAGGGCTTCGGCAGCCTCGACGAGCAGACCCTGGACGAGGTGCTGGACGTGCTGGACTCGCTGCGCGAGCGCGACCGCACGGTCGGCATCGTCAGCCACGTCGCCGATCTCCGGCAGCGCGTCCCGGCTCAGCTGCAGGTGGTCAAGGAGCGGTCGGGTTCGGTCGTGCGGCATCGGACGGCGGCCGGGAGCTGAGCGCACGGCGGGGGAGCGGCGAGGAGTAGACGACGCTCGTGGTCACCGAGCCCAGCCCGCCGATGCGCCCCGCCACCTCCTCGAGATGGCGCATCGACCGGGCCGCGACCTTGATCACGAAGCAGTCGTCGCCGGTGACGTGGTGCGCCTCGAGGATCTCGGGCGTGGTGTCCAGGAGATCGTGGAAAGGTTTGTAGTTCCCGTTCGGGTAGCGCAGGCGGACGAACGCGAGCACCGGCATGCCGAGCCGGTCGGCGTCCACCACGGCGGTGTACCCGCTGATGACGCCGGCCTCCTCCAGGCGCCGGACGCGCTCGGTGACGGCGCTGGAGGACATGTTCACGGTGCGCGCCAACTCGGCGTAGCCCGCGCGGCCGTTGCTCTGGAGGGCGTCGAGGATACGCCAGTCGGTGGCGTCGGGGGAATAGCCGGTCATGTGCGATGTCTAGCAGTGGAATCCCCGGATCATCAAGGGTTTTGCCGGGGATTGATCGTTCCGTTGGATGATCATGCACCGTAGTTTTTCCGCCATGACATCGCGCACGGCCCCCACGCCGCCCCCAGCCCCGTCCTCGCCGTCCCGCCCGCCGACCCCGCGGACGCCGCGTCCTACTTCGCCGCCCGCCTCGCCTTCCACACCGACGTCGCCGACGTCCACGCCGCGCTGACCGCGGGCGCCGCGGACTTCACGGTCGTCGACTCGCGCTCCACCCAGGCCTGGGACCAGGGCCACGTCCCCGGCGCCGTCCACCTCCCGACCGCGCAGATCCCGCGGCTGGCCGCAGAGGTCCTCGACCCGGCGGTCCCGGTCGTCGTGTACTGCTGGGGCCCCGGCTGCGACGGCGCCACCCGCGCCGCCCTCGCCCTGGCCCGGCTCGGCTACCGCGTCAAGGAGATGCTCGGCGGCATCGAGTACTGGATCCGCGAGGGGTACGAGGTCGAGACCTGGGAGGGCAGCCGCCGGCTCGCACCGGACCCCCTGACGGCGCCGGTCGACGGCGGCGACTGCGGCTGCTGACCGGGGCCGCCACCGGCCGGCCTCCCCCTATCGGACCCCGGCCAGGGCGGACAGCAGCGGCTCCGGACCGGTCCCGCGCGGCAGGTCGCTGACCTGGCCGTCCCCCACCTCCACCACCCGCCACACCCCGTCCTCGCGCAGGGCGAGATCGGTGGTGACGAAGCGGCAGCCCAGGGCCGCGACCAGGGGCGCCACGGCGTCGAGCACGGGCTCGGGACGCAGGTCGGGACGGTCCGGGTGGGCCGTGGTGAGGACGGGGCGCCCGTCCACCCACCACACACGGGCCTCGCCCGCCTCCGTGAAGCGCTCGAAGGCCCGCACCACGACACCGCCCGCGAGGAAGACCTCCTGCAGTGCGACGAACCGGGCCACCACCGAGGCCAGCCGGTCCGTGTCGGCGAGGTCCGGGACGTAACACGCCTCGTGCCACTCGTGCTTGCGGGACTTCACGAAGTCCTTCACGATCGCGGGGCCGCCCCCGAGCGGGGCCGTGAGGACCGAGAGCTCCCGGGGGCCCGGGGCCTCGCCCGGCGCGGCCGGAAGCCAGACGCTCGCCGGAGTGACGGGGGTGAACGTGGCGTACCAGCCGGGCAGTTCGTGCGCGCGGCGGTAGTCCTCCGGCGAGGTCAGCAGGGTGACCCCGCGGGCGGCGAGCGCTTCCGCCAGCTCGGCGTACCGCCCGGAGGGCACCATCCAGCCCCGGTACCACGCGGCGCCCGCCTCGCGCGGCACGCCGACGACGGCGGCGGTCGCGTCGCCGGAGAGCAGCGCGTCGTGGTCGATCAGAGCGGTGCGCAGCCCCGACGCGCGGGCGGCGAGCACCTCGTCGGCGAAGTGCGGATCCGCCCGCCGGGGCCGGAGCGGATCGGCGCAGAAGATGATCACCGGTGCCATGCCCGGCACCCTAACCGGCTCCCTCACCGCCGCTCTTACAGGGCCGACAACTCGACGACCAGGTCGTCCAGGCCCAGGGAGCCCTGGGAGAGGGCCGCCATGTGCCAGGCCTTGGCGTCGAAGGCGTCGCCGTGGGCCGCGCGGGCCGCCTCGCGGCCGGTCAGCCAGGCGCGTTCGCCGAGCTTGTAGCCGATGGCCTGGGCCGGCATGCCGAGGTAGCGGACCAGCTCGCTGTCGGCGAACTCCGCCGGACGGCCGCTGTGCATCCCGAAGAACTCCCGCGCCAGCTCCGGCGTCCAGCGCTCGCCCGGGTGGAAGGGGGAGTGGCCGGGGATCTCCAGCTCCAGGTGCATCCCGAGGTCGACGATCACGCGCGTCGCACGCATGATCTGGGCGTCGAGGTAGCCCAGGCGCCGCTCGGGGTCGGTGAGGAAGCCCAGTTCGTCCATGAGGCGCTCCGCGTACAGCGCCCACCCCTCGCAGTTGGCGTCGACCATGCCGAGCGTGGCCTGGTAGCGGGAGAGGCGGTCGGCGACGTGCGTCCACTGGGCGAGCTGGAGGTGATGGCCGGGCACGCCCTCGTGGTACCAGGTGGACACCAGGTCGTACACGGGGAAGCGGGTCCGGCCCATCGTGGGCAGCCAGGTGCGGCCGGGGCGGGAGAAGTCCTCCGAGGGCTGGCTGTAGTAGGGGGCCGCGGCGCCGCCGGGAGGGGCGATGCGGGACTCGACGCGGCGGACCCGCTCGGCGAGTTCGAAGTGGGTGCCGTCCAGGGCCTCGATCGCCTCGTCCATCAGCTCCTGCAGCCAGACGCGGACCTCCTCGACGCCCTCGACGTGGGTGCCGTGCGCATCGAGATGGGCCAGCGCCTCCCACGGCGTCCGGGCGCCCGGCAGGATCCTCTCCGCCTCGACCCGCATCTCGCCCAGGATCCGGTGGAACTCCGACCAGCCGTAGGCGTAGGCCTCGTCGAGGTCGAGGTCGGTGCCGTTCCAGTAGCGCGACCAGCGGGCGTAGCGCTCGCGGCCCACCACGTCGGGCGCGCCCTCGACGGCGGGCGCGTAGACGTCGCGCAGCCAGTCGCGCAGCGCGGCCAGGCCGCCCGTGGCGACGCCGGCCGCCTTGTCCAGCTCCGTGCGCAGCTCTTCGGGCCCGGAGGCGGTGAAGTCGCCGAACCAGCCGGTGCCGGTGCCGATCCACTCGTTCAGCTGCCCAAGGACCGTGGTGACCTGGAGCGGACCGCCCTTCAGGCCGCGGGCGAGGCCCTCGGCGAGCGCGGCGCGGTAGCTCTCGAGCGCGGCCGGCACCGCGTGCAGCCGTTCGGCGATCGCCGACCAGTCCGCGGGGGTGTCCGCGGGCATCAGGGTGAAGACCTCGCGCACCGCGTGCAGCGGCGAGTGGAGGTTGCTGACCGTGCGCAGGTGCTCGCCCGCCTCGTGCACGGCGAGTTGGGCCGTCAGCCGCTCGCGCAGCAGGCGGGCGCAGCGGCGCTCGGCGTCCGTGTCGGCGCCCGGCCGGCCCTCGGCCTCGGTGAGCCGCCGCAGCGTCGTGCGGGCCAGTTCGGCGACGGCGTCCATGCCGGCCGGCGAGAAGTCGGGCAGGCGGCGCGCGGACTCCGGCACCCCCAGGTAGGTGCCGGTGATCGGGTCGAGTTCGGTGTACGCGCTCACATGGGCGTCGGCGACCTGGCGGGGCAGAGGGGCGCTCGTGGTGTTGGGCATGCGCACATCCTCGTACGGACGGGCGGCGGCGTCACCGCATTTGTGGCGTCACCGCCTGTGCCGCGCCACCGTGCTGTGCCGGTCGGCCGCCGGGCGCACGGGGGTGAGCCGGGCGGTGATGACGAGGGTTCCCTCCTCGATCTGGTAGTCCAGCGGCAGGCCGAGGGCGCGCATGGCCGCGACCATGGGGGTGTTGGAGGCGGTGGTGACGGCGTAGACGCTCTCGCAGTCCGCCTCGCGGGCCATGGCCACCAGGCGGCCGAGCAGTTCCCGGCCGACGCCCCGCCGCTGCCAGTCGTCCTCGACGAGCAGCGCGACCTCGGTCTCGTCGCCGTCCCACAGCAGATGGCCCAGCGCCACCAGCCGGCCGGAGGCGGTGTGGGCGGTGAGCGTACGGCCGAAGCGCGGGCTCAGCAGGTGGCGCAGATAGCGGTCGGCGTCGGCGACGGGGCCGTGGTAGCGGCGCGAGAGGGTGGCCGGGGAGCAGCGTTCGTGCATCGCGATCGCGGCGCCGAGGTCGGCGGCGTCGGCGCGGCGGACGGTGATCTCGTTGCCCTCCGGAAGCGTCAGGACGTCGCTGCGCGGCGGTACGCGCGGGCCGAGGCGGGCGTCGAGCTCGACCAGGGCGCGGGCGCGGGCGAACTCGGTGGGGGTGAACGGCAGATACGGGCGCTCGATGGTGACCGACCCGCCCGAGGGGTCGCGCAGCCGCATCACCGTCCCCTCCCACGCGCCGTCCTCGGGTACGGGCTCGGCGGCCGGGCCGCCGCCCCGCGCCGGCCGCTTCGGTATCGAGCGGATCGTGCAGCGGCCGAGCAACTGGCGCAGGGCGAGGGGCAGTTCGGCGGCGTCCAGCGCGGTGCGGGTGGCCAGGGCCAGCACCCGGGTCGGGGCGTCGACGAGGTCGTGGGCGTCGGCGCGCTCCAGCCAGGTCTCGCGGCCGCCCCCGCCGGCGGCCGCCCCGGCCAGGTCGGTGGCGGCCAGCGCCGCCGGGGCGCGCAGCAGGAGCTCGTCGACGGTGCCGTCGGCCAGCGGGTGGGTCTGCAGGGACAGTATGTCGACGCGCAGGCCGGCCAGCGCCTGGCACAGGGCGGCCAGGCTGCCCGGCTCGTCGCGGACGGTCGTGCGCATCCGCCACAGCGCCGTGCCGCCCTCCCCGGGCTCCGGGGAGCCGGCCGGCGGCGCCGTGGTGCCCGTATCGGACGGCGCCTCGGGCACGCCGGCGGGCGGTGGCGCGTGGCCCCGGCGCCGCGACCACCAGACGTGGAAGCCGGCCGTGGCCAGCAGCGCGGCCGCCGAGGCGACCAGCAGGACGGGGCCGTGGGGGCCGTGCACGACCGTGCCGGCCACCGAGTCCGCGGCCGCGACCGCCGTGAACACAGCGGCCAGTTCCGCCAGGTCCCGGCGCCAGTGGTGGCGGTTCCGGGGGGAGCTCTTCGCGAGGGTCTCGTCGGTCATGACACCACCCTGGCCGAGCGGTGTTGCGTGATCACGAACTCCCTGTGTCCCGCAAGTAAAGGACCATTGCGCCCGACGTCGGATGATTCAGGACAACCCGCGCGGCTCAGTCGCGGCGCAGATCGCGCAGCGCGTCCTCCACGCCCCGGTGGAACGTCGGGTAGGCGTAGATCATGTGCCGTAGTTCCTCGACGGGCACCCGCGCCTGGATCGCCACCGCCAGCCCGTACATCACCTCGCCGCCCGTCGGGCCGGCCGTGGTGGCGCCGACGAGCACGCCCTGGTCGGCGTCCTCGACCAGCTTGACCAGGCCCTCGTTGCCGGCCTTGTGGATCCAGCCGCGCGTCGAGGACGGCACCTGGGACAGGCCCGTGCGCACCGTGAGGCCCTTCTCGCGGGCCTGCTTCTCGGTCAGGCCCACCGCGCCGACCTCCGGGTCGGTGAAGGTCACGCGCGGCAGGGCGCGGTAGTCGGCGTCCGGGCCGCCCTCGCCGAGGATCGCCCGGATGGCGATGTCCGCCTCGTACATCGCCACGTGGGTGAAGGCGCCGTGCCCGGTCACATCGCCCACGCCCCACAGCCCGGGCGCCGCCAGCAGCTGCCCGTCGGTCCTCAGCCACCGTGCCGTGGGGTCCAGGCCGACGGTGTCCAGGCCCAGCGTGGACAGGTCGGCCCGGCGGCCCGTGGCCACGAGCAGCCGGTCGCCGGTCAGCTCCTCGCCGTCCTCGAGCACCAGCGTGAACGCGTCGCCGCCGTGCCGCACCCGGGACGCCCGCGCGCCGGTGCGCAGCGTCAGCCCCTCGGCGCGCAGCACCTCGGCCACCAGCGCCCCCGCCTCGGGCTCCTCCATCGGGATCAGGCCGTCCAGGGCCTCCACCACGGTCACGCGGGTGCCGAAGCGGGCGTGGACCTGGGCCAGTTCCAGGCCGATCGAGCCCCCGCCGAGCACCAGCAGCGAGCGCGGATTCTCCTTCGCGGCGATCGCGTCCCGGTTCGTCCAGTACGGCACCTCGTCCAGCCCCGGCACCGGCGGGATCTGCGGCCGGGTGCCGGTGGCGATCACGATCCCGCGCCGGGCCGCGAAGACCTGGCCGTCCACCTCGACCCGGCCCGGGCCGGCCAGCCGGCCGCGCCCGCGCACCAGCCGGCCGCCCTTGCCGGTGAAGCGGTCGGCGGCGACGCGGTCGTCCCAGTCGTCGGTGGCCTCGTCGCGCACGCGCGCGGCCACCGGCGCCCAGTCGGGGGAGACGCTCGCGGAGCCCGCGATGCCGGGCACGCGCCGGGCCTCGGCCAGCAGGTTCCCGGCGCGGATCATCATCTTGCTCGGCACGCAGCCCCAGTACGGGCACTCGCCGCCGACCAGTTCGGCCTCCACACCCACCACGTCCAGGCCGGTGCCGGCCAGCTCGCCGGCCACATGCTCCCCGCCCGGACCCATTCCGATGACGACGACGTCCACCTGCTCGGTCACGGCACGCACCCTCTCCCGCGTCGGCTCCGGGTGCCACCATCGCACCGCGCCGGGGGAGCGTCACCGTCCGACGCGCCCCGCCGCCCCGGCTTCAGCCGCTCGGCGCGAGGCGCCGGGGCGCGAGGTGTCGAGGATGACGCGGGCGACCAGCGCCGGGTCGTCGTTCATGGGCACGTGCCCGCAGCCGGGCAGCCGTACGAGCCGGGCGCCGGGAATGACGCGCTTGGCCCGGACGCCCTGGCGGTGCAGGAGGATCCGGTCCTTGGTGCCCCAGGCGACGGTGACGGGCAGGTCCGGCAGGTCGTGGGTGAACAGGCCGGCGGTTCTTCCGGCGGCGAGGGTGGCCTCGAAGCCGGTGGCCTCGCGCAGCGCCCGGGTCTCGGCGACGACGGCGTCGGGGGAACGGCGGCCGGGGCGGGCGTAGATGGTGCTGGTCAGCGCCGCCCGGCCGACGGCCGAGCGGGCCAGACGGGTCACGGCCCCGTCCGGCAGGCGCAGCGCCCCGTGGCGTATGCCCAGCAGCATGCCGAAGGCGTAGCGGCGCTCGGCCTCGGTCCAGAATCCGGCGGGGGCGAGCGCGGTGACGGACCGTACGAGCTTCTCGTGCCCCAGCTGCAGGGCGATCAGCCCGCCCAGGGAGTTGCCGGCGACGTGCGGCCGCTCCAGGCCCAGGGTCTCGAAGAGGGCGCGCAGGACCGGGACCACGCCGGCCAGGTCGTAGGTGACGCCGGCGGGCAGCCCGGGGGAGCGGCCGAACCCGGGCAGGTCGACGGCGATCACGTCACGCTCGGCGGCGAGGATGCCCACCACCGGATCCCAGACCTGCAGGTGGTGGCCGATGCCGTGCAGCAGCACCAGCGGCTCACCGCCGCCGACGCGTTCGTAGACCACCTCGGCCGTGTGCTGCCCGGCGGGGTCGATGGGAAAGGAGAGCGTCTCGGCCATGGGAGCTCCTCGTCATCCGTGGGGGCGACGTACCGAGACAGGATGTCAGCAACGGTTACCGCTGGGTAGACCTCACGCGGCGCGGGCGGCCCCGCGATGCCGCGACCGCCCCCGCGGCGCCGGCCGTCACAGGCCTCCGGCCACCCGCAGCACGGCACCGCTGGTGTACGACGCCTCCGGCGACAGCAGCCACGCCACCGCCCCCGCGACCTCCTCGGGCTCGCCCGGGCGGCCCATCGGCACCCGCTCGGCATTGCGCCACGGCCGCTGGGCGTCGCCCATCGCGGCGTGGATATCGGTCACGATCATCCCGGGCTGTACCGAATTGACCCGGACGCCCTCCAGGGCGAGCTCCTTGGACAACCCCATGGTCATCGCGTCCACGGCGGCCTTGCTCGCCGCGTAGTGCACGTACTCGCCGGGGCTGCCCAGCGTCGCGGCGCCGGACGAGATGTTCACGATGGCGCCGCCGCGTCCGCCGTGCCGCGTGGACATCTCCAGGGCCGCGCGCCGGGCGCAGATCAGCGCGCCCGTCACATTGACGTCGACGACGCGGCGTATCCGCTCCACCGGGGTCTCGGTGAACCGGCCCAACAGCCCGGTGATCCCGGCGTTGTTGACCAGCCCGGTCACCGGCCCCAGCTGCTCCTTGACGGTGTCGAAGAAGGCGTCGACCAGGCTCTCGTCGCTGGTGTCCACCTGGGCCACCACGCACGCCACGCCCTCGGCCCGCACCGCGGCCGCCGTCTTCTCGGCGGCCTCGCGGGCGTGTTCGTAGCCGATGCCCACGCTGTGCCCGTCCCGGGCCAGCCGCAGCGCGACCGCCGCGCCGATGCCCCTGCCGCCCCCGGTGACCACCGTGACCGGGCCCTCCGTACGCTCCACCGCCGCGCTCCCCACCGTTGCCGAACCGTTCTCACCGGCGATCCGCCGATGATCCGTCACCGTACCCGAGGTCACAGGAGGTGGCGGCGGCGGAGGTCATTGGTCTTGACCAAGTCGGCAGGCCGTCCTATGGTCGCAGGCATACTGCAACAACCTTTAATAAAGAAGCGCGCGAAAAGCTTTGCGGAGGATCAGGGTGGGGACCACGCGGCTGGAATCGGTACCGGAACCGAAGTACTGGCACCTGAAGACCGTTCTGAGCGATGCGCTCGACTCCGAGTTCTCCGTGGGCCAGATCCTGCCCAACGAACGTGAGCTCGCCGCCCGTTTCGGCGTCGCGCGGGCCACGCTCCGCCAGGCCCTCGAGCAGCTGGAGCTCGAGGGGCGCCTGCAGCGCCGCCGGGGCGTGGGCACCACCGTCGCCCCGCCCCGCATGGGCGTGGCCGTCGCCGACGCCGGGCACGCCTGGCCCGGCACCGCCGCCGACGCCTGGCAGTCCCTCGACAGCACCGAGGAGGCCCCGCCCGCGGCGGTCGCCCACCTGCTGGAGACCGCCCCCGACGAGCCGGTGCACACCGTGCGCCGGCACCGCAGGACCCACGGCCAGCCCGTCGCCGCGGAGTCGCTGTACGTACCCGCCGGGAGCGTCCCGGGCCTCGCCGCCATCGACGCCCCCGCCGGCCAGGCCCGTGCCCGCGCCGTGCTGCGCGAGCTGCAGCGCCTGCGCCTGGAGGGCCAGGACCGGTCCGTGGAGCTCGGCTCGGCCCGCGCCGACGACGCCAAGCAGCTCGACCGGCTGCCCGGCGCCCCCGTGCTCGTCGTGACCACCCGCTACGTCGCCGACGGCCGCACCGCCGCCGTCGCCGTGGCCACCTACCGGGCCGACACCTGCCGGCTCACCTTCGCCGACCCGGCCGGGGCGGACGTCGAGCTCCTCGCCGTCTGACCGGCCGTCACACCCCCGACCGGCGCCGGGCCGTCACGGTGCCCTCGACCGCGAAGAGCTGTTCCTCCACGTGGTCGAGGGCCAGCCGCAGCGCGCCCGTCGCTACTGCCGCCTCGCCCAGCAGGGACTGCTCCACCCGCGGCGGCCGGAGGCAGTAGCGGGCCAGCTCCCGGCGCAGCGGCTCCAGCACGCCGGCCGGACCGGCCGCCCAGCCGCCCACCACGACCAGCTCGGGGTCGAGCGCCAGCACCAGCGCCGCCACGTCGTGCACCAGCCGGCGCAGATACCGTTCCACGGCGGCCCTGGCCCCCGCGTCCCCCTGCCCGGCCAGCGTGAACACCCGTGCCACCTGCGCCTCGTCCAGCGGGTGCAGCGGCTCCCCGGTGGTCGACAGCACCTCCTCCGGCGTGGCCTCCCGGCCCAGCAGGTGCAGCGCGCCGATCTCCCCGGCCGCGCCCCCGAACCCGCGGTGCAGCCGCCCGCCGATCAGCGAGCCGGCCCCCGGGCTCAGCCCCGCCAGCACGAAGACCATGTCGTCCGAGCCGACGGCCGCGCCCTTCCAGTGCTCCGCCACCGCCGCGGCGTTCGCGTCGTTCTCCACCAGCACCGGGCACCGGAAGGAGCGGCGCAGCCGCTCGCCGAGCGGCAGCCCCGTCCACTGCGGGAGCGCCGTGCCCAGCCGGATGGTCCCGTCCGCCTCCACGATGCCGGGGCTGGCCACCCCCACGGCGCGCAGCGAGGCGCGCGCCACCCCCGACCGCTTGAGCAGGTCGGCGACGGCGACCCGCACCTGGTCCAGCCGTTCGTCGGCGGACGCGGTCTCGGAGACCTCCACGTGCGCGGAGCCCCGCACCCGCCCGCCCAGGTCCGCCAGCAGCGCGGCGATGCGGTGCGGGCCGATCTCGATGCCCAGCAGATGCCCGGCCTCCACCCGGAACCGGAAGCGCCGGGCCGGCCGTCCCTGACGGCGGGCGGCGTTCTCGTCGACCGCCGCCTCCACGACGAGGCCCGTGTCCATCAGGCCCTCGACCACGCCCTCGACGGTCGGCCGGGACAGCCCCGTCACATTGACCAGGTCGGTGAGCGTGGGCGCCTCGGCGGCACGCAACGCGTGCAGGACCACGGCCGAATTGATCCGCCGCAGCAGAGACGGATCCCCGCCGGTGAGCCGCCCCAACGTGCCGCCTCCTCGCTTTGCGTGCCCTTTGCCCGCACGGATCGTATCCGGTGCCGCGAGGCCCGGCGAGCCTTGGGACCTCACCCGGGCGTGACGAACCCCGACTCGTACGCGGCGATCACCGCCTGCGTCCGGTCCCGCGCCCCCAGCTTCGCCAGCACGGCGCTGACGTGCGACTTCACCGTCTCGGTGCCCAGCCGCAGGCTGCGGGCGATCTCCGGGTTGGACATCCCACGGGTCATCAGCCGCAGCACGTCCGCCTCGCGCGGGGTCAGCGCCGCCCGCTCCATCGCCGCGCGGGCGCGCTCGTTGCCGCGCGAGGCCGCGAGCCGGCGCAGCGCGGCCGGGAAGAGCAGCGAGTCCCCGGCGGCCACCGTGCGGAGCGCTTGGACGATCTCCGCCGGGGCGGCGCGCTTGAGGAGGAAGCCGTCGGCGCCCGCGCGCAGCGCGTCGTAGACGTACTCGTCGTTCTCGAACGTCGTCACGACCAGGATCTTCGGCGGCTCGGTCACCGTGCGCAGCACGACCCGGGTCGCCTCGATGCCGTCCAGCAGCGGCATCCGCACGTCCATCGCCACCACGTCGGGGCGCAGCCGCCGGACCAGCGGCAGGACGGCCGCGCCGTCCGACGCCTCGCCCGTCACCTCGATGTCGGGCTGGGCTTCGAGGATGGCGCGCAGCCCGGCGCGCACGAGGGGTTCGTCGTCGACGAGAAGAACGGTTATCGGCACCGGGTCACCCTAGATCGTCCAGTGGGAGCAGCACCCGCACCCGCCAGGCGCCCTCGTGCACGCCGGTCTCGGCGTGGCCGCCGAGCAGCGCGGCGCGCTCGCGGATGCCGCGCAGGCCGCTGCCGCTGCCGCTCCCGCCGCCGGCGCCGGCGGCCGGCCGGTCGGGGGCGTCCAGCGGATTGCGGACGTCCAGCGGATTGCGGACGTCCAGCTCCAGTGCGGCCGCGCCGACCGCTATCCGTACGAAGACGTCGACGGGCCCCGCGTGGCGCACCACGTTGGTGAGCGCCTCCTGCACGATGCGGTAGCCCTCCCGTGAGACGGGCCCCGGCACCGTCTCCAGCGCACCCGTCACCTCCGCCGTGACCCGCGCGCCCGAGCCGCGGGCGGCGGCCAGCAACCGCTCGGCGTCCGTCAGCGAGGGGCGCTCGGCAAGCGGCTGGGCGTCCTCCCGCAGCACCCTCAGCACCCGCTCGAGGTCCTCCAGGGCGTGCCGCCCGGTCTCCTCGATCGCGGCCAGCGCCTGCCGGGTGAACTCCGGCGAGCCGGCCGCCCGCGCGGCGCCCGCCTGGACCACGGCCACGGTCAGGGCGTGCCCCACCGAGTCGTGCAACTCGCGGGCGATCCGGTTGTGTTCCAGCAGCCGCTCGGTGCGCTCCTCCAGCGCGGCCAGCCGCGCGGCCGCCGACGGGCCGAGCAGCGCGCGGGCGGCACGGGCCAGCAGCGCGCCGGCCGCGACGACGAACGCCGCGAACAGCGCGAGGACCGCAGGGGCGAGCGGCGCGTACCACCACTGGGGCCCGAAGAGCGTCCCCGTCACCGGGACGCGCAGCGGCCGGTCCCCGTCGGCCGAGCGCAGCAGGCGGACCACCAGCGTGGGCACATGCACGCTCAAGCAGGCCGTCACCACGCCCAGTTCGTAGCGCAGTACCAGCCACAGGGCGGTGCGCCGGCGGTCCTCCCAGGAGGCCGACGGCGCCGGGACGACGTCCGGCTTCTCCTCGTCCCGCCGCCGGGGGAACAGCAGCAACTGGGCCTGCGTCCCCTCCGACAGCCGCACGCCGGGCAGCACGGCGAGCACGGCCAGGAGCGGCAGGGGCGCCACCAGGAGCCAGGCCGAGGCCGGGGTCTCCAGCCGGCCGAGGCCGGGGAGGACGAACGCGAACACCGTGGCCAGGACCGTCGCCATGACCAGGTGCAGCCAGCGGGTGTACGTGACCGCGCGGGTCACCGGACGCAGCGAATCGATCATGAGGCCATTCTCCCGGCCCCGCCCGCCCCGGTTCCTCCCCCACGTGGGGGAGGAGCAGCCCACCCGTGGGGGATCAGCGGCCCGTGCCCCCGGCGGCAGCCTGGAGCCATGACCTCGATCGACATCCGCGAACTCACCAAGGCCTACGGTCCGGTGCGCGCCCTGGACCGGCTCACGGTCACCGTCCGCCCCGGCAGGGTCACCGGCTTCCTCGGCCCCAACGGCGCGGGGAAGTCCACCACCATGCGCCTCGTCCTCGGCCTGGACCGGCCGACCTCCGGCACGGCCCTGGTCGGCGGCCGGCCGTACACCTCCTTCGCCGAGCCGCTGCGGCACGTCGGCGCCGTGCTCGACGCGGCCGCCGCCCACCCGGCGCGGACCGCCCGCGACCACCTGCTCACCCTGGCCCTGAGCAACCGCATCCCGGCCCGCAGGGTCGACGAGGTGCTTCAGGAGACCGGGCTGGCGGGCGCCGCCCGGCGCCGCGTCCGCACCTTCTCGCTCGGCATGCGGCAGCGCCTGGGCCTGGCCACCGCGCTGCTGGGCGACCCGCCCGTGCTGATGCTCGACGAGCCCACCAACGGCCTCGACCCCGAGGGCATCGTGCACCTGCGCCGCCTGACGCGCCGCCTGGCCGACGAGGGACGCACCGTCCTGATCTCCAGCCACCTCATGAGCGAGATCGCGCTGACGGCCGACCACCTCGTCGTCCTCGGCCGCGGCCGGCTGCTCGCCGACGCGCCCGTCAAGGACTTCATCGGCGAGGACGCCTCCCTGGAGGAGGCCTACTTCCGCCTCACCGCCGACTCCGCCGAATACACCACCCGGGAAGGCCGCTCCTGATGATGCTCACCCCCGTGCTCTGCTCCGAATGGACCAAGATCCGGTCCGTGCGGTCGCTGCTCGTCACCCTGTCCGCCGTGTTCGTCGCGACCGTCGGCGTCACCGTGCTGGTGCACGCCATGGTCGGCAGGGCCGAGGCCGACAACGCGGACTTCGAGCCGGTCTACGGCTCCTATTTCGGCCTCAACTTCGGCCACATCGCCGCCGTCTGCTTCGGCGTCATGGCGACGGCGGGGGAGTACGGCGCCGGCGGCCAGATCCGGCTGTCGCTCGCCGCCGTGCCGCGCCGCGGGCTGTTCTTCGGGGGCAAGATGGCGGTGCTGGCCGCCCTCGCGCTGCCGGTGGGCCTGGCGACCGGCTTCGGCTGCTTCCTGGGGGCGCAGGCGTTCCTCGGCGAGTACGGCGTGGGCCTGGGTACCCCCGGCGCGCTGCGGTCGGCGGTCGGCTGCGGCCTCTACCTCACCCTGCTCACCCTGTTCTCGGCGGGCGTGGCGGCGGTCGTCCGCAGCCAGGTCGGGGCGCTGTCCCTGCTCACACCGTTCATCTTCCTGATCTCCCCGATCCTGTACGGCGTCTCCGGCATCGGCGACGTGGTGGCCTTCCTCCCGGACCGGGCCGGCCAGCAGATCCTCCACCCGCACCCCGAGGGCGTGCTCGGGGCCTGGGACGGGATGGGCGTGATGGCGCTGTGGACGGCACTGGCCATGGGCGCCGGCTGGTGGACGCTGCGCCGCCGTGACGCGTGATCAGTCGTCTGCGTCGGCCGCGGCGCGCAGCCGGGCGAACTCCTCCGCCATCCTCGGCAGCGTCCACTGGGCGTTGAGGCCGCTGGGGTTGGGCAGGGCCCAGATCCGGGTGCCGCCGAGGGTCCGCTCCTGCGGGCCGATCCCGGCCCGCTTGTCGCCGAAGGCGGTCCGGTAGGCGGTCACCCCGGCCACCGCCAGCCACTTCGGCCGCAGCAGCTCCACCTTCGCGGCGAGCAGCCGCCCGCCCTCGCGGAACTCCGCCGGGCCGAGCTCGTCGGCCCGCGCGGTGGCCCGCGCCACCACGTTGGTGATCCCCAGCCCGTACTCCAGCAGCTCCTCCTGCTCGGCGGGGAGCAGTAGGCGCGGCGTGAAGCCGGAGGCGTGCAGGACGGGCCAGAAGCGGTTGCCGGGGCGGGCGAAGTGGTGGCCGGTGGCCGCCGACATCAGCCCGGGGTTGATGCCGCAGAACAGGACACGCAGACCGCCCGCGACCACATCGGGGACGAGGCGGTCGCGGGCGGCTTCGAGCTCTTGGGGAGTCATCCCTACAGGATGGACCCCGGCGCGTAGGCGGCGGCCTGCGGGTGCCGCTTGGCGATCTCCTCGACGCGGGCGACCACGGAGGCGACCTGCGCGCTCGCGGCACCGGTGAAGGACAGCTTGTCGGCCATCAGGGCGTCGAGCGCGGCGCGGTCCAGCGGGATGCGCTCGTCGGCGGCGAGCTTGTCCAGCAGTTCGTTGCGCTCGGCGCCCTGCTCGCGCATGGCGAGCGCGGAGGCCACCGCGTGCTCCTTGATGACCTCGTGCGCGACCTCGCGGCCGACGCCGGCGCGCACCGCGCCCATCAGCACCTTGGTGGTGGCGAGGAAGGGCAGGTAGCGGTCCAGCTCGCGGGCGACGACGGCCGGGAAGGCGCCGAACTCGTCGAGCACGGTCAGGAAGGTCTCCAGCAGGCCGTCCAGCGCGAAGAACGCGTCCGGCAGCGCGACGCGGCGCACCACGGAGCAGGAGACGTCGCCCTCGTTCCACTGGTCGCCCGCCAGCTCGCCGGTCATCGAGGCGTAGCCGCGCAGGATGACCATCAGGCCGTTGACGCGCTCGCAGGAGCGGGTGTTCATCTTGTGCGGCATGGCGGACGAGCCGACCTGGCCGGGCTTGAAGCCCTCGGTGACCAGCTCGTGGCCGGCCATCAGGCGGATGGTCTTGGCGAGCGAGGAGGGGGCGGCGGCCAGCTGCACCAGCGCGGTCACCACGTCGTAGTCCAGCGAGCGCGGGTAGACCTGGCCGACGGAGGTGAAGGCGTGCGCGAAGCCGAGGTGGGCGGCGATCCGCTGCTCCAGCTCGTCGAGCTTGGCGGCGTCGCCGCCGAGCAGGTCGAGCATGTCCTGGGCGGTGCCGACGGGGCCCTTGATGCCGCGCAGGGGGTAGCGGGCGAGGAGCTCCTCGGTGCGGGCGAAGGCGACCAGCAGCTCGTCGGTGGCGGTCGCGAAGCGCTTGCCGAGGGTGGTGGCCTGGGCGGCGACGTTGTGCGAGCGGCCCGCCATGACCAGCTCGGCGTGGTCGGCGGCCAGCGTGCCGAGCCGGGCCAGGACGGCGACGACGCGGTCGCGCACCAGCTCGAGGGAGAGCCGGATCTGCAGCTGCTCGACGTTCTCGGTGAGGTCGCGGGAGGTCATGCCCTTGTGGACGTGCTCGTGGCCGGCGAGGGCGTTGAACTCCTCGATGCGGGCCTTCACGTCGTGCCGGGTGACCTTCTCGCGCTCGGCGATCGAGGCCAGGTCGACCTGGTCCAGGACCCGCTCGTAGTCGGCGAGGGCGGCGTCCGGCACCTCGATCCCCAGGTCCTTCTGCGCACGGAGGACGGCGAGCCACAGCCGCCGCTCCAGCGTCACCTTGTACTCGGGGGACCACAGCACGGCGAGCTCGGGGGAGGCGTAGCGGCCGGCCAGGACATTGGGGATGCGGGGCTTTGCAGTCACGTGGCCGAAGTCTACTGGTGATTCGTGCAGGTGGACGCCCCGCCCCGGTTTGTGGCTTGCTACGAGAGGGGCCCGCGGGAGGCGGCCTACGAAAGCGGCGCCTCGTACGCCAGCAGCTCGCCGCGCTTGGGCGGCAGGCCGTCCCCCGAGGAGCGGCCGGTGAGGCGGCGGCCGATCCAGGGCACCAGGTGCTCGCGCGCGAAGCGCAGGTCGGAGCCGCGCCGGGCGGCCCACCCCGGGGCCACGGCCGGCGGGAGCGGCTCGCGCCAGTCGGACTCCGGGGCGTGGCCGAGCGCCTGCCACACGGCCTCGGCCACCCGGCGGTGGCCCTCGGCGTTCAGGTGCAGCCGGTCCTCGGCCCACATCCGGGAGTCGCCCAGCGCCTCGGCCGAGAACAGGTCGACGACCAGGGCGCCGTGCCGCTCGGCCAGCGCGTCGACGAAGTCGAACAGCTGCTCCATGCGGGGCCGGAACCGCTCCATCACCGGGCCGCGCCGCCCCGGGCTGCGCATCAGCACCAGCTGTCGGCAGGTGGGGGCCAGCCGCTCCACCGCCTCGGCGAGCCGGGCGCACACCAGGTCCACGTCGCACTTGGGCCGCAGCACGTCGTTGAGGCCGCCCACCAGCGTCACCAGGTCCGCGCCCATGGCGGCGGCCGCGGGGGCCTGCTCGTCCGCGATCTGGCCGATCAGCTTGCCCCGCACGGCGAGGTTGGCGTACCGGAAGCCGGGGCCGCGGGCGGCCAGCCGCGCGGCGAGCAGATCCGCCCAGCCGCGGTACGAGCCGTCCGGCAGCCCGTCGGACATGCCCTCGGTGAAGGAGTCGCCCAGGGCGACGAAGCTGGTGTGCGTGTATGCGGCATTCATCGGCATGGCGCCGTGATCCTACCGCCGTGCGCGGCCTCCGCGCACGGCGGCCCGGAAGGCTTCAGGACCGGGCACCGACCAGCTGGCGCAGCACGTCCTCGAGGGTGACCAGGCCGGCCAGCCGGTTGTCCTCGCCGATCACGGCGGCCAGGTGCGCGCCGGTGCCGCTCATCGCCCGGATCACGTCGTCCAGCGGGGTGTCCGCCCGGACCCGGGCGATCGGCCGCATCCGGCGCAGCGGGAAGGGCATGTCGCGGGGCCTGGCGTCCAGCGCGTCCTTCACATGCAGATAGCCCAGGATGCGGTCCGCGTCGTCGACGACGGGGAAGCGGGAGTAGCCGGACGAGGCGGACAGGCGCTCCAGCTCCTCGGGGGTGACCCCGAAGCGGGCCGAGACCACCTCCTCCAGCGGCATGACCACGTCCTCGACCGGGCGCTTGCCCAGTCCCAGGGCGTCGCGCAGCCGTGCGGTGGCCCGCTGGTCCAGCAGGCCCGCCTCGCTGGAGTCGGCGACCATCCGGGCCAGCTGGTCGTCCGAGAAGACGGCCGTCACCTCGTCCTTCGGCTCGACCCGCAGCAGCTTCAGCACCCCGTTGGCCAGCCGGTTGATCGCGAAGACGAACGGGCGCAGGGCGCGCGCCAGCGTCACCAGCGGCGGGCCCATCAGCAGGGCGGTGCGCACCGGCTCGGCCAGCGCGATGTTCTTCGGCACCATCTCGCCGAACAGCATGTGCAGATACGTCGCCACCGCCAGGGCGATGACGAACGACACCGGATGGACCACGCCCTGCGGCACCCCGGTCGCGTGGAAGAGCGGCTCCAGGAGGTGGGCGATGGCGGGTTCGGCGACCACGCCGAGCACCAGCGTGCACAGCGTGATGCCGAGCTGGGCCGCCGCCATCAGGGCGGAGATGTGCCGCAGGCCCCACAGCACGCTGCGCGCGCGCCGGTCGCCGCGCTCGGCGTAGGGCTCGATCTGGCCCCGGCGCACGGAGATCATGGCGAACTCGGCGCCGACGAAGAAGGCGTTGGCGACCAGCGTCGCCAGGCCGATCAGCAGCTGGACGAAGGTCATCGGCCCGTCTCCCCGCCGAAGAGGCCCGCGCCGGGCGGGGGAGCCGTCAGGCGCACCCGGGCCGCGCGGCGCCCCGAGGCGTCGGTGACCTCGATCCGCCAGCCGACGACCTCCACCGTGTCGCCCTCGACCGGGATGCGGCCGAGCTCGGTGGCGACCAGGCCGGCCAGGGTCTCGTACGGGCCGTCGGGCGCGCGCAGCCCGATGTGCTCGAGCTGGTCGGTGCGGGCGGCGCCGTCCGCGTCGTAGAGCTTGCGGCCGTCGGGGTCCTCGCCGGCCGGGGCCAGGTCGGGCAGCTCGTGGGGGTCGTGCTCGTCGCGGACCTCGCCGACGACCTCCTCGATGATGTCCTCCAGGGTGACCACGCCGGCCGTGCCGCCGTACTCGTCGATGACGACGGCCATGCTGCGCTTGCCGGAGAGCCGGTCCAGCAGCCGGTCCACGGTCAGCGACTCGGGCACCAGCAGCGGCTCGCGCAGCAGGCCGGTGACCGCCCGGTGGGTGCGCTCCTCGGCGGGTATGGCCAGGACGTCCTTGATGTGGGCGGTGCCGATGACGGTGTCCAGGGTCTCGCGGTAGACGGGGAAGCGGGACAGGCCGGTGGCCAGGGTGGCGTTGGCGACGTCCTCGGCGGTGGCGCGGGCGTCGAGCGCGATGACCTGCACACGCGGGGTCATCACGTTCTCCGCCGTCAGGTCGGCGAGGTTGAGGGTGCGCACGAAGAGCTCGGCGGTGTCCTTCTCCAGGGCGCCCTCCCTGGCGGAGTGCCGGGCGAGGGCGATGAGCTCCTGAGGGCCGCGCGCGGTGGCGAGCTCCTCGGCGGGCTCCAGGCCCATGCGGTGCACGACGTGGTTGGCGGTGTTGTTCAGGTGCCGGATCAGCGGGCGGAAGGCGGCGCTGAAGGCGCGCTGCGGCCCGGCGACCCTGCGGGCGACGGGCAGCGGCCGGGAGATCGCCCAGTTCTTGGGCACCAGCTCGCCGGCGACCATCAGCACCACCGTGGACAGCACGGTGCCCAGGACCAGAGCGGCCTGAGAGGCCAGCGACTCGGGCAGACCGACGGCCCGCATGGGGCCGGTGAGCAGGGCGGCGATGGACGGCTTGGAGATCATGCCGATGATCAGGCCGGTGACCGTGATGCCGAGCTGGGCGCCGGAGAGCTGGAAGGTCAGGCTCCGTACGGCCTTGAGGGCGCTCTCCGCGCCGGGCTCGCCGCTGTCGACGGCCCGCTCCAGCTCGGCGCGCTCCACGGTGGTGAGCGAGAACTCCGCCGCCACGAAGATCGCGCAGGCCAGCGTCAGCAGCAGCGCGAGCACCAGGAGGAGTACTTCGGTCATCGGTTCACCTCCGTCCCATGGTCGGGCAGGGGCGGAAGGACCGCGCGACGTCGGTACTCGGGACTACTGGGAGGCTCGCCCATGGACGGACGCTCACACCTTTCACTCAGCGAAGAAGAAAAACCGATGGTCACCATCATGACGCGACGGTGACCATCAATAGTAAAGGACGAGCAAAGCGGACGGGGCCGGGTCAGCCCCGCAGCTCCTCGATCACCGGCGCGAACGCCTCCATGAAGGGCTCGAGCACGGTGAAGTAGGTGAAGCCGAAGCGCTCGCGGTGGCCCCGGACGCGCTCGGCGATCTCCTTGACCGAGCCGGTCAGCAGGGCCGGGTGGGCCAGGAACTCGTCCTCGGTGAGGTCCTCCGTGTAGCCCATCAGCTCACGGGCCTTGGCGCGCGGGTCGCCGCCGACCGCCACGATCTGGACCAGGTAGTTCAGCTCGGCGGGCTCGGCCCGGTCGGCCGCGAAGCCCTGGTAGAGAGCCATGCGCTGCTCCAGGGCGGTGGGGCTGATCAGCCGCAGCCTGCCGTCGGCGTCGGTGGTCCCGCCGGTGAACGCCGCGATGTCGGCGTGCCGCGCGGCCAGCCGCAGCATGCGGTTGCCGTTCCCGCCGAGGAGCAACGGCGGGCGCGGGGACTGCGCGGTCGCCGGGACGTGCTCGGGGTCGCCGAGCAGCCGGTCCAGCTCGGTGACGGTGCGCTCGAGGTGGTCGACCCGCTCGCGCGGCGAGCCGAACGGCAGCCCCGCGCTGTCGTGCTCGGCCTTCACATAGCCCGTGCCGAGTCCCAGCTCCAGCCTGCCGCCTGTGAGCTGGTCGGTGGAGGCCACCTCGCGGGCGAGCAGGGACGGGTTCCAGAAGCCCGCGTTGAGCACGAACGTGCCGACCCGGGGCCGCTCGGTGGCCTCCGCGGCCGCCACCAGCGAGGGGAAGGGCGCGGGCATGCCCAGGTGGTCCGGCACGAGGATGACGTCGTAGCCGAGCGCCTCCGCCTCACGGCACTTCGCGCGCCACTCGGCACCCGTGCCGGAACCGAGCATGTTGACGGCGAAACGGAACGGTCGGGACGGTCGAGACATGGAGAACCCCCTGGTGTGTCGGTGCCGCCACCGTACCGGAGGATGGCTCCGCTTGTCTTCCCGTCAGATTCCGCGGACCCGCTCGGCGGCTCCCTACGGACCGGACCGGCGCTCCGGCTCGGCCGGCCGCCTGGCCACCCCCAGCACGCACGACGAAGCGGGCGAGGCCATGCCCCGCGCCGGCACCCGCAGACGGCGATACACCCCGACCTCGAACCCCGCCGCCTCGATCGCCCCCAGCGGATCGCGGGCCGTGTGACAGCCGCCGAACAACAGCGGCCACACCGTGCGGTCCAGCACCCGCTGCACCTGGGCCTGCGGCCGCCCCTGAGCCAGCCCGTGCTCGAAGAAGCGCAGCTCGCCGCCCGGCTTCAGCACCCGCCGCAGCTCCGCGAGCGACCGGCGTACGTCCCCCACCGAGCACAGCGTCAGGGACGTCACCGCCGCGTCGAACGCCTCGCTCTTGACCGGCAGCGCCTCCGCGACGCCCGGCACCACGTCCACCGGCACGCCGGCCCGGACCGCGGTCTCCACCGCGTGGCGCCGCAGCAGCCGCTCGGGCTCGATCGCCACGACCTCCGAGACGGTGGCCGGATAGTGGGCGAAGTTCAGGCCGTTGCCCGCGCCGATCTCGATCACCCGCCCCGACAGCCCCGCCAGCAACTCCCGGCGGTGCGCGGCCACGCCGGCCCGCTCGTCGACGACCGGGCTCCACCGGGCGTACGCCCGGGCGAACAGCGGGTGATGCACGGCGTCGTGCGGTGTTCTCCTGCGGCGCAGCGGCATGAGGCACCCCTTTCCCGGGGGACGGCGAGGGGATTTTTCCCCTTCACGACCGTCCCGAACCGGGACCGCGCCCCGATGCGCCCGTGGGTGTTCAGTCCTGCTGCTCGGCCGTGAAGCGGGCGGCGTCCCAGGTGCCGTGCAGCGCCGGCGCCAGCCAGGTGGGGGCCGCGCCCCGGAAGTCCTCGGGGGGAAGCGTGCCCGCGCCCTCCGGGACGGCGCCCAGCAGCGGGGCGCCCGCCGCCCGCGGCAGGTCGGCGAGGTTGCAGCGCATGGCGAGGTCGGGGGCGGCCGGCCAGCTGCCGATGACCACGCCCGCGCAGGTCAGCCCCCGCGCGCTCAGGGCCTCGGCGGTCAGGGCGGTGGTGTTGAGCGTGCCCAGGCCGGCCTGGGCGACGAGCAGCACGGGCGCCCCCAGCAGCGCGGCCGCGTCCGCGAGGGTGGCGCCCGCCTCGTCCAGCCGGACCAGCAGGCCGCCCGCGCCCTCGACCAGGACCAGGTCGTGGGAGTCCGCGAGCTCGCGCGCGGCCCGCTCGATCTCCGTCGGCCCCACGGGCGCCAGGCCCGCCCGGCGGGCCGCCGTGTCGGGCGCCAAGGGCTCGGGGAAGCGGGCCAGTTCGGCGCCGGTCACCCCGCCCGCCAGCCGCAGCACCTCCGCGACGTCGCCCGGCTCGTGGGCCGCCACCCCGGTCTGGGCCGGCTTGAGCACGGCCACCGAACGGCCCGCGGCCAGCGCGGCCGCCGCGACGGCCGCCGTCACCACGGTCTTGCCGACCTCCGTGCCCGTTCCCGTGACGATCAGTACCGTCATGACTCCCCGTCCTTTCGTCTCTGTCGTCAGCCCTCGCGGGCCACCGCGCGCACCGCCGCGCAGATCCGCTCGACGTCCGCGTCCTCGGTGACGTACGGCGGCATCGTGTACACGAGGCTGCGGAACGGCCGCAGCCACACGCCCTCGCGGACCGCGGCGCGCGTGGCGGCCGCCATGTCCACCTCGTGGTCGAGCTCGACCACCCCGATGGCGCCGAGCACCCTGACGTCCCGTACGCCCGGCAGCGACGCCGCGCCGGCCAGGCCGTCCCGCAGCCCGGCCTCGATCCGCTTGACGTCCGTGCGCCAGTCCCGCGACAGCAGCAGATCGATCGAGGCGTTCGCGATCGAACAGGCCAGCGGGTTGCCCATGAACGTGGGGCCGTGGGCGAGCACCGGCACGTCGCCGGAGCTGATGCCCTCCGCCACCCGCGTGGTGCACAGCGTCGCCGCCAGGGACACATAACCGCCGGTCAGCGCCTTGCCGACGCACATGACGTCGGGGGTGATCCCCGCATGCTCCGCCGCGAAGAGCCGGCCCGTCCGGCCGAAGCCGGTCGCGATCTCGTCGAGGACCAGCAGCACGTCGTGCTCGTCGCACGCCGCCCGCAGCACCCGCAGGTACTCCGGGTCGTGGAAGCGCATGCCACCCGCGCCCTGCACCACCGGCTCGACGACGACGGCGGCCAGCTCATGGGCGTGGCGCGCGATCGTCTCCCGCAGGTGCGCCGAGTACGCCGGCACCGCGTCCGTCTCATGGGCGTGCGGCGGCATGTCCGCGAACACCTGCCGCTGCAGCACCCCGGACCACAGCTGGTGCATGCCGCCGTCCGGGTCGCACACCGACATCGGCTGCCAGGTGTCGCCGTGATAGCCGCCGCGCCAGGTCATCAGGCGCTGCTTCTCCGGGCGCCCGACCGAGCGCCAGTACTGCAGGCACATCTTCACGGCCACCTCGACCGACACCGATCCGGAGTCGCTGAGGAAGACATGCTCGAGGCCCTCGGGGGTGATCTCCACCAGCCGGGCGGCCAGCCGCACGGCGGGCTCATGGGTGAGCCCGCCGAACATCACATGGCTCATCCGGCCCAGCTGCTCGCGGGCGGCCTCGTTGAGCACCGGGTGGTTGTAGCCGTGCACGGCCGACCACCACGACGACATGCCGTCCACCAGCTCGCGCGACCCGTGGGCCGGCTCGGCCAGACGCAGCCGGACCCCGGCCGCCGACTCGACGACCAGGGGGTCCTGGCGGCCCGGCATCGGGCCGTAGGGGTGCCACACGTGCCGGCGATCGAGGTCGACCAGCCGGTCCACGGGGATCGGCTCAGGCATTGGGCGGCAGATCCGTCCCCGCGCCACGGCGGCGCACGGCCACCAGGTCCGTACGGGCTTCACCGGCTCCGGCCCCGGTCGCGGCCGGCACGGCCGCCTCCGCCGGCTCCTCGGCCGCGGCACCGCCGCCACCGCACGGCCCGCAGCCGCCGCCCGCGTGCGATCCGCAGCCGCTCGCAGCGTGTGAGCCGCAGCCCGCCGCCACCGCGTCCGCCCGGTGCTCGGGCAGGGTCGTGGTGCCCGCGCCCTCCACCTCGAAGCCCGCGTCCGCGATCATCGCCAGGTCGGCCTTGCCCTCCTGGCCCTCACTGGTCAGATAGTCGCCGAGGAAGATCGAGTTGGCGATCTGCAGCGCCAGCGGCTGCATGGTGCGCAGGTGCACCTCGCGGCCGCCCGCCAGCCGGACCTCCACGTCCGGGCAGACGAACCGCACCATCGCCAGGATCCGCAGGCAGCGCTGCGGGGTGAGGTTCCACTCCTTGCCCAGCGGCGTCCCCTCGAAGGGGATGAGGAAGTTGACCGGCACCGAGTCCGGGTCCAGCTCCCGCAGCGAGAAGACCACGTCCACCAGGTCCGCGTCGCTCTCGCCCATGCCCGCGATCAGCCCGGAGCAGGCGGACATGCCCGCCGCGTGGGCCTGGCGCACGGTCTCGACGCGGTCGGCGTAGGTGTGGGTGGTGGTGATGTCGCCGTAGGTGGCTTCGGAGGTGTTGAGGTTGTGGTTGTAGGCGTCGGCGCCCGCCGCGCGCAGCCGGTCCGCCTGGCCGTCGGAGAGCAGCCCGAGGCACGCGCACACCTCGACGCCCTCGTTCCCCTCCTTGATCGCCTCGATGGTCTTGGAGACCCGGTCGACGTCCCGGTCCGTCGGCCCGCGGCCGCTGGCCACCAGGCAGACCCGCTTGGCGCCGCCGGCGATGCCCGCGGCCGCCGCCTTCGAGGCGTCCTCCGGCTTGAGCCAGGTGTACTTGAGGATCTCGGCCTTGGAGCCCAGGCGCTGCGAGCAGTACGAGCAGTCCTCCGGGCACAGCCCGGACTTCAGGTTGACCAGGTAGTTGAGCTTCACTCGTCGCCCGAACCACTTGCGGCGCACCTTGCCCGCCGCGGCGACCACGTCGAGCAGCTCGTCGTCGGACGTCGCCAGGACGGCGAGAGCCTCTTCGCGGGTCGGCAGCTCGCGCCGCAACCCCTTGTCCACCAGCGTGTTCAGCAGGTCCATGGCGCCGATCCTTGCCTACGGCCCCCGCTTCGGCCAAGGAGAGATCGCACAACAGGCGCCGATTCAGGTGTGTGTATTGCCACACCCTGACCGGGCGCGGCGGCGGATACGTTTTATGCAAACCCCACAGAACCACTCGAGGGACGGCCCATGCCCAAGGATCCGTTCGACTGGATCGAAGCACAGCACGAACGGCTCCGCGCCGCCGGCCTGCTGCGGACCCTGCGGCCCCGCCCGGCCGACGCCGGCCCGACCGACCTGGCCGGAAACGACTACCTGGGCCTGACCCGCCACCCCGAGGTCACCGAGGCCGCCGCGGCCGCGGCCCGCCGCTGGGGCGCCGGAGCCACCGGCTCCCGCCTGGTCACCGGCAGCACCGAGCTGCACGCCCGGCTGGAGCGGGAGCTCGCCGCGTTCTGCGGCTTCGAGGCGGCGCTCGTCTTCTCCTCCGGCTACGCCGCCAACCTCGCCGCCGTCACCGCGCTGTCCGGACCCTCCGCCGCCACCCTGCTGGTGTGCGACGAGAGCAACCACGCCTCCCTCATCGACGGCTGCCGGCTCGCGCGCGCCGAGCGGGCGATCGTGCCGCACGCCGACCCGGAGGCCGTCGCCAAGGCGGTGGCCGCGCACGAGGGCCGGGCGCTGACGATCACCGACTCCGTCTTCTCCGTGGACGGAGACGCGGCCCCGCTGCGCGCGCTGGCCGAGGCCTGCCGCGCGGGCGGCGCGGCGCTGCTGGTGGACGACGCACACGGCCTCGGCGTGCTGGGGGACGGCGGCCGGGGCGCCCTGCACGCGGCCGGGCTGGCGGGCGACGCGGACGTCGTCGCCACCGTCACCCTGTCCAAGTCGCTCGGCAGCCAGGGCGGCGCGGTGCTCGGCCCCGCCCGGGTCATCGACCACCTCGTCAGCACCGCCCGCAGCTTCATCTTCGACACCGGCCTGGCACCCGCCGCGGTCGGCGCCGCGCTGGCGAGCCTGGAGGTGCTGCGCCGCGAGCCGGAGCGGGCGGCCCGGGTGCGGGCCGTGGCCGGCGAGCTGCACCGGCGGGTGACGGAGGCCGGGCTGACGGCGGTCCGCCCCGACGCGGCGGTGGTGTCCGTGCGGGCCCCCTCACCGGAGGCCGCGGTGCGCTGGGCGGCCGACTGCCGGGAGGCGGGGCTCGCGGTCGGCTGCTTCCGGCCGCCGTCCGTGCCCGACGGCATTTCCCGGCTGCGGCTGACCGCGCGCGCGGACCTCACGGACGAGCGGATCGCGCAGGCGGCCGACACGATCGTACGGACCGCGCCGGCCGCCTGAGGCGCTCAACCTCCCAGGGTGAGACCGGCGGAGCCGCTGAGGGCTCCGCCGGGCCTCCCGCCGCGCAGGTCCGTCGTGAACGCGGACCAGGCGCGGGGGGAGAACAGCAGCACGGGCCCCGGTGTGTGCTTGGAATCGCGCACGGCGAGCAGTTCCGGTGCCAGTACGGCCGTTTCGACGCAGTTGTTCATCCCGGTGCTGTGGCTGCTCCGGTGCCACGCTCCGGCGTGCGGGGCGCGGTGACGACACCGGACCGGGTGATGAGCCGATCGAGAGGGAACGTACCGAGGCATTGCGGGCATGTTGCCTCCTTACGCGCCGTCGCTGATCCCGGCGATGTATTCCAGTGATTTCTCGTGCGAGAGGGCGTGCGCACGCAGCGTGGCGAAGGCCGAGCCGTAGGCCCGGAGGTCTTCCTTCTGCTCGAGGTAGAGGCTACTCGTCAAATGGTCGAGAACAACCACGTCCAGATCGGCGATGCGCGGAAATGAGAAGATAACGAAAGGCCCCGTGATGCCGATATGGTTGCCGCTGGTGAACGGCAGCACATGCAGGCGCACATGCGGCAACGACCCCTGGTCCAGCAGATGCCGCAGCTGCTCCGCCATCACCTCCGGCCCGCCGACCTCGTGCCGCAGCACCGCCTCGTCGAGCACCGCGCACAGCTCCAGCGGCCGTTCGCGGCCGAGGACCGCCTGCCGGGCCATCCGCACCCGGACGAGCTCCTCGACCAGGTCGGCCGGCGGGTCGCACAGCGCCGCCCGGGTCACCGCACGGGCATACGCCGGCGTCTGCAGCAGACCGGGCACCACCGTGGTCTCGAGCGTCCGCGAACGACAGGCCTCCGACTCCAGGCTGATGAAGTCGAGATACGCCGAAGGCAGCAGATCGCGGTAGGCGTACCACCAGCCGCGCCGCGGGCCCTCCGAGCCGTTCGTCCCGGCCCCGCACAGCGCCCCCAGCAGGGCCCGCAGTTCCGGGTCCGAGACGCTGTAGACATCGAGCAGCCGGGCCACGTCCGCGGGCTTCACGCCACTGCTGCCCGTCTCGATCCGGCTCACCTTCGACTGGTGCCAGCCCACCGCGCAGGCGGCCTCCCGGCTGGTCATCCCCCTCAGTTCGCGCTGGCGCCGCAGTTCCGCGCCGAGTTTGCGGCGGCGCACCGCGGGTCCGTACCGCATCAGCTCTTCCTCCCCGCCGCTGAAATCCCCACGTGCAGAGTCAATAGACCAGTGTGGCGCCCCCGTCCGGTCGCTCGCGGAAGGGTTCACCGCTTCGAGCGACAGATATATCCACAATCCGGTGGAACGCGCCCATGACCACCCTTATCAATGGCACTCTGTCACGAAGAGCCGCCGGAACCGCACCCGACTTCACTGCACTTCACGCGTCATCGCGTCGGAAGTCCGGTCCCGGTGGGAAAGGGACAGCGCCATGGCAGACCACCAGGAAGCAACCGTCACTCTGCCGAGCGCCCCCGCCTCGGTCTCCACCGCGCGCCGCTACGTCACGGACGTCCTGTCGGAGTGGGGCCTGCCCGACGACCCGGAGGCCGTCGACGCCGTCCGGCTGATCGTCTCCGAACTGGCCACCAACGCCGTGCAGCACACCCGCGGCCAGTCGCCCACCTTCACCGTGGACCTCCGGCTCGACCGGGGCGAAGAGCTGCGAATCGGGGTCACGGACAGCCACCCGTGCCACCCCCGGCGCATGCCCGCCGCCGTTCAACGGGACAACGGGCGCGGGCTGGTCATCATCCGCTGCCTGACCGCCGAGCACGGCGGCCGGCTGTGTGTGACCCCGACCGCCGACGGCGGCAAGACGGTGTGGATCCGTCTGCCGTGGACGCCGCCGGTCGGCTGACCGGCGGCGCGAAGGGGCCGGACGGAGGCGTCCGCCCGGCCCGGCGCTCTCGTGGAGCGCGCTGGGGACCTGTGGGTCCAGGGGTGCTGCGGGTGCCGGTGGGGCACCGAGGGGCAGTCGGGTCCGCTGCCACGGAAGATGTGCCACGACGAGCGAAAAGGTGCGAGGACGTACGTCGGGTGCCGAGGCGTGCCGGATTCCGGTGCGCTGCCGGTCCGGTGCCCGTGCGGTCAGCCGTTGACGCGTCCGTACGAGACGCTCTGGGTCCAGATCCGCTCGAGGCGGACGACCGAGCCGGTCTTCGGGGCGTGCCAGATCTGGTTGTTCCCGGCGTAGATGCCCACGTGGTAGACGCCGCCCCGGCCGTGGAAGAACACCAGGTCGCCGCGCTCACGGGTGAAGCCGGGAATGTGCCGGGTGTGGTTGAACTGGTCCTGCGCCGTGCGGGGCAGCCGTTTGCCGACCTGCTTGAAGGAGTACTGGGTCAGTCCCGAGCAGTCGAAGCGGTACGGACCCGTCGCACCCCACTGGTAGGGGGAGCCGGCCTTCGAGGCCGCGATCCGCAGGGCGTTGGTGGAGAGCGTCGCCGCTTCCGCCTCGGTCGCGCCGACGGGAGCCAGCACTGTGGCACCGACGGCCGCCAGGGTGAGGGCGGATTTCACGGTCAGGGGTACGGTCCCGGCCTTGGAGAGCATCGAGGGACGTTTGTGAGCGCCCATGCCAAACCCTTCGTCAGCCGCCTGTGAAGGATGACCTGTCGGGTTCGGGCAGGCGAAGAATGCCCGGCCGCCGAAGCGGCTTCACCCCAAGGGATGACCGGCGTTGCCGCGTGCCGGTCGTCCCGTCGTGCCTGGGTCCTCCATCCCCGCCGGTGCAATCGTGTCGACCCGTCGTCCCGGGCGGCGGCGGGGTTCGGCGTCCGCCCGGTCCGCCCCGCCGTGGTGGCGGGGTCTTGTCGTCGGGGGGATCTTGGCGCAGTCGCGGCGGCCGGGCCGAGGGGATCCGGCGTTATGTGAGCCTCGTCACCTCTGGGCAATTCGGGTGGACGCGCGGCGGTTTGATGGTCACGGTTTCGCCCTGGTGAGGCCGCCACCTGCGGCGCAGCGATCTCCCCGGGTGCGCAATGAGCACACCGCCCGAGGTGATCGACACGCGCCGTCTACGATCGCATCCGCTGTCTGAAGGAGATCGGGGGACGAATGTTTCCGTTCCTCAGTTCGCCGTCGGCGGCGGCGACTTCACCCGGCGTGCTCCCCTGATCCCCGCCCGAGATCCGCATCGCCCGTGCCAGGATGCTCGCGCACACCTCGCGTTCGTCCCGTCCGTAGGGGACCGGGAGCGCGGCGCGCGGCCCGGCGGCCGCGATCGCGAGCGTCTGCGCGGCTCGTAGCGCGCCGTACGTGTCGTGCGTGCGAGCCGGGGTGATCCGTCCGAGGAGATCCAGTACTTCCCGGCGACGGCCTGCCGCCGCGCCCGCCATGACAACGCAAAGACCGGGTCAGCGGAGTTAACGCGTTGGAAAAGCTTGCGTCCTAATCTGCACTCAGCGGCCACGGGGAGAAGAACCCCAGGTCAACACTGTGTTGAGGTGGGACGCATGCAACTATCCCCGCACGAGCAGGAACGGCTGCTCATCCATGTGGCCGCCGACGTCGCCGAGCGTCGCCGGGCCCGCGGGCTGCGCCTCAACCACCCCGAAGCGATCGCTCTGATCACCGTGCACATCCTCGAGGGCGCCCGCGACGGCCGCACCGTGGCCGAGCTGATGTCCTCCGGGCGCAAGGTGCTCACGCGCGACGAGGTCATGGACGGCATCCCCGAGATGATCCACGACGTCCAGGTCGAGGCCACCTTCCCGGACGGGACGAAGCTCGTCACCGTCCACGAACCCATCGCGTGACGGGGAGAGACGGATGATTCCCGGAGAGATCCTGTACGCCGCCGAGCCCGTACGGCTCAACGAAGGACTGCACCGCACCCGGCTGACCGTCCTCAACGCCGCCGACCGGCCCGTACAGGTCGGCTCGCACTACCACTTCGCCGAGGCGAACCCCGGCCTGGCCTTCGACCGCGCGGCCGCGCGCGGCAAGCGCCTGGACATCGCCGCCGGCACCGCCGTGCGCTTCGAACCGGGCATCCCGGTGGAGGTGGCCCTCGTCCCCATCGGCGGCAAGCGTGTGGTCGAGGGCCTGCGCGGCGAATGCGGTGGACCCCTCGATGCCTGAGCTCACCCGCGCCGCCTACGCCGACCTCTACGGGCCGACCGCCGGCGACCGCGTCCGCCTCGCCGACACCGACCTCGTCGTCGAGATCGAGGAGGACCGCTGCGGCGGCCCCGGCCGGGCCGGGGACGAGGCGGTCTTCGGGGGCGGCAAGGTCATCCGCGAGTCGATGGGCCAGTCCCGCGTCACCCGCGCCGAGGGCGCCCCCGACACCGTCATCACCGGTGCCGTCGTCCTCGACCACTGGGGCGTGGTCAAGGCCGACGTCGGCCTGCGCGACGGCCGGATCACCGGCGTCGGCAAGGCCGGCAACCCCGACACCATGGACGGCGTCCACCCCGACCTCGTCATCGGCCCCGAGACCGAGATCATCGCCGGCAACGGCCGGATCCTCACCGCCGGCGCCATCGACGCCCATGTCCACTTCATCTGCCCGCAGCTGGCCGACGAGGCCCTCGCCTCCGGCATCACCACCCTCCTGGGCGGCGGCACCGGCCCCGCCGAGGGCAGCAAGGCCACCACCGTCACCCCGGGCGCCTGGCACCTCGCCCGGATGTTCGAGGCCATGGAGGACTCGCCCCTCAACATCGGCCTCCTCGGCAAGGGCAACACCGTCTCGCACGACTCCCTGCGCGCCCAGCTGCGGGCCGGAGCCGTCGGCTTCAAGATCCACGAGGACTGGGGGGCGACCCCGGCCGCCATCGACGCCTGCCTGAACGTGTGCGAGGAGAGCGGCGCCCAGCTCGCCATCCACACCGACACCCTCAACGAGGCCGGCTTCGTCGGCGACACCCTCGCCGCGATCGCCGGCCGCTCCATCCACGCCTACCACACCGAGGGCGCGGGCGGCGGTCACGCGCCCGACATCATCACGGTGGTCTCCGAGGCCAACGTCCTGCCCAGCTCCACCAACCCCACCCGGCCGCACACCGTCAACACCGTCGACGAACACCTCGACATGCTGATGGTCTGCCACCACCTCAACCCGGCCGTCCCCGAGGACCTCGCCTTCGCCGAGTCCCGCATCCGGCCCTCCACCATCGCCGCCGAGGACGTCCTGCACGACCTCGGCGCGATCTCGATCATCTCCTCGGACTCCCAGGCCATGGGCCGCGTCGGCGAGGTCGTGCTGCGCGCCTGGCAGACCGCGCACGTCATGAAGAGGAGGCGCGGCGCCCTGCCGGGCGACGGCCCCGCCGACAACGCCCGCGCCCGGCGCTACGTCGCCAAATACACCATCAACCCGGCCGTCGCCCAGGGCCTCGACCACGAGATCGGCTCCGTCGAGACCGGCAAGCTCGCCGACCTCGTGCTGTGGGAGCCGGCCTTCTTCGGCGTCCGGCCCCAGCTGGTGATCAAGGGCGGCCAGATCGCCTACGCGCAGATGGGCGACGCCAACGCCTCCATCCCCACCCCCCAGCCCGTCCTGCCCCGGCCCATGTTCGGCGCGCGCGGACGCGCCCCGGCCGGCAACTCCCTGAACTTCGTGACCCAGTGGGCCATGGACGACGGGCTCCCCGAGCGACTGGGGCTGGGCAAGCGCTTCGTCCCCATCCTGAGCACACGCGGCGTCACCAAGGCCGACATGCGCAACAACGACGCCCGCCCCCGCGTGGAGGTCGACCCGGACACCTTCACGGTCACCATCGACGGGGAGCCGGTGGAGCCGCGCCCGGCGGCGGAACTTCCGATGGCCCAGCGCTACTTCCTCTTCTGACGGGGCGGCCACCGATGAGCACCCTCTCCGCCGCGCTTCTCGTCCTGGCCGACGGCCGCTTCCCCGCCGGGGGCCACGCCCACTCCGGGGGCGCCGAGGCGGCCGTCAAGGCCGGCCGGATCACGGACGGCGCGTCGCTGGAGTCGTTCTGCCGGGGACGGCTGCACACCGCCGGGCTGACCGCGGCGGGACTCGCCGCCGCGGCCGCCGCCGGACTCGACCCGCTCGGCCTCGACGCGGCAGCCGACGCCCGCACCCCCTCACCCGCCCTGCGCGCCGCCGCGCGCCGGCTCGGCCGCCAACTGACACGCGCCGCACGGGCCGCCTGGCCCTCGCCCGACCTCGACGCCCTCGCGGCGGCCCGGCCGCGCGGCGCCCACCAGCCCGTCGTCCTCGGACTGGTCGCACGGGCCGCGGGGCTCGGGCCGCTCGCCGCCGCGTACGCCGCCGCGTACGAGGCGGTGAGCGGGCCGGCGACGGCGGTGGTGCGGTTGCTGAGCCTTGATCCGTTCGAGGCGACGGCGGTGCTGGCGCGGCTTGCGCCGGAGATGGACGACGTCGCGGCGCGCGCGGCGGAGGCCGCGCTGCGTGCGTTCGACGAGGGGCTCGACGCCCTGCCGGCCGGCTCGGCCCCGTTGCTCGACATCACCGCGGAGCAGCACGCCGCCTGGCCGGTGCGGCTGTTCGCCACGTAGTCGATCCCCGGTCCCGCCCTTTCGCCGTTTCCTGGGGTCAAGCCCCAGACCCCCGGACCGCGCTTCGCGCGGTGTCCTCAAACGCCGGACGGGCTGAAAGCCCCACCCCAACCCCCGGAGGGACCATGCACCTCGACCACCCCGACACCTACCCCCACCGCCACACCTACAGCGCCCCCACCCGCCCGGACGGCACCCGTCGCGCGCTGCGGATCGGGCTCGGCGGGCCCGTCGGGTCCGGGAAGACCGCGACGGTCGCGGCCCTGTGCCGGACGCTGCGCGACGAGTTGTCCATCGCCGTGGTCACCAACGACATCTACACCCGCGAGGACGCCGAGTTCCTGCTGCGCGAGGCCGTGCTGCCGCCGGAGCGCATCACGGCCGTGGAGACCGGGGCCTGCCCGCACACCGCGATCCGCGACGACATCTCCGCCAACCTCGAGGCGGTCGAGGACCTCGAGGAGGCGACCGGGCCCCTGGACCTCGTCCTCGTCGAGTCCGGTGGCGACAACCTCACCGCCACGTTCTCCAAGGGTCTGGTCGACGCGCAGATCTTCGTCATCGACGTGGCCGGCGGCGACGACATCCCCCGCAAGGGCGGCCCCGGCGTCACCACCGCGGATCTCCTGGTCGTGAACAAGACCGACCTCGCGCCCTACGTCGGCGTCGACCTGGCCGGCATGGCCCGCGACGCGAAGGCCCAGCGCGGCGAGCTGCCCGTCGCGTTCACGTCCCTGGCCGCCGAGGACGGCGTGGCGCCGGTGCGCGACTGGGTGCGCGAACGGCTCGCCGCGTGGACGGCCACGGCGCCGTGACGGTCACGGAGACCGCGCCGACGCCCGGCGCCGGGCTGCGGGCCGCCGCCCGGATCGTCGCCGCCCCCGACGGCAGGGGCGGCACGGCCCTGCCCGTCCTCGAGGGGGCGGGCCCCTTCGCGCTGCGCCGGCCGCGCTCGTACGGGCACGAGGCCCGCGTCGCGCTGGTCGGCGCGATGAGCGCGCCGCTCGGCGGCGACCGGCTCGCCCTGACCGCGGACGTCGGGGCGGGCGCCGCGCTGTGCTTCACCACCACGGCGGCCACGATCGCGCTGCCCGGGCGCACGGGCGCGCCGGCCACGTACGACACGCGGCTGACCGTCGGCGACGGCGGCTCGCTGCGCTGGCTGCCCGAGCCGCTGATCTCCGCCCGCGGCAGCGACCTGCGCCAGAGCACCCGCGCCGACCTCGCCGCCACCGCCTGCCTGGTGCTGCGCGAGGAGCAGGTGCTGGGCCGGGCGGGGGAGACGACCGGGCGGCTCACCACCCGGCTGACGGTCCGTCGGGCGGGCCGCCCGCTGCTGGACCAGGAGTTGGCGTACGGGCCGGGGGCGCCGGGCGGCTGGGACGGCGGCGCGGTGCTCGGCGGCCACCGGGCCGCGGGCCAACTCGTGGTCGTCCACCCCGGCTTCGAGGGGAGTCCCGTGGCCCCTCGGGTGCTCGGCCCGCTGGCCGCTCTCGCACCCCTGGCCGGGCCGGGCGCGGTGGTGAGCGTCGTCGCACCGGACGCACTGGCCCTGCGCAGGCTGCTGGATTCGGCGCTATCCCAGCTGAATGCCGTAATCCGGGCGTTTTAACGGGTGTTGGGGTGAAGGGTGTCACATGGGGCGTTCCATGTTTCGTCGTGTTTACGGATGAGTAAAGAACGCCCTTACACCCTGTCCTTTGTGGCATGGGAGGCGAAAGGATTCCCCTCTGCAGACCGCGTGATCATCGCCGCTTCCGGCGACACACTCAGCAGGGGGATTCCTACTTTGAGATCAAACGCGATATTCGGTGCGGCCGGCACGGCCGTGGCCGGCGCCCTCGTCGCCGGCTTCCTGGCCGCGCCGTCGGCCGGGGCCGCGTCGTCGGTGCCGGGCGGCGCCGCCGAGGCCAAGGGCGTCAAGATCGCCGCTGACCGGGCCGCCAAGTCCGGTGTCAAGTGGCAGGACTGCCCCGCCGACTGGGGGCTGGACAAGATCCAGTGCGGATGGGTCACCGTCCCCGTCGACTACGCCAAGCCCAACGGCCGCACCATCAAGATCGCCGTCGACCGGACCCGTTCCACGGGCAAGCCGAGCGAGCGTCAGGGCTCCCTCGTCTACAACCCGGGTGGTCCGGGCGGCTCCGGCCTGTCCTTCCCCAAGCGGGTCGTGACCGGCAACCCGCTGTACGCCAACATCGCGAAGGCCTACGACTTCGTCGGCTTCGACCCGCGCGGTGTGGGCCACTCGGCTCCGATCTCCTGCGTCGACCCCCAGGAGTTCGTCAAGGCCCCCAAGGCCGACCCGGTGCCCGGCAGCGAGGCCGACAAGCGCGCCCAGCGCAAGCTCGCCCGGGAGTACGCGGACGGCTGCGCGGAGCGCAGCGGCAACATGCTGCCGTACATGACGACGGCGAACACCGCCCGTGACGTGGACGTCGTCCGCGCCGCCCTGGGCGACAAGAAGCTCAACTACCTCGGTGTCTCCTACGGCACCTACCTGGGCGCCGTCTACGGCACGCTGTTCCCGAACCACGTCCGGCGCATGATCGTCGACAGCGTCGTCAACCCGGACCGGGACAACATCTGGTACCAGGCCAACCTCGAGCAGGACATCGCCTTCGAGGGCCGGTTCAAGGACTGGGAGGACTGGGTCGCCAAGAACGACTCCTACTTCCACATCGGCGACACCCGCGCCAAGGTCCAGGCCGAGTGGGAGAAGCTCCGCGCCACCGCCAAGAAGCAGCCCGTGGGCGGCCTCGTCGGCCCGGCCGAGCTGATCAACTACTTCCAGGGCGCCGCGTACTACGACCGCTCGTGGGTCCCGGTCGCCGAGACCTGGAAGAAGTACCGCGCCGGTGACGAGAAGGCGCTCGTCCAGGCGGCGGGCCCGGACCTGACCGACAAGGCGGGCAACATCACCGCCGAGAACGGCAACGCCGTCTACACCGCGGTCGAGTGCGCCGACACCAAGTGGCCCACCAGCTGGGCCAAGTGGGACCGCGACAACACCCGCATCCACCGCCAGGCCCCCTTCATGACCTGGGCCAACGCCTGGATGAACCTGCCCTGCGCCACCTGGAAGGGCCCGCAGTACACCCCGGTCGAGGTCGCCACGCACAAGGGTCTGCCCAAGACCCTCATCGTGCAGTCCGACCGTGACGCCGCCACCCCGTACGAGGGCGCGGTGGAGCTGCACAAGCGCTTCCGCGGCTCGCAGCTGATCACCGAGAAGGGCGCCGGCTCGCACGGCGTCACGGGTCTGACCAACCCGTGCGTCAACCAGCGTGTGGACGCCTACCTCCTGACCGGCAAGCTCGACGGCGGTTCGGACGTGACGTGCGCCCCGCACGCCACCCCGGAGGTCCCGAAGGCCACGACGAAGTAAGCGGTTCACAGCACACGTAGCAGCGCCCGGCCCCGCCGGTCCCTCCCCGAGGGGCCGGCGGGGCCGAGTGCGTTCCGGAGGGGGCGCCGGCGGGGCCCAACCGGGTGGCCGCACACCTCCGCACGGGCGACGGCGCCCGTGCGGCTCCTTGCCGCGCGCGGGTGCGGCGCGGTGCCCTGACCCGGCAGCGTCCCCCAGGAGGCACACCATGTCCGTACGCACCAGCACGGCCGCGGCGGTGACCGCGACCGCCCTGCTCGCCCTGCCCCTGGCCACGGCCCCGGCCGCCGCCCGCGACCAGGCCGAGGGCAGGCTCTTCCTCACCCTCTCCGGCGCGCAGAACACCTGGATCCGCGGCGTCCGGCTCGCCTGCCCGGGGCCGGGCGGCCACCACCCGCACGCCGCCGAGGCCTGCCAGCGCCTCGGCCGGGCGGCGGGCCGTCCCGACGCCCCGCCCGTCGCCGGCGAGAAGCCCCCGGCCCCCTGCGCCAAGGAGAACGATCCGGTCACCGCGTCCGTCGACGGCGACTGGCGCGGCGGTCAGGTCGCCTGGCGCAGGATCTACCCCAACGCCTGCGCCCTCGAGGCCGCTACCGGCCCCGTCTTCCGCTTCTGACGCCGCGGGCCGGCCCCGCGGCGTCTCACGTCCCGCGGGCCGCCAGCGTGCCGATCGTCGTCAGGCCCAGGACCACCCACGCGAACCACAGCCACCCGTCGCCGCCGATCGTGACCGTATAGGCGGTCACCAGGACCAGGGCGCCGACCGTCAGGGCCGCCATCGTCTTCGCCGATCCGGGCATCCCACACCTCCTCACGGCGGCCCGGGCGGGAAAACGCGCGGACCGCGGCCAGGAGACCATCGTCTCCCCGCCGCGGTCCGTACCGCCATACCGCAGACCGCCCCGCGGTCAGCGACCCCGGCCGTCGAGCGACGCCAGATAGGCGTTGTAGGCCGCCAGCTCCTTGTCGCCGTCCCGGTCGGCGGCCCGGTCGCTGCGCTTGGCCTGCCGCTGCTCCGAGCGGTACCACTGGTAGACCAGCGCCAGCAGCACCACGACGGACGGGATCTCGCTGAAGGCCCAGGCGATGCCGCCGCCCGCCTGCTGGTCCTCCAGCGGGTCGATGCCCAGCGAGGCCGGCGGGTGCATATAGGTGCCGATCATCGGCTGGGTGGCCATCATCAGCGCGATGCCGAAGAACGCGTGGAAGGGCATGCCGGCGAACAGCTCCAGCATCCGCATCACATAGCCGGGCCGGTGCGGGCCCGGGTCCACACCCATGATCGGCCAGAAGAAGACCAGGCCCACCGCCAGGAAGTGCACCATCATCCCGATGTGCCCGACCTTGGACTCCATGAGGAAGTCGAAGAGGGGGCTGAAGTACAGGGCGTACAGGCTCGCGATGAACAGCGGGATGGTGAACGCCGGGTGCGTGATCACCCGCATGTAGCGGCTGTGCAGCAGCGCCACCAGCCACTCGCGGGGGCCCTTGCGGCCGCGGCCTGCCGCCGGCAGCGCCCGCAGCGTCAGCGTCACGGGCGCGCCCAGCAGGAGCAGGATGGGGGAGAGCATGCTGATGACCATGTGCTGCACCATGTGCACGCTGAACATGACCATGCCGTAGTCGTTGAGCTTGGTGCACATCACCAGCGCCACGCTCAGCACACCGGCCACGAACGCCACCACCCGGCCCCACGGCCACGCGTCCCCGCGCCGCCGCAGCCGCACCACGCCCCAGCCGTACAGGCCCAGCCCCAGCAGGCAGCCGATCATGAAGAACGGTTCACCACTGAACTGCAGACCCCGCTCCAGCGTGAACGGCGGCATGTCCATATGCATCATGCCGTGCCCGCTGTGATCCATCCGCTCTCTCCCATTTCGCACCGATGCGCCGGGAACCAGAGTAGAGGCGCCCCGGGGCCGCCCCACGGCCGGGGGCGGACCGCGCGCGGGCTCAGAGCACGCAGTCGACCTCGGCGTAGCGCTCCGCCGGCACCGTCTTCAGGTGCTCGACCGCCTCCGCCAGCGGCACCAACGTGATGTCCGTGCCGCGCAGCGCCGTCATCATCCCGAACGCGCCCCCGTGCGCGGCCTCCACCGCGTGCCAGCCGAAGCGGGTGGCCAGCACCCGGTCGTACGCGGTGGGCGTGCCGCCCCGCTGCACATGGCCCAGGATCACCGGCCGCGCCTCCTTGCCCAGGCGCCGCTCCAGCTCCACGGCCAGCTGACGGGCCACTCCGGCGAACCGCTCGTGCCCGTAGACGTCCGTGCCGCCGGTCTCGAAGTCCATGGCACCCGGGCGCGGCTTGGCGCCCTCGGCGACCACGACGATCGCGAAGCGCTTGCCCGCCGCGAAGCGCCTGCCGACCACCTCGGTCAGCTCGTCGACGGAGAAGGGACGTTCCGGCACCACGATCGCGTGGGCGCCGGCGGCCATGCCCGACTGGAGGGCGATCCAGCCGGTGTGCCGGCCCATCACCTCGACGATCAGGACGCGCTGGTGCGACTCGGCGGTGGTCTTCAGCCGGTCCAGGGCGTCGGTGGCCACCCCCACGGCGGTGTCGAAGCCGAAGGTGACGTCGGTCGAGGCGATGTCGTTGTCGATCGTCTTGGGCACGCCCACGATGGGGAGGCCGGCGTCCGACAGCAGCCGTGCCGCCTTGAGGGTGCCCTCGCCGCCGATCGGGATGACGGCGTCCAGGCCGAGCGCCGCGACGTTCTCGCGGGCCCGCTCCACGCCGTCCCGCAGTTGTTCGGGCCGTACGCGTGAGGAGCCGAGGATCGTGCCGCCGGTGGCCAGGACGCCGGCCACGGCGTCAAGGTCCAGCTTGCGGTGGTCGGCCTCCAGCAGGCCGCGCCAGCCGTCGTGGAAGCCGATGACGTCGTCGCCGTGGTCGACCACCGCGCGGTGGACGACGGACCGGATGACGGCGTTGAGGCCGGGGCAGTCGCCGCCGGACGTGAGTACACCGATACGCATGACAGGGGGGACCTTTGCGTTCGGGGCCGCGAGGGCCGAAAGAGCAGGACCGGACCCCGTCGTCCGGTGAAATCCCCGCCACCCTAACCGCCGAGGGTGACGGGGATCGCGACCGTCCGCTATGCGGGCTGTGTCGCCGCGGCGATCCGCTCGGCGCGCAGCGCCTCGTACCAGCGGTCGTCGACCGGCGGCAGGGCGTTGACGTCCAGCGCCAGCTTGATCAGCATGTCCGAGATGTGCGGGTTGCGCGCCATCACGGGGCCGTGCATGTACGTACCGAAGACGGTGTCGTTGTACGCGCCCTCGGTGCCGTCGCCCGTGCCGTTGCCGTTGCCGAAGCGCACCCGGGCGAACGGGCGGGCCGTCGGGCCGAGGTGGGTGATGCCCTGGTGGTTCTCGAAGCCGGTCAGCGGCGGCAGGCCGAGCGGCTGGTCGATGTCGGCGAGCACGTCGCCGACGCAGCGCTCGCCCTCGCCACGGGTGCTGATGACGTCCAGCAGACCCAGGCCCTGCTCGCGCTGGCCCAGGTCGTTGATGAACTCGTGGCCCAGGATCTGGTAGCCGGCGCAGACCGAGAAGACGATCGCGCCGTTGGCGACGGCCCGGTTCAGGCCGCCGTCGCGGCGCAGCCGCTCGGCCGCCAGCCGCTGCGGACGGTCCTCACCGCCGCCGATCAGGTAGATGTCCCCGGAGGTGGGGATCTGCTGGTCGGAGCGGACGTCGACGCGCTGGACGTCCAGGCGGCGCTGGTGGGCGCGCCGCTCGAGGACCAGGACGTTGCCCTGGTCGCCGTAGGTGCTGAGCAGGTCGGGGTAGACCCACACCACACGCAGACTGTTCTGGCTCATGCTCACAATCCTTGTCGTGCTGTCCGTGGGCCTAGTTGCCTACGCGGCGGCGGATGTCCTGGAACGCCGTGTAGTTGGCGATGACCTCGATCCTGCCGGGCGGGGCCATCTGCACGGCCTCGTCGACGGTCTCGCAGACCCGGAAGTCCACGCCCGCGACCTCGAGGCGGACCGCGAGGTCCAGCTTGCGGTCGCCGATGACCATGATCGGGTGCCCGGCGAGGCGGGTGTAGTCCACGTCCCACAGCCAGGAGGTGTCGGTGCCGTCCGCGCCGCGGGCGTTCACCGACAGGATCACCGGCGCCGGCGGCCCGTCGATCAGCGAGAACGTCTCCAGCCAGCCGGCCGGGTTCTTCGCCAGCAGCAGTCGCACCTCACGGTCGAGGAAGGTGACCACGTCGTACCGGCCGGCCACGGCCTGCACCTGGTACATCCGCTCCAGCGCCACCTGCGGCGGGACGCCGAAGGTCGCGGCCACGGCGGCCGAGGTGGTGGCGTTGGCCTTGTTGGCCCGGCCCGGCAGCTGCAGGTGGATGGGCCACGCGGAGCCGTGCGGGTCGAGGACGTAGTCGCCCGACAGCGCCCAGCTCGGGGTGGGCCGCCTGAAGCCGCACTCGCCGCAGAACCAGTCGTCGCCCGGGCGCTGCATCACACCGCCGCAGGAGGGGCACGACCAGGCGTCGTCCTTCCACTCCTGGCCGGCCGCCACCCACACCACGTTCTGCGAGGACGAGGCCGCCCACACGATCAGCGGGTCGTCCGCGTTGGCGATCACCACGGCCTTGGTGCCGGCCAGGCCCTCGCGCCACTTCTCGGCCAGCATGCGGGTCTCCGCGGCGCGGTCCAGCTGGTCGCGCGAGAGGTTCAGCAGCGCTATGGCCTTGGGCGAGGTGTCGCGCGCGACACCCGCCAGGTACTTCTCGTCCACCTCGATTACGCCGTAGCGGGCGTCCGAGCCGCCCGCCAGGGCGGAGGTGATGCCCGCGGGCATGTTCGCGCCCAGCGCGTTGGACACCACCGGACCGCTGGCCCGCAGGGCCTCGGCGATCAGTCGCGTCGTGGTCGTCTTGCCGTTGGTGGCCGACACCAGGATCACGTCCAGGTGCGTTGCCAGCCGGGCCAGCAGGTCGGGGTCGAGCTTGAGCGCGACCTTGCCGCCGATCACCGACCCGCTGCCACGGCCCGCGGCGCGCGACACCGCCGCAGCCGCCTTGCCCGCCGTCACGGCCAGCTTGGCCCGCGGCGACAGCGGCCCCGAGTTGCCTGCCATCGTCCTAGATCCTCCATTGCTTCCGGCGCCGCGCCTGTCTACCTGGTCAGCCGGTGGACGCCCCCTCCGTGCCGAATCGCCGCCAGGAGGCTTCGGTCGGGGATCAGCCTATCGAGATCCGGCCGTGGGCCCGAACCCACCATCAGCTGAACGTACCCTTGGGCCATGCGAAGAGGCACCATTCCCGGCAGTTCAGGACACGTGCGGCCCATGAGGCTGCTCGGCGACCGGGGTCTTTCCGCACCCTGCGACGAGGTCACGGAATTCGGCGCGGACCTGGCCGCGCTCGTCGAGGACATGTTCGCGACCATGTACGCGCACGGCGGGGTGGGCCTCGCCGCCAACCAGATCGGCGTGCCGCTGAGGGTCTTCGTGTACGACTGCCCGGACGACGAGGACCAGCGGCATCTGGGACACCTGGTCAATCCGCGCCTGGTGGCCGCCGACGGCGTCAGCGTCCGGGGGCCCGAGGGCTGCCTGTCCGTTCCGGGCATAGAGGCGGGCACGCCCCGCTTCGACGAGGCCGTCGTCGAGGGCCTCACCGTCCTGGGCGAGCCCGTGCGCGTGCACGGGACGGGCTTCTTCGCCCGCTGCCTGCAGCACGAGTGCGACCACCTCGAGGGCGGCCTCTACCTCGACCACCTGACGGGGCTGCGCCGCCGGCGCGCCCTGCGGGCGGCCCGCAGGGCGCCGTGGGCGGTCGCCGGGTAACCGGGCCCCCGGACCTCCCGCGCCCCGGGCTCAGAACCCCGGTCCGCCCGGCAGGTCGCCCGAGGTCGCCAGCCGTCCCCACAGCAGGTCCGCCAGGTGGCGGACCAGCAGGCTCCGCTCGAACGGGCGCTCGCGCAGCCACCAGTCGCCGGCCGCGTGCATCATGCCGACGATGCCGTGGCCCCAGGCGCGGGCCAGCTCCTCCCCGTCCGGGCCGAGGTCGACCCGCTCGGATATGACCTGGGCCAGCTCCTCGCCCATGCGCCGCAGCAGGGGCGCGGAGTGCCGGCCCACGTCGAAGCCGTGCTCGGCGGGCGTGCCCTCGTCGGCGGGGTGCATCAGGAAGCGATAGACCTGCGGGCGCGCCTCTATCGCCGCGAGATAGGCGTCCAGCGTCGTCTCGACCCGCCGGCGCCGCTCCGCCGGGGCGTCCAGGGCCGCGCGCAGGCCGGCCAGCAGCGCGTCGGTGTGGCGGGCGGCCAGCGCCCGGTAGAGGCCGCCCTTGTCGCCGAAGTGGCGGTAGAGGATCGGCTTGGTGATCCCCGCCTCGGCGGCGATCGCGTTCATCGACGCTCCCGGCCCGTCCCGCAGCACCACGCGGTCCGCGGCCTCCAGCAGCTCCCTGCGCCGCTGTTCCGCCGCCCTCTGCTGCTCGTCCCGCTGACTGGTCTCCATCAGGCGTGCCTCCCCCTTCAGTGATCTCAAAACGCCTGCGCAAAGTAACACTCGCTCCACGGAGCGGATTCGCAGGCCGGGGGAGTTGACTTTACTACTGACGAGTAACAGACTCATGTTACCGCAGGTAATGAGCGCTGGGAGGGGCACCCATGGGGGAGTTCGCGCTGGAGCTGAACGACGACCAGAAGACCGTGCGCGACTGGATCCACGGCTTCGCCGCCGACGTGATGCGCCCCGCCGCCGCCGAGTGGGACGAACGCGAGGAGTTCCCCTGGCCCGTGGTGCGCGAGGCCGCCCGGATCGGGCTGTACTCCCTCGACTTCTACGCCCAGCAGTTCCTCGACCCCACGGGCCTGGGCGTGCCCCTCACCCTGGAGGAGCTCTTCTGGGGCGACGCGGGCCTCGGCCTGGCGATCGCCGGCACCGGCCTCGCCGCGATCAGCGTCTTCACCAACGGCACCGACGAGCAGATCGGCACCTGGGTGCCCGAGATGTACGGCGACGCCGACAACGTGCGCATCGGCGCGTTCTGCTCCTCCGAGCCCGACGCCGGCTCCGACGTCGCCGCGATGCGCACCCGTGCCGTGTACGACGCGGCGAAGGACGAATGGGTCCTCGACGGCGTCAAGACCTGGGCCACCAACGGCGGGATCGCCGACGTCCATGTCGTCGTCGCCGTCGTCGACCCCGCCCTCGGCGCCCGCGGCCACGCCTCCTTCGTCGTCCCGCCCGGCACCCCCGGGCTCGAGCAGGGCCAGAAGTTCAAGAAGCACGGCATCCGCGCCTCCCACACCGCGGAGGTCGTCCTGCGGGACGTCCGCGTCCCCGGCCACTGCCTGCTCGGCGGCAAGGAGAAGCTGGACGAGCGCCTGGCCCGCGCCCGGGAGCGGGCCGTCGGCGGCGGCGAGCGGGGCGGCAACGCCGCCATGGCCACCTTCGAGGCGTCCCGCCCGGCGGTGGGCGCCCAGGCCGTCGGCATCGCCCGCGCCGCGTACGAGGTCGCCCTGGACTACGCCAGGACCCGTGTGCAGTTCGGCCGCCCGATCATCGACAACCAGGGCGTCGCCTTCCAGCTCGCCGACATGCGCACCCGCATCGACGCCGCCCGCCTGCTCGTCTGGCGCGCCTCGTGGATGGCGAGCGCGGGCCGGCCCTTCACGGCGGCGGAGGGGTCGATGTCCAAGCTCTTCGCGGGCGAGACGGCCAAGAAGGTCACCGCCCAGGCCATGCAGATCCTCGGCGGCAACGGCTACACCCGCGAGTACCCGGTGGAGCGGATGCACAGGGACGCCGCCATCTACACGATCTTCGAAGGCACGAGCGAGATCCAGCGGCTGGTCATCGCCCGGACGCTGTCGGGGATGCCGATCCGGTAGGGCCCCCGTGCCGACCCAGCGGACACCCCCTGACGGCGCCGCTGTCAGGACCAGACGCCGGGTCCGCCTCCGAGCCACTCGATCACGTGCGGGTCGTCGAGCCGGATGTTTTCCGTGTCCACCCCGGCGCGGCGCAGGAACTCGATGACGTCGACGATCCCGTAGGCCCTGCCGAGCGTCACGGCCCCGTCCGTCACCCACCGGCAGCCCGCGGGCGTCGGCGGGTGGACCACTATCCGCGCGGACATACCTCCAGCGTGCGCCGGGGCGGGCGCGGACGCATCCGAGAACGCTCGGGGCATGGTGATCCCCCCCAGGAGGGGCGTTTCAGTAAGGCCGGATTCGCCCCGCTGTGGGGGGCGGGGGCTGCCACGGTTTGATCACTCAACTGTCACAGGAGTCCCACAGGACGCTCTTCTGGCCGGTCCGGCCCGGCGGTGCGGGTAAGAATGTGCACGTCAAACAAGCACCAGTACGGGGGATTCACCATCATGCGTCGTCAGCTCAGCACCGCCGCGATCGTCATCGCTCTCGCGGCCACCGCCACCGCCTGCAACAGCGACGGTGTCGACGCCAAGCCGGACAGCAACGCGAGCGCGGCACAGAGCCAGGCGCCCAAGGACCCGGCGCCGGGCGCCGACAAGGGCGACAAGGGCGCCGACAAGGGCGGCGACCTGGCCGTCGGCGGCACCGCCAAGGTCAAGGCCAAGAACGGCGCCGAGATCTCGGTCACCCTGAAGAACTGGACCGACCCGGCCAAGAGCAACAACAAGTACATGATGCCGAAGCCGGGCAACCGCTGGGTCGCCGCCCAGTTCGAGATCGTCAACACCGGTGCGGCGGTGTACGACGACAGCCCGGCCAACGGCGTGAAGGTCCTCGACGACCAGGGGCAGTCCTTCACCCACTCCATCGGCGAGAGCACCGCCGGCCCCAACCTGCCGGCCACCGTCAAGCTCAAGGCCGGCGAGAAGGCCCTCGGTTACGTCATCGTCTCCGTGCCCGAGAACGGCAAGCCCAAGTCCGTGACGTTCACGCCGGACTCCGGGTTCGCCCAGGACACCGGCAAGTGGGCCGTCGGCAAGTGACGCACGGCCGTCCGGCCGGGCGGCGGGCGGACTGACCGCCCGCGGCGCGACGGACGGCACGACGACAGCGTGATCACGGCCGCCTCGGCGGCCTCAGGCGGTGAGACCCCGGGGGTCGAGCCGCCTGACGTCGTAGCGGCTGTGGAGCTCGCCGCGCACCGCCGCCGCGGCGTGGCCGGTGCCGACGGGCACGTCGACGATCGTCCAGCCGGCGGGCCAGGCGGGGGTGCCGGGGCCGCCGTTGCCGAGGTAGTCGAGGTCGGGGGAGCGGCCGAGGCCGGTGCCGAGGCCCTTGAGGTAGGCCTCCTTGCGCACCCACAGCCGGGTGAAGACCGCCGGGCGGCGGACCGCGGGCGCGGCCATGATCTCCCGGCGTTCGGCGGGGTGCAGGGCCGCCGACACCTCGCCGACGGTGTGCGCGGCCGGTACCTGCTCGGTGTCCACGCCGACCGGGGCGGCGGCGACGCCGATCAGGGTGAGATCGCCGCCGTGCGACAGGGAGAAGTGCGGGGCGCCGGCGGAGGCGACGGCCGGCCTGCCGTGCGGTTCGCCGCAGCCGGGGCAGGGCTCCCGCGTGAACTCCACCTCTCCCGCAGGTACGTTCAGATAGGCGCCCATGAGCCTGCGCAGCATCAGGTGGGCGATCACGTACCGGGCGCGGTCGAGCGGGCGGACGAACGCCTTCGCCCGCCGGCGCTCCTCCCCGTCCAGCGGCGACGGGTCGAGGACCGCGGAGGACAGCCACGGGTCGGGGGCGTGCAACAGCCAGAGATCGAGGGCGCCTTCGGCCGGCCGGCCCTGGCTGGGCGGCCAGGGGACGTCGACGGCTCGGTCAGGGCGGGTGGCGGAGTGGTCCAGGTGTAGCCGCACAGGTCGCTCCGGTCTTTCGGTTCGCTCCGGTCTTTCGGTGACGAGCGCCGCAGCGTACAGGAGTCATATGTCTGTCAGATATCAGGACCGCATGGGACATTCATTTTCGGGCTCCATAGGTAAAGAACCGTAAGTACGTTGACATCGGCGATCGGATGGGTACGGACGGTGAGGAGGCGACGACGCCGTGTCCCACGTCGCCCATCGCATCGCAGCATTCTGGCTCAAACGTGATGGGTCGCCACAAGGTGTGCTGTTACCGTCGTTTCCGATCTTGACCGTCCAAGTCGGTGCCCGTTGCCGCGCCCTGGACGGCGATCACCAGAGGTCGAATGGGGGCTTCACGAAAGAGGGAACGCCTTGGCGGTCAGCTTCCACACACATCCAGGCGATCCCCGGCACCTCACCGGACGCACCGCCGAACTCCGCGCCCTGACCACCCTCGCCGCCCGCGCCCGCGCCGGAACCGCACGGGCGGTCCTCGTCCGCGGCCCCGCCGGCATCGGCAGGACCAGCCTCCTGACCGCCGCCGCCGACCACCTGCGCTCCGAGGGCGTCGCCGTCCGCCGGCACACCGCCCCCCGCGTCACCGACGAACACACCCCCCGCGCCGCCGCCGCGACGCCCCGTGACCCCTACGCCGCCCACCGGCGGCTCTACGGACACGTCAGCGCCCTCTTGGCCGACGGACCCCTCGCCTTCGTCCTCGACGACGCCCAGTGGTGCGCCGAAGCGACCCTGCGGCGCCTCGACTTCGTCCTGCGCAGGGCCGCCGCCCGGCCGCTGTTCCTGCTGCTGTCCCAGCGCACCGACTGCGGCGGACCCGGCGCGGGCGTCCTCGCCGAGATGCTCGGCCAGGGCCGCTGCACCCTGATGGAACTCGGCCCCCTCGACGACGCCGCGACCGCCCGCCTGGTGACGTACGCCCTCGGCGAGCACCCCGACGACCGCTTCGTCCGCCGCTGCGCCGACGTCACCGGCGGCAACCCGCAACTGCTCCACCGGCTGCTCGCCTCGCTGCGCGGGAGCGGCGTCCGCCCCGACGCCGCCGGAGCCCACCACGTGGCCGCCGCAGCCGAGGGTGCCGTCGCCTCCTCGGTCCCCGACCGCCTGGCCGGCCGGCCCCGCCACGTACGGCAGATCGCCCGCGCCCTGGCCGTCCTCGGCCGGGCCGACCCCGACCTGCTGTCCGTAGTCTGCGAAGTGAGCGGGCACCGGACCCGGGCCGCTCTGGAGATCCTGCGCCGCGCCGAGGTCGTCACCCCCGGCGAAGCGGGCGCGCCCGGCGTCATGCACGCCCCCGTACGCGCCGCCGTCCTCGCCGACCTGCCCCCCGCCGAGCTGCGCCACCTGCGCGTACGGGCCGCGCGGCTGCTCAACGACGCCGGCCGGCCCGCCGCCGAGGTCGCCGACCAACTGGTGCCGCTCGAACGCCTCGACGAGCCCTGGATGCTCCCCGTCCTGCGCGAGGCCGCCGCCGGGGCCCGCTGGCGCGGCACCACCGAGGCCGCCGTCCGCTACCTGCGGCGCGCCCTGGACGCCGGACCCGACGACGCCCAGCGCCGCGAGATACGCCTCGAACTCGCCCGGGCGGCCGCCCCCCTCTCCCCGACCACCGCCCTGCGCCACCTGCGCCAGGCCCTGGACGCCTCCACCGGTCCCCGCGAACGGGCGCCCATCGCCGTGGAGTACGGCATGGCCGCCCTCGGCACGCCCGGCGCCCCCGACGCCGTCCGGGCGCTGGCACACGTCCTCGACGAGCTGCCCGGCGACAGCGACCGCACCCCTGCCGGTCGGGAACTGCGCACCTCCGTACGGGCCGCCCTGCTGGTCACCGCCGTCAACGACAAGGCCGCCATGGCCGGCGTCCGCGAACGGGCCGCGGCCTGGCCCGTACCCGACGGCGACACCCCCGCCGAACGCCGGCTGCTGTCCGTCCTGAGCGCCTTCGCCGCCCTCGAGGGAGCCCCGGCCGTCCGGGCGGCCGAGCTGGCCCGGCGGGCCCTGCGGGTGGAGGAGGCCGCGCCCGCCGGCTGGTGGGTGTTCGGCTCCTCCCTGGTCCTCGGCCTCGCCGACGAGGTGGACGAGGCCCTCGCCGGACTGGAGCGCTCGCTGCGCGACACCAGGGCCCGCCACGAGCCGTGGATGCACGTCTCCGCCCTGGCCGCACGCTCCCTGACCCTGCACGACACCGGCCGCGTCGACGCCGCCGTCCGCGACGCGCGGGCCGCCGTCGACGCCGCCGCCCGCAGCGAACGCACCACCGGCTCGGCCATGCCCCACATCGCCCTGGGCACCGCCCTGCTCACCCAGGGCCGGACCGAGGAGGCCGCGGCCGCCCTCGCGCGCATCGTCCACCGGGACACCGAACGGCACATCTGGGAATGGCACCACTACCTCTACGCCCAGGGCCGCGTCCGCCGCGAACTCGGCGACCACGAAGGCGCCCTGGACCTGTGGCTGCGCTGCGGACGGAGCCTGGACGAGGCCCGCGTCGCCAACCCCGTGCTCGCCCCCTGGTGGCTGCCGGCCGCCGCCACCCTCGCCCGCCTGGGCCGGGCCGGCGAGGCCCGCGACATCGTCGAGCGCGTGACACCGAGCCTGCGCCGCTGGGGCACCCCGCGCGCCCTGGGCACCGGCCTGATGGCCGCCGCCGCGGCCGCCACGGGCCGGGCCCGGCTGGACCTGCTCGCCGAGGCCGCCGGCATCCTCGCCCGGTCACCCGCCCGCCTCGAACACACCAAGGCCGCCTACCTGCTGGGCCGGTGCCTGCTCGCCCAGGGCGACGCCCGGGCCGCCCGCCGCCACCTGCGCCAGGCCATCGAGGTGGCCACCCGCTGCGGCTACCAGGCCCTGGGCGCCGCCGCCCGCGCCGCGCTGGTCACCGCCGGCGGCCGGATGCCCCAGCTCGCCGCCAGCCCGCTCGACACCCTCACCGGCAGCGAGCGCCGCATCGCCGCTCTCGCCCAGGGCGGGGTGACCAACAAGGCGATCGCCGAGGCGCTCTTCATCACCCCCCGCACGGTGGAGACGCACCTGACCAACGTCTACCGCAAGCTCGCCGTGCGCGGCCGCACCGACCTGCCCGGCGGCCTCGGCGGATACGGCCCGCCCCTTCCCGTGTGACCGGGACGTACGCTCCGGCTCCCGTCCCGGCCGCCGCACCGGCGGCGCACAGCCACGAGAAGAGACAAGGTGCAGTCGCAGGTGACAGACGAGCGGCCGCCGCGCCGGCCCCCCGCCACACCGCCGCTCGCCGGGCGGACCCCCGAACAGCGGCTGCTGGCCGGGCTGGTGGAGAACCTGCGGGCCGGGCGCCCGGCACTGGCCGAGATCCGCGGCCTGCCCGGCACGGGCCGCAGCGCCCTGCTCGAATGGGCCGCCCACCACGCCCGCGCGGCCGGCGTCCACGTCGAGTCGGCCCAGGCCTCGTGGGAGGAGACGGGACAGCGCTACGGCGTCGTCGCCCAGCTGCGGGCCGCGTTCGCACCGCCCGCCGCCGCGGACCCCGCCCGGCCGCCCGCCCCCGCCACGGCCGACCGCACCGCCGACCTGTGCCGGGCCGCCCGTACCGCCGCCCGCGCCCACCCGCTGCTGATCGTCGTCGACGACGTCCAGTGGACCGACCCGTGCTCGCTGCGCTGGCTGCGGGCCCAGGCCCGCAGACTCGCCGGCGTCCCCCTGATGCTGCTGACCGCCCGCGCCGGAACCGGCCCCCCCCTTCGAGGAGCGCCTCGAACCCGGCTCCCTGGACGACGAACGGGCCGTCGCCCACCACACCCTCACCCTCGGCCCCCTGACCCCGGCCGACGTCGGCGACCTGCTGGCCGCCGCCTTCGGAACGCCGGCCGACCCGGCGTTCCGGGACGCGGCCGCCAGGAGCACCGACGGCAATCCCGCCGTCCTCCGCGCGACGGCCGCCCGGCTGGCCCGCCACGGCCGGCACCCCCGCGCCGAACACCTGCCGCACCTGGCCGAATGCGCCGCCGAGGCCGTCCGCGACCGCGCGGCGCGCACCCTGGCGGCGCTGCCCGGCGACCTGCGGTCCGTACTGCGGGCCGTCGCCGTGTGCGCGCCGCACACCGCCCCCGAGACGCTCGTCGCGCTGACCGGCCCCACGGCCACCGGCACCCGGCGCGCCCTGGAACTGCTCGCCGGTACCGGACTGCTGACCGGCGGCGACCGCCCGGCGTTCCGCGAGCCGGCGGCGGCCCGGGCCGTGCTCGCCGGCATGAACGCCCACGACCGCGAGGAGCTGTACGCCCGCGCGGCCGAACACGCCCACCACACCGCCGTCCCCGACGGCGCCCTGGCCTCCATGCTCACGGGCGCCCGCGTCCTCGGCGCCCCCTGGGCCGTCGACGTCCTGCGCCGCGAGGCCGCCCGCCACCGCGTCGCCGGCCGCCCGGGGGAGGCCGCCCGCCTGCTCCGGCGCGCGCTGCGCGAACCCATGGCCCCCCACCTGAGAGTGCGCACCCTGACCGAACTGAGCGCGGCCGTGCTGCCCTCGGAGCCCGACGCCGCCGACCGGCACCTGCGCCAGGCCCTGCGCTCGCCCGCCGACGCCGATGCCGGACCGTCCTGGATAGGGGCCGCCGACCTGCTCGTGGCCCGCGGCGACGTCGCCCGGGCACAGCCGCTCATCGCCCGGGCCCTCGCCGGCGACCGGGTACGCCCCGCCGAGCGCTCGGCGCTGCGGGCCCTGTACTGGCTCGCCGCCCACAGCCGGCGGGAGACCTCACAGGCCCTGGACCGGCCCCCGTACCGGCTCTCGCCGAGCACCCCGACGACCCCGCCGAGGCGGCCGTGGCCGCCTGGCGCCAGGCCCTGCTCGGCCGGGACATCGGCCGGGCCCGGCACCTCGCCCGGGCCGCCCTGGCCCCCGGCACGGGCGCCCCGCCCCGCTGAGCCCCCAGGTCGCCGCCTGCCACACCCTCGTCCTCACCGGCGACTTCACCGAGGCGCACGCAGGCCTCGACGCGGTGCTGCTGCGCGCCGAGCACGCCGACGCGCGCCGTGGCCGGCTCCGCCGAACTCGTCAGAGCCATGGGCCTGCTGCACGAGGGACGGCCCCAGGAGGCCTCCACCGCCCTGGACCGCGCCCAGGAGGTCATGCCCCCGCACTGCTGGCACCCCCTGATGAGCCCCGCGGTCGTCGCCCTGAAGGCCCTGACCCACCTCGAGCTCGGCGACACCGCCGGAGCCGGACGCTCCCTCGGGCTCGCCCGCGACGACGACGGCGACGCCGGCGACGCCGGGGAGGCCTGGGGTGGGCCTGCCTGCTCTACGCCCGCGGCCGCACCCACCTGGCCGGCGGACAGCGGGACGCCGCCGCGCTCGCCGACCTGCTGGAATGCGGCCGCCTGCTGCTCGCCCAGCAGGCCGCCAACCCCGCCCTGCTGCCCTGGCGTTCGGCCGCGGCGCGCGCCCGGGGCCTGGACCCGCACGACCGCGACGCCGCCGCCCTGCTGGCCGAGGAACGCCGGCTCGCCCTGGCCTGGGGCGCGCCCGGACCGGTCGCCAGGGCGCTGTACGCCACCGGCGGCCTGGCCCTGCCCGAGCCCGTACGGCCCGGCTCCGCCGTCCCCGCCGACTGGCGGTTCCGTCAGGCGCTGAGCGCCCTGGCGACGGCACGCCTCGCCGGCCCGGACGCCGTCGCCCCGCCGCCCGGCGGCACGTCCGTACCCCCGCCGCCCGTCGTGCCCGCGCCGCGCGCGGCACCGGCACGGCGGGCGGCACCGAGCGCGTCGCCGCGCCCCTCCCACGCGCCCCCGTGCCGCGCGCGAGGGACTGACCGGGGCCGAGGCGCGCGTCGCGGCCCTGGCCGCGCGCGGCCACCCCAACCGGGCCATCGCCGCCGGGCTGTCGGTGACCCCCCGCACCGTCGAACTGCATCTGACCAGGGCCTACCGCAAGTTGGGCATCCACGGACGCCCGGAGCTCGCCGAGGCGCTGGAGCGCCTGGGGAAGGACACGCCATGACACCCCTGCTCGACCGGCGCCGCGAGCTGGAGCTGATCACCACGGCACTGCGGACGGCCGCCACCGCCGGGAGCGGCTCGCTGATCGTCGTCACCGGCGGCATCGGCACCGGCAAGACCGCCCTGCTGCGGGCCCTGCCCGCCCTCGCCGAACGGCACGCCACCCGCACCCTGACCGCCGGCGGCGCACCCTCGAACGGGATCTCCCCTACGGCCTGGCCGGCCAGCTCCTCGAGCCCCTGCGCCCCGGCGCCGCCCTCGAACCGCCCGGCCCCGACCCCTACGGCGAGCTCCTCGCCCCCGTCGCCGAGCACAGCGCCCGCGAGCCGCTGCTGCTGCTCGTCGACGACCTCCACTGGGCCGACCCGCCCTCCCTGCGCTGGCTCGGCCGCCTCGCCCGACGGCTCCCGGACTGGCCCGTCACCCTCGTCGCCGCCCTCCGCGAGGGCGACCCCGGCGCCGAGGAGCCGCGCGTGCAGGACATCACCGACCGCGCGGCGCACGTCCTGCGCCTCGGCCCGCTCACCCAGGCCGGCACCGCCGCGCTCGTCGCCGCCGCCCTCGGCCGCCCGGCCGACCCCGCCTACGTGACGGCCTGCCGCGAGGCCACGGGCGGCAACCCGATGTTCCTGACCGCCACCCTGGCCGCCCTCTCCAGCGCCGGCCACGGCCACGGCGACCTCGGCACCGCAGCCGAACGCGCCCGCACCGTCCGCGAACTCCGCCTGCCCGCCCTGCGCGAACGCCTCGCCGTGGCGCTGCGCTCCCAGCCAGGGCCCGTACGCGAACTCGCCAAGGCCCTCGCCGTGCTCGGCGACGGCACCGACCCCGAGCTCGTCGGCCGCCTCGCCGGCCTCGACACCACCGGCCAGGAGGAAGCCGCCCGCGGGCTGCGCCGGCTGGGCCTGCTCGCCGAAGGGCCCGAGCCGCGCTTCGTCCACCACGCCGTGCGCGACGCCGTGGAGGACTCGATGACGCCCCCCGAACACGAGCACGTCCACGTGCTCGCCGCACTGCTGCTGCACCGCGGCGGACACCCGGCCGAACAGACCGCCGCCCAGCTCCTGGCCGCGCCCTCCTGCCAGGACGGCTGGACCGTGGAGGCGCTGCGGGCCGCCGCCGAGGCCGCGGAACGGCGCGGCGCGCACCAGGACGCCGCCCGCTACCTGCGCCGGGCCCTCCTCGGCGCCTCGCCCTCCGGCCCCGACCGGGCGGCGCTCCTGGTCGACCTGGCCACCGTCGAGCGCGCCTTCGACCCCCTGGCCGCGGTCCGGCACATCTCCCAGGCGCTGCTGCTGCTCCCCTCGGCGGCCCAGCGCGCCGAGGCGGCCGTCCGCATCCCGCCCTCCCTGCTCGGCGGCGGCCCGCCACCCGTCGTCGAAGCCGTCGGCAAGCTCGCCTGCGAGCTCGGCGAACCCGGCCGGCTCACCGGCGACGAGCGGGAACTGGCCCTCGGGCTCGAGGCACGGCTGCGCCACGCCGCCGTGACCGGGCCGGGAGGGCTGCCCCTGTGCGCCGCGCGGCTGCGCGAGCTGGGCCCCGCGCCTGCGCTGGGCACCGCCGCCGAACGCGAGCTGGTCACCGTCCTGCTGCACGGCGCCACCATGTCCCAGTCCCTGTCGGCCGCCGAGGTCGCGCCGCTGGCCGGCCGCGTCCTGCAGCACGAACCCGCCTCCCCGGACCACGTCCACACCGCCCTGCCCCTGCTGGTCCACGTGCTGATCGCCACCGACTCCCTCGAGGCGATCGGCCCCTGGCTGCGGACCGCGCGCGAGCGGGCCCGGGCCCGCCGGGCCACCGTCCCGCAGGCGCTCATCGCCATCGAACGCACCCATGTCCTGGTCGCCCAGGGCCGCCTGGCCGACGCCCGGGCCAGCGCCGACGAGGCCCTGGCGCTGGGCGTGGCCGACTGGGCGACCCTGCAGTCGATGACGGCCGTCGTCCTGGTCGCCCTCGAGACCCGCGACGCGGAACTTGCCCGGCGCCTGCTGTCCTACCGCCCCGAGGGCGCCGACCACGGCTACCGCCCCTCCTCGCTCCAGCTCATCCGCGGCTCCTGCGCCGCCCGGCGCGGCGACCTGCCCACCGCCCTGGAGTACTTCCTGGACTGGGGCCGCTCCGCCGAACGGGCCGACTGGCGCAACCCCTCCGTCCTCCCCTGGCGTGCCTGGGCCGCCGGGCTGCACCACCGGCTGGGCGAGACCGGCCGGGCCCACGACCTCGTCGACGAGGAGTACGCGCGGGCCACCGCCTGGGGCGCCCCCGTCGCCATCGGCCGCGCCCAGCGCGTCAAGGGCGCCCTGACGGCGGGGGAGAAGGGCATCACGCTGCTGCGGGAGTCCGCCGCGACGCTCGAGGGCGCGGTCAACGGCATGGAGCGGGCCCGCACCGCCCTGCTGCTCGGCCGCCGGCTGCTGCGCGCCGGGCGCGCCGAGGCCGAGACCTGGCTGCGCCTGGCCCGTGACCAGGCGCTGGTGTGCGGGGCGCCCTGGCTCGCCGAGGGCGCGGGCCGGGACCTGCGCACCCTCGCCGGCCCGCGCACGCGGCAGACCGTCGCCGCCCTCACCCGCGCCGAACGCCGGGTCGCCGGGCTCGCCGCCCGGGGCGCGTCGAACAGGGAGATAGCCGAACAACTCGAGGTCAGCTCACGGGCGGTGGAGAAACACCTCACCCACGCCTACCGCAAGCTGAACCTGGCCGGCCGGACCCAACTCGCCGACGTGCCCGACCTGCTGGCGGAACCGGGCGCCGCCGTCCCGCCGGGCCCGTACCGAACCGCCGCGGGGGACCGTACCGAACCGAAACACCGCGGTACCTGAGGTAACCGAACCCCCGCCCCCTCACCACAGTCTTAGCGGCCCGCGGTTTGTTCGCGTTGACAGTCTTCACGACACCTCCATACGGTCCTTTCGGGCGACGGCCGCAGGGCCGTCATGCGTTGTGAATGGACCGTGAGCGCGCGAAGCGCGCTGTCCCCGGAAGGGCGGAACATGACCCAGGCGGTGCCGGTTACCTTCTCCACCGTTCGCGAGAACTATTTCAACCCGCCGGCCTCGACCCGGGAGCTGCGGAAAAAGGAACCCATCGCCCGGATGACATTCGCCGACGGGCACCTCGGATGGCTCGTCACCGGATATTCCGCCGCCCGGGCCGTATTGGCGGACCCCCGGTTCAGCGCCCGGGGGGAACTCAAGCACCCGCCCGTACCGCGCGCCGCGACGCTGGAGGAATCCCCGGCCGCGCCGCCGGGAATGTTCATCCAGCACGACGACCCCGAGCACCAGCGCTACCGCAAGCTGCTCACGGGCCAGTTCACCGTCCGCCGCATGCGCCTGCTCACCGAGTGGATCGAGAAGACCACCAACGAGCACCTCGACGCGATGCAGAGCCAGGGCTCCCCGGCCGACCTCTTCGAGCACTTCGCGCTGCCGCTGCCCTCGCTCGTCATCTGCGAGCTGCTCGGCGTGCCCTACGCCGACCGCGAGAAGTTCCAGCACGACACCGCGGTCTGGAGCAGCTTCGGCAGGTCCACCGAGGAGGTCACCGGGGCCTTCGTCTCCCTGGGCGCCTACCTCCACCGCCTCGTCACGCTCAAGCGCTCCGAGCCCGCCGAGGACATCCTCAGCGGCCTGATCGCCGCCGACCCCTCGCTCACCGACGAGGAACTGACCTCGATCGCCTTCCTGCTGCTCGTCGCAGGCCACGAGACGACGGCCAACCAGATAGGCCTCGGCCTCCTCGCCCTCTTCGAGAACCCCGCGCAGCTCGCCGCGCTGCGCGCCGACCGCTCGCTGGTCGACGGCGCCGTGGAGGAGCTGCTGCGCTACCTCAGCATCGTCCACCACGGCCCGACCCGGGCCGCCCTGGAGGACGTCGAGGTCGAGGGCGTGGCCATCAAGGCGGACGAGGTCGTCATGGTCTCCCTCGCCGCCGCCAACCGCGACCCCGCCCGGTTCACCGACCCCGAGCGGCTCGACGTCACCCGCAACGCCACCGGCCACCTCGCCTTCGGGCACGGCATCCACCAGTGCCTGGGCCAGCAACTGGCCCGCATCGAACTGCGCGTCGGGCTGACCGCGCTCCTCGACCGCTTCCCCGGCCTGCGCCCCGCGGTGCCCGCACACGAGGTGCCGCTGCGCCACGACATGCAGGTCTACGGTGTCTACGAGCTTCCGGTCGCCTGGTGACGTGAGCGGCCGCCGGCACTGATGCGTCGCCGGTTGAACACCGAGCCGCTCACTTTCGTATCAACGACCGTGCAAGAAGCGACCCCTTGCGATCAGTTAACGAAAGGTCAGGTAGCAACAGCGTGGTAGAGAACCAGCACTTGTCGCGCCGCCGTCTGCTGGGCATGGCGGCCCTGGGCGCCGCCGCCGTCACCGGGGCGACCACGATCAGCACCGCTCCCCGCGCGCACGCCGCCACCCGGGGGGCCGACGGCTCGTTCGTGCCCGCCGTGGTCATCGGCACCGGCTACGGCGCCGCCGTCGCCGCCCTGCGCCTGGGCGAGGCGGGCGTCGAGACGCTCATGATCGAGATGGGCCGCCAGTGGGACAGCCCCGGCGCGGACGGCAACGTCTTCCCCAACATGCTGAGGCCCGACGAGCGCTCCACCTGGTTCAAGAGCCGCACCGAGGCCCCGCTGGGCTCCTTCCTCTGGCTCGACGTGGTCAACCGGGACATCACCCCCTACGCCGGCGTCCTGGACCGGGTCAACTTCGACCAGATGTCCGTGTACGTGGGCCGCGGCGTCGGCGGCGGCTCGCTGGTCAACGGCGGCATGGCCGTGGTGCCCAAGCGCGCGTACTTCGAGGAGGTCCTGCCTCAGGTCGACGCCGCCGAGATGTACGACCGCTACTTCCCGCGCGCCAACGCCACCCTCCGGGTCAACCACATCGACAAGGGCTGGTTCGAGGAGACCGAGTGGTACAAGTTCGCCCGCGTCTCCCGTGACCAGGCGGGCAAGGCGGGCCTGGGCACCACCTTCGTGCCCAACGTCTACGACTGGGACCACATGCGCCGCGAGGCGGCCGGCCAGGCCCCCAAGTCGGCGCTGGCCACCGAGGTCATCTACGGCAACAACCACGGCAAGATGACCCTGGACAAGACCTACCTGGCCGCCGCGCTGGGCACCGGCAAGGTCACCATCAAGACCCTGCACAAGGTCGGCGCCATCCGGCAGCAGCGCGACGGCTCGTACGTGCTGACCATCGAGGAGATCGACCCCTACGGCAAGCGTGTCGCCACCAAGGAGATCTCCTGCACCTACCTCTTCCTCGGCGCCGGCAGCCTCGGCTCCACCGAACTCCTGCTGCGCGCCCGCGAGACCGGCGCCCTGCCCGAGCTCAGCGGTGAGGTGGGGGCGGGCTGGGGCCCCAACGGCAACATCATGACCGCCCGCGCCAACCACATCTGGAACCCCACCGGGTCCAAGCAGTCCTCCATCCCCGCCCTGGGGATCGACGACTGGAACAACCCCACCGCGCCCGTCTTCGCCGAGATCGCCCCGATGCCGGCCGGCCTGGAGACCTGGGTCAGCCTCTACCTGGCCATCACCAAGAACCCCGAGCGCGGCACCTTCGTATACGACAAGGCCACCGGCCGGATGAGCCTCCGGTGGACCCGCGACCAGAACAAGCCCGCGGTCGACGCCGCCAAGTCGCTCTTCGACCGGATCAACAAGGCCAACTCCACGGTCTACCGCTACGACCTCTTCGGTCCCCGGCTCAAGAACTTCGCCGACGACTTCTGCTACCACCCGCTGGGCGGCCTGGTCCTGGGCAAGGCGACAGATCACTACGGCCGGGTCTCCGGTTACAAAAACCTATATGTAACGGACGGTTCACTGATTCCGGGTTCCATCGGCGTCAATCCGTTTGTGACAATTACAGCACTGGCGGAACGCAACATCGAGCGGGTCATCAAGCAGGACGTCGCCGCTTCCTGACAGCGGCCACGACCGTTTCGGCGCACCCCTGCGCCGAAACGGTCGGCTTTCCGAGCATGTCGGCAGTGGTTCAATCGGGTGATGGAGCACGAGAATGAGCGGATCCGAGTCGGTTCTCTCCGAGTTCGAAGCGGTGAAGGCGAACGCGGTAGCGGTCGTCGGATCGGCTCATCGCCCACCCGAGGAATGTGACGCCTTCGACGCGGAATTCCTGGGATTACGCGCGGACGACGCGGAGGACGCGGCCGCGACGGGAATTCCCGGCGGGCCCGCCGTCCTCGAACTGCTCTGGGAGGCCATGGAGGACGCCGGCCTCACGCCCACGACGGTCGCGGGGCACCGCCCCACCATCCACCTCGCCGGCGACACCCCTGATGGCACCGGCGACGACGCGGCCCGCGCGGTGGCCCGCGCTCTCCGCCTGGACGAGGTCACCCTCACCCGCGCCGGCACCGAGGGCCGGGCGGCGCTCGACGCCGCGTGCGAAGACCTCCGGCGCGGCACAAGCCCCCTCGCCCTCGCCGCCGGCCCCAGCCTTCCGGCCAGGACCTCGGCCGGCCTGGGCGCCCTGCTCCTCAAGCCCCTCGCCCGAGCCCTGGCCGACGGCGACGACATCCAACACCTGCTGCGCCCCGGCGCCGAGCCGGGCGACCCCTGGACCTGGGAGCCGGCCGACGCCTTACGCGCCGCTTTACGTGCCGCCGCACCGGCACCCCGCCCGGATGCGGCGCCCCCCGCCCGTACGCCGCTGCCCTGGATCCTCTCCGCCGCCGGCCCCGAGGCCCTGCGCGCCCAGGCCCGCGCGCTCCACCGGCACCTGACCGACCACCCCGGCCTCGACCCCGCCGCCGTCGGCCACGCCCTGGCCACCACCCGGCACCGCTTCGCCCACCGGTCCGTCGTCCTCGGCGACACCCGCGACGAACTCCTCCAGGCCCTCGAGACCGCCGCCCACGGCGACCCGGCGGCCACCCTCGTGCGCGGCGCGGCCACCGCCACCGGCGGCACCGCCTTCGTCTTCGCCGGCCAGGGCACCCAGTGGCCGGGCATGGCCGCCGGACTCCTCGACACCGTTCCCGCGTTCCGGGCCGCCGTCGAGCGCTGCCAGGAGGCCCTCGCCCCCCACCTCGACTGGAACCTGACCGACCTGCTGCGCGGCGCCGACACCGCCCCCGCGCTCGAGGGCCCCGACATCGTCCAGCCCGCCCTGTTCGCCGTGCAGATGGCGCTCGCCGAGACCTGGCGGGCCCACGGAGTGCACCCCGACGCGGTGGCCGGGCACAGCGTCGGCGAGATCGCCGCAGCCCACGTCGCCGGCGTCCTCACCCTCGAGGACGCGGCCCTTGTCATCACCAGCTGGGGCCGGGCCCAGGCCACCCTCGTCGGACGCGGCGAAATGATCACCGTCGCCCTGCCCGCCGCCGAGGTGACGCCCCGTCTGCGGCCCTACGACGGACGCCTGGTCATCGCCGGCCTCAACGGCCCCGGCGCCGTGGTCGTCTCCGGCGACGCCGACGCCGCCCTCGAGCTCCTGGACACCCTGACGGCCGAAGGCGTCCGCGCCCGGCGCGTCGCCGTCGGCCTCGCCGCCCACTCGCCCCACATCGACGAGCTCCACGACCGGTTCCTGCGCGAACTGGCACCCCTCGCCCCGCGCACCGCCCGCGTCCCGCTGTACTCCTCGTACGCCGGCGGCCGCATCGACGGCCGGGAAGCGGGCGCCGAGCACTGGTTCCGCACCCTGCGCCACCCCGTGCGCTTCGAGGAGACCACCCGGGCCCTGCTCGCCGACGGCCACGACGCCCTCCTCGAGATCAGCGCCCACCCCTCCCTGACCGCCCTCATGCAGGAGACCGCGGCCGCCGCCGGACACACCGCCGTCGCCGTCGGCACCCTGCGCCGCGACCAGGGCGACGAACGGCGCCTGCGCACCGCCCTCGCCGAGGCCTACGTCCAGGGCGTCGACGTCGACTGGGCGACGGCCTTCCCCGGCCCGGCACCGCGCCGCGTCCAGCTGCCCACCTACGCCTTCCGGCGCCCCTCGGACGCCACCGACGACGACACCACCTTCGGGGCACGCCTGCGCGCCCTGCCCGAGGCCGAACGCGAACGCGCGGCGACCGATCTGGTGCGCTCCACCGCCGTCGCCCTCCTCAACCTCGCCGACCCCGCAGCCGTCGGCGCGCACCGCGCCTTCCGCGACCTGGGCCTGGACTCCGTCACCGCCATCGAACTGCGCAACCGCCTCAACGAGGCCACCCGCCTGGCCCTGCCGCACACCGTCGTCTTCGACCACCCCACCCCCGGCGGCCTCGCCGCCCGCATCGTCGCCGAGGCCCTCGGCACCCACGACCCGGCCGGCGCACCCGACATGGACGACACGGCCGCGGTCGCCTGGGACGAGCCCATCGCGATCGTCTCCATGAGCTGCCGCCTGCCCGGCGGCGTCCGCACCCCCGAGGACCTCTGGCGGCTGCTGCGCACCGGCGATGACGCCGTCTCGGCCATCCCCGCCGACCGCGGCTGGGACGTCGAAGGCCTCTACGACCCCGAACCCGGCCGCCCGGGCCGCTACTACCAGCGCGAAGCCGGCCTCCTGCACGACGCCGCCGACTTCGACCCCGAGTTCTTCGGCATCTCCCCCCGAGAAGCCCTGGCCATGGACCCCCAGCAGCGCCTGCTGCTGGAGACGGCCTGGGAGGCCTTCGAACGGGCGGGCATCGACCCCACCACGCTGCGCGGCAGCCGCACCGGCGCCTTCGTCGGCGCCATGACCATGGACTACGGGCCTCGGCTGTACGAAGCGGCCGAAGAGGTCAGCGGATACCTGCTCACCGGCAACACCGCCAGCGTGGCCTCCGGCCGGATCTCCTACACCTTCGGCCTCGAGGGCCCCGCCGTGACCGTGGACACCGCGTGCTCCTCGTCGCTGGTGGCCCTGCACCTGGCCGTACAGGCGCTGCGACAGGGCGAGTGCTCGCTGGCCCTGGCCGGCGGCGCGACCGTCCTGCCCTCCGCCGGCTCCTTCGTCGAGTTCAGCAAGCAGCGCGCCCTCGCACCCGACGGGCGCTGCAAGGCCTTCTCCGCCGACGCCGACGGCTTCGGCCTCGCCGAGGGCGCCGGCATGGTCCTGCTGGAGCGGCTGTCGGACGCCCGGCGCAAGGGCCACCCCGTGCTGGCCGTCGTCCGCGGCACCGCCATCAACCAGGACGGCGCCAGCAACGGCCTGACCGCCCCCAGCGGCCCCGCCCAGCAGCGCGTCATCCGCCAGGCCCTCGCCGGCGCCGGACTCTCGCCCGCCGACGTCGACGCCGTCGACGCCCACGGCACGGGCACCACCCTGGGCGACCCCATCGAGGCCCAGGCCCTGCTGGCCACCTACGGCCAGGACCGCCCCGAGGACCGGCCGCTGTGGCTGGGCTCGCTCAAGTCCAACATCGGCCACACCCAGGCCGCGGCCGGCGTCGCCGGCGTCATCAAGATGGTGCTGGCCCTGCGCCACGGCGTCCTGCCCAGGACCCTCCACGCCGACGAGCCCTCACCCCACGTCGACTGGTCCACCGGCGCCGTACGCCTGCTGAGCGCCGAGTCCCACTGGCCCGAGACCGGCCGCCCGCGCCGCACGGGCGTCTCCTCCTTCGGCATCAGCGGCACCAACGCCCACGCCATCCTCGAACAGGCCCCCGACGACGGCACGGCCCCCGAAGCGGCTGAGGACCCGGCGCACGCCCCCGAGTCCGTCGTCCCGTGGCCGTTGTCAGCACGTACCCCCGAAGCCTTACGGGCGCAGGCCGCCGCCCTCCTCGCCCATGTCGAGGCACACCCCGGCACGCACCCGGCCGACATCGGCCACACCCTCGCCACCACCCGGGCCGCCTTCGAGCACCGGGCCGTGGCCGTCGGCGCCGGCCGCACCGAACTCACCGACGCCCTGCGGGCCCTGGCCACCGGCCAGACCCCGCCCGCCCACACCGCCCAGGGCCTCGCGGCCCCCGACCGCCGCACCGTCTTCGTCTTCCCCGGTCAGGGCTCCCAGTGGGCCGGCATGGCCGTCGAACTCCTCGACACCTCCGCCGTCTTCCGCGAACGCCTGCGCGCCTGCGGCGAGGCCCTCGCCCCCTACGTCGACTGGTCGCTCGAGGACGTCCTGCGCGGCGCCCCCGGCGCCCCGGAGCTCGGCAGCGCCGACGACGTCGTCCAGCCCGCCCTGTGGGCCGTGATGGTGTCACTGGCCGAACTGTGGCGCTCCTTCGGCGTGCGCCCCTCGGCCGTCGTCGGCCACTCCCAGGGCGAGATCGCCGCCGCCTGCGTCGCCGGCGCCCTCAGCCTCGAGGACGCCGCCCGCGTCGTCGCCCTCCGCAGCCGCCTGCTTAGCCGCCTCGCCGGACTCGGCGGCATGGTGTCCGTACCCGAGCCGCTCGCCGACGTCACCCGGCGCCTGGAGCACTGGAACGACCGCATCGGCGTCGCCGCCGTCAACGGCCCCCGCTCGGTCGTCGTCTCCGGCGACGCGGACGCCCTCGACGAACTGCTCGAGGCCTGCACGGCCGACGGCGTACGCGCCAAGCGCATACCGGTCGACTACGCATCCCACTCCTCCCACGTCGAGATCATCGAAGCCGAACTCGCCGAGGCCCTGGAAGGCATCACCCCGCGCGTACCCCACACCCCCTTCCACTCCACCGTCACCGGCGAGATCGTCGACACCGCCGCGCTCGACGCCGCCTACTGGTACCGCAACCTGCGCGCGACCGTACGCTTCGAGCCCGCCGTACGCGCGCTCATGGAGACCGGACACCAGGTCTTCGTCGAGGTCAGCCCCCACCCCGTCCTCGCCGTCGGCCTCCAGGAGACCGCCGAGGCCGCCGGCGCCGACGAGACCGTCGTCGTCGCCTCACTGCGCCGCGACCACGGAGGCCCGGCCCGCTGGCTGACCGCGCTCGGCGAGGCGTACGTCCACGGCGTGCCGGTCGACTGGGCCGCGGTCTTCGCCGGACAGCGTGTCCGCCGGGCCGACCTGCCCACCTACCCCTTCCAGCGACGCCGCTTCTGGCTGCCGTCGGGACCGTCGACCCCGGCCGGAGGCGGCGCCGACGGCGCCCACACCGCCGAGGAGGCACGGTTCTGGGAGGCCGTCGAGGGCGAGGACCTGGCGACGCTCGCCGCCTCCCTCGGCGTGGACGCCGACGCGGCCTTCGACGACGTCCTGGCCGGGCTCGCCGACTGGCGCCGCAAGACCAACGAGACCTCCATCGTCGACAGCTGGCGCTACCGGGTCGCCTGGCGGCCCGCGCAGGCGAAGCGGGCGCCGTTGACGGGGACCTGGCTGGTGGTGACGGCGGGGGCGGCAGCGCCGGAGACGGGCACGACGGGCGCGGTCGCGGGCGTGCGGGACGCGGCCTCGGCGGAGACGGTCGCGTCGGGCTCGGGTACGCCGGGCTCGGGCGAGGCGGGTGCGGCCCGAGCGCAGACGGCCGGGCCGGAGACGGGCACCTCGGACCCGGTCGCGCCGGCTGCGCCGGCCGCCGGCACGGTGGCCGCCGCCGTCCACGATGCCCTGGCCGGGCACGGCGGTGTGCGCGTCGAGACGCTGACGGTCGGTCACGGCGACGACCGGCAGGCCCTCGCCGCCCGGCTCGCGGGCCTCGCGGACGCGCACGGGCTCACCGGCGTGGTCTCCCTGCTCGCGGCTGAAGAAACGATTCCGCTCGAGGGTCGGGCGGACGCAGGAATGCCCGAGACCCTCGCCCTCCTCCAGGCACTCGGCGACGCCGGCGTCAACGCACCGCTGTGGTGCCTGACGTCGGGCGCCGTCTCCACCGGCCCGGCCGACCCGCTCCGCGACCCGGCGCAGGCCCAGGTCTGGGGCCTGGGCCGGGTCGCCGGCGCCGAGTACCCCCAGCGCTGGGGTGGCCTGATCGACCTGCCCGGCACCCCCGACGAACACGCCCTCACCCTCCTGGTGAGCCTGCTCGCCGACGCCGGCGGCGAGAACGAGCTGGCCGTACGCGCCTCCGGCCCCCTCGCCCGGAGGCTCGTACGCGCCGAAGCGAACGTCACCCCCGACCGCGCCGACGACCGCCGCGCGCACGGCACCGTCCTGATCACCGGCGGCACCGGCACCCTCGGCGCCCACGTCGCCCGCCGCCTCGCCGCCGACGGCGCCCGGCACCTCGTCCTCACCAGCCGCAGCGGCCTCGCCGCCGACGGCGCCGCCGCGCTGCGCGACGAACTCGAAGCCCTCGGCACCCGCACCACCGTCGCCGCCTGCGACGCGGCCGACCGCGACCAGCTCCGGCGACTGCTGGACGGACTGCCGGAGGAGTACCCGCTCACCGGCGTCATCCACGCCGCCGGCGTGCTCGACGACGGCGTTCTCGACGCCCTGACCGGCGAACGCCTCGAACATGTCCTGCGCCCCAAGGCCGACGTCGCCCTCAACCTCCACGAACTGACCCGGGAACGCGGCGACGACCTCCGCTTCTTCGTCCTCTTCTCCTCCATCGCCGGCGTCGTCGGCAACGGCGGCCAGGGCGGCTACGCCGCCGCCAACGCCTTCCTCGACGCACTCGCCCAGCAGCGGCGCGCGGCCGGACTGCCCGCCACCGCCATCGCCTGGGGCTCCTGGGGCAGCGGCCGCATGATGGGCGACGCCGCCGAGGCGCACCTCACCCGGCGCGGCATCCTCCCCATGGCCGCCGACCTCGGCGTCCAGGCCATGGACAGAGCCATCGCGAGCGACGACACCGCGGTGACCGTCGCCGACATCGACTGGAACCGCTTCGTCCCCGCCTTCGCCCTCACCGGCGACTACCCGCTGCTGCGCGACCTGCCCGAGGCGCGACGCCTCCTCGACGCCGCCGCCACGACGGTCCCGGCGGGCGACGCCGGCGCCACCGGCCCGGCCCTCGCGCAACGCCTGGCCGGCCTCAACGAGGCCGAGCGCTCCCGCGCCGTACTCGACCTCGTCCGCACCCAGGCGGCCACCGTCCTCGGCCACGCCGGCGCCGAACGCGTGCAGCCGGGACGGGCGTTCCGCGAGGTCGGCTTCGACTCGCTCACGGCCATCGAGCTGCGCAACCGCCTCGCCGCCGCCACCGGCATGCGCCTGCCGACCACGGTCGTCTTCGACTACCCCAGCCCCAAGGACCTCGCCGGCTTCCTGCTCGCCCAGCTCCCGGGGCAGGGACAGGGACAGGATGCGGCGGGGAGCGCCGTGCCGCCGTCGGCCCCGGCGCGCCCGGCCGACGACGAGCCCATCGCCATCGTCGCCATGAGCTGCCGCTTCCCCGGCGGCGTCCGCACCCCCGAGGACCTGTGGCAGCTCCTCGTCGACGGCACCGACGCCCTGTCCGGCTTCCCCGCCGACCGCGGCTGGGACCTCGACGCACTCTACGACCCCGACCCCGGCCGCACCGGCACCACCTACGCCCGCGAAGGCGGCTTCCTCTACGACGCCGGTGACTTCGACGCGGCCTTCTTCGGCATCTCGCCGCGCGAGGCGCTGGCGATGGACCCGCAGCAGCGGCTGCTGCTCGAGACGTCGTGGGAGGCGTTCGAGCGCGCCGGCATCGACCCGGCGACGCTGAAGGGCACCCAGGCCGGCGTCTTCGTCGGCTCCAACGGCCAGGACTACGGCCAGGACTACGCCTCCGGAACCCGCCGGGCCCCCGACGGCGTCGAGGGCTACCTCCTCACCGGCCGCGCCGCCAGCGTGGTGTCCGGGCGCCTGGCCTACACCTTCGGGCTCGAGGGCCCGGCCGTGACCGTGGACACGGCATGCTCGTCGTCGCTGGTCGCGCTGCACCTGGCGGTGCAGGCGCTGCGGCAGGGCGAGTGCGACCTCGCCCTCGCCGGCGGCGTGACCGTCATGTCCACCCCCGGCATCTTCGTGGAGTTCAGCCGGCAGCGGGGCCTGGCAGCGGACGGGCGCTGCAAGGCCTTCTCCGCCGACGCCGACGGCACCGGGTGGGGCGAGGGCGCCGGCATGCTGCTCGTCGAGCGCCTGTCGGACGCCCGCCGCAAGGGACACCCCGTCCTCGCGGTCGTACGCGGCTCGGCCATCAACCAGGACGGCGCGAGCAACGGCCTGACCGCCCCCAACGGCCCCTCCCAGCAGCGCGTCATCCGCCAGGCCCTGGCCAACGCCGGCCTGCACGCCGCCGACGTCGACGCCGTGGAGGCCCACGGCACCGGCACCCGGCTCGGCGACCCGATCGAGGCCCAGGCCCTGCTGGCCACCTACGGACAGGAACGACCGGACGGCCGCCCGCCCGTGCGGCTGGGCTCGCTCAAGTCCAACATCGGCCACACGCAGGCCGCGGCGGGCGTCGCCGGCGTGATGAAGATGGTGCTCGCACTGCGCCACGGCCTGCTGCCCCGCACGCTCCACGTCGCCGAGCCGACCCCGCACGTCGACTGGTCGGCGGGAGCGGTCCAGCTGCTCACCGAGCCCGCGGCGTGGCCGTCCGACGACGACCGCGTCCGCCGGGCCGGCGTGTCCGCGTTCGGCGTGAGCGGCACGAACGCGCACGTCATCGTGGAGCAGGCGCCGACGGCCGATGCGGGTGCCGAGGACAGTAACGGCGGGGATACGGCGGGCAGTTCGGCCGTGGCGTGGATACTTTCCGGCCGCGACGCGACGGCCCTCCGGGCCCAGGCCGAGAGCCTTCTGGCGTACGTACGCACTCACCCCGAGCCGGACGCGGTCGACATCGGCTTCACTCTGGCCACGGCACGCGCCGCCTTGGAACGGCGCGCGGCTGTCGTGGGGTCGGATCGTGAGGAGTTGGTGCGGGGGCTGGAGGCGCTGGCCGCCCGGGGCGACGCGGGTGGGGCTGGTGTGGTTGCCGGTGGGCAGGTGGCGTTCCTGTTCTCGGGGCAGGGGAGTCAGCGGGTGGGGATGGGGCGGGAGCTGCATGCCGCGTTCCCGGCCTTCGCTGATGCCTTTGGTGCGGTGTGTGCGGAGCTTGATGCGCATCTTGAGCGTCCGTTGCGGGACGTGGTGTTCGGTGACGATGGCGAGCTGCTGAATCAGACCGGGTTCACTCAGCCGGCGTTGTTCGCCGTCGAGGTGGCGCTGTTCCGTCTCGTCGAGTCGTGGGGGGTGCGGCCTGATTTCCTGGCCGGGCATTCGGTGGGTGAGCTGGCTGCCGCGTACGTTGCCGGGGTGCTGTCCCTGGGCGATGCGGCCGCGCTCGTAGCGGCGCGTGGTCGTCTGATGCAGGCGCTGCCTGCCGGCGGCGTGATGGTGGCGGTGCAGGCGTCGGAGGACGAGGTCCTTCCGCTGCTCGCAGGCTACGAGGACCAGGCGGGGATCGCGGCCGTCAACGGCCCGCAGGCCGTGGTCCTGTCCGGTGCCGAGGCGGCTGTTACGGAGATCGTCGGCAAGCTTGCCGCTCAGGGCCGTAAGACGAAGGCGCTGTCGGTCTCGCACGCCTTCCACTCGCCGCTGATGGAGCCGATGCTGGCGGAGTTCCGGGCCGTGGCGCGGAGCGTGTCGTTCGCCGCGCCGACCGTTCCGGTCGTCTCGACGCTGACCGGCCGCCCGGCCTCCGCCGAGGAGCTGTGCGACCCCGAGTACTGGGTGCGACACGTCCGCCAGGCGGTCCGCTTCGCGGACGCCGTCGAGACGCTCGCGGCAGAGGGTGCTGAAACGTTCCTGGAGATCGGCCCCGGCGGGGTGCTGACCGCCCTCGCCCAGGACGTCACCGACGGCGAGAGCGGCGAGGGCACCGTGGCCGTTCCGGCCTTGCGCGCCGACCGCCCCGAAGACGTGGCGATCACGACGGCGATCGCCCAGCTGCACGTACGCGGCGTCACCGTCGACTGGGCGGAGGTCTTCGCCGGCTGCGGCGCCCACCGCGTCGACCTGCCGACCTACGCCTTCCAGCGCAGCCGCTACTGGCTCGCCAACCCCGCCGCGACCGTCGACCCCGCGGCGATCGGCCTCGCCGACGCCGGCCACCCCATGCTGGGCGCCACGGTCGGTCTGCCGGACGGCGGCATGGTCCTCACCGGGCGGCTGTCCCTGACCACGCACCCCTGGCTCGCCGACCACGCCGTGTCCGGTGTGGTGATCGTGCCCGGCACGGCGTTCGTCGAGCTCGCCCTGCGCGCCGCCGACGAGGCCGACCGCGGCGGCGTCGAGGAGCTGACGCTGTCCGCCCCGCTGGTGCTGCCCGAGCACGGCGCGGTGCAGCTGCGGCTCACCGTCGGCGCCCAGGACGCCACGGGACGGTGCGCACTGGCCCTGTACTCCCGGCCCGAGGACGCCCTCGGCGCGGGGGAGTGGACGCTCCACGCCGACGGAACGCTCGCCCCGGACGACGCGTCCGAGGCCCCGCTCGCCGACCTCACCGCCTGGCCGCCCCCGGGCGCCGAGCGCGTCGTCACCGACGACATCTACGACCGGCTCACGGAGCTCGGCTTCGGCTACGGACCCGTCTTCCGAGGGCTGCGAGCCGCCTGGCGGCAGGGCGACACCCTGTTCGCCGAGGCGGCCCTGCCCGAGGAGCAGGCGCCGGACGCCGACGCGTACGGGCTCCACCCCGCCCTGCTCGACTCCGCGCTGCACGCCTCGTGGCTGGGCATGCTGTCGGGGTCCGAGACCGGACAGGGCCTGCTGCCGTTCGCCTGGGGCGCGGTGAGCCTGCGGGCCGGCGGGACGCCCGTACTCCGCATCCGGCTGACCCCCGCCGGCACGGACGCCGTCTCGGTGCTGGTCGCCGACGGCGCCGGACAGCCGGTCGCCTCGATCGGTTCGCTCGCGCTGCGTCCGGTCTCCGTCGAGCAACTGCGCGGGGCCGTGGCCAAGTCCGGGCGGTCCGGGCAGGACTCCCTCTTCCGGATGGAATGGGTACCCGCCACGGGCACGCTGTCGGCGGACGTCCCGCTGCCGGGCCCGGTCACCACGCTCGCCGCCCTCGAGGAGGACACGGACGCGGCCGTGCCCGCGTTCGTCCTCGCGCCGGTCGAGGCGGAGGAGGGGACTCAGGAGACTCCGGGGACTCAGCCGTCGGCCGCCGCCGTACGGGCGACCACCCTGCGCGCCCTGGAGCTCGTACAGCGATGGCTCGCCGACGAGCGGTTCACCGGCTCCCGCCTGGTGCTCGTGACGCGCGACGCCGTCTCGCCCGGCGACGAGCCGCACGCGCTCGACCCGGCGCAGGCCGCCGTGTGGGGCCTCGTACGGTCGGCGCAGTCGGAGAACCCGGACCGCTTCGTGCTGGTCGACCTCGACGAGAACGGGGACCTGGAGACGGCCCTGCGTGCCGCCGTCGGCAGCGGCGAGCCCCAACTGGCCGTACGAGGCGACGCGATACTGCTGCCCCGGCTGACGAGGACGGCCGCGAGCACGCCGCAGGACCCGCCGCTCTCGTTCGCTGCCGAGGGCACCACCCTCGTCACCGGTGCGACGGGCACGCTGGGTCGGCTCGTCGCCCGGCACCTGGTGACCGAACACGGCGTACGGCACCTCGTGCTGGCCGGGCGCCGGGGACGGGCCGCCGAGGGCGCCGCCGCCTTCGAGGCCGAGCTCGGCGCGCTGGGCGCCGACGTCGTCACCGTGGCCTGCGACGTGGCGGACCGCGACGCGCTCGCCGCCGTACTCGCCGCGATACCGGCCGAGCACCCGCTGACCGCCGTGGTGCACGCCGCCGGCGTCACGGACGACGGCATCGTGTCCGCCCTGACCCCCGAACGCGTCGACCGGGTCCTGCGCCCCAAGGTGGACGCCGCACTCAACCTGCACGAGCTCACACGGGACACCGACCTCTCGGCCTTCGTGCTCTTCTCCTCCGTCTCCGCCACCCTCGGCGGCGCCGGCCAGGCCAACTACGCCGCCGCGAACTCCTTCCTCGACGCCCTGGCACAGCGCCGCCGGGCGGCCGGACTCCCGGCCCTCTCGCTGGCCTGGGGCCTGTGGGCCGAAGGCAGCGGCATGACCGGCAAGCTGGACTCGGCCGACCTGGCCCGCATCCGGCGCATGGGCCTGGCCGCGATGGACTCCGCCGAGGGCCTCGCCCTCTTCGACGCCGCCCGCACGGCCGAAGGCGACGTCCTCTACCCCGTCCGCCTCGACACCGCCGGGCTCCGCGCCCGCGCTGCCGACGACGACGTGCCCGCCCTGCTGCGCGGCCTGGTCCCGGCATCCACGCGACGCGTACGGACGAGCCGGCAGGCCGGCGGGGACACGACGGACCGTCAGGACGCCGCCTCGACCCTGGCCCGGAGCCTGGCCGGGCTCGGCGCGGCGGAGCAGGAACGCGCCCTGCTGGAGCTCGTACGCCGGCAGATCGCCACCGTGCTGGGCCACGCCTCGCCCGAGCAGATCGAGCCCGAACGCGCCTTCAAGGAACTGGGCTTCGACTCCCTCACCGCCGTCGAGCTCCGCAACCTCCTCAACGCCGCCTCCGGCACCCGGCTTCCGGCCACCCTCGTCTTCGACCACCCCAACCCCGCCGCTCTCGCCCGCCACCTGCGCGGGGAGCTGCTCGGTTCCTCCGCCGAGGAGCGGCAGCCGGTGCCGGTGCGGGCGACGGCCGTCCCCGTCGACGACCCCATCGCCATCGTCGGCATGAGCTGCCGCTACCCGGGCGCCGTCCGCTCGCCCGAGGACCTGTGGCGCCTGGTCGCCGAGGGAACGGACGCGGTCGGCGGCTTCCCGTCGGACCGTGGCTGGGACGTCGAGTCCCTGTACCACCCGGACCCGGACCACGCCGGTACGAGCTATGCGCGGGAGGGCGGTTTCCTGTACGAGGCCGGTGATTTCGATCCGGGGTTCTTCGGGATCTCGCCGCGTGAGGCGCTGGCGATGGACCCGCAGCAGCGGTTGCTGCTCGAGACGTCGTGGGAGGCCTTCGAGCGGGCGGGTATCGACCCGGCGGCGATGCGTGGCTCGCGTACGGGCGTCTTCGCGGGCGTCATGTACCACGACTACGGCTCGCGACTGTCCACCATCCCCGAGGGCTTCGAAGGCTACGTCGTCAACGGCAGCGCGGGCAGCATCGCCTCAGGCCGGGTGGCGTACACCTTCGGGCTGGAGGGCCCGGCGGTGACGGTGGACACGGCGTGCTCGTCGTCGCTGGTGGCGCTCCATCTGGCGGCGCAGGCGCTGCGGCAGGGCGAGTGCGAGATGGCGCTGGTCGGTGGCGTGACCGTCATGGCCACGCCGAACATCTTCGTCGAGTTCAGCCGCCAGCGGGGCCTGGCCGCGGACGGCCGTTGCAAGGCCTTCTCCGCCGACGCCGACGGCACGGGCTGGGCCGAGGGCGCGGGCATGCTCCTGGTGGAGCGGCTGTCGGACGCGCGGCGCAACGGGCACGAGGTGCTGGCCGTGGTCCGGGGGAGCGCCATCAACCAGGACGGTGCGTCGAACGGTCTGACGGCGCCGAACGGTCCGGCGCAGCAGCGGGTGATCCGGCGGGCGTTGGCCGGTGCGGGTCTGTCGGCTGCGGATGTGGACGTGGTCGAGGCGCACGGTACGGGTACGACGTTGGGTGATCCGATCGAGGCGCAGGCGGTGTTGGCGACGTACGGTCAGGACCGGCCGGAGGGTCGTCCGCTGTGGCTGGGGTCGCTGAAGTCCAATATCGGTCACACGCAGGCCGCGGCGGGTGTGGGCGGCATCATCAAGATGGTGCAGGCGATGCGGCATGGTGTGTTGCCGAAGACGCTGCATGTCGATGAGCCGTCGCCGCACGTGGATTGGTCGGCGGGTGAGGTGCGGCTGCTGACGGAGCCGGTCGACTGGGCGGTGGATGGTGACGGGCGACGTCCGCGTCGGGCGGGTGTGTCGTCGTTCGGTGTGAGCGGCACGAACGCGCACGTCATCGTCGAGCAGGCGCCAGAGGAGGCGCGGGCCGACGGCGGGCGTGACGATCGCGGTGCGGGCGTTGGCGTAGCTGTGCCGTGGCTGCTCTCCGGCCGCGACGCGACGGCCCTCCGGGCCCAGGCCGAGAGCCTTCTGGCGTACGTACGCACTCACCCCGAGCCGGACGCGGTGGACATCGGCTTCACTCTGGCCACGGCACGCGCCGCCTTGGAACGGCGCGCGGCTGTCGTGGGGTCGGATCGTGAGGAGTTGGTGCGGGGCTGGAGGCGCTGGCCGCCCGGGGCGACGCGGGTGGGGCTGGTGTGGTTGCCGGTGGGCAGGTGGCGTTCCTGTTCTCGGGGCAGGGGAGTCAGCGGGTGGGGATGGGGCGGGAGCTGTATGCCGCGTTCCCGGCCTTCGCTGATGCCTTTGGTGCGGTGTGTGCGGAGCTTGATGCGCATCTTGAGCGTCCGTTGCGGGACGTGGTGTTCGGTGACGATGGCGAGCTGCTGAATCAGACCGGGTTCACTCAGCCGGCGTTGTTCGCCGTCGAGGTGGCGCTGTTCCGTCTCGTCGAGTCGTGGGGGGTGCGGCCTGATTTCCTGGCCGGGCATTCGGTGGGTGAGCTGGCTGCCGCGTACGTTGCCGGGGTGCTGTCCCTGGGCGATGCGGCCGCGCTCGTAGCGGCGCGTGGCCGGTTGATGCAGGCGCTTCCCGCAGGGGGCGTGATGGTGGCGGTGGAGGCGTCGGAGGACGAGGTCCTTCCGCTGCTCGCAGGCTACGAGGACCAGGCGGGGATCGCCGCTGTCAACGGTCCGCAGGCCGTGGTTCTGTCCGGTGCCGAGGCGGCTGTTACGGAGATCGTCGGCAAGCTTGCCGCTCAGGGCCGTAAGACGAAGGCGCTGTCGGTCTCGCATGCCTTCCACTCGCCGCTGATGGACCCGATGCTCGCCGACTTCCGGGCCGTCGCCGAGGGCATGACCTTCGCCGCCCCGGCCATCCCGATCGTCTCCACCCTCACCGGTCGGCTGGTCACGGAAGACGAGCTGTGCGACCCCGAGTACTGGGTGCGGCACGTCCGTCATGCGGTCCGCTTCGCCGACGCGGTCGAGGCGCTGGCCGCCGAAGGTGTCGGGACGTGCCTCGAGATCGGTCCCGGCGGTGTTCTGACCGCCCTGGCCCAGTCGCTCGCGGCCGTGCCGGCTCTGCGTGGTGACCGTTCCGAGGACGCGGCGGTCATGCGGGCCATGGCTCAACTGCACGGCCACGGTGTCGCCGTCGACTGGACCGCCGTCTTCGCCGGCCGGGGTGCCCGGCGCGTCGACCTTCCCACGTACGCCTTCCAGCGCGAGCGGTACTGGCTCGACGCACCCGCCGCCTCCGGCGATGTGACGTCGGTCGGCCAGGCGGCGGCGGGACACGCCCTGCTGGGCGCGGCGGTCAGTCTGCCCGATGAGGGTGGTGTGCTGCTGACCGGACGGTTGTCGCGGGCCACGCATGCCTGGCTCGGCGACCATGCGGTGTCCGACGTCGTGCTGCTGCCCGGGACGGCCTTCCTGGAGATGGCGGTGCGCGCCGGCGACGAGGTCGGGTGCGGCCGGGTCGAGGAGTTGACCCTCGCCACCCCGCTCGTACTGCCCGAACAGGACGCGGTCCAGATCCGGGTGACCGTCGGCGCGGAGGACGATGCGGCGCGGCGGACCGTGAAGATCCACTCGCGGGTCGAGGGCGCTGACGCCGTGGACGCGCCGTGGACGTGCCACGCCGCCGGTGTGGTGGCCGAAGCCCTCACCGCCGAGCGTACGGAGTCGGCCGCTGACCTGCGGGAATGGCCGCCTGCGGGTGCGGAGGCGATCGAGACCGACGGTTGCTACGAGCAGCTTGCTGCTGCCGGTTTCGGCTACGGGCCGGTGTTCCAGGGGCTGCGGGGAGCCTGGCGGCGTGGAGAGGATCTCTTCGCCGAGGTCGCGCTGCCCGAACAGACCTCCGTCGCGGGCTTCGCCCTCCATCCGGCACTGCTCGACTCGGCGCTGCACGCGTTGGGGGTGAGCGGTTTCCTGCCCGACGGGCACGAGGGGCGACTCCCGTTCGCGTGGAACGGGGTCAGCGTGTACGCCACGGAGGCCACGAGCCTGCGGGTCCGGCTGACGCGAGCCGGGCGGGAAGCGGTCTCGCTGTCGATCGCCGACGAGGCGGGCATGCCCGTCGCCACCGTCGACGACCTCACCCTTCGGCCCATCACCGTCGCGGCTCTCTCGGCGGCTCAGGGAACGCGACAGGAGTCGCTCTACCGGGTGGAGTGGGTGCGACGTCCGGTGTCCGGTGGTGACGCTTCGCCGGCTGATGTGGTGGTTGTGCGTGCTGGTGATGCCAATGGTGATGCCGGTGTGTATCGGGTGTTGGGGCTGGTGCAGGAGTGGTTGGCCGGCGAGCAGCCTGAACGTTCGGATTCGCGCCTGGTCGTGGTGACGCGTGGTGCCGTGGTGGGTGCCTCGGCTGGTGTGGATCCGTGGCAGGCGGCCGTGTGGGGTCTGGTGCGGTCGGCGCAGTCGGAGAATCCGGGCCGCTTTGTGCTGGTGGATGTGGATGACGAAGAGGTTTCGCTTTCCGCCGCGTTGAGTGTGGGCGAGTCTCAGGTGATGGTGCGTGGCGGTGAGGTGTTCGTGCCTCGTCTCGTGCGTGCCGAGGTTCCGGAATCGCCGTCGGATGATGAGCCTGTTTTCGATGCCGATGGCACGGTGTTGGTGACGGGTGCTTCCGGTGTGTTGGGTCGTTTGGTGGCCCGGCATCTGGTCACCGCCCATGGCGTCCGGCACCTCGTCCTGGTGAGTCGGCGGGGGCCCCTGGCCGAGGGTTCGGCGGAGTTCGCCGAGGAGCTCGCCGCGCTCGGGGCCCGCGTGGAGACCGTCGCTTGCGATGTCGCTGATCGGGTGGCGTTGGCGGGTGTGCTGGCGGGGATTTCGGCGGGGCGTCCGTTGCGGGGTGTGGTGCATGCGGCGGGTGTGACCGATGACGGGATCATTCCGGCTCTGGATTCCGGGCGGTTGGAGCGTGTCTTCGCTCCGAAGGCTGTTGCTGCGCTTCATCTGCATGAGCTGACGCGGGACATGGACTTGTCGGCGTTCGTGTTGTTCTCGTCGGCCGCCGGTGTGTTCGGTGGCGCGGGGCAGGGCAACTACGCGGCCGCGAACGCTTTCCTTGACGCCTTGGCCGAGCAGCGGCGGGCCGAGGGTCTTGCGGCGGTGTCTCTGGCGTGGGGGCTGTGGGCCGAAACGAGCGCCCTGACCAGCGCCCTTGGCACCGCCGACCAGCACCGCATCACCCGCTCCGGCCTGGAGGCGCTCGAGACCGAGGACGGGCTCGCCCTCTTCGACATCGCGACCCGCGCCCAGCACGCCGTCGTGGTGCCGGCCCGTCTCGAGTTCGGCGCCCTGCAGGCGCAGGCACGGTCCGGCGCCCTGCCGCCGCTCTTCCGGAGCCTGGTACGTACTCCCGCGCGCCGCGCCGTGGAAGCCGCCCAGCAGGCGGACGCCGGACGGTCCGCCCTGGCCCGGCGTCTGGACGGGCTGTCCGAGGCGGACCGGCTCGAGACGCTGCGGGACCTGGTCCGCGAGCAGGCCGCGGCCGTGCTGGGGCATGCGACGGCGGGATCCGTCAGCGTCGACCGGCAGTTCAAGGACCTCGGCTTCGACTCGCTCACCGCCGTCGAACTGCGCAACGCCCTCAACGCCGCCACCGGCCTGCGCCTCCCCGCGACGCTCGTCTTCGACCACCCCACTCCCGAAGCGCTTGCGCACCACCTGATGAACGATCTGCTCGGTTCCTCCGCCGAGGAGCGGCGGCCGGTGCCGGCGACGGCCGTAGCCGTCGACGAGCCCATCGCCATCGTCGGCATGAGCTGCCGCTACCCGGGTGGCGTACGGACGCCCGACGAGCTGTGGCAACTGGTCAGCCAGGGCGGTGACGCCATCGGCGGCTTCCCCTCGGACCGTGGCTGGGACGTCGAGTCCCTCTACCACCCGGACCCGGACCACGTCGGTACGAGTTACACGCGCGAGGGCGGTTTCCTCTACGAGGCCGGCGACTTCGATCCGGCGTTCTTCGGGATCTCGCCGCGCGAGGCGCTGGCGATGGACCCGCAGCAGCGGCTGCTGCTCGAGACGTCGTGGGAGGCCTTCGAGCGCGCGGGCATCGACCCGGCGGCGATGCGTGGCTCGCGTACGGGCGTCTTCGCGGGCGTCATGTACCACGACTACGGCAGCCGGCTCGCCGTCGTGCCCGACGGCGTCGAAGGGCATCTCGGCATGGGGACGTCCGGCAGCGTCGCATCGGGACGCGTCTCCTACACGTTCGGGCTCGAGGGCCCGGCGGTGACCGTGGACACGGCGTGCTCGTCCTCCCTGGTGGCGCTGCACCTGGCGGCGCAGGCGCTGCGGCAGGGCGAATGCGAGATGGCGCTGGTCGGCGGCGTGACCGTCATGGCCACGCCGGACACGTTCGTCGAGTTCAGCCGCCAGCGCGGGCTGTCCGCGGACGGGCGCTGCAAGGCGTTCTCCTCGTCCGCCGACGGCACCGGCTGGGCCGAAGGCGCGGGCATGCTGCTCGTGGAGCGCCTCTCGGACGCCCGACGCAACGGCCACCGCGTACTGGCGGTCGTCCGCGGCAGCGCCGTCAACCAGGACGGCGCGTCGAACGGCCTCACCGCCCCCAACGGCCCCGCTCAGCAACGGGTCATCCGGCAGGCCCTGGCATCGGCCGGCCTGTCGACCGCCGACGTGGACGCGGTCGAGGCGCACGGCACGGGAACGACGCTGGGCGACCCCATCGAGGCGCAGGCCCTGCTGGCGACCTACGGGCAGGGGCGCTCCGAGGGCCGGCCGCTGTGGCTGGGATCCATCAAGTCCAACATCGGGCACACGCAGGCCGCGGCCGGCGTCGCCGGCATCATCAAGATGGTGCAGGCGATGCGGCACGGCGTGCTGCCGCGCACCCTCCACGTCGACGAACCCACGTCCCACGTCGACTGGGAGGCCGGCTCCGTACGGCTGCTGACCGAACCCGTCGAGTGGACGGCGGACGGCCGTCCGCGTCGCGCGGCGGTCTCGTCCTTCGGCGTGAGCGGCACCAACGCCCACGTCGTACTGGAAGAGGTACCCGACGCCCCGGCGGCCGCACTGCCGGCCGGACCCGCCGAGCGCGGCGACGCGACAACCGCCGTGCCGTGGGTGCTCTCGGCCAAGGACGAGCAGGCGCTGCGGGATCAGGCACGACGCCTCGCCTCCTTCGTCGCCGAGCGCCCGGACCTCCAGCCCGCCGACATCGGCTTCTCCCTCGCCACGTCGCGCGCGGCCCTCGACCACCGCGCTGCCGTCGTCGGCCACAGCCGCGACGAGCTGCTGGCCGCACTGGCGGAGCTGACGGACGCGACCGACGGTGGTTCCGATGGCGGCGGCCGCCTGGCGTTCCTGTTCTCGGGGCAGGGGAGTCAGCGGGTGGGGATGGGGCGGGAGCTGTACGCCGCGTTCCCGGTGTTCGCCGAGGCGTTCGATGCGGTGTGTGGCGAATTGGACGCGCATCTCGAGCGTCCGTTGCGGGAGGTCGCGTTCGGTGACGATGGCGAGCTGCTGAATCAGACGCGGTTCACCCAGCCCGCCTTGTTCGCGGTCGAGGTGGCGCTGTTCCGTCTCCTCGAGTCCTGGGGCGTACGGCCCGACTACCTCGCCGGGCACTCGATCGGAGAGTTGGCCGCCGCGCACGTCGCCGGGGTGCTGTCCCTGGCCGATGCGGCCGCGCTCGTAGCGGCGCGCGGTCGGTTGATGCAGGCGCTTCCCGTCGGTGGCGTGATGGTGGCGGTGCAGGCGTCGGAGGACGAGGCCCTTCCACTGCTCGCCGGCTACGAGCACCAAGCCGGCGTCGCCGCCGTCAACGGGCCGACCTCAGTGGTTCTGTCCGGCGCGGAGGACGCTGTCACGGAGATCGCCGCCGGGCTCGCCGCCCAGGGCCGTAGGACGAAGGCCCTCGCCGTCTCCCACGCCTTCCACTCGCCGCTGATGGAGCCGATGCTCGCGAACTTCCGGACGGTCGCCGAAGGCGTGACCTTCGCCGCCCCGGCCATCCCGATCGTCTCCACCCTCACCGGCCGGCTGGTCACCGGCGACGAGCTGTGCGACCCGGAGTACTGGATGCGGCACGTTCGCCACGCGGTTCGCTTCGCGGACGCCGTCTCGGCGCTGGCCGGCGAAGGTGTGACCGCCTTCCTCGAGGTCGGGCCGGGGGGTGTTCTCGCCGCTCTGGTCCAGGACATCGTCAACGAGCCGAGTGCGGCGGCCGTCCCCGCCCTGCGGGCCGGCCGCTCCGAGGACGCGGCCGTCATGACGGCCCTTGCCCGGCTCCACGTCCACGGCACGGCCGTCGACTGGCCCGCCGTGTTCGCCGTCCACCACGCCCGGCTCGTCGAACTTCCCACGTATGCCTTCCAGCGTCGGCGTTACTGGCTGGAGTCCGGCGTTCCGACGGGCGACGTGGCGTCGGCGGGGCTGACGGCGGCCGAGCATCCGCTGCTGGGCGCGGCGGTGGCGTTCCCCGACGGGGAAGGCGCGCTGCTGACCGGTCGGCTGTCCGTGTCCGCTCAGCCCTGGCTCGCCGAGCACGCCGTCATGGGCACCGTGCTGCTGCCCGGAACCGCACTCGTCGATCTCGCCCTGCGGGCGGCGGACGAAGTGGGCTGCGATCGCGTGGACGAACTCCACCTGCCCGCCCCGCTCGTCGTCCCCGCACAGGGTGCGCTGCGGCTGCAGGCCGTCGTGGGCACCGCCGATCCGTCCGGTCGCCGGGCCGTGAACATCTACTCCCGGCCGGAGCATGCCGACGCAGACACACCGTGGACGTGCCACGCGACAGGCACGGTCGCACAGGCGCCGGAACACGCAGAGCCCCAGGACCAGGCCCAGGAGCTCGCCGAAACGTTCGGCCTGGCGGCGCAGTGGCCGCCCGCCTCGAGCGCGGAGGCTGCCGAGCCCGTCGCACTCGACGGCGCCTACGAGCGGCTGGCGGAGAGCGGCTTCGAGTACGGGCCGGTCTTCCAGGGGCTGCGCGGCCTGTGGCGGCGCCGGCACGGTGACGAGGTGGCCGAGGTCTTCGCGGAGGTCGCGCTGCCCGAAGGGACGGCGGTGACCGGGTTCGGCGTCCACCCGGCCCTGCTCGACGCGGCGTTGCACGCCGTGGGTCTGGGCGGGCTGCTCCCCGACACCGGGGAGGGGAGAATTCCGTTCTCCTGGAACGGTGTGACCGTGCAGGCCACGGGCGCCACGTCCCTGCGGGTCCGGCTGACGGCCTCCGGTCCCGACACCGTCTCGCTGCGGGTCGCCGACGACGCCGGTCGTCCGGTCGCGTCCGTCGACTCCCTCGTCCTGCGGGCCGTCTCCGGCGAGCAGCTGGCGCGGGCCGCGGGCGGGGCCGGTCGCCATGACGCCCTCCTGCGCGTGGAGTGGATGCCGTGGCCCGCTGCCCGGACCGTGGAACCGGGCGGGTTCGCTGCCGCCCCGCCCGAGCCCCGTACCGTGACCGCGCCCTGGGCCGTCATCGGTGACGACGACGGGCTGCGCGCGGCCTTCGAGGCGGCGGGCGTACCCGCGACGTTCCACGCCGACCTGGCGAGCGTCGCTCGGGAGGCCGAGGCGGCGGGGGACGTGCCGCCGGTGGTCGTCCTCGCGACGGCGGGCGTCCGCCCGGACGGCGATCACCCCGTCCGCCACGTCCACACGACCGCGCACCGCATGCTGGAGCTGCTGCGGCAGTGGCTCGCCGACGACCGGCGGCCCGACTCCCGGCTCGTGGTGCTGACCGGCAACGCGATGGTCACGAGGAACGACGACAAGGAGATCGACCCCGCCCAGGCCGCGGTCTGGGGGCTGGTGCGGTCCGCCCAGTCGGAGAACCCGGGCCGGTTCGTCCTGGCCGACCTGGACCGCGACGCCGCCTCCGTCCGCGCGCTGCCCGCCCTGCTCGGTGCGGAGGAGGAGCAGTTCGCGGTGCGCGACGGCCAGGTGCTCGTACCGCGCCTCGTACGGACGCCGGCCGGCGCCCCGGAGGCGACGCCCGGCGACGGCCCCGCCTCCGCCGCGGACGGCCCCGCCTTCCCGGCCGACGGCACGGTTCTCGTCACCGGTGCGTCGGGCACGCTGGGACGGCTCGTCGCCCGGCACCTGGTGGCCGAACACGGCGTACGCAGCCTGCTGCTGGTCAGCCGCAGCGGCGGCACGGCCGCCGGTATGTCCGAACTGGAGGCGGAGCTCACGGCACGCGGAGCCCGGGTGACCGTGGCGGCCTGCGATGTCGCCGACCGGGAGGCGCTGGCCGGTGTCCTGGCCACGTCCGTACCGGCCGGGAGCCCGCTGACGGCGGTCGTGCACACGGCCGGCGTCGTCGATGACGGCGTGGTCGCGTCCCTGACGCCCGAGCGCGTCGACCGCGTCTTCGCTCCCAAGGTGGACGCCGCCCTGCACCTGGACGAGCTGACCCGTGACATGGAGCTGTCGGCGTTCGTGCTCTTCTCCTCCGCCGCCGGCGTCTTCGGCAGCCCGGGTCAGGCCAACTACGCCGCCGCGAACTCCTTCCTGGACGCCCTGGCCCGGCAGCGGCGTACGGCCGGGCTGCCGGCCCTGTCGCTGGCCTGGGGGCTGTGGGAGGAGAGCAGCGGGATCACGGGGGAGCTGAGCGACGCCGACCGCGGCCGCATGGCACGCAGCGGTGTCCTGCCCCTGTCCACGGAGGAGGGGCTCGCCCTCCTCGACGCGGCCCTCGCCGGACCGGACCCCGCGCTCGTGCCCGTAAAGCTCGACCAGCCGGAACTCCGCTCCCAGGCGGCGGCAGGCTCGCTCCCGCCGCTCCTGCGCGACATGGTGCGCGTGCCGGTGCGCCGCACGGCGCGCGCCACGGCGGGTACGGACACGGCGGACGCCCCCTCGTTGGCCGGGCGCCTGGCCGGGCTCGGCGAACCCGAGCGGCACAGACTGCTGCTGGACCTGGTGTGCGGCCACGTGGCGGCCGTCCTCGGTCTCCCCTCGCCCCAGGCGGTACGGCCGGGGCAGGCGCTGCGCGACCTCGGGTTCGACTCGCTGACGGCCGTGGAACTGCGCAACCGGCTGGCCAAGGACACCGGACTTCGGCTGGCACCGACCCTGATCTTCGACTATCCGACGCCCGGCGAGCTCGTGGACCACCTCAAGGCCGAGGCCGAGGCAGAGGCCGAAGTCCAAGCCGGGGCCGAGACCGCCGTCGTCCCTGCGGGCGGGGACGTCACCACGCTCCTCGCGGAGCTGGAGAGGATCGAGACGGCCCTGCGGGCCGCCGCCCGGTCCACGGCGGCGGACGACGACGCACACCGCTCCGAGATCGCCTCGAGGCTGCGGGGCATGGCGGCCGAGTGGGCGACCGGCGGGACCACCGACCAGGTGGCCGACGACGTGCACGCGGCGACCGATGACGAGCTGTTCGACTTCATCGGCAAGGAATTCGGGATCTCCTGACCCGGGGAGTTGGCAGCCAACTCCCGTACCCACAACGCATTCGACGAATCCGCCGGCTTCGGCTCCGCTCCCGGGCCTTCCGCAAGAGGTGACCTCAGGTGAACGACCCTCAGGTGAACAACGAAGACAAGCTGCGCTACTTCCTCCGGCGCGTCACGGCGGACCTGCACGAGGCCCGCGAGCGTCTCCAGGAGCTCGACGCCGCACGGCAGGAGCCGATCGCCATCGTGGCCATGAGCTGCCGGTACCCGGGCGGCGTCACGTCTCCCGAAGACCTGTGGCGCCTGCTCGAGAACGGCGGGGACGCCATCACGGGATTCCCCGCCGACCGCGGCTGGGACCTGGACGCGCTCTACGACCCGGACCCGGAGACCCGCGGCACCAGTCACGTGCGCGAAGGCGGATTCCTCGACGACATCGGCCTGTTCGACGCCGGGCTCTTCGCGATATCGCCGCGTGAGGCGCTGACCATGGACCCGCAGCAGCGGCTGTTGCTGGAAAGCTGCTGGGAGGCGTTCGAGCGGGCCGGCATGGACCCCACCTCCCTGAGGGGCAGCCGCACCGGCGTGTTCGCCGGCGTCATGTACCACGATCACTCCTCCGTGCTGCAGCATGCCGTCGAGGACGTCGAGGGCTACATCGGTACGGGCAGCGCGGCCAGCGTCGTCTCCGGCCGGGTGGCCTACACCTTCGGGCTCGAGGGCCCGGCGGTGACGATCGACACGGCGTGCTCGTCGTCGCTGGTCGCCCTGCACCTGGCGGTGCAGGCGCTGCGGCAGGGAGAGTGCGACCTCGCTCTGGCCGGCGGCGTCACGGCCATGTCCAACCCCACGGCGTTCGTGGACTTCAGCCGCCAGCGGGGCCTCGCCGCCGACGGCCGCTGCAAGCCCTTCGCGGCCGCGGCCGACGGCACGGGCTGGGCCGAGGGCGTGGGCGTACTGCTCGTGGAGCGGCTGTCGGACGCGCGGCGCAAGGGGCACGAGGTGCTGGCCGTGGTCCGGGGGAGCGCCATCAACCAGGACGGCGCGTCGAACGGCCTGACCGCCCCCAACGGCCCCTCGCAGCAGCGCGTCATCCGGCAGGCGCTGGAGTCGGCGGGGCTGTCGGCCGCCGACGTGGACGTCGTCGAGGCGCACGGCACGGGCACGACGCTGGGCGACCCGATCGAGGCCCAGGCCCTCCTGGCCACGTACGGGCGCGGGCGCACCGCCGACCGTCCTCTGTGGCTGGGGTCGCTGAAGTCGAACGTCGGGCACACGCAGGCCGCGGCCGGTGTGGGCGGCATCATCAAGATGGTGCAGGCGATGCGGCACGGCGTCCTGCCGAAGACGCTGCACGTGGACGAGCCGTCGCCGCACGTGGACTGGTCGGCGGGCGAGGTGCGGCTGCTGACCGAGCCCGTCGAGTGGCCGGCGGACGCCGACGGCCGTCCGCGCCGGGCCGGCATATCCTCCTTCGGCTTCAGCGGCACCAACGCCCACACGATCATCGAAGAGGCCCCCGAGCCCGAACCGGCCGACGAGGAACCCTCCGAGGCCACCCCCCTGCCCACGCCCGTCGTGCTCTCGGCCACGGACGCGGCCGCCCTGCGCGACCAGGCCGCCCGCCTGCTCACCCACGTCACCGATCACCCCCGGTACTCCGTGGCCGACCTCGGCCTCTCATCGGCCACCTCACGCGCGGCGCTCGACCACCGCGCCGCCGTGGTGGCCTCGGACCGGGCGGAACTCCTGCGCGGCCTCGAGGCGCTGACCCGAGGCGACGGGGCGGCGGCCGGTGTGATCGAGGGCCCGGTGGCTCCTCGGCAGACGGTGGCGATGCTGTTCTCGGGACAGGGAAGCCAGCGCGCGGGCATGGGCCGGGAGCTGTACGCGTCCTTCCCCGCCTTCGCCAAGGCATTCGACGCGGTGTGCGCGGAATTCGGCGTCCACCTCGAGTGGTCGCTGCGGGACGCGATGCTGGACGAGGGCGCCGACGGGCTGCTGGACCGTACGGAATTCGCGCAGCCGGCGTTGTTCGCCGTCGAGGTGGCGCTGTTCCGACTGGTGGAGTCCTGGGGCGTACGGCCGGACTTCCTGGCCGGGCATTCGGTGGGCGAGCTGGCCGCCGCGCATGTGGCGGGTGTGTTGTCGCTGGCCGATGCGGCGGCGCTGGTGGCGGCTCGTGGTCGTCTGATGCAGGAGCTGCCGGCCGGCGGTGTGATGGTGGCGGTGGAGGCGTCCGAGGACGAGGTGCTGCCGCTGCTCGCGGGCTCCGAGGACCGGGCGGGTGTCGCGGCGGTCAACGGTCCCACGTCGGTGGTGATTTCGGGCGCGGAGGACGCTGTCGCGCCGGTGGTGGCGCGGCTCGCGGCCCAGGGTCGTAAGACGAAGGCGCTGTCGGTGTCGCACGCCTTCCACTCGCCGCTGATGGAGCCGATGCTGGCCGACTTCCGCGCCGTGGTGGAACGGATGACGTTCGCCGCGCCGTCGGTCCCGATCGTCTCCACGCTGACGGGCCGGGTGGTGTCGGCGGAGGAGCTGCGCGACCCGGAGTACTGGGTGCGGCATGTGCGGCATGCGGTGCGGTTCGCGGACGCCGTCGAGACGCTGGCCGCGGAAGGCGTGAGCGCGTTCGTCGAGGTCGGCCCGGGTGGCGTTCTGGCGGCCCTGGTCCAGGGCGTTGTGGACGACGACGCGGGTGTGGTGGCCGTCCCGGCCCTGCGTGCGGATCGTCCGGAGGACGCCGCCGTCACGACGGCCGTGGCCCGGCTGCACGTCCACGGCGTCGCCCTCGACTGGCCGGCCGTCTTCGCCGACCGTGGCGCCCGCCGCGTCGACCTCCCCACGTACGCCTTCCAGCGCGACCGCTACTGGCTCGAGACGCGACCCGCCATCGGCGACCTCGGCCACGCCGGCCTCGGCACCGCCGACCACCCGCTGCTCGGCGCCGTCGTCACCCTCGCCGACGACGGACTGTTGCTCACCGGCCGGCTCTCCACGGCCACCCACCCCTGGCTCGCGGACCACACCGTCATGGGCGCCACACTGGTCCCCGGCACGGCCCTCGTCGAGCTGGCGATCAGGGCGGGCGACCAGGTGGGCTGCCACCACCTCGAAGAACTCACCCTGTCCACGCCGCTCGTCCTGCCCGCCCATGGCGACGGCGGCGTCCGGCTCCAGGTCGTCGTGGACGGCGACGACGCCGGCCGCCGCGCGGTACGCCTGTACTCGCGGCCGGACGAGGCCGCGGAGGACACCCCCTGGACATGCCACGCCACGGGTACGGTCACCACGAGCCGGACCACGCCGTTCGAGCCGGCGACGGAGTGGCCGCCGCCCGGCGCCGTCCCCGTCGACACCGACGCGCTGTACGAGCGGATGGCCGGCCTGGGCCTGGAGTACGGGCCCGTGTTCCGGGGCGTACGGGCCGCGTGGCGGCTCGGCGAGGAGGTCCTCGCCGAGATCGCGCTGCCGGAAGGCGTCGCCGCCGCGGGCTACGGCGTCCACCCGGCCCTGCTGGACGCCGCCCTGCACGCCGTCGGCCTCGGGAACTTCGTCGAGGACCCCGGCCGGGCCCGGATCCCGTTCGCCTGGGACGGCGTCGAACTGCACGCCACCGGCGCGAACGCCCTACGAGTACGCCTGTCACAGGCCGGAACGGACTCCGTATCGCTGCTCGTCACGGACGCCGCCGGCGGCCGGGTCCTCACCGTCGAGTCGCTGACGCTGCGGCCGGTGAGCGCCGGACGACTGGCGGAGGCAGGGGCCGGGGGCGGTGGGCAGGAGTCGCTGTACCGGGTGGAGTGGGTGCGGCGTCCGGTGTCCGGTGGTGACGCTTCGCCGGCTGATGTGGTGGTTGTGCGTGCTGGTGATGCTGATGCCGCTGATGCTGGTGTGTATCGGGTGTTGGGGCTGGTGCAGGAGTGGTTGGCGGGTGAGGCGGCTGGGGGGCCGGGTTCGCGTCTGGTTGTGGTGACGCGTGGTGCCGTGGTGGGTGCGTCGGCTGGTGTGGATCCGTGGCAGGCGGCTGTGTGGGGTCTGGTGCGGTCGGCGCAGTCGGAGAATCCGGGCCGGTTCGTGCTGGTGGATGTCGATGAGGATGACGAGGAGGCGTCGCTTTCCGCCGCGTTGAGTGTGGGTGAGCCGCAGGTGGTGGTGCGTGGTGGTGAGGTGTTCGTGCCTCGTCTCGTGCGTGCCGAGGTTCCGGAGTCCGCGCCGGATGATGAGCCTGTTTTCGATGCCGATGGCACGGTGTTGGTGACGGGTGCTTCCGGTGTGCTGGGTCGTTTGGTGGCCCGGCATCTGGTGACCGCCCACGGCGTCCGGCATCTGCTGCTCCTCAGCCGCCGTGGCCTCGACGCCGAGGGGATGGCCGATCTCGCCGACGAGCTGTCGGGCCACGGGGCGCAGATCACGGTCACGGCCTGCGATGTCGCTGATCGGGTGGCGTTGGCGGGTGTGCTGGCGGGGATTCCGGCGGGGCGTCCGTTGCGGGGTGTGGTGCATGCGGCGGGTGTGACCGATGACGGAATCATTCCGGCTCTGGACGCCGGGCGGTTGGAGCGTGTCTTCGCTCCGAAGGCTGTTGCTGCGCTTCATCTGCATGAGCTGACGCGGGACATGAACCTGTCGGCCTTCGTGCTGTTCTCCTCGGCTGCCGGTGTGTTCGGTAGTGCGGGGCAGGGCAATTACGCGGCCGCGAACGCTTTCCTGGATGCTTTGGCCGAGCAGAGGCGCGGGGAGGGTCTTGCGGCGGTGTCGCTGGCGTGGGGTCTGTGGTCCGAGACGAGCGCGCTGACCAGTGCGCTGCGGACCGCCGACCAGCACCGCATCACCCGCTCGGGCATGCGGGCCCTGGAATCCGCGACCGGCCTGGCCCTCCTCGACAGTGCCCTCCGCGTGCCGGGCGAGGCCGTGCTCGTCCCCGTGCAGTGGGACATGCGGGCTTTACGCGAGCAAGGGCGCTCCGGCGAGCTTCCGCCCCTGCTCTCGGGCCTGCTCCCCGCGCCCGTACGCCGCGCCGAAGCGGCGACGACAGCGGTGGCGGCTGCGGGCGGCGGTGCGGTCGCGGAGCTGGTGCGACAGCTGGACGGATTCCCGGAGGAACGCCGCCACGAGCTGCTCGTGGACCTGGTCCGTACGCACGCGGCCGCCGTCCTCGGACACGGGCGCCCCGAATCCGTCAAGGCGACGCAGCCCTTCCGCGAGCTGGGCCTCGACTCCCTGACCGCCGTCGAACTGCGCAACCGCCTCGGCTCCGCCACCGGCGTGCGGCTGCCGGCCGGCCTCGTCTTCGACCACCCGACCCCCGACGCCCTCGCCCGCCATCTGCGCGCCGAACTCACCGGCTCGCGGCGCGACAGCGCAGCCCGCGCCCCGCACGCCGCTGTCGCTCGCGTCAGCGACGAGCCCATCGCCATCGTCGGCATGAGCTGCCGCTATCCGGGCGGCGTACGGACCCCCGAGGAACTGTGGCAGCTGCTCACCTCCGGAACCGACGCCATCTCCGACTTCCCCGTCGACCGGGGCTGGGACCTCGATCTGCTGGCGCAAGGGGCGGAAGATGCCGGTGGGTCCGAAGAGGCTTCCGGCAAGGCCGGCACAAGCAACACCCACAAGGGCGGCTTCCTCTACGACGCCGGTGACTTCGACGCGGCCTTCTTCGGCATCTCGCCGCGCGAGGCCCTGGCGATGGACCCGCAGCAGCGGCTGCTGCTCGAGACGTCGTGGGAGGCCTTCGAGCGCGCCGGCATCGACCCGGCGACGCTGCGCGGCTCGCGAACCGGCGTCTTCGCCGGGGTGATGTACCACGAGTACGCCTCCTCCCTGCAGGCCGTTCCCGAGGGCGTCGAGGGCTTTCTCGGTACGGGCAACTCCGGCAGCGTCATCTCGGGCCGGCTGTCCTACACGTTCGGGCTCGAGGGTCCGGCGGTGACGGTGGACACGGCATGCTCGTCGTCGCTGGTCGCGCTGCACCTGGCGGCGCAGGCGCTGCGCCAGGGGGAGTGCGAGCTGGCGTTGGCCGGCGGTGTGACCGTGATGGCGGGCCCGGGCGCCTTCGTGGAGTTCAGCCGCCAGCGCGGGCTGGCCGCCGACGGCCGCTGCAAGGCGTTCTCCGCCGCGGCCGACGGCACGGGCTGGTCCGAGGGTGCGGGCATGCTGCTCGTGGAGCGGCTGTCGGATGCACGGCGCAACGGCCACCCCGTGCTGGCGGTCGTACGCGGCAGCGCGGTCAACCAGGACGGCGCGTCGAACGGCCTCACCGCCCCCAACGGCCCGTCGCAAGAGCGCGTCATCCAGCAGGCCCTCGCCAACGCCGGACTGACCGTCGCCGACGTCGACGCGGTCGAGGCGCACGGCACGGGCACCACCCTGGGCGACCCCATCGAGGCCTCCGCGCTGCTGGCCACGTACGGGCGGCAGCGGCCGGAGGACCGGCCGCTGTGGCTTGGCTCGCTCAAGTCGAACCTGGGGCACACGCAGGCGGCGGCCGGCGTCGGCGGCATCATCAAGATGGTCGAGGCGATACGGCACGGCGTGCTGCCCAGGACGTTGCACGCCGACGAGCCCTCGCCGCACATCGACTGGTCGACGGGCACCGTACGCCTGCTCACGGAACCCGTCGAGTGGGCCGAGAACGGGCATCCGCGACGCGCGGGCGTCTCCTCCTTCGGCTTCAGCGGCACCAACGCCCACGTCATCATCGAACAGGCGCCGGAGCAGCCGGAGAACACCGAGGCCGCCCGTACCACCGCCCCCTCGGGCGAGGCGGCCGCATGGCTGCTGTCCGCGAAGTCCCCCGAAGCCCTGCGCGACCAGGCCGCACGCCTCCTCGCCCACGTACGGTCCCACGAGGAACTCGCCGCCGAGGACGTGGCGTACTCGCTGGCCACCGGCCGGGCCGCCCTGGAACACCGGTCGGCGGTCGTGGCGACCGACCGCGCCGAGCTGCTGGCGGGCCTGAGCGCTCTGGCGAACGGCGAGCCGTCCACGGCGACCGTCACGCACGACGGGCCCGCAGAGGGCGGGAAGACCGCGTTCCTGTTCTCGGGGCAGGGGAGCCAGCGGTTGGGGATGGGACGGGTGTTGTATGCCGCGTTCCCAGTGTTCGCTGATGCCTTTGATGCGGTGTGTGCGGAGCTTGATGCGCATCTTGAGCGTCCGTTGCGGGATGTGGTGTTCGGTGACGATGGCGAGCTGCTGGATCAGACGGGGTTCACTCAGCCGGCGTTGTTCGCGGTCGAGGTGGCGTTGTTCCGGCTGGTGGAATCGTGGGGTGTGCGGCCGGACTTCCTGGCCGGGCATTCGGTGGGTGAGTTGGCTGCCGCGCATGTGGCCGGGGTGTTGTCTCTTGCCGATGCGGCTGTGCTTGTGGCGGCGCGTGGTCGGTTGATGCAGGCGTTGCCTGTGGGTGGGTTGATGTTGGCGGTGGAGGCGTCGGAGGCCGAGGTGCTTCCGTTGCTGGAGGGGCGTGAGGATGCGCTCGGGATCGCTGCGGTCAATGGCCCGTCCTCTGTGGTCGTCTCAGGTGCTGAGGACGACGTCATCGAGGTGGGTGGTTTGCTGGCCGCTGACGGTCGGCGGACGAAGCGGTTGTCGGTGTCGCATGCTTTCCATTCGCCGTTGATGGATCCGATGCTGGCGGCGTTCCGAAAGGTCGCCGAGAGCGTGACGTACTCCGCCCCGGTCGTCCCCTTCGTGTCCGCTCTGACCGGGCGGCTGGTCACGGCCGACGAGCTGAGTGACCCGGAGTACTGGGTGCGGCATGTGCGGCAAACGGTCCGTTTCTCCGACGCGGTCCGTGCGCTGGATGCGGCAGGCGCGACGGTCTTTCTCGAGGTCGGTCCGGGCGGTGTGCTGACCGCGATGGCGCAGCAGAACGTGGAGACGGCCGAGGCTGTCGCGGCCCTGCGCGCCGACCGCCCCGAAGGCCTGTCCGTCACCACGGCGTTGGCCCGGCTTCACGTCCTGGGCGTCCCCGTCGACTGGAGCACGGTCTTCGCCGGGACCGGCGCTCGTTTTGTCGATCTGCCGACCTATCCCTTCCAGCGGCAGCGCTACTGGCTCGAGAACGCACGTCCCGTCATCAGCGACATGGCGTCGGCGGGTCTGGCGGCTGCCGGTCACGCGCTTCTCGGCGCGGCGGTCGGCCTGGCCGATGGCGAGGGTGTGCTGTTCACCGGGCGCCTGTCGGCGGCCACGCACCCGTGGCTGGCCGAGCATGTGGTCCTGGGCAGCGTCCTGCTGCCCGGCACAGCCCTGGTGGACCTCGCGCTGCACGCCGGGGGGCAGGTCGGTTGCGACCACCTGGACGAGTTGACGCTGCGGGCACCGCTCGTACTCCCGGAGGACACCGGGGTGCAGCTCCAGGTGCTCGTCGCCGGTGCCGACGACGACGGCCGTCGTGCGGTGACGGTGTACTCCCGTCGGGAGGGCGCGGCAGTGGGCGAGCTGTGGACCGCGCACGCCATGGGTACGGTCTCCGCCACGCCGCCCTCCGCTTCCGGCGAATCGTCCGACGACCTCGCGCAGTGGCCGCCGGCCGGCGCGATTCCGCTGACGGAGGAGGCTGTCGAGGAGCTCTACGAGCGCATGTCCGGACTCGGCCTGGACTACGGGCCCGTCTTCCGGGGCGTACGGGCGGCCTGGCGCCAGGGGGACGTGCTCTTCGCGGAGCTGGCCCTGCCCGAGTCCGTCACCGGCACCTCTTCGGTCACCGGCCCGGTCGACGTCGCCGGCTTCGGCGTCCACCCGGCACTGCTCGACGCGGCGCTTCATGTCGTAGCGTTCGGCGGGCTGTTGGCCGACACCGGTCAGGCGCGGGTGCCGTTCTCGTGGCACGGCGTGCGGGTGTACGCCACCGGCGCCACCGCCCTGCGCGTCAGGCTGGCGGCGGACGGGGCGGACGCCGTGTCGCTGCAGGTCGCGGACGTCACCGGGCAGCCCGTGGCATCGGTCGGTTCGCTCGTGCTGCGCCCGGTCTCGGCCGAGCAGCTCGCCGCCGCGCGCGGCGGCCGCCAGGAGTCGCTCTACCGCGTCGACTGGACTTCCGTGCCGGCGCACCCGGCTCCCGCCGGGCCGGCCCCAGGCCAGTGGGCGTACCTCGGCGCAGGCGAAAGCGGCCTCGACGACCACCCCATGCCCGACACCGCGCTCGTCGACGCCCTGCGCGCCCGGGGCCTAGAGCCGCGGCCTGCGCCCGCCGCGGGCGCGCGGCCCGTGGCGCGTGCGCTGGCCCTCGTCCAGGATGTGCTGGCGGAGGCGGAGTCCGCTGCCGCCGGCACCGTGGGCGATGACGCCCGCCTCGTCGTGGTCACCCGTAACGCCGTCGCGACGGGCGTCGCCGATGCCGCGGCGGTGGATCCCGAGATGGCCGCCGTGTGGGGCCTGGTGCGTTCGGCGCAGTCCGAGCACCCGGACCGTTTCGTCCTGGTCGACGTGGGCGAGGGTGCCGATCCCGCCACCGGCCTGTCGGCGGCGCTGGCCGCCGGGGAGCCGCAGGTGGCGCTCCGTGGCGACCGGCTGTTCGTGCCGCGGCTTGCCCGGGCGGGCGCCGACGCGTCGTCTCCCGCGCCCTTGCCGCTCGACCCGGAGGGCACCGTTCTGGTGACCGGCGCGACCGGCGCCCTGGGCCGGCTCGTCGCGCGGCATCTGGTGTCCGTCCACGGCGCGCGGCACCTGCTGCTCACCAGCAGGCGGGGGCCGGACGCCGAGGGGGCGGGCGCGTTCGAGGCCGAACTGTCGGCGCTGGGCGCCCGGGTGACGACGGTGGCCTGCGACGCCGCAGACCGGGACGCGCTCGCCGCCCTGCTGGAGGCCGTACCGGCCGAGCATCCGCTGACGGGCGTGGTGCACGCGGCCGGCGTCCTGGACGACGGGCTCGTCGACGCGCTGACGCCCGAGCGGCTGGACCGGGTCTTCCGGCCCAAGGCGGACGCCGCCCGCCACCTGGACGAGCTCACCCGTCATGCCCGCCTCTCCCTCTTCGTCCTGTTCTCCTCCCTCGCCGGTACCTTCGGCAACGCCGGTCAGGCCAACTACGCCGCCGCCAACGCCTATCTGGACGCCTTGGCGCAACGACGCCGAGCTGCTGGGCAGGCGGGCACCTCGCTCGCCTGGGGGCCCTGGGCGACCGGTGCCGAGGGGATGCTGGGCGAGGCCGACACCGAGGCGCTCGCGCGCATGGCGCGCGGCGGCGTCGCCCCGCTGCCGGCCGACGAGGGGCTCGCGCTCTTCGACGCGGCGGCCGCGGCGGACGGCGGCGTGTACGTACCGGTCCGGCTGAACCTCGCCGCGCTGCGCGCCCGGGCGGCGGCGTCGCCCCTGCCCGCTCTCCTGTTCGCCCTGGTGCCGGCCCCCGCCCGCAGGGCGGCGGCCGAGGCGCTGCCCGCCTCCTCCTCGCTCGAGCGGCAGCTGGCGGGCGCGTCGGGGGAGAAGCGCCGCAGGATCCTGCTGGCCATGGTCCGGGGCGAGGTCGCCGCCGTGCTGGGGCACGCCTCGTCCGAGGCGGTCGGCGCCGGGCAGGCGTTCCGCGACCTCGGCTTCGACTCGCTGACGGCGGTCGAGCTGCGCAACCGCCTCGGGGCCGCCACCGGACTGCGCCTGCCGGCAGGCCTGTTGTTCGACTACCCGACGCCCACGGCCCTCGCCGAGCGCCTCGACGCCGAACTGCCGGCCGACGGCGCGGACGCCGGCGCCCCCTCCCTCCTCGCCGAGATCGACCGGCTCGAAGCCGCGCTCATGAACTCGCGGCATGAGCAGGGCGACAAGGGTGACAAGGGTGACAAGAGCGATAGGGGTGACAAGGGGCTGCGCGCCACGGTCGCCCTGCGCCTCGAAGTCCTGCTCGCGAAGTGGAACGACGCGAGCCGCGACCACGGCGGTACGGGCACCGCCACCGACGCCGGCCCCGGCTCCGCCGGCACCGCGTCCTCCGGCGCGGAATCGGACGCGGCCGCGGTCGAGGACGCCACCGACGAGGAGCTCTTCGAGCTCCTCGACAACGAGCTCGGCACCACCGAATGACCACCGATCGACAGCACGAATTCCCTTGGCATTGAGGAACAGAATTCAGATGACGACTGACGCGAACAAGCTCCGGGACTACCTCAAGCGTGCCACTGTCGATCTGCGCCATGCGCGTCAGCGCCTGCGCGAGGTGGAGAGCAAGAACCACGAGCCCATCGCCGTCGTGGGCATGAGCTGCCGCTTCCCCGGCGGCGTCAGCTCCCCCGAGGAGCTGTGGAGCCTCGTCACGGAAGGCCGCGACGCGATCTCCGCGTTCCCGTCCGACCGCGGCTGGGACCTCGAGGCGCTCTACGACCCCGACCCCGAGACCCCGGGAACGACGTACGCGCGAGGGGGCGGCTTCCTCCACGACGCGGGCGACTTCGACGCGGCGTTCTTCGGCATCGGCCCCCGCGAGGCGCTGGCCATGGACCCCCAGCAGCGCTTGCTGCTGGAGGCCTCGTGGGAAGCCGTCGAGCGCGCCGAGATCGACCCGGCGTCGCTGCGCGGCAGCCGCACCGGCGTGTTCGCGGGCGTCATGTACCACGACTACGTCTCCCGGCTCCCCGGCATACCCGAGGGCATCGAGGGATACGTCAGCACCGGCAACTCCGGAAGCGTCGTCTCGGGCCGCATCGCCTACACGCTGGGCCTGGAGGGCCCGGCGGTGACGATCGACACGGCATGCTCGTCGTCGCTGGTCGCGCTGCACCTGGCCGTGCAGGCGCTGCGGCAGGGGGAGTGCGAGCTGGCGCTGGCCGGCGGCGTGACGGTGATGGCCGGGCCGACGACGTTCGTGGAGTTCAGCCGCCAGCGCGGACTGTCCCCGGACGGGCGGTGCCGGGCGTTCTCCTCCTCGGCGGACGGCACCGGCTGGTCCGAGGGCGTCGGCGTGCTGCTCGTGGAGCGGCTCTCCGACGCGCGGCGCAACGGCCACCCCGTCCTGGCGGTCGTACGGGGCAGCGCGGTCAACCAGGACGGCGCGAGCAACGGCCTGACCGCCCCCAACGGACCCTCCCAGCAGCGCGTCATCCACCAGGCCCTGGCCAACGCCAGGCTGTCCCCGTCCGACATCGACGCGGTCGAGGCCCACGGCACCGGCACCGCCCTCGGCGACCCCATCGAGGCCGACGCCCTGCTGGCCGCCTACGGGCAGGAGCGCCCCGCCGACCGGCCGCTGTGGCTCGGCTCGGTCAAGTCGAACCTCGGGCACACCCAGGCCGCCGCCGGCGTCGCCGGCGTCATCAAGATGGTCCAGGCCCTGCGGAACGGCGTGCTGCCCCGCACCCTCCACGTCGATGAGCCGACACCGCACGTCGACTGGTCGGCCGGGGCGGTGTCCCTGCTGACACGGCAGACCGCCTGGCCCGAGACCGGCCGGCCCCGGCGCGCGGGCGTGTCCGCCTTCGGCGTCAGCGGCACCAACGCGCACGTACTCATCGAACAGGCGGAGGAGACCGCGCAGGCGGAGCAGATCGAGAGCACCGAACAGATCGAGGAGTCCACGCCGGCGGAGGCCCGCGTCGACAGCCCCGGCGAAGAGGCCGCCGGAACGCCCCTGCCCCTCATCCCCTGGGCCCTGTCGGGCAAGGGCGAGGCCGCCCTCACCGCCCAGGCGGCGCGCCTGAGTTCGTACCTCGCCGCACACCCCGGCCTCGACGCCGCCGACATCGCCCGCTCGCTCGCCACCACCCGCACCGCCTTCGCCCACCGCGCCGTCCTCCTGGCCGCCGACCGGGCCGGGCTCGAGGCCTCCCTGGCCACGCTCGCCGCCGGCGAGCCCGACCCCGCCACCGTGGTGCGCGGCACCGCCGAACACGCCCGCCAGGTCGCCTTCGTCTTCCCCGGGCAGGGCTCCCAGTGGCCCGGCATGGCGCTCGGACTCCTCGACTCCTCGCCCGTCTTCCGCGAGCGCATCCAGCAGTGCGCGGACGCGCTGGCACCGCACGTCGACTGGTCGCTGGAGGACGTCCTGCGCGCGGCTCCCGGCGCGCCCGGGCTCGACCGGGTCGACGTCGTCCAGCCGGTGCTGTGGGCGGTGATGGTCTCGCTGGCCGAGCTGTGGCGCTCGTACGGCGTGCGGCCGGCCGCCGTGGCCGGGCACAGCCAGGGCGAGATCGCCGCCGCGTGCGTGGTGGGAGCGCTGTCGCTGGAGGACGCGGCGAAGGTCGTGGCGCTGCGCAGCCAGGCCCTGACCGCGCTCTCCGGGCGCGGCGGCATGATGTCCGTGGGCCTGCCCCTGGACCGGCTCTCCCCGCGCATGGAGCCGTGGGGCGACCGGCTGTCCGTGGCAGCCGTCAACAGCCCCACCTCCATCGTCCTGTCCGGCGACCCCGACGCCCTGGCCGAACTGCGCGACACGCTCGCCGCCGACGACATCAGGGCCCGCGTCATCGCCGTCGACTACGCCTCCCACTCCGCCCAGGTCGAGTCGGTCCGCGAGCGCGTCCTGGTCGCCCTCGCCGACATCTCGCCGCGCTCGTCCGACGTGCCGTTCTACTCCACCGTCACCGGGCAGCCGCTGGACACCGCACGGCTCGACGCCGAGTACTGGTACCGCAGCCTGCGGCAGACCGTGTACTTCGAGCAGGCCACCCGGGCCCTGGTCGCCGACGGGCACAGCGCGCTCGTCGAGGTCAGCGCCCACCCCGTGCTCACCATGGGGATGCAGGAGACCCTCGACGACATGGGCGCCACGGCCGTCGCGCTGGGCACGCTGCGCCGCGACGAAGGAGGCCCGGGCCGGTTCCTGCGCTCGGCCGCCGAGGCCCACACCCACGGCGTCGCCCTCGACTGGCACACGCTCCTCGGCGGTACGGGCGCCCGTACCGTCCCCCTGCCCACCTACGCCTTCCGGCACCAGCGCTACTGGCTCGACGCCCCCCACCCCGCCGGCGACGCCACCGGCCTCGGCCTGGGGCCGGCCGACCACCCGCTGCTGGGCGCCGTCGTCACCCTCGCCGACTCCGACGGCCTGCTGCTCACCGGACGGCTGTCCACCCACACCCACCCCTGGCTCGCCGACCACGTCGTGATGGGCAACGTCCTGCTGCCGGGCACGGCCTTCGTCGAGCTCGCCCTCCGCGCCGGCGACCACGCCGGCTGCGACCGGCTCGAGGAACTCACCCTCCAGGCACCGCTGCTGCTCCCCGAGCACGGCGCCGGAGTGGTCGTCCAGGTCTCCGTCGGCCAGGCCGACGACTCCGGCCGCAGGACCTTCGGCATCTACTCGCGGCCCGACGACGCAGCCGCCGACGACGACGGCTGGACCTGCCACGGCACCGGCGCACTGGCCACGGGCGGCCCCGCGGAGACGGACGCGGCCGAGGACCTCACCGCCTGGCCTCCGGCCGGCGCGGGCACCACGGCCGTCGACCTCGACGGCTTCTACGACCTGCTCGCCGAGCGGTCGTTCGGCTACGGGCCCGCCTTCCAGGGCCTGCGGGCCGCCTGGCGGCACGGCGACGAGGTGTACGCCGAGGTCGCCCTGCCCACGGCCGCCCCGGACGCCCGGACCGACGCCGCCCGCTTCGGCCTCCACCCCGCACTGCTGGACGCCGCGCTGCACGCCGTCGGCTTCGGCCCGCTCGGGGACACCGACGGCGGACGGCTCGCCTTCTCCTGGGAGAACGTGCGCCTGCACGCCACCGGCGCCTCGGAGCTGCGCGTACGCATCAGCCCGGCGGGCCCCGGCGCGGTGTCCGTGACCGCCGCCGACGCGACGGGCCGGGCCGTGGCCTCCGTCGGCACGCTGAGCTTCCGCACCGTGGACGAGGAGCAGCTCCGCTCCCCACGCGCGGACCACCACGACGCGCTGTACCGGGTGGACTGGACGCCGCTACCCCTGCCCGTGAACTCCCGGACCCCGGGCGGACGATGGGCGGTTCTCGGCGACGACGTCCCCGAGGCGCTGCGCGCCCTGCGGCCCGGCCTCCTCCCCGCCCTCCCCGTGCCGGCGGACGAACCCGTACCCGACGTGGTGGTCGCCGCCGTGCCCAGCGCCGACGGCGGCGACCCCGAGGCCGTACGGGCCCTCGCCCGCGAAACCCTCGGCCTCGTCCGCTCCTGGCTCGCCGACGAACGCTGCGCGGCCTCCCGGCTGGTCCTGCTCACGCGGGGCGCGGTCGCGGCGGACGACGGCGACGACGCTCTGGCCGGCCTCGCCCACGCGCCGGTGTGGGGACTGGTCCGCTCGGCACAGTCCGAGCACGCCGACCGGCTGGTCCTGGCGGACCTCGACGACGACGCGGACTCCCACGCCCTGCTGCCGGCCGCACTGGCCACCGGCGAGCCCCAGTTCGCGCTGCGGGCCGGGCGGATGTCCGTACCGAGGCTCGCCCGAGTGCCCGCCGCCGGGCACGCTCCCCAGGCCCAAGACCAAGCCTTGGAACAGGCCCCGGCCCGGGCCTTCGATCCGCACGGCACCGTGCTGATCACCGGCGGCACCGGCGCCCTGGGCCGGCTCGTCGCCGAACACTTCGTCACCACCCACGGCATCCGCCACATCGTCCTCACCAGCCGCCGCGGCCCCGCGACCGAAGGCGCCGACGAACTCCGCGAGCACCTGACGACCGCCCTCGGCGCCGAAACCGTCACCATCGCCGCCTGCGACGCCGCCGACCGCGAGGCCTTGGCCGGACTCCTCGCCGGCATACCGGCGGAGCACCCGCTCACCGCCGTCGTCCACGCCGCGGCCGTCGTCGCGGGAGGCCTCGTCGCCTCCCTCGCCCCCGACGAACTCGACCAGGTGCTGCGCCCCAAGGTCGACGCGGCGCTGAACCTCCACGAACTGACGCGGGACATGGACCACCTCGCCGCGTTCGTCCTCTTCTCCTCCTTCGCCGGCACGCTCGGCGGCGCGGGCCAGGCCGCGTACGCGGCGGGCAACGCCTTCCTCGACGCCCTCGCCGAGCACCGAAAGGCGAGCGGGCTCCCGGCCTCCTCGCTCGCCTGGGGCGTGTGGGACGAGCGCGGCGAGCAGACGCGCCTCGGGACGAGCGACCTGCGGCGGATGACCCGCGCCGGGCTCATACCGCTGACCGCCGACGAGGGCCTGCGCCTCCTCGACCTCGCGCGCGCCCTCGAGGACCCGGTGCTCGCGCCCGTACGCCTGGACCCGGCCGCCATGCGTCGGCACACGGCCGGCGGCACGGTACCCGCCCTGCTGCGCGGACTCGTCAGGACCCCGCTGCGCCGGGCCGCCGAAGCGGCGGCCGCCGACGAGACCCCGCAGGAGGCCCGGCGGCTGGCCGGGCTGCCTCCGGCGGAACGCCGCAAGGCCCTCCTCAAGCTCGTCCGCACCCAGGTCGCGGGCGTGCTCGGCCACGCCGAACCGGCGGCCGTCGACCCCGGACGCGCCTTCCGCGAACTGGGCTTCGACTCCCTGGCGGCCATGGAGCTCCGCAACCGCCTCGGCACGGCGGTGGGCACCAGGCTGCCCGCGACCGTCGTCTTCGACCACCCCACCCCCGCCGCCCTGGCCGCCCACCTCTCGGACCAGGTCACGGGCGGCGCCGGACGCGTCACCCTGGTCACCGAGGCCCCGCCTGCCACCCTCGGGCGGCCCGCCGGGCACGACGAGCCCATCGCCATCGTCGGCATGAGCTGCCGCTTCCCCGGAGACGTCCGCAGCCCGGAGGACCTGTGGGACCTCGTCGCGAGCGGCGGCGACGCCATCACCGGCTTCCCGGCCGGCCGCGGCTGGGACCTCGACGCCCTCTACCACGCCGACCCCGACGCCCCCGGCACCGTCTACACCCGCGAAGGCGGCTTCCTCCACGACGCCGGCGACTTCGACCCGGACTTCTTCGGCATCTCGCCGCGCGAAGCACTGGCCATGGACCCGCAGCAACGACTGCTGCTCGAGGTCACCTGGGAGGCCTTTGAACGGGCCGGCATCGACCCGGCGACGCTGCGCGGCTCCCGCACCGGCGTCTTCGCCGGCACCAACGGCCAGGACTACGCCGTCGGCCTCACTGCCGGCGCCGCGGAGGGCATGGAAGGACATCTGCTCACCGCCAACTCGGCATCCGTCGTCTCCGGCCGGCTGTCCTACACGTTCGGGCTGGAGGGCCCGGCGGTGACGGTGGACACGGCATGCTCGTCGTCGCTGGTCGCGCTCCATCTGGCGATGCAGGCGCTGCGGCAGGGCGAGTGCGAACTGGCCCTGGCCGGCGGCGTGACCGTCATGTCGACACCCGGAGCCCTCATCGGCTTCAGCCGCCAGCGCGGCCTGTCGCAGGACGGCCGCTGCCGCGCCTTCTCGGCCGCCGCCGACGGCACCGGCCTCGCGGAGGGCGTCGGCATGCTGCTCGTGGAGCGGCTGTCGGACGCCCGGCGCAACGGGCACCAGGTGCTGGCGGTCGTACGCGGCAGCGCCGTCAACCAGGACGGCGCCTCGAACGGCCTGACAGCCCCGAACGGCCCCGCCCAGCAGCGGGTGATCCGGCAGGCCCTGGCATCGGCGGGGCTGACCGCCGCCGACGTCGACGCGGTCGAGGCGCACGGCACGGGAACGATGCTCGGCGACCCGATCGAAGCCCAGGCACTGCTCGAGGCCTACGGGCACGGGCGGTCTTCCGGTCGCCCGCTGTGGCTGGGGACCGTCAAGTCGAACCTCGGGCACACGCAGGCAGCGGCGGGCGTCGCGGGCATCATCAAGATGGTCCAGGCGATGCGGCACGGCGTCCTGCCGAAGACGCTGCACGTGGACGAGCCGTCGCCGCACGTGGATTGGTCGGCGGGTGAGGTGCGGCTGCTGACCGAGCCGGTCGAGTGGGCGGTGGACGGTGACGGGCGTCCGCGTCGGGCGGGTGTGTCGTCGTTCGGCGTGAGTGGAACGAACGCGCACGTCATCGTCGAGCAGGCGCCGGAGGAGACGCGGGCCGACGACGCGCGTGACGATCGCGGTGCGGGCGGTGGCGTTGCTGTGCCGTGGTTGGTGTCGGGCAAGGACGCGGAGGGGCTGCGGGGGCAGGCGGAGCGGTTGTTGTCGTTCGTGGAAGCTGATCCCGGTCTTGATGTGGTGGATGTTGCGTTGTCGTTGGCGACGACGCGGGGTGCGTTGCCGTATCGCGGGTTCGCGGTGGGCTCGGACCGTGAGGAGCTGGTGCGGGGGCTGGAGGCGCTGGCCGCCCGGGGCGACGCCGGTGGCGATGGCGCGAGGGACGGCAAGGCCGGCCTGTTGTTCTCGGGGCAGGGGAGCCAGCGGGTGGGGATGGGGCGGGAGCTGCATGCCACGTTCCCTGTCTTCGCCGAGGCGTTCGACGCGGTGTGTGGCGAGTTGGACGCGCATCTCGAGCGTCCGCTGCGGGAGGTCGTGTTCGGTGACGATGGCGAGCTGCTGAATCAGACCGGTTTCACTCAGCCGGCACTGTTCGCCGTTGAGGTGGCATTGTTCCGTCTCCTCGAGTCCTGGGGCGTACGGCCCGACTTCCTCACCGGGCACTCGATCGGGGAGCTGGCCGCCGCGCACGTCGCCGGGGTGCTGTCCCTGGCCGATGCGGCCGCGCTCGTAGCGGCGCGTGGCCGGTTGATGCAGGCGCTGCCTGCCGGCGGTGTGATGGTGGCGGTGCAGGCGTCGGAGGACGAGGTCCTTCCGCTGCTCGCCGGCTACGAGGACCAGGCGGGGATCGCCGCTGTCAACGGTCCGCAGGCCGTGGTCCTGTCCGGTGCCGAGGCGGCTGTTACGGAGATCGTCGGCAAGCTTGCCGCTCAGGGCCGTAAGACGAAGGCGCTGTCGGTCTCGCACGCCTTCCACTCGCCGCTGATGGACCCGATGCTCGCCGACTTCCGGACGGTCGCCGAAGGCGTGACCTTCGCCGCCCCGGCCATCCCGATCGTCTCCACCCTCACCGGCCGACTGGTCACCGGCGACGAGCTGCGCGACCCCGAGTACTGGGTGCGGCACGTCCGTCATGCGGTCCGCTTCGCCGACGCGGTCGAGGCGCTGGCCGCCGAAGGTGTGACCGCCTTCCTCGAGGTCGGGCCGGGGGGTGTTCTCGCCGCTCTGGTCCAGGACATCGTCGACGAGCCGAGCGTGACGGCCGTCCCCGCCTTGCGCACGGACCGTCCGGAGGACGTCGCCGTCACCACGGCCGTGGCCCGGCTGCACGTGCACGGCACGGCGATCGACTGGTCGGCCGTCTTCGCCGGCCGGGGCGCTCGCCGCGTCGACCTGCCCACGTACGCCTTCCGGCACCAGCCCTACTGGCTGCTGCCGTCCTCCGGCGAACCCGCCGTCCTCGCCGGGGATGCCCAGGATCCGTCGGAGAGGAGTTTCTGGGAGTCCGTGGAGCGGCAGGACCTGGCCGCCCTCACCGAGGAACTGGCCGTCGACGAGGCGGCGCCGCTCAGCTCCGTGCTGCCGGCGCTGTCGGACTGGCGTCGCCGGCAGCGGAAGCAGTCCGCCGTCGACAGCCTGCGCTACCGGGTCACCTGGAAGCCGCTGACCGCCCTGCGGGAGGCGGCCGGGCCGCGGGGCACCTGGCTGCTCGTCACCACGGACGAGGAGGAATCCCCGGCCGCCGACGCGGTCGAGCGCGTCCTGTCCGCCCATGGCGCCGACGTCATGCGGCTGACCGTAGGCGCCGACGACGACCGCTCCGAGCTGGCCGAGCGCATCCGCTGGGCGGCACCGGAGCACGTCCTTTCGCTGCTCGGCCGGGCCGAGGACCCGCACCCGCTGCACACGTCCCTGCCCCTGGGCCTCGCCCTCACCACCGTGCTCGTTCAGGCGCTGGGCGAGGCGGGGGTGGACGCGCCGCTGTGGTGCGCCACGAGCGGGGCGGTCTCGGTCGGGCGCTCGGACGCCGCACGGAGCCCGTACCAGGGGATGGTCTGGGGCCTGGGCAGGGCGGCCGCGCTGGAACACGCGCAGCGCTGGGGCGGGCTGGTCGACCTGCCGGAAGTGCTGGACGAGCGTTCGGCGCGCCGTCTCGCGGCCGTGCTGGGCGGCGCGGCGGGCGATGAGGACCAGCTCGCCGTGCGGCCGTCCGGGGTGTTCGTACGCCGGCTGACCCGGGCGCCCTTCGGCGCCGTGCCCGCCGAGCGGGCGTGGCGGCCGCGCGGCACCATGCTGATCACCGGCGGTACGGGCGCCCTCGGCGCCCACGTGGCCCGTCACCTCGCCCGCGCCGGGGCCGGCCACCTCGTGCTCACCGGCCGCCGTGGACCCGAGGCCCCCGGCGCCGAGGAACTCGCCGCCGACCTGCGGGACCTGGGCGCCCGCGTGACGCTCGTCGCCTGCGACGCCGCCGACCGGAAGGCCGTGGCGGCTCTGCTCAGGACGCTGGAGGAGGACGAAGAGCCGCTGACGGCGGTGGTGCACGCCGCCGGAATGCCGCAGTTCTCCCCCCTCGCCGACACGAGGCTCGCCGACCTCGCCGACGTGGTGTCGGCGAAGGTCGCGGGCGCGACCCACCTGGACGAACTGCTGGGCGACCGGCCGCTGGACGCCTTCGTGCTCTTCTCGTCCGTCGCCGGCGTGTGGGGCAGCGGCAACCAGGCCGCCTACTCCGCCGCCAACGCCTTCCTCGACGGCCTGGCCGAACGCCGGCGCGCCCGGGGGCTGGCGGGCACGGCCGTGGCCTGGGGGCCGTGGGCCGACGGCGGAATGGCCGGGGACGAGGAGGCGCGGTCGCATCTGCGCCGGCGCGGGCTGCCCGCGATGTCCCCGGAGACGGCGACGGCCGCCCTCCAGCGGGCGCTGGACCTCGACGAGACCGCCGTGGTCGTGGCCGACGTGCTGTGGGAGCGGTTCGCACCCGCCTTCACCGTCGCCCGGCCCAGCCCGCTCTTCGGCGATCTGCCGGAGGTACGGGAAGCCCTGGCCGGCACCCCCGACGCCGCGACCACCACCTCCGCCCTCGGCGAGCGGCTGGCCGGGCTGGCGCCGGCCGAGCGGGACCGGGTGCTGCTCGACCTCGTCCGTACCGAGGCCGCCATGGCGCTCGGCCACGCGGGCCCCGAGGCGGTCGCCCCGGAACGGGCCTTCAAGGACCTGGGATTCGACTCCCTCACCGGTGTCGAACTGCGCAACCGGCTCAACGCGGCCACCGGGCTGCGACTGCCGACGACCTTGGTCTTCGACCACCCCAGCGCGGCCCACCTCGCCGCCTTCCTCTCCACCGAGGTGTCGGGCCGGGCCACGCGGACGGGCGAAGCCGAAGCCGAAGCCGTGGCCGCCCGTTCCGCCGCCGACGAGCCCATCGCCATCGTCGCCATGAGCTGCCGCTTCCCCGGCGGAGTACGGTCGCCGGAGGAACTGTGGCGGCTGCTCGCCGACGACGTGGACGCCGTCTCCGCGTTCCCGGCCGACCGCGGCTGGGACCTGGAGGCGCTGTACGACCCGGACCCCGAGCGGCCGGGCACCACGTACGTCGACGAAGGCGGCTTCCTGCACGACGCGGGCCACTTCGACCCCAGGTTCTTCGGCATCTCGCCGCGCGAGGCGCTGGCCATGGACCCGCAGCAGCGGCTGCTGCTGGAGACCGCCTGGGAGGCCCTCGAGCGCGCCCGGCTCGCACCCGCCACCATCAAGGGATCGCGGACGGGCGTGTTCATCGGCTCGGGCTACCAGGGCTACGGCGCCGGGCTCGGCGAACTGCCCGAGGGAGTCGAGGGGCACCTGCTCACCGGCAGCTCCGGAAGCGTCATGTCCGGCCGCATCGCCTACACCTTCGGGCTCGAGGGCCCGGCGGTGACCGTGGACACGGCATGCTCGTCGTCGCTGGTCGCGCTGCACCTGGCCACCCAGGCGCTGCGGCAGGGCGAATGCGAGATGGCCCTCGTCGGCGGCGCGACCGTGATGGCAGGCCCCAACGCCTTCGTCGAGTTCAGCCGCCAGCGCGGACTCGCCGCCGACGGCCGCTGCAAGCCGTTCGCGGCGGCCGCCGACGGCACGGGCTGGGGCGAGGGCGTCGGCATGCTGCTCGTCGAGCGGCTCTCCGACGCCCGACGCAACGGGCACCCCGTCCTCGCGGTCGTACGCGGCAGCGCCGTCAACCAGGACGGCGCCTCCAACGGCCTTACCGCCCCCAACGGCCCCGCCCAGCAACGCGTCATCCGCCAGGCCCTCGCCAACGCCGGTCTGACCGCCGCCGACATCGACACCGTCGAGGCCCACGGCACCGGCACCGCGCTGGGCGACCCGATCGAGGCACAGGCCCTGCTGGCCACGTACGGGCAGGAGCGCCCGGAGGACCGGCCCCTGTGGCTGGGTTCGATGAAGTCGAACATCGGCCACACCCAGGCGGCCTCCGGCGTGGCGAGCGTGATCAAGACCGTGCTGGCCCTGCACCACGGCCTCCTGCCCAGGACCCTGCACGTCGACGAGCCGACGCCCCACGTCGACTGGTCGGCCGGGGCCGTGCGCCTGCTGTCCGAGCCGGTCGAGTGGACCGCTACGGACGGGCAGCCGCGCCGGGCGGCCGTATCGTCCTTCGGCGTGAGCGGCACCAACGCCCACACCATCATCGAAGAGGCACCCGTCGAGGAACCGGCGCCGACGGAAGCGGAAGCGCAAGCGGACGCGGGCGATTCGGAGCGCTGCACCGCGTGGACCGTGTCCGGCAAGGACGAGGCCGCCCTGCGCGAACAGGCCCGCAACCTCCTCGCCCACGTGGCGGACCGGCGACCCCACGACGTCGCCCTCTCCCTCGCCGTCAGCCGTACGGCCATGGAGCACCGGGCCGTGGTCGTCGGACAGGACGGCGCCACCCTGCTCGCCGGGCTGGACGCCCTGGCACGCGGTGAGTCGTCACCGGACCTCGTACGAGGTGTCGCCGTGGCATCGACGACACGGACGGCGTTCCTGTTCTCGGGGCAGGGGAGTCAGCGGTTGGGGATGGGACGGGTGTTGTATGCCGCGTTCCCAGTGTTCGCTGATGCCTTTGATGAGGTGTGCGCGCACATGGACGCGCACCTTGAGCGTCCGTTGCGGGATGTGGTGTTCGGTGACGATGGCGAGCTGCTGGATCAGACGGGGTTCACTCAGCCGGCGTTGTTCGCGGTCGAGGTGGCGTTGTTCCGGCTGGTGGAATCGTGGGGTGTGCGGCCGGATTTCCTGGCCGGGCATTCGGTGGGTGAGTTGGCTGCCGCGCATGTGGCCGGGGTGTTGTCTCTTGCCGATGCGGCTGTGCTTGTGGCGGCGCGTGGTCGGTTGATGCAGGCGTTGCCTGTGGGTGGGTTGATGTTGGCGGTGGAGGCGTCGGAGGCCGAGGTGCTTCCGTTGCTGGAGGGGCGTGAGGATGCGCTCGGGATCGCTGCGGTCAATGGCCCGTCCTCTGTGGTCGTCTCAGGTGCTGAGGACGACGTCATCGAGGTGGGTGGTTTGCTGGCCGCTGACGGTCGGCGGACGAAGCGGTTGTCGGTGTCGCATGCTTTCCATTCGCCGTTGATGGATCCGATGCTGGCGGCGTTCCGAAAGGTCGCCGAGAGCGTGACGTACTCCGCCCCGGTCGTCCCCTTCGTGTCCGCTCTGACCGGGCGGCTGGTCACGGCCGACGAGCTGAGTGACCCGGAGTACTGGGTGCGGCATGTGCGGCAAACGGTCCGTTTCTCCGACGCGGTCCGTGCGCTGGACGTCGCAGGCGCGACGGTCTTTCTCGAGGTCGGTCCGGGCGGTGTGCTGACCGCGATGGCGCAGCAGAACGTGGAGACGGCCGAGGCTGTCGCGGCCCTGCGCGCCGACCGCCCCGAAGGCCTGTCCGTCACCACGGCGTTGGCCCGGCTTCACGTCCTGGGCGTCCCCGTCGACTGGAGCACGGTCTTCGCCGGGACCGGCGCTCGTTTTGTCGATCTGCCGACGTATCCCTTCCAGCGGCAGCACTACTGGCTCGAGAACACACGTCCCACTCAGGCCGTCGCGACCGGGCAGTCGGGCGCGCCCGGCGACGCCGCCGAGGCGGAGTTCTGGGAGACCGTGGAGAACGGGCGGCACGGGGCGCTGGCCGAGCGCCTCGGTGTCGACGCCGAGGCGTCCGCCGATTCGGTGTTCGCCGCGCTGTCGGCGTGGCGGCGCGAGAGCCGGACGAGGTCCACGCTCGACGGCTGGCGCTACCAGCCCGTCTGGAAGCCGCTGACCGAACTCGCCTCCGGCGCCGTGCTCCCGGGCACATGGCTGGTCGTGGCCCCCGACAGCGCGTCGGAGGAGGCGCGTGACGTCGTCCGTGTCCTCGGCGACCGGGGTGCCGACGCCCTCGCGCCCGTGGTCGTCGGCGGGCCCGGCGGCGGCCGCGAGGCCGTGGCGGAACTGCTGCGCGAGGCGGTGCCGGGCGGTACGGCCTTGGTCGGTGTGGTGTCCCTCCTGGCGCTGGCCGAGGGGACGCACCCGGACCACGACGGACTGCCCGCGAGCCTGGCCGCGACCATGGCGCTCGTACAGGCCCTGGGCGACCTCGACATGGCCGCCCCGCTGTGGTGCGTCACGCGCGGCGCCGTGTCGACCGGCCGCTCGAACCCCGTCGAGAATCCGCTGCAGGGTCTCGTCTGGGGCATGGGCCGGGCGGCCGCGCTGGAAGTGCCCCAGCGCTGGGGCGGACTGATCGACCTGCCCGGGGTGCCGGACGAGCGCGCCCTGAACCGCCTGGTCGACGTGCTCGCCGATGCCGATGCCGATGCCCATACCGAAATAGGTGCCGCCGAGGACCAGCTCGCCGTGCGCGGCTCGGGAGTGCTCGTACGGCGGCTGGCGCGGGCACCGCGCGGCACGGCGGCCGCCGCCGGCGGCGGGTGGCGGCCGCGCGGGACCGTACTGATCACAGGCGGTACGGGCTCGCTGGGCGGCCATGCCGCCCGCTGGCTGGCCCGTAACGGCGCCGAGCGCCTGGTGCTCACCAGCCGGCGCGGCGAGGCCGCCGAGGGGGCGGCGGAACTGCGTGCGGAGCTCGAGGGCCTGGGGGCCGAGGTCGCCGTCGTGGCGTGCGACGTGGCCGACAGGAGCGCGGTCGCCGGGCTGCTCGGCTCGCTCGAGGAGACCGGCCCCGGGCTGACGGCGGTCGTCCACGCGGCGGGGCTTCCGCAGTTCGCGACCATCATGGACACGGGTACGGCGGAGCTGGCCGCCGTCTTGTCGGCCAAGGTCGCGGGCGCGGTGCACCTGGACGAGCTGCTGGGCGACCGGCCGCTGGACGCCTTCGTCCTCTTCTCGTCGGTGTCCGGGGTGTGGGGCAGCGGCAGCCAGGCCGCGTACTCGGCGGCCAACGCGTTCCTCGACTCGCTGGCGCAGCGGCGGCGGGCCCGCGGCCTGGCCGCGACGGCCGTCGCCTGGGGCCCGTGGGCCGAGGGCGGCATGGCGGCCGACGGCGGGGCGGAGGAGCACCTGCGCCGGCGCGGCCTGCCCTCGCTGCCGCCCGAGCTGGCCGTCGGCGCGCTGCAGAACGCGATGGACCGGGGCGACACGGCCGTGGTCGTGGCGGACGTGGACTGGTCGCGGTTCGCGCCGTCGTTCACCATCGGCCGTCCCAGCCCGCTGCTCGGCGACCTGCCCGAGGTGCGTACGGCGCTGGCCTCCGGGGCCGGCCGTGACGACGAGGCGCCGGGTGACGGCGTCCTGGAGCTGACGCGGCGTCTGGCCGGGCTCGCGCGGGACGACCGGCGCGAGGCCCTGCTCGAGCTCGTGCGGGCCGAGGCGGCCGCCGTGCTCGGCTACACGGGGGCCGCCGGGGCCGCCGCCGTCGAGCCGGACAGGGCGTTCCGGGAGCTGGGCTTCGATTCGCTCACGGCGGTCGAACTGCGCAACCGGCTCGGCACGGTCACCGGCCTGAAGCTCCCGATGACCATGGTCTTCGACTACCCGACACCGCTGGCCCTGACCGAACAGCTGCTTGCCGACCTGCTCGTGGAGAACGGCGGCGACGGCTCCGGTGCCGGCGGGAGCGACGACGAACGGGTGCGGCAGGCCCTCGCCGCCCTGCCGCTCGCCCGCCTGCGCGAGGCGGGGCTGCTGGACGCCCTGCTGCGCCTGGCGGCCGACAGCAACCCCGCCGACCCGGCCCTTGCCCCCGCCCCCGCCGCCGGTACGGACGCCGACGAGGCGACGCGATCCATCGAGTCGATGGACGTCGACAACCTCATCGAACTGGCGCTGGGCGACGGCGAACTCTGAACGATTTCCGAAACGGCCTGAGTACGGAGCACATGATGACCACGTCGAACGAGAAAATCGTTCAGGCACTGCGGGCCTCCCTCCAGGAGACCGAGCGGCTGCGCCGGCAGAACCGGACACTGGTGGCGGAATCCCGGGAGCCCATCGCGATCGTCGCGATGAGCTGCCGCTTCCCCGGCGGCGTCACCTCGCCCGAGGAGCTGTGGCGGCTCGTCGAGGAAGGCGGCGACGCCGTCTCCGGATTCCCCGCCGACCGGGGCTGGGACCTGGACGCGCTCTACGACCCCGACCCCGACAACGCGGGCACCTGCTACGTCCGCGAGGGCGGATTCCTCGACGGCGTCGGCGACTTCGACGCCGCGTTCTTCGGGATCTCGCCGCGCGAGGCCCTGATGATGGACCCCCAGCAGCGGCTGCTGCTGGAGACCGCCTGGGAGGCCTTCGAACGGGCGGGCATCGACCCGGCCTCCGTACGCGGCAGCCGCACCGGAGTCTTCGCCGGAACGAACGGCCAGGACTACGCCCGCCTGTCCACCTCCCCCGAGGACTTCGACGGCTACCTGGGCACGGGCAACGCCGCCGCCGTCGTCTCGGGCCGGCTGTCCTACACGTTCGGGCTCGAGGGCCCTGCGGTGACGGTGGACACGGCATGCTCGTCGTCGCTGGTGGCCCTGCACCTGGCCGCGCAGTCGCTGCGCAAGGGGGAGTGCTCGCTCGCCCTGGTCAGCGGGGTGACGGTGATGTCCACGCCCGGTGCGTTCATGGAGTTCAGCCGCCAGCGCGGGCTGGCCGCCGACGGCCGCTGCAAGCCGTTCGCGGCGGCCGCCGACGGCACCGGATGGGCCGAGGGCGTCGGCATGCTGCTCGTCGAGCGGCTCTCGGACGCCGAGCGCAACGGTCACCGGGTCCTCGCGGTCCTGCGCGGCTCGGCCGTCAACCAGGACGGCGCCTCCAACGGCCTGACCGCCCCCAGCGGTCCGGCCCAGCAGCGGGTGATCCGCCAGGCGCTGGCCGACGCCGGCCTCGCCGCGTCGGACGTCGACGCGGTCGAGGCGCACGGCACCGGCACCGCCCTCGGCGACCCCATCGAGGCCCAGGCGCTGCTGGCGACGTACGGGCAGGAGCGGCCGGACGAGCGGCCGCTGCTGCTGGGAGCCCTGAAGTCGAACATCGGGCACACGCAGGCCGCCGCCGGCGTCGCCGGTGTCATCAAGACGGTGCTGGCCATGCGGCACGGCGTCTTACCCAGGACCCTGCACCTGGACGAGCCCACGCCCCACGTCGACTGGTCGGCCGGCGCGGTCCGGCTGCTGACCGAGACCACCCCGTGGCCGGCCGGGGAACCGGGCCGGCCGAGGCGGGCGGGCGTGTCGGCGTTCGGCGTGAGCGGTACGAACGCGCACGTCATCCTCGAGCAGGCCCCGGAGCCGTCCGCGACACCGGAGCGGTCCGAGGCCACGGATCCCGGGGAAGCCGACGCTGAGAGGACCGACGCGCAGAGGACCCGCGCGGAGACGCCCGACTCCACTGCTCGGCCGCTGCCCTGGATCGTCTCCGCGAAGGACGAGGCCGCCCTGCGCGAACAGGCGCGGCGCCTGCTCGCCTACGCCCGGACGCACCCCGAGCTCACACCCGGCGACATCGGCCACTCCCTGCTCACCACGCGCGCCGCGCTCCCGTACCGCGCCGCCGCCGTGGGCGCCGGCCGCGACGAACTCCTCGCCGGCCTCACCGCCCTGGCACAGGGAGAGACGGCCGGCAACGCCGTGCGGGGCGTGTCCGCCCGGAGGAGCAAGGTCGCGTTCCTGTTCTCCGGGCAGGGGAGCCAGCGACTGGGCATGGGCCGGGAGCTGCACGCCGCCTTCCCGGTCTTCGCCGACGCCTTCGACGCGGTGTGCGCGCACATGGACACGCATCTCGAGCGTCCGTTACGGGATGTGGTGTTCGGCGAGGACACGGACGGGCTGCTGGACCAGACAGGCTTCACTCAGCCCGCCCTGTTCGCCGTCGAGGTGGCGCTGTTCCGTCTCGTCGAATCACTGGGCGTACGACCGGACTTCCTCGCCGGGCACTCGATCGGGGAGCTGGCCGCCGCGCACGTCGCCGGGGTGCTGTCCCTGGCCGATGCCGCCGCGCTCGTAGCGGCTCGTGGCCGTCTGATGCAGGACCTGCCCGCCGGTGGCGTCATGGTCGCCGTTCAGGCGTCGGAGGACGAGGTCCTTCCGCTGCTCGCCGGTTACGAGGACCAGGTCGGCATCGCTGCCGTCAACGGTCCGCAGGCCGTGGTCCTGTCCGGCGCCGAAGCGGCCGTCACCGAGATCGCCGAACGGCTCGCCGCCCAAGGACGCAGGACGAAGCGGCTGCCGGTCTCGCACGCCTTCCACTCGCCGCTGATGGACCCGATGCTCGCCGAATTCCGGGCCGTCGCCGAGGGAGTGACCTTTGCCGCCCCCACGATCCCGGTCGTCTCCGCCCTGACCGGTGCCCCGGTCCCGGCCGACGAACTGTGCGACCCCGCCTACTGGACCCGGCACGTGCGCCGGCCGGTCCGCTTCGCGGACGCCGTCCGGTCGCTGGCCGCCGAAGGCGCGACGGCCTTCCTCGAGATCGGCCCCGGCGGCGCGCTGACCGCCCTGGCCCAGGACGTCCTCGACGACGAGTCCGCCGTCGCCGTCCCGGCCCTGCGCACCGCCGACCGCCGCCCGGAGGACGCGGCCGTCGTCACCGCCCTCGCCCGGCTCCACGTCCACGGCGTCCCCGTCGACTGGACCACCCTCTCTTTCGGCGGCCACCGCACCGCGCTCGCCGACCTGCCGACGTACCCCTTCCAACGCCGCCGCTACTGGCTGGAGTCCACGGCCTTCGTCCCCGGCAACCCCTCGGCCGCCGCCGGGGACGCCCCGGCCGCGAACCCGGCCGAAGCAGGCTTCTGGGAGGCCGTCGAGAGCGAGGACCTGGCCGCGTTCGCCGACCGCATCGACGTCGAGGACGACGCCCCACTGAGCTCGGTGCTGCCCGCCCTCTCCTCCTGGCGGCGCAGGAACCGCGAACAGTCGACGGTCGACCGGTGGCGCTACCGCGTCGTCTGGAAGCCGGCCACCGACCTCGAGGCGCCCGCACTGAGCGGCACCTGGCTCGCGCTCACCCCCGCCTCCCACGCCGACGACCCCTGGGCCGCCGCCGTCGTACGGGCGCTGCACGACCACGGCGCCGACGTCCACCCGGTCGTCGTCGAGGCCGGCGCCGACCGCGAGACGCTCGCCGCGCACCTGCCCGCCGACGCCCACGTCACGGGAGTCCTGTCCCTGCTCGCCCTCGCCGAGCGGCCGCACCGCGGGCACGAGGCGATGACCGAGGGCCTGGCCGCCACGCTGGCCCTGATCCAGGCGCTCGGCGACGTCGGCCTCGACGCCCCCCTGTGGTCCGTCACCCGGCGCGCGGTCTCCACCGGCTCCTCCGACCCCCTGCACAGCGCCCGCCAGGCACAGGTGTGGGCGCTGGGACGGACCGCGGCCCTCGAACACCCCTCGCGCTGGGGCGGATCCGTCGACCTCCCCGACGAGCTCGACACCCGCGCCGCCCGCCGCCTGTCGGCCGTCCTCGCCGGCGGCGGCGAGGACCAGCTGGCGGTGCGCGGGTCGGGAGTGTTCGTACGGCGCCTCGCGCGCGCCCCGCAAGGGGCCGTCACGGCGAAGGCGGCGTGGCAGCCGCACGGCACCATCCTGATCACCGGCGGTACGGGCGCGCTCGGCGGGCACGTGGCCCGCTGGCTCGCCGGGGCCGGCACCGGGCGGCCGCACCTGCTGCTGACAAGCCGGCGCGGCCCCGCGGCGGACGGCGCCGACCGGCTCAAGGCGGAGCTCGAGGAGCTCGGCGCCCGCGTCACCATCGAGGCCTGCGACATGGCCGACCGCGACGCCGTGGCCCGGCTGCTGGCGGGCGTACCGGAGGAGGAACCGCTGACCGCGGTGTTCCACGCGGCCGGCGTGGGCACCCCCGAGATGCTCGCCGACACCACGCCCGCACGGTTCGCGGACGTCCTCGCGGCCAAGACCACGGGCGCGGCCCACCTGGACGTGCTCCTGGGCGACCAACCGCTGGACGCCTTCGTGATGTTCTCCTCGATCTCCGGCGTCTGGGGCGCCGGCGGGCAGGCGGCCTACGCCGTCGCCAACGCCTCGCTCGACGCCCTGGCCGAACGCCGCCGGGCCCGCGGCCTGGCCGGGACGGCCGTGGCCTGGGGCCCCTGGGCCGACGGCGGCATGGTCGAGGACGGCGACGCCGAGGACCGGCTCCGCCGGCGCGGACTGCCCGCCCTCGCCCCCCGGGCCGCGATCACCGCACTGCGCGGGGTGCTCGACCGCGACGAGACCGCCGTGACCGTCGCCGACGTGGACTGGGCCCGCTTCGCACCGTCCTTCACCCTGCTGCGGCCCAGCCCCCTGCTGGGCGACCTGCCCGAGGTACGGGCCGCCTTGGCCGCCGCCGCTGCTGACGCGGACGGGACCGGCGGGACGGGCGGGACCGGCGACCAGGTTCCCGCCTTCGTCCGGCGCGTCACCGCGATGAACGACGGCGAACGCCGGCGCGCCCTGCTGGACCTCGTCCGCACCGAAGCGGCCGCCGTGCTCGGCCACACCGGAACCGAAGCCGTCGCCTCCGACCGTGCCTTCCGCGAACTGGGCTTCGACTCCCTCACCGCCGTCGAGCTGCGCGACCGGCTGGCCAGGGCCACCGGCGTCCGGCTGCCCGCCACGCTCGTCTTCGACCACCCGACCCCCGCCGTGCTGGCCGCACACCTCGCCACCGAACTCGGCACGGGCACGAGCACGGCGGCGAGCGCGCCCGACGCCGCCGTCACGCCCCTGTCCGTCGCGGCCGCCGGCCCCGGCGACGAGCCGATCGCGATCGTGGCCATGAGCTGCCGCTACCCCGGCGACGTCCGCACGCCCGAAGACCTGTGGCGGCTCGTGGCCGACGGACGGGACGCCGTCTCCGGCTTCCCCACCGACCGGGGCTGGGACCTCGACGCCCTCTACGACCCCGACCCCGACCGCCCCGGCACCACCTACGCCAAGGACGGCGGCTTCCTCCACGACGTGGGCGACTTCGACCCGGCGTTCTTCGGCATCTCGCCGCGCGAGGCGCTGGCCATGGACCCGCAGCAGCGGCTGCTGCTGGAGATCGCCTGGGAGGCGTTCGAACGGGCCGGCATCGACCCGACGTCGGTGCGCGGCAGCGCCACCGGAGTGTTCATCGGCTCCGGCTACCAGGACTACGCGGCCCGGCTGCTGAGCGTGCCGCAGGACCTGGAGGGCTACATCGGCACCGGAAGCTCCGGCAGCGTCGTCTCCGGACGCATCGCCTACTCCTTCGGCCTCGAGGGCCCCACCCTGACCGTCGACACGGCCTGCTCGTCGTCCCTGGTCGCCCTGCACCTCGCCGCGCAGGCCCTGCGACGGGGCGAGTGCTCGATGGCCCTCGCCGGCGGCGTGACCGTCATGTCCAGCCCCAACGCCTTCATCGAGTTCAGCCGCCAGCGCGGCCTCGCCCCCGACGGTCGCTGCAAGCCGTTCGCGGCGGCCGCCGACGGCACGGGCTGGGGCGAGGGCGCGGGCATGCTGCTCGTCGAGCGCCTCTCGGACGCCCGGCGCAATGGGCACAAGGTGCTCGCGGTCATGCGGTCCAGCGCGATCAACCAGGATGGCGCGTCGAACGGTCTGACGGCGCCGAACGGTCCGGCGCAGCAGCGGGTGATCCGGCAGGCGTTGGCCGGTGCGGGTCTGTCGGCTGCGGATGTGGACGTGGTCGAGGCGCACGGTACGGGTACGACGTTGGGTGATCCGATCGAGGCGCAGGCGGTGTTGGCGACGTACGGTCAGGACCGGCCGGAGGGTCGTCCGCTGTGGCTGGGATCGCTGAAGTCCAATATCGGTCACACGCAGGCCGCGGCGGGTGTGGGCGGCATCATCAAGATGGTGCAGGCGATGCGGCACGGCGTGCTGCCGAAGACGCTGCATGTCGATGAGCCGTCGCCGCACGTGGACTGGTCGGCGGGCGAGGTGCGGCTGCTGACCGAGCCCGTGGAGTGGACGACGGACGTCGAGGGGCGTCCGCGCCGGGCCGGCATCTCCTCGTTCGGCGTGAGCGGCACCAACGCCCACGTCATCATCGAGCAGGCGCCGCACACCCCGGACGAGCCCCGGCGTCCGGCCACCGCCCCCGCCGGCTCACGACCGGTCCCGTGGCTGCTTTCCGGAAGCCGCGCGGACGCCCTGCGGGAACAGGCCGAACGGCTGCTCGCCCATATGACGGCACGGCCGGAGCTCGGACTCGCCGACGTCGCGCTGTCGCTGGCCACCACGCGCGCGGCGCTGGAACACCGCGCGGCCATGGTCGTCACCGACCGGTCGGCAGCGCTGGACGGCCTGCGCGTCCTGGCGGCCGGGGAGACGACGGGCACGGAGGTCCGGGGCGTCGCGGCCACGGACGGCAAGGTCGCGTTCCTGTTCTCGGGGCAGGGGAGCCAGCGGGTGGGGATGGGGCAGGAGTTGTACGCCGCGTTCCCGGCCTTCGCCGACGCCTTCGACGAGGTGTGCGCGTACATGGACGCGCATCTCGAGCGTCCGCTGCGGGATGTGGTGTTCGGCGACGATGGTGAGCTGCTCGATCAGACCGGGTTCACTCAGCCCGCCTTGTTCGCCGTCGAGGTGGCGTTGTTCCGTCTTGTCGAGTCGTGGGGTGTACGGCCCGACTTCCTGGCCGGGCACTCGATCGGAGAACTGGCCGCCGCGCACGTCGCCGGGGTGCTGTCCCTGTCCGACGCCGCCGCGCTCGTAGCGGCGCGCGGCCGTCTGATGCAGGCGCTTCCCGCCGGCGGCGTCATGGTCGCCGTGCAGGCGTCGGAGGACGAGGTCCTGCCGCTGCTCGTCGGCTACGAGGACCTGGCCGGTATCGCGGCCGTCAACGGCCCGCAGACCGTGGTCCTGTCCGGTGCCGAAGCGGCCGTCACGGAGATCGCCGCCAAGCTCGCCGCCCAGGGCCGTAAGACCAAGGCCCTGGCCGTGTCCCACGCCTTCCACTCGCCGCTGATGGACCCGATGCTCGCCGACTTCCGCAAGGTCGCCGAGAGCATCACCCTCTCCGCTCCCGCGCTGCCGATCGTTTCGACGCTCACCGGCCGGTCCGTCCCGGCCGAGGAGTTGTGCGACCCCGAGTACTGGGTGCGGCACGTCCGCCAGGCGGTCCGCTTCGCCGACGCCGTCGAGGCGCTGGCCGCCGAGGGCGTGACCGCCTTCCTCGAGATCGGCCCCGGCGGCGTCCTGACGGCCCTCGCCGACGCCGTCCTCGACGGCCGGGCGGACACCGTGGTCGCCGCTCTGCGCGCGGACCGCCCCGAGGAGGCGGCCCTGATCAATGCCCTCGCCGGGCTCCACGTCCACGGCGTCCCCGTCGACTGGACCGCCCTCTTCTCCGACCGCGACGACGCCCGCCCCGTCGACCTGCCCACCTACGCCTTCCAGCGCCGACGCTACTGGCTCGACACCGGCCCGGCGGCCGGCGACCTGACGAGCGCCGGCCTGCGGTCCGCCGAACACCCGCTGCTGGGCGCCGCGGTGGCGCTCGCCGACGGCGAGGGCGCGGTGCTGACCGGGCGGCTGTCGGTGGCCGCCCAGCCGTGGCTGGCCGAGCACGCGGTCATGGGTGCGGTGCTGATGCCCGGCACCGCCCTCGTCGACCTCGCCCTGCGCGCGGCCGACGAGGTGGGCTGCGACCACCTCGAGGAGCTGACCCTGCGGGCCCCGCTCGCGCTGCCCGCCGAGGGCGCGCTGCAGCTGCAGGTCACCGTCGGCGCCGCCGACGACGCCGGGCGCCGCACGGCCCAGGTGTACTCCCGCGCCGACGGCGCCGACCCGGGCACCCCCTGGGTGTCGCACGCCACCGGCGTGCTCACATCGGCCCCGGCCCCCAGCGAACAACCCGACCTGGCCCAGTGGCCCCCGTCCGGCGCCACCCCGGTGCCCACCGACGGCTACTACGAGCGCCTCACCGAGCTCGGCTTCGGCTACGGGCCCGTGTTCCAGGGCCTGCGCGGCCTGTGGCACGCCGCCGCCGACAGCGACACGAGCGACGGCGGCGGTACGAACGACGGCGCGCCCCAGGGCGAGGCGTTCGCCGAGGTCGCGCTGCCCGACGGCACCGACGTCACCGGCTTCGGCGTCCATCCGGCGCTGCTCGACGCGGCGTTGCACGCCGTGGGCCTGGGCGGGCTGCTGCCCGACACCGGCCAGGGACGCGTGCCGTTCTCGTGGAGCGGCGTACGCCTGTACGCCACGGGCGCGACCTCGCTCCGCGTCCGGCTGCGCCCTGCCGGGCAGGACGCGGTGTCCCTCCTGGTCGCGGACGCCGCCGGCCGGCCCGTCGCCTCGATCGACTCCCTGGTCCTGCGCCCTGTGACGGTCGATCAGCTCGGCGCCGGCGCCGGCCGGTCCGTCGAGCACCAGGACGCGCTGTACCGCCTCGCCTGGCCGGCCGTCCCCCTGCCCGACTCGGCCCCCCGGCCCGCGTGCGCCCTGCTCGGTGCCGCCGAGCCCGTCCTCGCCGAGGGCCTCGTAAGCCACCCCGACCTCGCCTCCCTCGCCGCCGCGGCCCCGGACGCCGTGCTCGTACGGTCGGACATCCCCGGCGGCGACACCGCCGAGGACGTGCGTACGGCCACCCGGTACGCCCTCGAGCTGGTGCGGGAGTGGCTGGGGGAGGAGCGGTTCGCCGGGTCTCGGCTGGTGCTGCTCACCCGTGGCGCCGTCGCCGCCGTGCCCGGCGAGACCGTGGCCGACCCGGCGCAGGCGGCCCTCTGGGGCCTCCTGCGGTCGGCGCAGACCGAGAACCCGGACCGCTTCGTCCTGCTCGACGTCGACGACGACCCCGCCTCCGCCCGTGCCCTGACCGCCGCGCTGACGGTCGGCGAGCCCCAACTCGCCCTGCGGCACGGCACCGCGTACGCGCCCCGGCTCGCCCGCCGGACGGCCGAGGACGCCCTGCGCCCCGCCCCCGGAGCCACCGGCTGGCGGCTCACGACCAGCGGCATCGGCACCCTCGACGCCCTGGCGCTGACGGAGAACCCGGCCGCCACCGCGCCGCTGGGCGAGGGGCAGGTGCGTATCGCCGTGCGCGCCGCCGGGGTCAACTTCCGCGACGCGCTCATCGCCCTCGGCATGTACCCCGGCGCCGCGACGCTCGGCAGCGAGGCCGCCGGCGTCGTGACCGAGACCGGGCCGGGCGTCACCGGCCTCGCGCCCGGCGACCGCGTCATGGGCATGATCCCCGAGTCGTTCGGCCCGCTGGCCGTCGCCGACCACCGCATGGTGGCGCCGATGCCCCGGGGCTGGACGTTCGCCCAGGCCGCGTCCGTACCCATCGTGTTCCTCACCGCCTACTACGCCCTGGTCGACCTGGCCCGCCTGCGCCCCGGCCAGTCGCTGCTGGTGCACTCGGCCGCCGGCGGCGTCGGCATGGCCGCCACCCAGCTCGCCCGGCACCTGGGAGCCGAGGTCTACGGCACGGCGAGCCCCGGCAAGTGGGCGGCGCTGCGCGCCGACGGGCTGGACGAGAAGCACCTGGCGAACTCGCGCACCCTCGAGTTCGAGCAGGCCTTCCGCGAGGCCACCGGCGGCCGGGGCGTGGACGTCGTGCTCAACTCGCTGGCCGGTGAGTACGTCGACGCCTCGCTGCGCCTGCTGGCCGACGGCGGGCGCTTCCTGGAGATGGGCAAGACCGACGTCCGAGACCCCGTGCGGATCGCCACGACCCGTCCCGGCGCGTCGTACCAGGCGTTCGACACCATCGAGGCGGGACCGGACCGCATCGGCGCCATGCTGCGCGCGCTCGTCGAGCTGTTCGAGCGCGGGGTACTGCGGCCGCTGCCCCTCACCTGCTGGGACGTCCGCCAGGCACCCGAGGCCCTGCGACACCTCAGCCAGGCCCGGCACGTCGGCAAGCTCGTCCTCACCGTCCCGGCCGCCCCCGACCCCCAGGGCACCGTGCTCGTCACCGGTGCCACCGGAGCGCTCGGCGGCACCGTGGCCCGCCACCTGGTGACCGAACACGGCGCACGCCACCTGCTGCTCACGAGCAGGCGCGGCCCGGCCGCCGAGGGTGCGGCCGCCCTGCGCGAGGACCTGCTCGCCCTGGGCGCCGAGACCGTCACCGTGGCCGCCTGCGACGCCGCCGACCGCGACGCGCTCGGCGCGCTGCTGGCGGACATCCCCGCAGCCCACCCGCTGACGGCCGTGATCCACGCGGCCGGGGTCCTGGACGACGGCCTGGTCGCCTCCCTCACCCCCGAGCGGCTGGAGACCGTGCTGCGCCCCAAGACGGATGCCGCGCTCCATCTGCACGAGCTCACGCGGGAGGCGGACCTGTCGGCCTTCGTGCTGTTCTCCTCCGTCGCCGCCACGCTCGGCAGCGCCGGCCAGGGCAACTACGCGGCCGCCAACGCCTATCTGGACGCCTTGGCCCGGCGGCGGCGCGCGGCCGGGCTGCCCGCCGTGTCCCTGGCCTGGGGGCCGTGGGCCGACGGCGGCATGGCCGACGGCCTGGACGAGCGGGGGCGGAGCCGCATGGCCCGCTCCGGCCTGGTCTCCTTCCGCGCGGCGGAGGGCCTGGAGCTGTTCGACGCGGCACGCCTCGGCGAGCAGGCCGTCGCCGTGCCGGTGCGCTTCGCCTCCCCGACCACGGCCGGACGGGACGGTGAGGCGGCCGCCGTGCCCGCGATCCTGCGCGGCCTGGTCCGTACGCCGGCGCGGCGCACGGCCGGGGCCGCGGCCGCACCGGGCGGGGACGCCGACGGCCTGCGCCGGCGCCTCGAGGGCCTGCCGGAGACGGAGCGAAGCGGCATCCTGCTGGACCTCGTCCGCAGGCACGTCGCGGCCGTCCTCGGCATCGGCGGCCCGCAGGAGGTCGAACGCAACCGGGAGTTCAAGGCGCTCGGCTTCGACTCGCTGACCTCCGTGGAGCTCCGCAACCGCCTCAACGCCGCCACCGGGCTGAGGCTCCCCGCGACCCTGGTGTTCGACTGCCCCACGCCCGTGGCGCTCGCCGAGCGGATCGGCGCGGACCTGGCGCCCGGGGGAGCGGACCCGGCCCTGTCGGCCCTGTCCGTGTTCGGCGAGCTCGACCGGCTGGACGCGGCCCTCGCCGCGGTCGGCGCGGACGACGAGCTCGTACGCTCCCGCGTCCGCACCCGGCTGCAGAGCGTGCTCGCCCGGATCAGCCAATCGCCCGCGGCCCCGGCGGAGACCACCGGGCCGGACGACGGCCCCGACGGAGGCGCCACGTCCGACGAGCGCCTGCGGACGGCCACCGTCGACGACATCTTCGACCTCATCGACCAGGAACTCGACGGTGCCTGACCGCCCCGACGGCGCGGCCCTGCCGCTCACCGGAACACGCACGACTTCACGAACTCCTATGGCGGGTGAACGAGACATGCAGAACGAGCAGAACGAGCAGAAGCTGCTCGACTATCTCAAGCGTGTGACGGCCGATCTCAAGCAGACCCGGCGCCGGTTGCACGAAGTCGAGGCCAAGGACCAGGAGCCGATCGCCATCGTGGCGATGAGCTGCCGCTACCCCGGGCGGATCGACAGCCCCGAGGCACTGTGGCGCCTGGTCGAGGACGGCGCCGACGCCGTCTCCGGCTTCCCCGCCGACCGCGGCTGGGACCTCGAGGGCCTCTACGACCCCGACCCGGGCACCCCCGGCAAGTGCTACACGCGCCACGGCGGATTCCTCCACGACGCCGGCGACTTCGACCCCGGCTTCTTCGGGATGTCCCCGCGCGAGGCCCTCGCCACCGACCCGCAGCAGCGGCTGCTGCTCGAGGTCGCCTGGGAGACCTTCGAACGGGCCGGCATCGACCCGTCGTCCGTCAAGGGCTCGCGCACCGGCGTGTTCGTCGGCCTCGCCTACCAGGGCTACGCCGGCGGCGGCGACACCCTCGAGGAGCTCGAGGGCTTCCTGCTGACCGGCACCGCCCCCAGCGTCGCCTCGGGCCGACTGTCCTACACCTTCGGGCTCGAGGGCCCGGCGCTGACCGTGGACACGGCCTGCTCGTCGTCTCTGGTCGCCCTGCACCTGGCGGTGCAGGCGCTGCGGCAGGGTGAGTGCTCGATGGCCCTGGCCGGCGGCGCGGCCGTCATGGCGAGCACCGGCATGTTCACCGAGTTCAGCCGCCAGCGGGGCCTCGCGGCCGACGGCCGCTGCAAGTCCTTCTCCGCCGAAGCCGACGGCACGGGCTGGGGCGAGGGCATCGGCATGCTGCTGGTCGAGCGCCTGTCCGACGCCCGGCGCAACGGCCACCCCGTCCTCGCGGTCGTCCGCGGCAGCGCCGTCAACCAGGACGGCGCCTCCAACGGCCTCACCGCCCCCAACGGCCCCGCCCAGCAACGCGTCATCCAGCAGGCCCTGGCCGGAGCCGGCCTCTCCCCGACGGACGTCGACGTCGTCGAGGCGCACGGCACGGGCACGACGCTGGGCGACCCCATCGAGGCACAGGCCCTGCTGGCCACGTACGGGCAGGGACGCCCGCAGGAACAGCCGCTGTGGCTGGGCTCGCTCAAGTCGAACATCGGGCACACGCAGGCCGCGGCCGGCGTCGGCGGCATCATCAAGATGGTCGAGGCGATACGCCACGGCGTGCTGCCCAGAACGCTGCACGCCGACGACCCCTCGCCGCACATCGACTGGTCGACGGGCACCGTCCGCCTGCTCACCGAGAGCGTGCCCTGGCCCGAGACCGGGCACCCGCGCCGGGCGGCCGTATCGTCCTTCGGCGTGAGCGGCACCAACGCCCACACCATCATCGAACAGGCCCCCGCGGCAGGCACCGACCCGGAGCCGGAGCGCGCCGGCGCGGCGCGGGCGCCGGTGCCCTGGATCGTCTCGGCCCGCAGCGCGGCGGCCCTGCGCGAGCAGGCGGAACGGCTGCTCGCGCACGTCATCGGCCTCTCCGACGACACCACCGTCGAGCCCCTCGACATCGCCTACTCGCTGGCCACCACCCGCGCGGCCATGGAACACCGTGCGGTCGTCGTCGGCACCGACCCCGGCGAACTCACCGCCGGCCTCCGGGCGGTGGCCGAGGGCACGTCCGCCCCGAACGTGGTGGACGGCGTCGTCGGCAAGGAAGGCAAGCTGGCGTTCCTGTTCTCGGGGCAGGGGAGTCAGCGGGTGGGGATGGGGCGGGAGTTGCATGCCGCGTTCCCGGTGTTCGCCGAGGCGTTCGATGCGGTGTGTGGAGAGTTGGACGCGTATCTCGAGCGTCCGCTGCGGGATGTGGTGTTCGGTGAGGACACGGACGGGCTGCTGGACCGTACGGAGTTCACTCAGCCGGCACTGTTCGCCGTCGAGGTGGCGCTGTTCCGTCTCCTCGAGTCCTGGGGCGTACGGCCCGACTACCTCGCCGGGCACTCGATCGGAGAACTGGCCGCCGCGCACGTCGCCGGGGTGTTGTCCCTTGCCGACGCGGCCACGCTCGTATCGGCGCGTGGTCGGTTGATGCAGGCCCTGCCCGCCGGTGGCGTGATGGTCGCCGTGCAGGCGTCGGAGGACGAGGTCCTTCCGCTGCTCGCAGGCTACGAGGACCGGGCGGGGATCGCTGCCGTCAACGGCCCGCAGGCTGTGGTCCTGTCCGGCGCCGAAGCGGCCGTCACCGAGATCGCCGCCAAGCTCGCCGCCCAGGGGCGTAAGACCAAGCCCCTGGCCGTGTCGCACGCCTTCCACTCGCCGCTGATGGACCCGATGCTCGCCGGTTTCCGGGCCGTGGCGGAACGTGTCACCTTCTCCGCCCCCTCGCTGCCCGTCGTCTCCGCCCTCACCGGTCGGCCCGTTCCGGCCGAGGAGTTGTGCGACCCCGAGTACTGGGTGCGGCACGTCCGCCAGGCGGTGCGCTTCGCCGACGCCATCGAGGCACTGGCCGCCGAAGGTGTGACCGCCTTCCTTGAGATCGGTCCCGGCGGCGTCCTGACCGCGCTCGCCCGGTCCGTCCTCGCCGACGTCCCGGCCGCCGCCCTTCCCGCCCTGCGCGCCGACCGCGCCGAGGACGTGGCGCTGACCACCTCCCTCGCCGGGCTGCACGTCCACGGTGCGGCAGTGGACTGGCACGCCGTCCTCGCCGGCCGCGGCGCCCGGCGCGTCGACCTGCCCACCTACGCCTTCCAGCGCCGGCCGTACTGGCTGGCGTCCCCCGCGCCCGGCTCCGGCGCCGACGGCACGCGGTACGTGGTCGCCTGGCGCCCGCTCGCCGACGCCGGCCCCCAGCCGCCGGCCGCCGAGGGGCTGTGGCTGCTGCTGACCCCGCCCGACGCCCGCGCCACGCGGGACGGTTCCGCCCTTCAGGAGGAGCTGACCGGGCGGGGTGCCCACACCCTCAGCCTGAGCGTCGACCCCGCCGAGGACCGCGACACGCTCGCGGACCGCCTGCGCACGGCGGCGGAACATGAGGCCGGCGGCCGGCTTCGTGGCGTCGTCTCCTTCCTCGCACTGGACGACGAGCCCTCGGTCCTTCCCACCCTCACCCTGGTGCAGGCGCTCGGCGACGCCGGCATCGAGGCGCCCCTGTGGTGCCTGACCCGGGGTGCGGTCGCCACCGGCGAGTCCGACCCGCCGACCGTCCCCGCGCAGGCGGGAGTCTGGGGCCTCGGCCGGGTGGCCGCCCTGGAGCTTCCCCAGCGCTGGGGCGGGCTCGTCGACCTGCCGGAGGACCTCGACGCCCGGGTCCTGGCCCGGGTGGCCGGCATCCTCACGGGCGGTCACGGCGACGAGGACCAGCTCGCCGTCCGCCCGGCCGGCGTCCTCGGCCGCCGCCTGGCGCACCGGGACGGTGCCCCGGCCGGGCCCGCGTTCTCCCCTCGGGGGACCGTTCTCGTCACGGGCGGCACGGGTGCCCTCGGCGGGCACGTGGCCCGGTGGCTGGCCGCCGAAGGCGCCGAGCGTCTCGTCCTCACCAGCCGTCGCGGCCCCGCCGCCGAGGGCGCGCCGGCACTGCGCGCCGAACTCGAGGAGCTCGGGGCGCGGGTGACGATCCTCCCGTGCGACGTCTCGGACCGGGACGCGGTCGCGGAACTGCTCCGGGGGCTGCCGGACCTCACCGCCGTCTTCCACACCGCCGGCGTCGACACCCCGGGCCCGCTGCCCGGCACCTCACCCGAGGCCTTCGCCGAGGTCGTGGCGGCCAAGGCGGCCGGCGCCGCGCATCTGGACGAGCTGCTGGGCGACCGCCCGCTGGACGCCTTCGTGCTGTTCTCCTCCATCGCCGGCGTCTGGGGCGCGGGCGGCCAGGCCGCCTACTCCAGCGCCAACGCCTGCCTCGACGCCCTCGCCGCCGCCCGCCGCGCCCGGGGGCTCGCGGCGACGGCCGTGGCCTGGGGGCCGTGGGCCGAGGCCGGCATGGCGGGTTCCGCCGAGGTCGCCGACGCCCTGCGCCGCCGCGGCCTGAACCCGATGGCCCCGGCGTTCGCGATCTCCTCGCTCGCGGAGGCGCTGGGCCGGGACGAGGCCGCGGTGACCGTCGCCGACGTGGCCTGGGAGCGGTTCGCGCCCACCTTCACCATCGGCCGGCCCAGCCCGCTGCTCGCCGACCTGCCCGAGGTCCGGGCCGCCGCGCGGCCCGCGGGCGACCGGCACGACGACGGGGAGGCCTCCGGCGCCGCGGCCGCCCTGCGCCGCACGCTCGCCGGGGCCGACGCCGCCGAACGCGACCGCATGCTGGTGGAGCTCGTACGGACCGAGGCGGCCGCCGTGCTGGGGCACGGCGGACCGCAGGCGATCGAGCCGGGCCGGGCGTTCCGCGAGCTGGGCTTCGACTCGCTGACCGCCGTCGAGCTGCGCGACCGGCTCGGGCGGGCCACGGGTCTCCCGCTGGCCACCACCGTCGTCTTCGACTACCCCTCGGCCATCGACCTCGCCGGCCGGCTCCTGGTCGAACTGATGGGCGTCGGCGCGGAGTCCGGTCCTCTCGAGGGCTCGCGCGCCGCCGAGGACGAGCCCATCGCCATCGTGGCCATGAGCTGCCGCTACCCCGGCGACGTACGGTCCCCCGAGGACCTGTGGCGGCTCGTGGCCGAGGGCGCCGACGCGATGACCCCCTTCCCCGGCAACCGGGGCTGGGACCTGGACGCCCTCTACCACCCCGACCCCGACCACCCCGGCACCACGTACGCCCGGGCGGGCGGCTTCCTGCACGACCTCCCCGACTTCGACGCCGCGTTCTTCGGCATCTCGCCGCGCGAGGCCTCGGCCATGGACCCGCAGCAGCGGCTGCTGCTGGAGACGTCGTGGGAGGTGTTCGAGCGGGCCGGCATCGACCCGACGACCGTACGGTCCACGCCCGTCGGCGTGTTCGTCGGCTCCGGCTACCAGGACTACATCCGGCGCAACCTGCAGGTCCCCGACGGCGTCGAGGGCTACCTGGGCACCGGCAACGCCGCCAGCGTCGTCTCCGGCCGCATCGCCTACACCCTCGGGCTCGAGGGCCCGGCCGTCACCGTCGACACGGCCTGCTCGTCGTCGCTGGTCGCCCTGCACCTGGCGGCCCAGGCGCTGCGGCAGGGCGAGTGCGAGATGGCGCTGGCCGGCGGCGTGACGGTCATGTCGAGCTCCGGCGCCTTCGTGGAGTTCAGCCGGCAGCGGGGCCTGGCGGCCGACGGCCGCTGCAAGGCGTTCTCCGCCGGCGCCGACGGCACCGGCTGGAGCGAGGGCGTGGGCATGCTGCTCGTGGAGCGGCTGTCCGACGCCCACCGCAAGGGGCACCGGGTCCTGGCGGTCGTGCGCGGCTCGGCCATCAACCAGGACGGCGCCAGCAACGGCCTGACCGCCCCCAACGGCCCCGCCCAGCAGCGCGTCATCCGCCAGGCCCTGGCCAACGCGGGGCTGACGGCCGCGGACGTGGACGCGGTGGAGGCCCACGGCACGGGCACAACGCTGGGCGACCCCATCGAGGCGTCGGCGCTGCTGGCCACGTACGGGCAGGAGCGGCCCGACGGCCGCCCGCTGTGGCTGGGCTCGCTGAAGTCGAACATCGGTCACACCCAGGCGGCGGCCGGCGCGGGCGGCATCATCAAGATGGTGCAGGCCCTGCGGCACCGGACGCTGCCGAGGACGCTGCACGTGGACGAGCCGACCCCGCACGTCGACTGGGCCTCGGGAGCCGTCCGGCTGCTCACCGACCCCGTCGCCTGGGAGGACGCCGGCCGCCCCCGGCGGGCCGGCGTGTCCTCCTTCGGCATGAGCGGCACCAACGCCCACGTCATCATCGAGGAGGCGCCCGAGCCGCCCGCGCCCGCCGAAGCCGCCCCCGTGCGGCCGGTGTTCGACCCCGTGGCCGTTCCGCTGCTCCTCTCCGCCCGCACCCCCGCCGCGCTGGAGGAGCAGGCGGGCCGGCTCGCGGCGCTGCTGGGCGAGTCCGCCGACGCGCGGCCGCGGGACGTGGCCCACGCCCTCGCCACCACCCGCACGGCCTTCGACGAGCGCGCGGTCGTCGTGGGCGCCGACCGCGCCGGGCTGACCGCCGTGCTCGAGGCCCTCGCCTCGGGCGACGCGCACGAGCACCTGGTGCGCGCCACCGCCGCCGGCTCCCGCCAGCCGGTCTTCGTCTTCCCCGGGCAGGGCTCGCAGTGGGCCGGGATGGCGGTGGAACTCCTCGACTCCTCGGCGGTCTTCCGCGAGTGGATCACCGCCTGCGGCGAGGCCCTGGCCCCGTACGTGGACTGGTCGCTGGAGGGCGTGCTGCGCGGTGAGGCGGGCGCGCCCGGCCTGGAGCGGGTCGACGTGGTCCAGCCGGCGCTGTGGGCGGTGATGGTGTCGCTGGCCGAGCTGTGGCGCGCCTGCGGCGTGCGGCCGGCGGCCGTCGTCGGCCACTCGCAGGGCGAGATCGCGGCGGCCTGCGTGGCCGGCGCGCTGTCGCTCCAGGACGCGGCCCGGGTCGTGGCCCGGCGCAGCGCCCTGGTGTCCCGGCTCGCGGGCCTGGGCGGCATGGCCTCGCTCCCGGAGTCCGAGGCGGACGCCGCCCGGCGGCTCGCGCGGTGGGACGGGCGGCTGAGCATGGCGGCCGTCAACGGGCCCCGTGCCGTGGTCGTCTCCGGCGACCTCGACGCGCTGGACGAGCTGCTCGCCGAGTGCGCGGCGCAGGGCGTGAAGGCCAAGCGCATCCAGGTGGACTACCCCTCGCACTGCGCCCAGGTCGAGACGGTCCGCGACGCGTTCGCCGAGGCGCTGGGCCCCCTGGCCCCGAAGGCGCCGGCGGTGCCGTTCTGTTCCACGGTGACCGGCGGCCCGTTGGACGTCGCCCCCGACGTGGCGTACTGGTACCGCAACCTGCGGGAGACCGTGCGCTTCGAGGAGGCCACCCGGCACCTGATGGCCGACGGGCACCGGGTCTTCGTGGAGATGAGCCCGCACCCGGTGCTGGTGTACGGCCTGCAGGACACCCTCGACGCCCACGGTGACGGCGACGTCCCCGGTGCCGTCGTCCCGACGCTGCGCCGCGGTGACGGCGGTGTCCCGCGGTTCCTCGCCTCCCTGGGCGAGGCCCACGCGCACGGGGCGCCCGTCGACTGGCGGGCGGTGTTCGCCGGCTGGGACGTCCGCCCCGTGGACGTGCCGACCTACCCCTTCCAGCGGCGGCGTTACTGGCTGGAGGCGCCGGAGGAGACCGCTCCGGCGGCGTCGGTGATGGATGCCGCGTTCTGGGAGGCGGTCGAGCGCGAGGACCTGCGGGCGCTCGCCGAGGGGCTGGACGTGGACGAGGACGTCACCCTGCGGTCGGCGCTGCCCGCGCTGTCCGCCTGGCACCGGCGCCGCCGCGACGAGTCGGCCGCCGACGCCTGGCGCTACCGGATCACCTGGAAGCCCCTGCCCGGGACGGCGCCGCCCGCCGTGCCCGGCACCTGGCTGGCGGTGGTGCCGAGCGACCGTGCGGACGACCCGGCCGTCGCGCTCGCCCTGAACTCCCTGACCGCGCACGGCGCCGACGTGGTGCGGCTGGGGGTGGACGGCTCCGAGGACCGGCGGGCGCTCGAGGCGCTCGTACGCGGTGCCTGTTCCGAACCGGCCGGTGTGCTCTCCCTGCTGGCGCTGGACGACCGCCCGCACACGGACCACCCGGCGCTCTCGCGCGGCCTGGCCCGGTCGCTGCTGCTCATCCAGGCGCTCGGCGACGCGGGCGTGGAGGCGCCGCTGTGGTGCGTCACGCGGGGCGCGGTGTCGGCCGGCGTGGCCGGCGACGCCCCGCTCGCCGTGCGGCAGGCGCCCGTGTGGGCGCTGGGGCGCGTGGCGGCCCTGGAACACCCCGGGCGCTGGGGCGGCCTGGTGGACCTGCCGGGGGCGGTGGAGGCCGCCGACGGGCGCGTCGCCCGGCGGCTGGCCGCCGTGCTGCTCGGTACGGGCGGCGAGGACCAGGTCGCGGTGCGGGACGCCGGAACGTACGCCCGGCGCCTGGTACGTACCCCCGGCGGCTCCGCGTCCGGCGAGCGGCCCTGGCGGCCGCGCGGCACCGTCCTGGTCACCGGCGGCACCGGCCACATCGGCGGTCACGTCGCCCGGCGGCTGGCCGCCGACGGCGCCGAGCACGTGGTGCTGGCCGGCCGCCGCGGCCCCGGGGCCGAGGGCGTCGCCGAGCTGCGCGAGGAACTCCAGGCGCTGGGGGCGGGGGTGACGGTCGCCGCCTGCGACCTCGCGGACCGGGACGCGGTGGCCGCGCTCCTGGCCTCCCTCGAGGACCTGCCGCCCCTGACCGCCGTGGTGCACGCCGCCGGGATCGGCACGCCGGCCATGCTCGCCGACACCACCGTCGAGGAGTTCGCCGCCGTGATGGACGCGAAGGCGGCCGGCGCGGCGCATCTGGACGAGCTGCTCGGCGACCGCGCGCTGGACGCCTTCGTCCTCTTCTCCTCGGGAGCCGCCGCCTGGGGCAGCGGCGCCCAGGGCGCCTACGCGGCCGCGAACGCCTTCGTGGACGCCCTCGCCGAGGACCGCCGCGCCCGCGGCCTCGCCGCCACCTCCATCGCCTGGGGCGCCTGGGGCGGAGGCGGCATGGTCGACGCGGCGGCCGGGGAACGCCTGCGGCTGCGCGGCCTGGACCCGATGGGCCCCGACGCCGCGGTGCTCGCCCTGCGCCGCGCGGTCGAACGCGACGAGACGACCGCCGTCGTCGCCGACGTCGACTGGGCGCGCTTCGTGCCCGGCTTCACCATGGCCCGCCCCAGCCCCCTCATCGGCGACCTCCCCGAGGTCGCCCGCCTCGCTGCCGAGGAGGAGCCCGCGGAGGGAACGGAACCGCCGCTGGTGCGCCGCCTGGCCGGGCTCCCGGAGGAGGAACACCTGGCGGCGATCGTGGAGTTCGTCCGCGCCGAGGCGGCCGCCGTCCTCGGCCACCCGGACAAGGACGCGGTGGGGGAGCGGCACGTCTTCCTGGAGCTGGGCTTCGACTCGCTGACCGCCGTCCAGCTGGGCAAGCGCGTCGGCCGGGCCACCGGCCTGAAGCCGCCGAGCACCCTGGTCTTCGACCACCCCACGCCGGCCGCCGTCGCCGCCCACCTGCTCTCGCTGATCGGCGAACGGCAGGGCGACCAGGAGGCGGGGGGCGCGCCGGCCGAGGAGGACGTCCTCGTCACCCTCTACCGCCGCGCCGCCGCCGTCGGCCGGCTCGCCGAGGGGATCGACATGGTCATGAGCGCCTCGCGGCTGCGGCCGGTCTTCGCGGCCGCCGACGCCGGGGCGCACCTGCCCACGCCCGTGCGGCTGGCGCGCGGCGAGGAGGGCCCGCACCTGGTCTGCTTCGGCCCGTACATGGCGCCGTCCGGTGTGCACCAGTACGCCAGGTTCGCGGCCGCTTTCGCGGGGCGCCGCAGCATCTGGGCGCTGCCCGAGCCCGGCTTCGCGCCGCACGAGGCGCTGCCCGAGGATGTGGCCGCCCTGCTCGGGGTGCACGCCGCCGCGATCGCGGCGAGCGTGGGCGACGAACCCGTCGTGCTGGTCGGCTACTCCTCCGGCGGTTGGGTCGCGCACGCGGTCGCCTGCCACCTCGAGCGGCTGGGCCGGCCGGTCGAGGGCGTGGTGATGCTGGACAGCTTCACCCGCCGGGAGGGCATGGGCGACCGCTTCCAGTCGGCGGTGGCCCAGGAACAGGCGGAGCGCTTCGACTTCGTCTCCTCGCCGGGCACCCAGCTCACCGCCATGGGCGGCTATCTCCGCGTCTTCGACGGCTGGGACGTGCCGACGGCCGCCGCGCCCACGCTCGTCGTCAGGGCGGGGGAGTGGATGGCGGACCAGGCGGCGAGCGCCGACGACCGCCCTGCCGCCCCGGAGCATGCCGATACGGTGACCGAAGTGCCGGGGAACCACTACACGCTGATGGAACGTCACGCCGAGTCGACCGCGGCGGCCGTCGACGAGTGGGTGGCGAAACTGGGCACCGCGTCCTGAGGAAGGTCGGGACACCTAGCACTTCTGCCGAGACGACCGTGTTGGAAGGAACGACCCCACTGTGATCGACAACCTCTCGGGTGACGACAACGGCCTGTGGATCCGCAGGTTCCACCCGCGCCCGGACAGCGAGGTGCGGCTGGTGTGCCTGCCGCACGCCGGCGGCGCCGCGAGCTACTTCTTCCCCCTGTCCAAGGCGATGCCGTCGTTCGCCGAGGTGCTCAGCGTCCAGTACCCCGGCCGCCAGGACCGGCGCAACGAACCGCTCATCGACAACGTCCCCGACCTCGCCGACCGGGTCTACGCCGCGCTGCTGCCCTGGGCGGACCGCCCTCTGGCGTTCCTGGGCCACAGCCTGGGCGCCTCGCTGGCCTTCGAGGTGGCCCGGCGCTTCGAACGGGAGAAGGACATCGTCGCGGCCGGGCTCTTCGCCTCCGCCCGCCGGGCGCCCTCCACGCACCGCAGCGAGACCGTGCACCTGCTCGACGACCGGGGCCTGGTCGCCGAGGTCGACCGCCTCGACGGCACCGCCTCCGGACTGCTCAAGGACGAGGAGGTGCTGCGGATGGTCCTGCCCGCCATCCGCTCCGACTACCGGGCCGCCGAGACCTACGTCTACGAGCCGGGGGAGCCGCTGCGCTGCCCGGTCCTGGCCATGACCGGCGACGCCGACCCCAAGGTGACGCTCGACGAGGTCGCCGCCTGGGAGCGCCACACCGAGGGCCCGTTCGAGCTCAAGGTCTACCCCGGCGGTCACTTCTACCTCGCCGACCACCAGGCGGCGGTGACCGAGGAGATAGCCGGCCGGCTGCGGCAGGCATGAGCAAGCGCGTGGGCCCGCCCGGCGGATGCCGGGCGGGCCCACGCGCGTCGCGCCTACGACTCCTGCCGGTCGCTCTGGACCTTGCCCTCGTGCGAGGCCCAGTCCCCGAAGGCCGTGGCGCCCGAGCCCTTGCCCCGGACGCTGCTCAGCCGGCCGTCCATGCCGAGCACCACCGCGACGTTGCGGCCGCGGGAGTCCTGGACGAGGGCGGCGGTGCCGCGGTGCGGTATGCCCTGCTCCAGCCAGGGGCCCGGACGTCCGGAGCCGGCGGACAGCCGGATACGCCCCTTGCCGTCCCGGGCGGCGAGCACGGTGTCGTTGCCGGCCTGGGCCAGCGCCACCCGCCCGTAGCCGCTGATCGGCTCGCACTGCGACGTCACCCGCCAGCCGCCGTTGTCCTGCCGGTCGGAGACCAGCACGCGGGAGGTGCCCGGCTGGCGCATGGCCAGGCGCAGGCCGCCGCCGGAGAGCGCGGCGAGCGACAGCGGTCCGGTGGCGGCCGGCAGCCGCGTCGGCTCGGCCATGTTCAGCGGGCTGCCCGGGCCGTCGGACATCCAGTGGTGGACGGTCTTGACGTCGGCCGCCACGACATGGAGACGGCCCTTGGCGTCGAGCACCGCGTCCAGGCCGTCCTCGGTCTTCACCGGCTGCTCCGAGGTGGGCAGCTGCTCCCACTCCGACCAGTCCTTGCCGTGCGCGCCGGTGCACAGACTGACGCCGCCCGCCCAGTTCTTGACGAGCACGTGGACCATGCCGTCCTTGTCGGCGACCGCGACGGGGTAGCCGACCTCGATCGACCGCTGGGGGTCTTCCTCGGGCGAGCGCAGCGACTCCCACGGGCCGAACGCCGGGGCGCCGCCGGGCGTCCTGCCGGTCTGCCGGGTCGTGACGATCTCGCGCCGGTGCGCCTGGTCGGCGGTGGGCAGCACGGTCCGTACGGAGAACAGCTGCAGCGTGCCGTCCGCGTGGCGCAGCGCCTGCACCTGGCCCTCCAGCATGCCGCCGTCGACGGGGACGGGCTTGGACCAGACGCCGCCGCCGGCCCGGGTCTCGGTCCAGCACTGCACCTGGCCGTCGAGGAGCGCGAAGGCGGCGAGCCGGCCGTCGGGCAGCGGCTGCACCCAGCGCTGGGTGCCGGTGGCGCGGTGGCGGAGGTTGTCGGACCAGCGGGTGTCCTTCGAGCGGTTGCCGACCTTGCGGTCGCCGCAGCCGGCCGGGTCGCCGCAGTCCTTGCCGTCGGCCCAGCCGTAGATGTCGAGGATCTTTATCTTGTGGCGGGTGGTGGCCGCGTCCAGGCTGTTGGGGAGCGTGGCGACCTCGTAGCCGACGTAGGTGTCGACGGCGGTGGGCCGGGAGTGCTTGCGCCCCCAGTACTGGGCCAGGGCGGCCTGCGCGAAGTAGGCGGAGGTCGTGTGGTCCTGGTGGTCGTACTTGGCTATGCCCTGCAGGACGGGCGGGGTGTTGGGGTAGTGGGGTTCCTTGGGCAGGTGGGTGGGGTTGGGGTCGAGCGTGCGCACGACCGTCGGCTGGTAGCGCTCCAGCACGGCGGTCAGCGTGTCGATCACCTGCTGCCGGTTGTACTGGAAGGTGCGCTTGACCGGGCTCGCGGCGGGCACGAGCGTGGTGAGCTTGGGCGCGGCGCCGAGCCACAGCCCCCTCAGGCTCTCCTGCCGGGGGGCCTTGATGAAGCGGGCCTCTATCAGCTCCATGAAGATCAGCTGGACCTGCGGGGCGGCCTTGAGGGTCTGCAGTTCGACCTCGAAGCCGGGCAGGAGCGTCAGCGTCTCCACGGTCCACGGGCTGAGCCAGTCGCCTGTGGCCATCTGGGCGGTCGCCTCGCGCAGGCCGTTCATCCGGGCGCGGACGAACTCCGGCCGCTTCTCGGGGAGTTTGGCGTAGCCGGGGCTGCGGGCGAGAGCGTTGCGGCCGTCGGACTCGCCGCCGGTCATGCAGACGGTGACGGTCGGCGCGCCGCTGCGTATGGACTGCTCGAGCTCGGGGTTCATGAAGTACAGCGAGTCGTCGGCATGCGCCATGATGTGGACGAACGACTCGTTGGTGGCGGCCTTCGCGGGCCGCGCGGGGAACTCCCCCGGCCGGCGGCTCTTCCCGGAGCCGGGAGCCAGCCACTGCCAGGCGCCCACCGCGCCCGTTCCGACGACCAGGCCTCCGCCCGCGACCTGGAGGACGCGCCGACGCGGTATTCGCCCTGGCACAGGGGTGTCTCCTTCTTCTCCTGCGCCAAGTGAGCGCGGCCGTGAACGGAAAGAGGGCGATTAGCACTTAATCGCCCGCTGATCATGAGTTCGATCCTATGATCCGCAAGCCCCTGTTTCCCTGCTGTTGTGTAACAGCCATGCCACGGCGAGGCATAGATTCTGAGGCGATTGGGCAACGTGGAGCGAAGCTCCTCGCGCCGCTACGGTCCGTCTGCGGACGGCTCCATGAGGTGATGCCCGCCGAGGGGTGCGGGCACTCCGCTCAGGCCGGTCCGCGGTCGTTGAGGATCTTGTGGTACAGGACGTGGTCCCGCCACTCCCCGTCGATGTGCAGGTAGTTCCGCGCGGTGCCGATCGGCTCGAAGCCGCACTTGACCAGCACCCGCTGGGAGGCGGCGTTGGCCACGACGGTCCCGGCCTCGATCCGGTGCAGCCCCAGCCGCTGGTCGGCGTCCCGGCACGCCGCCGTCACCGCGGCGGTGGCCAGGCCCTTGCCCGTGTGCTCTGCCGCCACCCAGTACCCGAGATTGGTGCTGCGCCAGGCCCCGTGCACGATGTTGGCGAGGTTCACCAGCCCCACGATCTCGCCCCGCCCCCCGTCCTCCGCCAGCACCCAGGGCATCACGCGCCCCGCCGCGCGCAGCGCCAGCAGGTCCTCCAGCCGCGCCGCCTGGCCCTCGGTCGTGAAGAACGCCTCGCTCCGGCCCGGCTCCCAGGGCCTCAGGTGGTCCCGGTTGCGCGCGTACGCCCGGGCGAAGGCCGCCGCGTCGTCGAGGGTCACCGGGCGCAGCACGATGTCCGAAGTGAGGGCATGGAAGTCAGCGATCATCCGCCTACGGTAAGGCGACGGACGGCCGCGGCCGTCCCGGGGACCCCGGGAGCCACCCTCGTCATACCCCGGTATCACCCTCCGGTTGGCTCCCCGGGTTGACGCCCGGCGACCCACCCCCTTCCTACGTTTTCCCTCGTCACCACCTACGAGGGAGTTCGAACATGCGCCGCTTCAAGCGCACGCTGGTCGCCGCGGCCGTCGCCACGACCGTCATGGCCGGCACGGCCGGCTGGGCCGTCGGCGGCGAGCAGACCGTCGTGACCGGGCCGCCGGCCGGCGCCGCCGCGTGGCGCGCGGACCACTCCCTCCCCGACCCCGAGGCCGCCCCCGAGGACATCGCCCGCTTCTTCGCCGCCCTCCCCGAGGTGCGCCGGCACGAACTGGCGGCCCGTCACCCGCTGGTCGTCGGCAACCTCGACGGCGCGCCCGTGGCTCTGCGCTACGAGGCCAACCGCCTCGCCCTCGCCGCCGAGCGCGACCGGGAGCGCGCCCGGGCGGCCGACCGCTCCCTCGGCGCACCCGAGCGCCGCCTGGCCGGCGACCTCGCCGACCGCTACGCGCGGCTGCTCGGGCCCGGACGGCAGATCCTCGCCTTCGACCCGCGCGGACGCGGCCAGGTCGCCGAGGTGTACGGCGACTGGACGGCGGCCCGGCACACGGCGGTCGTCGTCCCCGGCTCCGACATCGACCTCGCCTCCTTCGACCGCACACACGACCGGTACGGCACCCCCGCCGGAATGGCCCGCTCGCTGCGCGCCGAACTGGCCCGGCAGGCCCCCGGCACCCCCACCGCCGTGATCGCCTGGGCCGGCTACACCACACCGGTCGGCGTCGGCCTCGACGCCGCGACCGGACGCCTCGCCGAGGCCGGCGCGCCGCGCCTGGAGCGCCTGTTGGCCGGCCTCTCCGCGCTGGGCACCGCCGCCACGCCGCCCGCCGTCTTCTGCCACAGCTACGGCTCGGTCGTCTGCGGCCTGGCCGCCCACGACATCGACGGCACCGAGGCCGCCGACCTCGTCGTCCTCGGCAGCCCCGGCATGCGTGCCGACTCCGCCGCCGGCCTGCGCACCGGTGCCCGGGTCTGGGCGACCCGCCGCAACAGCGCCGACTGGATAGGCCGCGTCCCCAACGTCAGCGCCTTCGGCCTGGGCCACGGCGGCGACCCGACGGCGGCGGAGTTCGGGGCGCGCCCGGTCCCCTCCGACGGGGCGCACGGGCACAGCGCCTACTTCGCGCCGGACACGCGGTCGCTGCGGCACTTCGCCGAGATCACGCTCGGGCAGTACGCCGATGTCCGCTGACGCCCGTGCGCCAGGAGTGTGGTGACGTGGTGTCAGAGGCGCCGGTCGAGCAGGAACTCCGAGAGGGCGACGAGTTCACCGACCGCCTCCGGCGCGAACGTCCCGCCCGCGAGGCACCGGCGGGCGGCCGCCGCGTGGCGGCGGGCCGCGGCCTCGGCGGCGTCCCGCCCGCCCGCCTCCTCGACGAGCCCGGCCGCGTGGCGCGCGGCCCCGGTGTCCAGCGGGACCCCGGAGCCGAGCAGCGCCTCCAGGGAGCGGGCGGCCGGTCCCGCCCCGGCCAGGGCCGCGAGGACGGGCAGGGTCTTCTTCCCCCGGCGCAGGTCGCCGTGCACGGGCTTGCCGGTGACCTCCGGGTCGCCCCAGACGCCCAGCACGTCGTCCACCGCCTGGAAGGCGGCGCCCAGATGCCGCCCCGCCTCCGTCAGCGCTTCCACCTGTTGCGGCGAGGCGCCGGCGAGCACCGGCCCCAGCGCCAGCGCGCCGGCGAGCAGCGCCCCCGTCTTGCCGGCCACCATGGCCTCGTACTCCGCCACCCGCACCGCCTGAGGGCCCGCCCACGGCCGGGACTCGAAGAGGAGGTCGTCGGCCTGGCCGTGCAGCAGGTCCCGCAGCACGCCGGACAGGCAGCGCACCGCCGCCGCGCCGTGCGCTCCCTCCGCCCGCGCCAGCGTCTCGACCGCGAGCGCGAACAACGCGTCCCCCACCAGGACCGCCGGGCCGGTGCCGAACGCCTTCCACGCGCTGTCGCGGTGCCGGCGCCGCTCGTCGCCGTCCATGACGTCGTCGTGCACCAGCGAGAAGGTGTGCACCAGTTCCACGGCGACCGCCCCGGCGACGACCGCCTCCTCCGGGGCGCCCACGGCCTGCCCGCCGAGCACCGCCAGGGCCTGGCGGACGCCCTTGCCGCCGCCGCCCGTGGCCGGCGTGCCGTCGGCCTCGCACCAGCCCAGCGCGAACGAGGCCATGCGCCGCGGCCAGGGGTGCAGGCTTTCCACGGCCGCGCGCAGGGCGGGCTCGACCCGCTCCCGGCAGCGGTCGAGGACCTGGAGCGGGCCGGTGTCCGGCAGCGCGAGGCCGGTGCGGGGCGTCACGCGGAGACCCCGAGCTCCGCGCGGGCCTTCGCGACCATCTCCCGGGCGTGCAACAGGCCCAGGCCGCCGAGGGTGCGGTCGAGTTCGTCGAGGTCGGCGGCGGTTTCCGCCGTGTCCCGCCCGAGGCGGGCCCGCGCCTTGACCAGGCCCAGGCCGGCCAGCGCGGTGCCCCGCGGCTCGCCCATGGCACGGAACTCCTCCAGGGCCCCGGCGTAGGTCTCCCGCGCCTCCTCGTAACGCCCCGCGCGGAAGAGGACGTTGCCGCGCATCTTGTGGTTGTAGGCGAGGGCGCTCACCAGCCGCATCTCGCGGCAGGTGCGCTCGGCCCGCGCCAGCAGCTCCAGGGCGCGCCCGGTCTCGCCCCGCAGGGAGAGCACGTCGGCTATGCCGCGCAAGGCCCAGGCGTGGCCGCGCGCGTCGTCGGCCTTCTCCGCTATCGCCGCCGCCTCCTCGAACATCTCCAGGGCGGTGTCGTACGAGCCGGTGTTGCGGTGCATCTGGGCGATGCCCTCCAGCGCCCACACCGTGTGCCGGGCCTCGCCCCGGCGCCTGGCCTCGGCCAGCAGCTTCTCGTGCAGCTCGCCGACCGCCTGGTAGTCGCCCTGGATGCGGCCGGTCTCGGCCAGTCCCGCCAGCGAGTAGCCCCGGGCGACGACGTCCCCGCCGTGCTTGGCGAGTTCGGCGGCGATGGCCAGCCACCGTCGGGCCAGGGCCAGGTCGCCGCGCTGCCGGGCCAGGGTGCCGCCGCTCCACACGGCCCAGGCCATCGCGCCCTGGTCGCCGGCCCGCCGTGCCGAGCGGTAGCTCGCCTTCCAGGCCCGCTCGGCCTCCTCGATCCGGCCCAGCCGCCGGCTCGCCTCGGCCACGGCGAGACCCGCGTGCGCCGCGTCCAGCGCGGATCCGGCCCGTTCGGCCTCCTGCCGCTGTGCGACGGCCTTGTCCAGGACCTCCTCCAGGGAGGAGTTCACCGAGAGCGCGCCGAGCGCGCCGCGATATTCGGGCGCGAACGCCTTGCCGTACATGTGTGCCTCTCTTCGTGACGGGGCGGCGAGGGCTGACGGGTTCGTCGTTCGGCCCGTCTCCCACCGTTGATCACGAAGCTATGGCCAACACCCCATGCGGGTAATCCGTCCCTGAGGCGGTCCCGTGTACCTCTGAGGACTGGTGGCCGAAGGACATGTCATACGTGAGATGTACGTGTCCGGACAGCTGATAGCTTCTCCGCGTTGATCTTGCGTTCGCCGAACGTGAGTCAGCTGTTCGCGGAATCGTTACTTTGTTTAAGGATGCACCATTGCTCCGGCACCGCCGTTTACCCCGTCTGGCGCGCTGCGCGACGATCTCGGCCGTCGTCCTCGCCGCCCTTCCCGCGGCCCCCGCCTTCGCGAGCCCGTCGCCCACCCCGCACCTCGACGCCGTGGAGAAGACGCTGCGTCAGGTCTCGCCGGGCCTCGAGGGTGACGTCTGGCAGCGCACCAGCGGCAACAAGCTGGACGCCTCCTCCGCCGACGCCTCCGACTGGCTGCTGCAGAGCCCCGGATGCTGGGGCGACGACACCTGCGCGGACCGCCCTGGCACCAAGCGGCTGCTGGCGAAGATGACGGAGAACATCTCCAAGGCGAAGCGCACGGTCGACATCTCCACCCTCGCGCCCTTCCCGAACGGCGCCTTCCAGGAGGCGATAGCCGCCGGCCTCAAGGCCTCGGTCGAGGCCGGCAACAAGCCGCGTGTACGGGTCCTCGTCGGCGCCGCGCCCGTCTACCACGTGAACGTGCTGCCCTCGAAGTACCGCGACGACCTCCTGGCGCGCCTGGGCAAGGCCGCCGGCGGCATCACGCTGAACGTCGCGTCGATGACGACGTCGAAGACCAGCTTCTCCTGGAACCACTCCAAACTGCTCGTCGTGGACGGCGAGTCGGCGATCACCGGCGGCATCAACAGCTGGAAGGACGACTACGTCGACACCACCCACCCGGTGACCGACGTCGACCTCGCCCTGACCGGCCCCGCCGCCCACTCCGCCGGCCGCTACCTGGACCAGCTGTGGAGCTGGACCTGCCGGAACAAGGGCAACGTCGCCAGCGTCTGGTTCGTCTCCTCCGGCGGCGACTGCATGCCCACCATGCACAAGGACGCCAACCCCACCCCCTCCGGGCCCACCGGCGACGTCCCGGTGATCGCCGTCGGCGGCCTGGGCGTGGGCATCAAGGACCGCGACGCTGCCTCGGCGTTCGACCCGAAGCTGCCGACCGCCCCGGACACCAAGTGCGTCGTGGGCCTGCCGGACAAGACCAACGCCGACCGCGACTACGACACGGCCAACCCCGAGGAGAGCGCCCTGCGCGCGCTCGTCGGGAGCGCCGAGCGCAGCATCGTGATCTCCCAGCAGGACCTCAACGCCACCTGCCCGCCCATCGCCCGCTACGACATCCGCCTCTACGACCAGCTCGCCGCGAAGATGGCGGCCGGCGTGAAGGTCCGCATCGTCGTCAGCGACCCCGCCAACCGCGGCGCGGTCGGCAGCGGCGGCTACTCGCAGATCAAGTCGCTCGCCGAGATCAGCGACACCCTCCGCAACCGCCTCGCCCTGGTCACCGGCGACCAGCAGAAGGCGAAGGCGGCGATGTGCTCCAACCTCCAGCTCGCCACCTTCCGCAGCTCGCCGGGGGCGAAGTGGGCCGACGGCAAGCCGTACGCGCTGCACCACAAGCTGGTGTCCGTGGACAGCTCCGCCTTCTACATCGGCTCCAAGAACCTCTACCCCTCGTGGCTGCAGGACTTCGGCTACATCGTGGAGAGCCCGGCGGCCGCCAAGCAGCTGGAGGCCAAGCTGCTCGACCCCGAGTGGACGTACTCGCAGCAGGCCGCCACGGTCGACTACGCGCGCGGGGTCTGCACGGGCTGACCCTGTGACGACCTGATGCCCGGCGTCCCCACGCCGGACCGGGAGTGCCCGTGCCACACAGGTGCGGGCACTCCCCTTTTCGTTCAGACATTCTCGTTCGAACGCCGGAGAATTATCCGATCGTATTCACTCCTTGGTGAAAGAATTTCTTTCCGTGCGGCGTTTGATGCAAGCATGCGCTCGCCTCAACCGACGAGCGAGGAATTCTGGAGACTCAATGGAGCCATGTGAGGGAAGTGTGGTCCGCCGCTGGGGAGCGGCGCTGACCGCGTCGGCCGCCGCCTTGGCGGTCGCCCTCCCGACAGCCACCGCCCAAGCAGCGGAGGGCCCGACGGGAATCGGCGCCAAGGGCGCGTACCTCGACCGGGGGCCGGACGGAAAGCCGTGGGGCAAGGCTGCCGACACCCGGCGACAGATGGCCAGCACCACCAAGATCATGACCGCCGTGGTCGTGGCCGACGACTACGCGGGGGCGCTGCACCAGCAGGTCGCCATCAAGCAGTCCTACCGCGACTGGGTGCAGCGCAACCAGGCCAGCACGGCCGACCTGCGCACCGGCGACGAACTCACCGTGCGGCAGCTGCTCTACGCGATGATGCTCCCGTCCGGCTGCGACGCCGCCTACGCCCTCGCCGACACCTTCGGCGACGGCGCGACGGAACAGGCGCGCACCGCGTCGTTCGTGGAGAAGCTGAACAAGAAGGCCCGCGCCCTGGGAATGCGCGACACCCACTACGACTCCTTCGACGGAATCTCCTCGCGCGGCACCAATTACTCCACCCCGCGCGACCTGGCGAAACTCGCCCGGCACGCCCTGGGCGACGACACGCTGACGACCGTGATGAAGTCGATGAACACCCAGCAGAAGGCGGCCAACGTCAACCGCCTCTACACCTGGTACAACACCAACAAGCTGCTCGGGTCGTACGACGGAGTAGTCGGGCTCAAGACCGGTTCCACCCGGGCGGCGGGCCCCTGCCTGGTCTTCGCCGCCCGGCGCGCCGGGCGTACGGTCGTCGGCGTCGTGCTCGACGACCGCACCGGCCGCTACCCGGACGCCGCGAGGATGCTCGACTACGCCTACAGCTCGCGCACCGCGCTCAAGCTCCGCGAGCTGCCCATGGGCGCCCACGAGGACTGACCCCCGAAGGGTCCGGCGGTCCGTGCGGCCCCCGGGCGGGGGAGCGCGAACCGCCGGCTCAGGGCTCGTTGGAGGGGCGCGGCGAGGGCAGGGCGTCCATCGGGGCCCGGTGCCGGACGCGCTCGACGGGGTGGCAGTAGTCCAGGCCGGCGAGGGTATCGCCGCGGAAGAAGCGGGTCATCAGGTCCACCAGCTCCGCCGGGCGCTCGAGGTGGACGAGATGGTCGGCGTCCTTGAAGGTGGTGAACCGGGCGTCCGCGAGCCGGGTGGCCGCCTCCCGGCTCAGCGCGGGTGTGCTCAGCGGGTCGTGCTCACCGGTCGTCACCAGGGCCGGGACGTGCACGGACGGGCCGCCGGGAAGCCGCGAACACGACAGCAGCCGCTGGGAGTTCTCCTTGTACTTGGCGAGGTCGTCCGGTGTCATGTCGTACAGGGCGCGGCTCAGACACCGGGCGATCGCGGACCGCCGGGAGACCGTGACCAGCGGTGAGACGCACAGCATCGTCTCGATGACGCAGTCGACGAACTCCGCCCGCCGTCCCTGCTCCGCCATGACGAGCGTGCGCTCCACCCGGGCCCGTACGTGGTCGGCCAGATGGGACATGGTGCCCACCAGCCCGAGCCGTTCGGCGCGCCCGGGGTGGTCGCGCACCCACTGGTAGGCCACCGCGCTCCCGTACGAGCCGCCCAGGACGTTCACCGGGGACGGCGCCACCTTGGAGAGCAGCTGGTCCAGCGCCTCGGCGAGGAAGTCGAAGCCGTACCGGGCGGGCAGCCGGTCCGCGTCGCCCCAGCCGGGCAGGTCGACGGTGATGACCGTGGCCGACTCCAGGAAGCCCTGCTCCAGCCGGCCCCAGGCGTTCTGGTGCTGGAACGCGCCGCCGACCAGGACGACGGGCGCCATTCTGGCGTCCGGCTGATGGACGATCCGGCCGCTGTAGGCGTAACCGTCGAGGGTGAGCGGAATGACCTCTTCCAAGAGTGCGGTACGCGTCGGCACGACAGGTCTCCGTTTCGTGGGGGAGCTTCACCAGGGGAAACGAGGGGCGGCGGTGGGACGTTACTGCCCGTAGGCCCGGCGGTCCCCGGGCACGGGCGGCCGTCTCACGGCCGCAGCGCGAGCACCTCCGCGTGGATCAGAGCGGGCAGCCGGTCCGCCAGCCGGCGGTGGGCGTGATCGGTCACCACGGTCACCACCACGCTCGTGTCGTGCAGGCACATCGACACCGCCAGCGGGTGGCCGGGGCTGAGCGGAGGCAGCCCCGCCATCCCGGCCAGCCGCGCGCCGCCCAGACCGAGGGGGCCCGCGTACGTCGCCCCGCTGGTGCACAGCAGAGAGGAGTAGAAGGGGGAGTCCGCGTAACGGCCGAGCGCGTCGTCCAGCACACCGTGCCGTCGCGGCCGCGACGCCACCAGACGGGCCTGGGCCCGCGCCCGCTCCTTGAGCGCCGCGCGCCGGGTGAAGCCGTCCACCCTCGCCAGCCGCCCCCGGGCGTCCCCGCCCAGGGGCAGCGGCACACGGACCGTGGCGTAGCGGTTGCCCAGCACCGCCGCCTCGTCCGCCGTGCGCACGTCGACGGGCACCATCGCGCACACCCCCGGCAGCCGCAGCCGCCCCACCGCTCCGGCGGCGCGCAGCGCACCGGCGGTCGCGGCCAGGAAGACGGCGTTGGCCGAGGCCCGCCCCGTCGGCAGCGCGTCACGGGCCGCGCCCACGTCCGCCATGGACAGCCGGCTCCAGGCCACCGCCCGCCGGGAGTCCACCGCGCCGTGGAACGGCAGCGGACGCCCCCGGGGCACCATGTCCGCCAGGGCCCGGGCCCAGGCGGCCCGGGACGCGGGGGCGTCCGCCCGCGCGGTGGGCTCCCGGCCCGCCCGGGGGCCCGGCAGGGCCGCCACGGGGGCGTCGAGAAGGGTACGCAGCAGCGCGATGAGCGAGCCCCCGTCGAGGAGCGCGTGATGCGCGCGCAGCAGCAGCGCGAAGCCCCCGGCAGCCGGCAGCAGGTGCAGCTGCCAGGGCGGCCGGCCCGGACCGAGGGGCTGGGCGAGCAGCCGGGCGACGACCGCCTCCGCCGGTGCCGCGGCGGCCACCGGCCCCTCCACGACATGGTCCTCGGCGGCGAACGGCGGACCGGCGACCCACCTCGGCCAGGCCCGGGGCCCGGTGGCCGCGTCCGGCGTCAGGCACAGCCGCTCCTGCGCCCCCCAGCGGGCCGCGACCCGCTCGCGCAGCCAGACCATCGGGGGAGGAGCACCGTCGAACCAGGCCATGACGCCGACGGTCATGCAGACCGCCCCGCTGCTCTGGTGCCGGTACAGCCAGGCGTCCAGCGGCGGCATGGCCGCTCCCGCCGGCCGGCCGTCGGCCGGTGCGGCCGCCGGGGCGAGAGCGGGCGCGGGCGTGTGCGGTGTCATGAACGCTTCCCCATCCGTGGCTGTGGCGTGGTCCCTCCGGGCCGTCCGGCACTCACCGGCCGGTCTCCGCGACCGCCCGGGCGACGACCCCGGCCCCGTCCTCCCGCCCCAGCCGCCCGGCCAGCTCGACCGCGCGCCGGCCGAAGCGCGGATCGCCCGTGGCCCGCCGAAGGGCCCCGCCAGCCGGCCCACCGTCAGATCGGCGAACGGCAGCACCCCGGGGCTCACCCCCAGCCGCGCCAGCCGGGCGGCCCACCACGGCTGGTCGGTCAGCACCGGCACCGGCACCGCCGGCACGCCCGCCCGCAGGCCGGCCGCCGTGGTGCCGGCCCCGGCGTGATGGACCACGGCGGCGGTGCGCGGCATGAGCCACCCGTGCGGGAGCGGACCGACGGTGAGGACGTCGTCGCCGGCCACGGACAGCCCGGCCCAGCCGGACTGGACGATGCCGCGCAGCCCCGCCTGCCGCAGGGCACGGACCGTCAGATCGCCCAGCCGCTCGGAGTCGCCGGGCATCATGCTGCCGAAACCCACGAACACCGGCGGCGGCCCGGCCGCGAGGAAGTCCGTGACCTGCGCGGGCGGCTGCCAGTCGGCGCACTCGTGCGGCCACCAGTAGCCCGCGACCCGCAGGCCCGGGCGCCAGTCCGCCGGGCGGGGCACCACCGACGGGCTGTAGCCGTGCCAGATCGGCCACCGCTCGCGCTCCCGCTCCCGGCGCAGCCGGTGCGCGCTGCGGTGGGCCAGCCCGAGCCGGAGGTGCAGGCTGCGGTTCGCGGCGGCGTACAGGGCGTCCAGCACGCCGTTCGCGCCGTACCCGCGCAGCCGGTTGGCGTACCCCGGCGGCCTCAGGGCCATGGTGCAGGGCGAGAACGCCGAGGTGGGCGCGTCGGGCTGGAGGAAGACGCCCATGCTCGCGATGCCGTGGTAGCGGGCCACCACCCGGCCGATCGGGGCGGCGATCGACGACAGCAGCACCAGGTCGGCCTTGGGGTCCAGCGCGGCCAGGATCCCGTCGACGAGCGCGAGCGCGGCCCGCTCGACGGCGCGTGCGAAGTCCAGCAGCACGCGCGGCGAACGGGCCGCGCCATGGGCCCGGCTGTGCACCCCCAGCAGTTCCTCGAACGGGTCCGCCTCCAGCGGCCGCATGCCCAGGCCGCAACACGTCACCGCCGGGGCGAACCTGGCGTGGGTGACGAGCTCCACCTCGTGGCCCTCCGACCGCAGCCGGTGCCCGAGGCCCGTGTAGGGGGCGACGGAACCCGTCGTACCCGCTGTGATGATCTGGATGCGCATGTCCTCGGCCCTCCCGCCGCCCTGCGGGGACAACGACAGGGCCCCCGGACCGGATACGGCACCCGGCTACTTCGCCGCCCCCTCGGGCACCGGCAGCGGGCCGGCCGCGCACGACATGTCGCGCTCCGGCGCCTCGCCGTCGAGGAGATAGGACTCGACGACGCCGTCCACACAGGTGTTCCCCGAAAGGTACGCGCCGTGGTCCCCGCCGCCGGTCACCGTGACCAGGCGCGACCCGCGCAGCGCACGGTGGGCCCGCAGGGCGCCCTCGTAGTGGGTGGCCGGGTCGTGCTCCGAGTTGAGCATCAGCGTGGCGGGCAGGCCCTTGCCGGTCACCTTCACCGCGGGCGCCGGGGACGCGGGCCAGGCCGCGCAGACCGAGGCGAAGGCGAGCTCGCGGGCGCCGATCAGCGGCAGGTCGCGGGCGTCCTCGCCGCCCTTGCGCACCCAGTGGCCGGTGTCACGGGTCCACGGGGTGTCGTTGCAGGTCACCGAGAAGTACTCGGCGAGGAACTCCGGGCTGAGGTACTCGCCGAACACCTTGCCCACCAGCTGCTTCTCCGCCGGGGCGGCGGCGTCCCAGTGGTCGAGCGCCACGAGGCCCCGGGCCAGCGCCGGGAAGCCGTCCTTCGCGTTGTACATCGTCCGTATCGCGCCGTTGTCGAACTGGTTGGGGCCGATGACCACCGCGCCGGCCGTCACCGGGTGCTCGCGCAGCGCGGCCCGCCGCCGCTCCCAGGCGGCCTTGACCTCCGCGACCGTACGCCCGTAGTGGTAGACGTCGTCGTACTTCGCCAGCCAGGGCAGGAAGTCCTGCTCGAAACGGCGCTGGAAGCTCTTGGGCTGGCCCGTCATGAACTCCTCCCAGGTGCCGTCGAAGGCGATGTTGCTGTCCAGCACGGCCCGCTCGACGCGCTGCGGGAAGAGCGTGGCGTAATAGGCGCCGATCATCGTGGCGTAGGACGCGCCGTAGTACGCGATCCTGGGCGCGCCCAGCAGCGAGCGGAAGAGGTCCATGTCCCGCACCGTCTGCTCGGTGTTCAGGTAGGGCAGCAGGTCCCCCGTGCGGGCCTTGCAGCCCTCGACGAACGCGCGCGACTTCTTCAGCACGGCGTCGATCGCGGCGGGGGAGCGGTCGCGGTAGTCCCCGGCCAGGAAGTCGGTGAACTCCGCGTCGGTCTGGCACACCGCCCGGGTGCTGCGCCCCACCCCGCGCTGGTCGAAGCTGACCACGTCGTAGGCCGCCCCCACCGCCGGGGACCTGCGCACGACCTCCCCGGGCCGCGCCAGCCCGCTGCCGCCGGGCCCGCCCGCGGCCATCATCAGCACGCCGCGCCGCTTGCCGGGGTCGCTCGCCCGGTGCCGGGAGACCTCCACCGAGATGTCCGCGCCGGCGCCCGGGTGGTGCCAGTCGCGGGGCACGGTCATCGTCGCGCACTCCAGCGACGAACCCTCTTCGCAGGCCCGCCAGTCCAGCTTCTGCCCGGCGTAGCGGGCGGGCACCGCCGAGCGGGCCTGGGCGGGCGACGCCGGAAGGGCGGTGGCGGCGACGGCCGCCACCAGAGCGCTCGCGGCGACGGCCGCCCGCCGCGACGACTTCCCGAACGTGAACATCGATCCTCCTGGGCAGTGTGAGTACGGCGTCGATACTTCCGCGCCGCCCGGTCACGATCGATCCCTTCAGTGCCCGTCCTGGGGGTGGCACCAATGCCACCCCCGCGTCACGTCCCACCGTCCGGAGAGAGGACCCCGATGGACATCGCCGCACTGCGCGAGGACACCCCCGGCTGCGCGCACCGCGTGCACCTCAACAACGCCGGTGCCGCGCTCCTGTCCCGCCGCACCCTCGACACCATGACCGCCTACCTCGAATTCGAGGCCCGCATCGGAGGCTACGAGGCCGCCGGCGAGCGCCTCGCCGACATCGAGGCGACGTACGCCGCCGTCGCCCGACTCGTCGGCGGACGGCCCGAGGAGGTGGCGCTGTTCGACAACGCCACCCACGCCTGGGGGGCCGCCTTCTACTCCCTGCGCCTGCGGCCCGGCGACCGGATCCTGACCGGGCGTTCGGAGTACGGCAGCAATGTGCTGGCCTATCTGCAGGTCGCCCAGCGCACCGGCGCCGAGGTGGTCGTCGTCCCCGACGACGCCTTCGGACAACTCGATACCGAGGCCCTGGCAGGCCTCATCGACGAGCGCGTCCGGCTGGTCGGCGTCAGCCATGTCCCCACCGGCGGCGGCCTCGTCAACCCGGTCGCCGAGATCGGCCGGATCACCCGCCGGGCCGGGGTGCCGTTCCTGCTGGACGCCACCCAGTCCGTCGGCCAGTTCCCCGTCGACGTCGAGGAGATCGGCTGCGACATGCTCTGCGCCACCGGCCGCAAGTTCCTGCGCGGCCCGCGCGGCACCGGCTTCCTGTGGATCCGCTCCGGTCTCTCGAACGGGCTCGAACCCCCCGTCAACGAGACGGCCGCGGCCATCTGGGACGGCAAGGACGGCTACACCTGGAGGCCGGGCGCACGGCGCTTCGGGACGTGGGAGATGAGCTACTCCAACGTCCTGGGCCTGGGCAGCGCCGCCCGGCAGGCCCTGGAGCTCGGCCTGGACGCCATCGGCGAGCGCAGCCGGGGCCTGGGCGCGGCCCTGCGGGAGCGCCTCGACGCCGTGCCGGGCGTCACCACGCACGACCGGGGGCGCGAGCGGTGCGCCCTCGTGACCGCCACGGTCGAAGGGTTCGCCGCCGACGAGGTCAAGGCGGAGCTGGCCCGGCACGGGATCAACGTGACCGTCACCACCCCGGAGACGTCGCTGTACCAGAGCGAACCGCTGGTGCGGCTCTCGCCGCACTACTACAACACCGAGGACGAGCTCGACCGCGCCGTCGCCGTGCTCGCCGGCCTCGCCCGGAGCACTCAGCCCAGGTAATCGATCTGGTAGATGTGCAGCGTCTTCGTCTGGTGGCCCAGATAGATGACGACGAAGACCTCGTCCAGCACCAGCATCCGCATGATCCCGTCGTCCTCGCCGTACGGGACGGTCGCCGCGAAGGGGTCCGTGCAGGCGGCGGCGAGGACGTCGCTGAGCTGCGCGCTCACCGGCGGCGGGAGCGAGTCCCAGACGGCGGCTATCGTCGCATCGTACTTGAGCGCGTACACCCACCCAGGGTGTCAGCTCCAGGCGGCTCCGCGGGCGCGAACGAGGGCAGCGTCCTCCTGCACCTTTCGGGTGATGTCGATCCAGTCGCCCGGGACGTCGCCGCCCGCCGCCTGCGCCGCCGCCGCCTGCCGGCCGCGTTCGACCGCGGCGAGGGTGCGTTCGGCGATGCCCTGCCACTTCGCGAAGACGGTCAGCACCTCGTGCGCCGGGGCCCGGCCGATCTCATGGACGAAGCGGCGGGAGAGGTCGGGACTGCCGAGGGCGTCGCGAATGCGCTCGATGCTCCACACCTGGCCGGTGCTCATGGGTCCTCCCCGCGTAGGCGGCTCGACCGCCCAGAGTAGCGAAATCGTTCTCGCCGTATCAGGGGAACCCGAGTGGTGCCTGGGCACTGCCGTGCGACGGGCGCCGGCTACCGGATGAAGGCCACGCTGTGGAACGTCTGGTGGCCGTAGAACCCGGCCGGGAAGTAGGACGCCGCGCCCCGGCAGTCGGGCGTGTCGTAGAGATAGGCGGGGCGGTCGGTCTCGTTCCCGGTCACGCCCTGGGCGTCACCGACCGCGTAGCAGCGCCCGTCGACGGGGTCGGTCAGGTCGTGCGGCGCCCCGCCGCGCTGGGCGTGGTAGACGAACGTGCCTGTGGCCGCCCGGGCGTCGTGCGGTGCGAGGACGGTGAGGGTCGCGGCGAGGGCCAGGGGACCGAGGACGCGCAGCCGGTGTCGCATGCCTCCTCATGCTGGGCGACCCCGGGCGGCGGCGGAACGGTCCCCAAGGGGCTTCACGCGAACGATTCCCCCGGCGTCCCGTAGACCCGCCGGGCGTTGCCCGCCGCGATCATCGCCGCCACCCGCTCCGCGTCCCGGGCCGGCCACGCGCCCTCCTCCACCCAGCCCGTCAGCAGCCGCGTCAGGGACCGGCGGAAGAGCTCGGCGCCCACCACGTACAGCTCCGGCAGCCCGTAGGCGTCCGTGGAGAACAGCAGCTTCCCGAACGGGGTCAGCTCGGCCGTCTCCGCCAGCACCGCCTCCGCCCGCGCCCCGGTGTGGGACAGCGACAGGCCCACGTCGGCGTAGACGTGCGGGAAGACGGCGGCCAGGTAGCCGGCGTTGCGGTGGTAGGGGTAGCCGTGCAGCAGCACCAGCGTGCAGCCCGTGGGCCGGACGGCCTTGACGAAGTCGGTGAGCAGCAGGGGATCGCAGCGGTGCAGCCGCAGGTCGGGGTCGCCGAAGCCGGTGTGCAGCTGGAGCGGCAGGCCGGTGTCTGCGGCCGACCACAGCAGATGGCGCAGCAGGACCGGGTCGGCCAGCCGCTCGCCCGGGGCCCGTCCGGCCAGCCACCGGCCGGCGGCGGAGCGTACCTCGGCCGGTTCCGGCCGGGCGGGCGCGAAGTCCAGGCCGTGGCGGTAGCCGACGACGGACTTGAAGCCCACCGCGCCGGCCGCGGCGTCCGTCACGGCCGTGGCGAGGCCGTCGAGGAAGGAGGGGACGTCGCCGGCCGTGTCCGCGGCCCGTTCGGCGAGCGGCTCCAGGCGGACGATCTCGTGGCAGGCGGCGCCGCTCGCGGCCGCCAGCTCGGCGGGCGTGGTCAGGTCGCCGGTCAGCCCGGTGTCCACCAGGTAGTCGGCGATGCCGGCGGCGCCCAGCAGCCGGCGCGTGGCCTCGGCCGGGCCGAGTTCGTGGCGGCGCCGGAGGTACTCGTCCGGCGGGCAGTGCGGCTCGAGGCCGAGCAGCGGCGGGCACCAGCGGCGTACGGCGAAGCCGAGCTGGGTGTCGAAGAAGGTGGTGCCGGGCGCGGCGGGCGCGTCGGACTCGGTGAGGAAGGACTCGAAGGCCTCGGCGGAGAGCCCGGAGCGGGCCACGCCGTGGCAGTGGTGGTCGACCAGCGGCGGCACGTACGGGCCGGTCATGTCAGTACCGCCGGCGGATGGCGGCCGCGACGTCGTTCGGCGCGAGGCCCTCGAACAGCTTCACCTCGCCCGCGCGGACGGCGGCGATCGCCTCGAACAGCGGGTCGCCGAGCGCCGTGCGCAGCAGGTCCGAGCGCCGGAAGTGCTCCAGCGCCTCGGCCAGGGAGGTCGGCAGGCGCTCCTGGCCGCCGGTGAGGGCCGGGTCGCCGGCCGCCGGGGGCGGCAGCCGGAGCCCCTCGTCCAGCCCGGCCAGCCCGGCGGCGACGACCGCGCCGGTGACCAGGTACGGATTGGCCGCCGCGTCGAAGCACTTGACCTCGGCGTTGGCGGCCTCGGTGTCGTCGGGCGCGCCCGTGACGAAGCGCAGCGCGGCCTCGCGGGCCTCCAGGCCCCAGCAGCGGTAGACGCCGGCCCAGCGGGAGGGCTCGAGCCGCAGATAGCTGGCGGGCGTGGGAGCGCCGAGCGCCAGCAGGGCGGGGAGCTCCCGCAGGACACCGGCCAGGAACGCCTCGCATTCGTCGGTCATGCCGAACGGGCCGTCACCGCCCCGGCACAGGTTCCGCTCGTCCCGCCACAGGCTCAGGTGCAGGTGGGCGCCATTGCCGACGCCTCCCGGCTCCACCACGGGGGCGAAGGAGGCGTCGAGGCCGTGCCGGCGCGAGACCGCGCGCACGGTCTCGCGGACCAGGACGGACAGGTCGGCCGCCCCCACCGGGTCCGAGGGGGCGACGGACACCTCGAACTGGCCGGGGGAGTACTCGGGATGGATCTGCAGCACCTCGACCTTCTGCGCGCTCAGCGCGTCGAGCACGTCGCGCAGATAGTCCGACAGTTCGACGACCCGCGTCATGCCGTAGGCGGGGCCGGAGCAGCCGTAGCGCGGTGGTTCGTGGCCGTTGGACTGCATGACGACCCACTCGGTCTCGAACCCCATGCGCAGCCGGAGCCCGCGGGCCGCCGCGGCGTCCGTCATGCGGCGGGCGAACTGCCGCTGACAGGCGACGTGGGGCGTGCCGTCCTGCGCGTAGCGGTCCACCGGCGCCCAGGCCCAGCCGGGCTGGGCGGCGAGCACGGTGAGCCGGTCCAGGTCGGGGAAGAGCCGCAGGTCGCCGTCCGGGCCGCCGAGGTACCGGCTGGTGACTGCGGAGTCGTCGACGAGGTAGGTGTCGAAGCACGGTGACGCGCCGACGCCCCGGCGGGCGGTGTGGGCGAGCCTGCTCGTCGGGACGGCCTTGGTACGGGAGATGCCGGCGTTGTCCACCCAGGTGAGGGCGACGCCGCGGATGTCCTGCGCGGTGAGCTGAGCGGCGGCCTGCCGGGCCGCCGACTCCGCCCGTTCCCGTTGCTCCACGGCCGCTCCTCCGCTCGAAGGCCCTTCGGGCCCGGGGCTCTGGTCGAGATCTGTCCGTATTACACCCCACGCACAGTGGCGGGGGTGCGGATACGGCCATGTGCGGAGCGCCCTCGGTGCGGCGGTCGCCGGCTGCTGCCGGCGACCGCCGGGCGGGTGGCGCGGGATCAGCGCAGCGAGGTGAGCTTCTTCAGGTCCTTGCTCGTCCCGGTGGTGGCGGCCATCGGCTTGGCACCGCAGTACTCGGCCTCGAGCAGCGCGTTGGGGTCGCCGGCCCAGTCGCCGTTGAAGTTGAAAGCGGCGGTGTGGCGGCCGTCGGGGGTGCCGGAGGCCATCGAGGTGGAGCCGTGGATGCCGCCGCCGTGGAACCAGATCGTCACGCCGCACGACAGCTTGCCCGTGGAGAGGCCGAGACCGTACCCGGCGTCGGACGACGGCTTGTCGCTCGTCGGCACGGCGGTGAGGAGCTCCCGCTGCTGGCGCTCGGGCAGCAGGTCGCCGCGCAGCAGCGCGCGGTAGTAGCGGTTGAGGTCGCCGGTGGTGGAGATGATCTCGCCGGCCGCCCAGCCCCAGGAGGGGTTGAGCTCGGTGACGTCATGGATCTTCGCGTCGGGCGCGGTGGCGAACAGCTTGCTGTACCCCCTGCCATGGGGGCCGGGCACGCGGGCCGAGGTGCCGGGCAGGGTGGTGGAGCGCATGCCGGCCCTCTTGAGGATGCGCTTTTCGACCTCGGAGGCGTACGAGTGGCCGGTCACCTTCTCGACGATCATCCCGGCGAGGACGTAGTTGGTGTTGGAGTAGTGCCAGCCCTTGCCCGGCGTGAAGTGGGGCTCGTGCTTCATCGCCGTGGCCACCAGCTGCGCGGGCGTGCGGGTCTCGTAGCGGTGCTCGAGGAAGCCCGTGCTGATCTGCTGGAAGAACGCGGGGTCCTCGGTGTAGTTGAAGACGCCGCTGGTGTGGTTGAGGAGCTGCCGGATGGTGATCCGGCCGCCGTCGTGGCCGTTGCCGTGCACGACGCCGGGCAGCCAGTGCTCGACGCTGTCGTCGATGTCGAGCCTGCCCTCGGCCTCCAGCTGCAGCAGCACGGTGGAGACGAAGGACTTGGTGATGCTGCCGATGCGGAAGCGGTCCTGGGGGAGCCGCTCGCGGCCGGTTCCGCGGTCGGCGACGCCGGCGGAGGCGTTCCAGGTGCCGTGCGCGTCCTGGGCCTGTCCCAGGACGCCGGGGACCCCGGCCTTCACCTGAGCCTCCATCATGGCCCGGGTGGCGGCGTGCCGGTCGTGGTCCCGGCCGGTGTCGGCCGAGGCGGTGGTGGTGAGGGCCGTGGTGGCCAGCGCCGCGGCCAGGGCCGCCGTCGTCAGTGCTCTGCGTATCGTCCGTGCGGTCATCCGCCTGCCTCTCGCTGCGAGGAAAACCTTCAAAGGGCTGTACAGCGGGGAGGACTCCGTCAACGTCCCTGACGTTGAGAGGCGGTTGAGGGGCTACCGGTGAGGGGATCGGGTTTCGGCCATTGTTCTTATCGGACCGCTATCTACCGAGATGTCGTACTCCACTCCGTAATCTCACTCGATCGACGGAATGCGCGTAAGGTGAGTGACCGACTACGCTGGATTTGTGGCGTTCTGGGGTCGTGCTGCCGTGGTGCAGCCCGTGATGCGGGCTGTCATCGTGCTGCTGGCCTCCGCCCTGATGGTGCTGTCCGGTGTGACGTCGGAGTGGGTGGAGTCCGCCTCCGCCCGGGAGAGGGCTCCCGCCTCGGCCCCGGCGTCGGACGGCTCGTCAGACGACGCCGCCTGTGTGCCGGAAAGGCGCGTTCCGCGTCCGGGGAGGGCGGGGCGGCCGCTGGGCGGACGCTCGCCGGTTCCGACGGCCGCCGTCGGAGTCACCGGGGGGCTCGCCTGCGGGCAGTCGCCGGCCCGGCCCGGCGAGGCCGCCGTCGCCCCCGGTCACGCCTGTCATTCCGTCCTGCGCTGCTGAGCGGAACCACGTCCCCCGTCCTTCTTGAGGGCCGGGGGCGTCGTTCGTGTACCCGGATTCCGGCATGCCAGCAGTACGACAGCAGGAGTGACGTCATGCGCATCGATCCCGCGCGTGCGCTCGGCGCCTATGTGCGCGCCGAGGCCTATCGCACCCACCGACCCGAACCCGAGCCGGAGCCCGCCCCGGTCATCGTGGAGGAACGTCCCGAGGTCCCCGCGTCCGAGGCGGGAGCCGGTCATCGCTCCCCGGCCCGCAGGCCGGGGGTGCTCGCCCGGCTGCTCTTCCTGCGTCAGAAGTGAGGCCTCCAGGGGCGGGTCGCAGGGGGGCCCGGACCGCCGGAACCCCCCTGCGGAGTGACTTTAAGGTAAGGCTAACCTAATATCGCTTTCGTCCGACGGGTTCAGCCCCCGAGCGGGCGGCCCCACCCCTTGTACTTCTGACTTCTTTTCGACGCCCGGAGCATTCGATGACCTCGCCCAACCGCCTTCTCCTGTCCGCCCCGCGCCGCGCGGCCCAGGCTCTCGCCGCTGTGGGTGCGGCCGCCCTGCTCCTGACCGGCTGCGGCTCGGACTCCGACAAGGGCAAGGACGAGGCGAAGACCGAGGCGGGCGGGGGCGGCACCCGTACGATCAAGGACGCGACCGGTACCGCGGTCAAGGTCCCGGCCAACCCCAAGCGCATCGTCACCCTCACCCAGGAGGACCTGGACGCGGTGCTCGCGCTCGGCCTCAAGCCGGTCGGCATCACCAACGGCCAGGGCCTGAACAAGCCCCCGGCCTACCTCGAGGACAAGGTCAAGGGCATCAACGTCGTCGGCAACCTGCTGCAGCCGGTGATGGACAAGGTCATCGCCGCCAAGCCCGACCTGATCCTGGCCGGTGACATGCAGGACCAGCAGGTCCTCAAGCAGCTGCGCGAGATCACCCCGGCCACGCTGGTCACCATGGCCCCGACCGACGACTGGAAGCTCTCCTTCCGGGGCATCGCCAACGCCGTCAACAGCATGGACAAGGCCAACAAGGTCATCTCCGACTACGAGGCCAAGGCCAAGAAGACCGGCGAGGAGCTCGGCGACAACAAGGGCGCCGAGGTCAGCATCGTGCGCTGGAACCCCGACGGCCCGAGCTGGATGGAGAAGAAGCAGTTCGCCTCCGGCGTCGCCCTGGACATGGGCCTCAAGCGGCCCAAGGCCCAGGACAAGGACGGCAACGCCCACACCCCGGCGCTCAGCCTGGAGAAGATCAACGAGATCGACGGCGACTGGCTGTTCCTGTCCACCCTCACCGCCGACGGCGAGAAGGCGCTGAAGGACGTCCAGGAGAAGCCCGCGTACAAGGAGCTGAACGCGGTGAAGAAGAACCACGCCGTCACCGTGAACGGTTCGGTGTGGTCCACCCGCGGCGGCCCGCTGGCGAGCCTGGCCGTCATCGACGACATCGCCAAGGCGCTGAAGAAGTAGCCGCCGTGACGTCGGGGGCGCCGGGCGGACTGGATCAGTCCGCCCGGCGCCCCCGACGTTTTCTTATCTCACCGCTTTCTCACCGCGCCGCGCGCGAGGCCGCGAAGTCCGCCGCCGTCCAGGCCATGCCGACGGCCCCGTCGACGATCGCCCGCTCGGCCTCGGGGGAGACCGCCGCCGCGGCGAACTCCGGCTCATGCGGCCCGCAGGCGCCGCCGGTGATGTCGAGCACGGGGTGGATCGAGGGGACGGCGTGCGAGACGTTGCCCATGTCCGTGCACGCGAAGGCGTCCCGCTGCTGCGGCTCGGGGCGGCCCAGCGCACGGGCGTTGGCCTGCCAGAGGGCGATGAGCCCGGGGTCCGTACGGAAGTCGAGGTAGTCCGGCTCGGGGCGGGTGAGGGTCACCTCGCAGCCGGTGGCCAGCGCGCCCGCCCGGAAGCAGGCCTCGACGCGCTCACGCAGCTCGCGCAGGTCCTCGGCGGCCGAGGCGCGGATCTCGTACTCGGCGGTGGCCCGGTCGGGGATCAGGTTGGGGGCCGTGCCCGCGCTCGTGGTCACGCCGTGCACCTTCCAGTGCGCCGGCAACTGCTGGCGCAGCAGCCCCAGTGCCACCTGGGCGACCGTCATCGCGTCGGCGGCGTTGCGGCCCTCGTGCGCGTTCAGGCTCGGGTGCGCGGCCTTGCCGCGGTACTCCACCGAGAGCGTGCCGAGCGCGAACGAGCGGAACTCGGCGACCTCGAACGGGCAGGGGTGCACCATCATCGCGGCGTCGACGCCCTCGAAGGCCCCGGCCTCCAGCAGCAGCGCCTTGCCCGCCCCGCGCTCCTCGGCCGGGGTGCCCAGGACCCGTACGGTCAGGCCCAGTTCGTCGGCGTGCGGGGCCAGCGCGATGGCCGCGCCGACGCCGGCGGCGGCGATCAGATTGTGTCCGCAGGCGTGGCCGAGACCGGGCAGCGCGTCGTACTCGCAGGCGATGGCCACGGTGACGGGCCCGGAGCCGGCGGTCGCCACGAAGGCGGTCTCGAGGCCGTGGGCGGGGGCGGTGACCGCGAAGCCGTGATCGCCCAGGACCTCGGCGCACCAGGCCGCCGCCCGGTGCTCGGCGAACGCCGTCTCGGGGTGCCCGTGGATGCGGCGGCTGAGGGCGAGAAGCTCCTCGCGACGGGCGGAAACCCGCTCCCGTATGGCTGATTTGAGGCCTTCGGCCACGGTCATGTCCGGCTCCAGTGTCTTCGGTGTTCGATGCTGCTCAGGCGATGCGGGGGCCGCTCTCACAAGCGATCAAAAAATAGCTTAGGCTTACCTAAGCTGACGCACCGGGGGGTCCGGTGTGACCAGGAACGTTTGCCATATATCGGGAGTCCCCACGCATGCGTCACCATCAGGCCGAGACCACCCCTGCCGAACTGCCGCTGCTCGCCGCGCAGTCCGGCATCCTGTACGCCCAGGCTCTCGCGCCCGGCAACCCGGTCTACAACACCGGTGACTGCGTGGAGATCGACGGCCCCCTGGACGAGGAGCTGTTCGAACGCGCCCTGCGGCAGACGGTCCAGGAGGCCGAGACGCTGGCGCTCGTCGCCACCCCCGGCGACGGCGACCCCGCCCAGTGCGTCGAGCCCGGAGCCGTCCCCGCCCTGCGGCGGCTGGACCTGCGCACCGCCGAACGGCCCGACGAGGAGGCCGAGGCCTGGATGCGCGCCGACCTCGGCCGGCCCGTCGACCTCACCGAGGGCCCCCTGGTCACCCATGCGCTCATCCGCCTCGCCGACGACCGCCACTGGTGGTACCAGCGCGTCCACCACTTCGCCGTCGACGCCTACGCGCTGACCCTCATCGGCCGCCGGCTGGCCGAGACCTACACCGCCCTCGCCGCCGGCACCACCCCTCCCGAGAACCCCTTCGGCACCCTGCGCGAGCTGGTCGAGGACGAGGCCGAGTACACGGCCGGGGAACGGCACGCCGCCGACCGCGACTTCTGGCGCGAGCGGTTCGCCGACCGGCCCGAGCCCGTCTCCCTCTCCGACCGCCCGGCCGCCGCCGCGGGAGCCGTCCTGCGGCACGGCGGCGAACTGCCCGCCGGCTCCCTGACCCGCCTCGAATCCGCCGCCCGCGCCGCCAAGGCCACCTGGGCCGAGCTCCTCATCGCCGCCACCGCCGGCTATGTGCACCGCATGACCGGCGCCCGGGACGTCGTCCTCGGCCTGCCGCTGATGAACCGCCGCGGCCCCGCCGCCCTGCGCACCCCCGCCATGATGGTCAACGTCATGCCGCTGCGCATCACCGTCCAGCCCCAGGACACCGGCGCCGAACTCCTGCGCCGCGTCGTCCTCGAGGTGCGCGCCGTGCGCCGCCACCAGCGCTACCGGCAGGAGGACCTGCGCCGCGACCTCGGCCTGACCGTCGCCGAGCAGCCGCTGTTCGGGCCGATGGTCAACATCAAGGCGTTCGAGGGCGACCTCGCCTTCGGCGACGTGCCCGGCGTGGTCCGCAACCTCTCCGCCGGCCCTGTCGACGACCTCGCCGTCGCCGTCGTCCCCGCCCCCGACGGCTCCGTGAGCCTCGGCCTGGACGCCAACCCCGCGCGCTACGACGCCGACGGCCTCGCCACCCACGAGAGCGGCCTGCGCCGCTACCTCGACGGCCTCACCGAGCTGCTCCTGGACGACGCCCAGCGGCCCGTGGGCACCATCGACCTGCTCGACGCCCGCGAGATCCACCGCGCCACGGCGGGCCGCACCGAGCCGGCCGTCGAGCGGACGCTGCCCGAGCTCTTCACCGCACAGGCCGCCCGCACCCCCGACGCCGTCGCCGTCCGCAGCGGCGCCGTCTCGCTCACGTTCGCAGAACTGGAGTGCGCCGCCAACCGCCTCGCCCACGAACTGCGGGCGCGCGGAGTGACGGCGGGCACCGCCGTCGCCCTGGCCCTGCCCCGCAGCGCCGACACCGTCGTCGCCCTGCTCGCCGTCCTCAAGGCGGGCGGCGTCTGCCAGCCGCTCGACCTCGGCCACCCCGCACAGCGCCTCACCGACGTCCTCGACGACACCCGCCCCGGCTGCGTCGTCGGCACCGCGGACGCCGTGCGCGGCCTGCCGGAGCACGACGTCCCCGTCCTGCTCCTCGACGACCCGGACACCCGCGCCCGCCTCGACGCCCGGCCCCGCACGGCCCCCGCCGCCCCGGCGCCGCGTCAGCCCGCCTACGTCATCCACACCTCCGGCTCCACCGGCCGCCCCAAGGGCGTCCTCGTCACCCACGCCTCCCTCGCCAACCTGCACGCCGGGCACGGCGCCGACCACATCGCCCCGGCGGTGGAGCGCACCGGCCGGGAGAGACTGCGGATCGCGCACAGCGCCTCGTTCGCGTTCGACGCCTCCTGGGATCCCCTGATCTGGATGGTCCACGGCCACGAGCTGCACCTCCTGGACGACGCCGCCTACCGTGACCCGGCCGTGCTGACCGCCTACGTCGCCGACCACCGCGTCGACTACCTCGACGCCACCCCCTCCTACGTCGAGACCCTGGTCGCCGAAGGCCTCCTCGACGAGGACCGCCACCGGCCCGCCCTCGTCGTCGTCGGCGGCGAGACCGTCCCCGAGCCGCTGTGGCGCCGCCTGGCGGGCACCGCCGGACTGAACCCCATCAACCTCTACGGCCCCACCGAGACCACCGTCGACGCCTACTACTGGCTGGCCGGCCCCGACGGCGACGGCACGGCCACCGGCCGCCCGGTGCGCGGCTCACGGGCGTACGTCCTGGACACCTCCCTGCGCCCGGCCCCCGTCGGAGTCACCGGCGAGCTGTACATCGCCGGAGCCTGCCTGGCCGCCGGCTACCTGAACCGGCCCGACCTGACCGCCGAGCGCTTCACCGCCGACCCCTTCGGCGCCCTGCACGGCGAGCCCGGCGCCCGGATGTACCGCACCGGCGACCTCGTGCGCCGCCGGGCCGACGGCACCCTGGAGTTCCTCGGGCGCGCCGACGACCAGGTCAAGATCCGCGGCTTCCGCATCGAACTCGGCGAGATCCAGGCCGTGCTGGCCGGGCACCCGGCCGTCGCCCAGGCCGCCGTCATCGCCCGGGACACCGCCACCGGCAAGCGCCTGCTGGGCTACGCCGTGCCCGCCGAGGGCGCGACCGCCGACCCCGAGGCGCTGCGCGCCCACCTCGCCGAGAAGCTGCCCGGCCACATGGTGCCCACCGCGATCACCCTCCTCGACGCCCTGCCCCGCACCGCCAACGACAAGCTCGACGTGCGCGCCCTGCCCGACCCGGACCCGGCGGCGCCCACCGCCGGCGCCACCGGCCACAGCGGCCCCCGCACCCCGCACGAGGAGATCCTCCGCGGCCTCTTCGCCGCCACCCTCGGCCTGGACGAGGCCCCCGCCCCGCACGCCGACCTCTTCGACCTCGGCGGCCACTCGCTGACCGCCGGGCGCCTCGCCGCCCGCATCCGCGAGACCTTCGGCACGCCCCTCGGCCTCGCCGACGTCTTCCGCAACCCCACCCCCGCCGCCCTCGCCGCGCTCCTGCGCGAGGCGCCCGCGGCCGACGGCGAGGACCGGCCGGCGCTGGTGCCCGTACCCCGCACGGACCGGATGCCGCTCTCCCCGGCGCAGAAGCGGCTGTGGTTCATGCACCGCCTCGAAGGCCCCAGCCCCACCTACAACATCCCCTCGTCCTGACCCTCACCGGACCGCTCGACCACGACGCGCTGCGGCTCGCCCTGAGCGACCTGACGCACGCCCACGAGACGCTCAGAACGGTCTACCCGGCCACCGACAACGAGCCCTACCAGCGGATCCTCACCGCCGACGAGGCGAGCCCGCGCCTGCACACCGCCCCCGCCGGCGGCGACCTCACCGAGGCCGTACGCCACTGCTTCGACCTCGCCGCCGAACCCCCGCTGCGCGCCACGCTGTTCTCGGACGGCGGCGACCGCCACACCCTGCTCCTCCTGCTGCACCACATCGCCGGCGACGGCGCCTCCACCACCCCCCTCGCCTGCGACCTGGCCGCCGCCTACGCCGCCCGCGCCGCCGGCCGGGCCCCCGAACTCCGCCGCCGCACCGTCCAGTACGCCGACCACACCGCCTGGCAGCAGGACCTCCTCGGCACCGCCGACGAGCCCACCCCGCTCGCCGCCCGGCAGCTGGAGCACTGGAAGCGGACCCTGGCCGGACTGCCCGACCAGCTCGAACTGCCCACCGACCGGCCGCGCCCCGCCGTCGCGTCCTACGAAGGCGACACCGTCCCCTTCCACCTCGACGCCACGGCCCACGCCGCCCTGGAACGGCTCGCCCGCACCACCGGCACCAGCGTCTTCATGGCCGTCCAGGCCGCCCTCGCCGCCCTGCTCACCCGCTACGGCTGCGGCACCGACATCCCCCTCGGCACCCCCGTCGCCGGGCGCGACGACGACACGACCGCCGACCTCGTCGGCTTCTTCGTCAACACCCTCGTCCTGCGCACCGACGTCTCCGGCGCCCCCACCTTCCGTACCCTCCTCGACCGCGTCCGCGCCACCACCATCGCCGCGTACGAGCACGCCGACCTGCCCTTCGACCGGCTCGTCGAGGAGCTCAACCCGCCGCGCTCGCTGGCCCGGCACCCCCTCTTCCAGGTGATGCTCGCCTGGCAGTCGGTGCCCGACGCCGAGTTCGCCATGGGCGAGGGGCTGACGGCCCGCATCGGCGCCGTCCCGTCCGGCACCGCGAAGTTCGACCTCACCCTCAACGCGGGCGAGCAGCCCGGCGGCGGCATATCCGGCTTCCTGGAGTTCCGCACGGACCTCTTCGACGCCGGCACGGCCACCCGCCTCTCCGCCCACCTGACCCGCCTGCTCACCGCCGCGGCCGCCGACCCGGACACCCCCGTCGGCCGGCTGCCCCTGCTCGACGACGAGGAGCTCCACCGCTCCGTCGTCGAATGGAACGCCGGCACCACCACGCCCACCCCCTCCAAGCAGACCCTCGTCGAGCTGTACGAGGACGCCGCCCGCCGCCACCCCGGCCGCACGGCCGTCACCTGCGACGGGACCTCCCTCACCTACGCCGCGCTGTCCGACCGCGCCAACCGCCTGGCCCGGCTGCTGGCCGCGCGCGGCATCGGGCCGGGATCGATCGTGGCGCTGGCCCTGCCCCGCTCGCCGGAGCTGGTCGTGGGCCTGCTGGCGGCCGCGAAGGCGGGCGCCGCCTACCTGCCGATGGACCCCGACTACCCGGCCGACCGCCTGGCCTACATGCTCCAGGACGCCGCCCCCGCCGCCGTCGTCACCGACACCGCGACCGCCGCGCGCATACCCGCGCACGACCTGCCCGTCGTCCTCGTCGACGGCACCGAGGCCGACGCCTACGCGCCCACGGACCTGACCGACGACGACCGCACCCGCGCCCAGCGCCCCGGCGACGTCGCGTACGTCATCTACACCTCCGGCTCCACCGGCCGCCCCAAGGGCGTCCCCGTCACCCACCACAACGTCGCCCGCCTCTTCTCCGCCACCGACCACTGGTTCGGCTTCGACGAGAGCGACGTGTGGACGCTGTTCCACTCCTACGCCTTCGACTTCTCGGTGTGGGAGATGTGGGGCGCGCTGCTGCACGGCGGCCGGCTCGTGGTCGTCCCGCACCTCGTCAGCCGAGACCCCGCCGCGTTCCTGCGCCTGCTGGAGGAGGAGCGGGTGACCGTCCTCAACCAGACGCCGTCCGCGTTCTACCAGCTCATGGCCGCCGACAAGGACCGGCCCGGCACGGAACTCGCCCTGCGCTACGTCGTCTTCGGCGGCGAGGCCCTCGAGCTCGGCCGCCTCGACGACTGGTACGCCCGCCACGCCGAGGACGCGCCCACGCTGGTCAACATGTACGGCATCACCGAGACCACCGTCCACGTCTCGTACATCGCCCTCGACCGCGCGAGCGCCGCCGCCGGCACCTCCAGCACCATCGGCGTCAACATCCCCGACCTGCGCGTCTACGTCCTCGACGAGCACCTCCAGCCCGTGCCGCCCGGCGTCACCGGCGAGATGTACGTCGCCGGCGAGGGCCTGGCCCGCGGCTACCTCGGCCGGCACGCCCTGACCGCCGAACGGTTCGTCGCCGACCCCTTCGCCCACCTTTTCGGCGAGCGCGGCAGCCGCATGTACCGCTCCGGCGACCTCGCCCGCCGCCGCCCCGACGGCACCCTCGAGTACTTCGGGCGCGCCGACCACCAGGTGAAGATCCGCGGCTTCCGCATCGAGCTCGGCGAGATCGAGGCGGTCCTCGCCGACCACCCCGACGTCGCCGACGCGGCCGTCGTCGTCCGCGAGGACACCCCCGGCGACAAGCGCCTCGTCGCCTACGCCGTCCCTGCCCGCGAGACCACCCCGGCACGGCTGCGCGAACACGCCGGCACCGAACTGCCCCTCCACATGGTGCCGTCGGCCGTCGTCCTGCTGGACCGGCTGCCGCTGACCGCCAACGGCAAGCTCGACCGCAAGGCGCTCCCCGCGCCGGACCTGGCCGGCGCCGTCACCGAGGGCCGCGCCCCCCGCGGACCCCGCGAGGAACAGCTCTGCGCGATCTTCGCCGACGTCCTGGGCCTGCCCCGGGTCGGCGTGGACGACAACTTCTTCGACCTGGGCGGCCACTCCCTGCTCGCCGTGCGCCTCGCCGGCCGCGTCAAGGCCGCGCTCGGCGCCGACGTCGGCATCGGCACCGTCTTCCAGGCCCCGACCCCGGCCGCCCTGGACGCCGCCCTCGACGCGGCCGAGGGCACCGACGCCCTCGACGTCCTGCTGCCCCTGCGCCCGGCGAACGCCGGGGACAAGGCTCCGCTGTACTGCGTCCACCCCGCCGGCGGACTCAGCTGGTGCTACGCCGGACTCATCCGCCACCTGCCCGCCGACGTGCCCATCTACGGCCTCCAGGCCCAGGGCGTCGGCCCGGCGACCGCCGCCGAGCCGCTGCCGCGCACCCTGGAGGAACTGGCGGCGCACTACGTCGACCGGCTGCGCGAGATCCAGCCGCACGGCCCGTACCGCCTCATGGGCTGGTCCACCGGCGGCATCATCGCGCAGGCCATGGCCACTCGCCTGCAGGACCTCGGCGCCGAGGTCGAGCTGCTCGCCATCCTCGACGCCTACCCCGCCGAGGGCTTCCGCGAGCTGCCCGTACCCGACCAGGCCGAGGCCCTCGAGGCCCTGCTCGCCATGGGCGGCTACGGACCGGACAGCCTCGAGGGCAAGCCCTTCGAACTCGCCCACGTCACCGAGGTGCTGCGCCGCGAGGGCTCCCCGCTCGCCAGCCTCGACGACGCCACCATCGAGGCCCTCAACCGCACCTACATCAACACCAACCTCCTGGTGCGCTCCTTCGACCACCGGGTCTTCGACGGCGACGTGCTCTTCTTCCGCGCCACCGTCGACACCATCGACGACACCCTCACCCCCGAGACCTGGACCCCCTACGTGACCGGGCGCATCGACAACACGAACGTCGCCTGCTCGCACAAGGACATGACCCTGCCCGAACCGATCGCGCACATCGCCGGCGTCATCGCCGACCGACTGCAGAACCTGGAGAACTGACCCCATGAGCGACGCACCCGCCAACCCCTTCGACGGCGACGGAGACTTTCTCGTCCTCGTCAACGCCGAGGGGCAGCACAGCCTCTGGCCGGGCTTCGCCGCGGTGCCCGAGGGCTGGACGGCCGCCCATGGGCCCTGCGCCCGGCAGACCGCCCTCGACTGGATCACCGAGCACTGGACCGACCTGACCCCGGCCTCCGCCCAGTGACCCGCCTCTCCCCGCGCATCGCCGTCGTGATCGTGTACACGACGGCGATGTGCATGAACGGTCTCGACTCCACCATCGTCAACCCGGCGCTGCTCACCATCGCCCGGGACTTCGACGAACCGGTCTCGGCCGCCAACACCGTCGAGGTGGCCTTCCTCGTCGCGCTCGCCGTCGCCCTGCCCGTCGCCGGCTGGCTCGGCGACCGCTTCGGCACCAAGAAGGTCTTCCTCGGCGCCCTCGCCGTCTTCACCGCCGCGTCGGCGGCCTGCGGCCTGGCCCAGAACCTGCCGGCGCTGGTCCTCGCCCGCGTCCTGCAGGGCGTCGCCGGCGGCCTCCTGACGCCCGTGGGGATGACGCTGCTCTTCCGCGCCTTCCCGCCGCACGAGCGGATGAAGCTGTCCAAGGTGCTCATCGTGCCGACCGCGCTCATGCCGGCGCTCGGCCCGCCCCTCGGCGGCTTCCTCACCGAGCACCTGTCCTGGCACTGGCTGTTCTTCGTGAACGTGCCGCTCGGCGCGGCCGCCGTGCTGATCGGCCTGCTGGGGCTCGGGGAGCACAAGGAGGAGCCCGAGGGCTTCGACCTGAAGGGCTTCCTGCTGGCGACCCCCGCGCTGGGCCTGCTCACCTACGCCCTCGGCTTCGGCCCCGCCCACGGCTGGACCGCGCCCCCGGTCCTGGTCGCCGGCCCGCTCGGGCTCGCGCTGCTGGCCGCCGGGTGCGTCCACCTGCTGCGGGCGCGGACGCCGCTGCTCCGGCTGCGCCTGCTGGCCGACAAGGTGTTCGCGTCCGCCACCGTGCTCGCGCTGGTCACCTCCGCGGGCCTGATGGGCGTCCTCTTCGCCTTCCCGCTCCTCTACCAGGCGGCCCTCGGCGCCTCGGCCCTGGACGCGGGCCTGAGCGTCTTCCCCGAAGCGCTCGGGCTGATGCTGGCCTCCCAGGTGGCCGACCGGCTGATGCCCAGGCTCGGCCCCCGGTGGCTCGCCGTGCCCGCCCTGCTGCTGGCCACCGCCGTCTTCGGCGCGCTGGCCGTGCCGGGCGTCGCCGAGAACGCCTGGGCCGTACGGGCGCTGATGTTCTGCGTGGGCCTGGTGCTGGGCACCGCCGTGCTCACCGTGCAGATCGCCGGCTTCTCCGACGTCCCGCCGCCGGCCATGGGCCAGGCCATGGCCCTGTTCACCATCGTGCGCACCCTGGGCGGCGCGCTCGGCATCGCGGTCACCGCCGCCGTCATCTCCGCCTGGGGCGGCGCCGGCACGCACGACACCGACCCGGGCCCGTACCGGGCCGCCATCGCTGTCACCGCGGGCCTCGTCGCCCTCGGCACGCTGTGCGCGCTGCGCATGCCCAAGGAGGCCCCCGGCCCGCCGCCCTTCGACGACGAACCGCAGGCCGACGAACTGCCGGCCGCGGCCTGAGCACACCGCGCGCCCCACGACAGAGGTCCCGCACCGGCGTCCTGCCGGTCCGGGACCTCTTTCCTTGGCGGTACCACCGGCGGTACTACCGCGGTGCCAGCAGTCCCGCGAGGCCGTCGGCCAGACCGCCGCGCCAGCAGGCGTAGTCGTGGCCGCCGTTGAACTCCGTGTACGTCAGCTCGTAGCCGCGCGCCTCCAGCACATTGCGCAGGTGCCGGTTCTGCGGGAGTAGCATCCACTCCTGCAGGCCCACCTCCAGGTGGAAGCGGACCGGCAGTTTCCCGTGCGTCGCGTACTGCCGCGTCAGCCACTCGCTGCCGCCGTCGAACTCCGTCCCGTCCGGCCACCAGAACGAACCCGACTGCGACAGCGCGTTCCCGAACCGCTCCGGCCGCCGGAACGCGGCGAAGGCCGCCGTCAGACCGCCCGCGCTCTGCCCGGCCAGGACCGTGCGCGCCGGGTCGTCCGTCGCTCCGTACTCCCGCGCCGCCCACGGCAGCAGCACGTCCGCCAGCCAGTCGACGAACTCCTCGCTGCAGCTGAGGTCGGCCATGCGCCGGTCGCGGCCCATCGTCTCGACGAACAGGGTCACGGTCGGCGGTATGCGGCCGTCGGCGCGCAGGTTGTCCAGCGTGGAGGCGAAGTCCAGCACCGGGCCCCACATCTCGCCGTCCAGCAGCACGGCGACGGCGTACGGGCCGTGGTCCTCGGTATGCCCGGCGGGCAGGTGCACGCCCACGCGCCGCCCGTCGACCTCCGCGTCGATGCGCTCGCCGCGCGGTACGGCGTCGCGGGCGATGGCCCATTCCTGGGCCGGCGCGTCGGGGAGCTCCAGCACGGACGAGGGATTGCGCCCGTCCCGCGCCGCCAGCGAGGGCCCCGAGGCGAGCGGATCGGGCAGCGCACCGTCCAGAACGCGCAGCCAGCTGTGCCGGTCCGTGCGCAGGGCGTCCTCGCGGGAGCCGCGGTGGACCGAGAACTGGTACGAGGCCCGGTGATCGGCCCGCAGCCGGTGGCTGATCGCCCACACATCGGTGCCGGGCACCCTGCTCATCAGATGCGGCGCGAGGTCATGGGCGTGCCGGTCCTTGTCCGTGACGGTGTGCAGAAGGGCGAGCACGCCGGCGGCCGGCTCGTCCACGTCGTCCCGCCAGAGGAAGGTGACCAGACGCCAGGCGTCGTCTCCTTCGGGGTCGGGCTCGACGAGGGGTGTACCAGTGCGCTCGGCGCGCTGCCAGAAGGCTTCGACGGCCTCGGGCACTCCGGCCTCCACGGCCGCGGCCAGCTCGCGCAGTGCGGGGCTCTTTGTCTCCATGTGCTTCCTTTCGGCGCGCGTTGTCCTCAAGCGCCGGACGGGCTGGAAATCCAGCCCGTCCGGCGCTTGAGGACAACGGGGTCCGGGGCGGAGCCCCGGTTACGGGAAGGGGCGGGGTGGGGAAATACCGCCGGAGGCGCTAAACCCGCGCCGCCGCCGACCGCCCCAGCAGCACCCACAGCAGGAACGGTCCGCCAAGAACGGTCGTCACAATGCCCACCGGCACCTCGACCCCGTCGAACACGATCCTCCCCACCGTGTCGGCGAGAACGATCAGAACCGCCCCCGTCAGCATCGACCCCAGCACCGGCACCCGCAGCGGCCCGGCCAGCCGTCCGGCGATGACCGGCGAGGCGAGGGCGACGAAGCCCACCGGCCCGCAGATGCCGACCGCGAGGCCGGCGAGCCCCACGGCGAGCAGCAGGCACATCAGCCGCACCCGCCCGGGGGCGACGCCGAGCGAGGAGGCCGTGGAGTCGTCGAAGCGGAGCACGTTGAGCTGCCGGGCGGCGACGAGGGCGAGGGGGACGAGCACGGCGAGGCCGATGAGGACGGGGACGGCCACGGAGTAGCCGCGGCCGTTGAGGCTGCCGGAGGTCCATACGTAGAGGGAGCTCGCGGAGTTGAGGGAGCGGCGGGAGAGGACGACCTGGGTGACGGCCGAGGCGAGCGCCGACATGGCGAGGCCGACGACCAGGACGCGGTAGCCGCGCTGCCCGAGGCCGCCGGAGACGGTGGTGACGACGAGGACGGCCACCAGCGCGCCGACCGGCCCCGCCCACCAGGCGCCGAAGGTGCCGGTGAGGGTGGTGGAGAGCAGTACGGCCGCGGTGGCGCCGTCGTTGACGCCGAGGAGTTCGGGGGTGGCGAGGCGGTTGCGGGCGAGGGTCTGGGTGAGGCAGCCGGCGAGTCCGAGGGCGGCGCCGGCGGTGAGCCCGGCGATGATGCGGCCGAGGCGGAACTTCTGCACCAGCAGGACGTCGAAGCGGTCGCCGGAGCCGAAGACGGCGTTGAACGTGCGGGTCAGGCTCATCTCGCTCTGCCCGGCGTAGGCGGAGACGACGACGGCGGCCAGGAGCAGCGCGGCCAGGGAGAGCGCGGCGAGCGCGGCCCGGCGCGGCACCAGCAGGGAGAGGGCGCCGCGTCGCACCAGCAGGCTCTCGGAACGTTCCTTCGCTCCCCATGGAAGCCGCGGAAGGCGGGGGAGACGGGGAGTCGGGGGAGGAGCCGCCGGGGCGCCGCGCCCTCTTCGGTGGCGGGATCGGTCATGCCCATCGCGCCCATGCGCCGGGAACGGACGAGGGCGATGAGGACGGGGGCGCCGATGAGGGCGATGATGACGGAGACCGGCGCCTCGAAGGGCCGGGAGACGACCCTGGCCAGGACGTCGGCGCCGGTGAGGACGCCCGCGCCGATGAGGCCGGCCAGGGCGATCTGGGCGGTGAGGCGGGGGCCGGCGACGGCCCGGGCGAGGAATCCGGCGAGCAGGCCCAGGAAGGAGATCGGGCCGACGAGGGCGACGGCGGAGGCGGTGAGCAGGGTGACCGCCAGCGCGACGACCACGCGGATGGCGGACGGCCGGTGGCCCAGGCCCCGGGCGAGGTCGTCGCCGAGGGCGAGCGCGGACAGCGGCCGGGCGATGAGGAGGGCGACGACGAAGCCCAGGGCGAGGACGGGGAGCAGGCTCGTCAGTTTGCCGAAGCCCTCGACGCCGGCGAGCGAGCCCAGCACCCAGAAGCGGAAGCGGTCGTAGGTCTCGGCGGAGTTGACGATGATGACGCTGGTGACGCCGCCGAAGGTGGCGCCCAGGGCGGACCCGGCCAGGACCAGCCGCATGGGTGAGCCGCCGCCCCGGCGGCCGGCGATGAACAGCACGAGCGCGCTGGCGGCGACGGCGCCGCCGAAGGCCCACAGCAGGTGCCCGTAGCCGCTCTGCACGCCGAGGAAGGCGATGCCGACGACGACGCCGAGCGAGGCGCCCGCGTTGACGCCCAGGAGTCCCGTCTCGGCGAGGGGGTTGCGGGTGACGGCCTGGAGGAGGCTGCCGGAGGTGCCGAGCGCCGCGCCGACGAGCAGGGCGGTGAGGGTGCGCGGGATGCGCAGGTCCCCGACGACGAGGGAGAGCCGGGAGTTGTCGCGCGCCCCGTTCCGGCCGAGGACGTAGTCGAGCACATCGCCCGGTCCCACCTCGCCCGCGCCGACGGACAGCGACAGGGCGGCGAGCACGAGGACGGCCAGCAGGAGGGAGGCGGAGGCGATCAGGAGGGTCCGGCGGCCGTGCGGAGCGTCCGGAAGTGCCTGGTCATCAACGGCTTCCGCCTCGGGATCCACGTGCGACAAAGTCATAAGGTAAGGCTAGCCTAATGATATTTAAGGCCCGGAACGCCGGGAGGGTCCGGCGCGCCCCGGGCTGCCCGCCTTCGGATCCCCGCAGAGGGCATCCGCATGCGTATGGGGACATGTAGTCATATGGTGGGCGTGCTTCCGCAGTCATCCCTCATCGAGGAGAGACGCATGCCCGGCCATACGCTCAAGGACAAGGTCGTCGTCATCGGCGGCGCCTCGCGGAACCTCGGCGGCCTCATCGCGAGGGAAGTGGCCAAGGACGGGGCCCGTGTCGTCGTCCACTACAACTCCCCGACCTCCAAGGAGGGCGCGGAGCAGACCGCCGGGGCGGTGAAGGCCGCGGGCGGCGAGGCGGTCGTCCACGAGGCGGACCTGACGAAGGTCGCCGAGGTCGAGGGGCTCTTCGAGGTGGCGGTGGCGGCCTTCGGCAGGGTCGACTGCATGGTGAACACGGCCGGCATGGTCATCAAGAAGCCGATGACCGAGGTCACCGAGGAGGAGTACGACAGGATGTTCGCCGTCAACTCCAAGGCGGCGTACTTCATGATGCAGGAGGCGGCGCGGCGGGTGGAGGACGGCGGGAAGATCATCACCGTCGTGACCTCGCTGCTGGCCGCCTACACCGGCCTGTACTCCGTCTACGCGGGCAGCAAGGCCCCCGTCGAGCACTTCACCCGGGCCCTGTCCAAGGAGCTCTACGGCCGCGGTGTCTCCGTCAACAGCATCGCCCCCGGGCCCATGGACACCCCGTTCTTCTATCCGGCCGAGACCGAGGACTCCATCGCGTACCACAAGTCGTCCGCGATGAACGGCGACCTGACGAAGATCGAGGACATCGTGCCGCTCGTGAAGTTCCTGCTCACCGACGGCTGGTGGATCAACGGGCAGACCCTCTTCGCCAACGGCGGCTACACCACCCGCTGAACGCCCCGCTACGAGGCGACCTGCTCGGCCCGCGGGAACTCCGCGCAGGGGGCTTCCCCCTGCGCGGGGCGGCCCGGAGCCCTCGGGCCCGTTCCCCCCTCCGTGTTCCGCGCGCCCTCGGCGGCGAAGAGGCGCACCACGGGCGGTATGAGATAGCGCGGATCCCCGGGCAGCCGCTCGTCGAGCACCTCCACGAGGTGACCGTCCAGCAGATCGCCGACGAGCCGGTGCGCGCGGGCGATGCCGCAGTCGAGCGCGACGGCGGCGCCGCGCAGGCTGAAGCCGGGGGCCCGGGCCTGCGCCAGCCGGTACAGCGCCCACTGCGCCTGGTCGTCCAGCACGCTGAACGCCGCCGCTATCGCCGCCCGTACCGTCACATCCCCCGAGCTCAGCTCCCGCAGCCGGGTCCGGGGGTCGTCGAGGACCTCGTCGATCAGGGTGCGCATCGTCCAGTGCGGGCGGGCGAGCAGCCGGCAGCCGATCACCCGGAGGGCGAGCGGGAGATGACCGCACAGCTCCGCCACGAGCGCGGCGTCGGAGCGCGCCGCGCGGACGCGTTCCTCGCCGAGCATCCTCGCCAGGAACGCCAGCGACTCCTCCGGGCCGAAGGCGCCGACCGTGACGGACTCGGCCCCGGCCAGCGCGGAGAGCCGGCGGCGGCAGGTCGCGATCACGGCGGACTCCCCGACGGCCGGGTGGGCGCAGCGGATCTGCCCTTCCGAGACGGCGTCGTCCAGCAGTACGAGCACTTTCCTGCGGGCGAGCACGGCCCGCAGCCGGGCGCTCGCCTCCTCCAGGGAGCCGAGCCCGTCGTCCAGGGCCCCGAGCGACCGGAGGATTCTGCGGACGACCTCCGCCGGCCGGAGCGCGGGGCGTCCGGCGGGGGACAGCTCGACGTAGAGCTGGCCGTCCGGGAAGCGGGAGAGCGAGCGGTGGGCGGCGTGCACCGCCAGGGCCGTCTTGCCCGCTCCCGGGTGGCCTGCGACCAGCGTCAGCCGGCGCTCGGGCCGTTCCGGGCCGCCGGGCCGGGCGTCGCCCAGGGCCAGCGCTTCGGTGATCCGGCGCAGTTCGGCTTCCCGGGCCGTGAAGTCCACGGTGTCCGGCGGCAGTTCGCAGGCGAGACGGTGGCCGGCCGGCTCGCCGTGGTCGCGGGCGTCCCGCGTCGGCTCGTACGCGGCCGGAGCGGAGGCGACGTCCGGCGCGAGCCGGGCCGCCCTGGCCGCTTCGACGAGCCGCCAGGTGGCGTCGTCGCCCTGGGCGAGTGCCTCGGTGAGCAGTTCCACGGACTTGCGCCGCGGCCTGCCGGTCCGGCCGCGCTCGAGGTCGCTGATGGCGCGTACGCTCAGCCCCGACGCCTCGGCCAGCTCCTCCTGGGTCATGCCCGCCGTCAGCCGATATCGGCGCAGCAACAGGCCGAACGAAAACCACTGGTCCCCGTCAAGCAACTTTACTCCCCCTTGGCCATTTCCTGCCGATTCCGGAGCCGGCGTCGAGTGACCTACGGGCTTCCCCCCCCCGTATATGGCTCCACCAAGGGTATGGGCATTGGACGGGCCGCGAAGGCGGTTCCTGGTGCTCCGTTTATCGTACTTTCAGGGCCCTTGCCAGTGAACTTCTCTGAGCCTGCGGGTGGAAACTCCTGGATTCCGGATGGTATTCGCCATGGAATTCGGCCGCCGCCGCGCCGGGGGAATTCGTCGCGGAGCACCACCACCGCGGCGGACCGGAAGTCGCCCGGCGATTTCACGGCACTTCCGGGCCGCCGGCCGGAGGTTCACCGGAGGCCGGCCGGCGGTCTGCCCACGGGCGGCGGCGAAGGCGTTGCGGCGCACCGCGCGGCGGACCCAGGATGCCCCGGAGGCGGTCACCACCCGCCGTGCCCTTCGTGTACCGGGAAGGTGGCCGATGGCACCCCGAATCGCAGCGACAGCCTGGCACTTCGCACCGGTCCACCCCGCCGGCACCCTCACCCACGGCTCCGAGCATGCTCCGGGCCGGCGTTGAGCCCGGGCCGCGGTACGCCAAGGGCTACTGCGGCGGCAACGGCTTCGTCATCCTCCTCGACCCCGACAACCGTGTCCCGCTGTCCGAGGCCGCCGCGCGCGCCCTGTGCACGCCGCACACCGGGCTGGGCGGCGACGGCGTCCTGCGGCTCGTGCGCACCGCCCGGGCCGGGGTGCCCGGACTCACCCGCAGCGAGTGGTTCATGGACTGCCGCGACCCCGACGGCTCCCGGGCCCTGATGTGCGCCCCCGGCCTCGGCCTTGTCGCCCGCTACCTGACGCTCGTGGGCCTGGCCCCGCCCGGCCGGATGTGGATCGGCACGCGCGTGGGCGACAAGCGCGCGGCCGTCGGCCCCGACGGCCGCGCGACGATGGAACTGCTGCCCCCGCGCGTCCTCGGCCCGTCCTCGGCGACCGTCGACGGGCGGACGCTGCCCGGCACCGCCGTCTCCCTGGGCAACCTGCACCGCCGTCTCCCTGGGCAACCTGCACCTGGTCTGCCTGCTCGAGACGCCCGTGGCGTACGTGGACCTGACCCGGGACCTGCGGCTGGACGTCGCCGACTACCCCCGGACCACCGGCGTCATCGTCCCGGACGTCGGCCTCTCCCTGGTCAACGTCCTGCCCGACGGCCGCCTACGGGTGCGCGTCCACGAGCCGGGCGCCGGCGCGAGGCGCTCGTGCGGCACCGCCGTGTGCGCGGCGGCCGCCGCCGTCCAGCACACGGCCGGGGAGTGGGGGACCACCATCGTGGAGAGCGACTGCGGACCGCTGTCGGTGACGCTGGAGCCCAACGCGCCGACGCTGCTGTCGGGCGCGGCGGGCATCGCCGCCGAGGGCGTACTGGACGCGGGCTGGCTGGCCGCGCTGTGAGCGAGGAGACGACGCAGGTGCCCGCGAACGGGCGGGCCGCCACACCGGGTGTGGCGTGAAAGGCGGGTGGACAGGAGCGGGCGGGGTGCCCAGGGTCGTAGCGGACCCGCCCACACCCAGCGAGGGGAAGCCATGCGCCCGCGTTCCAGATCGTGGATCGTTCTCGCACTCGCCCTGCTCGTGGCCGCGACGGTGACCTCGTCGGCCCTCCCGCGGCCGGCCGGCGGCCGCCCGGCGTCCGTCGCCGCGCCCGCCGGCCCGCCCCGGCCCGAGGCCCGTGACGTGGTGCTCGCCGTGCACGGCGGCGCGGGCACGGCCCTGCGCCGCGAGGACACCGACGCCCGCACCGAGAAGGCCTACCGCGACGGTCTCGCCGACGCCCTGCGGGCCGGGCGCGACGTGCTGCGCCGGGGCGGCGACAGCGTGGCCGCCGTGGAGGCGGCCGTCCGCGTACTGGAGGACGACCCGCTGTTCAACGCCGGCAAGGGCGCCGTCTTCAGCGAGGACGCCGGCCACGAGCTCGACGCCTCCGTCATGCGCGGCCGCGACCAGGCGGCCGGGGCCGTCGCCGGGGTGCGGCACGTGCGCAACCCCGTCTCCGCCGCCCGCCTGGTGATGGAGCGGACCCCGCACGTGCTGCTCGCGGGCGAGGCGGCGGACGCCTTCGCGGCGCGCGCCGGCCTGGTGCCCGTGACGCAGGACTACTTCTGGACACAGAAGCGGTGGGACGAGCTCATGAAGGCCAAGCAGCCCCGGCCGGCCGCCGCGGCCCGCGACGAGAGCATCACCGGCACCGTGGGAGCCGTCGCCGTGGACGCCCGGCGCGACCTCGCCGCCGCCACCTCCACCGGCGGCATGACCAACAAGATGGCGGGCCGCGTGGGCGACTCGCCCCTCGTGGGCGCGGGCACCTACGCCAGGAACGGCACCGTCGCCGTGAGCGCCACCGGCCAGGGAGAGGTCTTCATCCGGGGCACCGCGGCGGCGACCGTCGCCCACCTCGTCGAATTCGGCGGCAGGGACGTGGCGTCGGCGGCGTACGAGGTCGTGGTGGAGCGGCTGCCGAAGCTGGGCGGCAAGGGCGGGGTCATCGCGCTGGACGACCACGGCACGTACGCCGCCCCGTACAGCAGCGAGGGCATGCTGCACGGCTACGCCACGAAGGACGGCCGGATCGTCACCAGGATTTTCCCCGACGAGTGACCCCGGTCACGATCTCTCCGCCCAAACCCCGTGTCACCAGCGGGAATGCGTGACGGGAAACCCTGGCGTGACGACGTCGCACTGGAGTCGCGCCGGGGGCCGGGCCGAGGGTGGTGACCATGAACGCAACCGACGCGAACACCTCCGGCCGTGACGTCCTGGCGGTCGTCAGCCAGTCCGGCCCCACCGTCACCTTCTTCGACGCGACGACTCACCAGCGGCTCGGCGTCCTCGAAGTGCCCGCCGAACCCCACGAGTTGTGCTACGACCCGGACCGCCGCCTGCTCTACTGCCTCAGCACCTATGTCTCCGGCTACTACCACGCGCACCAGGGACGCGCCCGGCAGATCACCGTCATCGACCCCGACACCCGCACGATCGTCGACACCCTCGACACCACCCCCGACCACGCCCCTCACGGCTTCGCCCTGGACCGGGCCCGCGCCCGGCTGTACGTCAGCGTCGAGGCCACCGACACCGCCCCCGGCGGAGTGATCGTCTACGACGCGCGGACCCGTGAGCGCCTGGCCAGGATCCCGGTCATGGCCGACGGCCCGCACTGGTTCGCGATCACCCCCGACGGACGCCGGGGCTACTCCACCAACAAGGAGGCGCCCTTCGTGTCCGTCGTGGACCTCGAGCTCGACGCGTTCGCCGGCCGGATCGAGGTGCCCGGCAGCGAGGGGCTGGACGTCTCGCCCGACGGGCGGCACGTCTACGTCGCGGCCCCCAAGGGCGACTTCGGCGTCCGCCCGGCGGCCCCGCCGGGGGTACGCGTGATCGACGTTGCCAAGGGCGAGGTCGTACGGACCCTGCCCACCGAGGGCGTGGTCTTCCCCGTGCACACCACCGTCACCGGCGCGGTCCTCGCGGGGGAGCTGCGGATGGTCCGGGAGCCCGGCGGCGAGCTCGGCGCGCAGACCGACGGCGTGCTGACCGTCTTCGCGCCCGGCACCCTCGAGGTCGTCGGCCAGGTGGAGGTGGGGCGGTTCCCGCTGACGATCACCTCTTCGCCTGACGGCGGAACGGGTTACGTGGCGAACGTCATGTCCGGCACGGTGACGGTCGTGGACCTCGAGCGCCTGAGCGTGACCGCCACCCTCGAGGTCGACCGGGCGGGCGAAGCGGGTGCCCACGGGCTGGCCTACATACCCGCGGCCCGTAGCTAGAGGGCCCAGGCGGTCCGCGCGGCGCCGCCGGTGCACCCGGGCGGAGGAATCACCGGGCGGCGCGCGGTTGCGAGGTTTGGCACCTGCCCCGAGGGTGGGTGTCAAGATCATCGAACCGGCGTCGTCGCCGGGGTGAGGTGACGGACCGTGCGCATCCGGCGATCCGTCACCCGTGAGGAGTCGTGCATGTCCGGATACCGTGACGCCTTCCGGCGTGGCCGCGGACGCCACCGGCGCCGCCGCCGGGCTCCGCTGAAGCCGGTCCTTGCCCTGTCCGTTCTCGTGGCCTGCTCGGCGTACATGGCGCACGCGGTGGACGACGACCCCACCGAGTGCGGGCCGCAGGGCATGGCCGGCCCGAACTGCCGGAGCGTGCCCCTGGGCAACCGGGCCGACAACCCGGCGGGCAAGGCGGGCGGCGCCGAGGCCGTGCCGCACGAGGGTGACGGCGCGGGCGCCGCCCCCCGGCCCCGCACCGCCGAACAGGAGGGCGTCTACGACCGCGAGCGATGCGGCAACACCTCCGGCCGGGTGCTGCTGACGCTGGACGACTGGCCGTACAACGACCCGCAGCGGTCCGTGCGCATCGGCGCCCAGCTGCAGGCCCAGGGCGTACGCGCGGCGTTCTTCCTCATCGGCAAGTTCGCCGCGCAGTACCCCCAGATCACCGCGACCCTGCGGCAGCAGGGCCACTGGGTGGGCAACCACTCCTTCTCCCACCAGAAGCTGACCGCGCTGGACGAGGACGTCCTCACGGACGAGATCCGCCAGGGGGTGGGCGGCAACATGCTCCGCCCGCCCTACGGCGCCGCCGACGAGCGGGAGCGGGAGGTCGCGGCCGACATGGGCTTCCGGATCTGCAACTGGACCATCGACACCCACGACTGGGAGAAGACCGACGGCCAGCCGCGCAGCGCCGAGGACATCCGGGCGGCCGTGCGGGACGCGACGCCGGAGGAGAAGCACAACGGCGTGGTCCTGGGGCACCTGTTCAGCAACTTCCCCGACGCCCTGCCCGGCATCATCAGCGACCTGCGCAGCCAGGGCTACGGCATCTGCCGCAACACCGGACCGGTCAACGACCAGATGCCCTACCCGCTGGACTGCTGACCGCTTCGTCAGCGATAGCGCAGGTAGCGGCGCCGCACCGCCCGGAAGGCCGTGAGCTCCCGCTGCCAGGCGCCGGTCACCTCGTCCGTGCCCGCCCCGGCGTCGATCATGGTCCGGACCCGGGGCGAGCCCGTCAGCTTGTCGATGAAGCGGTCGGGGCGCCAGGCGAAGCCGCGCCAGGTCCGCTTCGCCGTGACCAGCAGCGCGATGCCCGTACGGACCGGGTCGAAGGCGTGGCGGTCGTGGACGTGCAGCTGCAGGCCGCCCACCGTCCGGCCCTGCGAGGGGCCGAAGGTGGGGGAGTAATAGGCCTCCCGGAAGTGGACGCCCGGCAGCCCGGCGGCGTTCGCGGCCCTGGCCCAGCGGCCGTCGAGGCCCTCGGCGCCCAGCATCTCGAAGGGGCGGACCGTGCCCCGCCCCTCCGACATGGTGGTGCCCTCGAACATCCCGGTGCCGGCGTAGACCAGCGCCGTGTCGGGCGTCGCCATGTTGGGGCTGGGCGGCACCCAGGGCAGCCCGGTGGCGTCGAAGAAGTCGCCGCGCCGCCAGCCCGACATCTCCACGACGGTCAGCGGCACGGCCCGCCCGGCCACGGAGGGCACGAACTCGCCGTTGTAGAGCAGAGCGAGCTCGCCGACGGTCATGCCGTGGGCCTGGGCGATCGGCGCGCGCCCGATGAAGGTCGCGTACGCCCGCTCGAGCACGGGTCCGTACGCCTCACGGCCGCCCGCCGGGTTCGGCCGGTCCAGGACCACGAAGCGCTTGCCGGCCAGGGCCGCCGCCACCATGCAGTCGTAGAGGGTCCAGATGCAGGTGTAGAAGCGGGCCCCGGCGTCCTGGCTGTCGTAGACGAGCGTGTCGACCCCGGCCCGGTCGAACAGATCGGCGAGCGGCTGTCCGCTCTTGCGGTACGTGTCGTACACCGGCAGCCCGCTCGCCGGGTCGGTGTAGTCGCCCTCGGAGAGCCCCGCCTGCGGCGTACCGCGGTAGCCGTGCTCGGCGCCGAAGACGGCCCGCAGCCGCACCCGGCGGTCGGCGTGCATGACGTCGACGACGCCGCGCGCGTCGGAGGTGATGCCGCTCTGGTTGGTGATGACGCCGACCCGCTGCCCGTCCAGCAGCCGGTAGCCGTCGGCCGCCAGACGCTCGAAGCCGGTCCGCACCCGCGTGGCGCCGTCGGGCCGCCCGGAGGCGGCCGCCGTGTGCGGCGGACCGGCCAGGGGCGTGACGCCGGCGGCCGCGCCGGTGGCCAGCAGGGTCCGCCTGGAAACCGCCATACCTGTCATATCCCAGCAAAGTAGCCCATCCGGGCCCGGCCCGTACGGACGCGACGCCGTACGGGCCGGGCCGTGTCCGCCGCGGGCCGGCGGCGGACCACCCTCGCGTCAGCGGGACGTCACAGGCTGACGGTCTCGGCGGGGTCGGGGGACCGCCGGGCGCCGGGGACCGCCGGGTCGTCCTCGGCGAACTGGTCGCGCTGCAACCGGTACAGGTCGCGGAAGATGCCCGCGGGGGAGTGGCGCATCAGTTCCTCGAAGGTCCCGCTCTCGCGCAGCCGGCCGCCCTCCAGGACGTGGATGACGTCGGCCTGCCGCACCGAGGCGAGGCGGTGGGTGATGAGGAGGACCGTCTGGCCCTGGTCGGCGAGGCGGCGGATCTGCTCGAAGACCTGCAGCTCGGCGCGGGCGTCCAGCGCCGAGGTGGGTTCGTCGACGATCAGGACGCGCCCCTCGCGGTAGCGGGCGCGGGCGATCCCCAGCCGCTGCCACTGACCGCCGGACAGCTGGTGGCCGCCCTGGTAGCCGCGGGCGAGCAGCGTGTCCCAGCCGCGCGGCAGGCCGGCGATCATGTCGTCCGCCCCGGCGTAGCGGGCGGCCTTGGCCAGCCGCTCCTCGCCGACGGGAACCTCGGTGCGCCCGATGGCGACGTTCATGCGGCAGGTGAAGGGCCAGCGCTGGAAGTCCTGGCTGACCATGGCGAACCGGGAGAACATCTCCGCCCGGTCCAGCCCGTCGGCGTCCTGCCCGTCCCAGCGGATGTGCCCGCGGTCGGGGCGGTAGAGGCCGGCCAGCAGCTTGACCAGGGTGCTCTTGCCCGAGCCGTTCTCCCCGACCAGGGCGACGACCTTGCCGCCGGGGATGCTCAGGCTGACGTCGTCCAGGGCCGGGCGCGCGGTGGCGTCGCTTCCCGGATAGGTGAACGAGACGTTCTCGAACCGGATCTCCCGGGGATCCTCCGGCACCGGGCTCCCCCCGGAGGGAATGGCCCGCTCGCCCGCCTCCCGGCACAGCCGTTCCAGGTCCTGGACGTAACAGGCCTCCTCGTAGAGGTTGTTGACCTGCAGGATGAGCGTGGCCAGGCTCGCCGAGCCGCTACGGGTGGCCAGCACGGCGGTGCCCGCCACCGACAGCCGCATCACGCCGGTGAGCAGCAGGCAGCCCAGGGCCGCGTACGTCCCCAGCGCCGCCGCCCCGGTCAGCGCGGCGGCGATCAGGCGGGTGCGCGCGGCGTCCCGGGCGAGGCGGGTCTGCTCCGCCTCGGCGCTCTCCGACATGCTCCGGTAGTGCCGCAGCAGGAACGGACCCACGCCGTGCACCCGGACCTCGGGGGCGGGCTCGGGCCGGATGAGCAGGTTGCTCAGCAGCCGGCCGGCCCGGGAGTGCTGCACCCAGCGCTGGAAGGAGGCGTAGCGCGCCCGGGCGTTGCGCAGCGCGGCCCAGGACCGCGGCAGGGTGGTCAGGGCCAGCAGCGGCAGCAGCACCGGGTGCAGCACGGTCAGCACGCCCGCGGCCGCGGCGAAGGCGACCAGCGCGCCGACGACGGCCGTGCAGTACTTGATCATGCGGCGGGCGGAGGAGGCCCCGTACTGGGCCGAGTCGAGCAGCCGGTGGAACTCCTCGTCCTCGATCGCGGCCAGTTCCACGTGGATGACGCGCTCGAGGTACATCTCGGTGGCCACCCGCTCGACCTTGGGCTCCAGGCGGCCGGTGCCGGAGGTGGAGGCCGAGGTCGCCAGCGCCCCGACGACGGCGGTGACCGCGACGATCAGCAGGGAGGGCAGGGCGTCGTGCAGCCGGCCGCCGGTCGGTCCGGCGGCGAGGACGGCGGCGAGCACGTCGTTGACGGCGACCAGGCCGATCGCCTGGCTCACGCCGTGGGTGATCTCGGCTACGGCCACGGTCCGCAGCGCCCCGGGGTCCGCCCGGCGCGCCAGCCGCACGGTGGAGGCGATCAGGCGCGGCAGCCGCAGCGCCATGGTCCACAGGGACATCTCCAGGTAGGCGTTCTCGTGCTTGTTCCAGCCCTGGTCGTGCCGGAGCGGGCCGCCGAACAGCAGCTGCTCGGACTGCGACGCCCCCTCTTGTTCGAATGGCGGATCCGTGAGTCCGGATTTCGTGCGGCTGTTCCGCCGGTGGTGCACGGGGCCTCCTCGTTGACGGCCGATCGGACGAATGATCGGAAAACGACGCCCGTCAGGGGGTCGTCACGGTCTCCGAGGAGCGCTTTCTCGTTCAGGAATTCGAATTGGTGTGGATCGGCCCCTGGCCACCGGACGCGACGCCCGGCGGCCGCTGTGCGATTCACTCCAGCGTGGTCACTCACCCGATCCGGGGGTTGCGTCGCTCCCGCGAACGGCCGTGCGGCGCCCCGGGGATCGGTCCCGCGGCGGCGGCGTACCGGCGGTCGTTCCCGGAGCGGACCGCTCCGTTCGCGAAGCGGTACGGACCGGGGCCGTGGACCCGCCGGCCGCGCGCCCGGCCACGCGGCCGAGCAGTGGCAGGGTCAGGGCGAGCCAGCACGTGGCCAGCAGCCAGCCGCCCACGACGTCCGAGACCCAGTGGACGCCCAGAAACACCCGGGTGGCCGCCACCCCCGCCGCCCACAGCCCGCAGCACGCCGCCGCCACCCGCCCCCGGACCCCGGCAGCGCCCGCAGCAGGCCCCAGGCCAGCAACCCGGCCACCAGCGCACTGGTGGTGGCGTGTCCCGAGGGGAACGACGCCTCGTGGGCGTGGGCCGCCCAGTCGGCGGCCGGCGGCCGGGAGCGGTCCATGGCGGTCCGCAGGCCGATACGGACCGTCTGGCCGAGCCCCAGCACGGCCAGGGCCGCCAGCACCACCGGCACCCGGCGCGACGCCGGCACCCGCGCCCGGTGGCAGGCGAACCACCCCGCCGCGGCCGCCAGCACGTACACCGTCACTCCCGTGCCCGTGGCGGTCAGCCGCCGCGCGGCGTCGACGGCGGCGGCGGAGCGGTGGGCGAGGGCCTCCGCGTGGGCGGCGGTGTCCACCGCGAACGGCCTGCCGTCCGCCGACGCCACCAGCGCCGTCAGCACGGCCAGCCCCGCCGCCGAGGAGGCCGCGAGCGTCGCCCGGGGCGTCGGTACCGCCCGCGGGGCGGGCGCGCGGCCGCTCACGCGGCCGTCAGCAGCAGCGGGCGCAGCCGGCCCTTGCGGGCCCGCTCGACCCAGGGCGCGCCCCGGGTCGCGAACACCGTCAGCGGAGCCGCCAGCGCGATGCCGACCAGCGCCCCGAGGGCCACGTCGTGGGGATAGTGCACCCCGATCCACACCCGGGAGGCGGCCATGGCCAGCGCGGCCGGCACGGCCAGCGCCCCCAGCCTGCGGTCGACCAGCCACAGCGCGGCCGCCGCCGCGAAGGCGATCACCGCGTGATTGCTGGGGCAGGACCAGTCGCCCGAGGCCGGGCACGACTCCAGGGTGAAGCTGCCCGGGATGGACCGGCACGGCCGCTCCTCCCGCACCAGCGCCTTCAGTGCCATGTCCACGCCGTACACCACCGCCAGCACCAGCGGCGTGGCCAGTACCCGGGCCATCATCGGCGAGTCCGAGCGCCGCGCCCGCCACCAGGCCGCGAGCACCAGCGCGGCGAACAGCCCGAGCCCGAAGGCGGACCAGGTGACGACCGTGTCGTTCAGCAGCCAGGGAGCGTGCCGGGCGTCGCGGGTGATGTCGGTGTAGAGGCCGCCGTCGATGCCCGAGCCGTCGAACGCGGGCCAGGGGGACGGGTGGAGGAGGGGCCCGAGCGCCTGGGGTATGTCCTTCATCGCTGTCCTCCGTCGGTTCGCGTGACGATCGTCGGTGCCTCGGCCGCGGCCCGGCGGCGGCCGCGCAGCAGCTCGAAGGCGAGCGGCAGCAGCGACAGGACGACCACGACGGCCACGAGGGGCAGAAGATACCGGTCCACGCCCGGGAGGGCGGAGCCGAGACCGTAACCGGCCACCACCAGCCCCACCGTCCACAGCAGCCCGCCCGCCACCTGCCACACCGCGAAGGTGCGGGCGCCGACCCCCAGCGCCCCGGCGAGGGGGTTGAGAACCGTGCGCACCACCGGGACGAAGCGGGCCAGGACGATGGCCCGGGCGTGACCGTAGCGGCCGAGCAACTCCTCGGCCCGGGCGGCGCCTTCGTGCAGCCGCCGGCTGTGGGAGCGGGCCAGCAGCGCCCGGCCGCCCCGCCGGCCGAGCACGTAGCCGCACTGCGCGCCCGCCAGGGCGCCCACCACGGAGGCGGCCAGCACCTGCGCGAGGTCGAGGTGCGGCCCGGAGTACGCGCCCGCCCTGCACAGCAGTCCGGCGGTGAACAGCAGCGAGTCGCCCGGCAGGAAGAAGCCGATCAGCAGGCCGGTCTCCGCGAACAGCACCACGGCGAGGCCGAGCGCGCCGAAGGACGCCAGCAGCGACGAGGCGTCGAGGACGTTGACGGCCAGCGGGGGGAAAGGGGGTGCGAGCACGAGTGCCGGGCCTCCCATGGTCGAGGGCGGACACGGTCGGGGGCGAGGACAACCGGGGCGGAGACAATCGGGGCGGAGACATAAGAATCCCCCCGCCCCGGGGCCCGTACACCCGGAGCAGGGGGAATTCGGTGCAACCGATGTGGGATCCGACGCGATCGTCAGCCGTTGCCCGAGCCGTTGCCCGAGATGATCGGGATCTCGTCCAGGATGTGCGACAGCGGGTCGTCGCCGTCGTTGATCGTGGAGTTGTCGGTGCACTGCTGCTGCTGCTGCGACGTGAGGATCGGGATGTCCTGGAGGTTGATGGGCACCGCCCCGACGAGACCCTGGAGGTTGATCTTCCCGATGCCCAGGCACGGCTTGTTCAGCGTGCCCTGGATCAGGCTCATCTGCGGGCTTTCCACCCCCCCGGTCTTGGTGTTGCCGTAACCGGTCTTCGCGCCGTTGGCGTTCGCGACGTCCGTGTCGTTGCCGATGGCCATGGCGGGGGAGGCCATGGCGCCGACCGCGGAAGCCGAAACGGCGGCCGTGGCGAGTACCTTCTTCAGCACGTCTATACCTTTCGATCGATCGATGATTCCCACCGGGAAGCGAACTGAGTAACTGCGGTTTATTCAAGAAGTTCCGGACTTTCACTCATTCGCTCCAGCGGTCCATTCCCCGGGCGGTGTGGCCAACCCCCTTTGCCGAGCGCCTGGTAGCGTGCCCGGCGCGGCGGGATTCTTCAGCCGTCGGCCCGCTCGGACAGCGCCCCCACACCATGCGTCCGGGCGGGCTTTTGGATGTTCCAGGGGTACGAGGAATCCGGTGGATCAGAGGGAGGAAGACACTCCGTGACCGTTGAATACATCCGCTACCGCATCGCCGACGCCGACCGCCGCGGCGCATTCGAAAGGTCCTGTGCGGAGGCCCTCGGCCATCTGTACGCAGCGCCTCAGTGCCTGGCCTACGAACTGGCGCGCGGCGTGGAGGACCCGGACTGCTACGTCCTGCGTGTCGAGTGGGCCTCGGTCGAGGACCACGAGCAGGGCTTCCGGCACGGCCCGCACTTCGCGCCGTTCCTCGCCGAGGTGGGCCCCTACGCCGGCGACATCGAGGAGACAGGGCACTACGAGCGGGCACTGGTGGTGGACAAGCGGCGTATGTGAACGGCGTGTGACACGTGCCACCCCCGCCGGGCGCACTGATCACCGCCGAAGGCGTATACGCTCGGTGCTGTGAATCTCGTCAAGCGCCGCCACGTGGACTTCGTCCGCGTCACGAGCATGTCCTGTCGCCTCTCCGGCTGACCTTCATGCCTACGCCCGCCCACTTCTGAGGGCCGTGGCCGCCGCTTTCTTTTCTGCTTTACAGCTTCCGCTCATCACGCCCTACCCGGCCCCGCCGTGCCCGCATACCCTTGCGTTTGGCCCCGGCGGGCCGTCCGGCTACCGCCGGACGTTCACCGGGCCCTTTCACGCTGTGGACACCTCATGATCAACGAGCTTCCCGTTCTGGACCTCTCCGCCGCCTCGGCCGGCCCCGAGGCCCGCGCCCGCTTCCACGATGCGCTGCACAGCGCCGCCCGTGACGTGGGCTTCTTCCACCTGACCGGCCACGGCATCACCCCCGCCGAGACCGAGGAACTGATGCGCGCGATGCGGAAGTTCTTCGCCCTCCCCGAGGCGGACCGCCTCGCCATCAGCAACCTCAACTCGCCCCACTTCCGCGGCTACACCCGCATAGGCGACGAGCGCACCGGCGGCAGCCGTGACTGGCGCGACCAGCTCGACATCGGGGCCGAGCGCGCCCCCCACGTCCCCGCCCCGGACCAGCCCGGCTACTGGTGGCTCGACGGCCCCAACCAGTGGCCCGCCGACCTGCCCGAGCTGCGCTCCGCCGCCCTGCACTGGATCGAGCGGCTCAGCTCGGTGGCCGAGCGGCTGCTGCACGAGCTGCTCGCGGCGATCGGCGCGCCCGAGGACTTCTACGACAAGGCCTTCGCCGACAGCCCCCACCTGCACCTCAAGCTCGTCCGCTACCCCGGCAGCGCTCCGGACGGCGCCGCCCAGGGCGTGGGCGCCCACAAGGACTACGGCTTCCTGACCCTGCTGCTGCAGGACGAGGTCGGCGGCCTGCAGGTGGAGGGGCCGGACGGAGCGTTCATCGACGTCCCGCCGATGCCGGGCGCGTTCGTGATCAACCTCGGCGAGCTGCTGGAGGTCGCCACCGACGGCTACCTCAAGGCCACCAACCACCGCGTGGTCAGCCCGCCCGGCACCCGCGAGCGCTACTCCGTGCCGTTCTTCTACAACCCCCGCCTCGACGCCCGGATCGAGCCGGTCCCCTTCGCCCACGCCGACAGGGCGCCGGGCGTCACGCAGGACGCGACCAATCCGCTCTTCGCCGAGTACGGCCGCAACGAGATCAAGGGCTGGCTCCGCGCCCACCCGGGCGTCGCCCGCAGGTACCACGCGGACCTGCTGCAGAGCGCCGGGACGCCGGTCGGCTGAGCCCCGGTGCGCCCCGGCCGGCGGTGCCCGCCGGCCGGGGCGCACCCGCCGACAAGATCACACCAAGGCTGCCTATCCTGCTGATCAAGGATTCATAAGGCATGCGGGGGGAATGACCTTCGTATAGGCGCTGAGCGCCACGGGGGCAACACGGGGGTGTGATCATGAGCGTGCCATTGGGCACGGGCGTCGGCTGGCGCCCGGAGATCGCCGAGGACATCGAGCGGCTGCCGGACATCGACTGGGTGGAGGTCGTGGCGGAGAACGTCTGCCCCGGCCACCTCCCCGCACCGCTCGAGCGACTGCTCGAGCGCGGCACCACCGTGATCCCGCACGGCGTCTCCCTCGGCCTCGGCGGCGCCGACCGCCCCGACCTCGCCCGGCTGATCGCGCTGGCCGAGCGGGCCGAGGCACTCGGGGCGCCGCTGGTGAGCGAGCACATCGCCTTCGTCCGCGCCGGCGGGCCGCTCACCGGGGCACCGCGCGTCGAGGCCGGCCACCTGCTGCCCGTACCGCGCACCCGCGACGGCCTGGCGGTGCTGTGCGAGAACGTACGCATCGCCCAGCAGGTCCTTCCCGTGCCGCTCGCCCTGGAGAACGTCGCCGCGCTGCTGAACTGGCCGGACGAGGAGCTCACCGAGGCGCAGTTCCTCGGCGAGCTCGTCGAGCGCACCGGCGTGCGGCTGCTGGTCGACGTCGCCAACCTCCACACCAACCACGTCAACCGAGGCGAGGACCCGGCCGAGGTGCTCGACGGGCTCCCGCTCGAGGCCATCGCGTATGTGCACGTGGCCGGCGGCGTCGAGCGCGGCGGGGTGTGGCACGACACCCACGCCCACCCCGTCGGCCCGCCCGTGCTCGACGTCCTCGCCGAGCTCTGCGCCCGCACGGCCCCGCCCGGCGTCCTGCTCGAGCGCGACGACGACTTCCCGCCGCCGACGAACTCGCGGCCGAACTCGACGCGATACGCGCCGTGGCCAAGGGGACCGTACGTGCCTGACCGCGACACCGACGCGGCCCGGGAGAGACTCGCGGCCGCACAGCACGCCCTGCTCTCGGCACTGGTCGCGGGCGGCGCGCCCCCCGACGGCTTCGACCGGCCGCGGCTGGAGGTCCAGCGCCGCGCCCTGGTCGCCAAGCGCGCCGGCGTCATCGCCAAGATCGCCCCCGGCCTCACGGACATCCTGGGCGAGGACATGCGCCCGCTCTTCGCCGCGTACGCGCGCGAGCACCCCATGACCGACGGCTACCGCCGTGACGCACTGGACTTCGCCGCCCACGTCCTGGACCGCACCGGCCCCCACGAGGCGGGCCGACGGGCACGGCTGGCCGCCTGGCTGGACGAGCAGCGCCCCTCCGCCCCGGCCCCCCGTGGACTTCTGCGCCGCCTCGCGTCGGCCCTCCGCAAGAAAGACAGGTGACCCCATGCTCGCCTTCCTCGCGCTGCTCGCCTTCGTGGGCCTCGTGGGCCCCTCGGCCTGGCTCCTCTCCCTACGGGGCCAGGCGCGCGGCGCCGACATCCCCGTCCGGAAGATCAGCACGCCGGAGACGGTCGAGGTCGCCTACCTGATGGGCGGCGGCTACCGCGCCGCCGACACCGTGATCACCCGCATGGTCACCGACGGACGGATCGCCGTCGGATCCGACGGCAAGGTCACGGTGCTCGAGGCGGTCTCCCACGACGCTGTGGAACGCGCGCTCCTGAGCGCGTGCGGCGCCGACTGGAGCGGCTCGCTCAGCAAGCTCCGGACGGTGCTCCGCTGGAAACCCGCGATGGACACCCTGGAGCGTTCGCTGGAGGCGCGGGGCCTGCTGCTGTCGGCGGCCACGCGGCGCTCCTGGGAGAGCGCGGCCAACACGCAGGTGGCCGGCCTGGTCGTCGGGGCGACCCTGGGGACGGGCCTGCTGTTCGCCCCCGGATTCCTCGCCGTCGCGCTGCTCGCGTACGTCCTCGTCGTCGCCGGGATCGTCCTGCGCGTGAAGTGCGCCCCGCCCCGCTGCTCCTGGGAGAACGCCACCGACCTCGGCGCCGAGTACCGCGCCTACCTCGAGACGAACGACCCCTGGAACGGCCCCTGGAACGAGGAGCGGGACGAGGCGGCCCGGCTGGCCGGGCTGGTCGCCCGGCGCGGATACGAGGCACTCCCCGACGGCGAGCTGCGCACGCAGCTCAAGAAGGCGGACCAGGAGCCCTCGAGCCATTCCCCCGTGCGCCGCGCTTCCTCCACCCGGAAGAAGAGGACGAGTTCTTCGTACTCGTCGTTCTCCTCGTCCTCGTCGACCTTGTACTCGTCCTGCTCGAGCGGTTCGAGCTGCTCGGGCAGCTCGAGTTGTTCGTCCTCCAGCTGCTCGTCCAGCAGCTGCTCGTCCTCGAGCTGTGGCAGCAGCAGCTAGTCGCTCCCGGCCGTACAGCCGTCGGCGCGCGGGCGAATACCGGACAGTCGCGGCGCGCCGTGTCCGCTATCCGCCCGCCGTCCGGTGACGGCGGCGGTCACGGGTGTTCACGCCGTTGACCTCTGACGGAGCGTCATATTGCGGAAGCGGTCGCTCCTCTCACCCGCGCCCTCGTGGGCGATCGTGTGCGACCGGATGCTTTCTTGTGCGCCGCGACGTCCGGACGGGACACTCGTTCGGCAACTCTTGACATGGACGCGACGTGCGGTCGCGGCCGTGCCGCATGAATCCTCCCGTGCCCGGACGTCGACGACGACGGGCGCACCCCCCTCACAGGAGGTCGGCGAGTTGAACCACTCACGCATACCCAGGCTCCGGACGGCCCTGGCCGTCGCCGGCGCCGCGGCCCTGGCCACCACCTCGCTCACCACGCACAGCGCCGGTGCGGCGACCCCCGGTCCGGCCGTGACGCCCACGGCCGCCGCCCTCGCCTCGGCCCAGCGGGCGCTCGACGCCGACGCGGCCGTTCCCGGCACCACCACGTACGTCGACCACGCGGCGGGCAAGGTCGTCGTCACCGTCGACCGCACGGTCGAGGGCGCCGCCCTGGTGAAGGTGCGCGACGCCGTCGCCGCCCTCGGCGACAGGGCGACCGTCAAGCGGACGGCCGGCACGCTGCGGCCCCTGGTCGCGGGCGGCGACGCCATCTGGGGCAGCGGAGTGCGCTGCTCCCTCGGCTTCAACGTCACCAAGGGCGGCAAGCCGTACTTCCTGACCGCCGGGCACTGCGGCAACGCCTCGGCCTCCTGGTCCGAGTCGCAGGGCGGCTCCCGCATCGGCACGACCGAGAAGGCGTCCTTCCCCGGCAACGACTACGCCCTCGTGAAGTACACCGCCACCACCGACCATCCCAGCGCGGTGGACCTCTACGACGGCGGCCGGCAGGAGATCGCCAAGGCCGGCGAGGCGACCGTCGGCGAGCACGTCTCGCGCAGCGGCAGCACCACCCAGGTCCACGACGGCGAGGTCACCGCTCTCGACGTCACCGTCAACTACCAGGAGGGCCAGGTCACAGGCCTGATCGGGACCACGGTCTGCGCGGAGCCCGGCGACAGCGGCGGCGCCCTCTTCGACGGCGACACCGCCCTCGGCCTCACGTCCGGCGGCAGCGGCGACTGCTCCTCGGGCGGCGAGACCTTCTTCCAGCCCGTCCCCGCCGCCCTCGGTGCACTCGGGGCCCGGCTGCCCTGACCCCCAAGCCCCCACGGCGCGACCCCCGGGCGTTCGCCTCCGCCCGGGGGTCGCTGCCGTGCGGGGTTCGCGCGCCGCGGCGCCGGCCCGCGTCACCCGGGGCTCACCCGGGGCTCACCCGGGGCGGAAGGCGACCCGGGCGTTGGCGTCCGCCGGGACGATCAGTACGTCGCCCCGGATCCGGTCCCAGCCCTGCGGAATGACGAACATCCGGTTGTCGACCTGGGCGAGCAGGCGCAGGCCGTGGTAGCGGTAGCGGAAGCGCTGGGCGACGCCCGGGGCCGACGGCAGCACCTCCTCGCGCACGCCGGAGCCCGTGAAGTGCAGGCGCTCGGTCGTGTCGAGGACGATCTCCGGCCGCAGCCCGAGGTTGCGGGCGAGGTAGCGGGCGTCGGAGCGGCCCTGCAGCTGGGCGTAGGCCTGCACGGTCCAGAACAGGCACAGCGAGATCAGCGCCGCGACGAACGCCAGGGCGGTCAGCTCCCGCCTCCCGTACCCCATGCGCCCGGTGGACCTCAGGTACAGCAGCCGTCCGTACAGCACCAGCAGCAGGCCGGAACACAGGATCAGGGGGGTGTCCAGCAGCCCGGCGTCCCAGACTTCGTACCCGGCGAGCACACCGGCGACGAACAGTGCCACGCCGCACCCGACGAGCCCCAGCGACAACCACGTCAGGACCGGAGCCAGGCGGGGCCGCGACGTACTGAGCACGGACACCGCCGTGTAGCCCAGGGCGCCGAGGAGGCCGACCATCAGGGCCGTGCCGACCGGCATGAACAGGGGGCCGGCGCTGCGCAGCAGGTAGTCCTGCGTGGAGAGGTCCAGCGTCGCCGCGTCGATGCCGAAGTACTGGTACCGGGAGTCGACGTAGGCGAAGCCGAAGTACAGGAGCAGGCCCGTCACCAGGGTGGTGGGTGCGACGACCCCGGCGATCGTCTTGAACCACGTGCCCCACGGCGGCCGGACCGGGGTCTGTTCCTCTTCCTCCACCGCGTCCCTCGCCCGTCCTACGGTTCGCCGGGTTCGCCGGGTGTGCCCACGCCGGGCGGGGCCTCGGGGTGCCCGGTGGCGCGCCGGGTGTCGCGGGGGTGTCGCGGGGGTGTCGCGGGGTGCCGCCCCCGCCCGGCGGGGAGGCCGGGCCCTGGCGCTCGTGGCCGGCCGTGGGAACGCTGCCGCACAGGTCCTCGGAATAGCCGGAGAGGTTGGCGCACACGGTGTGGGCGGCGATGGCCGGCTTGCCCTGATCCGGGGGGAACTCCCAGTCGATCTCGGTGGTCTTGCCGGTCGTCAGGGTGACGGTCTGCGCCGCGGGCCGGGTCGTCCAGCGGCCCTCGCCGGGCGTCTTGTCCTGGAACGTCACCTCGGTCTCGTAGCTCTGGGAGGACGGCGGCTGACCGTCGCCCTTGCCCTCGGGCACGGTGACCGCCACCTTGCCCTTCGGCCAGGTGCCGGAGAAGTTCGCGGAGGGCTTGCCGGCCGAGCCGAAGCCGCCCTGCTGCTTCTTGCCGGTGCCCCCGCCCGGCGCCGGCTCCTCCCCGCCGTCGTCGGAGGAGCAGCCCGCGAGCGTCAGAGCGGTGGCGGCGGCCGTGCTCAGGGCCAGCAGGAGGCCTCGTCTCACGGGGTGTACCCGGCACCATCGCTGATCCACGCTGCCGACGGTAACCACGGCCGGCCGCCCCGGCGCGGCAGGCGCGCGACGCCGGGGACAATTCACCCGTTCCCGGCGCGAGCGCCCGCCCTCAGTGCCCGTCGGCGAGACCCAGCCGCCCGGCCACGCGCGCGTGCAGCCGGCCCAGCCGGGCGGGCACCCACCAGTTGAGCCGCCCCGCGACCGTCAGGTACGCCGGGACGAGCACGCCCCGCACCAGCACCGCGTCCACCAGCACGGCGGTCGCCAGCCCCGTGCCCAGCAGCTTGAGCGAGGTCACCCCCGAGGTGGCCAGCGCGCCCGTCACCACGGCCACGGCGAGCGCGCCGGTGGTCACCAGCCGGCCCGTGCGGGCCACGCCCTCCACCACCGACCGGCGGTTGTCGCCCGTCAGGAGATAGCGCTCCCTCACCCGCGACAGCAGGAAGATCTCGTAGTCGATCGCCAGTCCGAACGCGATCGCGAACATCAGCAGGGGCATCGAGATGTCCAGCGTCCCCGTCGCCGTGAACCCGCCGAGCGCCCCGCGCAGATGCCCGTCCTGGAAGACGAACACCAGCGCCCCGAAGCTCGCCCCGAGACTGAGCGCCCCGATGACCAGCCCCTTCACCGGCAGCAGCACGCTCCCCGTGAGCAGGAACAGCATGGCCCACGTCGCCAGCGCCGCGACGGCCGCGGCGAGCGGCAGCCGCTCCCGCACGGCCTCGCGGGTGTCGGTCAGCAGGGCGGAGCGCCCCGTGACCAGCTGCCCGCCGCCGGGCGCGGGCAGCGCCCGCAGGGCGCGCACCAGCTCCTGGCCGGCCGTGGACTGGGCCTGCCGCGGACCGCTCAGCAGCAGCACGACCCCCCGCCGCGGACCCCCGGCGGCCGTGGCGCCGGGGGTGGCCGCCCACCGGGCTTTCCCGGCCGACGGAAGGGCGGCCGCGGTGCGCGCGTACGCCCGCAGGGCCGCGGCGTCCCGTACCGGATCCGCGCGGGGCAGGACGACCGTCACCGTCCGGTCGGCCGAGGAGGCGAAGCGCGCCCGGATCTCGTCGGAGGTCCGGTGCGCCTCGGTGTGCGAGGGCAGCACCCGCTCGTCCGGCAGGCCGAACCGCACGTGCGCGAACGGCGAGGCGAGCAGCAGCAGTACGAGGGCGCAGCCGCCGCCGTAGGCCAGCGGCCGCCGGGTCACGGCACGGGCGACGGCCCGCCAGGCGGGGCTGTCCGCCCGCGGCGGCCCGGCCGCCCGTCCCCGGCGCAGCACCGTGAGCGGGTCGCAGCGGTCGACGCGGGTGCCCAGGAGCGTGAGGACGGGGGGTACGAGCACGGTGGCGGTGGCCGCCGAGAACACCGCCACGGCCATGCCGGCGCAGGCCATCGACCGCAGGAATGGCAGCGGCAGCACCAGCAGCGCCGACATCGACAGGGCGACCGCGCAGGCGGAGACGGCGACGGTACGCCCCGCCCGGTGCGCGGTGTGCCGCACGGCGAGCTCGACGGGGTGCCCGGCGCGCAGCTCCTCGCGGTAGCGGGTGACGAGGAAGAGGCCGTAGTCCACCGCGAGTCCGAAGCCCAGGGCGCTGGTGAGGTTCATGGCGAACACGGACACGGGCATGACGTAGGTGAGCAGCCGCAGCAGTGCCGTCGTGCCGACGACGGACACCGCCCCGATCACCAGCGGCACGAGGGCGGCCACCAGCGTCCGCAGGGAGAGCACCAGGAGCAGCAGGGTGACGGGCGCGGCCACCAGCTCGGCCCGCATCAGGTCCCGCTGGCTCTGTTCCCTGGCCTCCACGCTGACCCAGGCGCCTCCGGTGGCGGAGACGTCCAGGACGCCCTGGCGGCCGGTGAGGCCGGGGACGAGCTTCTCGGCGGTGCGCGCCGCGTCGCGGTCGGCGCCCGCGAGGTCGGCGGTGACGAGCGCGGCGGCGCCGTCCGCCGCGCGCAGGGACGCGTCGCCGCCCGGCCAGTACGAGCGCACGCTCGCCACGCCGGGGGCGCGCGCCAGCCGTGCGGTGAGGTCCTGCCCCGCCGCCCGCGCCCGGTCCGTGTCCACGCCGCCCGCGGCGCGGGCGAGCAGGACGATGTCGGGGTTCCCGGCGCCGAAGCGGTCGGCCAGCAGGGCGTTGGCCCGCGCCGACTCGGTGCCGGTGGCGGTGTAGCCGCCGTTGGCGAGCCGGCCGGCCGTGCCGGAGCCCGCCACCGCGAGCAGGGCGGTGAGCACGGCGGCGAGCGCGGGGACCAGCCAGGCCGCCGGCCGCCGGACGGCGTTGCGGCCGGCCGCTCCCGCCGTGGTCGCGGCCCTGGCCCCGGCCTCGGGGGAGGCCGGGGCCAGGGGCGCGGGGCCAGGGACGGGCGGAGGGGTCACGCGGCCCGGAAGAAGAGCACGGCGTTCTGCCCGCCGAAGCCGAAGGAGTTGCTGAGCGCCCCCTCCATGCGGTGCCGCCTGGCGATCTTCGTCACCACGTCCAGGTCCATCCCGTCGTCGAGGCGGTCGAGGTTGGCGGTGGGCGGAATGAGCTGCCGCTCCAGGGAGAGCACCGTGCACGCGGCGTCGACCGCGCCGGCCGCGCCGAGGGAGTGACCGATGACGCCCTTGAGCGACGTGACCGGCGGCGGGGTGCGGAAGACGGCGCTCAGCATGGCGGCCTCGACCTCGTCGTTGAGGGGGGTGGAGGTGCCGTGCGCGTTGACGTGGTGCACCTCGGCGAGCTCGGCGCGGGCATCCGCCAGCGCCGCCTCCACGGCCCGCCGCGCGCCCGCGCCCTCGGGGTCCGGGCGGGTGGCGTGGTAGCCGTCGCTGGAGGCGCCGTAGCCGGAGAGGTAGCCGCGCACGCGGGCACCCCGGGCCCGTGCGTGCAGCGGGCGTTCGAGGATGAGCATGGCCGCGCCCTCGCTCAGCACGAACCCGTCGCGGTCCGCGTCGAACGGCCGGGACGCGCCGGCCGGGTCGTGGCAGCGCCGCGACAGCGCCTGCATCCGGTAGAAGGCGGCCGAGCCCATCGGGACGCGGGCGCTGTCGGTGCCGCCGGCGATGGCGATGTCGCACGCCCCCGCGCGCAGCAGGTCGCGGGCGGTGCCGACGGCGGTGGCGCCCGAGGCGCAGGCGGTGGAGGTGGTCAGGCACGGCCCCAGGGCGCGCAGGTCCTTGGACACCTCCCCGGCGACCATGTTGGGCAGCGAACGCAGCAGCGCGGTGGGCGAGATGGCCTCCACCCGGCCCTCGTCCAGGTTGCGGTACTCCTGCGGCCAGCGGTCGCCGCCGTTGCTGGCGGTGCCGATGACGATCGCGACGCGGGGGGCGTCCCAGACGGCGGGGTCCAGCGCGGCGTCGGCCACCGCTTCGCGCGCGGCGACCATCGCCAGGTGGATGAAGCGGTCGTTGCGCCAGGTGATCCGCCGGCCGAGCAGCGCGTTGCCGTCGAAGCCGGGCACCCGGCACGAGAAGTCGACCGGCAGCCCGGCCAGGTCCTCGTCGAACGCGCCGAGGCCCTCGCCGGCGCACAGTCCGTCCCAGGTCGCCTCCCGGCCGAGGCCGGGAGGAGTCACCATGCCGATGCCGGTGACGGCGACCTCGCGTTCGCTCACCGGGCCGGCCCGGCCGAGGCCACGGCGTCGGCCGGGGCCTGCGGCTGTGCGCCGACGGTGCCCGCGGCGACCAGCCGTTCGATGCGGGCGGCGATCTCGCCGAGCGTGGCGCCCGCCGGGGGCTCGCCCAGGGTCACCTTCAGCCGGTCCTCGAGCAGGGTGACCAGCTCGACCTGGGCGAGGGAGTCGATGTCGAGCCGCTCGAAGGTCGCGTCCGGAGTGAGTTGCTCCTCGGGAACACCGAAGTATTCCGAGAGCAGACGGGTCATCAGGTCGTATACGGGTTCCATCGACCGTTCTCCTCGCTCGGGGTCGGCTGCCGGACGCCAGGCATACAGCTCATCTCATGTCATAGCGCAATTATCCGGTTGTTCCTTCGTCGCAGCCTCCTCCGCCCTCCGCCCCGGGCCGGAACGACACGCTCGCCGCTGTCGTCGCTGTCACCCGTCCTGCCGAGGACCGCCGCCGGGAAAACCCCGGGCGTTCCGCCGCCCGGCAGTGGCATGCTGTGCTGCGTGAACGGTCCCCAGATTCCCTTCAGCTTCGCCCCTGAGCTGCGGCTTTTCCTTCCCGCCGACCGCCGCCCGCCGGGCACGCCGGTGACCACCGACGGCGTCTCCACGCTCGGGCACGTGGTCGAGTCCCTCGGCGTTCCGCTCACCGAGGCCGGCCGGCTGCTCGTCGACGGGAAGGAGGTGGCGCGGTCCCACATCCCGGGTCCGGGCGAGTCCGTGGAGGTCGAGGCCGTCACCCGCCCCCAGGAGGTGCCCGGCGCCCCGCTGCGGTTCCTGCTCGACGTGCACCTGGGCACCCTCGCACGGCGGCTGCGCCTGCTGGGCGTCGACGCGGAGTACGAGAGCGAGGACATCGGCGACCCGGCGCTGGCCGCCCTCTCGGCGGCCCAGCGACGGGTGATGCTCTCCCGGGACCGGGGGCTGCTGCGGCGCCGGGAGCTGTGGGCGGGGGCGTACGTCTACAGCGACCGCCCCGACGAGCAGCTGCGCGACATCCTCGGCCGCTTCGCGCCGGCCCTGACACCGTGGACGCGCTGCACCGCCTGCAACGGCCCGCTCCAGGACGCGGACAAGGAAGCGGTCCGCGAGCACCTCGAGCACGGCACGCGGCGTACGTACGACGTCTTCGCCCAGTGTCTGGCGTGCGGCCGGGTGTACTGGCGCGGCGCGCACCACGCGAAGCTCCAGGCGATCGTCGAGGACGCGGTGCGGGAATTCGGCACGACCGCCGCCTGAGCGTTTCCGTCGAGCGTTTGCGCCTTCCCGCCTTTTCGTTTCTCCGCCGCCGGGCGGGCCGAGCGGCCCGTCCGGTGTCGCATTCCGCCTTCCGGGTGCACGCTGGATACGTACTACAGGAGGTGGACGCTATGAAGACGATCGTTGGATGGCACGTCGAGGTCGAATTCGAGGAAGTCGACAAGCGCACCCGCGCGGCCGCCATGCTGAGGCTTCCCGACGGCGCTGAGCTCCGGGCGAAAGCCCACGCCACGCGGCACCCCGACGACCCCGAGCAGCTGAAGGTCGGCGAGGAGGTCGCCGCCGCGAGAGCGCTCAACCAGCTCTCCCGGGACCTGCTGGACAAGGCCGGGCACGACATCGAGGCGGTCACCCACGTCGAGGCCCACCCGGCGATGTGACCGGCGCGCGGGCCCCGCGACCCCGCGCCGCACCGCGGAAAGCCGGCGGTGCGGAGGTAGCGTGCTGCGCGTGCTCAAGGGATTCAAGAGTTTCGTGATGCGCGGTGACATCGTCACCGTGGCCGTGGGTCTGATCATCGCGCTGGCCCTGTCCACGCTGATCAAGGCGTTCACCGATTCCGTGATCAACCCCATCATCGCCAGCCTTCAGGGCGGGCGCTCCATGGGGCTGGGCTGGCAGCTCGGCCGTCCGGGGAACCAGGCCACCTATCTCGACCTCGGGGCGTTCATCTCCGCGGTCATCTACTTCGTCATTTTCATGGCCGTCGTCTTTTTCTTCATCGTCGTGCCGTACAAGCACCTCCAGGCGCGCCGGGGCATGGTCGTCTTCGCCGAGCCGGGGCCGCTCAAGACGTGCCCGGCCTGCCTGTGCGAGGACCTGCCCGCGCCCGCCCGCAGATGCCGGTACTGCGGCTCCGATCAGGAACTGGCGTAGGGCCGCGACGCTCGTGAGGCCGCGAGGTTCGCGCGGACGTGCGACTTTCGTAGGGCCACGCCGCGACCTTCGTTGAGTGTGCCCGGTGGGCCGCGCTGCCTAAGGTTCCGGTGTGAACGTGACATCGTGGGCCCGTGACCTGTGGCAACGCCTGACCGAGCCGGGGCAGTGGTCCCGGCGGCGGCTGGTCGGGGAGGGCGTGCTCGCGCTGGCGCTGGGGCTGATCGCGGGCCGGTCGGAGCTCGACTTCGGCTGGCCCTGGGCGATCGGCGCCGGCCTGATCGTCGCCGCGCTGTCCCTGCTGCGACGGACGCTGCCCGCGAGCGTGCTGATCGCGGCGGGCGCGATCGGCTCGCTGTCGGAGTCCGGCGGCCTGTTCCTGCTGGGCGTGGCCGCCTGGTCCGCCGGGCGGCGTATCCCCGGCGTGCTGCAGGCGCTGGTGGCCTTCACCGTCTCCTTCGCGCTCTTCGAGGCGTTCGCCCTGTGGAAGGCGCCGGACCAGACGGTCTTCGTGCTGGTCTTCGGCACCGCCCTGTTCCTGATGTTCGCGGTCGTCCCCGGCCTGACCAACCGCTACTGGACCCAGCGCCGCACCCTGCTGCGCACGCTCAGACTGCGCAACGTCCAACTGCTGCGCGAGCGCGAGATGGTCGCGAGCCAGGCCCGCTTGCGCGAGCGGCAGCGCATCGCGCAGGACATGCACGACAGCCTGGGCCATCAGCTCGCCCTGATCGCGGTGCAGACCGGCGCGCTGGAGGTGGACCGGGAGCTGACCGGGCGCCAGCGGGAGGCGGTCGGCGTGCTGCGGGAGGCCTCGGTGGCCGCCATGCAGGAGCTGCGCGAGGTCGTGGGCATCCTCAAGGACGGCACTCCGGAGGAGGAGCAGCCCGTCTCCCGGGTGGTGGCCGGGATCGAGGAGCTGGTCGAGGCGGCCGTGGCGGCGGGCATGCGGGTGGGCGTGGAGCGCTCGGGCGAGATCCGGCCGCTGGCCCCCGCCGCCGACCACACGGGATACCGCATCGTGCAGGAGGGGCTGACCAACGCCGCCAAGCACGCGCCCGGCGCGGCCATCGCGGTCAACCTGCGCTACGAACCCGACTCGCTCCTCGTGGAGGTCGCCAACGGCCCGGTCCCCCCGGGCGAGGCCCGGGCGGCCGGGCAGGGGGAGGCGGTCAGCGGCGGCCAGGGCCTGACCGGGCTGCGGGAGCGGGCCCGGCTGGTCGGCGGCATGGTGTTCACCGGCCCCGCCGAGGACGGCGGCTTCCGGCTCGCCGGCGTGCTGCCGTACGACTCCGCCGAGGCGGGGGAGGCCCGTAAGACGGCGACGTTCGTCGATGCGTCCGACGACTTTCGGCAGCAGATGGAAGAGGTGGCTCCCGGCGACGGTGGACCGGTCATCGACCGGCTGGATCCGCGCGAGGAGTTCAAGGACATCATGAGCACGAAGAAGAGCAACGGCTGCCTGGTCGGTGCCGTCGTCGGCCTGCTGATCCTGGTGGTGCTGGCCGTGGCGGCCGTCTTCGGGATAGGGGCGATAGTCGACGAGGCCGACAAGGTCATGATCGACCCGGTGGTCTACGAGTCGGTCAAGGTCGGCGACCCCGAGCGGCAGGTGCGCGAGAAGCTGCCCGAGGGCAAGTCCTTCCTCACCTCCGACGTCGAGGACAAGCTGCCCGCCGAGCCGGCCGGCATGAGCTGCCTGTCCCTGCTGTCGACCGACACCTCCCGGGGGCTGTTGACGGACACGGTGTACCGCTTCTGCTTCAAGGACGGGAAACTGTCCGAGAAGCGCGAGTTCCACGTCAAGAGCTAGCGCCGCACAGCGACCCCGAGCAGGAGTACAGCAGGTGATCCGTGTCATCGTCGCCGACGACGAGCCGCTCATCAGGGCGGGCATCAAAATGATCCTCACCTCGGCCGACGACATCGAGGTGGTGGCCGAGGCGGCGAACGGGCGCGAGGCGGTCGAGCTGGCCCGGCGGCACCGGGCGGACGTGGCGCTGCTCGACATCCGGATGCCGGTCATGGACGGCCTCACGGCCCTCGGCGAGCTCGGCCGCGCGGTGCCGGGCACACGGGCGCTGATCCTGACCACGTTCGGGGAGCGCGACAACGTCCTGCGGGCCCTGCGCCAGGGCGGGGCGGGCTTCCTGCTCAAGGACTCCGCCCCGAGCGAGCTGATCGGGGCGGTCCGGGCGGCAGCGGCGGGCGACGCGTATCTCTCGCCCGCCGCCACCCGGCACGTGGTCGACTCCCTGGCCGGCGGTGCCGCCGCCACCCGGGCCGAGGAGGCCCGGCAGCGGGTGGCCGTGCTCGGCGACCGCGAACGCGAGGTGCTGGCCCTGCTGGGCGAGGGGCTCTCCAACGCCGACGCGGGCAGGCGGCTCCATATGAGCGAGGCCACGGTGAAGACGTATGTGAGTCGGATCCTCGCCAAGCTCGCATGCGACAACCGCGTGCAGGCCGCCTTGCTGGCGCGCGACGCAGGCTTGGGGTCCTGAGGCGGTCAGACCGAAGAAAGTAAGGTTTCAGGCCACCTTTGCCTGACATGTGTTCAGAGATTCGGGGATTTTGCGATATGTTTTTCGGCGTTCCCTCGTGACGGAGCGTCGGACGCGACGCCGGAGCGACGTCGGGAGTGCGTTGCACGCGCTGCGCGCCTCCTCCCGCGGAACACCTCGCACAGGCACGTGGCGGGAGAACCCTTCCCCGCCGCGCATCGCCATGCCGCACCATCTCCAGCCCTGTCCCGCATCACCTAGGCAAAGGCCGCATGTCCGTTCATCCGCTATCGGACCTCATACGTTTCACCCGCCATAACTCTCCCTTTTACTCGGCGCTCTACGCACACCTGCCGGCCGGCACGGACCGTCTCGCCGATCTCCCCGTCGTCGACCAGAACGCCTTCTGGGCAGCGAACACCCTCCAGGACAACACCGTGCTGACCGCCCCGCTCGGCGAGGCGGTCGTCTACAAGACCGGTGGCACCACCGGCGCACCGAAGTTCTCCTGCTTCACCCGCGAGGAGTGGCGGGAGTTCGTCACCGCCTTCGGTCAGGGGCTCGTCGAGGCGGGCCTGCGTCCCGGCCACCGGGTGGCGGACCTCTTCTACGCCGGAGAGCTCTACGCCAGCTTCCTCTTCGTCCTCGACTCCCTCGCCCACGCCCCCGTCGACAACGTCCGCCTGCCCATCGGCGGTGCCGCCCCCCTGGAGACCACGGTCCCCACGCTCGAGGACTTCGGCGCGCAGGTCGTGGCGGGCACCCCGACCACCCTGTGCCGGCTCGCCGAGCACGTGGTGGCGACGGGCCGTCAACTTCCCTCCGTGGAGCTGCTGTTCTTCGGCGGCGAGGCCCTCTTCGACGACCAGCGCCGGCTGCTGGCCGCCGCCTTCCCGCACGCCGAGGCGCGCTCCCTCGGGTATGCCAGCGTCGACGCCGGCCTCCTCGGCCGCCCCGTGCCCGGCCCCGACCCCCGTGTGCACCGCGTCTTCTCTCCGCACACCGTCGTCGAGATCCTCGACGAGACCACCGACGAGCCCATCGAGGAGGAGGGCCGCGCCGGACGCGTCGTGGTGACCCAGCTCTTCCGCAGGCTCATGCCCGTCATCCGCTACCCCGCGGGCGACCGCGCGGAGTGGACCGACCGCGCCGCCGGCCACTTCCGCATCCTCGGCCGCGCCGAGGAGGGCGTACGCGTCGGGCCCGTGTCGCTGTACTCGCAGGACGCGCTCGCCGCCGTCGCCGCCGCGGACACCGACGGCCGCGTCATGGGCACCCAGCTGGTGGTGCGCCGCCACGAGGGCCGCGACCAGCTCGTACTCCGCCTGGCCACCGCCCCCGGCGACGACGACGCCGCCGAGCTCGAGGTGCTCGCCAAGGCCGTCGTGGCCGAGCTGAACGCCGCCCGTCCGCTGTACCCCGACAGCGTCGACGCCGGCTACGTCCACCCCATGACCGTGGAATGGGCACGCCACAGCGACCTCGTCGTCAACTCCCGCTCCGGCAAGCTCGTCCGCGTCATCGACGAGAGGCCGACCGCATGACCACCTCCGTTCCGGCGGCCGCCGAAGGCCGCCGCCTGCCCCTCGTCCTGCGCAACCGGGCCTTCGGAACCGTCTGGCTGGGCCAGGTCCTGACCCAGGCCGCGGTGCGGATGTTCCAGGTCGGCATCTCCTGGTGGCTGGTCGCCTACGCCGTCAGCGGCGGCCGGGGACTCGCCTCGGGGCTGTTCATGGCCGTCAGCACGCTGCCCGCCGTGGCCCTGGCGCCCGTCGTCGCCCGGACCGTCGCCCGCTTCGCCCCCCGCTCCGTGCTGCGCGCCGCCGCCGGCGCGGCGGGCGCCATCGCCGCGGTGCTGGCCGCCTGGGCCTGTGCGAGCGGGCTGCCGCTCGCCGCCGCGTACGCCGCGACGCTCGCCCTCGCCGCCTGCCAGGCCTTCTTCGACCCCTGTCTGACCACCTCGGTGCCCGACCTCGTCGACGACGAGGACATCGAGGCCGCCACCGGCTTCGAGCTGTCCACCCAGTCGCTGGCCAGCCTCGGCGGGGCCCTGCTCGGCGCCCTGATCGTCGACCGGGCGGGCGTCGCGGGCCTCGCCGTGGGCTGCGCCTGCGCCTACGTCACGGCCGCGGTGCTCATCGCGACCGTCCGCTTCCGCCCGGCCGCGGCCGCCACCGCCGACGGCGACCCGGAGGCCGCCCCGGCGCCCCGGACGCTGCGTCAGATCCTCGCCGGCCTGCCCCAGGTCCGCAGGATCCTGCTCTGCTTCACCGCCGCCAACCTCTTCACCACCGCGGTCTTCGTCGTCATCCCGCTCTACACCAAGTCCGTCCTCGGCGACGGCGGTTCCACCGTCGCCCTGCTCGAGGCCTCGCTGGGCGTCGGCACGCTGATCGGCTCCTTCACCGGCGCCCGGGTGCCCGGCCGCCCCACCGCCCTCGGCGCCTGCCTGCTGGGGGTGATGGCCGCCGCGTTCGCCGTCCCCGGCCTGGTGGCCGGACGGTTCGTCATGGCGGGCTGCCTGGTGGCGGCCGGCTGGTGCGTGGGCGTGATCGGCGTGCGGTTCGTGGCGCTGTTCCAGCGGCTCGTACCCACCGCCGACAAGCCCGGCTTCTTCGCGGTGATGCAGGCGGTGCTGGGCGCGACGTTCCCCCTCGCCTCGCTCCTCTTCGGCCTGCTGGGCGACCACCTCTCCGTGCGCGTCCTGTGCCTGATCCAGGCCGCCGGACTGATCCCGGCCGCCTGCGCGCTGGCCCTGCTGCGCGGGAGCACCGACGGGCGCGAGAGCACCGACGGGCAGGAGCCCGCCGACGAGCGGACGCCGGAGACCGCCGGCGCGGGAGGACGGGCATGACCATCGTCATCGACGCGGCGACCCCCGCCGACATCGCCGACCTGCGCCAGCTGTACTACGCCGTCTACGGCCCGCACTACCCCGTCGCCCTCGGCACCGACCCCGTGGAGATGTCCCGCCTCATCGCGGACCCGCACTCCCTCTGGCTCGTCGCCCGCTGCCCGCGCACCGGCGGCCTCGCCGGATCCGCCGCCATCCGCAGCGAGGCCGGCAGCCGCACCGGCAAGCTCGAGGGCCTCGCCGTCCACCCGGACCACCGGGCGGCCGGCCTGGCCGGGACGCTGACCGAGGAGCTGTGCGCGCGGATGCTGGAGACCGGGCGGCTGGACTCGGTGTACGCCACCGTCCGCACCGTCAGCGCCGGCCCGCAGCGCGTGGTCTCCCGCAACGGCTTCCGGCCGCTGGGCATCCTGCCCAACGCCGTGGACCTCAGCAGCCGGGAAAGCCTCGCACTCTACGCGCGTCACTCCGCCGGGGTCCTGGACCGCCGCGTCCCCGTCCCCGAAGTGCCGGCCCCGCTCGCGCCCCTGCTGCGCACCGTCGAGCGCAACCTGGGCATCGACTACGCGGACACCGCCGTCACCGCGCCGCTGCCCACGCGGGCGAGCACGACGCCGGCGCGGCTGGAGATGATCGAGGCCCCCGGCTTCGTACGCCGCCGCTTCCACGACCGCTTCCCCGACGCCGACCGCTGGTTCTACCCGCTGCACACCCCCAACACCCTGCTGGTGGCCGACGACGACCGCTTCGAGGTGTACGCCTACCTCAACCGCACCGGACGCTACTGCGCCCTGGTCGCCGCCCACCCCGGCCCGGCCGTCGCCGCCGACTGCCTGGAGGCGATCACCCGGACCCTCACCCGGGCCGGCACCGGCTACGTCGAGGCGCTGCTGCCGCTCTCCGAGCACGGGCTGCTCTCGGCCTTCCTGGCCCAGGGCTTCATCCCCAGCGCCCTCTACCCCGCGATGCGCCCCGAGGCCGACGGCGACCGCTTCCACGACTACGTCGTGATGTCCCGCGCCGCCGAGCAGATCGACTTCCGCGGCGTGGTCGTCGACGAACAGCTCCAGCCGTACCTGGACGCCTATGCGTCGGCCTGGGCGTCGACGTACCTGCCCACACTCGAGGTTGCCCCATGACCCCCGTCAATCCCCATCTCGCCCCGGTCGCCGTCCCCGACCCGGCCCTGCTGTCCCACGTGCAGCGGCTGTGCGACCTGACCGACCCGTACGCCTCGGGCCCCGCCGAGGAGGAGCTGTTCGCCGCCGCCATGGCGGAGACCAACGCCTGGCACGCGGACCGTTCGCCCTTCTTCCGGAGCCTCCACGCCGGCGAGCGGCCGCCCACCCCCTACGACGCCCCGCTGGTCCACGCGAACTTCTTCAAGCGCCACGAGGTCCTCTCCATCCCCCGGGAGGACGTGCACCTGCACCTGACCTCGTCCGGTACCACCGGCCAGAAGTCGCAGATGTTCTTCGACGAGTGGACCATCCGCTCCGCCCAGCGCATGGTCGCCCGCATCTTCGACCGCAACGGCTGGATCACCCCCGACCAGCCGGTCAACTACCTGCTCTACAGCTACGAGCCCGCCCGCGACCTCAAGCTGGGCACCGCCTTCACCGACAACTACCTGTGCGACTTCGCCCCCGCGCGGCACGTCGAGTACGCCCTGCGCGACACCGGCAACGGCCATGAGTTCGACCCCTTCGGCTGTGTCGCCGCCCTGCGCCGCTTCGCCGAGGAGGACGCGCCCGTGCGCATCCTGGGCTTCCCGGCGTTCCTCTGGTTCACCCTGGAGCGGATGAGCGCCATGGGTCTGCCGCCGCTGACGCTCCCCGAGGGCTCCCTGATCATCCTCGGCGGCGGCTGGAAGGGCCACACCGACCGGCAGATCGGCAAGCACGAGCTCTACGCCCGCGTCACCGAACAGCTCGGCGTCCCCTCCGAGCGGATCCGCGACACCTTCGGCTCCGTCGAGCACTGCGTCCCCTACATCGAGTGCTCGCACCACAACCTCCACGCGCCCGTCTGGTCCCGCGTGTTCATCCGCTCCACGCGCACGCTGGAGCCGCTCGGCCACGGCGAGCGGGGCTACCTGCACCTGGTGTCCCCCTACATCACGTCCGTACCGGCGCAGAGCGTCGTCATGGGCGACCTCGCCTCCCTGCACCCCGGCGAGGAGTGCGGCTGCGAACTGGACACCGACTGGTTCGTCATCCACGGCCGCGCCGGAGTGAGCCGCAACAAGAGCTGCGCGGTGGCCGCCGCCGAACTGATGAAGGGCATGTCGTGACCAACGGGACCACCCACCACCCGCACTACTGGCAGGGCGCCTTCATCGACGACGAGGAGGCGGGCCGGCGCCTGGCCGGACTGCCCGCCGCCGTCGAGGCCGCCCTGGCCAGGCCCCTGGAGACGGAGACCCTCCTGGCCGCCTGCGACACGCTGGCGACCGCCCTGCTCGACCCCGCCCACCCCACCCACGCCCGCCTCGCCCGGCACCTGCCGGAGGGCGAGGACGCGGGCGTGCTCGCCGAGCTCGGCGCCTTCCTCGGCCGCCGGGAGCTGACCCGCAAGCTCCGCCGCGAGCTCGGCGGCACCGCCCCGCAGCGGCTCGGCCGCCCCGACGCCCGGGAGACCGTCTACGAGGCCTGGGCCCCGGTCGGCCTCGTCGCCCACATCGCCCCCGGCAACGCCGCCACCGTCGCCCCCCTCAGCCTCGTCGAGGGGCTGCTCGCCGGCAACGTCAACATCCTCAAGACCAGCGGCTCCGACACCCTCCTCGCCCAGCACCTCCTCGCCGAACTGGCCGCCCTCGACGAGAGCGGGGCCATCGCCGAGCGCGTCATCGTGCTGCGCTTCTCCTCCGCGCGGCAGGAGTGGCTGCGGCTGATGTGCGCCCCGGCCGACGCCGTCGCCGTATGGGGCGGCGAGGCCGCCGTCGAGGGCGTCGCCGCCCATGTGCCGGCCGGCTGCCGCCTGGTGGAGTGGGGACACAAGATCTCCTTCGCCTACCTCACGCGCGACGCCTGGCAGGACGCGGAGGTCCTCGACGCCCTCGCGGCCGACGTGTGCCTCTACGAGCAGCAGGCCTGCTCCAGCCCCCAGGTGGTCTACCTCGACACCGAGGATGCCGACGAGGTCTTCGCCTTCGCCGATCGCTTCGCGACCGTCCTGGCCGCCATGCCGCCCGCCGAACCGCCCACGGACGGGCCCGACCCCGCCGAGGAGGCCGAGCTCACCACCACCGAGCTCATCGCCCGCCTCGAGGAACACCTCGGCCTCACCCACGTCGTCAGCGCCCCCGACGGCTCCTGGCGCGTCATGGCCGACACCCGGCCCGCCCTCACCGCCTCCCCGCTGCACCGCAGCGTGTGGGTCAAGCCGCTGCCCCGCCGGAACATCCTGGCCACCCTGCGCCCCATGCGCCGCTACCTGCAGACCGCGGGCATCGCCGGGAACCGCACCGACACCGCCGAGCTCGCCCGGCTGACCCTGGCCGCGGGCGCCACCCGCGTCACCCCGGTCGGCGCCATGCAGTCCGGCTACTCCGGCGAGCCGCACGACGGCGTCTACGCCCTGCAGCGCTACAGCCGCCGCGTCGCCGTCCAGGCCGACGAGCGCTTCGCCACCACCGCGTGCCTCGACGACCTGGCGCGCCCGGTGCAGTTCCCCGCGCCGAGCGGACCCCTGCTGGACAAGACCGCCGTCCAGGAACTCAACCACGGTGTCGACCGGCGCGACGCCGAGCTGTACTTCCGCAGCGGCGGCAGCACGGGCACGCCGGCCCTGTCCCTGTTCACCTACGACGACTACGACACCCAGATGCACGCCGCCGCCCGCGGCCTGCTGGCCGCCGGCTACGACCCGGCACGCGACCGCACCGCCAACCTCTTCTACTGCGGCGGCATGTACGGCGGCTTCATCAGCTTCTTCTCCATCCTGGAGCGGCTGGGCGGGGTCCAGATGCCCATCGCGGCGAGCGCCGACCACCGGGCCACGGCCGAGGCGATCGTCGCCCACGAGGTCGACACCCTCTTCGGCATGCCCTCGTACCTGTGGCAGCTCCTCCACGAGGAGGGCGAACGACTGCGCGCCTACGGCGGCATCCGCAGGATCTTCTACGGCGGCGAGCACTTCACGGCCGAACAGCGCCGCACCCTCGCCGAGACCTTCGGCATCGAGACCATACGCTCGATCACCTACGGCAGCACCGACCTCGGCCCCCTGGGCTACCAGTGCGCCGAGAGCACCGGCGGCGTCCACCACCTGCACGCCGACCTGCACACCCTCGAGATCCTCGAGACCGACGCCGACCGCCCCGTGGCGCCCGGCGACACCGGCCGCCTGGTCTTCACCACCCACGCCCGGCGCGGCCAGAACCTGGGCCGCTACGTGATCGGCGACCTCGGCCGCGCCCTTCCCGGCCGCTGCCCCTGCGGAAGCCACGCCCCGCGCTTCGAACTGCTCGGCAGGCTCGGCGACGTGATGCGCGTGGCCACGTACTTCCTCAACTACCGGCGCATCGTCGCCATCGCCGAGGAGGACCGCGGCTACGCCGGCGAACTCCAGGTGCTCCTCACCGACGCGGGCCCGCGCGAGCGGCTCACCGTCCGCGTCGAGGACACCCCCACGGCGACGCCGGACGACCTGCGCACCGCCCTCCTCGCCGGCTACCCGGAGCTGCGGTCGGCCGTCGAGGAGCGCCTGCTCGACCTCGTGGTCGAGACGGCGGACACCGCGGACTTCCACCGCACGGCGTCCAGCGGAAAGCTGCGGGCGGTGGTGGACGAGCGGCACTGAGCGCTCCGCCGGTAGTGCGTTCGCGTTCGTCCGCGGGCCGGTGGGGCCTCTCGCGCGGTTCCCCGCGCCCCTTACGGGGCGCGGGTACCGCACCGGACTTCGACAAGAGCGCTTGGCCGCGCCCCGCGCCGCAGTCAGAATCGCGTCAACGTCGCGGCCCGGCCTGCCGCCGCCCGCCCCGGCGACCTGACGATGGGTCATAACCCCGCAGGCCGCCGGGCGGCGCGCCGCCGCCCCCGAGACGAAGGAGCGGCACCATGCCCCAGGCCGGTGCTCCGTCCGACACGCCGGGCCGTCGCCCCGGCACACTGAAGGTCTTCCTCGGCGCGGCCCCGGGAGTCGGCAAGACCTACCGGATGCTGGACGAGGGCTGGCGCCGCTCCCTGCGCGGCACCGACGTCGTCGTGGCCCTCGCCGAGTGCCACCACCGCCCGCACACCGAGGAGATGCTCGAGGGCCTGGAGATCCTGCCCCGGCTGCGCCGCACCCACCGGGGGGTGGAGTACGCCGAGCTCGACCTCGCCGCCGTCCTCGAACGCCGCCCCGACGTGGCGCTCGTCGACGAACTGGCCCACACCAACGCCCCGGGCGCCGGCCACCCCGAGCGCTGGCAGGACGTCGAGGAACTGCTGAGGGCCGGAATCGACGTCGTCACCACCGTCAACATCGAGGACCTCGAGTCCCTCAGCGACGTCGTCGAGAAGATCACCGGAGTGCCGCGGCACGAGACCGTACCCGACGAGGTCGTACGCCGCGCCCACCAGATCGAGCTCGTCGACATGGCACCCGAGGCGCTGCGCCGCCGCATGGCCCACGGCAACATCCACGCCCCCGAGGAGATCGACGCCGCGCTCTCGCACTACTTCCGCGTCGGCAATCTCACCGCCCTGCGCGAGCTGGCCCTGCTGTGGGTCGCCGAGCGGGTCGACGAGACCCTGCACCGATACCGTGCCGAGCACGGTATCGGCGGCGTGTGGGAGACCCGGGAACGCGTGGTCGTCGGCATCACCGGCGGCGCCGAGGGCGACACCCTCATCCGCCGCGCCGCCCGCATCGCCGCCCGGTCCTCCGGCGGGGACCTCCTCGCCGTCCACGTCGCCCGCAGCGACGGCCTCGCCGGGGCCTCGCCCGCCGCGCTGGCCCGACAGCGGCAGCTCGTGGAGAGCCTGGGCGGCAGCTACCACACCGTGGTCGGCGACCACGTGCCCATGGCCCTGCTGGAGTTCGCCCGCGCCGAGAACGCCACCCAGATCGTGGTCGGCGTCAGCCGCCGCGGCCGGCTGCAGCGCGTCCTCGCCACACGCGGGGTGGGGGAGGCGGTGGTCGAGGCCTCCGGGGACATCGACGTCCACCTGGTCACCCACGAGCGGGCCGGGCGGGGGCGCGGCCGGCCCGCCCCCGGCCGGGACCTCGCCCTCGCCCGCCGGCTCGGCGGGCCCCTCGCCGGACTCGCGCTGCCCGCCCTGCTGACCCTGCTGCTGCGGCGCCCGGCCGTCGCCGACGCCCTCAACCTCAACCTCACCAGCGAGGCCCTGATCTTCCTGGTGGCCGTCGTCGGCGTGGCCTGCATCGGCGGGGTGCTGTCCGCCCTGCTGGCGTCCCTCGCGGCCTCGCTCCTGCTCAACTACTACTTCATCCCGCCCGCCGGCCGCTTCACCATCGCCGAGGCCAACAACGTCCTGGCCCTGGTGGTGTTCGCGCTCGTCGCCGTCACCGTCGCCGCCGTCGTGGACCGCTCGCTGCGGCTCAGCCGCCGCGCCGCCCGCGCCACCGCCGAGGCCCAGACCCTGTCCTCGCTCGCGGGCGGCATCCTGCGCGGCGAGCAGGACGTGCCCGTCCTGCTGGAACGCACCCGCGAGACCTTCGGCATGGAGTCCGTCGAACTGCGCCCGCGCCACGGGGACGGGGAAACGGTACGGGCAGGCCGCGCGCCGGACGACGGGGACGGCACCGGGATCCGGGTGCCGGTGGGGGAGGACCGCCTGCTCGTCCTGCGCGGCCGCGACCTGCCCGCCACCGAACGGCGGGTGCTCACCGCCTTCGCCGCCCATCTGACGGCCGCCGTGGAACGCGCCCGCCTCGCCGAGGCGGCGGCCGAGATCGAACCGGTCAGGGCCGCCGACCGCATGCGCACCGCCCTGCTCGCCGCCGTCAGCCACGACCTGCGCACCCCGCTGGCCAGCGGCTGGGCGGCCGTCAGCTCCCTGCGCAGCCGGGACGTGCGCTTCTCCGACGAGGACAAGGAGGAACTGCTGGCCACCGCCGAGGAGTCCCTGGCCCGGCTCAACCGGCTGGTGGACAACCTCCTCGACATGAGCCGCATCCAGGCGGGCGCCCTGACCCTCCACCTGCAGCCCACCGCGCTCGCCGACGTGCTCCCGCCCGCCCTGGACAGCCTGCCCGAGCCGCCGGCCGACCCCGTCGTCGCCCAGGACCTGACGCCCGTACCGGACGTGCTCGCCGACCCGCCGCTGCTCGAGCGCGTCCTTGCCAACCTGGTCGCCAACGCCGCCCGCCACTCGCCGCCCGGCCGTCCGGTCACCGTCACCGCCAGCGTCCTCGCCGGCCGCGTCGAGCTGCGCGTCGTCGACCGGGGGCCCGGGATCCGCGCCGCCGACCGGGAGCGGGCCTTCGCGCCGTTCCAGCGGCTCGGCGACACCGACAACACCACCGGCCTCGGCCTGGGCCTGGCCCTCTCCCGGGGCCTGACCGAGGCCATGGGCGGCACGCTCACCCCCGAGGACACCCCAGGCGGCGGCCTGACGATGGTCGTCTCGCTGCCCGCCGTCCCGGCGCCGGCCCCTACGGCCGAGTGAGGAAGGCGCGGACCTGCCGGGAGACCGTGTCGTCCGTCAGCAGCCCGTTGTGGGTGGGGCAGCCCTCGGCCCGGGTGTTGACGGCGCCGTCGAGCTCGGTGCTCGAGACCGGGACGATCACGCCGTCGCACGGCGACGACCACGTCCCGTAGCGCGTGGCGCCGGGAGTCTCGTCACCGGAGTTGAGCCGCGTCAGGACGTACGAACCGGGAGTCATGTCCTTGCAGGCCTGGTTCCACAGCGCGCACGCCCAGGCCGTGGTCGTCCCGTGGTTGGGCCCCGCCAGCGACGCCCAGTGCCCGACCTTGTCCGCGCCGCCGCCGAACTTCACGTACCAGCGCGAGGGCAGGCTGCCCAGGCTGTGCGCGACGATGTCCACGCGCGAGGCCCCGGTGCGGGCCAGCACCGCGTCGACGTAGGAGGCCAGCCGGCCGGAGAGCACCTCGTTCGTCGACTGGCGGGTGTCGTACGACCAGGCCGCGAGCCGGTCCTCGGGATACCCGGCGCGGACGAAGTCGGCACGCATCTCGCCCCAGACGCCCGGGTCCGCGTTGGCGCCGTGCACGAACACCACAGGATCGGGAGGAGTGCCGGCGGCCAGGGCGGGCGGAGCGGCGCCGAGGGCGACGGCGGACAGGACGAGCGAGAGGGCGGCGATGAGCAGACGGCGCATGGGGTGGGGGCACCTTTCTGTTCTGCACGTCGGTTCGGCACTTCGGTTCGGCACTTCGGTTCCGCGACGGTGCTGCGCAGGGATCGCGTCCCGCGCGGCGATCCGCTCCTGTGCGCCGGAACTATGCCAGCCCCACCGGCCGCACGGACAGGGGAGGCCGCGTGCATGGAAGGAACCCATCCGGGTAACTCGTCCGCTCTGCAAGGTGAACAGCGATGCGCTGCCGCGAGCGGCGCCCTGCGATTGGGGGCACGACCCATGTCCATATCCCGCACGACGTGGCGCACCACTTGGCGCACGGGGGCGGCGCTCGCCGTCCTCGCCGCGCTGACGACGTCCGCCGGCGCGTTCGCGGCGCCTGCGGGCGCCCCCGCCGGAGCCACGCAGCCCGCGCCGGACCACGAGGGCAGCCCGTCCTCGGCCGTCGACCGGGTGGCGGCCTTCTACGGCGCGTACGTGGACGCCCGCACGGGCACCCCGGACGGGGCCCTGTCCGACGCCCTGCGCGCGCACTTCCTGACCCGCGAGTTCCGCGGGCGCCTGGCGGCCTGGGAGCGCAAGCACGGGGCGGACGGGGTCCTCCGCGCGCAGAACACCCCGCACGCGTGGCGCGTGAGCTACGACAACAGCGGCGCGGGCCACACCTGGACGCGCGTCCGGCTGGCCTGGGGCGACGAGGCGAAGCCCACGTACACCTATGTGAGCGTGCAGTCCGACCTGAACACGAAGCTGATCTCCGACATCAAGGAGGCGGACGGGACGACGGGGGAGTGAGGGGGCCCGGAGCGCTCCTCGCCCGCGGCCCGTTCGTCACATGACTGGCCGGAAAGAGGCGTCGGCCGGGACCGTTCCGGTCCCGCGCCGCGCCCGGCGTACCAGGATGGCCGCATGTCGAAGACCCTCAGCAGCGTGTCGCCCCGGCAGGTCGCCGACGACTACGTCGAGGCCCTGGTCGCCCTCGACCCGGCCACCGGCTCGAACCTCGGCGTCGCCGAGAGCCATCGCCGCCTCCCCGACCCCTCCCCCGACGGGCAGCAGGCGCTCGCCGATCTGGCGCTCGCCACGCTCCGGCGGCTGGACGAGGCCGAGGCACGGGCGGGTACCGGTGACGGGCCCGAGCGGCGCTGCGGACGGCTGTTGCGCGAGCGGCTGACCGCTCAGCTCGCCGTGCACGACGCGGGGGAGGGGCTGTGCGCGGTCAGCAACCTGCGCTCGCCGGTGCACACCGTCCGCAAGGCGTTCACCGTGATGCCGACGGAGACCGAGGAGGACTGGGCGGCGGTCGCGGAGCGGCTGGATGCCGTCGGCGGCGCGCTCGAGGGATACCGGGCCGCTCTGGCGCTGGGCCTGGAGCGCTCCCTGCACGGCGGCCCCCGCGCGGTCGGCGCGCTGATCGGCCAACTGACCGCCTGGGCGGAGACCGCGGGCGGCTGGTTCCAGGACTTCGCCGCGGCCGGCCCGGACCGCCTGCGCACCGGCCTGGACGCCGCGGCCCGGCGTGCCGACGACGCGGTGGGCGCGCTGCGCGACTGGCTGCGCGACGTCTACGCCCCCGCCGTCGAGGACTCCCCGGACACGGTGGGGCGCGACCGGTACGCCCTGTGGGCGCGGCAGTTCAACGGCGCCGACCTCGACCCGGACGAGGCGTACGCCTACGGGTGGTCCGAATACCACCGGCTGCTGGCCGAGATGCGCCGCGAGGCCGCCAGGGTGCTGCCCGGTGCGGGCCCGTGGGAGGCGCTGGCCCACCTCGACGAGCACGGGGTCCACATCGAGGGCGTCGCGGAGGTCAGGGCCTGGCTGCAGGAGCTGACGGACGAGACGATCATCGCACTGGACGGAACGCAGTTCGATCTCGCCGAGCGGGTGAAGAGGGTGGAGGTGCGCATCGCGCCGACGGGCAGCGCCGCGGCCCCGTACTACACCGCCCCCTCCGAGGACTTCTCCCGGCCCGGCCGGACCTGGCTGCCGACGATGGGCGCGACGCGCTTCCCCGTCTACGACCTGACCGCCGTCTGGTACCACGAGGGAGTGCCCGGCCACCATCTGCAGCTGGCGCAGTGGAGGCACGTCGCGGACCGGCTCTCCCGCTACCAGGCGACGGTCGGGGTGGTCGGCGCGGACACCGAGGGCTGGGCGCTGTACGCCGAGCGGCTCATGGACGAGCTGGGCTTCTTCACGGACGCCGAGCGCCGGCTCGGCTACCTCGACGGGCAGATGATGCGGGCCGTCCGCGTGATCATCGACATCGGCATGCACCTGCGGCTGGAGATCCCGGCGCACTCCCCGTTCCACCCGGGCGAGCGCTGGACCCCGGCGCTGGCGCAGCGGTTCCTCGCCGCGCACTGCGGCCGTCCCGCCGACTTCCTGGAGAGCGAGATGGTCCGCTACCTCTCGGTGCCGGCCCAGGCCATCGGCTACAAGCTGGGCGAACGGGCCTGGCTGCTGGGGCGGGAGCGGGCGCGGGCCGCGCGCGGCGGCTCCTTCGACGCCAGGGCCTGGCACATGGCGGCCCTGTCCCAGGGGTCGCTGGGCCTGGACGACCTCGTCGAGGAACTCGGCCGGCTCTGAGCGGACCGCCGGGGGCCCTCCCGGCTGCCGGCGCGGGCTGTCACAGCCAGCTCAGCCGTGCCGCCTTCAGGCCCGCCTCGAAGCGGCTGCGCGCGCCCAGGCGGTCCATGATGGAGGCCATCGTGCGGCGGGCGGTGCGGGGGGAGATGTGGAGTTGTCTGGCGGCGAACTCGTCCGTGTGTCCCTGGGCGATGTAGGAGAGCAGGGCGCGTTCGTGGCCGGACAGCGCGGGGCCGGAGCCGAGCGGGGCGGACCGTTCCCAGGTCTGGTCGAAGAGGGCGGTCAGGGGGGCCAGCAGCGCCGGGCCGGAGAGGTACAGGGCGCCCTTGCGGGTGTCGTCCGGATCGATGGGGATCAGGGCCGAGGCCCCGTCGACGACGACCATCCGCGGCGGCAGGCTCGCCGCGGTGCGGAACTCGCCGCCCTGGTCGGTCAGCCACCGCGCGTAGTCGAGGGTCGCGGCGTCCTCGCGGATCCCGTCCAGGCCGATCGTACGGATCGTCACCCCGCGGTCCATGGCGTGCCCGTCGTTGAGCCGCGCCGCCCGCAGAGCCGCCGCCGACTGGGGGCCGCCCGGCATGAACGTCAGCACTTCGCGGACCGCTTCGCGGGCCAGTTCCTGCAGCCGCCGCTGGACCGCGTCCATGCCCTCCAGCCGCTCGACGCCGCCGCCGTCGGAGGGGCGGGTTCCGGTGTGGGCGAGCATGCGGACGAACGAGGCGTGGCTCGCGGCTATCTGCCGCTGGCGCTCGATCAGTTCGTCGTGCTGCCGGGCCAGCAACTGCTGGAGGCCCACGGCCGGCTCCACGGCCACGAAGCGGCCGGGCGCCTCGAAGGACTCCTGGATCAGCCGGAGTTCGAACAGCTTGTCCAGGCAGGCGCGGACGCGGTCGGAGCTGGTCGCCAGGCGGGCCGCGATCTCCTCGACGCCCAGGGCGGGGGACTCCACCATCTCTCGGTAGACGGCCTCGTCCGTCGTCTCCAGGCCGAGCGTAGCGAACATTCGTTCCCCATTCATGTGACATGTGCCCCGTGGCGGACAGTGTGGGCCGAGGCGGTCAACAGCGGATCAACACGCATTGAATGCAGGTCCCGCCGACCGTGTCACAAACCGGCCTGGACGGTTTGGACCGGCCCGAAACGCTTCCCGGGCCGAGGGGCCGCCGACCAGGATGGTTCCACCGGGACGGCGCGGCACACCCCGCCACCCGGTCTGCTCCAGCAGCACCACCAGCCCGGTCAGCCCGATCAGACGAGGTGTTTCCCATGGCAGTCCGCACCCGTGTCCCCGACGGCCCCGCCGCACCGGCCGCAGCCGTCCGCCAGGTCCCGACCACCCGGGTGGTGCGGCCGCTGTGATCTGGGACTGACGCACCCCCGACCATGCGACTGACCGCCATCACTCTGACCGCCACCGGGCCCGGCGCCCGTCAGGTACTCGACGCAGCGCAGGTGTCCGCCGTGCTGTGGGTCGCGGCAGTCGCCGAGGACCGCCTGGAGCACGTCAGCATCCGCTGCGCTCCCGGCCACGTCCACCTGGGGATCTTCACCCTGGCCCGGTCCGAGGCCACCGCCGCGGCCGCCGCCCTCGGCATCTGCCGGCGCGCGCTGGCCATGTCCCCGCTCCTGCGCGAGTGGAGCGTCGGCGCCGTCCGCGCCGCGTAGGGCGGGCATCCGTCACCCGTTCCGCACGCCGGTCACCGGTGTACGCCACGCCGGTGCGCCGCCGTGCCCGAAACCCCCACCACCCCCATCCACGAGAGAGGGAATCCCCCATGGCCAACCCCTTCGAGGGCGACGACGGCGACTACCTGGTCCTGACGAACGAGGAGAACCAGCACTCGCTCTGGCCCGCCGCCATCGACGTGCCCGCCGGATGGACCGTCGCCCACAGCGAGGACACCCGGGCCGCCTGCCTGGACCACATCGAGCGGACCTGGACCGACATGCGCCCGGGCTCCCTGATCGCCCTCACCCGCGAGCCCTAGCCGGCCCGGTCCGGCCCTCCCCGCCCCCGCCCCGCCCACCCGACTCGGAGATCCCCATGTCCGAACAGCGGCACCCGGCCCGCACGGCCCGCCCCCGGCACTACCTGATGTGCCGCCCCACGCACTTCACCGTCGACTACCGCATCAACCCCTGGATGGACCCCGCCAAGCCGGTCGACACCGCGCTGGCCGTGCTCCAGTGGGAGCGGCTGTACGAGCTCTACCAGGAGCTCGGCCACACCGTCGAGCTGATCGAGCCGCTGCCCGGCCTGCCCGACATGGTGTACGCCGCGAACGGCGCCACCGTCCACGACGGCCGGGTCCTGGTCGCCAACTTCCGCTACGAGCAGCGGGCCGCCGAGGCCGCCGCGTACCGCGAATGGTTCGAGAACGCCGGCCACACCGAGGTGCGGGACGCCGTCCACACCAACGAGGGCGAGGGCGACTACCTGGTGGCCGGCGACCGGGTGCTGGCCGGCACGGGATTCCGTACCGAGCCGGCCGCGCACGCCGAGGCCCAGGAGCTGTTCGGCGTGCCCGTCGTCGGCCTGACCCTCGTCGACCCCCGCTACTACCACCTCGACACCGCGCTCGCCGTCCTCGACGACGACGAGATCATGTACTACCCGGACGCCTTCTCGGACGCGAGCCGGCGGACGCTCCGGGAGTTGTACCCGGACGCGCTCCTCGCCGACGAGGCGGACGCCGAGGTGTTCGGCCTGAACGCCATCTCCGACGGGCTCAACGTCCTCCTCCCACAGGCCGCGACCGCCCTCGCCGACAAGCTCGCCGCCCGCGGCTTCCGGCCCGTCGGCATCGACCTGTCCGAACTCCTCAAGGGCGGCGGCAGCGTCAAGTGCTGCACCCTGGAGATCCGCCACGGCGCCACGGGCGGCCGGCGGTGAACGCCCGCTGGACCGTGGAGCCCGGCAGACCCGCCACCCTCGAGGCCCCCGACCTGTCCGGCGTCGAGGAGGCCGTCGCCTGGCTGGAGTCCACGCACACCGAACTGCTGGCCGGCCTGCGGGAGCACGGCGCCGTCTACTTACGCGGCCTGCCCGTGCACAGCGTCGAGGCCTTCGCACAGGTCCGCGACCTGCTCGTACCGCGGCGCACCCCGTACCGGGAGAAGGCCACGCCCCGCAGCGACTTCGGCGGTGGCGTCTACTCCTCCACGGACCTGCCGGCCGCCCAGCCGATCAGGCCCCACAACGAGAACAGCTACACCCTCACCTTCCCCGGGCTGCTGCTCTTCGGCTGCCTGAGCGCACCCGAGCAGGGCGGCGCCACCCCCGTCACCGACTGCCGCAGCGTGCTGCGCAACCTTCCCCCGCACCTGGTGGAGCGGATGCGCACCCACGGCTGGCTGCTCAAGCGCGCCTACTCCGAGCACCTCTCGGTGGACTGGCAGTCCGCGTTCGGCACCGACTTCCCGGCCGAGGCGGAGCGCTACTGCCAAGAGAACCTCATCTCCTGGACCTGGCGCGAGGACGGCGGCCTGAGCACCCGCCAGCTGCGGCCGGGCATCGTCCGCCACCCGGAGACCGGCGAGGAGGTGTGGTTCAACCACCTGGCCTTCTGGAACGAGTGGTCGCTGGAAGAGGAGGTCCGCGAGGCCCTCGTGGAGGAGCTCGGCCACGACGGACTGCCCTTCAACACCGCCTTCGGCAACGGCCTGCCCCTCACCCGCGAGGAGCTCGGCACCGTCAACGCCGCCTACGAGGCGGCCACCGTCCGCCGGCCGTGGGAGCCGGGCGACCTGATGCTCGTCGACAACGTCCTCAGCGCGCACGGCCGCGACCCCTTCTTCGGCGACCGCCGGATCCTGGTCGCCATGGGCGACCCCCTGGCGCTCGCCGACTGCCGGCCCACCGTGGAACCCGCCGCCGACGCGCCCTGCCCCATACCGGAGGCGGTGACCTCGCATGACTGACGCCCGCACGCTCCCGCTCCCCGCGGACCCGGTGGACCGGTTCCTGCAGACCGTACGGGCCATGCCGGACCGCACTGCCGTCATCGGCCCTGACACCACCCTCACCTTCGCCGAACTGGACGCCCGCACCGGGGACCTCGCCGGCCGCCTCCACGACCTGGGCATCGGCCCGGGCGACCGGGTCGGCGTCGGCCTGCCCCGGGGCGTGGACTGGGTGGTGGCACCGCTCGCCGCCTGGCGCGCGGGCGCCGCCTACGTCCCCTCGACCCGGCCCACCCCACCGCCCGGCTCGCCCGCGTCGCCGCCGACGCCGGGCTGCGCGCGCTGGTGACGGACACCGGCACACCCTCCTGGCTCACCGGCGTGCCGGTCCTCACGCCCGGCCCCACGGGCGCCGCCGCACCGCCGCGCGGGAAGGCGGACGTCCTGGACCCGGCGTACGTCATCCACACCTCCGGCTCCACCGGCACCCCCAAGGGCGTCGAGGCCTGCCGGGGCGGCGTCGCCGCCCTCATCGCCGGCCTGGAACAGCGGGGCGTGTACGCGGAGGGCCCCGGGTCGTCGCCTGGAACGCGAGCATGTCCTTCGACGCCTCCGTCCAGCAGTGGGTCCGGGTGTGCCGCGGCGACACCCTGGTCGTCCTCGACGACGCGGACCGCACCGACCCGCACCGGCTGGCCGCGCTCCTCGCCGAGCACCGGGTGACCGACCTCGACCTCACCCCCTCCCACTGGGCCGCCCTCGCCCCCACCTGCTGCCGTCGGCCGCCCCCGAGCGGAGGCTGCGTCTGCTCATCGGCGGCGAGCCGGTGCCGCCGCGCATGTGGCGCGAGCTCGCCGACGCCTCGGGCGAGGGCCGGATCGAGGCGTTCAACCTCTACGGGCCCACCGAGACCACCGTCGACGCCACCGCCTGCCGCGTCGAAGGCCCGGGCCCGCACCTGGGCAGCCCCCTGCCGCGGGTACGGGCGTACGTCCTCGACGACGCCCTGCGCCCCGCCCCCGCCGGCACCGCCGGCGAGCTCTACCTGGCGGGCCCCGGCCTGGCCAACGGCTACACCGGCCGGCCGGCGCTCACCGCCGAACGGTTCGTCGCCGACCCCTTCGCCGCGGACGGCACCCGCATGTACCGCACCGGCGACGAGGTGCGCGAAGGCGCCGACGGAACCCTGGAGTTCCTCGGCCGCACCGACCGGCAGGTCAAGGTCCGCGGCTTCCGGGTGGAGCTCGGCGAGGTCGAGGCGGCCCTGTGCTCGCACCCCGGCGTCACCGGCGCGGTGGCGACCGTACGCCGGGGGACCGACGTCCTCGCCCACTACGTGCCGGCCGACGGCGCGGCCCCCACCACCGCCGAGCTGCGGGCGCACACCGCCGCGGCGCTGCCCGGCTACATGGTCCCGGCCGCGTTCGTCGCGCTGGACGCCCTGCCGAGGACCGTCAGCGGCAAGGTCGACGTACGCGCCCTGCCGGATCCGGAGCCGCAGTCCACGCCGGAACGCCCCGGCCCCGGGCCCGGCAGCGAGATCGAGGAGCTGATCGCCGGAGTGTGGTCGGAGGTCCTCGGCCGCGACGACATCCATCCCGACGACGACTTCTTCGCCCTCGGCGGCCACTCCCTGGTGGCGCTGCGCGTCGTCTCCCGCCTCAAGAAACGGATCGGCGTCGTCATGCCGACGAAGGACGTCTACCGGCACCCGCGCCTGCGCGACCTCGCCGGGCACGCCGAAGCGCTGCGCGCGGGGAGGACGGCATGAGCACCGCACACGGCACCACGGTGCTCGCCCTGAAGCGGACCGAGCGGGCGGAACGGACGCTGGTGTGCCTCGGCTTCTGCGGCGGCGGCACGGCGGCCTACCACGAGTGGGCCGACGCGATGCCGCCCGCCACCGACCTCCTCGCCGTCTGCTACCCCGGCCGCGAGGGGCGCTTCGCCGAGGACTTCGCCGAGGACTGGGACGCCCTCGCCGAGGACGCCACCGCCGCCGTGCGCGCCGCCACGGCGGACGGCGCCCCGTACGTCCTCTTCGGCCACAGCATGGGCGGCTGGATGGCGTTCGACGTCGCCACCCGGCTGGCCGCGGCGGGCGACCCGGCGCCGGAGGCGCTGGTGGTGTCCGCGTGCAACGCCCCGGACCGGGGCCTGACCGAGCGCGACCGGTTCCCCGACCCGCGCGACACGGACGACCAGCTCCTGACGTGGATGAGCACCCACGGGCTGCTGCCCGCGCACGTCCTCGAGGACGAGGACCTGACGGAGATGGCGGTGGAGCTGATGCGCGCCGACCTCCGGGTCCGCGACACCTTCACCCACACCGGGGCGAAGGTCGCCGTCCCCCTCCAGGTCCTCTCCGGCGCCGACGACCCCGTCGTCGAGGACGACGCCGGAACCCGCTGGGGCGGCCTGACGACCGCCGCCCACCGGCACGACGTGCTGCCCGGCAGCCACTTCTACACCCCCGGCATCTGGCGCACCCTCCCGGACCGCATCGCGGCGCTCCACCCCGACGCACCCCTGACGAAAGGCGCCCTGAGCGGATGACCGGCGACACCTCACTGATCCGGCACCTCGTCGACGCCGCCCACCGGCACCGCGACGCCGTCGCCGTGACCGACGGCGGCATCCACCACACCTACGCCGAACTCGACGCGGCCTCGGCCGAGATCGCCGGCGGACTCGCCGCGCGCGGCATCGGCCCCGGCGCCGTCGTCGCCGTCCTCGCCACCCGCTCCTGGGAGCGCTGCGTCGCGCTCCTCGGCGCCTGGCGCGCCGGCGCGGGCGTCCTGTCCGTCGACCCGGGCCTTCCGCCGGCCAGGGCCCGCAAGGTCGCGCACGGCGCCGGCTGCGCGCTGGTGCTGCGCGCCGCCGACCTGCCCCCCGCCACCTGGGACATCCCCGAACACACCATCGGCGAGGTGCGCGGCCCCCGCCGGGACCGGGTCACCGACGGGCCGGTGTGCTACGTCATCTCCACCTCCGGCTCCACCGGCGAACCCAAGGCCGTGGCACTGCCCCCGGTCGTCCTCTCCGGCCTCGGCCGGTGGCACGTACGCCACTGGCGCTACCAGTCCCCGCCGCACACCCTGCACACCACGTCCGTCGGCTTCGACGTCGGCTACGAGGAGATCGTCGCCACCTGGCTGGCCGGAGCGGCACTGATCGTCGTCGGCGACGAGGAGCGGCAGGACCCCTTCACGCTCGTCGACATCATCCGCGACAACGGCGCGGCCCGCGTCTTCCTGCCCGTCGTCGGACTGCACGGACTGGCGATGGCGACCGCCGTCGAGGCCATGGAACTGCCCACCCTCCGCGAGATCCTGGTGAGCGGCGAGCCCCTGGTCGTCAACGACGAGGTCCGCAATCTGTGCGCCCGCGGCGCCATCGACCTGGTGAACCAGTACGGGCCCAGCGAGACCCACGTCGTCACCCAGCACCGGCTGCCCGGCTACCCCGCCTCCTGGCCCGACCACCCGCCCATCGGCACCCCCGTCGCCGACGCGGAACCGCTGCGCCTGGACGACGGCCGGCTGCGGCCGTTCGAGCCCGGCGAGGAGGGCGAACTCGTCATCGCCGGCGACTGCGTGGCCCTGGGCTACCTCGGCGACGACGACCTGACGGCACGGAAGTTCCGCACAGCCGTGCACCGCGACGGCGGAACCCGCCGCTGCTACCTCACCGGCGACCTGGTGCGCTTCGACGGCACCGCCTTCCACTTCCTCGCCCGCGCCGACGACCAGCTCAAGGTCAACGGGTACCGGGTGGAGCCCGGCGAGGTGGAGGCCGTCCTCGGCGGCGTCCCCGGCGTCCGCCGGGCGGCCGTCGTCGGCGTGAAGGTCGCCGCCTCGACCCAGCTGGCCGCCGCCTACCTGCGCGAGACCGGCTCGGACGTCGGCACCGACGACCTGATCCGCGCCTGCGCCGCCCAGCTCCCCGCCTACATGGTGCCGAAGCGGTTCACCGCGCTCGACGCCCTGCCCGTCACCCCCAACGGCAAGATCGACCGGGCCCGGCTCCGGGACATGGTCTGACGCCGCCTCACCGGCCCTGACGCACCGCGTCACGAAGACAGGAAACGGATCATTGTGGCAACGCCCCTGACGCCCCGGGAAGCCATCCTGTGCGGCCTGCTCGCCGACCTGTTCGGCGTCCCCCGGGTCGCCCCCGGCGACAGCTTCGTACGGCTGGGCGGCGACAGCATCATCGCCGTACAGCTCGTCGGCGCCGCCCGCAAGGCGGGCCTGCGGATCGGCGTGCGCGACGTCCTCACCCAGCCCGACGTGGCCGCACTGGCGGCCGTGGCCAGGACCGCCACCACGGCCGGCACCCGTACCGGTGACGGCGACGGGGCCGGCCCGCTGCCGCCGACGCCGATCATGCACTGGCTGCGCGAGCGCGGCGGCCCCGCCGACCACTACCACCAGTACGTCGTCGTCCGCACCCCCGCCGGGCTCACCCACGAGCGGGCGCTGACGGTGATCCAGGCCCTGCTCGACCGCCACGACGCGCTACGGCTGCGCCGCACGGCACCCGGCGGCGCCCTCACCGACCACTTGGTGATCCAGCCCGTCGGCGCCGTGCGGGCCGAGTCCGCCCTCACGCGGGTCAGCACCGAAGGACTCGGCCCCTCGGACACCGCCCCCCTCGTCCGGCGCGAGGTCGAAGCGGCCAGGGACCGGCTCTCGCTCGGTGACGGAGCCGTGCTCCAGGCCGTCTGGTACGACGCCGGCCCCGACCGGCCCGGCCGCCTCGCCATGGTGATCAACCACATGGTCGTCGACGGCATCTCCTGGCGCGTCCTGACCGGCGACCTCGCCACCGCCTGGGAGGCCGTGTCCGCCGGCCGCCCGCCGCGGCTCGACCCCGTGCCCACCTCCTTCCGCCGCTGGGCCGGCCTGCTCGCGGCCGAGGCGTCGACCGCGCGCCGGGCCGCCGAACTCCCGTACTGGACCGACACCGTGCGGCCCGGCTCCCTCCGCCTCGCCGACCGTCCGCTCGACCCCGGGCAGGACCTGGAGGAGCGGGCCGGCCACCACGCCGTCACCCTGCCCGCCGGCATCACCGGCCCCCTGCTGACGGAGGTGCCCGAGCGGCTCAACGCCGACGTCAACGAGATCCTCCTGACCGGCCTCGCCCTCGCCCTGGCCGAACACCGCCACCACCACGCGCCCGGCGGCGCGTCCGGCGTCCTTGTCGACCTCGAGGGCCACGGCCGCGAGGAGCTCTTCGAGGACGCCGACGTCTCCCGCACCGTCGGCTGGTTCACCAGCATCTTCCCCGTCCGCCTCGAGCTCGGCCGGTTCGACGCCCGCGACGTCCGCGCCGGCGGCCCCACCGTCGGGGCGGCCCTCGAGCGCGTCAAGGAACACCTGCGCGGCATCCCCGACAAGGGCATCGGCTACGGCCTGCTGCGCCACCTCCACCCGGCCGCGGGCCCGGAGCTGGCCGGCGCGGCCACCGCCGAGATCGGCTTCAACTACCTCGGGCGTTTCACCGGCGACCGGGAGCGCGACTGGCACATCCTGCCCGAGTACGGCGCCCGCCTGGACTCCGTCACCCCCGGCATGCCCATGGCCCACGTCGTGGAGATCGGCGCCATCACCCTGGACTCCCCGGACGGGCCGGTCCTGCGGGCCGACTGGACCTGGGCCACGGGAGCCGTCGGCGAGGCGGCGGTCCACGGGCTGGCCGAGTCCTGGTTCCGCATGCTCACCGCCCTCCTCACCCGTGCCCGCCGCCCGGACGCCGGCGGGCCGACGCCCTCCGATGTCGCCCTGTCCTCCATCGGCCAGGACGAGATCGACGACCTCGAAGCCGCGCTGGAAGCCTTCTGATGAGTGGGGAAGCCATGAAGAACACCCGGTCGGTCGTCGAGGACATCCTGCCGCTCACGCCCCTGCAGGAAGGCATGCTCTTCCACTCGCGGTACGAGCGCGACACCCACGGCCTCTACATCGCCCAGTTCACCGTCGACCTCCGCGGCCCCCTCGACGCGGCACGGCTGAAGGCGTCCGCCGACGCCGTCGTACGCCGTCACGCCAACCTCCGGGCCACGTTCACCGAACGCCGCACCGGCGAGCCGATCCAGGTCGTCCGCAGGGACGCGCCCCTGGCCTGGCAGGACATCGACCTCACCGCCCTCGCCCCCGACGCGGCCGAGGCCCGCGCGGTGGACCTCACGGACGAGGACTGGGCCCGCGGCGTCGACATCCGCCGCCCACCGCTGCTCCGCTTCACCGCGCTCGCCCTCGGCCCGGCACGCCATCGCCTCGTCGTGACGGCACATCACATCCTCCTGGACGGATGGTCGTTCGCCCTGCTCTTCCGCGAGCTGTTCACCCTCTACGGGCAGCAGGGCGAGGTCACCGCACGGCCGCTGGCCCACCCCTACCGCGACTACCTGGCCTGGCTGGGCCGGCGCGACCGGCCCGCCGCCGAGCGCGCCTGGCGGGCCGCGCTGGACGGCGTCGGCGAACCCACCCACCTCGCCCCCGCCGGACCGGCCCCGGCCCCGGCCGGCGGCACCTGCGAGGACGTCACCGTCCGCCTCACCGAGGAGGCAACGGCGGCCCTCACCGAACAGGCCCGCCGGCAGGGCCTGCTGCTCAACTCCGTCGTCCAGGGCGCCTGGGCCGTGCTCCTCGGCGGCGCCACCGGACGCGACGACGTCGTCTTCGGCTGCACCGTCGGCGGCCGCCCCGCCGACCTCCCCGGCGCCGACACCATGATCGGCATGCTCATCAACACCGTGCCGGTCCGGGCACGGCTCGACCCCCGGGCATCCCTGACCGCGCTGTGCGAACGCGTCCAGCACCAGCGCGCCGCGCTCATGGACCACGACCACCTCGGGCTCACCGACATCCAGCACCTCGCCGGATCGTCGCAGGCGCTGTTCGACACCAACATCGTCTTCGACAACTTCCCGATGAACGACTACGCGCTCGACCTGCCGGGCACCCTCGACGTGGACATCGCCTTCCGCGACACCACGCACTTCCCGCTGACCCTCGTCGTCGAACCCGGCACCCGGCTCGAACTGCGCCTGAGCCACCGCCCCGAACTGCTCGACCGCACTCGCGCCGAGGCCCTCGCCGCCCGGCTGACCCGGCTGCTCCACCAGTGGACCGCCGACCCGGAGCTCACCCTCGGCGCCCTCGACACCCTCGGCCCGGCGGAGCGCCGGCAGGTCCTCCACGACTGGAACGACACCACCCGGCCCCTCCCGCACACCACCCTCCCCGAGCTGCTCACCGCCCAGGCCGCCCGCACCCCCGACGCCCCGGCCGTCCTCTTCCGCGACGAGCATCTGACCTACCGCCGGCTGGAGGAGCGCGCCAACCGGCTCGCCCACCGCCTCGTCGCCCTCGGCATCGGCCCCGAGGACACCGTCGCCGTCGCGGTGCCGCGCTCCGCCGACCTCGTCGTCGCCCTGCACGCCGTGGTCAAGGCCGGCGCCGCCTACCTGCCCGTCGACCTCGGCCAGCCCCCGCGCCGCACCGAAGCCGTCCTCGCCGACGCGGCACCGGCCCTGCTGCTCACCACCACCGAGGCCGCCGGACACCTGCCGCCCACAGCCGTGCCCGTCCTCGCGCTCGACACCCCCGACGCCGGCCTGCCCGCGCACCCGCCGGCCACCGCGCTCACCCCCGGCCACCCGGCCTACGTCATCTTCACGTCCGGCTCCACCGGCCGCCCCAAGGGCGTCCAGGTCACCCACGCCGGCATCGTCAACCGCCTGCTGTGGATGCAGGAGGAATACGGGCTCACCGCCGAGGACCGCGTCCTGCAGAAGACGCCGTACGGATTCGACGTGTCGGTGTGGGAGTTCTTCTGGCCCCTGATCACCGGCGCCGCACTCGTCGTCGCCGAACCGGACGGCCACAAGGACCCCGCCTACCTCGCCGACCTCATCCGCCGCGAGTCCGTCACCACCGCCCACTTCGTCCCCTCGATGCTGAGCGCCTTCCTCCAGGAACCGGCCGCCCGCGCGACCGCGAGCACGCTCCGCCGGGTGATCTGCAGCGGCGAGGCACTCCCGCCCGCGACCCAGGCCGCGTTCTTCGCCACCCTCGACGGCGTGGAGCTCCACAACCTCTACGGGCCCACCGAGACCTCCGTCGACGTGACCCTGTGGCCCTGCCGCCCCGACCCCGCGGCGACCACCGTCCCCATCGGCAGCCCCGCCGCCAACACCCGCGCCTACGTGCTCGACGGCCGGCTGCGGCCCGTCGCCCCCGGCGTCGTCGGCGAGCTCTACGTCAGCGGCGTCCAGCTGGCCCGCGGCTACCTCGGCCGCCCGGCGCTGACGGCGGAACGGTTCATCGCCTGCCCCTTCGAACCCGGCGCCCGCATGTACCGCACCGGCGACCTCGTGCGCTGGACCGGCGACGGCACCCTGGAATTCCTCGGCCGCGCCGACGACCAGGTCAAGATCCGGGGATTCCGCATCGAACCCGGCGAGGTGGAGTCCGCGGCCGTCCGCTGCGCCGGAGTCGGCCGGGCCGCCGCCGTCGTCCGCGAGGACCGGGCCGGCGACCCGCGCCTGGTCGCCTACGTCGTGCCCACGCCCGGCGCCGAACCGCGGCCCGCCCGGATCCGGGAGGAACTGGCCGAGGTCCTGCCGGACCACATGGTGCCGTCCGCCGTGGTCGTCCTGGCCGACCTGCCGGTGACCGCCAACGGCAAGCTGGACCGCAAGGCCCTGCCCGCCCCCGTCCACACCACCGGACGCGGCGGGCGCAGGCCGCGCACCGGACGCGAGGAGATCCTGGCGGGCCTCTTCGCCGCCGTGCTGGGCGTGCCCGAGATCGGCGCCGAGGACGACTTCTTCGACCTGGGCGGCAACTCCCTCCTGGCCATGCGCCTCGTCGCCCAGGCCCGGACCGCCCTGGGCGTGGAGCTCGGCATCCGCGAGGTGTTCACCACGCCGACCGCCGCCGGCCTGGCGGCCGGCCTGGACCGCTTCGGCCCGGCCCGGCCGGCCCTGGCCGCGGCGGACCGCCCCGCCGTGCTGCCCTTGTCGTTCGCCCAGCGCCGGCTGTGGTTCCTGAGCCGCACGGGGCAGGGCGTCGGCTACAACTGCCCGTTCGCCCTGCGGCTGACCGGCACCCTGGACCGTACCGCGCTGCGCTCCGCGCTGGCGGACGTCATCGGCCGCCACGAGGCCCTGCGCACGGTCTTCCCCGAGATCGACGGCGAACCGTGCCAGCTGGTGCTGCCGGCGGACGCTGCCGCTGTGGAGATCGCCGTCGTGGAGACGGCCGTCGCGGAAGCCGGCGACGGCGGACCGGGCACGGCCCTGGAACGGCTCGTCGCCGCGGAGTTCGACCTCGCACAGCGGCCTCCGGTGCGGGCCGGGCTCTTCGCGCTGGGCGAGGACGAGCACGTACTGGCCCTCGTGGTGCATCACATCGCGCTCGACGGATGGTCCTGGGAGCCCCTCTTCCGCGACCTTGCGCGGGCGTACGAGGCGCGCACGCGGGGCAGCGAACCGCACTGGGAACCGCTGCCCGTGCAGTACGCGGACTACACGCTGTGGCAGCGGGAGCTGCTGGGCGAGGAGTCCGATCCGGACAGCGTCGTGTCCCAGCAGCTGGACTTCTGGCGGGAAGAGCTCGCGGGAATTCCTTCCGAGCTGGCTCTGCCGTTCGACCGGCCGCGTCCGGTCGTGGCGAGTTATACGGGTGGTTCGGTCCCGGTCGAGCTGGACACGGCGTTGCATGCCCGTCTGCTGGAGCTGGCGCGCTCGAACGGCTGTACGTTGTTCATGGTGTTGCAGGCGGGTCTGGCGGTGCTGTTGTCGCGGCTGGGGGCCGGTACGGACATTCCCCTCGGTACGCCTGTCGCGGGCCGCGCTGATGAGGCGCTGGACGACCTGGTGGGTTTCTTCGTGAACACTCTGGTCCTGCGCACGGACGTCTCGGGTGATCCGAGCTTCGTGGAGTTGTTGTCCCGTGTGCGGGACGCGGACTTGGCGGCGTACGAGCATCAGGACGTGCCGTTCGAGCGGGTGGTGGAGGCCCTCAACCCCGACCGGTCCCTGGCCCGTCACCCCCTCTTCCAGGTCATGTTCCAGCTCCAGGACCCCGCCGCGACGCTGACCCTCGCCGGTCTCGACGTGCGCGACGAGCCCCTCCGCTTCGACGCCGCACAGTTCGACATGACCGTCGACGTCCGGGAACGGTGGGACGCCGACGGCGGCCCGGCCGGGATCGGCGGCTCGCTCGAGTACGCGGTGGACCTCTTCGACCAGGAGACCGCCGAGACCCTGGCCGAGAGCCTCACCCGGGTGCTGCGGCAGCTGGCGGCCGACCCGCGGCGCCCGGTCGGCGAGGCGGAGCCCCTGTCCGGTCAGGACCGCGAGCGGATCCTGAACGACTGGAACGACACCGCGCTCGCCGCGCCCGAGGCGACCTTCCCCCGGCTGTTCGAGGACCGGGTCGCGCGGACGCCGGAGGCGACGGCGGTGGTGCACGGGGACACCGCGCTGACCTTCGGCGAACTCAACGCGCGGGCGAACCGTCTGGCCCACGCCCTGGCCGAGCGCGGTGCGGGCCCCGAAAGCCCCGTCGCCCTGGCGCTGCCCAGGTCCGAGCAGTCGATCGTGGCGCTGCTCGCCGTCCTCAAAACCGGTGCGGCGTCCGTCCCCGTCGACCTCGAGTACCCGGCCGAGCGCATCGCCCTGCTCCTCGAGGACGCCGCCCCCGCAGTCGTCGTCACCGACTCCGCCACCGCCGGAACCCTGCCGACGACGGCCGACACCCACCTGATACTGATCGACGACCCGGCGACGGCGCGACACCCGCACGAGAACCTCGGGCGCGAGGTCCTGCCCGGCGACGCCGCGTACGTCATCCACACCTCCGGTTCCACGGGCCGCCCCAAGGGCGTCGTCATCGACCACGCCGGGCTGCGCAACCTCTACGCCCACCACCACGCCGGCCTCATGGCCCGTGCCGAGGAGGCCACGGGCGGGCGGGCGCTGCGGGTGGCGCTGACGGCCTCGCTGTCCTTCGACACGTCCTGGGAGGGGCTGTTGTGGATGGCCGCCGGGCACGAGCTGCACGTCATCGGCGACGACATCCGCCGCGACGCGGGCGCGATGGCCCGGCACATCGCCGCGGCCGGCATCGAGGTCCTCGACGTCACACCGACGTACGCCGAACAGCTCCTCGAGGAGGGCCTGCTGGACGATGCCCGGCACCGCCCCCGGGTCGTCCAGCTCGGCGGCGAGGCCACGAGCCCCGCCCTGTGGCACCGGCTGAGGGAAGTGGACGGGCTCATCAGCCTCAACATCTACGGCCCGACCGAGTGCACCATCGACGCCCTGTGGTGGGACCTGGGGGCCAGCACGCATCCCCTGGTCGGCCGCCCGATCGCCAACACGCGCGCGTACGTCCTCGACGCTGCCCTGCGGCCCGTCGCACCGGGCGTGGCCGGGGAGCTCTACCTCGCCGGTACCGGTCTGGCCCGCGGTTATCTCGGTCGGCCGGGGTTGACGGCGGAGCGGTTCGTGGCGTGCCCGTTCGCCGAGGGGGAGCGGATGTACCGCACGGGTGACCTGGTGCGGTGGAACCGTGACGGTGCCCTGGAGTTCCTGGGTCGTGCGGACGAGCAGGTGAAGGTCCGTGGCTTCCGCGTAGAACCCGGTGAGATCGAGGCGGCGCTGGTCCGCCTCCCGGAGGTGGCGCAGGCCGCGGTGACGGTACGCGAGGACGGGCCCGGCGGGAAGCGGCTGGTGGCGTACGTCGTGCCGGTGGCCGGTCGTACGGTCGATGTGGCGGCCCTGCGCCGGGAACTGTCCTCGGTGCTGCCGGACCACATGGTGCCCTCGGCGTTCATGGCGCTGGAGTTTCTGCCGCTGACGCCGAACGGGAAGCTGGACCGCAAGGCGCTGCCGCGCCCCGACTACGCGGCCGGTGTGGGCTCCCGTGCGCCGCGCACGCCGCGGGAGGAGATCCTGGCGGGCCTGTTCGCCGAGGTCCTGGGCGTGTCCGACGTGGGTGCGGAGGACGGCTTCTTCGATCTGGGCGGGCACTCGCTGCTCGCGACGCGGCTCATCTCCCGCGCCCGGACGGCTCTCGGCGTCGAACTCGGCATCCGTGACCTCTTCCAGGCGCAGACACCCGCCGCCCTCGCCGAACTGGCCGGCGACGCCGAGCGCGCGCGGCCGCCGCTGGCGCCTCGGCGGCACGCGAAGAATCCGCCGCTGTCCTTCGCCCAGCACCGCCTGTGGTTCGTCCACCAGGCCGAGGACCATGCCGCCACCTACAACATGCCGTTCGCCGTCCGGCTCCACGGCACCCCGGACGTCGCCGCGCTCGCCGAGGCACTGGCCGACGTCGTCGCCCGGCACGAGACGCTGCGCACCCTGTTCCCCGACGCGGACGGCCGCCCGGCCCTGCGCGTCCTGCCCCCGGACGAGGCACGCCCCGGGCTCACGGCCGAGGACGTCACCGAGGCGGAGCTGGACCGGGCCGTCGAAGCCCTGACAGCCCACCGTTTCGACCTGGCCACCGAACCACCCCTCCGGACACGGTTGTTCCGCCTCGGCGCGGACGAGCACGTCCTGCTCCTGGTGATGCACCACATCGCCTCCGACGGCTGGTCCATGCGCCCCCTGCTGCGGGACCTGGCGCGGGCGTACGAGGCGCGCACGCGGGGGAGCGACCCGCAGTGGGAGCCGCTGCCCGTCCGCTATGTCGACTACACGCTGTGGCAGCGGGAGCTGCTGGGCGAGGAGTCCGACCCGGGCAGCGTCGTGTCCCAGCAGTTGGGCTTCTGGCGCAAGCAGCTCGCGGGAGCTCCGTCCGAGCTGGCTCTGCCGCTGGACCGGCCGCGTCCGGTGGTGGCGAGCTATGCGGGTGGTTCGGTCCCGGTCGAGCTGAGCCCTGAGCTCCATGCCCGTCTGCTGGAGCTGGCGCGGTCGAACGGCTGCACGTTGTTCATGGTGTTGCAGGCAGGCCTGGCGGTGCTGTTGTCGCGGCTGGGGGCCGGTACGGACATTCCGCTCGGCACGCCTGTCGCGGGTCGTGCCGATGAGGCGCTGGACGACCTGGTGGGGTTCTTCGTGAACACTCTGGTCCTGCGTACGGACGTTTCCGGTGACCCGAGCTTCGTGGAGCTGTTGTCCCGCGTCCGGGACGCGGACCTGGCGGCGTACGAGCATCAGGACGTGCCGTTCGAGCGGGTGGTGGAGGCGCTCAACCCAGACCGGTCACTCGCCCGTCACCCCCTCTTCCAGGTCATGCTCCAGCTCCAGAACACGCCCGCCGACGACCTGGCCCTGCCCGGTCTGACCACCACGCCCCAGCCGGTCCCCTTCGGCGTCGCCAAGTTCGATCTCACCCTCGACATGGCGGAGCGGCACGGGGCCGACGGGGCGCCGGACGGCCTGCACGGCGAGCTGACGTACGCGACCGAACTGTTCACCGCCGACACCGGGCGACGCCTGGCCGCGGACCTCGAACGGCTGCTCGGTACTCTCGCCGCCCACCCCGCCCGGCGGTTCAGCGCCCTCACCGGACTGCCGACGGCCCCGCGCCCGGCCGTCCGCACCGCCGAAGAGGCACCCGCCGCACCGCTCGGGGAACCCACCGGCGGCGGCTCGACGGAGCAGGCGCTGTGCACGCTCTTCGCCGAGGTGCTGGAGGTCGACGCCGTCGCCCCCGACGACAACTTCTTCACCCTGGGCGGCCACTCCCTCCAGGTGACCAGGCTCATCAGCCGGGTCCGGGCGGAGCTCGGCCTGGAGCTGCGCATCCGCCAGGTCTTCCAGCACCCCACCCCGGCCGGCGTCGCCGCCCGGCTGACCGCCGCACCGAAGGCGCGCCCCGCGCTGCGCCGCTCGGCCCTCTGACCCGCCGAGTGCGCGCACACCAAGGAGATCTCGTGTTCCCTGTGTCCTTCGCCCAGCGCCGGCTGTGGTTCCTCCACCGCATGGCCGAGACGGGCGCCGCCTACAACTGCCCGCTGGCGTTCCGCCTGCGCGGCCCGCTCGACCGCGCCGCCCTCGCCGCCGCGCTGGAGGACGTCGCGGACCGCCACGAACTGCTGCGGACGGTGTTCCCCGAGTCCGACGGCGAGCCGGTGCAGCGCGTCCTGGACCGGCGGCCCGGGCTGACGACCGTGGCGATCACCGAGGACCGGCTGCCCGCCGCCCTCGCCGAGGCCGCCGGACACGTCTTCGACCTGACCGTCGAACTGCCTGTCCGCGCCGAGCTGTTCGCCCTGTCGGCCGACGATCACGTGCTCTCCCTCGTCATCCACCACATAGCCTGCGACGGCTGGTCGTGGGAGCCCCTGTTCGGCGACCTCTCGCAGGCGTACGCGGCGCGGCGCACCGGCACCACTCCGCAGTGGGAGCCGCTGCCCGTCCGCTATGTCGACTACACGCTGTGGCAGCGGGAGCTGCTGGGTGAGGAGTCCGATCCGGACAGCGTCGTGTCCCAGCAGCTGGACTTCTGGCGGGAGGAGCTCGCGGGGGTTCCTTCGGAGCTGGCTCTGCCGTTCGATCGGCCGCGTCCGGTGGTGGCGAGTTATGCGGGTGGTTCGGTTCCGGTCGAGCTGAGCCCTGAGTTGCACGCCCGCCTGGCGGAGCTGGCGCGGTCGAACGGCTGCACGTTGTTCATGGTGCTGCAGGCGGGTCTTGCGGTGCTGCTGTCCCGCTTCGGGGCGGGTACGGACATTCCCCTCGGTACGCCCGTCGCGGGTCGTGCCGATGAGGCGCTGGACGACCTGGTGGGGTTCTTCGTGAACACACTGGTCCTGCGCACGGACGTCTCCGGTGACCCGAGCTTCGTGGAGCTGTTGTCCCGCGTCCGGGACGCGGACCTGGCGGCGTACGAGCATCAGGACGTGCCGTTCGAGCGGGTGGTGGAGGCGCTCAACCCCGACCGGTCCCTCGCCCGTCACCCCCTCTTCCAGGTCATGATGACGCTGGAGAACGGCTCCGGAACGGCCATGAGCCTGCCCGGCGTCTCGGCCGAGGAAGAGCCGGTCGGCTGGGACATCGCCAAGTTCGACCTGACCGTCGACTTCCAGGAGCACCAGGCGCCGGAGGGCGGGCCGGCCGGGATCAGCGGTTCGCTCGAGTACGCGGTGGACCTCTTCGATCCGGAGACCGCCCGGAGCCTGGCCGAGAGCCTCCCCCGCGTCCTGGGGCAGCTGGCGGCCGATCCCGGCCGCCCGGTCGGGGCGGCGGATCCGATGTCCGACGAGGACCGCGAGCAGGTCCTGGCGGGCTGGAACGACACTGCCCGGCCCACCCCCGAGGGGATGCTTCCCGGGCTGTTCGAGGACCGCGCCGCAAGGACGCCGGAGGCGACGGCGGTAGTCCACGGGGACACCGTGCTGACCTTCGGCGAACTCAACGCGCGGGCGAACCGTCTGGCCCGCGCCCTGGCCGAGCGTGGCGCGGGCCCCGAGACCCTGGTCGCGCTGGCGCTGCCCAGGTCCGAGCAGTCGGTGGTGGCGCTGTTCGCCGTCCTCAAGACCGGTGCGGCGTTCGTGCCCGTCGACCTGGAGTACCCGGCCGAACGTATCGCCCTGCTCCTGGAGGACGCGGCTCCCGCGCTCGTCGTCACCGACTCCGCCACCGCCGGAACCCTGCCGGCGGCGGCCGACACCCAGCGGGTGCTGGTCGACGACCCGACGACGGCGGTGCACTCGCCGGACAACCTCGGACGCGACACGCGGCCGCACAACGCCGCGTACGTCATCTACACCTCCGGTTCCACGGGCCGTCCCAAGGGCGTCGTCATCGACCACGCCGGGCTCCGCAACCTCTACGCACACCATCGCGCCGGCGTCATCGCCCGTGCCGAGGAGATCCACGGACCCCGTCCCCTACGGGTGGCGCTGACGGCCTCGCTGTCCTTCGACACGTCGTGGGAGGGGCTGTTGTGGATGGTCGCCGGACATGAGCTGCACGTCATCGGCGACGACATCCGCCGCGACGCCGGCGCGATGACGCGGCACATCGCCGCGGCCGGCATCGAGGTTCTCGACGTCACGCCGACGTACGCCGAACAGCTCGTCGAGGAGGGGATGCTGGACGACCCCCGGCACCGCCCCCGGGTGTTCCTCCTGGGCGGCGAGGCCGCCGGAGCCACCCTGTGGACGAAGGTCCGCGAAGCGGACGGCATGCTCTGCTACAACCTCTACGGCCCGACCGAGTGCTCGGTCGACGCCCTGTGGTGGGACGCCGCCCGCAGCGAACGCCCCCTGGTCGGCCTGCCCCTCGACAACACCCGCGTCTTCGTCCTGGACGCGGCGCTGCGACCGGTGCCGCCCGGCGTCGCGGGCGAGCTGTACATCGCCGGCGTGAGCCTGGCCCGCGGCTATCTCGGTCGGCCGGGGTTGACGGCGGAGCGGTTCGTGGCGTGCCCGTTCGGGGTGGGGGAGCGGATGTACCGCACCGGTGACCTGGTGCGGTGGGGTCGCGACGGTGCTCTGGAGTTCCTCGGCCGTGCGGACGAGCAGGTGAAGATCCGTGGCTTCCGCGTAGAACCCGGTGAGATCGAGGCGGCGCTGGCCCGCCTCCCGGACGTGGCGCAGGCCGCGGTGACCGTGCGCGAGGACGGGCCCGGCGGGAAGCGGCTGGTGGCCTACGTCGTGCCGGTGGCCGACCGTACGCTCGACGTGACGGCCCTGCGCCGGGAACTGTCCTCGGTACTCCCGGACCACATGGTGCCCTCGGCGTTCATGGCGCTGGAGTTTCTGCCGCTGACGCCGAACGGGAAGCTGGACCGCAAGGCGCTGCCGCGCCCCGACTACGCGGCCGGTGCGGGCTCCCGCGCGCCGCGCACGCCCCGGGAGAAGATCCTGGCGGGCCTGTTCGCCGAGGTCCTGGGCCTGCCCGAAGTCGGCGTCGACGACGGCTTCTTCGACCTCGGCGGACATTCGCTGCTCGCGACGCGACTCATCTCCCGTGCCCGGACGGCACTCGGCGTCGAACTCGGCATCCGTGACCTCTTCCAGACGCCGACCGTCGCCGGCCTGGCGGCGGGTCCGGACCGCTTCGGTCCGGCTCGGCCGGCCTTGCGGACGGTGGACCGTCCCGAGGTGCTGCCGTTGTCGTTCGCCCAGCGACGTCTGTGGTTCCTGAGCCGTTCGGGGCAGGGGTCCGGCTACAACTGCCCGTTCGCCCTGCGGCTGAGCGGGCCGTTGGACCGTGCCGCCCTCGCCGCGGCGCTGGCGGATGTCTCCGCCCGCCATGAGGCCTTGCGGACGGTGTTCCCGGAGGTCGACGGCGAGCCGTGCCAGCGGGTGCTGTCGCCGGATGCCGCCGCCGTGCGGCTGGAGACGGTGGACGCCGGGGAACGTGGGCCGGGCGAGGTTCTGGAACGGCTGGTCGCCGAGGAGTTCGATCTCGCCTCCCGGCCTCCGGTGCGGGCGACGCTTTTCACAGTGGGTGAGGACGAGCATGTGCTGGCACTGGTGGTGCACCACATCGCGCTTGACGGCTGGTCGTGGGGGCCGCTCTTCCGTGACCTGGCGGCTGCGTACGAAGATCGCCGTCGGGGCGGTGGCCCGGCTTGGGAGCCGCTGCCGGTGCAGTACGCGGACTACACGCTGTGGCAGCGGGAACTGCTGGGTGAGGAAACCGATCCGGGCAGCGTCGTCTCGCGGCAGCTGGACTTCTGGCGCAAGCAGCTCGCCGGGGTTCCTTCGGAGCTGGCTCTGCCGTTCGACCGGCCGCGTCCGGTGGTGGCGAGTTATGCGGGTGGTTCGGTTCCGGTCGAGCTGAGCCCTGAGCTCCACGCCCGCCTGGCGGAGCTCGCCCGGTCGAACGGCTGCACGCTGTTCATGGTGCTGCAAGCAGGTCTCGCGGTGCTGCTGTCCCGCTTCGGGGCGGGTACGGACATCCCCCTCGGCACGCCTGTCGCGGGTCGTGCCGATGAGGCGCTGGACGACCTGGTGGGGTTCTTCGTGAACACCCTGGTCCTGCGCACGGACGTCTCCGGTGATCCGAGTTTCCTCGAGCTGATGTCCCGTGTGCGGGATGCGGATCTGGCGGCGTACGAGCATCAGGACGTGCCGTTCGAGCGGGTGGTGGAGGCCCTCAACCCCGACCGGTCCCTCGCCCGCCACCCCCTCTTCCAGGTCATGTTCCAGCTCCAGGAGACCGCCGACGACACCCTGGCCCTCGCCGGCCTCGATGTCCGCGACGAGCCGTTCCGCTTCGACGCGGCGCAGTTCGACCTGACCGTCGACGTCCACGAGCGGCGGGACGCCGAGGGCCGGCCGGCCGGGATCGGCGGCTCGCTCGAGTACGCGACGGACCTCTTCGACCCACGGACGGCGGCCGGCATCGCGGCCGGCCTGGCGCGCGTCCTGGACGGGCTCGCCGCCGACCCGGCACGGCCGGTGAGCGCGGCGGACCCGCTGTCGCCCGAGGAGCGCGACCGGATGCTGGTGCGGTGGAACGACACCGGGCTGCCGGTGCCCCACGCGACCGTACCGGAGCTGTTCGAGGCCCAGGCGGCGCGCACTCCGCAGGCTACGGCCGTGGTGCACGGCGCCGCCGCGCTGACCTTCGGCGAGCTCAACGCCAGGGCGAACCGGCTGGCCCGCCGCATGGTGAGGGCCGGCGCGGGGCCCGAGCGCGTGGTGGCGGTGGCGCTGCCCAGGTCCGAGGAGTCGGTGGTGGCGCTGCTCGCCGTCCTCAAGTCCGGCGCCGCCTGCCTGCCCGTCGACACCGGCTACCCGGCCGAGCGCATCGCCCTTCTGCTGGAGGACGCGGCCCCCGCACTCGTCGTCACCGACGCGCCGACGCAGGACACGCTGCCGCTCGGCAACATCCCCCGGCTGCGGGCGGACGACCCCGCCACCGAGGCCGAGTCCCCGGAGGACCCCGGGCGTGAGGTCCTGCCCGGCGCCGCCGCGTACGTCATCCACACCTCCGGGTCCACCGGCCGTCCCAAGGGCGTCGTCACCGACCACGCGGCGCTGCGCAACCTCTACGCCTTCCACCGCGCAGGCATCATGGCCCGTGCCGAGGAGGCCGCCGGCGGGCGGCGGCTGCGGGTGGCCCTGACGACGTCTTTGTCCTTCGACGCCTCCTGGGACGACCTGCTGTGGATGGTCGCCGGGCATGAGCTGCACGTCATCGGTGACGACGTCCGCCGCGACGCGGGCGCCCTGGTGCGGCACATCGCCGACGCCCGTATCGACGTCGTCGACGTCACGCCCACGCATGCCGAACAACTCGTCGAGGAGGGCCTCGCGGCCCGTCCCCCCAGGGTGCTGCTGCTCGGTGGCGAGGCCGTGGGCCCCGCCCTGTGGAGCCGGCTGCGGCAGGTGGACGGCATGCTCTGCCACAACCTCTACGGTCCGACCGAGTGCACGGTCGACGCCCTGTGGTGGGACCTGGCGGACAGCACCCGCCCCCTGGTCGGCCGCCCGGTCGCCAACACGCGCGCGTACGTCCTGGACGCGGCCCTGCGGCCGGTGCCGCCCGGCGTGGCCGGGGAGCTGTACATCGCCGGCTCCGGGCTGGCCCGTGGTTATCTCGGTCGGCCGGGGTTGACGGCGGAGCGGTTCGTGGCGTGCCCGTTCGCCGCGGGGAAGCGGATGTACCGCACGGGGGATCTGGTGCGGTGGGGTCGCGACGGGGCCTTGGAGTTCCTTGGCCGTGCGGACGAGCAGGTGAAGATCCGTGGCTTCCGCGTCGAACCGGGCGAGATCGAGACCGCCCTGGTCCGCCTCCCGGACGTGGCACAGGCCGCGGTGACGGTACGCGAGGACGGTCCGGGCGGGAAGCGGCTGGCGGCGTACGTCGTGCCCGTGGCCGGCCGTACGGTCGACGTGACGGCCCTGCGCCGGGAACTGTCCTCAGTACTCCCGGACCATATGGTGCCCTCGGCGTTCATGGCGCTGGACGCGTTCCCGCTGACACCGAACGGCAAGCTGGACCAGGCCGCGCTGCCGCGCCCCCGCATCACCTCGCCCGCCGCCTCCCGTGCACCGCGCACGCCCGAGGAAGCGACGCTGGCGGCGCTGTTCGCCGAGGTCCTGGGCCTGCCCGAAGTCGGCGTCGACGACGGCTTCTTCGACCTCGGCGGGCACTCGCTGCTCGCCGCCCGGCTCATCTCCCGCGCCCGTACCGCCCTCGGCATGGAGCTCGGGATCCAGGACCTGTTCCAGGCGCCCACCCCGGCCGGGCTGGCCGCGCGACGCGCGACCGACGCCCCGCACGACTCGCTCGCACCCCTGATCCCCCTCCGGTCCGGCGGCGGGAAGCCCCCGCTGTTCTGCGTGCACCCCGGGGCCGGGATCGGCTGGGTGTACTCGGGGCTGCCCGGTCACCTCGACCCGGACCGGCCGGTGTACGCCCTCCAGGCACGGGCGTTGCGCGACCCGGCAGCCCGGCCGGCGAGCGTCGAGGCCATGGCGGAGGACTACGCCGACCTGATCCGTACGGTCCAGCCGGACGGCCCGTACCACCTCCTCGGCTGGTCGTTCGGCGCGGTCGTCGCGCACGCCATGGCGGTGCACCTGCAGAGCCGGGGAGCGGAGGTCGCCGAACTGGTCCTGCTCGACGGCTACCCCGCCGATGCCGATGCCGATGCCGAGGCCGACGCGGAGGAACGCCCGCAGGGCGACCCGCTGGCCGCACTCCTGGCGTCCCTGGGCCACGCGGTGGGCGACGACACCCCGGTCGGCGAGGCCGGGTTCCTCCGGATCGCCGGCGCCCCGGGCGGCCCGCTGGCCGGCCTCGGAACGGACGTGATCGCGGCCGTCGGCGAGGCGTTCGTCCACCACGGCACGCTCGCGGACGGCCACCGCCCCAGCCGTTTCCACGGCGACGTCACCCTCTTCACGGCGGCTCTCGACGCGGACGCCGACGCCGTCGGCCCCGAGCCGTGGCGGCCGTACGTGACGGGTCGTGTCGACCGGCACGAGATCGCCTGCGCCCACGGGGAGATGATGGCGGAGCGGCCGCTCGCGCGGATCGGCGCGGTCCTCCGGGACGGGCGGGGCCGATGAAGGGATCCCTGCGGCACCGTGACTTCCGGCTGCTGTGGGCGGGGGAGACGGTCAGCCAGGCCGGCAGCGCGGCGACGCGCGTGATGTTGCCGCTGATCGCCGTGGAGACGCTGCACGCGAGCTCGATGACCATGGGCGTGCTGAACGCCGCGGCGTGGCTGCCCTGGCTGCTGATCGGCCTGCCCGCCGGGGCCTGGGTCGACCGCATGCGCCGCCGGCCCGTGATGCTGGTGTGCAACACCGTCTCGGCGGTGCTGCTCCTCTCCGTGGGGGCGGCCGCCTGGCTGGACGCCCTCTCGGCCGGTCAACTCCTCCTGGTGGCCGTCCTGTCCGGCACCGCCGACGTCTTCTTCCGCGCGGCCTACAGCGCCTACATCCCCGCCCTGCTGCCGCGTGAGGACCTCGAGGACGGCAACTCCAAGCTCGAGGCCAGCGAATCGGCCGCCGACGTCGTCGCGCCGAGCGCGGGCGGCGCGCTCGTCCAGGCCGGGGGAGCGGTCTTCGGGTTCCTCGCGGACGGGCTGAGCTTTCTCGTGTCGGTGCTCCTGCTGACCCGGATCCGGGCGCGGGAGGCGCCGCCGGGCGGTGAGCGGCGCCGGGCCCCCGCCCTCGGCCCGGAGATCCGCGAAGGCTTCGCCTTCCTCGTCCGGGATCCCTTCCTGCGGACGATCCTGCTGTGCGACGCGGGCATGAACCTCTTCCTCGCGGGCACCCAGGCCCTCGCGGTCGTGTTCCTGAGCCGCACGGTCGGCGTCGGCGGAGGCACCATCGGCGTGCTGATCGCCCTCGTGGGCCTCGGCGGTGTGCTGGGCGCCGTCGTCTCGCCCTGGCTGGCCCGCAGGGTCGGCACCGCCCGGGCCGTGATGCTGTGCGCCTTCTGCGGCGGCCCGTTCGGGCTGCTGATCCCGCTCACCACCGACGGCGCGGGGCTGGCGGCGTTCCTCGTCGGGGACTTCTGCCTCACCGCGAGCATCGTCGCCGGAAACGTGATCATCGTCAGCTTCCGGCAGGCGTACTGCCCGCCCGGGATGCTCGGCAGGATCAGTTCCGGCATCCGCTTCGTCATGTACGGAACGATTCCCGTCGGCAGCCTCCTGGGCGGCGCCCTGGCCACCGTCCTCGGCGACCGGGGCGCCCTGTGGGCGCTCTACACGGGCAATGCCCTGTGCGCCCTGTTCCTCCTCCAGGGACCGGTCCGTCAGCGCAGGGAGCTGCCGGTGGGCTGAGCGCGCGGGGCGGACGCGTCACGCGTGCCCCGTCGCCTCCGCGGCCCCGCGCAGTGCCCGGTACAGCTCCTCGGCCGCCGCCAGGTGTGTGCCGGCCTCCGTGTCCTCGCCCGTCGCCCGCAGGGCGTTGCCGAGGGCCTGGTGGCTGCGGGCCGTCAGCAGCGCTTCCCCGGTCAGCCGGGCGCCGGCCAGGGCGTCCCGTGCCGTATCGACGGCGGCACCGGTCTCCCCGGCCGCCAGGAGCGCCTCGGAGAGCCGGAACAGGGCTTCCGTCTCGTTGTGGGCGTGACCGCTGGACCGGGCGCGTTCCAGCACCCGGCGGTAGAGCGGGGCCGCCTGGGCGTGGGCGCCGGCGCGCAGCAGGCTGTCCGCCTCGGTCAGCATCATCCTGATGAGCCACTTCTCGTCCTCGGACCGGGTGAAGACCGCCATCAGCTCCCGGCACTGCGCTCCGATCTCGGCCAGGTCCATGCGCCGGTCGGGGTCCTCGGCCTCGACCTGGAGCACGATGGTGCGCCGCCGGGCGACCAGCTGCCGGTCGCCACTGGCCGCCGCCACGGCCACCGACCGCTCCGCGCAGTCGCGGGCCGAGGCGAAGTTCCCGAACTGGCGCTCCAGCTGGGCCAGCATCGCCAGGGTGAACAGCACCAGCAGGAAGGGCCGGTGGCGGTCGCCCGCCGGGGGAGTGTCGCCGAAGATCTCCAGGACCTTCAGCAGGTGCGCGCGCGAGCGGCGCAGGGACTCGGGGGACGAGTGCTTCTGGAGCATCACCCCGGCCGCGTAGTGGGCGGTGCCCGCCATCTCGCCGTCGCAGTGCTCCAGGGCGGCGGGGACCAGCGCGGTGGCGGCCTGCGCGAGCGTTCCCAGCGGCACCATGTACTCGAAGCAGGGCACGAGGGTGAGGATGTCCACGGCCAGCGCCACCGCGTCGGGATCTCCGCTGGCCGCCGCCTGTTCGACCACGGCGGTCAGGGTGGGCAGCGCGTCCCGCACCCACTCCGTGGCGTCGCGCGCGGTGCGCAGGTCCGCGCCCGCCGACCGCCGCGGGTGGATCTCCGCGGTCAGCGGCCCGGCCAGGGGCTGGGTGGCCCGGACCGCGGCGACGACGCTCGCGCACATGTAGTCGGCCGCGCGGCGGACCACCTCGCGGCGTTCGGGCTCGGTGAACTCCTTCTGGGCCTTCGCCCGCGCGTACGCGCCGACCAGGTCGTGGAAGTGGTAGCGGCCCGGTGCGCGGGTCTCCAGGAGCACGGCGTCGACCAGTGCCTCCAGGACCGTCTCGGCGTCCTTCTCCGGCAGGTCGAGAACGGCCGCCGCGCCCGTGACGTGGAACTCACTGCAGTGCGGGATGGACAGCGCCATGAACGCACGGGCCTGCACGGGGGGCAGCTGGGACGTCGAGAGTTCGAAGACCGCCTCGAGCGTCAGCTCTCCCACCCGGAGCTCTCCGAGCAGCCGGGCCTGGTCCGACACGCGTGCCAGCAGGGTGTCGACGCTCCACGCGGGCCGGGCCGCCAGGCGGGAGCCGGCCGCGCGCAGCGCCAGCGGCAGATACCCGCAGGTCGCCGCCAGCGCGGCGACGGCCTCCGGCTCCTCCGCCGACCGCCGCGCCCCGGCGACCTTGCCGATCAGTTCGACGGCGTCGTCGGGGCCCAGCCCCTCGAGGGGCAGGGTGAGCGTGGCGGGCATCGCGGCCAGGGTCCGGGCGGTGATCAGCGCGGCGCACCGGGCGGCGCCCGGCAGCAGCGGTTCGACCTGCGCCACGCTGGTGGCGTTGTCGAGGACGACCAGGACGGCGTGCTGCGAGAGCAGGGTGCGGAAGAGGGCCGAGCGGTCGGCGAGCGACACCGGGAAGCGCTCGTTGGGGACGCCCAGCGCGGTCAGGAAGCCCGCCAGGATCGCGGCCGGGTCGCTCGGCGTCCCGTCGGGGCCGCGCAGATTCGCGTACAGCTGCCCGTCCGGGTAGGTGCCGGCGACGGCGTGCGCCGTGCGCAGGGCCAGGGTGGTCTTGCCGACCCCGCCCATCCCGGTGATGACCGCGACGGCGTGCTCGGCGCCGCCGGTGAGCGCGGAGACCAGCGCCGAGAGCTGTTCCCGGCGGCCCGTGAAGTCGCTGGGCACGGCCGGAAGCTGAGCGGGCCGGCCGTCCGGGGCCGGCCGTATGCGGCCGGCCCGCGGCGGCCGCCCCCCGGCCGTCGCGGTGGGGGGTACGAGGAGCGTCCGGTCCTCCGCCAGGATGGCGGCGTGCAGCTCCCGCAGGGCGGGGCCCGGGTCGACGCCCAGTTCCTCGGTGAGGACCCGGCGGGCGTTGTCGTAGGCCAGCAGCGCCTCGGCGGTCCGCCCGGACCGGTAGAGCGCCAGCATCAGCGCGCCGTGCAACCGCTCGCGGTAGGGGTATTCCTCCAGGGCGCCCAGGATGTCCGGCACCAGCTCCGGGCCGCGCCCGCACTCCAGCAGCAGCCCCAGGCGGTGCTCCACGGCGGAGGCGCGCTCCTCGGTCAGCGCGCGACGCCGGTCCTCGGCGCCGGGTCCGGGCAGGCCCGCCAGAGCGGGCCCCCGCCACATCCCGAGCGCGTCCTCCAGGCAGGCCACGGCGGACAGCGGGTCGCCGTCCCGGGCCCGTTGCCTGGCCTGTGCGGTGAGCAGGCCGAACCGCAGCGCGTCGACGTGGTCCTTGGGGAACCGCAGGACGTATCCGTCGTCCGTGGTCTCGATGACCGAGGACGGGCGCCCGCCGCCGTCCGACTCCACCCGGTCGATGTGCGTCCGCAGCCGGTGCACGTAGTTCACGACCACGCGCCGCGCGGAGGACGGCGGACGGTCGTGGTACAGGCCGTCGATCAGCTCGTCGATCGTCACCAGCCTTTCCGTGCGCAGCGCGAGGGCCGCCAGCACGGCCTGCGGCCCCGGTGCTCCCGGGCGGGTGGCCGTCCCCTGTGCCGAGACGAACTGGACGGGCCCGAGCAATCGGATGCGAGTCACCTCGTGCGGTGTGGGCAATTGCGGCGTCTCCCCTGTCCCGACGGATGGCAGAGATCATATGTGGCGCCCGGACGGCGGGCGCCACCGCCGTCCGGGCGTCCTCCGACGACCTGGACAGGTCCGCTGCTCACACGTCGTTGCGGACGATGCAGAGGGCCCAGATGACGAAGCCGCACACGGCGATCACCACGATCGACCACAGCGGGTAGTAGGGGAGGAAGAGGAAGTTGGCGATCACGAGGAGCGCCGCTATGACGATGCCCAGCACTCTCGCCCAGGTGGAGACCTTGAACAGGCCGATGCCCACCATGACCGCCGCGATGCCGAGGAGGAGGTGGATCCAGCCCCAGCCCGTCAGGTTGAATGCGTAGACGTAGTGGGGCGTGTTCACGTACACCGTGTCGTGGACTATGGCCGAGATGCCCCGGAAGATGTCCAGGAAGCCCGCGATGAGCAGCATCACGGCCGCGAACACCGTCAGTCCGGCGGCTGCCGCCAGGGACCGTTCGCTGTGGGGGTGGTGGAGCGAGGAGGACATGGTCTTTCTCCTTCGTCCGGTCGTCGGTGGGGTTTCCGGCTGCGATCGCCGTGTGTGGGTCGCCGTGTGTCAGTGCAGGATCTTCTCCTTCGCCCGGCGGAACTCCTCGTCGGAGATGTCTCCCCTGGCGCGGATCTCCGAGAGCTTCATGAGCTCGTCCGCCTCGCTTCTGCGGCCCGTACCGCCGGCCGCCTCGCGGACGTGCTGGTCGAACGCCTCCTGTTGCGCCTGGACGTGGCGCCGCTCCCGGGCGCCCATGCTCCGGCCCCGGGCGAGGACGTAGATGAAGACGCCCAGGAAGGGCAGCAGAAGGGTGAGAACGAGCCAGCCGGCCTTGGCCCATCCGCTCAGCGCGTCATCGCGGAAGATGTCGGCGATCACGCGGAACAGCAGGATGAACCACCACACCCACAGCGCGATGACCAGGATGGTCCAGAACGCGCCCAGGAGGGGGTAGTCGTAGGCCAGATACACGTTGTCGCTCATGATTCGGCTCCCTTTTCGGTGGAGGCGGCCGCGAGAACGGCGAGGATCGCCAGGACGAGGACGGTGATGAGGAGGATCAGGGCCACGCCCGCCACGGTGGGGTAGTTCCACAGGAGCAGGATCAGTGCCGCCGCCGCGATGACGACGCCGGTGGTCCAGCGCCGGTGCGTCTGCAGCCAGTGGCCCGTGGCGCCGGTGCGCAGGCCGGAGTGGGCCATGGCCCGGCCGGTGGCTCCGGTGGCCCGGGTGGACACCGAGCGGACGAACCGGGCGCCCCGTCCGGGACCGTAGAGGTAGGCGGCCAACGCCGTGATCACCGCGATGACCAGGACCGTGCGGGTGCCGTCGCGCAGGAAGCGGACGAGGGTGTCGTAGGCCGAGGCGGCCGCGTCCGGTGGCAGGGTCGCGGGTGGCACGGAGTCCAGATAGATGTGCCGGACGACCGCGAGCCCCACGAGGAGCAGCACCATCATCACGCCGATGCCGATGGCCGCGGTCATGAGCGTCACCCGGTGGGCGGGCGCCGACCACACGGCGAGCGCGGCCAGGGCGATGACGGTGACGGGCAGCCAGGTGCCGACGACGTTGAGAAGGCGCATGGCGGCCTGGGCATCGTCGAGCTTGTCGGTTTGGAACAGCGGGATCGTCTTGTCGACGTCGGGGATGTTCGCGGCCTTCTCGTAGCCCTCGTCGACGAGCTTCTGCTTGACCTTGTCCACGACCGTGCCCAGGTCGATGACGATGGAGTCGCCGCGGGCCTGCACGGCGCTGTTGCCCTCGCCGGTGAGCACCTTGACGACGGCCGCGTGGGCGCGCCGGTTCGCGTCGTTCCACAGCTCGGCGAACTGGTCGCTGGTGACGACCTTCTGGACGACGGTGTGGACGGCGGTGGTGAGGGCGTTCTTCAGGGGGCCGGCGAGGAGGTGGGACCTGTCCACGATCGCCGGCGGGGCGTTCGTTTTGGCGAGGGCTCCGGCGAGGGCGTCGGTGATGCCCTTGATGTCGACGTTGTCGACCACACGCGTGGTGAGCCGGTCCGTGACGGCGTTCTGCACCGCCGGATCCTTGGCCAGTGGCGCGACGGTCTGCACATAGCGGTCGGTGTCCGAGACCTGGCTGTCGGCCCAGGTCGCCACCACCGCGAGCGGTGAGAGGACGAAGGCGAGCACCAGCAGGACGGACGTCGCCGCGTAGCGCAGCCGCCGGTGGCGCAGGGCCTCGCGCTGGCTCAGGCGTCTGTAGTGGTCGCGTTCGCCGGGGGTCAGCGGGCGGTCCTCGGACGACGGGCCTGGAGCGCGGGGCACGTCCATGTCCTGCTCCCTCCTGGCCGGGCGCTTACGCGCGGGGACGGTTGTCCTTAGCAGCGTGACCGCGGCCCGGTGGGCGCCACATCACCCGTACCGGGTGAGCGCGGGAGCGGGCGCCAGACGCCCACACCTTCGAGAACAGCGCAAACGGAGGCCGGCCCCGGGCCCACGGGCGACACGCCCCCCGCCAAGACCCCGGCCGGTCGCCGCGCGGTTCTAGGGTGCGGACAAGGGGCCGCTCGCCCGTCACCGGGGCGCACCGGAAAGCGAAGAGGGTGCAGGCGTGAAACGATGGCGGGCCTTGATCGTGCTCGGGACGGCCCAGTTCCTGATGGTGCTGGACACCTCGGTCATGAACGTCTCGATCAGCACGCTGGTCGAGGACTTCGACACCGAGGTCACGGCGATCCAGGCCGTCATCACCCTCTACACCCTGGTCATGGCCGCCTTCATGATCACCGGCGGGAAGCTCGGGGACGCGTTCGGGCGCCGCCGGGCCTTCGCCCTCGGGCTGGTCGTCTACGGAGCCGGGTCCGCCCTCACCTCGGTGGCCCCCCAGCTGTGGGTGCTGGCGCTCGGCTGGTCGGTGATCGAGGGCCTCGGCGCCACCCTCGTCCTCCCGGCGCTCGCGGCGCTCGTCGCCGGCGCGTACCGGGGCCGGGAACGGGCGGTCGCCTACGGCGTCGTCGGAGGGCTGGCCGGCGCCGGCATCGCGGTGGGGCCACTGCTCGGCGGATGGGTGACGACGTACCTGACCTGGCGGCTGGTGTTCGCCGGCGAGGTCGTGATCGTCATCGCCATGCTGTGCGTCATCCGGTGGATCCCGGACGTCCCGAAGGAGCCGAGGACCGCACTGGACAAGGGAGGCGTGGCGCTGTCCGCGGCCGGGCTCGCCCTCGTCGTCCTGGGCGTCCTGCAGAGCAGCTCCTGGGGCTGGCTCAAACCCCGGAACCCGCCCTTCACCGTCTTCGGCTTCTCCCCGACCGTGTTCGCCATCGCCGCGGGAGGCGTACTGCTGTGGCTCTTCTGCTCCTGGGAGCGGCGGCAGCAGGCGCGAGGGAGGGAGCCCCTGATGCGCCTGTCGTTGTTCGCGGTCCCGCCGCTGCGGTCCGGCCTGATCATGCTGCTCTGTCAGAACCTCGTCCTGCTCGGCCTGTTCTTCGTCATCCCCCTCTACCTCCAGGTCGTGCAGGGCTTCAACGCCTTCCAGACCGGGCTGCGCCTGCTGCCGGTGTCGGTGACCATGCTGCTGTCCGCCATGACGGGCCCGCTGCTCGGCCGGATCGCCGCGCCCCGGACGGTGGTGCGCTGCGGCCTGCTGGTGCTCCTCGTGGCGCAGGTGTGGCTGCTGGCCACGATCGAGCCGCAAATCGACAACCTCGCCTTCGGCCTGGCGATGGCCGTCCTCGGCGTGGGTATGGGGCTCCTCGCCTCCCAGCTCGGCAATGTCGTGCAGTCCAGCGTCGGTGAGGAGGAACGCAGCGAGGCGGGCGGCCTGCAGTACACCGCGCAGAACCTCGGCTCGTCCCTGGGCACCGCGCTCATCGGCTCCCTGCTGATCGGCGCCCTGGTCCACGCCTTCACCACCCAGATCGAGGACAACCCGCAGATCTCGGACGCGGCCCGCCGACAGGCCGGCATCTCCATGGAGGCGGGCGTCAGCTTCGTCGGTACGGACCAGGTGCGCGGCGCCGCCGAACGCGCCGGACTCCCGTCCTCCGAGGTGGACGCGATCGTCGGCTCGTACTCCACGGCGCAGCTCGACAGCCTCAAGGCCGCCGTGCTGGCCGCCGCGGCCATCACCCTCGGCGCCCTCCCGTTCACCCGCCGGCTGCCCGCCGAGCGGCAGACCCGGGAGGCCGGCCGGTGAGCGTGGCCCTGCGGCCCGTCGGTACGGCGACCGCCCTCGTCCTCGCCTATTACCTGCTCCCCCTGGAGAAGAGGTTCGAGGGAGGCACCGCCGTGGGCCTGGTCCTCGGCCTGGCCGCCGTGGCGGCCCTGTTCACCTGGCAGATCCGTTCGATCATGCGGTCCTCCCGGCCCCGGCTGCGGGCCGTCGAGGCGCTGGCCACCACGGTGCCGCTGTTCCTGCTGATCTTCGCGGCCGCGTACTACCTCGTGGAGCAGGCCGACCAGGGGAGTTTCACCGAGCCCCTGACCCGGACCGACGCCCTGTACTTCGCGCTCACGGTGTTCAGCACCGTTGGCTTCGGCGACATCGCTCCCCACACGGAAGAGGCACGGATCGCCACCATGGCGCAGATGGCGGGCGACATCCTGCTCGTCGGCGTCGCCGCCCACGTCGTCGTCGGCGCGGTCCAGTCCGCCCTCGCGCGCGACCCGTCAACCGCTCCCCGAGGGCCCCGCGGCTCCGGAAGAGCCGGCCGCGGGTAGCGCGCGGCCCGCCCTGGCGGCGAGCTCCCACAGGCGCCGCCAGTCCAGACGCGGCCGCGCCGGCGGAACACCCGGACGGTGCCGCGGAACCCGTATCCGCAGCGCACCGGGCTCCGACACACAGCGCACGGGAGTGGGCAGCGTCAGCGCCTCACCGTCGACGCCGACCCGCACCTCCGGCCCGTCGGCGTCGACGACGACCTCGCCGGCGGTGAGGGAGACCAGGCCCGGAGCGCGCCGCCCGCGCAGCAGGTCGGCCGCCTGGACCGCGCTGTCGACCGTGACGCCCACCAGCCCCAGCACGCCGCCGTCGAGCCGGTCGCGCCGGCCCAGCCCCGCACGGTCACCCACCCGGTAGGGGTTGTTGCTCACCAGCACGGCCTGCGGCGCGTCGAGGGCGACGGCCCCGGCGCCCACCGTCAGCCGGGGGCCGTGCTGATGGGTGAGCACGTCGGGCAGCAGCCGCAGCAGGGTGCCGGCCTTGTCGTCGCGGTACGCCGGGCTCTGGACGACCTCCGCGTACGCGCCGAAGGAGGCGTTGTTGACGAAGACACGCCCGCCGACGCGTCCGAGGTCCACCCGGAACTCGACCCCGTCGGTGAGCGCCTCCAGGCTCCGCGACGGGTCGTCCCGGTCGAGGCCGAGGTCCAGGGCGAAGTGATTGCGCGTCCCGGCCGGGATCACCACGAACGGCACGTCATGCTCGGCCGCCACGTCCGCCACCAGCGCCTGCGTCCCGTCGCCCCCTGCCACACCGAGCAGATCGGCGCCCCGGGCGACGGCGTCGCGGGCGAGCCCGGCGGCGTCCCAGTTGCCGGGGCCGAGCAGTACCACCTCCGCGCCGAGCGCCTCCGCCCTCTCCTTCAGCCGGAAGCGCCCCACCTTCCCGCCGCCCGAACGCGGATTCATCAGCAGAAATGCCCGCCCGGGCGGCGGGACCGGCCGGCCGGGGGCCGTACGGGGGGCCGAGTCCGCCCTCAGTGCGGAGCGGCCCGTGACGGCGGCCAGCGCCCACAGGGCCAAGGACACCACGACGATCCACAGCAGCCTCGCCGCCACGTACGCCGCGAGGACGGCCAGCGGCGCCGCCCCCGCCAGGACCAGCGCGGCGCCCCTCGCCACGCCCCGGCGCGTCAGCGCCCACCACCCGGCCGCCGCCGTGACGGCCAGGCCCGCCGCCCCCACGGCCACCAGCGCCACGCTCTTGAACCCCGCCACGGACAGCAGCAGCACCCCCGCGCCGACGGCCGCCACGACCGCCACCCGCGCGCTCCACCGCTGCCGTGCCCCTCCGGGGGCGGCGACCTGCCTCATGGCACCTCCAGGGCTCGCGGCCCGGCCCTTTTCGCCATTGTCGTCGCCCGCGGGGAGCGCCACCACCGTCACCCGGAACGGGTGAGGCGGGCCCCGGCACGCCGGGCCACAGTGGAACTGCCACCGGTGCGGGCCGAACCGGTGACGGGGAGACCGCCACGCGGCCACGGGCACGCCCCGGCCGCGCGGGCGGATCCCCGCCCAGGGCGACAGCCGAGGAAGGCGGACCCGGATGAACGGCGGACCCGGATGAACGGCGGCGGGCGAACCACCGGCGGGCCGCGCCCGGCCCCCGCGGACGAGTCGGTGACGGTCCAGGCCCAGGCGCTGCTGCCGATGATCTGGGCCGATCCGCAGCACATGCCCGAGCAACTGGCCTTCTTCGCGGTGCGGCGGTTCGGCCCCCGGGCCGCGGCCGCCGTGGCCCGCCGCAGGGAGCGCGAGCCGCAGGCGGCGGACGACGAGCTACGCCGGGAGGCCATCACCCACGGCACCCGCATGACGATCGCCGACGGCGCCGTGCTGGGCGGCCCGTTCGTGATCCTCATGCCGGTCAGCTTCGTGGCGGCCCTGCTCTCCCAGGCCCGGATGGTGCTGGAACTGGCCGTCCTCGCCGGGCACGACCCCCGCAGCGAACGCCGGGTGGCGGACCTGCTGGTCCTTCAGGACGTGTACCCCTCGACCGAGGCGGCCGCCGCGTCCCTGGCCGAGGTGCGGCGTCGTCCGCCGGGAGGCCGGGGCCGCATTCCCCGGCGGACGCGATGGGCGATGCTGGTCAGGATGGCGGCGATCCTCGGCATCGTGGGCGGCGGCGAGAAACGCGGCAAGCTCCAGCAGGTCGTCGCGGCCCTCCCGATCGCGGCCCTGTTCCTCGTGGGCATGGTGCTGCCGCTGATCTGGGTGCCCGCACTCGCGGTGATCTACCGGAAGAACACCCTGCGGCTCGCGGACAGGGCCGTGCGGTTCTACACCCCGGGCGCGGTGGGCTATCAGGCCGCTCACCCCGGGCGGCTCAGCCACATGCCCAGGGCGGCCGGCGTCGCTTCCGTCCTGCGGTTCCTCGCCCTGGCCGTGGCGCCCCTGGCGTTCGCGGCCGGTCTCGCCGTGGCGGGGATCCGGCTGGCCGACGGGTTCTGGGGCACCGGCCTGATCGTCCTCGTCGCGGTCTCTCTCCTCGCGGCGGGCATCTGGTTCGTACACCGCCGGTCACACCAGCGGTGAACAGGGAAGGAGACGGCCTTGAGCACGCAGGAGCATCATCCGGCGCCGGAGGAACGCGCGGCGCGCGGCAAGGCGGCGCGCGGCCGGGTTCCCCGCTCGGCCCACGCCGCGTGCGAACTCCCCGCCGGCCGGACCGACCCCGTGGAGATCCTCGAACGGCAGTGCGTCGACCGGGTGCCGGACCTCGTGCCGATCCGCTACGGACGCATGCTGCGCTCGCCGCTCTCCTTCTACCGCGGCGCCGCCGCCATCATGGCCGCGGACCTGGGCACCCAACCCCGTACCGGGATCGAGGCACAGCTGTGCGGGGACGCCCACCTGCTGAACTTCGGGCTCTTCTCCTCCCCCGAACGCCGCCTGGTCTTCGACCTCAACGACTTCGACGAGACCCTGCCCGGCCCGTGGGAGTGGGACGTCAAGCGCCTGGCCGCCAGCCTGGCGATCGCCGGACGGGACAACGGCTTCCCCCGGAAGCGGCGCGCGGACGTCGTCCGCGCCACCGTGCGCTCGTACCGGCAGGCGATGCGCGACTTCGCGGGGAGGGGCAACCTCGAGGTCTGGTACACGCGCTACGAGGCCGAGCGCCTGCGCGCGCTGTTCGCCGACCGGCTCGACCAGCAGGGGCGCCGCCGGTTGTCCCAGGCGCTGGAGAGCGCGCGCACCCGCGACCAGCAGCACGCCTTCCAGCGGCTCACCGAGGTCGTCGACGGCGTCCGGCGGATCGCCGCCGATCCGCCCCTGCTCGTCCCCCTGGGCGACCTGATGGCCGACGACCGGCGGGCCGAACTCGAGGGACGCCTGCGCCTGCTCGCCGAGCGGTACGGCCGCAGCCTCGCCTCCGACCGCCGGCACCTGCTGAGCCAGTTCCGGATGGCCGACGCCGCGCGCAAGGTCGTGGGTGTCGGCAGCGTGGGCACCCGCTGCTGGATCGTGCTGATGCTCGGCAGGGACGCCGACGATCCGCTGATCCTGCAGGCCAAGGAGGCCGTCCCCTCGGTGCTGGCCCCCTACGCACGACCGAGCGCCTACGACAACGAAGGGCAACGCGTGGTCTGCGGACAGCGCCTGATGCAGGCCGTCAGCGACATCCTCCTCGGCTGGGAGCGCGCCGCCGGGATCGACGGGCGGCAACGCGACTTCTACGTCCGCCAGTTGCGCGACGGAAAGGGAAGCGCCCGCCCCGAGCGGATGTCGCCCGGCCAGATGCGGGTCTACGGCGAGCTGTGCGGCGCCACCCTGGCCCGCGCCCACGCCCGCTCCGGCGACCGCATCGCCATCGCCGCGTACCTGGGCGGCGGCGACGCCTTCGACCGGGCGCTGGCCGACTTCGCCGAGGCCTACGCCGACGTCAACGAGCAGGACTTCCTGGCCCTCGCCGAGGCCGCGGACCACGGCCGCGTCGTGGCCCGGGACGCCTGACGCGCCCACGCCCACGCCCGTCGGCCCTCGGTCACCACTTCTTCCACTCGGGCAGGGGATGTAGGCCGGGAACCCTGTCGGCGACGCTCTCCCGCAGCGCCGCCCGGCGCGCCACGGCCCGCTCGTACCACCGGCCGTACCGGTCCGCGAGGGTGACGGACGAGACGCTGTGCAGCAGGACGCTCAGCCCGACGGTGACCGCGATCACGGTGCCCGTGGGTCGCGTCCCGGGCGCCCCCTCGGCCGCCACGAGCAGCCCGAGGACGAGGGAGGGCAGGCCGCGGGGGCCGAACCAGCCGGTGTAGGCCACGGTGGCCGGGCGCAGCCCGCTGCCCATGAGGGCGAGGGCGGTGGGCAGCATGCGCACCACGGTCAGGCTCAGCACCGCGTAGGTGACGACACGCCAGTTCAGATGCGTCAGCGCCGGTCCGAGCAGCACCGCGCCGAAGACCATGAAGCTCAGCGCGGCCAGGAGCGCCGCCAGGTGCTCGACCGACTCGAGCGTGTCGTCCTCCTCGCCCGGGGAGCCGTCCGGAGCGCCGTCCGGGGAGGGACCCGCACCCAGGGCGGCCGTGAAGACGAAGCCCGTGACCCAGGCGGCGACGAATGCGCTGCCGCCCGTGGCGGCCGCGAGCGTGCCCGCCATGGTGACGAGGGCGAGGGGGAGGATGCGGCGCCAGTCGGGCGCGACGAGGCCCGCGGCCCACGCCCGGCGCAGCAGCCACCCGCCGAGGCCCCCGATCAGCACCCCCAGCAGAGGGCCGAACACCAGCACCTGCCAGAAGACTCCCGCGACCCCCTGGTGGGAGGCCGCCGTCCCGGGCAGCCCGGCGAGGAGGACGGCGAAGACCGGCAGGATCAGGCACTCGTTCAGGCCGCACTCGGCGTTGAGCCCGTGCCGCACGACCGCCGGGATGCGCGATGCGAACACCGCGGCCTTGCCCACGGACGCGTCGGTGGGCGCGAGGACCACCCCGGCGAGCGCCAGTTCCCAGGCCGTCAGGCCCGGCAGCAGCGCCCACGCCAGGAGCGCGCCGCCCGCGATGATGAGTGGCAGCGCGACGACGAGCAGCCGGACGGGCAGGAACCAGCCGCTGCGGAACTCCTCCGAACGGATCGTGGCGGCGTCGGTGAACAGCACCAGCGCCAGGGCCACCTCGGCGAGGGTGAGCACCGGACCGGCGTCGCGCTCCAGGTCCAGGAGGCCGAGGCCCACCGGGCCGATGAGCACGCCGGCCGCGGTGAACACCAGCGGGGCCGACACGGCGGTCGAGGCCAGGCGCCGGGAGACCAGGGCGTATCCGCCGGTCACGGCGGCCACCGCGGCCGTCGCCACCGCGCTGCCTGCGCTCACGTCTCTCCTCCGGCCGCCCGCGGCGCGCGCTGGGCGCCGGCCCGGGCCCCACGCCCGTCCCGTACGCGGACGGCGCTCCCGGTCGCATGGAGCGTAACCGTCACCGGCCGCGATTCCCCTCGCCATACGGGCGGTGGGGCGCCGGGTCGCCCGAGTGGATGACGCGGCGGGCCGGCGGGCCCGGACCGGCCCACCGGTGGCTCAGCGGAAGCCTCCGGCATCCCGGGCGTCGTCGTGCCCCTCGACGCCCGGGAGTGCGCCGCGCGGCAGCAGGCCCGCGACCGGCGGTTGGTTCAGCCGGATCCGGGTGGCGGGCAGCCCGGCGAACTGGGGGGCGAGCCGGGACGCGTGCGTCCGCGTGAAGACGCTCAGGTGGGAGCCGGTGTGCTGGGCGAGTTCCAGGGCCTGCGCCCACCAGGTGAACCGGGTCACGACCGCCAGGGGGCCGAGTGGGAGCTCGTGGGGGCGTTCGTGCCACCGGGAGCCGTCCAACAGGATCACCGGTCGCGGGACGGCCGGCGCGGAGCCGTCGGGGCGGTCACCCGGCCGGCCGCCCAGGAGGAGGGGCTGGGCGCCGGACGCGACGGCGCTGTCGACCCAGTCCAGCAACAGGGCCGGCTGACGGCGCTGGAGCAGCGTGCTCCCCGGGGTGAACCGGGCTGCCTCCCGGACGAAACAGTCCAGGAAGTCCGCCGACTGGGCGGCGTGCACCGCGATGAGCGGGGTGGCGGCGCAGCCGCGGCCCGCACGAGAGAAGCACGCCCGGACGGCGGCACGAGCGGCCGCCCGCGCCTGTCCGTCGTGCCGCACCACGAGGAGTCCGGGCAGCCGGGGGCGCGCCCGTGTGGAACGCGCCGGTCCGGGCCCGCAGCACTGCGGCGCGGAGTCGTCCGCGTGCTCGGTCAGAACGGCGCGCACCGCCCGGGCGGTGGCGTGATCCGAGAAGCCCTGGACGACCAACTGCCAGGCACCGGCGGGCAGCCCGGCGCGGCGCGCCGCGGAGGTCACCGCGAGCGCCACCATGGCGCTGCGCACGTCGACCTCGGTGACCACCGCCCCGCCGCGCAGCAGCGCCGGAAGGGCCCCCTCGAGCAGGGAGGCCAGCGGCCGCGCGTCGTCCACCTGGGAGGCGAGCACCGCCGGCCGCTCCCCGGTCCGGTGCGGCGGGCCCCCGGGGCCGGCCTTGCCCTGCGGCTGCCAGGAGCCGAACCCGTGGCGTCCGGCTGCCGCGAAGTGGCGCAGCACCCGGTCGGCCTGCCGGAGTTCGGTGGCGGCGTCCACGGAGCCCAGACCCGCGGCGTGGGTCAGGACGGAGCCCAGGGCGCCGTGGCGTCCGGCGAGGCCCTTGCGCAACCATGCGAGCCATCTGGCGCGGTCGGAGGCCCGTACGCCCCGCCATACCCCGTGCGCCGTGCGCGCCCGCTCGACCGCGTTCCGCGCGTCCGCGGGCGCGGACAGCGGAAGCGAGAGCAGGGGATGTCCGGAGAACGCGCTCTCCACGAGGACGTGTTCACGGTGGCCTGCGGAGACCGTGCCGGCCTTCAGCGCCGCAGCGAGCGTCGTGCCGAGCAGGTCCTGGTAGGTCCGGCATCGAGGGCGCGAGGGCATGGGCGGCTCCCTGGGTGCCTCCGGCCGGGGGATGGTGGGAAAGGGGATGGGCGGAATGAACTCGGGTGAAGCCTTTCCGGCGCAACCGCACGGGAAACAACGATTCTGCAGAAATGTCCGATGCCGGCGTTCGGCCCCGATGGGTCTTCGGCTCCGCCCGGGCGCTCAGCCCCGCCCCGGCGCTCAGCTCCGCCCGACAGGGCAGGTCGTCGCAGCCGAGGGATGCGTGAAGGCCGGACGGTGCTGCTCGGTGTCGTAGTAGCGGTGGAAGACGGGGGTGGCCCCGCCCGAGAGGGGCGGGACGATCCACGACCAGTCGGCCCCGACCCGCCGGCCGGCCCGTTCCTCGCGGGCGATGTGGTCCAGGAAGCGCCGCGACTCGGTGTGGTGGTCGGTGATGGAGACGCCCGCCCGCTCGAAGGAGTGCAGCACGGCGATGTTCAGCTCGACCAGCGCCCGGTCCTTCCACAGGGAGCGGTCCCGGGAGGTGTCCAGGCCCAGCCGCCGGGCGATCTCCGGCAGCTGGTCGTAGCGGTCGGCGTCGGCCAGGTTGCGGGCGCCGATCTCGGTGCCCATGTACCAGCCGTTGAAGGGGGCCAGCGGATAGACCACGCCGCCGATCTCCAGCCGCATGCCGGAGACGGCCGGCACCGCGTACCAGCGCAGGCCCAGCCGGGAGAACCACGGCAGCCCCGGATGCTCGATCGGCACCTGGAGCACGGCCGAGTCCGGCACCTCGAACCACCGCGGCTTCTCGCCGCGGCCCTCCACCAGCAGGGGCAGCACGTCGAAGGGGGTGCCCGGCCCGCCGGGCCAGCCCAGGTCCTGGGCGAGGGCGGTGATCCCGGCGTTCACCGGGTCGCCTAGCACGGTGCCGTCGGGGCGGGTGTAGCCCGCGTAGCGCACCAGCTGCTCGTTGAGGATGCGCGGCCCCGGCCGCCCGGGGGCGTCGGGGGCGAAGACGGTGACGTACGGGCGTACGCGCCCGCCGTTGCCGGCCAGGCGCAGGTGCTGGACGGCCTCCTGCGCGATCCGCTCGGCATCGTCGACGTGGCGCAGGTCCCGTACCGCCAGGGAGCGCCAGTACAGCCGGCCGATGCAGCGGTTGCTGTTGCGCCAGGCGACCCTGGCCCCGAACGCGAGCTCCTCGCGCGTGTGCCGGTAGGTCCCGGTGCGGGTGATCTCCGAGGCGACCTCCGCCAGCCGCCGGTCGGGCGAGCCGGCACCGGGATTCTCGCGGTGGTGGAGGCGTATGAACTCCTCCGCCAAGGCGAGGACGGTACCGGCTCCCCGTAAGGCGTCCCCTCCCCGTGGTGCGTCGGGCGTCCGCAGGGTGCGCGGTATGGGATGTCCGGTCATCGCTGCTGGCCTCGTCGAGAGTCGTCGCGGTTCGGTCACACGCATCCCGGAGGACGGCCCACCGCCCCTTGGTGCCGCGCCCTTGCCGTGCGACGGACGAGAGGCCTGCCGGCCGCCCGGTCCCCGTAGGGGGAGGGCGGAGCACAGCCTACGAGGAAGCCCACGGGCCTGCCATGCGTATCCCTCAGCTGGTCTTCCCCGGCAGCCGGTCTCCCTCAGCAGGTGCCCGGGCGTTCCTCCAGGACCAGGGACTGGGCCGAGGGCATCAACAGGAAGCGCGGGACCGGCCGGACGGGTTCCGGATCGAGCGAGCGCAGGCGCCACCTCGAGCCGATCCCGGCGAGCGCCAGCATGGCCTCCGTCATTCCGTAGAACTCCCCCATGCACCGGCGCCGGCCCGCGCCGAAGGCGAGGAACGACTGCCGCTGACCCGGCGTGACGCGATCGGGCAGCCACCGGTCGGGATCGAAGACGTCCGGCCGGGGGAAGACGCCCGGATCGCGCTGGAGGGCGTAGGGGCTGACGATCACGTCGGCTCCGGCCGGGAGGGCGACCCCCGCGACCCGCGCCCGCTTCACCACGACCCTGCTGAGCATCCAGGCCGGCGGGTACAGGCGCAGCACCTCGGTCAGGACCCGCTTGGTGAAGGGGAGGTGCGGCAGGTCGTCGAAGGCGGGCTCGCGGCCGGAGAGCCTGGCGTCGAGCTCGGCCCACAGCCGCCGTTCCACCTCGGGATGGCGGGCCAGGACATGGAAGGTCCAGGCCAGCAGGGAGGCGGTGGTCTCCACGCCGGCGGCGAGCACGGACATGACCTGGTCCCGTACCTCCCCGTCGTCCGGAACACGGCCGCTCCCCTCCTCCGCGGCCATGATCGTCGACAGCAGGTCCCCCCGGTCCCGCTCCGCGCCGCGGTACTGTGCGATGACGTCGTCGACGGCCGCGTCGAGGCGGGAACGGGCCCGGGAGAAACGCCGGTTCGCCTGGGTGGGAACCCGGTGCGCCCAGGGCAGGGGGACGACCATCCGGCGCAGCATCCCCTGCAGGAGCACCGGCAGCGTGGCCGCCATCGTCTCCGCGGCCTGCCGGCCGGCGGGCGCGGAGACCAGCGTCCGGGAGACGACCGCCGCCGACAGGCGGTACATCTCGTCCCTGACCGGCACCGCGCGGCCGGGACGCCACAAGGCGGTGGTCTCCCGCACGCAGGCGCTCATCACGGGGGCGTAGCCGGCGACCCGGGTGCGGTGGAACGCGGGTTGCACCATGGGGCGTTGGAGTCGGTGCTCGTCCGCGCTGCAGGTGATCACGCCGTTGCCGACGAGGAGGCGGGCCGCCTCCATGAACGGCCCGCCCTTGTCGAAGCACCGCTGCTCCGAGGAGAGGACCTGCAGGGCCGCCTCCGTGCCGGTGACGAGGAACGCCTCGCGGCGGCCGATGAGCAGTCGTACCACCGGCCCCTCGCCGCCCTGCGAGCGCAGGAACGCGAGCGGATCCCGCAACAGCGGATGAGCGTGCCCGACCAGGGGCAGCGCCCCCGCGGCGGATTTGATCCCCGACCCGGCCCCGGATCCGGCCAGTGATCCGGTCCCGGACCCGGCCTCTGGCCTGATCCCGGACTCGATCGACTCGACCCCGGACTCGGTTTCCGAAGTGACCACGTGTGCGACCCCTGTCATGTCGGTTCGGCATGAGGTGGGCGGAAAAACCGGACAGACCTACGGCCACGCCGGGGCGGATCGTGCCTCGTGCGGGGCCGTCGGGCGACTCCATTCCACTACACGCAGTGCCCAGTTGGAAGCGGAACGTGATAATTGCTGGTACGGGGACCTGGAGCCGCCCCCTCCGGTCGCTGTGTGGCCGGCGCACACCCACACCCCGACCTCTGTGTGTCCACGCCCCGTCGATCCCCGCGCGCCGCCACCCTAGGGTGCCGCCATGACCGCCCCCTCGCCTTCACCCGGCCATCCGCCCGCCGAACTCGCCGGGCGCACCGCCCTCGTCACCGGCGCCGCCGGAGGCATCGGCGCCGCCTGCGTCCTGCGGCTCGCCGCGGCCGGGGCCCGGGTGCGCGCGCTGGACCGCGACGCCGCCGCGCTCGCGGAGCTCGCCCGGATAGCGGAGGGGGCGGGGGCGAGCGTCGAGACCGTCGTGCTCGACCTCGGCGACCTCGACGCGGCCGAACACGTCGCGGGCGGCGCCGACATCCTCGTCAACAACGCCGGCGTCCAGCTCGTACGCCCCATCGAGGACTTCCCGCCCGACGCCTTCCACACCATCCTCACCGTCATGCTGGAGGCGCCCTTCCGCCTGCTGCGCGGCGCGCTGCCGCACATGTACGCCCAGGGCTGGGGCCGCGTCGTGAACATCTCCTCCGTGCACGGGCTACGGGCATCCGCGTACAAGTCCGCCTACGTCGCCGCGAAACACGGCCTCGAGGGGCTCTCGAAGACGGCCGCCCTCGAAGGGGCCCGCCACGGCGTCACCTCCAACTGTGTGAGCCCCGGCTACGTCCGCACCCCACTCATCGAACGCCAGCTGTCCGACCAGGCCGACGCCCACTCCCTGCCCGCCGAACGCGTCGTCACGGACGTCCTGCTGGCCGGCCAGGCGCTCAAACGCCTCATCGAACCGGAGGAGGTCGCCGAGGCCGTCGCCTACCTCTGCGGGCCGCACGCCGGCGCCGTCACCGGTGCCACGCTGACGATGGACGGCGGATGGACCGCCCGTTGAGGCGGCCCCGCGATCCTGGTGCCATGCCCGACGACGCCACCGACAGCCCCTTCGCCGCGTACCTCGAACTCCTCGCGAGCGGCGCGCCCGCCGAAGCCTACGAGCGGCCCGTCCTGCGCGTCCGCGCCGACGGCGCGGACCCCGGCCGGCTCGCCGCCGTGGAACGGGCCAAGCTCCTCGCCCTGCGGGTACGGGCCGAACTCGAGGACCGCCGACGGCGCGAGGCCGAACTGGCCGCCCTCTTCGCCACCGCCCACGACCTGGCGGGGCTGCGCGACATCGACGCGGTGCTCCAGGCCATCGTGCGGCGCGCCCGCGCGCTGCTGGGCACCGACGCCGCCTACCTCACCCTCAACGACCCCGCCGCCGGCGACACGTACATGCGCGTCACGGACGGCTCGGTCTCCGCACGGTTCCAGGAACTGCGGCTAGGCATGGGGGAGGGGCTCGGCGGACTGGTCGCGCAGACGGCACGCCCGTACGCCACGGACGCCTATCTGCGCGACCCGCGCTTCCGGCACACCAGGATCATCGACTCCGGAGTGCGCGACGAGGGGCTCGTCGCCATCCTCGGCGTCCCCCTGCGGCTCGGCAGCGGCGTCATCGGGGTCCTCTTCGCCGCCGATCGGCGCTCCCGCGTCTTCGACCGGCGGCAGATCGCCCTCCTTTCCTCCTTAGCCGCCCACGCCGCCGTCGCCATCGACACCGCCAACCTCCTGGCCGAGACCCGCTCGGCGCTGGCCGAGCTCGAGACCGCCAACGAGATCGTCCGGGACCGCGGCGCCGCCGTCGAACGCGCCGCCGACGTCCACGACCGGCTCACCGAACTCGTCCTGCGCGGCGGCGGAGTCCACGACGTCACCGCCACCATCGCCGAAGTGCTCGGCGGCCGCGCCGAGTTCCTGGACGAGTTCTTGGACCCGGCGGCAGAGCCGCCGACCGCCGTCGAACGCTCACGCGCCGAAGGCCGCGCCGTCCGCCACGACGACGACTGGATCGCGGCCGTCACCGCCGGCGACGAACTGCTCGGCGCGATCCGCCTGTCCGACCGCCCCGGCCTCGACCCCGTCGACCGCCGCGCCCTGGAACGCGCCGCCATGGTCACCGCCCTCCTACGACTGGCCCGGCGCTCGGCGGGCGAGGCCGAACAGCGCGTACGCGGCGAACTCCTGGACGACCTGCTCGACGCCCCCGACCGCGCTCCCCGCCTCCTGCGCGAGCGGGCCGCCCGCCTGCGCGCCGACCTCGACGCGCCCCACCTCGTGCTCGCCGCCCGCATCGCGGACGAGGCCGCCGACGCCCCCGGCGACCGGCAACGCCTGGGGGCCGCCGCCGCCCACCTGGCCGCCACCGGCCACGGGCTCGCCGTCGCCCGGGACGGCGGCGCCGTGCTCCTCCTCCCGCACGGGCCGGGCGACGACGCCACCACGACCGCGCGCACCACCGCCCGCCGCCTGGAGGAAGCGGCCCACGCACCCGTCACCGTCGGCGCCTCCCGGCCCATCCCCGCGCCCGCCGCCCGCCCCGGCGACGTCGCCACCGCCTACGCCGAGGCGCGGCGCTGCCTGGACGTCCTGCACGCGCTCGGCCGCGGGGGCGAGGGCGCGGCGGCGGACGACTTCGGCTTCCTGGGCCTGCTGCTCGCCGGAACGGACGGCGGCACCCAGGCCGGGGAGTTCGTCACCCGGACGATAGGGCCGGTCATCGACTACGACACCCGGCGCGGCACCGCCCTCGTCCGCACCCTCGACGCCTACTACGCCTGCGGCATGAGCCCGGCCCGCACCAAGGACGAGCTGCACGTGCACGTCAACACCGTCTCCCAGCGGCTCGAACGCGTGGGCCGCCTCCTCGGCGCGGACTGGCAAACGCCGGCCCGCGCCCTGGAGATCCAGCTGGCCCTGCGCCTGCACCGCCTCTCACCCGCGCTCGGAGGCGAGTGAACGCCCTGCCTTCTCTTTCTTTTCATCCTCGGCGGCCAGGTCGCGGTGCCGGGTCTCCCGGGCACAGCCGACGGCCACGAGGGTGAGAACGGCGGCGGCCATCACATACAGGGCCACCGGGGTCGCGCTGCCGTGCTCGGCGAGCAGCGCGGTGGCGATGAGCGGAGCAGGCGCTCCGGCGGCCACGGACGAGAACTGCGCCCCGATCGAAGCGCCCGAGTACCGCACCCGGGTCGCGAACATCTCGGAGAAGAAGGCGGCCTGGGGCGCGTACATCGCACCGTGGAACACCAGCCCCACCGTCACCGCGGTGACCAGGGCCCCGAACGACCCCGCATCGACGAGCGCGAAGAACGGGAACGCCCACGCCCCCACGCCCGCCGCGCCCAGCAGATAGACAGGCCGCCGGCCGACCCGGTCCGACAGGGCACCCCAGGCGGGGATGACCGCGAAGTGCGCGGCCGAGCCGATGAGAACGGCGTTGAGCGCCGTCTGCTTCGACAGCTGCGTGTGCCCGGTCGCGTAGACGAGGACGAACGCGGTGATCACGTAGTAGCTGATGTTCTCCGCCATGCGCGCGCCCATGGCCACCAGCACGTCCCGCCACTGGTCCCGCAGCACCACGACGAGCGGCATCCGCTCGGCCGCGGCCGCCGCCCCGCCCTCCTGCGACGCCTGGGCCCGCTCCAGCGCGGCCCGGAACACCGGCGACTCGTCCACGGACAACCGAATCCACAGCCCCACCACCAACAACAGCCCCGACAACAGGAACGGAACCCGCCAACCCCACGCGAAGAACTCCGCATCCGACAACGTGGCCGTCAGCGCCGACAACACCCCCGTCGCCAGCAACTGCCCCGCAGGCGCCCCGGTCTGCGGCCACGACGCCCAGAACCCGCGCCGCCGCGCATCCCCGTGCTCCGACACCAACAGCACCGCACCACCCCACTCACCCCCCAGAGCAAACCCCTGCACTAGCCGCAGCCCGGTGAGCAGCACGGAAGCGAGAGCCCCGACCGTGGCATGTGTCGGCAACACTCCGATGGCACACGTCGCACCCCCCATCATCAGCAAACTCACCACCAACAGCCGCTTCCGCCCCAACCGATCCCCGTAATGCCCGAACACCAACGCCCCCAACGGCCGGGCCGCGAACCCCACGGCGTAGGTCAGGAACGACAGCAGCGTGCCGACGAGCGGATCGGACCCGGGAAAGAACAGCTTGTTGAAGACGAGCGCGGCGGCGGAGCCGTAGAGGAAGAAGTCGTACCACTCGATAGTGGTCCCGATGAGGCTGGCGACGACGATGCGGGGGAGTGAGTTGGGGGTTGGCGGGTGTGGTGAGGGGGTGGTCATGGTCACCGCTTCCGGGTGGGGGAGGGGTACGTCATTGCGTTGCCACACCGTAGGAAGCAGCAGGTGAGGGGCCTATGTGGCGGGGATACACAGTTCGGGGGCAGGGTATGCGTGGGGAGACCATGACAGGGCGGAGCGAGCCGCTCGCGAGACCCAACTCACATTGGGGAACCGATGAGGCAATTTGTCGCAATTGGCAGGTTTTGATGCTGCGGTGCTGACTTCCGTGCTGACTTGATGCTGACTGAAATCCCACGTCAGCACCCCTGATCACCGCTCCCGTGGCCGGCGTCGGCGAGCAGGTGCAAGACCGCCTCGTGCAGCCGGCCCCACACCCCGGCCCGCGACCAGATCAGGAACCTGCGGCGGACGGTCGACTTCGAAACCCCGAAACAGGGCGGAAGGCCCGCCAGGCCCTGGAGAGCACCCTTCTCCAGGGCCTGGCCGCGTCTAAGCCGGGTCCTGACTGTCACCTGCCAGCAGGAGCTGCGGCACCTGCGTGAACGTCCATCCCGGTCCTGACCGCACCAGCACCCACACCAGATCGAAGCGTGCGTCGGGCCAGTCCTCGGGCGGGGAGGGCCGCACCTCCCCGCCCAGCCCCTTGACGATCTCCGGAATGGCGTGGTGCTCCCACGAGACCAGCGTGCGGCCGTGCCGCGCGGCGAGTTCCTTGGCCAGCGCCTTCTCGTCACCGGTGCGGTACGTGACGTTCGTCCGTACTCCCAGCTTCGCCGCCACCGGCGCGACCGTCTCGCTCGGCCGCAGCCCCTTCGCCCCCGGGTGCGGGCCCGCGGCGTAGACGGCGTCCGGTCGCCGCAGGCCCTTGCGTGGCTCACCGCCCTCGGGGGCGAAGAGCGTCACCAGTGCGCCCGCCCGCTGCCAGCCGCGCACGAGCAGGGCGTGGTCGTTCCGCTCGCCGTCCTCGGTGATACCGAAGGGTGACTTCTTGCCGTTCTCCTTCGGCTTCTCGCCGTGCCGGACGATCATGATCATGTCCGCGCCCGACCCGGAACGGACCGCACCGGCGGGGGAGTCGGACGACGCGGCCGAAGCCTTGCCGCCGCCCTTGCCGCAGGCGGCCGTCAGGGACCCGGCCGCCGTCACCAGCCCGCCGGACGTGATCATCCGCAACAGGGTACGGCGGGGCGCCGCTGGGGCGTTTTCCATGAGCGGCTCCTTGTGGGTGAGGGCACGTCGGCTCCGTACGCGCCGCCAGGGCGACCTATGCCCCGGATTCCCCCGTACAGGTGATGGTCCGGGGCTGCGCGTCAACCGATTCTGGACTAAGGCGCATGGGAGTTCGGCATGGGGCCTCCACGCGCGGGAGCGTGGCACGGTCGAGGGAGAAGATCTGGTGTTCCCGAGGAACAGCCGGCGGTACGGCCGCCACCTTGCCGTGGCTGTCATGAGCTTGGCGCTCACCGCCGCGGTGAGCGCCCCCGCGGCGGGCAGCGGCGGCGACGCCCCGGCCGGCTGCCGGGCGCGGACCTCGCTCGGCGCGGTGCGGGGTGTTGAGAAGAGCGGTGTGTGCACCTACCTCGGTGTGCCGTACGCCGCGCCGCCCACCGGCGCCCGCCGGTTCCGGCCCCCCGAGCCGCCCGCCGCCTGGCAGGACACCCTCCTGGCCGACAAGGCGAAGCCGCCGTGTCCTCAGGACCTCGCCGACGGTGACGGCAGCGGCGTCGAGGACTGCCTGCACGTTAACGTGTGGTCCTCCCGCACACCCGGTGGTCACAAGCCCGTCATGGTCTTCCTGCACGGCGGCGAGGACATCTACGAGTCCGCGAGCGACGTCCTGGACGACGGTGCCGCTCTCGCGGCACGCGGCGACGCGGTCGTCGTCTCGGCCGATTACCGCCTGGGGATCCTCGGCTGGACGGAACTCGGCGGCCTGGACCGCTCGTACGCCGGATCCGGCAACAACGGCCTGCGGGACGAGGTCGCCGCGCTCTCCTGGGTGCACGACCACGTCCGCGACTTCGGCGGCGACCCGGGTAACGTCACCGTCTTCGGGCAGTCGGCGGGCGCCGTCTCCGTCGACGCCCTGCTCGCCGGGGACCGGCCGGAGCGCCTCTTCCGACGCGCCATCGCCGAGAGCGGCCCCGCGAACGCCGTGCAAACCGCCCACTCGGCACGGACGGCCGCCGAGCGCGTCTTCACGCTCGGCGGCATCCACGGCGTCGACGATCTCAAGGCCCTGTCCACGCGGCAGATCCTGGAGCTCCAGAAGAAGACCCGGGCCGGCCTGCCGGGGTTCTCCGGCGCCGTGTTCTTCGCGCCGTACATCGACGGCTCGCTGGTCCCCGGCCCTGTCGTCGACCGGATCACCGCGGGCAGCGCCCGCAACGTCGACGTCATGGCCGGCACCAACACCAATGAGACGGACTTCTGGGCGCTGTTCACCCCGGACCTGCTCAAGCTGCCACTCCGCGCCTACCCTTTCTTCCCGCCCGTGCTCGCGGCCCGCAAGCAGCGGATGTACGACGTCTACGCCGCGGACCGCCCCGGGCTGAGCGAGGGCCGGGTGGTGAACGCCATGCTCACCGACCAGTTGGAGCGGGTGCCCACGCTCCGGCTCGCCGAGGCCCAGTCCCGCTGGCGCCCCACGTACGTCTACCAATTCGACTGGCATGTCCCGTATGCGACGGGTGTGCCGGAGGCCCAGAACCTGGGTGCCATGCACCAGTTGGAGATGCCCTTCGTCTTCGGCAACCTCGACCTCGGGTGGGTGCCGCGCGGGTCCGCGGCCGTCGATGCCCAGCGGCCCGCGCTGACGCGCCTGTCGCACGCGATGACGGACGCCTGGACGGCGTTCGCCCGCCTCGGTACCCCCGGCTGGCGCCCGTACCGGACCACGGACCGGGCCACCCTCATCTGGAACCTGACGCCTCGCGTCGAGCGCGCCCCGCTGGAGAAGGAGCGCGCCCTGTGGGACGACTACTCCTTCCCTTCCCAGGACTGATGAGCACATTGAATCGCCCGGGTCGGCAGCTGGCAGGGGCGTGCGCGATGATCGCCCTCGTTCCGGCCGCGCGGTGGGGCGCTCACCGGGCAGAGTGAGGGCGCACACCAGGAGGGTGCGCCCAACTCTTGTACGGCCGCATCGCGCCGGCATCCTTCAGCGCCGGGTATTGGTCGAGATTATCCATGCCGCGACCACCCGGAATGTCGACTCACTAGGGTCGGCGTCTTGTGGGTCGGCGGAGTCGAGATGACGACATCCGGACGGCTGCTGGGGTTGTGGTCGGCTTGCTGTAGGGTCCCGCATCCCTTGGCATGAAAGGCCGTTCTGGCCTGCCGTCTCTCATGCTGTGTCATGTCAGGCATGCTGAGTCAGTCTCAGGAAGCGTGTCATTTCCACGTGGCCGTTGAGTCGTCGACCAGGTGTCGATGACGGCTGCCAGCTCGTCGCGGTCGGTGAAGAGGTGTCCGTTCATGCCGGTGGCCAGCGCGGCGCGTACGTTCTCCTCGCGGTCGTCGACGAAGAGGAAGTCCGTCGGGGCGGCCCGCATGGCGACGATGCAGTGATGGAAGGCTGCTGGGGTCGGCTTCGCTACTTTGATTTTCCCGGAAAAGGCGACGTGATCCAGGTTGTGCAGCCAGGGCTGCGCAGCGAGGAAGGCGTCCGCGTGATCCGAGGGGATGTTGGACAGCAACGCGACCTCCGCGACCTCGCGGAGGGACTGGACGTAGGCGATCATCTGGTCGTCGACGCGTGACCAACTGTCGATGTCGGTGAGGCGTAGTTCCTCGATCGTGTCGGCATCGACGGACAGGGACAGCCGTCTCAGTACGGCGGTCCAGTACTCGGGTGCGGACTGCCGGCCTGCGTCGTAGGGCGGGCGGCAGGCCCAGTAGGCCGTGGTGAAGGTGTCGGTGGGTGCGTGGCAGCGGGCGGCCATCTTTTTCAGGGCGCCCGGGCGTTGGTGGCGGGCGATGACCCCGAAGAGGTCGAATAGAACGATGTTCCGGTCGGTGGACATGGTGGTGGGTTCCTCCGGATCCCGAGAGGCGGTCAGTGGCTGCTTGCTGTCATCTCGTGCGTGCGGTCGGATCCGGTGCGCAGGACTCCCGCGGCCACAGCGGTGATCGCGCACAGCAGGGTCAGCAGTACGAAGGCGTGGTTCAGGGGGACGAGGTGGGTCAGCCAGCCGATGGCGGCGGGGCCGGTGAGCATGCCGAGGTAGCCGAGCCCGGCGACGCGGGAGACATTGGCTCCTGCAGCGGACGGGTCGGCGTGCCCGGCTGCGCTGAACAACTGCGGGACACAGCCGGACAGCCCCAGACCGAATAGCGCCCAGCCCGCGAACGCGGCCCATATCCACGGGGAGAGGGCCACGATGGTGATGCCGACGGCAGCCGTGGCCGCGCCGTAGCGCAGGACCGCCATGGACCCGGACCGGGCGACGAGGCGGTCGGCGAGCAGCCGTGCGATGGTCATCGTTGCCGCGAAGGTGCCATATGCGAAGGCGGCAGTGCTCGTGGGTGCACCCAGGATGTCCTTGAGGTGCAGCGCGCTCCAGTCGTTGGCGGCTCCCTCGCACAGCATGACCATCAGAGCCAGGGCGGCGAGGATCCAGATGCGCCCGCTGGTGTTGCGGTGCTTGGCGGCCCGCGCTTGCCCGGCCTGTTCCGCAGTGTCGGTGTCGGTAGCGGGGGGTGCGGCCGGCAGCAGGGCGCGAGCTGACACGAGGGCGATCCCGATGCCCAGGGCTCCCACGCCGGCCATGCCCGCGGCCGGGCTCAGGCCGGCGCTCGCCACGGCCGCGCCGACGAGCGAGGCCAGTACTCCGCCGACCGAGAACGTGGCGTGGAAGGCCGACATGACGGGACGGCCGTACGCCTTCTCGACGTGCACGGCGTGGGCGTTCATGCTCACATCCAGGCAACCGTTGCAGAAACCGAACGCCAGCAGGGCACCGGCCAGCGTCCACGGGTCTCGGGAAAGGCCGGGCAGCACCAGGGCCGCGCTGCACAGAACGCCAGTGGCGGGGACGACGATGCGCGCTCCGAGCCGGTCGGTCAGCCGCCCAGCCGCCTGCATGCCGAGGAAGGCCCCGAGCCCGAGCAGCACCAGGAGTCCCCCGAGTGTCGCGTGGCTGATGCCCACGCGCTCTTCGATGGCGGGGATGTGCACCACCCAGGCGCCCATCGTGGTGCCGCAAAGAATGAAGTAGACAAAGGTCGCCACGCGGGCAGCCCGAAGCGAATGGTCCATGCCCGCCACCGTAAAGAACATCTGACGTGTTTGAATACTGTCACTTCGCACACATTGAGTGTTCGTTTAGTGGGGTGTTCAATCGCGGTATGAGCAACGCACAACGGCACGGGATGATCGCGCAGGCCGTCAGAGAGTCGGGCAGGATCACGGTCCAGGAACTCGCCGCGCTGACCGGGGCCTCCGAGATGACCATCCGGCGCGACCTCGACGTGCTGGCCGCGCAAGGCGTCCTCGAGCGGGTCCGTGGCGGGGCGCGCACCCTGCTGCTCCGGGGCCAGGAGCCGCCCTTCTCGCTGCGTGCTCACGAGGCCGTCGATGCCAAACGCCGCATCGCGGCTGAGGTGTCCTCGCTCATCGCCGACGGCGAGACCGTCCTCCTCGACAGCGGCACCACCTGCCTGGAGATCGCCCACCTGCTGCGCCAGCGGCCGGTCACGGTGATGCCCCTGTCCCTGCAGGCCATCCGTGTCCTCGGCGAGGGCCCGGCTGCGGCCACGCTGATGGTGCCCGGCGGGCAGCCGAGGGCCGCCGAGGGAGCCCTCACGGGCCCCCTCACCCTCGCGTCCCTGGCGGCGCTGCGCTTCGACACTGCCGTCATGGGCTGCTGTGGTCTGAGCGCAGCCGAGGGCCTGACCGCCTACGACCTCGATGACGCGGCCGTGAAAAAGGCCGGCATCGCCTCCACGCGCCGCATCATCGTCGCCGCCGACGGCAGCAAGCTCGGCCACACCGCCTACGCCTACGTCGGCCCCGCCACACTGCTGCACATCCTCGTCACCGACACCTCAGCACCTGCTGACGAGGTCACCGCGCTCGAAGGCACCGGCATCATCGTCAAGGCCGTCTGACAAGACTGCTCCGCTCCGCGCGAGCCCTGATGTCGAGCTCACCACCTGGCCCCCGCTTGCCGGAGCGGCGTACGTCGAAACGCCTGGCCAGATCCTCGACACCGCCGCCCGAATCGACCGGCACCTCTCACAGACCATCACCGAGACACTGTTCGTCCCGCTGGCCCAGCAGATCATCCAAGGCCGCGCAGCCCTCGCCCCCGTCCTGGGTCACCGGGACCGGCTGGATGGGGCAAGTCAGGACCTGTACGGAGTCGACGACTGCTACAGGACCACGGTCAGGCCAGCGGGATTTCGAGGCAGGAGGGGGCGTCGGCCGGTGACGAGACGGTGATGGAGGTGCCGAGCTTGTTGGCGTCGCCATAGAAGGGGTCCGTGGAGCGGCCGGGGTTCGCCGGGCGGGTGCTTCCACAGCGCGCCGTCCAGCCCGGCCCCGTAGGCCCCGGACACCGTCACCCGGCTGAACCGGACCAGTCGGCGGGCCTCCGTGGCTTCCTCGGCCCGCAGGGGCGCCAGCCCGGCGGTGTCGCCCGACTCCAGCGCGCCGACGAACCGCGTCAGTAACGCCCCGTCCAGCTCCGGGTAGAGACTCACCGGCAGGGCCCGGCTCTCCCGGTCTTCGTCCGACGGCACGAGTTGAGCGTGGTCGTGCTTCCGGCCAATGCCGGTGGCAGACCTCGCGGGCAGGGCCCGACGGCCCTGCCCCTCGGGCGCGGACCTCGTGCTGGACGGCGTCGCCTTCGCCCTGACACCGGACCGGTGGGACATGGTCCAGGCCGTAGCCCTCAACACCGCACTGGATCGTGTCGATTCCGCGGCCGAGCGCCGACTGCCGTGCTTCCCCGCCGATATGACGACGGCCGGGCCCGGGACCGCGGTACTGGTCGAGCTGAGCACGGGCGGAGTGCGGCAGGCCCCGCTCGTCCTGCCGGTCACCACCGGAACCGGCCGCACTCTCGTGCCGGTCCCACGCGCCGTGCCCGGAGCGCCGGCCGACGGCGCGTCACGCGACCTGGAGCTCGTCTTCGGGCCGGTGCGTCTGCGTCGTCTGACGCTCGGATTCGCCGGCAGCACGGTCTTCGTCGCGATCGACGCGGTCTTCACCACCGGGCCCGTGGAGCTCGCGCTGCTCGGCCTCGGCATCGGGCTCAATGCCGAGATGCGGCCCCGTACCGGTGCTGCGGGGCGCGGCTCTGCTGCTGGAGAAACCGCCGCTGCGGGTTGTCGGCGCGCTGGAGCGTCGTACCAAGGCCGGGTACAAGGAGCTGATCACCGGTGCGCTCGCGGTGGAGACGGGGTTCCTCGCCCTTCAGGCCGTGGGCAGTTACGCGCGCAGTGATGCCGGCTGGTCGTCCGTCTTCCTCTTCGGCGAGGCCAGTGCGACGTGCTCATCGCCGGGGCCGGCCCGGTGGGGCTCTGGCTCGCCGCGGAGTTGCGGCTGCACGGGGTGGAGGTGACCGTCGTGGAACGCCGGGCGGCACCGGACGGACGGTCGCGCGCGGTCGGCATGCAAGCCGGCACGCTGGACACCTTCGCCACCCGCGGCCTCGCGGAACGGTTCATAGAGCGCGGCACCCCGGTGCCGACCCGGCCACTTCGGCGCGGCGACCACCCGGCTGGACTTCTCCACCGTCGGGGCGGTGCACCCCTTCATGCTGGCGCTCGGTCAGTCCGTCACCGAACAGCTCTTGGAGGAGCACGCGGTCGCCGTGGGCGCCCGGGTGCTGCGCGGGGAGGAGGTCGTCTCGCCCACCCAGGGGCCGGACGCCGTCGAGACGGTGATCCGGGCCGACGGCACCCACCGGACCGTGCGGGCCCGCTGGGTGGTGGGCTGCGACGGCACCCGCAGTGCGGTGCGCCAGGCGGCCGGCATCGACTTCCCCGGTCAGGACACCACCCTGACCGGGTGGCTCGCCGACGTCGAACTCGACGATCCGCCCACTGTGCCGCTCGCCGCCACCGGGCCGGCCGGTTCGTTCCTGGCGGCCCCGATCGGCGACGGCGTCCACCGACTGGCGGGGCTCTCCACGGCCACCATGCACCACGGCACCGGCGAACCGCTGACCCTGGAGGAGGTGCGCGAGCAGACCCGCGCACTGCTGGGACGGGACCTGGGCATCCGCAAACCCCCGGTGGCTCTCGCGCTACTTCTCCGACAACGTGAACACCCACACCTCGGAGGACTTCTCCATCGCCATGCGCGACCGGACGGGCGACACCGGTCCGGCCGTCGAACGGACCTCCTTCGGCAGCGACGGCACGCCGTCGAAGTTCACCTGGACCGAGGCCGACGTCCTCAACTGGAACACCGCCAAGCCCTACGACTTCTGAGCCCTGCCCAGGAGGGGGAAACAGCTCCGGGCCGACCGCACACCGCGGTCGGCTCGGAGCGAGCCGGCGCCTTGCGGCGGCCGTGCCCCGGCTCAGCCGAGGTCGCTGCGGTACCAGTTCCAGCTGGTGGACTTCTCGTTGTCCCAGACCTTCACCGGCCGGGAGACCGCGTCGTCACGCCCCGCCAAGGTGTGCAGCGCGACCTCGTTCTTCCCGTCCTTCTCCTGGCCCTTGTTGTAGAGGACGCCCAGGTCGGCCTTGCCGTCGCCATCGAAGTCACCGGCTACGAGCTTGCTGCGGTCGGCGTTCCAGCTGCCGGTCGTGGTGTCGTTGTTGTCCCACGCGCGCTTGGGGGCGTTGATGCCGTCGGCCCGGCCGTAGGCGATGTGGAAGGCCGTACGGTTGCTCCCGGACTTGTCCATGCCCTCGTCGTAGAGCATGCCGAGGTCGGCCTTGCCGTCGCCGTTGAAGTCCCCGGCCACCGGCTTGCTGCGCTCCCAGTTCCAGGATCCGGTGGTGCGGTCGTTGTTGTCCCAGACCCGCTTCGGCCGGGTGATCGCGTCGGTGGTTCCGTAGGCGATGTGGAAGGCGGTGCGGAAGTCGCCGGTGTTGTCCTTGCCCTCGTTGTAGAGGATGCCGAGGTCGGCTTTGCCGTCGCCGTTGAAGTCCCCGGCGACGGGCTTGCTGCGCTCCCAGTTCCAGGATCCGGTGGTGCGGTCGTTGTTGTCCCAGACCCGCTTCGGGCCCCGGATCCCGCCGTCGTACGAGTACATGACGTGGAAGGCCGTGTGGTTCATGTTGTCGTCGCCCTGACCCTCGTTGTAGAGGATGCCGACGTCCGCCTTGCCGTCGCCGTTGAAGTCGCCCGCGACCGGCTTGCTGCGCTCCCAGGTCCAGCTGCCCGTGGTCCGGTCGTTGTTGTCCCACACCTTGGCCGGGGCCTTGAACGACTTGCCGTCGCTGATGAACTCGTACAGCGAGGTGCGGAAGTCACCGGTGTCGTCCCGGCCGTCGTTGTACAGGACCGCGACGTCCGTCTTCCCGTCGCCGTTGAAGTCCCCGACGGTCATCTTGCTGCGGTCGGCGTTCCAGCTTCCGGCGGACGACGCCTCGTTGTCCCACACCTTGACGGGGGCGTCGAAGCCGTGACCGTTGCTGGTGAACTTGTACAGCGAGGTCATGTTCTTGCCCGCGTCGGACCTGCCGTTGTTGTAGAGGACGGCGATGTCGGCCTTGCCGTCGCCGTCGAAGTCGCCGGTGGTGGTGCTGGGCACCGCCTTGTTGGCGACGAAGAAGCCGGAGGCGGCGGACATCGGGCCGTCCTTCCCTGCGGCGTTCTTGGCCCGGACGGTCAGGGTGTGCGGGCCGTCCGCCAGTTCGGTGGTGTCCAGCGACGCGGCGAACTCGGTGCCGGGGCTGGCGACGGAATCCACCGGCCGGCCGTCGACGTAGAACTCCATGCCCGAGGGGGTGCCGACGCTCTCGGATGCCGAGGCGGTGAGGGAGACCTGACCGTCCAGGATCGCCTGGTCCGCCGGGCCGGTCACCTTGGCCACGGCCGGGCTTGCGCTGGTGTCCTCGGCGCCCGGCTCGGGGGTGACGGGCCCGTCGACTATCTTGTCGTAGCGGTACGCCCCGTAGCCGTCGGTGGGGTGGCCCGAGAGCCAGGAGTCGTTGAAGTTCCCCACATAGCGCTGAGTGACCACTCTGCGGCCGCTCTCGGAGTAGTAGTAGAACTTCTGGGCCGACTTGTCGATCCACCCGGCGAAGATGATGACGTGGCTCTGCGTGTTGTTGAGGATGTCGCCGGGCTTGAGGTCGGACCTGCTGATCCGGGTCGTGACATCGCGCAGGGACCAGGTGTTGCGGCTCTGGTCGAGCATCCAGGCCATGGAGACGTAGCCCGAGCAGTCCTGGCGGTACCAGCCGCCCGTCGCCTCGTCCTTGTACCAGTTGTAGGGCGAGCTGAGGCCGTTTTCGCTGTACGGAACCTTGTTGGCGGCCCAGTCTCTCGCCCGGTCCAGCACCTGCTGCCGCGTGACGCGGCTTCCGGCGGCGGCACCGTGACCGAGGGTGCCCGTCGAGACCACCGGCATCCCGTCGGACTGCCGGGACTCGGCCTGGGCCGTCCCGGTGGCCAGGGCGGCCGACGCGATCGCGGTCACGAGGAGCAGGGACGCGCCACGGCGGGCGGTCTTCTTCACAAGCATGGGTGTCTCCAGACACGTCGAAGCAAGGAACAGTGCAGGGGTGACGAGAAGCCCCCTGGTAAGCAGGGGGCGTATGACGCGGCCGCACAGGCGGTGCGGCGTCGCGTGGTGAGTGCCTGCATCACCTTGACGAAGCGCGTCGCGAAGATGTGACGGCGGAGACGAAATTGCTTCGAGTTGTTCTGGAGAAGCCGAAGCCCCCGCCGTGCGGCGGGGGCTTGTGGGTGCCGAGGCGACGGACGGCAGGGGGGGACACGCCCGCCCGTGTCAGGCCAGGTCGCTGCGGTACCACCGCCAGGAGCTGAACGTACGGCTGCCCCAGGACTCGACCGGCGGGGAAACCGCTTCGGCGCGGCCGGCGAAGGTGAACAGCTTCACCTCGCCCTTGCCGTCGGGGCTCTCGCCGCCGTTGTAGAGGACGCCCAGGTCGGCCTTGCCGTCGCCGTCGAAGTCACCGGCGGTCAGCTTGGCGGAGTCGGCGTTCCAGCTGCCGGTGGTGCGGTCGTTGTTGTCCCACGCGCGCTTGGGGGCGTTGATGCCGTCGGCGCGGCCATAGGCGATGTGGAAGGCCGTGCGGAAGTCGCCCGTGTTGTCCTTGCCCTCGTCATAGAGGATGCCGAGGTCGGCTTTGCCGTCGCCGTTGAAGTCCCCGGCGACGGGCTTGCTGCGCTCCCAGTTCCAGCTGCCGGTCGTCCGGTCGTTGTTGTCCCAGACCCGCTTCGGCCGGGTGATCGCGTCGGTGGTTCCGTAGGCGATGTGGAAGGCGGTGCGGAAGTCGCCGGTGTTGTCTTTGCCCTCGTTGTAGAGGATGCCGAGGTCGGCTTTGCCGTCGCCGTTGAAGTCCCCGGCCACCGGCTTGCTGCTCTGCCAGTTCCAGGACCCGGTCGTCCGGTCATTGTTGTCCCATGCCCGCTTCGGCTCCCGGATCCCGCCGGCCGTGGCGTAGGCGATGTGGAAGGCGGTACGGAAGTCGCCGGTGTTGTCCTTGCCCTCGTTGTAGAGGATGCCGACGTCCGCCTTGCCGTCGCCGTTGAAGTCGCCCGCGACCGGCTTGGACCGCTTCCAGTCCCAGGACTGGGTGCTCCGCCACTGCTTCACCGGCTTGCCGAAGCCGGAGCCGTTGCTGGTGAAGGTCCACAGGGCGGTGCGGTTGTTCTTGGCGTCGTCCTGGCCCTCGTTGTAGAGGACGCCGATGTCGGTCCTGCCGTCGCCGTTGAAGTCCCCGGCGGTGACCTTGGAGCTTGCCCAGTCCCAGGAGCCGGTCCCGGCTTCAAGGTTGTCCCACACCTTCACCGGCGTGGCGAACGAGCCCCGGCCCGTGCTCAGCAGCGTCCACAGAGCGGTGTGGTTGTCGTTGCCCTCCCGGTCGTAGCCGTAGAGGATCGCGATGTCGGCCTTGCCGTCGCCGTTGAAGTCGCCGGTGGCCTGCCCGGCCGTGCCCCGGTTGGCGACGAAGAAGGAGACGCCCGAGGACATCGGCCCGGTCTGGCCGGCGTCGTTGACCGCGCGGGCGGTCACGGTGTGCGGTCCCTCCGCCAGGGCCGTGGTGTCCAGGCTCACGCTGTACGAGGGCCCGGACCCGGAAGCCGTACCGACGGCGTCGCCGTCCACGAAGAACGTGGCCCCGGTCGGCTTTCCCTCCTCCTCGGTCACGGACGCGGACAGCGTGACCGTACCGCCGAGGACGCCACGGCCCTCCGGGCCCGTGACACGGGCGACGGGCGGGGTGGCGCGCGGGTACGGATCGACGCCGTCGTTGACCAGGCCCTCCCGGCGAGCGCAGTTGCCCCACTGGCTCGCCCCGGAACCCCGGAGGATCCTCTCCGCGACGGTGATCTGCTCCTTCTTGGACGCCTTGTGCGGATACTCGGCGAACTCCCGTCCGTTGTAGGCGTCCCAGGTGGGTTTCATGATCTGGAGGCCGCCGTAGTAGGGGCCCTCGGGGTTGATGACGGTCCAGTCGCCCGTGCTCTCGCACTGGGCGATCCGCTCCCACATCGCCAGGGAGGCGGCGGAGGCGGGAGGGGCGGAGGTGAGAAGTGCGGCGGGGGCGAGGGCGGATATGAGGGCGGCGGAGAGAGCGAAACGCACGGCGCCGCGGGATCTTCTGGGCATGGAGGAAGTCCTGTGGATGAGAGAAGGGTGCACCGCGAGGGTGTACGGCGACCGCATGGGTGGTGCGGTGCCGCATGGTGAGTGCCTGCATCCACATTGACGAAGCGCATCGCGCAGTTGTGACGGCGGAGACGAAGTTGGTTTGACGGCTGCTGGTACGGGTCCGTGCGAGAGGCAGCGCTCACAAGGGTTTCCCGGGCTGATGCGTTCGTAGTCCAGGCCCGGCTGGTGGTCAGTTCCTGCAGCGGCGGCCTCGCGGCCGATCCGATGCAGTTGGCCTGCCACGCGGCGCGCTGCCAGGGCAGGTCCTCATGCTGGTGGAGGTCGGCCAGCCAGGTGCGGAACGCTGCGTCGACAGCGGCGAACCCCGCAAGACGGGCGGCCTCTTGCCTGCTGGTTCCGTCGTCATCCACCGCGCGGTCCACGGTGGCGGCGACGTCGCCGAGGGCCAGCGTGGCCCGCTCGGTTTCCGCCAGAGCCTCCACCGTGGCGCGGCCCAGGTCCGGGTCGCTGAGCGCGGGGGCCGGCAGCACCTCGTCGACGGTCGCCGCGATCACGGACTACTAGCTTCCGTAGACCATCCAGGCCGTGCGCACCCGCACCCCGCCGAGCTCGGCGAGCCCCGCTGCGGCCACCTGGCCGCTTCAGTCCACGACCACGGCGCGCAGCCGGTTATCGCCCGGCATGCCGGCGGCGATGTCGCGCAGCACCCGCCACGCCTGCGGGCGGCCAGTGTCCCGGTTCCCCGCCCTCGACAGCCCCGTACTGCCACCGCGGCCGCACTCCAGCGGCGCCCAGCCGCCTGGCATCCCACCCGAGCGGATGCCCCTACGCCTTCTCTACCGAGAACTGGAAACGGGAGCCGACGAGATCGACTATCTCTTCGAGAGCCTCCGCGACAGGCTGCGCGAAGATGACATGGAGTCGTACGGAGTGCGCTTTCGCTGGTCGGGACGGCCGGACGGACTGCCCGGCGGCTTATGCCCATCCACGGCGGAGCGCACTTCTGGAGGGTCTTCACCCGAGCTTTCGCTCTGCTGGCCTTCGCTTCTTGGGCCATCCGTCGCGTGAGGAGACAGCTCACGAATCACTCGGACGGCTTCGACAGGGACGGTCGGCTGATACGTCGTCGCCGTCCCGAAGTCACAGCAGGTCAAATCCCTCGCCGGGTGCTGGCGCATCAACCAGCTCATCGGCGACGCCCCTGACGATGCCTGGGAACGGCTCTCCTGCGGGCCTGGTGGTGTCTGCGCCAGTTTGACCAGGTCAGCAGCCTGTGGGGGCACGTCGCCGGCGGAACCAGGAAGGCGCCGAGCAGGTGGCGGATCTCGGGGACGGTCAGGTCGATCGGGTCGGTGCTGCGGGCGGGCCGGTTCCGTTGTGCGGTCCTGGCCGGTGTCGCGTCGGCGGCGAGGACGACCAGGAAGGCCAGGGCGAGCATGGCCAGGGTGATGTGCCGGTGCCAGGCGGTCCAGTGGCGGATCTGGTAGTGGTCCAGGCCGACCTGGCCTTTCGCGGCCTGGAAGCACTCCTCGACGCACCACCTGGCCCCGGCCACCTGCTAAAACAGGCACTTACGCGATCGCCGCCAACATCACCCTCATCTCCGGCTCCCTCACAGGCGTCCCCACCGCCATCCGCCTCTCTCGGGCCACCATGCACAACATCCGGCAGAACCTGTTCTTCGCCCTCGTCTACAACGCCGTCGGCGTCCCCCTCACCGCCGGCGCCCTCTACCCGCTATGGGGCATCCGCCTCAGCCCCATCATCGCGGCGGCCGCCATGGCGCTGTCCTCCCTGCCGGTGGTCACCAACTCCTCGCGCCTGCGCCGCTGTCAATCGGTCACCCGCCGCACGTAGCGCGCGAGTAGCCAGGCCGGGCCCGGTACGCGGGGCGGCGACGGCGCAAGCTCGCCGCCCCGCAAGACCCTGCAGCACTACGCGCTCGCTCCGCCACCCTTTTCCATATACCCCCCAGGGGTATATGGTTGCGTTCAGCAGGAGGCGCCAGGCACCCGCCCCGGCCCCCTCGGACATTCCGCGCACCGACGACGTGAAGGAAGCAGCCATGACCTCCCAGACGAACCCCACCTCCTGCTGCACCCCGGCCGGCACCTGCGGCTCCGCCGCCCGGGCCGACGTCCAGGTCGGCATCACCACGGTCTACAAGGTGACCGGCATGACCTGCGGCCACTGCGAGGGCTCGGTCTCGCGGGAGGTCTCCGCGATACCCGGCGTGACGTCCGTCAAGGCCGTGGCCGCCACCGGCCTGCTGACCGTCACGTCCACCGGCACGCCGGACGACGAGGCCGTCCGCGCCGCCGTCGACGAGGCGGGCTACGAGCTCGCCGGCCGCGCCTGAGACACCCGATACCCCTCCCCCGTATTTCGATGCCGGGCCGCGCCGCTCCACTGATATGGACGCCGCGCGGTCCGGCCCTCCCCAGGAGTACGCGATGACCAGCATGGCCCCCGAGAAGACGGTGACGCCCGCCCTGCGCGCCGCCGAAGTCGAGCTCTCCATAGGCGGCATGACGTGCGCCTCGTGCGCCGCGCGCATCGAGAAGAAGCTCAACCGGATGGACGGCGTCACGGCGACGGTCAACTTCGCGACCGAGAAGGCCAAGGTCGCCTACGGGCCGGGTGTGGAGGTCGCCGAGCTGATCGCCACCGTCGAGAAGACCGGCTACACCGCGCAGGAACCGGCGAAGCCGGTGGCGGAGACGGGCCGGCCGGAAGCCGCCGAGGCGGCCGACGGCGGGGAGACCGGCGCCCTGCGGCAGCGGCTGCTGGTCTCGCTGGTGCTCGCGGTGCCGGTCGTGCTGATGGCGATGGTGCCGGCGCTGCAGTTCGACAACTGGCAGTGGCTGTCCCTGACGCTGGCCGCGCCGGTGGTGGTGTGGGGCGCGCTGCCGTTCCACCGGGCGGCGTGGACCAACGCCCGGCACGGGGCGGCGACGATGGACACGCTGGTGTCGATCGGTACGCTCGCGGCCCTCGGCTGGTCGCTGTGGGCCCTGTTCTTCGGCCACGCCGGCATGCCGGGCATGCGCCACGGCTTCGACTTCGCCGTCTCCCGTACGGACGGCTCCTCCTCCATCTACCTGGAGGCCGCCGCCGGCGTCACCGCCTTCATCCTCGCCGGGCGCTACCTGGAGGCGAAGTCCAAGCGCAAGGCCGGTGCCGCCCTGCGAGCGCTGCTGGAGCTGGGCGCCAAGGACGTGACCGTGCTGCGCGACGGGCGCGAAACCCGCATACCCGTGGCGGAGCTGATGGCCGGCGACCGGTTCGTCGTACGGCCCGGCGAGAAGATCGCCACCGACGGCACGGTGGTCGAGGGCAGTTCGGCCGTCGACGCCTCGATGCTCACCGGCGAGTCCGTCCCCGTCGACGTGACCGTGGGCGACGCCGTCACCGGCGCCACCGTCAACGTCTCCGGCCGTCTGGTCGTCGAGGCCACCCGGGTCGGCTCGGACACCCAGCTCTCCCGCATGGCCAAGCTGGTCGAAGACGCCCAGAACGGCAAGGCCGCCGTCCAGCGCCTGGCCGACCGCATCTCCGGCGTCTTCGTCCCCGTCGTCCTTCTCATCGCCCTCGGCACCCTGCTCACCTGGCTCGCGGTCACCGGCGACGCCACCGCCGCCTTCACCGCCGCCGTCGCCGTACTGATCATCGCCTGCCCCTGCGCCCTGGGACTCGCCACCCCCACCGCCCTCATGGTCGGCACCGGCCGCGGCGCCCAGCTCGGCATCCTCATCAAGGGCCCCGAGGTCCTGGAGTCCACCCGCCGCGTCGACACCGTCGTCCTGGACAAGACCGGCACCGTCACCACCGGCAAGATGGCCCTGCACGAGGTCATCACCGCCCCCGGCGTCACCGAGCAGGACCTGCTGCGCCTGGCCGGCGCCCTGGAGCACGCCTCCGAGCACCCCATCGCCCGCGCCATCGCCGACGGCGCCACCACGCGCACCGGCGCCCTGCCCGTCCCCGAGAGCTTCGAGAACATCGCCGGCCTCGGCGTCCAGGGCGTCGTCGACGGACACGCCGTCCTCGTCGGCCGCGAGAAGCTGCTGGCCATGGGGGCACCCCCTGGACCGGAGCTTGTCGGAGGTCCTTGGGGGAGGGTCATCGAGCTGCCGGTCGAACTCGCCGCGGCGAAGGCCGCCGCGGAAGCCGAGGGCCGCACCGCCGTGGCCGTGGCCTGGGACGGCCAGGCCCGCGGCGTCCTCACCGTCGCCGACGCCGTCAAGGACACCAGCGCCGCCGCCATCGCCGAACTGCGCCGCCTCGGGCTGACCCCCGTCCTGCTGACCGGTGACAACAAGGCCGTCGCCGAGGCAGTCGCCCGCGAGGTGGGCATCGACGAGGTCATCGCCGAAGTCCTCCCCCAGGACAAGGTCGACGTCGTCAAGCGCCTCCAGGCCGAGGGCCGTACCGTCGCCATGGTCGGCGACGGCGTCAACGACGCGGCAGCCCTGGCCACCGCCGACCTCGGCCTGGCCATGGGTACCGGCACCGACGCGGCCATCGAGGCCGGCGACCTCACCCTCGTCCGCGGCGACCTGCTCGTGGCGGCGGACGCCATCCGGCTCTCCCGCCGCACCCTCGGCACCATCAAGGGCAACCTCTTCTGGGCCTTCGGCTACAACATCGCCGCCCTTCCCCTCGCGGCGGCCGGCCTGCTCAACCCGATGATCGCCGGTGCGGCCATGGCCTTCTCCTCCGTCTTCGTCGTCACCAACAGCCTCCGCCTCCGCCGCTTCAGCTGACCCAGACTCCGCATGGCCCCAGCGGCCGCGTCCGGCGATCCCGGACGCGGCCGCCACCGCGTTTCAGGCGACGGTGGCGGGACGGGTGGCGGTGACCAGCCAGGCGGTGGCGCGCAGGTGGACGCCTTCGGGCCGGGCGTAGAGATCGCGGACCTGACCGCGCGACGTGACACGCTGCACCGGCTCGCTGACAGCGACCGGGCCCTGCTGCCCGACCGCGCTGTGGCGCTGCTGGACCGGATACCCGGCCTCGGCTTCAGCCCCGACTACATGGCCGCGCAACTCGAGGCCCTGGCGCTCACCGGGGGCTGGTGCCGGGGGGCTTCGACGGCTTCCTCACCCGGCACCGATCTCGGCCCGGCTGACTGCGCTCACCGAGGCCGGATTCCGCTCCGCCGGCGTACCCGTCCCACGCCAATGACGGGAGCCCTGGTGGCGGCTGCGGTTCGGGCCGGCGCGGTGGACGGTTGGTCAGCCGACGTGGACGCGGGGGCGGTGCTCGCGGTCCGGTTCGGCCTCGCGCAGGATCTCGCGGGTGACCGGGGCGACCTCGCCCTGGCCGAAGAGGAAGAAGCGGACGAAGTTGGTGAAGGGGTTGCCCTCGGTCCACTCGAAGAAGACGTGGGGGCGGGTGCCGGTGAGGTCGCGGGCGTGGAGGAGGAAGGCCGCGAGGGCGTTGGGGACGGAGGAGCTCTCCATCGTCAGGACGCGGTAGCGGTCGTGCATGATCTCGCTGCGTACGGTCAGGCCGGCCTCGAACTCGGAGGGGTCGGTGACCGTGACCTCGACGAAGACGAAGTCCTCGGTGGTGGGGATGTCGTTGTCGGCGCGGATCTGTTCGATCTTCTCGCGGTATTCGGTGACGTCGCGCTCGTCGGGTTCGTTGGCTATGAAACGCGGCGTGCGCTGGGAGATGTCGCGGATGAACCGCTCGGCCATCTCGTCGAGCTCCACATGCGTGACGCGGAGTTCGAAGGCGCGGCCGAGGCGGGAGAGGAGGGAGATGAGGAGGATGCCGGCGGTGAAACAGGCACCGATCTTCACGCCGTCCGGGCGCTCGATCACGTTGAGGACGGTGGTGTAGAGGAAGACGGCGGAGATGACGCCGAAGGCGATGGTCCAGCCGCGCTGGCCGGCCTTGCGGGCGGCGATGGTGACGGCGATGGCGGCGGAGCAGATGAGGACGAGGACGCCGGTGGCGTAGGCGCCGCCCTGGGCGTCGACGTCGGCGTCGAAGAGCCAGGTGACGAGGAACGCGACGAGGGTGAAGACGATCACCATGGGGCGCACGGCGCGGGCCCAGTGCGGGGCCATGCCGTACTTGGGCAGGTAGCGCGGCATCAGATTGAGCAGACCGGCCATGGCGGAGGCACCCGCGAACCACAGGATGAGGATGGTCGAGACGTCGTAGACCGTGCCGAAGGCGTTGCCCAGGTACTCGTGCGCCAGGTAGGCGAGCGCGCGGCCGCTGGCTGCGCCGCCGGGCTCGAACTCCTTGTGCGGGATGAGCACGGTGGTGATGAAGCTGGTCGTGATCAGGAAGACGCTCATGATGAGCGCGGCGGTCGTGAGCAGCTTCTTGGTGCCGCGAATCCGCCCGGCGGGCCTGTCCTCGGTGTCGTCCGGGGCGCCCTTGACGTGCGGCATCACGGCCACGCCGGTCTCGAAGCCGGACAGGCCGAGCGCCAGCTTCGGGAAGACGATCAGGGCGACGCCGATCATGACGAAGACGTTGCCGTGCTCGGTGGTGAGTGCGGCGGTCCAGTCGGTGACGACGTGGCCTTCGGTGAGGACGTGCCACAGGCCGGTGACCACGACCACCGCGTTGAGCGCGAGGTAGACCGTGACCAGGACGACGGCGACGCCGATCGCCTCCATGAAGCCCTTGAGGAACACCGCGCCGAGCAGCGCGATGAGGATCATGGTGATCAGCACCTGCTTGTCGTGCAGGGCCCCCTCCAGATTGGGGTTCTCCACCAGGTGGGTGGAGGCGTCCGCGGCCGACAGCGTGATCGTGATCAGGAAGTCGGTCGCGGCGAAGCCCAGCAGCGTGAGGACGAACAGCTTGCCCTTCCAGAAGGACAGCAGCCGCGACAGCATCGAGATCGAACCCTCGCCGTGCGGGCTCTCCTCGGCCACGCGCCGGTAGACGGGCAGCGCGCCGGCCAGCGTCACGATCACGAGCACGATCGTCGCGACGGGGGAGAGGAGACCGGCGGCCAGGGCTGCGATGCCCGGCTGATAGCCGAGGGTCGAGAAATAGTCGACACCGGTCAGGCACATCACCCGGTACCAGGGCTGACCCTTGTGCTCGGGCTCCGGCGCGGCCTGCGAAGGACGGCCCTTGCCCATGTCGGAGAGCCCCTCCAGCATCCACCCCCGTAGACGACTCGTGCGCGTGTCGGTCGGGGTGGCCATGGGGTGCTCCTGGTGCTTTGCCGGGGGTCGGAATTCGGCCATCCTGCGGACAGCCGAGCCAGCGTAAGCAATGGATTCCTGGCATCCCCGGGGAGGGGCGTCAGGAAAGCGTTAAGAACCGCTTGCCGGGTTGGTCAGCCGGCTGGGCAGAGCGCTTCGCGGCCCAACACGTTCACCACAGCGCGGCAGCATCGCCCAGGCCGACGGCCGCGTTTTTCTCTTCTGAGTGGAGAAGGCCTGATCGCCGGACCTTGGACATGCCCCGCGCCGATCCGCCAGGTCGCTCACGTAGTGCCGCGGCGGAGAGGCGGATGGGCCCGGAGCGACAACTGAGTGCGTTGCGGCTGCGGGCGGGCGGTCGACCGGTCCTCCGCCCTGTGTGGAAGGAGCGGACTGGATTCCGGCAAAGGTTCCGCTCGCACTCCAGGGGCGCCTACGGCCCTCAAACGCCCCGAAAAGGCCGTACGCCAGGATCTCCAGGCGCGTCACGGACCGAAGGCTTTGGCGGAAACTATTCTCCCCCTTGTAGGGGGAGTTGTCTGCTGAAGCTGTTCCGTACGAAGTGGGTGTGACGCAGGTCGCGTCGCGTCTTGCCGAGGTCGAGGCGGATGTGCAGAGCCTTGTCGAGGTCAACCTCGAGGCGATGCTCGGCGTGCCTGGGTAGTACCCACCCCCGCCAGGACGAGAGCAGACGTAAACCGGCCGTCGCGCGCCCCGTCCACTGGCTGAGCAACTCTGAAAGTAGTCGCTGTCAGTAACCGTGAGGCTTTGAGCGGCAACGGTGACTGGGCCAAGGTTGCGCTTTCGCGGCGTTCGGCGCTGAGGAACCCTGCCGACCCCGTGCTGACTCCATCGTGCCCAAGAAGGTGAACCTGCAGGTCAGAGCCCTACCTGAAAACACCGCCCGGTTCTTCACCGGCCGCTCCTCCGGCCGCAACCTCCACCCCGCGGTCGCGCACACCATGCTCGCCACCGACCCACCCGAGCACACCCGACTGCGCCGCCTGGTGACCAAGGCGTTCACCACCGGCGCCGTCACCCGCCTGTGGCCGTACGTTCAGCACACCGTCGACCGTCTCCTCGACGCCCTTCCGAAGAACGGTGAAGCCGACCTCGTCGCCGGTCTTGCCGTCCCGCTGCCGGTCACGGTCATCTGCCAGATGCTCGGAGTGCCCGAGGCCGACCGAGCTCAGGTGCGCACGTGGTCAAGTGACCTCTTCGCCGCTGGACAGCCCCAGCGGATCGACACGGCCTCGCACGCTGTGGCCGGCTACATGGCCGATCTCATCGAGGCCAAGCGACGTGCCCCGGACGACAGCCTACTGTTCGACCTCATCGCTGCTCGGGAGGACGGCGAACAGCTCGGCGAAGACGAGCTCGTCTCCCTGGCCGTCCTCCTGCTCGTCGCCGGCCACGAGACCACGACGAACTTCATCGGCAACGCCGTCCTGGCCCTCCTCCAACACCCGGAGCTCCTCGACCGCGCACGAACCCAGCCTGGCCAGGTGAGCAGCATGTTGCATGAACTGCTGCGCCACGACTCACCGGTCGGTATCGCCACTTTCCGATACACCACCCAACCGGTCACCCTTGGCGAGACCGAAATCCCCGCCGGCGTCCCCGTGCTCATCTCTCCCGGAGCAGCCAACCGAGACCCGGTCCAGTACCCGACTCCCGGCTGCCCCGACGCCGAGCGCGACGCCAGGGGGCACCTGGCATTCGGCCACGGAATCCACCGTTGCCTGGGTGCGCCGTTGGCCCTGGCCGAGACGGAGATTGCCCTCCGCGTACTCCTGACCCGATTCCCCGGACTGCACCTCGCCGTAGCGGCTGAAGAGCTCCGGTGGCGCCGCACGCGACTCATGCGGGGACTGGAATCCCTTCCGGTATTCACACGGTAGACGCGTTGGTTTGGTCTTCGTTGGGTCGTTGACTGCTGCGAGGAACGCGGCCACGTCGGTGGGTGTGCGGAACCGGGCTCTTGAGGGTTGGATCGTGCGGCCGCATTCGGTCAGGAGTGGTTGGACCTGGTGGACGGCCCGGGTGAGGGTGCTGCCGTTGACGCCGAAGAGCTGGGCCTGGAGATCTCGGGGGCAGAGTTTGCGCAGGTAGAGCACGGTGGCAAGGACTCGGTCGTCCGTGGTCAGTTCGTCCTTGGCGCCCGCTCCGCGAGCTCTACGCCGGTCGGCCCCCGCGGTGCCGAAGCCCTTCACGCTCACGCAACTCGTCCAGGGCAGAGGATAGTTCGTCGATGGGGTGGTCCAGCTGGTCTGCCAGGTCCTCCTGACTGGCTACGACAAGGCACAGCTCGTGGGGTGCCAGGATCTGGAGTGAGAGCCCGCACGCCGTGGCGTGCACCCCCCGCGCTGTTGCGCCGCTGTCGCCGGTCTCGTGCGCCGGACCGGGCGGGCCCGGTCCGGCCGATGGGCCGATCTCGCACATGCCCCTGTGCCTCCGTGTGCGCGCGGAGGCACAGGGGCATGTCACCATCTGTCACTGAAGCAGCCTGTCCGCCTGTAGAGGATCCCGGTCGTCTCCCGCGCGCCCGGGATCCCCTTGGAAGACACGTTGTTCAGATCTTGACGGCGGTGAGCTTCTCCGGATTGCGGACGCAGTAGAGGGCCGTCACGGCACTGCCGCGGACCTCGATCGAGGTCACCTGATCGAGTACGCCGTCGATGAGGACTGCGACAGAGTGCATCCCGTTGTAGGTGCCGAGGCGGATTTGGACTCCGCCCATGCGGGTGCCCTTCGCCAGGAGGCCGAGGAGCAGCCTGGCCACCTTGTCGGGCCCGACTACGGGGCGCAGTGCCGTGCTCACGACTCCGCCGCCGTCGCCGAGGAACACCACGTCGGGTGCGAGCAGGTCCATCAGGCCTTGGACGTCGCCGGTGGTGGCCGCCGTCAGGAAACGTTCGGCGATCGGCCGTGCCTGTGCGGGGGTGGCGACCGCGGTGTGCCGTTTCGCGCGCACGCTGTTGCGGGCGCGGTGGTTCAGCTGCCGTACCGCGGCCTCGGACTTTCCTACCGCGGCGGCGATCTCCGGGTAGTCGAAGGCGAACACCTCTCGCAACACGAAGACCGCGCGCTGGGTCGGGGTGAGGGTGTCCAGCACCAGCAGCATCGCGGTGGTGACGGCCTCGCCGGTGAGCACGTGGTCGATGCCGTCGGGTGCGTTGCCGACGGCATCGGTCGCCAACGGCTCGGGCAGCCACGGCCCCACGTACTGCTCCCGGCGGCGGACAGCCGACCGCAGGAGGCCGAGCGCCTGCCGCGTGACGATCTTCGCGAGATAGGCCCGTGCGTTCTCCACCGAGGAGTGGCTCACCGACCGCCACCGCAGGTAAGTCTCCTGCAGCACGTCTTCCGCGTCGGCCACCGATCCGAGGATCTCGTAGGCGATCGAGAACAGCAGGGCCCTGTGCGCGGTGAACTCGTCCTCGGGTTTCGGCTGCTCGGTCACTTCGGCCCCGGCAGCCAGGCGTAGGTGGCGGTGCGGGCGCCGGACTTCGCGTAGCGGCAGATCCCTTCCTTGCCGACAGCGGCGATGCGGCCGGCGAAGTAGAGTCGCCGCACACGGTCGTCCCTGTGGGCGGTCTGGAGCAGCCCGTCGCGCCGGCCCAGGCTCACGCCCTGTCCGGTGTATCCCATGGAGTAGGGCTCGGGCTTACGGCCTTCGATCATTCGCGCCAGCGTATCCGCTGCGTGCGCGCCTTGCGGCATGGCCGTCGCACAGGCCGCCCGTGCTCCGGGAACCGCCGCGCAGTCACCGACGGCGAAGATCCGCGGGTCGGTCACGCTGCGCAGGTACTCGTCGACCACGGCACGCCCGTCGGCATCCACCTCCAGACCGCTGCGGGCGGCCAGGTCGGGCACGCCCCCGATGATCGCCCAGAGTGTGAGGTCGGAGGTGAACTGCCGGCCCGAGCGGAGACGCACATCGTCGCCTCCTCCTTCCCCGGCGCCTGAAGCGATCTGCGCGACGGAGTCCTCCACGATCTCCACGTTCAAGCGCTCCAGGCCGGTGTGCACACGCTTCTGCGCCCCGGCCGACAGGCTCGCGGCGATCGTTTCCCCCACGAGCCGCACGCGCAGGTCGGGGCGGCCGTAGGCGACTTCGGCTGCCACCTCAATGCCCGTCAGCCCGCCGCCGATGACGGTGACCGTCCTCCCGGCCGGCAGCCCGGCCAGCGCGGCCCGTGCCCGCTCCGCGCCCTCCCAGATCCCGACTGGGACAGTTCCCGGCAGCGGTGTGACCGTGCTGCCCACCGCGAGGAACACGTAGTCGAAGTCGAGACGCGACCCGTCCCCGAGAGCGACCTCTCCGTCGCTGATCTTGTCGACGGTGTCCAGCCGCGTCGTGACCCCTTCGCGCAGTATCGAGGCCAGCGGGGTCGCCGCGGCGCCGGTCCCGGCGATCTGCTCGTGCAACCGCACCCGCTCGACGAAGTCCGAACGCGGATTGATCACCGTGATCTCCGCTGCCTTCACCTTCTTGGCCAGCCGATTCGCGGCAATCGTCCCGGCGTAACCGGCGCCCACCACCACGACCCTCATGTGTGCCTCCTGTTGTGGAATCAGCTCACACACGGGATGCAGCCCACCTCGCGCCCGTGATGGGCGAGCGGAGTGATCTGCGTCACTGCATCGCTGGGCGCCGAACCGGCAGGGCGGCAGGAACGGCCTCGGTGATCTTCAAGAAGCCATCCGAACTCGCGGTGGCCGCCGCAACGGTTTGCCCCCTGGGCCGAACACGCCGGGCCGGACGCGGCCGGGCATCCTGATGTGCGGCGATCGAACGAGGAAGAGCGGTCTACTCCACCGCGCTGGACATTGCCGATGCTGCCAACGCCCTGAACTTCACTGGTCCGTCTGCCCTGGACGCCCTCGCCGGCTGGGAAGCTGAGCTGCCGCGCGCCCTCGACTGCGCCGTGCAGCTGATGCAGCGGCAGACAACGCCGGAATCATCGGCGCCTTGACCTGCCCCTTTGACGTTCGGAAACACGTAGTGAGCTTGTTCCTTAACCTCCGACCGACTGAGAGCGAGCTGGGTGGCTCCCTTCTCCACGGTCGAGGGTGGGCCTTCGATCACGACCGGTGTCGGTTGTGGCGGCAAGACCAGCTTGTCCTGCTTGGTTACTCACCGAGCTCGGGTCCAGTCCGCTCCAGCAGTGCTCATGATGTGCCGTCGAGGCATGCCGATCAGTTGGGCAAAGTTGCCTCCCATAGTGGGTGACTACAGCCAGGATGATCCTGTCCGTTACTGGCACTCCGGATGGAGACTGAGCATGTCGAACGTTCCGACGGAGCTGCGGTCGTCACGGCCCGGTACGGACGCGGGGATCTCCACCTGCCCTTGACGGCCGCCGTCCCCCAAGAGCTTCCGCACGTCGTCCATGCGTAACGTCACAGATTCACCTGTTTCTCCTGCTCCCCGCCCCCGAGGCGGAGCCCCGACGTATCTTGCACACGGGCACCACCTGCACAACGCGCCTTGATGATCTTGGCTCAAAGCCGACCCTCCCGCGCCGCACGCCAACTGCATATGGTCACGTCGCCGGTTGAGTCAGCTGATACGGAATCCGGAGCGCGAGCCCGGGCAGCAACTGTTCGACCGGGATTCCCACCACCGGCTGCCGCCCTGGAACAACACCTGTGGTGCCCGCCGCTTCGTTACGAGTGTCAGGTTCGGTGGCGGTGAGTGCCGGCACGGGGGGTGACGACGGACGCTCTTATCTTTCGCTAAGAACGTTCCCCTAGCGTCTCGTTCATGATGATGCAACGTGGTGCAGTCGGATCAGTTGTCCTCACGGCCGTGGCCTTGACGGCCACCGTCGGGGTGGTCGCCGCGGCTCCCGCCCCCGGCAAGTCCGCCACCCCCGTGTCCCACGGCAAGGTGACGGACAATCTGTACATGTCGCTCGGCGCATTCGAGGATGCCGTCTCTGGCGAGGACCCGAAGGTCAAGGCCATGATCGACCGTACGGACATCGGCGGCGTACAGGTGGTGGCGCCCTGGAAGGCCCTTGAGGGGAAGAAGGGGGAGTACACGTGGTCGCGGCTGGACAATGCCCTGAAGTATCTCCAGGAACGCCACAAGAAACTGTTCGTCCAGGTTCAGGACCGGTTCTTCGATGTAGCCATGAAGGACGCCAACGTTCCCCAGTACGTGAAGGACGAGGGCGGGGTCGCGCCGACGGTCGATGAGAACCCTGACAACCCCACCACCCACGGGGCCATGGCCGCGCAGTGGAACAAGGAGGTGCGAGCAGACTTCCAGGCCATGCTGAAGGCGATGGCTAAGAAGTTCGACGGAAAGCTCGCCGGGGTGAATCTCCCGGAGACCGCGGTCGAGGTGGACACCAAGACGGACCAGACCAAGTACACCTCGAAGTCCTACATCGATGCCGAGATCGACAACATGCGCTACGGCAAGAAGGTCTTCACCAAGACGCAGTTCATCCAGTACATCAACTTCCTGCCGGACGACGACGACCACAAGCGCATGAAGGAGATGTTCGACCTCGCCAGGGACAAGAAGATCGGCATCGGAGGACCGGACACCCTGCCGGACCGGAAGTACCAGATGGAGAACTCCTACAAGTTCCTCCACGCATACAAGGATGCCCTTCCCCTCGTCGCGATGGCCGTCCAGGAACCCGACATCAACGCCAAGGACCCCCAGACCGGTAAGCCGTTCACCCGCGAACGGTTCACGGACTTCGCCCACGACTACCTCGGGGCGCGCCAGATGTTCTGGACCACCGAAGCGGACTGGCTGCAGAAGCCCACCGCATGACACCTGCACGAACGCGACTGCTCAGACCCGTGTGAATGACCGAGGTGAGTGACCGAGCGCGCCCGGGGTGACGCATCCTCGTGATGTGACCACCACATGACCAACGGGAGTCGCGCAGCAGGAGTGAGGGCCTCGACCTCGACGTGGGGGTCGGGGCCCTCGTTCAGGCACTCCTGTCCTCATGGTTCCGCAACCTGCGGCGGGCCGCCCGACCAGCGGTCTTGTTACGGTCCGTAGCCCTGATGCGGGTCGTAGTTGCCGTTGCCGTACGTCCTTGCGGCAGCCGTCACGGCCTTGCTCACGAACGCGGTGATCTTCCACAAGGCCCTGGACATCGCGGAGACGGTCCGCCAGCTCCCTGAGGAGGGCCGGGAGATCGACCCTGAGGACCTGGCCCACATCTCGCTGTACCTGAGCGAGCACATCTAGCGGTTCGGCGAGTACTCCGCTCACGAACTCGGCATCCAGCCCGAGGCGTACGACCCGAAACTGAACGTGGACCTCAGCCGGCTCCGCGAGCAGGATCTGACCAGCGCCGGCTTCAGCACGGCCGCCTGACCGTATGGAGGGGCCGGCTTGGCACGCTTGGTCCTGTTGTGAGGGGTGAGCGCGGCTGCTGGTCGGCGGCCTCACTGGCGCCGACATGCCCCGCCGTCGCCGCTGTTGCAGGGGGATTGGGCGGAATCCGGGGTGGGTGTCAGTGGTGGGCGGTCATGTGGGCGAGGGTCTGCTCGGCGCTGTCGGGGGCGAAGGCGCCGTCGATGCCTTCAGCAGCTCCCTCGGCCGCTTCGACGGAGCGGGGAATGAGGATCTTCTCGTAAGCGGTGACGGCGTCGTCGACGGCGGCGTGTTCGGCGAGGGCGTGGGCAAGGTCGGCGCCGTCGCGCATGGCGAGGTTCGCGCCCATGCCGGAGAAGGGGACATCAGGTGGGCGGCGTCACCCAGCAGGGTGACGCCGGGGTGGGTTCCCAGGTGTGGGGGACGGGCAGGGCGAACAGGGGGCGGTTGGTGTAGCCGGTGTCGGTGTCGGTGATGAAGCCGCGCAGGGCGGGGCTCCAGTCGGCGAACCGGTGCAGGAGGGCGTCGCGGACGGCTGCGGGGGCGGTGAGGTCGACGCCGGCCCGCTGGTGCCAGTCCTGGGGGGTGCGCATGCCGACGTAGATGCGGATGTGGCCGCCGCTGTTGCGCTGGGCGACGAAGCCGAGGTTGTTGTCGAGGGCCATCATGGTGCCGTTGCCGGTCAGGGCGGCCAGTGACGGGTGGCGGGTGTCGGCGTCGTTCAGGCCGGTCTCGACGAAGGTGACGCCGGTGTAGAGCGGGACCGCGTCCGTCAGCACGCGGCGCACCCGGGACCAGGCGCCGTCGGCACCGACGACGAGGTCGGTATCGGTGCTGTGGCCGTGGGCGAAGCGCAGGCGGTGGCGGCCGTCGCCGAGCGGTTCGGCGCGCTCCAGCTTGTGGCCCCATCGGACGGTGCCGGGGGCGAGGGAGGCGAGCAGGAGGTTTCGGAGCTGCCCGCGGTCGATCTCGGGGTTGCCCTGGCCCTCCTGGGGCGGGGCGGCGTCGAACAGGATGCGGCCGTCGCGGGCGACCAGGCGCATCTGCTCGCCCTCGGGGCGGGCGAGGGCGGTGAAGCCGTGCCACAGGCCGGTGGCACGAAGGGCGTGCTGTCCGGTGTCAGGGTGCATGTCGAGGGTGCCGCCCTGGTCGCGGGCGGTCGCGGAGGCGTCGGAGTCGTAGACGGCGACGTCGATGCCGTGGCGCTGGAGGATCCGGGCGCAGGTCAGGCCGCCGGGTCCGGTGCCGATGACGGCGATGCGGTTCATGGTCGTTCTCCATGTCGCGGGTGTGCGGGGCAGGGGCCGGCACCGTCGGGTTCCGGTCCGGCTACTCCAAAAAAGCACGATCACTCAATAAGTGCAACGGTACAACTTTTTGCACCAGGCACCTTTATGTATGATGTGAGTATGACGACACCTGTAGGACGGCGCGAACGCAAGAAGGCCGCCACGCGCCGGGCGCTCGCCGACGCCGCCCTGAACCTCTTCATCGAACGCGGCTACGACGCGGTGACCCTGCACGAGGTCGCCGAGGCCGCCGACGTGTCCACCACCACGCTCCTCAAGCACTTCCCCAGCAAGGAGGCACTCGTCTTCGACGAGGAGGCCGACCAGGAAGCCGGCCTCGTCGCCGCCGTCCGCGACCGCGCCCCCAGCGTGACCATCCCCCAGGCCCTGTGCGCGCACGTCAAGCGCGTCCGCATCCGCCCTGCCGGCTCCGACACCCGCTACGCCGACTTCCTCAACCTGGTGAGGACCACCCCCGCCCTCAGTGACTACGCCCACCGCATGTGGATGCGCCACCAGGACGCCCTCGCCCGCGCCATCGCCCATTCCCTCGGCGCCGCACCCGACGACCTGCGCAGCGCCGCCCTGGCCCGCTTCGCCCTGGAGACCTCCGCCCTCGCCCACCGCGCCGACGACCCCGAACGAGCCGTCGACGTCGCCTTCGACCTCCTCGAACACGGATGGAGCACCCCGGCCCCGCGCTTCGGTGACGGCCGCGACTGACCTCGGTCCCAGCCGCCAGGAAGCGCGGACCCGGAAGAGCGCGCCCCGTTCTCACAAACCCGTTTGCGAGAGTCCCTGGCCGCCCATACCGCCGCGCGCCGCCTGGCGGAGCAGGACCAGAGCCCAGCCGCCATGCTCTTCCGTAACGGCAGGCGCGCCCCTGAGGAACCCGCCCGCACACCCTGACCGGTGACGTTCACCCGCACCTCCGCCGTGGTGCTCGCCGCTGCTCCTCGGGTTCGCGCCCCCGGCTCGTCCTTCCGCCGTCGGCGGTCAGCCGCGCACGTACAGCCGAAACCCGTGCGGCCCGCGGGCTCCAGTCCCTCCTTCAAGTGCAGCGAGGGGATCTCGTAGTCACCGAAGTTCTGCCGCCGGAACGCGATCGGTTCACCGACGCCCTCACGACGATCGGTGTCCTCGCCCACTGGCGTGAAGAAGCGGGAGACCACTCCGGCGCCGCAGCTGCATGGAAGGAACTTCTGGCGGCTCGTGTGCGGGTGCTGGGGCCCGACCATCTCGACACGATCGCAGCCTGGGAGTTGCTGGCCTCGTCACTGGGGAAGGCCGGTGACCTCGAGGGCGCTGCTGCCGCCGTCGAAGAAGTGGTGGCTGGGCGTGTACGCCTCCTGGGCTGGGAGCACCCCGACACCCTCTCCGCGCGAGGCCACCTCGCCTACGGGCAAGGCATGGCGGGTGACGCAGACGCGGCGGCGACCGCCTTCAGGCAGCTGCTGGAGGACTACTTCCGTGTCCTGGGACCAGAACACCCCGACACCTGCGTCATGCTGGAATACACCGCATATTGGCAGGCCAGAGCCGGCAAAGAAGCTCCCTAATACTCCAGCTGTATATCGTGATCAGCCGTCAGGCTTCGAAGCGGTGGCGGGCGGCCTCGATGTGGCCGAAGTACCGGTGGGTCCAGTCGCACATTCCGTCGACGGTTGCGCGTAGGCCCTGGCCCGGCTCGGTGAGGGTGTATTCGACATGCGGCGGGACGGTGGGGTGCACGCTGCGCTCGACCAGGCCGTTGCGCTCCAGCATGCGCAGGTTCTGAGTGAGCATCTTGTGGCTAATGCCCTCGATCTCGTTCCGCAGCTCGCTGAATCGCAGGGTGCGTTCACCAAGAGTCTCGATGATCAGGAACGCCCACTTGTCGGCGACGTCGGAGAAGATCTCTCGCGCCAATGAGTCCGCGCGCCTGAGGTCCGCTTCCTCGGATCGGCCCTTGATCTGTTTGGTCACCATCAGGTTCCCCAGTCACTGAAAAGTGCGTTCTTCCCTGCCGGCGACCACTCTCTTGCGGTTCCTGAGTAACCACAAGAGACCACGAGGGTCTGGAGTGACGAGCACGGGCCCACGATGCCCGGACAAGGAGGCGGACGGCATGGCCATCACCCTGGTGAACCCCAGCGGATTGCCCGAGATCGATGTCTACCGGCAGGTCTCGATCGCAACTGGGTCGAAGCTGGTCTTCATCGCCGGACAGGTCGCCTGGGACGCCGAGGGGATCACGGTCGGCGAAGGCAACCTCGCCGCGCAGGTCGAGCAGTGCTACCTCAACATCGGCACCGCCCTGGCCGAGGCCGGTGGCTCCTTCGACGACGTGGCAAGACTGACCTTCTACGTTGTCGACTGGACTCCCGACAAGATGCCCCCGCTCCTGGAGGGGATCTCCCGGGCGGCCGCAAAGCTGGGAACCACCCCGGTCCCGCCGGCCACGCTGCTGGGCGTTGCGGCACTGGACGTTCCCGACCACCTGGTCGAGATCGAAGCCACCGCGGTCCTCGGCTGAACAGATGCCCTTCGCCCGCTGAGCACCGAAGTCGCCAACTGCGGTGCGCAGTTGCCAACCAGCGTGCTCGGCACATCATGTCTGGTTCATGGCTTGCCGGTGGTAGTAGCCGGCTTCGGGACCGGGCCTGATGACGTCGCCGCCAGTCGGACCAGCCGAGCCGGTGGGCGGCGTCGTGCAAGGGTCGGACGACGAGGGCGACGAACAGGCGCTGGATCTTGTTGCAGGTGAGCGGGATCAGCTCCTCCAGGGCGGGGTGCCGGGCGTGTTCGTCGGCGCGGACGGCAGCGAGGAAGGCGTGGGCGAGCATGGCAAGGGTGACCCAGCGGCTCCAGGAGACGAAGCGGCGGACCTGGTGCTCGTCGAGTCCGGCGAGCCCCTTCTCGGTCTGGAAGGCCTCCTCCACCCGCCACCTTGAGCCCGTGGGTGCCGCCGCGCGGAAACTGAGCGTTGAAGTTGTCCAACGGTGCCCGGTACCGCGCTCAGTCACACGAGCGCACCACGAAGCGTCACCGTTCACCATGACTGCAGCCTGGGCGTACGGAGCAATGGCTGGACCAGGTATTACTGGCCGCCTTGCTTGCTAAGGGCGGTGTGAAGTTGTGATCAATCTCGGCAACTTGCCTACGATCGGCGGGAGTTCACCGAGCCGTACCCGCCGATAGATGAGTACGGTCCACGCGTCGCCCAGGAGTGTCTCGTCCGGCAGGTCCGGCCACCCCAGGGCACTCAAAGGGGTGCCCGGCTGCGGTCTGAAGATCGCAGCCAGGGAGGGAGGAGCGCCGGTCTCGCTGGACGAGCGTTCACTCATTCCCCTCGCGGGGTGGATTAGCGTTTTAGGTCGTTAAGTCTATTTATCGCGGGTAGTCACTCATGCGGCTCAAGTCTCGAATGCCCTGATCGGCGACGGGAGTGATCGGTGACTGGTGCGGCCCCGTGCCCGAACGCGGTTTTTGATTCCTCGGTTCCCCTGGCCATTGTCGGTGCAGCTTGCCGACTGCCGGGGGGAATCACCGATCTCGGCCGGTTGTGGGATGCCCTGGCAGAGGGAAAGGACCTGATCTCCGAGGTGCCGCCGGCGGATCGTGTGGATGCCGCGCGTTTCGTGGATCCCTCCCCGCAGCGTCCGGGCAAGGCCTACACCATGGCGGGCGGCTACCTGGACGATGTCGCTGGTTTCGACCCGGAGTACTTCGGCATCTCGCCTCGTGAGGCGACGTACATGGATCCGCAGCAGCGGATGCTGCTGGAGATGGCAGCGGAGGCGCTGGACGACGCGGCCATCGCCCCTGCGAGTCTGGCCGGTTCGGACACGGCGGTCTTCGTGGGGATCAGTGACATGTCCTACGGAGGGCTGCAGTTCAGCCGGGTGGAGCAGATCACCCCGCACAGCATGAGCGGCGCCGCCCTGTCGATCGCGGCGAACCGCCTGTCGTACGTCTTCGATCTGCGCGGTCCCAGCATGGCGGTGGACACCGCTTGTTCCTCCTCCCTGGTCGCGTTCCATCAGGCGTGTGAGACGCTGCGCTCAGGTCGCAGCCGGGTGGCACTCGCGGGCGGTGCCAACCTGCTGCTGAGCCCGTACCACTTCGTCGGCTTCTCCCAGGCGCTCATGCTCTCCCCGCGCGGGCGTTGCGCCGCGTTCTCGGCCGAGGCGGACGGCTACGTCCGTGCCGAAGGCGGCGGGATGGTGGTGCTCAAGCGACTGCGGGACGCTGTGGCCGACGGTGATCGCATGCACGCCGTCGTCGCCGGGAGCGGGGCCAACAGTGACGGCGGCACCTGGGGTATGACGGTGCCGGACTCGGAGATGCAGCAGCGGCTGCTGTGCGAGGTGTACGAGCGGGCGGGTGTCACGCCGGACCAGGTGCTGTATCTCGAGGCGCACGGGACGGGTACACCGGTGGGCGACCCTCAGGAGTGCCGTGCGATCGGCGAGGCGCTGGGGACACGGCGCAGCAGCGGGCCCTTGCTGTTCGGGTCGGTGAAGACCAACCTCGGGCACTGTGAGCCGGCGTCGGGGATGGCGGGGCTGTTCAAGGCGATGCTGGTGCTACGGCACCGCCGGATTCCGGCTTCGCTGCACGGGGACCCGCCGAGCCCGAAGATCGACTTCACCGGCCTCAACCTGGAGCTGGTCACCGGCATGCGCGCGGTACCGGCGGCCGGGGGCGGGGTGGTGGGCGTGAACAGCTTCGGCTTCGGCGGCGCCAACGCGCATGTGGTCCTGGCCGCCGCGCCCGCACGGGAGCCATGTGCCGCCGACCCGGTCGGCGGGCCTTTGCCGCTGGTCGTCTCGGCGCGCACCCGGGCGGCATTGGCCGACGCCGCCCGCGCGGTCGCCGGCCGCATGGCCGAGGTCGGGGATGAGAAGGAGTTCTACGACGTGTGCTGGACCGCTTCCCGCAGGCGGGGGCGGCACCCGCGCCGTGTGGCGTTGCTGGCCGCGGGCCCGCAGGAGGCGGCCGAGCAGCTGTCCGCCCTGGCCGCCGATGAGGAGGTGTTGGCCGCTGCCGAGGCACATGTGGAGCGGGAGCGGGCTGCCGGGGTGGTGTTCGTCTTCAGCGGCAACGGCACGCAGTGGCCGGGCATGGGGGCCGCCCTGATGGCGGAGGAAGCGGTCTTCAGAGCGGCAGTGGAGGAGGCCGACACGCATCTGCGACCGCTGCTGGGCTGGTCGGTGGCCGAGCTGCTGGCCGACACCGCGGGCGAGGGAAGCACCGCGGCCGAGCGGATGTCGGTCAACGCCTTCGCGCAGCCGGCCCTGTTCGCGTTGCAGGTGGGTCTGACCGCACTGCTGGAAGAGCAGGGCGTGCGACCGTCGGCCGTGGTGGGGCACAGCGTCGGAGAGGTGGCGGCGGCGTACGCCGGCGGGGCCCTGGGCCTGGCGGAGGCCGCGCGTGTGGTCGCCGAGCGCAGCCGGGCCCAGGCCGTGACGGCAGGCTCGGGAAGGATGGCCGCGCTCGGCCTGGACGAGCGGGAAGCACGGGAGCTTCTGACCCCCTTCGACGGGCATCTGGAACTTGCGGCGGTCAATGGGCCCAGGGACGTGACCGTTTCCGGCCCGGTGGACGCGGTACGGGAACTGGGGGAGGTGCTGGCCGGCCGGGGCGTGCCGTTTCGTGAGCTGGACATCGATCACGCCTTCCACAGTGCCGCCATGGACGTGATCGAGCAGCCGCTCCTCCGGGGGCTGACGGAACTGGTCGCCGGGACGCCGCAGGTGCCGATGTACTCGACCGTGACCGGTGAGCCGGTCGGCGCCGGTGAGCTGGATGCACGCTACTGGTGGCACAACGCCCGGCGCCCGGTCCGGTTCGCCGACGCCCTCGGGCGATCGGTGCGCGCCGGGGCGGCAGCGGTGGTGGTCATCGCTCCCCAACCGGCCCTCACCGCATCGGTGACGCGGATCATCACCGATGCGCAGAGCGGACAGATCCCCGTCGTCCCCTGCATGCAGCGGCAAGGAAGCGCCGTAGAACAGGTACGCCGGGCGGCAGCTCGGCTCCTGGCGGCGGACACCTGCGCCCTCGAGCGCACCGACCGCTTCTTCACCCGGCCGGGCGCGGTCGCGGACCTGCCGACCTACCCCTGGCAGCGCGAACGGTACTGGAACGGCACCCCGGAGCACTGGATCCGTACCAGTGGCGACGGCGTTCTGGTCCACCCGTTGCTGGGTGAACGCGCTCCGGTGCTGGAGCCCGTCTGGCACACCGCGGTGGAGCGTACGCGCACTCCCTGGCTGGCCGACCACCGCGTCGGCGGCGCGGTGGTGATGCCGGCCACCGGCTACATCGAGATGGCACTGGCCGCGGGGCGGGAGGCGCTCGCCGGTCCGGTGGAGATCACGGACTTGCAGATCGTCCGAGGTCTGCCCGTGCCCTGGGACTCCCCGGCGGACGTCCTCCTGACGACGTCCCTGTCCGATGAGGACGGCGTCCTCCGTATCGCCAGTCGCGCCGGCGGCGGCTGGCGGTTGCACGCGCGGGGAAGGGTCCAGCGGCTGACCGCACCCCGACCGGAGGCGGCAGACCCGGTGGCCTTGCGGGAGCGGATGACCTCCCGCCTCGACGCTGCGGAGCTCTACGCCGAGCTGGCCGCCGGAGGGTTGTTCTACGGTCCGGCCTGCCAGGTGCTGCGTGAGTTGCGGGTGGGCCGGTCAGAGGTCGTCGCGGCCTACCACTGCGCGTTGCCCGACGACGGCTACGGCGGCTATCTGGTGCACCCCGCCCTCTTGGACGGTGCGCTGCAGGCGGGCGCCCAGCTGGTGCTGCGGGAGGGGGAGGCAGGGTATCTGCCATCCGGGTTCGACCGCGTCCGGTACTGGGCGAGGCCGGCCGATCAGGGGCTGGCCTATGTGCGGCAGCGCTCCCGCACACCGCGTGAAATCGTCTGGGACGTCACTGTCCTCGGTGAGGACGGCGCGGTGGCGATGGAGCTGACCGGCTGCCGCCTTCAGCGCGTAGCCCTGTCATCCACCGACCGGGGCGAGCAATACTCATGGGTGATGCGGGCGGCGCCGCTGCCCGGCCAGCCCGCTCCGCCATGGATCCCGCCCGCCCCCGCGCAGGTCGTTGCCGCGGCCGCCTCGGACCTGACGCGTCTGCGCGAAGAGCTGCGTGTGGAGGCGGCCGCGGACGCCGATGCCGTGCGCAAGGAGCTCACGGCGTACGGGGTGTCCACCGCCCTGGCGCAGCTGCTGCCCGGGCAGTGGGACACCTTCACCTTCGATGACCTGCTCGCGGCCGGGGTGCTGCCGCAGCACGAAAAACTGGTGCGTCTTCTGGCGGACATGGCGGTGGAAGCAGGGATCCTGGCCGAAGAAGGCGGGCGATGGCGCCGGCTGAGGACGGCTGTGAAGCCCACGATCCAACACCTGGTGCGCACGAGCGACTTCCTGCCGTCCGTGATTCTCAACCTCTCCAGCGGGCTCCATCTGCGGGACGTCCTCACGGGGAAGCGCAAACCGCTGGAACTGCTGTTCCAGGACAGCGGAGCGGAGACCATCGAGCAGTACTACGACATCGACTCCGGCCCCCGCTTCTACAACCGCATGGCCGCTCACTTGCTGAGTGCGCTGCTCCGCAGCCGGCCCGCTGACCGGCCCCTGCGCATCCTCGAGGTCGGCGGCGGCACGGGCGGGCTGACCGCACATCTCCTGCCTCTGCTGGACGAGCGTGGCTGCTACGTCTTCACCGACATCTCCGCTGCGTTCTTCCCCGCAGCCCAAGCCCGGTTCGACACCTACGGCGACCACGTGACCTACCGGACACTGGACCTGAACGCCGACCCGGTGGAGCAGGGCTTCACCCCCCATTCCTTCGACATGGTGGTGGCAGGCTTCGCCCTCCACGCCGTCGCAGACGTGCGGGCGTCACTGCGGCACCTGACCCGCCTGCTCGTCCCCGGTGGTCACCTGCTGGCCCTGGAAGCGCACAACCCCGAGCTGCTGGCGCTGCTGTTCGGAGCACTGCCGGAGTTCTGGAACCCCCGGGACACCGATCTGCGCCCGGACCACATCCTCATCCCCCGTGCCCAATGGCCCCAGGTCCTGGCTGACAGCGGATTCCACGACACCATCCAGCAAGGGGCGTCGACCGGTCCCTTGCACGAACAGGCTTCACTGCTGCTCAGCCGCACTTCACCGGCCGCCACCCCGATCCTGACGACCCCTTCCGGCCCAGCGGATGCCGCGGGACGTGGCGCAGCGGATGCCGCGGGCTGGCTCCTGGTCACCGAAACCCCCGCGCAGGAACCTCTCGCCATCCTGACGGCCGGCGAACTGGCGACAGCGGGACGCGCCACTACAGAGGTCGTGCCCTGCCCGTGCGGCCCGGCCGAATGGCGGGCCGCGTTGGAGCGCACACCGGACGCGGCCGTCGTGCTGATCCTGGGCAGTGACGCGGACGAGGAAGCCGGACAGGACCCCGCGGCCTGTACCGAGCTGGCCGTCCGCCGCGTCGCCGCCCTACGGTCCTTCGCGCAAGCCCTCAAAGCCGACGGCACCGTCACGGTACGCCGCCTGGTCCTGCTCACCCATCCCACCGGAGTGTTGCCCGCGCCGGAACGGCCCGCCTTCCCCGGCCAGGCAGCGGCCTGGGGAGCCGCCCGCACACTCGCCAACGAGATCACCGTGCCCGTGCGCCGCATCTCCCTCGACCGGGGAACCGACCTCACGGCGGATGCCGCACGACTGGCGCACGAACTCCTGGCGGCAGCTCCCGAGGGTGCGGCGGAAGAAGACGAGATCGCCCTGACACAGGGCGGCCGGTTCGTACCCCGCGCCCTGCACACCCCACCGCCCTGTGTACAGGTCACACCGGACGACGACCTCCCCTACCGGGTAGCGCTGAAGGACCAGGGACTGGGGTACACCCTGAGGTGGACCGAATGCGACCCGCCCCGCCCGGGGCCGGAAGACGTGGTGATCGCGGTACGGGCGGCAGCTCTGAACTACCGGGACATCATGGTCGTCACAGGGCTGCTGCCCCCGGTGGCCGAGGACGGAGTCCCCTCGGAGGAGATCCTGGGACTCGAAGGAGCCGGCGTCATCACCGCCGTAGGCAGCGAGGTGGAGGACTTCGCCGTCGGCGAGCGGGTCTTCGGCGCCTTCCCGGGCGCCTTCGCCTCCCACGTACGCACGCGTGCCACCGCCGTGCGGCGTATGCCGGCGGGCATGACCTTCGAGGAGGCGGCCACACTGTCGGTGGCCTACTTCACCGTCCACCACAGCCTCAAGAACCTCGCACACCTGAAGAAGGACGAAACCCTCCTCATCCATGGCGTGGCCGGAGGCGTGGGCCTCGCCGCCGTCCTCTACGCGCGCCTGGTCGGAGCCCGCGTCCTCGCCACCGCCGGTACCCCCGCCAAACGCGATCTCGCGGAAGCCCTCTGCGCCGACTACGTCACCGACTCACGTCGGCTGACGTTCGCCGACGACATCCGCACCTACACCGCCGGCCGCGGAGCCGACGTGATCCTCAACACCCTCAGCGGCGAAGCGGCGTCTCGCTCCCGCGAACTCCTCGCATCCGGCGGCCGGTTCATCGAACTCGGCAAACGCGACGTCTACGCCAACCAGCGCATCCTGCTCAAGCCCCTGGCCGCGAACGCCACGCTGTGCGTGGTGGACGCCGCCAACCTGCTGTGGCAGAACCCCGAACTGGCCACCACCGTCTTCGACGAGATCTGCACCGCTGTCCACGACGGCACCTACCCGCCGCTGCCCCGCCTGTGCTACCCCGCCCACCGCATTACCGACGCCTTCCGCCTCATGCAGCACTCCAAGCACACCGGCAAGGTCGTCATCACCTTCAACGACCCCGTGCCCGTCGAGCCCGCCCCCCGTCCCCTGCGACTGGACCCCGAGGGCACCTACCTCATCAGCGGCGGCCTGAGCGGCCTGGGCGCGCACACGGCCCGCACACTGGTCCGCCACGGCGCACGCCACCTCGCCCTGGTGAGCCGCCGAGGCCACGAAGCTCCCGAAGCACCCGGCTTGCTCGAAGAACTGCGCACACAAGGCGCACAGGCCACAGCGCACACCGCCGACGTCAGTGACCCGCACACCATGCAGCCACTACTGGAACAACTCCAGGCCGGCCCTCACCCGCTGCGCGGCGTCATCCACGCCGCCATGCACATCGACGACCACCCGCTGACCGAACTCACCGATGACCAGCTCCACGCCATCATCGCCCCCAAATGGGGCGGCGCGCTCCAACTGAACGCCGCCTGCCCACGAACCGACTTCGTCGTCTACTCCTCGATCAGCGCCACCGCAGGCTTCATGCACCAGGCCGGCTACGCCGCCGCCAACCTCACCATGGAAGCCCTCGTGCGCGCCCGCCGAGCAGCAGGCCGCCCCGGGACGTTCATGATCTGGGGCGCCATCGACCGCGTCGGATACGTCGCCCGTAACCAACTGACCGGCGCACTCACCAGCATGGGCGCCGCACCGGTCGATCCCGACGACGCGCTCGACGCTCTGGCGGGCCATCTTTCCAACGGCTCGGAGGGGTCGGCGTTCGGCCGCGTCGACTGGCACCGTTTGGGCGCCGTCTGTCCTTCCTTGGCCAGCCCCCGCTTCGCCGCCGTACGCCCCCCGGAAATCGCCGGCGACGAATGGCACCTCGAAGCCGTCCGCCGGCGCCTCGCCACCGCCACTCCGCCGGAAGCGCTCGCCCTCATCGAGGACATGCTTGCCGCCGTGATCTCCGAAACCCTTCACCTGCCGCCCGAGGACATCGACCGCAACCGGCCTCTCCAGCAGTACGGCATGGACTCCCTCCTCGCCATGGAGGTCCTCGCCCGCTTCCGCGTCTACATCGACCAAGACGTGCCGATCATGGAACTGCTGCACACCGACGGCACGATCCACGGCATCGCCGAGACCATGCTCCCCCACGTGCTCCGGCGCGTGCACACCAACGCCACCAGCACGCTCCCTCAACCGAGGCCGGATGATGCCGCTGATCCGGCCGCCGAGTAAAGCACTGCACGCACTGACTTTCGGAGGAGACTTCGTTCAGCAGCAGGTTAGGTGCCAGGAGTCGCTCATTACCCATTCCGGGTGCAGCAGGCTGCGGCGTCGCCCACCACGGCAGGGCTCTTACCCAGCTGGTCGGCGTCGACCTTGACGACGTAGACCTCCCAGGGTTCGCGGCCGGGGCCCTGGATCCAGACCTTGTCCTGGAGTGCGTAGCAGCAGGAGGTGTCGTTCTCTTCGAACGTCGCCAGGCCGGCTTCCTTCAGCCGTTCGGTCGCGGCCGTGACCTGATCGGTGTTCCCGACCTCGATGCCGAGGTGGTCCAGGCGGGTGTCCTGGCCGGATTCGCCCTCGATGAGGACGAGCTTCAGCGGTGGCTCGGCGATGGCGAAGTTCGCGTAGCCAGGGCGGCGCTTCGTGGGCTCGACACCGAAGAGCTTGGAGTAGAAGGTCACCGACGCTTCAAGGTCGGCGACGTTGAGCGCGAGCTGAACACGGGACATGACGGTCTCCTCGATGTGCTTGTATCGATCGACTTCGATTCAAGGTTGCGCCTTGAATCGATAGGCGTCAACATAGAGATATGTCGAATCAAGAATTCGTGGTGCTGGGGCAGGACGGGCCCGGCGGCTGCTGCCCCGGGCTGCTGACCGCGCCGCTCGCCGAGGACCAGGCCGTCGAGCTGGCCAAGGTCTTCAAAGCCCTGGGTGATCCGGTGCGGCTGCGGCTGCTGTCGATGATCGCCTCACGCGCCGGCGGTGAGGTGTGTGTCTGTGACCTGACCCCCGCCTTCGACCTCTCGCAGCCGACGATCTCCCACCACCTCAAGCTCCTGCGCGAGGCCGGGCTGATCGCCTCCGAGCGGCGGGGGACGTGGGTGTACTACCGACTGCTGCCGGAGATGACCGACCGGCTCGCCGCGATCCTCACCCGCCCTGCCGGCGAGCCCCTCCCCGAGCCCACCGAGGCCCTGTCGTGACCGGCCCGGCCACCGCGCCGTTGGCGGCCCGGCTGTCCTTCCTCGACCGCTACCTGGCTGTGTGGATCCTCGCCGCGATGGGCGCCGGCCTCGGTCTCGGCCGTCTCGTCCCCGGACTGGGGGACGCGCTGGCGAAGGTCACCGTCACCGGTGTCTCGCTGCCGATCGCGCTCGGCCTGCTGGTGATGATGTACCCGGTGCTGGCCAAGGTCCGCTACGACCGCCTCGACACCGTTACCCGCGACCGCCGCCTGCTCGTGCCGTCACTGGTGCTGAACTGGGTGCTCGGCCCTGCGGTGATGTTCGCCCTGGCTTGGCTGTTCCTGCCGGACCTGCCCGCGTACCGCACCGGCCTGATCATCGTCGGGCTTGCCCGCTGCATCGCCATGGTCATCATCTGGAACGACCTCGCCTGCGGTGACCGCGAGGCCGCCGCCGTCCTCGTGGCGCTCAACAGCGTCTTCCAGGTGATCGCCTTCGCCGGCCTCGGCTGGTTCTACCTCTCCGTCCTGCCCGGCCGGCTCGGCCTGGAGCAGACCGCGCTCGATGTGTCGGTGTGGGAGATCGCCCGCAGTGTGCTGATCTTCCTCGGCATCCCGCTCGCCGCCGGATACCTCACCCGCCGCCTGGGCGAGAAGGCCAAGGGACGCACCTGGTACGAGACGAAGCTGATCCCCCGCCTCGGTCCGTTCGCCCTGTACGGGCTGCTGTTCACGATCGTCGTGCTGTTCGCCCTCCAGGGCGACGCCATCACCTCCCAGCCGCTCGACGTCGCGCGGATCGCGCTCCCGCTGCTGGTCTACTTCGCGCTCATGTGGGCAGGGTCGATGGCGCTCGGCCGTGCCGCCGGCCTGGACCACCCGCGGGCCACGACGCTCGCCTTCACCGCTGCGGGCAACAACTTCGAGCTGGCCATCGCGGTCGCCATCGCCACCTTCGGCGCCTCCTCCGGACAGGCCCTCGCCGGAGTCGTCGGCCCCCTGATCGAGGTCCCCGTCCTCATCGGCCTCGTCTACGTCGCGCTCGCCGCGCGGCGCTACTTCCCCCCATCTGCCACCGGCCTGCCGGCCGCCAGCCCGAAAGGGTCCGCCCGTGTCTGAGAACAAGCCCTCCATCCTGTTCGTGTGCGTCCACAACGCCGGCCGTTCCCAGATGGGTGCCGCTTTCCTCGCCCACCTCGGCGGCGACCGTGTCGAGGTCCGCTCCGCCGGGTCGGCCCCGGCCGAGAGGGTCAACCCGGCCGTGGTCGAGGCGATGCGAGAGGTCGGCATCGACCTCTCGGCCCAGACGCCGAAGCTGCTGACCACCGAGGCCGTCCAGGCGTCCGACGTCGTTATCACCATGGGCTGTGGCGACGCCTGCCCCATCTTCCCTGGCAAGCGATACCTGGACTGGAAGCTGAACGACCCCGCCGGTCAGGGCGTCGACGCTGTACGCCCCATCCGCGACGAGATCGAACAGCGCATCCGTGGCCTGCTCGCCGACCTCGGTATCGACGGCCGTCGGTGACCGCAGCCCCACTGTGCGCTGACGTCCTGACGTAACGGCGTGCGGTGGCTACGGCGCCCGGACGACAAGCGCCTTCGCAGGCGGTGAGGATGACCCGGCAGTGCGGGGCGTGTGCCTTGACCTCCCGCGCGGTCCTCAGTGCCTCCTCGAAGGCGGGCCGTACGCGGACGTGGGTGCTGATCTTCTCGCTGAAGATCTTGTCCCGGGGGATGCCGTGCTTGCTGAGCACGTCGAGCTGGGAGTCGAGTTCCTGTCCGAGGGCCGAGCAACGGGCGTAGCCGATGGGACGTCGCGCTACTGCCCGCCCGCCTGCCGGCGGGGGCGGGTGAGGTAGCTGAGGAGGAGCGCGTACGGCCCCCTTCCCGTCCCTCCTCGCGGGGCCGGCCCCTTGACATCGAGGCGCCTATTGTGGCGGGTCAGGGCGGTGAATGGGCCTTTTTGACCCTCGGTCATAGTGGGCGCCATGGACTATGACGTAGTGGTGGCCGGAGGCGGCCCGGTCGGACTGATGCTGGCTTGCGAGCTCCGGCTCGGAGGCGCGCGGGTGGCCGTCCTGGAGCGCCTCACCGACGTGAACCCGACGATCAAGGGCGGGGCGATCACCACGCCCAGCGCCGAGGCGCTCTACCGCCGGGGCATGCTGCCCGCGCTGGCCGAGGTGCAGCGGCAGGCGATGGACCGCTTCCAGGCGTTCATACGCGAGCGGAACGGCGGGGAAGGAGCCGGGGCCGCGGGCCAAGGGCTCGGTTTCGTCGGGCACTTCGCCGGGATCATGCTGCGCGCCGACCTGGTCGACCGTACGGAGCCGGGCCTCGGCGACGCCGGACCCGCCGCCGAGATCGCTCTCGTGACGCAGCAGGACATCGAGCGGCTGCTCGGCGGGCGGGCGGACGAGCTCGGCGTCGACGTGCGCAGGGGAGTGGAGCTGACCGGCTTCGACGCGGACGAGGAGGCCGTCACCGTGCGGACCAGCCACGGGGCCGTACGCGCCGGCTGGCTCGTGGGCTGCGACGGCGGCCGCAGCGCGGTCCGCAAGCTCGCAGGGTTCGAATTTCCCGGTACGGACCCGGAGATCACCTGTCACCAGGCGGTCGTGGAGATGACCGGCGCCGAGGACCTGAAGGTCGGCTGGACCGCCACGGACACCGGGGTGTACGCCTACGGGCCGATGCCGGGCCGCGTCGTCACCGTGGAGTTCGACGGCCCGCCGGCCGACCGGGACGCGCGGGTCACCGCCGAGGACCTCCAGGCGCGGCTGCGCCGCGTATCCGGCGTGGACGTCACGATCACCAGGGTGCGGACCGCGACCCGCTTCACCGACCACGCCCGCCAGGTCACCGAGTACCGCAAGGGCCGGGTGCTGCTGGCGGGCGACGCGGCACACGTGCACTCCGCGTTCGGGAGCCAGGGGCTGAGCCTGGGAATCGGGGACGCGATGAACCTCGGCTGGAAGCTCGCCGCGGTGATCGGCGGCCGGGCGCCGGAAGGGCTGCTGGACACGTACACCTCCGAGCGGCACCCGGTCGGCGCGTGGGTCCTGGACTGGACCCGGTCCCAGGTCGCGGCCATGCGCCCGGACCCGCAGTCCCGGGCCCTGCGCGAGATCGTCAGCGACCTGGCGGCGACGGTCGTGGGCACCACGTACCTCACCGCGCGGCTCAACGGTGCCGGAGTGCGGTACGAGCTGCCGGGCGAGCACCCGCTGACCGGCCGTAGCACCCCGGACCTCGAACTCACCGACGGCGGCCGCCTCGCGGACCACCTCCACGGCGGACGGGCGCTCCTGCTCGACCTCACCGACGACCCGGAGCTCCGGGCCCTCGCCGCGGGGTACGCCGGCCGCGTCGACACCCTGACGGCCGGCTGCCCGTCCCGCCCGGAACTGGCGGCGGTCCTCGTCCGGCCGGACGGCTTCACGGCCTGGGCGGCCGACGCGGGGGCGCAGGCGCCGACGTCGACGGCCGGGCTGGCGGAAGCGCTGGAGGAGTGGTTCGGAGTGCCGGAGGGCGCGATCACGCCGGGCTGATCCGCCGCTCCGGCCGCCGTCCACGCCAAGTGGCAGAAGCGGCTCACCGAAGCCGGCCGGCGGGCCCTGTCCCCGCTGTTCTGGACCCATGTGAACCCCTACGGCCGGTTCGAGTCGGACATGAACTCCCACCTCGAATTGGCCGCAGCCGCGGCGGCGGCCAGGGCGCCCGGCCCGCGTACCGCGCCCGGAGTGCCCCTTGCCCGGTCGGCGGGCGGCTGGACAGGCTCGCTCTGAAGTCCCCAGGCCCGACGGTCCGACGGCCAGGCTCTCTGCGCTCTGGTACGAGCACATCCGCTTCCGAGTCCGGCCCGGCGGTGACGGACCGCTTCGTGGCCGGCGATCCGGCACGTCAGGGTATCTGGGCCTCGATGTGGGCGAGTTGGGCGGCGAGGATCTCTTCGAACGCGGCGCGACGGTCTGCGCCGAGGGGGCGAATGTCGCGGGCGAAGTGGGCCAGGGCGGGGAAGCGTTCGGGGTCGGCGCCGAGCACGGCGACGCGGAACTGCTCCATGCCTTGTTCGTACTCCTCGGGGGTGATGGTGCTGATGCCGGCCTCGGAGGCGATCAGCGCGGCGAGGAGGATCACGATGCGGTGGTAGCGCGCCGGAATCTCCTGGTCGGGCAGGCCGGACGTGCGCAGGGCCTGCAGCAGCTCCTCCATGACCAACCGGGATCCGGTGCCGCCGGACCCATAGCGTCCCCAGATCGCGGCGAGCTGGGGCTGCTCCCCGAAGGTCTCGCGCAGGCGCAGGGCCAGGGCGGTGACGCGCTGCTTCCAGTCGCCCTCGGGGTGGTAGCCGTCCATGGTGGCCAGCAGGACTCGGTCGGCGACCGCGCGCAGCAGTTCGGTCTTGTTGCGGAAGTGCCGGTAGAGGCTGGAGGAGTCCGTCCCGAGCGCTGCGGCAAGTTTGCGCACGCTGAACGACTCGGCGTCGCTCGTGCGCAGCAGTTCCGCCGCCGTGTCCAGGATCTCCTCGGTCGACCATCGCCTTCGGCCAGTCATCTCGCCCCTCTCGTCCCTCTCCTCCAGACCCAGCCTAACTTATGCACTTGGTGATGCACGCACCGCGTGCATAATGAGGGCAACGCGCTGTCCGACCGCAACGGCACACCCGGCATCCGGCCGGGAGGGGAGAGGGAGACATGAGCGAGACCACTACCGCGACACGGCCGCCGGAGCCGGACTTCGAGGCGATCACGGCCGAGGAACTGCTCGCCTACCGAGACGCGGAGAACCGCTTCCGGGCCTCTGTCGCGGCGCGGGCGATCCTCGGAGAGCCGGACCCCGGCGCCGCGATCGACTGGCAGGAGATCGCGCTGCCCGGCCGCGACCTCTCGGTCCGGGTGTACCGGCCGGCCCCGATGGGGGACGACGAAGCGGCGGCCCGAACCGACCTGCCACTCGTGGTCCATGTCCATGGAGGCGGCTTCGTGGGCACGGCGGTGCAGTGCGACTGGACCAACAGCCACCTCGCCGTGGGACTGCCCGCCCTCGTCGTCTCGGTCGAGCACCGCCTCCTCGCCCCCGGCAGCCCGCTCACGAACGCCGCCGACGACGGCTGGGACGTACTCGACCACGTGGTGACCAGCAGCCCCCTGGCCGACGGGCGGCGAGCCGACTCCACCCGCCGCCGCCTCGAACGCATCCACGCGGCCGCACGCGCACGCCTTGGGGCAACGGGTGGGTTCAGGGCGGTGTGAGGGTGTCGAGTTGCCCGGCGAGGTCGGGGTGGGTGGTGGTCAGGTGGGGGCGGGTGGCGTTGAGGGGGCGGATGAGCTCGGCGGGGTCGTCGTGGGCAAGGGCCGCGTGGAGCTGGCTGACCGGGAGGCGGGCTGTGGTGGGCAGGTCGGTGAGGGCGGTGATCTGGCCGGCGATGCGGCGCAGGTCGGCCGCGTTGTGGCGGGCCCAGGCGGCGGTGGTGCGTTCGGCGGCGCGGCGTCCGCGGGTGGCCTGGACGCGTTGTTCGCCGGTGGTTCCGGCGGGGCCGGGGCGGCCGCGTAGGTAGCGGCGTTCGGCGGCCTGGCGGCTGGCGACGCCGAGGGGGTGGGCGAGGTCGGCCCAGCTGGCTCCCGCGTGGCGGGCGGTTTCGATCAGGCCGGTCTCCCATCCGGCGAGCTGTTCGCGCACCTGCCGCAGCAGCATCAGGGAGGCCAGCGCCTGCTCCGGCCCGGGGCCGGGCGCGTCCCGGGTGTCCGGGGACTCTCGCTGGGCGCCGTGCAGGGCGTCGTCTATGGCGTGCAGGGCCGCCGCGGCGGCGAGGAACGACACCGGGCTGTGGGTATTCGTGCTGGTCGTGGACGGCTGGTCGGCTGCGCTCACGGACACCTCCCTCTCCTTGTCGTCGGATGGACGACATCGTGCTTGTCATCCATTGGATGACATGTTACAACGGTGCCAGTGAGGCGCATTGGCAGCAACTGCCCGAACCTGCTGGAGGTGTTTTCACGATGTTGATGCGCACTGACCCCTTCCGTGAGCTGGACCGGCTGACACAGCAGCTGATGGGCCCGGGCTCCTGGTCGAGGCCGTCGGCGATGCCGATGGACGCCTACCGCGAGGGCGACGAGTACGTGGTGGCCTTCGACCTTCCGGGCGTCACGGCGGACGCGATCGACATCGACGTCGAGCGGAACATGCTCACCGTCAAGGCCGAGCGCCGGCCGGTGGCGAAGGCCGACGACGTGCAGATGGAGTTGTCCGAGCGGCCGCTGGGTGTCTTCTCCCGCCAGATCGTGCTCGCCGACACCCTCGACACCGATCACATCCAGGCCGACTACGACGCGGGCGTGCTCACCCTGCGCATCCCGATCGCCGAGCGCGCCAAGCCCCGCAAGATCTCCATCGGCGTCGGATCCGGCCGCAAGGAGATCTCCGGCTGACACCGGCCGGACGGGTGCGGAGGGCGAGCACCTGGTCTCCCCCTCACCCGCCCTCCGCACCCCCGTGGGCCGTCCGATGAAGAAAGGGGTGACGGCCGACATGACTCTGCGACGCGAAGCGTTCCTCGGTCACGTGAAGGAACGTGGCGAGTACGACACTTTGGAGGAAGCCGAGCGCGCGGCCCGCGTGGTGCTCGCCCTCCTCGGCGCACACCTGGTCGGCGACGTCCGCGCCCAGCTGGCGGCGCGCCTGCCTGAGGCGTTCGCCCTGATCCTGCTCAACCCACTGCAGAGCGCCGAGCCGCTGCCCCCGGAGCGGTTCGTCCGCGCAACCGCCGCGTGGATCGAGGGCGCCACCGAGCAGACCGCGGCCTGGGACGTCAGCGCCGTGCTGTCCACCGTCGCCGACGCAGTCGGCGAGGACCTGCTGGGCCAGATTCTGCTCCAGCTCCCCGCCGGCTACGACCTGCTCTTCGGCCGCCCCCAGCCCACCTGACCACCCCGCCGGTGCCCGCACACCGGCCACAGCAAGAAAGGCAACCACCCCAGTGATCTCCGACCGGCAGGCACTGCCCCAGCAGCCGTACGGGACGGCATACGAGCAGATGCTGGAGAAGGTCCGCTACGAGGGCGCCTACCCCACCCGCGAGAGAGCAGACCAAGCCGTCCGCCTGGTTCTTGCCGGACTGGGGCGCCAGCTGACCAGCGACGAACGCGTCGACCTGGCCGGCTGCCTGCCCTTGGAAGCCGCACGCGTGCTGACCGCGCAGATCCCCGACACCCAGCCGCTGACCGGCTGGGCCTTCGTCAAGGACCTCGCCGCCCGCACCGGCGCCTCCCTGGCCACCACCCGCTGGGACACCGGCTCCGTCTTCTCCGCCGTCGCCGCCTACGCCGGCCCCGACCTGACCACCCGCATCCTCCACCAGCTCCCCACCGGCTACGCCCTGCTGTTCGGCCGCGCCGAACTCACCCCGGCCGCGTAGACGGAAGACGTGCCTGCTCGGGGCGGGCGCGACGACCGCTGCGTCGCTGTCCGCCCTACGCCCCCGGTGCCCTTGCTGGCGCTGCCGGGACGCATCGCGACCACCGGCAGGCCACCTATCGAGCCACAAAACTCGCCAACTGCAGATCCCTGCCTGGCCTGCTCAAGATGAGAGACCGCTGGCCGGGTATCACTCAAAGTCACAAGAAGCGCCGGACCGGCTGAGGCGACCCCATTCATTCGCACAGGCGCACGATTGAGTGGTGGCTGACAAGATGACCTTCTCCTTCCCCGACGACCTCCGCGAAGCGCAGCGTGAGCTGCACCAGGTCAGCGCTGAGCTGAGCGCGCTGGGTAAGACGCTTCCCTGGTCCGTCGAACCGCACGAGGGGTGGGCACGGCCGGAGGGGCACTGGTACCCGTCCGAACGGCCGGCCACCAGCGGCTGGACCGAGGAACAGAAGAACACCGTCTCCGCCCTGCGCGCCCGCGCCCTCGAGCTGAGCATCGCCGTCGGCACGCACGCGTTCTGGGAAACAGTGGAGCCAGGGAAGGTCGTCGCCGCGCGCACGGCGCTCAAGCACGTCCACGACCAGGAGCGCGGCCAGGAGGCCGCCGACGGCGCGTCGAGCGACGGCTACGGCGCGGCCGCGTAGCGAGGCGAAGCCCCCGTGATGGACGATGGTGGCCCAGTGGGCGACGGAGTAGCGGAGCGGACCCCGACTCCGCCGACCCGGGTGCGCACCTAACGATCTCGTGCACGGTTGGCCGTGGCGCGTCGTCGACCGCGGACGTACCCGTCTTCAGGCCGCGTGTGTGAGGGGCCTGGTTGCGTTTTGCTGGTGAGATACCAGGGCGGCGACGGCTTGGACGGTCTCGGGCAGTTGTTCACGGCGGCCGTGGTGGCGGGCGAGGGCCTTCCAGTTTTTGAGGTGGGCGATGCCGTGCTCGACGCGGATCCGTCGGGAAGAGTGCGCGTGCTTGGCCTGTGCGTGCATCTCCTCGTACCAAGGCGGCGGGTTCTTTCGGAACTTGCGGTGTGGCGGGGTGACGACCTGGCCGCCGGTCTGGGCGCCGAGTCCCTGGTAGCCGGCGTCGGCCAGGATCTCAACCCAGGGTCCGGTATCGAGGAGGTCGATGAGCCCGGATTCGCGGGCCTGGGTGATGTCCGGGCAGCTGCCGGGCCGGGTCTCGCCGCAGAACAAGAGCCTGCCGGCGGCATCGGTGAGGACCATGGTCTTCACGGCGTTCTGCTTGCTCTTGCCCGAGATGAAGCGGTCCCGGCCGTCCGTTCCCTGGGCGGGGCGGCGGACCCGGATCTCGGTCGCGTCCAAGATGGCCGTGCGACCGCTCTCGCCCAGGTGGCTCACGACATCGGCCAGCGTTCGCAGCCGCATCCCGGGAGCGATAGTGCAGCCTCGCTCGGCCAGCAGTGGCCGGACTTCGCCGATCGCCCTGGTGATGGTGGAGCGGTCCACGCCGAACCAACAGGCCAGCACGTCGTGCGTGGCGCCGTGCCGGAGATGCACGAGTGTGGCCAGTAGCCGGTCGACGAAGACCAGCTTGTGCCGGGCCCCGGCACCCACAGCCCGCTTCCGGTCCCGGGAAACAAGCCGGGCCTGGTGTCGCTCGTGCCACAACGGCCCGAGCTCGGCAACGAGTTCAGCCAGCACCGTCGACGACAGGCCCGTGACCCGCTGGTTCCGAACGATCGCCGCCCTGATCCCCACCACGCTGAACACAACGATCAAGAAGCCGACGCGCCACGGCCAACCGTGCACGAGATCGTAAAGCGTGTTGCAGAAGGCTGTGAGCGGGCAGGTCAGGGCCGCTTTTCGGTATTTCGGATCATGCCGTCAGGGCGAGGTTGTGCATGTGGGCGACCGCTTGGACGGCGTGGTGGAGGCCGTCGCCTCGCTGTCGGCAGTCGCGGAGGATCTTGTAGTTCTTCATGCGGGCGAAGGCGTGCTCGACGCGGGCACGGACTCGGCGATGCTCGGTGTTGTCCTCCTCCTCGCCTGCCAGGAGGGGCCTGCCGGGCCGTTTGCGGTGCGGGACGATCAGGCCGGTGTTGATGTAGGCGCCGTCTCCGAGCACGGTGACCCCGCGGCACTGCTCGGGCAGTCCGGATGTCCGCCAGACTTGTGCGTCGGCCTTGTTGCCCGGGGCCGGGCGGGCGGTGGCCACCACGAGTTTGGTGTCGGCATCGATGATGACCTGCACGTTCGCGGAGAACCGGTAGTTGCGGCTCGAGGCACCGACCTGCCGGTCGCGGACCGGGATCAGGGTGCCGTCCACGATCCACAGCCGGTCCGCGACGTCCGCGGGCCGGGCGGCCGGCCCGAGAGCGAGCAGAGGACGCAGTCGCTGGATCACCCGGCAGACCGTCGCGGGCGAGACGCCGAACAGCGGGGCGAGCTGCCGCATGGTGAGGTTCGTGCGGTAGTAGACAGCCACCAGCAGCACCCGCTCCGCCAGCGGCAGGCACCACGGCCGCCCGCCACCGGGGCCATTACCGCCCCGCTCCCGCACCACCCGCAACAAGCCCTCGAACTGCCGCATACGCAGCCCGGTGAACGTCTCCACCCACAACGGCTGAGCCCTCAACACCCCGCGCATACACAGAAAATTCCCAGATCACAGCCTTCTGCAACACGCTTTAAAGCGGGTTTCGAAACGCCGTACTTGCTTTACGTTTCTGTCGTCAGTCAGGAACCCAAGTCAGCCTCGCCCGCGACCACGACCTCAGCCGCGGCGCCATCTGTACCGCCGTCGCCGACTTCCTGCCCGAGTACAGGGCCGCCGCCCCAAACGCCCCGGCCCCGGAACTGCCGGTCGTGCTCGATATACCGGGCAAGGTCGCTTACTTCCTCCGCGCCACCGAGCTGGACGACGCCGAGCGGGCTGCGCTCGACCAGGGCGTGACCGTACGGCGCGGTCAGGGCTACACCCTGCGCGTCAGCACCACCCCAGCCGTCCACCGCCAGCTGCCAGCCCCTCAATGGCGGCCAGGGCCTCCCGGCGGTCCCGGCCCAGTGCAAGGCGCGTCGCGAATTCGGCGTCAACGGCTGTACCGATGTTCCCCGAGGCCGTGACCACATGCAATAATCGTCTACGTGACGATAACAGTCTCGGACGTGATGGTTGCCGCGCGCGACATGGCCGCCAAGCTGGAGGTATCCGTGCGAAGCGTGATCGCGTTCAGCGCCTGCAGCGACTTCTCCGCCTACGTCGATATCGATGGTGATGATCTCCACTGGATCGTGGCGGAGCGGGCAGGTCGGGAGGTCAAGCGCCGCACCACTGACAGCCTCGACGAGCTCATGCACTGGCTCGCCGTCGAGGTCACCTTCGACATGGCTAGAGCCTGGGGGATGAAGCAGCGAAACCTCTTCCCCGAGCGCGAGGTCACCGGCACCGACCGACTGGCCAAGCAGGTCGAACTACTGCGGCGTCTCGACGGCTCCTGGGCCGCGCAGGCCCAGGCGCAGCACGACGACGCATACTCACACGCGTTCGACTGACGGCAGCAGTTCAATGGCGCCGATGAGGCGGTCGGCTTCTTCAGGAGGAGCGAAAGGCTGTGGAATTGCTATGACTAAACCTGCGGGTTTCCGCTTCCCGGTCAGGGGCGAGGTTGCCGTCTTCCGCGGTGAGCTTTATCGGGCCCGTGGCGCCGCGGGTCTATGGCCGTGCGTCGAGCTGCTGCCCGAGCCCGGCAGCCCCACACCCGAAGGGCTCGCACCCCGCGAGGCCGCCAACGGGTCGGTGGGATACCCGGTTGCGCCGGAGCGCCTGGAAGCCTGGGACGCCGTGACGTGGACGTTCCGCTGGCACGGCGAGCTCTTCAAGTGCACCGCCACCACGCCCACCACACTCTCGGGCAACTACCTCGGCACCGACGAACACTTCGCCAAGGAACACCTCAAGCGTCTGGCCATCACCTACTACGGCGCCTTCCCGCGCGACGAGGTCACCGAGCTGGAGCAGCACCGTGAGGATCGCCTCCAGCCCCGGCACGCCTTGGTGCGGCGTCTGGACGAGGCTGACCATTTCCGCCCCAAAACTTACGCGGTCCACCGCGGGCGGACGTATCCGGCCGCTGCTGAGGCCGACGCGTCGGGCCTCATCACTCTGACCACCGGGGATGACCGGCCTGAGGATCTCATCGCCGATCCCCAGAACCCGAGCGGCGGGCGCTTCCTGGCCGCCCCGGAGCAGTTGGACGCCTGGTACCGGACCCACTGGACCTTCCGCTGGAAGGGCGGCCCCTTCGACGCCGTCGGGACGGTGGACGGCAGGATCAAGGGCGTCTACACAGGCGGCAGCTGGGGCTTCGCGGACAACTTTCAGCTTGACCCGGAGACGGGTCCCGACGGGGTCCACACCCAGTACACGGCCACGGTGGGCCTCAAAGGCGTCACCGACCTCGAACAGCACCGTACCGATCTAATGGCAGTGGCAGGAGCACCTCTGGATCTACAGACCGGCGTACGGGTGTATCAATTCATTCGCGCCCGCCAAGCCGAGGGAGATAAGCAACGCCCGGAGGGTTACGACGTCCAGTCATGGCGCGAGGTCCACGACCTCAGCCAGAACTACGCCAACGCCGTGCAAGCGGGCGACACGGATGAAGCCGGCCGACTTCTCGGCGTGCTCATGGTCAAGGCCGACCAGTGGAAGAGCCACCCCCACCACGCGGTCGTCTCCGCTGGCGTCCCCAGTCCCTGAGCTGCGATGGCATCTCGGTTCTGGGCCCCAAGCCGGAGATCCTCCGCATCGTGACCAGGTTTCCGGTCGTGGTGGAGGACGAGCACGGGGAAGCGGTCGTGGAGGACCGTCCCGAGCCGCTTCTGGGCTGCCATGGTGAGGCGTTTCAAGCCAGGTGGAGCGCTGGTTTCGGCTCTCGTGCGCAGGCAGGACACCCGCAACGGTGCCTGGGCGCTGACGACTCGGCAAGAGATCCACCGCGATGATTTCGACCGCACGGGCGAACTCCTCAGCTGGATCGCGACCAAGGCCGCCGATGCGCACCGACACTTTGATGGCCGGGACGTCCATCTGGGATGGATCCGGTTCTGCGAAGAGGTCCAGCCCAAGCTGCTGGTGGTGCGTGACGGTGCAGCCGTCTGGCCTTTGTAGCCGGGAACGCCCTCGAGCAGATCCCAGGGGCGGCGGGGAACCCCCTGAGTCAGTAGGAGGACTGTGCCACCTGCTTCCATGCGGAGCCCGTTGATCCGCTCATCTCGGCGCCGCACGCCAGCGGGCGGCCTCCCTGAACCTGAGATCAGCCGGGCGTTACCTTGTTCAGGGCCGTTTCGATGTGCTTGTCGACGAGGCCTGGGCTGCCCATGAGAAGCACCGCCACGTTGCCCTTGCGAATGGCGATCTGCTTCATGATTACCGTGCCCCCCGGGCCCGCGCATAGTGATGGTGACCCCGTGGCGTTCGTCCCCCAGCTCGGGAACGATGCCTTGACGGCCGTCGCGTCGATAGGGGACGAGCCCGAGGTGTTGGTGAACGACGGGCAGGCAGCGTAGGCGTCGTACACCGTGCGGGGCTGGGCGGACAGGGCCGTGGGGGAGTCGCTGTCGAGTTCCTCGCTCATGCCGGAGTCGGTGCCATAGGCGAAGCCGGTCTTCACCTGGACCGCGGACTTCAGCTCGCCGTTGCTGTTGCCGGTGGACAGCCTGTCGCCTCGATCGCCAAGCTCCTCGGTGTCCCGCAACACCATCTACAAGTACGTGCCCGAGCTGAAGGGCGGTCGGGCCGCGCCCGCTGAGGCGACGGCCGTGCCCGAACTACCCCGAACTACCCCGACCTACGAAGTCAGCGGAGTAGCTCCGTCGTTCGCGTCTGGTGACACGGTTCTTGCCGGCACCCCTACACGACAGGCCAGGCCGAAGGGGCGGCTGTCCCGCTCGAGCGAATCAGTGGGCGCTGCTGCGACGGCGGAAGGCGCAGGCCGCTTCCCTCTGGGCGCGGCCGCCTCGGCCGTCCGCGCTGCTCTTCAACGGTCAGCGCCCGAGGGCGCGCTTGCGTGCTTCCTTCTCCCGGTCGGATACCCGGCCGCAGAGAACCAGGGCGATCAGGGTCGAGGGGATCCAGCCCCACTTGGCGGTGAAATCCGCGATGATGCCGACAACCGAGTCGTCGTCGGTGAACCACGCAACAGCGACCGCCACGATTCCGGCGAACAACCAGCCGCCCCAGATTTCCTTATATGCCTCGCCCGCTGCGGCCTTGACATCGTTGTATCCGTCGCTTATGGGTTCCCTCCCCTGGATTTCCTGGATCCTAACAAGATCCACGATCACCTGTTCCGCTCATGACAGCGAAGGGCTGGACGGACTGGCCCTCGGGGAGTATCCGAACGTGGGCGCCGTCGAGGGATTGGCAGCGGGCGAGGAGTCCGCGGTGCACGGAGGGGAGGGCGCTGACGCGGAGGGTGTAGCCCTGGCCTCGCCGTACGGTCACGCCGTGGTCGAGCGCGGCCCGCTCGGCGGGCTCCAGCTTGGCGGCGCGGAGGAAGTCGGCGACCTTGCCCTTGCCCGGCACGTCGAGGGTGACCGGTAGCTCCGGGGCCGGGGCATCCTCGCGGCCGACGGCGGTGTGCTCGGGCATGAAGTCGGCGACGGCCGTGCGGATGGCGCCGCGGCTGACGCCGTGTGCGCGAGCGAGCGCGGCGATGGGACGGTGCCATTGTCTACCGACAGGGAGGCGCGGCCCGCATTGCGGTGCGGTTCACCAGGCCGTCCAAGATGAGGGTCAGGCCGGCCTCGAATGCCGACTCGTAGTCGATCACAGGTATGTCCGCCGGTGGATCCGAGCCGTCGCCGGAGCCGGCGTCCGCCTGTTCCTCCAGGACACTCCCGACCGTGAAACGGCCGGCGGCCAGCATCGCCATCTGCGCGTCCCGCTCAGGCACTCCGGAGGTGACCAGGAAGTCCATCTTGCGGCGGATCCGGTCGAGGTCGTTGGCAGGGGTGCTGCCTGCGTGGAGGCGCGCGCCGTCCCGGCGCATCAGCAGGGTGCGCCGGAAGCTTCGCATGTTGTCCAGGAACCAGTCGCGCCAGTCGTCGTCGGGCGTCGGCAGCGGAGCGGCCGCATGCGGCGCCATCGCCGCCTCCGCCATGGCCGTCAGGAGGTCCTTCTTGGTGCGGAAGTACCAGTAGAGAGAGGGCTGTTCGACGCCCAGCCGCTTCGCCAGCCGCCGCGTACTGACCGTGTCCAGCCCGACCTCGTCGAGCAGGTCGAGCGCTTCGGAGACGACGATCTCACGGTTCACCTTGGTCACGTTGACGAATCTATCGCTGACAGATGACTCTGGAGAGGAACCATTCACTGATAGATTTTTGAGGTGATGGGCATGGCCAACGGATCGGGGGCGCGCCCCCTGCGGGTCCTTGTTGCCGGCGGCGGGATAGCAGGCCAGGCGCTGGCTTTCTGGCTCACGCGGGGCGGCCACAGGGTGACCGTCGTCGAACGCTTTCCGGCGCTGCGGGCCACCGGGGCGCAGGTCGACCTCCGGGGGCAGGGCATCGAGGCCGTCGAGCGTATGGGGCTTCTTGACGCCGTCCGCGGCCAGCTGGTGGACGAGGCGGGTGTTGCTTTCGTCGACGCGCGCGGCAGGGCCAAGGCGACGATCATGGCCAACACCTCCGGCCGTGGCCGGCAGACCCTCACTTCCGAGTACGAGATCATGCGCGGTGACTTGGTACGCATCCTGCACGACGCGTCGAAGGACGACACCGAGTACGTCTTCGGCGTGAGCGTGGAGGGCTTCGAGCAGGACGAACAGAAGGTCATCGCGCACTTCTCCGACGGGACTTCCGGCGAGTTCGACCTCCTGGTCGCCGCGGACGGGCAGGGATCGCGCATCCGTCAGGCGATCCTCCCCGCGGACTTCGACCCGTACTGGCGGGTCGGCATCCACATGGCCTACTGGTTCATCCCGCGCATAGCGTCCGACAGCGACATCCGGGACACCTACATGGTCCCGGGCGGTCGTCAGATCATGCGCCGCAGCCACAACCCGACCGAGACCCAGGTGTACTTCGTGATGCGGGAGGAGTCCGAGGAGGCCTCGGCGATCCACCGGAAACCCGTCGAGCGCCAACGGGAGTTCTGGGCGAGCAGGTTCCGCGACGCGGGCTGGCAGACCGAGCGCTTCATCGGCGGTATGCAGACGAGCCCTTTCTTCTACTCCCAGGAGATCGTCCAGGTCCGGACCGACACCTGGTCCAAGGGCCGCGTGGTCCTTGCCGGCGACGCCGCCCACTGTGCTTCCCCTTACAGCGGCATGGGCATCTCCGGCGGCCTGGTGGGCGCCTACGTCCTGGCCGGCGAGATCAACCGGCACCCGGGCGACCTGCCGACCGCACTGGCGAACTACGACAGCGTGCTGCGGCCCTTCGTCGACGAGATCCAGGGCGAAGTGAATCCGCGTCTCCTGCGCCTGGGCATGCCGATGACCCAACGTGCGATCGACGCCTTCCAGGCCGCCACCGCACTGGCCTGCTTCCTGCACGTTCCCGATCTCGCCGCGCGCCTTTCGAAGGGGGACCGCGGCGGCAGCTGGCAGCTCCCCGAGAGCCCGGCGCCGATCAGCGTCGTCTGAAAGCGGCCGGACATCGGGAGCCGATGGTCGTTGCGAGTAGCACGGCAAGAAGCAGGCGGACAGGTAGGGCGATGAGGCCGATGACCACCGTGCCCGTCCACACCGCTCTCACCTGCGGCCGCCGCAGGGATCGGTGCTGGGCCACGCGGCTCGGGGTCCTCGTGGCCCAGCCGTCCAGTGGCCCGCGCGGCGGCGGGGGATCACGCGTCCAGGGTTGCGGAGCCTCAGCCATGGTGCACGTGGCCCGGATGGACAACTTCGATGCTCACCAGGGGAAGGGCGAGGGTGGCCTGGAAGGGAGGGCACGGTCAGGCCCCCGATTCTTCTCGTGGCTCCTGGTATCACTCCGGCGGGGTGATCCGCCAGGTCCCGTGCCGTACGTCGAGCACCGCCGTCAGATCCGCCCGCTGTGGAATCGGAACATCCAGCTGCCATGGGTCCGGCAGGGCGGCCATCCTGATCGTCACCAGTTCCTCGGTGGCCGTGTCCAGCGCTCCGATCCAGTGGGGTGCGGTGGCCATCAGCCGCTCAGGCAGACATGGCTCGGGCTCGGGAACGCATGACGAGGGCCTGTCGGTGAGTGCGGCGATGGCGGAGCCGGCCAACAGGGTCAGCAGGCGGGCCAGAACCGCGGCCGGCAGGGCGGAGTCCCGGGTTTCCAGCCACAGGTAGCAGTCGTCGTGGCCGGAGAACCAGAACCGGGAGGAGTCTCCCAGGCGGCCCAGGAGCGGCTCGTCGATGCCGGTCGTGCCGAGCACGAGGGCGAGTTCGTCAAGCTGTTCCGGTGTCGCACCGGTGGGCACGTCGATCAGCGTCAGCTCGTACGGAGCCCAGGTGCCGTCGAGGAGACGGGGCAGCTGGTCGCGGTCCAGCACCAGGATCTCCTCCGCGAGTCCGTACGTGCCGGACGCCCAGGATCCGAGGGGGTGAACCGTGCACGGCACGCCGAGGTCGGCCGCGATCAGCGACGGCCGCAGCGACTGCCAGTCCTCATCCAGGTAGGAGTTGGTCTCCAACGAGACCACCGCGACGGAGCCGTTCGCCGCAGTCGCGAGCAGGTCGGCCAACTCACCCGCCTGGGCCGCGCCGGCGGCCACCACCCACATTCCCGCAGCCTGGCGGACGCTGAAACTCAACGGGAACGGCCGGCGCTCCACACCGACACTGTTCACGCTGAACGCGCCCTGCCGCCCGACCTCGATCATCGCCCCACCCCTGTGAACCCACCGGCGCCACAGCGGCGCCCGCACTCATCATCGCCGTTCGGCGAGGCGGAGCAGCCCCCGGCGAGACCTCCACGCCCGCGGGACCTGAGCGTTGAAGCCGACCGGACGGGCCAACTGCACGCTCGAGTGGGTGTTCCGTGTCGTGGGGGTGAAGTGGTCGGGGGGATGACCAGAGGCAGGGGTGGACGACGTCCTGGAGGTAGCCGTGAACGGCGGCACGGTGTCGATCACGTTGTGGGCTCACGCCCAGGTGGCCGGTCGCGACGTCGCCGAGCCGGCCGGCATCGTCTTCGACGCCCCGGCCACGCACGTTGAAGTGGTCCCCCCCGTCCAGACCCAGATCCCGCCCGCTACTTAGTCCCTTCCATCACCCCCGTGATCACCTGTCGGGCTGGACGGCAGAGGCGCCGGTGTGCAGCGGGCGCGGGTGTCGACGAAGTACCCCGACCCGGTCCTCGGACCTGGTAGAAGCGCAGCCGAACTGCCAGGCTCCCGGGTCGAGGCCGGCGCTCTCCCCGCCCGGGGCGCCTGGAGAGTACGGGCCCCGTCAGAGCCGGGGCAGCGGCAGGCCCGGGCACCTGCGGGTGCCGCAGGTGCCGGCCGCCGTCGTAGACGTGCAGGGTGAACGTCTCCGGTTCTGGGACACCCGCACCTCACGGAGCCCTGGCACCGCGTCCGAGGGCTGATCCTGGGGACCGGGTTGAGGTCACAGCAACCGGTCGACCAGCCCGTCGATGTAGTCCGGGGTGAGCGGGCCCAAGCCGAACAGGACGCGGATGTACATCGGGGCCAGGATGTGGTCCAGCACGCCGAGCGCGTCGGGTGCGTGCTCGCCGCGTTCGCGGGCGCGATCGAGCATGGACTGCAGTTGCCGGGTGCGTTCGTCGCGGAGGTCGTCACGAGCCTGCAGGCCCTGCTGACCGTTGCTCGACAGGGCGACGGCCAGGCGCACCACCGCCAGACCGTCGGGTCCGGTGATCTCGCGGGCCACTTGGGCCGCGTAGGTGCGCAGGTCGCCGGCCAGGCTCCCGGTGTCGGGCATCGGCGACTGCGCGTTGAGGCGGGTGAGCGCCACGTCGGTGAGCAGGGTCTCCAGGTTGCCCCACCGGCGGTAGATGCTGCTGTCGGCCACGCCCGCGCGGGCTGCGACCTCGCCGACGGTGAAGTTGCCGTAGCCGCGCTCGCTGATGAGGTCGGTGACGGCCTGGTGCACCTGCACGCCGACGCGGGCGCTGCGCCCGCCGGGCCGCCGAGCTCGCTGTCCCTCGTTCATGCCCCCACCTTAACGCAGTAGTGACTTGCGTTTGCGAGGCAACCCTCCTTACAGTCACCTAACGCAGTCGCCGACTGCTTTAGAGCGCTCGGGTGTATCGCCGCCCGCGTCGCCCGCGTCGACCGTGGCCGGGCGCAACTGACGATTGAGAGGAATCCCCATCGCTGCATCACATGCGGCCGTAGGCAGTCGATCAAACCGGGCCGTGCTGCTCACGGTGACCTGCCTAGGCCAGTTCATGGTCCTGCTCGACAACACGATTGTTGGAGCGGCGCTGCCCGATATGCAGCACCGGCTGCACACTCAGCTGACCGGTCTGCAATGGATCGTCGACGCGTACGTACTGCTGGTCGCCATGCTGCTGCTGTCCGGCGGTATCTTCGCCGACCGGTTCGGCCGCAAGCGGGTGTACCTGACCGGCGTGGTGGTGTTCACCGCCGCGTCGGTGCTGTGCAGCCTCGCTCCCTCGGTCGGCTGGCTGGTCGCCGGCCGGGTGCTGCAGGGCATCGGAGCCGCGGCGCTGAGCCCTGCCTCGCTGGCCCTGCTCGTGGCCGCCTATCCCGTGCCGCAAGAACGAATCAAGGCGATCGGGCTGTGGGCCGGATTGAGCGGAATCGGTCTGGCCGCAGGCCCCGTGGCCGGCGGCGTGCTGACAGAAGCCTTCGGCTGGCCCGCCATCTTCCTGGTCAATCTCCCCATCGGCGTGGTCCTGCTGCTGATCGGCCTGCGCAGCCTTGAAGAGTCCCGCAATCCGAGCGCTCCCGCGATCGACATCCCGGGCACGGTGTTGTCCGTTCTGGCGGTGGGGGCACTGACCTACGGGCTGATCGAGGGTGGTGCCCGCGGCTGGACGTCGCCGATGATCCTGGGCAGCTTCGCCGCCGCGGTGATCCTCCTCGCCGCCTTCGTCGCCGTCGAAGCGCGTCGTCCCGCTCCGATGCTGCCGCTGCGGCTGTTCCGGCAGCGACTGTTCACCGTGTCCAACACCGCCATGGTCGTGGTGGGGTTCGCGCTCATGGGCTCGTCGTTCTTCTTCTCCCAGTTCTTCGTGTACGTCCAGGGCAGCTCGATCCTGCGCGCCGGCCTGCAGACCCTCCCCGTCTCCCTCGCCATGGTGATCGTCAGCCCGTACGCGGGCCGGCTCGCCGCCCGGTACGGCTTCCGCATCGTGGTCACCATCGGCCTGGCCCTGGCCGGGCTGGGACTGCTGGCGCTGGGCATGGTGCACGCCGACACCGGCTACGGGAACGTGTGGTGGCGGCTGGGAGTCGTCGGCATCGGCTTCGCCCTGACCATGTCCCCGCTGACGGGCGCCGCCATCCAAGCGGTCAGCCCGCAGGAAGGCGGCCTCGCATCAGGCATCAGCAGCACCACCCGGCAGATCGGCGCGGTGCTCGGCGTGGCGGTACTCGGAGCCGTCGTCCGCACCCGGCAATCCGGCGGCGCCTCCTTCGAGACCGGCCTCAACAGCGCCTTCGTCACGGCCGGCGCCGTCACATTGGCCACCGCCGTGTTCACCGGCCTGTGGCTGGCGAGGTCCAAGCCCGCGGAAGGCCCCGCGGCGCCGCAACGTTCCACCGATCCAAATGCGGTCACCACCTCGAACGAGGTATCCGTGAACAGCCGCTGACGACAACAACCGCCTTGGCCGGGAGGTGTCCCGCTGGAGGCTCTCCAGCGGGACACCTCCCGGCACACACCAGGACCACGCCCCGCGCCTCTCACAAGAGGGCGCGTCCCGTTTCGGCGTTCCAGGCGAGGCATGTCGTCACTGGTCAAAGCGGGTTTCGCTGTTCCGCTGTCCCGAAGCAGAGGCACGATCTGGCGGTAGGAACGCTCTCGCCCCTACGTTCGCGACGTCAAGGGTCCGCCCCCACCGGTTCCGGCTGAGCCGGCGGGTGAGCGGGCCGAAGTCTGGGGTGTGCCTGCCGGGCACATCAAGATCGGTGGAGGTTGCCATGCGTCGCCTCGCGCGCACATGAGGCCTGCTCGGCGGGAGCCACGCGTCGCCATCGATGCGGCCCAGCAGCCGACGCACTGTTGTCGCCTCCGCCGGCAGGCACCACCTCGGGAACAGCGGATCGGGCCGTACACCGAGACACTCCAGGACGGACGGCGGAGCGTCGGTGATCCACTCACCCACGCCAGCAGGGAGGTCGCTCCGGCCACAGCCGCGCACGCGGTCAGCGCAGGCATGACGACCAGAGCGTGCCGTACGCCGCGCGGATCGCGAGGGTCGGGTACCTCGGCCAGACGCTCCAGCAGGGCCGGGATCTCCCCGGCTGCGGCCCCGGGATGCTCGCGGAGTTGGTCAAAGGCAAGCGGGATCGGCGATGACGCGTCGGCCGGTACGGTTCATTCGCCCGCGGTGTCCTCGGCCTCCCAGCGCAGCAGGTCGCCTGGCTGGCACTTGAGCACCTCGCAGAGCGCGGCGAGCGTCGCGAAGCGCACTGCCTTGGCGCGGCCGTTCTTGAGTACCGCCAGGTTGGCGGGCGTGATCCCTACACGGTCCGCGAGTTCGCCCACGGACATCTTCCGCCTGGCCAGCATCACGTCGATGTCGACGGTGATCGGCATCAGATCACCTCGTCCAACTCGGCCTGCATCCGCGCCGCTTCGACGTCGCGCGCGACAGCCTGGGTGAGCAGCATCCGCAGCAGGAGCACGATGAGCGCGACTCCCAGGATGGCCACGCCGATCCCGCCCATGATGAGGGTGACGCCCGGGTCGTCCCGCTGGCCGGGCGCGTTCAGGGCCGTGACCGCGAACCACACGAGAGCAGCCGCAACGATCGCGCCGATGATGCCGTCCACGTACCGGAAGGCGGCGTGAGAGAACACGGTTCCGCGCCGCACCATCGTCACCAGTCGCCATACACAGACCAGGGCGACCTGCGCCGTCCCGATGCCCAGGATCGTGATCACGCGCATCGGGGTCAGTGGGAGCGACCCGTCCTCCGGGTCGCTCCCACTGACCAATGCCCACAGCATCAATGCCTGTACGAACACGGTGCCGGTGAGCACCACCACGAGCACGGCGCGCAGCGCGCGCACTGTCAGCTTTCCCATGACCCTTCTTCCCATCGAACTACGATGGGAATCTATCGAATCTCGATAGGTAGAGCAAGGAGTGGGTCGGAGGGTGGGCGGCGGTTTCGCACCATGACGGGATGCCGCCGCCCCTCCCGCGGCATGGCGCGCTGCGAAGGTTTTCGATCTTGCCGAAGTCGACCTCGCTGGGCCACAAATCGGACGCCATGCAACGACGCCGAAGCCTTGGGGCGCCCCTCATCCGGGATGGCAGATCATCTTGCGGACGGGCACCTCACTACGGGTACCTCACTATGGAAAGGGTCACCTTGGCATCGCTGCCGTTGTGCCAGCCGGTTTGGTACTTCTCGCTCCACTGCGTATCCGCGCCGCCGGGGTTGTAGTGCGAATACGTGGCTTCCCATGCGCCGATGATGACCCTCGCCCTGGGCGATGAGTTGTACGCGTGGTCCGCGACGTACAGCGTCACGCTGGACTGCCGCTTGCCCTTGTACGTGCGGTGGCATTCGTTGTACTTGACCGCGCCTCCCGGCATTGTGATCAACCGCCACCCTTCGCACGTGGCCGCCTTGGCGGCCGCGGACGTGCTCGCGGAATCCGTCGCGTGGGCGGCGCCGCCGAACGTCGTGCCCGCCAGGACCAGGGTGGCCGTGCCGAGGCCGACCCGCTGGAACATGTTGCCGATGAGCATGTGCGCCTCCTCCTGTCGTGACCGTGAGGCCCGACCGGCGGGCGGTCGCTCGCCCCGCCGCCGGATCCGGCACCCACAGGATTCGTACGCCCGGCGGCAGGCCGCCAGGAGGCCGCCCCGAGGCGGGCCGACGGGGGACGAAGCGCACTGTGACCTGCTGGGACGCCGCTTCCCACGGGAGGATGGGGGACACCCTGGGGTGCGGCGGCATCGAGCGGCCCATTGCATGGAAGCCGGGCGGAAGCCGGAACGCGTATTCATCGTCGGAAGTCTTCCGCCCTGATCACGCCATCGCAGTAGCCAGCGCAATCCGGTGTTTTTGTGGCGGATAGTACCGGGACCGCATGTGGACCGACTGGCCGCCTTGGGGTGCATCAAGCAGGTAGGCCCCGGAGGCGTCCTCGTTGGCCCGCACGTGTCCGCATCGCCGGGCGTCGGTCGCCAGCAGCTGGATGAGGTGGTGTTCGAGGACTGCCTCGCCGTTGTCGGCAAAGGTCGCCGACGGCGGAGGCGAGAACTCCGTCCGCACCCCGGGCCAGGCCGAGGGACTCACCATCCACCCTCACGCGCCTACCGGTAGGCCCGCGGTTGCACGGTGATCCTCGGAGTGCGGCCGAACGCGCTCGTACGTTCATGCTGCCGGTGCCCATCCATGGGGCGCACCTACGCGTGCGCCCCATGGAGGTGGCGGATTTCGCCCACGAAACGCCGTCTCAGCCCGGGCTGCTTCTCGAGGTTCGCCTACGCCAAGAAGGGCGAGACCGGCCCCCAGAGAGCCCAGCCGACGCCGAAGGTCACCATGAACCGAGCCTTCGGTGCCGCATGGGTGCTCCGGCCCCTACTGTCTCCAACGCTCTCTGGCCACGGCCTTGCTGTGCCAGCTCGGAGGCACCTGGCCCACCTGGTGCACCGGAGTACGCACCCCGCCCTTCGCCACCCACGCCTGGGCCGAACCGACGGACAACGCGTCGGGGAACCCAGGACGCCGCCACCTACCGCACCCTGCTCACCGCCCCCCCGCGTTGACCATCGCGGGGGCCATTCCTACTCCCCGCCCCCATGCGGTTCTTCGCGGGGCCGCGCGTGAAGAGACCCTGTTGTCTGTGGCAAGGGAGGGGACCAATCGGCGGACCCCTCGAACCGCTGTGGGGCGAATCAGCGGTCAACACCTGGAACGCTCGCCGGGCTTCGGTGCTGTCGTGGCTGGGTTGGTGTACCGAGCGAGGATATGGCGGCCCTGCGGTACCGGCCTGGGTGAAGCGACTGCCGCCACCCGACTCGGAGACCCCGGCCCGCTCAAAGATGGCGGTCGACCGGCTGATCAAGGGGCGTACGCGCGGCCAGGTGTTCGGCACCCCCCCCGCAGTCCGCGGCCGGGGAAGGTCATCGCGCTCGCGCCCGGTGACAGCCGGCGTTGACCGACGCGTGGATCGGCCGCTGTCGATCTGTCGGTGTGATTCAGGTTGCCGCGCCGAACCACGTGGTCAGCGCCTCGTGCATGTGGTCGCGCATGGACTGGCCCGCCGTGTCATCTGTGGCCCACGCCAGGTATCCGTCGGGACGGACGAGGACGGCGGAGGCCGGCAGGGAGCGGTCTGCGGACCGGGCGGTGATGACGTCCACCCGGTCCGTCCAGGCGTCGGCGGCCTTGGCCGTAGCTGAGTTTCCGGTGAGGTCGACGAGCGCGGGCCGGGCCGCGCGCAGCCGTTCGGTGATCTGTTTCCAGCCGTGGGTGATGTGCGTCCGGAGGTCGGGAAGCCACCGTCCGGCCAGTGGATGCCCGGTGTCGTGGCCCATGTCGTACCGGATGTCGGTTCCGGACAGGAGGGCTGCGATGCGCGCGCGGTTGCGTGGGTCGTCGAGCAGTTCCGCCAGCAGGTCGCGGGCCGCGGTGATGTCGGCTGCCGGACGCATCAGGGCCATCTGGGCGCGGGTCTGCATGAGGACTCGCCGGCTGACCGGAGCTCGCTCGCCGTGGTAGGTGTCCAGCAGTCCGGGGGGCGCCCAGCCGTGGATCTGGGCGGCGAGTTTCCAGCCGAGGTTGATGGCGTCCTGCATGCCCATCGGCAGGTCTGCGCCAAGGACGCGACGGGCGCTGGCCCGGAGTTCGGCGAAGGTCATCGGTGTGCTGTCGTCGACCGGCGGCCGGCCCCACTCGAAGGTGGCTACGAGGTGGACGCCCGATCCGGGCTGCATCATCGCGAAGGTGAGCACGCCGCCAGGGAGGCGGTTGTGGGCGTACGGGCGAAGGCGCATGCCCGGCTCGGGCAGATCGAGTTCTCCGGTGGCGGGATCCAGCAGCTCGTCGGGGATGACGGCGTGTCCTGCGCGGGAGGCGAAGCTGTCGTCGGTGGTGCCGGGGAAGGCGATGCCGGCCTGTTTGCGGACCGTGCTGTGGCCGCCGTCCGCTCCGGCCAGGTAGCGGGTGCGGACCCGGTAGGCGCCCTGCGGGGCTCGGATGTCGAGGGTGACGGCGTCGTCCTGGTGCAGTGCGGTCAGTTCGTGCCCGCGGCGGATCTCGACGCCGAGTTCTCGGGCGCGCTCTTCGAGTACCTGCTCGATGCGCGCTTGCAGCATCTGGAGGGCGTGCAGCGGGTTGTCGGGCAGGTCGCGCAGGTCCAGTGGCAGGCCGCTGAACTGGTAGAAGGGCAACGGCTGGGCAGGCCCGGAACGACCGGTGAGAGGCTCGTACAGGCCCCGCAATTCCAGCGCCTGTACCACGCGGCCCGACGAGCCCGTTGGCCCGGGGGGCCGCGCTGCGGGTGTGCAGCCGCTCCAGGAGCAGCGGTCGCACGCCCGCGAGTCGTAGTTCGCAGGCCAGCAGCAGCCCGTTCGGGCCACCACCGACGATGGTGACGTCAGCAGTCATCACAGGTCTCCTTCGGTTCGCCGGGCAGGAGGCGTCCAGCCGCGACCGCATGTCAGCCTGGACTGACAGGCATGGAAGCGGGAGATCTCTCAGAGCGCCTCAGATCGCATGACCCCGCGGTGGGGCTGCGGGCCGTGGGCGCCTTGCACCGGCTGGCCGAGCAGGTCGAAGCCGCAGCAGTCGCACGCGCCAGGGAACAGGGATGGTCCCGGGAACAGATCGGCGATGCCCTCGGCGTCTCCCGGCAATCCGTGCACGCCAAGTACGGGAAGTGAGACGACCATGTTCGAACAGTTCGCAGCAGGTGCCCGTGACGCTGTCACTTCGGCACTGAACGAAGCCACACTGCGTGGCGATCGCCGTATCGGTACCCAGCACCTCCTCCTGGGGGTGCTCCACGAGCCCGGCTCGGTCCGGGCCCTCGGAATCGACCTGAAAACCGCGCGTGCTGCTCTCGACGCCCTCGACCGGTCCGCGCTGGCCGCGATCGGCATCGACATCCAGGGGATCGAGCGGCCGCCGATTCCCGCCTCGCGCAAGCGCACCCCCTTCACCTCCGGCGCCCGTGCCGTTGTCCCACGCGCCCTGGCCGAGACGAGGAAGGCCGGCAGCCGGCGCATCACACCAGAGCACCTCCTGCTGGCCCTGCTCGACTGTGCGCAGCCGGATCCTGCGGCAGAGCTCATGGCGCAGCTCGGCATCGACCGCGCCGCTGTCCGGGAACGCATTCGGACAGGCGCCTGAGACGCGGGGCGCCCCTTGCGGGGCGACGCGCTCGCTGGGCGGGTCCGTCGGGAGATGGGCAAGAGCCCGCGGGCGGTGGCCACGATCATCGACTCGCAGTCGGTGAAGGCCGCCGAGACCGTCAGCCGGGCGACCCGCGGGTATCGACCCGGGCAAGAAAATCAATGGCAGGAAGCGGCACCTGGTCGTCGACAGCCGCGGGCTTCCCCTGCTGGTCATGGTGACACCGGCGGACCTGCACGACTCCGCGGCAGCGAAGGAGGTGCTGTTCAGGCTCCGCCTGATGCACCCGGAGATCACGATCGTCTGGGCCGACTCCGCCTACGCGGGCAAGCTCGTGACCTGGGCGAAAAGACACGTCAACCTCACGATCAAGACCGTCTCCCGGCCCCGCGACGCCTCCGGGTTCGTCATCCTGCCCCGCCGCTGGATCGTCGAGAGGTCGCTGGCCTGGATGATGTACGCCCGCCGCCATGCCCGGGACTACGAACGGCTCGTCCAACACTCCGAGACCCTCATCACCTGGGCGGCGATCACGCTGATGACCCGCCGCCTGACCCGGCCCCGCCGCTACCCCAGCGCCGCCCCGCCGCGGCCCGGCGAACTCGTCCAGGCCGCGTGACGCCAGCTGTACGGGCGGCACGCGCGGAACGGGGCGCGCGGGCCGGGCGCGTACGTCGCTCACGGGCGCCCGGCACCCGTGGGAGGCGGATCAGGCGGTGACCGCGGCGCGACCGGCGGCGTACACCGCGGCCTGGGCGGCGACTCGCCGGCCGAGGTGTTCGGCGGTGGCTATGTCGGCCTTGTGGACGCCGTCCGGGCCCCGGTCGGTGTCGGTCTGCGCGCCAGCGCCCAGGTAGAAGCCGAGGCGGTTGAGGTCGTTCTCGGAGGCGGTGGTGGAGTGCCAGCCGGACGGCAGGCCGAGGTTGATCCAGTGCATTCCGTGCTGGGCGGCCAGCACGGAGAAGAACTGCAGGGTGTGCAGCTTGTCGCCGCTCTTTGAACCGGAGTTGGTGAAGCCCGCCGCCAGCTTGTCCTGCCAGGCGCGGGTCGCCCAGCGCTTCGAGGTGGCCTCGGCGAAGACGTGGAAGGCGCCGGACGCGGTGCCCATGTAGGTCGGCGAGCCGAAGACGATCGCGTCGGCGGTGTCGAGCAGCGCCCACTGCTCCTCGGTGATCTCGTCGACCTTGACCAGGTGGACGGTCGCCCCGGTGTCGGCGGCGCCCTCGCGCACCGCCTCGGCCAGCACCGAGGTGTGGCCGAAGCCCGAGTGATGGGCGATGGCGACGACCGGCGGGACGGCAGCGGCGGAAGAAGCGGCCGGGGCAGGCGTGGTCATGATGGCAGGGCTCCTCAGGATCGTGCCGCGTGGCGCGGCGCGAGGCGGTCAATTCACCAGGGAGACGAGGTAGCCCCTCCAGGTGTGACAGCTCAGACGCGCACGAGTTTGTCGGGATTGATGATCCTGCGGTACGCGGTGATCAGACCGTCTGTGATCTGGACCGTGTCCACGGAGTGGACCCGGCCTTCGCGGTAGAGCACCAGGGCGAGCTCGCCGCCGACTTCAGCGAAGGCGATACGGTCCGGACGCCACCGGCGTCCCACACGCACCATGACCTCGGCAACGCGCTCGCCGCCGTGGATGAGCTTGCGTGCCGCGAATGCCTTGCCGCCGCCGTCGGTGACGAAGACGGCGTCCGGGTGCAGGAGCCTGACCAAGCCGGCCAGGTCCCCGGCCTCGTACGCGGAGCGGAAAACCGCGAGGACGCGTTCGCGCTCCGCCTTCGACGCCTGCGGCATGGACTGCTTCGCCTTGGCCACCCGCCGTCGCGCCCGCGAGGCGAGCTGCCGGGCACCCGGCACGGAGACGTCCAGCACTTCTGCGATCTTGCCGAACTCAAGACCGAAGACATCGTGCAGGACGAAAGCCACCCGCTCCGGCGGGCTCAGCTCTTCCATGATCAGCAGCATCGCCGAGCTGACGGATTCATCGACGAGTACCGGCTGCGACGCGTCCGGTCCCGTCAGCAGCGGCTCCGGCAGCCACGGCCCGACATAGCTCTCCCGACGAAAACGGGCACTCTTGAGAATGTCGTACGACCGCCGCGCGGCCACCGTCACCAGCCAGGCCCGCAGATCACCGATGTCCCGCAGATCCGCTCCGGCCGCCCGCAACCACACATCCTGGGTCACGTCCTCGGCATCAGCCACACTCCCCAGCAGCCGGTAGGCCACACCGAAAACCGCAGGCCGGTGCCTCTCCCATCCGGCTCCGAGCGCCTCCTCCTGCTCAGAGCGTCCGGGCCCGTGCCCATCACCCATACCGATCGCAACCTCCTCCAGCATGCGGATCCAGCGTAGCTACCCGAACTCGGGATCTTCGAAGACAGCCCCGCAGAAGCGAGCGAGCCCGCTCAGACCGACGACGTAGGACGGCGGTACCTCATAGTGGGAAAGGGCGGACTTGTGAAACACCCACTAACTGGGCGTTTCGTCCCGGGATTCGTGTTTCATCCAAGGATGCCCGGTGGCCAGACTGGGGCAACGGAATGCTTGAGGTATCTCTGTGGCCTGAGAGACAGGCGACGGAGATCGTCAGCCAGGCTTGCCCGGACTTCTCCCGTCTCATCACAGAAAGCCCGGAGCCAGTCGGCATGCTCGCCTTCAACCGGACCCGCCGCACAGCCAGAGCGACGAAAGAGGCTCCTGTGGCCAGTGAGACACTTCGAACACGGATAAAACGCTCAGTAAGCGGCGATGGCCCAGAACGCCAGCACGTGACTACCGAGCGGCGGGTCGGCGGAGGCGTGGGCGGCGCGCAGGGCGGCCTGGAAGACGGCGTCGACGCAGGTGTCCTCGACGTCGAACAGGGCCCAGGCGTGCATGGTTCCGCGGCCCGGGGCGGTGTCATGTCGGAGTTGGGGAGGGGACCGCGTCATCTTTCGCCTTCATCCGCGCGGCCCTGGGCGGCAGATCGGAGGGAGTGGCCGGGGGGCCCGAGCGGGCCCCGGCGCTACTCTCCGTTGCCGGTGGCAGGCGCCAGTGCGACGTCTCCGTTGCTCCGGGCCTGAGCCCACACCCAGGTGTTCTCCGCGCTCATCGCGACGGCTCAGGACACGATTCGACTGAGCGGGGCGATCTTGGCCCGTCCGGCGGGAGCGGAGGCGTGAGGGAGCCGGTCCGCGGGCCCTGCCTCAACCAGGCGGGCCCAGCGCTGTCGCCCGGTCCGCGGAGTCGCCGAGGCCGTCCACACAAAGGCGTTCAGTGTAGCGGGCGGCCCAGCCGGCCAGGCGGGGCTGCTCCGAAGGGTCGGCGCGGACGCCGGGGTGGACATCGAGGATGCCGGCGACCAGGCCCTCTACGATGGCGGGAATGAACGCGCGCACGAGACAGGCGTGTTCTCCGTATCCGAAGGTGACCAGAGGCTGCCGTCGGCGGCGGAGGTCGAAGGCGTCGGGCTGTTCGAACACCGTCTCATCGCGGTTCGCGGAGCCGATCGCGGCCAGGACGTGTGCACCGGCGGGCAGGTATGTGCCGCCCAGTTTCACCGGTCGCGTGGTCATGCGTTCGACGAGCCCGAACGGTGGCATCCAGCGCAGGACTTCGTGGACGGCGTCGCCGAGGAGCTCCGGGTGGTCCCGGACAAGCCGGCGCTGGTCCGGGTCGTTGAACAGCGCGACCAGGAGGCTGCCTGCCGCCCACCCGGGTTCGGGAAGGGACGGGAGGATCACGCGGATCGTCGGGAGGACCTCCGCGACGCCTCGCGGACAAACCCTTCCAGGGTTGATGTGTCGCCACCGTGCGATCGCCGAGGAGGGGTCCGGGCCGAGGCCCTCGAACCAGGGGGTAAGCGCGGCGTCGAGCTCGTTCACAGCGGCGGCCGCCACCGCGAGCTTGGCGGGGTCCCCGGAACCGAGGGCGCCTTGCCACAAGTCCTGTGCCAGGCGCAGCAGGGTCGTGCTGTCGACCTCGAGGCTCAGCATCCACCGGAACACCTCTGCCACGACGGGTTGCAGGACCTCACCCATGAGGTCCGCTTGCCCGTGCATGCCGGAGACCCGCTCGATGACCAGCTTGCGTGCGTACCCTCGGGCGCGACCGGCGCATTCGGGCTCGAAGAGTTCCTCGACGCTGGCGCGCATCCCTTTGTGGTTGTCGCCGCTCCCCGACAGGATGTTCTCCGATCCGTAAATCTCCGACATCGCGGACGGGAAGCTGGTGGTGAAGGTCTGACTGTGGCTCATCACCTGACGCACGTCCTGCCAGCGCGTGACAAGCCAGCAGCCGAGCGCGGGGATCTCGGCCACAGGGTGGTCACGTCGAAGCCGCTGATAGATCGGATAGGGATCCGCGTGGAGCTCCTCCGGCGTGATCGCGTCCAGGAACGAGGTCATGCGTCCTTCCGAATGGCTTCGCAGTAGTCTTCGTTGAGTTCCGGGGACCCGGAGGCGGGGAACCGCCGTTGAGCCGGCAGCCGCCGAGCTCTCCGCACACCGGGACGCCACAGGGTCCGCGCCGAGCCGGATGAAACGACGAATCCGCCTGACGGCTCACCAGCGATTTACAGGCACCATGGCGAAGGGACCAGCCATGGCCCAGTGCTTGCCATCACGGCTGTGCCGCTGGTCCCCCACGCCGGAATGCCGCCCGTTCGAATGGGGCGCTCCTTGCCAGTCGGTCGGCTGGTGGGGCAGGGGGATTACGCAGATCAGGCCTTCGGCGAGGGATCGATCTCTTCGCAGACGGGACGGACGGCGGCAGTGGTCTTCGAACTTCCGGTCGAAGCGGAGGTTGCCGACAGCCAGGGGCGGTGACGGGCCCAGGGTTGCGCCCTGGGTCAGTTGCCCCGCACGCGGGGATATGCGGGGCAACCTCGCGAAGAGGCGGGCGGGCGATTGCGGTCCGGCTGCACGACCGGTCTGCGGTGCCCGCCTGCGGGTCAGCGCTGGTGGGGAAGTGGGGGCCGCTGCGCGTCCTTGTCCGCGGAACGGTCGAATGCTCCGGGCTGGGCGAGGTCCTCGAGGAGTTCGTCGATCAACTCCTGGGTGACGTGCGGCATGACGTAGACGTGGCTGTAGTCGTGGCGGATTCCACCGAGATTGAGTGGCACGCAGGCCAGCGAATACTTCTGCGTGATCTCAGCCCGCGGTTGCTGGAACCAGACGCTGAGCGCGTGATCGCCGTGACCGACCTCGATACCGTCCTCGGCCCAGAACTCACCGCGTTCCCGCAACTGCTCGCTCAGCCGGCGCAGCCGTTCGGCCGTGTACTCGGCGATCCGCAGGACCTCGGCGGCCTGCCGCACCTGCTGCTCCTCGCTGAACTGGGCGAGGTGGTTCCACATGGCCAGGGAGGCGAAACCGCTGCGGGAACCGGCGAAGGTGCTGTCGGGAGAGGAGACGACCGCCGGGTCGGACGGCGGGCGCAGCTTGGATCCCGCGCGGGACATGTAGATCCCGGTGGGGACGGGCGCGCCGGGATACTTGTGTCCGCTGGTGACGATCGAGGACACCTCGGGGATCCGGAAGTCGAAGACCGGCGGCGCGGTCTCGATGAGTCCGCTGTCGCGGGCCTTCTCCAGGTAGGGGGCGTAGGCGCCGCCGAGGGCTCCGTCGACGTGGATCCAGTACCCGTTGCGGATGCTGACCCGGGTGGGGTCGTCGGGGTCGAAGCGCACGGTGCGGTCGACGAGGCCGTGCCGCTCGAAGACGGGTCGCAGGCGCTCGCAGGCGCCCTGAACGTCGTCGTAGGCGCCCTTGAAGACGCTGCCGATGTTGAAGTTGACCAGGACGGGGTGGCCCTTGGCGGCGAAGAAGTCCACGAGGGCCACCAAGGCGTCGACATCGACCGTGCCCGGACCCTCGTCGCCGCCGGTCGTCGGGACTCCGCCGAGCGGCCAGCCGTTGTACGTCTGCATGCCGGTGCCGGCCACGTCGATGGGGCACTCGCCCGGGTAGAGGCTGCCGCCCAGGTCGTAGAAGGTCGGGATGTCCAGCACCCGCATCGCCTTGATGTGCGAGTAGTGGGTCTCCTGCGAGAAGAACGCTACCGGCATGTAGGCGTTGGGGTTGTCGTCGGGGTGTTGGGCCCGCAGGTAGGTGGTACGGCAGCTGGCATCGCCGGAGACCTCGTCACGCACCAGGGCGTTGCCGTCCAGGTAGTCACGGGCGTTCCACATGGCGTACAGGTTGCCCTCGGTGCTGCCCATGGACAGCACGTATCCCCACGCGTCCTCATCCCCAGGACTGGCCGGGTCCTCGGGCAGCGAGGCGTGCCACAGGCGGGCGTAGTGCTCCAGGACCGCCCGCTCCAGCCACCGCGAGTGCAGGCTGTAGTTGCTGTCGACGAACGGGTCCCCGATGTTGTTGATGTGGTAGCCCAGGAAACGACCCAGCGCGGCGTGGCCGTCGAGCGACAGGTTCACCTGGTAGCCCAGAAGACGCTCCCGCTGCCCGCCCAGGTACCCCTCCAACTTGGCAAGGACCGCGGTCCGCTGCTCATCGGTGTAGGCCTCGGTACCCAGCCGGTAGTCGTCGTTGGTCGGTCGTGCCGTGAGATGCGTATCGGAGTGTTCGGTAATCATTCGATGTCCGATTCTGAGCGAAATCGCGAAACTGCTGCGAGTGGGGATCGCCGCCAGGCGCCAAGAGTCTCGGGAATCGCTCGGATCTAGGGGGCAGGTGGTTGCGCGAGTCAGCCGCCTGTACGACGGTCAACGGGCGGTTGCTGAATTGATCGGTCGCCTGTCGTCGAACTGTCGAAGCGGCGGTTGCCGCGGAGCGCGGGTGTCCTGTCCAGGAACTCGCGGTCCACAGGATATGCGTGACGCGCCGCCCCGATTGCCCACCCTTCCACATTTATCTCCATCTAGTTATTTCAAGTGAAAAGCGTTTGACACCAGTTATCCAGGAGTGCCTTCAGGAGTGACGTTTCGGCAACTCCCGGAAAGGCGGCCTTGTGTCGCAGGAGTGTGCTGTAGTCGCGTTCTTTTCCGCCCGGGACCAGTCCCGGGCGGCGTCAGCTACGGCCTACAACCCGGCCCGCGCCCCGGATCAGGGGTGCATCCTCCGCAGGGCTCGACGCCCGTCTCGTCCGGCGCCGGCCGCGCGCATACGCTCGTGGCCTCGGAGTTCGTGGAGCCGCGCCCTGCTTCGGAGGAGATCCAGGGGCTGGGCAACTCCCTGATCAGCGTCCCGAGTCGGCGTCGGGGCAGACCGGTTCAGGCACGACGGGACAAGGCTGTGCGGGCCAGGTATTGCGTCACAACAACACCCAACCCGCCCGGCACCTGGCGCGTTACAGTTGCTGCGGTCGGCTTGCATGGACGGATCGTTACTGTGACCGCATGACGACTGACGCCGCCTCACTCCGGAACCTCGCATCGATACCCAGGGTCGAGTTCGCCTTCCCCGGCCCGCTGCGCGACCAGCTCGTCGCAGCCATCCTCAACGCTTCCAAGACCTCCACGACAGGGCTCGTCATCGACTACGAGCACGAAGGGGAGCCCCTGCCGGAAGTGGGGAGCCGTTCGTTGGTCATCGACTCGGACGAGCGTCCGGTCGCGGTCATCGAGGTCACTGATGTGCGTGTCATCCCGCTAGGGCAGGTGGATCTCGCTCACGTGGTGGACGAGGGGGAGGGGCACACCAGCGTGGCCGAGTGGCGGGCGGCTCACGAGCAGTTCTGGCACAGCGAGGAGATGCGCGCGGCGTTGGAGGAACCCGAGTTCACCGTGGACGACGCGACGCTGGTGGTTCTGGAACGCTTCCGCCTCGTCACCGACCTTCGCCCTACCTGTTAACCATCCGCCTATCGCTCACCACGTTGTAAGGGACACGGGGTGCTGCCGTCATGTTCAATTGAGACGTGAGCGCCGCCCACCCTGCACCAAGAAGAAGCAAGCCGTTACAACGCCGCAGGTCGTGAAGGGTGGTCTCCGTGCAGGCGGAGGTAACGGGCTTGGGGGAAATTGAGCTTCGGGGCGGGGATCGGTCGGAGACGAGCGAGGCAATCGCGAGATGGGTCTCGGCGTGGGTGCCGTGGCGTCCGTGTGACCGTCACCATGTCCACCGACGCGCGGGCGCGGCGATGCCGTGGTCGGCGGCGCGCTGGCGTAAAGCAATGGACAGCTCTCAGGCTCTGAGTGAGTATCACCGAGATGAACAACGAACCTCTCTCCACACCCAAACGCGTCCGCTTCGTCGAGCTCAGCGCAAAGACACTGCGGGCGCTTGCCGACGGTGACCTCGCCGGCGGCAGCGCCGAGGCCGGGGTCGCCCTTGACGAACACTTCGTCGGTGAGCGAGCCCGCTGGATCTTCGGCTACCGCGCCGACCAGCTCGCCAAGGACCCCTCTGCCGCGCCCTGGATCACGCGGGCCGCGGTGTCCGAGCCGGACGGGGTCGTCGTTGGCGACGCCGGGTTCCATGGGCCGCCTGACGAGGCCGGCATGGTCGAGGTTGGCTATACCGTCGTGCCCGGGTACCGCCGCCAGGGCTATGCCCGCGCCATGCTGAGGGCGTTGCTCGCCAGAGCCGCTGCCGAACCCGGTGTCAGGACCGTGCGCGCCAGGATCGGATCCGACAACACCGCCTCCCTGGCCTCCATCGACGGCTTCGGCTTTACGCAGGTCGGCGAGCAGGGCAACGAGCGCGACGGACTCACGATCATCTTTGAGGTCCCGGCAGATGCCATTCAGGCGAGGTAGCTTCACGGTCTCGGCGGACCGGTGATCGTCCCATCGGGCCGTGACATGAGAAGAGCCGCACGGGTTGGGTGAGTTGTGAAGCTGGCCTGGGCCCGCGCGGCCTGTTCCCATCCTGCCCTGTCTGGCGTCTCACGCGCACATTCCGGCGAGTTGTCCGCCGAGCTCGCCACGACATGGGAGGCTGCGCGGCAGTCCGCGCTCCGCGAGGCCCGGGGCGGGGAGCGTCGGCGGGCGGAGGGTGCCGGCCGAAAGCCCAAGTTGGTCTTCCTCGATCGGCTGCTGGTCACCCTGGTCCAATTGCGCCATCAGTTGCCGCATGTGGTGCTCGCCGAACTCTTCGAGGTGGATCGCTCCACTGTCTTCGCGGCCATCCGCCAGGTCCGCCCGCTGCTGGCAGCCCGTGGTTTCGCCGTGCCCGACCGGACCGGCCTGTGGTTGAAGACGTTGGAGGACATCTTCGCCTATGCCGAGGCGGAGGGTGTTGAGCTGCGACGGGGCCGAGACCCAGGTCCGCCGGCCCCAGGCCGACCGTCCTGGGCGCCGGGCGCTCGTCTCCGGCAAACGCAAGCAGAACACCATCAAGACCACCACGTTCAGGGATGGCCAGGGCCGCCTGCTGCTGTCCGGCTTGGTCCGCCCCGGCCCGATGCACGACCAGACGGCCGTACGCACCGAGGGCATCACCGAGCAGTCCCGCACCCGTCCCGGCGTGAAGGCGAAGGTCGATTCCGGCTACCTCGGGCTGGCCAAAGAGTTCCCTAGTGCTGTGACCGGGAAGGTTCACCGGGTTGGGTCGTGCTGATGACTCCGTCCGGCTCGGATGGGATCCGGGGGCGCAGCCCATGATGGCGATTCTTGAGAAGACGACCGACGTTCCTTCGCCTCACTTATCTGGTTATCAACGGCTCGGGATGATTGGCATGCGTGATATTCGGCGATCCGGTGTTGCCTGGTCGATGAGGTAGGAGGGTGTGTCCCGGCCCTGCTCAAGGCTGTTCGGTGCTGGTTCGGAGCAGCCCTACGACTCCGCGGGGATGTTCGGTCGTGTCGCATATCGGTGGCGCATGGCGTCGCTGGCTGCGGGACCCGCGGTGAAGACGTAGGTGTCGCTGTCGTCGAGCCGGCGGCCGGTCTTGGCGTCGACGACGACGGGCTCGACTTCCTCGCCGCTGTGCGTGTCGATGAGGATCATGCTGCGTTCGGCCGGTGTGAGGCGGGAGTTGCCCCATGCGGCCAGGGCGACGATCACCGGTCGGAGGGAGTGCCCGAGTTCGGTGAGGACGTACTCGTGGCGTACGGGGTTGGTCTGGTAGGGCCGGCGCTCCAGCAGTCCGTCGGCGACGAGGGTTTTCAGCCGGGTGGTGAGCATGCTGGAGGAGATGCCCAGGCTCTCTTGGAACTGGTCGAAGCGCGTGTAGCCGTCGAAAGCGTCGTGGAGGATCAGCAGCGTCCACCACTCGCCTACGTGTTCCACCGTCGTGGACAGTGGGCACTCCCGGTCCTCCAGCCTGATCCGGCTTGCCACAGCGACCATCCCCTCCATTGCTGCTAAAGTCGAAGTTAGTTACTTCTATTTTAGCAGTAATGGTGGGAGCGGTGCCTTCTGCGCCCGCACCCGGGAACGGAGCACACCGTGACCACATCCATCAGCGAATCCCTCAAAGGCCGACGCGCTCTGGTCACCGGCGGTACCAAGGGCACCGGAGCCGCCATCGCCCGACGCCTCGCCCAGGCCGGCGCGACCGTGCTGGTCACGGCCCGCAGCCGCCCCGACGACGTCGAGGAGAAGGCGTTCATCACCGCCGACCTGTCCACCGCCCAGGGCGCAGCCCACGTGGCCGCCGAGGTGGACGCCCGCGTAGGAGGCGTCGACATCCTGGTCAACACCCTCGGCGGTTCCGAGGCGCCGGCCGGAGGGTTCGCCGCGCTCGGCGAGGACGACTGGGCCAGGGAGCTGAACACGAACCTGCTGGCCGCCGTCCGCCTGGACCGCGCACTCCTGCCGCACATGATCGCCACAGGTAAGGGCGTGATCGTGCATGTCACCTCGATCCAGCGCCGCATGCCGCTGTGGAACGGAACCCTGGCCTACGCCGCCGCCAAGGCCGCCCTGACCACCTACAGCAAGGGCCTGGCCAACGAGGTCGCCCCGCACGGCATCCGCGTCAACACCGTCTCGCCCGGTTTCGTGCAGACCTCGGCCGCCGACAACCTCGTCGCCCGGATCGCCCACGACGCCGACATCACGCAGGAAGCGGCGCTGGGCCGGCTCATGGACTCCCTGGGCGGCATCCCGCTCGGCCGTCCCAACCGGCCCGAGGAAGTCGCCGAGCTCGTCGCCTTCCTCGTCTCCGACCGCGCCTCGGCCATCGTCGGCGCCGAACACGTCATCGACGGCGGCACCACCCCCACCGTCTGAACCGCCACCACCCCAAGGAGCGTCATGCACGACAACCAGCCCCGCACCAGCACCCCGGACACTCTGCCCGAGGTGATCAGCCGCTACCTGACAGCGCACCGAGCCCACGACACCGCCACCGCACTCACGGCGTTCACCCGCGAAGCCACAGTGATCGACGACGGCAACACCTACGAGGGCATCGAGGCGATCGGGGAATGGCTCGACCGATCGGCTGCCGAATTCACCTACACCATCTACCTCACTGGCGCCCAGCAGACCGACGCAACCCGCTACATCGCCACCCACCACCTCGAAGGCAACTTCCCCGGCGGGACCATCGATCTGCGCTACCAGTTCACACTCCGCGACGGCCTCATCGAACGCCTCGTCATCGATCCCTGAGTCCCTGCCGGCGCCACCCGTTGCCGCCTCAGGCGAGAAGCCTCGCTCGCCCCGCAATCTCGGCGACTCACCTTCCTGCCAGGTCAGGCCGCCAATCGCAGGGGCCGTCCGCCCCAGCGGATGCCTTTCTCGCTGCGGATGCGGGCGCGTTCCTTGCGTTCGGCGGCCAGGACGTCGCGGTGGCGAGCGTTGGCGTTGCGCCACCGGAGGTAGGCGTGCAGGGCCCGGGTCTGAACGGTGTGGTTGGGGTGATTGGAGTTGGCGATGGTGAACTGCCGCAGCGGTCCGAAGTGGGCCTCGATCGGGTTCGACCAGGAGGCGTAGGTCGGGGTGAAGCACAGCTCGACCTTGTGCTTTTTCGCCCAGCAGCTGATGCCAGTGCCTTTATGGGCGGACAGATTGTCCAGGATCACGTAGATCGGGGCACCGTCGGGCCGGGCGGCACGGATCGACTTCAGCGTGGCCAGCGTATTGGTGGCGCCCTTCCTGCGGCGGTTGACGCCCCACAGGGTGTCGTCGCCGACCGAGTGGCAGCCGTGGAAATAGCGCACGCCGTGCGTGCGGTGGTAGGTGGCGGGCAGCCGGTCAGGGTGTTTTCGCTCGGCCCAGCCCGAGCCGGCAGTGGGCCGGATCCCGAGCGGGCCGAACTCATCGAAGGCGAACACCCGGTCCGGGAAGCGGCCAAGGACCTCCTCGATCCGGGCCAGCTTCGCCTCGCGGTCCGGGTCGGGGGATTCCTTCCACGTCTTGGTGCGCTGGAAGGTGACACCGCGGCGGGCGAGCAGGCCGCGTAATGCCTCACGGCCGAGGCGGATCACTCGGCCGTGGCCCTTCCGCAGGTAGGCGACGAGCTTGCGCAGCGACCAGCGGGTGAAAGGCTGGCCGAGCTTGGTGGGGCGGGTGGTGGCCGTCCGGACGACGAAGTCCTCGTCGTCACGACTGAGCAGGCGGGGACGGCCTCCCGCCCACCGAGGGTCCAAGCAGGCCAGGCCGATCTCGTTGAACCGGTGGATCACATCGCGCACGGTGTCCTCGTCGGCCTGCACCAGCTGGGCGATCACCGGCACCCGATTCCCGCTGGCCGAGGCCAACAACATCATCGCGCGCCGATAGCGCACCGAGTTGGTGCTGCCACGACGCACAATCTGCTGCAGTTTCTGCCCCTCCTGGTCGGTCAGTCTGCAACACACGGACAGGCTCGGCCACTGCACCTCCAGCGGTCGGATCGAACGTCACCGCACATCCAACCGTCACGATCACCAAACCGGCGAACCTATGTGGTCACAGCACTAGCTGACCCATGGGCAAGGGCGCCGACTGCCCGCACTGCCGACACGCTCAGCCGCCCCGCCGAGGCACCCGCACTGCCCCCGGCCCGCTCCGGACAGCCGCAGGGCGCACACCCGCCGGCGAACCCGAACAGAATCCGGCCGCACGGATCAAGAGGTTCTGCCATGCGCGTTCTGGCCAGGCCGGCGTCTCGAGCCTGCCGCGGCAGGCCCGCCGGCTCTCCTGAAGTCGGGTGACCGCCGCCTAATGGGGCTCTTCATCCTGGTCGGCGACGACGGCATCGGCCGGGTCGTGGAGTTCCCGAACAACATCGAATGCATGGCCAGATACCGCCTTAGTGGCAGGTTGGCCGGTTTCAAAGCCGTGATGTTGCCGGGGAGTTAACACGGAGACATGATCACTGTTCGTATCAACCCGATCACTCATCCAGGAGTCGAGAAGTGATACGCAGAACCGCTCTCCGAACCCTCACCACCGTCGCTGTGGCCGCAGTCCTCGCCCTGCCCCTCACCCAGGGAGCCCAGGCGGCCACCCCGGTTACGACCGCCGCCACCCCCGCCACGATCAACGCGGACGACGACAACCCCTTCCGCTGGATGGAACTGGACGGCCTACGGGCCGACTTCCAGCACATGTGTCCCGCGGGCCGCTGTGTGGGCTTCTGGTCCCTGGTCCTGACGGACGACATCGCGCAGCACAAGTTCGAGGGCGGCAAGTTCTTCGTCTACGCCCCGGCCACGGGCGAGTTCAGCTTCTTCCTCGACACGGACATCGCCGTGCGCACGGTTGACCACCCCGATCAGGTCCGCCTGGTCGACACCGAGTTCATGCGCTCCCACCCGCGCGTCGAGGTCCGCTACGGCGACCCCGGCCACCCGGGCCGGGCCCGCGTCGTCGCTTCGGCGACGACGCTGATGTAGCGCCGGCCCCGCCCGACCCGGCCGGACCGGCCCACGCCGGGCCGGCGACCACCACGGCCATGACCGGCGACGAGCGCGCCGCCACCGCCATCTCCCGTACTACCGCATCTCCCCCTCCATTGCGTCGCGCTCTCGCATGTCCTCGTTCACGAGATTCACCACAAGGGAGTTGTTGATTTTCATGTACAAACGTCGGAGAATTCTCACCTTCGCCACTGCGGGTGCAGTCATATGCACCGCCGGCTTCATCCCGTCGGTCAGCCAGGCCGCCGGCAGCGGCGACAGGGAAGAGAACGGGTCCTACGCCGAAACGCACGGCCTGACGGCGGATGACGTCAAGAACATCAACGCACTCAACGAAAGCGCCCTGGCTCTGGGGCAACCCGGCAAGCCTCCGGGGGAATTACCTCCGAGCGCCGGCCCGTCCTCCCGGGCCCCCGGCTCCACCGACGACAGGGAAACCCCTCCGGCCGAGCCGCTCGAAAGGATGCCTGATGCGTACCGGGCCTACGGAGGCAGGGCCACCACGGTCATCAACAACTACATACGCAAGTGGCAGCAGGTCTACAGCCACCGCGACGGCAAGAAGCAGCAGATGACCGAAGAGCAGCGAGAGAAGCTGTCCTACGGTTGCGTCGGCGTCACCTGGGTCAATTCGGGTCCCTACCCGATGAACAAGCTGGCGTTTGCGTTCTTCGACGAGAACAAGTACAAGAACGACCTCAAGAACATCAGCCCCCGACCCGATGAAACGCGGGCGGAGTTCGAGGGGCGCATCGCCAAAGACAGTTTCGACGAGGAGAAGGGTTTCAAGCGGGCGCGTGATGTGGCGTCCGTCATGAACAAGGCCCTGGAAAGTGCCCACGACGAGGGGGCGTACATCGACAACCTCAAGACGGGGCTCGCGAACAACAATGACGCTCTGCTCCACGAGGACAGCCGCTCGAACTTCTACTCGGCACTGAGGGACACACCGTCTTTCAAAGAAAGAGACGGAGGCAACTACGACCCGTCCAAGATGAAGGCGGTGGTCTACTCGAAGCACTTCTGGAGCGGGCAGGACCAGCGGGGCTCCTCCGACAGGAGGAAGTACGGCGATCCGGAAGCCTTCCGCCCCGACCGGGGGACGGGCCTGGTCGACATGTCGAGGGACAGAAGCGTCCCGCGCAGTCCCGCCAAGCCTGGCGAAAGCTGGGTCAATTTCGACTACGGCTGGTTCGGGGCCCAAACGGAAGCGGACGCCGACAAGACGGTATGGACCCACGGCGACCACTACCACGCGCCCAACAGTGGCCTGGGCCCCATGCACGTATACGAGAGCAAGTTCCGGAAATGGTCTGCCGGGTACGCCGACTTCGACCGCGGAACCTACATGATCACGTTCATACCCAAGAGCTGGAACACCGCCCCCGCCAAGGTGCAGCAAGGCTGGCCGTAACAGAACCGGGCAGGAGGGCCGGGTCGCCCACGGCCCTCCTCCGTCCACACCCGCGGGCAGCTCCAGCAGACCGGCGTTGTGTGTGGGGCTAATTGACGCGGGAGCGGCGTCGAACCGCCACCACTGCCCGAGGTCGTTGGACCGTTCCTTGATCGTCAGCGGTTCCCCGGGGCGGGCGGCGGTCAGGACCTTACCGTCGAGGTTGTTCACGAGGCGGTACCAGCCACCGCCGATCCGCTCCAGCCGCCACTGCTCGCCCTTGTTGTCGACCACCGCGTCCATCAGCGCGGCCACCTTGTCGATGACGTTGTACGACAGACGGCGGGAGTCGATCAGCCGCGGTGCCAGGCGCCAGATGCCGTCGGGACCGGCGTCGGCGTGCAGGTCCCACTGCTGACGGGCCTGCTTCAGCGCCGGAGCCGCCCCGACGATCTTCGTCCCGGCTGTGGTGTCACCGCCCGGCAGCTCCATCGCCAGGCCCGTGGCGGACCGCAGAGAGAAGCGGTTCGCGTCCTTCGGGGCGATACCCCCCTTGAGCGCGTCGGGTACGGTGACGCAGTCGGCCAGGGTCACCGCTCCCTCATCGCCGGGCACCAGGCACTGGCCGCTGTCCACGGAGCGCAGCGTGCGGCCCTGCCAGGCCCACTGCTGGTCGGGGGCCTGCGCGCACGGCCCCATCGCCACCTTCTGCCCGGCCGCGTCGTGGCGCAGGCACGTGTCCGAGGCGGAGTTCACCAGGAACAAGGCGCCGTTGGCGGCCGTCGCCGGGGGTGTCTGCGTCCGTGCTCCCGCAGCCGTTTCCGCTGGGGCTCCCGTGGCCGCCGCCGTACGGGCCGCCCCGGAGGGGGATGCCGCGATCTGCGCGGTGGGCTGCCACTGCTGGTCCGCCTTGCCGGCCACGCACTGCCGCAGGCTCGCGTCACCGGTGGCACCGCCGCTCAGGCAGGTGCCGTGCTCGTCGCTGGCGATCTGCCGCTCGCCACGCTGGTCCCACCCGCGTGACATGGGGCGGGGCCCCGGTATCGGACCCGGCCCCTCGAACCACCACTCCTGGTGGGAGCTGAGGTCGCAGGGCTCCACGGTGAGCCAGCTCTTGCGGTCCTTGTCGGTCATCACCTGGGGGTTCTGGGTGAGACAGCCCGCCACCTTCCGCCGGTCGCCGTCCTTGCGGAGGTAGAGGTAATGCATGGTGCCGTTCGCGGCCGGCATCGAGAGGGCCCATGTGTCGAGGCCGTTACGGCCGCCCTTCGCCAGCTGCGCCCATTTGTTGTCCTCGCTGTTGGCCAGGAAGGCGTCGTCGTGCTTGAAGGTGACGTCGGCGAGGACCGGCTGCGGCTCGTCCGAGTCCTGCCTGACGGTCGGCCCGGCGGGCTTGTAGGCGGTGATGTCCCACCGCTGCTTGCCGGAGCTGCGCTCCTCCTCGCCCCGGGCGTAGGAGCCGATGCCGCCCCAGTCGGCGTCGACGAGATCTCCACTGCCGGCGCTCCGCATGTTCGCCATGTGTACGGCGAGGAGTCCGTAACGCCGAGAAAGGGATGTTACTCGTTCCGGTCCGGACCTCGACGATGCCGCGGTGTGAACCTCCGCTGAAAGCAAGTGAGTCGACACACAAATGCCGGAGGCGGCTCGCCGGAAGCAGCGACGCGCCGTTCAGGGACTGGCTGGGTAGGTGCACAGCGTCATGCGGGCTCGGGCGGGATCGCAGAAGGCGAACGGCTCGGCAATCTCGGTTGAGATCGGCCCAGTTATCAGAGACATTACGTCGTTAGGTCGGAGGCATGACGAAGACCCGAGTCGACTTCCACTCGGGCCCCGCCTGCTCCTTCGCCTGGATCACCGCACAGCACTGAACAGGAGCCATCCGTGGCCAACACTCAGCAGACCACCCCCGACGCTCGTGTCGAGGATCGAAGCAGGCCGGACCATCCGGATCACCCCGCGGCCTTCGACGACGCGGTGATACGCCAGGCCCGCAACTCCGCCGCGCTCTGGGCCGCGACCGGAAACTCCCGCGGCCACGAGGTGATCCGCCGACGCAGCTTCCTCGCCGTGCTCGGCGGCGAGCGCGCCGGGACACGCATCCTGCTGCAGGAACCCGACCCCGACGCGCACGAGCTCGCCGAGCTGACCGAGCTGGCCGGCCGATCGGCTGGACCGGTGGATGTCGAGGATCCGTTCAGTTCCACCGACCTGAGTCACCTGGGCATGCGCAACTGGCAGATGCCGATCATGGTGCGCCCGCCCGCCCCTGTCCCCGCCCCCGCGATGGAGGTGATCCGAGTCCAGCGTGCGCACGAGCTGCAGACTGCCGAGCAGATCGTGATCGAGGGCTTCGAGCTGACCAGATTCACCCCCTACCGTCCCGGCGAGATGTTCCCCACGACGCTGACCGAGCAGCCAGGCGTGGACGTCTTTCTCGCCGTTCTCGACGGCGAGGCGGTCGGAGCCGGTGTCACCGTCGTACACGACGGGTTCGGCAGCCACTACTGGGTCGCCGCGCCGTCGGCGCACCGCTCCCGCGGCGCCGGGCGGGCCGTCATGCTGGGCTCGCTCGCGCCCATGGCGAACCTTCCGGTGACACTCACCGCCTCACGGCTCGGACGGCCGCTGTACGAGTCGCTGGGCTTCACCGCCGTCACCTCGTCGACCTGGTGGTCCTCACAGTGACCACCCCCGAGGCGTGACGTAGCGCCCCGCCCGGCACGGGATCGTACCGGGCGGGCAGGGTGTCGTGGATGAGAACGCGGGACGCGTCAGGTGAGCTCCGCCGCGGTCGTCGTCGCGCAGTTCTTGAGGGCGTCCCAGATGCCTTCGCCCAGGGACTCGAAGAGCTTGTCCGGGTTGTTCTCGAGCCAGGAGACGATGTCGTCCCACTTGCCGATCGTGAACTGCTGGTCGAGGTGGAAGTCGACCAGGTGTACGTCGAGCAGGTAGGCGTCGCAGCTCGCCGTCAGGTGCAGGGTGACTCCGCTCCCGTCGATGGTGAGGTCGAAGCCGCCCTCCGCATGGATGCCGACCAGGTTTCCGGCGGGGACCGGGATGCCACCGAGCACCACGCCCCGGGGAATGGTGACGTCGAAGCCCAGCTTGACGTGGGCAGACGCCTTCAGGCCGGTGCTGTCGAGGGTGCAGCTCATGTCGCCGTGGAGAATGTCCAGCAGGTCCGCGGCGATCGTGAACGCGAAGCCGTCGTTGCCGAGCTGCGCCTCGATCGAGGCCGACAGGCCGAGGAGGGCGAGCTTCCCGGAGAGGTAGAAGATCTTCGCCGGGAGGTGCCCGGTCCGGATGCCCCGGGTGTCGAGCAGGTACTGCGGTCCTTTGGTGCCGCTCGCGTCCGAGAAGGTGAGGACGTCGGCGAGCTTCAGCGGCTGGGCGATGTTGCTGTACGCGTACAGGCCGTCGTCGCTGACGTTGACCTCGAAGCGCCAGTTGTTGCCGAAGAAGTCGATGTCCCCCTTGGCGTAGAAGCCCTGCTTCCACTCCTCGTGGGTCACCGGGTTGGTCCAGCCGCCGGGAGCGGTGACCACGCACATCGCCAGCTTGTGGAGCACGATCTGCTTCAGGAAGGCCAGCCAGTCCGGCGGGGTGGCGAGGACGGCGACCACGTCCCAGATCGAGATGCCGGTGTCCTGGTGGACGGCCTCCAGATCGAAGCGGAAGACGGTGACGTACGGCTCCGGATCGAACCCGCCCTTGATGTCGAGCTTCAGGGCGGCGTCGCCGATGACCACCGAACCGCCGCCGCCCAGGGTGAGCCCGGTTTCCGCCCCATAGCCGATCTGCATGTAGAAGTACTGGACGTCGAAGCCCTCGACGCCGAAGGCGTTCTTCCAGGTGGGGAGGTCGTCGGCCGAGGGCGGTGCGGTGAGCCCGGCGAGGCGGACGGCGGTGCTGCGTAGCAGGCTGTACGTGCTCCCGCTCGCCCCTTGAGGCGTCGCGTCGTGGACGATACGGCCGTCGGTCCCGGCGACGGGGTCCGCGGTGAGCAGCGTCCGGCCGGGGGCCCGTAGCGCGTAGGCCAGTTGGTGCGGCGCAGGTCGTCCGGCGGCTTCGTCCGCACCGGAGCCGGCGGGCTTGAGCGCCAGGAGGAGGTGGAACTCGGTGCCCTTGAGGGCCCCGCCGGCCACGAACTGCAGCAGGGTACTGGGAGCCGACCCGACCGCCGGAACGGTGAAGTTCCACGAGGTCTGGAGCGACACCTCCCGCTTCGCCGGGGCGAACGCGAGGACGAGTCCGCCGAAGCCCTCGCGCGTCTTCTGCTCCGCGATGGACGCGGTGAACTGCGACTCCTGGACCGGTGTGGTGAGCCGCGCCGTCAGATGGATGCCGCCGGCGTCCTGGAACAGCACCTTCAAGGGCGCCAGCGGGCCGGTCAGCCCCAGCTCGGTGAAGAACGTCAGGCCCTTGTCCAGCGTGGCGGGCAGGGTGTCGGGCGGGTCGGCCCCCGCATCGACGGTCACCCCGTCGGCGGAGCTGACGGCGAGCCCGGACTTGGCGAAGGTGATGCCGTCGAGGAATCCGAGGACCGGGGCCCAGCCGGACACCTTCCCCGGCGACCAGACCCAGTCCTGCTGCCATAACGCGGCGGCGAACAGGGTGCCGCCCTCCGCCTTCCTGGCCGCCTTGCCGAAGAACGTCAGCTGCGCCGCGTCGAACGTCGCCGTGGTGCTGACCGCCAGCTCGTAGCCCTTGCCTGCCGCCGGCTGCCCCGTCAGTGCGGTCCCCAGCCGTACGGTCACGGCGGGGTGGAGGAGGGAGACCTGTGGCAGGCCGTCGGGCAGGGGCACGTCGGCCCGGCAGGCCAGGGACGTCAAGAGCTTGGTCAGGTCGAGGTCGGGGAACATCCCGTCGAGCTCGAAGGCGCCGGGCACGGTCCACTTGGCGGAGAACTTCACGACGGAGTCGTCGCCGTCGCCGCCCGAGGCCGGACCGAGCTCGGCCTTGGCCGACAGGGTGCCGGTGGTTCCCGAACCGCTGTCCGGCTGCTTCTCTACGACGCCACCGGGGGCGCCCTCGCCGCCCTCGCGCGCCAGCTCGAGCCCGGCCTCGGTGAGGGCGATGCGGGCGGCTCCGACGTCGATGTGCCAGTCCGAGGAGACGGACGCGTCGACCTCGTACGCGCCCTTCTTGGGCGTCGCGGAGCCGGAGAACTTCTTCAGCGTCAGGGTGGGCACGCCGGTGAGGTCGGCGTGCGGCAGGAAGTGCTGGAGCACGTCCCGCAGTTCGGCCGGAGTGCTCTCGTCGAGGGTGAGCCGGAAGGTGCCGGGCGGTATCTCCGCTGTGGCGTGGAGGGCGACGTCGCCCGCGACGGTGAAGTCACCGCGTCCGGTGACCTTCGCCGCGCGGGAGGCCTGGAGCGGGTTCGTGACGGTGAGGGTGGCGCCGACGCCGGTCAGGGCGAGGTCGTCGCCCACGATCGGCCATGTCGTGCCCGGTGTCGTCTCGACGGTGGCGGTGACCTGGGTCAGGGCTGCCGCCAGCCCGCCCTTGCCGAACGCCGAGGGGTCGATGGTGGCGGTGATCCCGGTGAGGCGGACGGAGGCGCCGAGCGTGAAGTCCTGCTGGTCGACGAGCTGGTGGACCGCGGCACCGGTGCCGTTCCACGCGGCGAGGTCGTCGGGGGACAGCTTCTCGGGAAGCCGGTCGGCACCGAGGGCGAGCACACCGCCGCCCGAGGGGAGCGGAGCGCTGATCGTCGCCCCGCCCACCTGCCCGAGAACCAGGTCCGCGGCCAGCCGCAGGCCGTACGTGGACGAGGAACCGTTCGCCCCGTCGTCGTCACGCGAACCGGCCCACAGGTAGAAGGACGCGGAGAACTCCCCGTCCGGCTGGGGCGTCGAGCGCAGCGCGATGTCGGTGCGGACTTCGTCGCCCGGGCCCTTGGAGGGGCGGCGTACGACCGGCCCCGTCAGCGACAGCTCCCCGGGCCGCGGCCGGAGCAGCGCGGCGAGGCTGCCGAGCCGCGCCGGGTCGTTCACCTGGGAGGCGTGGAAGGTGAGACCGGGATCCAGCGCTGGGCGTCCGTCGCGCGCGGGCCGGGCCGCCGAGGTGAGCAGGAGTGCGGGCGGTACGGGGAAGGCGAGGGCGGCCAGGTCGCTGCCGTCGGTGGCGGGGAAGGAGGTGGGGAAGGTCCAGTCCGCGGGGACGACGAGAGGGACGTGGAGGGTGGGGTCGTGGTCGAGGGGGTCGAGGCCGAACTCGATCCCGTGGACGGGCAGGTCGGTGAGGCCGAGGCCGGTGACGGTGAGCGTGCCGTGCACGGTCACGCTGTCGTCGTGGTCCTCGCGCCGCAGGTCCGTGACGGTGAGGGTGCCGTCGAGCCATGTGCCGATGAGGGCGGCCGCGGGCCCGGTGCCGAGGTCGGCGGCGGGGAGCGTGAGGGTGGTGTCCTGCGTGTGCCGGGTGATGAGGGCCTTGAGTTCGTCGATCGTCATGTGAGTGGTCAGCCCTCGAGCTTGGTGTGGATGACCGCGCGGGCGTTGTCGGTGAGCTCCTTGGCGATGTCGGCACGGTGGGTGTCGGCCGTGCTCTGCACACCGTCGATGATCTTCTGCTTGACCTCGTCCTTGTTCAGCACCTTCTCGATGGCCGCCTTCCAGATGGTGGGCTGGTCGAAGTCGACGGTGATCTGCAGGTCCTTCGTGGCGATGGCGAGGGTGAGCGCGTCGAGACCGATGGTGAGCTCGTCGGCGTCCCGGCCGCTGAAGGACAGGCCGGCCGTCGCCGAGGGGTGGTCGATCTTGATGGTGATGTCGCCCTCGATCGTGTCGTCGCCGTTTGCCGTGGCGTGTTCCGGTGCCGCCGCGGCGGCGGCCGCGGTGTCGGGGAAGGACACGGACCACCTGCCCGTGATGGTGAGCGGAGGCGCGGGAACCTTGACGTCGCCAGGGAGTCGGCCGAACCTCAGGGTCGCCCCGATGCCCCTGTCCGTCAGGGCGGCGTCCTTGACGGGGATCAGGACGTTGGAGATGCCCTTGATCGAACCCCTCTTGAAGCCGAGGTCGGCCGTCGCGACGCCGATCTTGTACGAGCCGAGGTCGATGTCCCCGAGGTCGTACGGCTCCAGCGTGGGGTCGGTCGCCCCGAGCACGACGGTCGGGGGGTAGAAGCCGGAGCCCGTGTCGTTCACGGAGGCGCGCAGCCGGTCGAAGAGGTAGACCTCCAGCGGCCCGTACTTGGCCGGGAAGCCGCTGTCGTCCGACGGCAGACTGCCCGTCGGCACCGCGCCGAGCACCCCGTCCAGTGCCTTGACCAGCTGGGCGGTGACCGTGGACGAGAACTGGTCGCGGAAGGAGGGGTCGGCGAGAGTGTCGACGAGTTTCCCGGTGAGCGCCTTGCCGGCATCGGCGCTGTTGAAGGCGTCGGCCGCCGCTCGCTTCCAGATGTCGAGGGTGGCCTGGTCGATGGTGCGGCCCTCGATGGTGAGGGACTTCTCGTCGAGGTGGAACGTCGGCTGCGACGCGACGGTGATCGACTCGACGGTCAGCCGCGGGGTGCGGTCCGCACCCGTGCCCGTGGCTTCCGCACGCAGCACGACGTCGAAGGCGAGGTCCTGGGCCGTCACGGTGAACTGCCCGTGGCCCTCGATCTCCTGGCGCGGCCACTCCACCCCCTCCAGGCCGTTGACCACGACCTTCGTCGGCGGCTTCAGGTCGTCGCCCCCGCCGCCGTCCCCGGGATCGTCGGTCACCACGACGTGCTGCACCAGGCTGTACGTGCCCTTGACGGTGATCTGCTTCTGCCACCCGTGCGTGTCGTACGCCGCGGTGGTGACCCGGATCGTGCCCCGGTAGCCGTTCTCGGTGGGCGTGAGGTTCTGCAGCTCGCCGACCGACGCGTTCGACAGCCCGTCGACCGTGACGGAGGTCAGCTTCAGCGTGGGGTAGGGGCGGTCGGCGTCGCGCTGGCTGGTGAACGGGTCGAGATTGTCGGGGAGATCCGGCACACCGCGGTCCTTCGCGTCGTCGAACGCGGCGCCCACGAAGATCCACCATGCGGAGGCGATCGTGTCGCCGATCGTCTTGCCCTCGGCGCCGGCGAGTTCTCCGATGTCCCACGTGTCGACGTTCAGGGGATTCAGCGTGTGGCCGTCGGGCGTACGGACGTCCTTGAGGACGGCGGGCAGCCAGTACGGGCTGTCCGGGTCGTTGACGCGCTTGTACATGGTGGCGTAGATGAAGTTGATCAGCTCGGTGGCCACAGGGCTCTCCTCCGGATTCTCGGGGTTGTCGGTCGGGACGGGCTGCCGGGCCGCCGCCGGGCCGCCGGTCAGGCCCCGCGGTCCACGACGTGCAGGGCCAGGTCCTCCAGCGCGTAGCGGTACCGTCCGGCCGGGAACGGGCGCAGCAGCTCGACCGCCTCAAGCGCCTGGGCGCGGGCGTCGGTGTACGCGCGCGAGAAGCCGCGGCCGCCGCGGACCTCGGCGAGCGTGCGCTCCAGCGCGCCGGGACCGACGGCCTCGCCGCGCATGATGCGGCTGACCGCGTGCTGTGGACCCCACTCCTGCATGGCGTAGATCAGCGGCAGGGAGGCGCGGCGGCGCAGCAGGTCCATGCCGCGCGGCTTGCCGGAGCCGGCCTCGTCCTGGGCGAGGTCGAACAGATCGTCCATGACCTGCAGGGCACGGCCCAGCCGGCGACCGTAGAACCCGGCCCGGCGGGCGTCGCCGCTGCGCCCGTCGGCCAGCGTCACCCCGGCCTCGGCCGCGAGCCCGAACAGGGCGGCGGTCTTGCGGTCGGCGGTGCGCCAGTACGTCCGGGCCAGCAGCTCCGGGTCCTGGGAGAGGTCCGTGCGCAGCTCGTCGAGCTCGCCGCAGCCGATCTGGAAGGCGGTGTCGAGGACGAGTTCGATCAGGCCCATGTCGCTGTCGCGGTCGATGGTCCGCACGAAGCCGCGGATGGCCTGGACGAACTGCAGGTCGCCGACGAGGACGGCGGTCTCGGTGCCGCGCGCGGCGTTGACCGAGGGCAGGCCGCGGCGCAGGGCGGCGCCGTCCACGATGTCGTCGTGGATGAGCGTCGCCACATGCAGCATCTCCAGCGAGACGGCACCCTGCAGCACCTTGTCCGGGGGCGGTGCGGAGCCGTGCACCATGCGGGCGGCCAGCAGCAGGACGGCCGGGCGCAGCCGTTTGCCGTGCCGGTACAGGGCCCGCTCGTCGTCGGTGAGGTACTCCTGCTGCGGAGCCAGTGCCTGGTCGAGGAACGCCTCGAAGCGCGGCACGTCGTCGGCGAGCAGGTCGTCCCACACCCCGCCGAGGACGTCCTCGGCGGGGGCGGTCGTGTCGAGGATGAGCACGGGTCAGGACCGCCCGTCCTGCGGGTGGGCGTAGCCGGCGATGCCGGTGAAGGCGGCGTGGCGGACGGTCTCGGCGACGGCGTCCTGCAGGAGTGTGCGTACGAACCGCATGGCGGCGAGGCGTTCGCGGGCCACGTCGGCGGCCGTCCCCCGCCACTGTTCGTCGTCGATGTTCAGGGCGAGGTCGGGCAGTTCGACCGTCACGTCCGCCGGTGCGCCGTCCGGGGCGAGGCGGGTGATGATGCGGACGTCCTCCAGACGCGCCGTGCACGCGCCCGCGTGGAGGGTGTCGGTCGCCCGCGGGCCCTCCAGTGCCTCGTCGTGGTAGGCGGCGGCGCCGAACTCCTGGATGATGGTGCGTTCCTCGTCGGACAGCGCGATCCAGTCCTCCGGCTCCTCCGGCTGGCCCTCCTGTGCCGCGGGGAGCGCTTGCACCTCCCCGTCGGTGAACGCGGCGAGTCCGTTGTAGCGGGCCATTTCTCCGGGAGAGACCGCCGGTATTTCCCCGGAGTGCCGGTCGATGGCCGTGTAGACGTTGTCCTGCGTCATGGGGGTGGTCCGCGAGCCGTCGTTGCCGGTGTCCTGGACCGACTTGGAGAAGCCCTCGGCGGCCGTGGCCGCATCACGGAGACGCTGGGCCTTGTCGGGATCCTTCTGCTGGATCCGGGCGGCCTCGGTGGTGAGCGCGGTCTGCACCGTGGTCCGCTGCTGCCAGGCGTGCGCGTTGTACTTGCCGCCCTCCTGCGGGTCCTCCCAGTCGTTGACCGGCTGCTGGTCCCCGGCGGACGGCCGGGCACCGGTGGCCTCGTCCGGATCGGTGGTGCCGTAGGTGTGCTCCGACATGCGCTGGGTGACGCCCTTTTCGGCCCACTTCTTGCGAAGGTTGGAGGACACCGAGGAGTTGCCGTGGAAGATGTCGTAGTAGCTCTCGTTGTGCGTGCCGTACTGGATGAGGGCCTGGCGGCCGTTCTCGGTCTTCATCAGCTTCGTGCGGTGGGCGTCGGCGCGGGCGGTCCACCGGCGGACGGTCTCGTCGTCCGGGTGGCTGGGCGCGACGGCGCGGGCCCCGGCCGGAAGGGTGGGCTGCCGTGCCTCGGCCGCGAGCGGGCGCAGGTTGCCGGCGGTGTCGATCTCCCGGACCTCGTCGGGCCGGGTGTCGAGGGCGTAGCGGCCGGTGAGGACGAGGGCCGGGATGCGGTGGACGATGTGGCGGGCCTCGCCGCGGCTCTCCTCGGCGAGGGCCTCCGGCTGCCCCTCGGCACGTAACCGGAGCGCACCGAGGCGGAAGGTCAGTGAGCCGGTGGGGTAGTCGAGGGTGCCGGGCATCTCCACGCTGCGGGCGAGGGGGTAGCCGGGGGTGTCGGCGAGGTGGAGCGTCTCGGCCTGGGGGCCGGTCCCGGCGTCGCCGGAGTGCGGGGGCTGGGGTGTGCTCAACGGGTCTCCTGAAGTGATCGGTCGGACGTGGGAGGAGAGGTGCGGGGGCGGTTCAGGAGACGACGAACGTGCCGCTGACCATGAGCATCCCGTCGTGGGAGCCCAGTTCCGGGGACGTCAGCTTCACGGACACGCTCTGGCCGTTGATGGTGATGTCGGTGCCCAGCGGCTTCTCGAGCGGGATGTCGACGGTCTTCTTGCCTTCGAGCGCCTTCTTCAGGACGCCCGGGGCCAGGGCGGCCAGGGCGTTGGCGGGCCCGGCGACCAGCTTGGCGGCATCGGACACGGGGTTGAGGGTGACGGAGTTCAGGACGATCTTCTCCAGCGTCGCGGAGAGGGCCGTGTCCGTCAGGCCGGTCGCCTTGAAGGTGACGCCGGGTTCCTGCGGGTCGAGGGTGACATCGAAGTCGATCAGCGCGTTCACGGGTGCGGGCCTCCTGGAGTGAGGGAACGGCGGGGGAGAAGGGCTCAGGACTCCTGGGAGGCCTTGAACAGCGCGCACCCCTTGCCGGGGGCGACGGGGAAGAGGTCCACGCCGACCGACCACGGGATGTCGAAGTCGGCCGAGATGCTGGTCGGGTCGTTCTCGTCGACCGTCACGTTGTCGGCCTTGCGGAACTTCGCTTTCCACCAGACCGAGGCGACTCCGGTCACGGTCTTGTCGTCGTCGGCCAGTTGCGTGTCGTGCCACTGGTCCAGGGCTCCTTGGATGAGGTGGGCCAGCAGGGTCCGGCCGACGAGGAGGAAGACCTGCTTGTCCGACGGCCAGTCGGTGTCGGCGTCGTCGGCGGCGACGGCGGCGGGGGCCTGGCCGGTTTCCGCGGTCGCCGCGAGGACCAGGTGCGTCCCGGTGACGTCCAGGAGGACGGGCGTGAGGGTCACCTGCTGGCCGAAGAGGTCCTGGACGGGGATCTTCAGGCCGTTCACCAGGTTCTTCGCCTGGTCGAGGACGTTCGGCACGATGACCTTCTCGACCATGATCCTCGTGTACTTGTCCGGGATCTTGGACAGCCACACACCGAGGGGGACGACGGTGATGGTGCCGCCGTCGACCTTGACCTGAACGGCGACCTTGACCTCGCCGGTGCCCGGCGGGAGGTCCTCGCCCGCGATGGTGCCGCCCACCTTCAGCTGCGGCGCATGGATCTGCAGGACGCCCGACTCGGGCAGGTCCGTGACGCCCTGCGCCTTGATCATGTCGGCCCAGAGACCGGCGTCCGGCTTCTCCAGCACGAGCTCGGGCGGCTCCGTGAAGTCCCAGGTGAAGGTGTAGGCGATGTCGTCGATCGTCTCGGGGCCGTAGCTGCCCTGGAACACCGCATGGTGTTGAGTGCGCAGCGATGCGATTCCGGAGTTGAGTGCGTCGGCGTGGATTCCGAGTGCGAGGTCATATGGCGTTTCGGTCACGGTAGCCGATTTAAGAGGGTGCGCGGAGAGGGAAACAATCGCTTCCCGGCCATTGTCCGGGGTTGATTTCCGGGGCTGATTTCCTAGTCGGATGAACAAGCCGTTCCGATATCCCGCGCGCCCTGAATTCCACCACGTACATGGGCAGCGCAAAGCCGCGGGGGTGGTAACTGCGGCGGAAATTGCCGGAAGTTCATCCGGTGCCGGGCCTGCTGGGCCTGCCGCGTCTGCCGCGGGAGGAGGAGGTGCGGGCCCGGCACCAGGTCTGCGAAGTCCCCTACCGCTTGGAGACGGTCACGTCCCCCTGGAGCGCGAGCGCGTCACCGAAACGTGCCAGGGACAGGCCCGTCGGCGTCACCTCGAGGTGGACGGGATCCACGTCGATGGGGATGGCCGGGAAGTCACCCACCGCGAACTCGACGCCCCTCAGCGCGCTCCCCACGATGCCGCCGAACGTCGACGACAGGGCGTCGACGACCCACGAGACGATCGTGCTGACGATGTCGCTGCCCCTGGGGACGAGCTTCAGGCCGAAGGAACTCACGTCCACGGCCGTGGCCTTGAGCGTCGTCCCCGACATGGCCAGGGTGAGCGTGACGGTCGGATCGGGCTCCAGGTAGAGGTCGAAGAACGCGTCGGTCGACCCGCCCACGACCCAGTTGATGCCGGCGCTTCCGCTGCCGGAGACGGCCGTCCGGACGCGCACCGTCGGCACGTCGTCCCACACGACCTCGCACCGGACGTTGTGGATGGTGATGTCGGCCTTGTAGTACGCGGTGCCGATCACGATGTTCTTGGTGTCGCCGGCATGGAAGGGCTTCCCCTCCAGGTACGCGGTCGCCACCTGCGCGATGCGCTCGACCGCGTCCCGTCCGAGGAGGGCGAAGAACGGGCTCTGCGGCCAGCTGTCGGGGAACGGGGGCTGCGGCGTGCCGTGCTCGGCCAGGTTGAGGGCCGCCACCGCCTGCTGCGGCTGGATGACGGGAACCGGCGTCGACAGCGCCAGGCCCGGGATCTGCGGCGCGGGCAACGTGATGCCCGACAGGACCTTCCGGGCCTCGTCCAGGACGTTCGGGAGCACCACCTTGTCGAGGAAGATCCTGTCGACCTTGCTCGGCGCCTCGGACGTGGCTTTGAAGGGGTTCAGGCTGAACAGGCCCGTGTCGGACGTCGAGGCCTGCACGTCGACGGTGACCGCGACGTCCTCCTCGACCGGGCTCCCGTCCCCGGAGTCGACCTTGATGTGCACCTGGTCGAGCCGCACCTGGAAGGTGCTCCCGTCCAGCGAGGCGCGCAGGGCGGCGACGTGCTCGGCGAGCTCGCCCTCGGCCATCCGGCCCGCGGCCGGCCCCTCGGTGAGGTGCGCCCGTAAGGCGGCCTCGGAGAGCGAGGGGGGCGGGGTCAGGTCGAAGACCGGGGCCTCCTTGACGTCCCAGGAGACGGTGAACATGGTGCCCTCCACGTCGAAGGGCTGTGACCCGGTGAAGTACTGCGGATAGAGCTGTTCGTAGACCTCTTTGGACGTCGTGTTCACGACGTCGACCTTCGCCCCCACCATGAGGTCGCAATTCATGCGTGCTCCTTTTGCAGTTCTTTACCGGCGGTCGGGTCGGTCCATGCCAAAGAGCCCGGACGCGGCCTCGACATGGCGAATCCGGGCGTGACGACGTGACATGGGCGACGGCATCGATGATGATGCGACGCCTGCGGCTCATTCAAGACCGCAGGAGAATTTCCGACACACCTCCGATGCACCATTACTTCCGGTTACGTCTGGTCGGGGCACGTTGGCCTCCCCTTTTCCGCGCGGTCCTCGGCCCTCACCGGGCGGCGGTGTTTGGCGCGATCCGAAGCAGATGGCCGGTACGTCACCAGGCGTCAGCGGATGGGGGCCTGCACGGCGGAGATGTGAGTGGCGGGGGACGTGACTGTGGCGTCAGCGGGGAGCTGTGGTCCACGAGTACGGGTAGGGGACGGCTGCGGGCTACCTGCGGGCCGCGGTGTCGGAGGGCAGTTCGGCGACGCGGCCGGAGACCACGACCCGGTCCGTGGTCAGGTGGCGGTGAGGACCAGCACCGCTTGGTCGTCGTGCGTGGCATCGGCCGCGAAGGCGGCGACCGCGGTGGAGATCGACTCGAGGAGCACGCCGGCGGTAGGGGAGGAGGTTCGGAGTGCGCCGAGGGCGTCGGCCAGGCGCTCCTCCCCGAAGAGTTCGCCGCTGGTGGAACGGGCCTCGGTGATGCCATCGGTGACCAGGATCAGGCTGTCGGCCGGGTACAGGTCGACGCCGCACGGGGACGAGTCGGGGTCGGGGCCGATGCCCAGGAGCAGGCCCGGCTGGGCGATTTCCTCGACCGTGCCGTCGGCCCGGCGCACGAGTGGGGGTACGTGACCGGCTCGAATGAGGTTCAACGCCAGGTGGGACGCGGTGTGCCGCAGTTCGCCATAGACGAGTGAGACGAAGCATTCCTCGCCGACCGCCTGATCCGTCAGTGCGGCGTTGATGGTGGTGACCACGGCCGCCGGGTCGTCGAGGAGGCGGGCGGCGGCGCGTGCGCTGTGGCGGACTATGCCGGTGGTGGTGGCGGCGCGGGCGCCGCGCCCGCACACGTCGCCGATCATGAGCGCCCAGCGGTCGTCGGAAAGCGGGAAGACGTCGTAGAAGTCGCCACCGACGTCGAGTCCTTCGCCGGCAGGGTGGTAGGAGGCCGCCAGTGTGGCGCCGGGGACCTCGGGCAACTCGGGAGGCAGCAGGCCGGCCTGCAGGTCGCGGGCGAGTCTGGCCCGGTCGGTGAACTGGCGGGCATTGTCGGCGCTGGAAGCGGCCCGGCGGGCGAGCTCCTCGGCCAGGGCGACGACGTGGCCGTCCAGGGGCCGATCGGTGGCCAGGAGGGTCAGTGCGCCGAAGGTGCGGCCGTGGGTGGCCAGCGGCACGCACACGTAACCGCTGACGCCGAGATGTGCGGACAGACCGTCCGGACAGGAGCCGACCCGACCGGTCCGGGGGGTGCCGGAGGCCAGCACACGGGCAACCACGTCGTCGATCTCGATGCTCAGTTCGGGCGAGGCGAGGAGGCCTTCCTCGGCGCGGGTGGCGGCGGCGACGGCGATCCGCCGGATCCGGTCGCGCTCGATCACGTGGACGGCGCACAGCGGAGCCAAGGCCGGCACGGTCAGCCGAGCCATACGCTCGAGGCAGTCGACATAGTGCGGCTGGCGCGCGATGGCGGTACTGGCCTCCAGGACGAAGGCCAGGTCCTCACGAGCCGCCTTCTCCCGCTCCTGGGCGGCATGGCCCGCCTCCACCGCGCGGTGGCGCTCGATCGCCAGGGCGGCGATGCGGGTGAAAGCCGCGCTGAGCGCCAGATCCTGATCGTCGGGAGCCCTGGGAGCGCGATGGTAGATCGCGAAAGTGCCCAGCACCCGGCCGTCCGAGCCGCGGATCGGAGTGGACCAGCACGCCGCGACCCCGGCCCGCTTCGCCAGGTCGCGGTAGCCCTCCCACAGCGGGTCGGTGGCGATGTCGCTGACGATCACCGGTGCCTGCCGGTAGGCAGCCGTGCCGCACGAGCCGACTCCGTCGCCGATGGCGATCCCGTCGATCGCCTCGTTGTAGAAGTCGGGCAGACGTGGGGCGGTGCCGTGGCGCAGGTGACGGCCGTCGGGATCGAGGAGCAGCACCGAGACGATCATGTCCGGGGAGAGCTCCTCGATCGCCCTCGCCATGCCGGTCAGGATCTCGCCCAGCGGGGCGTCGCGCGCGATCTGCTCCAGCAGGACGCGCTGCTCGGCGGCCAGGAGCTGCGCGTGGTGGTACGCGGTGGTTTCCACCGCGATCATCGTCACCCCGTCGACCTGGCCGACCGCATCCCGGCGGGGCTCGTAGGTGATGTCGAAGAACTCCTCCCGCCGGGCCCTTCGCCCACCGAGCACGAAGTGCCCGCCTCGGTTCCGGTACACAGCGCCGGTGCGGTACACCTCGTCGATCCGATCGAGGACACCCTGCCGGGCCAGTTCCGGAACCAGCTCCCCGACCGGTATGCCGGTAGTCGTGCGGCCGGCCGCGAAGACGTCGAAAAACGCCGGACTCGCCGCCTCCAGTACATGTTCCGGGCCGCTCAGCGCAGCGAAGACCACCGGAGCCTGACCGAACAGGTCCGTGTACTCCTCGCTCCGCCCGTGCAGGAACATGGGATGTGCAGTGGCGAGGCGATCAGGCTGTGCCGGCATGACAGGGAAACCCTCTCCCGCGTCCTCACCCGCGCCGTCGCGTCGTACCTCCACTCTGACACATCGCCGCGCGGATTCCCGGGGCCCGTGCGGCGACCCGCACCTGCCCGGAGCGCCATCGTCTGGCGGACCTGATCGACCACGGGGAAAATGGTGATCGCGAGTTCTCCCGGGCGTGCCAGCTCTCCAGGCGAGATGCGGAGATGAATGCAGAGGTGAAGCTCTTCGATGGTCCGGCCGAGTCCGCCGCGCCGCTCGCGCCCGGCCCCGGCCCGGGCGAGAAGGGGCTCAGGGCCGGTGCCCTGGGACTGTTCTCCTCGGTCGCCATGGGCCTGTCCTCCACCGCTCCGGCGTACAGCCTGGCGGCGACGCTCGGCCTGATCGTCGCGGGGGTGGGCCTCCAGGCGCCGATCGTGACGATGCTGGCCTTCGTCCCGATGCTGCTGATCGCGTACGCCTACCGGGAGCTCAACGCGGGCGACGCCGACTGCGGGACCACCTTCACCTGGGCCTCCCGCGCCTTCGGCCCGCGCATCGGCTGGATGGGCGGCTGGGGCATCATCGTCGCCGACGTCATCGTCATGGCGAACCTCGCGGAGATCGCCGGCATCTACGGCTTCCGGCTGCTCGGGCTCGACTCGCTCGCCGAGGACCGGCTGTGGACCACCGTCGCGGGGATCACCTGGATCGCCGTGATGACCACGGTCTGCTACGTGGGCATCGAGGTGTCCGCGGCCCTCCAGCGCTGGCTGGTGTGCGCCGAGGTGGCGGTGCTGATCCTGTTCGCGGTGACCGCCCTGGTCAGGGTCTACACCGACGGGCCGCCGACGGCGATCCACGTCTCCACCTCCTGGTTCAACCCCTTCCATGTGCCGTCGGCCAAGGAGCTGACCGCGGGCCTCCTCGCCGCGGTCTTCATCTACTGGGGTTGGGACACCGCCGTCGCGGTCAACGAGGAGACCGCCGACAGCAGGCACACCCCCGGACGGGCGGCGGTCGTCTCCACCGTGCTCCTGCTGGGCATCTACGCCCTGGTGGCGACGTCGGCGCAGGCGTTCGCCGGGATCGGCACCGAGGGCGCCGGTCTGGGCAACGCGGCCAACTCCGGGGACGTGCTCTCCGGCCTGGGCGGTGCCGTCTTCGGCACCACGGGCCCCGGCTGGTTCCTCACCAAGTTGCTCATCTTCACGGTGCTGACCTCGGCGGTCGCGTCCACCCAGACCACCATCCTGCCGCTGGCCCGCACCGTCTTCTCCATGGCGGCCCACAAGGCCGTCCCCTCGGGCTTCGCCCGGGTGCACCGCCGGTTCCTCACCCCGACCTGGTCGACCGTCGGCATGGGCCTGGTCTCCATGGGCTTCCTCGTCCTGCTGACCCTGATCAGCCACGATGTGCTGACCGACTCCGTCAGCGCGGTCGGCCTCGCGATCGCCTTCTACTACGGCCTCACCGGCTTCGCCTGCGTCTGGTGCTATCGCGGGCGGCTCACACGCAGCCCCCGGGACCTGCTGTTCAAGGGGGTGCTTCCGGGGCTGGGCGGGCTCCTGATGCTCAGCCTGTTCTGCTACGCCGCCTTCGTCGTCTACGCCGCCCCCGACTACGGCTCGACCTCCTTCGACCTTCCGCTCCTCGGGCCGACCGGTGGGGTGAGCGTGGTGGGCCTGAGCGCCCTCCTGGTCGGTGTCGTCCTGATGCTGGTCATCACGCGGGAACACACCGCCACCCTCAGACTGCAACGCGGTCTGCTGCCCCACCACCTGCCGTCGCTGACCGGGGTCGAGGCGGCCAGCCGCTACGTGCCCGCCGACAGCCGCACCGGGGTGGGCGGCGACTGGTTCGACGTCATCCCGCTGTCGAGCTCCCGGGTCGGCCTGGTGGTCGGGGACGTGCGCGGCCACGGGCTGCGCGCCGCCGCCACCATGGGCCGGCTGCGTACGAGCGTACGTGTCCTGGCCCGGCTCGACCTCGCCCCGGACGAGCTGCTCGCGCGCCTGGACGACGTGGTCGGGCGGACCGCCGAGGAGCGCGCCGCCGAGGAGCGGGCGTACGGCCGTGGCGAGGGCACGCCGAGGGCCGGCGGCGACGAGGCCCTGGGGGTCACCTGCCTGTACGCCGTCTACGACCCGGTGTCGGGGCGGTGCAGCATGGCGCGCGCGGGCCACTCGCCGCCCGCCGTCGTCGACCCCGCCCACGGTGCCGTCAGCCGCCCGGACCTCCCGGAGGGCCCGCCCCTGGGCCTGGGCGGCGCGCCCTTCCAGAGCATGGAACTCCAGCTGCCCGCCGGCAGCCTGCTCGCCCTGTTCACCGACGGTCTCGTCCAGGCCCCGGACCACGACACCGAGACGGCGCTCGACCTGCTCACCGGCGTCCTCACCGAGTGCCGGAGCCCCCTGGAGGAGCTCTGCGACCGCACCGTGGCCGAGCTGCTGCCCGGCCCGGTGGACGACGACGCGGCCCTGCTCCTGGTCCGTACCCGGATGCTCGGCGAGCACGAGGTGGCGGTCTGGGAGGTGGACGCCGACCCCGCGAGCGTTGCGCGTGCCCGGTCCGTCACCACCCGGCAGCTGGGCGAGTGGGGGCTCGAGGACCTGTCCTTCACGACCGAGCTGATCGTCAGCGAGCTGGTCACCAACGCCGTCCGCTACGCCTCCGGCGGCCCGGTCCACATCCGGCTGATCCGCGACCGCAGCCTCGTCTGCGAGGTCGCCGACACCGGCCACACCTCGCCGCACCTGCGGCACGCCGCCGCCGACGACGAAGGGGGCCGGGGCCTGTTCATCGTCGCCCAGCTCACCCAGCGGTGGGGCACCCGCTACGCCGCCGGCGGCAAGACCATCTGGACCGAGCAGCCCTTGCCGACTGCGGAGTGAGCCCCCGCCCCAGGCGCGAGGCCCGAATGGGTTCTAGGGTTGGGAGAAGGCCCCACACTCGCGGAACTCGATTCCTTCCGCCTCACATCTCGGGCTCGAAACCCACCAGGAGGGCATGCGATATGTCCACTGCATCGGAAACCCCAGTCCTGGACACCCTCGCCGCCATGACGGTCGACTCGCTCGAGCGATGCGGGATGGCTCCGGACACGCTCATCCTCACGCGCATCGCGGCACTCGCCGCTTCAGACGCCCCGCCCATCTCCTACGTGGCCCATATCGACCCTGCCCTCAAGGCCGGCCTGACCTCCGAACGACTGCAGGACGTCCTGGTCGCCATCGCACCCATCGTGGGCACCGCCCGCGTCATGACGGCAGCAGGCAACATCGCCACGGCACTCGGCATCGCCATTGCCGTCGCCGATGCCGAGATCGAAGGCCAGGGCTGAGAGCAGGACCGACTCCCCCTCCTCCATCAACACGAACACACTCGGCAATAGCCACTACGTCTTCTGTCGTACCTTCCTCCGTTTGCATGCGCGTACCCCCTGGGAGTGGTTGGCTGGAGGGCCGCATTCCCGATGAGAGGGGCAAACAGGGCATGGTTTCAGGTCCGTTGGCACCCGGAGTGTTCATCAAGGAACGTTCGAGCGGAGTCCGGACGATCACCGGGGCGGGGACGTCCACCCCCGCATTCCTCGGCTACACCGTGCGGGGCCCACAGGCGCCCACCCCGCCGGTACGGATCAGCAGCTGGTCCGAGTTCGTGGACACGTTCCACTTCCGCTCCCCGATGGGAGCGGAAGAGCTGGGGCGGGAGCTGGAAAGGCTGACCGGCGCCATCACGGAGGCCGAGGCGGAGCTCGAGCGTCTGGGAACGGACTTCGCGGAGAAGGCCACCGCGGGTGAGACCCCCATCCTCACCCAGCCAGAACTCATCGTCCTCGCTGCTGTACGGCATGCCGACTTGGCCGGTGAAGCCGTCAGCGAGGAGGACAGGCAAGCGGCCGAAGCCGTGGCGAAGAAGGTCACGGAAGCAGAAGACCTTGCCGGGCCGTACGGGCTCTGGATCGCGGCCGGGAACGAACTGGCCGGCCTCGAGCGGCGCGAGAAAGAGCTGACCGTCCTCGCCGCATACTTCGAGCGGTCCGGAAAGATCCAGCTGCCCGAAGCGGTCTACGGTTTCTTCGCCAACGGAGGAACATCCTGCTACGTCCTCCGGCTCGACCCCGACAAGCCCCTCGCAGGCGAGGTCGACGGCAACCCCGACCAACGCACCGGCCTGGCCGGACTCAAGACGGTGCCGGACGTGACCATGGTCGCCGTCCCGGACGTATGGCGCGAGGACATGACGCCGGAGACCGGCGCCACCATCATGGGCCAGGTGGTCGGCCACTGCGTGACCATGCGCAACCGGCTCACCCTCCTCGAACCGCCACCCGACACCGCACCGGCCGACGTGCCGCGATTCCTCGGGCATCTGGCGAGCCCGGACGAAGACGCTGCGGCGTTCACGGCGCTGTACTACCCCTGGGTCAACGTGCCCGGCGTGGACGGCATCCCGCGCACTGTCGTCCCGTCCGGTCACCTGGCCGGCGTGTGGGCCCGTACGGATGCCGAGCGCGGTGTCTTCAAGGCCCCTGCCAACCAGAACCTGCGCGGCGTGCTGTCCCTCCCCACGCTGCTCACCGACCAGCGCCACGGTGAGCTGAACGACAAGGGGGTCAACTGCCTCCGCGTCTTCCCCGACCGGGGCCTGTTGGTGTGGGGAGCTCGTACGCGCTCGAGTAGTCGTGACTGGCGTTACCTCAATGTGCGTCGTCTGGTGTCGTTCCTGTCGGATTCCATCCGTCAGTCCTCGACCTGGGCTGTCTTCGAGCCGAATGACGATCGCCTCTGGGGAACCCTTCGGCATTCGGTCAGCAGTTTCCTGATCGACCAGTGGCGCCAGGGTGCACTCCTCGGCCGTACGCCCGACGAGGCCTTCTATGTGATCTGTGACCGTACGAACAACACCTCGTCGACGATCGATGCCGGTCAGGTGATCTGCGACATCGGTGTCGCGCCCGTGCGTCCCGCCGAGTTCGTCCACTTCACCATCACCCAGATCGCCGGCCAGCCCGGCGCCAACAGCTGACGCCCGGAACCCAGGAGGCAACGCACGTGTTGACCGGTGACACCTTCAGCAGCAGCACCTTCGCCATCGAACTGGGCAAGTTCCAGGTCGAGACCGTCCAGGACGTGTCCGGCCTGACCCTGGAACAGGACGTCGTCGAAGTCCGGCAGGTCTCCGCGACAGGCGAGCTGATCGTGCGCAAACAGCCGGGTGCCCGCAGGACCGGTGAGATCACGATCACCCGTGGCATGGACAAGAGCACCGCGTTCACCGACTGGATCAAGGCCACCCTGGTCAACGCCGACCTCGACAGCGCCCGGCAGAACATCACCATCGCCCTGAAGGACGCGCAGAAGCAGACTGTCCGCCGCATCCACCTCTCCAACGCCTGGGCATCCCGCTGGGAAGGCCCCCAGCTCGGCGCGGCCAACTCCGGGATCGCGACGGAACAGGTGACGATCACCTACGAGGACATCACCGTCGAATAGCCCGGAGCCCACCAGCCGAGAAGGGAACGACAGCGATGACCACGAAGCCTCCGGGTGTCTACGTCACGGAGAAGTCCAGCGGCGTGCGCATGATCGTCGGGGTGGGCACCTCCACCCCGGCCTTCCTCGGATACACCACCACACCGACCGAGACGCCCATTGAGACGGGGACCCCTCCGTTCACACCGGACGAACGCAAGATCCCCCAGCCGATCCGTGGCTGGCAGGAGTTCGCCGACCGGTACAGCATCGGGGGGCTGGGGACAGAGCTGGCGGCTCTCCGGAAGAAGAGCGACAAGACAGCTGCCGAATTGAAGAGGATCCAGGTAATCCAGCGCTGCTTCATGCTTGCGGAGGCGGTCTACGGGTTCTTCGCCAACGGCGGCACGTCCTGCTACGTCGTCGGCTTCCTGAATCCGGACGCGGCCGTGACGGAATCCGGCCTCGGCGGAGACGCGGAGGCACGCACGGGACTCGGCGGGCTGGAGACAGTGCCGGAAGTGACCATGGTCGCCGTGCCCAGTCTCTGGGACATGACCGTCGCGGCCACCGACGCCGAGGCCCCGCCGGCCCCGCATCTGCCGACCGGAAAGTCGCTCATCGGCAAGGTCGTCGCCCACTGCACCACCCAGCGCAACCGTCTGGCGGTGGTCGACGCGCCACCCAAGCTGCTCGTGGAGCCACTCAAGGAGTTCGTCGGCACGCTCGACTCGTCGGACCCGGATGCCGCGTTCACGGCCCTGTACTACCCCTGGGTGAACGTGCCCGGTGTGGATGGTGTTCCGCGCACGGTGCCGCCGTCCGGTCATCTGGCGGGTGTGTGGGCCCGTACGGACGCCGAGCGCGGTGTCTTCAAGGCCCCTGCCAACCAGAACCTGCGCGGCGTGCTCGACCTTCCCACCCTGCTGACCGACGACCAGAACGGGGAACTCAACGACAAGGGCATCAACTGCCTGCGGGTCTTCCCCGGCCGGGGTCTCTTGGTGTGGGGTGCCCGTACGCGTTCCAGTAGTCGTGACTGGCGCTACCTCAATGTGCGTCGTCTGGTGTCGTTCCTGTCGGATTCCATCCGTCAGTCCTCGACCTGGGCTGTCTTCGAGCCCAATGACGACCGCCTGTGGGCCGCTCTCCGGCACTCGGTCACCAGCTTCCTGACCGACCAGTGGCGTCAGGGCGCGCTGCTCGGTCGCACTCCCGACGAGGCCTTCTACGTGATCTGCGACCGTACGAACAACACCTCGTCGACGATCGATGCCGGTCAGGTGATCTGCGACATCGGTATCGCCCCGGTGCGTCCCGCCGAGTTCGTCCACTTCACCATCACCCAGATCGCCGGCCAGCCCGGTCAGGGTGGCTGAGGCCCCGTGCAGAAGACCGTGGTGAGGCAGGGCGATACGGTCACGCTCACCCTGAATCCGCCGGCAGCGCTCACTCCACCGCTTCCCCCCGCCCCCCTGCCACGGGGAACGGCGGGCTTTCGGATCGAACAGCACCCCGCCTGTGTGCCCGACGACATCGAGTCGTGGGTCATCCCGTCAGTCGGCTACTCGACACTGACCTTTCCGATCTCGGGAACTGGACGCGTCGAGTTCAAGGTTCCCCCGGCGAATCGCGCCAAGTACGCCAGAGCGAGTCAGGGTGAGACGGAAGTCGTCGTCAACGGTGGCCCGTTGGACGTGGTTTTCACCGTGGTGGGAGCGGCGAGCAACCCCTCCGGCACGGACACCCCCGGGGCCACGTACCAGGGCAAGGCGATCCTCACCTGCCCCCGGGTACGACCTGTGACGGCCGGTTGACCCGCCTGAGCCCTTGACTCCACACAAGGGGTCAAGGGCTCAGGCACGCTCAGTCCCCGATGGGGAAGCGGGACTCGTCCACATAGCGGCCGAGCTTGGCGTACTCCTCGCGGACTGCCGCCAGCAGGTCCGCCATGGTGAGCGGGCGGTCCTCGTCGGCGGCCCGGTAGGCGGCGGTGATGACGCAGCAGCGGATCGCGCCGCCGGACAGGTCGAAGGCCGAGGCGAGCGCCGCCAGGCCGGCCTGGTCGATGTCCTCCGCCCGGGGTGCGGCGGGGCCCAGACAGCGGTCCCACAGGGCTTGGCGCCGGGCATCGTCGGGCGCGGGGAAGTGGACGACGAGGTCGAGACGGCGAAGAAACGCCGCGTCGATGTTGGCGTGCATATTGGTGGTCAGCAGGGCCAGACCGTCGAAGGACTCCAGGCGCTGGAGGAGGTAGGAGGTCCCTGTGTTGGCGTAGCGGTCGTGGGCGTCGTGGGTGGCGGTGCGCTTGCCGAAGACGGCGTCGGCCTCGTCGAAGAGAAGGACGGCGTCGACGGCGTCGGCCTCGGTGAAGATCCGTTCGAGGTGCTTCTCGGTCTCGCCGATGTACTTGTCGACGACCGTGGCGAGGTCGACGGCATACAGGTCGAGGCCGAGATCGGCGGCCACGACCTCCGCCGCCAGGGTCTTGCCGGTCCCGGAGCCGCCGCTGAACAGGGCGGTGACGCCGCGTCCGCGTCCCCCGCCCGGCCGCATCCGCCACTCTCCCAGGACCCGGTCGCGATGGCGTACGCGTCGGGCGAGGTCCCGTAGCTGCTCGTGCGTCCGCTCGGGCAGCACCAGATCGTCCCAGCCGACAGCGGGGCGTACGGGCCGGGCGAGGCGGTCGAGCGCGCCGCCGTTCCACGAGCGGGCGGCGTCCCGGACCGCGGCGGCGTCGACGGGGGTGCCGTGCGCGGCGGCCTGCCGGCCGGCCGCGGCGGCCACGGCGCGGATCCGGCCGGGGCCGAGGCGGTACCGGGCGCCGACGGCCACCGCCCCGTCGGTCACGGTGCCGGCGTGGGCGCCGAGTTCGTACCGCCACAGCGCGGTGCGCTCGGGCTGCGTCAGCGGCGGGCAGTCGGCGAGCACCGGGGGAGCGGCCGTCCAGCGGGCGTCCCACGGCTGCCTCCCGGTGAGGACCAGAGGAACCGGGGCGCCGGCGAGCGGGGCGAGCAGGTCCTGTACGTGCCGGGCGTCGGCGGAATCGACGGGGCCGACGATCAGCCCATGGCCGCGCAGCCGTGCTTCGAGGAGCGCCGCGCGGACGAACCCGGCCGGGTCCGTCTCGTGGGCCAGGCCCGCGAGGTCCAGACGGAGCGCGGGCCGTCCGCACGCGCGCAGTGCCGGCTCGGCGACGGCTTCGGCCGTACCGTCCGGGCTGTCGCGCAGGTAAACCGGGTGGCGGTGGGCGAGCAGCCGGGTCAGGTGCCGCACGGCTTCGGCCACGGGGCCCTCGACCGAGGGCCGGCCGCGTTCGGGCAGGGCCAGCAGGTGACGCAGACAGGACGGCAGGGAATCGTCGCCCAGCAGGTGCGCGGTGACCCGGTCGGGGACGCGGAGGGACCGGGTCGGAAAGGGCCGGGAGACATCCGGGATTCCCATGAGGCCACCGGCGCGCAGGGGCGCGTCGGCCGCGAAGACCCGGCGGGCGGTCGCCGAGGCGCTCGGGACGTCGCAGAGGGCGAGGGCCAGGCCGGTGGTGGCGTGGCGGCAGGTGATGTCGTCGTTGAGGTAGCCGTAGCAGCGCTCGAACCGGGCGTCGACGTCGGGGGCGAGCGCGATCACCACCATGTCGAGGGCGAGCGCGTCCAGCCCGAACTCCTCGGCGAGGCGGCGCGCGGGCGGCGCGTCCCCGGCCGCCACGGCCGCGTCCTCCCGAGCGCGCAGAGCTGCGGCGAGGGCGTCGTCCGCGGTGGCGGGGATCAGCGGGCCGGCCGGTCTGTCCAGGAGGTGCGAGGCCATGCCGTCGGTGATGTAGAGCCCTTGGAACGGGTCGAAGGGCGGCGGCTCCAGGAGCTCCTCGGGTACGGACTCGTCACCCGTACGCAGAGCGATCGCGCGCCGCACACGGGCCTCGATGACGGCCAGCCGGGCGAGCAGCCAGTCCGCGGCCGTGGCGGTGGGCGCTCCGGGGTGCGCGGTGGCGGTCACCGCGCGTCCTCGTCCGCCCCCGGCCCGGGCTTGAGCACCTCGCGGACGACAGGAGGCCCGGTCACCCAGTGGGTGTAGCTGTCCGGGAGGAACGACAGCAGAGGGATGGTCACGGTCACGTTCAGGGCGGGTACGAGCGTGTGACCCACCGCGCTCCACAGTTCCGTCAGGGCCCGGTCCTCGGCGGGCGGGTGGCCGATGTCGAGGAGCGCGGACAGCTCCATTTCCTGCAGTTCCGGGGGCAGGGGCACGGGGAAGATCCGGCTCCTGGCGAAACCGACGAGGAGTTCGCCGAGGATGCGGTGGGCGCCGAGAGCGTCCGGGGCCCAGGCGGCGACCAGATACGACAGCCGGGCGTAGCGCGGCGGGTCGAACTCCGCCGACTTCCGGTCCGGCAGGCCCATGGTTCCCCTGTCGTACTGGTAGACGGTGCCGGTCTGCCGCCGGTCCAGGTCCTCGCGGACGTCGTACAGGTAGATGCCGACCGTCTCGGAGCCAGCGGTCTCCCCCAGCGCTCCGTCGCGTCCGGGCGGCTGGAAGGTGACGGGGATACCCGGCGCCGGCCATGTCACATCCTGTTGTACGCGTGACTTCAATGCCTCGTCGACCAGTTCGATCATCTGTGTGCCTCTGTCCGCGCCGGAGGGGTGGGTGGAGTCGGTACGGTCAGTTCGCCGTCGGCACGCCGACCGCCTGCCGTACGTCGAGACCCAGCGGGGTCGTCGTGTCCAGGGGAGCGAGCGTCGTGGTGTCGACCACCGATACGGCTGCGCCCGCCTCGTCGGCGAGGTACACCAGGTGCTTCGCGGACTGCGGGTGAGGTGCGCTTCCGGTGAGCCGTTCGCCGGCCGGTACGGTGAAGCGGGGCGTTCCGGTCCGGGTGTCGAGCATCAGAAGCTCTCCGCTGTTCTCGGTGGTCACGAAGAGCCAGGCCCCGTCCGCGGATACCGACACCGATTCGGGCTTGGCGATCCGTGGATGCTGCCAGGTGTCGACGACCTTGGGCGTGCCCGGTGAGGCGTCGTCGGGGCCGATGACCGAAATGCTGTCGTCCCCGTGGTTGGCGACATAGGCGCGAAGGCCGCCCCCCGGGTCGCTCGCCACGCCCATGGGATCCCGGCCCACGTCGAGGGAGGTCACCTGGTGGTCGGAGAGACGGACGCACCGCAGGGAATCGACGGTGCGGTCGGTGACGTAGGCGTAGGCGCCGTCGTCGGTGACGGCCACGTCCCACGGCTGTGACGCGCCCGGCTGACCGACCAGTACGGGCGTCACCTTGGACCCGAGGACGGTCACCGTCTTCCCTGTGAAGTTGGCGACGAACAGGGTGCCGTCATCGGAGATCGCCGTCGAGTACGGGAGGTCGTTGTTGTCGAGGGGGCGGGTCTTGGTGCTCTCGACTTCCAGTCGCGAGTCGTCCTTGAGAGTGATCACCGCCAGGCAGGCTTCGCGGGGGTCGGGGCTCGTCTTGCCCTTGTTGACGAGGTACAGGGTCCGGTCGTCCCGGCAGACCAGCGCACTGGGCCGGTCGATGTAAGCCTGTGCCGTGGCGACGATCTGCATCTGATCGCCTCCTCCCAGCTGGATGCCGTACACCGTGCCCGGCGCCCCGCTTCCCGGCTTCCAGTCCTCGGCGTCGACCGCGTAGAGGTAGCGGCCGTCGGGGGAGAGGGCAAGGCCGAGGCCGAGATGGGGTTTGCCCACGTCGCCCGTGACGCGGATCTTTCCCTGATGCGTCGCCGGATTGGTGGAGACGTCGAACACTTCGACCGTTCCCTCGTTGGCGGGGGCGTTGGACACGTAGAGGGTCTTTCCGTCCGCCGACAGGGCCAGGCCGTAGACGTGCGCCATGGCAGGGGATTTGTTCACGGCCATCTCGAAGCCCCAGTCGGCTTCCACCGACTCCCGGCTGAGGACCGAGACGGTCCCGCTGTCGAAGTTGGCGACGTAGAGCCGCCGTTCGTCGGGTGACAGGGCCATCTCGTGCGGGCCCGAAAGATGGCCTGTCCCCGTGCCGATGGGGTCTTGTCCTTCCCAGGTTTCCGGACCTGTCCTCTGAAGTACGGCGATCTTCCCGCGCGGCCGCTCTTGCTGTTCGGGGGCGAAGTCGGCCACGTAGAGCGTCCGACCGTCCTTGGAGACGGCGGCACCGGTGGGCCCCTGACACCCCACGACATCGGCATCGATCGTGTGCGTACCGCCCTTCGGGTCGACGAGCGAGACCGTCGCCGTACCGGAGTCGGCGGTCACCGCGTGCCGGCTGTCGGGGGTGACGGCCACCCCGTACGGGCGTGCGCCGGACGCCAGGGGGACCGGGGTCACCGTGATGTCGCCGCCGGTGCCGAGCTCGTTCCCCTGGGCCGGGGTGAGGACGAGCAGGTGCGACGACTCCGGACTCGTCGCGCAGGCGAACCCCCGGTCGGGCGCGATAGCGACGTCCCACGGCTTGTGCGCGGCCCCGAGGGGGACCGGGGCGAGCGGGGCGAGGCCGTTGAGGTCCAGCACGGCGACCTTGTCCGATGCGGAGTCGGCCGCGTAGGCCCAGGTGCCGTCCGGGGACACGGCGGCATTGACCGGCTTCGACCCCGCACCGGCCGGGATGCCGGCCGTCTTGCGCGGGGCGGCCCGCACGACGGTCAGCTGTCCGGTGGCCTGGTCGGTGACATAGGAGTGGTGCCCGTCCGGGCCGAACACCACCCCTGCGGGCACGCCATCCAGCGGAACGGCCGTGTGGTCGAGGGTGTCCGCGCGGATGGCCGTGAGAATGCCCGAGGTCTGGCCCACGACATGGATCACTCCGCCGTCCGGGGCGAAGGCCACAGCGACGGGATGCGCGCCGGCCGGAACGGTGCCGGGGGTGCCGACCCGCCCGTTGTCCACGTCCACGGTGGCGACGGAGACGGACGCCGAGCCGTAGTTCGCCACGCACAGGCGGTCGCCGGCAGGGCTGAGCGCCAGGGCACGGGGCTCGGCCCCGACGGGCACGGGGTCACCCACCGCCGCGCCGTCCGCGTCCAGGTCCAGCACCGTCACCTGGCCGTCGGTCGTGCCCTCTCCCCGGCTCGCGACGTACGCGAACCGTCCTTCCGGCGCCACCGCGACCGCCCGGGTGACCCGGGGTACGCGGACGGTCGCGCTCACGGACGGCGCGCCCGCCTGACTCACGTCGACCACCGACACCGTGGCGTCCTTCTCGTTGATCACACAGACCCGTCGTGCCCCGCCGCCCGGGGCCGCCGCCAGCGCGCAGGGGCCGCCACCGACCGGGAGCGGCGCGCCCCGCTGCCCTTCCTTGTCGAACACCACGACCTCGCTGTCCGCCCACGCGGCCACGCAGACCTGGTCGTCCACCAGTCCTGCCACGACGGCGCACGGGCTGTTCCCGGCGGGAACGGTACGCAGCACCGGGTGTTCCGGGGCCGTGAGGTCCACCACGGACAGCTTTCCGTTGTCGTGGTTCACGACGTAGGCCCGGGTGCCGTCCGTACTGACTGCGACGGCGCGTGGATTGCTCCCCACAAGGGGCAAACGGACCTCGGGACGCTCCGGTGCCGTGAGGTCCACGACGGCCAGAGCGTCCGCACCCCAGTCCGGGGCCACCAGCAAGGGCTCGTTCCGGTCACTCATGAGGGCACCTCCGCGACGGTGACTCGGTGTTCGACGGAGTACACGGTCTCGCCGGGCCCGCAGCGGATCCGTACGACGGGGTCCGACGCCGAGCCGTCGAGCGGATCGACCGGGACGAGCTCGGCCGTGGCGACGCGGCCCACCCCCGGCACCTGTTCCAGGACCCGGAACGCCTCGCCCGCGTACACCGGGCGCCCCAGCGGCCATCCGGTGCCGTCCGGGCCGCCGCCGACGGGGCTGAAGTACCGGTACAGGGCGCGTTCCGCGGCGGCGCGGAGCTCGGCGCGTTCGTCGGCGGTGCGGTAGTCCGCGGGAACGATCCGGGCATCGATACGGATGCCGTGGTAGACGGGCTGCTTCAGCCACACCGGAACGCCCTCCGGCTGGCAGGCGCGCAGGGAGCGGCGCAAGGTGTCGCAGGCGTCGCGGGTGGGGGTGAGCATGTGGAACGGGAACCAGCCCCGCTCGTCGGCGGTCACGAAGGGGACGACCATCAGCGTCACGCCGGCCTGGGTGCTGCCGCCACTGGTGTCGGTGTAGCCGTTCTTGCCGCCGTGCGAGGCGGAGATGTTGCGCACGCCGACGATGCGGTCGTCGTCCGGGTTCTTCGGCCGGCTGATCCTGCCCGCAGGGATGTCGTTGCCCGCCGCGCCGAGCGTGGTCTTGTACGGGCCGTCCACGGTGATGGGCGTGCCCGGGGGCAGAGGGATGGCGCCGTACTGCCGGGTGCCCGAGGGGCCTCCCGTCACCTCCGGGCCGAAGTGGACCTGGCCCGTACTGGCGTTGATGACCACGTCCTTGCTGTTCTCAAGGGAATCGTGGAAGGACGTGACGGTACGCCAGTTCTCGTTGCCGACACGGACCTCGGGGAGCCGCTCGTTCTCCGGGACGTACACCGGGGAGTGCAGCAGGGGGTAGACCTGACCGGGCTTGTCCGTGGACGAGAACGGCTCGCGTGCCCGGTCGTGCTCCTCGTACTGCTCGGCAGGAACGGGGTCCGTCGTCCCGGAGTCGGCGTAGACCGTGTACGGCGTGGTGGGGGTGCCATGGGGGTCGAGGATCTGGACGGCGATCCAACATGCGGCTTCTTCGGTCGGGAAGCCCTCGCCCTGCCTGTCGACGGCGTCCGGTGCCGTGCTGACGAGGGCGCCGCCTGCGACGGCCGCCTGCCACCGCGCGGACCCGCTGACGTGGACGGGATGGGCAAAGACCGTCGTCCCGTCCGCCAGAGTGATCTCTTGCGCGGGCGCGGAGGCGTAGGCGAGGGGAGCGGCGGTGTCCCACCACGGCGCCGCCTTGCTCGGCGCGAACACGGACACCGCGATGCGGTCCTCCGGCCGGCGGTCCCCTCCTGCCGTCACCCAGAGCGTGAGGCGGCCCGGATCATGCGGCTTCTTGATCTCCACCAGGGCCAGTACCAGCCCACCGCCCTCTTTGAAGGGCCCGGAGAACTCCCCGTCCGCCTGGTAGTCACCCGCCTCGAACATCCCGACGGCGGCGGTGACGCCGGGGACGAGCCCGAGGCGTGCCGCGCCCATCGCGTCCGGCGGTACGCGCGTGGCTTCCCTTGTCGTGGTGAAGACCGTCTCGTCGTCCTCCGTGGTGACCTGTATCCCTGCGGGAAGCGTCGGCGTGCCGGGCGCCAGGGTGAAGGCGACGTCCGTCTTGGCGGGCCGCCACGGCAGGTAGTTGCGGGCCGGGTCGAGCGCGTCGTCGGGTGCGTCCCGGACGTGGTGGATACGGGCCATGCCCGCCGACGCGGCCAGCGCGAGCTGTTCGTAGTCGACGGGGACGACCGCCCGCTCCGGAACCGGGGAGCCCAGCGGCAGCCGCGTCGCGCAGGCGGCGGCGCTCTCGCGTTCCGTGCCGCCGACCGCCGGTGCGGGATTGGTCACGGAGGAGACGTACGGCAGCGGTGTGCGCAGCACGGTGATGGTGCGGGCGGGTACGTTGCCGCGGGCGCCGCCGCCGGTCAGATAGCGCCGGATCCGTACGACCGCACCCGCCGGCAGCGGCGCACCGTGCTGGCGTGGCCCCCGGGCGCCGGCCACGACGGGCGCGAAGACGGCCTCCCCGGTGCGCGGGTCGAGAGTGAAGTGCCGGTCGTCGGGGCCCGATCCGGCGAGCGAGGCGACATACGTCCACTGTGCGGTCCGCTCGCCGAGTACGGCTTCGACGACGAGGGGGTCGGTGCTGCGGGGCAGCGGCGGATGCGCGAAGCGGAGGCGTTCGCCGCGGGTGCCCGTCGCGGTGCCCAGGGTCTCGTTCCGTACCAGCCCTGCCTGGACGACGGGGACGGAGACGGCGAGCACCGGGTCGAGCGCGACCCGGGTCAGCGGGCTCCGGCCCGCATCGGCGCGGTAGCGGATCAGCCCGACGTCCCTCAGGCGCTGCACGGAGTCGCTGCCACCCTCGCCGGCTGCCCGGTGGAGCAGGAGCTGGGCGGGCGCGTGGGCGGGGGGAAGGTCGAGCGTGACCTTGCCTGGCCGGCCCTGGACGGTCATGGTGTCCGTGACGACCCGGCAGCCGGTCCAGTGCGTGCCCTGCCAGGCCTCCCAGTGCCCCCGGGTGACGCCCGTGCCGACCTTGGGTGCGAGACCGGCGCCCATGCTCACGTCCAGCGTCACGCGCGTACTCGGTACGGGTACCGACAGGACGACCAGGGCGTACGACGAGGATGGGGGGTCGCCACCGCCCGTGCTCACCGGGCCGGTGTCCGCGAAGGCGTCCCCGGGCGGCGGGAAGTCGCCGAAGTAGGGGAGATTGAGGTGGAAGGCCGGTCCGGCGAAGGCGGGGCCGCCCGGCTCGACGGTCCGGCCCACCCCCGGGCCGAAGGCGGTCAGCATGCCCTCCAGGGCGCCGTCGGCCTTCCTCGATTCCGCGAAGTCCCCGGCGGCGACGAGGACACAGGGGTTGAGCGCCGCCTCCGTCAGCGTGCTGAAGACGACCGGTTCCGCTTCCCCCACCGGTCGTGTGGCGACCTCCTGGCCCGCGGGGACGACCACCGGCTCGGGCGACGGCGCGGCGAGCTGGAGGACGACCTCGGTCTGCGCGGGCGCGGGCCGGTACGGCCGTACGCCCAGGAGCCGCAGCATCTGCAGCCGGCGCTGGTCGGGGGCCAGGTTGAGCCGGTCGCGCAGAGCCATGACCATGTCGGTGCACGTCTCGATCAGGCCCCGGCCGGGGTCCGTCCGGTCCTGACCGGTCCAGGTCCCCACCTTCCGCCGTACGGCGGCGACGGTGCCGGCGACGACCTCGTCGCGGGTGCGTCCGTCGTACTCGGGTGTCGGCAGACTCATCCCTGCTGTGACCTCTCGTCAGGAGCCTTGTGCGCGAGGGTGACCGTGACCTTGAAGGGGAGGTGGGCGGGGCAGTGCGCCCGTACCAGGCGCGTGAGGCGGCTCTCGAGGGCCCGCTGGTCCTCCCCGGCCGGGGCGGTCAGGGTGACGGTGAGCATGCGTCCGGCGCGGGGTACCGGGTCGTCGTGGGTGAAGACGCGGCCGGGGTCGTCTACGACGAGCGCGAAGTCGGGCGGCGCCCAGCCGTGGATCTCCCGGGCCTCCAGCAGCAGCCCGTACGGCGTCCCGCGATGAGCGGCCAGGCGGGGCGCGAGGTCGACGGCCTTGCGTCGCAGGCCCTCCGGCCAGCCCGGCTCCACCCGGGCGCCGGTGATCCGGATCAGCCAGTCCAGGAAGGCCGGTGGCGCCCGCCAGGGGTCGAGCACCGCGTCCAGACCGTCGATCCGTTCCTCGGCGGGGGCCATGGCCTCGCCGATCGCGGCCGCGAACGCGAGCGCGACCGTGCCGTGCCCGTAGACGGCCGGCAGGGGGAGGGGACGTGCGGAGTACGCGGACATGTGCGGTCCTCTCTTCCTCAGCCTTCGGTGATGTCGACGTCGATGACCGTGTCGCCCACGAGGACCAGTCCGCCGTCCGAGACCTCGACGGACGGCACGGCCCCGTCGCCGTCGTCGGCGAGCAGGCTCACGTCGGTCGTGGCCCGGACCTCCGGCACCGCCTCCAGCACGGTGAAGACGTCGCCCGCGTGGACGCGCCGGCCCCACGGCCAGCCCCGACCGTCCGGTCCGCCGGCCGTGGGGTGGAAGTAGCGGCGCAGGGCCCGTTCGGCCGCCCGCTCGGTCCGCTCGCGGTCGGCCGTCGTGCTGCTCCAGGGGCGTACGGTCGCCGCGATCCCGAAGCGGTGGTAGCGGGGTTTCCCGACCCGCAGCCGTTCGCCCAGCAGCCGGGAGGCGTCGACGACGCCCACCACCGAGTTCAGGACGTCCGGGGGGACGTCGAACGCGTCACCGGGCGGGGCCTGCGCCGGATCGCCCTCGAAGAGGGGCACCAGGAGGACGTGGAGCGGGTCGTCCTCGCGACGCCAGAGGGCGGGCTCGGTCCTCGTCCCCTTCATGAAGAAGAAGACGCCGCCGATGACGACCACGGCGTCCGGGGACACCTGGCACTGCGGGGAGAGGCCGGGGAACGCCTCCGAGATCAGGGACCGCACCCCCCGGCTGTCCGCCTGCGGTACGAAGGCCCGGTCGGTGCAGGTGTAGGCGCGGTGGTAGAAGGTCTCGCCCTTGAAGAAGAACAATTCGTACGCGTCGGCCGAGGCGGGGTCGGCGAGGACGGCGACCTCGTCGAGTTGCGACGAGAAGTCGTCCGGCAGGTCGGGGAACGCGCTGCTGATGTCCTGTGATGACGCGTTCTCACCGTCCTCACCGTCCCAGAGGCACTGGGTCCCGTAGAACCACAGTCTGGGCTCGCCCTCGCCGGTGCGGATGACGGCGTCGAGGCACTTGGCGTCCGCGACGGGCTGGGGCACCGCGTCACCGTCGTCGGGCTCGCCGCCCGGCCCTTCCAGAGACAGCGGAAGAGGGGCGATCACTCCGCCGACGTCGAAGTAGTGCACGGCCCGCAGCGGGTCCCGGGCGGCGACGACGCAGGCGAGGACCTCGGCCGGGCGCGGCGGTTGCGTGAGGGCGGTGGGCACGTGTGAGTCGGTGGGCCGGGTGAGCGCCGTGACCCGGACCCGGGCCAGTCCGGCCACGTGTTCCTCGATGATCTGCTCGTGGTCGGCGGCGGTGACCGCGCGGCGTGACGGGGCGAGGCCCAGCCCCGCGCGTTCCAGCGCCTGCCGCCAGTCCTCCGCGTCCTCGGCGGGGGCGAGCACGCCGTGGGCGGTGGCGCTCAGCCCGGCCTGTGACACCACCGTCAGCGGTGTGCCGAGGGGAACACCGCCCTTACGGCCCCGGTACACGTGGTACTCCACGCTGATCCTCGTGCCTTCCGCCGGTACGTCCCCGTGCGGCTCGGGCCCGCCCTCGGCGGGGACCAGAGGGCCGAGGACGACCTCGCACGAGGCGTCGTCCCACCAGTGGACCGGGTCGTTCGGCCCGGCCTCGGCGAACGTACGCACCGCCGGCCAGACGGCGTCCCCGACCTGGACCGTCAGCGGCGGGCCGAACGGAGGCTCCGCGACCGGAGTACCGGGCCCCCAGGGGCGGTGGCTTGTCGCGAAGCGACCGCCCGGAAGGCCGTCGGACGTGCCCAGCACCTCGGCGACCGGAACGAGTTGCTCGAGCGCCTCCACCACTCCCGTGGACTGGTTCTCGGCGAGGGTGAGCGGTGCGGTGGTCGCCAGGACGACAGGCTGCTCGCCCTCGGTCCTGACCTCGGTGCCCTCAGGGATCTCGCGGCGCCCGGTCGTACCGTCGGTGCGTGCGAGCACGACGGTGATCCGGGCGGGTGAGGCGGGGAGCGGCGTGATGCCCATGAGGCGCAGCAGGGCAAAGCGCTGACGCTCCGTCATGCGATGGACGCGGTAGAGCAGCTGGTCGGTCCGCTCGGCGCAGGCCTCGATCAGGGTGATGCCGGGGTCGGAGACGTTGTGGTCGGTCCACTCGGGCGCGCGCTGCGGCAGGGCACGCTTGGCGGCGTCCACGAGCGGCTGGAAGCGCAGGTCGTCCAGGTCGGGAACGGGAACGCCGGACGAGTAGGAGGCATCGGATGCATCGGACAAAGTGGATCGCTCGGGCGGCGGATCGGCCATGGGGAGGTCACTCACTCGGGGAGTCTCCGGGCAGGGTGTAGAAGGGGAAGACGAGGTTGCGGGGTTCGTTGGTGGCGCGCAGCCGGTAGCGGATGTCGATGTAGAGCACGCCGATGTCCACGGTGTCCGTGCTGAACAGCAGGTCGTCGACCTCGATCCGCGGCTCCCACCGGTCGAGTGCCCGGCGCACCTCCACATCGGCGCGGGCGACGGTCGTGGCGTCGAGCGAGTCGAAGACGAGGCCATGGATACCGCAACCGAACTCCGGCCGCATCGGTCGCTCGCCCGGCGCGGTGGACAGGATGATCCGCACGGCCTGCTCCACGTCGTCGCTGCCGGTCGCCAGGCCCACGCGGCCGGTGCCGGTGATGACGGCGGGGAACGCCCACCCCGCGCCGATGATGTCCACGGTCGTCTCCCCTCCGTGCCAGGTCAGTTGATGTCGACGGTGTTGCCGGTGATGGTGGTCCGCTGCCCTTCGAGCTTGAGCTCGCCGCCGCTCTTGACCGTGACGGTGGCGCCCTCCAGCGTCAGCTGCCCGCCGCCGCTTCCGGCCGCGGTGACGGTCACCGTGCCGGCCTTGAGGATCAGGGTGCCCGTCTCGCCCGCGTCGATGGTCAGGGTGCCGTCGCCGCGGCCGTCGAGCGAGACCCGTACGGTCTTCCCTTCTTCCCCCGCCGCGAAGGCGATGGTGGTGTCCTTCCGGTCGAGGTGGGTGACGAGCTTGCCGTCGCCGCTCAGAAGCCGGACTCCCTGAGGGCCGTCGGCCGCGCTGAGCAGTTCGAGGCGATCGCCCGAACGGGACGCCAGGGAACTCCTGTTGGCCCGGCCCGTACCGGCGTCGACCAGCGGCAGGCCGTGGTCGGTGGGGGCGTCGAGGCCGTTGTAGAGCCCGCCGAGGACGTAGGGCCGGTCCAGCCGCCCGTGCTCGAAGCCGACCAGGACCTCGTCCCCGGCCTCCGGAGCGAAGACGCCGCCGCCACCGGCCCCGCCCCACTGGACGGTACGGACCCAGTCCGTCACATAGTCCTGGGAGAGCCACGGCAGACGCAGCCGTACGGCGCCACGCTGGCCCTTCCCCGGCTCCTTGATGTCCGTGACGATGCCCACCGCGACGCCCGGCGCGCACAGGGGCGGCGGGTAGGGCACGACGGGCGGGGGAAGCGGGCCCACCCGGACCAGGGTCCGGTAGCCCCGGTCCCCGTCGAAGACGTGACCGCAGGAGGTGACGGTGTACTTGCCGGTGAACGGCTCACCCACCCCGGCCAGGGTCACCGGCACGCCCGCCCGCAGCTCGGGGGCGCCCGCGACCTCGGCGGCCAGCGTGGCCATCGCGGCCGCCGACTCCGCCGCGACCGCGCGGGCCGCCGCGTCCACCTGCGGGGCGGTGGTGTGGGCCCGGCCGCCCACGAGCAGCTCCGGCGCCGGCCCGGGGAAGGCCTTGCCGAGCCGCGCGGGCGTGACGCCCAGGCGCAGCCGTTCGCTGTCGCCCGCACCGGCCTTCGCGGACAGCGCGGCCTTGCCGTCGGGATCCCAGCCCCGGACCTCCACCTCGGCGACCTGGCCCTCGGAGGACACGGCGGCGCGCAGCGCCAGCAGGTTCACCCCGTGCTCCAGGACGAACGGGCTCCGGTCCGCGCCCGTGCCGGGCGCGGGCGCCGCGTCGGCGGCGGCCGGCCGGCGCATGTGCAGGGTGCTCCCCTCGACCGTCAGGCGCAGGCCGCGCTGGTCGGCGAGATGGTTCAGCAACTCCCAGTCGGTCAGGTTGGGCTGGGCCACGTGCGGGATGCGGGTGCGCTCGGCGTCGATCCGGCCCGTCGTCAGCCCGTGCCGGGAGGCGGCCTGCCGGGCGACCTCGGCCACCGTGGTGTCGACGTAGGCGGCCACCCGCCGCCCCCGGGTCAGCCGGTGCCCCCGGTCCGTGGCCCGCACGGTCGTGAACGTCCCGTCGGCGTCCACCTCGGTCTCCAGCGCCGTGACCTCGCCGTCGAAGATCACCGCCCGGGTACGGCGGCGTGCGGCGGCCACCGCTACGGTCAGCGGCGCCCCGACGCTGATCCGCGCCGCCGCCAGGAGGCGGTGCCCGGGATCGCGGAACCGTAGGGTCGCGCGGGCCGGCAGACCCACCGACGTGTCCACGGAAGCCTCCACCAGCCGTTCCGCCCACAGCTCCTGCAGCGGGGAGCCGAAGGCGATGACCGGCTCCGCCGCGTAGAGCCTCTCCGTCACCCGGCACCTCCCGCGGGGCGCTCCTCCAGGACCGGCAGGACCAGCACCGTGCCCACGGGCACCCGCGCCGGATCGTCGACGCCGTTGGCCTCGGCGATCGCCCGCCACCTCGTGGGGTCGCCGTACGCCTGCCACGCCAGCCCGGCCAGGGTGTCGCCCGCCACCACGAGATGGGTGTCCACCGGCCCGTCGGCACCCGACGTCGGGTTCTGCCGGGGCGTCGCGCCGCCCACCTCCTCCAGGGAGACGGTGCAGGTGGCGCGCAGCGGTGTCCCGTCGTGCCCGAACCGGGTGTACGCCGCGTCGACCTGCGTCACCAGCGCGAGGAACGCGGTCGTGCGCGAACGCCCCCACTCCAGCCGCACCCAGGGCGCCGACGCGGGCTTCGCGGTGGCGCTCCGCGCGGTCGGGGCGCAACAGCCGAGCAGCTTCTCCACCTGGTCCTGCACGCTGGAGCGGAAGTCGCCCGCGTCGAGGAACACCTCCAGCGTCATCGTGCGCGGCTGGGCCCCCACGAACTGCGCCCGTGCCGCCTCCTCGCCGGAGGGCGCCGGGCTGCGGTCCCAGCGGGCCCGCTTGCCGACCTGGACCCGGTCGGGGTTGAAGTGGAAGCGGACGCGGCCGCGTTCCGGCCCCGGGGCGTTGCCGGTCCCCGCCGGCGGGTCGTAGATCACGAGGGCGGCCCGTACCGGCGCGCCTCCCAGGAGCTCGGACAGCATGTGGTCCTCTCGACGGGTCGGGCGGGGGCGGACGGGGCGGACGTTCGGACGGGTCAGACGGTGATGCCCAGGAATCCGTTGTGGGTGATCTCCAAGGTCTCCCGGGCCGGCTGCGACTGGTCCGCATCGAACGTCGGCCCGCTCCAGCGCACCGGCAGCACACCGTCGAGGAGCCACCGCACCATGGGCTGCCGGTCCGGGCCGAGGGCGACGAGCTGCCCCGGCAGCCGCACCGGTTCGATCACCTGCGCCCGCAGCCAGGCCCAGACGAGCACGGTCTCCTGCGTCAGCGGCCTGCTGAGTACGACGTTCGTGTAGCGCAGCCGCGTCGGCAGCTGCCACACGTGCCCGTTCGTCCCGCCCTCGACGCGCTCCTCGACGTCCATGGCGCAGCCGAGCCCGTCACAGGACGTGAAGGAGCCGAGGGCGTGCATGCCTATGGAGAGCTGGAAGTGGGAACTGACGGCGAAGGGCTGGTCCGGCATGTGCGAGCACTCCGTGGGGTCGGGCGGTGCGGCTGCTTCGGGGGCGACGCGTGGGGCGTCTGCGGGGCGTCAGCGGGGTGGGTAGGTACCCCAGGGGCTGTCTTCCGTCGGCGGTCGAGCCGGCGGTGACTGCGACTGCCACCGCGTCGCCGCCCGGCGCGTCCGTCGAGAGAACCCGAGGGCCGGGACCACGGCCTCGGCCAGGAGCCCGGCGTGCCGCCGGGCGACCTCCTGGGCGACCTCCCGGGCGATGGACGCGGTGTCCGGTGGGGCAGGGTTTCGCGCGGCCTGCGGGGCCGGGGTGGGGGCCGGGGCGGATGCGAACGAGGGGGCGGCGGTGGACGGTTCGCCGGCCGCTGCGCCGGTCGGCCGTCCGCTTCCGGCGAGGGGGGGGTGACGAACGGCATGGCGGTGCCGGGTACGTGGGGAGCGGCTGCCCGACGCCGAGTCGGTGCCGGGGGCCGGTGGTGGGGAGGGCACCGGGGGTGGGGAGGGCGCCTCGATCCCGCCCCTTCCCCGAACCGGGGCTCTGCCCTGGACCCCACGGAGGGTTGGGCCCGGATGGTTCGCCGGGGCCTGTCGGCCGCTGAGATGCTCCGGGACTCCCAATGGCGCCGTGATGGGGAACGCGTCGTGGTCCTGCCGGCCCGGGGGCGCCCGGAACCTTGCGGAGGCGTCGCCCGGGCCTCGCTGTGGCCGCCCCGGGGCTCGGCGGGGCCGGGACCGCTCGGGGAGCCGGGATCGGGGACTTCGCCATGTCCCGGCCGGCCTTGGCGGTGCCCCGGGGCCCTTGACGGGCCAGGGGCGTCTGCTGCGACTCGGTCCGGTTGACGCTGGGGGTGGCCGGGGTTCCGGGGAAGGCCGGGACCGGGGGTTTGCCTTGGCCGGGTTGGTCCTGGTGGTGTCCCAGCCCTTTGCTGCGCCGGGGGCGTCGGCTGCGTCCCGGTCGGACGGGCGTTGGCGGCGTCTACGGCTCCAAGGAAGACCGAGGCCGGCGGCCTGGTCTCGGCTCGGTCGGTCGATGCGGTGCCCCAGGGCTTGTGGTGGGCCGGGAGTGTCGGTGCTGTCCCGGGGCGGTCGGCTTTCGCGGTGCCCGGGGGCCCACGAGGTGCGGGGTGCTTCGTCCTGGCGCGGTTGGGCACGGTGCTGTTCCGGGCCCGTGACCGGGCCGGGGCCGTCGGCTCCGCCTCCGTCCAGTTGGCCTGGGCGGTGCCGGAGGTCCTGTCGAGGGGGAGGCCGGGCTCTCCGTCCCGGGCCGACAGGCCGTGATGGTGCCCGGGGCTCCATGACGAGTTGGGGTCGGAAGCCCCGCCCGGCCCCCGTCGGTCCCCGTTGCGTCCCAGCTCTTCGAGTGAGCCCACGCTGTGGGCTTCGTGGTGGCCGAGGTCGTCTCCGTCGCGCCCCGGGTTCCTGAGCGGCCCGCGCACGGAGACCTCGCCCGGTCCCCGCGGGCCCTCGGTGCGTACCGAACCGTCCATGGGGCCGGTGGCGAACGGCTCACCCCGGACTCCGCCGTCCGCGTCGCGCCCAGGGTTCACGGGAGGGCCGGGCCGTCGGCCGGCCTCGCGCCTGCCGTGCCCCGGGCTCCCGAGGCACCGGCTTCGTGGGGTTCGCCCCGGGCCCGTCGGCCCCGGTGACGCCCTGGGTCGCTCGTGGGCCCAGGGGCGCGGGGTTCGGGACGTCCCGCACCCTCCGAGGCGCCGGGCCGGTCGTCGGGCTCGCTCCGGGCTCGTCGTTCCGCACCGTTTCCTTGCCCCGAGGGGAGGCGGTGGTGCCCGACGGACCCGCCCTCATGCCGGGTGCCCACCCCGTACTCGCCGGACCGTCGGTCGACGTGCCTCGCGCCGACCGGGGGAACGGGGGTGAAGCTCCCGGTTCCGGGAAGGGGCGGGGCCGGGGAAGGGCCCACCCCGACATCCCGGACCGCGACAGTGCCCCGGCGACCATGGGCACTTCCGCCACCGCCACCCCGGTCAGGGGAGCGCCACGGTCGGCCGGCGCCAGCGCCAACGGCACCCCGCGCGGCAGCAGTCGGCCGTCGGCCGTGACGAGCGGCGCCGGGCGCCAGGCCGCGAGGCCCTGCCGGAAGCCGACAAGCCCACAGGGGAGCGGCACCGGCGTCCGTAACAGCCCGACGGGCGCGACCACGCGCCAGTCCGCACGCGGCGGAGGCCCGGGCGGAGCCCCGCCGCCGGGGAGGCCGGGGCCGGGGCGGGCGCCGGGTCCGTACGCCGCCCCCGCCACCACCGTCCCGGCTTGAAAGGGCTCAACGGGCTCAACCCCTTCATCACGCCCACCACACTCACCGCCCCTCACTGATGGAGGAGTTGATCCGCGCGATCTCACGCACCCATGCGCGCCGCTCCGCGTGCGGCAAGGTGAGGATGTCCTCGTACGCCCAGTGGAAGTGGTAGGCGATGTAGGCGCTCTCTTCACGGAGCAGGCGCTCCGGGTGCGTCATTCTTCCCCCAGGCGGCCGCCCGAGGCCGGTCCGGGCAGGGCGAAGCTGGTCCCGCAGGAGGGACAGGCGACGGCGCCGTGGCCGGAGTCCAGGCCGTTGATGCGCCGGTAGAGGTCCTGGAGATAGGCGAGATCCCTGGCGAAGAGCTGCTCCACCACGCCCGCGTGGATGTCGCTCACGGTCCCCAGCCGCGTGATGACGAGGCTGAGGAGGACGACCCCCAGATAGGCGGGGTTCTCCCTGACCCGCTGGTCGATCAGGGGAGACAACTCGTCGCGGGCCGTGGCGAGCCGCATGGCGCCCTGGCGGTGCACGGTGCCCGCGGCGTCCACATAGCCGTGGGGGAGTTCGAAGTCGTACTCGGTGCGCAGCAGCGAATCGTTGTCGGGCATGGTGGGGGCGCGTTCCTCCGTCTGTACCGAGAGATACGGGCACGTGGCCGCCGGACCCCGGATCCCGCCCCGGGGCGGGATCCGGGCAGGCCGGTCAGTAGGCGGCTGTCACTGGATGTACTGGTCGAGCAGCAGACTCACCGGGGTCTTCGCCACCCAGACCCGTACGGCGAACACATCGGCCTTGTCACCGGCCGTCAGGACAGGAGACATGGCCGAACCGTCGGCCTCGCTGGTCACCTTGGCCGTCTCCACTCCGCCGGGGAACGTCGCCGCGCCCTCGTCGACGATCCGGAACGTGACCTCGGCGCCCGGCACGGGGATACCGTTCTGGTCCTCCACGATGACCTTCATCGGTGCGTCGAAGGACTTCCCCGGGGGTACGGTCTGCCCGGCGCCCGAGACGTAGCGGACGTGGTGCGCGGCACCCACCGGCGGGGTGACGGTCAGCCGGGAGAAGGAGGCGACGGCCTCGGTCTCCGTCCAGCGTGCGGTGACGACGCAGGGGCCTTCCATGAGCGCCTTGAGCAGCGAGCTGGTCGCCACACCATCGGCCTCGGTGTGCCTGATCTCGACAGGCTCGCCGTTCTCGAAGACCGCCGACCCGCCCTCTACACGGAACTCGATCTTCTGCCCTCCGACCGGCGTGCCGTCGAGCTGCGTGGCCTTGACCACGAGGGGTTCGGGGAAGCGCTGGCCGGCCATGGCCGACTGCCCGTCCCCGGACTCCACGGCGAGCCGGTACCGGGACACCTGCTGCAGGGCCCTCTCCCCGGACAGGGCGACCCACAGCTGACCGTCCCCGGAGACGGTGACCCCCGAAGGCCGGCTGCCGTCACCCATGGGAATCGTGGCGGCCCTGGTCTGCCCCGGCAGGACGTACCCGATGGTGTTGCCCTCCGTGCCGGCGAACCACAGTGTCCCGTCCGCCGTCGCGGTCAGGCGGTGGGCCGGATACTGGGTCTCGACGCGATGCACCACGCCGCCCTGGGCGGTGTACTTGAAGAGCACGTTGTCGGGAGTGGCCGCCCACACGGCGTCGCCCGTCGGCGTGACGGCGATGTCCCGGGCCTCCGCCCCGATGCTGACCGGCTGGGAGAACTCACCGGTGCGCACGTCATAGGTGGCCAGTGACCTGCCGCCCGGGGAGCTGATCCACAGGAGCGCCGGGTCCTGTTGCGCGGCCGCGACCGCGTACAGGCCCGCCGGGTACCCCCGCGAGTAGGAGATGGCGCCCCCGGGCTCGACGAAGGCGAGCATCTTCCAGTCGGTCAGCGCCGCGACGACGCACGCGTGCCCACCGGGGCCCTGGGCGAGGGTCAGGGACCGGCACTCCGTCCGGCTGCTCAGCGGGTGTGTCTGATAGAGGCCGTTGAGATCACACTTGACGAAGGCGCAGTCGTTCTGCCCGGTGACGAAGGTCCACACGCCGTGGCCCGGCCAGGCGACGATGGAGGACGCGTTGCCGGTGGCACCCGAGCCCGGGGTGAAGAGACTGCTGCTCCACGGGCTGCGGGGTTCGAAGACTCCGACGATGCCTTCGGCGGTCACGAACCAGACGTTCCGGTCGTCGCCGTTCCACGTCAGATCGACGGCGGCGGCGTTGATGGGGTACTTGCCGGTGTCACCGGCTGGCGGCGCTGCGGACGGCATTCGGTGCTCCCTCCGTAGGGGTGAAAGGGCCGGATGAGGTGCTGCGTCGCGCTAGGCCGGGGTGATCTCCAGCGTGGTGGCGGCGTGCGGCTCACTGGAGCCGAGCCCGACGCTCAGGACCGCCGTCTCCTCGACGTCCCCGGCGACCACGTCGGGAAGAACGACGCGGCCACGCTGATCGGTGAGCAACACGCGTTCCTGGGCTCCGTCGTCGAACCTCGCTCCCTGCGCCTGGACGCGGCAGGTCAGCGGAATACCCGGAATCGGCCTGCCGTTGGCCACGTACTCCGCGACCAGCGGACGCTCGACGACGTCCTTCATCTGGACCTGGGCAGCCCCGTGCGACACCACCTGGGTCCGGCCGCTGAGCGTGGCCGCGCCGAACGGGGGCGGGGGAGGGGTGTAGGAGCCCAGGGTCTTTCGCGTGGGATTCGTGTACCAGAGCTCTCCGTTCCTGCCGACACAGAGCCCCTTCGCTCCACCGCCGCTCGGGAGGCTCACCAGGGAACCCGGCCCCGACAGGCGGGCGTCGAATTCGTGCAGGCCCGCGCTGGAGGCCACCCACACCTGGCCCTCTGTGCCGAACGCCAGCTGCTCCGGAGCCGCGGTACCCAGATCCTCGGCCTTGACCGACATGTCGCCGTCGAGGGAGATGCGGATCACCATGTTCGGGGTCTTCGTGGTCAGCCACACCGCTTCCGTGTCCGCGATGATGTAGCAGGGCTTGTGCTCCGGCCCCCGGAGCACCTCGATCCGCTCCCAGGCCATCTGACCGGGGAGGCGGCGGTACAGGCCGTTCTCCGACCTGACGGGAGTGGCGGTCCGCTTCTGGCCTGTGGCCCAGTAGGTGTGAAGCTTGCCGCCCGGCGCCGTGGTGACGGCCACGTCCCACAGCCAGGTGTCCTGGGCGACGGGCAGCCGGTCGATCTGCCCGTCCTGGGAAGGAATGGCGAGAATCCCGATGTACTTGTTCTCCGGTTCGGCGAACAGGAGGCTGTACGCGTTGACGGGGGTGCCTTCGCTGCCGATGTTGGTCGTCCTGAGCTTGATGCTCTCCGCTTTGGCGTTGGCCTCCAGCGGGAAGATGCGCGTCGGGAACTGGCCCACGGTCTCCATGGAGACGATGGGGTCCTGGCGTACCGGAGCCGCGAACCAGATCCTCTGCTGATCCGATCCCGGGTCCTTCATGACGCCCGCGGTGAGGTCGGGGATGCCGGCGTGGCTGATCGGCGTCTGGGACGTGGGGGTGGCGGGATGGACGCGGAACACCCTCTTATTGCCGGTGGTCACCCACACGTATCCGAAGTTGCCGACTGCCACGGAATGCGGTGTCGAGGCCGTAGTTCCATTTCCGATGGGAACTTCCTGGATGCTGGCGACATCCGGCACAACGATCCCCTCCAGCCTTTTGTTTGACGCATGAAACATCACGGGGGCGCGCGACAATGAGCCCCCGGAATGGGGCAGAAAACCGATGATTCACGCGGGGACGACGTCCGACCGGTCGAGAGTATGCCGCCAGCACTCACCGCCGCACCCGAGCGAACCGGCCACCATCGGGGTGAGGCTCCGGGCTACCCGGACGGTGCGGCTCCGGCGCCAGGGGCTGGATGGCATTTCAGCTGCAAACAGGGGCATCCGGCGTACATCATTCCGGGTGAGACCCCTTACCACCGAAGCTGCCTGGCTGCATGTCAAGAGGGCCTGCACGCCACAGATATGACCGAACGGCATGGCCGGAATTCCTTCAAGAACCGTTTCTGCGCAACGGGAAAATCGGCCCGATGGCGAGAAACGGCCTTACGGGCGTGAGACGGCACGTCCTTGACGCTGCTCTACGTCACGGGCCACGGTGTGATGGTCCCGCCTCGAGGAGGAGCATGCGCAGTCAAGATCCGATATCGGATCGGTCGCAGCGTCCGGCGCGGAAGCCGACCCGGTCCGGAGAGGCCGGGCCCGCGTCGGCCGTGGCGCCCCCGGGGAGAGCCTCATTGCTTCTGGCTCTCCAGCGGGCGGCCGGAAACGGCGCGGTCCTCAGGATGCTGCAAGCGGGCGGCGCATCCCGCGAGCAGTCCACCGTGCCCGAGGTGTTGCGCAGCGGTGGCCGTCCGCTCGACGTCACCACCCGGAGCGACATGGAAGCGCGGCTCGGTGCCGATCTGTCCGACGTACGCGTCCATACCGATGCCGCCGCCCAGCGCTCGGCCAGGGAAATCGGGGCGCGCGCCTACACCGCCGGCAGTCATGTCGTCATCGGCCGCGACGGAGCGGACAAGGTCACCTTGGCGCACGAGCTCACCCACGTCATCCAGCAGCGCAGGGGCCCGGTGGCGGGTACCGACACCGGTCACGGCTTCGCGGTGAGCGACCCGGACGACCGCTTCGAACGGGAGGCCGAGGCCAACGCGTCACGGGTCATGAGCGCCTCGGTGGGAGCGACAAAGCAAGCGACAGGGCAAGCGACAAAGCAGCGGCCTCTCGGCACAGTGCCCGCACCCCCCGCGAGCACTCCGGTCGTACAGCGCGCGATGCACCTGGCGAACTACGACGAGCGGATCTACCAGGACTCGCACAACCCGAGCGCCGAGTACGCCTTTGTGAAGAAGACCGACGGCAGGCTGCTCTTCGCGGAATACGGCGGCGTCGACAGGCTGACGGCCGCACTTGGTGCCATCGGCTTCGCCGGCGACGTCCGGTCGAGTGCCCTCGACGATCTCATCAAGGGCGCCTACCGGGAGAGGGGTTCCGCATGGCGCCACCTCTGGCACGAGCTCGGTGGCCTCTTCCACTACGACAGCGTCGCCAAGACCACCAGCCGTGTCGACGAAGAAGCCCTGGGCCGCGCCACGCCCGGCCTCGTCGCCGCGATCATCAGGCACGGTCCGCAAATCTGGAACACCTCCGGCGGCTCGCGTGTACCGCGGGCGGAAGGGTATCTGTACGGCCTGGACCTGTCCGGCGACGAGGCCCTGCACGTGCTCGGCGCCGACGAGGACACGGCCCGTCATTTCGACGGCGTGCGATACGAGCGTCTCGCCGAGCGCCAGTACGAACAACGGCACGCGCTTTTCCGGAACAAGGACAACGGCGCCAACTTCTTCGCGTACGAAGGCCGTTTCCCGGGAGACCGGACGCGGATCATGTACGTCTCCACGGCCTCCACGGTCCGCGCCGCCGCGCACCGCATCCGCATAGCGAACCGACGGTTCGGCGACGCCGAGTTCTTCGATCCGGACATGGCCGAGGAAACGCAGCGCGCGCTGCACAGCGAGTACGCCCGTCTCACCACATCCCGCCCGGACACCGGCTGGGTGCCGGGCACGGAACTGACCGCCGTGGACCGCGGAGCCGGCCAGGACAGCGCGATGAACGGATGGAACGCTCTCGGAGTGGTGGCCTACGCCAAGCGCTTCCTGGGCGCTCCGTACGAACTGGAGCAGAACTGGGAATGGCTGCACGTGCAGGGTGCGCAGATCGGCGGGTCGACCGACGCGACCAACCTGGTGGCCGGCACCTACGTCACCAACTCCGCGATGATCCCCTACGAGGACATGATCGCCAAGTGGGCCAGAACGGATGCCCGGCACTTCTGGGCCCGGTTCGAAGTCACCCCCGGCGGAACCCTGTTCCCGGACAGGATCAGGCTTTCCATCAAGACCGACGGCCACCGGGACCTGGGCACGCTCCCTGAGCTGGTCCTGGCGGAGTTCGACCCGCTCCACGGCAGGATCGTCGATCGCCTCGCCGGTGACATCACGAAGCGCAACGTCGACGCCACCCGCGGGCTGCACGAGCCCGGCTGAGGACAAGACCTCGGTCGGGCACTGCCGCCACCGGCCGCGGTGCCCGCTTCGGCATCGACGCCACCCTGTCCGACGCCGCCTCTTCCCTTGTCAAGCGTCCCGTGTCATGCGTCCCGGCGGCGGCCGGTCAGCTCCGAGTAGAGCGCACGCCGTGCGACAGGATCGGACTCGGCCGCGGCCAGCCGTTGTGCCCAGCCCTGCTTCAGCTCCTCGAGGAACCGCATCCAGCCGCCGCCCGTAGGGGTCCGGAACTCGCCGAGGTTGACGTAGCGCTGGTTCACGGCGAGCTTCCCCTCGCCGATCTTGTCCTTCTTGTGCCCGTAGAAGCTGGACTCCGGGTTGGCGGTGGCCTCGGTGGAGCGCCACGTGTGCTGGTACCCGACGGGGCTGGGGCCGCCCGGTGACGTGGTCTCGATTCCCACTTGCAGGGCACCGTCGCGGTTGCGGCGTGGCGGGGTGAATCCGAGGAACAGGTGGCCGTGCCCGCCGTCCGGGAGGACCACGTCGCCGTTGAAGTCGCGGCTGCCCAGGCCACCGGCGGCCAGATCCAGGCCGTAGAGCCGTACCCGCTCGAACTTCTTGCCGGGCTGCACCACGTTCTTCACCGATGCGAGCGTGCCACCCTGCTCCTCGAACTTCCCCGCGACACCGCCCTTGTTCTCACCGATCTTCATGTGGTGGGTGCCGAAGGCACGTCGCTCCAGGGGGTTCACATCCTGCCCGCCGTCGCGGGTCAGCCCGAGCCAGTCGGTGAGCGCGAAGGCGGAATCCCTGACCTCCAGCTGCGGGATCCGGATATTGACCCGTCCGCCGTGGGCCAGCGCGCGGGCGACGTCCCCTTCCCGGAAGTCGATGTGATCCGCACCCTCCTTGTAGACCTTCAGGCCGTTTTGCAGGATCAGAAACACGCGGGTCAGGATGGTCCGGGCCCGTGCGTCCTTCCGCCACGCGTCCGGGTCGTCCATGACGGGGGCGGCGTGGGGATCCAGCATGTCGACGAAGGCCCCATGGATCTGCCGGTCGCGTTCTTCTTCGGCGCTCCTGCGCTCGTCCTCGGACAGGCCGCCGCCGCGCAGGGCCAGGTGGCGGCCGAGGGTGTACGCGGGGCTGATGGGCGTGGGCCGGCCCTCTTCCGGCCGGCGCCTCGTCCACTCCAGAGTGGCGATGAGCAGGCGTTGACCGGGCTCCAGCCGCAGCCAGTCGCGGTAGTCGCTCTTCTCGGTGTACTTCTCGGCGTCCTCATAGCGGCCGATGCCGATGTCGTCGAGCCACTCCGGGGACCGGGAGAGGATCTGGATGTTCCGGAGCTCGTCGGCGCCGAACACCGGACCCTCGGTGAGCCGCCGGGTCAGGGCGTCCCTGACATGGCCGGCACTGATCTGCCGGGTACCGCCGTCCCGTCCGGTGAGCAGTTCACCGAGACGACTCCTCGCGGCGCGTTGCTCGACGACCAGTGCCACGGCGTGGTTGCCCAGGACAGGCTGCAGACCGGCCAACCCGGCCGCCGGCGGGGTCGATTGCCGTGTCAGGGTCCGGTGTGCGGAGCTGGTGGGCGTCGCTGGATCCGTCCGATGGCTTTCGTCGAGGTGTTGCCCCCTGTGCGAGCGCATCCGCCCGGCCCTCCGCGGTCGATGAAGCCCCAGGGCCACCACTCGGCATGTGAGGGACGGCCGGTTCGATCCTGACAGGGTGCTCTGCGACCGCAGCGCCTTCCGGATGCCGACGGCCGCCCAAAAGTCCATTTTACCCGGAGACGGAGGGGGTTCCCAGGGTATGGTCACGCTGCGAAAGGCCTTGGGCGCGCCCGACCGGGATGGACAGTCGGTGGAGGAGGAGTGGAATGCGAGCTCAGGACACTCGGCATACCCGGCAGAGGAGCGGGGAGCGGCCGGCTGCCGACGGGGTGCCGGCGCCTTCTCCCGCCGTCCATCCGCTGACAGCCATGCAGCGCACCATGGGCAATGCCGCCGTCTCCGCCGCCCTGGACCGGCGCGCCGTCGGTGAGGCCGGGCCCGGCACGGAGCCCGATGCCGAGGATGCCGAGTCCGAGTTCCGGCTGGGTACCGCGGCCGCACTGCAACGGGTCGTCAACGACGACGTGAAGGACCTGCTGGGTGCCGACAGGCTGCACCTGAGCATCGGCGGTGGGGGCGGGGTGGCAGCGCTGCGGCGTGCACGGCCGGTCCAGGACCTTGATCTACGGCTGCACGTACCCGGCAGGCTGGGCGAGGACCGGGAATTCCGGCAGGAGCTGATGACCCGTCTGAAGGCGATCCTCCAGGACGATGTGGACGACTCCACGGGGACGACGGTACGTGGCTCCTTCGGCGGCGTGGAGGTCAGTATCACGCTGGGGCAGGTGCCCACACAGACGCGGTCGATGTACGTGCACGACAGCACCGAGCGTGTCGCACTCACCGTTGTGGATCCGTTGCGGCTGTTCACCGACAAGGTGACCGCGTTCGCCGGGCGCAAGGAGAAGGAGGGGGAGGACCTGACGCAGAAACGGGAACGGGACCTCCGTGACCTGCTGACTCTCTACCCGCAGATCACCGCCGGGCGGGAACTGACGGACGTGCTGGCCGAGCATGCCGACGACGCGCAGCGCATCCATCAAGGCCTGAAATCCGCGGGCCGGTTCGGCCAGGAACTCGGCCGCTTCAGGAAAGCGCATGAGGACAGCTTCGGCGCCCAGGACTGGGAGGTTCTCCACGAGGTCGCGCGGGCCTTGTCGGCAGCGGCCAAAGCACAGACCAAACCCAGGACCGGTATCACGGCGCGGCAGACGGGCAATGGGCCCGCAGACCCCTCCGGTGCGGCCGTCCCGCCCGGCGGAGCCGACCCCCCTGGTGCCGGCAAGACGGACCGCAAGGCGGACAAGAAGGCTCGCCGGCAGCAGAAGCTCGCGGACCGCGAGCAGGAGTGAGGGGCCGGGCCCCGGGCTCAGCGCACGAACTTCCAGGTGATGCCGTTGACCACGCCCCGGTCGAGCGGTGCCAGCTTCTGGAAGGCCGGCCGGCCGAGGTCGATGTGGGTGCGGTCGCACGAGAGGCACTTGTCCCTGACCGGCACTCGGACGGTCTTGCCGTTGTAGCTGACCTCGACCGATATGCCCTTGCAGAGAGGGTCGTTGTTGGGGTTGGCGGAGGTCCACCATGAGGGCGAGACCGCGACCAGGTCCTGGGAGTTCGCGTCGATGGGCGTCCCGCAGGCTCCGAATCCCTTGTCGGTGTAGTAGGTCATCTTTCCGTTCATCGGCTGGCCGATCGGAACGTCGGCGGCCGCCGGCCCCGCGGCGAGGGCGATTCCGGTGGCCGCGGCGGCCAGGACGACGGCCGCGGAGCGAGCAGCTCTGATTCCACGCATGGTCTCTCCTCGTTCAGAGGTAATGGCGGGCGGGCGTACTCCACGGACCCGTGGAGCGAGCGCCCCGGAAACCGGCATCGCAGAGCCGTCACGGCTCGCCGGTCAGGAAGTCCAAGGACAGCGGCATTTCTTCGGAACGCGTCCGGCTTTCGGTCCATGAGTGCCATGCGGGACGACACCGACGCAAGTCCCCGCAGTGACAGTTGTCCGGAACCGGGTGCCAAATGCACCTGGTTTGGCCGCCCATGATGCATGTCGTTGACAACGAAGTTGAAGAGTTATTCACTGCGCAAGGAAGACGGGCCGCAGTGTCCACCGCCGGCTCCGTCGCGTTTTCCGCAAGCGAGTGTCACCTCAGCGATCCGAACCCCACAGGAGCCGCCATGAGAAGAAACCGCTTCGTCACCTTGCTACTGTCCGTACTGGCTCTGTTCGGTACGGCACTCGCCGTGCCGTCCGGCACGGCGAGTGCCGCCGGCCCGTGCGACAACGCGTCCAACTGGACGGCCGGCGCCTGGTATCCGGCGGGTACGGTCGTCCGGTACACGGACGGCAAGTACTACATCGCCGAGCACGACAATCCCGGCTACGACCCGCTCATCAGCACGTGGTACTGGGACCCGTACACCTGTCAGGGAGGCGGGAACCCGGGGACCGGAAAGTTCCCCGTGACGGAGGCCCAGTTCCAGCAGATGTTCCCGGGCCGGAACTCCTTCTACACGTACAACGGGCTGGTCGCGGCGCTGGCCGCGTACCCGGGATTCGCCAACACCGGCAGTGACCAGGTCAAGCGGCAGGAGGCCGCGGCCTTCCTGGCCAACGTCGACCACGAGACCGGGGGCCTGGTCCACATCGTGGAGCAGAACACGGCCAACTATCCCCACTACTGCGACCGGAACCAGCCCTACGGCTGCCCGGCCGGCCAGGCCGCCTATTACGGCCGCGGTCCGCTCCAGCTCAGCTGGAACTTCAACTACAAGGCGGCGGGCGACGCCCTCGGAATCAACTTGCTGAACAATCCGTCGCTCGTCCAGACCGACGCGGCCGTCTCCTGGAAAACCGCCCTGTGGTACTGGAACACCCAGCGCGGCCCCGGCACCATGACGCCGCACGACGCGATGGTCAACAGCCGTGGATTCGGGCAGACCATCCGCAGCATCAACGGCGCCGTGGAATGCGACGGCCGCAACCCCGCCCAGGTGCAGAGCCGGGTGAACAGCTACCAGCGATTCGCCCAGACACTGGGTGTGGCTCCGGGCGGCGACCTCTACTGCTGAGCCCCGGGGAATGCGGCCGCGGCAGGTCCGCGGCCCATTTCCCATCCCGGAATTCCGGGCGTCACGCTGATCATCCGCTATGTCGACGGGCATGCGAGGGTATCCGCTCGGGCGAGTTTGGGGCCGAGTAGGAACGGAACAGGGAACCGGTGTTACTGCCAAAAGTTTTGACACCATGTGATCTGTGACAGCCTGGACGGGCTGGCGCCCGCGATCCGGACCGCGGTGTCGGCGGGCTTGCGGGTGGCGCGGAGCTGACCGCCCTGGACCTCGGCGGGCAGCGCGAAGCTGTAGGGGCCGTGGAAGTTGATGTGGGCGAACATCAGCGGCGAGAGGCGGGGCGACGTCTTCGTCGCGCACGAGCCGAGCCGGTTACGGGCGCCCTTGGCGGTCATCGCGTGGCGCCGGGCCGTCTGATCCAGCAGGAAGGACCCGGCGAGCTGCCCTTCGCCAGGCTCCTCAGCGAAGTGGCCGAAGCGTTTGCGCTGTTCCTCGGGCAGAAAGTTGGTGGGCACGCACCTGCTCCTCGACCGACGGCAGTCGTGCGCGATGATCGCAGCCATGACAAGGGCACGCACCGGATCGGGGATAACGGCCCCATGGAGCGGGATGAACTGGTGAAGCGGCGCCGGTCAGCTCATGGGAGCGAGCACAGCGTCGAGGTCGCCGGTGTAGACGACGGCCTGCTCGTCGTCGGCCGGGGGCTCGAAGCGGGCGAAGAAGTCGTCCAGCGCCTGGGGGCTGACAGTCAGCGCGTTGGCGTCCTCGCGCTCGTTGCGCGTGGCGAGACGCCGCAGCAGCTCGTCCTTCTCGATGGGCAGGTAGACCAGGCGCCACCGGCCGCCCGCGGCCTCTACGAGCTTCTTCCAGGCGTTGCGGTCGGTGCGGAGCCACAGGCCGTGGTCGAGGACGACGTCGTGCCCGGCGGCCAGGTGCTCGGCAAGCCGGCGGCGGACGGCCTCGACGACGGGGCGTTCGCGCTCGAAGTAGGTGTGCTCGGGGTAGTCGACGCCGTAGCGGCCGTGGAGGCGGTGGACCTCCTCGTCCACGGACAGGCGGACCATGCCGCGCTCGGCGAGGGCCTGGGCGAGGGTGGTCTTGCCGGAGCCGGTGATGCCCACCAGCAACACCGCCGTCGGTGCGCGCTCCGTCACGTCCGTCTCTCCCTTCCCAGCTGGTCCTAGGTGTTGCGGGTCATGACGTTGGTGACACATGCCGACAGCTGTGAAACCGATGTGCCTTGACAGGCATCGGTCAGGTACCGTGCGGGCCATGTCGAGTCCTGAGTCAGACACGGTGGGGGCTTTCGGTCACGCCGTCAGCCCCCTGAACCACTGAGTTCGTAGTCCTGCCGTCTCGCCGCGTTCTGCGGCCGGACGAGTGCGCCCCTGGGGCTGACCGCGGTGACGAGATGACCTTCTCGTGCTTCTCCTCACCTCGGAGCCACTCGATGCCTCTCCCGCTGTATCTGCTCGCCGTGGCGGTCTTCGCCATGGGCACCTCGGAATTCATGCTCGCCGGCCTCTTGCCGAACATCGCCTCGGACCTCGACGTGACAGTCGGGACAACAGGCATGCTCACCTCGGCATTCGCGATCGGAATGATCGTCGGTGCCCCGCTCATGGCCGGGCTTGCCCGCAACTGGCCCGGACGGTCCAGCCTGCTGAGGTTCGTCCTCGTGTTCATGGCAGCCCACGTCGTGGGCGCTGCCACCTCGAGCTTCCCGGTCCTGATGGTGACGCGTGTGGTCGCAGCACTCGCGTACGCGGGGTTCCTCGCCGTAGCGCTGACGACCGCCACCACACTGGTCTCGCCCGACAAGAAGGGACGCGCGCTCGCTGTGCTGCTGTCGGGCACCACGGTGGCCACGGTCGCCGGTGTCCCAGGGGGATCGGTGCTCGGCACGCTGTTCGGCTGGCGGGCCACTTTCTGGGCCGTCGCCGCTCTCTGTCTGCCCGCAGCCATCGGCATCGTCAAAGGGATCCCGACGCGACGTGTGCAGAAGGTCGCTGCTGGCAGGCCGGCCTTGCGATCGGAACTCGCGCAGCTCAAAAGGCCGCGGTTGCTTCTGATCATGCTGCTCGGTGCCATGGTGAACGCGGCGACCTTCGCCGGTTTCACCTTCCTCGCCCCCGTCGTGACCGACACCGCCGGGCTGGGCGAGCTGTGGATCTCCGTCGCCCTGGTGCTCTTCGGTGCCGGTTCCTTCGCCGGGGTCACCGTCGCCGGCCGGCTCTCCGACCAGCACCCCGGCCCGGTCATTGCGGTCGGCGGTCCGCTGCTGTTTATCGGCTGGCCGGCCCTGGCCGTCCTGGCCGACAAGCCGGCTGCTCTGCTCGCCCTCGTGTTCGTCCAGGGCGCGCTGTCGTTTGCGCTGGGCGGCACGTTGATCACGCGGGTCCTCTACGAGGCGGCAGCAGCGCCCACCATGGCCGGCGCCTATGCGACCGCCGCGCTCAACGTCGGCGCCGCCGTCGGACCCCTCATCGCCGCGACGACCCTCGGCACGGCAGCCGGGAATCTCGGGCCGCTCTGGGCAAGCGGACTCCTCGTCCTGGTCGCGCTGCTCGTCGCGTTCCCCTTGCGCGGTGTGATCGCAGCCGGTCGCAGCAGCGAGGTAGTCCAGTGACGCACGCGAACGCCCCCTTGACCATCGAGGGACGACGAAGGCTTGTCGAACGCTGCCGCACCCGACCGATCGCCCACATCGCCGCCGAGGCCGGCATCTCCCGCGCTTGCCTGTCCAAGTGGGAGAACCGGTACGACAAGTACGGCGAGACCGGGTTGCTGGACCGCCCGAGCGTCCCGCACTCCTCACCGACCCAGACCCCGCCCGAGATCGTCGAACGGATCGAGCGACTGCGGCGGGACAACAAGTGGTCCGCCCGCAGGATCGCGCTCGAGCTGGCGGGCCAGAGTGTGCGGATCAGCGAACGCACCGTGGGCCGGTGGCTGGCGCGGCTGGGCATCAACCACCGCCGGTTCCTCGACCCCGACGGGTCCGCCAACCGGCGCCCGCCGGGACGGATCGTGGCCCGCTACCCGGGCCACATGATCCACTTGGATGTCAAGAAGGTCGGACGCATCCCCGACGGCGGCGGATGGCGGGCCCACGGCCGCGGCTCTGCACAGGCCAAGGCGGCCCAGCGCGCGAAGACCGCCGGCGCCAACGGCGGGTACGTCTACCTGCACTCCGCCGTCGACGGGTTCTCCCGCCTCGCCTACACCGAGCACCTCCCCGACGAGAAAGCCGCTACCACCGTGGCGTTCTTCAGTCGCGCTCGCGCGTTCTTCGCCGCCCATGGCATCCACCGGGTGGTTCGCGTGGTCACCGACAACGGCGCCAACTACCGCGCCGCAGTCTTCGTGCGCTCAGTGACCTCGCGGGCCTCCCGCCACCAGCGAACCAAGCCCTACACGCCCCGGCACAACGGCAAAGTCGAGCGGTACCAACGCATCCTCGCCGAAGAGCTGCTCTACGCCCGTCAGTGGAGCTCCGAGGAAGAGCGGACCCGGGCGATCGCGGTCTGGAACATCCACTACAACTACCACCGGCCTCACACCGCCGCCGGAAACCGTCCTCCAGCCTCACGCCTCCATGCGAGCGTCACCAACGTCATGGCCAGCAACACCTCCCCATTCTCGCCGACCGAGCCCCGCTACCGGTGGCCGTTAGCGACAGGCGGCCGCCACCGGGTGACGATGCCGCGGGCCTCGGCCGCCCAGCCCGCCGGCAGACCGTCCAGGGCCACGCGGCGGAAGCCCAGGCGGGGGTCGGCGACGTCGATGCGCCCGTGGTGCCGGTCGACGTGGTCCAGCAGCCGCCCGGCCTCGTCCCGGACGGCCGGGCTCTGCTCGGCCCAGGCGCCGGAGGTGAACCGTTCCACCCTCCGCCGCAGGTCCTCCAGGACACCCGCGCGCCACTTGAAGTGGTGCACGCACGCCAGCGCGTCCGGGTCGGGCTTGTGACCGGGGGCGTGGTGGTTGCCGGAGGCCACGGCGATTCCGGGCTGTGCGAGGACGATCTTGCGGGGGTCGCCGCGCAGGAGCCGGTGGGTGAGGTGGCCGCCGAGCGGGAACGCACGGTCCAGCCCGGTCTCCGGCCGCCAGTGGGCCAGGCGGCCGTCGGCGGCGGCGCGGTCGAGCATCAACCCGCCGACCACCGCCGCCCTGTCTCCTCCGCCGTGGCGATCACCTCCTCCAGCGGGGCCGGGAAGGTGTGGAACTCGTCGGAGTCGGCGAGCAGGTGCCAGCCGGGCCCGGACTGCTCCCGCAGTGCGTCGCGGTGCTCGGTGTTGGTGTGTTCGTGCCACGGCCCGGTGCTGACCGTTACCGGGGCGATGCCGAGCTCGGCTGCGGTGGCCAGCAGCTGGTGCCGCCAGGGGCTGAGAACGTGGTCGGGGAAGTGGAAGGCGAGGCGGAAGTCGGTGATGCCGAGCCTGCGGTAGTGGGTGGTCCAGGAGGTCAGCAGGGCCGGTTCGACGGGGCCGATCACCGCGACCAGCGCGGGCGGGGCGGGCGTCATCGCAGCGCCTCGAGGAGGCGGGCGTACGTGGTGGTGAGGAAGGCGGCCTGCTCGGCTGCCGTGGCCATGCCCAGCACCGCCGGGGACCCGGGGCCGGGCCGGGGCGGCAGCCCGGCGGCGAGAGCGTCGAGGGTGCCGGGGTCGCCTACGGGGAAGAGCCGGGCCCAGGGCTGCCCGGTGAGACGGGCGGTGAGGTCCGGGTCGTAACCGGAGAGGAGAAGGGGGACGCCGAGGCGGGCTGTGTCCATGACCAGCCCGGACTCCTTGCCCACCCCGGGCCTACGGGCGACCAGCGTCGGCGGCGGCGTAGACGAGGCGGAGGACCTGCTCGCCGACCGGCCCGGGCACCGTGTGGAGGTGGACCTGCGGGAGCTCGTGCCAGCGGGCCAGGACCTCCTCGTCGAGCGGGGTGCCGGTGACCACCAGGTGCATCGGCGAGGTGAGCCGGGCGAGGGCGGCGTCGACGGTGGCGATGTCCTTGTACGGCCACCAGCCGCCGACCAGGCACACCACCGTGGCGCCGTCGGGGATGCCGAAGGTGGTGCGGGCGCCGTCCCGCTCGGCGTCGGTGAGCCGGTGTCCGTCGTCGACCGCGAAGGCCCGCGCCACCCCGGCCAGGCCGGGGAAGGCGCCGGCGAACTGCTCGCGTACGGCCGCCGTCGGATACAGCGCGACCACCTGCCGCTCGCCCCGGCGGGCGAGGTGCCCGAGCAGCCGGACCGGCGCGTCCTCCGTGGTGACCGCCTCGTGGATGAACCGCAGATGCGGCTGACAGCCGAGGAGGGCAGCCGCGCCGTGCAGGGCCTCGCTCGCGCTGAGCACCACCACCGCAGCCGGCTCCCGGACGAGTCGGCGGGTCGTGCGCAGGCACGCGGCCTCGGTCAGGCACCGGGCCAGGAGGGTGACCTGGTGAGGGGCTCGCCGTAGCGCGAGCGGCCACCGGCGGGAGGCGAACGCCTTCCGCACGGCGGTTGAGACCGCGTTCGCCCACTGGGCGGCGACCAGCAGCACCGCGGCCGCCGGTGACCAGCCGGGCCCCGGCCTGGCGGAGGGGAGCGGGGTCGGCGGCGCCGTACGGGGTGATGACCAGGGCGCCGGGCCTGGCCGCGGCGAGCGCGGCCAGGGTGCGTGGGTGGTGCCCGCCGAGGTGGTGCGCGTACGGCTCGATCAGCACCAACGGAGGGTGACCGGTGGTCATCCGGCGCCCGCCTGCTCGCCGTGCGCGGCCGTGAAGTGCTCGCGCAGCCACACGGGATCGTTGAGCAGGTTGAACCGGGCCGGGTCGCGGGCGGCATCGCGGGCGAAAGCGATGCCGTCGCGGGCGCCGGCCGCGGCGTAGGTGGCAAAGTCACCGGTGTTGCTGGACCTCCAGGCGTCGAGCCTGGCGCGGGCGTCGGCGTCGTTCATGCCGTACTCGCTGCCGCGCGCGAGCATCGCGCACTCCCGAAACCCCGCCTTCCACGCGTGATACGGGCTCTGGTTGAAGCGGGTGGTCCCGGCCGTGTCCCGGCAGAACTCGACCTTGCCCGGGAGGGCGGCGAGGACGTCGACGGCCTCGCCCATCTCCCGCAGGGCGTCCCGGCGGAAGCGGTGGTGCGACTACGAAGTGGCCAAAGCCCGCACCGGGCGGGCGGTCGCGGCGGCACCGGCTCCGCGCGCGGTGGCCGAGCAGCCGTACGCGACCGGCTCCGCGCTGGTCGTCGAGCACGACGCGGCCCGGCTGGACTACGACGGCCGTCTGTACCGGCTGACGATGCGCCGGCGCTTGCGGAACACCGGCACCGAGCCGGTCACTCGCTACCTGATCCGCATCAGCGTCGACCGGTATCCGGGCGAGCCGGAGCGGTCCAACGCCCACTATCGCACCCATCCGCTGACCTGGGAGGAGCTTGCGCTGAGCGCGATGTGCCGGGGTGAGGCGATGTGGTGGGAGGCCAAGCACGACCGCGACGCGTTCAAGGAGGTCTGGCTGCTGTTCGAGAACGGCCAGGGCCGCTTCCCGCTCTATCCCGGTGAGTCCGTGTGGATCGAGTACGCGTACTCGGTGGGGGATGAGAAGTGGGGCCGCTGGTTCCAGCGGGCGGTGCGGCTGCCTACCGAGCATCTGGAGGTCCAGCTTGCTTTCCCCGCCTCCCTCGATCCGGTGGTCTGGGGCACCGAGACGTCCATGACCGCCGAGGCGTCCCCGTTGCGGACCGCCCCCGTCCGCAGGGACGAGAAGGGGATCAGGTTGTTCTCCTGGACGACTTCCCAACCGGCCCTGCACGCCCGGTACCGTCTCGAATGGAGATTCCGAGCGGCCCGGCCCGAGACCAAGATGAGCGACAGGGAGCTGACGTGACGACGGTGAGGCCCAGCGAGCAGATGCGTGACCTCGGCGTCGTGCAGCACGGCGCCCCCGTCCTCGCCGAGGTCGCCCGGCCCTTCGACCTGCCCGCCGAGAAGGACACCGCCGAGCAGACCGTCGAGACGCTGTTCGCCTCGATGGAGCGGATCGCGCGCGTCCATCCCTTCGCGAAGGGGATGGGAATCGCGGCGCCGCAGGTCGGCATCGGCCGGGCGGCGGCCGTCGTCCAGCCCGCCGACCCCGCCGCCGCGGCGATCGTCCTGCTCAACCCCCGCATCACCGCCCCCTCCGAGGAGATGGACGAGCAGTACGAGGGGTGCCTGAGCTTCTTCGACGTCCGCGGCATGGTGCCCCGCCCCTTGATGATCACGGTGGTGACCACTGAGCTGGATGGCAGCGAGGTCACCACGGTGTACGAGCGGGGCCTGGCACGCCTCGTCGCCCACGAGATCGACCACCTCGACGGCCTTCTCTACACCGCCCGCATGCGGCCTGGTGTCAAACCGATCCCGGTGGAGGAGTACCGGCAGACCGGCCGCGCATGGGCGTACGGCCAATAACCCCCGGCCCGTGCGTGGGGCCGGCCGGGCTTGTTGGGCCTGGTGTGACCGACGAGCTGAGCGCGACAGCACAGCGCCTGGTCGTTCTCCATCATCTCCACGCCGCGGATGCGGGTCGCTGAAGTCGTCCACCAGCCCGGCCTCGACGCCTACAGCGCCCTCGTCCGGCACGCGCCGGCCTCCGGATTCGCCTGGGGCTGCGAGACGATGCCCGTGGTGACCGCGTCCGTCCACGTGATCGATGGCTGCTCCCACGCGCTGACGCTGACCGGCACCAACGCCGTGGCGGTGCCCGAGGAGCCGGTACCGCTGTCGTCCGCGTGGCTCAACGGCCTTGGACCTCGCTGGAGGAGGTGGTCATGGTGGTGCCGCCTGGCACCTTCGACGAGGACGCGCCCGAGCAGGCCGACCGTGCTGTCGACCCCGAAGCCTGCACCGTCCACCGCACGAGGCTCGACGTCAACTTTTGACAGCAACACCGGTTCCCTGTTCCGTTCCTGCTCGGACCCCGGTTTCGGCTACTCGGGCCCGTCATCCGCTCCATGGAATGTGCTCCGGCCTCGGACCGGGGGGAGCCAGAAGGAGGCGGGCAGCATGTCGACTTCACGGGCGGCCTGATCCAGGTCGACGGCGACCGGCTCCAGCGCCGTGTAGACCGGATCGCCGGCGGCGGCCATGCGGCGGATGACCTCCGCGTTGGTCCTGGCCCGCGCGGCCACCACGGTTCCGAACGCCGAGCGGTCGCCTTCGTACTCGTAGGCGTCGAGCAGCAGATGCAGCCGGCGGGAGCGGTCTTCGAAGGCGGTGAAGCCGGTCCGCTCGGCAAACCGGCGCGCGTGCAGGGGAACCCAGGTCAACGCCATGAAGGCCAGGTCGAACTCACGCGTCGACGGGCCGGCGGTGTCCCAGTCGAAGAAGCCGGCCAGGCTCCCGTCGCGCCAGACAGCGTTCCAGGGGGCGGCGTCATGGTGGCCGATGACCAGGCCGGGCCGCCACGTCTGGCCGGCGAGCCAGCGCGCATCCGGTGGGGGGACGAAGGACCGGGTCGCATGGTGCAGCCTCCGGGCCCACCGGCCCACCTCCTCCAGCGCGGTCCTCGAGTACACCCAGGCGGGCCAGGGGAGGTCTTCGCCCGCGGTCTCGCCGTCGAGATGGGTCAGGACCTCACGCCCTTGGCGGTCCACTCCCAGGACCCGGGGCGCGCCCTCCAGCCCGACCGCCTCCAGATGGCGCAGCAGCGCGTGCACCGCGGATGTCCACGGCTGGACGGGCCGATGGACCGTGCCACCGCGCCGCACCGCTCCCACTGTCCTGCCGCCAGGCAAGCGCTGCTCGTCGTCCATGAGTCGGTTCTACCGCGGCCCGCCCGCTCATGCAGCCGCATTTTCCGGTGGCCGCGCTGCCTTCGTCGGCGGCGACGGTGTGGATTCCGCGGTCAGCCCGCCGGCTTCGCGGCGATGACGGCGCAGATGGTGCGGTCACGGTGGGCGAGGCCGACGTGGTCGGGTGTCGCGAGCACGGCGTGGTGGCCGTGGACGATGTCGAGGGCGGTTCGGGGCTTACGGGGGTGTAGCCGCAGCGGTGGAAGCGTTCGAGCCAGGTGCGGGCGGGTTCGTGGCGCTCGAAGCGCTGGGCGTCGGTGCGGGCGCCGACTATGTTCATCACCTCGCGCCGGAAGAACGTCGTCATCAGATCCTTCTCCGCCTCGTCGGCGGCGCTGTCCTCGATGGCCCGCAGGATGGAGCCGAAGAAGCTCCAGGAGTTGAAGAACCTTTGCGGCAGGGAGACGTCATGGTGGTCGGAGTCGAACTCCGTGAGCACCACGACGGCCGGATCGAGGAGCCGCAGCCGCTGGAAGAACTCATCGCGGGCGTCATGGCCGGGCAGCGGATCCTGCATGTGGTGCACGGCCAGCGTGGAGTTGACCACCAGCACCCCGTTCAGGGCGGCTGTGCACTGCCAGCCGGCCGCCTCTTCGGCGATCCTCGGAATGGCGAGGAAGTCGAGGTCCAGGCCGTACTTGGTCACGGCGTCGCTGTCCCGTAGCCGCTTCTCCGCCTTGGCGAGGCTCTCGGTGTCGGGGTCCATGCCGACAACCGTGCACCGGCGCAACGCGGCCCCGGGGCGAGCCAGCTCGTCGAGGAGAGCTTCTTCCTGGCGGGCGTGGCCGATGCCCACCGAGAGGACGGTGGCTTGCTCGATACCGGCCCGCTGGAGCGGTGCGGCGAGCAGGGAGGTGACCACGGGGGTGGTGTTCAACGGGCCACAGCCCGTCTCATGGCGGCAACGCCGTGAAACAGCCCCACGCCCCGACAGCGAGAACACCTCAGTCGAAATCCGGGAAGAGGGTCGCGGCCACGTGCTGGGTGTCGGCGTACTCGACGACGGAGATGATCTTTCCGTCGCGGACGGTATAGATGCCGAGGCAGCGGGTGTCGTAGATGCCGCCGTGGACGGTCTTGGCCTTGGAGGTCCATTCGGCGACCACGCGGTCGCCTTCGGCGATCGTGCTGACCAGTTCGACCTCCAAGGTGCCGGGGACGAGGATCGGTCCCATGCCGCCGAGGAAGTCGTTGATGATCACGTCGCGGCCGCGCCACACCTTGGAGATGGGCAGGTCGCCCGGGTAGTGCCAGGTCGCGTCCTCGGCGAAGCTGTCGTGGATGACGTCGGCGTCGCCGTCACGGACGGCCTCGACGTAGCGGACGACGACGGTCCTGGGGTCGGTGCTGGTCATGGCCATGGTCATGGTCGTGTCCTTCGGCGGTTGTTGTTTCCCGGTCGTTCGGATGTGACCGGGTGTGGCGTCTGGGACCATCTGACCGCGCGGGGCGGTGGCCCGGCCAACAACGAATCCGCCTGGCCGACAACGAACGGTTGTCGCACAAGGACAGCGGCATGGATCTCGGCCTCGCACGGGTCCGCGCGTTCGTCACGACCACCGGGACGCCGCACTTCGGGCGGGCCGCCGAAGAGCTGACCACCAGCCAGCAGGCGCTGACGCGAGGACCTGGCCCCCCTCGCCTCGTACATCCGGCAAGAAGGCCCAGGTCCCGGCACTGCACTACAGAAGCCAAGGCTCGCTCAGAGAACCTGCGATTCCTCCCGTACCCGCTGTGTGGCCGTTCCCTCCGTCGGGACGTGCGTGCCACCGGTCGACAGCCTCCGGTTGGTCGCCCAGACGATCAGTCCGCAGGCCGCGAAGCCGGCCCCGAGGAGGCTGGAGCCCGCCCAGCCGTGGGAGGTGTAGAGGGAGGTGGTCGCGGCCGCGCCGAGGGCGGAGCCGAGCGAGTAGAAGACCATGTAGCTGCCGATGACGGTGCTGAGGCGGTCCGGGTGTGCGGAGGTGAGCATGTGCTGGTTGCTCACGTGGACGGCCTGGACGGCGAAGTCGAGGGTGATGATTCCGATGACGAGGAGCCACAGCGCCCACGTCAGCTGCCCGATCGCCGCCCAGGAGGCGATCAGCAGGACGAGCGCGAAACCGCTGACCGGGATCGCCCGTCCCGCGTCCGCCCACCGTCCGGCGCGTGCCGCGCCGAGCGCGCCGGCGAGGCCTGCGATGCCGAAGAGACCGATCTGGCTCTCGTTGAGGTGCCACGGCGCGTCCGCCAGCGGCAGGGCGACGCCGCTCCACAGGGTTCCGAACGACGCGAAGAGGAAGAACGTGATGAGCCCGCGGGTCAGGAAGAGGCGATCCGTGAACACGTCGCCGAGTGAGGCGAGGGTCTTCTTGTACCCCGGACCGGTGTGTCCGTCGGGGCGCTCGTCCGGGGGGAGTACGGCGAGGACGAGGGCCGCGAGCCCGATCGACAGCGCCGCGAGCACGGCGTAGATGCTCCGCCAGCTCCACATGTCGGCCAGCGCGCCGGTGACGACCCGCGCGCCCAGGATGCCGATCACGACGCCCGAGGTCACGACACCGATGTTCCGTCCGCGTTCGGAGGGTGGCGAGACCGACGCGGCGTAGGCCACCGTGGTCTGCACCACCACCGCGAACACCCCGGCCGCCGCGAGCCCCACGAATGCCATCCACGCGGCCGCCGCCGTGGCCGTGAGGATCATGCCCGCCGCGGTGACCACCAGGTGCACGGCGATGAGCCGGCGCCTGTCGGCCACCACATCGCCGAGCGGAACCAGCAGCAACAGCCCCGCGATGTAGCCGAACTGGCCGGTCGAGACGATCCACCCGGAGAGATCCGCCGACAGGCCGAGATCGTGTCCCATCGGCTCCAGAACCGGTTGCGCGGCATAGATACTCGCCACCGCGACACCGCATACCACCGCGAGCAGCAGACGCCGCCACACGTTCATCGCGCCCCATCCCCAATCAGTAGCAGATTGCAACCGTTTTGACGGTACGGCATGATGGTTTCAATCCGCAACCCATCGGGAGGTGTCATGTCGCGTACCACCGCGTACGCCCCGAACTCCGGCTGGACCGACCCCGACTGCCCCGTCGCCCGTACGCTCGACCTCGTCGGCGACAGGTGGAGCCTGCTCGTCGTCCGTGACGCGATGGACGGGGCACGGTCGTTCACCGAGTTCCAGCGACGCACCGGCATCGCCCGCAACATCCTCACGGACCGGCTCCGCAAGCTCATCGCTCACGGGCTCCTCGTCCAGCGCACCGCGCCGTCGGGCCGCCGCCAGGAATACGTGCTCACCGACGCCGGACGCGACCTCTTCGCGGTCATCCTCACCCTGCGGCAGTGGGGGGAACGCCACGCCTTCGACCCGGGCGAGACCCACTCCACCCTTGTCGACCAGCACGGCACCCCTGTGCCGGACATCGCGCCGGCCGGCGCCGACGGCGCCCTCGTCGACGCCGACAGCACCCATGTGCGCCGGGCCAGCTAGAAGCCGGACCAGCTGGAAACCGACACAAAGCAGTCGGCCACGGTGGCATGCCCGCGCACCGTGGCCGTACCGCTCGTCGCACCCAGGACTAGCGGGCCAGTTCGGCTCGCAGCAGGTCCAGGCCCATCGGCCCCAGGTCCAGGGCGCGTCGGTGGAACCGGTTGAGGTCGAACGCGGCACCGTCGCGGCGGCAGGCCGCGTCCCGCGCCTCCAGCCACACCTTCTCGCCCAGCTTGTAGGCGAGGGCCTGGCCGGGGCGCCCCAGATACCGGTCGATCTCGAACTCGACGAACCCCGCCGGGCCCAGCCCGCAGTGCTCGGCGAGGAACTCGCGGCCCAGCCGCGGAGTCCACCGCTCCCCCTCATGGAACCCGGTGCCCACGGGGATCGGGAGCCGCAGGTGCAGCCCGATGTCCAGCACGACGCGCGCGGCGCGCAGCAGCTGCCCCGCGGCCAGCATTCCCAGCCGGTGCGCCGGGTCGTCGAGGTACCCCAGCTCCTCCATCAGCCGCTCCGCGTACAGGCCCCACCCCTCGACGTGCGCCGGGTGCAGCTCGCACGACAGCCGCTGGAACCGGTTGAGGGTGGCGGTGTTGAGGGTCGTCACGCCCAGCTGCAGGTGATGGCCCGGGACGCCTTCGTGGAACATCGTGCCCGGCACCTTCCACACCGGGATCGGGGCGTCCGAGCCGGGCAGCGGCCACCAGACCGTCCCGGGGCGCGACAGGTCCTCGCTGGGCGCCAGATAGACGGCGACCCCTTCTCCGAGGGTGATCCGGCAGTCGATCCGCCGCAGCGGCTCGGGGATCGCGAAGTGCGTCCCGTCGAGATCGGCGATGGCGCCGTCGGCGAGCTCCTGGATCAGGTCGCGGAACGCCGCCGCGTCCTTCACCTGGTACCGGGGATCGCTGTCGAGCGCCGCCAGCACCGCCGGGACCGGCTCGCCGGGCCCGATCCGCGCCGCCGCCTCGGCCATCTCCCGTCGCACCCGGGCCAGTTCCTCCCAGCCCCACGCGTAGGTCTCCGCCAGGTCCAGCCGGGTGCCGAGGAACTCCCGTACCCCCAGCTGGTAGCGGTCCGCGCCCAGCGCGTCCAGCTCCGGCGCATCGGCGGCGAGCTCCTGCGACAGGTACGCCGCGAACTCCGTCAGCGCCTGGTTCGCGGCCGCCGCGGCCTCGTCCAGAGCGCTCCGCAACACACCGTCGCCGTGCCCGGCGGGCAGCCCCGCCAGGTACGGCCGCATGTCCAGGCACTCCCGGGCGTTGCGGGCCACCTGGCGGTACGGCGCGACCCGGCCGCCGCGCCGCGCGGCCTCCAGGCTCTCGCGCAGCCCCGCCAGCGCGCCCGGGACGGCCCGCAGCCGTGCCAGCAACGTGTCCCACGCGGTGTCGCCGCCCTGGTCCAGCAGCCCCACCGCGTGCCGTATCCGCTGGACCGGCCCGTCGAGGGTGTCCAGCAGCGTGCCGTACGCGTCGGCGTCGGCCAGCGCCACCTCCGTGGCGAGCCGCTCGCGCAGCACCGCCGCCGCGACCCGCTCCGCGTCGCCCGCGACCGGTGTGTCGTCGACCGCCTTCAGCGTGCGACGCGCCAGCTCCGCGCGGGCCTGGGCCGCCCGTGGGCCGAAGTCGGTCAGCCGTTCCTCCTGCCCGGCGATGCCCATCACGGCGGCCAGGCACGGATCCAGCGCGGCCAGCTCGTCCACGTACCGGTCCGCGAGATCGTTCAGGGTGGTCATCGGCTCACCGACGACGGGATCCGAGCGGTGCTCCTGGACTCGGCCAGCCGCTTGCCGTAGAGGCCGATGACCAGGCCGGCGACGATCAGAGCTCCGGCCACCAGCTTGAGCGGCGGCAGCGACTCGTTGAAGATCACCATCGAGCCCGCCATGCCGAAGACCGGGACGAGCAGGGAGAGCGGCGCGACGGTCGACACCGGGTACTCGCGGAGCAGCCAGTTCCATACGGCGTATCCCAGCACGGTGTTCGGGTACGCCTGGAAGAGGAGGGACAGGACCGCCGCCCACCCGAGCTGGTGCGGCAACTCGGTATAGCCCTTGGTGCCGTTCACGACCAGGTCCAGCAGGAACAGCGGGACCGGCGAGAACAGGCTCGACCACACCATGAACGACAGCGTGTCCTTGGGCTTGGCCTTCTTCATGATCACGTTGGCGACGCTCCACGCGGCGGCGCCGAACAGCACCAGCGCGACGCCGGCGAACGTCACCGTGCCGTCGGTGACGAAGGTGACCGAGAACAGGCCGACCAGCGCGACCGCCATTCCCAGGTACTGGAACCGCGACAGCTTCTCGCGGAATATCACGGCCCCGAGCAGGATCGTCAGGAACGCGCTGAACTGCAGCACCAGGGACGAGATCCCCGACGACACCCCGGCCTTGATGCCCAGGTTCACCACGCCCCACAGCCCGACGCCGAACACCAGCCCATAGCCGATGATGTACCGCCACGCCACCTGCGGCCGCTTCAGGAAGAACACCGCGGGCAGCGCGCAGAGCGCGAACCTGATACCGGCCAGGATGAGCGGGTCGACGCTTTTGAGCCCGATCTTGATGACCGAGAAGTTGAGGCCCCAGATCGCGGTGACGGCGACCGCGATCAGGATGTGCTGTTTCTTCATGCAGAGACCTGTTCCGGGATCGTGGGGGCGGCCGGGCGGGTACGGACCGAGAGGGAGTCGAACAAGTCGGCTATCCAGTCCCGGGTCTCCTTGGGAGCGTCGCCCGCGACGATCCCGGCGAGGACCGTCTCTCCGGCCTGGTAGGTGATGTGGTCGGGCAGCGGCGCGCCGGACGGCAGTTCGTGCCAGGCGACCACGCGCGGACCGGCCCGGAACGCCAGGGTCCCCTCGAGGCCCAAGTACTGCCGCCCGGCCAGGTGGTGGCCGGGGTGGACGAACCAGCCGTACCAGCGGCGGTCGGCGGGCGGCGCGGGGAGCGTCCCGGCGATGCGCTCGCCGAGCAGGACGCGCAGCTCGTACGACGGCAGGTGGACGCCGGTGGCCAGCTCCACGCAAGCCACCACGTCGGCACCCCCGACCCGGTTGCCGACCTCCAGGAAGACCAGCTCCCCTTCGTGGACGATCGCCTCCAGATGGAAGCTGCCGTCCTCGATCCGCACGGCGGCCAGGGCGCGCGACACCCAGGCGCGCGTCTCCTCGGAGAACTCGATCTGGAACGAACCCATCGGCTCGCCCTGCGCGTACTCCAGGCACGTGCCCACGTACTCGCTGGCGCTGAGGACCAGGACCTCGCCGCCCTGCACCAGGCCGTCGAAGTGCCTGATCGGCCCGGAGACGAACTCCTCGACCTGAAAGTCCTCCAGGCCGCTCCCGGCGTCGAGGCGGGCGACGCCGGCCTGCCGCCCGGTGACCGCCGCGGCGGCCTGCCGTGGGGTGTCGAACACGAGCACGTCCTCGCTGGACGCGCCCCGGTGCGGCTTGAGGACGGTCCGGCCGGACCAGGGCACCCGGCCGTCCAGTTCGAGGAAGCGGGGTAACGGGAGGAAACGCGGCACCCGGAGACCGGCCTCCTCGACCGCCCGCTTCATCAGGACCTTGTCGCGGGCGAGCGCGACCTGGTCCAACGCCGCGCCCGGGACGCCCAGATGCTCGCGCAGCCGGGCGGCGTCGAGCAACTCGTACTCCGACGCCGAGATGATCCGGTCGAATGCGCGAGGACGCTCCGCCAGCCAGTCCCGGGCCTCCTCGAAGGCCGGGCGCTCGCCCGGACGGCTCACCCGCTCGCAGCGCAGGTCGGGCGGCAGCGTGGCCAGGGCCCGGTCGGTCCCGAAATAGGTGACCTCGTGCCGGTCATGAGAGATCCCTCGGTGGTATTCAATCTTGAAGTAGGGCACGCGATGCAGGATAAGGATCTTCATCGGGACTTCCTTACGGGGGCGGGGAGTTCGAGGGCGCGGTCCAGGGCCTCCGACCACGCCTCGCGCAGCGCGTGGACGACGGGCCGGATGTCGGCGCGGTCGCCGCGCAGGACGACGCAGCCCTGCGCCGCGAAGTCCGCGTTGTCGCGGGCCACGGCATGCAGGTCGCGGCGCTCGCGCGACAGCCAGGAGAACTCGGTGACGGTCAGCTCCCCGTCGGCCAGGCCGAACCGCTCGGCGGTGTCCTGGACGGCGTCCGCGAACGGGTCCGCGCCGGCCGCGACGTCGTCCGGGGAGAACGAGCGGTCGCTGCCGACCCCGAGCAGCACCGTCGCCGCCGAGCAGCCGGGCACCAGCCGTCCCACGCCGGCGGCCGTGCCGAAGGCCGTGTCGATCCAGTGGTGGTGCAGGTCGATCCCGTAGACCCAGCGGGCCAGCTCCCAGATCTTCATCCCGCCCGGCCGCCGGTTGGGCTCCACGACCGCGGCGTGCAGCCCGTCGTCGCTCAGCTTGATCTCGTTGTGGAACGGCCCGTCGCACTGGCCGACCAGCCAGTTCGCCTGCCGTCCCGCCCGCTCCAGCGTCGCGCGCTCGTGGTCGTCCAGCCCGGCGGGCAGCACCTGCGCGATCTCGACGGGATACCGGCCGCTCGCGCTGATCTTCTCGGTGAGGAACACCAGCGGGCCCAGCCCGTCGACGGAGTACTCGCGCCGATACGGGATGAGCTCCTCGCAGATGACCCCGCCCTCCAGATAGGGCAGGACTTCGGCGAACGCCGCCGTCAGGTCGTCGCCGTTACGGACCACGACGACGCCCCGGTTGTTGCCCTCCGCCGCGGGCTTGACCACGAAGCCCTTGGGGTGGTCGCGCGCGAAGTCCCTCAGCCGGTCGAGCGAGGCGATCTGGGCGAAGTCGGGCACCATCACCCGTTGCGCGGCCAGCAGGTCGGCGACGCGCGCCTCACCGAGCCGGTAGCGGTACTTGGAGAACGCGCCCTCGGCCGGCGGTGACGCGTCGACCGCCACGCCCAGCCGCTCGAGCAGCTCGGCCCCGCTGCGCACGGCGTTGTCGGAGAAGACGATGCCCGCCCTGATCCGCTCGCGCCGGTCACCGAGCAGCTTCTCGCCCATCTCGGCGAAGTCGTCCCGCAGCGGATCGAGGTCGATCACCTCGTCGGCGATGGCGTGGTCGGCCTCGGTGGGATCGGCGCGGATCAGGACCACCGTCGCGCCGTGGCGTTCGCGGGCGTAGTCCCGCAGGTGGCGGACCTCGTCGATCCGGCTCAGGTTGTAGTCGACGATGAGGAGTATCGGCCTGGTCATGCGCGCTCCGTCTCGTACACGATCTCGATCGCCCGCTCGGAGGCGGGCATCAGCTCGGGGAGGACCGCGTCCCGGCCGGTCAGGTCCATGCTCCAGAGCAGCTGGCCGAGGAACACCTCGCGCGAGGACGACTCCACGACGTCGCCGGGCTCGAGCAGGACGTGCGTCACGACCGGCTGGAGCGGGAGTCCGTCGTTCAGTCCCACCTCACGGATCGTGCCGGGGTCGGCGAAGAAGACGCGGAAGAACGTCGCGTTCCCGCTCGGCGTGCTGCCGTCCTCCGCGAACGACAAGGCCTTCAGATCCTTCCGGAATCCGTCCGGCCGAAGGGCTGTGAGCAGGGAGTCCAGCCAGAGGTCGAGCAGGTTGGGACCGCCGGTCAGCGCCGCCACGCTGGGCGAGATCAGGCTGCCGCCGACGCGCGGGTTGACCTCGATCAGATCCCAGCCGCCCGGGGCGTGCCGTGCCTCGACGTGGAAACAGCCCCAGCCGAGGCCGAGGGTGTCCAGCACGCTCGCCACCCAGCGGATCCCGACGCCGATCTCCTCCTGCGACAGGCTCGTGGGCGGGCTGACGCAGGCGTTCTCGAGCACGGTGCCCGCCGTCTCCGTCACCTCGCACTTCTCGTGCACGGCCACCACATGCGGCTCGTCGTCGACGACGACCACCTCGAAGCTGAACTCCCGCCCGGGCACGTAGTCCTCGACGAGGAACTCCATCCCGTCGGCGGTGAAGGCGCTGGCGTAGACCGTGTCCGCCCGGGCCTCGGCGGCGATGCGTTCCAGGTCGGCCCAGGTCGTGCCGGGAGTGAGCGGGAACGTTCCGAACGAGGCGATGCCGCTGACCGGCTTCACGAAATAGCGCCCGCCGTCGCGCTGTCGCTCGGCGAGCGTCCCGGGGGTGAGCGCGGACGCCCGGCCCCGGCTGAGGCCGGCGTCGGCGAGCCGGTTCCGCAGCGTCAGCTTGTCGCGCAGCTCCAGGACCTGTTTCTCGTCCAGGTCCGGTACCCCGAGGCGGGCGTTGGCCAGCGCCATCAGGTGCCGGTAGCCCTCCCAGACGGTGAGGCAGCACGACACCGACGCGCCCGCGGCCTCCAGACGGTCGAGGTGGTCCTCGACATCGCGCGGAGTCAGCACGTGCCCGTCGGTCACCCGGACATCGTCGGCGAGGTCCGCCAGCGCCCCGGGCCTGGATGCCTGGAAGTGCGGCTCCGGCAGCGAGCTGAGCACGTAGACCTTCAGCCCCCGCGCCGTGACCGTGCTGACGAGGTCCTCCATGAACGAGAACCCGACATGGCTGAGCAGCAGCACTCCACTGGCGTTTTTCATGCTCAATCCGGCCTCCTCACCGGCGGGCGGGGGCGCGGCACGGCCGCGCCGCGCCCCCGCCGAGGACAGGGATCAGGCTCAGACCGACTGCTTCTCGGCCTTGACGATGGTGTCCTGGTAGAGCTCCTCGAAGTACTGCGCCAGGATCGACTGGTGCTCGCGGAGGTACCGCTTGAACGCGGCGATGTCGTCGTCGCCGCGCAGGAGGTGCCGGACGGCCGCCCAGACCTCGCCGGGGTGGTCGTCGTTGATGTCGGTGTGGGAGTGGTTGATCTGGCCGCCGATGTTGCTCTCGCCGACCGAACCCTTCAGCGCCTCCAGCTTCTTGGGCTCCAGCTTTACGTTCACGTACTCGACGAGGTATGAGTACGCCACCACGCCGAGCGGGCCCTCGTGGTCCAGGAGGTAGGAGAAGTAGCCGGTCAGCAGCTTGGTCGACAGGTAGGGCTCGGTGTCCAGGAACTGCTCGCGCGACACGCCCACCTTCTCCAGGTCGGCGATGAACAGCTCGTCGTGGAGCATTTCCTCCTGCTCGTAGTTGGCCCAGACCTGGGCCGCCTCCGGGCTGCGCTTGGCGATCTCCGCCAGCGCCTTGGACTCGGCCACCCGCAGCAGCCGGATACGCCAGGCGGTCTCGATCAGGTGCCGCTTGTAGTACGCGGAGTCGACGTTCCTGCCCTCGAGGTGCGCGGCCTCGGGGACGTTGGCGTACCACTCGGCGACCTGCAGATCGAGCTGCTCGTCGATCTCGGCGCGCAGCTTCGCCGAGGCGGCGGCGTTGAGGAACGGGGTACGGTCTCCGTAGCCGACGTTGTGCACGCGGTTCGGCATGGTGTCACCTTTCTCGTTTTTCTCGTGGACGTTCTCGGGAGCGCTCGGACGTTCGGTGCGAGCGCTGTCAGATGCGGTTCAGATGTCGTCGGCGACGCGGACGATCGCGTCGCCCCGCAGCCGGCACTGGCAGGCCAGGCGGTGGTTGCCACCGGTCCGGCCGAGGTCTTCCAGGAAGTCGAGCTCGTCGTCGTCGGGTTCGCCGAGGGAGTCGAAGCCCTCCAGCACCTGGACGACGCACGCGCCGCACGATCCGGAGCGGCATCCGAACGGGATGAGCCGCTGCGGGGTCTCGTACTCGACCTCGGTGAGGGGAGATCCCGTGGGCAGCAGGATCTCGGTTCCGGTCGGAAGGATGGTCAGTTTCTTCAGGGCCATGACAGCGGCTTCTCCGGGGTCATGACAGCGGCACGGTGTCGCGGTCGGTGGAGTGCTCCGGCGCGAGGCGGGAACCGGGGCGCAGTTCGACCGCCGCGTGGTTCGCCGCGGCCGCCGCCTCACCGAAGCCCACCGAAACGAGCGGGACGCGACCCTCGTAGGTACAGATGTCGCCGACCGCGTACACGCGCGGCAGATTCGTCCGCATCGCCCTGTCGACCGCGATCTGGCGATTCTCCACCCGGAGTCCCCATTCGGCGATCGGGCCCAGGCTGGTGATGAATCCCAGAGCCGCGACAAGAGCCTGCGCGGGCAACGTCGATTCCTCTTCGCCGATCGTGACGCGCACTTCTTCCAGACGCTTTGCGCCCCTGCAGGCCGTCACCTGCGCATCTGCCAGCACGCGAATATCGGCCGCATACATTTGTTTGACGCTGTGTTCGTGGGCACGGAAGGCCGAGCGCCGGTGGACGACGGTGACGGACCGGGCGACCGGCGCGAGGGCGAGGGCCCAGTCGACCGCGCTGTCGCCACCGCCCACGATCACCACGTCGCGGTCTTGGTGCTCGTCGAGCCTCGGCACGTGGTACGCCACGCCACGCCCCTCGTAGGGCCTCAGACAGGGCATCGTGCGCGGGACCGAACGGCCGAGCCCGCCCGCGATCACGACAGCTCCGGCACGCACCCGCCCACCGCCCTCCAGCCCGATGGTCCAGCCCGCCCCGGCGTCCGGCGCCAGGGCGTCGGACGTAAGGTCGGACGTCAGGTCGGACGTCAGAGAGGCCGCTGTACGGCCGAGCAGGTAGTGCGGCTCGAACGGCGCGACCTGGGCGACCAGGTTGTCGATCAGCTCCCGGCCTCGCACGGCCGGGTGACCGGCGACGTCGTAGATCTTCTTCTCCGGGTACAGGGCCGAGATCTGGCCGCCCGGCTCGGGCAGCGCGTCGACCAGCACGCTGGAAAGCCCGCGGAACCCCGCGCAGTAGGCGGCGTACAAGCCGGCCGGGCCCGCTCCGACGACGGCCACGTCCGCGCTCGCGTCGACGTCAGCCGATGTCATCTCCATTCGATTCCCCGCTTGATTCATTCCGAACTCCAGCCCCTTTTGACGTTCGGCGTTTTCGCGCTCATACAAAGCACCGCAGCGGGGCCGTGCTTGGCCTGTGAAACTTACCGCCGAGCGCAAATTCATCCTTCAGGGCACTGATCATTCCGTCAAGGAAAGGGGTCGAAAGTCCCCTCGTCCGTAGATGTGGGCGGACGTTTCATTCCTGGTGCGCTCGGCCACGTCCTACCGCTCGGCAGCGTCCTACTGCTCGGCCGCGTCGCCGACGGCCTGGTCCAGGGCCCTGGCGAACCGCTGCCATTCCCGGGCGTAGGTGTCGGCCAGGTCCGCGACCGCGACGGCGCAGTGCAGCGGTACCGCGGCCATCAGCTGCCGTCCCGCCTCGAGATCCGGCGCACGCTCGTTCAGCCAGCGCAGCAGCGCGCGCCCGGACTCGGTGAGCCTGAGCGACGGATCCTTCGCCAGGGTCTCGATGCGCTGCACCCGGCCGTTCTCCGTCCGCTGTTCGTCCGTCGGCGGCCCGGCGCTGCCCGTCCGGTCCCGGTCCCGGACCTCGGGTGCGGCACGCATGCGCGGTAGCGGAGGGTGCTGCTCGTTCTGCTCGCCACGCCGTACCCGCTGCCGGATCTCGCACGCGGTGCTGATCGACACCCCCGCACTGGCGGCGATCTCGTGAAGCGTGGCGCCGGCGTGCTCGGCGAGGAACGCGCGTGCCGCCTCCCGGCGTCGCGCCGCGTCGAGCGGGCGGGAGCGGCCGTCCGCCCCGACCCGGACCTTCGACTGAGGAACTTCCTCGGTCGAAGCGCGGCGGACGACGCCCACGGTCTTGGGTGAGAGTCCGGCGATGCGCCCGATCGCGCGGTCCGACAGATTCGGGTGCGAGACCAGGATTCGCCCGGCCGCGGCCTTTCTGTCCTTGAGCGTCAACGGCAGGCCATGGGCGACATTGGCCATCACGGAGTGAATGAAGACCTCGCCGACCGGCCCGTCCAGATATCGGACGGGAATCAGATTCTCCCCGCGGAGCCTCGCGGCCTGGAGGCGGTGCATCCCGTCGACCACGCGCCGGGTGTCCCGATGCACCAGGATCGGTTCGATATCGCACTGCGCGAGTACTTCGACGTGCTCCCGGTTCAACCCGCCCAGACGGGGCGAGTCGGCAACCACCAGGGAGCCGACCGGCACCAGGTGGACATCGGTGCGCCCATCCTCCGTCGCGACCTCGGGGTCCCGAGCCATTGCCTTTAATAGGTCCGTCAACGCCCCCACCACTCCCCGTCGTTTCACACTACAGGTAGATAGGAGAATGGTTAACGATCTATGTGGCGATCCGTCAAGCCCTGATCAAGTGCGCTGACCCGGCACCGCAGGCCCGGGGTTTCGGCCGACGGATTGTGCCCATTGTGCCCAGCGCCACTCCTCATCTCGATGGCATATGCCATTGGCAGCAGAGTCAGCTTCTCCCGCTATGGGCGATTGGCTTGGAAACCTCCTTCGACGCCTCTCGAATAAGCCAACGCTGGCCGAAATTGCCCGGGGGGGGGCACCGAAGTTCCGGATAAGCTTCTTGACGGGCCGAAACGGAAGCCGTTAGTCTCCCCGAAATGCGATGATCAAGCGCAATTCGGTCTCGCTGAAGAATCCCCATAGAATCCCGACGAAGAGCCGGGGAATTTCGGCCGGGAAATTGGGTAGCGCGCCTCGCCAAAACAACCGTGACGCGCCATCGCTGCCCTCGGCCGGGGATGTACAAGCCACTGCATATCACTTTATGGAGGGGTAATCGTGTCTCTTTCGCGTCGTAAAATACTGGTCGGCTCCGGAGTCGCGGCCTCCTCGCTGGCCCTGTCAGGGCCCATGGCGAATGCCGCCGCACAGGCCGCCGCACCACAAGCCGCCGCACCACAAGCCGCGCCCCAGCCCTTCGCGCCGCACGACTGGAAGTCCGTCCGTGCGCAGTTCCTGCTCCGGCCCGACTACGCGCACCTGTCGAACTTCTTTTTCGCCTCGAACCCGACCCCCGTCCGCGAGGCGATCGCAAAGTACCGGAAGGCGTTCGACGAGAACCCGTACAACTTCCTCGACGACAACATGTTCGAGCGCGACCAGGACATGCTGTGGCGCCAGGTATGCGCCGCCGCCGCCGAATACACCGGCGGGCAGCCCCACGAGATCGCCCTCACCAGCAGCACCACGATGGGGCTCGCCCTCATCTACAACGGCCTGCGCCTGAAGCCGGGCCAGGAGATCCTGACCACCACGCACGAGTTCTATCCGCATCACGAATCAATACGTCTGGCCTGCGACAAGTGGGGCGCGAGCTGGCGCAAGATCCCGCTCTACGAATCGTCGCTGAACTTCTCCGCGGACAAGGCCATAGCGCGGATACGCGCCGCCATACGCCCCCATACCCGGGTCGTCGGTGTCACCTGGGTCCATTCCAACACCGGTGTACGGCTGCCGATAGCCGAGGTCGCGGCCGTCATCAAGGACCTGAACCGCAACCGCGACGAAGCGGACCGCATCCTGCTGGTGGTGGACGGGGTCCACGGCTTCGGCGTGGCGGACGAGGACGTCGCGAAGATGGGCTGCGACTTCTTCTCCGCGGGCACGCACAAGTGGATCCTCGGACCGCACGGGACCGGGATCATCTGGGGGAAGGCGGAGAGCTGGAAGCACGTCCAGCCGACCATTCCCAGCCTGATGGCCCCGGAGACGGAAGACGCCTGGCGGCAGGAACGCCCCCCGCACGGCCCGACCGAAGCCGCGTGGATCAGCCCGGGCGGCTTCTTCGCCTACGAACACCAGTGGGCCACCGTCGAGGCGTTCCGCTTCGTCCGGCAGATCGGCCGCAAGCGGATCCAGGACCGGATCCTCGAACTGAACGGCCAGATCAAGGAAGGTCTGGCCCGCATGAAGCACGTCACGCTCCATACGCCGCTCGACCCCGCGGTGTCCGCGGGCATCGTCACCTTCGACGTACAGGGCTACAAGCCGAAGGACGTCGTGCGGATCCTCCGCGACAACCGCGTCGTCGCCAGCGCCACGCCGTACGCGGTTCCGCATGTGCGCCTGTCGGCCGGAATCGTCAACTTCCCGAAGGAGATCGACAAGGCGCTGAAGGTCATACGGTCACTGGCTTGATCACCGCCGCTTACGGCGCGCGGCGTGCCGGCTCACCACCCCGTCCTTATGGGCGGGGTGGCGGCGTTCGAGCGGGATGCCCCTTGGGCGGCGGCGATGAGTAACGAGATCACGTACGCGCGTGGGGACGCCGCCCGCCCGCAAGGCGACGACACCGGCGGCTGGGGCCTGGGATTCCCGTGAGCGTCGCCCTGGCCGTGCCTGAGCCGGTCGCCGAGGTCAGCCCCGTTCAGCGCCGCCGGCATAGCGTTCACTCCTAGCTCATTGCAATGAACGATTGGCTGTCATTGCGTTAGATTCAGAATCGTTGCAACGATATTGGGGCTGTGACCTGCAGTGATGTCGATTGTTCGCAACGAGTATGTTGTCGGTTCTCGAAACGCAACGTAGCTTTTCCCTCGTCAGAAACGACGAGCCGAAGGAAAATACGATGCAGAAGTTCGCCACCACCGCCCCGATCGCCGCCATCCTCGACATCCCCGCGGGCCGCATCCAGTTCATCGCCGCCGACCGCGCCGACGCCACGGTCGAGGTCCGGCCCGCGGACGCCTCGAAGGGCCGCGACGTGAAGGCGGCGGAGCGGATCGAGGTCGCGTACGCCGACGGCGTCCTGCGGATCGAGGCCCTGGAGGCGAAGAACCGGCTCCTGGGCAACCCCGGTTCCGTCGAGGTCACCGTCCAGCTGCCCGCCGGCTCCCGCATCGAGGCCAAGGCGGCCACCGCCGAACTCCGGGGCGTGGGGCGGCTCGGCGACGTCGCCTTCGAGGCCGCGCACGGCACCATCAAGCTCGACGAGACCGAGGGCACCCACCTCGCCCTCCAGGCCGGCGACATCACCGTCGGCCGCCTGCGCGGCACCGCGCAGATCAGCACCCAGAAGGGCGACCTCCACATCGCCGAAGCCACATACGGCACGATCACGCTGCGCACCGAGCACGGCGAGATCTCGGTCGGCGCCGCCCGCGGAGTCTCCGCCTCCCTGGACGCCGGCACCGCCTACGGCCGCATCCACAACACGCTCAAGAACACCGACGGCACCGCCGACGTGACCATCCACGCGACCACGTCCTACGGCAACATCACCGCCCGCAGCCTCTGAGAAGCACCCCTCATATCCAGTCCGTTCAGTCGAATTCCTAAGGAGCACACCACCATGTCCATCACTCTTACCGACCAGGACCGCCCGGAGCTGCAGAAGGCCATCGAGGAGATGGTCGAGTCCGGTTTCACCGGGGTGACGATGCGCGTGCACGACGAGCGGGGGGAGTGGGTCGGCAGCGCCGGAGTGCGCAAGCTGGGCGAGACCGCGAAGCCGCCGACGAACGGGTACGTCCGGATAGGCAGCAACACCAAGACCTTCACCGCGGCCTTGGTGCTGCGACTGGTGGCCGAGGGTCTGATCGGGTTGGACGCCCCGGTGGCCGACTACCTGCCCGAGTTCGGGCTGGACGGGAGGATCACGGTGCGGATGCTGCTGCAGCACACCAGCGGGGTGTTCAACTTCACCGGCGAGTACTACGAGGACGGGACGTTCGCGCCGGGGATCCCCGCCACGACCGCGGGACGGGAGTGGGTGGACAACCGGTTCAAGACCTACCTGCCGGAAGAGCTCGTACGGCTGGCGTTGTCCAAGCCGGCGCGGTTCGAGCCGGGGACGGACTGGAGCTACTCCAACACCAACTATGTGCTGGCCCGGCTGCTGGTCGAGAAGGTCACCGGCCAGTCGTTCGCCGAGGAGATGCAGCGACTGGTCCTGGGGCCGCTTGGGCTGTCGGACACCGTGGTGCCGGAAACCAGTGCGGAGATCCCCGAGCCGCACACCCACGCCTACTACCGGTACGAGGACGCAGGTCAGCAGAAGACGGTCGACGTCACCCGCCAGAACCCCTCGTGGATCTCCACCGGCGGAGACATGATCTCGACCACCCAGGACCTCCACACGTTCATCTCCGCGCTGATGGGCGGCAAACTCCTGCCGGCCCCGCTGCTGGCCGAGATGTGCGAGCCGAGTTCCAAGGTCGGTTACGGCCTCGGGGTGTTCGTGCAGGACGCGGGCGAAAACGGCGGCACTGTCATCACCCACAACGGCGGCATGGCGGGCCACGCGGCGCTGATGTACAGCACGCCCGACGGCAGTAAGACCCTGACCGCCGCGCTGAACTATGTCGACGACACCGCACTGTCCATGGCGGCGGCGTTTCAGGAGGCGACGCAAAAGCTCGTCAAGGAGGTGTTCGGCGGCGGGCGGACCGGGTCGGCCGACGCGGCCGAGCCGGCTCAGTAGGCAAGGGCCGAGCGGTGTGGCCCCGCACGGGCCAATCCGACCTGCTCATTGTGCAGGGGCCTCCTGGCATCTTCCCGATTGAGTGTAACTACCCGGCAGCAGCTAGGCTTTGGTTGATCTTGGGAAGGGGCACTGGTGGGCACCAGATTTATTGAGGTAGACGAATCGCGACAAGGCGAGCCGGGTGTGCGGAAGGGAGGCAGGACATTGACAGTGGGAGACCAGTCCGTCACCCAGGAGACATGGGTGAAGGTCGAAGTTTACGACGACCTCGATCCGACCGTGACCGAGGACGTCCACCTGCACACGTTCTCGGTCCCGGGTATGGATGTGCGGGCTGGGTCCGGGAAGAGTGACGGGGACGGAAGCGGCGATTTCGAAACCAGGCTCATCCCATCCGTCCAGTATTACGAGATCGAGCTTGGGCCCGACTCGCTGAACAAGCTCCATGACGCACTCAAGCCCTTCATCGCGGCCGCACGGGAATGCGGGCCGCCGCCGAAGGGCCGCAAGATACGCACCAAGTAGCGCACAATGTCCCCTCCCATGAGGGGGCATTGCCATATCGCAGAGCGACGCCGACCGTCGGAGCCCCAAGCGGCTGACGAGGCGGAAACCTGATCATCCGTTCGAGTGAAGGTGGCGGGCGGGTCCTCTGGACCGTGCGCGGAGTGGCTAGGTCTGTCCGCGTTCACACGTCGACGCCTTGAACGGAGACCCGCCGTGCCCGTGCCCTCAGCCATCGACCACCGCGCCCGCGGCTACAGCCTCGGCCTCGCCTACTGGCTGGCCCAGGCCTCGGACCTCGCGTACAAGGACGAGGCGACCATCGAGAAGCAGGCCCGCCAGTGGGGCTTCGAGAAGGTGCGGCACCACCACACGCGGTTCGGGCAGAGCCTGTTCTTCACCGGTCACAGCCTCGGCGGTGCCCTGGCCATGCTCGCCGGTGCACGGCTGTACCTCGAGGACCCGAAGCTGCTCGCCGACGGCGTCTACACCTACGGCCAGCCCCGCACCTGCGACCGCCTCCTCGCCGAGGCGTACAACAAGGGCTTCAAGCAGCGCATGTTCCGCTTCGTCAACAACAACGACGTCGTCCCGACGCTGCCGCCGGAGCCCGCCTACACCCACGTCGACACCCTGCGCTACCTCGGCTCCGACGGCCGGCTCCGCGAGAAGACCTCGCTCTTCGGCAACCTCGCCGACCACGCCAGGGGATACACCGCCGACGCGCTCGCACCCGCCGGCGACGGCGTGCGCGACCATTCCATCCACCAGTACATCGCCGCGCTGGAGAAGAACCTGGCCTGACATCGCTCGGCGACCCCTCGCCTCCGGCTGCCTCCGCCGATGCCGAGGGCCCGGTGATCAGCGGAGAGCGCGGCCAGAACGGGCTCGCGGCTCGGCGGCCGTGCACCGACCCCGAGCTTCGGATCGGTGGGCAGCCGGAACGTCCGGTCGCTGCGCGGAGCAGGCGGGGTTGCTCAGGCACCGCTAATGAGCCGGGGGGCCGGCCGCCCACGCGATGGCTTCATCGAGTTCGTCGTATTCGAACCGCCGGACTTCGGCCTGAACGAAGTGATTCGCAAGCTGGGGCACCAGGGTGGCTGCCTTGCTGTCGGCCGCCAGTGCGATCCTCCTGACCTTCCGGTGGTGGTCACGAACGAACCGCACATGACGGATCAAGCCGCCGATGTTCTCCCATCCGGGGAACTCGCGGGCATGGATCACGACGCCGGCCAGTTCGGCGTGTGTCCTGAGCCAGTTGTCCGCGGTCGATGCGAGGGCATCGAAGTCCTGTGTGCGCAGGGGCTGTTCGACCTCGACCACGAGCACTTCGGAATCGGTCAGCCGGTGGGAGATGCCGGGGCCCTCGGGAAGCGATGCCAGCCAACGCAGGGCTTCGTCGCGCTCCTGGCTGCCGAAGACGCGTACCGGACAGGGCGTCAGAAAGCTCGTCAACCGCGTGGACTCACGGATCCAGCGCACGTCGGTGACGACCGCGCAGCCCTCGAACAGTCTTATGGCACCGGTGCCGACCTTGAGGTCTTCCCAGGCGGCTCCGGGGGTGAAGGACTTGAAATCGGGGCCCATCTCGCACAGCATCCGGATGCGGCGCCCTTCCCTTCTCGCGTCCTCGATGAGTGGCTCGACCACCTTTTGGTAGTCGTCCCTCGACACGGTCCCGACAGCTTTGATCGCGTCGACGCCTGTGGGCGTGTCCTTGGCTCTCTCCAGCATGCCGTTCTCCTCTGAGGCCGGGTGAGCGGCGATCGGTGAAATCGCGGGTCGGGGCAGAGCCGTCGCCCGCTCTATCGGGTGTGGATGGTGCGTCCGGTCACCTCGCCGGGCCGGATGCGGACCCACAGGTCGCGCTTCCCGCCGGCCCAGGGCTGGGCGCCGGGCCGGGTGGTGAGGGACTCGACCGTGCCGGGGTCGGTGATGTGCTCTGCCGTTCCGGTGATGAGGACGCTCCAGCCGCGGCTGAGCTGTTCGTCGATGCGGTCGGTCTCGAACGCGAGCTGTTCCCCCTCCGCCGGGGCCGCCGCGCCGTCGGCCTCGGTCCGGTAGACGATGGTGCGGCCGTCGACCAGGAAGTTCACGGGCAGGACGACGGGGGCGGACCCGGTGGCACTCAGGCCGATCCTGCCGATGCCGTGGGTGCCGAGCCGCCGCCAGCACTCGTCCTCGGAAAGCTGCGCCAGCATGGGGTGCGGGCCTGCCTTCCGCCGGCCGGGCGCCGCTTCCCGCGGGCCCCGGGCGAGCTCGTCGTACGGCATCTCCAGCGCGGCGGCGAGGCGCATGAGCGCGGCGGGGTCGAAGTCGCCGCTCAAGGTCTCGACCCGGTCCAGATAGGCGACGGACATGCCGGCGCGATGCGCCAGCTCCTCGCGCGTCAGCCCGAGCTGCCGGCGGCGCACGGCACAGCGAGTGACCACCGAGTCCTCGTGCGGCGGGACCGGCCCGTCGGCGTGCATCTCCCCACCTCCGCATCGCGCCCCATGAGCATGGGGCTCCTGAGCCGTCCCCGCCCCCAGAGGACCAGAGGCCGGGCACGTGTGCCAGCGGTGCGCCGCCGATCGGGAGGGGGCCCGCAGCCACGAGTCCTCCGGCGTCGAGGGTGCAGCGGTGGTAGAGGGTGCCTCGGTGGCGCCGTGGCCCGTTCCGGCCCGCGGAGGAACGTCCGCGGCGGGCTGCGGCGGGCGCTCGTAGGCGAGCGGCCGCATCAGGGCCAGGCCGATGCCGTCGGCCACGACGAGCAGGTCGCGTCCGGTGGCGGCCGGCAGGTCCCAGCCGGTGCCGAACGGGCCCCGTACCCCCACCTGCGTCCCCGGCCGGACCGCGCACAGCGCCCGGGACGTCGCGCCCACGGCGCGGATCGTGTGGGTGAGCACCCCTCCGTCGAGCCCGGCGACGGACACGGAGATGTCCCCGACGCCGAAGGCGTAGACCACGGCGAACCGCCCCGGGGCGAAGACCGGCAGGGCTTCCGCGACCGGCTGCAGCGAGATCGTACGGGTGCCGGCGGCTCGGGCCGGTTGGCCGTCACGCGGTAGGGGAGGGGAACGCCGGTCACCCGGGCGATCCGCTTCCGTAGGGGCCGTAGAGGTCGAGAAGCCGGGTGCGGGAGGCGCGCAGCCGGCGGCCGAGGACCTCGACGACATAGGTGAGGAGGGCGTGGTCCAGCTCGTGGTCCCGCTCGCAGAGTTCCAGAACCTCGGCGGCGTCGAATTCCCATGCCTGCACGGTGCCGTTCGCCTCGGCGCCCAGGTGCCACTGGTGCGGCGGGCACAGCCAGGACCATCCCAGCATGCGCCCGGCGCCCAGCGTCTCGATGACCGCGGCACGGCGTCCCGGCACGTGGATGTCGAGGTTGACGCCGCCCGCACGGATGACCCAGAACCGGTCGGCCCGGCCGCCCTCCTCGAAGATCCTCGTACCCGCGGGGAAGGACACCTCGCGGCCGAGCGCCATGAGCCGTTCGCGGGGTCCTTCCGGGACGGCCGCGAAAACACCTGTGTCCTTCATGGCGTCTCCTGCTCGCTCGGTGGCGGTGCTCCCCTCAGCCTGACCACACCCCCGACGAGCCGCACGCCGAGCGGTCCGGGAGGAGTGCGGGCCATCCGGGCGCCGGTCTCGGCGCTGGCGTCGCAGGTACGCGACTCCACGCGCGCGTTGCCGGTCCACCACCCTCACACGAGCGCCCCCCGCCCGGCTCGCTGACCACGGGCCACGGGCCACGGGTCTTCGTCGTCAGCGGATGACGCGGGAGGGCAACTGCGCCAGAAGCAGGGTCACGTCATCGTCGCCGGCCGTGACCGGCAGCAGGGCCGTGACGGCCGAGTCCGCCACCGCTTCCAGATCCTGCCCAGTGCCCAGGGCGGTGCCCAGTTCCGCGGCGAGAGCGGCGATCTGCTCCTCGATGTCGGTGTCGGGCGTCTCCACCAGGCCGTCGGTGTACAGCGCGAGCGTCGCCCCCGGGGGCACGGTGTGGGTCGCCTGCTCGTGCGCGACGCCACCCACACCCAGGGGAACACTCACTGGTGCGGGCAACGGTCGGACGTCGGGGCCGGGAGCGGCAAGAAGTACGGGCAGGTGCCCTGCCGAACAGAGGGTGATCTCTCCGCTGTCGGGGGCGACGACCAGGTAGCAGCAGGTGACCAGTTGGCCGGGGAGGTCGGCGACGACGGCGTCGAGGACCTCCATCAGCCGTCGGGGCGGCATGCCGGTGCGGGCCAGGGCGTTGGCGGCGGAGCGCAGTTGGCCCATGACGGCGGCCGCCTCCAGCCCGCGGCCCATCACGTCGCCGATCAGGACACCGACCCTGCCGCCCTCCAACGGGACGAGATCGAACCAGTCACCGCCGACGCCCGCACCCTGGGTGGCGGGCAGGTAGCGGCTGGCGGTACGGAGGCCGGGTACGTCGGGCGGGGTGCCCATGAGGCTGCGCTGCAACGTCAGCGCGACGTGCCGCTGCTGCTCGTAGAGTCTGGTGAGCTCGGCCTCCGCGGCCCTGCGCGCGGTGACGTCGCGGACCGCCGCCGAGAACAGCAGCCCGTCAGGCGTCCGCAAGGGGCTCAGACTGATCTCCACGGGGAACTCCCGTCCGTCCCTGCGGAGTCCGTACAGGTCCAGCCCGACTCCCATGGGACGGAACTGCGGGTTGTGCGCGTAGTCCTTGCGGTGCACCGCGTGCCGGTCGCGGAACCGGCCGGGCACGAGGACTTCCACGGGACGGCCCAGCAGCTCATGCCGGTCGTAGCCGAACAGAGCCTCCGTCTGGGCGTTGACCAGGCGGATGAGGCCCGTGTCGTCCACGATGACCATGGCGTCGGGAGCGGATTCGAGCAGCCCCCGGAACTGCTCGTCCGCGGTGCCGCAGCCCTTGGCGTGAAGGCCCTCGCCCTCGCAGGAGCATGCCGCCCGGCCGACGGGGTCCTGCCCGTCGGGAACGGTGCGACTGGTCATCCGCCCGCCTTCCCTGGACGTCCGGCTTCTCGCGTCTTCCTCACGTCACTGCACGGTGACCTCATCACCATGAGGCGACTGTGGCATATACAGACGTCACCGTTGCCTTCGAATGGCACGAGGTGATCGCTTCTCCCCTGTAAGGGCGAAATCCTGCACGTTCTTTGCGGCAGGCTGACCGACTGTCCGGCCCGCTGCGTCGGCCCCGTCAACCACGTCCGTACGGTCCCGCGCCGTAGCGTGAGCTTTTCACGGGAGGCGACAGTGACCGACAGCAATAACCGTCCGCAGCATCTGCCGCGCCCGGTGTACGAGCGGGAGCTGCTGCGGCTCCAGGTGGAACTGGTCAAGCTCCAGGAGTGGGTGCGGGCCGAGGGGCGCCGGGTCGTCGTCGTCTTCGAAGGGCGCGACGCGGCGGGGAAAGGGAGTGCGATCAAGCGGGTCACCGAGCGCCTGAACCCGCGCGTCGCCCGGATCGCCGCCCTGCCCGTCCCGACCGAGCGGGAACGTACTCAGTGGTACTTCCAGCGCTACGTCGCGCACCTGCCCGCCGCGGGTGAGATCGTCCTCTTCGACCGCAGCTGGTACAACCGCGCCGGGGTCGAGCGCGTCATGGGCTTCTGCACGGAGGGGGAGTACCGGCGCTTCCTCGCCCAGTGCCCCGTCTTCGAACGGCTCCTGGCCGAGGACGGGATCCTGCTGCGCAAGTACTGGTTCTCGGTGAGCGACACCGTGCAGGAACAGCGATTCCGTAACCGTCTGGAGGACCCGACGCGCCGCTGGAAGCTGTCGGCGATGGATCTGGAGTCGATCACCCGTTGGGAGGCGTACTCGCGGGCGAAGGACGAGATGTTCACGCACACGGAACTCCCCGAGGCGCCCTGGTACGTCGTCGAGAGCGACGACAAGCGTGCGGCCCGCATCAATATGATCGCCCACCTGCTGTCGACCGTGCCGTACCACGACGTTCCCGAGCCCACTCTCGAGCTGCCACCCCGCCCGCCGTCCACCGGATACCGGCGGCCGCCCCGGGACCGGCAGACCCAGGTACCCGACCACGCGGCCGGCCTCATCCGATAGGAGTTGACCCTTCGTCGGCTGCAGGCTGCCCTGCCCGTGCGCACGGCTCAGGAGCAGATGTCGCTCATCCTCTCCCGGAACCACTGCCCGGCCATGCACGCCGTGCACATGGGCAGGACGTCGAGCGGTGCGCCGATGCGCTCAGATGCCGAGGCTGCGCTCCGGGCGATCAGCTGCGGATCGCACCCGCATCGGTGACCTCCGCGTTGCGGCCGCACCACACCGTCGAAGTGCCACCGGAGCGGGCGCGGTTACCGAAGCGGAGGTACAGGTAACCGTCGGGCTGGTGACAGACGGCGTACCCGGTGAACGAGCTGCCGTAGCACGTGATCGACGCACCATGGCCGTCGCTTCCCCTCTCGTACCGCCATGCATCGCAGGAGAGGGAGGGTGCGGCGCCTTCGGATGCGGAAGCCGGCGCGGCGACACCCACCGCGCCCCCACCCGCAAGGGCGAGGGATGCGCTGACAGCCGCGACACGGTAGCGGAATCTCATGTGCCCTCCTTGTGGACGTTGAGGCCGATCGATACGAGGGGCGACGCTACTCATGGATGCGGACACCCGGTAGTGCCCGAGCGGAGTTGGCCGGGAACCGGCGTGCCGACGTTGGAGCGCGGTCCGGATGACTCCGGAGGCCGGGTTGGTGGGGTGAGTCGCTACGGCAGCGGTCGGCGCTGATCATCAAACCTCCCTGGCATGCGATGACTTGGCACGCGTCACCTGTTTGACCGGTGATGCACGCTGTGCCACAGTCGTCTGGCACGCCCACGGAGGTCCGCCGGGACCGGTGTGCGCGTGGGATCTCCTGCGAGGCGCAGATCGGTCGCAGGCAGGCACTTCGAGACGCGCGGAGGGCTTCACATGATCAACAGGCGTACGTTCGGCAAGGCTCTCGGCCTGGGTGCCGGTGGCGCGGTCGCCGCACCCCTGGCGGGGCCGTCGGGACCGGCGCATGCCTCGGCCATGACAGGGCAGCGGGCCGCCACGGCCCCCGCGTCCGCGGCCGGCCCCCGCGGGCACACCGCGTTCCCTCCGCTCCGGAAGGTCAGGGCCGGACTGCTGGAGATCGGCTACGCCGAGCTGGGGCCGGCCCATGGCGCGCCGGTCATCTGCCTGCACGGCTGGCCGTACGACATCCACAGCTTCGTCGATGTCGCGCCCCTGCTGGCGGCGGAGGGGTACCGAGTGATCGTTCCCTATCTGCGCGGCCACGGCACGACGCGCTTCGTCTCGTCCCGGACCTTCAGAAACGGTCAGCAGTCGGCCATCGCCCTCGACGTCATCGCCCTGATGGACGCGCTGGGGCTGGAGAAGGCGGTGCTCGCCGGATTCGACTGGGGGGCTCGGAGTGCCGATATCATCGCGGCGCTGTGGCCCGAGCGCTGCAAGGCCTTGGTATCGGTGGGCGGTTACCTCGTCGTCAACCTCGAGACGAACCTCCAGCCGCTGGCGCCGGCGACCGAGCACGCCTGGTGGTACCAGTACTACTTCTCCACGGAGCGAGGCCGGCTCGCCATGGAGGACAAGGACAAGCGGCACGACCTGACCCGACTGGTCTGGGACACCGTGTCCCCGACCTGGGACTTCGACGACGCCACCTTCGAGCGCACGGCCGCCGCCTTCGGGAACCCGGACTACGCCGCCATCGTGATCCACAACTACCGCTGGCGGCTGAGCCTCGCCGAGGGCGAACGGCGCTACGAGCCGTACGAGAAGCGGCTCGCCGCCCGGCCGGTCATCGCCGTGCCGACGGTGACGCTCGACGCCGAGCGCGACCCGTTCACGGTTCCGGGCGACGGGACCATGTACCGGGACAGATTCGTGGGCCCGTACGACCACCGCACCCTGAAGGGCATCGGCCACAACGTGCCGCAGGAGGCACCCGAGGCGTTCGCCCGAGCCGTCATCGACGCGAACCATCTCTGACGCGTCATCAACTGCATAGTGTTCCGAGGCAGCGGGAGGCTGACGATGCAAGACAGCAACACACAGGACAGCGGCTCGGCGATGCGCCACGCGCGGTTCGGCGCGCTGCCCGAGCGGATCGCCTACGAGGACATGGTCGAGGTGAAGGAAGCCTCGCCGAGGGATCCGGCGCGGGACACCTACAACCCCGAAGGGGCGAGCAATCTCCTCTCCTGTCTGGCGTGGGACCTGGTGCTCTGACGTGCGTCCGCAGGGAGGGCCCCGCGGTAGCGGCCGACGATTCTTGCGGGCATCGTAGTCACCCGTCAGGATGGTGACGTGAACCTGGATCATGTCTTTGTGTGCGGCAATCCGGCCCTGGACTTCGCGGCCACGCTCCGCGCACGCCGCGCGGCGCGATTCGAGATGTTCGCGGCACCGGACCGCCTGGACGCGTGGTACGTGGAGTCCGGCATCGTCGACTCCGTCTCGCCCGCCCGGCAGGCCGACGTGGTCCGGGCGACGACCGTACGGGAGGCCGTCTACCAGCTGATCACGGCCCGGCGCCTCGGCGAGGACTTCGACGACGAGGCGCTGGCCGTGGTCAACGAGGCGGCCTGCAGGGCTTCCGCGGCACCGCAGCTGACCCACTCCGGCCGCTGGACGGCGGCGACGCAGCGAGAAGCGCTGTCCACCGTCGCCCGGCACGCGGTGGAACTGCTGAGCGGCCCGGACGTACCCCTGCTCAAGGAGTGCGGCAACCCCGAGTGCACCCGCATCTACATCGACCGCTCGCGCGGCGGACGGCGCCAGTGGTGCGGCATGGAGTCCTGCGGCAACAAGATCAAGGCCGCCGCGTACCGCGCCCGCAGGAAGACCGTCGTCGCCCCTGCGGGGTGATCGCGGTACCTGCGGCCATGCCTGCTGTTCAGGGGACGGCCGGGAGCATGGCGCGGAGCAGCTCGAAGGTGCGGACCCGCAGGTCGAAGTCGGGGCAGACGGTGGTGAAGGCGAGTTCGTCGGGGGAGTAGGCGGCGATCAGGGCGGCGAGTTTCTCGGCCACCTCCGTGGGGACTCCGGCGAGTACGGACATGCCGTCCGTGTCCGTACCCGCGCCCGGTGAGGGCACGGTGGAGCCCATGGCGTGGAGCTCGTCCCAGGACGGAAGGGTCCGGCGGTTCGTCGGGGCGGCGGCCAGGGCGAGGAGGGAGCGCAGGAGCCGGACGTCCCGTGGGTCGTCCGCGCAGGCCACGCGGGCGGCGATGCTGACGCGGGGGGACTCGCCGAGCGGGCCCGGGCGGAAGTTGTCGCGGTACAGGTCGACGATGTCCGGCCGTGGGGTGCCGTGGGCGAACTGCGCGAGGCAGAACGGCAGTCCGTGGTGGGCGGCGAGCAGCGCGCCGCCGGGGCCGGCGCCGGTGAGCCACAGCTGGGGCGGGGTGGAGTAGGGCAGCAGGTCCGTCCCGGCGGTGAGGTGGGCCAGGAGGCGCTCGACCTTCTCGGGGTAGGGGGCCTCGTCGGGTCGCGCGAGCCGGCGGACGACCGCCTCGCCCGCGCCGGGGCCGCGGCCGATGCCGAGGTCGATCCGCCCGGGGAAGAGCCGTTCCAGCAGGTTGAAGGTGGTCGCCACCTTCAGGGGCGCGTAGTGGGGGAGGAGGACCGAGGCGGTGCCCACCCGGATGGTGGCGGTCTCCGCCGCGGCGGCGGCCACCAGTATCTCGGGCGAGCCGCAGCCGCTGGTCGCGCCGTGGTGCTCGGCGATCCAGAACCGGTCGTACCCCAGGCGCTCGGCCGCCACGGCCAGCCGGACCGACTCGCGGGCGGCCCCGGCAGGGCCGGTGGCGCCGTAGACCAGGACCTGGTCGAACGCGGTGAGTTTCATCCTCGGGCTCCCGTCCCGGCTCCCGCCGTGGGTGCGTGGCCGGCGGTCTGTGCCTCGTACATGCGCGCGTAGAGACCGCCGAGTCGCATGAGCTCGTGGTGGTCGCCGTCCTCGACGAGGCGGCCGCGGTCGAAGACCAGCACCCGGTCGGCGCGCAGCACGGACGAGAAGCGGTGGGCGATCAGCAGCGAGACCCGGCCGGAGGTGGCGGTGGTCAGGGTGTCGAGCAGTTCGGCCTCGGTGATCGTGTCGAGCGCGGCGGTCGGCTCGTCCATGACCCGTACGCAGGCCGAGCGCACCATGCCCCGGGCGATGGCCAGTCGCTGCCACTGGCCGCCGGAGAACTCCACGCCGCCGGTGAACAGCTTCCCGGCCTGGGTGCCGTAGCCCTGGGGGAGGGAGGCGATGTGCTCGTGCATCCCCACCTCGCGGGCCGCGGCCTCGACCCGGTCGGTTTTCCGCCCGGCGGCGTGTTCCCGCCCGGCCTCGTGCTCCAGGCCGAGCGAGATGTTCTCGCCGACCGAGAGCTGGTACTCGACGTAGTTCTGGAAGACGTACGAGACGCGGTCGCGCAGACTGTCCAGCCGGTGGCCGGCGAGCGGGACGCCGTCGACGAGGATCGAGCCCTCGGTCGGCTCGTAGAGACGGCCGAGAAGCTTGCCGAGGGTGGACTTCCCCGCGCCGTTCAGGCCGACGACGGCCGTCACCTGGCCGGGCTTCAGGGTGAACGAGACGTTCTCCAGGGCGGGCCGTGCGCTGCCGGGGTAGCTGAACGACACGTCGCGGAACTCGATGCCCTTACTGATCCTCTGCGGGAACGTCAGCTCGCCCTGGGGGAGCGGTGTGTGCTCGATGGCGAGGAAGTCGTTCACGTTGCGGAGGTAGAGCTGGTTGACGTACATGCCGGACACGGCGCCGTAGAGGATCTGCGCGCTGCTCTGCAGCATGCCGATCGCCTGGATGACCGCCAGCAGGCCCGCCACGTGCCGGGCGTCGGTGCCGCCGAGGATCGCGACGGCCTGCGCGGAGATCGTCAGCGCCGCGGTCAGGATCACCATCGGGATGGAGAGGCGGAGGTTCCGGTTGGCCAGCCGCAGGTCCGCGCCGACGATGCCCGCCAGCAGTCGCCGGTGGTTGCTGAGGACCACCGGGGACAGCCGGAAGGCCAGCACCTCCTTCATCGAGTTCGGCTGGGAGGCCAGGTGCTGCCAGTAGGCGAGCCGGCGCCGTTCCTCGGAGCGCCCGTGCTCCAGCGCGTGGGCCCGCTTGCCCTGCAGGATCTGCGCGACCACCGTCGGGACCGGGGCGAGCATGGCCAGCAGCGCCACCCGGAAGTCCAGGGTCCATAGGATCACCCCGACCGAGCCGAAGGCGACCATCTGGGTGGTCGTCTGCACCAGTTGGGAGAGCATCATGCCCGGACGGAAGCCCACCTCCCGGACGGCCCGTTGCAGCGAGTCCTGGATCTTCGGGTCCTCCACCTGGGAGAGCGTGAACCGGCTCGCCCGGCTGATGATCTCCTCCGACAGATGGGCCGACAGCCTGCTCTGACAGCGCTGCATGGCCCGGTTCTGCAGCAGGATCAGCAGCTGCGAACCGAGGCCCAGCGCGGCCAGCAGGACCAGGTAGAACAGAACGCCCCGGAGCTGCGGGTGCGGGCTGCCCGCCGCGCGCAGCAGAGCCGTCGCGAAGGCCGCCGTGAGGGTGACCTGACCGGCCGGCAGGATGCCGACGAGCAGCGAGATCACGATCACCTGCGCGGTTCCGGCACGGTCACCGCGCCAGGACTGGCGCAGTACGAGCAGGCCCGGTCGGGGCGCGGCCGTAAGCCGCCGGAGCAGGGAGCGAGGGTTCACCGGGACCGCCCCGCATCCTCGGCGACGGCGATCCGGTCGGCCACGGCGACGCGGTCGAGCAGCCGCCGCCACATGCCGTACGCGGCGTCCTCCTGCTCGCGCCGCAGGCCCATCCGGTTGCTGTGCATGTGGAACAGGCTGCGCAGGATGTCCCTCCGGTCCGACCAGAGGGCGCCGGCAGCCACGAGCTCGGCGACCCGGGCGGCGTACGCGGTCCCGGCGTCCTGCCAGGCCGCGCCGACCTGCCCCAGCACCGCGGCCTCGGCGCCGGGCGCCGTGTACCCCTGCCACAGCCGGCGCGCGACGGCCCGGTACTCCGTACCACCGGCCTGCGGGCCGGCCATCGTCCGTACCAGGTCGTGCCGTTCGGCGAAGTCGGGCACCAGCACCCGGCCGACGGCCTCGAGGCTGAGCACGGTGAGCGCGGCCTTCCCCAGCGGGACCCCGCCCGCCGGCGAGGGCGCGGCGAGGTGCCGCAGCAGGGCCAGGGTCGCGGCGCTGTCCCGGCGGAACAGTTCCTCGGCCGCGTCGATCAGGTCGGGTCCGCCATAGCGTTCTATCTCGCGACGGTACGTCTCGAAGGAGACGTCGATGATCCGGCCCTCGACGACCAGGCCGTGGGCCCACGTCGCCACCTCGCCCAGCAGCTCGGCGGCACGCGCCGGATCGGCGGCCCGGAAGCGCAACCGCAGATGTGGGGCGGGGTCGCCGTACCGCAGGTAGAAGGGGTGCCCCGCCAGGCCTCGGTCCGCCAGAGAGCGTGCCAGCGCCGTCACCTCCCCGACCAGGAGGGCGTCCTGCGCGTCGTGCTCCGCGTAGAGCTTGGCGTAGACCCACGGCCCGCCGACCGGGCGCAGCCGCTCGGCGTCGGTGACCGGCCGCCGGGCGACGGCCGCCGCCCGGGGCGCCGGCGCCTGCCCTCCGCGCAGTACGGGCACCACGACCTCGGCGGCGAAGGGCGCGTCGGCCTCGTCCCGCAGGAAGCCCTCTTCCGGACCGGGCAGCGCCTCCTCGATCCGCAGGACGAAGTCCGCGTCCCGGGCGGCGGCCAGCCGCAGTTCCTCCAGCGAGGGGGCGCTCTCCAGGTCGAGGACGATGGTGTTGTCGCCCTGGGTGAGGACGGTGCGGCGCGGTACGTTCCACTGCTCGCGCCAGGCCGCGACGGCCGTGGCGAAGGCAGCCGGCGAGCCCGTGCAGCCGGCCGGCAGCCCGGAGGCGCTCAGCAGCCAGCGCGCGCGCCTGAGCACCAGGTCGTCCCGGACGACCCGGGGCAGGAACGGCATGCTCGCCGACAGGGAGCCCCAGTCGAACGGCGAGACCTCGCGGAAGGCCGCCGCGGAGACGTCGAGCAGGAAGCGGCCGACGTTCGGCGCCATCAGCGGGTTGAGCATGGTGTGCTGGGTGACGTGCAGGTCGCACCCGAGGTCCGGGCTGTGCAGGTACAGCCGTCCCTCGCGCACGCCCACGACCACGTCCTCGAGCGCGATCACCTGGTCGGCGGGCAGCCCGGGCGCCACGTTGAGCGGCAGCTCCAGCGCGCGGACCGCCGGACGGACCGCGACGTTCGTGGCCCGGGCCTTCTCCGGCAGGCAGGTCAGCTCCACCACCGCCACCCCGGGCAGCAGCGCGGCCTCCGCCTCGGCCAGCTCCGCCAGACCCCGGCGCCCCTCCTCGCCCAGCACGTCGTGGAACCGGGCGAACGTCCGGCCGCCGTACGCCACCGCCGTGACCACCCCGCGCCACCCCGACCCCGCGGCCGTCGGCGGCGTCAGCTGCAGGTGGACGTCGATCGCGGGCCTCAGCGGCCGGTCGTCGTACTGCCGCAGCTCGGCGGTCCACCGCTCGTCGAGGACCACCTCCAGACTGCCGCGGCTGATCGCGTCGGCGGCGAGCCGGTGCAGGACCGCGTCCCGGTCCTCCCTGCTCCGGTCGCTCGTGGTCGTCGGCAGCAACTCGAAGGAACGCGACGGATTCAGATAACTTGCCGGCGGGCCCAGCCCGGTCTCCTCGGACAGCACCTCCAGGACCGGGACCTCGGCCTGAGCGCCATAGCGCTCGGTGAACGCCGTCGCGTAGTCGCGCAGCCGCAACGGGTACCGGTACACGTCGCCCACGGCGGTCAGGATCTCGGCGGCGTCCTCCGCCAGCTTCTGGACCTCGGCCGGCAGGACGGGCGGGGTGGGGACGTTCAGCCGGGCGTCGACCCGCAGCAGGGGCCCGTTGTAGCCCTCGCTCACCTGCCGCGCCGCCGGGGCGATCTCCTCCTGGAGCGCCTCCAGGGCGGTCACGTCGCCGGTGGTGTTGAAAGCGGCCACCGCCGCCTCGACGGACGCCAGCGCGGCGATCGCGTCGCCGTCGCGGACGGTCGCCAACTGGGCCGACAGCGGCGGCTGTTCCGAATCCTCCAGCAGGACCGGCCGGTGCGCGGTGATCAGGAAGTCCAGCTCGACCAGCTGGTCCAGGAGCGCGGTCACCTTCTCCGACGGGACCGCCGGATACCGCTGCACCAGCTCGTCGCGCAACGCACCGAAGGTCTTCGGCGTACGGGCCGACTCCAGTACGAGCCGGACCGCCGGGGACCAGCGGACCGACGCCGAGCGTCGCGACCCCTCGCCGTAGGCGTCGGCCGTGGACAGCCAGGCCCGGCCCCGGCTGCGGTGGATCAGGTCGTTGGTGCGCAGCTCCAGTTCGGGCCGGGCCCGCGGGGCGTCGGTGACCGACTTGAACAGGTGCAGCACCCAGCCCATGTCCGGCCTGGCCACGGCGTCGACGATCGCAGGCACGCCGAGCCGGGGGGCGGGAGGGGCATTGGTTGGGGTGGGCGAGGCGGCCGCGGGCGATTCCTGAAACGCGCCCACCGCCACGCCCGCCACCGTGGCCAGCGGAGTCGGCCGCATGCTCATCCGGTTCAGATACCGGCCGAGGCTCATCATCGCGCGTCGCCGGTCCCGGGCCGAGAGGCCGTCGACGCCCTCCACGGCGCGGGCCAGGTCCGGAGCCGCCAGCGAGATCGCCGAGCGGACCCCGGGCTTCGCCCACAGGTCCAGCAGACCCCGCAGATAGCGGGCCTCCCACCCCTCCGGGTCCGCGCCGGCCGACTCCGCGTTGGCGGCCAGCAGGTTCGTCATCCCCCGGGTCGGCAGGCCCGGCGCGCGGAGCAGGAAGAAGTCCCGCGCGACGTAGGTGCGGTCTCTGCGGTCTGTCCCGGACTTGCGGTCGCCGAACTCGGCGTTCCGACGGGTCACGATCGTTCCTTAGCTGTGCTGGGGCAACGCTTTTACGAGATACGGCGGTTCGCTATCCGCCGCTGCCGCCGGGCCGTCACGGACAGGTCAGGCGGTCAGGCCGGGGTGAGGAAGAAGACCTCGTCCCATGTCGTCGCTTGCGGTGCGAGAGCCCCGCAGAGCGCGAGCAGCACACCGGCCGAGCCGTTGAGGAATCCCGGGTCGTCGACGAGCTCGCCACGTCGGGGCTCGTCGGTCACCACGTAGGGACGGGCCTCGTCCGCCAGTGACAGCACGGTCGACAGCGAGTCCTCGGCCATGGCCCGGAAGGAGGCCGAACCCGTGACCGCGTGGGCCCGCTGATAGACCGCCAGCAGTCCGGCGTGGCCGTGACAGAGGCTGGGCGAGAAGATGTTCCGCTCGGCCGGCGCCCAGTCCGCCACCCGCTGCAGGGCGCCGACCGCGGTCGCCTCGAGGCCGGTGTCGCCGAGGACCTTGGAGGCGCTCAGCAGGGCGATGCCGATCCCCGGAGCGCCGTAGCACCAGGCGGCGCGCGCGGAGTGCTGGCCGAGCGGGGCCACGGGCAACCCGGTTCCCTCCTCGGCCCGCAGGAGGTTCGGCCAGGCGGCGCCGGGCACCTCGTCTTTGAGCTGATTTTCGACCAGCCAGGCCGTGGTCTGCGCCAGGCGTTCGGCCGGGCCCGAGCCGCCGATTCCGGCGGCGGCCACGGTGCACAGGGCCGAGACGATGCCCGGCAGGCCGTGCGCGAAGCCCAGGTTGTACATCCCGTACGGGGCCTGCTCCTCGTACCCCGGATACGCCGGGTAGTAGTCCGACGAGGTGAACCAGCCGAACCGCCGCCGGTCGTCCGGCTCGGTCACCCGCAGGAGATACTCCGTCAGCCGCTCGGCCGCGACACGGATCGGGTCGCCGGGCGAGGACTCCAGGACCGTGCAGAGCCGGACCGCCGCGGCCAGCTGACCGGCCGCGCCCGAGATGACGTCGAAGTCGGAGACGGGCAGCCCCGCACCGGGCTCAAGACGCGGCGCGGCCAGGATCTGTTCGCCGAGCCGGTCGGCGATCCGGTGCAGGGACGGCAGGTAACGGCGGTCGTACACCGCGAAGTCGAGCAGAACGGACGCGAAACCCGCGGTGCCCGCGTAGAGCCCGGCCCCGGCCAGCGGCTCCTCGGCGGTGGCCTGCGCGGCACGGCGGAGCAGCGCCTGCGCCGCGTCGAGGAGTTTCGGCTCCTCCAGCGCCTTGCCGGCGTGCAGCAACGCCAGCGCGATCCCGGGATAGCCGTCGGCGAGGCTCGACCCGTGCGCCGCGGACGCGTGGCCTGCGGCCGTCCGCTCCGCCTTCGGCCCCGATTCCCGCGCCGTCTCCCGCTCCGTCTCCGCCGCCGCACCGGCGAACGCCGCCAGCCGGTCGGCCATGGCGCGGGCCACCTCGGCGGTCCTCGTACCGAATTCCCGCACCCCGAATTCCTGCACTTCCTGCACCGCCACCGCGAACTTCCCCCGATTCACCACAATTCCCGGCGCCGCTCCCCGAACGACGCACCGAGGCCGACTGCCGGCCGTTTCCCGGGAAGCCCCCGGCGCCGGATGGCACCGGGACCTTCCCCCCTACGGGCGCACGCCCGTCAGGCGATCAGGCGATCAGCAGACCGTCGGGTAGCCGATCGTGATGGGGCAACCGCAGGAAGCGTTGTTGCAGGACCAGCAGGTGCTGCCGATGCTCGCGAAACCCTGAGCGGTGTCCTGGACCGGGGCAACGGCCACGCGAACATCGAGATCGAAATCCTGCTCCATCTTTACCTCCACTGTGAATTCATGAATTCCCGCTCCCCCGGCCGGGCTCCACTGAATTCCGTGCATGGGAGCGGCTGTAGGAGAGTTCTAGCACGCAGTTCGAATGCGATGGCCGGTTTTGACGCACCGTTTCGGCCATGAGAGATGTGGCGCAGTTAACAAGATCACGAAAGTTGCTGATCAACTTCTAGTGGAATGGTTTGATCCGGACGCAGGATGGCTGGTTTCCGTATCATCCGGTGGTTGAGGGGCGTCGTGGGGCGTCCATCTTCCGCCGGTGCGGTGGATGTTGAGGGCTTTGTGCGGTTTGCGGTGATCACCGGAGAATGGACTGGCTCGATCGGTGCACTACGGGTCTTTCGTCCGGCGGTGACCCGGCCGGAATGAGTCATGTGATCGCTGCGTAAACAGGGGAGGAATTCCGTGCCCGCGTGGACGAGCTGGTTGCGGCGGTGACCGCCCCTTCCATGCGGTTGTACGCCGACGCCGATCGGAGCATGGCGCACTCCGACCCCGACGGCCGCGCCTTGCGTATCGGGTGCGCCGCCTGTTCAACCTGCGGGTCGCTCTTGCCGAGGCCGGCTTCCACGCCGATGTCGCGCTCCTGCCCGAGCCGGAGGACGCCTCCTTGCCGGCCCTGGTGCGCACGAGACCGTCCGATGACGGTGAGGACGCCGGGCTGAGGCTGCTGGAGCCGGCGGTCCGGCAGCGGCACACCAGCCGCTACCCGTTCGCCGAGAAGGCGATCCCGGACGACGTGCGCACCGCGTTGATCGACGCCGCTCGGAGCGAGGAGGCCGTGCTGTCCTTCCCCGAGTCCTGGCAGGCGCGCTGGGTGGAAGAACTGGCCAAGGAGGCCGAGGCGCGCAACCTCACCGACCCCGGCAGCGAGCAGGACCTCGCCCGTTGGACGCGGATCGGTGCCGGTGAAGCGGACACGGCGACCGACGGGGACCCGGAGTACGCCCTCGGTCCGGGCAAGCACGGCGGCAGGGCGCCGATGCCGAGATGCACGCCGGTGCGGTGGAGCAGGACACCTGCGGTCGCGCTGCCGTACGAGGGCGTCCGATATCGTCATCGGCCAGCGCAGCGAGCCCCGCAGGCGCGGGGACCACCACGCCGTGAGCTGGGGTTTCCCGCGGCCAGTGGGTGGATTCTCATCGCTTCTGGAGAAACGGACCTTCTGTCGGCCGATTGATCGGGGCTTGGGAGGGAGCGTCGGTTCGTCCCGTCGCGCAGCGCTTGACCTTGGCCGCCGGCGGTTGGCTTGAGAAACAGGTGTACCACCCTGCGATCACCTTGTACGAGGGAAACGTCGGATCTGGCCTCAGTCGGAGAGCAGGGCCCGCGTCCATGCTTCCTCGCGCCGTTCGATGTATTCGGTGTCGTCGCGCCAGGTGTCGCCGTGGCCTTCGGTCCAGAGGGTGGACCAGGGCTGGTGGCCTTGGGCAGCCTGGTCGGGTAGGAAGTCGTGCATGGAGCGTGTGCGGCGGCTCAGCAGGGGTACCAGTCGGCGCCGTTCGGGCTCGTCGAGTCCGTAGGCGTCGGCGAAGAGCCGTAGCCGGTCCGGTGTGTCGGTGCGTTGCTAGGTGGGGTCGGCGGACAGGGGGATGAAGCCGTGCACGGCGTAGGCGACGTCCCAGAGGCGGGAGGCGGGGCCGGCCGTGTCCCAGTCGATGAAGGTCCACCCGTCCAGCGCGTGCACCGCCGGTGTCCAGGGGCCGGCCGGACGGCGGACGGTGTCGCCGATCCGGACGACGCCGGCGCTGACGTTCCCGCCGGGGAGGGGCTGTGCCGCGGCATGGGGCTGGTCGTGGGTCGTCACGGGTGCCCAGCCTAGTCCGGCGTGATCATGTGATCGGTGGTTCAGGCCGGAGGGACGTAGCCGCGGGTGTGTACGAGGTGCTGGAGGAGGCGGGTGAAGGCGCGCGTGGCGGCGCTCTGGTAGGCGCCTTCGCGCCGTAGGAGGGTGACGGTGCGTGTGGGCAGGGGTGGGTCCAGGGGGACGGGGCTCAGGTGGGGGTGGTCGTCGGTGATGGCGTCGGGCAGGACGGTGGCCAGCGGGGTGCGGCGGACGATTTCGGTGAGGGCCTGGATGGAGTTGGCCTCCACGGCGATGTGCGGCCGGACGCCGTGGGCCGCGAAGTAGGCGTCGATGTGGCCGCGGGTGGCGAAGTCGCCGCTGAGCAGGGCGAGGTGACGCTCGGCGAGGTCCTGGACGGGTAGCGGGTCCTGCCGGTCCGTGCCGGGCCGGTGGGCTCCGGTGACGAGGCCGAGGGTCTCGGTGAACAGGCCGGTCGCGGCGATGCCGGGCGCGTGGGGGCCGTGGAAGGCGATGCCGAGGTCGAAGTCGTCGGCCAGCAGTCCGGCTTCGACGCGGTCCTGGGTCGTCTCCCTGACCTCCAGGGTGATCCCCGGGTGCCGGGCGTGGAGTTCGGCGGTGAGGGGGCCGATGAGGTAGGCGGTGAAGGTGGGGGTCAGGGCCAGGCGCAGGTGGCCGCGGGAGAGATCGGCCAGGTCGACGACGGCGCGTTCGGCGGCCGCCAGGTCGCGCAGGGCGCGGCGGGCGTGCTGCGCGTACGTCTCGCCGGCGTCGGTGAGCCGTACGGTGCGGCCGGTGCGGTCGAGGAGCTGGGCGCCGACGGTGCGCTCGAGCTGCTTGATCTGCTGGGACAGCGTGGGCTGGGAGATGTGCAGCTCCTCGGCGGCGCGCGTGAAGTTCGCGTGGTCGGCGACGGCGAGCAGGTAGCGCAGGTGGCGGAGTTCCAGGGCCATGGGGAGAAGTATAGGTGTGGTCTATGGGAGTCATGGGTATTGGCTCTTGGACGCTATAGGTCCAGGTCATGCATGGTGGAACACGTCAGCCCCACGGGCCGGCAGTCACGGAAGGAGTGACCATGCACGACCTCACCGACGGCGTCGCGCGTTTCCAGCGGGACGTCCACCCCGCCAAGGCGGAGCTCTTCGCCCGCCTGGCCACCACCCACCGGCCGACGACGCTGTTCATCGGCTGCTCCGACGCCCGCGTGGTGCCGGAACTGATCACCCAGAGCGAGCCCGGCGAGCTGTTCGTCGTCCGTACGGCCGGCAACCTCGTCCCCGCCTACACGCCCGGTCCGGACGGGATCGCGGCGAGCATCGAGTACGCCGTCGCCGTCCTGGGCGTCACCGACATCGTGGTCTGCGGGCACTCCGCGTGCGGGGCGATGACCGCCCTCGCCGAGAGCCACGACCTGAGCACCGCGCCCGCGATCGCCGGCTGGCTCCGCTTCGCGGACGCCTCCGTCGCCCGTACCGCCGCCGAAGCGCCGGACGTGGCCGCCCTGGTCCGCGAGAACGTACGCGCCCAGCTGGCGAACCTGGCCACCCACCCCTCGGTGGCCCGCGCCCTGGCCGCGGGCGCGGTCACCCTGCGCGGCTGGGTCTACGACATCGCCTCCGGCGCCGTCGATGAGCTCGACCCCACCGGCCGTCCGGCCCACCTCGCGGCCTGACCGCCGCGCTCCACCCCCACCCCCACCTCCCGCCCCTCTCCGAAAGGAAACCCCTCCCATGACGCACGCCCAGTTCGACCCCGCCGCCCGTCAGGCCCTGGCCATCGAGGCCGTCGAGGCCAAGGTGCGCAAGGACCTGTCCTGGCAGCAGATCGCCGACGCCGCGGGCCTGTCGGTCGCCTTCGTCACCGCCGCCGTGCTCGGCCAGCACCCGCTGCCCGAGGCCTCGGCCAAGGCCGTCGCCGAGCTCCTGGGCCTGGACGACGACGCCGCGACGACGCTGCGGACCATCCCGACCCGCGGTTCCATCCCCGGCGGCATCCCGACCGACCCGACCATCTACCGCTTCTACGAGATGCTCCAGGTCTACGGCACCACCCTCAAGGCCCTGGTCCACGAGCAGTTCGGCGACGGCATCATCAGCGCGATCAACTTCAAGCTGGACGTGAAGAAGGTCGCCGACCCCGAGGGCGGCGAGCGCGCCGTCATCACCCTGGACGGCAAGTACCTGCCGACCAAGCCCTTCTGACCGGCCGATCCACGCGAGAGGAACCCCATGGACTTCGTACAGCGCACCATCGACCTCGCCCGCCGCAACGTCGAGGAGGGCGGCCGGCCGTTCGCGACCGTCATCGTCAAGGACGGCGAGATCCTCGCCGAATCCCCCAACAGGGTCGCGCAGACCAACGACCCGACCGCGCACGCCGAGATCCTCGCCATCCGCGAGGCGTGCGTGAAGCTGGGCACCGAGCACCTGACGGGCACCACCATCTACGTCCTCGCCCACCCGTGCCCGATGTGCCTGGGCTCGCTGTACTACTGCAGCCCCGACGAGGTCGTCTTCCTCACCACCCGCGACTCCTACGAGCCGCACTACGTGGACGACCGCAAGTACTTCGAGCTGGACTCCTTCTACGGCGAGTTCGCCAAGGACCCCGCCGAGCGCCGCCTGCCCATGCGTCACGAAGCGCGCGAGGCCGCGGTCGACGTCTACCGGTTCTGGCAGGAGCTCAACGGCGGCGAGCGCCGCGTGGCGGGCGCCCCCACCGCCTGATCCCCACGGCCTGACTCCTCAGACGCTCCTCACCCGCTCCCCGGCGACAGCAGCTCCTTGGCGACGATGTGGCCGGAGGCGCCGTTGACGCCGTGTCCCGGCCAGGTGGCCGCGCCGACCATGTAGAGGTTCGGTACGACGGTCCGGTGCGACGCCTGGCCGGGCAGGGGGCGCAGCAGGTAGCTCTGGGCCAGTTCGTGGCTGCCGCCGTAGGGGTCGCCCGGACCGCAGTTGGGGTTGAAGCGGGCGAGGTCGGGCGGTGCGAGCACGTGCCGGCCGATGACGGCCGCGGGCAGGTTCGGCGCGTGGCGGGCGGCGAGTGCGATCACCCTGTCCGCGAAGGCGTTCTTCACCTCCTCGGTCCATCCGTCGCGGGTGTCGATCTCCCCGGCGGCATCCCCGCGCAGCCGCAGCGGCACGTCCAGCATCTGCAGCCGGGCCACGGCCGCGCCCGCCGGGCAGCGCGTCGGGTCGGCGGCGGACGGCGTGTCGAAGGAGATCGTCGGTGTCGCGGGAAGCAGGCCCCGGGTCGCCTCGCCCACCGAACGGGACAGCGCGTCGAGGCCCGGCGTGAGGTGCGACTGCCCGGTGCGGGCCAGCCGCTCGTCCTCGAACACGGGCGGCTCGGACAGGGCCAGGTGCAGTTGGACGCAGCCGCGTCCGTAGCGGTACTCGCCCGCCTGCCGCCGGATCGCCGGCGGGACCGCGCCGTCCTCGTGCGCGAGCAGCTTCAGGTACAGCCGGTCGGGATTCACCGAGGCGACGACGGCCCGCCGGGCCTCGGCGACGTCCCCGTCCGCCGTGCGCACGGCCACCGCGCGGCCGTCGCGGACCAGGATCCGCTCCACCCACCGTCCGGTCGTGACCCGGCCGCCGTGCCGCTCGATCAGGGCCGTCAGCGCGTGGGCGAGCCGTTCGCTGCCGCCCTCCGGCGTGGGCATGCCGGCCGTGGTCACCGCGATCAGCACCAGCAGCGTCCAGAAGGCGCTGTTGACCTCGTCGGGCCCACGTCCCAGGTGCAGCGCCCACGGCGCGAGCATCCCGTGCAGCACGGGCGAGGCGAAACGGTGCTCGAGCAGGTCCCGGGACGTACGGAGGAAGTCCCGGGCGAACGTCGAGTAGTGGCCGTCCTCGTGCATCAGGTCGTGGATGACCCGCCCCGACTCCGGGCTGGTGAGGTCCGCGGCGAACAGCGCGAACACCGGCCCGGCGTACGGCGCGAAGTCCGTCAGCAGAGCGGTGAGGGCGGCGCCGTCGCCCGGGGCCAGGCGATCGGCCTCCGCCACGTTCTCGGCGGCGTCCGTGGAGAACACCGCGGACCCCGAGCCGGGCGTCGACACCCCGATGGCGTAGCGGGAGTCGCGGTACGTCAGCCCGAACCCGGCCAGCTCCGGGCCGAGTTCGGCGTAGGCGGGGCCGGAGGTGAACAGGGGGTGCGCCGAGGAGTACACGTCGTGCCGGAACCCCGGCACGGTGAGCTCCTCGGTGCGGACGAGGCCGCCGGGACGGTCGTTGCCCTCGAGGACGAGGACGCCCCATCCCGCGCGGGCCAGATACGCCGCCGTGACCAGTGCGTTGTGACCGCTACCGACGACAACCACGTCATACCGGCTCATAGAGGATGGTGGCACGGTTCCAGGGCGGTGCGCCAGCCGAAGGCTAGGGTGACCGCCATGCGGCTGCTGCTGACGTCGGACACCCATGTGCCCCGGCGCGCCCGCACGCTTCCCGGGGAGCTCCTGGCGGAGGCGGCGCGTGCGGACGTGGTGATCCACGCGGGGGACTGGGTGGACGTGGCCACCCTCGACCTCCTCGCCTCGCACGCGCGACGGCTCGTCGGCGTGTACGGCAACAACGACGGCCCCGGACTGCGCGCCCGGCTGCCCGAGGTCGCTTTCGCCGACATCGGCGGGCTGCGGTTCGCCGTCGTCCACGGGACCGGCCCGGCCCGGGGGCGCGAGAAGCGGTGCGCCGAGCGGTTCCCCGGGGTGGACGTGCTGGTCTTCGGCCACAGCCACATTCCGTGGGACACCACGGCTCCCGGCGGGCCGCGGCTGCTGAACCCCGGTTCCCCCACCGACCGGCGGCGCCAGCCGCACCACACGTACATGACGGCCGAGGTGAGCGAGGGGCGGCTCGCCGACGTCACGCTGCACCGCCTCGGCTGAGCCGCCCGCGGGCGGCGGGCGCCACCCGGACGGACGCGTCGCCGGAGCGTTGTGCTTCGGACGCGGCATCGGGGGAACCCGGACGGTCATGTCACGCACTCCCGGCCCGGACGCACCCCCGGACCCCGTCCCCGAGCCTCCCGGCAGCGCCGAGTCGTACTGGATGGCCACGGTGGCGGCGGCCCCCCGCGCCGAGCCGCTGACCTCCGACCTCGACGTGGACGTCGCCGTCGTCGGCGGCGGTGTCGCGGGCCTGAGCACCGCCTGGGAGCTGATCGACGCCGGCCGCTCGGTGGCCGTCCTGGAGGCCGACCGCCTCGCCGCCGGGGTCAGCGGGTACACCACCGCCAAGCTCTCCGCGCTGCACACCTTCGTCTACGACAAGCTGCGCCGCACCCGCGGCGAGGAGGGCGCACGGCTGTACGCGCGGTCCCAGCGGGAGGCGGTCGAACGGGTCGTCGAGGTCGCCGCCGTGCTGCGCGTGGACTGCGAGCTGGAGCGGGCGCCCGCCTTCGTCTACGTCACCGACCCGGCGCGGCGGGCGGCCGTCGAGGCGGAGGCCGAGGCGGCCCGTGGGGCCGGGCTGGACGCCTCGTACACCGAGGAGACCGGGCTGCCCTTCCCGGTCGCGGGCGCCGTACGCGTCGAGGACCAGGCGCAGTTCCACCCGCGCAAGTACCTGCTCGCGCTCGCGGACGACCTGCGCGAGCGCGGTGGGCGCCTCTTCGAACGCACCCGGGTCACCGGGCTGACCGAGGGCACGCCGTGCCGGCTGACGACCGAGAACGGCGCCGTGGTCACCGCCCGCGAGGTCGTCGTGGCCACCCACTACCCCGTCTTCGACCGGGCCCTGCTGTTCACTAGGCTCTCCCCGCGCCGCGAGCTGGCGATCGCCGCCGTGATCCCCGCCGGGGACGACCCGGCCGGGATGTACATCACCGACGAGGACCGGACGCGGTCGGTGCGCACGGCCCCCTACGACGAGGAGCGGCGGCTGCTGATCGTCACGGGCGAGCACTTCACCCCCGGCGAGGGCGGCGTCGCCGAACGCTACGCCCGGCTCGCCGCCTTCGCGGCCGAGCACTTCCCGCGCGCCGAGTTCGTCCACCACTGGGCGGCCCAGGACAACGACCCCACCGACACGGTGCCGCTCGTCGGGCCCTTCCACCCGGGCGCCGAGCACACCTACGTCGCCACCGGCTTCGGCGGCTGGGGCATGAGCGGCGGCGTGATGGCCGGGCGGCTGCTGACGGAACTCATCGTCGGGCGGTACGTCCCGCCGTGGGCCGGGCTGTACGACCCGCGGCGGCTGTGGAGCACGGTGCGCGAGGCGCCCGCCTTCCTCCGGCACCAGGCGTCCGTCGGACGCCACTTCGTCGGCGACCGGCTGCCCACGACCCACGCGGACTCGGCCGCGGACATCCCGCCCGGCGGCGGTGCCATCGTCCGCCTGGGCGGCAGGCGCTGCGCCGTCCACCGGGAGGACGACGGCACCCTGCGCGCGGTCTCCGCGCGCTGCACCCACCTGGGCTGCCTGGTGGCCTTCAACGCCGCCGAGCGGACCTGGGAGTGCCCCTGCCACGGCTCGCGGTTCGCCGTCGACGGCACGGTCCTCCAAGGGCCGGCGACCCGGCCCCTGGACGTGCGGGACGTCCGCGACGTCCCGGAGGAGTGACGGTGGCGGTCCGCCCGGCCCCGCGCGGGGAACTGACGGCCGCGCTCGCCGAGGCGCTCGCCCGCGACCCCGGCGCCCGCCTGCCCGACGACGCCGTCGCCGGCCGCGCGGACCCCTACGGCGACGACCTCCAGCTCGCGCTGTACCTCTGCTACGAGCTCCACTACCGGGGCCTCGACGGGGTCGACGACACATGGGAGTGGGATCCCGGACTGCTGCGGCTGCGCCACGCCCTCGAACGGGCGTTCCGATCCGCCCTGCGCGCGGACGTACCGCCCGGCGACGACGTGGACTCCGCGCTCGGCGACCTGGTGACCGAACCGCTCGACGGCCACGGCGTCACGCATTTCCTGCGGGACGAGGGGCAGCTGTGGCAGCTGCGCGAGTACGCCGCGCACCGCTCGCTCTACCAGCTCAAGGAGGCGGACCCGCACGCCTGGATGATCCCGCGGCTGACCGGCGCGGCGAAGGCCGCCCTGGCCACCGTCGAGTACGAGGAGTTCGGGGCCGGCCGCGCCGAGCGGGTGCACGCCACGCTCTTCGCCGCCCTGATGCGGGACCTGTACCTCGACGACACCTACGGCCACTACCTGGACGCGGCCCCGGCCCCGACCCTGGCCACCGTCAACCTCATGTCGCTCCTCGGCCTCCACCGGGCCGCGCGCGGCGCCCTCGTGGGGCACTTCGCGGTCGTCGAGAGCACCTCCCCGCCCGCCTCCCGGCGGATGATCGAGGCGCTGGAGAGGCTGGGCGGGGGAGCGGCGGCCGTCCACTTCTACGCCGAGCACGTGGAGGCGGACGCGGTGCACGAGCAGCTCGTACGCCACGAGGTCGTCGGCGGCCTGCTCCGCGAGGAGCCGCGTCTGGCGGCCGACGTGGTGTTCGGGATCGCCGCCACCCTGCTGCTGGAGGAACGCCTGGGCGACCACCTCCTCGGCGCCTGGCGGGCGGGCCGGTCGTCGCTGCGCGTGCCCCTACGCTGAGGAAGGCCCGTCCCCGAACTCTCCATCGCCCCGTGGCGGCGGGGGACCTCGATGGCTGGTGTCGCACCACGGGAAGATCCGGCTCAGCCGGCACGTGCACAGGGCGACCACGGGCCGGTCGGAACGCGTGAGCGTGCCGTCGTCCCCCACGACCTCGACGGGCCCCTCGACGAGCATCGGGCCGCCCAGCTCCTGCCACACGCGGCGGGCGGGCGGACCGGGCGCGGCGTGCTCACGGTGGTCACGGTCGTCATGTGCGTCACGCGCGTCAGGGGCGTCACGAGGTGCGCCGGGCACGGATCACCACCAGTTCCTCCTTGTCCTGACCGGGCGCGAGCAGACCGCGCGAGCGCAGCCACTCGGCGCGCGCACGGACGACCGGGCCGAAGGGAACGAACCGGCGGTCGGTGATCCGCGCGTCCAGCCCGCCCTCGGCCAGCCGGGCGAGCGTCGTCTCCACCCCGGACAGCACGGAGTGCACGAGCAGCAGCACCCCGGCCGGCTCCAGCAGGGCGGGTACACGGGCGCACAGCGGATCGAGCACCCTCCGCCCGTCCTCCCCGGCGTCCCGGGGCCGGTCGGCCGCCCGGGGCGGGCGCCCGGTGGCGGGCGCGGGCATGTACGGCGGGTTGACCAGCACCAGGTCGAAGCGCTGCCCCGTGACCGGCCCCAGCAGGTCACCGCGCACCGCCCGGATGCGGCGCCGGGCCAGCAGGCCGTTGACGCGGGCGGTGAGCACCGCGCGCACGGAGACGTCGACGGCCGTGACCCGTGCCGCCCCCTGCCGGGCCGCGGCGAGGGCGAGCGCGCCGGTCCCCGTCCCGACGTCGAGCACCCGGGCCCCGGGCGGCAGGCACTCCCGCCGCAGGGCGGCCTCCAGCATCCACGTGTCCTCCTGCGGCGCGTAGACACCCGGAGGCTTGAGGAACCACATCCATCCCGAGTGACCGTTTCCCGACGGGTCAAACCCGGCCGGCGAAGCCAATACCCGCCCCGACGGCGCCCGGCCCCGGCAGTACGCCCCGGCAGTGCGGCCCGGTTGCGCGCGGCGGCGGGCCGCGGCGAGCATGTCCGTACCGCCACCGGGAGGGCCTCATGTCCGGCACGATCACCGCGGGAGTGGACGGAACCGACCACAGCCTGGCCGCCGCCGTATGGGCGGCGGCCGAGGCACGGCGCCGGGGCGCCGCGCTGCGCCTGGTGCACGCCTGGACCTGGCACCCCCTGGACCTGCCCATCGAGGCGGACGCGGGGACGCAGGAGCGCTGGGCGCACGACCTGCTGCGGGCGGCGGAGAGCCGGGTGACCGCGGCCGAGCCCGGGCTGCCGGTCTCGGCCCATGTGCTGCCGGACGACGCGGTGCCGGCCCTGGTCGCCGAGACGCGGCGGACCGGCCTGCTCGTGCTCGGATCGCGCGGCCACGGCGCCCTGGTCGGGTACCTGGTCGGCTCCGTCGCCCTGCACGTGCTGCGGCAGGCCGAGAGCCCGGTGGTGCTCGTCCGCGACCCCGGCGAGGCGGGCGAGGGGCCCGCGTCGGACGAGGTGGTGGTGGGCGTCGACGACGTCACGGAGGAGGGGGACCGCGTCCTGGAGTTCGCCTTCGAGGCCGCGCAGGCGCGGGGCGCGCGCCTTCGGGCCGTACGGGCCTGGTCGCTGCCCCCGGTCTTCGCCCGGAGCCCCGGATCCCTGCGCCTGGCCGACGAGGCCGGAGGGCTCGAACCGCTGGAGAAGCGGCGGCTGGCCGAGGCCCTGCGGCCGTGGCGGCAGGTGTATCCGGACGTGACGGTCGCCGAGCACGTCGAAATGGGCAGCGGGGCAGAGGTGTTGCTCTCCACCGGCGGGCGGGCCGGGCTCCTCGTCGTCGGACGCCGCACCGCCCGCCGGCGCGTCGGCCACGTCACCCACGCGGTGCTGCACCACGCCTCCTGCCCCGTGGCCGTGGTGCCGCACCCGTAGTTCCCCCGACCTCCTCGGTCAGCCCTGCCACGTCCATTCCGCGACCTCCGGCAGGTCCGTGCCGTGCTCACGGATCCAGGCGTGGTGGCGGGTGCGGGCGTCCTCCATGGCCTGCCGGACGGCGGCGGCGCGGACGGCGAGGCCGGGGACGCGGTCGATGACGTCCATGACGAGGCGGTAGCGGTCGAGGTCGTTGCGCACGACCATGTCGAACGGGGTGGTCGTGGTGCCGATCTCCTTGTAGCCGCGCACGTGCAGGTTGGCGTGGCCGGTGCGGCGGTAGGCGAGGCGGTGGATGAGCCAGGGGTAGCCGTGGTAGGCGAAGACGACCGGCCTGTCCCGGGTGAACAGCGCGTCGTACTCGGGGTCGGTCATGCCGTGCGGGTGCTCCCCGGCGGGCAGCAGCCTGGCGAGGTCGACGACGTTGACGACGCGCACGGACAGTTCGGGCAGGTGGTGGCGGACGAGCTGCGCGGCCGCGAGCACCTCCTGGGTGGGCACGTCGCCGGCGCAGGCGAGGACCACGTCGGGATCGCGGGTGCCGTCCTCGGTGCCGGCCCACGGCCAGATCCCGGCGCCGCGCGCGCAGTGCGCCCGGGCCTCCTCCAGGCCCAGCCAGTCGAAGCAGGGCTGTTTGCCGGCGACGATGACGTTGACGTAGTCGCGGCTGCGCAGGGCGTGGTCGGCCACGGACAGCAGGGTGTTGGCGTCCGGCGGCAGGTAGACCCGTACGGCTTCGGGGCTCTTGTTGAGGATGTGGTCGATGAAGCCGGGGTCCTGGTGGGAGAAGCCGTTGTGGTCCTGGCGCCATACGTGCGAGGTGAGCAGGTAGTTGAGGGAGGCGATGGGCCGGCGCCACGGCAGCCGGCGGCTGACCCGCAGCCATTTGACGTGCTGGTTGACCATGGAGTCGACGATGTGGACGAAGGCCTCGTAGCAGGAGAACAGCCCGTGCCGGCCGGTGAGGAGGTACCCCTCGAGCCAGCCCTGGCAGGTGTGCTCGGAGAGGATCTCCATGACCCGGCCGTGCCGGTCCAGGTGCTCGTCGGTGGTGACGGTCGTGGCCTGCCAGGCCTTGCCACTGGCCCGGTAGACGGCCTGGAGCCGGTTGGAGGCGGTCTCGTCGGGGCCGACCAGGCGGAAGTCCCGGCGATCGGTGGTCGCCTCCATGACGTTCTCGAGGAGGTCGCCCAGGACGCGGGTGGGCTCGTGCAGGGTGGCCCCGGGCTTGTCGACGGGGACGGCGAAACGCTCCAGGTCCGGAAGGGGCAGGTCGCGCAGGAGCAGACCGCCGTTGGCATGCGGGGTCGCGCCGAGCCTGCGCTCGCCGGCGGGCACGCAGGCCAGCACCTCGGGCCGGGGCCGTCCCTGCTGGTCGAACAGCTCTTCCGGCCGGTACGAGCGCAGCCACGCCTCGAGCTGCCGCAGGTGTTCGGGGTTGTCGCGGACGCCGGACAGCGGCACCTGGTGGGACCGCCAGGTGCCCTCGACGGGCAGGCCGTCGACCTCGGCCGGGCCGGTCCAGCCCTTCGGGGTGCGCAGCACGATCACCGGCCAGCGTGGGCGTTCGGTGACGCCCTCCTGCCGCGCGGTGCGCTGGATCAGGGCGATCCGGTCGAGGGCGGTGTCCAGGGCTGCGGCCATGTCCCGGTGGACGGCCATGGGCTCGTCGCCGGTCACGTGGAGGGGTTCGTGGCCGTAGCCGCGCAGCAGGTCGTCCAGCTCGGGCTCGGGGATGCGGGCGAGGACGGCCGGGTTGGCGATTTTGTAGCCGTTGAGGTGGAGGATCGGCAGCACGGCCCCGTCGTGGACCGGGTCGAGGAACTTGTTTCCGTGCCAGGACGCGGCGAGCGGACCGGTCTCGGCCTCCCCGTCGCCGATGACGCACGCGACGAGGAGGTCGGGGTTGTCGAAGGCCGCCCCGTAGGCGTGGGAGAGGGAGTAGCCCAGCTCCCCGCCCTCGTGGATCGAGCCCGGCGTCTCGGGTGCCACATGGCTGGGCACGCCCCCGGGGAAGGAGAACTGCCGGAACAGCCGCTCCATGCCCGCCGCGTCCCGGCCGACGTCGGGGTACGTCTCGGAGTACGACCCGTCCAGCCAGGAGTTGGCCAGCACCGCCGGCCCGCCGTGCCCCGGGCCCCAGACGCACAGGACCTGAAGCTCACGGGAGCGGATGACCCGGTTGAGGTGGGTGTGGACGAGGTTCAGCCCCGGCGACGTCCCCCAGTGGCCGAGCAGCCTCGGTTTGACGTGCTCGGGGCGCAACGGCTCCCTCAGCAGGGGGTTGCCCATCAGATAGATCTGTCCGACGGCCAGGTAGTTCGCGGCGCGCCAGTGCGCGTCCAGGGCCTGCCGCTCCCGCTCGCCGGGGCCGCCGGTCGTCGTGTCGTTCCGCATGAGTCCTCCGCAACGCTGGTCGGGCCTTCCCCAGTCTTCTGTCCCAGGTCTTCTGTCCCAGCCTGGGCCGCCCATGGGCGCGCCGCCACGGGTTCTCAGGCCACGTGGCCGAGCTCCTCGACGGGCGGCCGGTCCCTACACCGGGCCGTATGGCGCGTGGGCGCCGTGGAAGCGGCGGTGCGTGGCCAGCATGTCGCGCTCCTGGCCGGGCGTCAGGGATATGAGCCGGTTGCGGCTGCCGAGCGCGGGCGGGGCGTCCGTGACCTGGGCGGAGGAGAAGAGGAACAGCAACCTGGGGAACTCTTCCGGCAGCCGTTGCAGCAGCCGGGCCTCGGCCGGCTCGTGCAGGGCGACGGTCACCGGACCGCCGGACTCGCGCTCATGGCGGACGAGGACCTTGTGCAGTTCGGCCGGTCCACACGGCTCACCGAAGCAGAGTTCCCGGTGGAGGAAGTCCCGGATGTCGCCGACGATGCTCTCCACCCAGGGCATCCCCGTGCGCGGGACGGGTCTGTGCACCAGCCAGGGGTCCGGGGACTCGCTCGCCCGCCGCAGATACATCTCGGCCGTGTGCCCCGACCGGGACTCCAACAGCGCGACCCGCCCCCGGGCCGCCTTGGACAAAGCCTGCAGCTGGTCGGCGGCCCCACGCGGGACGCGCGCGTACGGCACGACGAGGTCGACGATCTCCTGGCGGTGGCTTCTGTCCGCCAGCCGGCCCAGGAAATAGCCGAGGGCCTCGCGCATGAGACACGGGTCGCCGAACTCCGCCAGCGGCCGCTCGGTCAGCAGGCCTCGGGAGACGCGCTGGCTCGTGTGGTGCCGGGCGTAGGCCAGCGTGGTGACGCCGAGGATCTCCGCCGTGCGTTCCAGGACGGCGTCGGACAGCCCCGCGATGCGGCAGGCGACGTACTCCGTCACCTCGGGGTGGGGGAGGGATCCGCGCCGCTCCACCAGCGGCAGCAGGCTCTTTGCCAGCTTCTCGGGGGGTTTTCCGGGGCCGGCGTCGGCCGTCCAGTACACCAGGTCGTATTTCGAGAGGCCGAGCTCTTTCAGCTCGCTCCCGTTCCCGTCGAGGTCCGGTCTGCGGACCCCCGGCAGCAGCACCGGAAGGAGGACGAACGAGCCCTCGCTGTTCGCCCGCATGAACTCGGCGATCCGCGTCTCGTTCCTGACGTGCCGGGAGCCGAGGGCGTGCGGGGACACCAGGACGACCATGCCGTGGCAGGAGCCCATCAGGCGCATCAGCTCGGGGCTCCACTCGCAGCCGCCGGCGAGGTAGGCCTTGTCGTAGACGGGAACGCATCCCAACGTGCCCAGGTACAGCTCCGTGGCCGTGAGGAACGCGCGGCACCCACAGGCGTCCTCGGGCGGGCAGTTCGAGCTGTGGGCGATGAACACACGGGGGCGGGGCAGGGCCATCGCGCTCACTCCCGCACGTCGGACGCGCGGACGCGCGGCGTGCCGGGTACGGGCCGGGTGAAAGTCCCGGGGCGCGGAGGGCCCGGCGGCAGCCACTGCAGCCACCGGACGCCGCCGGCCTCCACGGTGAGCGGTACGGGGGCGTCGTCCGGACACTCGGTCACGGAGCCTTCCAGCAGGTCCAGAAGCCGGCCCGGGCCGCCGCCCAGGTTTGCCGTCGTCACCCACCTGGTCTCGGCCCTCGCGGCGCCGTTGACCAGGCACAGCACCGTCTCGTTTCCGTGCTCGCGCACCAGCGCCGGCACGCCGGGCACTCCGGGCTCCAGGAGCCGGGCGCTGCCGTGGGTCAGCGCCAGGTGGTCGCGGCGCACGGCCAGCAGCCCGGCCACGGGCGTCTCCCGCAGGACCTCGAGCGGCAGCATGGGACATCCGGGAAGCCCGAGCAGCACGGCCGCCGCGAGCCGCCGCCGCTCGTCGCCGAGGCCGTCGGCGGGCAGGGGGTAGCCCCACTGGACACCTGGTCCCGCCGCGTTCAGCAACAGTGAGGTGGCCCCCCATATCGTGTGCGCTGCGGTCGGGTTGGCGTCGTGCGCGTCGGCCCACAGCAGGAACGGGGTGGTGACGAAGGAGCCGGCCATCACGTGGCAGGACGCGGAGAAGGACAGGGCCGTCGTGGTCCCGGGCTCGGACATGTCCTCGACGCGCATCAGCACGCGCTCGTCGTAGCCGTCCACGAGGTGGCGGAGATCGGTCAGCAGCCCCCGCGGGACATGGCGGCCGAGGACGCGCACGCCGTCCAGCCCGTGATCCAGCCACCATCGGACGAAGCCGAGCACGCTCGCCACCGGAGGATCGCCGGGGCCGTCCGCGACGGCGGTCAGCTCGATGTCGGCGAGGATCCGCAGGCCTCGCCGATGAGCCTCGGACAGCAGAGCACCGGGATCCGGGAAACTCTCCCAGCCCGGCGGATGCACCACGCGGCGGGCGCCGGGCGTCTGGGAGCCGTCGCTCGGGGTGAAGAGGAAGGGGCCGACGGCAAGGCAGTCCACGCCGTCCTCCCGTGCCGCTTCCAGCCGGTCGGCGAGCCGCCGGAGCCCGGCCTCCCCGCCGTCGTGGGTGCCGGGCCACCGTGCCACCGCCACCACACAGCCGCGCGCCCACGAGGCGAGGTCACCGGCCGTCGCGCAGTCCTCGGTGTCGGGCGTGATGAAGTAGCGGTCGCCGTCCTCGGTGGTGAGCGTCAGGGGACCGCCGGTGCCCGCCACGGTCCAGCCGCCGTCCGCGTGGGCGAAGACGCGATCGGCGAAGAAGCCCAGCCGGGTCTCCCGGGGCACGGGCTCCCCGCCCGGAGGGAGTTCCCAGTGGAGCAGGCGGGCGTCGCCGCCGACCGCCGCCACGGTTCGGCCGTCCGGGCTGCGGGCCACGGAGGTGACCTGCCACGGGGCGTGCCCCACGAGGACCGGCGCGCCCGGCTCCGGGGCCTCGCCGTCGCCTGCTTCCGCACGGGCCCAGATGTCCCCCCGGTCGGTGGCCCAGACGGGCCGGCCGGGATCGGAGGGGTCCTGCTGTTCGTACGTCAGGACGAGTTCCCCGCCTCCGGCCGGATAGTGACAGGCGACCACCGCACGGCCGGTCTGTTCCACGGTCACCTCCCGTCCCGTCGTCAGGTCCCGCTGACGCGCCGTCCCGTCCTCGATCCACGCGAGCAGTGAACCGCCGGGCGACAGCGCGAGGGAGCGGCGTGCCGGGGCGTCCGCCCCGGTGGGGACGCTGCCGACCGGTGTGCCGTCCGGCCCGTGCAGGACGATCGCCCCCTCCGAGAGCAGCACCGCACAGTGCACGGCCCCCGCCTCGGCGGATATGGCCGCCGCCACCTCCTCGGCCGACCCGGGATGGGCGAGTGTCATCACCCGCCGCCCGTCCGCTTCCAGGCGCTCGACGACGACGAAGCGCAGACGCAGGCTCTGGTCCTCCCAGACCTCCAGCCGGACCGGCTCCGGCACCCCGGCGTAAGCGCTGACCACCTCGAGGCGCACCTTGCGGGCCCCGGGCGCGAACACCGTCCTGCTGCCCGGTGCCGGCGGCCTGCTGAGCACCAGTCCGTCCGAGCGCGCCGACACACCGACCGGAACGGTGCGCCGCGCCAGGGCGCGGGCCTCCTCGTCGGTGACGGCCGGGCGGGGGAACGGGTCGGGCGGGGGTTCCAGCCCCAGGCGCTCGCAGGAGACGACCTGGATGCGCCGGGCGTTCTCGTGCCGCAGCAGCCAGGGCGGGAGCCGGGGCACGTAGTGCAGCACCCAGCGGCCGAGCTCGTCCGCGGCCTCACCGGCGGCGCCGACCGCGGCCAGGACCCGGCGCAACCGCCCGTCCAGCTGCGCGGCGGGGACGGCGGCCGGGAACACGTCGACCCACAGCAGCTCCTCGAACCACCGGGTGACGGCCGGGGCGCCGGCATGGGCCTCCCGCGTGCAGGCCCACACCGCTTCGACGTGCTCGCGCGGCCGCGACGCGAGCCGGCGCCGCAGGACGGTCGCGGCGACCGGATCCAGCTGGAGGCTGTGCTCTCCGGCGGCCTCCACCAGGGGCGAGAACCACAGCTCGGCCTCCAGGCCCGAGGACGACCGCGGCTGGAAGCGCAGCCGTACCCGCCGGAGCAGGGACCGCTCCACGTCCGCCGCGAGGGACAGGCACTCCGCGAGCCGTACGAGCTCGGGCCGCCGCCGTGCCAGCCGCTCGACGAACGCGGTCATCTCCTCGTCGGGCGCCGGGGGATCCGTCGTCACCGGCCCTCCAGATGGCGCCGGACCCCCGAGGTGGCCTCCTTGGCGTGCCGCAAGGAGATGCGCCGGTCGAGAGCAATGAAGGCCACCCTCTCGCGCAGGGCGGCCGGGTAGGCGGCGGGTTCGTACGGGGTCAGGCACACCACCGGACAGCCGCCTCGCAGCACGGTGTCGACGAAGTCCCGCCACTCCCCGGGGCGGGCGGCGGACCGGCCCGCGAACGGCGGCCGCAGCAGACCCAGATCGGACACCAGCAGCACCGGCGTCCCCGGTGGCGGCGGCCGGTACTCCTGAAGGTCGAGCGGATCGCGCCGCACGACGCCGCGGCCGGGCACCCCCCGGAACCGCAGCACCTCGACCCGGTCCCGTCCCGCGACGTTGCCCAGCAACTCACGCAGCCACAGCCGGTCGTCCCGGAACGGGGTCATGCCCGCACCGTGGTCCAGCAGCAGTTGTGCGCCGCGCCGGGTGCTCAGGCGAAGCCGCCGGGGAACGGCGCGGATCGCGTCGTTGCGTGCGACGCGGCACAGCAGGGCCCGCTGGTCGAGCTCCCGCCCGGCGACCGGCGTGGCGACGGCGGCGAACATGACACCGCGCGCCCAGTCCGGGGTCCACGGCGGCTCGTAGGGCAGTGCGTACGGGGCGGAGGCGAACTCGAGCAGGTCCGGCGCGATGTCCGCCGCGGCCGTCCCGGGGCCGGGCCTTTCGACGGTACGCCGGGGGCCCGCGGCGGACACGAGCGAGAAGTCCAGGCGCCGCTCCGCCAGCCGTACAGGAGGGCCGGGCGTGCCGTCCTCCGGGGCCGCGCCGCCACCGTCGGGCGGTTCGTCAGCGGGCGGGTCGCCGGTGTCGTCCGCGGCGTCGGCGGCCGGCGGGGAGGGGATGGTCGTCGGTACGGCCGTCGCTCCCAGCCCCGGCCGCACCGGGGCGAGCACACCACGGGAGGCGGACGAGGACTCCGGCGTGCTCGCCGTCCCCGGCACGGGATCCGGCCGGGCCGGTGTCCCGCGCGGAGCCGCCGGGGCCGGTGAGTGCCCCCCGCCAAGGAGAGCCGCCATGACCGCCGCCGTGTGCTCGTCCCGCGGGCGCAGCCCGGCCATGACCCTGACCAGGTCGCCCAGGCACACCTCGCCCCGCCCGCTCATGCGCCGGGCTCCGCTCCCGCGCGCCCCTTCCGCAGCGCGACGTTCTCCAGGACGCGCCACTCCGGGGAACCGGGCAGCACCCCCAGCTGCTGGCTGGCCTTGAGGGCGTCGAGGTACTCCGCCGTACCAGGACCGTCGGCGCGGTCCTCCAGTCCGTCGCGCAGGGCGAAGATGTGGTCGGCGACCCGCGCCGCCAGCTCATCGTCGTAGCGGTGGCCGAGGTGGCCGCGGGCGACGCTCAGCAGGTGGCTCCTGGTGGGAGGGCTCAGCTTGAAGACGATGCAGCGGCGCAGGAACGGCCGGGGGAGCTCCCGCTCGTCGTTGGTGGTGACGACCACGAGCGGCGCGTGTTCTTCCCGAACCGCTACCAATTGCTCCGTTCCGGCCTCCTCGCCGGTGCTCCAGGGCGCGGGGAAGGACAGGGAGCCGAGCGGGCCCAGCAGGCTGTTGGGCAGGTCGGGATCGGCCTTGTCGATCTCGTCGATGAGGACGACGGAACGGCGCCCGGTGCCGCCGTCCTCGAAGGCGCGCCAGAGCGGGCCCTTGGTGTAGTACGTCGCGATGTCGGGGTCGAGCTCGCCGGCCTGCGCGTCGTTGAGCCGCCTGAGGGCGTCGAAGCGCCAGAGCAGGTCCTCCGGTTCGGTGCGGGCCGTCACCACGTGGGCGTAGTACGGCAGGCCGAGGATCCTGGCCACGTTGGGCGCGAGCGAGGACTTGCCCGATCCCGGCGGGCCGAACAGCAGTAGCGGCCGGCCGGCCTTGAGCGCGACGTTGACCGCGAGCACGAGGTCGGGGTCGTCGAAGACGTAGACCTGGTCGTCGGAGGCGTAGCGATCGGCGCCGGGGGCGCCCGTCGGGGCCGACCCGGCCGGCGCGCCGCCCACGGCCGGACCCGTCTCCTGCCGCCGGGGGTCGAACTCCTTCGTGTAACGGAGTTCGGGGCCTTCCGGGGAGCCCTCGTGGTTCGGTGCTCGGCGCTGGGAAGTCACGGCTCCTCATTCTGCGGGGTTCCGCCGCCCGGTGGGGCGGGGATGCGGGAACCGGCGAAAAGGGCGACGCCGGGCAACAGGGCCGCCAGCTCCCGCGCTTCCGGGCAGTCCGCCCCGAGGCCGGGCAGGTAGACCGCCCGCAGCCAGCGCGACCTGGCCAGGGCGGCGAGCGCGGCGGCCCCGGGGTACGGGGAGATCTCGAGGAAGACCACTCCCGTGCGGGCGACGGCGGACAGGTCCCGCAGGCCCGGGCAGTCGGACAGGACCAGCGTGCGCAGCGCCTTCAGGCCGCGGAGCACCTCGTCGAGGCGGGTGAGAGAGGTGTTACCACTGATCGTGAGGGTGTGGAGCAGCGGGAGAGCGCGCAGGGCCGAGAAGTCGGTCGTGTCGCCCCGGCAGGCGACGCGCCGTGCGGGACCGGCCGCACCGGGCGTCGTGGTCCAGGATTCGACGGGCACCGTGGGCACGGCCGAGGGGCCGGGGACCCTGGAAGCTCCGGCCCGCGCCGCGCCGCGCGTCGCCGGCGGAAAGCGGCGGATGAGCAGTTCGGCGGCCTCTCCGCCGATCAGTTCGGCGGTGCGTACGACCATGGCGGCTTCATGGCCGTAGGGATCGATCGTCTCCGGGCCGGGCAACAGCTCCAGGACGAGGGGGCCGACCTTGGCGAGCGCGAGGGCGTCGGCGAGCCCGTGGGGCGGCACGAGGGCCGCCGCCCGTCGCTCCACCCGGTGCCGGACCGTGGGGTCGAGCTCGACGGCGTACTCCAGGCAGGCCGCCGCCAGGAGATGCAGACGCGCGCGGTGCTCCGGTTTCGCGTCGCCACGGGCGACGAGACCGTCGAGCAGCTTGGCCCTTGACTGGGACCGGGCGTGCCCGACGGCCAGGCGGACGACGTCCTGCCACTGTTCCTCGTGGGCGTGGGAGACCAGCAGATCAATGTCCTCCACTTCGACGGCGGCCCGCGCGGCGAGGTAGTCCTGGAACGTCCGGTGGACGAAGCCCACCGACTCCCCGCGCAGGGTCAGCAGGCCGCTGCGGGCGAGGAGGTGCCGCAGGATACGTTCCGCGTCGCCCTCGCCGGCCACCCGCGGCATGGCGGGCAAGGCCCCTTCGATGAGGGCGACGGCATGCGCGGCACTGATCTCGGTCGAGAGGTTGCGCACCAGCCAGTAGGCGATGCGCTGCAGGAGTTGCGTCTGCTCCTCGACGGAGAGAAGGACTCCCTCCGGTGCTCCGATGCCACGCTCCTCATCGCGGCGGGAGAGCAGCATCTCGAGGACGGCCCGGTAGAGGTCCATCCTCCGGGTGGGCAGACGCCCGCCGCGGTCGACGTGGTTGGCGCAGAGCAGAGCGCACATCAGGGGGCTGGTGGCCAGCCCGGCGAGTTCCCGCCGGGTGGCGAGAGCGATCGTCAGGGACTCCCGCAAGTCCTCGACGCGCGCCCGGTCCCGGGCGTCCAGGGTGGCTTCGCGGGCCATCTCGAACCAGCGGTGGACGAACGCCTGGACGTCCCGTCGCGTCATGGGGGCCAGGACGAGTTCTGTGAAGCCCTGCGGGGCCAGCCACGACTCGGCCACGGCGGACGGGCGGGAGGTGACGATCCACCGGTTTCCGGGGAAGGTGGCGATCAGGTCGTTCAGCCAGGCGCGGATCCTGTGCCGGTCGACCGCCCTCACCCGGTCGATGCCGTCGACGAGCATCAGGCCGCGGCCGGCGCCGAGGACCCGGTGCACCCACCCCGGTGGGGCCCCGTCGGCCTGCGGGGAGCCGGTCGCGTGGAGCAACTCGTCCGGCCGTGGCAGCGCCGGCTCCCGCACCAGGAACGGGACCGGCAGCAGGAAGGGCACCAGGCCGTGGAGAAACGCAGGCGAGGCGGCTGCGTCCCGGCGCGCCGCTGCCAGGGCCAGCCGCCGCAGCAGCGTGGTCTTGCCGGCCCCGGCACCGCCGCGCAACAGGACCCGTTCCCGCCCGGCCAGCGCCTGTTCCACTGAGGTACCTGTGCCGTCCTCTTCCTCGCTCTCGTCAACGACGAGCAGCTCCAGGTAGGTCGCCTCCAGCGGCCAGGTGACCGGCTCGCCGGAGAGGTCGAGGCCGGAGAGAGCGATCTGGTCGTAGCAGTCCACGACATATTCTGCGAATGTACGTTCGAAATCGGCGTCCGGGTCGGTGACGGGCATCTGCCAGTCGGGTGGCACGGGGCAGCCGTGCTCCCGCAGGACGCCGACGAACTCGCTGTCCGCCAAGAGTGTGCGGACCGGGGTGACTTCGATGCGCCGCGGCGCGGGAGTGCGGGCGGCGGTGATCACACCGGCCAGGGCGATGCCGGTGAAGACGGCCGCACCGGCCCATGCCGCGGTGGCCGGGCGGCTCGGGCCTCCGCCGCGTGACTCGGAGGTGTCGAGCAGCTCCAGCAGGTACGTGGCCACCGCACGCCCGACCTGGTGAGCCGCGGCCTCTGCGAGCCACCGGGTGGCCGGTGCGCTGAGGAGCCCCTCCCGGCGGGAGCGCGGCCCGGCCACCGAGCACCGCACCGTCTCCCCAGGGGGCAGGTCCGCCCACCGCACGTCGACGGGACCGCTCCCGGGCTCTCGCAGCCGCAGCAGCGCCGCGTCCGCGGTCGGATGGCGCCAGACGACGTCGCAGGCGACAGGGCCGGAGGAATCCGGCGAGGTCACCGTGACGCGATGGCCCTCGAGCGGGTGGGCCGCGGTCAGTACCAGGGCGGGCGTCAGGAAGCTTCCGCTGAACTCGCGGTCACCGGCGATGACCGTGGCGGGACGCACGGGCTGGGGGTCGAGCATGGTCTCCTCCTGGTCCACGGGAGACCCCGCCGTCCGCGCCGGCCCGGCTCGGGCAGGCGTCCCCCGGGGCCTCACGGTACGCCCACCGCCCCCCTGAACTCCTGGGATGCGCACATCTTTTGCTCGTGGTCCGCGGTCCGCCACAATCGCCGTCGTGGACGATGCGGGGGAGACGGCGGCCGTGGCGGCGGAGGCGTGGGACCGGCAGAGTGTGTGGTCCCAGGCCGCGAACCGGCTCAAGCGGACGATCGAGCGGGCGAGAACCGCGTCGTTGCTGCTGGGCATCGCCGGGGCGCTGTTCGGGACGGCCGCGTCCCAGACGCTGGCCGACCGGCCGTCGCTCGGCAGGGCGCTGGCCTTTCTCGCGGCCGTCGCGGTGGGGCTGGTGCCCGTCGTGGGGCAGCGGGCCGGGCCGCAGGCGGTCCAGCGGTGGACCAGGACGCGGTCGGCCGCCGAGGCGCTGAAGAACGAGGTGTACAGCTGCCTGGCAGGGGTGTCGCCGTACCGGGGCGCCGGCGCCGGGCGGGCGCTGCGGGAGCGTACGGAGCGCGTGGAATCGGCCGCGGTGGACCTGCTGCCGCACACCCGGGGCATCGTGCCGGTGACGCGTGCGCTGCCCGCGGTCTCGGACGTCGACTCCTATGTCGCGCTGCGGGTGCGGCGTCAGATAGACGGCTACTACCGGCCCAAGGCCGGCGAGATGGGGCGCAAGGTGGCGGTGGTACGCCGTGTGGAGTTCGCCCTGGGGGCGGCCGGGGCGGTGCTCGGCGCGCTGGCGGGCGGGCTGGAGGTGGAGGGGCCGCCGCCTGGGTGGCCGTCGTGGTCACCGCCGGGGCGGCGGTCAGCGCGCACGGCGTGGCGGCCAAGTACGCCTTCCAGGAGATGGAGTACGCGCGGACGGCGGACGAGCTGCGGCGCCTGGTGGCCCGCCGGGGCGCGGGCGACGGCGGGGACGGCGGCCCGGAGGCGGACGACGCGTTCGTCGCCCGCTGCGAGCGGGTCATCTCGGTGCTCAACGACACGTGGATGATCAAGTGGACCACCGAATAGCGGAGCCGCGCACCGGGCGGGGCGGGGATCCCCGCCCCGCCCGGCGCCGGTGGTGCTAGTCCTTGACCGGCTCGTCCAGCGAGCTCAGGTCGTGGGCGTAGATGCCGACCGCGTGGGCGATGACGTCGATGTTGGTGTCGAACGCCTTGCGGTCGATGTTGGCGAGGGTGTCGCCGGCGCCGTGGTAGTTGCGGTCGTAGGCGACGCCCGCGGTGCCGCCGTACCGGGCGGCCTGCTCCGGGGTCTTGACGCCCTCGGCGCCGGTGAAGGTGCCGCCCGCCGGGATGCCGGTCGCGATGAACGGGCCGTAGTCGGAGCGGCCGTCGAAGTCGGTGCCCTCGTGGGGCGCGCCCTTGCGGTCCAGGAAGCCGTTGATCAGGCGCTCGATCTGCGCGGACCCCTTGGGGCCGGGGCCCGAGCCCTTGTGGTCGGAGTCGTCGCCGTCGTAGACGAACTGCACCGGGTTGGGCGAGGCGATCATGTCGAAGTTGAGGTACAGCGCGATCTGCTTGCGCTGCTTCTCGCTCAGCTGGGAGACGTAGTACTTCGACCCCAGCAGGCCCCGCTCCTCGGCCGACCACCAGGCGAAGCGCACCTTGTTGGCCGGCTTCCCACCGGGCTTGCGGGTCTCCTGGGCGAGCTTGAGCGCGACCTCCAGGAGGCCGGCCGAGCCGGAGCCGTTGTCGTTGATGCCCGGGCCCTCGGGCACCGAGTCCAGGTGGCTGCCGAGCGTCACGACGTGGTCGGCGCTGCCGCCCCGGGTCTCGGCGATCACGTTGCGGGTGCGGACCTTGGTCGCCTCGGTGGCGACGTCCAGGGAGACGGTCACCTCGCCCTTGGCGACCGCGGCGGCCAGGGCCTCGCCGTCGGCCAGGGAGACGCCGCCGGCCGGGATGTGGGCCTTGGCCGGGTCCTCGACCGTGCCGTGCACGGGAGCGGTGCCGGAGTGGTTGTAGAGGATCAGGCCGACCGCGCCCGCCTTGGCGGCGACCTCCTCCTTCTGCTGGAAGGTGCAGGCGCCGCGCTTGACGAGGGCGATCCTGCCCTTGAAGTCGCCGGCGGCGTAGTCGTCCAGGCCGCAGCCGGGCGTGTCGTCGACGCGCGGCGCGGCGAGCGCGGCCTTCAGGCCGCCCTGGGGCGAGGGCGCGCTGAAGTCGTAGGCGGCGACCTTGATCTCGCGCGGGCCGGGGGAGACCACGCCCAGCTTCTCGCGCAGGGTCTTGGACTCGTAGAAGTCGAAGTCCTGGTACGAGACGTCGTAACCGGCCTTCTTCAGCAGGCGGTAGACGTACTCGGTGGACGCCTTGTGGCCGGCGGTGCCCGCGGCGCGGTTGCCGCCGTGGTCGTCGGCGATGTCCTGCAGCGCCTCGAGGTGACGGTGGGCGCTCTTCCCGGAGGAGGCCTTGACCAGCTTCTTCGCCAGGCGTTCGGCCTGTCTGTGCCGGTCCTCGGGGAGGGGGGGTCAGGGCGCCGGCGGGGGCGGCCGCGGCGGCGAGGAACACGGGGGCGGCGACGGCGGTCGTGACGAGTGCCGATATCGCCCGGCGGCGGAGCAACGCGCGCATGACGTCCTTTCGGAACGCGGAGGGCCGTCGTCGGGGACGGCGGCGTGACGGAAGTGGGCCGAACGGGACAGTAACCGAGGGAGCGCAGGCCGCGGCAGGGGTCGGCGGCCGCCGATACAAGATCGCCACAGCCCGGTCATACGCCCGGCCGGTGGCAGGGCGTGCGCCGCGGCAGGCGCCGGGGCCCTAGATTTGACGCGACGTCATCGCCATTCCGCCGAGGGACCGGTACATGTTGCAGCACAGAAGCGTCGGTGATCTGATGACCCGTTCGGTCGTCCGGGTCCAGCGCGGCACCCAGTTCACGGAGATCGTGCACGTCCTCCACGAGCACGACATCACCGCGGTCCCGGTCGTGGACGCCGAGGACCGGCCGGTGGGCGTGGTCTCCGAGGCGGACCTGCTCGCCAAGGCGTCACGGCGGCCGGACGCCCCGTTCCCTCCGGACCCGCGGGTCCGCGCCAAGCACGAGGCGACCACGGCCGAGGGGCTGATGACCAGCCCGGCCGTCTGCGCCCGGCCGGAGTGGAGCGTGGTGGAGGCCGCCCGCGCCATGGAGGAGCACCGCGTCAAGCGGCTGCCGGTGGTGGACGACGACGGGCGCCTGGTGGGTCTCGTCAGCCGCGCCGATCTGCTGCGCGTCTTCCTGCGGACCGACCGGGCCATCCGGGAGGAGATCATCGAGGACGTGCTCGTGCGCACCCTGGGCGAGCGGCCCTCGGCCGTCGGCGTCGAGGTGAACCTCGGGCAGGTGCGGCTCAGCGGCTCGGTGCGGCGCAGGAGCCTGCTGCCGGCCCTGGTGCAGCTGTGCCAGAGCGTCGACGGCGTCGTGAGCGTCGAGCACCAGCTGTCGGCGGAGACCGACGACACCGGGGGAGAGGGGACCGCGCAGGAGCCCGGACACCCCCGCTGAGCGGCGTCGTGCGCCCCGCCCCGGGGCGCACGATTCGACATCGGCGCGACACGCCGCGCACGATGGAGGAAGGAGACGTGGGGGTTCCAGACGTGGGGGTTCCAAGGGGATCCGGGAGGCCGACATGGCCGGTGAGGAAAAGATTCTTCATGTGCGCGTGACGGCGGCCGACACCCGCGCACTGCGCAATCTGCTGCGCGACGAGCGGCTGGACGTCGGCGGGGGCCCCGCCCCCACGCCCGGCCCCGGGGACGAGAGGAGCATCGAGGCGTTCGTCACCGAGGAGAAGGCCCTGGGCCTGGAGCGCGAGGACGTCGCCGTGCACGTCCTCGGGGACGCCACCGCCATCGGCCGGGCCCGTCAGGAGGAGGTCGGCACCGGCGATCGTTTCGCCGACCCCGGCATCGTCCCGCACGGCCTCGGACAGAAGGTGAAGGACCAGAGCCGGGAGGGTTGAGATGTACCTCAACATCACAGAAGTCGACTCCGCGTTGGTGAACCTCTCGGGCGCGTATCCCTCGCTCTGCGAGCTGATCGACCTCCCCGAGACGTCCGTCGAGGGAGTCGCCTGCCACGCGCTGCGCCTGCGGGCCGACCCGGACGGCGGGCCCCGGGACTGCGCCGTGTTCATCGGGGGCGTCCACGCCCGTGAGTGGGGCAGCTGCGAGATCCTGGTGTTCTTCGCCGCCGACCTGCTCGAGGCGTACAGCACGGGCTCGGGCCTCGTCTACGGCGGCAAGACGTTCACCGCGGCCCAGGTGGCCGCGCTGCTGGAGGGCCTGGACATCGTGGTCTTCCCGCTGGTCAACCCGGACGGCCGGCAGTACAGCCAGACCGTGAAGGCGATGTGGCGCAAGAACCGAAACCCGGAGTACTCCACCGGGGTGGGCGACTGCGTGGGCGTCGACATCAACCGCAACTACGACTTCCTGTTCGACTTCGCCACGGCCTTCTCGCCCCTCTCCGACGTCCGGGTGTCGGCCGACCCCTGCGACCCGCAGGTCTACCAGGGCCCCCGGCCGTTCTCCGAGCCCGAGACGCGCAACGTCCGGTGGCTGCTGGACGAGTACCCGCGCACCCGGTGGTTCGTGGACGTGCACAGCTTCTCGGAGGACATGCTGCACGTGTGGGGCGACGACGAGAACCAGTCGGACGACCCGGACATGAACTTCCAGAACTCCGCCTTCGACGGGACGCGCGGCGTCGACGGCGACACCGCCTACCGCGAGTTCGTCCCCAAGGACGACCTCGACAGCGCGTCCGGCCTCGCCCGGCACTTCACCGAGGCCCTGGAGGCCGTACGGGGCAAGCAGTACACCGCCAAGCCGGCCTTCGACCTCTACCCCACCGCCGGGACCAGCGACGACTACGCCTTCTCCCGGCACATCGTCGACCCGGACAAGGGGAAGATCCACGCCTACACCATCGAGTGGGGCACCGAGTTCCAGCCGCCGTGGGCGGAGATGAAGCTGATCGCCAAGGACGTGTGCGCGGGCCTGGTGCAGTTCTGCGCCGACGCGCCCTCCACGGTCACCGACTGAACCGTGGGGGAGCCGGCGGTCACTCCTCCGCGACGACCCTGACGACGTCAAGCCCGGGGTCGGTGGCGTCGGGGACGACCATGCCCGCCTCCACTCCGGTGCGCAGATAGCGCAGCACCGCCGCGTCGAACCGCTCGCCGGGCAGGACCGCCGGAATACCGGGCGGATACGGGGTGAGCGTCTCCGCCGAGATGCGGCCGCGGGCCTTCTCCCGGGGCACCGTCTCCGCGGGCCCGAAGAAGGCGTCCCGGGGCAGCACCGCCTGCTCCAGCCGCAGGTCCGCCGGCGGGGGCACCTCCACGTCGAGAGTGGTGCGCAGCGACGACGCCTGACCGGAGAGGTCGCGCAGGGCCTCGACCAGGACGCCCGTGGTCCCTTCGTCGTCGGCGTGGGTGAGCTGGGCGCTGACCCGGCGGTGGTCGCTGACGTGCGAGGTCATCCGGTGCTGGGCGCGAAGCCAGTCGGCGGCACGGTAGCCGGTGGTGCCCAGCGCCGAGACGTCCACGACCAGCTGGAGGGGATCGAGGGCGGCGGCCCGGCCGGGGCCGCAGAAGTCCTCGCGGCCGTGCACGTGCAGCCCGTCGATCCGCTCCAGCCGGGTGCGGACGATGTCCGCGAGCGCCAGGGCGCGGTCGTACAGGTCCCGGCCGTGCTGGACCATCTGCCGCCGCCAGCCGTCGAGCGCGGCGTGGACGAGGACCGACGGGCTGGTGGTGTCCAGCAGGTCCGCGCAGGCCCTGAGCCGGTCGGCGTCGACGCGGTCGCCGCGCAGGTGGAAGACCGAACTCTGCTCCAGGCCGGAGCCCATCTTGTGCGCGCTCGTCACGCACACGTCCGCCCCCGCGTCCATCGCCCACGCCGGCAGCGAGGGATGGAACGGCAGGTGCGCGCCCCACGCCTCGTCGACGACGAGGGGTTTGCCGCGCCGGTGGCAGACGTCGGCCAGGGCCGCCAGGTCCGCGCAGGTGCCGTACGGCGTCGGGCTGGTGACCAGGGCGCCCCGGGCACCGGGATGACGCTCGAACGCCTCTTCGAAGTCGGCGGGCGACGGGGGATGTGCCAGGTGCAGTTCGGCGTCCCAGCGGGGGTCGACCCACACCGGGCGTACGCCCGAGAGGATCAGCCCCGCCACCACCGACTTGTGGGCGTCACGGCCGATCAGCAGCTCCTCGTGGGGACCGGCGACGGCCAGCATGGCCGCCTTGACGGACAGCGAACTGCCGCAGGTGGAGAAGAAGGTGTGCTCGGCCCCCACCGCGTCGGCCATCAGCGCCTCGGCCCGCTCCAGGACCCGGCCCGAGGACGTCCGGTCGTCCAGGCCGCCGACGGCCAGGAGGTCGTGGGTGAACACCGCGTCCCCCAGCACCTCCCGCACCCGGGGGTCGGTGCCGCGGCCCTGTTTGTGGCCCGGCGGGGTGAACGGGACCTGTCCGGTCCGGGTGTAGGCGGAGAGTGCTTCCAGTACCGGTGCGCGAGAGTGGTCCATGCGATGCGGTTCCCCCCCGAAGCGCGGCGTGAAACAGCCGCCGTGCCTTGGGCCGGCAGGGTGAGCGCCGCGCGGTGGCCGCCGCCGGATGCGGCACTGGCGCGCGCGGCCGTGCTGGACTCCCTGCGATGGCCGAGGGCCATCGGCCGCGGGGCGCGCGGCCAGCGGGCACTCGGGGTGCAGGGAGCGTGGTCGATGCTGTTCGGGAAGCGGAGGGGGCGGGTCGCCCGGCGGGCCCGGGAGGCGGCCCTGGCCGGCTTCGAGGCGCTGGACCGGCGCTTTCCCGCCGCCGAGACGGGCGGCGCCCTGTTGCGCAAGGCCTTCCCCGGCCACTGGTCGTACCTGCTGGGGGAGATCGCCCTGTACAGCCTGGTGGTGCTCGTCGTCACCGGCTGCTATCTCGTCCTGTTCTTCGACGCCAGCATGGTCCAGACCGTGTACGACGGGGCGTACGGGCCGCTGCGGGGATTGCGGACGACCCAGGCGTACGCGTCGACGCTGCGCATCAGCTTCGACGTGCGCGGCGGCCTGCTCATCCGCCAGGTGCACCACTGGGCGGCGCTGGTGTTCGTGGCCGCCGCCGGAATCCATATGCTGCGGATCTTCTTCACCGGGGCCTTCCGCAGGCCGCGCGAGCTGAACTGGGTGATCGGCGTCACCCTCTTCCTGCTCGCCCTCCTCGAGGGGTTCTGCGGCTACTCCCTGCCGGACGACCTGCTCTCCGGAACCGGGCTGCGCACCGCCAACACCATCGTGATGTCCCTCCCCGTCGTCGGCACGTACCTGAGCTTCCTCATCTGGCACGGGCCGTTCCCCGGCGAGGGCTTCATCCCGCGGCTGTACATCGTGCACGTGTTCTTCGTGCCCGGCGTCCTGCTGGCGCTCGTCGCCCTGCACCTGTTCCTGGTGGTCTACCTCAAGCACACCCACTGGAGCGACCAGGGCAGGACGAACCGCAACGCGGTGGGGGAGCCGATGTTCCCGCAGTTCACCATGAAGTCCACGGGCCTGTTCTTCATGGTCTCCGGGTCGCTGACCGTCCTCGGGGCCCTCGCCCAGGTCAACCCGGTCTGGAGCTACGGCCCCTACCGCGCGGACCAGGTCACCACCGACGCCCAGCCCGACTGGTACGTCGGCTTCCTCGAGGGCGCCCTGCGCCTGATGCCGCCCTGGGAGAGCGCGGTGGCCGGCCACACGCTGATGTGGAACGTCCTCCTGCCGGCCGTCGTCCTGCCGGGCCTGCTGTTCCTGATCCTGTACGCCTACCCGCTGTTCGAGAAATGGGTGACGGGCGACGCGAGCGAGCACCACCTGTGCGACCGGCCCCGCGACCGCCCCACCCGCACCGCCTTCGGGGTGGCGGCCGTCCTCGGCTACGCCCTGTTGCTGGTGGCCGGCGGCAACGACGTCATCGCCCTCACCTTCCGGCTCTCGGTCGAGGAGCTCACCCGCGTCCTGCGGGTGCTGGTCGTGCTCGGCCCGGTCCTGGCCTTCGTGGTCACCAAACGGCTGTGCCTGGCCCTGCAGGGCCGCGACCGGCGGCGCCTCGAGGAGGGGGAGGAGACCGGCGAGGTCGAGCAGAGCGTCTCCGGCGGTCTCGGCGAGGGCCACCGGCCGCTGTCGCCCCGCCGGCGGTACCGGCTGATGGTGCGCGAGATGCCCCGCCCGCTGCCCGATCGGCCGGCGCCCCTGACCCGCCGCCACCGGCTGCGGGTGGCGCTGAGTTCCTGGTACTACCGCGACCGGGTGGACATGCCCGTCACCGCCGAGCAGCGCGAGCTGATCGCCGGCCGGCTGGCCGCGCCGGCCAGGGAGCCCCAGGAGTGAGCCCGCGCCCCCTGCGGGCGGTTTTAGGTCTCCCGCCCGACGTACTGGAACGCCATGCCCAGCACACCGGCGAGGAGGATCCCCATGGCCATGAGGAACAGCCACAGGCCGAAGACGACCCCCAGGGCCACCAGCGCGACCCCGGCCGCCGTGAGCACGGGGTAGACGCTGTGGGGCGGGAAGAAGTCCAGCGGCCCCGCGCGCTCGGCCACCGCGGCGTCCCCCCGGTCCTCCGGCCGGGGGCCGCGGCGGCGGTAGTTCGTGGCGCAGAAGAAGCAGATCAGCGACGCCATGATGAAGGACACCGTCAGCGCCGAGGTGCCGGCGGGTTCCCTGCCCGACCACCAGGCGTAGCCGACGTCGGTGACGAGGAAGAAGCCGGCGACCCCGGCGAACAGCAACGCCTCGGTCTTCATGAGCCCTTCTCCGGTGAGATGCCGGGAGTCGTTCCGGCCCCCGCGGGGAGCGGGCGCGCCGCGGCCTCGGGGTGGTGCAGGTCGAAGGCGGGGGAGTCGGAACGCACCTGGGGCAGGGCGACGAAGTTGTGGCGGGGCGGCGGGCAGGACGTCGCCCATTCCAGCGACCGCCCGAACCCCCAGGGATCGTCGCTCTCCACCGCGGGCGCGTGGCGCGCGGTGTGCCAGACGTTGTAGAGGAAGGGCAGCGTGGACAGCCCGAGCAGGAACGAGCCGATGGAGGAGACGGTGTTGAGGACCGTGAAGCCGTCGGCGGCCAGGTAGTCGGCGTAGCGCCGCGGCATGCCCATCTCCCCGAGCCAGTGCTGGACGAGGAAGGTGATCTGGAAGCCCGCGAACAGCGTGAAGAAGTGCACCTTCCCCAGGCGCTCGCCGAGCATGCGCCCGGTCCATTTGGGCCACCAGAAGTAGAACCCGCCGAACATCGCGAACACGACGGTCCCGAACAGCACGTAGTGCAGGTGGGCGACGATGAAATAGCTGTCGGTGACCTGGAAGTCCAGGGGCGGGGAGGCGATCAGCACCCCGCTGAGCCCGCCGAGCAGAAAGGTGACGAGAAAACCGACGGCCCACAGCATCGGGGTCTCGAAGGAGAGGCTGCCCTGCCACATCGTGCCGATCCAGTTGAAGAACTTCACCCCCGTGGGCACGGCGATCAGGAAGGACATCAGGGAGAAGAACGGCAGCAGCACCGCCCCGGTCGCGAACATGTGGTGCGCCCAGACGCTGGCCGACAGCATGGTGATGGCGATCGTCGCCCCCACCATGCCCGCGTAGCCGAAGAGCGGCTTGCGGCTGAAGACGGGGATGATCTCGGTGATGACCCCGAAGAACGGCAGCGCCACGATGTAGACCTCGGGATGGCCGAAGAACCAGAACAGGTGCTGCCACAGCAGCGCCCCGCCGTTCGCCGCGTCGAAGACATGGGCGCCGAACTTCCGGTCCGCCTCCAGGGCCAGGAGCGCCGCCGTCAGCACCGGGAAGGCCAGCAGCGCGAGGATGGAGGTGAAGAGGATGTTCCAGGTGAAGACGGGCATCCGGAACATCGTCATGCCCGGCGCGCGCAGGGTCACGATGGTGGCGACGAAGTTCACCGACCCCAGCGTGGTGCTCAGCCCCGCCACCACCAGCCCCATCGCCCACAGATCGCCGCCCGCCCCGGGCGTACGGACGGCGCTGTTCAGCGGCGCGTAGGCGAACCAGCCGAACGACGCCGCGCCCCCGGGGACCAGGAACCCGGACACCACGGTCAGCCCGCCGAAGAGGAACAGCCAGTAGCTGAGCGCGTTCAGGCGGGGGAAGGCCACGTCGGGGGCGCCGATCTGCAGCGGCATGACGGCGTTCGCGAAGCCCGCGAACATGGGCGTGGCGAACAGCAGCATCATCACGGTGCCGTGGATCGTCACCAGCTGGTTGTACTGGCCGGCGCTGACGATCTGCAGCCCCGGCCGCGCCAGCTCCGCGCGCATCAGCATCGCCAGGACGCCGCCCAGCAGGAAGAAGCCGAACGCCGTCACCAGGTACATGTTGCCGATGACCTTGTGATCGGTCGTCGTCAGATACGTCAGGATCCGGTGTCCCAGGACGGAGCCGTCGCGCCGCGCGTCCTCCTCCCGGCGCGCTTCGGTCCGGTCCTCCAGCTGGGGCATGCGCCTCTCCCTCACCGTCCGGTCCCACGGCGCGCTCGCCGGGTACCCGCGGTGTTCTTCCCCGCCCGGCGGCCGGACGCCGCACGTGTGCGGCCGGATGGAGTACCGGCGGCGGGCGCCCGCCCGCGCGGTGTGCCAGCGTGACCAGGCGTGGACCACCCCGGCCACGCGGCGAAGGAGAACGGGATGCGCGCCCTGACCTGGCACGGAAAGCGGGACGTCCGCGTCGAGACCGTCCCCGACCCGCGCCTGGAGCGGCCCACCGACGTCATCGTCCGCGTCACCTCCACCGGCATCTGCGGCTCGGACCTCCACCTCTACGAGCTGCTGGCCCCCTACCTCGATCCGGGCGACATCCTCGGCCACGAGCCGATGGGCGTCGTCGAGGAGGTGGGCCGGGAGGTCACCTCCCTCGCGCCCGGCGACCGGGTCGTCGTCCCGTTCAACATCTCCTGCGGCACCTGCTTCATGTGCGGCCGGGGCCTGCAGTCCCAGTGCGAGACCACCCAGGTCCACGAGCACGGCAAGGGAGCCGCCCTGTTCGGCTACAGCAAGCTCTACGGGCAGGTGCCGGGCGGCCAGGCCGAGTTCCTGCGCGTGCCGTTCGGCGACACCCTGCCCGTCAAGGTGCCCCACGGCCCGCCCGACGAGCGGTTCGTCTACCTCTCCGACGTCCTGCCCACCGCCTGGCAGGCGGTGGAGTACGCCGCGATCCCCGAGGGCGGCACCGTGACCGTCCTGGGCCTGGGGCCCATCGGCGACATGGCCGCGCGGATCGCCCTGCACCGCGGCGCGGCCCGGGTCGTCGGCGTCGACCTGGTGCCCGAGCGGCTGGCGCGGGCCGAGTCCCGCGGCGTGACCACGCTGGACGCCGGCGAACTGGGCGACGACCTCGTCGAGGCCGTCCGCGACCTCACCGACGGCCGGGGAACCGACGCCGTCATCGACGCCGTCGGCATGGAGGCCCACGGCGCGCCCGCCGCCCACGCCGCCCAGCGGGCCGTCGGCCTGCTGCCCGGCGCCCTGGCCCGCACGCTCATGGAACGGGCCGGCGTGGACCGCATGTCCGCCCTGCTCACCGCGATCGAGGCGGTGCGCCGCGGCGGCACCGTCTCGGTCGTCGGGGTCTACGGCGGGATGACCGACCCGTTCCCGATGATGACCGTGTTCGACAAGCAGATCCAGCTGCGCATGGGTCAGGCCAACGTCCGGCGCTGGACCGACGCCCTCCTGCCGCTGCTCGCCGACGCCGACCCGCTGGGCGTGGAGGGCTTCGCCACCCACATCCTGCCGCTGGAGGAGGGCCCCCGGGCGTACCGGGCCTTCCAGGCCAAGGAGGACGGCATGATCAAGACGCTCCTGACCCCGTGAGGCGGACCCCGTGACGGCCTACGACGACATGACCACCGCGGCCCGCTCCCCGCACCCCCGAGCGGCCGTCTTCGACGTGGACGGCACCCTCGTCGACACCAACTACCTGCACGCCGTCAGCTGGTGGGAGGCCTTCCACCAGGCCGGCCACCGGGTCGCGATGACCGACATCCACCACACCGTGGGCATGAGCTCCGGCCGGCTGATGGACCGGCTGCTGGGCGAGGACCGCGACCGGGAGGGGGACGAGGCCCTCAGCGCCGCGCACAAGGCCGTCTACGCCACCTGGTTCGACCGGCTGCCGGCCTTCGAGGGCGCCGCCGCGCTGCTGCGCGCGCTCGCCGACCGGGACTGGCGCATCGTCCTGGCCACCTCCGCCGAGGGCTCCGAACTCCACGCGCTGCGCCGCGCGATCGACGCCGACGACGCGATCCTCGCCGCCACCAGCGCCGACGACGTCGAGGCCGGCAAACCGGCCCCCGACCCCGTCCTCCGGGCGCTCGAACAGGCGGACGTGCCGCCGCAGGGGGCCCTGTTCGTCGGCGACACCGTCTGGGACGTCAAGGCCGCCCGCGCGGCGGGCGTGGACTGCGTCGCCCTGCTCTCCGGCGGCATCGGGCGGGCCGAACTCGAGGCCGCCGGGGCGGTCGCCGTCTACCGCGACCCCGCCGAGCTGCTCGCCGGCCTGGACGACAGCCCCTTCGCCCGCATGGAGTGACGCCGGGGGCGCGGGGCGTCAGCCGGGCAGGCGGTAGACGACCAGCGCCTCGTTCTCCTTCTCCAGCAGCAGGGAGCCGGGCGCGGGCGCCACCTCGCCGTCGAAGGCCAGATGGGTGCCGGGCGGGATGTCCTCGACGGACAGCCGCCGCACCCGCGCCGCCTTGAGCACCGGCGAGTGCTTGAGCGCCCCCGTCAGGGCCGCCGCCAGCAGGCGCGTACGGGCCAGCCGGCCGCCCAGCAGCATCCGTACGTCCAGCACCCCGTCGGCCAGGTCGTGCCGGCGGACCGGGGTGGCCCCCAGCCCGCGGTAGGTGCAGTTACCGGCGAACAGCGCCCACAGCCACCGATCCCGGCCGTCGATCCGCAGCCGCGTCGGGCGCCCGGTGCGCAGCACGTGGACGGCGGCCGCGACGCCCGCGGGCCAGGCGCCGATCCGCGGGGCCCAGTGCTCCCGCACCCGCACCAGGTCGGGATACGCCCCGATGCTGAAGGTGTTGAGGAAGCAGGCCTCGCCGAAGCGGCCCAGGTCGACGGCCACCGCCTCACCGGACTCCACCGCGCGGGCGGCGTCGGCGGCGGACTCGATGCCCAGGTCGTGGGCGAAGTGGTTGTACGTGCCGCCGGGCAGCACCGCCAGCGCGACGCCGTGCCGCGCGGCCGCGGCGGCCGCCGCGTTGACGCTGCCGTCCCCGCCGAAGATCCCCAGCGCCCCGCCGAGCTCGGCGGCGCGCCCGGCGGCCGACTCCAGCGTCTTGCACAGGTCGTCCTCCGGCCCCACCCCGACGAACTCGACGTCCGGCAGCTGCGTACGGATCTCCGGCTCCGGGTCCGTGCCGCCCTGCGCCCGCTGGCCGGAGGCGGTGTTGGCGACGACGACCAGGCCGCGGCCCCCCGGCAGCGCCGGCGCCTCCGCGCGCGGGCGGGCCGGGGGAGCGAGCTGGGAACGCGTCGGGGCCAGCCCGCGCACGGCGTAGGCGGCGCCGACCCCCAGCAGCGCGCCCGCCAGCACGTCGCCCGGATAGTGCACCCCGGTGTAGACGCGTGAGAAGCACACGGACACGGCGAGCGGCGCCAGCGCCAGGCCCCACAGGGGTTTCTCCAGCGCGACGCCGGCGGTGAAGGCGGCGGCCGAGGCGGAGTGCCCGGAGGGGAAGGAGGTGGTGAACGGCTGGCGCGCCAGTTGCCGGATCAACGGAACCGTGTCCAGCACCGGGCGCACGCGCCGCACCGACCGCTTGCCCAGGGTGTTGACCGTCGCCGAGGCCACCGCCAGCGACGCCACCCCGCGCAGCGCGGCGCGCCGCGCGGGCCGCCCGCCCAGCAGCGCCGCGCCCGTGGCCACGCCGAACCACAGCATCCCGTGGTCGGCGCCGCGCGAGAGTTTCGGCAGCACGCGGTCGCCCCCCGGCCAGTGGCGCGTGGCCACCAGATCGAACAGGGACCGGTCCCAGGTGTTCAGCACGGTGCGCATGGGGCACGGGTACCCGCATCCGGGGCGGACACGCCCACCGAGCCCCGGGTGGCGACGACCGCGCGGGCCAGCTCGGACAGCTTGCGGTTGCCGTGCTGCGAGGACCGCCGCAGCACCTCGAAGGCGGCGTCGGCGTCGCAGTCCATGAGGTGCATGAGAATGCCGCAGGCCTGGTCGACCACCGTGCGCGAGCGCAGCGCCGCCTCGAGCTGCTCCACCGCGGCGAGCGCCCGGCGGTAGCGGCGGTCCCGCGCGATCGTGTCCGTGAGCAGCTTGCCGAGGATCACCGACGGCCCCTCCGCGACGCCCTCCAGACCGCCGGGGCGCAGGTGGTAGAGGGTGACCGTGACGGTGACGCCGTCCCGGCGGAAGGGGAAGGTGGTGCTGGCCCGGATGCCCGTGCCCAGCGCGCTGGCCCGGTAGCAGGGCCAGCGGCTGTCGTGCAGCAGGTCGGCCGCGTGCACGGGCTCCTGGGTGCGCAGGGCCGTGGGGATCGGGCCGTCGTCCTCGCGCAGTTGTACGCAGACCAGTTCGGCGAGGTCCGGGTGGGTGGCGGCGGTGGGCGGTTCGTCGCCGCCGTCCCACACCGTGGTCGTCGCGCCGCAACTGCCGGGCACCAGGCGGGGGATGAGCTCGGTGAGCCGGGCGGTGCGCCGCCCCGACGGGGCGCCGGCATCGTCGCCGAGCACGTCCGCGCCCTCCGACAGCGCACCGGCCTGGGGGTGTGCCATGTCGTCCATGGAGGGGCACCTGCCCGGGGCCCCGCCGGGGAAACGAACGCGGGGGCGGGCACTATCGTGACGTCATGGCCGGTGAGGACTGGGACGAACTAGGCGAGGACCTGCGGGACTTCCGGGCGCGGATCGCGGAACTGGAAGGCGCGCGGGGCCTCGCGCCGGACCGGCGGGCGCCGGCGCTGGAGGCCGCGCTGATCGAACTGCGGTACGCGGCCGACGTGCTGTGGCCGCACTACGAGGAACGGGCGCGCCGGGCCGGGACGGGCACCGGCCCCGGCCGACGCGAGGAACAGCTGCTGCGCCTGCTCTTCCAGCGGCTCCCCCTGCCCGTCGCCCTGCTCGACCGCGACGGCACCCTGCGGCGGCTGAACCAGGAGGCCGCCCGCCTGCTGGGCGTCGGCGCCGGCTACGCCGCCGGACGCCCCCTCGCGTCCTTCCTGCGGCCCGAGGACCGGGCCGCCCTGCGCACCCAGGCGGCCGCCGTCGCCCGCGGCGACGGGGCGCGCGGGGCCGGGCGGCGTGCCGTAGCCGGCGGCCGAACGGGAGACGCTGCTGCTGGACATCGCCGACGAGGTGGCGACCGCCCTGCTGACGGCCCGCAACGCCGTACTGGCCGTCTTCCAGGCTCCCGGACACCTCCCGGCCCCCCGGCCGCCCGCCGGCTACGGCACGCCGCCCGGCCCCGCGCGCCCCGCGCCGCCGGCGGCCGAACGGGAGACGCTGCTGCTGGACATCGCCGACGAGGTGGCGACCGCCCTGCTGACGGCCCGCACCGGCGGCCCCGAGGAGATCCTGCGGGCGGTGACCCGGGCGCTGCGCGCGACGGCCGCCGACTGGGCGATCGCCGACCTGGTGGAGGACTCCGGGCGGCTGCGGCGCTGCGCCGTGGCCGCTCCGCCGGGGCACGAGGACGGCGCCGTCGCGGCGGCCCTGCGCGCCCAGGACCCGGCGGCCTGCCCGGTGGTGGCCGGGGCGGCGGTGGGAGGGGTGGTCACGGTGCGGGTGCGGCCGGAGGACGCCGACTGCCTGGGCCGGGACGGCGAGGACAACGCGCTGGTCACCCGGGCCGGGGTGGTCTCGCTGGCCTGTCTGCCGGTGCGCCGGCCGGAAGGCGCGGGCGGCCCGGCGGTGGCGGCCGTGCTGACGCTCCTGCGTACCGCGGACGGGCCGGGGGAGGGGCCGGGCCGTTCTCCATGGCCGAGGCGGGGGTGCTGGAGAGGGTCGCCCGGCACACGGGCCTCGCGCTGGGCGGCCCGCTCAGGCCTCCGCCGTGATCTCCTCGCGCAGCCGGGCGCAGCAGCGGCTGAGCAGGCGCGATACGTGCATCTGCGAGATGCCCATGACCTCGGCGATCTGGCGCTGCGTCATGTCGCGGAAGAACCGCAGGTAGAGGATCTCCTGCTCACGCCGGGGCAGCGACCTCAGCCGGGGTTCGGCCGCCACCCGGTCCACCACGACGTCCAGCCGGCCGTCCGGGCCGCCCAGCGAGTCCAGCAGCGCCTGGCCGTCGCCGCGGCGGGGTTCCGCCTCGAGCGAGAGCGTGGCGTAGCTGTCGATGGCCTCCAGCCCGGTCCGTACCTCCTCCTCGGTCAGCCCGGCGTGCTGGGCGATCTCACCGACGGTGGGGCCGGAGCCGTCGGGGCCCTTGGCCAGCTCGTTGCGGGCGCGGCGGACCCGGTTGCGCAGGTCCTGCACCCGGCGGGGCACATGGACGCCCCACATGTGGTCGCGGAAGTGGCGCTTGATCTCCCCCACGACCGTGGGCACGGCGAAGCCCGCGAACGCCGTCCCACGGTCGGGGTCGTAGCGGTGCACGGCCTTGACCAGGCCGAGCGCCGCGACCTGGTGCAGGTCCTCGGTGGACTCGCCGCGGTTGCGGAACTGCACGGCCAGACGATCGGCCATCGGCAGCCAGGCGGTGACGACCTGGCGGCGCAGCTCGTCCTGTTCGGGGCCCTTGGGCAGGCGGGCGATGCGGCGGAACGCGGCCGCGGTGTCGGGGGCGTCGTCGTGGGGGTGTCGGGAAGGGCGCATGGCGGTGACTCGTCTCCTCGGGGGATCGGGTCTCCCGGGCCGGCGGCTCGCCTCGCGCGGACGCCGGGGCAGCGCCGCACGGCCAGGGCGGGGAGTCCTGTTCTCGCGGCGTGCCTCCGGTCCGAAGCACACGGGGCGGCTGCCCGCGCGACGATCGCCCAAACCCGCCGGCCGTTCCGCCCCGCCGTGACGCCCCCGCCATGGCCTCCCCATGCCTCCGGGCCGCGCGGTTCAGCGGCCGGGTTCCGCACGGCCGGCGCCGGCCGGCGCCGCGCGTGGATCCCGCTCCCTCATCAGGTCGCCCAGGCTCACCAGCCCCACGGGCCGGCCGTCCTCGACCACCGGCAGCCGCCGCACCGCGTGCCGCCGCATCAGCGCGGCCGCCCGCTCCGCGGGCTCGTGCGGGCCGATCACCACCGGGTCCGGGGTGCACACCGAACCGGCGCTCAGCGAGAGCGGATCCACCCCGTCGGCGACGGCGCGCACGGTGATGTCCCGGTCGGTGATCAGGCCCACCACCGTGTCACCACAGGCCACCACCACGTCCCCGACGTCCTGGTCGCGCATCATCTGCGCGACCTCGGCCAGCGAGGCCTCCGTCCACACCGTGGTGACGCCCGCCGTCATCACGTCCTTGACCAGTCGTGTCATCGTCATCCTCTTCATGCGTCGGTCGGTCGGGCGCGTGCCGGGTACCCCGCGTCGCCGGGCCGACACCGGGTCCGCCGCCTCCGCCGAGCGGCGCCGACGGCCGGGCCGGGGGACACTTGGCGGACAGCGAAGGAGGTGGTTCCGTGGCCCGCTCGTCCCATGACCGCCTGGCAGGCCGCGCGGCGCTGGTGACCGGCTCGTCCCGGGGCCTGGGCCTGCTCATCGCCCGGGAACTGGCCCGCCGGGGGTGCTCGGTGCTGCTGTGCGCCCGCGACGAGGAGGAGCTCGCCTCCGCGGCGGAGATGCTGCGCGGCGAAGCCGCCCCCGTCACCTACCTGGCCTGCGACGTCACCGACAAGCACGCCCCGCAGCGGCTCGTCGCCGCCGCCCACGAGGCCTTCGGCGGCCTGGACATCCTCGTCAACAACGCCGGGGTCATCCAGGTGGGCCCGCTGTCCGCCATGACCGAGGCCGACTTCCGCGACGCCATGGAGACGATGTACTTCGCCCCGCTGCGCCTGGTCCTGGCCGCGGTGCCCGCCCTGCGCGAGCGCGGCGACGGCCGCATCGTCAACATCAGCTCCATCGGCGGCCGCGTGGCCGCCCCGCACCTGCTGCCGTACGTCGGCGCCAAGTTCGCCGCCGCCGGGCTCTCCGAGGGGCTGCGCGCGGAACTGGCGGCGGAGGGCATCAGCGTGACCACCGTCCTGCCGGGCCTGATGCGCACGGGATCCCACACGGCCGCACGCTTCAGCGGCCGGCCCTCCAAGGAGTACGCCTGGTTCGCCGTCGCGGCGGGGCTGCCCGGGCTGTCGATGGACGCCGAGCGGGCGGCGCGCGCCGTCGTCCGGGCCGCCGCGCAGCGCCGGCCCGAGCTGGTGCTCACCCCCGTCGCCAAGGCCGCGGTCCGGCTGCACGGCGTCGCCCCCGCGACCACCACCCGCGTCCTGACGCTGGGCGCCCGGCTGCTGCCCGCCGCCGGCGAGGCGCCCCGGCGCAACGTACCCGGGCGCGTCGCCGCCCGTGGCGCCCACTCCACGGCCCTGCACCGTCTCACCCGGCTCAACGACCGCGCCGCCCGCCGCTTCAACCAGCAGCCGTCCTGAACCGCCCGGGGGCCGTCCGGGCCGCGCCCGGTCGGCGGTTTCGGGTTGCCCGCCGGGGGAACGCGGGTGAGCCTGAGGAGGCGAGCGGCGCCGTGCCGCCGAGTCCTCCCCTCCGGATGACCCCACGCGGAAGGAAGTACGCGCGTGTCCGCCCACCACCAATCGCATCAGCGGGGGAACCCCGCCCCCAAGGACGCCAAGGACGAGCAGCTGGCACGCTTCCGTGCCGCCCCCGAGAGCGACGCCCTCACCACCGACCAGGGCGTACGGGTCGACGACACCGACAACGCGCTGCGGTCCGGAACGCGCGGCCCCACGCTGCTCGAGGACTTCCACAACCGCGAGAAGATCACCCACTTCGACCACGAGCGCATCCCCGAACGCGTCGTCCACGCCCGGGGCGCGGGCGCCTACGGCTATTTCGAGCCGTACGAGTCGCTGAGCGAGTACACCTGCGCCGACTTCCTCGCCGAGGCCGGCCGCCGCACGCCCGTCTTCGTGCGCTTCTCCACCGTCCAGGGCCCGCGCGGCTCGGCGGACACGGTGCGTGACGTGCGCGGCTTCGCCACCAAGTTCTATACGCGCGAGGGAAATTACGATCTCGTCGGCAACAACATCCCGGTGTTCTTCATCCAGGACGCCATCAAGTTCCCCGACTTCGTCCACGCGGTGAAGATGGAGCCGGACAACGAGATGCCCACCGGCGGCACCGCGCACGACACCTTCTGGGACTTCGCCTCCCTGCAGCCGGAGACCACCCACATGCTCATGTGGGCGATGTCCGACCGGGCCATCCCGCGCAGCTTCCGGATGATGCAGGGCTTCGGCGTGCACACCTTCCGCTTCGTCACCGCCGACGGCCGCGGCACGTTCGTGAAGTTCCACTGGAAGCCGAAGCTGGGCGTCCACTCCCAGGTCTGGGACGAGGCGCAGATCACCGCCGGACGCGACCCCGACTACCACCGGCGGGACCTGTGGGAGGCCATCGAGGCCGGCGAGTACCCCGAGTGGGAGCTCGGCGTGCAGCTCGTACCGGAGTCCGACGAGTTCTCCTTCGACTTCGACCTGCTCGACGCCACGAAGATCATCCCCGAGGAGCAGGTGCCGGTACGTCCCATCGGCCGGCTCGTCCTCGACCGTAACCCGCAGAACTTCTTCGCCGAGACCGAACAGGTCGCCTTCCACACCGCGAACGTCGTGCCCGGCATCGACTTCACCAACGACCCGCTGCTCCAGGGCCGCAACTTCTCCTACCTCGACACCCAGCTCATCCGCCTCGGCGGCCCCAACTTCAGCCAGATCCCGGTCAACCGCCCCATCGCGGACGTCCACCACAACCACCGCGACGGGTTCGGCCAGCAGGTCATCCACCCGGGCACCAATTACTTCCCCAACTCCCTGGGCGGCGGCTGTCCGGCGCACGCCGGTGCCGGCGGCGGCGCGGGCGTCTTCCGGCACTACGCCGAGCGCGTCGACGGGCAGAAGATCCGGGTGCGCAGCGAGAGCTTCCAGGACCACTACAGCCAGGCGGCCCTGTTCTGGAACAGCATGTCGGACTGGGAGCGGCGCCACATCGTCGAGGCCTTCCGCTTCGAGCTCGGCAAGGTCGGCTCCACCGAGGTGCGCGAGCGCATGGTCGGCAATCTGGCCAACGTCAACGGCGACCTCGCCAAGTCGGTCGCCGAGGGCGTCGGCCTGCCGGCCCCGCAACCGGTCGCCGGCGTCCCCTCGGCCACCTCTCCCGCCCTCAGCCAGGAGAACCTCCTCGGCTCCGGCATCCGCACCCGCAAGGTCGCGGTGCTGGCCGCCGAGGGCACCGACGCCGGGCACGTGACGGCCGTCCGCGAGCGCCTGGCCGCCGACGGCGCGATCGTCGAGGTGCTGGCCGCCAGGGGCGGCAGCGTCCGGGGCGCCGACGGCGGCAGCCTGAAGGTGGACCGCGCGCTGCCCACCATGGCCTCGGTCCTCTACGACGCCGTGCTGGTCGCCGACGGCAAGGAGGCGGTGTCCGCGCTGGCCGCCGACCCCGCGGCCGTACGGTTCGTGGAGGAGGCCTACCGCCACGGCAAGCCGCTGGCCGCCCTCGGCGAGGGCACCCGGCTGCTCACCGAGGCCAAGGTGCCCGAAGCCGTCGTCCTGGGCGAGTCGGCGCCCGACCACGGCGTCCTGACCGGCAACGGCACCGCCACGGCGGACGACGTCGCCGACGCCCTGGCCGCCGCCCTGGCGCGACACCGCTTCCCCTATCGTCCCGGCCTGCTCAACTGACGGGCGTGACCACTTCGCGCCGCACGGCGCGGCCGACGAGGTGCGCGGGCGGGACCGCGGCGGGAGACTGGACCGTGAGGGGGTACACGGCATGGGAGCGGCACGGGCCCGGGAGCGATGCGCCCGCCCGCTCCCGACAACACGATCACCTCTCTTCGAAAGGCAGTGCTACGGCATGAGTGCCAAGGACAAGGCCAAGGCGAAGGCCGAGCAGGCCAAGGGCAAGCTCAAGGAGACGACCGGCCGGGTCACCGGCGACAAGGGATTGGAGACCGAGGGCCGCGTGGAGAAGACGAAGGGACACCTTCACGACACGGTGGAGAATCTCCGGCAGAACGTCAAAAAGAAGCACCACGAGTAGCGACGCGCGTACGGTACGGCAGTGACCCGGACAGCGGGGTCACTGCCGTACCCCATGTGCGAGCCCTGCGGACGGAAGGCAGAGGGAACAAGCCCCTCATGGACCCGGAGAACGTCATCGACGAGCTCTTCCTGCTGCGGCCGGAGGAGTTCACCGCCGCCCGCGACCGGTGGGCCGCCCAGGCCCGCCGGGACGGCGACCTCGAGCTGGCCCGGCGGCTGAGGGCGCTGCGCCGCCCCACGCTGCCGGCCTGGGTGAGCAACCTCCTGGTGCGCGCCCGCCCGGACGAGGCCGAGGCGCTGCTGGGGCTCGGCGAGGCCCTGCGCGCCGCCCACCGCGACCTCGACGGCGGACGGCTGCGCGAGCTGGGCCGCCGGCAGCGCGCCCTGGTGGTCTCGCTGTCCGCGCAGGCGAGCCGGCTCGCCGAGGAGGCCGGGCACCCGGTGGGCGAGGACGTACGGCGCGAGGTCGAGGAGACGCTGCACACGGTCCTGGCGGACCCCGGCGCGGCACAGGAGTGGGCCGCGGGCCGGCTGGCCAGGCCGCCCGCCCCGGCGACCGGCTTCCCCGGGCTCGCCCCCGACGCGGCGGAGCGGCTCGCGGCACCGCCGGCGCCCGCCCCGTCCGGGCCGTCGCGCGAGCGAGGCCCCGGGGCGCGCGTCACCGACCTGGCCGCGGCGCGCGCCCGCCGGGCCCGGCGCGGCGAGGAACTCGACCTCGCCCGGCGGCAGGCGCGCGACGCCAGGAAGGAGTCGCACAGCCGCGAGGAGGAACTGGGCCGCGCCCGCGAGGAGGCGGACCGGGCGGAGAAGGCCGAACGGGACGCCCAGCGGCAGCTGGAGGAGCTGGCCGCCGAACTCGCCGACGCCGAGGACCGCCGGCGCGCCGCCCACGAACGGGTGCGGGAGATCCAGGGCCGCGTCCGCGCCGCGGAGCGCGCCTGGCGCTCGGCCCGCCGCGCGGCCGAGGCCGCCGAGGCGGATGCCGAGCGCCTCACCTGACGGCGCGCGTCACCTCACGGCTCCCGGGGGCCCGGGGTGGCACCAGGAGCGGCACGAGGGAGCACGCGAAAGGCCGCCGGGCTCACGCCCGGCGGCCTCGGACCGTGCGGGTGATCTCACCATCGGTACCAGCGACCGCGGCTTCCGCCGCCGTCGGCGGAACGCATGACGAAGCCGAGCAGCCAGATCACGAGCACGGCCACCGCGACCCACCACAGGACCTTGACGGCGAATCCGGCCCCGAAAAGGATCAGGGCGAGCAGGAGAACGAGAAGAAGAGGAACCATGGGATATCAACCTCCGATCGACCGGCTGCCCCGCAATCGGCCCTTCAATCCTGAGGTTTGGAAAATCATCGCCGTGGTAGCCGGAGAACAAGGCCCCAAGACCGATACCGAGGCCCCATGACTGATCCGAGGAAATCCAAGGAAACTTCATCCCCCGAGCCCGGAAAACCGGCCCTTACGGCACCTCAGGTCCTGCGCGCGGCCCATGAACAGTTCGCGGAACTGACCGGACTGCGCCCGGAAGGCATATCCCGTTTCGAACGGACCGAAGAGGGCTGGGAGTTGGAGGCCGAGGTGGTCGAGATCGCCCGCGTCCCCGAGACGATGAGCGTGATGGCGCTCTACGAGGTGACCCTCGACACCGACGGCCTGCTCACCGGCTACCGCCGCGTACGGCGCTACGAACGCGGCAGGACCAACTCCCGCTGAGACCCGAACGTGTGCCGGGCCGGAACCGGCCGTCGGGGGCGAGGGGAAGCTGTCCGAGATGAGCGTTGTCCCGATGGAACAGGGCGGCGGCGCAGGCGGTACCAGTGGCCTGTACGACGTCCTGGAACTCGTCCTCGATCGCGGACTGGTGATCGACGCGTTCGTGCGTGTCTCACTGGTCGGCATCGAAATCCTGAAGATCGACGTGCGGGTCGTGGTCGCCAGCGTCGACACCTATCTGCGCTTCGCCGAGGCGTGCAACCGCCTCGACCTGGAGGCCGGCCCGCACCGGAGCGCCGGACTGCCCGACATCGTCGGGCAGATGACCGAGAGCGGGGCCCGCGGCAAGACCAAGGGCGCCCTCTCCGGAGCCGCGCAGACCGTGCAGGACGCGGTCCGCACCGTGCGCGGCAAGGACACCGAGAGCAGTGGCACCACCACCTCCCGTAAGAAGAAGGAGGAGGACCAGTGACCACCTACGTCTACGGCATCGCACACCTGGGCCGCGGCCCGCTGCCCGAGAACCTCACCGGGATCGGCGACCCGCCGCTGCCCGTACGCCTGGTCACCCACGACGACCTGGCCGCGGTGGTCAGCGACTGCCCCGAACGGCTGCGGCCCAAGCGGCGCGACCTGCTGGCCCACCAGAACGTCGTCACCGAGGTCGGCCGGCGCGCCCCCCTCCTGCCCATGCGCTTCGGCAGCCTCTCCGACAGCGACGACCGCGTCCGCGACGTCCTCGACGAGCACGCGGACCGCTACCGCGAACAGCTGGTGAGGCTGAGCGGCCGCGTCGAGTACAACGTCAAGGCCGTCCACCGCGAGGACGCCGTCCTGCACCTCGTCCTCGCCGAGAACGCCGGCCTGCGCAGCCTGGCCGCGGCCAACCAGGCCGACGGCGGCGGCTCGTACGAACAACGGCTGCGCTTCGGCGAGCTGGTCGCCCAGGGGGTGCGCGAGCGCGAGGGCCGCGACGCCGAGCTGGTGCGCGAGGCGCTGGCCCCGCTGGCGGAGCGGGAGCGGACCGGGCCGGAGAACTCCGGCTGCTTCCTCAACGTCTCCTACCTCATCGAGGAGGCCGCCGCCCGGCGCCTGCTGGACGAGGTTCGCCGGCTCGAGAAGACGCACCCCCAGCTGGAGCTGACCGTCCACGGCCCGCTGCCGCCCTACAGCTTCGTCGAATGATCGGCTTCGTCGGCTGGGTGCTGCGCCGGGTGGTGGCGGAGGCGGAGCGGCTGTACTACGACCCGGCCGTGGTGCGCGGCGAACTCAAGGCGCTGGAGGAGAGCAGGGCGGCGGGCCGCATCGACGACGAGGAGTTCGACCGGCTCGAGGACGCCCTGCTCGACCGCCTGGAGCGCACGCACCGGCCGGCCGGCGGAAGCGGGGCGACATGAACGAGCGCAGGGCGCCGGTCCCCTCCGAGGGACCGGCCGATCTCGCCGACATCCTTGAACGGGTGCTCGACAAGGGCATCGTCATCGCGGGGGACATCCGCGTCGACCTGTTCGACATCGAGCTCCTCACCATCCGGCTGCGGCTGATCGTCGTCTCCGTCGACAAGGCCAAGGAGATGGGGATCGACTGGTGGGAGAGCGACCCCTCGCTCTCCTCCCACGCCCGCCGCGAGGAACTGGCCGAGGGCGCCGGCGCCGACGTCGGGCGACTCGCGGCGCGCGTCGCCGAACTGGAGAAACGAGCCGGGCAGGAGGGATCCGGGTGAACCCCACACATACGCGCTACCTGTACGCCTACGCCGTCGTCCGCGCCTCCGACGCCGTCGCCGGCGCCCTGGAGACCGTCACCGGCGTCGCCGACGGGCCCGTACGCGCCGTGCGCCACCGGGAGCTCATGGTCCTGGCCGGGCCGGTGCCCGCGACGGACCACGACGAACAGGGGCTGGCCGAACACCTGGAGGACCTCGACTGGCTGGAGCGGACCGCCCGCGCCCACCAGAGGGTGATCGGCGCGGCCGCCGCCGTGGCCCCGAGCGTCCTGCCGCTGCGCCTGGCGACGGTCTTCCACGATGAGGAGGGCGTCCGCACGATGCTCGGCGCCCGCCACGAACAGCTGCTCGCGGCCCTCGACCGGCTGGACGGCCGCACCGAATGGGGCGTCAAGGTCCACGCCCTGGGCACGGGCCGGCCGCCGGGGGCGGCCGCCGCGCCACGCGAGGACACCCCGCGCGCCGCCGCGTCCGGCCGCGACTACCTCCGCCGCCGCGCCGCCGAACGGCACGCGGCCCGGGAGGGAGCACGGCACGAGGACGACGTCGCGCGCGGCATCCACACCACCCTCACCGCCCTCGCGCAGGAGACCCGCCTCCACCCGCCGCAGAACCCCCGCCTCTCCGGCCAGGCGGGCCGCAACGTCCTCAACGCCGCGTACCTCGTACGGCGCGAGGACGGCCCCCGCTTCACCTCGGCCGTCGCCCGCCTGGCCGAACGCGCCCCGCGCGACGGGATGCGCGTGGACCTGACCGGCCCCTGGGCCCCCTACTCCTTCGCCGGGACCGACGCCTCCCCGGAGTCCCCGTGACCGGCCACGCCGTCCCCGCCGACCGCGGCCCCGCCCTGGTCGACCTGCTCGACCGGCTCCTGGCGGGCGGCGTCGTGATCGCCGGCGACCTCACCCTGCGGATCGCCGACGTCGACCTCGTCCGCATCGACCTGCACGCCCTCATCAGCTCCGTCGACGCCATCGTGCCCAGCCCATGGGAGGCGGGGACATGACACGCCGCGTGGAACTGGACCGGGACACAGCCGAGCGCGACCTGGCCCGGCTGGTGCTCACCGTCGTGGAACTGCTGCGGCAGCTGATGGAGCGCCAGGCGCTGCGCCGCGCCGAGGCGGGCGACCTCACCGAGGAGCAGGAGGAGCGGATCGGCCTGACCCTCATGGCGCTCGCGGAGCGCATGGAGGAGCTGTGCGCCCTGCACGGCCTGCGCCCGGAGGACCTCAACCTCGACCTCGGACCGCTCGGAACGCTGCTGTGACCGCCGTCTTCCCGTGCGGCGTTCAGCCGTCCCCGCCGGCGACGCCCCGCAGGCTGCGCGGCGGGCCGACCGGCGGCGCGGACAGCACCCCCGCGTGCCGCAGGGACAGATCCAGCACCAGGTCCCACCGGGCGTCGATGGCCGCGGCGGAGGCCCGCTCGTCGGCCAGGTGCTCCGCGACCAGGCGGGCGGTCTCCTCGTCGCCCGCGCGCCGGGCCAGATGCCCCAGCATCTCGTAGCCGGCGGCCGCGAGATGGATCAGGACGTAGGCGTCGCGGGCGTGCTTGCCCGCATGGTCGCCGCGCGCCCTGGCCAGCAGGGCCTCGCCGATCGCGGCGGTGGCCAGCCCCGCGTCCTTGACCGCCGACGGCCGGTCGGCGTGGGCGGCCAGGCGCTCCTCGAGGGCGATGATGTGCCGCCGGGTGAGGGATTGGTGGTGCTCCAGCGGCTCGCGCAGCTCCGGCGCGCCGGCCGTGGCGATCAGCGCCCCGAGCGCGGTGTCCATCAGCCGCTCCAGCGCGTGGGCGTCCCGCAGGTGGGTGACGAACACGTCGTCGACGGTGGGGTGGCTCATGGTGCGCGTCCTTCGGGCTGCGTGCTGGGGGCTGCGTGTTTCGGGCTACATGGTTTCCATCTTGATGTAGCGCACCGCGTCGGGGGCGCTGGCGACGATCGCCGTGACGACCGCCGCAGCGATGACGCCTACGGCGATGCGTACCACGACCGCCGGGATGAAGATCCCGTTTCTCATGTCGGTCACCTCCTCGGCACAGCGGGCGACGCCGTGGCCGCCGCGGCGGACTCCAGGCGGCGGCGGGGGGCGGCGAGCAGATCGCTCGTCAGGGACAGCAGCAGCGGGACGGCCCGGCCGACCGCCGCCCGTACGGGCTCGCTGAGCCCGAAGGCCACGTCGGGCTCGTCGCCGCGCATCCGGATCAGCGGCTCGCAGCCGAGCACCACCAGGCGGGGCAGGGACACGCCCTCCTCGCGGGCCAGCTCCCGGGCCAGCGCGAGCACCTTCACCGGATCCATGCCGTGGGCCTCCGGCGCGGCCGCCGGCCCCGGGCCCGCGGCGCCGGCGGCGTCCGGGCCGTCGTCCACGTCGATGACGTACAGGGTGCCGGGCTCGCCGCCGCGCGGCGCCGCGTCGACGAGCACCGCCGCGTCGTAGCCGTCCAGCAGCCGGTAGGCCAGGTCCATGCCGCGGATGCCGAAGTCGGCCAGGTGGGCGCCGGGCGGCAGCGGGTGGCCGCGCAGGGCGGCGACGACCTCGGGCCCGAAGGCGTCGTCGGCGAGGAAGACGTTGCCGATACCCGCGAGGAGCACGCGGTGCGGCGCCCCGGCGGGCGAGTCCCCGACGGGCTCGACCTCCTCGGGCGAGAAGAAGAAGCGGTGTCCGAGGCCGGTCGCGAAGTCGCGTCCCATGTCGCCGTGCAGCGTGACGACCAGCTGCACCCGGCCCTCGAGGTCCTCCTCCACCGCCTCGACCTCGGCCGTCCGCCCGGCCAGCGCCAGGTCGAGGACGTCCGCGCCCCCGCCGGGCCGCAGCCGGACCCTGCTGCCGCGGCCGAGCCGCACCCCGTCCACCAGCACCGTGCCGCCCGTCGTCATCGCTCCTCCTCCAGGGACCGGACGGCGGGGGCGAAGCCCCGGATCGTGCCGTGCAGGGCCATCAGGTCGTCGGGGGACAGGGCGGCGCAGCGGTCGAGGATCTCGCGGGCCCGGGGGTCGCTCGCGCGGGCCTCCTCCCGCTCGTGCGGCGTGAGGGCGAGCACGTTGAGGATCAGGAGCTGGTCGATCTCGCCGCCGTCGAAGAGGTCGCCGGGGCTCTCCGGGGCGACGGCCGGGAAGTCCTCGAGGGTGACGGGCGAGGCCAGCACGGCCCGGGACCGCTGCCGGTCCCCGCCCCGCGGGCCGTCGTACCCGGCCACCAGCGCGGGCCAGGTGCCGTCGTTCCGGCAGGCGCCGGCCGCCTCCCGCAGGGCGGCGGGCGGGTCGGCGAGCGAGACGAACGCCCCGGGGCTCTCGCAGCCGAGCACCAGGTGGGTGGAGACCAACGCGTACGGGGCCAGCTCGTCGCGGGCGGTGCGCGGGTCGCCGCCGGGCTCCGGGCAGGGGGTGGTGTTGCGGACGGCGACGCCGATCCGCCGTACGCCGTCCGCCACGGGGACGGCCTCCAGGGTCACGGTGCCGGACAGCGGCCGGCGGGTACGGACCAGGAACCCGGCCGGGCGTCCCTCGTCGCCGGGCAGCGGCTCCTCGTCCGTGACCGCCGGCGCGTGGACCTCGGTGTGGAGGGGGCCGTCGGCGGGGGACCACGGCGGCAGGACCCACTCGTGCTCGGTGGCCTCCTGCCACGTCAGATGGCGCCGACCGGCGACCGTGAGGGAGTCCACCGGCTCCCTGCCCCCGTCCGCGCGCACCCGGTGCACCTGCCGCTCGAGGACGTGCAGGAACCGCACCCGCACGGTCAGCCGCGCCTCGTCGGCCGCCTCGAGCAGCACCTCGGCGCGCACCATGTCCCGTTCCCCGCAGGACCGCGCCCGGGTCTGCGGGAAGACGCCGCCGAAGGTCCAGCGCCGGGTGTTCTTCAGCGCCGACCTGCGGTACGGCCACAGCAGATAGCCCTCGTACAGGCAGGTGCGGGCGATCTTCTCGACGGCCTCGTCGACGCCTTCGCCGACGCCTTCGCCGACGTCTTCGCCGACGCCGGCGGCGCCCATCGCACCGCTCATCGCGTCGCCCCTTCGAGCAGGGTGCGCACCGTCTCGTCCCAGTCGGTCAGTGCGTGCCGGGCGCGGTAGGCGCCGAGCAGGGCGTGGGTGTCCTGCGAGACCCGCAGCCAGCTCAGCCCGCCGAAGTACCGGCCCGTCAGGGCGTGCCACTGGGCGGCGGGCAGCCGGTAGGAGCAGTCCCGGGCCCAGGAGATCTGCGAGGTCCGCAGCCGTCCCGTGGCGTCGGTGTGGAAGACGGTGCCGCTGAAGAGGAAGTCCAGCGGCACGTCGGCGTCCCGTACGGCCTCGAAGTAGGCGGTGACGGCCAGTTCGCACTCGCGGGTGCAGGGCACCGGCAGGTCGACGGCCGTGGTGTCGTCGAAGGGCGGCAGGACGGTGGTCAGCCGGGCCCAGGTCAGCGGGCGCATGCCGGTGGCCCACTGTTCGGGCTGGCCGAACAGCCGGGCCAGCGCGAGCCGTTCCTCCTCCCGGTAGCGGCGGCGCTCCACCGCGATGCGTACGTCCGTCGTCAGGCTGACCGAGCGGACCGGCCCGCCGCCGGTCCGGGTCACGGCCAGCCGGAACGCCAGGGTCGGCACGGCCGCGTGCTCCAGGGGCCGGGCGCCGGTGACGGCGAAGGACAGGTCGGCGATGTCCGCGTCGTGCGGTGCGGGCGCGCTCACGCGGGCGAGAGGTTGGGCATGCCGGGCAGGATCGGGTTCTTCGGCCCCGGATTGATGCCGGTCGACCTGCGGGAGGAGGACCGGTCGTCGCGCTGGTGGCCGGGCTGCCGCTTGTGGGCGCCCTGGTGGTTGCCCTGGCGCACGCCGGGGACGTGCGCGGCCTTGTCGGGGCGCACCTCGGGCTTGCCCACCCTGATGCCGTTGTGCTGCGTCATGTCGCCTCCCATGGATCGTCGGGGGCCGGCGCGGACGGCACCGGCTCCGCGAAGAACGAGGCGATCCGGGACCATGCCTCCCGGCCGCCGGTCAGGCCCTTCCAGTGTGCGCGGACCACCGCCACCAGGCGATAGCAGTCGTCCAGTGGGACGATCCAGTGCTCGTGCGGCTCCAGGGCCCGGTTGACCAGCAGCGCCTCGACGTCGTCGGCCGGCCGCGCGGACCCCGGCAGGGCGCTGGCGAGCTCGGCCCAGACGTCCGGGTCCACGGTGGAGCGCACGGCTCCCAGCGGGCTCGGGTAGCTCACGGCGGTCCGCCCCGAGGTGCCGTCGCGGACGAAGAACGCCAGCCCCACCGGCACGCCGAGCGCCGCCCAGAGCAGGTCGTCGATCCGGTGGCCCGCCAGGCGGATCCGGCGGGTGGGCAGCAGCCGGTAGTGCCTGCCGCCCGCCTCCCGGTGATCGAACAACAGTGCGCAGGCGCGGCAGGAGCACAGCGCGGCGCCGTCCGCGAGGTCCAGCAGGTGCCGGTGCCCGGCCGGCACCGGCTCCGCGCACAGGTCGCACCGCTCCGGCGCGGCGGCGGCCGGGGCGGGCGCGGGGGAGGGGCGGCCGGCCAGCTCCCGCAGCCGTCGCGCCGCGACGGGGACGGCCGTCACGTCCCGCTCGCCGTGCCGGTGCGGAAGAGGGAGTCGACCGGGATCAGCGCCTCGGGCGCCGACTCCGTCACCTCCACCCGCTCGATCTCCGGCGCCGCCCAGGTCACCGCGGCGCGGACGTCCTCCTCGGCCCGCTCCGCGCGGGAACCGCAGCCGCCCGCCGTCAGCCGGACCCGGGCCGTGCCTCCCTCGATCGCGACGAGCTCCGCCCCGTGCAGCGGGCCCAGGGCGCGCCGCACCCGCGCCTCGGCGGGCTCGGGGTGCAGATCGTGCACCAGCAGGAGGTGGCCGACGAGCTCGTCGGCGACGAGGGCGTCGCGGGCGGGGCCGGCGGTGTGCTCCAGGACGCGCGCCAGGCACTGGCCGTACAGCTCGACGACGGCGTGCAGGGCGTCCGCGACCTGTTCGCGGACGGCCTCCTCGGGCAGGGCCGCGAGCGAGGACAGCAGGGCCTCGGCGCGCGCGACATGGTCGCGGGTCTCATCATCGTTCCAGGTCATCGCGGGCCTCTCCCGTCAGGCCAGGGCGCCGAAAGTCGGCGAGTGGCTCTGCCGCACCGTGCGCCCGCCGCCGAGGTACATGTGGACGCCGCAGGGCAGGCAGGGGTCGAAGCTGCGGACGGTGCGCATGATGTCGATGCCCTTGAAGTTCTCCGGGCCGTTCTCCTCGAAGAGCGTCATGCCCTGCACCGCGTCCTCGTACGGGCCGGGGTGCCGTAGTGGTCGCGGGGGCTGGCGTTCCAGGGGGTGGGCGGGTAGGGGTGGTAGTTGGCGATCTTGCCGTCGCGGATGACGAGGTGGTGGGAGAGCACCCCGCGCACGGCCTCGTGGAAGCCGGCGCCGATGGCCTCCTTGGGGACCTTGAAGTCCTGGAAGACCTTGGTGTGCCCGGCCCGTACCTCCTCCAGGGCGCGCTCGACGAAGTACAGGGCCATGCCGGCCGCATAGGCGACGAAGTACATCCGGGCCCGGTCGCGTTCGATGGTGTTGGGGAAGGGCGGGGGCTTCCACTCGAGGCGCAGCTCGGGGTCGAGGGGGTCTTCGGCAGGTCGATCTCGACGCTGTGGCCGGTGGAGCGGACGTAGGGGGTGCGCACCTTGCCGGCCAGGGCGGTGGTCCACAGGCGGGCGAGCGGGCCGCCGCCGGTGTCGAGGGCGAGATGGTCGCCGGTGCGCTGGTCGTACCAGCGCGGGCTCATCACCCAGCTGTAGTTGCCGCCGTCCAGGTCGCGCTTCTGCGGCTTGGGCAGCGTGGTCTGGTTCCAGGGGTGGCGCTGGTCGACGGGGTTGCCGAGCGGGTCCTTGTCGACATAGGTCTCCTCGCCGGTCCAGTCCTCGTAGTACGAGCTGCCGAGCAGCACCCGCAGGCCCAGGTTGATGTCGACGAGGTCGGTGGTGACCAGCTTGTTGTCGACGACGATCCCGGGGGTGACGAACATGGCGTTCCCCCAGGTGTTCATGTTCCGGTAGTCGTAGTCGACTACCTCGGGGTCCTGGAAGCAGCCCCAGCAGCCGAGCAGGGTGCGCCGCCGGCCGACCTCCTCGTAGCCGGGCAGGGCCTCGTAGAAGAAGTCGAAGACGTCGTCGTTGAGGGCCACCCCGCGCTTGATGAAGTCCAGGCAGCGGGTGAGGCGCACGAGGTAGTCGGTGAAGACCTGGGGGGTGGCGACGGTGCCGACGCCGCCGGGGTAGAGCGTGGAGGGGTGGACGTGGCGCCCCTCCATCAGGCAGCACATCTCCCGGGTTAGCCGGCTCATGCGCAGCGCTTCCTTGTACACCTCGCCCTCGAAGGGGTTGAAGGCGCGCATGATGTCGGCGATCGTCCGGTAGCCGTGGACGTCGCCGCGCGGGGCGGGGGTGCGTTCGGCGCGTTCGAGGACGCCGGGGTTGGTCTCCTTGACCATGCGTTCGCAGAAGTCGACGAAGACCAGGTTGTCCTGGAAGAGGGTGTGGTCGAACATGAACTCGGCGGCCTCGCCGAGGTTGATGATCCAGTCGGCGAGCGGCGGCGGCTTGACGCCGTAGGCCATGTTCTGGGCGTAGACCGAGCAGGTGGCGTGGTTGTCGCCGCAGATCCCGCAGATCCGGCTGGTGATGAAGTGGGCGTCCCGGGGGTCCTTGCCCTTCATGAAGACGCTGTAGCCGCGGAAGATCGACGAGGTGCTGCGGCACTCGACGACCTTCCGGGCCGGAAAGTCGATCTTCGTGTAGATGCCCAGATTGCCGATGATCCGGGTGATGGGGTCGAACGCGACCTCGGTGAGGTCGTTCCGTGCCGCGTCGGTGTCCTGGGCGGTCGCCACTGATCGGTTCCTCTCGTGGTTCCTGGTGCGGCCGGCCCGGTCAGTCCCGGCCGTGCCAGCGCGGCTCGTATCCGCTGGTCAGCGTCTCCCCGGGGTGCCGCCAGCGGGGCTCGCGGTTGGCGCTGGTGTTGGTGAGGGAGCGCAGGGTGCGGACGAACGGCCCGTAGACGCTCATCAGGGCCGAGGACAGGGAGCCGCCGGGCGGCTCGTCCATGAAGGGCATGAACTTGTCGGGGAAGCCCGGCATGGTGCATCCGATGCAGATGCCGCCGACGTTCGGGCAGCCCCCCACACCGTCCATCCAGCCCCGCTTGGTGACGTTGCAGTTGACCACCGGCCCCCAGCAGCCGATCTTCACCTGGCACTTGGGGGAGTTGTAGTCCTTGGCGAAGTCGCCCTGCTCGTAGTACGCGGCCCGGTCGCAGCCCTCGTGCACGGTCTTGCCGAACAGCCAGGTCGGGCGCAGCTGTTCGTCCAGCGGGATGACCGGGGCCAGTCCCGCCGCCTGGTGCAGCACCCACAGCAGGGTCTCCATGAAGTTGTCCGGCTGGACCGGGCAGCCGGGCACGTTGACCACGGGCAGGCCGCCGGCCGAGCGGAAGTCCTTGCCGAGGTAGTCGACCAGTCCCATGCAGCCGGTGGGGTTGCCCGCCATGGCGTGGATGCCCCCGTAGGCGGCGCAGGTGCCGATCGCGACCACGGCCCACGCCCGGTGGGCCAGGCGGTCGAGCCAGGCGTCGAGGGTGATCGGCTCGCCGGTCTCCGGGTCGTTGCCCATCGCGGACCAGTAGCCCTCGCCGCTGATGTTCTCGTTGGGGATCGACCCCTCGACGACGAGGATGAACGGCTCCAGCTCGCCGCGGGCCGCCTGGTGGAAGGCGGCCATGAAGTCGTCGCCGGTCTCGTAGGCCAGCACCTTGTTGTGCAGATGGACCTTGGGCAGTCCCGGGATGGCGCCGAGGAGGACGTCCTCCAGGCTCGGCAGGGAGGCGGCGGTCACCGAGACCGTGTCGCCGTCGCAGCTCATGCCCTCGGAGGTCCAGAGGATGTGAACCTCCTCGAAGCCCGGTGTCATCGACTCGAAGCCCATCGGCGGTGTCCCTTCGGTGCCCTGAGGTGCCCGAGCCTAAAATTCGCATACCGCTTCTTTTCCGGCAATATGCATATCCTGCCGTGGGAGCCGCGACAGCGCGTCGAACCGCTCCGCCGTGTCGCCCGGCGGCCGCTTGCGCACGAACGCCGACCGCAGCGCGTGATACGGCGCGTCGGGCGAGAAGAACACCGCGCGCATGCGCTCCAGCTCCTCCGCGCGGTAGGCCGCCAGCGGCTTGAGGGACTCGTCCCGCTCCCGCGCGGCCTTCTTCACCGCGATCCTCAGGTGCACGTCGCATTCACCGATGAGGTCCGCCGCCATCCGGGTGACCGCCCCCGCGAACTCCTGCGCCGGACCCGGCACGATGCGGTCCACCAGCCCCAGCGCCCGGGCGCGGGCCGCGCTCACCGGCGCCGCCTCCGCCATCAGCGTCGCGGCCCGGGCCGCGCCCACCCGCCGGGGCAGCGTGTACGTCCAGTACTCCGAGCCGTACAGGCCCATCAGCCGGTAGTGCGGATTGACGACCGTGCCCGCCCGGCACCACACCTCGTCCGCCGCCAGCGCCAGCATCGCCCCGCCCGCCGCGGCGTTGCCCGCCACCGCCGCGACGACGAGCCGGTCGGTGGTGGTCAGCACCGCCTCGACCAGGTCGTCCATCGCGTTGATGTTCGCCCAGGACTCCTCGGCCGGGTCGGCCGCCGCCTCGATGACGTTCAGATCGATGCCGTTGGAGAAGAAGTCCCGCTCGCCGCCGAGCACGATCACCGACGTCGGCCGGCGGCACGCGAACCGGTAGGCGTTGAGCAGCCGCCGGCACTGCACCGCGCTCATCGCCCCGCCGGGGAAGCGGAACCGTACGAAGCCCACCTCGCCGCGCTCGGTGTAGCGGATGTCGCTCCAGGTTTCCCGATGCGCCGGGAGCTCCAGCGGAGCCGGTACGTCCGGCACGGCGGGCAGCGCGTCGCCCAGCGCCGTCACGGCCGGCAGCTTGATGCCGCGCGGCCCGTCCCCCGAGCGACAGCGCCGCAGCTGGGGAATCCACACCGCGCCGTCGGCCGTCGCCCGGCAGATCGCGCCGGCCCGCGTCGCCAGCACCGCGCCCGGCCTGCCCCGCAGCCGGTCCTCGCCGTGCCCGCCGTGCAGGAACCACTCGCCGCCCAGCAGCTCGTCGCGCACCCCGGGCTGCGAGTCGGCCGCGCGCAGCGTGCGCAGCACCGACTCCGTGGGCTGCGCGGCCCAGTCGATCCGCCGCTCGCCCTGCGGCAGCCAGGGGCGCGTCCGTACCGGGAACCCGGTCTGCGCCCTGGGCGTCCACGACCGCGACGCGAACCGCTCCACCGCCAGCAGCAGCGCCGCGACCGCGGCGTCCGCCACCTCGCCGCGGTACAGCTCGCTCTTGGTCACCCCCGGGGGCACGGCGAAGCCCGCCGACGCCCACACCGGCCCGGCGTCCAGCTCCTCCTCCGCCTGAAGCACGGTGACACCCCAGCGGACCTCGCCGTCCGTCAGGGCCCGGTCCAGCGAGGCCGGCCCCCGGTCGCCGGGCGGCCCGGGATGGACGATCAGACAGGTGTGGCGCGAGAAGACCTCCCGGGGGATCGCGGTCGTGAGCATCGGGGCCACGACCAGCTCCGGCCGGTGCCGGCGGACGGCCGCGCACAGCGACGGCGTTCCGTCCACCACGGCCACGGACGTGGTGTGGCCCCGGTCGCCGAGCTCGGCGAAGACCCGCTGGGCGAGGCTGTTGAAAGCGCTGGCGACGACAAGGATGCGCATGGCGACGGCCCTCCTGGTGCGCGGGAGCACGACGGCCCGAGGTCGGCGCCGTCCGTGACCGATCGTCACCGAAGCGCGCCGCCGGGACGGGCGGCGCCGCGCGCGGGGCGCCGTGATTGCGCTACGCGGGCGAATACCGGTGCCCGCCCGGCCGCTCGGGCCGTGGCGGGCGGCCGGGCCGCGCCCCCGCCGGGTCACTGTGGGACGCGTACCGCCCCGCCGAGGGGCGTGCACCTACAAGCACGTACCCACGAGCACGCGGCCGGGAACAGGTGAGGCGGATGCACGAGCTGTCCATCGCCACCGCGATCGTCGAGCGGGCGACCGAGCTGGCCCGGCGGCACGACGCCGCCGGCGTCGAGGCGGTACGGGTGCGGGTGGGCGAGATGTCGGGCGTCGTCCCCGACGCCCTGCGCTTCTCCTTCGAGGTGGCCCGCGAGGGCACCGTGGTGGAGGCCGCCCGGCTGGTCGTGGAGGAGGTCCCCGCACGGGCCCGCTGCGCGGCCTGCGAGAAGGAGTTCGCGGTCGGCACCCCGCCGTTCCTGTGGTGCCCGCACTGCGACTCGCCGACCACACGCCTGCTCAGCGGGCGGGAGCTGGAGATCACCGTGATCGAACTGGCGGAGGCGACCGCGTGATGTGCCGTGTCATCGACGTCCGGCAGGCGGTGCTGGCCAGGAACGACGCCCTGGCCGGCGCCCTGCGCAAGGAACTGGCGTCCCGGCGGACGACGGTGGTGAACCTGCTGTCCAGCCCCGGCAGCGGGAAGACGGCGCTGCTGGAGCGGGTCCTGGCCGCCCTGGTCGAACGCGGCGTGCCGGTGGCCGCGCTCACCGCCGACCTCGCCACCGAGAACGACGCGCGGCGCCTGGCGCGCTCCGGCGCCCCCGTCAAACAGGTGCTCACCGGCGGCCTGTGCCACCTGGAGGCGGCCCAGCTCAGGGGCCACCTGCGGGGATGGCTGCCGGCGGACACGCGGGTGCTGTTCGTGGAGAACGTCGGCAACCTCGTCTGCCCAGCCGCCTACGACCTCGGGGAGACGCTGCGGGTGACGCTGATGTCCGTCACCGAGGGCGAGGACAAGCCGCTGAAGTACCCCATGGCCTTCGGCCTGGCGCACCTCGTCGTGCTGACGAAGAACGACATCGCCGACGCCGTGGACTTCGACCGGCCGGCGTTCACCGGCAACGTGGTGCGGGTCAACCCGGGCGTGGGGATCGTGCCCACCTCGGCCCGTACCGGCGCCGGGGTGGACGGGCTCGTCGAGCGGATCCTGGCGGTCGCCGAGGGCGCCGCCGTCCACCGCCCCGTGATGGCCGGCCGCGTCCGGGAAGGACGTCTCCTCCAGGACGCCCCCGACGACGTGCCGGCCGGGCAGCGGTGACCGCCGGCCACGACACCGCCGTCGTCCGGCACCGGATCATCGTGCGCGGCGCGGTGCAGGGCGTCGGGTTCCGGCCCTTCGTCCACGGCCTGGCCCGCGAGCTGGGGCTGGCGGGCTACGTCAGCAACGACACCGGAGGCGTCGTCGCCGAGATCGAGGGCGACCCGGCACGCGTCCGCGCCTTCCGCGACCGCCTGATCAGCCACGCCCCGCCGCTGGCCGTGGTCTCCTCCGTCTCCCACCGGCGCGTGCCCGCCCTGGGCGCCGGCGACTTCACCATCCGGCCCTCCCGGCAGGGCCGGGGCCGCACCCGCGTCCCTCCCGACGCCGCCCTGTGCGCCACCTGCCTGGCCGAGCTCACCGACCCCGCCGACCGCCGCTTCCGCCACCCCTTCATCACCTGTGTCCACTGCGGACCGCGCTTCACCATCGTCACCGGCCTGCCCTACGACCGGGCCACCACCACCATGGCCCCCTTCGCCCTGTGCGCGCGGTGCGCGGGCGAGTACGCCGACCCCGCCGACCGGCGCTTCCACGCCCAGCCGGTGGCCTGCCCCGAGTGCGGCCCCCGGCTGCGGCTCGAGGGCGGGCAACCGCCCGCCACCGCCGAGGCGGCCCTGGCCCGGGCCCGCGCGCTGCTCGCGCGCGGCGCGATCCTGGCCGTCAAGGGCATCGGCGGATACCACCTGGCCTGCGACGCCACCGACGAGGACGCCGTCGCGCGGCTACGGGAGGCCAAGGACCGCGGCATGAAGCCCTTCGCCGTCATGGCGGCGGACCTGGCCACCGCCCGGGCCCTCGCCCCGGTGACCGCGGCGGAGGCGCGCCTGCTGGCCGGGCCCCGGGCACCGGTCGTCCTGCTGCGGCGCCCCGACGGCTTCGCGGCCGGCGTCCACCTCGCCGCCGGCGTCGCGCCCGGCGCCCCCGACCTCGGCGTGATGCTCCCCTACAGCCCCCTGCACCGGCTGCTGTTCGGCCTGCCCGGCGACCCGCCGGGCCCCCGCGTCCTCGTGATGACCAGCGCGAACCGCCCCGGCGAACCGATCGTCACCGACGACGGCCGGGCACGCACCGACCTGGCCCCGCTCTGCGACGCCCGCCTCGCCCACGACCGCCCCATCCACGTGCCGTGCGACGACTCCGTGGTGCGGGTGCGCGCCGACGGCAGCGTGCTGCCCCTGCGCCGGTCACGCGGATACGTACCCGACCCCGTTCCGCTGCCCTTCGAGGTGCCGTCCGTGCTGGCCGTCGGCGGCGACCTGAAGAACGCCTTCTGCCTCGCGCGCGGCCGCTCCGCCTGGCTGTCGCAGCACATCGGCGACCTCGGGGACCTGGCCACCGCGGCCGCCTTCGACCGGGCGGTCGCCCACCTGGGCGAACTCACCGGCATCCGCCCCGGCCTGCTCGCCGCCGACCTCCACCCCCGCTACCGGTCGGCGGCCTGGGCCCGGGACCACGCCGCCGGCCGCCCCCTGCGGCTGGTCCAGCACCACCACGCGCACATCGCCGCCGCCATGGCCGACGCCGGCCTGGACGGCACCACGCCCGTCATCGGCGTCGCCTTCGACGGAACCGGCTACGGCGACGACGGCGCCGTGTGGGGCGGCGAGATCATGCTCGCCGACTACACCGGCTACCGGCGCCTGGCCCACCTGGCCTACGTGCCGCTGCCCGGCGGCGACGCCGCCGTCCGCAACCCCTGCCGGACGGCCCTGGCACACCTGCGCGCCGCCGGCCTCGACCGGGAGACCGACCTGCCGGCCGTGGCCGCCTGCGGGGAGCGGGAACGGCACCTGGTGGAACGGCAGCTGGAGCGGGGCATCGCATGCGTCCCCACCTCCAGCATGGGCCGGCTGTTCGACGCGGTCGCCTCCCTCACCGGGGTGTGCCACCGCGCCGGCCACGAGGCCCAGGCGGCCGTCGGGCTGGAGGCACGCGCCGCCCCCGCCATGGCCGGCTGCGGCCGGCCGTACGCCTTCGGGTTCCACGACGCCCCGCACGGCGGCCCGCGGATCCTCGACCCGGCCCCCGTGCTGCGCGCCGTGACCGAGGACCTGCGGGCGAAGGTGCCCACCGGCGTCGTCGCCGCCCGCTTCCACCACGCCGTCGCCGGGGCCGTCACCGCCGCCTGCGAGGCGGCCCGGCAGGCGACCGGCGTGTCCGCGGTCGCCCTCACCGGCGGGGTGTTCGTCAACCGTCTGCTCGAGGACGCGTGCACCCACGCGCTGCGCGCGGGCGGCTTCACGGTGGTGCGCCACCGTGCCGTGCCGTGCGGCGACGGCGGCCTGGCCCTCGGCCAGGCACTCGTCGCCGCCCGGTCCCAGGGCAGTGCGCCGGCAGTCGCCGGCGGGGAAGGAGGAGACCATGTGCCTGGCGGTGCCCGGCAAAGTGGTCGGTATTGAGGAGCGGGACGGCACCCGCATGGCGAAGGTCGACTTCGGGGGTGCGGTCAAGGACGTGTGCCTGGCCTATCTGCCCGACATCGAGATCGGCGACTACGCCATCGTGCACGTCGGATTCGCCCTGCAACGCCTGGACGAGGCGGCGGCGCTGGCGACGCTGGAGCTCTTCGCGCGCATCGGCGCCCTGGAGGAGGAGTTCGGCGACCCCTGGAGCCGCGCCGCCGCCGAGGCCGGGACGGCACCCGGCACCGGGGCCGCGCCGGACGGCGCGACGGCACCGCAAGCATCGGCACCGCAAGCGGCGACGCCGTCCGTGACGATGCCGGAGGAGGCGCGATGAAGTACCTCGACGAGTTCCAGGACCCCGACCTGGCCCGGCGGCTGCTGGACGACATCCACGCCACCGTGACCCGTCCCTGGGCGATGATGGAGGTCTGCGGCGGCCAGACCCACTCGATCATCCGGCACGGCATCGACCAGCTGCTCCCCGCCTCCGTGGAACTGATCCACGGCCCCGGCTGCCCGGTCTGCGTCACCCCGCTGGAGATGATCGACAAGGCGCTCGCCATCGCGTCCCTGCCCGACGTGGTCTTCTGCTCGTTCGGCGACATGCTGCGCGTCCCGGGCACCGACGGCGACCTGTTCCGGGTCAAGGGCGCCGGCGGCGACGTACGGGTGGTGTACTCCCCGCTGGACGCGCTGGAGATCGCCCGCCGGCACCCGGAGAAGGAGGTCGTCTTCTTCGGCATCGGCTTCGAGACCACCGCCCCCGCCAACGCCATGACGGTCCACCAGGCCCGCGCGCTCGGCGTCCGCAACTTCAGCCTGCTGGTCTCGCACGTGCGCGTACCACCCGCCATCGAGGCGATCATGAGCTCTCCCGACTGCCGCGTCCAGGGATTCCTGGCCGCCGGGCACGTGTGCAGCGTCATGGGCGTCGAGGAGTACCCGGCCCTGGCCGAGCGCCACCGCGTGCCCATCGTCGTCACCGGCTTCGAACCGCTCGACATCCTCGAGGGCGTCCGCCGCACCGTCCGCCAGCTCGAACGCGGCGAGCACCGGGTGGAGAACGCCTACCCCCGCGCCGTACGGGACGAGGGCAACCCGGCGGCCCTGCGGATGCTCGCCGAGGTCTTCGAGATCACCGACCGGGCGTGGCGGGGCATCGGCGTCATCCCCGGCAGCGGCTGGCGGCTGGCCCCCGCCTTCCGGGCGTACGACGCCGAGCACCGCTTCAGCGTCGGCGGCGTGCGCACCCGAGAGCCCGCCGCCTGCCGCAGCGGCGAGGTGCTGCAGGGCCTGATCAAGCCGCACGAGTGCGAGGCCTTCGGCACCGCCTGCACCCCCCGCCACCCCCTGGGCGCGACCATGGTCTCCAGCGAGGGAGCCTGCGCCGCCTACTACCTCTACCGCCGCCTGGACCACGCGGCGCCCGCCGAGGAGGCGACCCCCGTTGGCTGACACCGCGCCCTCCGCGACCATCGACCCCTCCGCCCTGACCTGCCCGGCCCCGCTGCGCGACCAGCCCGTCGTCGTCCTCGGGCACGGCGGGGGAGGGGCGCTGTCCGCCGAGCTCGTCGCCCAGGTCTTCGCGCCCGCCTACGGCAACGAGGTGCTGGCCGGCCTCGCCGACTCGGCGGCGGTCACCCTGGGCGGGGCGCGCCTCGCCTTCTCCACCGACTCCTACGTCGTACGCCCCCTCTTCTTCCCCGGCGGCGGCATCGGTGACCTCGCCGTCAACGGCACCGTCAACGACCTCGCCATGAGCGGCGCCCGCCCCGCCCACCTCTCCTGCGCCTTCATCCTGGAGGAGGGCACCGAACTGTCCGTCGTGGCGCGGGTCGCCCGGGACATCGGCGCGGCCGCCGAGGCCGCCGGGGTCACCGTCGTCACCGGCGACACCAAGGTCGTCGACGCCGGCCACGGCGACGGCGTCTTCGTCACCACCTCCGGCATCGGGATCATCCCCGACGGCGTCGACATCCGCCCCCAGCGGGCCGCGCCCGGCGACGTGGTGATCGTCAGCGGGCCGGTCGGCCTGCACGGCGTGGCCGTCCTGAGCGTGCGCGAGGGACTGGAGTTCGGGGTGGAGATCGAGAGCGACACCGCCCCGCTGGGGGGCCTCGTCGCCGCGATGCTCGCCGTCACCCCCGACCTGCACGCCCTGCGCGACCCCACGCGCGGCGGCGTGGCCACCGCCCTCAACGAGATCGCCGCCGCCTCCGGCACCGGCGTCGTCCTCACCGAGGGCAGCGTGCCCGTGCCCGAGGCCGTCGCCAACGCCTGCGGCTTCCTCGGCCTCGACCCGCTCTACGTGGCGAACGAGGGCCGGCTCGTGGCCTTCGTCCCCCGGCCGCACGCCGAGGCGGTGCTCGCCGCCATGCGCGCGCATCCGCACGGGCGGGGGGCCGCCGTCATCGGGGAATGCGTGGCCGAGCACCCGGGAATGGTCGTGGCGCGCACCCGCCTCGGCGGGACGCGCGTCGTCGACCTGCCCCTGGGCGAGCAACTGCCGCGCATCTGCTGATCCGGCCGGCCGGACGGCCGCGGTCAGGTCCGGTGGTCGGGTCCGGTGGCCGGGTCCGGCGTCAGGTCTGCTCGTCCATGCGGATGGCGTCGCGCAGAGTGTCGAAGGCCTTGCCCTCGCGCGCGCCCTCGGCCTGCGCCAGCAGTGCCCCGGCGATCGCGTCGAGCTTGCGCTGCACGGCGTGCTCGGCGCGCAGCTCGGAGTTCTTGAGCAGGGCCAGCAGCAACAGCGTCACCGACGTCATGAGGCCGGCGGCCAGCAGCTCCAGCCCGACCGACAGCCCCGCGATGTGCATGGCCAGGAAGTTCGCCACCAGCACGAAGCACAGCACGAAGAAGGCCCGTGAGCTCGTGAAGTGGGAGGCCTTCTCGGCCACCCGTTCGAACAGGTCGGGCCGCTCGTCCCCGCGGTGGGAAGGATGCCGGATTCTCACCTGCGACCGGTACCCGGTCCCGCTCGCCGCCATACGTTCCCGCGCGCGGCGTACGGCCGAATGGGCGCGGGGGCCGTTCAGGTGAGGCCCCGCGCCCGCCGGAAGCGGGCCAGGGCGTCGGGGAGGCCGACGAGCGGCCCCGGATAGCCGAGGCGCTCGCGCCGCACGGCCTCGAGTCTCCACGGCTGGTGGACGGCGCCGCCCGCCACGCCGGCCAGCTCCGGTACCCAGCGGCGTACGTACTCCCCCTCGGGGTCGAAGCGCCGGGCCTGGACGAGGGGATTGAGGACGCGGTGGGGGCGGGTGTCGGTTCCGGTGCCGGCCATCCACTGCCAGTTGAGCTGGTTGTTCGCCACGTCGGCGTCGATCAGCAGGTCGGTGAAGTGCCGGGCGCCCTCCCGCCAGTCGTGGTAGAGGGTCTTGGTGAGGAAGGACGCCACCAGCATCCGGGCCCGGTTGTGCATCCAGCCCTCGTGGGCGAGCTGGCGCATCGCCGCGTCGACGACCGGGAACCCGGTCACCCCCGCCTTCCAGGCGGCGAGCTCCTCGGGGTCCGTGCGCCAGCGGTCGTGCCGCGTGCGGTAGTCGCGGGCGGCCGCCCCCGGCACGGCGGCCAGCACCTGGTGGTGGAAGTCGCGCCAGGCCAGCTGGCGTACGAACGCCTCCGCGCCGCCCGGGCGGCGGCGCGCGCGGTCGATCACCTCCACCGGCGACAGGCAGCCGAAGTGCAGATAAGGGGACAGCCGGGACGTGGCGTCCGCCGCCATGTCGTCGTGCCGGACGGCGTACGCGTCGACGCCCGAGCGCAGCCAGGCCGCCAGGCGCCGGCGGCCCTCGCTCTCGCCGCCGCGCGCGAGGGCGGGCGAGGCCGTCCCGGGGGCCAGGGACGCGGCCGCCGGCAGGGGGAGCGTGGAGACGGTGGGCACGGCGACGCGCCGGGGCGCGCCGGTCACCGGCCGCAGCCGCTCGGCCGACCACCTCCGGTAGTACGGGGTGAACACCGCGAAGTGGCTCCGGCCCGAGGGCAGTACCGCCCCCGGCGGCAGGGCGGTGACCACCGCGTCGTGCACCCGCAGCTGCCGCCCGTCCGCGGCCAGCGCCGACCGCAGCCGGTCCTCCCGGCGCTGGGCGTATCCGCTGCTCCCGCCCGCCAGATGGACCTCCGCCGCGTCCGTCTCCGCGGCCACCCGGCACGCCTCGCGCACCACGTCCCCCTCGCGGATCACCAGATGGCCGCCCCGGGCCCGCAGTCCCCGGTCGAGGTCGGCGAGGCACTCGGACAGGAACGCCGCGCGGTTGGGCGTCGTGAAGCCGGCGTCGCGCACCCCGGAGTCGACGACGAACAGCGGCACCACGCTCTCGGCGGCGCTCAGCGCGGCGCGCAGGACGGGATTGTCGTGCAGCCGTAGATCGGCGGTGAAGAGGACGATCGCGACCCGCATGCCGGCTCATTTCGGTGATCACGGTCCGGACGGTGATGATCGTGTCCGGATGGTGTCGATCATGCACAGATAGTGCTGATCAAGGTCCAGACGGCCCAGATTACGACAGAACATGCTCTGACCTGCGAAGCTTGCGCTTTTCGCGCAGGAGTGTTCTGGTGTTTGGGCGCCGCGCCGGTACCGATTCCGGCCGTCGCCCGGGCCGAAGAGTGGGGGTCTGCGTTTGGAGAAGTACGTGTCCGCTGTCCCGTCCGAATCGCCCCTGTCCGTCATACGCCCGTCCCGGCCGCCCCGGCTGGCAGCCGTCACGCCGCGTGCCCGGCACGCCCGGCCGATCGGCCTCTACGACTCCTGGTGGACGCTCACCGCGGGTGCGCTGGTGCTGTGCGCCGCCTTTGCCGCGAGCGTCTGGGTCGCCGTGCACCTGCAGGCCGACCCGGCCCTGCACACGGTCGCGCTCTTCGTCCACCTCGCCAGCCTCGTGCTCGGCTTCGGCGCCGTGCTGGTGGCCGACTACTACGGCCTCCTGTGGATGATGGGCCGCTGCGACCTGCAGGACGTCCTCGGCAGCGCGAACCGGCTGCACCTGCCCATCTGGGCCGGCCTCGCGGGCCTGGTCCTCAGCGGCACGCTGCTGCACCCGAACATCTCCTCCACCATGACCTGCGTGAAGCTGGCGATGGTGCTGATCCTCACCCTCAACGGCCTGCAGTCCGGCCTCCTCGGCAAGCACATGGCCCGCAGCGCCGGCTCCACCCCCTCGCCGCGCCTCCTCGCCTGGGGCGGGGCCAGCGCCCTGGTGTCCCAGGTCTGCTGGTGGGGCGCCGTGGTCATCGGCTTCATCAACACCCAGAGCTAGGCCTTCCCGGGCCGGGCCGGGGGCCGGCCGTTCGCGGCCGGCTACTCCGGCCAGCCGTAGGGCACCGACGTCCTCGGCTCGGGCGCCGCGCCCATGGCCTCGACGTCGTGTTCCGCCGTCCGCAGCAGCCGAGTGCCGAGATCGCGCAGGGCCCGGCCCGCCGCGAACTCGTCACCGATCACCGGTACGTCCTTGTCGCCGGGGGCGCACTGGGCGGTCCCGGCACCGGTGAGCGAGGCGGACCCGGTGTCCAGCACCACCCGTGCCCTGGTCTTCCCGTCCTCCTCGGACAGCTGGAGGCGGACGTTCCACTCGGTTGTGTGCGACATGACGCGCTCCTCGGACGATCGGTCCGTGCCTCCCTCCATTGAATACCCGTGCGCCGCGAGCGGCCGGGTGCGACTGTTGAGGTGAGGCGAATCGGCCACCGCACGGCCTGTGACACACGGTGACGCGGTGGCCGGACCGGCTCAGGAAGTGAGAACGGCCGTGATCACACGCATCCGCCTGCCGCACCGGCACCTCACACCGCCCGCCGGCCCCCGGCCGCCGGGCGAACCGCCCAGGCCGCCGTCCGGACCGCCGGCGCCGCCCGCCTGGCGTCGGTGGATCCTGCCCGTCGCCCTCGTCCTGTTCGTGATCACCCTGCTGCTGGCGCGCGGCGTGAGCGGCCCCCAGCCCAGCCAGGTGCCCTACAGCGACTTCGTCGCCAAGGTGGGCGCCGGACAGGTCCAGACGGTCGACGTCAGCGACAAGGGCTCGGTGAGCGGCACGCTCAAGAACGGCGCCAAGTTCACCACCCGCATCCCCACGGCGCTGGGCACGACCGGGCTCGAGCAGCACCTGGAGGCCCAGCACGTACGGATCACCGCCTCCCAGAGCACCGCCACCCTCTGGCCCTCGCTCCTGGTGGCCTTCCTGCCCCTGCTGCTCCTGGCCGGCTTCTTCCTGTGGGGCGCCCGCAGGGCCGCGAGCTCCCTCACCGGCGGCGTCAGCGCCATCGGCCGGTCCCGGGCGAAGATCATCGAGGCCGAGCGGCCCACCACCCGCTTCGTCGACGTCGCCGGCTACGACGGCGTCAAACAGGAGGTCAGCGAGGTCGTCGACTTCCTGCGCAACCCCGACCGCTACGCCCGGGCGGGCGCCAAGGGGCCGCGCGGAGTGATCATGGTCGGGCCGCCCGGGACCGGCAAGACGCTCTTCGCCCGCGCCGTGGCCGGGGAGGCGGACGTGCCGTTCCTGTCGGTGACCGGCTCGGCGTTCGTCGAGATGTTCGTCGGCGTCGGGGCGTCCCGGGTCCGCGACCTCTTCGACGAGGCCCGCAAGCGCGCCCCCTCGATCATCTTCATCGACGAGATAGACGCCGTCGGCGGCCGGCGCGGCGGCGGCTCCCGGCTCGGCGGCAACGACGAGCGCGAGCAGACCCTCAACCAGCTGCTCGCCGAGATGGACGGCTTCGACCAGAGCAGCGGCATCGTGGTCATCGCCGCCACCAACCGGCCCGACGCCCTCGACCCCGCCCTGCTGCGCCCCGGCCGGTTCGACCGGCAGGTCACCGTGCCGCTGCCCAACCAGGCCGAACGCTCGGCCATCCTCACCGTGCACTCCCGCGGCAAGACCCTCGCCCCCGACGTCGACCTGAACATCGTCGCCCGCGCCACCCCCGGCTTCTCCGGCGCCGACCTGGCCAACCTCGTCAACGAGGCGGCCATCAACGCCGTACGCCAGGACCGCTCCACCCTCGTCGCCGAGGACCTGGACGCCGCCCGCGACCGCGTGCTGCTCGGCCGGCGCGAGACGTCCAACGCGCTGCTGCCCGAGGAACGCCGTTCCGTCGCCGTGCACGAGTCGGGCCACGCCCTCGTCGCCGCCCTGTGCGAACACGCCGACCCCGTCGCCAAGGTGACGATCCTGCCCGCCGGGGTGTCGCTCGGGGTCACCGAGCAACTCCCCGAGGCCGAGCGCCACCTGTACACCGAGGGCTACCTCACCGACCTGCTCGCCGTGCGCCTCGGCGGCCGCGCGGCCGAACTGACCGTCTTCGGCGAGGGCTCCACGGGAGCCGCCAACGACCTCGCGGGCGCCACCGCGATCGCCACCCGCATGGTCCGCGAGTTCGGCCTCTCGCCGACGCTGGGCCCGGTCGGCTACGCCGCCCCGGGGCAGCCGTTCCTGGGGGAGACCGCCGAGGACCTCGCCCGGCAGCCGTACTCGGAGCGCACCCAGCGCATCGTCGACCAGGAGGTGGCGCGCCTGCTGCGCGCCGCCGAGGACCGGGCCCTGACCCTGCTGCGGGACCACCGCGCCGCCCTGGACCGGCTCTCCGAACAGCTGGTGGCCAGGGAGACCGTCGACGGCTCGGTGGTGCTGGACGTCCTGCGGGAGGACGGCGACGCGGACGCCGGCCGGGAGGCGGAGCCGGACACGCCATGACGAAGCCGCCGCCCCGGGTGGGCGGCGGCTTCGTCGCGGGAGCCGGTCAGATGTTGGTGAACGCCAGCTTCGCGCCCAGGGCCACGAACGCGCCCGCGAACGTGCGCCGCATCCACGTCAGCACCTTGGGCCGCGAGATCACGTGGTCCCGGACCGCGGCGGCCAGCAACCCGTAGCCGACGAAGATCACGAACGTCATCAGCATGAAGACGGCGCTCAGCTCGAGCATCCGGGGGACGGGGTGCGCCTCGTCGGTGCTCACGAACTGCGGCAGGAAGGCCAGGAAGAAGATCGTCAGCTTGGGGTTGAGGATGTTGATGAGGACGGCCGTCACGGTCACCTTGGCGGCCGACTGGGCCTCGGCCTCGCCCTCGGTCTCCACCTTCAGCGTGCCGCTCTCGCGCAGCGTGCTCCACGCGACGTAGAGCAGGTAGGCGACGCCCGCGTACTTGAAGATCTGGAAGGCGAGCGCGCTGGTGTGTAAGAGCGCGGCCAGCCCCATGATCGTGGCGGCCATGTGGGGGACGATTCCCAGTGTGCAGCCGAACGCGGCCACGACGCTCGCGCGGAAGCCCCGCGAGAGGCCCGTCGCGAGCGTATAGAGCACCCCGGTGCCGGGGGAGGCGGTGACGATGAACGATGTGACCAGGAACTCGATGCCCACTGATGACGCTCCTTTGTGCCTGGGGCCTGCGGCAAATGCCTATTCGGCGGCCGGAGTTGGCCGTGCCGCTCCGCGCGCGAGTATGGCACGGGTGGCCGCCTCGATGTCCGGCGCACGCATCAGGCTCTCGCCGATGAGGAAGGACGAGACGCCGGATCGCGCCAGCCGGGCGAGGTCGGCGGGGCCGCCCAGCCCGCTCTCCCCGACGATCAGCCGCTCGTCCGGAATCCTGGGCGCAAGCGCCTCGGTCGTCGCCAGCGTCGTCTCGAACGTCCTGTGGTCGCGGTTGTTGACCCCGATCAGGCGCGTGCTCAGGCGCAGCGCGCGCTCCAGTTCCTCCTCGTCGTGGACCTCGGCGAGCACGTCCATGCCGAACGCCGACGCCGCGTCCTCCAGCTCCTTCGCCGTCGCGTCGTCGACCGCGGCCATGATGACGAGCACGCAGTCGGCGCCCCACGCACGGGCCTCGACGACCTGGTACGGGTCGTAGAGGAAGTCCTTGCGCAGCACCGGCAGTCCGGTCGCGGCGCGCGCGGCCGCCAGGTGCTCCGGCGCGCCCTGGAACGACCGTGTGTCGGTGAGCACCGACAGGCAGGCGGCGCCGCCCGCCTCGTAGGCGCGGGCGATCGCCGGCGGGTCGAAGTCCGCGCGGATCAGCCCCTTGGAGGGGCTCGCCTTCTTGATCTCGGCGATCAGCGCGTACTCGCCCCGCCCGCGCCGGGCCTCGAGCGCGGCGAGGAAGCCGCGCGGCGGCGGGGCGGCGGCGGCCTTCGCCTCCAGCTCGGCGAGGGGCGTCGAGCGCTTGGCGGCCTCGATCTCCTCGCGCTTGTAGGCCTCGATCGTGGCCAGAAAGCCGGTCATGTCCTGCTCCTTTCGGCCCGGGGGCCGGTGGCGTACGGCACCGCGCCGCACGGGTGACGGATCACGCGTGGGAGGCGGCGGCGAGGCGGTCGAGGCGGCGTCTGGCCTCGCCCGAGTCGATCGACTTCACGGCCAGTTCCAGGCCGTCCGCGAGGCCCGCGGCCCGGCCCGCGACCACCAGCGCCGCGGCCGCGTTGAGCGCCGCCACGTCGCGGTAGGCGCCGCGCTCGCCGTCGAGGACCGCGAGCAGCGCGGCCGCGTTGTCCCGCGCGTCGCCGCCCTTGAGCTCCTCCGGGCGGGCGCGCGGCAGGCCGAACTCCTCCGGCGTCACCTCGAACGTCCGTACGGTGCCGTTCTCGAGCGAGGCGACGGCGGTGGGGCCGGTGGTGGTGATCTCGTCGAGTCCGTCGGAGCCGTGGACGACGAGCGCGCGGTGCGAGCCGAGCCGGCCCAGCACCTCGGCGAGCGGCTCCACCCATTCCCGCGAGAACACCCCGACCATCTGCCGCCGCACCCCGGCCGGGTTCAGCAGCGGCCCCATCAGGTTGAAGATGGTGCGGGTGCCCAGCTCCACGCGGGTGGGGTGGACGTGCCGGGCCGCCGGATGGTGGTCCGGGGCGAACATGAAGCCGATGCCCGCCTCGGCCAGGCAGCGTTCGACGGCGGCGGGCGACAGACCGACGCGGACGCCGAGCTCCGCCAGCACGTCGGCCGCGCCGCAGCGCGAGGAGAACGCCCGGTTGCCCATCTTGGCCACCGGGACGCCGGCCCCGGCGACGACGAGGGCCGCGCAGGTGGAGATGTTGTACGAGCCCGACGCGTCGCCGCCGGTGCCGAGCAGGTCGATGGCCCCGGGCGGCGCGGTCACCCGGAGCATCTTCGTACGCATCGTGGTCACCGCGCCGGTGATCTCCTCGACGCTCTCCCCGCGGATCCGCAGCCCCATCAGCAGGGCGCCCATCTGCGAGGGGGTCGCGTCACCCGACACGATGAGGTCGAAGGCCCGGGCCGACTCCTCGAAGGTCAGCGTGGCGCCGGTGGCGACCTTGGCGATCAGGGGCTTGAGTTCTTCCATGGGCCTCTCCTCGGGCTCCGGGCGTGCGCGGCGGTCAGCTGAGGACGTCCCCGGGCGCCCACAGGCCCTCGCCGCCCGGCGGCAGCGGCAGGTCCCAGCCGGGCTCGACGTTCTCGCGCCGGTAGGGCGCCCGGTCGGTGAGCGCGGTGTCCAGGGTGCGGGCGAACAGATGGCCGCTGTGGACGGCGGCCGCGATGATGCCGGGCCCCAGGCAGTCGCCCAGCCGTACGACGCGGCGGATGCCGGCCGCGCCCAGCTCCGCCTCGCCCCGCCGGGCGAGCTCCTGGTAGAGCTCGTCGCGCGGGACCATGCCGGTGGTCAGCACGACGGCGTCCGCCGCGACCGCCGTCTCGCGGCCGGTGAAGACGCAGGCGAGATGGGCGGTGCCGGGCTCGGTCCGTGCGAGCGTCGTCGAGGTGTGCACCGCCGCGCAGGTGCGCAGGATCCGCCGCTGGACCTTGCGCTGCTCGGCCGTCAGCTGGGTGTAGGCGGACACCAGGCTCTCGGGCGTGACGAAGGTGACCTCGCAGCCCTGCTCGACGAGGCGCTCGGCGATCACGCCGCCCATGTAGTAGTGGTCGTCGTCGAAAAGGACGACGCGGCCGGAGGGCAGCCGGGAGTCCATGACGTCGTCCGGGGTGTAGACGGGCACCCCCTCCAGGCCGGGGATCGCCTCCGAGTGGTACCGGCCGATCCCGTCGGCGCGCCAGGTCGCGCCGGTGGCGACGGCGACGAGCGAGGCCTCGGCCTGGAGCACCATCTCGGCGGTGATGTCGTTGTCGGGCAGCAGCTGGACGTTGCGCATCCGGCGCAGCTGTCCCAGGCGCCACTCGCTGACGCGGGCCCAGGTCCCCAGGCCCGGCAGCCGGCACTCCCGGGCCACGCGGCCGCCCAGCTGCCGGCCGCGGTCGGCCAGCATGACGTCGTAGCCGCGCTGGCCCAGCGCACGGGCGGCCTCCAGGCCGGCGGGACCGCCGCCGACGACGAGCACCGTGTCGTCGGTGTCCTTGGGCGGGATGTACTCCGGGTGCCAGCCGCGCCGCCACTCCTCGCCCATCGTCGGGTTCTGGGTGCAGCGCATGGGGACGCCCGACCGGTCACCGGCCACGCAGATGTTGCAGCCGACGCACTCGCGGATGTCGTCGAAGCGGCCTTCCTCGATCTTGCGGGGCAGGAAGGGATCGGCGATCGAGGGGCGCGCGGCGCCGATGAGGTCGAGCGTGCCGCCCCGCACCATCGAGACCATCGTGTCGGGGGAGGTGAACCGGCCGACCCCGACCACGGGCTTGGTGGTCACGCTCTTGACGAACCGGACGTACTTCTCCTGGTGCCCCTCGTCGCCGAACCGCGCGGTGACGCCGTCGTCGTCGAAGTCGCTCAGGTTGACGTCCCACAGGTCGGGCAGCTCGGCGAGCATCTCCACGACGTCGCGGCCCTCGTCCTTCGAACCGTCCCGGGAGTCGGCGAGCCCGTCGACGCCGAACCGGATCGCGACCGCACAGGTGTCTCCGACGGCCTCCTTGGCGTCCTCGACCAGCTCGCGCAGGAAGCGGGCGCGGTTCTCCAGGCTGCCGCCGTACTCGTCGGTCCGGTGGTTGTGGCGGCGGGAGAGGAAGTGGACGGGCAGCGTCATGCCGTGGCCCGCGTAGACGTAGATGATGTCGAACCCGGCGCGCCGGGCGTTGACCGCCGCCGTGCGGTACCAGCGGCGGGCGTCGCGGATGTCGCTCTTGTCCATCGCCCGCGCGGTGACGGGGTTGATCCCCCGGGTGAGCCGCAGGCTCGGCGCTATCGGCACGGTGCGGCTCTCGAGGTTGGCGACGTGGGAGCCGTTGTGCACCAGCTCCACGGCCGCCAGCGCGCCGTGCTCGTGGATCAGGCCGGTGGCGCGGGCCAGGTAGGGGATGTCCCGCTCGTCCCACAGCCGCAGCTCGCGCTGGTGGTTGCCGGAGTGGTGCACGTCGCACTGCTCGGTGGAGACCACCCCCCAGCCGCCCTCCGCCTTCACTCCCCGCATCGCCGCCATGGGGCTGGGGAAGGCACGCCCCATGCCGTTGCAGTGGGGCACCTGGAAGAAGCGGTTCCGGGCGGTGACCGGCCCGATCCGTACGGGCTCGAAGAGGATGTCGAACCGGGAGGGACGGGTCATATGACGTCCCTCTGGACGCGGGCCCGCGCCCCGAAGATCGCGCTGCCCACGCGCACATGCGTGGCCCCGTGGGCGATCGCCTCGGCGAAGTCCGTGCTCATGCCCATGGAGAGCCCCGGCAGTCCGTTGCGGGCGGCGATGCCGGCCAGCAGGGTGAAGTGCGGGGCCGGGTCGGCGTCGGCCGGCGGGACGCACATCAGGCCGGCGACGTCGAGCCCGTAGGTCTGCCGGCAGGCCGTGAGGAAGTCGTCGGCCAGCTCGGGCAGGACACCCGCCTTCTGCGGCTCCGCGCCCGTGTTGACCTGGACGAACAGCCGCGGCCTGCGGCCCTGCCGGTCGCACTGCCGGGCCAGCGCCTCGCACAGGCCGGGCCGGTCCACCGACTGGATGACGTCGAACAACGCCACCGCCTCACGGGCCTTGTTGGTCTGCAACGGCCCGATCAGGTGCAGTTCGAGGCCGGGAATCCGCTCCCGCAGGGCGGGCCACTTCGTCTTGGCCTCCTGGACGCGGTTCTCGCCGAAGACCGTGAGCCCGGCCGCGGCGGCCCGCTCCAGGACGTCGGCGGGAACCGTCTTCGAGGCGGCGACGAGCGTCACCGACCGCGGATCGCGGCCGGCGCGGGTACAGGCGCCTTCGATGGCATCGCGGACCGCGCCCAGCCCGATCGTCGGGTCGGGCCGGTGCGGGGTTTCGGGGATGGCCGTCATGGAACCTCCTTCCGGTTGTGCGGCCGTGGAGGCACGCGCCCTCGCGCGTGCCTCCACGACCACGTGGTCACGCGTGGGGGAACTCCAGCCTGCGCTCACCGGAGTCGAGCGTCCTGGCCCCGGCGACGCGCACGCCGGCGCCGGCCAGCCCGGCGGTCAGCTCGCGCTCCAGGGCCGCCAGGTCCTGCGGCGCCGCGGCGTGCAGGGCCTCCGCCACGATCAGGACGCGGTCGGTGCCCGCCGAGACGACGGACCGGGCGCTCTGCCGGAACGTCCAGCGCCGCGAATGCGCGTTGCCCTCCGCGTCGGTGAAGACGATCTCGCCCGGCACGGGATGCTCGACATCGCCCTGGAACGTCTCGTACCGCTCGGACCCGTCGGCCGGGCGGACCGTGATCCCGTCGGCGACCTTGGCGCAGTCGAACACCGCGATCGGGATGGCGAAGGACATCGAGACGAAATTGAGGTAGTCGACCAGCGGGTGGAATCTCGGCAGATTCCGTTCCTTGCGATAGCGGCGCAGCAGGGCCTCCGCGGCGCAGCGGTACTGCGTGGGCTTCAGGCCCATTCTCGAGAAGGTCTCGCGCCACGCGGCGATCTCGGGCATCTCGGATTCGGTGTGCGCCGCCAGTCGTTCCTCGACGCGGGGGGCCAGCCGCTCCTGACGGGCGGGGTCGTCCTTCATGCCGAGCACGTCGTCGACGGCCAGGGTGAGCGCCCTCAGCTGCGGATGGGCGGTCCAGACCGCGTCGGCATGGGTGAAATACATAGAGCTGTCCCTGGTTCTTTTCGGTGCGATGGATCGCGGAGAGACGGATTACGGATAGAGATGCCCCCGGCCCCAGGGGCCGTCGGGCCGTTCCCTGGTGAAAACGAGCCGGTCGTGCAGGCGGAACGGCTGCTCGGTCCAGAACTCCAGGGAGACGGGCGTGATGCGGTAGCCGGCCCAATGGGGCGGGCGCGGCACGTCGCCCGAGCCGAAGCGGGCGGATTCACGGGCCACGGCCGCCTCGAGTTCCGAGCGGTCCGCGAGGGGCTGGGACTGCAGGCTGGCCCAGGCGCCGATGCGGCTGTCGCGGGCGCGGGAGGCGAAGTAGGCGTCGGCCTCGGCGTCGGTGGCGCGCTCCACCGGGCCGCGGAAGCGCACCTGCCGCCGCAGGGACTTCCAGTGCAGGACGCCGGCGGCCCGCATGGAGCCGGCGAGCTCGGTGCCCTTCGCCGAGCGGGTGTTGGTGTAGAAGACGAAGCCCCGGGAGTCGAATCCCTTGAGCAGCACCATGCGCACGTCGGGCAGCCCGTCGGCGTCCGTGGTGGCCACGGCCATGGCGTTGGGGTCGTTGAGCTCGGCGGCCTCGGCCTCGCCGAACCATCGGCGGAAGAGGGCGAAGGGGTCCTCGGCGCCGGTCTCGTGCGGGACGGCGGCCTGCGTGGGGTCGGCGTGCGTGGGGTCGGTGGCTGACGATCGCTGCAATGGAGTGGTCCTCGCTGGAGGGCGTGGTGGCCGGTGGTGGCTGCTCCGCGGGGACGGCGATGGTCCTCGGCGCGGAGCGGAAGGGAAGGGCTAGCTCTTCACTTCGCGCTTCTCCTCCAGGAGATGGCGCCACTTGTCGAGGTCGTCACCGCGCGCGGTGACCAGGTGCGCCGTCCCGGCGGTGTCGACGAGGACCTCCGCGGCCGGCGGGATGTTGAGGAACTCCATGTGCTGGGTCGCGCAGTACGCCCCGACGTCGAGGATCAGCAGATGGCTGCGGGCGTCGACGGCTGAGGGCACCCAGTACTCGCCCGGCAGGATGTAGTCGTGCCGCAGGATGCTGCGGCCGCGCAGGGCGGCGCTGGTGCCGTCGGTGCCCGGCGTCGCGGGGATCTCCGCCATGTCGGCGTCCAGGAAGACCACGTTGTGCCGCCGGTCGCGCAGCTGGGCGGACGGCATCAGCATGCGCGACCCGTCGGTCACCACGAGACTGCCGACCGAGTTGGTGATCACGTCGCGCTCCACGCTCAGCAGGAGCGCCCCGGTGTCGGCCAGCACGTCCCGGGCCGGCTCGAAGAGGAACTTCACATGACCGGGAATGCCCATCCGGTCCGCGATCTCGCGCAGCGCGCGGAAGTACTCGGCCCAGTCGAAGTGCTTCTCCGACTCGTCCCAGCTCTCGTAAACGAAGCCGTGGCCGCCCGCGAAGTTGATGGCGCGGGCGGTGGGGAAGTGGGTGTTGAAGATCTCGAACTGCTTCTCGATGATGTCGATCATCGCGTCGCGTGAATTCCCGCTGCCGCAGTAGACCTCGAAGCAGTCGAGCTCGCGCCCGTGCTCGGCCAACAGGGCGGTGAGCTTGTCGAGTTCGCCGTACTTGATGCCCGGCTTCCCCGAGTCGAGGCTGTCGATCCGGACGCTGATCGAGGGGGCCTTGGTCCGCAGCGAGTACGCGATCTCGTCCAGGCTCGACAGGAACGTCGGGCAGCCCGTCCGGTCCCAGAACGCTATCTCCTCGTCGGCGACATGGCCGGGGGAGACGATGAACTTGTCGAACCCGAATCGCTTCAGCAGACGGTGTTCGCTGGGTAATTGCAGCAGAATTCCCACACCCGCGTCCCGCAGCGGCCGCAGCACATGGGGATTGGAGTTGGGAAAGAAGGGGACGTACAGTTCGACCCGTTCCTCGAGGCCGACCGCCCTGGCCGCGTCCTTGACGCGGCGGACGTTCTTCAGGATCTGCGCCTCGCTGTAGACGAAGACGGGCGTGCCGACCTGCTCGGCGATCAGCCGGAGGTCGATCGAGCCGATCCAGGAACGGGTCAGCTTACAGTCGCTCTCGTTCATGTGCCCTCTGTCCTGTGGTCGCGGGAAAAGTGCGCCTGTGCTCAGGGGGTGCAAAAGAGTGCGGTGCGATGCGCGCCATGGCGCCTGGGATGGGATCGTCAGTGCGAATGCCGGACGAATGTTCGCCGATGGCCGGCGACCTGAAGTCTACATGTGCCGGGGCGAGTTGGCAGCGACTGGGATCAGAAGGCGTCCGCCGCGCGGACGGCCTCGACGAACGCCCTGATCAGGGCGGGATCCTTGACGCCGCGACGGGACTCCACGCCGCTGGAGACGTCCACGCCCCACGGCGTGGTGGTCCGTACCGCCTCGACCACGTTCTCCGGAGTGAGGCCGCCGGCGAGCAGCCAGCGCCCGGCCGGGGGAGTGAAGCCCTCGGCCCCCCAGTTCCAGGGCACGCCCGCGCCCGGGGCCGGGGCGTCGAGCAGCAGAAGGTCCTCGCCCAGCTCGCCGCAGCGCGGTGTCCCGCCCTCGGACGAGGTGGCGCGGATCAGCGTCCACCCCTGCGGACGCAGGGCGTCGTAGTACTCCCGGCCCTCGTCGCCGTGCAACTGGACGGCCCGGACCCCGGAGGCCAGCGTCAGCGCCCGGACCTCCTCCACCGGCTGCCCGCGGAAGACACCCACGGTCAGCACGCCCGGGGGAACCCGCTCCGCCAGGCGCCGGGCGGTCCCGGCGTCCACCGTGCGCGGACTGTCGGCGAAGACGAAGCCGATGGCGTCGGCCCCGGCGTCGACGGCGGCGTCCACGTCCCCTTCGGTACGCAGCCCGCAGATCTTGATGAACAGTGGCGTCGTCACGCGCACAGCGTACGCCCGGCCCTCCCGGGAGCCGGTGGGAGGGCCGGGGCCGTACGGCCGGCCGGCGGTCGCGGTCGCCCGCCGGCGGACCGGGTGCTCAGCGGCTCAGGCGCTCAGTGGCTCAGGTGCGCGTCCTCGTGCATGACCTCCTTGATGTCGTCCCCCGCCTTGCCCAGCAGCTGCTCGGCGAGTCCGTTGAGCGCGCGGGCCGCCGCGACCTCCTCGCCGACGCGCTGCTGGCGGCGGTCGTCGGGGTTGCGGTTGGCGATGCCCTGCGCCGCGAGCTGCGAGCCGTCGTGCATTCTCAGCCGCACGTCGGCCTGCGTGGTCGCGTCGATCTCGCGGAACTCCATCTCGATGCTGCAGTCGACGATCGTCTCCATGGTGATCACCAGCGCTCGGGTCGGCTCTGTCAGGTCGGGCTCTGCCGGGTGGGCAGGTGCCGGGTGAACCAGTCGCGGGCGAGATCCGCGACGGCGTCCAGGGCCCCGGGCTCCTCGAAGAGGTGGGTGGCCAGGGGCACGACGGCCAGTTCGTTCTCGCAGCGCAGGCGCCCCGCCGCCTGCCGGTTGAGGTCGAGCACCACGTTGTCGTGGCCGCCGACGATCAGGAGCGTGGGAGACCGGACCTCCTCCAGCCGGTCCCCGGCCAGATCGGGGCGGCCGCCGCGCGAGACCACGGCGGCGACGCCGTCACCCGCCTCCGCCGCGGCCCACAGCGCGGCGGCCGCGCCTGTGCTCGCTCCGAAGTAGCAGACCGGGACGGTCTCCCGGCGGCGCAGCCAGCCGGTGACCTCCGTCAGTCTGCGGGCGAGGGGTTCGACGGCGAACACGTTCGCCCGGTCCTCCTCCTCCAGCGGGGTGAGGAGATCGAACAGGAGCGTGCCGAGCCCGGCGTCGTTGAGGGCCCTGGCCACCGCGCGGTTGCGGGGGCTGAGCCGGCTGCTGCCGCTGCCGTGCGCGAAGACCACGAGGCCCGGCGCCCCGGCCGGCATCGCCAGGTCGCCGGCGAGGGTCACGGCCCCGCCGTCCACCGGGAGCCGCAGGGGCCCGCCGTGCGCCTCGCCGCCATCGTCGCCGGAGGCGTTCTCGGTGTTCCGGCGCAGCAGGCCGACGACCTCCTCGTCCGAGGTCTGGGTGAAGTCGTGGTACCACTCGCCGACCGCGGAGAAGGCGGCCGGCGTGCTCAGGCACACCAGCTCGTCCACCTCGCCACGGAAGGCGGCGGCCGCGTCCGGGGGCGCCACCGGCACGGCCAGCACCACCCGGGCCGCGCCCTGCGCCCGTACCACCTGGCAGGCGGCCGCCGCCGTGGCGCCCGTGGCGATGCCGTCGTCGACCACGATCGCCGTGCGCCCCTCGAGCGGAACGCGCTCGCGTCCCTCGCGGAACTGCACGGCGCGCCGGGACAGTTCCTCCTCCTCGGCGCGCTCCACCTCGGCCAGGTCGTCCTCGTCGACCCGGCTCATCCGGACGATGTCGTCCCGGATGACGCGTACGCCGCCCTCGCCGATGGCACCGAACCCCAGCTCGCGGTGGTAGGGCACCCCCAGCTTGCGGACGAGGACGACATCGAGGGGCGCGCCCAAGGCGTGCGCCACCTCGAAGGCCACGGGAACGCCGCCGCGCGGCAGGCCGAGAACGACGGGGTGCTCGCCGCGCAGATGCCCCAGCCGCTCGGCCAGGCGCCGCCCGGCGTCCACCCGGTCGATGAATCGCATGATGCGCCTCCGGCCCCGGGGCCCGGCTCCGGAAGGCTCCGGATGACGAGGGAAGCCGTACTTCCAATATGACGGGGTTCGGGGGGATAGTCCACATGGCCCGGGATGCCCCGTAGGCCCCGTCCTACTCCTCCAGCGCCGCCCGCACCCGGGCCGCCACCGCCGCCGCCTCCTCGTCCGAGGCGTACCGCGTCCGCGGCCAGAAGAAGCCCCGCAGCCCGTCCTTGCGGTCGCGCGGCACCACATGCACATGGAAGTGCGGCACGGACTGGCTGACCCGGTTGTTCGCGGCCACGAACGACCCGGCGGCGCCCATCGCGCGCTCCACCGCCCCGGTGATCCGCCGCACCCGGCCGAACAACGGCCCCACCTCGGCCGCGGGCAGGTCGGTGAGCGTCTCGGCGTGCAGCCGCGGCACCACCAGCACATGGCCGGGAAACAGCGGCCGGGCGTCCAGGAAGGCCACCGCCGTCGCGTCCTCGAAGACCCGGTGCGCCGCCACCTCGCCCGCCGCGATCGCGCAGAAGACACAGTCCACGGCCCCAGTGAACCCCCTCGCCGCCGGGCGGCACCCGCCGCGCCCGGCAACCGGCTGGAATCGCGCCCCCGCCCGTGAACCGCCCGCGCCCCCGGGCACCGATCCCCCATGCCCCTCCTCGTCGGAACCTCCGGATGGCAGTACAAGGACTGGCGCGGCGTTCTCTACCCCGCCGACCGGCCGCAGCGGCTGTGGCTGGAGGAGTACGCCAGGCACTTCGCGACCGTCGAGAACAACAACGCCTTCTACCGGCTGCCCGGCGAGGACACCTTCGCCGACTGGCGCGAGCGCACCCCCGAGGGCTTCGTGATGGCCGTCAAGGCCAGCCGCTACCTCACCCACATCAAGCGGCTGCGCGACCCGGAGGAGCCGGTCGGGCGGCTGATGCGGCACGCCGCCGGGCTCGGGGACAAGCTGGGGCCGGTGCTGCTGCAGCTGCCGCCCACGCTCAAGGCGGACCCCGGGGCGCTGGACGCCGCCCTGGCCTGCTTCCCGGCCGGCACACGGGTGGCCGTCGAGCCCCGGCACGCTTCCTGGTGGACGGACGGGGTACGCGAGGTACTGGAACGCCGCGGTGCCGCCCTGTGCTGGGCCGACCGGGACTCCCGCCCCGTGACGCCGCTGTGGCGCACGGCGGACTGGGGGTACCTGCGGTTCCACCACGGCAGGGCCCGGCCCTGGCCCCGCTACGGGAGCCGGGCGCTGAGCACCTGGGCCGGGCGGCTGGCCGACGCCTGGCCGGACCGGGCGCCGGTGTACGTCTACTTCAACAACGACGCCGGCGGCGCCGCCGTCCACGACGCGGCCGGCTTCGCGCACGCCGCCCGGCGGCTGGGACGCACCGTGAGCCGGACGCCGGACCCGCCGCCCGGCTGAGCGGGCGCCACGACCGGCCGCCCCGCCCTGCGGCGCCGCGGCACCCGTGCGAGGGTGGGCCTCGCACGGACGACGCCGCCTGCGTACGGGCCCCGGCGCGTACGCACGCGGCCGAGCGAAGGAGCGCAGGATGCCCAGGGGATCCAGCCCGAAACGCGAGCGGCAGTACGAGCACATCAAGGACAGCGCGCGCGAGCGCGGCGAGAGCGAGAAGCGCGCCGAGGAGATCGCGAGCCGGACGGTCAACAAGGAACGCGCCCGCGCCGGCGAGTCGAAGACCGCCAGCCGCAGCTCGCTCCAGGACATGTCGTCCGCCGAGCGCGGCGGCCGGCGCTCCCACTCCGGAGCCCAGGGGCCGACCAAGGAACAGCTCTACAACGAGGCCCGGCAGAAGAACATCCACGGCCGCTCGGACATGACCAAGGACGAGCTGAAGAAGGCCCTCGGCCGCTGAGGACACCCCCGCCCAGGCCCGGGTCGTTGTGGGAACCACACAACCGGGCCAGGGCAGCCCTGCTCACCCCCACCGCCGGAACCGGCCGTTCATCGGTGAGGATGTTCAGGTGCTCGATCACCTGAACCCCGCGGACCCCGGCTTCGCGCGCGACCCGTACCCGTACTACGCGCGCCTGCGCGCCCAGGGCCCCGCGGCGCGGGTGCCCCTGACCAACGGCACGCACGCGTGGCTCGTCACCGGCTACGACCAGGCGCGGGCGGTCCTGTCCGACCCGCGCTTCTCGAACGTGCCGCCGCAGGGGGCGGGCCGGCCCGGGCCGGACTCCCCGGCGAGGCGCGCCCGCGGCTGCCTGGCCCGGCACATGCTCAACTCCGACGCCCCCGACCACACCCGGCTGCGCCGGCTGACCACCGCCGCCTTCACCCCGCGCCGGGTGGACGCCCTGCGCCCGCGCATCGAGCACCTGGCCGACGGTCTGGTGACCGAGCTCGCCGGGGAGCTGGACCGGCACGGCACCGCCGACCTGGTGGACGCGTTCGCCTTCCCGCTGCCCGTCCTGGTGATCGGCGAGGTGCTGGGCGTGCCGGAGGCCGACCGGGCGGACCTGCGGGAATGGACGTACCGCGTCGGCTCGCCCGCCGACGCGCTCGAGCCCGGCGCCGTCGACGAGGCGTGGACGCGCCTCCACGCGTACTTCACCCAGCTCATCGGCCACAAGCGCGAGTCCCCCGGCGACGACCTCTTCAGCACCCTCGTGCACGACGCGAGCGAGGGCGGCCTCGACGACGGCGAGCTGCTCGCCATGGCGTTCCTGCTGCTCTTCGCCGGCTACGAGACCACGATGAACCTCCTCGCCTCGGCGACGCTGATGCTCCTCACGCACGAGGAGGAGCTCGACGCCGCGCGCCGCGGCGGCCCCGGCCGCTGGGCCGCCGTGGTCGAGGAGACCCTGCGCCACGGCAGCCCCCTGGAGGGCACGACCTGGCGGCGCACCACCGAGCGGGTCGACCTGGGCGGGGGAGCGGTCATACCGGCCGAGGACTCCGTCCTCGTGGTCCTCGCCGCCGCCAACCGCGACCCCGGGCACTTCCCGCCCCCGACGACTTCCAGCCCGCCCGCTATCTGCCCGAGGGCCGCCGCGCCGCCCCCACCTGGCCTTCGGTCACGGCCCGCACTTCTGCCTCGGCTCACGCCTGGGCCGCCTGGAGGCGGCCGTCGCGCTGCCCCGCCTCTTCGACGCCCTGCCCGGCCTGGCGCTCGCCGCCGACCCCGCCGAGCTCCCCTACCGTCCGGGCCTGCTGGTCCGCGGCCCGCGACGGGTACCCGTGCGCCGGCGGTGACCCGGCGGCGCCGAACGGCTCAGGCGAATCGCGCGCCGGCCCCCGCTGCCCGAAGGTTATGGGTGTGAAGGCCAACCGGACCTCGCGAGGCGCCGCCACCCCCGACGACCACGTCGTCGTGCTCTTCGGCGCCACCGGCGACCTCGCCCGGCGCAAACTCCTGCCCGGGCTGTACCGCCTCGCCCAGGCGGGCCTGATGCCCGCCGGCTACCGCGTCGTCGGGTCGGCCCCCACGGCGGACGCCCTGAGCGACGAGGCGTTCCGCGCCCACGCCAGGGACGCCGTCACCGAGTTCGGCGGGGGCGAGCCGTCCAAACCCGAGTGGGAGCGGTTCGCGGACGCCCTGAGCTTCGGCGCCGCCGACCCCGACGAGCCCGGGCCCCTGGTCGCCGCCGTACGGGCGGCCGAGACGGCGCTCGGCGGCGGCCCGCGCCGGCTGTTCCACCTCGCCGTGCCGCCCGTCGCCTTCGCCTCCGTCATCGGCACCCTCGACCGCACCGGACTGTCCGAGGGCGGCCGCGTCATCATCGAGAAGCCGTTCGGCACCGACCTCGCCTCCGCCCGGGCCCTGGACGGGATCGTCCACGCCGTCTTCGACGAGTCCCGGGTCTTCCGCATCGACCACTTCCTCGGCAAGGAGTCGGTCGACAACATCCTCGCCCTCCGCTTCGCCAACGGCCTCTTCGAGCCCGTCTGGAACCGCGACCACATCAGCCACGTCCAGATCGACGTCCCCGAGACCATCGGCATCGAGGGCCGCGCCGCCTTCTTCGAGGAGACCGGCACCTTCCGGGACATGATCGTCACCCACCTCTTCCAGGTGCTCGGCTTCGTCGCCATGGAGCCGCCCACCTCCCTCGGCGCGAAGGCCCTGCGCGACGAGAAGGACAAGGTCTTCCAGTCCCTGCGGCCCGTCGACCCCGGCCACGTCGTGCGCGGCCAGTACGAGGGCTACCGCTCCGAGCCCGGCGTCGCCCCGGACTCCGACACCGAGACCTTCGTCGCCCTGCGCGCCGACGTCGACAACTGGCGCTGGGCCGGCGTCCCCTTCTACCTCCGCTCCGGCAAGGCCCTCGGACAGCGCCGCCAGGTCGTCACCCTCCACTTCAAACGGCCACCGCTGCGGATGTTCGACACCGCGTGGGCCAGCGGCGGCGGGCGCGGCAACGCGCTCGTCGTCGACTTCGACGACCCGGGCTGGATCGCCGCCGACTTCCTCGCCAAGGAGCCCGGCCCGGCCATGCGGCTGGGCCCCGCGCGCATGACCTTCCGCTACGCCGACTCCGTGCAGCTCCGGAACGGCCTGGAGGGCTACGAGCGGCTGATCCTCGACGCGATGCTGGGCGACCAGTCCCTCTTCACCCGCTCGGACGGCATCCAGCGGCTCTGGGAGGTCGCCGACCCGCTCCTGCGCTCGCCGCGCCCGGTGGAGCCGTACGCCCCCGGATCGTGGGGGCCGGCGTCCGTCGACAAGCTCGTCGCCCCGCACCACTGGTACCTGCCGGACATGGCCTCCGACGAGCCGGGAAGCGGAACACCATGACCACACTCGGCCTCCCCGACGACATCCACGCCTGCCTGTTCGACATGGACGGCGTCCTCACCCGGACGGCCACCGTCCACGCCGCGGCATGGAAGGAGACCTTCGACGACTTCCTCCGCCGGCGCGAGGGCCCGGACTTCCGCCCCTTCGACGCCCACGACGACTACGACCGCTACGTGGACGGCATGCCCAGGGCGGACGGCGTACGGTCCTTCCTCGCCTCCCGGGGCATTGAGCTGCCCGAGGGCTCCGGCGACGACCCGCCCGACCGGGACACCGTCCAGGGCCTGGGCAACCGCAAGAACGCCCTCGTCCTGCGGAAGATCGAGGAGATGGGGGTGGAGGCCTTCCCCGGCTCGGTCCGCTACGCCGAGGCCGCCCGGGCGGCCGGGCTGCGGCGCGCGGTGGTCTCCTCCAGCGCCAACTGCCACGCCGTGCTCGTCGCGGCCGGCATCGACGACCTCTTCGAGGTCCGGATCGACGGCCTGGCCGCCGCCGAGCGGCACCTGCCGGGCAAGCCCCACCCCGACACCTTCCTCGCCGCCGCGCATGACCTGGGCGTGCCCCCGGACCGGGCCGCCGTCTTCGAGGACGCCCTGGCCGGCATGGAGGCCGGCCGGGCCGGGAAGTTCGGCTTCGTCGTCGGGGTGAACCGGGCGGACCAGGAGGAGGCGCTGCGCCGGCACGGCGCGGACGTGGTGGTGGACGACCTCGCCGAACTGCTGGGAGAAGCCCCGTGATCACTCATCCGGCCTACATGGTCGAGCCCTGGTGCCTGCGCGAGACCGAGCTCAACCTCGATGTGCTCTCGCAGAGCGAATCGGTCTTCGCGCTCTCCAACGGGCACATCGGCTGGCGCGGCAACCTCGACGAGGGCGAGCCGCACGGCCTGCCCGGCACCTACCTCAACGGCGTGTACGAGTTCCGGCCGCTGCCGTACGCCGAGGCCGGCTACGGCTACCCGGAGTCCGGGCAGACGATCATCAACGTCACCAACGGCAAGCTGATCCGCCTCCTGGTCGACGACGAGCCCTTCGACCTGCGCTACGGAAAGCTGCACCGGCACGAGCGGGTGCTCGACTTCCGTACCGGGCTGCTGCACCGCACCGCCGAGTGGACCTCGCCCAGCGGGCGCAGCGTGCGCGTCCGGTCCAGCCGGCTGGTCTCCTTCACCCAGCGCGCGATCGCGGCCGTCTCCTACGAGGTGGAGCCGCTCGACGGCGACGTGCGCATCGTCGTCCAGTCCGAGCTGGTCGCCAACGAGCAGCTGCCCCTGACCACGCGCGACCCCCGGGCCGCCGCGGTCCTGGAGTCGCCGCTGGCGGTGGAGCATCACGCGGCCCACGGGCCGCGCATCCGGCTGCTGCACCGCACCGAGCACAGCGGCCTGCGGGTGGGGGTCTCGGCCTCGCACGTCGTCAGCGGCGGCGAGAAGACCGAGATGTCCTCCGAGAGCAGCGACAACCTGGCCCGCTTCACCATCACCACGCGGCTGCGCTCCGGACAGCGGCTGCGGGTGGAGAAGTTCGTCGCGCACGGCTGGTCGGCGATCCGGTCGGCGCCCGCGGTGCACGACCAGGTCGACGCCGCCCTGGCCGCCGCCGTCAGCACCGGCTGGCAGGGCCTGGCCGACGAACAGAGCGACTATCTCGAGAACTTCTGGTCCCGCTCGGACGTGGAGGTCGACGGCGACGCGGAGATCCAGCAGGCGGCGCGGTTCGCCCTCTTCCACGTCCTGCAGGCCGGCGCGCGCGGCGAGGCGCGGGCCCTGCCCGCCAAGGGCCTGACCGGCCCCGGCTACGACGGTCACTGCTTCTGGGACACCGAGACGTTCGTCCTGCCGGTGCTGACCTACACCGCGCCCCAGGCCGTCGAGCAGGCCCTGCGCTGGCGGTACAGCACCCTGCCCGCCGCGCGCGAGCGCGCACGGCAACTGGGGCTGGAGGGCGCGGCCTTCCCCTGGCGGACGATCAACGGCGACGAGTGCTCGGGCTACTGGCCGGCGGGGACGGCGGCCTTCCACATCAACGCCGACATCGCCGACGCCGCCGTGCGCTACACCAAGGCCACCAACGACGAGGCCTTCGAGAAGGAGGTCGGGCTGCCGCTGCTGGTGGAGACCGCCCGGCTGTGGCGCTCGCTGGGTCACCACGACCACCACGGCGACTTCCATATCGACGGGGTGACGGGCCCGGACGAGTACAGCGCCATCTCGGACGACAACACCTATACGAACCTGATGGCCCAGCACAATCTGCAGGAGGCCGCGGCCGTCGTCGAGCGCCACCCGGACCTCGCCGCGCTGCTGGGCGCGGACGACGAGGAGGCGGCGACCTGGCGGGACGCCGCGACGCGCATGACGCTGCCGTACAACCCCGAACTCGCGGTGCACGAGCAGTCCGAGGGCTTCACCCGGCACCAGCTGTGGGACTTCGCCGGAACCGGCGACGACGAGTACCCGCTGATGCTCCACTTCCCCTACTTCGACCTCTACCGCAAGCAGGTCGCCAAACAGGCGGACCTCGTCCTCGCCATGTGCCTGCGCGGAGACGCCTTCACCCCGGAGGAGAAGGCCGCCAACTTCGCCTACTACGAGCGGCTGACCGTGCGGGACTCGTCGCTGTCCGCCTGCGGGCAGGCCGTCATGGCGGCCGAGACCGGTCACATGCGGCTGGCCTACGACTACCTGGGCGAGGCGGCGATGATGGACCTGTCCGACCTGCAGGGCAACACCCGCGACGGCATCCACATCGCCTCGCTCGCCGGGACCTGGTTCGCCCTCGTGATCGGCTTCGGCGGGATGCGGGAGTACGACGGCCTGATCGCCTTCACCCCCAGGCTGCCCGAGCAGCTGGGCAGGCTCGCCTTCACGGTGCAGTTCCGCGGCCAGCGCCTGCGGGTGGAGATCACCGGCAGCACCGCGACGTACAGCCTGCTGGACGGCAAGGCGCTGGAGATCCGCCACTGCGGCGAGCGGCTCAGGGTGACCTCCGACGCGCCGGAGTCCTGTCAGGTGCCCCCATCCCCACCGGGCCCGCTCCCGAGCAGCCGGCCGGCCGGGCCCCGGCCCGCCGGGGCCGAGCGCCCGGCCACAGCGAGGGGTAGGCGGGGCGCCGGGGCCGTGGGGAAGGCGGCGGTCCTTTTTGCAACTAGTTGCATAAACCTTCGGGGTGCTCTAGAACTGGCGCATCGGAACTCGCGCGAGGAGGCGCCGGATGAGCGCGTCGTACCCCCACCTGATGAGCCCCTGGACCTGGGCTTCACCACCCTGCCCAACCGCGTCCTGATGGGCTCGATGCACGTCGGCCTCGAGGAGGCGCCCGGCGGCTTCGCCCGCATGGCCGCGTTCTACGCGGCCCGCGCCCGCGGCGGCGCCGGCCTCATCGTCACCGGCGGAATCGCCCCCAACGAGCGCGGCCGGCCCTACGAGGGCGGGGCCAAGCCTCACCACCGAGGCGGAGGCCGAGCAGCACACCGTGGTGACCGAGGCCGTCCACCGCGAGGGCGGCAAAATCGCGCTGCAGATCCTGCACTTCGGCCGCTACGCCCACCACCCCGACCTCGTGGCCCCCAGCGCCCTCCAGGCCCCCATCAGCCCGTACGTCCCGCACGCCCTGACCGACGACGAGGTCGAGGAGACCGTCGAGGACTACGTACGGGCCGCCGCCCTCGCCCGGCACGCCGGCTACGACGGCGTGGAGATCATGGGGTCCGAGGGCTACCTGATCAACGAGTTCGTCGCCGCGCCCACCAACCACCGCACCGACCGGTGGGGAGGCGCGTACGAGAACCGGATCCGCTTCCCCGTCGAGATCGTCCGCCGGGTGCGGGAGCGGGTCGGGACGGACTTCATCATCGTCTACCGCCTGTCGATGCTGGACCTCATACCCGGCGGGTCCTCCCTCGAGGAGGTCGTCACCCTCGCCCGGGAGATCGAGGCCGCCGGCGCCACCCTCATCAACACCGGCATCGGCTGGCACGAGGCCCGCATCCCCACCATCGCCACCTCCGTACCGCGCGGCGCCTTCACCTGGGTCACCCGGAAGGTCATGGGCGCGGTCGCCATCCCCCTGGTCACCGGAAACCGCGTCAACACCCCCGAACTCGCCGAGCGGCTGCTCGCCGAGGGCCGGGCCGACATGGTCTCCCTGGCCCGCCCCCTCCTCGCCGACCCCGACTTCGTCGCCAAGGCCCGCCGCGGCGAGGCCGACGCCATCAACACCTGCATCGGCTGCAACCAGGCCTGCCTCGACCACACCTTCAGCGGGAAGATCACCTCCTGCCTGGTCAACCCGCGCGCCTGCCACGAGACGGAACTCGTCCTGGAACCCACCCGGCGCCGCAAGCGCGTCGCCGTCGTCGGCGCCGGCCCCGCCGGCCTGGCCGCCGCCGTCACCGCGGCCGAACGCGGCCACGCCGTCACCCTCCTCGACGCCGCCGACGAGATCGGCGGACAGCTCGGCCTCGCCCGCCGCGTCCCCGGCAAGGAGGAGTTCGACGAGACCCTGCGCTACTTCCGCGGCCGGCTGCGCGCCCACGGCGTCGACGTCCGCCTGGGCACCACCGTCACCGCGCGGACGCTGACCGACGCCGGATACGACGAGATCGTCCTCGCCACCGGCGTCACCCCCGCACCCCCGCCATCCCCGGCATCGACCACCCCAGCGTGGTCGGCTACCGGGACATCCTGCGGGGCACCGCCGAGGCGGGCGCGACCGTCGCCGTCCTCGGCGCCGGCGGCATCGGCTTCGACATCGCGGAGTTCCTCACCGACGGGGGCGACGCCGCGAGCCTGGACGCCGAGGCCTTCAGCCTGCAGTGGGGCGTCGACACCGCCTTCCAGGGCCGCGGCGGCCTGCGGGAGCCGCAGCGACGCAAGCCCGCGCGCACCGTCCACCTCCTGCAGCGCAAGACCACCAAGGTCGGCGCCGGGCTCGGCAAGACCACCGGCTGGATCCACCGCACCGAGCTCAAGCACCGCGGCGTCACCATGCTCGCGGGCGTCACCTACCGCCGCATCGACGACGAGGGACTGCACATCACCGTCGACGGCGCCGACCACACCATCGCCGCCGACACCATCGTCGTGTGCGCCGGACAGGAACCCCTGCGGGACCTGTACGACCAGCTGTGCGCCCAGGGACACCGGCCCCACCTCATCGGCGGCGCCGACGTCGCCGCCGAACTCGACGCCAAGCGGGCCATCCTCCAGGGCACCCGGCTCGCCGCCGCCCTGTGAGGGCCCGCGGGCGCCGAACCTAGGATGGCGGGCATGTCCCTCGCGCACGCGATCCTCACCGCCCTGCTCGAAAAGCCGTCCTCGGGGCTGGAGCTGACCCGCCGCTTCGACAAGTCGATCGGGTACTTCTGGCCGGCCACCCACCAGCAGATCTACCGCGAGCTGAAGAAGCTCGAGGAGGCCGGCCACGTCCATGTGCTGCCGGCCCGGCGGCCGGAGCGGGGCCAGAGGAAGGAGTACGAGGTCCTGCCCGCCGGCCGGGCGGAACTCACCGCGTGGGCGTCCGCCGGCCAGGACCCCCGGCCCGTCCGCGACGCACTGCTGCTGCGCCTGCGCGCGGCGGCGGTCGTCGGCGGCCAAGGCCTCGAGGACGAGCTGCGGCGCCACCTCGACCTGCACCGCCGGCAACTGGCCGAGTACCTCGCCATCGAGGAACGGGACTTCACCGGGGACGGGCGCGGTGAGAAGGCCGAGACCGGCTCCGGGTCCGGGTCCGGGGACGATGCCGGGGCCGGGGACGCGGACGCCCGGCGCCTGCGGCACCTGGTGCTGCGCGGCGGCATCGGCCTGGAGACCTTCTGGATCGCCTGGCTCACCGAGGCCCTCGAGGGGCTGCCCGCCGCGCTGCGCACCGCCTGAGGCGCACCCTACTTGCGGCTGCTGCGGCGCCAGCCGTAGCCGCTCCTGCGCAGCCGGCGCCTGACGCTCGCGAGCACCGGGTGCCGGTCCTGCTGCTCACGGGAGCAGCGGTCGAGCTCCTCGGCCAGGCGCTCGGTGCGCTTCTCCACGTCCAGCTCGTCCAGGATCCGGTCGACCTCGGCCAGCAGCGCACCGTGCAGCTGCCATTGGCGGGGATGGCGCCGCACCTCCTCGAGCAGGAGCAGCGCGGCACGGTCCCGGCTGTCGCGCCCGGCGGCCAGCTCCCGTACGAGCCGCTCCTCGGCCTGCTCGGCGTTGGCGGTGACCTGCGTGGTGATCAGTACGGCGAAGGCCTCGACGGCCCGCCCGAGATGGAGGAACACCTCCTCCAGGGCCGCCGCCACGTCCTGCGCGAACAGCGTCTCCTCCCTGCGCTCCTTGGCGAGGTCGGTCAGGGTGCGGCAGATGACCCGCAGCACCACCGCCGCGATCTCCAGGGCGTCCAGGCCGGTGCGCAGCACCACGCGGAACAGCAGCCCCTCCTTCACCCGGGGGTTGAGGCGCAGACTGTCCTCGGCCTGCCGGAGCGCGGCGTCCACCTGCACGATGTCGTGATCCAGCCGCCGGGCCTGGTGCAGCCGGGCCGCGGCCTCCTCGACCGTGGTGTGCCCGGTGACCTCCGCCCCGACCTGGTGCAGCAGCCGCCGCATGCGGCGGGCCAGATGCTCGATGGCCTCGCCCGCCGGCTGCACCCACACCGGCGGCACGAACAGCACGTCGAACAGCAGGCCCACCACCGCGCCGATCAGCGTCTCCAGCACGCGGTCCCACGCGGTCTCCGCCACCCGGGTCACGCCCAGGACGAGCATGGCGCTGATCGCCACCTCGGGGACGAATTCACCCACTCGTACGAAGCGCCCGATGACCAGGGAGGCGAGGATGATCAGGCCCAGGCTCCACCACGTCAGACCCACCAGCGCGCTGAAGCCGATGGCGATCAGCACGCCGGCCACGACGGAGTTCACCCGGCGGATGCCGGTGGTCAGGGTGGAGTAGAGGGTGACCTGGACGACGAGCAGCGCGGTCAGCGGCGCGGTGAGCGGCGCCGGCTCACTGCTCAGCTGCAGCGCCGCCACATAGGAGATCACCGCGGCCAGCGTGGAACGTACCGCCTGTACGACGGCGGGTTCCCTGCCGCGGCGGACGAGGGTGGTCAGGGGGTCGGTGAATTCGGGCACCCATAGCGTCTTCCCGCCGGGCGGTGCCCGGGACACGGTGCCGTCACCGAGGTGGAGTAACGGCCGCCGGCGCCCGGGCGGTCACAGCGCGCGGACGACCCTCGCCGGATTGCCGACGGCGAGGACACCGGCGGGCAGGTCCCGGGTGACCACCGATCCGGCGCCGACGACCGTGTCGTCGCCGATGCTCACCCCGGGGCACACGATCACCCCGCCGCCCAGCCAGACGTTGTCGCCGATCGTCACCGGCACGGCCTTCTCCCAGCCCGCCCGGCGGCGCACCGGGTCCAGCTCGTGCAGGGGCGTCAGGATCTGGACCCCGGGACCGATCTGCGCGTCGGCGCCGACGGTGATGGGCGCGGCGTCCAGGAAGACCGCGCCGAAGTTGACGAACGTCCCCGCGCCGAGGCGGATGTGGTAGCCGAAGTCACAGTGGAAGGGCGCCCGGATCCGTACCCCCTCGCCGACCGAGCCCAGCAGCCGCCGCAGGACGGCGTCGCGCTCGGCGGGATCGGTCGGACCGGCGGCGTTGTACGCGGCGCACAGCTCGACGCGGCGCCGGGTGTCCTCGGCCAGCTCCGGGTCGTCCGGCACGTACCACTCGCCGGCGAGCATGCGGCGCTTGTTCTCGCCCATCGCCTCTCCCTCCGTCCCCGGTACGCTCCCCGAGGCCGGACGGCCCGTCAAGGGCTGCTTGAATCACCGGATGGACGAAGTAGCGGTGGTACGGGTGTTCGTCGGTCCGGACGGCGAGGGAGGCAACCCGCTCGGGGTGGTCACGAATGGGCCGACCGTGCCGGACGCGCGGCGGGGGGAGGTGGCCGCCCGGCTGGGCTTCAGCGAGACGGTGTTCGTCGACGACGCCCCCCTCGGCTGCGTGGACATCCACACCCCCAGCACCCGGCTGCCGTTCGCCGGCCACCCCCTGGTCGGCGTGTCCTGGCTGCTGCGCCGCCAGGGGCACCCGGTGGACGTGCTGCGTCCGCCCGCCGGTCAGGTGCCGACCTGGGAGGAGGGGGAGACCACGTGGATCCGGGGACGGGCGGAGTGGGCGTCGGGCCGGCGGACCGAGCAGTTCCGCACGGTGGCAGAGGTCGAGGCGCTGCCCGCCCCGCCGCCGGGGGAGGGCTGGCTCTACGCGTGGGCCTGGGAGGACGAGGCGGCGGGAAGGGTGCGGGCCAGGGGATTCCCCCGGCGCGGCGACGGCATCGTGGAGGACGAGGCCACCGGCGCCGCGGCCCTCACGCTGACCGCCGGGCTGGGACGGTCGCTCGTGATCCGGCAGGGCGCCGCCTCCCGGATCCTGACGCGGTATCACCAGGACGGGACGGTGGCCCTCGGCGGCCGGGTGGAGACATAACTGTCGGGCCTTCACCTCTTTTGCCACGCGGGTGAAGGCGGGACGAGATGGCGGTCACACAGCGGCCGCACCCGGGAATGCGACGTACCCCAAGCCAGTTACGGCTATGTCATTGGCTTGACGTACCGAGCAGAGGACCACCACACCATGGCGACGACGACACCGACGACCCCCGGCAGCGCGCTGCCCTCGCGCGCCGCACAGCTGCTGGGCCGGCCCCTGAGCCTCGGCGACCTGACCCTGGACAACCGCGTGGCGATGGCGCCGATGACGCGGGCCTTCTCGCCCGGAGGAGTTCCCGGCGAGGACGTCGCCGCGTACTACGAGCGCCGCGCGGAAGGCGGCGTGGGCCTGATCATCACCGAGGGGACCTACGTGGCCCGCGACGCGGCCGCGGCCTACGACCGGGTGCCGCACTTCCACGGCGAGGAGGCGCTCGCGGGCTGGGCCCGGGTGGCCGAGCGGGTCCACCGGGCCGGCGGCCGCATCATGCCCCAGCTGTGGCACACGGGCGCGGCCCGCACCGACGGCATCGCGCCGCTGGGCGTGCCGGCGGACACGCCGTCCGGGGTCGGCCTCGACGGCCGCCCGCACGGCAGGGAGATGACGCAGGCCGACATCGACGACGTCGTCGGCGCCTTCGCACGGGCCGCCGCGGACGCCGAGCGCGCCGGCTTCGACGGCGTCGAACTGCACGGCGCCCACGGCTACCTGATCGACAGCTTCCTCTGGCACGGCACCAACCGGCGCGGCGACGCCTACGGCGGCGACGAGGAGTCCCGCGCCCGCTTCGCCACGGAGATCGTCACGGCGGTGCGCGCCGCCGTCTCGCCCGGCTTCCCCATCGTCTTCCGCCTCTCGCAGTGGAAGTCCGGCCACTACGACGCCCGGATCGCCGAGACCCCGCAGGAGCTGGAGCGGCTGATCTCGCCGCTCGCCGCGGCGGGCGTGGACGCCTTCCACGCCTCCACGCGCCGCTACTGGCTGCCGGAGTTCGAGGACGGCGACCTGAACCTGGCGGGCTGGACGAAGAAGCTCACCGGCAAGCCGTCCATCACCGTGGGGTCGGTGGGCCTGGACACCGAGTTCACCGGCGGGCGGAACGGCCCCGAGCACATCGGGACCACGGGCATCGAGCCGCTCCTGGACCGGCTGGAGCGTGACGAGTTCGACGTCGTCGCCGTCGGGCGGGCCCTCGTCTCCGACCCCGACTGGGCCGCCAAGGCGCTCGCCGGCCGGCTCGAGGAGGCGGTTCCGTACCGCAAGTCGCTCCTCGGGACACTGGTGTGAGCCCCGCCCGCTGACATCCCCGGAAGGACGGCCCACCATGACGATCTGGCCGGCGACCGTACGGTACGCGCTCGAGGCGGCCCCCGGCGGCCTCGGGCTCGTCCAGGACCTGCTCAACACGGCCGCCGTGGAGGGCTCCGGGCACGGCGATCTGCTCGCCGGCCCGGATACCGCGCGGGCCTGGGCGGAGGCGGCCGTCGCGGGGTGGACGGCCGTCACCGCCCAGCCCGTGCCGCCCGTGGCCCTCGACGCCGACGGCCTCGAGGAGCTGCGGGCCTTCCGCGACGACCTTCACCGGGTGACCGCCGAGGC
>NZ_JAFMOF010000003.1 GCF_017349075.1 Streptomyces triculaminicus | reverse complement strand
CCCGGCCCCTCACGCCGGACCTTTGGCTGCGGGCGGGTGGTCCCTCCCAGCGGTAGCTGGGGGAGGGTGGGCAGTCGTTCCACAGGGCTGGGGGCACCCCCGCTCCGGGGTCAGTCCTCGGCGGAGCCGACCGGCTTGCCGCCGATCACGTCCGGGCCCGGCGCCCGCTCCAGCTCGTGGCTGAGCTGGTCCAGCTCGGAGCCGCCCGCCATCTGGCGCGTGAGCTCGTCCAGGGCGATCTGCGACTTCGTGTGGCTGCCCGCCATCGATCCTCGCTTGAGGAGCACGAAGCGGTCACCGACCAGATACGCGTGGTGCGGGTTGTGCGTGATGAGGACCACGCCCAGGCCCGCGTCGCGGGCCGCCGCGACGTACTTCAGGACGACGCCGGACTGCTTGACGCCGAGCGCCGCGGTCGGCTCGTCCAGGACCAGCACCTTCGCGCCGAAGTACACCGCCCGGGCGATCGCCACGCACTGGCGCTCGCCGCCGGAGAGCGTGCCGATGGGCTGGTCGACGTCGCGCAGGTCGATGCCCATGCGCAGCAGCTCCGCGCGGGTCGTCTCGCGCATCTTCTGTACGTCGAGGCGCTTGAAGGGGCCCGCGCCCTTCGTCGGCTCCGAGCCCAGGAAGAAGTTCCGCCAGACCGGCATCAGGGGGACGACCGCCAGGTCCTGGTAGACCGTGGCGATGCCCCGGTTCAGGGCCTCGCGGGGGGAGGAGAGCTTCGCCTCCTCGCCCTCGATCTCGAAGGTTCCCGCGTCGTGCTGGTGCAGGCCCGCGATGATCTTGATCAGGGTCGACTTGCCCGCGCCGTTGTCGCCGAGGACACACGTGATCTCACCGGCGTGCACCTCCAGGGAGACGCCCTCCAGCGCGCGGATGTTGCCGTAGAACTTGCTCACGTCCGTGAGCTTGGCCAGGGGGCTCACTTGGTCGCCTCCGCGCGCTTACGGACCCAGGCGTTCAGCAGGGTCGCCAGGAGCAGCATCGCGCCGAGGAAGAACTTGAACCAGTCGGGGTTCCACTGCGCGTACACGATGCCCTTGCTCGTCATGCCGAAGATGAACGCGCCGACCGCGGAGCCGATGGCCGAGCCGTAGCCGCCGGTCATCAGGCAGCCGCCGATCACGGCCGCGATGATGTAGAGGAGCTCGTTGCCGACGCCCTCTCCGGACTGCACGACGTCGTACGACATCAGCAGGTGCTGGCCGGAGACCCAGGCGCAGAAGGCGACGGCCATGTAGAGGCCGATCTTGGTCTTGTTGACGGGGACGCCGACCGCACGTGCCGCGTCGGCGCCGCCGCCGACGGCGAAGATCCAGTTGCCCGCGCGGGTGCGGAGCAGGACCCAGGTGGCCAGGGCCACGAGGCCGAGCCACCACAGGATGGTGACCTGGAGGTCCACGCCGCCGATGGTGAGGTGGGAGGCGAACACCGCGTGGGCCGACTCGAAGCCCTCCATGTCGCCGATGGTCTTGGTGGAGACCGTGCCGCCGATGAGCTTGGTGAAGCCGAGGTTGAGCCCCGTGAGCATCAGGAACGTGGCCAGCGTGATGATGAAGCTGGGCAGTTTGGTGCGGGTGAACACGAAGCCGTTGAAGAAGCCGACGGCCAGGGTGGTCAGCAGGGAGACCCCCACGCCGACCCAGACGTTGGCCGTCATCTGGTAGCTGAACATCGACGAGACCAGGGCGGAGGTCGTGACCATCACGCCCGCCGACAGGTCGAACTCGCCGCCGATCATCAGCAGCGCGACCGGTACGGCCATGATGCCGATCGTCGAGGACGCGTACAGCACGGTCGAGAGGCTGGACGCGCGCAGGAAGCTGTCGGCGGCGAACGAGAAGAAGAGGAAGACCGCCGCCGCGCCCACGACCGCGCCCAGCTCGGGGCGGCCGAGCAGCCGGCGCAGTATGCCCCGGTGGAGCAGCCGGTCGTCGGCCGGTGCGGTTGCCGCTGTACTCATCGGGTGCCCCGCTTCGTGTACTCCGCCAGGGTCTTCGCGTCGTCCTTGGTGACGATCTGCGGGCCGGTCAGGACCGGGCGGCCGCCGCCGAGCATGTCGCGGTTGTACCTGTAGAGCCACAGCAGGTCGACGGCCTCGTAGCCCTGGAGGTACGGGTCCTGGTCGACGGCGAAGCCGAGGGTGCCGTCCTGGAGGTCCTTGGCGACCTGGGCGTTGAGGTCGAAGGTGTCGACCTCGACCTTGCCGCCGGCCTGCTTGGCGGCCTTGACGGCCGTGGCGGCGAAGGGGGCACCGAGGGTGACGACGGTGTCGATGTCCTTGTCGGACTGCAGCTTGGCCTCGATGGACGACTGCACGCCGGGCATGTTGGTGCCCTCGACGTAGAGGTTCTGCACGTCGCCCTTGAAGGTCTTCTTCACGCCGTCGCAGCGCTGCTCGTGGCCGACGTTGCCCTGCTCGTGCAGGACGCAGACGGCCTTCTTCCTGCCGCGCTGGTTGAGCTGCTCGCCGACGGCCTCGCCGGCGATGACCTCGTCCTGGCCGATGTGGGTGAGGGTGCCGAAGTCCTTGGACTTGTCGGAGCCGGAGTTCACCGTGATCACCGGGATGCCGGCCTTGCGCGCCTTGGCGACGACGTCCTTCATGGCGTCGGGCTTGGCGAGGGTGACGATCAGGCCGTCGACCTTCTGGTCGATCATGGCCTGCACGCTCTGGGCCTGCTTGTTCCCCTCGACGTCGTGTGCGTAGAGGAACTTGATGTTGTCCTTGACCGCCGCCTGCTTGGCACCGTTCTGGACGATGTCCCAGAAGGTGTCGCCATCACCCGAGTGGGTGACCATCGCGAAGGTCCACCGGGGGGTGTCGACCGCGGAGCGGCCCTGAGCGGCCTTGGCTGCCCGCTCCTCGGCCCGCTTACCGCCCGTGCTGCTGCACCCAGCCAGTGTGGCGCCGAGCACCGCTGCCAGCACGGCGCTCACCGCACGTACGCCTGTCCGAACCCTTGCCACGAGGACTTGCCCTTCTCACTGTCTGTCACGGTGTGGCCGGGCCCCTCTGCCGCGGACCCAACCGCCCAAGTATCCGTCACCATCCGTCACCGCTGTCGGCCGGGGCGTCGGCGGTGCCGAGGGGGGCTTCTTCCTGTGCGTGGAGTTGTAGTGGCGGAGGACACATCGCGTCAAGACTTTGTCAGAACATTCTTATGGCCTGACAGGCTCAGGACCGGGCCAGGAGCTGGAAGTCGAACGCGTAGCGCGAGGCCCGGTAGAGGTGGGAGCCGAACTCCACCGCGCGGCCGGTGTCGTCGAAGGTCGTCCGCTCCATCGTCAGCAGGGGGGCGCCCTCCGGCTCGGCCAGCAGCTCGCCCTCCTCGGCGGTGGCGGCGCGGGCCCCGATCGTCTGGCGGGCGCTGTGCAGGGTGATGCCCGCCTGCCGCAGCAGGCGGTAGAGGCCGGTGCGTCCCAGGGTCTCGGCGTCGAGGTCCAGCAGGCCGACCGGCAGGTGGTTGCGCAGGTGGGCCACCGGCTCGCCGTGGGCGAGGCGCAGCCGCTCCAGGCGCAGGACGTCGGCGCCCTCGGCGATGCCCAGGGCGGCGGCGACCGGCGCGGGGGCGGGCTCGACGGCGTGGTGCAGGACGCGGGTGGCGGGCTGCTGGCCGGCCGACTCCAGGTCGTCGTAGAGGCTGCTGAGCTCCAGCGGGCGCTTGACCTGGCTGTGCACCACCTGGGTGCCGACGCCGCGGCGGCGCACCAGCAGGCCCTTGTCGACCAGTGACTGGATGGCCTGGCGGACGGTGGGGCGGGAGAGTCCCAGGCGTCCGGCGAGCTCGATCTCGTTGCCCAGGAGGCTACCGGGGGCGAACTCACCCCGTTCGATGGCGGCTTCGAGCTGCTGGGACAGCTGGAAGTAGAGCGGGACCGGGCTGCCGCGGTCGAGGGAGAACTGAAGGGGTCGCTGCTTCGCCACGAAGGGAGCGTAGCCGGACGACCTGATGACGGGAAGTCCGGAGGTCCGGTTGTCCGGACATGGGCCCTGCCCCGGTGGCCGGGGCAGGACCCGGCGTCAGAAGCGGACGGGCAGCCGGTAGGGGCCGCGCATCAGCATGCCCTCGCGCCACAGGAGCGCGTCCGGGTGGCAGTCCAGCTCGAGGTCGGGGCAGCGCTCGAGGAGCGAGCGGACGGCGATGCGGCCCTCGAGGCGGGCCAGCGGCGCGCCCAGGCAGTAGTGGATGCCGTGCCCGAAGGCGACGTGGCCGCGGGCGTCGCGGCGGATGTCGAAGCGGTGGGGGTCGGGGAAGCGGGCCGGGTCGCGGTCGGCGTCGGCCAGGGCGACGACCACGAGCTCCCCGCCGCCGGGTATGCGGGTGCCGGCGATCTCCAGCGGCTCGAGGGTGAAACGGTACGTGGAGGTCTCCACGGGACCGTCGTAGCGCAGCATCTCCTCGACGGCGTCGTCCAGCAGCCCGAAGTCGGCGCGCAGCGCCGCGAGCTGGTCGGGGTGGCGGAGCAGGGCGAGCACGCCGTTGCTGATGAGGTTGACGGTGGTCTCGTGCCCGGCGACCAGCAGGAGCCAGGCCATGCCGATGAGCTCATCGGGCGAGAGCCGGTCGCCGTCCTCGTCGGTGGTGCGGATGAGGTCGCTCAGCAGGTCCTCGCCCGGCTGCCGCCGCTTGGCGGCGACCAGGCCGGCGAGGTAGCCGGCGACCTCCTGGGCGTTGCGGGTCTTCTCCGCCGGCGGGGCGGAGCCGATGGCGACGTCCGACCACCGGTGGAACGCGGCGCGGTCGAGGTCGGGCACGCCCAGCAGTTCGCAGATGACGCTCATGGGCAGCGGGAAGGACAGGGCCTCGACGAGGTCGGCGCGCCGGTCCGGGGCCCGCAGCATGTTCTCGAGGAGCCCGTCGGTGATCTGCTGGACGCGCGGGGCGAGCGCCTCGACGCGGCGGGCGGTGAACTCCCTGGCCACCAGCCTGCGCAGCCGGGTGTGGTGCGGGGGGTCGGCGCTCAGCATGTGCGGGCCGGCCGCCACGACGGGCAGGCCCTGGGCCTCGGATGCCTTCTCCCAGTCCTTCGAGAGCCGGGGGTCGTTGAGGGCGGCCCGTATCTCGTCGTGGCCGACGACGAGCCAGCTCTCGACGCCCTCCGGCATGCGCACCCGGTGCACGGGGCCCCGCGCGCGCAGTTCGGCGTACACCCGGTAGGGATCGCGGGTGAACTCGTCGCCCATCGCCGCCAGATCGACCGTCCGGTCCGTGGCTCCCGTTCCGTGCGTCCCTGATGTCACAGCATTGCCCCCTGGTTGTCGGATGCGTGTGCGGACGGGATCACCGTACGAGGGCGTACGGTTCCGCGGCATCGAACCTGAGGACGACTCCAAGTCCTTCTCTCCGCCGCCGGGTTGAGGGCGGGCCCGCTACCAGTGCCGCCCGGCCGGGAGGCGGGAGAGGTGGGGCGTGGACAGGTGCAGGACTTCGTAGCGTTCGGCGTCGCGGCCCTCGGAGGCGGGGACGGCGTCGGCCCACAGCACGAAGCGCATCAGCTGCCAGCGGCTGGGGTCGAGGGCGAGGGCGGCGGTGTGCACCGCGTCGGCGCGCGCCGACGCGCGCAGCCCGGCGAGCGCCTCTGCGACGAGTGCGGCGGGGTCCGCGGTGGCCGGCAGGGGCGTCAGCAGCCGGGACGCGGCCCGGGGTTCGGCGGACCGGGCGGGGCCCGTCTCGCACGCGAGGCCGGCCCAGTGCCGGACGGCCGGGCGGCCGAAGTCCGCGACGATGCCCTGGAATCCGCCCCCGCCGACCAGGAACTCGCCCATCGCCCCGGCGTGCTCCCACAGATAGAACGGGGCGTACTCGTTGACCGGGGAGCCGTCGGTCCCGCGCTCGCGGAGGAGGTAGGCCTTCAGGCCCAGGCCCTCGCGGTCGTCGAGGGCGTGGCCGCGGGTCGCCACGCGCTCCCGGATGGTCTTCATGTCGTAGTCCGCGGGCAACGTGATGGCGTACTGCATGGCGTGCACGGGCGTCCTCCCTCTACGGGCGGTCGGTGACGTGTGCGGCGATGCGAGTGTACATACCAGTAGGTACAGCGCCCGGAGGACGAAGGCCCCGCCACCTCCGTGGGTGGCGGGGCCCGGCGTCGTCAGGGGTGGGTCAGCAGCTGAAGTCGACCAGGTCGAAGGTCCGGTAGTGGTCGCCGGTGTAGTAGTCCTCGTGCGCCTTCTTGCCCGCGACGATCCGTCGGGCGCCGCGGTCCGGGGAGCCCGGGGTGATCACGGTGTACTCGTGGTAGTAGCCGCTCGACTGCCGGGGCAGGACGCCCTCGCGGTTGGTGAAGACGGTCCCGTCCTTGGGGTACGGGAAGGGGCCACCGGCGTCGATCTTGCTGATGGTGTCGTGGGCCTGGGAGGGCAGCTCCGAGTAACAGATGTCACCGGTGCTCTGCACGGCCACGGCCGCGACCGGGGCGGCGGCGGAGTGGGTGGCGGCGATGGCCGGGGTACCCAGGAGGAGCGTCGAGGTCAGGGCGACGAGCGCGGCGAGACGCGCCGAACGGAGGGGGGTTGTTGTCATGGACACAAGCATGACGCGGGGGCCGTATGTCATGTCAATGCCAATCCGCTCATGTTTCCCTGACGTTCATCACAGAAAGAGTTTGCCTCGCGGGCAATTTTTTTGCCTCACAGGCACGCCCGCGTCTATACCGGAAGCATGAGGCCATCGCCCGAACAGCGGCCCGCCCCCGTCGGGGGCCCCGCGGAAGAGATACCCGTCGTCGCCCCGCAGTTGCGGTCCCTGCGCCGGCGCAGCGGGCTGACGCTGGAGGCCGCCGCCGCCCTGGCGGGGCTGTCGCCCGCCCACCTGTCCCGGCTGGAGACCGGCCGGCGGACGCCGTCGCTGCCGATGCTGCTCGCGCTGGCGCGGGCGTACGGCACGACCGTGTCCGACCTGCTGGGCGAGGTGCCCGAGGGCCGCGACCCCATCGTACGGGCCGACCGCATGGAGGCCCAGGAGGCCGGCGGCTGGACGTACTGGCGGGCCGGCGGCTCCGGACGGGCCATGCAGGCCCTGCGGCTGCACGTGCCGCGGGGCGGCGGCCAGGAGGAACTGGTGCGGGTGCACCCGGGCGAGGAGTGGCTCTACGTCACCGGCGGACGGCTGCGGCTGACGCTGGGCGAGAGCACCCACCTGCTCGAGACCGGGGACGCCGCCCACTTCGACTCCCTCACCCCGCACCGCATCGCGGCGGCGTCGCCCGGCGGAGTGGACCTGCTGTTCATGCACACGCTGATGCAGAGCGGCGTCTCCGAGCTGTGCCTCGGCGCCGCACCGACCAGGAGGGAAATGCCATGAGCGACAAGGCGATCGGCGACGAGGCGAGGACCTTCGTGGAGGAGGACCGGGCCCCGATGGGCATGACGGTCCGGGTCTTCATCTATCTCGTCGCCGTCCACTTCATCGTCGCCTTCTTCTTCCTTCTCTTCTACATCGGCGGCGCGCGGGAATAGCCGGCACGGCCGCCGCGCCCGCCGATACGCTGGTGCCATGGCCCGTACAGCCCGGGACGTCCTCGACGACGCGCTCCGCACGCTCGCACCGGGCGGCGGCACCGTCCGCCTCGTCCCCGAGATCGCCTCGGGCCGCGCACCCCGCGCGGCCCTCGCGGCGTTCGCCCTCGAACAGCACCACGTCATCACGAGCGACCGGCGCAGCTTCGCGCACCTGGCCGAGCGGGCCGGCGCGGGACGACAGCCGCTCGCCGCCGACTTCTTCGACCACCTCGCGCGCGGCGAGGACGTCGCCCTCGAGCGGCTCGGCCCGCTCGCGGCCGCCTGCGGGCTCGACGAGGCGGCCGTACGCGCCCATGAGCCGCGGGCCGGGTGCCAGGCCTATCCGGCGTACGCGGCCTGGCTGGCGCTGTGCGCCGAGCCCGTGGACGTCGTCGTCGCGCTGAGCACCAACTTCGCCGCGTGGGGCGGCTACTGCGCCACCGTGGGCCTGGCGCTGCGCGAGCACTACGGCTTCGACGACGCCGCGTGCGGCTTCTTCGACTTCTTCGCGACACCCGACCCCGAGGGCGCGCAGCGCACGCTGGCCGCCGTGGGCGGCGGGCTGACGGACGGCCGGCTGTCGGAGCCGCTGGCGCACCGGTACGGGCGGCTGTTGCGGGACTACGAGTCGATGTTCTGGGAGACGCTCTCCCCCTAGGATGACCGCATGGTGATCTACCGGCCGGCGCAGCCCGACGAGCTGACGGCGGCCCGCGAGCTGGACAACTCCTTCACCACCGACACCGTCGTGCGGGTGACCGCCTCCGACGACGGCTTCGCGCTGCACCCGGTGCCGGTGGAGCCCGCGCTGCGCAAGGTCTATCCCGACGACGAGGACGAGGAGGGCGAGGGCCAGGAAGTCCTCGTCGCCGACGCCGACGGCGAGCTGTGCGGCGCGGTCTCCTTCGCGTACGAGGAGTGGAACCGCCGACTGGTGATCGCCGACATCAGGGTCTCCCCCGGCCGGCGCGGCCGGGGCATCGGCGCGGCGCTGATGGACCGTGCCCTCGCGCGCGGCCGTGAACTGGGCGCGCGGACCGCCTGGCTGGAGGTCACCAACGTCAACGCCCCTGCCGTACGGGCCTACCGCCGGATGGGGTTCGACCTGTGCGGCCTGGACACCTCGCTCTACGCCGGCACCTCCTCCGAGGGTGAGACGGCCCTGTTCATGAGCCGCCCCCTCACCCCCGCCGCTCAGGGCCGGCCCTGAGCTCGAGGCGGCGGACGGCCTCGTCGGTGAGCGAGCCGTGCACGCGCAGCCGGGCGACGCCGCCGTCGGGGTGGATGTCCAGGCGCAGGTGCGTGGCGGTGGGGGCGCCGGGGAGCGGGAGGCGGTGCACGGTGTCGGGCAGCAGCGGGGTGCGGGGCAGCAGTTCGCGCCAGCCGTCGGTGCCGGCGGGGTCGGCCCCGGTGGTGGCGTCGAGGGCGGAAAGGGACGCCCAGCCCGGGGCGTTGCCCTTGTAGCAGCCGGTGTCGATCTCGACCGCCCGTAGGACCGCCTGCCCGGTGAGGCGGTAGCGGACCCAGTCGTGGCCGCCGTCGCGCCGTCGTCGCGTCTCCCAGCCCTCGCCCATCGCGCGGGACCGGCCGGGGTGGATGCTGTGGAACGGGGAGGAGTAGAAGCGGTCGGAGCAGTCCTCGACGTGGCCGCCGTTCTCCAGCGCGGCGAGGTCGAAGACGCCCAGGGCGGCGAGCCAGGCGGCGTCCGGGACGGCCTCGCCGTGGACGCGCAGCCGGGCGATGCCGCCGTCGGGGTACTGGTTGAGCCGCAGGTGGGTGAAGCGCTCCGGGGCGTCGACGCGGAAGCCGTTGGCGGCGTGGCCGCCGACGGAGGCGCGCGGCACGAGGACGGTCCATTGCACGTCGTCGGCGAGCAGGTCCGCGGGCGAGGGGGTGCCGGGCAGCGAGGTGCCCTCGAGGCCGACGGCCAGGGGGTGGTTGCCCCGGAAGTGGGCGGTGTCGACGACGACGCCCCTGACGATGCCGGGGACACCGAGCCGTATCAGGGCCCAGTCGTGGTCGTCGTCCGCCGGGTGCGGGGCGTCGGCCGAGGCGCCGCGCCGGCGGCGGGTCTCCCAGCCGTCCATGATCTTGCCTTTGTGGCCGAAGAGTTCGGGGTCGAAGCGGGCGGGGCCGGGGGTCAGGAGGTTCTCGCGCTCGGCGAAGAACTCGTCGTCGGCGGCGATGACGGAGGCGCCCAGGCGGCGGTCAGCGAGGTCGGGCAGAGCGGTGAACGGGTGGTCGGCGGTGCGGTAGTCGGCGTAGGGGTCGCCGCCCGTGTAGGGGTTCGCGGCGCCGGTGAACGGGGAGGTGCCGCTGGCGTCTTGACTCATGCGCGCTCCAGGAGTCGGCCGGTGGGCTCGGTCAGGGGGGTGCCGTGGTCGGCGATCCGGCGGCCGCGCAGCCAGGTGGACCGGACGACTCCGTACAGGGTCCGGCCGGCGTAGGCGGTGACGGGGTTGCGGTGGTGGAGCGCGGCCGGGTCGACGGTGAAGGTCTCGTCGGGGGCGAGGACGGCGAAGTCGGCGTCGCGGCCCGGTGCGATGGCGCCCTTGCGGGACAGGCCGGCGAGGGCCGCGGGGCCGGCGGACATCCAGCGGGCCACGTCGTGGAGGGTGTGCCCGCGGCGTCTGGCCTCGGTCCAGACGGCGGGCAGGCCGAGCTGGAGGGAGGAGATGCCGCCCCAGGCGGTGGCGAAGTCGGGGACCTTGAGGTCGGCGGTGCACGGGGAGTGGTCCGAGACGACGCAGCCGACGGTCCCGTCGGCCAGCGCCGCCCACAGGGCGTCCTGGTCGGCCGCCTCGCGGATGGGCGGGCAGCACTTGAACTCCGTGGCGCCGTCGGGCACGTCCTCGGCGGTGAGGGTGAGGAAATGCGGGCAGGTTTCCCCTGTGACGGGCAGGCCGCCGGCCCGGGCGGCGGCGATCAGGGGCAGCGTGCCGGAGGAGGACAGGTGCAGCACGTGGATGCGCGTACCGGCCCGGCGTGCCACGTCCACGAGCGTGGCGACGGCCGCGTTCTCGGCGACGCGCGGGCGGGAGGCGAGGAAGTCGGCGTAGCGGGCGCCGCCGGGCGCCGCCGCCAGTTCCCGCGGGTCCTCGGCGTGCACGATCAGCAGCCCGCCCAGGCCGGCGATCTCCGTGGCCACGGCCTCGAGGTCGGCGGGGGCCAGGTGCGGGAACTCCTCGACGCCGGACGGGGAGAGGAAGGCCTTGAAGCCGAACACCCCGGCCTCGTGCAGGGGCCGCAGGTCGGCGAGGTTGCCGGGCAGCGCCCCGCCCCAGAAGCCCACGTCGACGTACGCCCGGTCGCGGGCCACGGCCTGCTTGGCCCGCAGGTTCGCCACGGTCGTGGTGGGCGGGAGGCTGTTGAGCGGCATGTCGAGGAGCGTGGTGACGCCGCCGGCCGCCGCGGCCCGGGTGGCGCTCGCGAAGCCCTCCCACTCCGTGCGGCCGGGATCGTTCACATGCACATGGGTGTCGACGAGGCCGGGCAGCAGGACGTCGTCGCCCAGGTCCTCGACGGCGTCGGCGGCGGGTCCGGCCTCGTACGGCAGGACCGCCTCGATCCGGCCGCCGGTGACGGCGACGCGGGCGGCGCGGACGCCGTCCGGTGTCACGACCCGCGTCGAGCGCAGTATCAGGTCCACTCCTCGGCCTCCCGCCGGCCCGAACCCCGTTCATCACTTCAACATTCTGTTGAAGCGTGGCGACGGAGGGCAGTCTTCAACCGGGACCGGCGGAGGTCAAGACCTTTCACATATCGGAACGCCTGTTTCACGCATCAGAAACGCGCACGTGACATCCGCGGCGGCCGGTAGGCTGCTGCCACCCCCCACCCCGGAAGGAGCGCCGTGCCCTCGTCCGCCGAGCCCCGAACCGCCGCAAGCAGTGGCGGCGTCCAGTCCCTCGAGCGTGCCTTCGACCTGCTCGAGCGGATGGCCGACGCGGGCGGTGAAGTCGGACTCAGCGAGCTGTCCGCCAGCAGCGGCCTGCCGCTGCCCACCATTCACCGCCTGATGCGCACGCTGGTGGCCTGCGGATACGTACGGCAGCAGCCCAACCGCCGGTACGCCCTCGGCCCCCGGCTGATCCGGCTCGGGGAGAGCTCGGCCCGGCTGCTGGGCACCTGGGCCCGGCCGCACCTGGCCCGCCTGGTCGAGGAGACCGGCGAGACCGCGAACATGGCGCTGCTCGACGGCGACGAGGTCGTGTACGTGGCGCAGGTGCCCTCGCGCCACTCGGTGCGGATGTTCACCGAGGTCGGGCGGCGCGTGCTGCCGCACACCACGGGCGTCGGCAAGGCGCTGCTCGCCCAGTCCGCCGACGACGAGGTCCGCGCGCTGCTGGCGCGCACGGGCATGCCGGCCGCGACCGAGAAGACGATCACCACGCCCGACGGCTTCCTCGCGGAGCTGGCGCGGGTGCGCGAGTCGGGCTTCGCGATGGACGACAACGAGCAGGAGATCGGCGTCCGCTGCCTGGCGGTGCCGGTGCCCGACTCGCCCACGTCGGCGGCCATCTCGATCTCGGGTCCGGCGGGCCGGGTCACCGAGGCCGCCACGGAGCGCATCGTCCCGCTGCTGCAGGTCGTGGCCGCGGAGCTCTCGAAGTCGCTGGCCGCGACCACCGTCACCGCCTGATCGCCGCCCCGGCGGGGGCTTCAGCCCTCGCGGGGGCGCGGCACGTCCGCCGCGTCCGGCTCCGCCGCGCCCTCGGGCCGTGCGGCCGGCGGGGCGTCCGGGAGACCGCCGAAGCGGTCGACGGCGGCGCGGACGGCGCCGAGCGCGGGGGCCAGGGCGCTGACCGAGCCCACGGCGCCCGCCACCAGCAACAGGGAGCGGCGCAGCCGGGAGACGTCGGGGGCGCCGGCGCGGGCCATGGCGTCCAGGGCGGCCAGCTCGTCCTCGGCGGCGTCCCGGTCCGGTAAGGGGGCGGGGTGCCCGGCCAGCTCGCGGCGCAGCCGGGACACGGCGGCGCCCAGCTCGTCGATTCTCGGGTCCGTCTCCTCGCCGAAACGTCCCGTTCGCCCCTCTTCCACCACTACGGCGCCTTCCGCCACGACTTGTCCCCCTCCCGTACTCGCTCGCGCGGATCAGTTAACGCCAGTTTCCGTGCGACGCGCCACACGCACAGCGAAATTCAGGCCGAGCGTTCACGTACGAGTGACGAACTGACGTCCGGCGCACATCCGCCCAGGTATGCGGTATGCAGGGGCTATGGCGCGAACGGCGGACACGGGTGCGAAACACGCGTGCGTGGCGGGGCTGTTGCTGGCGGCCGGCGGCGGGCGACGGCTCGGCGGGCGCCCCAAGGCGCTCCTGGCGCACCGGGGCGGTCTGCTGGTGGAGCACGCGATACGACAGTTGTCCGAGGGCGGCTGCGGGCCGGTGCATGTGGTGCTGGGCGCGGGCGCGGCCGAGGTGCGGGCCCGGCTCGGGCCGCCGGCGGCGGGCCGGGTGCTCGTGGACAACCCGCACTGGGAGCGGGGCATGGGCTCGTCGCTGCGGGCCGGGCTCGCCTCGCTGGCGGCGGTCCCGGGCGTCTCGGCGGCGGTGGTCGCGCTGGTCGACCAGCCGCGCGTGGGCGCGGCGGCCGTGGCGCGCGTGCTGGCCGCGCACCGGGCCGGGGCGAGCCTTGCGGCGGCGTCCTACGGGGGCGAGCGGGGGCATCCGGTGCTGCTGGGGCGGGAGCACTGGGCGGGCGTGGCGGCGGCGTCCGAGGGTGATCTGGGGGCCCGTGCGTATCTGCGCCGGCACGCCGCGGCCGTACGGCTCGTGGAGTGCTCGGACGTGGCGGCGCCCGACGACGTGGACACCCCGGACGATCTCGCGCTGCTGGAACGACGCACTGCCGGAACAACGGGCTGCTGGGGAATGCCACGGGAATAACGCGCCATTGAACTTCCACGATGAGAAAACTATTCTCCACAAGGTCAGTTCGGCATGCGCCGCCCTCATGCCCGCCCGCTGAAGAGGAGTGACCGCCCATGTCCGCACCCTCGCCGTCCTCGCCGGCCGTCGTCCGCGCCCGGCCCGTGGAACGGCAGGAAGAGGTGCTGACCGAGGAGGCGCTCGCCTTCCTCGCCGCCCTGCACCGCCGGTTCACCCCGCGCCGCGACGAGTTGCTCGCCCGCCGAGCCGCCCGCCGAGCGGAGATCGCCCGCACCGGCACCCTGGACTTCCTCCCCCGGACCGCCGCCGTCCGCGAGGACCCCGACTGGCGGGTGGCGCCCGCGCCCGCCGCGCTCGAGGACCGGCGGGTGGAGATCACCGGGCCCGCCGACGACCGGAAGATGACCGTCAACGCCCTCAACTCCGGCGCCCGCGTCTGGCTCGCCGACTTCGAGGACGCCTCCGCGCCCACCTGGCACAACGTCGTCCACGGCCAGCTCAACCTGATCGACGCCTACGCGCGCCGCATCGACTTCACCGCCCCCGGGGGCAAGGCGTACGCGCTCCGGCCGGCCGGGGAGCTCGCCACCGTCGTGATGCGGCCGCGCGGCTGGCACCTCGACGAGCGTCACCTGACCGTCGACGGCCGTCCCGTCCCCGGCGCCCTGACCGACTTCGGCCTCTACTTCCTCCACAACGCCCGGCGGCTGCTCGAGCTGGGCAAGGGCCCCTACTTCTACCTCCCCAAGACCGAGTCGCACCTCGAGGCCCGGCTGTGGAACGACGTGTTCGTCTTCGCCCAGGACCACCTCGGCATCCCCCGGGGCACCATCCGCGCCACGGTCCTCATCGAGACCATCACGGCCGCGTACGAGATGGAGGAGATCCTCTACGAGCTGCGCGAGCACGCCTCCGGTCTCAACGCCGGCCGCTGGGACTACCTCTTCTCCATCGTCAAGAACTTCCGTGACGGCGGCGAGAAGTTCGTCCTGCCCGACCGCAACGCCATCACCATGACCGCGCCGTTCATGCGCGCGTACACCGAACTGCTCGTGCGCACCTGCCACCGGCGCGGGGCGCACGCGATCGGCGGCATGGCGGCGTTCATCCCCTCCCGCAAGGACCCCGAGGCCAACGAGGCCGCGCTGGCGAAGGTCCGGGCCGACAAGGACCGCGAGGCGGCCGACGGCTTCGACGGCTCCTGGGTCGCCCACCCCGACCTGGTGCCGGTCGCCCGGGCCTGCTTCGACGCCGTCCTCGGCGACCGCCCGCACCAGAAGCACCGGCTGCGCGAGGACGTCCGGGTGACGGCGGTTCAGCTCGTCGCCGTGGACACCCTCGAGGCGAGGCCGACGTACGAAGGGCTGCGCAACGCCGTCCAGGTCGCCCTGCGCTACATCGAGGCGTGGCTGCGGGGGGTGGGCGCGGTGGCCATCTTCGGCCTCATGGAGGACGCGGCCACGGCGGAGATCTCCCGTTCGCAGCTGTGGCAGTGGGTCGACGCGGGCGTCGTCCTCGAGGACGGCCGGCAGGTCACCGCGGCGCTGGTGCGCGAGGTGGCGCGCCAGGAGCTCGCCGCCGTCCGCGGGGAGCCCGGCGGCTGGCAGGAGGCCCACGACCTGCTGCTGAGGGTGGCGCTCGACGAGGACTACGCGGACTTCCTGACGCTGCCGGCGTACGAGCTGCTGGACTGACGCCCGAGCCGCCGGCCCCAGGGGGCGGCGGCGCCCGGGCGCGGCCCTCCCCCGTCAGCCGAGGGCCGCGCCCAGCGCCAGGAAGCCGCAGATGAGCACGGCCAGGAGGGCCAGCAGCGGCCAGACGAACCGCAGGTAGCGGTCGTAGCCGACCTTCGCCAGCGACACCCCGCCGACCACGACGGCGGTCGTGGGTACCCACAGGTTCATCCAGCCGCTCGCCGACTGCCAGGCGGTGACCGCCACCGCCCGGGAGACGCCCGCGAAGTCCGCGAGCGGGGCGAGGATCGGCATCGCCAGCGTCGCATGGCCGGAGGTGGAGGGGATCAGGAAGGCCAGCGGCAGGTTCACGATGTAGACGAGGACGGCGAACGCCACCGGCGGCGTGCCCGAGACCACGCCCTCGACGGCGTGCAGCACGGTGTCGATGACCTTGGCGTTGGTCATGATGACGGTGACGCCCCGGGCGAGGACGATCACCAGCGCGGGGGCGATGAAGTCGGCGGCGCCCTGGATGATCGTGGCGCTCAGCTTCTGCTCGCCCAGGTGGGCGACGAGCCCGACGAGCACGGCCGCGACGATGAACAGGGCGGCCAACTGCGCGAAGGACCAGCCCAGTTCCCAGTCGTAGGGCACGGCGTCGGACCGGCCCGAGAGCGCGCTCGCCCAGGGGATCACCGAGAAGATCATGAAGGTGAAGACGAGGGCGACGAGGACGAGCACCCCCTTCTGCAGCCCGGTGAGCTCCGGTGGCTCGGCCGCCTTGGCGGCGAGCTCGCGGTCGCCCTCGAGGAAGCCCACCAGCGAGCGCTCCGGGGCGGCGCGCACCCGGTGGGCGTACCGGACGACGTAGCCGATGGTGACGGCGGTGAGCACCACCCACATCGCGAAGCGCAGGGCGATGCCGTCGCCGATCGAGATGCCGGCGGCGGAGGAGGCGACGCCGGTGGCGAAGGGGTTGACGGTGGAGGCGAGCACGCCGACGCCCGCGCCGAGGATGATGGTGCCGGTGGCGACCATGCGGTCGTAGCCGAGCGCCAGCATCAGCGGGACGAGCAGCCCGTAGAAGCCCAGCGTCTCCTCGGCGAACCCCTCCACGGTGCCCAGCAGCGAGAAGACCGTCATCACGCCGGCGATGAGCAGCGCCCCGCGCTCGCGCAGCCGGTGGGCCAGTCGTTCGATGCCCCGGTCCAGGGCTCCGGTGGCGAAGACCACGGTGATGAACGCGCCGATGGCCAGCACGAAGAGGAAGACCCCGGCGCTGCCGTAGAGCGTGCCGACGGCGTCCGGCGCCACCTCGCCCGTCTTTGCGTCCCGCACGCCGTAGAGGCCGTTGACGGGGGCGAGGAAGAGGTCGCCGAGGCGGTGGAGGAAGCCTCCGGGGGCGGGCTCGCGGTGGTAGGTGCCCTGGATCGGGTCGCCGTCGGGGGTGCGGCGGTAGGAGCCGGAGGGGATGACGAAGGTGAGGATCCAGACGGCGACGGTCACCGCGGCGAGGACCGTCAGTGCGCTGGGGAAGACGAAGGCGCGTCTGCCTTCAGGTTCCTCGCGGGCCGGCTCCTCCTCGGCTTGCTGGTCCACGCGGCGGCCCTCTCTCACACCTTCGAGCGCTCTCACACCTACGAGCGATTCGGGGGAGATTGTCGCGCAATGCGTCACTCGTCCCTAGTCGCCACGCTCGGGCCGGCCACCGCCGCCGAGGTGGTTGAAGGCGAGGTTGAGCAGGACCGCCGTCAGGCAGCCGGCGCTGACGCCCGAGTCCAGGACGACCTTCAGCGTCGCGGGGATCCCGGCGTCGTCGTAGAAGGTCCTGGAGACCACCGGGATCATGCCCACGCCCAGGGCGGTCGCGGCGATCAGCAGATTGTCGCCGCGCTCGAGCCCCGCCGTGCGCAGCACGCCGATCCCGCTGGCGGCGACCGTGCCGAACAGCACGATGCCCGCACCGCCGAGGACCGGCTGCGGCACCAGCGCGATCAGCGAGGCGAAGGCCGGGCTCAGGCCCAGCAGGACGAACATCAGCCCGCAGGCGGCGACGGTGAAGCGGCTGCGCACCCCGGTGACGGCGACGAGGCCGATGTTCTGGGCGAAGGCGCTGTTGGCGAAGCCGTTGAAGAGCGGGCTGACGGCCGTGCCGAGCGTGTCGGCGCGCAGCCCCGCCGCGATGACCTTCTCGTCCGCCTCGCGTCCCACGATCGCGCCCAGCGCCAGCATGTCGGCGGTGCTCTCGGTCATGCAGACCAGCATCAGCACGCACATGGAGACCACCGGCGCCGCCTCGATGTGCGGGGTGCCGAAGTGGAAGGGGGTGGGGAAGCCGGCGAGGGCGGCGTGGCGGGTGGCGGTGGTGTCGACGGCCCCGGCCGGCAGGGCGAGCAGGGTGCCGGCGACGAGGCCGAGCAGGATGGCGATCTGCCGCAGGAAGCCCCGCAGCAGCCTGCGCAGGAGCAGCACGATCGCCAGGGTCGCCGCCGCCAGGGCCAGGTCGACGGGGGCGGCGGGCCGCTCGGGATGGCCGCCCTGGATCCAGCCGAAGGAGACCGGCAGGAGGGTGATGCCGATCAGGGTGATGACGGTTCCGCTGACGACGGGCGGGAAGAAGCGCACGAGCCGGCAGAAGGCCGGGGCGAGCAGGAAGCCCAGCACGCCCGCGACGATGACGGCCCCGTAGATGACGGGCAGGGCGTCGCGCCGGTCTCCCTGGGCGTCGGCGACGGCGAGCATCGGCGCGACGCCCGCGAAGGAGACGCCGTTGACGAACGGCATCCTGGCGCCGATCCGCCAGAAGCCGATCGTCTGCAGCAGGGTGGCGATGCCCGCGGTGAACAGGCTCGCGCCCACGAGGAAGGTGAGCCCGGCCGGGGAGAGCCCGACGTACGCGCCGACGACGAGGGGCGGCGCGACCACGCCGGCGTACGCGGCGACCAGGTGCTGGAAGCCGCCGGCGAGCAGCTTGCCGGGGCCGGGCAGCCGGTCCACGGGGTGCCTGTCGTTCCCCGCCGGTTCCGGCGCGTCGGCGGGGTGCCGGGCGGGCCCGGGCACTACGGCCACAGCGGTTCCTCCTGATCGGTGGGCGTGGGAGGGCGTGGGGCCGGGGCGCGGGTGGTGCCGCGCCCCGGCCCGGCCCCGGCCGGGAGCCGTCCCTCCCGGCGGGTCCGCGGCGGCCGGCTCCGGGCCGTCAGCCGGCGCCGTCCGCGAGCCGCGCGAGGCGGCGGGCCTCGGCGCGGGCCTCGCGGGCGATGGCCTCCTCGTCGGCGGTGACGAGCCGGCCGTGCTCGACGACGGGTCTGCCGCCGACGAGGGAGAGGGTGACGGGCGCGGGCGGGCCGAGGACGAGGGCGGCGACGGGGTCGGCGATGGTGGAGTGGCCGAGCCCGTCGAGCTTCCACAGCACCAGGTCGGCGAGCTTGCCCGCCTCGAGCGAGCCGGTCTCGGCGGCCCGGCCCAGAACCTGGGCGCCCCCGTACGTGCCCAGCCGCAGCGCCTGCCGAACGTCGAGGGCCGTCGCGCCGCCGGCGAGGCGGTGGACGAGGAGGGCGTTGCGCAGTTCGGTGTGGAGTTCGCCGGACTCGTTGGAGGCGGTGCCGTCGACGCCGAGGCCCACGGGGACGCCGGCGCGCAGCATGGCGGGGACGCGGGCGGTGCCGGCGCCGAGGCGGGCGTTGGAGGAGGGGCAGTGCGCCACGCCCGTGCCCGTACGGGCGAAGGCGTCGATGTCGGCGTCGCTCATATGGACGCAGTGGGCCATCCACACGTCGTCGCCGAGCCAGCCGGTGGACTCGAAGTAGTCCGTCGGCCCCATGCCGAACAGTTCCTCGCAGAAGCGCTCCTCCTCGACCGTCTCCGAGCCGTGGGTGTGCAGCCGTACGCCCTTGCGGCGGGCGAGCGCGGCGGACTCGCGCAGCAGCTCGGTGGAGACGGAGAACGGCGAGCAGGGGGCGACGCCGACGCGCAGCATCGAGGCGAAGGAGGGGTCGTGGTGGGTGTCGATGGCCTCCTCGGTGGCGATGAGCGCGGCCTCGGTGGTCTCGACGGCGAAGTCCGGGGGCAGCCCGCCCGCCGACTCGCCGCGGTCCATGGACCCGCGGGTGGGGCTGAACCGCACGCCGATCTCGCGGGCGGCGCGGATCTCCGCGCCGAGGAGGTCGCCCGCACCCCGGGGGAAGACGTAGTGGTGGTCCATGGCGGTGGTGACGCCGCCGCGGACCATCATGGCCAGGGAGCCGCGCGCGGCCGCGTGGACCATGGCCTCGTCGATGCGGGCCCAGGTGGGGTAGAGGGCCACGAGCCAGTCGAAGAGGTTGCTGTCGCGGGCGAGTCCCCTGGTGAGCCATTGGTAGAAGTGGTGATGGGTGTTGACGAGCCCGGGGGTGGCCAGGTGACCGCTGCCGTCGACGCGGCGGGTGACGCCGGCCAGGTGCGCGGGGGCGGGCCCGGGGCCGACGGACTCGAGGAGGTGGCCGCTGACGACGATGTGGCCCGAGGCGTGTTCGGTGCCGGCGGCGTCGACGGTGGCGATGGCGCAGTTCTCGATGACGGTGCGGGCCGGCAAGGGGGGTGCGGGTGCTGCCATGGTCGCCAGGTCCTTAGGTCCTTGAGGGTCGGCCTTGGGGCGTGTCCGGTGGGGCGGGTCGGGCAACGGGCGGTCAGGCGAGGGTGGTCATGTCCGCCGGGATGCGGGGCTCGGCGCCCTCGCGCAGGATGGTCGCCTCGATCAGCCCGTAGGGGCGGTCGGCCGCGTGGTAGACCTCGTTGTCGTTCGTGAGCCCGAAGGGTTCGAGGTCCACGAGGAAGTGGTGCTGGTTGGGCAGGGAGAGGCGGATCTCCTCGATCCCGGGGCAGTTCTCGAGGACCCGCGTGCCCATCCGGTAGAGGGTCTGCTGCAGGGAGAGGGAGTAGGTGCCGGCGAAGGCGCCCAGGAGGTGCTCGCGGGCCTGCCGGTAGACCGGGTCCCAGTCGGCGTCGGCCGAGGCGTGCCGCCAGCACGCCTGGACGCGGGTGGCGAGGATGCGGTCGCGCGTCTCGGGGAGCGTGGTGTAGCGGTCCTTGAGGTAGCCGGTGAACTCCGAGTCGGTGGAGTTCAGCACCACCAGGTCCTTGAGCCCGGAGACGATCTCCCAGTCGGTGCCGTCGAAGGTGACCTGCGCGGTGCGGGTCTCCTGGTTCTCGCGGACGAACGAGTGCCGCCGGGGGCCGGGCGTCTCGATGCGGGCCCAGGCGTACTCCTCGAGGCGGATCCTGGCCGTACGGATCGACGGCTGGCCGGCGACGAAGTGCCGGGCGAGCGCGATGCCGAACGCCTCGGCCGAGGCGATGCCGTGCTCCTTGGCGAAGGCGAAGACGGTGTTCTTGGTGGTGTCGGTGGTCAGGACGGCGGCGTTGGAGCCGGAGAGGTGCACGTCCTCCATGTCGCCGGAGAGGGCGACGCTGACGTTGAGGTCCTTGATGTGGTGGGTGGTGCCGTCGCGGGTGATCCTCACGACGCGGTTCTCGGCCTTGCCGTACTGGTTCTGACCCAGGATCACGTGCTAACTCCCTCGGTATACGGAGTATCCGAACGGGCTGAGCAGCAGGGGGACGTGATGGTGCTCGCCGGGTGCGACGGCGAAGGTCACCGCCACCTCAGGGAAGAAGGCGGGCCCGCCGACCGGAGGTTCTCGGCGGATCGCCACGTCGAAGCGCAGGCGCACCCGGTCGGCGGGGGGCGGCAGCGGGGGGAAGCCCGCGCAGCGCCCGTCAGCGTCGGTCCGCCCCGCCGCGAGCACGGACCACGTCCCGGCCGCGCCGTCGCGGACGGACAGCTCCACGTCCACGCCGCCGGCCGGGCGCCCCGTGGCGGTGTCGAGGACGTGCGTGGAGACCGTGGCGGCGGCGGTCATGGCGGGGCGGCTCCTTCGGTCGCGGGGGTTGTCGCGGGCGGTGTCGCGGGCGTCACGGCGAGGCGGGCCAGCCGGATGCGGTTGATCCTGCCCAGTTCCTGCCGGACGATCTCGCGCTCGTGGTGCGGGGCGTTGCCGATCCGGCGGCGTACGGCGTCACGCATCTGTTCGGCGGTGAGGCCGGTGGCGCAGATGAGGAAGACGTGCCCGAACTTCTCCTGGTAGGCCAGGGTGAGTTCGAGCATCTCGGCCCGCAGGGCGGCGGGGGCGTCCGCCATGCCGCGCTGCTCACGGGAGGAGACCGGGTCGCCGGGCGTGGGCCGTCCGATGGGCGGGTGGGCGGCCATGGCCTCGGCGAGGTCGGCCGGGCCGAGCCGGGCGACGGCGGCGTCGCTGACGGTCAGCAGTTCCTCGGCGTCGCGGTAGGGCCGCCGCGCGAGGATCTCCCGCGCCCACGCGCCGCTCGCGCAGATGTCGTGCAGTACGGCCCGCGCCGTGCCGTCCTCGGCCGCGTTGAACCGGGTGAGCCCCGGCGTCGAACTCGAAGTCACGGGAACCTCCGTGGCGCGTGGGGGGGGACGCGCTCGGAAACGAGAATGCGCATAGCTAACGCCCTACGGGCGGCCGCGTCAACAGTTTGTTGAAATCCCGGGGCCCGGGGGCGGCGCCCGGCCCCGACGGGACGCCGGCGCCGCCTACGCGCCCTCCGGGCGGGGCGGCGCGCCGCCCGGCTCCGCGTTCTCCCGGTTGAGGTAGTTGTAGACGGTGAAGCGGCTGACGCCGAGCGCCGCGGCGACGGTCTCGACGCCGTGGCGCAGCGTGAACGCGCCGCGTGCCTCCAGGTTCCGTACGACCGACTGCTTGGCCTTGCGGTCCAGTCGGGCGAGCGGCATGCCGTGGCGGCGTTCGAGGTCGGCCAGGATGCGGTCGAGCGAGTCGGCCAGGTGGGGCAGGCGTACGGCCACGACCTCGCACCCCTCCCAGGACAGCACGACGTCGTCCGCGCCGGCCTGCTCCGGCTCGAGCAGCTGTCCGCCCAGGGCGTCGACGAGCGGGCGGACGGCGGCGCGGAACGGGTGCTCGCTCACGCGCCGGCCTCCGCCGCAGTGCACGCCGCGCCGGCCTCCTCGATCACGCTGACCTGCAGCGACACCCGCGTGGCGCCGGCCTCGACGGCCGCGCGCAGCAGGTCGTCCACCGCGCCGAGCACGGCGTCGGCGCGCCCCTCGGCGCTCGTGCCGAACGGGCCGACGTCGACGGCGTCCAGGTCGGCGCCGCGTACGGCCTCGCGGGCCGCCACCGCGTGGGGCGGGGGCTCGTCGAGGTCGAAGGGCTCGGTCGTGAACTCCACTCTCCATCGCACGCGGTCAACGTACCGGGCCTTGACAGGGTTGTCCGAACGGGAGCAGCCTTCCCCGTAATGGAATTGATTTTCCGTCATACGGAAACGATGGGGAGTGGGATGCGCCGCTTCGCCGTGAACCTCTCGATGCTCTTCACCGAACTGCCGCTGGTACGCCGCCCGGCGGCCGCCGCGGCGGCCGGCTTCACCGCGGTGGAGCTGTGGTGGCCGTGGCCCGCGACGCCGGTGCCGCCCGAGGAGGAACTGACCGAGCTGCGGGAGGCGTTGCGGGACGCCGGAACGCGCCTGGTCGCCCTCAACTTCTACGCCGGCCGCCTGCCCGGCCCCGACCGGGGCGCGCTGTCCGTCCCGGGCGAGGAGTCGGAGCGCTTCCGCGCCAACGTGGACGTCGCCGTCGGCTTCGCCCGGTCCACCGGCTGCCGGGCGCTCAACGCGCTGTACGGCAACCGCGTGGACGGGATCCCGCCGGGGGTCCAGGACGCGCTCGCGCTGGAGAACCTCGCGTTCGCGGCACGGGCCGCGGACCGGGCGGGGGCGGTCGTACTGGTCGAGGCGCTCAACGCCGTGGAGTCGCCGCGCTATCCGCTCACCCGGGCCGCGGACGCCGTCGCGGTGGCGGACAAGGTCGACGCGGCCACGGGTCTGCGCAACACCCGCTTCCTGATGGACCTTTACCACCTGGCCGTGGGCGGGGAGGACCTGCCGGCGGTCATCGACCGCCACGGCGGCCGGGCGGGCCACGTCCAGATCGCCGACGCGCCGGGGCGCGGAGTCCCCGGGACCGGCCGGCTCGACGTCCCCGGCCTGCTCGGACGGCTGCGCCGGACGGGATACGACGGCTGGGTCGGGCTCGAGTACCGGCCCGGCGACGGCGGCAGCGCGCGGAGCTTCGGCTGGCTCGCCGACCACTGACCCCGCCGCGCCCGCCCCTTGCTCACCGGCTCACCGGCTCCCTGACTCCCTGGGAAGGACCCTCATGCCACTCCCCCACGTCGCCTGGATCGGGCTCGGCATCATGGGCGCGCCCATGGCCGAGAACCTCCTCAAGGCGGGGTACACCGTCACCGGCCACACCCTCGAGGCGGACCGGCTGGAACGGCTGGCCGCCGCGGGCGGCAGGCCCGCCGGTTCGGTGCGCGAGGCCGTCGCCGGCGCTGACGTCGTCGTCACCATGCTCCCGGCCGACTCTCAGGTCACCGCCGTCGCCCTCGGCGACGACGGTGTGCTGGCCAACGCCGCTCCCGGCACCCTGCTCATCGACATGTCGACGGTCTCCCCCGCCACGGCCACCGCTCTCGCCGCGGCCGGCGCGCGCCGGGGCGTACGGGTGCTCGACGCGCCCGTCTCGGGGGGCGAGGCGGGGGCCGTCGAGGGCACCCTCTCGGTCATGGCCGGCGGGGAGCCGGCCGACGTGGAGGAGGCGCGGCCGCTGCTCGGGGCGCTGGGCACGACGGTCGTGCGCTGCGGCCCGCACGGCGCCGGGCAGACGGTCAAGGCGGCCAACCAGCTGATCGTCGCCGCCAACCTGCAGGCCTGCGCCGAGGCGGTCGTCTTCCTGGAGAAGTCGGGCGTGGACCTCACCGTCGCGCTCGACGTGCTCTCCGGCGGGCTCGCCGGCTCGGCCGTGCTCACCCGCAAGCGGCACAACTTCCTCGCCCGCGAGTTCGCCCCCGGCTTCCGCATGGAGCTGCACCACAAGGACATGGGCATCGTCACCGAGGCGGCCCGCGCGGTGGGCGCCGTGCTGCCGCTGGGGGCACTCGTGGCGACGCTGGTCGCCTCCGCCCGTGCGCGGGGCGACGGCGGACTCGACCACTCCGCCCTGCTGCGCGGCGTCGAACGGCTCTCGGGAACGGTGACGCCATGACCGCCGTCACCATGCCGGCCATGGAGGCGGCGGTGCGCGTGATGAAGGACGAGGGCGTCGACATCGCCTTCGGCTGCCCCGGGGCCGCGATCCTCCCGCTGTACAAGGCGATGGAGGTCGTCGGCGGCATCGAGCACCTGATCGTGCGGCACGAGGAGGGAGCCGCGCACATGGCCGACGCCTGGGCGCGCACCAACGGCCGCGTGGGCGTGGCCGTCGCCACCTCGGGCCCCGGCGCCACCAACCTCGTCACCGGGCTGTACACGGCCTTCGCCGACTCCATACCGCTGGTGTGCGTCACCGGCCAGGCCGTCTCCGGAAAGCTGCACCAGGAGGCGTTCCAGGCGGTCGACATCGTGGCCGTCGCCCGGCCCGTCACCAAGTGGGCCGTGCAGGTCAAGGAGGCGGCCCAGATCCCCTGGGTGTTCCGCGAGGCGTTCCGCACCGCGCGGGAGGGCCGCCCCGGGCCCGTACTGATCGACATTCCGCTCGACGTCGGCCGGCGCGAGATCCGCTACGACGCGGCGACGGACGCGCCCCTGCCCGTACGGACCGTGGCGCCGCACCCGCCGCGCGTGGCGGCGGCCCTGGACCTGCTGCTGGCGGCCGAGCGGCCGCTGGTCCTCGCGGGGGGCGGGGTGATCCTGGCCGAGGCGGCCGCCGAGCTGCGGGCGCTGGTGGAGTACCTGCGGGTGCCGTTCCAGGTCACCCTCATGGGCAAGGGCGTCATCGAGGACGACCACGAGCTGCACATGGGCACCACCGGCATCCAGACCTCGCAGCGGTACGCCAACGCCTCCTTCCTGGAGGCGGACTTCGTCCTCGCGGTGGGCGCCCGCTTCGGCGACCGGCACACCGGCGCGGACACCGGCGTCTACCGGGGCGGGCGGACGTTCGTCCACGTCGACATCGAGCCCACCCAGCTGGGCCGGGTGATCGAGCCGGAGCTCGGCGTGGTCTCCGACGCCCGGCTGTTCCTCGCCGCCCTGCTGGCGCAGGCTTGCGCCCGTGCCGACCGGCCCCGGACGGAGGCCTGGCTGACGCGCTGCCGTCACCTCAAGCGCACCCTCACCCGCCGCGAGGACTTCGACACCGTGCCGGTCAAGGCCCCGCGCGTCTACAAGGAGATCAACGAGGCGTTCGGCGAGGACACCTACTTCGTCACCGCCATCGGCCTCTACCAGATCTGGGGCGGCCAGCATCAGAAAGCCCACCGGCCCCGGCACTACCAGGTGTGCGGCCAGGCCGGGCCGCTCGGCTGGGAGATCCCGGCGGCGATCGGCGTGAAGAAGGCGCTGCAGGGCATGGGCCGGGGCGACACCGAGGTGGTGGGCATCGTCGGCGACTACGGGTTCCAGTACCTGGTCGAGGAGCTGGCGGTGGCGGTGCAGTACGCCGTGCCGTACGTCCTGATCCTGCTGAACAACCAGTACCTGGGCCTGATCCGGCAGGCCTCGGCCGGGTACGGCATGAACTACCAGGTCGACATCCACTACGACGAGCTCGGCACGGACAACGTCGCCATCGCCCGCGCCTACGGCTGCTCCGGGCGGCGCGTGGTCGATCCGGCGGACATCCGGCCGGCCATCGAGTGGGCGCGGAAGGAGGCCGTGGCGACGTCCCGGCCGGCGCTGGTCGAGATCATGATCGAACGGGAGGCGAACGCCCCGCACGGCCAGGACATCGACTCCGTACGGGAGTTCGAGCCGTCTCCGTGAGGGGGCGCCCCGGGCGGCCTCCGGGCGACGGCGCGGCACCACCGCCCGTCGCGCCCCGGCACCACCGCTCGTCGCGCTCCGGCGCCGGCGCCCGGAACCTCTGCCTTCGCGCTCTGGCGTTTCGCACCCGGGCCGCGCCCACATCGTGGACGATGGGGTACCCCACACCCCTACGGACCACTCGCTGGAGCCGAATATGGCCAAGAGCGTGCCGGTGCACTGCCCCACGTGTCACCGGGAGCACTCCTTCACCCCGCCCACCTTCCCCTGCGCCTGCGGCGCCCCGCTCACCGTGCCCGTCCTTCCCGAGGCCGAGGCCGAGTTACTGGCACACCGCACCTGGCGGGACTCCTGGGTGGCCGTGCGCTGCCCGTCCTGCGACCGCCAGGGCCAGTGGCCCCGGCCCGAGTTCGGCTGCTCGTGCGGCACGGTGGTGCGTCTGCCCGTCGAGCCGGTGCGCGAGCCGGAGCGGGAGCCGGCGGACGAGCCCGCGCCGCGCCGCCGGGCCGCCTCCCGCGCGGTCTTCCGGCCCGTCGCCATCCGCACCGAGCGCGACGCCGTGATGGCGGCCGAACGCTATGTGCGCTGGCTCGGCTTCACCGACGTCCGCCGCCCCGGCACCTGCCCGGCCCCCGCCGCGACCGGCGTGGACCTGCGGGCCACCGGCCTCGTGGCCCGCGTCGACCCGACCACCCTGCCCACCGCGCTGCGCGACATCGAATGCCTGTGGCTGCACGGCCTGCTGGACTCCGCCGACGCGGCCTGCTTCTCCCTGGCCGGCTACGCCCCCGACGCCCGCTGCCGGGCCGACGACCTGCGGCTTCCGCTGTTCGTGATGGACCTCACCGGCACCCCGCGGGCCCTGAACGAATGGGCCGACGCGCTGGCCGGGCGGGCCCGCGGCTGAGGCCGGCGCACCGCGCCAAGCTCAAGTCTTGCTCTGAACATGCCCTGGTCTATGGCGAGTTGGCGTCAGACGGACCCAGACTTGGGCGCAGGCCCCGCGGAACACGGGGAACGCGGGCCCGTCCACGGGGACACGGGGGAAACAACGGGGAACAGCACGGGGGTACGGGGGACGCGACGGGGATGGCGGGGCGGGCCGCGACACGGACCCGCCCCGCACGCGTACCGCCACCCCGGCTGCGATCGCGGCACGACCGTCAGGGGCGCGGGACGACCGTCAGGAGCGCGGCACGACCGTCGTGGGGCTCAGCAGCGTCGCCGCCTCCTCCCGAAGCTCCACCTTGCGCACCTTGCCGCTGACCGTCATGGGGAAGGACTCCATCAGCCGCAGGTGGCGCGGCACCTTGTAGTGCGCGAGGCGCCCCTGGCAGTAGCGGGCGAGCTCGTCCCGGGTGAGGGTTTCGGCGGGGTCGGACAGGATGACGCAGGCCATGATCTCCTCGCCGTACTTCTCGTCGGGGACGCCGACGACCTGGACGTCGGAGATCTTGGGGTGGGTGTGGAGGAACTCCTCGATCTCGCGCGGATAGACGTTCTCCCCACCCCTGATGATCATGTCCTTGATGCGGCCGACGATCTGTACGTAGCCGTCCTCGTCCATCACCGCGAGGTCGCCGGTGTGCATCCAGCCGTCGGCGTCGACGGCCTCGGCGGTGCGCTCGGGCTCGTCCCAGTAGCCGAGCATCACCGAGTAGCCGCGGGTGCACAGCTCCCCCGTCTCGCCGCGCCCGGCGGGCGTTCCCGTGCCGGGGTCGGCGACCTTGACCTCGATGTGCGGCAGCACCCGGCCGACGGTGCCGGTGCGGCGGTCGAGGTCGTCGTCGCGGCGGGTCTGGGTGGAGACCGGGGAGGTCTCGGTCATCCCGTAGCAGATGGCGACCTCCGACATGTGCATCTCCGCGACGACCCGCTTCATGACCTCCGACGGGCAGGGCGAGCCGGCCATGATGCCGGTGCGCAGCGAGGAGAGGTCGTAGGTGGCGAAGTCGGGCAGGCCGAGCTCGGCGATGAACATGGTGGGGACGCCGTAGAGGGAGGTGCAGCGCTCGCGTTCGACGGCGTGGAGGGTGGCGGTGGGGTCGAAGACGGGGGCCGGGACGACCACGCAGGCGCCGTGGGAGGTGGCGGCGAGGTTGCCCATCACCATGCCGAAGCAGTGGTAGAAGGGCACGGGCAGGGCGATGCGGTCCTCCTCGGTGTAACCGAGCAGCTCCCCCACGAAGTAACCGTTGTTGAGGATGTTGCGGTGGGAGAGGGTGGCGCCCTTGGCGAAGCCCGTGGTGCCCGAGGTGTACTGGATGTTGACCGGGTCGTCGCAGCCGAGCAGCGCCTCGCGGGCGGTGAGCAGCGCGGGGTCGGTGCGGGCGCCGAGGGCGGTGAGCTCCTCCCAGCCGGGGTCGTCGATGTACACGACGTCGCGCAGGTCCGGGCAGTCGGCGCGCACCTCCTCGACCATGCCGCGGTAGTCGCTGGTGCGGAACTCCGTGGAGGAGATCAGGACGCCGATCCCGGCCTGCCGCAGGACGTAGGCCAGTTCGTGGACGCGGTAGGCGGGGTTGACGTTGACCATGATCGCGCCGATGCGGGCGGTGGCGTACTGCGTCATCACCCACTCGGGACAGTTGACGGCCCAGATGCCCACCCGGTCGCCCTTGCGCACGCCCTTGGCGAGCAGCCCGAGGGCGACCTCCGCCACGGCCGCGCCGAACTCGGCGTACGTCCAGCGGCGGCCGCCCTGCACGTCGACGAGGGCCTCGCGGTCGGCGAAGCGTTCGACGGTGCGGGCCAGGTCCGCGCCGATGGTGTGCTCGAGCAGCGGGGTGTCGGTGGGGCCCGAGGTGTGGGAGGGGGAGAGTGCGCTCACCGGTGGTCTTCCTCTCGGTACTCGTGGCCGCCACCCTGCGCGGTGCGCTCGCGCAGCTCGATGCGGCGGATCTTGCCGGAGACGGTCTTGGGCAGCTCGGCGAACTCCAGGCGGCGGACGCGCTTGTAGGGGGCGAGTACGGCGCGCGAGTGGGCGAAGAGGGCCTTGGCGGTGTCCGGGCCCGGCTCCCAGCCCTCGGCGAGGACGACGTAGGCCTTGGGCACGGACAGCCGCAGCGGGTCGGGGGCGGGCACGACGGCGGCCTCGGCGACGGCCTCGTGCTCGAGGAGGGCGCTCTCGAGCTCGAAGGGCGAGATCTTGTAGTCGCTGGACTTGAAGACGTCGTCGCTTCGACCGATATAGAAGACATATCCGTCTTCATCGCGCCGGCCGATGTCACCCGTGCGGTAGTAGCCGTCCGCCATCACCTCGGCGGTGCGCTCGGGGTCGCCGGCGTAGCCCGTCATCAGGCCGACGGGGCGCTCGGCGAGGTCGAGGGCGATCTCGCCCTCGTCGGCGGGCTCGCCGGTGTGCGGGTCGAGGAGGACGACGCGGAAGCCGGGGCTGGGGCGGCCCATGGAACCGGCCTTGAGGGGCCGGCCGGGCGGGTTGGCGACCTGGACGGAGGTCTCGGTCTGCCCGAAGCCGTCGCGGACGGCCACCCCCCAGGACCGCCGGACGGCCTCGACGACCTCGGGGTTGAGGGGTTCGCCGGCGGCCACCACCTCGCGCGGCGGGGTGCGCAGGGCGCCCAGGTCGGCCTGGATGAGCATCCGCCAGACGGTGGGCGGGGCGCAGAAGCTCGTGACGCCGCAGCGGTCCATCTCGGCCATGAGGCGGGCGGCGTCGAAGCGGGTGTAGTTGTGGACGAAGACGGTGGCCTCGGCGTTCCAGGGGGCGAAGAGGTTGGACCAGGCGTGCTTGGCCCAGCCCGGGGAGGAGATGTTGAGGTGGACGTCCCCCGGGCGCAGCCCGATCCAGTACATGGTCGTCAAGTGACCGATGGGGTATGAGGTGTGGGTGTGCTCGACGAGCTTGGGCCGTGCGGTGGTGCCGGAGGTGAAGTAGAGGAGCAGGGGCTCGTCGGCACGGGTCGGCCCGTCCGGGGTGAAGTCCTCGCCGGCCCCGGCCGACTCCTCGTAGGCCAGCCACCCCGGCTCGCTCGTGCCGCCGACCGCGATGCGGGTGTAGTCGCCGGGCACGCCGGCGAACTTGCCGGTGTCCTCCGCCCGTACGATCACATGGGCGGCGCGGCCGCGTTCGATGCGGTCGGCGAGGTCGGCGGCGCCCAGCAGCGGGGTCGCCGGGATGACCACGGCACGCAGCTTCATCGCCGCGAGCGCGGTCTCCCACAGTTCGGTCTGGTTGCCGAGCATGACGACGACGCGGTCGCCGGCCCGTACGCCCTGCTCGCGCAGCCAGTTGGCGACCCGGTCGGAGCGGCGGCGCAGCTCGTCGAAGGACAGCCGGGCCTCGGTGCCGTCCTCCTCCGCGATCCACAGCGCGGTGCGCCCGTTGTCGCGGGCGATCGCGTCGAACCAGTCGAGCGCCCAGTTGAAGTGGTCGGGCCGTGGCCAGGTGAAGCCCTCGCGGGCCCGGTCGTAGTCCTCGCGGTGGGCGAGCAGGAAGTCCCGCGCCGCCCGGAATCCGCTCGCCTGACCGGTCGTGCCGGTCGGGTTCGTCGCCCTCACGTCTCCTCCAGACTGCCGGGCCGCCGCCGACCCGCTGCGGTAAGCATCGTGCGACGGTGATCCCGTCCCGGGCCAGCCCCAAAGAAGGAGGACCCTCGTCCGTATGTGCGTACGTGCCCCGGCGCGCACCGCGCGCGGACGGCGGCGGGGACCGGGCGACGTCCGGGACCACCGCCTTGACCAGCGCTTTCCCCCTCCGCTGCCGGGAGGCCCGCGGGGCGTGGCCGTCAACGGGCCGTCAAGGGTCCGGCGGACGGGGTCAATGTGCTGTCAAAGAGACACTCGAGCGGACGCGGACCGGGCATAGCGTGACCGACGCATCACCCGACTCCTCCCGAGGACCGTCATGCATGTGAGCCGTACCCCCGCGCAAGCCGCCGCCGTCGCCGCCGTGACCGGCGCCCCCGGCCACGAGTTCCTCCCCGCCGACGACGGCGAACCCTCCCATCCAGGCCGGGCGGACACGCTGTACGTCCCCGTCCGGCCCTGCCCCTGCGGCTTCGTGCTGCGCGTCTTCCGCACCCCGCTCGGCGGCCGCACGGCCGTCGCCTTCACCTCGCGGCGGCTGCTGACCGACTGCCTGGGCCGGGACGTGCCCTCCGTCCGCCTCGCCCTGCCCGCCGTACGGGCCCTGGCCGCGCCGCTGGGCGTCAGCCGGGTGCGCGTCGACCCGCAGCTGACCGCCCCGGCCGCGCGGCCCTCCGACGAGGACGCCCCGCCGGTGCTGCCCGCCTTCCCCGGCTGACTCCTCGCGCCCCGCCGATCCCCCGAAGGAGATCACCGTGTCCCTTCCCGCCGTCCCCGCGGCCGCCCCCTCCCCGCCGCCCTCCCGCCGCTGCCCGGGGAGAGCGTCCCGGGCCCGGTGTGGCCCGCCTCCGTCCGCGTCCTGCCCTCGGGCGGCCTGGCGGTGGGCGGGGTCGCCCTCGCCGAGCTCGCCGACCGCTTCGGCACCCCCTGCTACGTCGTCGACGAGGACGAGGTCCGGGCGCGGGCCCGGGCCTGGCGCGCCGCCCTGCCGGACGGCCGCGTCGCCTACGCCGGCAAGGCGTTCCTCACCCGGGCGATGATCCGCTGGGTCCGGGAGGAGGGGCTCTGGCTCGACGTCTGCTCGGCCGGCGAGCTCGAACTCGCCGCCCACGCCGGGTTCCCCGTCGAACGGGTCATCCTGCACGGCAACGCCAAGAGCCCCGACGACCTGCGCACCGCGCTGCGGCTGGGCGTGGGCCGCGTGGTCATCGACAGCACCGGCGAGATCGCCCGGCTCGCGGCGCTGGTGCCGCCCGGCACCCGGCAGAGGGTGCTGGTGCGGGTGGTGCCCGGCGTCGAGGCCGGGGCGCACCGGGCGGTACGGACGGGGGTCGACGGCCAGAAGTTCGGGCTGTCCCTCGACCGCGGCGAGGCGGCGGACGCGGTGGCCCGCGTCCTGGGCCAGCCCCGCCTCGAACTCATGGGCCTGCACTGCCACCTCGGCTCCCAGATCGCCTCCGTCGACCCCTACACGGCCGCCGTGCGCCGCCTGGTGCCCTTCCTCTCCACCCTGCGCGACCTCCACGGGCTCACCTTCCCCGAGCTGGACCTGGGCGGCGGCTTCGCCATCGCCTACCGCGACGACGAGGACGCGCTCGACCCGGGCGAGTACGCCCGCCGCGTGAGCGCCGAACTGGCGCTGCGGTGCGCCCACGCGGACCTGCCGGTGCCACGGCTGACCGTGGAGCCGGGCCGCTGGATCGCGGGACCGGCCGGAGTGGCGCTGTACCGCGTGCTGGCGGTGAAGTCCACGGGCGGCCGGACGTTCGTCGCCGTGGACGGCGGCATGAGCGACAACCCCCGCCCCGCGCTGTACGGGGTGCGCTACACCGTCCGCCTCGCGGGGCGCGCCTCGGTGCTGCCGGCCCGGCCGGTGACGGTGGTGGGGCGCCACTGCGAGGCGGGGGACGTGCTGGCGGAGGACGTGGAGCTGCCGGGCGACATCCGTCCGGGGGACGTTCTCGCGGTGCCCGCCTCCGGCGCGTACCACCTGTCGATGGCCTCGGCGTACAACCTCGTCGGGCGCCCGCCGGTGGCCGCCGTGGCCGCCGGCCGGGCGCGCCTGCTGGTGCGCCGGGAGACATTGGCGGACCTGTGGAGCAGGGAGGTCACGGTCTGAAGGGAGCCGAGGGGCTCTGGTGGGAGCGGACGCGCGGCCGGCGGTTCCGCCGGTCCGGCTGCGGGCTAGCGCTTGCGCTCCGGGGCGAAGGGGATGCCGCTCGTCAGGCCCCGCGCGCCGACCGCCAGGGCCTCGCCGAGGAAGCCGACGCCGATGGAGAGCTGGGTCGGGCGGGCCTGCGGATGCATGCCCATGCGGCTCGCGAGCATCGCGAAGCCGATCGAGATCAGCGCCGACCCCACGAGCACGGCGAACGTCCGGGCCGTGTAGCGCTGCCACAGCACGCCCTCCTTCTCGAAGACGTGGATGGTCATCCCGCGCACCACGCCGAGGCTCACGCCCAGCAGCAGGCCGGCGGCCACCCAGACGTAGTCCGCGCCCCCGAGCCCCCGGGCGTCCTTCAGCGCCCAGGCGCCGATCCCGACGAGCACGAGGGGCGGCGCGAACAGGTCGCGCACGTTGAGCGGTTCACCGGCCAGCCTCTTGACGACGACAACGACGGCGACCACGGCGACGACGCCGGCCAGCAGCCAGGGGTTCACTTCTCGCTCCTTAAATAGCTCGGTTGTGCCAAAACGAATTTAGCCCGCCCGTGCTATAACGGCAACATGCCAAAGATCGTCGATCCCGAGGCCCGCCGCAGAGCGGTGGCCGACGCCGTGTTCCGGGTGGCCCGGCGCGACGGCCTGGAGAACGCGTCCCTGCGCAACGTCGCCGACGAGGCCGGGCTGGCCGTCGGCTCGGTCCGGCACTACTTCGCGAGCCACTCCGAGCTGATGCTCTTCGCCATGCGGGAACTCACCCGCCGCGTCGAGGTCCGGGTCCGCAGCCGCGTCGAGCCCCTGCTCGCCGCCCCGGGCGGCCCGGACCGCGCCTCCCTCGTCGAGGAGCTGCTCGCCGAACTCCTGCCCCTGGACGCCGCCCGCCACGACGAGGCGGTGCTGTGGCTGGCCTTCACCACGGCGGCCCGCGTACGCCCCGAGCTGCGGCCCCGCGCGGACGAACTGCACACCGGCATGCGCGAGATGGTCGAGCAGGTCCTGCGCGGGGGGCAGCGCCAGGGCGGCTTCCCCGAGGACCTCGACGTGCCCGCCGAAACCCTGCGGCTGGTCGCGCTGCTCGACGGCCTGGCCCTCACCGCCGTGCTCCAGCCCGACCGGATCACCCCCGACGACATGTGGCGGGTCCTCCGCCTGCACCTGAGGTCCCTGAGGGGCGCCTGACGCGCCCGCCCCGGCCCGGGGGTTTCTTTTGGGGCCGTATATCCTGTTCTGCGAGCCAGTGACGAGCGAGAGGGACACAGAACCATGCCCGAGCGCCCGCCCCGCCACCGGTCGTCCTCACCCAGGAAGCACTCCTGGCTGCGCCCGAACGGCCGCCCCGCCGACGGCCGGGCCCCCGAGCCCGGCCCCGGCACCGCCGACGGCCAGGCCCCCGACCAGGGCAGCGTCGTCCAGGCCGCCGTCTACCGCGACGGCCACCGCGTGGCCACGCCGGGCTCGCTCGCCGACACCTACCGCCAGCTGCGCGAACAGCCCGACAGCATGGCCTGGATCGGGCTGTACCGCCCCACCGAGGACGAACTCGTTTCCCTCGCCGAGGAGTTCGACCTCCACCAGCTCGCCGTCGAGGACGCCCTCGAGGCCCACCAGCGCCCCAAGCTGGAACGTTACGGCGACACCCTCTTCGTCGTCCTGCGGGCCGCCCGCTACCTCGACGCCCCCGAGGAGGTCGACTTCGGCGAGCTCCACGTCTTCGTCGGCCCCGACTTCGTGATCACCGTCCGGCACGGCGCCGCCCCCGACCTCTCGGCCGTCCGCCGCCGCATGGAGGCCACCCCCGAGTTGCTGGCGCTGGGCCCGGAGGCCGTGCTCTACGCGATCCTCGACGCCGTCGTCGACGGCTACGCCCCGGTCGTGGCGGGCGTGCAGAACGACATCGACGAGATCGAGACCGAGGTCTTCGGCGGCGACCCGGCCGTCTCCCGCCGCATCTACGAACTCGCCCGCGAGATGGTCGAGTTCCAGCGCGCCACCCGCCCCCTGGTCGGCATGCTGCACGGCCTGATGGCCGGCTTCGCCAAATACGGCACCGACGACGAACTCCAGCGCTACCTCCGCGACGTCGCCGACCACGTCACCCACACCAGCGAACGCGTGGACGGCTTCCGCTCCGCCCTGACCGACATCCTCCAGGTCAACGCCACCCTCGTCACCCAGCAGCAGAACGCCGAGATGCGCGCCCTGGCCGAGGCGGGCTTCGAGCAGAACGAGGAGATCAAGAAGATCTCCTCCTGGGCGGCCATCCTCTTCGCGCCCACGCTGGTGGGAACGATCTACGGCATGAACTTCGACGCCATGCCCGAGCTGCACTGGGCGTTCGGCTATCCCTTCGCGATCCTGCTGATGGCAGTGGTGTGCACGAGCCTGTACTTCATCTTCAAGAAGCGCGACTGGCTGTAGGCAGCACAAGAATCCGGTGAGAATGCGCACAGCATCTGTGCGCCGGATCACCCACCGCGCAGGCCCCGGTCGTAGCCGGGCCGACCCGGGGCGCTCGCCGGAAGCCCGGCCGACGCCGGGGCGGGAAAACCCTGGCGCGCGGGGCCGACGGAACCGGGTAACGTCATTGTCATGTTCTTCCAGACACCGATTTACGAGTGAGAGCGTGACGGGCCCCTGCTGACGCCCTTCGACGTCGCCGCGCCCGTCCCCCACCGATGAATCCGTAGATCACTTCACATCATCACCGGGAGAACCCGTGACCGACAGCAAGAACATCAACAACCCCGTGGGCCAGGGCGGCGGCCAGCGCAAGAAGCTGTCCCGCGCCGAGCGGCAGAACAACGGTCCGCACCGCAACCGCGACCGCCAGAATGCCGCCGACCAGAAGGCCGAGCTGGTGCGCAAGATGCGCGAGAAGGCACGCGCAGCCGAGGCCGCCGGCCAGGCGAGCGACGACACCGCACAGAGCTGACGCACCTCCGCCCCAGGGCGGCACCGCACGGGGCAGGGCCCGGACCGCAACACGCGCTCCGGGCCCTGCCCCCGTTTGAACGCCTGCCTGCGGGTGGCGGCGGGCTCCCACCGGCAGGGGCTCGCCAGCCACGAGGTGGACGGCTTCTTCGCCGGGAAGACCACGTCGCTGGAGGGCGTGGGCGTGGACGCCTCCACGGTCGTCGACTGCGAGGGGCCCGCCGGTTCGGTGGTCTTCCTGCACCCGCTGGTGATCCACTCGTCGGAGAAGAACCTGTCGGACATGTACCGGCGCGTGTTCATCCCCGCCTACCGCGCCGCGGACGCCTTCCCCATCTACTACGGCCCGCACGCCGCGCACAACGAGCCGGGCGCGAAGCTGCTCCGGGGAGCGCCGGCGAAGACCGCGCGCAGCGAGGGCGGCGAGTGGCGGCTGCCGATCGCCGCGGCCGAGTTCAACTCGCTGTACGAGATCCAGGAGGGCTCCCACGTCAAGGGTGGCCGGAAGTCGTCGACCGGGTACTTCGCCCACGAGAAGAAGTAGGGCCCCTGGGAGAGGATCTTCGACGATCTCTCCTGTGAGGGTCGGCGGCCGCCGTACACCCTGGGCGGCCGCCGGCTCTCGTCGTGCCAGGCCCTGGAAGGACGTTCGCCGTGCCCCACGCCAAGACCCCCGACGGGGTCGCCATCGCCTACCAGCTCCGCGGTGACGGAGCCCCGCTCGTCCTCCTCGCCGGCCAGGCGAACAACCACCACTGGTGGGACGGCGTCCGCGACGACTTCCACGTCGCCCGCAGCACCCTGACGATCGACTACCGCGGCACCGGCGCGAGCGACGCCCCGTCCACGCCGTACAGCACCGCGCTGTTCGCCCGGGACGTCGTCGCCGTGCTCGACGAACTCGGCATCGACCGCGCGGACGTCTACGGCACCTCCATGGGCGGGCGCGTGGCCCAGCGCCTGGCCGTCGACCACCCCGGGCGCGTGCGGTCGCTGGTGCTCGGCTGCACCTCGCCCGGAGGGCGGCACGGCGTCGAACGCGACCGGGAGGTCCGCCGGTCGCTGGCCGGCCCGGACCCGCGGGCGTCGCGGCAGGCGCTGCTGGAGCTCATGTACACGCCCGGCTGGCTCGCCTCGCACCCCGGCCCGTACCGGGTGCTGGGGGATCCCTCCATGTCCCCGCACGCCCGGCGGCAGCACCTGGCCGCGAGCGACGGCCACGACGCGTGGGACGCGCTGCCCGGCATCACGGCGCCCACGCTGGTGCTGCACGGCGGCGACGACCTCCTCAACCCCGCCGCCAACGCGCCCCTGCTCGCCGGCCGCATCCCGCACGCGCGGATGGAGATCATCCCCGGGGCCCGGCACGCCTACTTCGAGGAGTTCCGCGAGACCGCCGGATCCCTCGTCCTCGACTTCCTCGATCGTGAGGTGCGGCAGGCATGACCCGCATGGACGACCTTCCCGTCCGCGACGAACTGCGCGGCAGGTCCCCCTACGGGGCGCCCGAGCTGGACGTCCCGGTGCGTCTGAACGTCAACGAGAACCCCTACGCCCCGCCCGCGTGGCTGGCCGACCGGATCGCCGAGCGGGCCGGGGAGGCGGTGGGCGACCTCAACCGCTACCCGGACCGCGACGCGAACGCGCTGCGCGCGGCGCTCGCCGGCTACCTCACCCGCAGCACGGGCCACCCCCTGGACGAGCGGCACGTGTGGGCCGCGCGGGCGGCCATCGCAGAGCACCGCCCGGGGCGGCAACTTCCTCGTCGGCTATCTGGCCGACCTCGGCCGGGCCCAGGACATGGCCTGGCTTCCGTGGTCGTTCCTGGTCGCCGTGGGGCTCGCGGCCGCCTGGTGGGTGACGCGCAATGCGCCACATCCCCGAGGGGGACGAGAAGCCGCCGCCGACGGCGGTGGTGACGGTGGCGGAGCAGCGCCCCCAGCCGGTCGAGGGCAACACCGCCTGAGCGGCGCCGGCGGCCGCGGCCCGTCAGGCGCCGCGGCCGGCCCCGGCGCGCGCGCCGGCGGCCGGACGGCGCCCGCCCCTGCCGGCCTTCTCCGCCTGCTCGTTCTTCGCCCACAGGGAGCGCACATGGCCCAGGTGGCGGGTCATGCACTTCTCGGCGCCCTTGACGTCGCCGGCCAGCATGAGGTCCAGCAGCTCGAGGTGCTCCTCGGCCGAGTGGATCAGCTCGCCGCGCTCGTCCAGGGTGGTGAGGCCGTAGAGGCGGGAGCGCTTGCGCAGGTCGCTGACGGTCTCGACGAGGCGCTCGTTGCCTGAGAGGGCCAGCAGCGTGAGGTGGAACTGCCGGTCGGCCTCGAGGTAGCCGATGAGGTCGTGGTCGCGGGCGGCGCGCACGATCTCCTCGGCGACCGGGCGGAGGGCCTCGAGCTCCTCGCGGGTGGCGGTGCGGGTGATCCGGCCCGTCATGGGGACCTCGATCAGGGTGCGGATCTCGGTGTACTGGTCGAGGTCGCGTTCGTTGACCTCGGTCACCCTGAAGCCCTTGTTGCGGACGGGCTCGACCAGGCCCTCGCGGGCCAGGTCGAGCATCGCCTCGCGCACGGGGGTCGCGGAGATGCCGAAGTCCTCGGCGAGCCCCGGCGCCGAGTAGACCTCGCCGGGGCTCAGTTCGCCGGAGATGAGCGCGGCCCGCAGGGCATGGGCCACCTGATCGCGCAGTCGCTCACTGGCGGTGACGAGGTTGCGCTGCTTGAGGTGCCCCATGGTGTCCCTTTCGTGCCCCGCTGGACTGGACCACCAGCGTACAATGTCACATTGTGATTCAGGGCATCAGCGTGTAGGTACGGCTGGAAGTGTAGAACTCCAGTGCCGCCCGGCCCTGTTCGCGCGGCCCGTGGGCGGAGGCCTTGGCGCCGCCGAAGGGCAGGTGGAAGTCGACGCCCGTGGACGGGGCGTTGACGCGGATCATGCCGGTGTCGAGGTGGTCGAGACCGTGCAGCGCCGCGCCGAGGTCGGCGGTGTGCACCGAGGTGACCAGCCCGTACGGGACCTCGTTGGCCAGGCGCACGGCATGGGGCAGGTCGTCGGCCGGCAGCAGGGCCGCCAGCGGCCCGAACACCTCCTCGCGCAGCAGGGCGTGCCCCGCCGGCACCTTCTCCACCAGCACCGGGGGCGCGTACCAGCCGGGGCCGTCGGGGGCGGCTCCCGCGGCGACCACGGACAGGCCCTCCCGGGCCGGCGCCAGCCGGTCGCGCGCCGGGGCCGAGACCAGCGGTCCGCACACCGTGGCGGGGTCGGCCGGGTCGCCCACCGGCACCGCGCGCAGGGCGTCGGCGAGGGCCTCGCGCAGCGGGTCGAGGGCGGCGCCGACGGCGATCACCCTGCTGGTGGCGGTGCACTTCTGGCCGGCGTACCCGGCGATCGCGGCGGCGATGTGGGCGGCGGCCCGGCCGATGTCGGCGTCGGGCAGGACGATCGCCGCGTTGAGCCCGCCCATCTCGGCCTGCACCGGCACGCCCCGGGCGGTGGCGGCGCGGACGACCGCGGTGCCGACGCCGGTGGAGCCGGTGAAGGAGACGACGTCGGCCGAGCCCACCACGGCACCGCCCTCGGCGGCGCCGCCGGCGACGACGGTGAACACCCCCTCGGGCACCGCCTCCCGCACGATCCCGGCCAGCCGCAGGGCGCACGCGGTGGCCTCGGGCGCGGGCTTGAGGACGACCGTGTTGCCGGCCGCCAGCGCCGGGGCGGCCTTCCAGGACGGGATGGCGAAGGGGAAGTTCCACGGGGTGATCAGGCCCGCGACGCCGTGCGGGCGGCGGCGGGTGAGCAGCAGCCCGGGTCCGGTGGCCGGTTCGTGGACGGCGCCGGAGGCTTCGTAGGGGGCCTGGGCGTAGTAGCGCCAGATGGCGACGGTACGGGCCATCTCGGCCCGGGCCTCGGTCAGGGGCTTGCCCACCTCGCGCACGGCGAGGTGAGCGAGCTCCTCCGTCGCGGTCTCGAGGGCCCCGGCGACCGCCGAGAGGGCGGCGGACCGGGCGGCCGCGCCGCCGGCGAGCCAGCCCGCCTGCGCGGCGCGGGCCCGCTCGACGGCCGCGGCCGCGGCCGGGGCGCCGGCGGCGACGACCTCGGCGACGACGTCGGCCGGATCGGCCGGGTTGCGCGAGACGATCGGTGTCGGGGCGGCGGTCACAGCAGGAAACCTCCAGGGAAGGGGTCGTCCGGGTCGAGGAAGTACTGCGCGGTGCCGGTGATCCAGGCGCGTCCGGTGATGGCCGGGACGACCGCCGGGAGACCGCCGACCCGCGTCTCCCCCACCAGGCGGCCGGTGAACTCGGTGCCGATGAAGGACTCGTTGACGAAGTCCCGGTCGAGCGGCAGGAGGCCGCGGGCGTGCAGCTGGGCCATGCGGGCGGAGGTTCCGGTGCCGCACGGCGACCGGTCGAACCAGCCCGGGTGGATGGCCATGGCGTGCCGGGAGCGGTGGGCGTCGGAGCCGGGGGCGGCGAGGTAGACGTGCTTGAGGCCGCCGATCTCGGGGCGTTCGGGGTGGACGGGCCGGTCCGGGGAGGCGTTGATCGCGTCCATGATCGCGAGCCCTGCGGCCAGCAGGTCGTCCTTGCGGGACCGCTCGAACGGCAGCCCCAGCTCCTCGAGTTCCACGAAGGCGTAGAAGTTGCCGCCGAAGGCGAGGTCGTAGGTGACCGTCCCGTAGCCGGGCACGTCGATCTTGCGGTCCAGGCCCACGCAGAAGGCGGGGACGTTGGTGAAGGTGACGGCCTTGGCCGCCCCGTCCTCGACCCGTACGTCGACGGCGACGAGGCCGGCCGGGGTGTCCAGGCGTACGGTCGTGACGGGCTCGGCGACCGGCACCATGCCCGTCTCGACGAGGACGGTGGCGACGCCGATGGTGCCGTGCCCGCACATCGGCAGCAGCCCGGAGACCTCGATGTAGAGGACCCCGTAGTCGGCGTCGGGGCGGGTGGGGGGCTGCAGGATCGCGCCGCTCATGGAGGCGTGGCCGCGCGGCTCGTACATCAGCAGCGTACGGAGGTGGTCCATGTGCTCGATGAAGTGCAGCCGGCGCTCGGCCATGGTGGCGCCGGGGATCACTCCGACGCCACCGGTGATGACGCGCGTGGGCATGCCCTCGGTGTGCGAGTCGACGGCATGGAAGACATGACGGGTGCGCACAGGCGGTCCTTTCCGCGGTCGGCCGCAGGTCAGCGGTGGCCGTCGGCGACGGCCTTCTCGGTCGCGGCGCGCACCGCGGCCTCGGTCTCCCCGCCGAGCGGGAGGCGCGGGGGCCGGGTGGGGCCTCCGTGCCGGCCGGCGATGTCCATGGAGAGCTTGATGGCCTGCACGAACTCGGTCTTGGAGTCCCAGCGCAGCAGCGGGTGCAGCGAGCGGTAGAGGGGCAGCGCCGTCTCGAGGTCGCCGGCGACGGCCGCGTGGTAGAGCTCGGCGCAGGTGGCGGGGAAGGCGTTGGGGTAGCCGGCTATCCAGCCGACGGCCCCGGCGAGGGCGAGTTCGAGCAGGACGTCGTCGGCGCCGACGAGCAGGTCGAGCTCGGGGGCCAGTTCGGCGATCTCGTAGGCGCGCCGGACATCGCCGCTGAACTCCTTGACCGCGACGATCGCGCCGTCGGCGTGCAGCCGGGCCAGGAGGGCGGGGGTCAGGTCGGTCTTGGTGTCGATGGGGTTGTTGTACGCCACGACCGGCACCCCGGCGGCGGCCACCGCGGCGTAGTGCTCGCGGACGGCCCGCTCGTCGGCGCGGTAGGCGTTCGGCGGCAGCAGCAGGACGGAGCCGCAGCCGGCCTCGGCGGCCTGGTCAGCCCAGCGGCGGGCCTCGGAGCTGCCGTAGGCGGCGACGCCGGGCATCACGCGGGCGCCGTCGCCCGCCGCCTCGACGGCGGTGCGCACCACGCGGGCGCGCTCGTCGGCGGTGAGGGTCTGGTACTCGCCGAGCGAGCCGTTGGGGACGACGCCGTCGCAGCCGTTGTCCAGGAGGTGGCGGACGTGTTCGGCGTAGGCGTCGTAGTCGACGGAGAGGTCCTCGCGCAGCGGGAGCGCGGTGGCGACCATGATGCCCCGCCAGGGACGGTCGCCGTGCCAGGAGGTGGTGGTGGTCATGCCGGTGGCCCTTCTTCGGTGGGTGGAGTGGAGTGAAGTGGTGGGGGTGTCACGCGGGGTCGGCGCGGCCGTGGGGTCCGGCGCCGCCCTCGGGTCTGGTGGCTTCGGGTTCGGCGGCCTCGGGTTGGACGGCCTCGGGTTGGGCGGCCTCGGGTTGGGCGGCCTCGGGTTGGGCGGCGAGGACGCCGAGCGGTACGGGGACGGCGAGCGGCCTGCGCTCGGCGGACGGCGGTACGGTCCCCTCCGCCGTACCGGCCGCCGCGAGGCAGGCCACGGCCGCTCCGCACATCCGGCCCTGGCACCAGCCCATGCCGGCCCGGGTGAGGAGCTTGACGGTGCGCGCGTCGCGGGCGCCGAGGCCGGAGACCGCCTCGCGGACGTGGCCGGCGGTCACCTCCTCGCAGCGGCAGACCTCGGTGTCGTCGGTGAGCCAGCCGGTCCAGCCGGGGCCGGGCGCGTGGGCGGCGGCCATGGCGTCGGCGAAGGCCCGCATGCGGTCCCGGCGGCGGCGCAGTTCCGCCACGCGCCCGCCGGGGGCGGGCCGGCCGCGCAGCTGGGCGGCCACCGCGAGGCCGGCGAGTTCGCCCTCGACGCGGGCCAGGAGCCAGCCGCCGACGCCGCCGGTCTCGCCCGCGGCCCACAGGCCGGGCACGGAGGTGCGCTGGAGTCCGTCCAGGGCGAGGGCGGTCGTCCCGTCGGGGGTGCGTCGCGTGGCGCAGCCCAGGCCGGTGGCGAGCTCGGTCTGCGGGACGAGGCCGTGTCCCACGGCCAGCGCGTCGCAGGCGATGCGGCGGCCCGTTCCCGGCACCGGCCGCCAGTGGCGGTCGAGGCGGGTGACGGTGACGGCCTCCACGCGGTCGGTGCCGTGGGCCTCGGTGACGGCGCTGCGGGTGAGCGGCCGGACGCGGTGGCGCAGCAGCACCGATCCGTGGGCGGCGGCTTCGAGGAGCTTGTGCGGGTTGGTGGCGAGGGCGCGCGGGTGCCGGGCGTAGCCGAGGTAGCCGGAGGCCTCGACGACGGCGGGGACGTGGGCCCCGGCGGCGGCCAGCGAGGAGGCGACGGCGAGCAGGAGGGGTCCGCTGCCGGCGACGACGATCCGCCGGCCGGGCAGGACGAGGCCGGACTTGAGCATCGCCTGGGCGCCGCCGGCCGCCACGACGCCGGGCAGGGTCCAGCCGGGGAAGGGCAGGTGCCGCTCGGAGGCGCCCGTGGCGAGCAGGACGGCCCGGGCCCGTATCCGGACCGGGTGTTCGCCGTCGCCGTCGGCGCCGGTGAGGGCGTGCACGGTCCAGGCGTCGGCGCTCTCGCGCGTCACCGTCCACACGTGGTGGGCGCGGAGGTGGTCGGCGGTGCTCGCCTCCAGGCGGCCGCGCAGGCGGGCGAAGGCGGGCCAGTCGTGGTGGAGGGCGTGCGGCCGGCGGGCGCGCAGGGTGGGGGCGGGGTGGCGGAAGTACTGGCCGCCGGTCTGGTCGGAGGCGTCCAGCAGGGCGACGGACAGGCCCGCTTCGGATGCCGCGACGGCGCCCGCGATCCCGGCGGGGCCCGCGCCCAGCACGGCGAGGTCGTAGGGTTCAGACGCCGAGCGGGCCATGGCCGTGTCCTTCCTGGGTGGTGACGGCGTCGCCGGGGCGGGCGGGCACGAGGCAGGCCCGCCGGTTGGGCGTGCCGTTGACGGTGGCGAGGCAGTCGAAGCACTGGCCGATGCCGCAGAAGGCCGCGCGGGGGCCGCCGGCGCGGGTGGTGCGCCAGGCGAGGATGCCCGCGCCCCACAGGGCGGCGGCCAGGGACTGGCCGGGCAGGGCGGTGACCGTACGGCCGTCGAAGGTGATCTCGAACGGCGGGTCCGGCTCCGCCCCGGCGAGCTCGGCGGGGGTACGGGCCACTGCGGGCTTCCTCTCGGGTGGGTCGGGGACGGGGCGGGCGGGCCCCGTCAGGCGGCGGCCGGGAAGCGGCCGGGGTCGAACGGCTTGACGTCGAGCGGCGGTTCGGCGCCGGTCAGCAGGCGGGCGACGATGAGCCCGGTGGCCGGGGCGAGGCCGATGCCGGCGCCTTCGTGCCCGCAGGCGTGCAGCAGGCCGGGCACGCGGGGGTCGGCGCCGATCGCGGGCAGGTGGTCGGGCAGGTACGGGCGGAAGCCCGCGTACGCGCGCGTCGCCCGCACCCCGGCCAGCAGGGGGAAGAGCGCGGTGGCGCCCTGGGCGAGGCGGCGCAGCGCCTCGACGGACAGCGTGCGGTCGAAGCCGACGCGTTCGCGGCTGGCGCCGATGAGGACCGGGCCGGCCGGGGTGCCCTCGACCACGGCGGAGGTCTGCAGGGCCGCGGAGTCGCTGGCCACGTCGGCGACGTAGTCGGCCGCGTAGACCTTGTGCCGGACCACGCGCGGCAGCGGTTCGGTGACGAGCACGAAGCCGCGGCGGGGCAGGACGGGCAGGTCGCCGCCGGCGAGGCGGGCCAGTTCGCCGCCCCAGGTGCCGGCCGCGTTCACCACGTGGGGGGCGTGCAGGTCGCCGCTGGGCGTCCGTACGCCCCGCACCTCGCCGCCCGGGCCGGTGAGGACGGCGGTGACCTCGCTGCCGGTGCGGACGCGGGCGCCCGAGGCGCGCAGCAGGCGGGCGGCGGCGAGGGCCGGTTGGACCTGGGCGTCCTGGGGGTAGTGGAAGCCGCCGGCGAGACCGGGCGCGAGGTGCGGTTCCTTCTCGCGCAGCCGGTCCGCCTCGATCTCGTGGGCGGTGACGCCCGCCGTGGCCTGGGCCCGGGCGAAGTGCCGCAGGGCGTCCATGGCCGTGCCGGACGAGGCGACGACCAGGCCGCCCTTGGGCTCGTACTCGCTGGCCGCCGGGACGCCGTCCTCCATCTCCCGCCACAGGCGGGTGGAGAGCAGGGCCAGTTCGAGTTCGGGGCCGGGGCCCTTGTCGGAGACGAGGAGGTTGCCCTCGCCCGCTCCCGTGGTCCCGCCGGCGACGGGGCCGCGGTCGACCACGGTGACGGACAGGCCGGAGCGTGCGGCGTAGTAGGCGCAGGCGGCGCCGACCACGCCCGCTCCGACGACGATGACGTCGGCGACGTCCGAGGAGTTGCTCTGGGGCACAGTCAGTAATATTTCACATTGCACTGAGCGTGCCAAGAGCCGTTCCGTTGCGACTTCTACTTCTCCATCGGCCCCTTCCCCATCGACCGCTTCTCCACCGGCTACTTCTCCATCAGCTCGCCCATCCACGCCTCGATCGCGTCCGGAGTCCTCGGCAGCGCCCCGGACATCAGCCGCGCCCCCTCCGCCGTGATGACCAGGTCGTCCTCGATCCGCACGCCGATGCCGCGCAGTTCGGGCGGCAGCGTCTCGTCGTCGGGCTGGAGGTAGAGCCCGGGCTCGACCGTGAGGACCTGACCCTCCTCCAGGACGCCGTCGAGGTAGGCCTCGGCCCGCGCCTGGGCGCAGTCGTGGACGTCGAGGCCGAGCATGTGCCCGCTGCTGCACAGGGTGTAGCGGCGATGGAGGTCGCCCTCGGCGCTCTTGAGGATGCCCCACTCCGCGAGGCCCTCAGCGATGACCCGCATGCCGGCCCGGTGGAAGTCGCGGAAGCTCGCGCCGGGTTTGAGCGCGGCGATGCCCGCCTCCTGGGCGGCGAGGACGAGTTCGTAGACCTGCCGCTGCACGGGGGAGAAGCGGCCGGAGAGGGGCAGGGTGCGGGTGATGTCCGAGGTGTAGAGGGTGTCGGTCTCCACACCGGCGTCCAGCAGGAGCAGTTCCTGGGGGTTCAGGGGGCCGTCGTTGCGTATCCAGTGCAGGACGCAGGCGTGCGCGCCGGAGGCGGCGATGGTCTCGTAGCCGGTGCCGTTGCCCTCGGCGCGGGCGCGCAGGGCGAAGACGCCCTCGATCCAGCGCTCGCCGCGCGGGTGGGTCAGGGCGCGGGGCAGCGCGCGGACGACGTCCTCGAACCCGGCGGCGGTGTGGTCCACGGCCAGCTGCAGCTGGCCGACCTCCCAGGCGTCCTTGACCAGGCGCAGTTCGCTCAGCACGGAGGCCAGCTCCGCGTCCTGGGAGGCGTCGCGCCCCGGCGGGAGCGCGCCGAGGTCGTCGAGGTGCGCGCAGCGCACGCCGGTCATCCGCTCGGCCTCGGCGAGGTCGGGGCGGCGGCCGACCCAGAACTCGCCGTGGCGGCGGTCGCGGTAGAACTCCGTGCCGACGCGGGGCGAGCGGGGGCGCACGTACAGCACCGCCTCGTGGGCGTGCGGGCCGTCGGGCTCGAGGACGAGGACGTGGCCCACCTGGTCCTCGCCGGTGAGGCCGGTCAGCCAGGCGTACGCGCTGTGCGGGCGGAAGCGGTGGTCGCAGTCGTTGGAGCGGACCCTCAGCTCCCCCGCCGGGACGATCAGCCGCTCGCCGGGGAAGCGCGCGGACAGCCGGGCGCGGCGGGCGGCGGCGAGGTCCGCCGCGGGCAGCCGGATGTCGCCGGGCAGCGGGGTGGCCGCCCAGCCGCCCGCCATGAAGTCCTCGAACTCCGGAGAGACGGGCAGGTCGTGACTTACCGTCCGGATTGCGGCGGTTGTGGTGTCGTTCACGGGGACTCCTCCTCGGACACAGGTGGGTAACGGAACTACTGATGCCACTGCTGATGCCTTGTCAGTGCAATTTCACATTACTATGTTACGGGTCACATTTCAGCCAGCGCCTGGCGCTCACAGGACTCCCTTGGCTGCCCGACCTGTTCACGGAGTGACCACTGATGAACAAGCGCACCTGTACCGCCCTCGCCGCCACCTTGGCGGCCACCCTCGCGCTCGGCGCGGCCGGCTGCTCGGGCGAACGGAGGGCGGGCGGGAGCGGAGGCGGCAGAAATCCCGTCGCCGCCAACGCCGGTGCCGTGCTGGGCGGCACCCCGCACAAGGGCGGTACCCTCACCGTGCTGTCCAACCAGGACTTCACCCACCTCGACCCGGCCCGCAACTGGGTCATGAGCGACATGGACTTCGGCACCCGGCTGCTCTACCGCACGCTGGTGACCTACAAGGGCGCGCCCGGCAACGAGGGCGGCACGCTGGTCCCCGACCTCGCCACCGACCTCGGCACCCCCTCGAACGGCGCCAGGACCTGGACGTTCCACCTCAAGCAGGGGGTGACGTACGAGGACGGCTCGCCCGTCACCGCGCAGGACGTCAAGTACAACGTGGAACGGTCCTTCTCCCCCGACCTGCCCGGCGGCGCCGACTACGCGGCCCGCTACCTCGCGGGCGCCGAGGGCTACCAGGGCCCCGCCCAGGGCAAGCACCTGGACTCGGTCAAGACGCCGGACGACCGCACCATCGTCTTCGAACTGCGCAAGCCCTTCGCCGAGTTCCCCTACGCCACGGTCATGCCCACCTTCGCGCCCGTACCGCAGGCGCGGGACAAGGGCCCGCAGTACGACAACAGGCCCTTCTCCTCCGGCCCCTACAAGATCGACTCCTACGACCGGGGCAAGAAGCTGGTCCTGGTCCGCAACGACAAGTGGGATCCGAAGACGGACGAGGTCCGCAAGGCCTACCCCGACAAGCTGGTCGTCGTCATGGGCCTCAAGGCGAACCAGATCGACGACCGCATGATCGCCAGCCAGGGCGCCGACGCCTCCGCCGTCCCCTGGTACGCCCTGCGGCCGGAGAGCGCGGCCAAGGTGCTGCCCAGCGCCGAGGTGCGCTCACGGCTGCTCGCCGAGTCCCAGAACTGCACCGACATGCTCCAGATGCACACCGGCCGGGCCCCCTTCGACGACGTCAGGGTGCGCCAGGCCGTGCAGTACGCCCTCGACCGGGACGCCGTCCTGACCGCCTCCGGCGGCCCCGCCCTCAACGACCCGTCGACCGCCTACATGCCGGCCACGCTCTTCGGCGGCAGGCAGCCCGACACCCTGAAGATCCCCGCCACCGGCGACACCGAGAGGGCCAAGCGGCTGCTGAAGGAGGCCGGCAAGCCGGACGGCCTCTCCACCAAGCTCACCGTCTCCTCCGGCGACAAGGGCAGGGCCGAGGCGATACAGCAGTCCCTCGGCAAGGCCGGCATCAAGGTCACCATCGAGACCGTGGACCCGTCCGCGTTCTACGCCACCATCGGCGACACCAAGAACCGCACCGACCTGGTGTACACCGGCTGGTGCCCCGACTACCCCTCCGGCTCGACCTTCCTGCCCTTCGTCTTCGACGGCCGCTTCATCAAGGAGAAGGGCAACTCCGGCAACCACTCGCTCTTCCGCGAGGACGCGACCATGAAGCGGATGGACGAGATCGCCGCCATGACCGACTCCAAGGAGGCCGCCGGAGCCTGGCGGAAGCTCGACGGCGAGATCCTCGCCAAGGCGCCCGCCGTCCCCGTGCTCGTCCGCCGGTGGCCGCTGGTCCTGGGCACCAACATCGCCGGCGCCTACGGGCACACCTCCTTCGGCGGCCAGCTCGACTACGCCACCGTCGGGCTCAAGGACCCGGCCAAGGGCCAGGGCTGAGGGCCGCCCGCCATGACCACCACCGCACCCGCCCCGCAGACGACCCCCGCCCCCCGCCGCCGGCCCCTGGCGCCTGGCCCGCGCGGAACTGCGCCGCCGCGCGTCCGTACGGATCTCCCTCGCCGTCGTCGCCCTCTTCCTGATCGTGGCGGCGTCCGCCCCGCTGCTGAGCGCGCTCGGCGGCTGGTCCCCCGAGGAGTTCGACAAGACCGCCGTCGACCCCTACCTCGGCGGCCGGCCACTCGGCCCGCTCGGCGGGATCTCCGCCGACCACTGGCTCGGCGTGGAGCCCGTCACCGGCCGCGACCTCTTCGCCCGCGTCGTCCACGGCGCGCAGGTCTCGCTGTTCATCGCGCTCACCGCCACCGCGATCGTCGTCGTCGCCGGGACGGCGGCCGGCATCGCGGCCGGCTACTTCGGCGGCCGCACCGACGCCGTGCTCTCCCGCCTGATGGACCTCACCATGTCCTTCCCCTCCCTCATCTTCATGATCGCGATGATGTCGGTGGCCAAGGACGTCAACCGCGTCGCGCTGATGACCGCCGTCATCGGGCTGTTCGGCTGGCCCGGTGTCGCCCGCGTCGTCCGCGGCCAGGCGCTGTCCCTCAAGCACCGCGAGTACGTCGACGCCGCCCGCGTCGGCGGCGCCGGCCCCTGGCGCATCCTCACCCGCGACATCCTCCCGGGCGTCTCCGGCCCCGTCATCGCCTACACCACGCTGATCATCCCCGGCATGATCGCCACCGAGGCGGCTCTGAGCTACCTGGGCGTCGGCGTCCGGCCGCCCACCCCCTCCTGGGGCCAGATGATCGCCGAGAGCGTCGCCTTCTACGACACGGACCCCATGTACTTCGTCATCCCGAGCGCCTGTCTCTTCCTGACCGTGCTCGCCTTCACCCTGCTCGGCGACGCGCTGCGCGACGTCCTCGACCCGAGGAGCGGCCGCGCGTGATCCTCTACACCGCCCGCCGGCTCCTCGGCGTCGCCGGCGTCCTCCTGGCCATCGCCGCCGTCACCTTCACCGTCTTCTACGTCCTGCCCTCCGACCCCGCGGCCGCCGCTTGCGGCAAGTCCTGCAGCACCGAACGGCTGGAGGCGATCCGCGCCCATATGGGCCTGGACCAGCCGCTGTGGCGGCAGTTCGCGGACTTCGTCACCGGCGTCTTCACCGGCCGCACCATGGGCAGCGGGCAGTACGCCCTGCACTGCGACTTCCCCTGCCTCGGCTACTCGTACGAGAACTCCGAGGCCGTCTGGGACCTGCTGATGGACCGCCTGCCGGTCTCGGCCTCGCTGGCCCTGGGCGCCGCCGTGCTGTGGCTGCTGCTCGGCCTGAGCACGGGCGTCGCCGCGGCCCTGCGCAAGGACACCCTCACCGACAAGGCCCTGATGGTCGGCGCCGTCGCCGCCGCGTCCATGCCGGTCTACTTCACCTCCATGATGCTGATCTACGGCCTGATCCGGGTGGCCGGCCTGCTGCCCTACCCGCAGTACGTGCCCTTCGCCGACGACCCCGCCGACTGGGCGTCGAACCTGCTCCTGCCGTGGCTCGCCCTGGCCGTCCTGTACGCCGCCATGTACGCGCGCCAGAGCCGCGGTTCGATGATCGAGACGCTGGCGGAGCCGTACATCCGCACCGCCCGCGCCAAGGGCCTGCCGCGCCGGACCGTCGTGGTCAAGCACGCCCTGCGCGCGGGCATGACGCCCATCCTGACCATCTTCGGCATGGACCTGGGCGGCCTGCTCGCGGGCGCGGTCATCACCGAGTCCATCTTCGGACTGCCGGGCATCGGTCGGCTGTTCTACGGCGCGCTGTCCACCGGCGACCAGCCGGTCATCCTCGGCGTCACCCTGCTGGCCGCCACCTTCATCGTCGTCGCCAACCTGGCCGTCGACCTGCTCTACGCCGTCGTCGACCCGAGGGTGAGGTTCTGATGGCCGACGAGGCCCCCCTGCTGTCGGTCAGGGACCTGACCGTCACCTTCCGCACCGGCCGCGGGCCGGTGCGGGCCGTGGACTCGCTCGCCTTCTCGGTGCGCCGCGGGCACACGCTCGGCATCGTCGGCGAGTCCGGTTCCGGCAAGTCCGTCACCTCCCTGGCCGTGATGGGCCTGCACACCGGCGCCGAGGTCACCGGCTCCATCGCCCTGGACGGGCGGGAGCTCGTCGGGCTGGCCGAGGGCGAGCTGAACCGGCTGCGCGGCCGCCGGATGGCGATGATCTTCCAGGACCCGCTCTCCAGCCTCCACCCCTACTACACCGTCGGCGAGCAGATCGCCGAGCACCACCGCGTCCACTTCGGCTCCCGCCGGGCCGCCGCCCGCCGGCGGGCCGTCGAGATGCTCGGCGAGGTCGGCATCCCGGAGCCGGCGCGGCGGGCGGGCGAGTACCCCCACCAGTTCTCCGGCGGCATGCGCCAGCGCGCGATGATCGCCATGGCGCTCGCCTGCGAACCCGACCTGCTCATCGCCGACGAGCCGACCACCGCCCTCGACGTCACCGTCCAGGCGCAGATCCTGGATCTGATCGTCCGCCTGCAGCAGGACCGGGGACTGGCCGTCGTCATGATCACGCACGACCTCGGCGTCATCGCCCGCGTCGCCCAGGACGTGCTGGTGATGTACGGCGGGCGGGCCGCCGAACAGGCGCCGGTGGACGCCCTGTTCACCGACCCCGCCCACCCCTACACCCGCGGTCTGCTCGACTCCCTCCCCGCCTCGACGACGCCGACGACGCGCCCCTGCGCGCGATCCCCGGCAGCCCGCCCTCGCTGCTGGCCCCGGCCCCCGGCTGCGCCTTCGCGCCCCGCTGCCCGCGCGCGGCCGCCGCGGCCCCGGCCGAGCGCGAGCGCTGCGCGCGGGAGCGGCCCGGGCCCGCCGCGGCCGGCGGGCGGCTGGTCGCCTGCCACCTGCCCCTGCACACCCCCGCCCCGGCCCGGAAAGGCACCCCATGACCGCGACCGCCGCTCCCCTGCTGTCCGTACGGGACGCGAGGATGACCTTCCCCGGCCGCCGCCGCTCGGCGCCCGTACGCGCCGTCGACGGCGTCAGCTTCGACATCGCCCCGGGCGAGACCCTGGGGCTGGTCGGGGAGTCCGGCTGCGGCAAGTCCACCACCGGCCGCATGATCGTGCGGCTGCTGGAGCCGACGGCCGGATCGATCACCTACGACGGCCGCGACATCAGCCGGCTGGGCCGGCGCGAGCTGAAGCCGCTGCGCCGGGAGCTGCAGATGGTCTTCCAGGACCCGCACTCCTCCCTCAACCCCCGCCAGACGGTGTCCCGGATCATCGCCGACCCGCTGCTGGTGCAGGGCACGTCGCAGGCCGAGGCGCGCCGGCGGGCGGCGGAGCTCATGGAGCTGGTCGGGCTGATCCCCGAGCATCTCGACCGCTATCCGCACGAGTTCTCCGGCGGCCAGGCCCAGCGCATCGGCATCGCCCGTTCGCTCGCCACCGGCCCCCGTCTGGTCGTCGCCGACGAACCGGTCTCCGCCCTCGACGTCTCCGTCCAGGCCCAGATCGTCAACCTGATGGAACGGCTGCGGCGGGAGCTGGGGCTGGCCTACCTCTTCATCGCCCACGACCTGTCGGTGGTCAAGCGGGTGTGCGACCGGGTGGCGGTGATGTATCTGGGGCGGATCGTGGAGATCGGCGCCAAGGAGCGGGTGTACGCCGCCCCCGCCCACCCCTACACCCAGGCCCTGCTCTCGGCCGTTCCGCTGCCGGACCCGGCCGCCGAGCGGGCCCGTGAGCGGATCACTTTGGCGGGCGACCCGCCGAGCCCGGCGGCTCCCCCACCGGGCTGCACGTTCCATCCGCGCTGCCCCAAGGCCCAGGAGATCTGCCGGACCGAGGCGCCGCTGCTGCGCGTCGCCGCTCCGGGTGAGGCGCGGGAAGTGGCGTGCCACTTCCCGGGAACGGCGGCCTGAGGCCGCCGTCGCGGTGGTGCCCTGACTCCATGGGGGGATTCAGGGCACCACCGGATCGTACCGATCGCTGGTTTCTAGGACTTGGTGACGCGGACCGTGTCGCCGAGGCCGTCGGAGCTCAGCACGTCGATACGGACGCCGGCCGCCGCGTCGGTGAAGGACTGGCCCGCCCGGTAGGGGGCGTCGTCCAGCGGGCGGCAGCCGCTCGGCGGGGTGGCATCGGGCCTGGCGTCCATCACCCGGACCGGGCCCTTGCCGGTCGGTACGGACGAGTCGACCTTGTAGACCAGCGCGCCGGTCCCGCAGGCCCGTTCGTCCGCCCGGACCGCCCGCCGCGACTCGACGACGTAAGCGCTCGTGGGGCCGGTGCGCACCACTGCCATCGCGGTGCCGCCGCCGTACTCGACGGCGGTCAGGCGTACAGTGTCGGCGCCCGTGGAGGCCCGGCAGGCGACCTGGCCGTCGTCGGTCCAGCCGAGCTTCCACGCGTGCCAGGCCAGATACTGCGGTCCGGCACCGCTGATCAGGCCCATCACGTCCCAGCCGCCGACGAAGCGGTGGGCGTCGCTTCCCGCGTCGAAGGCGTACAGGTCGGGCAGGCCGAAGGTGTGGGCGGTCTCGTGGCCCACGAGCCGCTCGTCCCAGTGCCACATGTCCTGGCCGAAGGTCACGGCCCACCTGAGGCGGTTGCCGTCGGCGACGACGCCCGGCGTGCCGGGCTCGTAGAGGTAGGTGGGGGTGAAGGAGATGGCCGCGGCGTTGCGGGTGGGGACGACGTAGAGCATGTCGTAGCGCGAGAAGTCGGTGGACGGGTCGGCGGCGCGCACGGCGTCCGCGATGTACGCCTCGTGCGTCTCGTGGGTGAGGCCGCGGGCGAAGCCGTAGTCGGTGGAGCGGTGCGGCATCCGTACCCAGCGCCGGTGCTCGCTGATGGACAGCCACGTCTTGCCGTGGGAGGCGAACCACAGCCAGTCGGCGCCGGGGGTGATCCGGGCGCTGTCGGTGCCGGGCGACTCGGTGGCGGGCGCGTCGGGGAAGTCCACGAAGATCATGCCGACGGCGATGGTCCCCAGGGGCCGCTGGAAGACCGTGTCGTCGGTGTCGTGTCCTTCGTCGGTCCAGCCGGTGGTGCCGGGCAGGGCGCACCGGGCGGGGTCGTCCCGCGTCGCGGCCCGGCCGGCCGCCTCGGCGGGTGGCGGGGTGCAGAGGAGCAGCAGGACGGCGGCGAGCAGCGCCGCCAGAGACGGTATTCCCGGCCCTGAAATAACGCTTTTTTGCTTGGTGTTCACCGGACCCCCGTTGACCTGCGTCGATGGCCTTCCCCTTGCTGCCGGACAAAATCCAAAACATCTAAGGGGTTGTCAGTAACATTTCACATTACTACGTTACGCATCACATGGCGCCGCAGCGGCCCCTCACGCACCGCCCGCCAGGCGGCAGTTGGGGAACCCCCGCCGCGCCGCCGTGAACCCGCACGCCCGCACCCCCCAATTCGCGTGCGCATCACACACACCTCCCACCCACAGGAGTCATCGGTGAACCACTCCAGAACCCTGCGCAGATCCCTGCTCACCGCCGCGATAGCGGCGACGCTGTGCGCCACCGTCGTGCAGCCCGGCCTCGCGGACTCCCCCGCGCCGGCGTCCTCGTCCGCCACGCCCGCCCCGGCGGCCGCGCGGACGGACACCCCGCCCCCAACCCCTTCGACGAGGTCACCCGCCTGGCCAAGGCCCCCAAGCCGGCCGACCTGTCCAAGGCGGGGCCGGGCGACCTGACGCGGGCCCGTGTGCCGGGCCCGGCCACGCCGCAGGGCAAGGGGAGCGGGGACGCCAAGGACAAGGGCAAGGCGAAGTCCCTCGCCCCGCGCGCCAAGGTGGGCGGCACCAGCGTTCCCTGCACGCTCGACGGCGTCAGCCGGCTCGGCCCCGAGCAGTTCGCCGAATTCCTCGCCGACCCGGCCGTCACCGCGGACGGCTGTCTGCGCGACATCCTGTGGACCTGGGACCAGCGGCTGGCCCGCGTCATGACGAAGGAGCACGTGCGGGCCGTCGCCCAGCGCGCCGAGCGGTACGGCTACTCCCACGACGGGAAGAACACCACCCACGTGCTGGAGATGTTCACCTATCTCCACGCCGCCGCCTACCACGACTTCTCGCACGACGAGATCGACCACACGGACCCGCAGACCGTGGAGGCCGTCCGTCGCGCGGTGTACTACTTCGGCAGCGCGGCACGCACCTTCGACGCCACCCGCACCAACGGCGAGACCCTGCGCGAAGCCCTCTACGCCGCCAGCTCCCCGGGGCTGCGCCACCACCAGCTGCCGCTGCTGAAGCGGGTCCTGGGCACGATGGACGCCTCCCACCCCGACACCGCGAAGGACCGGGCCTGGGGCGGCGCCGCGCTGGGCGCACTGTCCGTGGGCTACCTGGGCGTCTACAACGACGACCCCGCCTTCGACGCGGCCGTGGCCGCCGACCCCGCCTACCGCGCCGCCCTCAAGGCCTTCGCCGGCCACACCCACCTCAAGGGCGGCGAGAACGAGTGGGTGGTGCGCGACGCGCTCAACGAGTACGGCCGGCTCAGCCAGGTCGCCGCGGTCAAGAGCGAGATCAGCTCCTCGCTGGGCGGAGTGCTGGACACCGTCTCCCGCAACTTCGGCCAGGGCAGCGCCCCCTGGGGCAAGATCGTCAACTGGCTGAACGAACTGCAGATGTGCAAGCAGTACGGGGTGTGCAAGGCGGACATCGAGAACCGCATCTTCCCGTACACCTACACGTACGACAACGGCGGCATCAAGGTCCGCACCGCCCTGCCGCGCACCACCGTCGACCGCCTCTACTACGCGAGCAAGCAGGTCAAGGCGCAGTACCACCGCGTCCTGGGCACCGAGCAGCCGCTGGCCGGCGACACCAACACCACGCTGAACATCGTGCTGTACGCCTCGCGCGCCGACTACGAGATCTACCACCCGCTGCTGACGGGCATGGCCACCAACAACGGCGGCATCTACATCGAGAAGGGCGCCACCTTCTACACGTACGAGCGCCGCGTACCGCAGGACTCCACGCTCACGCTGGAGGAGCTGTTCCGCCACGAGTACACCCACTACCTCAACGGCCGCTGGGCGGTGCCCGGCAGCTTCGGCGAGGGCCCCTGGTACCAGAACGACCGCACCACCGCGATGGACGAGGGCACGGCCGAGTTCTTCGACGGTGCCACCCGCGACGACGGCATCAGGGTCCGCAAGTCCCTGGTGCAGAGCGTCATCAACGACACGGCGGGCAACAAGCCGCGGATGACCGTCGACCAGCTGCTGCACGCGGAGTACGACCGCGACGGCTTCCGGTTCTACTCGTACGCGGGCACCTTCTTCGAGTTCCTGTGGACCGAACGCCCCTCGGCTCTCAGGGAGATGTACGGCTACCTGCGGGCGAACGACGTGTCCGGCTTCGACGCCTGGCGCAACCGCATGGGCCGGGACGGGAACGTGCAGGGGGACTACAACGCCTTCCTCGACAAGCAGATCGCCAAGGTCAAGGACCTGTACGTGCCGGAGACCACGTACACGCCGGTCAACCGCCTGCAGCAGGCCACGGCCGACCAGGTCCGCTCGTCCTTCGCCGCGGCGACGGGCCAGAGTCCCGAGTGCGGCACCGCCCGCACCACCGACCGCCCCCGCTTCGTCTGCACGGGCCGCATCACCGCGAACCTGAGCAGCCCCGGCAACGCCGACCTGGTCTTCAAGGACATGTCCGAGACGGTCGACTACTTCATACTCGACCGCACCAAGGGCGCCTCCAACAACCTCGCCGACATGAACTGCTCCTTCGGCAAGGTCGACGTCTGGTCCGACCGCCCGGCCGGAACGGCGGACTTCCGCTGCGAGGGCCCGCTCCTCCGTTCGACAGCGCCGAGGCGCGCCCGGACAATGGGAGGCGTGGGAGGAGGCGCACCATGACCCTGCGCATCGCCACCTTCAACGCCGAGAACCTCTTCCGGCGGCCCGTCGTCTTCGGCATCCAGGACGCCGGGAAACGCGACGAAGTGCTCGACGCCTTCCGAAGACTCGTCGAGATCCTCGAACAGGACGCGTACTCGGAGCATGACAAAGAGGACATCATCACGATCCTCCTCGCGCACAGCGTCGACGTCTCCCAGGAGATCTCCACCCAGACGATCCTGGTGAACGAGCCCAAGGGCATGGCCAGGCTCCTCAAGGGCGAGGGCCGTAACATCCAGGTCAGAGCCGAGGTCACCGGGCGGACGACCTGGGTCGGCTGGGCCGAGCTGGTCCGGGGTGACCTCACCTTGGACGCCCTGAGGAACACCGCCAAGGTGATCGCCGAGGTGAACGCCGACATACTGCTCACCGTCGAGGTCGAGGACCGGCTCACCCTGCACCGCTTCAACCAGCAGGTGCTGCACGGTCAGCTCGGCGCGCCGGCCTATCCGTTCAACCTGCTGATCGACGGCAACGACATCCGCGGCATCGACGTGGGGCTGCTCAGCCGGCACCCGATCACCTCGGTGCGCTCGCACATCTTCGACACCAAGAACGGCCGGGAGATCTTCAGCCGGGACTGCCCGGAGTTCGAGATCGACGTCGGCGGCAAGCCGCTGTGGCTGCTGGGGAACCACTTCAAGAGCAAGCGCGGCGGCGGTGGTGCGGACAAGCGCAAGCTGCAGGGCGAGCGCGTCGCCCAGATCTACCGGGACGCCCTCGGGCGCTCGGACCGTGTCGTGGTCGCCGGGGACCTCAACGACACCCCGGACAGCGAGGCGCTCGGGTTCCTCCTGGGCGCCGGCCTGCAGGACGCGATGACCCACGGCAGCTACCAGGGGCCGCCCGGCACCCACGGCAAGTGCACGGCAGATGAAAAGATCGACTACGTGATGTTCTCGCCGGAGCTGTTCGGCAAGGTGACCAAGGTGCGGGTGGAGACGCGCGGGATCGCCGAGTCCGCCGTCACGTTCGACACCGTCCACGGACCGCAGGACCAGGCCTCCGACCACGCCTCCCTCTTCGCCGACCTGGAGCTGTGACGGCGGCCGGTCGCGAAAGAGCCCGGGTGCCGGGCGGCCGCGCTCTCGCGGTCCGTCCGGCACCCGGGCCCGGCAGGGGACGCTACGGCTGCACCAGCGCCGTCCACGTGCCCAGGGCGTCGCTCCGCGTCCCGCCGTACAGCGAGGTCTCGCCGTTGGACCAGCGCACGACGAGGTCGTCGGGGCGGTCGCCGCCGTCGAAGTCGCCGGCGACCATGACCGTGGGCGTCCAGGAGGCGTTGGGGCCCTGCAGCCGGGTGCCGGACAGGCCGCCCCCGGAGGTGAGGGCGAAGCTGCCCAGCGAGCCGTCGGCCCAGCGCACCACCACGTTCGAGGTGTCCTGGCCGGCCGGGCGCAGGCTGGTCAGCGCTCCGGCGTTCTTCCAGAACGAGCCGGAGGCGGCCAGGGTGCGCTCGGTGCCGAGGCCGGAGGAGGTCACCGAGGAGTGCAGGGTGACCTTGCCGTCCGCCCAGCGCACGACGAGGTCGTTCGCCTTGGAGGTGGAGTTGAAACGGCCCGCGGTGATCTGCGCGGCGTCCTTCCACGCGGAGCCGGCGCTCGCGAGCGTGTACTCCTTGCCGAAGCCGGAGGGCTTGACGTCCTCGTAGTAGCTGAGCTTGCCGGTGTCCCAGCGCACCATGAGGTCCGGGAGCGCGGAGCCGCTGAAGTCGCCGGCGGTGACCGCCTTGGCCCGCTGCCAGTAGGTCGCCTTGGACAGCTGCTTCTCCGCGCCGAAGCCGCCCGCGCCGTCGCCCGTGTACAGGGTGACCTCGCCGTCGCTCCAGATCGTCAGCATGTCGTCGTGGCCGTCGCCGGTGAAGTCGCCGGACGCGAGGTGGTTCGCGTGCGTCCAGGTCGAGGCGGCGCCGGACAGGCGGCCCTTGTCCGAGGGCGCGGTGTAGGCGCCGGAGCGCTGCGGCGTGCGGTCGGCGACGGCGTCGTCGTACAGGGCCCGGATCTCGCCGTCGTAGACCGGGGAGTAGCTGAGCCAGTCGTCGTTGGCGGTGTCGCCGCCGCCGTTGTAGCCGCCGATGTTGCCGATGATGTCGCCGGTGCGGGTCTTGGCGTCGTAGTTGGTGATCCACGGGCCGCCCGAGACGCCGCCGTAGTAGCCGCCGCACTTCATCTGCATCTGGCGGAAGCCCGGCAGCCGCGAGGACGGCACGGTGCAGCCGATGGCCCGCTGGTCGGGGTTGTACGCGCCGGGGTAGCCGATGACGTTGACCGTGCTGGTCCAGCGGGGGGTGTCCGTCAGCCGCAGGCCGCCCGTGCGGTCCTCCACCTGGGCGCCCTGCGCGTTGGGCGACAGGCGGGCGAAGCCGAAGTCGAGGTCGGAGTCGGCGCCCTTGCTGTTGCGGGTGTAGCGCGGGTCGGTGAAGACCTTGTCGACGGGGAAGACGCCGTAGGGCTGGTGGGCCGCGTCCAGTCCCTTGCGGTACTGCGGGACGAAGATGCGCTGGCCGCCGCCGGCCAGGGACTTGGCGCAGTGCCCGGCGGTCAGCACGAGGTTGCGGCCCGCGCTCCGCACGACGCTGGCGGTGCAGTAGGTGGCGCCGGTCGGGCCGGAGCTGCTGAAGAACGTGCCGACGGCGGGTATGCCGTCGCCGTAGGAGCCCTTGGGTGTTCCGGACGGGGCGGCGAGGCCCGGGGAACCGGTGATGCCGGAGCGCGGCTTCGCCGGCTGCGTGGTGTGGCCCGCCTCGAGCGGCTTGGCCCCGGCCATGCGCTCGGCCGTCCAGTACGTCTCGGCCGCGCGGGTGTCGCCCGTCGACTGTGGTGCTGCGACGGCCACCGTGGCGGTGGCCGTCCCGCCGCACGCGGCCATGGCCAGTGCCACGGCGAGGGTGCGGGTCCAACCGGATCTGGAAGGAGACAAGGTGACTCTCTGAACTAGGGGAACAAGAGTGCGACGCATCGTTACACAGGGCACTCCACGGCCGTTCCGCGGGCCCCGGCCGGACGCGGTTCGCGGTGGATGGGCGTCCGCCCGCCGGTGAGCGGCCCGCCCGCGCCCCCGCGCCGGACCGCGACGATCTCCGCGGCGATGGACAGGGCCGTCTCCTCGGGCGTACGGGCCCCCAGGTCGAGCCCGATCGGGGAGCGCAGCCGCGCCAGTTCCGCCTCGCCCAGGCCCGCCTCGCGCAGCCGCTCCAGCCGCCGCTCGTGGGTGCGGCGCGAGCCCATGGCGCCGACGTACGCGACCGGAAGCCGCAGCGCCCGTTCCAGCAGGGGTACGTCGAACCTGTCGTCGTGGGTGAGGACGCACACGGCCGTGCGCGCGTCGAGGTCCTGGGTGGCGAGGTAGCGGTGCGGCCAGTCCACGACGACCTCGTCGGCCTCCGGGAAGCGGGCGGGCGTCGCGAAGACCGGGCGGGCGTCGCACACGGTGACGCGGTGGCCGAGGAACTTCCCCGCCCGCACCAGCGCGGCCGCGAAGTCGATCGCGCCGAAGACGAGCATGCGCGGCGGCGGCACGCTGCACTCGACCAGCAGCCGCACCCCGTCCTCGCGGAGGTCGACCGTGCCCGTGCGGCCCGCGTCCAGCAGGGCACGGGCCTCGGCGGCCGCGGCGCGGTCCAGGGCGGCCGGGCCCAGGGTGCCGTGCGCGGTGCCGTCGGGGCGTACGAGCAGGGCGCGCCCCAGCCTGCCGGGCGGGCCCGCCGTCACGCGGGCCAGCGCCACCCGCTCGCCGTGCGCCGCCGCGCGCAGCGCCGCGGCCGGCACGGCCTCCAGCGGCGCCACGAGGACGTCGATCTCCCCGCCGCACGTCAGGCCGACGGCGAACGCGTCCTCGGCCGAGTAGCCGAACCGTTCCAGCACCGGCCGTCGCGTGCGCAGCGCCTCGCGGCACAGCTCGTAGACCGCGCCCTCCACGCAGCCGCCGGAGACGGAGCCGATCGCCGTGCCGCCCGCGTCGACGGCGAGGGCGGCGCCGGGCTGCCGGGGCGCGCTGCCGCGTACGGCCACGACCGTGGCGACGGCGGCGTCGCGCCCCTCCGCGCACCAGCGGCTCAGTTCCTCGGCGATGTCCAGCACGGCGTCGCTCTCCTTCATGTCGCTGCGGGCTCGCGTCACTTCACGCCGAGCCAGTGCTCGATGGGGTGCAGGGCGAAGTAGCCCGCGAAGACCAGGCTCAGCGCCCACAGGAAGGCGCCGGGCTCGCGCCACCGGCCCTGGCCCGCCTTGATGGCCGTGTACGCGATGACGCCGCCGCCGACGCCGGCCGTGATGGAGTACGTGAACGGCATCAGCACCACGGTCAGGAAGACCGGGACGGACACCGCCCGGTCGGTCCAGTCGATGTGCCGGGCCTGGCCGGCCATCATGGCGCCGATGACGACCAGCGCCGCCGCCGCGATCTCGCCGGGCACGATACGGGTGAGCGGGGTGAAGAACAGGCAGGCGGTGAAGAGCAGTCCGGTGACGACGGACGCCAGGCCGGTCCGCGCGCCCTCGCCCACCCCGGTCGCCGACTCCACGAAGACCGTCTGGCCCGAGGCGCCCGCAGCCCCGCCGATCGCTCCGCCCGCGCCGTCGACGAGCAGCGCCCTGCTCAGGCCCGGCATCCGGCCCCGCTCGTCGGCCAGGCCCGCCTCGGTGCCCACGCCGATGATCGTGGCCATGGCGTCGAAGAAGCCGGCCAGCACCAGGGTGAAGACGGTCATCGCGACGGTGACCCCGCCGACCGCGCCCCAGCCGCCGAACTCCACCTGCCCGAAGAGGGAGAAGTCCGGCATGGACACCGCGCCTCCCTCGAGCGCGGGCCGGCCGTTCTGCCAGGTCTTCGGGCCGGGGTCGGCCACCGCGTCGACGATGACGGCGAGGACCGTGCCGGCCACGATGCCGATGAGGATCGCTCCGGGGACCTCGCGCGCCTGCAGCATGAAGATCAGCAGCAGGGTGACGCAGAACAGCAGCACCGGCCAGCCCGCCAGCTCGCCGGCCGGTCCCAGGGTGACCGGGCCGCCGGACGTCGCGGCGTGCACGAAGCCCGCCTTGACCAGCCCGATCAGGGCGATGAACATCCCGATGCCCATGGTGATGGCGTGCTTGAGCGCCTGCGGGATGGCGTTCATGACCCGCTCGCGCAGCCCGGTGAGGACCAGCAGCATGATGATCACGCCGTACAGGACGCACATGCCCATCGCCTGCGGCCAGGTCAGGTGGGCGACGACCTGGGTGGAGAGCACCCCGGAGACCCCCAGCCCGGCGGCGAGCGCGAGCGGCACCCTGCCGATCAGGCCCATCAGCAGGGTGGAGAGGGCGGCCGCGAAGGCGGTGGCGGTGATCAGGGCGGCCCGGCCGAGGGTGCGCCCGGCGGCGTCCGGGCCGGACAGGATCAGGGGGTTGAGCAGCAGGATGTAGCTCATGGCCATGAAGGTCGTGATGCCGCCGCGCACCTCGCGGGCGACGGTCGACCCCCGGTCGGTGAGGTGGAAGTACCGGTCGAGCCGGGACCGTCCGGCGGACGGGCGCGGGCCCGCCGCCGTGGGGTGCCGGGCGGGTGCGTGGGTCATGGTGCCTGCTCCAGGGTCCGGTGGGGGCTGCACGACCCGGGGGACGGCCCGAGACGAAACGGATGACGACGCTGTGGGGTCAGGTGCCCGTGAGGTGTTCCGGCCGCACCGGCACCCGCGTCAGGGCCAGGCCCGTGGCCTGGCGGACGGCCGCCACGACGGCGGGCGTCGAGGAGAGCGTGGGGGCCTCGCCGACCCCGCGCAGCCCGTAGGGGGCGTGGGTGTCGGCGAGTTCGAGGATGTCGACGGGGATGGCGGGGGTGTCGAGGATGGTGGGGATCAGGTAGTCGGTGAAGGAGGGGTTGCGGACCTTGGCGGTCGCCGGGTCCACGACGATCTCCTCCATGACGGCGAGGCCCAGGCCCTGGGTGGTGCCGCCCTGGATCTGGCCGGTGACGGAGAGCGGGTTGAGCGCCTTGCCGACGTCCTGGGCGCAGGCCAGCTCGACGACCTTGACCAGGCCGAGCTCGGTGTCGACCTCGACGACCGCGCGGTGCGCGGCGAAGGAGTACTGCACATGGCCGAAGCCCTGGCCGGTGTGCGGGTCGAAGGGCTCGGTGGGGCGGTGCCGCCATTCCACCTCGGCCTCGACGGCCTCGTCCCCGAGCACGTCGACGAGGTCGGCGAGGACCTCGCCGCCGTCGGTGACCACCTTGCCGTCCTCCAGCAGGAGTTCGGCGGTCGCCCAGGCCGGGTGGTACGTCCCGAACCGCGCCCGGCCCCGCTCGAGCACCTCCTCCCGCGCCTTCTCGCACGCGCGCCGGACCGCGCCGCCGGTGACGTAGGTCTGCCGGGAGGCGGAGGTGGAGCCGGCGGAGCCGACGCGGGTGTCGGCGGGGTGGAGGACGACCCGGGCGACGCCGAGCTCGGTGCGGGCGATCTGGGTGTGGACGGTGACGCCGCCCTGGCCCACCTCGGCCATCGCGGTGTGGACGGTGGCCACGGCCTCGCCGCCGGTGGTCTCCAGCCGCACCCGGGCGGTGGAGTAGTCGTCGAAGCCCTCGGAGAAGCCCACGTTCTTGATGCCGACGGCGTAGCCGATCCCGCGCACGACGCCCTCGCCGTGGGTGGTGTTGGACAGACCGCCGGGCAGCGCCCGTACGTCCGGGGCGCCGCCGGCGCTCTCCCACTGGCGGTCGGGCGGCAGGGGCATCGCCTTGACGCGGCGCAGGAGTTCGGCGACGGGCGCGGGGGCGTCCACGACCTGCCCGGTGGGCATCACCGACCCCTGCGACATGGCGTTGCGGCGCCGGAACTCCACCGGGTCCATCTCCAGCGCGGCCGCGAGCCTGTCCATCTGGGCCTCGTAGGCGAAGCAGGCCTGGACCGCCCCGAAGCCGCGCATGGCGCCGCAGGGCGGGTTGTTGGTGTAGAGGGCGAGGGCCTCGACGCGGACGTGGGGGATCTCGTAGGGGCCCGCCGAGAGGGAGGCGGCGTTGCCGACGACGGCCGGGGAGGAGGAGGCGTACGCGCCGCCGTCGAGCACGATGCGGCACGTCATGTAGAGCAGCGTGCCGTCGCGGGTGGCCCCGTGTTCGTAGGCGAGCTTGGCGGGGTGGCGGTGGACGTGGCCGAAGAAGGACTCGAAGCGGTTGTAGACGATCTTCACGGGGCGGCCGGTGCGCAGCGCCAGCAGGCAGGCGTGGGCCTGCATGGACAGGTCCTCGCGGCCGCCGAAGGCGCCGCCGACGCCGGAGAGGGTCATGCGGACCTTGTCCTCGGGCAGGCCGAGGACGGGGGCGATCTGGCGGAGGTCGGCGTGCAGCCACTGGGTGGCGATGTAGAGGTCGACGCCGCCGTCTTCGGCGGGCACGGCCAAGCCCGACTCGGGGCCGAGGAACGCCTGGTCCTGCATGCCCATCTCGTACTCGCCGGTGACGACGACGTCGGCCCGGGCCTTCGCGGCGGCCACGTCGCCGCGGACGACGGGCTGGCGGTGGACGATGTTGGGGTGCGCGACATGGGGGCGTGGGCGTCCGTGCGGCCGGGGTGGAGGACGGGGGCGCCGGGGGCGGTGGCGGACTTCTCGTCGGTGACGACGGGGAGTTCCTCGTAGTCGACCTTGATCCTGGCGGCGGCGCGGCGGGCGGTCTCGGGGTGGTCGGCGGCGACGAGGGCGACGGGTTCGCCGTGGTGGCGCACCACGCCGTCGGCGAGGACGGGGGTGTCCTGGATCTCCAGCCCGTAGCGGGTGGCGGCGGGCAGGTCGTCGTGCGTCATGACGGCGTGCACGCCGGGCGTGGCGAGGGCCGCGGAGACGTCGACGGAGCGGATGCGGGCGTGGGCGTGCGGGCTGCGGAGGGTGAAGCCCCACAGCATGTCCTCGTGCCACAGGTCGGAGGCGTAGGCGAACTCGCCGGTGACCTTGGGGACGCCGTCGGGGCGCGGGGTGGACTCGCCGATGCCGTCCCTGGTGCGGCCGCCCTGGGCCGGGATGACGGGGGTGGTGTCGCGCACGCCTCAGCCCCCCTCTCCGGTGCGGGCGGCGGCCAGGCGCACGGCGTCGAGGATCTTCTCGTAGCCGGTGCAGCGGCACAGGTTGCCGGAGAGGGCCTCGCGGATGTCGGCGTCGGAGGGCTGGGGGACGCGCTCGAGGAGGTCGTCGGCGGCGACGAGCAGGCCGGGCGTGCAGAAGCCGCACTGGACGGCGCCGGCGTCGACGAACGCCTGCTGGACGACGGAGAGTTCCGCCGTCCCGGAGCGGCCCGCCAGGCCCTCGACGGTGACGACCTCGCGGCCCTCGGCCTGGCCCGCCGCCACCAGACAGGCGCAGACCGGCACGCCGTCCAGGCGGACCGTACAGGAGCCGCATTCGCCCTGCTCGCAGGCGTTCTTGGAGCCGGGCAGGCCCAGCCGCTCGCGCAGCACGTACAGCAGGCTCTCGCCCTCCCAGACGTCGTCGGCCTCCTGTTCGCGGCCGTTGACGGTGAAGGTCACGCGCACCGGGCTCCCCTTCCCTGGCTGTGGCGGTACTCGTCCCAGACCCAGCCCAGCGTGCGGCGGGCCATGACGGCGACGGCGCGCCTGCGGTAGGCGGCGCTGCCGCGCACGTCGTCGATGGGGTTGCAGGCGCCGGCGGCGAGCTCGGCGAAGTGGGCCGCCACCGACGGCGGTACGGCTCCCCCCGACTCCCACAGCCCGCCCTCCTCCAGGGCCGCGGCCAGGAACTCCTCGGCGACGCGGGCCCGTACGGGCGTGGGCGCCGCCGAGCCGATGCCGGTGCGTATCGTGCGGCCGTGCGGGTGCAGGGCGACGCCGAAGGCGCACACGGCGATGACCATGGCGTTGCGGGTGCCGACCTTGGAGAACTGCTGCGGGCCGGTGGCCCTGCGGATGCGTACGGCCCTGATCAGCTCGTCCGGCGCGAGGGCGTTGCGCTTGACCCCGGTGTAGAACTCCTCGACGGGGATCAGCCGGGTGCCGCGCACGGACTGGACCTCGACGTCGGCGCCGGCGGCCAGCAGCGCGGGGTGGCTGTCGCCGGCCGGGGAGGCGGCGCCGAGGTTGCCGCCGACGCTGCCGCGGTTGCGGATCTGCGGGGAGCCGACGGTGTGGGCGGCGAGCGCGAGGCCGGGCAGCTCGGCCCGCAGGTGCTCCATGACGCGGGTGTAGGGGACGGCGGCGCCGAGGCGGACGTCGGGGCCGTCGGTCTGCCACTCGTACAGTTCGCCGACGCGGTTCAGGTCGAGCAGGTACTCCGGCCGGCGGTGGTCGAAGTTGATCTCGACCATCACGTCCGTGCCGCCCGCGATGGGCACTGCCGTGGGGTGCGCGGCCTTGGCGGCCAGCGCCTCCTCCCAGTCGGCGGGGCGCAGGAAGTCCATGGGCGTTCTCTTCTCGAGGGGGGCTGCGGGCGGTCTCGCTCGTGGCTGTTCTCGAAGGGGCCCGGAGGCGTCCGGGAGCGTCCGGGGGCGTTGTCGGCGCGGCACACGGCCAGTACAGCGATGCCTCACCCGACCGGTGCAGTCACCGAAAACATGAAGCGGTTGGCTGGCCAGGGCCCCCGTCTTGTAGATTCGAACGAAAGACGGGGTTCAGAAACCTCACTGCATTCCACTGGTGACAAGAAGACAGATCGGCGGCGACCCACGATGCGGCTGCGCGCACTGCTGGAGACCGATGCGCTGGGCCTGCGGCTGCTCGGCGGCGAGGACGAGCTGGACCGTACGGTGCGCGGCGTGATGACCACCGACCTGCGCGACCCCAGCCGCTACCTCTCCGGCGGGGAGCTGGTCCTGACCGGCCTCGCCTGGCGGCGGGAGCCGGCCGACTCCGAGCGGTTCGTGCGCATCCTCACGTCCGCCGGAGTGGCCGGGCTGGCCGCGGGCGAGGCGGAGATCGCCTCCACCCCCGACGACCTGATCGAGGCCTGCGCCCGGCACCGGCTGCCGCTGTTCTCGGTGCACGAGACGGTCTCCTTCGCCTCCATCACCGAGCACGTCGTACGGCAGGTCTCCAGCGAGCGCGCCGGGGACCTGGCGGCCGTGGTCGACCGGCACCGCCGGCTGATGACGGGCGGCCCGGCGGGCGGCGGACCCGAGGTCGTCCTGGACCTGCTGGGCTCCGACCTGGACCTGCGGGCCTGGGTGCTCTCCCCCACCGGCCGGCAGATCGCCGGCTCCTCCCTGGCCGGTGCGGGCCCCGACCTGCCCGCCGCCGTCGGCGCAGCCCTCGCCGGCGAGCACCTGGCCGCCTCCCGCGGCGGCCGGCGCGGCCCGCACCGGGTGAGCCTGGCGGGCAGCACGTACTCCCTCTTCCCCGTTCGCAGCAGCGGCCGCGCCTCCTCCGCGCGGGACGTGCGCGAGACGGTGCTCTCCGACTGGCTGCTGGCCGTCGAGGCGGACGCCGGCGACTGGCCGGAGGAGCGCCTCGACCTGCTGCACGGCGTCACCCAGCTGATCGCCGTCGAGCGCGACCGGCGCGACGCCGCCCGTACGGTGCGCCGCCGGCTGGCCCAGGAGGTCCTGGAGCTGGTCCAGGCGGGCGCCGCGCCCGCCGAGATCGCGGCGCGGCTGCGGGTGGCCGCCCCCGTGCTGCTGCCGGGCCTGGGCACGGCCCCGCACTGGCAGGTCGTCGTGGCCCGCGTGGAGTGGGAGGACGGCGACATCGCCGGCGGCCCGGTGGCCCAGGCGCTGCTGGAGGAGGTGCTGGTCGACCCGCGGGCCTCCGGCCCGGAGCCCTCCGACCGCATCGCCGTCGCCCATACCGGCGACGAGGCCGTCGCCCTGGTGCCGCTGCCGGCCGAGCTGACCGGGACCGAGGAGTCCGTGCCGGCCGGCCTGCACGCCGACGCCCTGCTGGCGTCCGTGCGCGAGCCGCTCACCGCGGGCCTGGCCGACGACGGCCGGCTGACCTTCGGCGTCAGCGCCTCGGTCCACTCGGCGGAGGGCCTGCGCGGCGCCCTGGAGGAGGCCCGGCACGCCCGCCGCGTCGCCGCCGCCCGCCCGGGCCGGGTGTGCGCCGCCGGCCACCAGGAGCTGGCCTCGCACGTCCTGCTGCTGCCCTTCGTCCCCGACGACGTCCGCCGCGCCTTCACCGCCCGGCTGCTGGACCCGCTGCGCGACTACGACCGCCGCCACCGCGCCGAGCTCATCCCCACGCTGGAGGCGTTCCTGGACTGCGACGGCTCCTGGACGCGCTGCGCCACGCGGCTGCACCTGCACGTCAACACGCTGCGGTACCGGGTGGGGCGCATCGAGCAGCTGACGGGCCGCGACCTGTCGCGCTTGGAGGACAAGCTCGACTTCTTCCTGGCCCTGCGGATGAGCTGACGGCCGCCGGCGCGCCCCTCGCGACCGAGGGCCCTTCCCTTCATCACCTGAGCGGACTACCGCTCAGGGAGCGGGAGTTCTTCGGTAATCTTCGCGGGGGGAGTCGCGGGCCGCGCACCCGGTGCCGAGTTTGTGAACCGGTTCACACCTGACCCTTGGCCGCGCCCGGGTCCTCGTGCTGAGATCGGAGCAGGCTTCCAGCTCGACGGCGCGCTTGGGGAGGGCACTGTGGCGGACACCGCCATGCGGAATTCTGGGTTGTCGGAGCCACATATCGAGGGGGGCGACCCCCTCGAACGCGCGGTCTGGCGGCTGCGCTCGAGGGCCTGCTGGGAGGACGCCGCCGCGCTGCTCGCCCCGCGGGCCGCCGCCGAGGCGGGGGTGGCGCTGCGGCGCACGGCGGTGCTGGTCGAGCGGTGCGTGTTCACCGGCGAGGGCTGGGAGGCGGCGGAGGACTCGCTGCGCTCGGCGGAGGCCCTGGCCATCGATGACGAGGAGCGCGGGGCGGCGGCCTGCGAGCGCGGCCACCTCGCGTACGCCGCCACTCTTCTGGGCGTACGCGACCGTGCCGACGAGGCCCGGGCGGCGCTGGGGCGGGCGGCCGCGCTGCTGGCGCCGCAGTCCCCGACCCGACCGCTGCTGGACTTCCGGCGCGGCCTGATCGCCCAGCACCTGTCCGACAACCCCTCCGACGCCACCGCCGCCTTCCAGCGCGCCCACACGGGCGCGACCAGGCACGGCCACCGGCTGCTGCTGTCGTCCACCTGGCGGCACGTGGCGGCCATGGCCGAGCACGACGGCCGGCTGCCGGACGCCCGGCACGGCTTCGCCGAGTCGCTGCGCATCCGGGAGGAGCTGGGCTACCTGGTGGGTATCGCCCCGGCGCTGGCCTCCCTGGCCGCGGTGCTGCCGGACCAGGCGGAGGCGGCACGGCTGCGCGCGGAGGCCGGCCGGCTGGTCCGGCTGCTCGGCGGCGTCCCGGCCTGGCTGGCGGACCGGCTGGGCCGGCCGGCGCCGGCCTCGTAGGACGGGACGGGAGGCCAGGGCCTGTCCGGTGGATCTTCGTGGATCGGCGAGCGGCGTCTGGCGCGTGCGATCGCAAGGCGGAGGGTCGTCCTCGTACTGGGCGTACTCGGGCGATCCCGACAACGCGGCGAGCGCGCGTGCCAGGCGTCGGGAGCCCGCGAAGATCCGCCGGACAGGCCCTACGCGCCCGGGGCCGGGCCGCAGTGGCGCGTGGCCACCGCCTCGACGGCCGCGAGGTCGCCCGCCGCGAGGGCGTCCAGCAGGGTGAGGTGCTCGGCGGCGTCGGTCACCGGGTCGGCCGCGCCCGACCACTGCGCCCGGCGGTGCAGCTCGCCGGCGACGATCGCGAGCTGGCGGTTTCCCGACAGCTCCAGCAGCGCCCCGTGGAAGGCCCGGTCCGCCTCCGCGTACGCCGCCCGGTCGCCGGCGGCGGCGACGGCCGCCGTCGTCACGGCGAGCGGCCGCAGCTCCTGCCACCGCCGGGCGGGCACCGTGCGGGCCAGCCGCAGCAGGGCGGGCACCTCGAGCAGGGCCCGGACCTCGGCCAGCTCGGCGAGGTCGCGCGGGGTGCGGCTGGCGACGCGGAAGCCGCGGTTGGGGACGACCTCGACGGCGCCCTCGAGCGCCAGCTGCTGCATGGCCTCGCGCACGGGCGTCGCGGACACCCCGAAGCGCTCCCCCAGCACGGGGCCGGAGTAGACCTCGCCCGGCACGAGCTCGCCGCTGACGAGGGCCTTGCGGAGGGCGTCGAGCACCTGGCCGCGCACGGAGTACCGCTGCGGCGCCCGGCGGATGAACTGGCTCTCGTCGTGCGTGTGCTCCCCCCGCGCGCCCGGCGTGGCCTGCCGCGGCACACCGGCGGCGGGCCGCGGCACCGCGGTGTGGGGTCTGCCCTGCTCCATTGGGGTTCCTCCTGGTCTCTGGGGGAACGATAGGCGGCTTGTGCGGCAGTTCAAACCCCGGTCCGCCCGGGTAAGGTTAGGCTTACCTGCCAACGATCGGGATTCGGTGGTCCCTTCCATGCCTGCTGCCTCTCCCGTCCCTCCCGGCTCTCCCATCTCTCCCATCGCGGGCGCCTACGCCCGGATGACGGAGCTCCTCCCGGCGGTGACCGTCGTGACCGGCCCCCCGGGCCACGGCGACGGCTGGGTCACGGCGACGGGCCTCGCGGCGGGCGGCGGCGAGCTGGACGCCTACCTCGCCTGGGACGAGGCGCAGGTGCTGCGCGACTACGGCCTGCGGGCCCGCCCGGACGTGGTGGCGAGCTTCGGGCTGCACCGCTACGCCTGGCACGTCTGTCTCCTGTTCACCCTCCCCTGGTTCCTCGACCGCCGAGTGCCCCGGCTGCCGGGACGGGCCGTCTCCCTGCACCGGGCCGACGGCCGGATCACGGCGGACGCCGGGGAGTTCAGCTGCCTGCCCGGCGACCCGGCCGCCGCGCACCCCCGGGCCACGACCGTGCCGGACGAGGAGGCGCTGCGCCGGGAGCTGCGGACGGCGGTGGCCGCACACCTCTCCCCGGTGCTGGAGGCCTTCGGGCCGCGCATGCGGCGCGGCCCCCGGGCGCTGTGGGGCATGGCGACCGACGAGACCGCCGAGGGGCTGTGGCACCTGGGGCGGCTGCTCGGCGAGGAGGAGCGGGCCCGGCGGGAGCTGGAGCTGCTGCTGCCGGGGGCCACGGCCCCGTACGTCGGGGGCGCGGCCTTCCGCGAGCTGACCGGGCCCGGCGGGCGGACGTTCCCCACCCGCGACCGCGCCAGCTGCTGCTTCTTCTACACACTGCGGCCCGAGGACGCCTGCATCACCTGCCCGCGCACCGCCGATGCCGACCGCGTCGCGCGGCTGTCAGCCTGCTGAAGCGTTCACGCCACTCCATCCAGTGGATTGAATAGAACTCAATTCCCTTCCCTTTGAAGGGCGTTCGAATTTATTCGTAGCTCTCCGTATATCCTTGCCGTCCATTCGCGGCGAGTTGCCGTGAAACCCCTTGGCATGCGGACGGGTTCCGTCAGGATGGCGCGCGAAACCCCGTACTGCATGCAAGGGACGCAAGATGAGAGTGACCGACATACCGCTGAATTGGGTGCTCCCCAGTGCCGTGGCGCTCATCGGGGCAGTGGTGGCGGTGACGGTGCACGCGCGCGGCCGGCGGACCGGCCCCGAGGACACGGCGGCCGGCGCGGACTCCTGGGAGCGCAATGAGGAGCGCAGACGCCGCAAGGAAGCCATCTACGGCAGCGCCTCGTACGTACTTCTCTTCTGCTGCGCCGCCGTCGCCGCGGCCCTCTCCTTCCATGGGCTGGTCGGCTTCGGTCAGCAGAACCTGGGGCTGACCGACGGCTGGGAGTACCTCGTGCCGTTCGGCCTCGACGGGGCCGCGATGTTCTGCTCGGTCCTGGCCGTGCGCGAGGCGAGCCACGGTGACGCGGCGCTCGGCTCCCGCATGCTGGTGTGGACGTTCGCGGGCGCCGCGGCCTGGTTCAACTGGGTGCACGCGCCCCGGGGTCTGGACCACGCGGGGGCTCCGCAGTTCTTCGCCGGCATGTCGCTGTCGGCGGCCGTGCTCTTCGACCGGGCGCTGAAGCAGACCCGCCGGGCGGCGCTGCGCGAGCAGGGCCTGGTGCCCCGCCCGCTGCCGCAGATCCGGATAGTGCGATGGCTGCGGGCGCCGCGCGAGACCTTCGGCGCCTGGTCGCTGATGCTCCTGGAGGGCGTACGGTCGCTGGACGAGGCCGTCGAGGAGGTCCGCGAGGACAAGCGCCAGCGCGCCCAGCACCGGGAGCGCCGCCGGGAGGCGGGCAAGCTCGAGCGGGCCCGCATCAAGGCGTACAACCGTCAGCACCGCGTGTGGGGGCGCCCTCGCGGGGGCCGGCAGGTCGAGGTGACCGGCCCCGCGGTGCCCGCGGCCGCCCAGATCGGGTCACAGGCCGGGCCGGAGCCTTCCATAGTCGAGGGGCAGCTTCCGGTACGTTCCCGGCAGCTCCAGGCGGTGGGCAGGTCCGACCCCATCGACCTCACCGCCGAGGACGACACCCAGGCCATTCCGCGGCTCGACTCGCTGGAGGCCAAACTCGCCCAGATCGAGCGCCAGTTCGGCTGACGCTCGCCCGCCCTGAGCCGTCGCGCGACGCCGGCTCAGGGCTCCTGGGCGTCCAGCTCGAACCAGACGGCCTTGCCCACGCCGTGGGCCCGGACGCCCCACCCGTCGGCGAGGGCGTGGACGAGTGACAGGCCGCGTCCGGAGGTGGCGGCCTCCTGGCAGGCCGAGGGCCCGGTGCCGTTGTCGGCCCGGGCCCCCGGCGTGGGCGCACGCGGGTGCCGGGCGAGGAAGTCCCGCACCTCCACCCTCAGCCGCCCCGTGGCCAGGGCCGCCGGACCGCCGTCGAACCGGGCCGAGACCACGGCACCGCCGTCGGTGTGCACCAGCGCGTTGGTGACCAGCTCGCTCGTCAGCAACTCCGCGGTCTCCGCCCGCCCGGGCCCGCCCCAATCGGCCAGCAGCGCGCGCAGCTCCGCCCGCACCTCCGCCACGGCCCTCACGTCCTTGCGCCGGAGCCGTCTTTCCCAGAGCGGCCCCGCCGCCGGGGATCGCTCTCCCCGCCTCCTCCCGGACCGTGCCGTCGGCCGACCCGTCCCGTCCTCACGCCGCTCCGCCCGCCCAGTGTGCAGTCCGCCGCTTCATCCCTCGCCGCCCCGACCCCTCCCCGGCGCCCCGGCATCGAACACGCTCACGGCAAATGCATGCCCCACGCCTGGCGGAACGACGCCTGTTGACGCATCAACATGGTGATACGAGCGAGATGCGGGCACTTCTTGTGCGCCGCGCGGAAAACTGCCAGGGGGCGCGGCGCCGGGGATCGGCGATATCGCCGGGGCGTGGGCGCGCTAAACCTCCCAGACCGCGCACGCGGAACGGTCGTCGGCGTATCCCTTGACGCGCAGTTGGGCGTCCGCGAGGAACTCCGCCAGCCCCGGCGGCTCCTCCCGGGCCCATCGCTCGGCCAGCCGTACGCTCAGTTCCGGCTCGCCCCGCAGGGGGTCGGCCAGGCCCGCCGTGCACAGCAGCAGGGCGTCGCCGGGGCGGGCGATCGAGGCACGGAAGCGGAAGGGCTCGCTCGGCACCTCGTCGGGGTCGATGACCGGCGTGGTCCCGGGCGTGGGGATGCCGAGGTCCACGGTGATCCGGTCGGTGGGGTCGTACCCGCCCACGGCGTCCGCGCGGCCCGGTGCGAGCTCGCCGGCGGCCTCCGGCGCGCGCGGCTCGGGGTCCAGGTCCTGCCAGGCCCCGTCGCGCAGCCGGAAGAGCCCGCCCCCGCCGACGCCGAAGAAGACGCGCGTGCGGCAGCGGACGTCGGCGGGCAGCAGCAGGCAGCGCAGCCCCGCGGTGTACTCCGAGGGGCTCAGGCCCAGTGCGGTCGCGCGGACGCGCAGGCGGCCGTAGGTGCGGTCGGTGAGCCGGTGCAGTCCCGACTTCAGCTCGTCCCGGCGGCCGGCGTGGATGTCCTCGGCGAGCCGGGCGTGGCTGCGGCCCACGGCGCCGCCGATCCACTCGCAGATCTCGCGTGCCGCGCGGTGGGCGCCCTCGGCGGCGCGGGCGCCGCTGGCCATGGCGACGAGCAGCAGGGCGTCCTCGCCGGTCCCGAACCGCGCGGTGAGCAGGGCGTCCCGGCGGGGCTCGCCGCGGAAGCGCGCCGAGTCGCCGCGCAGCGAGGTGGCCCGGAGGGTCATCGCGCCGTAACGGGCGCCGTCCAGCACGGTGTCGGGCACGAGGTCCTCCAGCCCGCCGGGGTCGGCCGGGGCCAGGCGGTGGGCTCGGGCTCGTAGGTGGGCGGGCGGCGGCCCACGAAGTCGGCGGCCCAGCCGCGCGCCCCTCGCGGCGCGCGGGCCGGCGGTCGGCCGGGGCGGCGGCTCGGAGACCTCGGCGGTGCCGGATGCGCGGGCGGCCTCCGAGGGGTCGGCGAGCCCGGGAAGCCCGGAGCCGAGGGCCATGTCGGCCATGCCGGCCGTGCCGGCCGTGCCGACGACGGACCGGGGGCTCGTGACGTCGGGGACGCCCGGCGTTCCGGCGCGGTCCGTCACCTTGGCGGCCGTCGCCTCGGCGGTCGTCACCCCGGAGCCGCCCGTGGTCTCGGCGACGCCCGTGACCTCGGCGATGTCCATGATCCCCGCGTCGTCCGGGCCGCCGTCGCCGCCCGCCGCCGGGGCCGGCCCGGGCGCGTCGGCGGGCTCGCGCGCGTCGCGGGGCACGGGCAGGGGCGGCACGGGCGGCGGCGAGACCCGGGTCCGGGGATCGGGGGCGGCGGCCCCTCGGGCGGGGGCACGGGGCCCGCGGGCGGGCGGAGTTCGGGCGGGCCGTCGAAGCCGGGCGGCTGGTGGGCCGGGACGGGCAGGGTGCCGTTGGGGGTGGCCGGCCAGCGCTTCGCCTGCCGGGGCACGCCGCGCGAGAGGGCGGGCGAGAGCCCTGCCGGGGACACGGACGGCCCCAGAACGGGCCCGCCGGGTGGCTCGGTCATCCTCGGCCGCCTCGGTTCGGCCCTCGGACGGGACGCTTCCGGCCCCACCACCGCCGAGGCGGAGGAGAATCTCTCGTCGAGGCTGTCGCCCGTGGCCGCGGCGCCTGCCGTGTCGGGCTCACTCCTGCCGTACAACTCGCGCCACCAGGCGTCCTCTTGTTCGGCGTAATGGTCCCCCTGCTGACTCATGCCCTTATTGTCCACACTGCGGGGCATACGGGAAGAGTGCACGGCGAACACCACCCCAGGGATGATGTCCGAAGCCGCGAACACGGCTGAGGGAATGGGGAGGGATGAGGCGTGCTCGGTGCCATGGGTCTGAACGCCATCCGGCAGACGGCGCAGGGGGAATGGCCGTCGGAGCGGGGTGCGGTGGAGGTGGTGACGGGAGGCGAGGCGGTGGCCCGCCGGCTGGCGCGGCTGCGGCGCGGCGCGGCGGAAGAAGTGTGCGCCATGTTGACGGGCAGGCCATGGGGGTTGACGGAGAGACCATGGACCGGCGTCCCGGACGACGCGGGCGCGGTCCCGCATCGCACGGTCGTCGAACACGCCACGGCGGAGCTCGGCGCGCACTCGGGCGGGTTGCGGGTGGTCGACCGGATACCGGCCGAGCTGGTCATCGCCGACCGGGGCACGGCTCTGCTGCCGCTGGCCTCCGGCACCGCCGAATCCGCCGCGCTCCTCGTCCGCTCCGGCCCGCTGCTGGACGCGCTGGTCGACCTGTTCGAGGACGTCTGGCACGAGGGCCGGCCGCCGCTGCCCGCCGCCCCCGGCACGACCCGTGCCCCGGCCGGCCCCGACGCCGCCGACCTGCGGATCCTGTGGCTGCTGCTGGAGGGCCTGACGGACGCCAGCGTGGCCAAGCAGCTGGGGCTGGGCCTGCGGACCGTGCAGCGCAGGGTCAAGGGGCTGATGGAGCTGGCCGGGGTGACCACCCGGCTGCAGCTGGGCCGGCACGCGGCCGAGCACGGCTGGACCGAGCGGCGCTGAGGGCGGACGGTGCGGGGCGCCCGGCGTCCCGCACCGCGCCGCGGCTCAGACGGCCGCCCCCTCGAGGTCCAGCAGCAGCCGCTTGCGCTCCAGGCCGCCCGCGTAGCCGGTGAGCGAGCCGTCCGCGCCGATCACCCGGTGGCAGGGCCGCAGCACCAGCAGCGGGTTGGCGCCGATCGCCCCGCCCACCGCGCGGACGGCGACGCGCGAGGCGCCGATGCGGGCGGCCAGCTGCCCGTAGCTCGTGGTGGCGCCGTACGGCACGGAGTCGAGCGCGTCCCACACCGTGCGGCGGAACGCGGTGCCCTGGACGTCGAATTCGAGGGCGAAGTCCTTGCGCCGCCCGGCGAAGTAGGCCTCCAGCTGCCGCGCGGCCTCGGCGAAGGCGGCGGGCTCGCGGTGCCAGGCGGGCCCGAGGGCCGGGGCGTTCTTCTGTCCCGCCACGGACAGGGACGCGATCGCCGTGCCGCCCGGGGCGGTGGCGGAGGGCCGGCCGGTGAGCAGCAGCGGGCCCAGCGGGCTGTCGATCTCGGTGTACAGCATGGTCAGTCGTCCTTCGCTGCGGTTCGGTCGGTGGCGGCGGTCCACAGGTGGTGCACGGCGTAGGAGCGCCAGGGCCGCCAGGCCTCGGCGTCGGCGGGGCCTGCGCCCAGCGCGGCGAGCCCGTGGCGCACGCCCGCGTCGCCCTGCAGGAACACGTCCGGGTCGCCCAGCGCCCGCATCCGGATGTAGCCGGCCGTCCACGGCCCGATGCCGGGGAGGCCCAGCAGGGCCCGCTCGGCGGCCTCCCGGTCGGCGCCCGCGTCGAGGCGGACCGTGCCGTCCGCCAGGGCCCTGCCGAGGGTACGCAAGGTGCGCCTGCGGGCGTCGGGCATGCCCAGCTCGTCCAGGGCGGCGTCGGCCAGCGTCGCGGGTTCGGGGAAGACATGGGTGAGCGTGCCGTCGGGGGCGGCCAGCGGCTTGCCGTACGCGGCCACGAGCGTGGCGCCGAGCTTCGCCGCCGCCGACAGGGAGACCTGCTGGCCCAGCACGGCCCGCACCGCCTGCTCCTCCGCGTCGGCCGCGCCCGGCGAGCGTAGCCCGGGCCGGGCGGCCACCGGCGCCCGCAGGTGGGGGTCGGCGCCCAGCCGCTCGGCGACGGCGTAGGGGTCGGCGTCCAGGTCGAAGAGCCGACGGACGCGCTGGACGGCGGTCGACAGGTCGCGGGGGTCGGTCAGGTGCAGCCGGCAGTCGAGCCAGTCGCCGTGGCCCGCCGCGGCGGGCTCCCGGACCTCGGCCACGCCCGTGCCGTAGGGCAGCCGCAGGGTGCGGCGGTAGAGGCGGGCGCCCGGGGTGCCGGTCGTCTCCTCGATGCCGGCGATGGCCCGCCGCTCCAGGAAGTCGAAGACCTGGCGGGCGGCGTACGGGCCCCGGTGGGCCAGCCGCAGCGGAACGCCTGCCCTCGCGTGGCCGGCGGGGGCGCCGGAGCGGCCGCGCAGTTCGCTGGGGGTACGGGCGTAGACGGCCCGGATCGTGTCGTTGAACTGCCGCACGCTCGCGAATCCCGCCGCGAAGGCGATCTCCGTGACCGGCATCACGGTGGTCTGCAGCAGGACCCGTGCGGTGTGGGCGCGCTGGGCCCGGGCCAGGGCCACGGGTCCGGCGCCCAGCTCCTCGGTGAGCTGGCGGTTGACCTGGCGGGAGCTGTAGCCGAGCCGGGCGGCGAGGCCGGCGACGCCCTCGCGGTCGACGACGCCGTCGCCGATCAGCCGCACCGCGCGGCCGACCAGGTCGGCGCGGACGTTCCACTCGGCGGAGCCGGGGGCCGTGTCGGGACGGCAGCGCCGGCAGGCCCGGAACCCGGCCCGCTGGGCGGCGGCGGCCGAGGGGTAGAAGTGCACGTTCCGGCGCTTGGGGGTCACCGCCGGACAGCTGGGCCGGCAGTAGATGCCGGTGGTCTTCACGGCGGTGAAGAATTCGCCGTCGAAGCGGGCGTCCCTGCTGCTCACCGCCTGGTAGCGGGAGTCGTCGAGTCGGCTTGCGGTGTCCGTCATGCGTTCCAGTCTGCGCCACCGCGAGGGGCGTCACTGGCGGGAATCGGACATGGCCCTCGCCCGGGGGCGAGGGCCATGCTCGGTGCTGCCGCGGAGGCCGCGGACGCTAGCGGGAGCCGCCCCGCTTCTGCCCGCCCGTGCGCCGCAGGTCCATCCGCATCTGCTTCCAGACGCGGACCTTCTCCGCGCGCAGGCGGGCGTCCGTGCGCGAGGCGATCCACTCGTTCTCACGGATCAGCTTGCGGTAGCTGTCGAGCCGGCGCCGCGGCAGCTCGCCGCCGTCGACCGCGGCCAGCACCGCGCAGCCCGGTTCGTTCTCGTGCGCGCAGTCATGGAAACGGCAGTCCGCCGCGAGGGCCTCGATCTCGGCGAACGTCCGGGCGACGCCGGCCTCGGCGTCCCACAGGCCCACCCCGCGCAGCCCCGGGGTGTCGATCAGCACGCCCCCGTGGGGCAGGGGGAGCATGTTGCGCGTGGTGGTGGTGTGCCGGCCCTTGCCGTCCCGGTCGCGCGTGGTCTGCACGACCTGCGTCTCCTCGCCGACGAGGGCGTTGGCGAGCGTGGACTTGCCGGCCCCGGACTGGCCGAGGAGCACCGACGTGCCGCCGGCCAGCACGGCGGCGAGGACGTCGACGCCCTCGCCGGTCTCCGCGCTGACGGCCAGCACCTGGGCCCCGGGCGCCGCCGCCTCGGTGTCGGCCAGCAGGTGGCCGAGCACGGCGGCGTCGGGGACGAGGTCGGCCTTGGTGAGCACGACGAGCGGGGTGGCGCCGCTCTCCCAGGCCAGGGTGAGGAACCGCTCGATCCGGCCGAGGTCGAGCTCGACGGCCAGGGAGACGGCGATGACGGCGTGGTCCACATTGGCCGCGAGGATCTGACCCTCGGACCGCTGGGAGGAGGTGGACCGGACGAAGGCCGTACGCCGGGGCAGCAGGGCCCGGACGTACCCGGCGGCCGGGTCGACGGCGGCCCAGTCGCCGGTGCACATGATGGCCAGCGGGTCGCCGGTGGTGACGAAGGCGGTGTCGGCCAGGACGTGACGGGTGCCGTCGCCGTCGGCGACGACCACGTCGCAGCGGCCGCGGTCGACCCGGACGATCCGCCCCGGCACCCACCCCTGGGCGGCGTGCGGGGCGAAGCCGTCAGCGAACCCCGCGTCCCAGCCGTAGGCGGTCAGCGGGCGTGCGGAAGTGAGCTCGGACAAGACGGTGGTCCTTCAGGAGGGAGGTGGGATGAATCTGCTTCCGAGTGCGGGCACGGCCCGTCGCAACGACAGTCATCGCGATACTCACCTCCTGTGGAGCGCTTCCTTCTTGCCCGGGGATCGTAAGCGCTCCCCCCGCGGCGCCACCACCGGTTTTTCGCGGCGCTATTCGCGCCGGTGCTTGGCGTGCCGGGGCCCCTGCCGGGGCGGCTGCTCGGGCTTGGTCAGCCGGGAGCGCACATCCTCGGGGGGCAGGAACTGGGCCCAGCGCTCGGGGAACTCCGAGGGCGGCTCACGGTCCTGGCCCATCACGCCGTCCTCCGGGTCGTAGGGGTCGTCCTCCATCTCGTGGACCAGGGCCATCGCGGCCCGTTCGTAGGCGGCCCGGGCGGCGGCGGCCTCGCGCAGGCGGTCGACCTCGGCGCGGGCGGCGGCCGTGGTGACCGACGGCCACACCCGGTCCAGAGCGGCGTTGACCGCGGCGCCGACGAGCACCGCGAAGGCGGAGACGCCGATCCACAGCAGCACCGCGACGGGCGCCGCCAGCGAACCGTAGATCGTCACGCCCTCGACCGTGTGCGTGAGGTAGATGCGCAGCAGCAGGCTGCCGAGCACCCACATGGCCAGCGCCACGAGCGCCCCGGGGATGTCCTCCGCCCACGGCGAGCGGACCGGGACGGACACGTGGTAGAGCGTGGTGAGGAAGGCGATGGACAGCACGATGACGACGGGCCAGTACAGGAAGCGGACGGCGTCCGCGCTCCAGGGCACGATGTCCACCACCGCCTCCGGCCCCGCCACCATCAGCGGCAGCGCCACCGCCCCGACGACGAGGGCGACGATGTAGAGGAGGAAGGCCAGCAGCCTGGTGCGGACGATGCCGCGCTTGCCCTCGAGCCCGTACATGATCGTGATGGTGTCGACGAAGACGTTCACGGCCCGGGAGCCGGACCACAGGGCGATGGCGAAGCCGATGGAGATGACGTCGGGACGCCCGATCTTGATGACGTCCTGGACCAGCGGCTCGGCGATGTCCTTGGTGCCCTTGTCGGACAGGACGGTCGAGGAGGCGGCGAGGATGTTCTCCTGGATGGCGCCGATGGTGTCGGTGCCCGTCCAGTCGTCCAGGTAGCGCAGCAGGCCGAGGAGGCCCAGCAGCAGGGGCGGCAGCGACAGGAGGGTGAAGAAGGCCGCCTCCGCGGCGAGCCCCGTGACGCGGTACTCCATGCAGGAGTTGACCGTGTCCTTCAGGAGCAGCCACGCCATCCTGCGTTTGGAGACGTTGCGATACAGGGCCCTTGCCCGATGGAGCCGGCCGACCTGCCGGCCCGAATGTTCTTTTGCTGCCTGCACGCCCTAACCGTATCCGCCGCGGACGGGTCGCTCGTTCCGCTCGCCCCCGGCGGCCGGGGGCGCGGACGGGGGGCGGCGGGGGCCGTGGAGGGTGGTGCTGCGCCGACTCGGCACCACCCTCCGGCCGCTCACCGTCACCTTCCGCCCGGGGCGGGGTGGTTCGCAACGGTTGCATGGCGTTGCAATATCGCGGATGACCCTCCACGTACGGCCCCTCGTTGGGCACCATTGCAGCGTGAAGCGCATACCAATCGACACGGCTCTGCTTCCCGCGGTCCGCGAGGCCGCGCTCTCCGGCGCGCGGGCCCCCGCGCGGCCGCGGACCGTGATCGGTCAGTCGTGGCACCGTGCGCGCGGGCACGGGGTGGACCCGGACGCGGGCCTGCCCGTACCGCTGATCCCGGTGGACGAGGTGGAGCACCTGCGGCACACCTCTCCGCTGGGGGTGCTGCTGCCGCAGCTGCGCGAGGGCCTGCTCGAGGCGGCCGACGCCGTGCGCCACCTGATCGTCGTCACCGACGCCGAGGGCCGGCTGCTGTGGCGGGAGGGCAGCCCGGGGGTGCGCAGGAGCGCCGACCGGCTGGGTTTCGAGGTGGGGGCCTCCTGGACGGAGGAGGTGGTGGGGACGAACGGGATCGGTCTGGCGCTGGTGGAGCGCCGCCCGGTGCAGGTGCACTCCGCCGAGCACTTCGTCCGCACCCACCACGCGTGGACGTGCGCGGCGGCTCCGCTGCACGACCCGCGCGACGGGCGGCTGCTGGGCGTGCTGAACGTCAGCGGTCCCGCGTCCGCCTTCAACCCCACCACGCTCGCCCTGGTGACCGCCGTGGCCAAGGTGTCCGAGGCGGAGCTGCGGGCCCGGCACTGGGAGTCGGTCGACCGGCTGCGCGCGGTCGCGGCGCCCATGCTGGCGCGGGTCGGCGGCCGGGCGCTGGCGGTGGACCGTGACGGCTGGACGGCGGCGGTGACGGGGATGGCCCCGGTGAGCCGGGTACTCCTGCCCCGGCAGGTGCGGCCGGGGCGCGTGTGGCTGCCGTCGCTCGGCCCGTGCTCGATAGAACCGCTGCCGGACGGCTGGCTGGTGCGCGTCGACGAGGGGGACGGCGAGGACGCCCCGCCCGGCCGGCTGGTGCTGGACCTGCGCCGTCCCCACGACTGGACGGTCACGGTCTCCGGGGGCGCGGGCGAGTGGTCGCACGAGCTCAGCCCGCGCCACGCCGAGGTGCTCTACGTCCTGGCCCGGCACCGCGCCGGGCGGACGGCCGCCGAGCTGGCCTCGGACCTCTTCGGGGACGCCACCCGCACAGTGACGGTCCGGGCGGAGCTGTCGCGGATGCGGCGCACGCTGGCGGGGGTGCTCGGCCACCGCCCGTACCGCTTCGCGGACGGGCTGGACGTACGGCTGCTGGCGCCGCACCGGGCCGCCGACCTGCTGCCCGCCTCGACGGCCCCGGCGGTGCTGGCCGCGCGGCGGGACCTGGAGGAGGGTGGAAGGACGGGGGTGTGATGGGGTGCGGTGCATGAGCAAGAGCACGACGACGACCGTGACCACCTGGTCCATGGAACAGACCTCGCCGGCCGACCTGCGTCCGGTCCCCGTTCCGGACGCCTCGTCCGGGGTCCGGATCGAGCGGGCGGAGGTGCCCTCGCCGGAGTTCAGCCGCTTCCTGTACACGGCCGTGGGCGGTGACCACACCTGGACGGACCGGCTGCCGTGGACCTACGAGCGGTGGCTCGCGCACCTGGAGCGGCCGGGGGTGGAGACCTGGGTGGCGTACGAGCACGGGACGCCCGCCGGGTACGTCGAGCTGGACCCGCAGCCGGAGGGGACGGTGGAGATCGTCTACTTCGGGCTGATGGAGCGCTTCCAGGGCCGCCGCATCGGCGGGCACCTGCTGTCGTTCGGCACCGCGCGGGCGTGGGACCTGGCCGAGCGGTGGCCGGAGCGGGAGCCGACGAAGCGGGTGTGGCTGCACACCTGCAGCAAGGACGGTCCGCACGCGCTCGCCAACTACGAGCGGCGCGGCTTCCGGGTGTTCGAGACGAAGACCGAGGACGAACCGGACACTCCGCCGCCCGGCCCATGGCCCGGCGCGCGGCGCGGCGAGGCCGCCTGAGCCACGGATCAGCCGAGGTCACCGAAGAGCCGTCTCGCATCGCGAGACGGCTCTTCTCATCATACGGACGACAGTGGACTGGCCGAAGACCGTCGTGCCACGCTTCCGTCATGTCCCGCGCTGGAGTTGCCCTGGTGAGTCGACGTCACGTCGACCTCGGTCGCATGTCCAGCGCCATCTGTCCGGCGGGCTGACAGTCACAGCACCACCGCTCTCCCCCGCCGCCCCCTTCGTCGCGCGGCCGGGACGCCCTTTCCTCCTCCCCTTGCGCCCATCATTGCGGACGTATGTGGACCTTAAGGACATTTCTCCATGGCTGACATCGCTTCGAACTCCCCTTCAGCCGCCCCACCCCGGCGCAAAACCGGCCGTCACCGCGGCGAGGGCCAGTGGGCCGTCGGCCATTTCACGCCGCTGAACGGCAACGAACAGGTCAAGAAGGACGACGATGGTCTCAATGTGCGGACACGCATTGAGACGATCTACTCCAAGGCCGGCTTCCACTCCATCGACCCCAGCGACCTGCGCGGCCGGATGCGCTGGTGGGGGCTCTACACCCAGCGCAAGCCCGGCATCGACGGCGGCAAGACCGCGGTGCTCGAACCGGAGGAGCTGGACGACGAGTTCTTCATGCTCCGGGTGCGCATCGACGGCGGCCGGCTGACCACCGCCCAGTTGCGCGTCGTCGGCGAGGTCTCCCAGGAGTTCGCCCGCGGCACCGCCGACATCACCGACCGGCAGAACATCCAGTACCACTGGATCCGCATCGAGGACGTCCCGGAGATCTGGCGACGGCTCGAGGCCGTCGGCCTGTCGACCACCGAGGCCTGCGGCGACACCCCTCGCGTGATCCTGGGCTCGCCGGTCGCCGGCATCGCCGAGGACGAGATCGTCGACGGAACGCCCGCCATCGAGGAGATCCAGCGCCGCTTCATCGGCAACAAGGACTTCTCCAACCTCCCCCGCAAGTTCAAGTCGGCGGTCTCCGGCTCGCCGCTGCTGGACGTGGCCCACGAGATCAACGACGTCGCGTTCGTCGGCGTCCACCACCCCGAGCACGGGCCGGGCTTCGACCTGTGGGTGGGCGGCGGCCTGTCCACCAACCCCAGAATCGGCGTCCGGCTGGGCGCCTGGGTGCCGCTGGAGGACGTGGCCGACGTCTACGGTGGAGTCATCGGCATCTTCCGCGACTACGGCTACCGCCGGCTGCGCAACCGCGCCCGGCTGAAGTTCCTCGTCGCCGACTGGGGGCCGGAGAGGTTCCGGCGGGTGCTCGAGGACGAGTACCTGCGCCGCCCGCTCCTCGACGGGCCCGCGCCCGAGCAGCCGGTGGAGCGGTGGCGGGACCACGTGGGAGTCCACCGGCAGAAGGACGGCCGCTTCTACGTCGGCTTCGCGCCCCGGGTCGGCCGCGTCGACGGCGCCACCCTGACGAAGATCGCGGAGCTCGCCGGGGAGCACGGCTCGGGGCGGCTGCGCACCACCGCCGAACAGAAGATGATCGTGCTCGACGTGCCGGGCGAGCGGGTCGACTCCCTGGTGGCGGGCCTGGAGGCGCTGGACCTGCGGGTCTCCCCCTCGCCCTTCCGGCGCGGCACGATGGCCTGCACGGGCATCGAGTTCTGCAAGCTGGCCATCGTGGAGACCAAGGCGCGCGGCTCGTGGGTCATCGACGAACTCGAGCGCAGGCTCCCGGAGTTCGACGAGCCCGTCACCATCAACGTCAACGGCTGCCCCAACGCCTGCGCCCGCATCCAGGTCGCGGACATCGGTCTCAAGGGCCAGCTGGTCCTGGACGACGACGGCCGGCAGGTCGAGGGCTTCCAGGTCCACCTGGGCGGCGCGCTCGGCCTCGAGGCGGGGTTCGGCCGCAAGGTGCGCGGCCTGAAGGTCACCGCGGACCGGCTGCCCGACTACATCGAGCGCGTGCTGACCCGTTACAGCGAACAGCGCGAGGACGGCGAACGGTTCGCCGCCTGGGTCGGACGCGCCGCGGAGGAGGACCTCTCATGAGCGGACGAGCGGCTCCCTTCTACTGCCCCTACTGCGGCGACGAGGACCTGCGGCCCTCCGAACAGGGCCATGGCACCTGGGAGTGCGGCGCGTGCAACCGCGCGTTCCGGCTGGCGTTCCTCGGGCTCCTCGCCCGGGGCGTGGCCGAGGGGACACCCCATGACCGCATATGACGAGGACCGGCCGGCCGGCCGGCTCCGGCGGCTCGCCGAGCGGGCGGGCCGCGAGCTGGAGGACGCCCCCGCGCTCGAGATCCTGCGCTGGGCGGCCGACACCTTCGGCGAGCGCTTGTGCGTGACCTCCTCCATGGAGGACGCCGTGGTCGCGCACCTCGCCGCACGCGTCTTCCCCGGCGTCGACGTGGTCTTCCTGGACACCGGCTACCACTTCCCGGAGACCCTCGGCACCCGCGACGCGGTCGAGGCCGTGATGGACGTCCGCGTCGTCACGATCACCCCGCGCCACAGCGTCGCCGAGCAGGACGCCGCGCACGGGCCGAAGCTGCACGACCGCGACCCGGACCGGTGCTGCGCCCTGCGCAAGGTCGAGCCGCTCACCAGGGGCCTGGCCGGATACGACGCGTGGGCCACCGGGCTGCGCCGCGACGAGTCCCCCACCCGGGCCGGCACCCCCGTGGTGGGCTGGGACGCCCGCAGGGAGAAGGTCAAGGTCGCGCCGATAGCCCGCTGGACCCAGGACGACGTCGACGCCTACGTCGCCGAGCACGGCGTGCTCACCAACCCGCTGCTGATGGACGGCTACGCGTCCGTCGGATGTGCTCCCTGTACCCGCAAGGTACGCGAGGGCGAGGATGTGCGCGCCGGTCGCTGGGCGGGCCGGGGCAAGACGGAATGCGGGCTGCACGAATGACAGGGAGAACGACATGAGCGTGGGCGCCACGGTGTGGCTCACCGGCCTCCCCAGCGCGGGCAAGACGACGATCGCCCGCACGCTGGCCGAACGGCTGCGCGGCGAGGGCCGCCGGGTGGAGGTGCTGGACGGCGACGAGATCCGCGAGTTCCTCTCGGCGGGGCTGGGCTTCTCGCGCGAGGACCGGCACGCCAATGTGCAGCGGATCGGATTCGTGGCCCAGTTGCTGGCCGCGCACGGCGTGACGGTGCTCGTACCGGTCATCGCCCCCTACGCCGACTCCCGCGAGGCGGTGCGCGAGCGCCACCGGGTACGCGGCACCGGCTATGTGGAGGTGCATGTGGCGACGCCGGTGGAGGTGTGCTCCGTACGCGATGTGAAGGGCCTGTACGCCCGGCAGGCGGCGGGCGAGATCTCCGGCCTGACCGGCGTCGACGACCCCTACGAGGCGCCGGACGCCCCGGACCTGCGGATCGCCGCGCACGAACAGGGCGTCGAGGAGTCGGCGGCCGCGCTCCACTCGCTGCTGGGCGAGAGGGGGTTGCTGTGACGACGACGGACAGTCCGTACGTCCTCTCGCACCTGGACGTGCTGGAGTCGGAGGCGGTGCACATCATCCGCGAGGTGGCGGGCGAGTTCGAGCGGCCGGTGATCCTGTTCTCCGGCGGCAAGGACTCGGTGGTCATGCTGCACCTGGCGCTGAAGGCCTTCGCGCCCGCGCCGGTGCCCTTCGCGCTGCTGCACGTGGACACCGGGCACAACTTCCCCGAGGTCCTCGCCTACCGGGACCGCACGGTCGCCGCGCACGGCCTGCGCCTGCACGTGGCCTCCGTACAGGAGTTCATCGACCGCGGCGAGCTGCGGGAGCGCCCCGACGGCACCCGCAACCCGCTGCAGACCGTGCCGCTGCTGGACGCCATCGCCCGCCACCGCTTCGACGCCGTCTTCGGCGGCGGGCGCCGCGACGAGGAGAAGGCGCGGGCCAAGGAGCGGGTGTTCTCCCTGCGCGACGAGTTCGGCGGCTGGGATCCCCGCCGCCAGCGCCCCGAGCTGTGGCAGCTCTACAACGGCCGCCACGCGCCCGGCGAGCATGTGCGGGTCTTCCCCCTGTCGAACTGGACCGAGCTCGACGTGTGGCAGTACATCGCCCGCGAGAAGATCGAACTGCCGTCGATCTACTACGCGCACGAACGCGAGGTCTTCGCCCGCGACGGCATGTGGCTCACCCCCGGCGACTGGGGCGGCCCCAAGGAGGGCGAGCCGGTCGCCACACGCATGGTGCGCTACCGCACCGTCGGCGACATGTCCTGCACCGGCGCCGTCGACTCCACCGCCCTGACCACGCAGGACGTCATCACCGAGATCACCACCTCCCGCCTGACCGAGCGCGGGGCGAGCCGGGCGGACGACCGGCTGTCCGAGGCCGCGATGGAAGACCGCAAGCGCGAGGGGTACTTCTGACATGACCGACCGCACCCTGACCGAGGGCGCGACGTCGCTGCTGCGCTTCGCGACCGCCGGCTCCGTCGACGACGGCAAGTCCACGCTCGTCGGCCGTCTCCTCCACGACTCCAAGGCCGTCCTGGCCGACCAGCTCGAGGCCGTCGAGCACGCCTCGCGCAGCCGCGGCCACGACGCCCCGGACCTGGCGCTGCTCACCGACGGGCTGCGGGCGGAGCGTGAGCAGGGCATCACCATCGACGTCGCCTACCGCTACTTCGCCACCCCCCGCCGCCGGTTCATCCTGGCCGACACCCCCGGCCATGTGCAGTACACGCGCAACATGGTCACCGGCGCGTCCACCGCCGAACTCGCCGTCGTCCTGGTCGACGCCCGCAACGGCGTGGTCGAGCAGACCCGCCGCCACGCCGCCGTCGCCGCCCTGCTGCGCGTGCCGCACGTGGTCCTGGCCGTCAACAAGATGGACCTCGCCGGCTACGCCGAGTCCGTGTTCGCCCCGATCGCCGAGGAGTTCGCCGCGTACGCCGCCTCCCTCGGCATCCCCGAGGTCACCGCGATCCCCATCTCCGCGCTCACCGGCGACAACGTCGTGACCCCGTCCGCGCACATGGACTGGTACGGCGGCCTCACCGTCCTCGAGCACCTCGAGACCGTGCCGGTCGTCACCGACCCGACCGCCGAGCCCGCCCGCTTCCCGGTCCAGTACGTCATCCGCCCGCAGAGCGCCGCCCACCCCGACTACCGCGGCTACGCCGGCCGGCTCGACTCCGGCGTCCTGCGCGTCGGCGACCGGGTGAGCGTGCTGCCCTCGGGGCGCACCAGCACCATCGCCGGCATCGACGCCCTCGGCGAGAGCGTGGACGTCGCCTGGGCGCCCCAGTCGGTGACCGTGCGGCTGGCCGACGACCTGGACGTCTCGCGCGGCGACCTCATCGCCCCCACCGCCGGCCCGCCCCCCATCACCCGGGACGTCGAGGCGACGGTGTGCCACGTCGCCGACCGGCCGCTGCGCGTCGGCGACCGCGTCCTGCTCAAGCACACCACCCGCACCGTCAAGGCCCTGGTGAAGGAGCTGCCCTCCCGGCTGACCCTCGACGACCTCTCCCAGCACGCCTTCCCCGGCGAGCTGGCCGCCAACGACATCGGGCGGGTGGTGCTGCGCACGGCCGAGCCGCTGGCGCTCGACGCCTACGCCGACTCCCGCCGCACCGGCTCCTTCCTGCTGATCGACCCGGCCGACGGGACGACGCTGACGGCGGGAATGGCCGGCACGGCCTTCGCCGCGGGCGCCGTGCGCCCGGCGGCCGACGACGAGGGCTGGGACTTCTGACCATGGCCACCATCGTGCGGGACGTCTTCGCGACCTTCGACAAGGAGGGCGGCCGGGTCGGCAGCGGCGTCCTCGGCAGCGGCCAGGGAGGCGTCGGGCGATGTGCGCGCTGACGTCCGTATCGCCGTCTCTGCCCCGTCCCCGACGTCCCAGTGAACCGCCGGGCGTGCCCTAGCCGTACGCACCGGCCCGCGGAGAGGAACCCCCCTCATGCCTGCCGCCGCTCACCCGCCACGCCGCTGCCGCGCCCTCGCGGCCGCCGCCGCCCTCCCCCTGCTGCTCGGCGCCCTGGGCGCCTGCGGCTACGGCTCGGAGAAGAAGAACGACGGCGCGAACGCCGCCGTCCAGGGCCGCAAGCTGTCGGCCGACACCGTACGCATCGGCTACTTCCCCAACCTCACCCACGCCACGCCGCTGGTCGGCGAGCAGGAGGGGATCCTGCAGAAGGCGCTGGGCGGCACCAAGCTCCGCTCGACCACCTTCAACGCGGGACCGTCGGAGATCGAGGCGCTCAACGCCGGCTCCATCGACATCGGCTGGATCGGCCCGTCGCCGGCCGTCAACGGCTATGTGAAGTCCAAGGGCAAGAGCCTCAGGATCATCTCGGGCTCGGCGTCCGGCGGGGTGAAGCTCGTCGTCGACCCGAAGAAGATCGGCTCGCTGGAGGACGTCAAGGGCAAGCGGATCGCCACCCCGCAGAAGGGCAACACGCAGGACGTGGCGTTCCTGAACTGGATCGCCGGGCAGGGCTGGAAGGTCGATCCGCAGAGCGGCAAGGGCGACGTGTCCGTCGTCCGCACGGACAACAAGGTGACGCCCGACGCCTTCAAGTCCGGTTCGGTGGACGGCGCCTGGGTGCCCGAGCCGACGGCCTCCAAGCTGGTCTCGGAGGGCGGGAAGGTGCTGCTGGACGAGAGCACGCTGTGGCAGGACAAGAAGTTCGTGATCACCAATGTGATCGTGTCGCAGAAGTTCCTCGAGGAGCACCCCGACGTGGTCGAGGCCGTGCTGCGCGGATCGGTGCGCACCAACGCCTGGATCGCGGCGAACCCGGACCGCGCCAAGGCCTCGGTGAACGCGGCGCTCAAGCGGCTGGGCGGCAAGGAGCTGCCGGCCGAGGTGATCGACCCGGCGTGGCAGTCCCTCACCACGACGGACGACCCGCTGGCCTCGACGCTGCAGGCGCAGGCGGACCACGCCGTCAAGGCGGGGCTGCTGGAGGAGCCGGACCTGTCCGGCATCTACGACCTGCGCCCGCTCAACAAGGTGCTCACGGCCGAGGGCAGGCCCTCGGTCGGCGCGGCGAAGCTCGGCAGGCAGTGATGTACGCGGCAGTCGGGGCCCGTAGGCCCGCTCCCCGAACAGGAGGTGGCCGGATGGCACCGGCACTGAGCACTGACACCCCCCAACCCTTCCACCCGGCCGACGGCACGTCCGCCACGGCCGTCCTCGACGAGGGGATACCGGCCGCGGTCCGCATCGACCACGTCCACAAGAGCTACGGCCGTCCCGGCGCCGAACGGCCCGTGCTCGACGACATCACGCTCGACGTGCGCCCCGGCGAGTTCGTGTGCCTGCTGGGCGCCTCGGGCTGCGGGAAGTCCACGCTGCTGAACCTGGTGGCCGGCCTGGACCGGCCGTCCGCCGGCACGATCGAGGTGCCCGGCGGGCGCCCGGCGCTGATGTTCCAGGAGCACGCGCTGTTCCCGTGGCTGACCGCGGGCCGCAACATCGAGCTGGCGCTGCGGCTGCGCGGCGTACCACGGGCCGCCCGGCGGGAGGAGGCCGAGCGGCTGCTGGAGCTGGTGCGGCTGGGCGGCTCGTACGGCAAGCGGGTGCACGAGCTGTCCGGCGGCATGCGGCAGCGGGTCGCGCTGGCCCGGGCACTGGCCCAGGACAGCCGGGTGCTGCTGATGGACGAGCCGTTCGCGGCGCTCGACGCCATCACCCGCGACGTGCTGCACCACGAACTGACCCGCATCTGGGAGCGGACGCGGCTGTCCGTCGTCTTCGTCACGCACAACGTCCGCGAGGCGGTGCGGCTCGGCGAGCGCGTGGTGCTGCTGTCGTCCCGGCCGGGCCGGGTCGTACGCGAGTGGGAGGTCGACATTCCGCAGCCGCGCCGCATCGAGGACGCGGCCGTGGCCGACCTCTCGGTGGAGATCACCGAGGAACTGCGGGGGGAGATCCGCCGACATGGCCGGAACTGAGACCGCCCCGGCCGGGGGCCGGCGCACCGAGGGCGACCTCGCGGGACTGGAGGCCGGCCTCGACGCCCTGGACTCCGTCCAGGTCAAGCGCACGCCCCTGCGGCAGGTGCTGCTGCACAAGGTGCTGCCGCCCGTCACGGCGGCCCTGCTCGTTCTGGTCGTCTGGAAGATCCTGGTGCTGGCCCATGTCACCGACGACTACAAGCTGCCGGATCCGTCGGCGGTCTGGGGCGGCCTGCGCGAACTGTGGCTGAACGGCACGCTGCTCGACATCGTCTGGACCAGCGTCTCGCGCGGCCTGCTGGGCTTCCTGGCCGCGCTGGCCATCGGCACGCCGCTGGGACTGCTCGTGGCGCGGGTGCCCCTGGTCCGGGCGGCGCTGGGGCCGATCCTGTCGGGGCTGCAGTCGCTGCCGTCGGTGGCCTGGGTGCCGGCCGCCGTGATCTGGCTGGGCATCACGGACGCCGCCATGTACGCCGTGATCCTGCTGGGCGCGGTGCCGTCCATCGCCAACGGCCTGGTGTCGGGCATCGACCAGGTGCCGCCGCTGTACCTGCGGGCCGGGCGCACGATGGGCGCGACCGGGGCGCGCGGCGCCCGGCACGTGCTGCTGCCGGCCGCGCTGCCGGGCTACATCGCCGGCCTGAAGCAGGGCTGGGCGTTCTCCTGGCGATCGCTGATGGCTGCGGAGCTCATCGCCTCCTCGCCCGACCTGGGCCTGGGCCTGGGCCAGTACCTGGAGAACGCCCGTACCGACTCGGACATGCCGGGGGTGCTGCTCGGCATCCTCCTCATCCTGTTCGTGGGCATCGCCATCGACCTGATCGTCTTCAGCCCGCTCGAGCGCCGGGTGCTGCGCACGCGCGGGCTGGCGGTGCGTTGAGCCGGGGCGCGTCGTGACGGTTCTGCTCCTCGTGGCCCACGGCAGCCGCGACCCGCGGCACGCGGCGACGGTCGCCGCGCTGCGCGAGCGGGTCGCGGCCCGCCGGCCGGGCCTGCGCGTGGAGACCGGCTTCCTGGACTTCTGCGCGCCGAGCGTGCCCCGGGTGCTGGAGCGGCTGGCGGCGCAGGGCGCGCGGGACGTGGTCGCGCTCCCCCTGCTGCTGACACGCGCCTTCCACGCCAAGGCCGACCTCCCCGCCGCCCTCGCCCGGGCCACGGCCACACTGCCCGAGCTGACCGTGCGCCGCGCGGACGTCCTCGGCCCCTCCTCCCTGCTGACGGCCGCGCTGGAACGGCGGCTGCGCCAGGCCGGGGTGCGCCCCGGCGACCGTGGCTCGACCGGGGTCGTCCTGGCCTCGGCGGGCTCTTCCGACCCGGAGGCGATCGCGGTGATCGCAGAAATCGCGCGGGAGTGGCGGCACACCGGCTGGTGCGCCGTGCGGCCCGCGTTCGCCTCCGCCTCCTCCCCCCGCACGGAGGACGCCGTACGCGCCCTGCGCGCCGAGGGCGTACGCCGCGTGGCCGTCGCACCGTACGTCCTCGCCCCCGGCCGCCTCCCCGACCGCATCGCCGCCGGCGCCCACGCGGCGGGGGCCGACGTCCTCGCGGACGTCCTGGGCCCGGCACCGGAGGTGGTCTCGCTGCTGCTGCGGCGGTACGACGAGGCGCGGCGGGGGCTGCCGGTGCGCGGGGGCGTGTCCGTGACGCCGGTGGAGGCCGCTCTCATCGGGTGAGCAGCATGTGGGCGAGCGTAAGAACGTTTGTGAGCGCGATCAGAACAGCCGCTCGGTCGGCGGCGGTCCCGTCCCGGCGGGACAGGGCCTCATGGACACCGGCGAACAGCAGCACGAGAACGATCAAGTCGGGGTTCATGCGCCGAACTTCCCCGATTCCGCGTTCGCCGACGTTCACGCGCACGAAGATGAACGGATGGGTGATGCACCACGGACTCCTTCCGACGCGCTGACCGAACTGGCGGCGTCCCTCCGCCTGTTACGGTCGGAGCGAAGGCTGACGCACACGGCGCTGGAGCGGCGGGCGGGGCTGGGGCACACGACGGTGAGCCAGACCCTCAACGGACGGAAGGTGCCGACGCAGGCCACGGTGGTGGCCCTCGCCAAGGCCCTGAGCGCCGACCCGGCCCGGCTGCTGGCGCTGCGCGCCGAAGCGGCAGCGGAGACGGCACCGGCCGCCTCACGGGACGCGGCGTTCGAGGAGCGCTATCGCGCGTACGTGGTCGAGCGGCACGGCCGGCTCACCGTCGTCGGCCTGGACCTGCGGGGCGCGGGGGCCGCGTGCTGGCCCCTGGACACGGCCTACCTCAGCCTGGAGCTGGCGAGCGATCGCTACGACTCCTTCAGGGGGCATGACGCCTCCGCCGTCGTGGAGCGGGCCGAGAAGGCCCTCGAGGAGAGGCGACGGGCCCTGATCCGCGGGCTCGCGGGCAGCGGCAAGACCACGCTGCTGCAGTGGCTCGCCGTCACCTCCGCCCGGCAGGTCCCGTCCGATGCCCTCCCCCACCTGCGCGGGACCGTCCCCTTCCTCCTCCCCCTGCGCAGGCTCGACCGCGGTGGCTCCCTGCCCGACCCGGCCCGCTTCCTGGAGGGCGCCGGGTGCCCGCTCGCCCCGCAGCAGCCCCCGGGCTGGGCGGACCGCGTGCTCCACAACGGACGGGGGCTCCTGCTCATCGACGGCATCGACGAGGTGCCCGCCCGGCGGCGCGAGCAGACCGAGGAGTGGCTCCGCGACCTGATCGCGGCCTACCCCCACGCGAGTTTCTTCGTCACCACGCGGCCCACGGCCGTGCCCGAGGGGTGGCTCCGGGGCGCGGGCTTCGCGGAGCTGACCGTACGGCCCATGAACCGCAAGGACGTCCACGTCTTCGCCAAGCGCTGGCACAGGGCGGCGGGCGCCGGCCCCGAACTGGAAGGGCGCTTCAAGGACGCGGTACGGGCCCAGCGGCCGCTGGGCCAACTGGCCACCAGCCCCCTCATGTGCGCGCTGATGTGTGCGCTGCACCGCGATCGCCGGGGACACCTCCCGCGCAGCAGGATGGAGTTGTACGAGGCGGCGCTCTCCATGCTGCTGTTCCGCAGGGACGACGAGCGGGGCATCGAGGCACCGGAAGGCGTCAGGCTCACGCAGCACGAGGCGGTACAGCTACTGCAGCGGCTGGCCTACTGGCTCATCCGCAACGGCCAGGCGGAGATGGCCGAGAAGACCGCCCTGGCCGTCGTCGAGGAAGCCCTCCCGGCCATGCCGACCGTAGCCGAGCAGGGCGACGCGACACGCGTCCTCGCCCACCTGGTCTCCCGCAGCGGGCTGCTGCGCCGACCGACGGCGGACACCGTCGACTTCGTCCACCGCACCTTCCAGGACTTCCTGGGCGCGAAGGCGGCCGTGGAGGGGCACGACCTCGGCCTGCTGGTGAAGAACGCGCACGACGACCAGTGGGAGGACGTCGTACGGATGGCCGTGGCCCATGCCCGGCCCGACGAGCGGGTGGGCCTGCTGGGCCAGCTCGTGGCGCGGGGTGACCGCGCGGGCGGCCACGCCAAGATGTTGCTGCACCTGCTCGCCGTGGCCTGCCTGGAGCAGGCCACCGAGCTGGACCCGGAGGTCCGTGCGGCCGTGGAGAAGCGGGGGGCGGCGCTGCTGCCGCCACGCACCAACGCGGAGGCATGGGAGCTTGCCAAGGTGGGACCGGTGATCCTCGACCTGCTGCCGGGCCCGGAAGGTCTGCCGGAACACGAAGCGGTGGCTGTCGTCACGACCGCGACGTCCGTGGGCGGGGACGCGGCGCTGGCCCTGCTCAAACGGTACTGTGCGAGCTCCAGCCGGCGCGTCCGCCGGGCGCTGGCCCGGAGCTGGGGCTCGTTCGACACGGAGGAGTTCGCGGAAGAGGTCCTTCGCCGCCTGCCCGCCGACTGCGGCGTCCATGTCCGGAGCCGCGCCGACCTGGAGATCCTGCCGAGCCTGCCGCAGAAGTCGGACATCACCTTCGTCGGAGACTTCTCCCCGGCCGACATCATGTCGGCGGTCGACCCTGGTCGGTTGACCCGTATCGAACTGTCCAGCAACCACCGGATCACCGACGTGGGCTTTCTCCGGCAGCTGCCGAAGCTGCGCAGGCTCCGGCTGTTCACGTGCTCCGAGATCAGCGACTTGTCGCCGCTCGACGGGCTGCCCCTCGGCGAACTGAGGGTATGGGACACCCGGCCTCACGACCTGCGCCGTATCTCCGCACTCCCCCAGCTCGAGGTACTGGACCTCGACCTTCCCGTGCACCGGTCGCATACGTCGTCGCTGCCCACCATGCCCGGTCTGCGTGAGCTGTACGTATGGCAACGGAACGCGTCACGGTCGCTGACAGGGCTGGACGCCTTCGGCAGACTGGAATTCCTCTCCCTCCACGCACCTGCCTTCCCTGAGGAAGAGCGCGAGGACCTCGTGAACCTGCCCAGGCTGTCACGGCTGCAGCTCGTCGAGCAGGACATGTGCCGGCTCTTGGGGAACCCACGGCTCCCGCAGGTGAGAACCCTCTCGCTCACTCGCCCTTCGCAGCCGGTCGACCTGACCCCCGTGGGCGAGGTGTTTCCGAATCTGCGGTCCATGGCGATCCGCCCCGATGCGGCCTCGCCCGCCGCCGTCGACCTCACCCCGCTCGCCGACCTCGGGCTCCACAAGGTCGGGGTCTTCGAGGCCGAAAAGGTTCTCGGCCTGGATCTCTTCCCGCCCGGCACGGTCACCGTCGTCCCCGAGCCCCGTACCTGACCCGCCCGGCGCCCAACCGCGAATGGCTGTCGCGCCCCGTGGGGGTTGGGCGCGACAGCCGATGGGACGGGACCGTACCAGGGGTTACCGGGTGGACCTAAGTTCCGCCTCGATCAGGTCGGCCGCGTACGGAGTGCCGCCCTCCGCGGCGAGCTCGGCTTTCAGGGCCGCCGAGCGTGCGGCCACGCCGGGGTCGGCGACGAGGGAGAGGACGGCTTCGCGCAGGGCCTCGGCGGTGGCCTCCTCGGCCGGCAGGTGGCGGGCCACGCCCAGGCCCTGGAGGACGTCGGCGTTGACGAACTGGTCGGCGGCCTGGGGCACGGCGACCATCGGCACCCCGGCGGCGAGCCCTTCCTTGGAGCCGCCCATTCCGGCGTGGGTGACGAAGGCGTCGGCCTGGCGGAGGATGGCCACCTGCGGCACCCAGGAGCTCACCTCGACGTTGGCGGGAATCGGTCCCAGCTCGGCGACGTCGACGTGCTTGCCGATCTGCAGGACGACGTGCCAGCCCGGCAGGTCGCCGAAGGCGGCGAGGCACGCGCGGTAGAAGTCAGGGCGCTTGGTGAAGACGGAGCCGAGGGAGACCAGCAGGACCTTCTCCGCGTCCTTGGGGCGCTCCCAGTCCCCCTGGTCGGCGCGATCCCCTTGGCAGGAGCCGGTGAAGGTGTTGAGCGTCGTGTCGACCCGGTCGGCGTTCGGCTGCATGGCCCGGGGGATGAGGGCGATACGGCGGCCGGGGTGGGTGATAAAGCGGACGGGAGATTCGGGCATGCCGTTCTCCCGCAGCCAGCCCGTGAAGCGCTCGGCGTAGGCGCGGCCTCGCGGGGACTCCATCAGCGGGCCCATGACCGGGGCCAGCATCTCCTCCTCGTAGCCCTCCCAGGGAACCATGTGCGGGCACATCTGCACGGTGGGTACGTTCAAGCGGTGGCCCAGCACGCGGCCGGCGTAGGTGAGGCTGTCGAAGAGGACCAGGTCCGGCACGTCGTCCTCGTACTGGGCGGCGATCGAGGGCAGCGAGTGGACGGCGTTGCCGAGGAACAGCTCCATATGGTCGATCGGTTCCGCTCCCCAGTTGTCGGGGTCCGCGTCCGTCGGCAGGCTCGAGTCGTAGATCCTCGGCTCGGCGCCGGTGGAGGCGACGAGCTCGGCGAAGGACTCGGGGATGGCGTAGGTGACGCGGTGGCCGCGGTCCACGAGCTCCCGGATGACGTCCAGGCTCGGATGGATGTGTCCGGAGGCCGCGATGCTGAACATCGCGATGTGGGCGGGGCGTTGACCGGTGGATATCGTCATGTCGCGACACTACGCAAGACGATACGTCTCGCTAAATGATGTTTCGCGCCAATCCCGTGCGCCGTCCATCCCGTGCGCCGACCGCCCCCGCCCCGGGAGACACTTGCGCGGTGGACACTGCATTTACGGAACACCGGGCGCGCGAGCTCCTCGCGGCGGCCGGCACCCCCCTGCCGGCGGCCGACGCGACCCTGATCTCGCTCGGCGAGAACGCCGTCTTCGCGGCCGGCGACCTCGTCGCCAAGGTCGGCCGCGACGCCTCCCTCCTCGACCGGGCCCACCGGGAGCTGCGGGTCGCCGCCTGGCTCGCCGAGGCCGAGGTGCCCGCCGTGCGCGCCGCCGCCCCCGAGCCGCTGGCGGCCGACGGCCACCCGGTCACCCTCTGGCACCGACTCCCCGGCGCCACTCGCCCCGCGACCCCCGCCGACCTCGCGGAGCTGCTGCGGGCGATCCATATGCTGCCCGCACCGGACTTCGCCCTGCCGCACCGTGACCTGCTCGGCGGCGTCGAGCGCTGGCTGCGGCTGGCCGGGGACGCGATCGACCCGGCCGACGCCGACTACCTGCGCGAGCGCCGGGACGGCTTCGCCGCCGCGGCCGCCGCGCTGACGCCCCGCCTGACGCCGGGCCCCATCCACGGCGACGCCCTCCCCCGCAACGTGCACATCGGGCCCGACGGCCCGGTGCTGGTGGACCTGGAGACCTTCGCCCTGGACCTGCGGGAGCACGACCTGGTGGTGATGGCCCTCAGTCGCGACCGGTACGGGATGGACCCCGACGCCTACCACTCCTTCGTGCACGCCTACGGCTGGGACGTGCGCGAGTGGGACGGCTGCGCCGTGCTGCGCGGCGCCCGGGAGACGGCGAGCTGCGCGTGGGTGGCGCAGCACGCGCCGGGCAACCCGGCGGCGCTGGCGGAGTTCGGGCGCCGGGTCGCCTCCCTGCGGGACGGCGACCCGGCGGTGCGCTGGTACCCCTTCTGAGGCGCCTCTCCCCGGCATCCCTCCCCACCGGCGTCCCCGCCTAGCAAGGGCCGGTGGGGAAGGTGGAGCGGGGGCCGTCGAGGGTGGCGTTCACGCGGACGGCCTGGCCGGCCGTGAACATGAACATGGCCGCGTCGTCGACGTAGTCCATGTAGTTCATGAACATGTCGCCGTGGGGGCCGTTGTGGCAGGAGACGTGCGGGAAGACCGGGCTGCCGAAGTTGGGGCCGCCCTGGTTGGGGGTGTCGGCGACGAAGTCGCTGCCGCTGCAGCCGGTGCCGTCGTCGCCCCAGATGTGGTGGAGGTTCAGCCAGTGGCCCACCTCGTGGGTGGCAGTGCGCCCGAGGGCGAAGGGCGCGGTGGCGGTGCCGTTGGTGCCGAAAGCGGAGTGCCGGATGACCACTCCGTCGGTGGCCGCCGGGCCGCCGGGGAACTGGGCGTACCCCAGCAGGCCGCCCTCGAGCAGGCAGACCCATACGTTCAGGTAGCGGTCGGCGGGCCAGGCGTCCCGGCCGCCCTGGGCGGTGAACTTCACCGCGTCGTCCGTGCCGAAGCCGGCGACCTGCGTGCGGGTGCGGGTGATGCCCGTGGTGGGGTGGCCGTCCGGGTCCACGGAGGCGAGGCGGAAGCCGACCCGGCTGTCGGCGGCGAGCTCCCGCCAGACCTCCGGCACCCCGGCGACGTCCGGATTGAGCTTGCGGAAGTCCTGGTTCAGGACGTCGAGCTGGCTGAGGACCTGGGCGTCGTCGACGTTCTCCTCGTCGGTGGCGTGGACGACGTGGACGACGACCGGGACGCACGTCACGCCCGTACGGGCCGTGCGCGCGTCGCCTCGCTCGTAGGCGAACGCGTGGTTCTCGATGGCCGTCCGGGCGGTGGCGTAGGCGGCGTTCTCGGTGAGCAGCCTGCGGTGGACCTCCATGGTCCCGCAGAGCAGCCCCTCCGGCGGCCGGGCCGGGGACTCCTGGTGCTCGGGCACGGTGCGCCTCCTCGGATCGCCGCGTGACGCGGCGGAGATGGGGGGTAGCGCGGGCCCGGTACGGAACACCGTAGACCCGGACAGCCCTGACATCCAGGGACATCACAGATTCCGGAACAAGTGCGAAGGCGCCCTCCGCATCCACCCACCCCCGCGCGCCGGCCCCTCTACTCCCGTCCACCCAGCCCCGCTACCCCCGCAGCGGCCAGGACGCGTCGACCACGGCCTCCGGGTCCCCCTCCCGTCGCAGCCACGCCTGATATCCGGCCGCCCACTCGCCGTACCACCGGACCTGGTCGCGGTGCAGCTCCCACAGCCCGGCGCCGGCTATGCCGGGATACCGCAGGGCGGTCGCCCGGGCGACGCGGACCGCCGCCAGGGCGTCCGCCTCCGCCTCGTGGGCGCCGTCCAGCACCACGCCGTACTCCCGGCACACCGCCTCCAGCGTCCGCCGGCCCTTGCGGTAGCGGTCGACGTGCCGGTCGATGGTGTACGGATCGACGACGGGGCCGATGCCGGCCCCGTCCAGCCGCTCGCCGAGCGAGCGCAGGCCGTGCCGCCGGAGCTCCGCCTCCAGCAGGCTGAGGTCGAAGGAGGCGTTGTAGGCGACGACGGGCACGCCCAGCGACCAGTGCCCGGCGAGGACGGCGGCTATCTCCTCCACAACCTCGGCCGCGGGCCGCCCCTCGGCGGCGGCCCGCTCGCTGGTGATGCCGTGGATGGCGGCCGCCTCGGCCGGGATCGGCACGCCCGGGTCGGCCAGCCACAGCCGGCTCGCGGCCACGTCCCCGCCCTTGGTCTCGACGACCGCCGCGGTGACGATCCGTGCCCGCGCCGGGTCCGTGCCCGTCGTCTCCAGGTCGAAGCCGATCAGCGGCTCCTCGTGCCAGGCCATGGCGGTTTCCCCCTTCGGTGGTGCTTCCCCCGTCTGGTGTCACAGCGTCGCACAGCCCACTGACAACCCACCGGGGGCGAGCACCACCCCTTCAAGAGACCGGCTCAGGAGACCGACCGGGAGTCCGCCCAGACCCCCTCGAACTCCTCGCGGTACGTCTCGAACAGCCCGCCGTCCTCGTCGGCGCCCCGGCCCTGGCGCAGCACGTCGCGGCCGCCGCCGCGCAGCACCAGCACGGGGGACTCCATGCCGCGGGCCTTGCGCAGGTAGGACTGCACCACGGCCAGGCCGTCCGCGCCGTCGCCGTTGACGAGGTAGGCGGTGAAGCGCGGGGTCTCGTCGAAGACCCGGATCTCGAAGGCGGCGGTGTCGCGCAGCCGGTCCCGCACCCGCCGCATGTGCATGATGTTCATCTCCACGGACCGGCTCATCTCGCCCTTCTTTATCCCCAGTTCCCGCTCGCGGCGGCGCACGGCGCTGCTGGCGGGGTTGAGAAAGAGCAGCCGGGCCCGGCAGCCGGACTCGGCCAGGCGCACCAGGCGTCGCCCGGAGTAGTTCTGGACGAGCAGGTTCAGGCCTATGCCGACCGCGTCGAGGCGGCGGGCGCTGCCGAAGAGGTCCTCCACGGGGAGCTGGCGCTGCAGCCGCACCCGGTCCGGGTGGACGCCCACGACGTCGGCGAAGCGGTCGCCCACGAGGTCCTCGACGGCGTCCACGGGCAGCCGGTCGGCGGAGCGGGCGTGGGTGCCGGCGCCGCCGCCGAGGATGTCCAGCAGCCGGGCCGATGCGCGTTCGGCCTGGGCGAGGACGTTCTCGGAGAGCGCGCGGTTGCGGGAGACGACGTTGCGGGTCACCTCCAGCTCGTCCAGGGCCAGCTCCAGTTCGCGCCGGTCGTCCAGGTAGGGCTCGAAGCACGGCCAGTGCTGGACGAGGAGCTCGCGCAGCTGGGGCAGGGTGAGGAAGCTGAGGACGTTGTCGTCCGCCGGGTCGAGCAGGTAGCCCTTGCGGCGGCTCACCTCCCGCACGGCCACGGCCCGCTGGACCCACTCCTGGCCGGCCGGCCCGGCGGCGGCGACGACCCATTCCTCGTCGCCGTGCACCGGCTCGTAGACCGGGCGCAGCACGGCGGCGACGACCGCCCGCAGCCGCTGTTCGACCAGGTTGAGCCAGATGTAGGCGCGCCCGGCCCGGCGGGCGCGGGTGCGCACCTCGTCCCAGGCCTCTGCGCCCCAGTCCAGTTCCGCCCCGATCTCCCGCGGACGGGTCAGGGACATCACGCCCGGTGGCGTGTCGGTCGAGCCGTCTCCCTCGGGACTTCCGTCTCCAGGGGGCAGCTCCAGCCCGCCCGAGCTCACCAGTGCACCGCCTTCCGCCCCCGTCCAACGATCAAGGCAGATTACTGTGCGGGCGGGAGCCGGTGCACCCGCGCCCGCCGGGGCCCCGGAACAACTCGGCCGCCGGACGTGGGGGTTGTCCGACGGCGGGGCGCCGGACGTGATCTGATTCATAGCCAGAAGGGTGGACGGGGCGCTGACCTCACCCGGTCGGCCGAGCCGTGGCGGCCGGCGGCGGCTTCCTTCCGGGGTTTTGGGGAAGATCTGCGGAAAGGGCCGCTCGGAGTGGAACACTTTCGCTCATGCAGGTCTGGCCGGGACAGGCGTACCCACTCGGCGCCACGTACGACGGCGCCGGGACCAACTTCGCGGTCTTCTCCGAGGCCGCCGAGCGGATCGAGTTGTGCCTCCTGCACGAGGACGGCTCGGAGACGGCGGTGGAGCTGCGGGAGAGCGACGCCTTCGTGCGGCACGCGTATCTGCCGGGGGTGATGCCCGGTCAGCGTTACGGCTTCCGGGCGCACGGCCCGTACGACCCGGAGCGGGGGCAGCGCTGCAACTCCGCCAAGCTGCTGCTCGACCCGTACGCGAAGGCGGTCAGCGGGGCGGTCGACTGGGGGGAGGCGGTCTACGGCTATCACTTCGGCCGGCCGGAGAAGCGCAATGACATGGACTCCGCGCCGCACATGATGACTTCGGTGGTGGTCAATCCGTACTTCGACTGGGGCGACGACCGGCCGCCGCGGACGGACTATCACCGTACGGTCATCTATGAGGCCCATGTGAAGGGCCTGACGATGCTGCATCCGGCGCTGCCGGAGGAGGTGCGCGGGACGTACGCGGCGCTCGCGCATCCGGCGGTGATCGAGCATCTGACGGAGCTGGGGGTGACCGCCATCGAGCTGATGCCGGTCCATCAGTTCGTCAACGACCACCGGCTGGTGGACGCGGGCCTGGCCAACTACTGGGGCTACAACACCATCGGCTTCTTCGCCCCGCACAACGCCTATGCGTCGTGGGGCGACAGGGGTCAGCAGGTGCTGGAGTTCAAGTCGGCGGTGCGGGCGCTGCACGCGGCGGGCATCGAGGTGATTCTCGATGTGGTCTACAACCACACGGCCGAGGGCAACCACCTGGGCCCGACCCTGTCCTTCCGGGGCCTGGACAACTGCTCGTACTACCGGCTGACGGACGATCCGCAGTACTACATGGACACCACCGGCACCGGGAACTCCCTGCTGATGCGCTCGCCGCACGTCCTGCAGCTCATCATGGACTCGCTGCGCTACTGGGTGACCGAGATGCGGGTGGACGGCTTCCGCTTCGATCTGGCGGCGACGCTGGCGCGGCAGTTCCACGAGGTGGACCGGCTGTCGTCCTTCTTCGACCTGGTGCAGCAGGACCCGGTGGTCAGCCAGGTGAAGCTGATCGCCGAGCCGTGGGACGTCGGGGAGGGCGGCTACCAGGTCGGCAACTTCCCGCCCCTGTGGACGGAGTGGAACGGTAAATTCCGCGACACCTGCCGGGACCTGTGGCGCGGCGAGCCGGCCACCCTGGCGGAGTTCGCCTCCCGCCTGACCGGCTCCTCCGACCTCTACCAGGGCGACGGCCGGCGACCGCTGGCCTCGATCAACTTCGTCACCTGCCACGACGGCTTCACCCTGCACGACCTCGTGTCGTACAACGACAAGCACAACGAGGCCAACGGCGAGAACAACCAGGACGGCGAGGGCCACAACCGCTCGTGGAACTGCGGCGCCGAGGGCGAGAGCGACGACCCGGCGGTGCTCGCCCTGCGCGAGCGGCAGATGCGCAACTTCATCGCCACGCTGATGCTCTCCCAGGGCGTGCCGATGCTCAGCCACGGCGACGAGTTCGCCCGCACCCAGTGGGGCAACAACAACGCCTACTGCCAGGACAGCGAGATCTCCTGGGTGCGCTGGCCGCAGCCGGAGGACGGCGACGAGGCCGCCGCGCGGGCCCGCCGGATGCTGCGCTTCACCCGCTCGCTGGTCTGGCTCCGCCGCGACCACCAGGTCTTCCGGCGCCGCCGCTTCTTCCACGGCCGGCCCATGCAGGGCACCCAGGACGATCTGTCCGACATCGCGTGGTTCACCCCGGAAGGGGAGGGAATGCGGGACGGGGACTGGCAGGCCGCTCACGCCAGGTCGCTGACCGTCTTCCTCAACGGCAGCGCCATCACCGAACCGGGCCCGCGCGGCGAGCCGATCGTCGACGACTCCTTCCTGCTGATGTTCAACGCGCACGACCGGCCGCTGGAGTTCGTCGTCCCCGTCGACCACGGCCGGCAGTGGCAGGTCGTGGTCGACACCGCCCGCCCCGACGGCGCCGCGCCCGGCGGTCCGAAGGTCAAGGCCGGGGAGCGGCTGACGCTCGCCGACCGCAGCATGGCGGTGCTCCAGCGGCCCGCCTGACGTCGGGATGCGGCATGACGCTCCGAGGCGGGTACGTATGTTCCCGTGAAGCGCGACACTTCCGCACCGCCGACCGCCACCTACCGGCTCCAGCTGCAGCCCGGCCTCCCCTTCCGGGAGGCCGAGCGGGCCGTGCCCCACCTCGCCGACCTCGGCGTGTCGCACCTGCACCTCTCCCCCGTCCTGGAGGCCGTCCCGGGCTCCACCCACGGCTACGACGTCGTCGGCCACGACGCGGTACGGGCCGAGCTGGGCGGCGAGGAGGGGCTGCGGGCGCTCGCCCGCACCGCCCACGCGCACGGACTGGGGCTGATCCTCGACATCGTGCCGAACCACATGGCCCTGCCCGCGCCCGAGGGCCTCAACGGCCCCCTGTGGCACGTCCTGCGCGACGGCCCCGCCTCCCCCTACGCCCGCTGGTTCGACGTCGACTGGGCCGAGCACGGCGGGCGGCTGCTGCTGCCGGTGCTCGGCGGGCCGCTCGGCGACGAGCTGGAGCGCTTCGCGGTGGACGGCGACGTCCTGCGCTACCACGACCACGCGTTCCCGCTGCGGCCCGGCACCGAGCGGCTGCCGCTGCCCGAGCTGCTGGACGCCCAGTGGTACCGCCCCGCCTGGTGGCGGCTGGCCCGCACCGAGGTGAACTACCGCCGCTTCTTCACCATCTCCGACCTGATCGCGGTGCGGGTGGAGGACCCGGAGGTCTTCGCCGCCACCCACGCCACGGTCCTCGCCCTGCTGGACGAGGGCGTCGTCGACGGGCTGCGCGTGGACCACCCCGACGGCCTCGCCGACCCGGCCGGCTACCTGCGCCGGCTCGCCGCCGCCACGGGCGGCCGGTGGACGGTGGTGGAGAAGATCCTCAGCGGCGACGAACGGCTGCCCGCCGACTGGCCCGTCGCCGGCACCACCGGCTACGACTCCCTGCGCCACCTCGACGGCCTGTTCACCGACCCCGACGGGGCGGGGGAACTGGCCGCCGCCTACCGCGCCTTCGCCGGCCCGCCCCCCGACCGGGGCGGCGACTGGCAGGCGACCGTACGCCGCGCCGCCTACCGGGTGATCGGACACGAGCTCGCCGCCGAGGTCGACCGCCTGGTCCGCACCGCCGGGCGGCTGTGCGCGTCCTCGCACCGGCTGCGCGACCACGCCCCCTGGGCCCTGCGCACCGCCCTGTGCGAGACGCTCGTCCGGCTGCCCGTCTACCGCCCGTACGCCGTGCCCGGCCTGCCCGTCGCACCGGTGGACGCGGCGCTGCTCGACGAGGCCGCCCAGGGGGCCCGTACGGCGTTCGCGGTGCCGGAGGAGGCGCGGGCCGTGGAGGTCGTCCGGGACGCGGCCCTGGGGCGGCTCGGCGAGGACCCGGACCGGCGGGACTTCTGCGCCCGGTTCGCCCAGACCGCCTCCGCCCTGCGCGCCAAGTCGGTCGAGGACACCGCCTTCTACCGCTACGCGCCCCTGCTGTCCGCCACGGAGGTCGGCGGCGCGCCGGACCGCCCGGCCGTCACGCCGGAGGAGTTCCACGCCCACTGCGCCCGCCTCCAGCGCGACTGGCCCACGACCGGCACCGTGCTTTCCACCCACGACACCAAGCGCAGCGCGGACGCGCGGGCGCGGATCGCCGCGCTGAGCGAGTACCCCGGCCGCTGGGCCGCCCTGATGGACCTGCTGCGGGCCCGCGGCGCGGCCCCCGACCCGCACGTGGCGTGGGTGGCGTGGCAGAACGCCTTCGGGCTCGGGGACGCCGACGCCGGCCGGCTGGTGCCGGCGGTGCTCAAGAGCGTGCGGGAGGCGGCGCTGCTGACCACGTGGACCGAGCCGGACGCCGCGTACGAGGCGGCGGTCGCGGCCTTCGTCGCGGCGGGCCCCGGCGGGCCCGGGGCCGCGGCCGCCCTGGCCCCGCTCGAGCGGGAGACCGCGCCGACCGTGCGGGCCAACACCCTGGGGGCGGCGCTGCTGCACCTGACGATGCCGGGGGTGCCCGATGTCTACATGGGGACGGAAGGGGTGTACCGGGCGCTGGTCGACCCGGACAACCGGCGGGTGCCGCGCTTCCCCCCGGGCCCGGCGGACGGGCTCGGCGGGGAGAAGCGTCGCCTGACGCGTACGGCGCTGCGGCTGCGGCGCGAGCACCCCGAGTGGTTCGGGGCACGCGCCACCTACGAGCCGCTCGGCGCGGCCGGGCCGGCGGCGGAGCACTGCGTGGCCTTCGGGCGCTCGGGGCAGGTGGTCGCCGTGGCGACGCGGCTGCCCCGGCGGCTGGCGGCGGCCGGGGGTGGCGGGGACGGTGCTGGAGCTGCCGGACGGCGGGGCGTGGCGGGAGTCGCTGACGGGCGGGGTATGGCAGGGGCGCGTGGAGATGGCCGAGCTGCTCGAGGCGATGCCCGTGGCCCTGCTGGTGCGGGAGGCGGACGGGACCTGAGCGGGGTGAGGGGCGGGCCGTGCGCCGGGGCCGCGGTCGCGCCGGTCAGTGCCCGGCGACGAGGTCCGAGACCCGGACGAACTCGTACCCCTTCGCCCGCAGCTCCGGCACGATGCGCCGCACCGCCTCCTCGGTCGTCGGGGCGGCGCTGCGCGTGCAGTGCATCACCACGACCGAGCCGGGCCGGACCTGCGAGATCACCTGCGAGGCCACCGGCCCGGCGTCCTTGGCGAAGGCGTCGCCGCTGACCACGTCCCACTGCACCGCCGTCACCTTCGCCGGCCCGAGCTCCTTGAGCACCCCGTCGTCGTGGCAGCCGCCGGGGAAGCGGAAGTACGGCACGATGTGCTCCACCCCCGCCCGCCGGAAGGCGGTGAAGGCGCGCTCCACGTCGGCGCGGGCCTCGGCGCGCGGCACGGTCGGCAGGCCGTAGCAGGGCGTGGTGAAGGCGTGGTGGCTGTAGGAGTGGCTGGCGACCTCGAAGAGGGGGTCGCCGCCGATGGACTTCGCCTGGCCGGGGTACTGCTCCGCCCACCTGCCGGTCATGAAGACCGTGGCGGGCACCTTCAGGCGGCGCAGCGTCTCGATGAGCGCGGGGTTGTCGAAGTGTTCGCCGCGTGCCGCGCGCGGGCCCTGGTCGGACGTCATGTCGGCGTCGAAGGTCAGGGCGACGCGCTTGCCGCCGTCGCGCCGGCCGTGCGAGAAGACGGGAACGGCGCCGTCGGGGCCCGGGGGCAGGGTGGGCGCGGCGGAGGCCCGCGCGGACGGCGACGGCGACGGGCCGGGCGTGGCGGGGTGCTGGGCGGGCGGCCTTCCGGCCGCCCGGGGTGCCGGGCCCGTCCGCGCCCGCGCCGCCGCTGCCGCCGCAGGCGGTCAGCGCGCAGCACAGCAGCGCGACGAGGGCCGCGCCGGCGCGCGGGAAGTGGATCTCGGGGAGCACCGGGGAACCGTACCGCCCCGGACGCCCGGCCCCGTCACCCCTCGACGAGGCCCTTGGCGTCGCGCGCGAGCGCGGTCAGCCGGGAGATGGCCCGGAAGTACTTCTTGCGGTAGCCGCCGTTCAGCATCTCCTCGCTGAACAGCTCGTCGAAGGGCCGCCCGGACGCCAGGACCGGCACCTCGCGGTCGTAGAGCCGGTCGGCGAGGACCACCAGGCGCAGGGCCGTCGACTGGTCCGGCACCGGTGCGACGCCGGTCAGGCACACCGCGCTGATGCCGTCGCACATGGCGCCGTAGCGGCTCGGGTGGACCTTGGAGAGGTGGTCGAGGAGGTCGGGGAAGGCGTCGTAGGAGGCGCCGTCGGTGGCGTGCGCCACCCGCTTGACGGTGTCGTCGTCGTACGGGGAGGGGGCCTGCGGCAGGCCCCGGTGGCGGTAGTCCTCGCCGTCGATGCGCAGCGGGTGGAAGTGCGCGGAGAGGCCCTGGATCTCGCGCAGGAAGTCGGCAGCGGCGAACCGGCCCTCGCCGAGCTTTCCGGGCAGGGTGTTGGAGGTGGCGGCGACCGTCACGCCGGCGTCGACGAGCTTGCCGAGCAGGGTGGAGACCAGGACGGTGTCGCCGGGGTCGTCGAGCTCGAACTCGTCGATGCACAGGAGCTTGTGGCCGCTGAGGGTCTGCACGGTCTGCTGGAAGCCCAGGGCGCCGACCAGGTTGGTCAGCTCCACGAACGTGCCGAACGCCTTCTGCTCGCGGGCGGCCGCGGTGGCGTGCCAGAGGGAGGCCAGCAGGTGGGTCTTGCCGACGCCGTAGCCGCCGTCGAGGTAGACGCCGCGCGGGCCGGCGGGGGCGGCGGCCTTGGCCTCGCGCCGGAACCAGCGCTTGCGGCCCGTACCGCCCGCGGCCGGGCCGCCGAGCCCGGCGGCGAAGGTGCCGAGGGTGGTGACGGCCTGGGCCTGGCTGGGCTGGTTCGGGTCGGGGATGTAGTTGTCGAACCGTACCGAGCCGAAGCGCGGCGGGGGCACCATCTCGGCGACCAGGCGGTCGGCGGGGACGTGCGGGGCGCGCGAGGTGAGCGCGACGGGCCCGCCGGCGGTCCGCCCGGCTATGGGGCCGGGGTGGCGGGGCCTGTGGCGCTGGAGGGGCTGCGGTGGAGGATGACACAGCCATCCAGCGTAGCCGCGGAAGCGGGCGGGGACCGTCGCGCGCGGGGCGAGCCATGTCACACTGCCGCCTATGCGACGACTGTTCCCCTCCCCGCTCAGCCCCGCCGACCTCGAGGACCGTGAATGGGGGCTGGACGAGCTGGCCGGGCTCTACGCCTACCCGGACGACCTCCCCGCCGGGAGCGCGTGGCTGCGGGCCAACATGGTCTCCTCCCTGGACGGCGCGGCCCACCACGAGGGCCGCTCCCAGCCGCTGTCCTCGGCCGCCGACATGCGGATCTTCGGCACGCTGCGGGGGCTGGCCGACGCGGTGGTGGTCGGGGCCGAGACCGTACGGCAGGAGGGCTACCGGCCCGCGCGGGCCCGCGAGGCGTTCGCGGCGCGGCGGGCGGCGCTCGGCCAGGGGCCCGCGCCCGTGATAGCCGTGGTGAGCGCCGGGCTCGACCTGGACTTCTCGCTCCCTCTGTTCACCTCGCCGCTCCTGCCGACCGTGGTGCTGACGGGCGCGGCCGCCCCGCGGGAGCGGGTGGAGGCGGCGCGCGCGGCGGGCGCCGAGGTGATCGTGGCGGGCGAGGGGCGCGGGGTGGACCCCGCGCGCGTCCCCGTCCTGCTGGCCGAGCGCGGGCTGACGCGGCTGCTCACGGAGGGTGGTCCCCGGCTCCTGGGGCAGTTCGCCGCGGCCCGGGTGCTGGACGAGATGTGTCTGTCGCTGGCTCCCGTGGTCGCCACGGGCACGGCACCGAGGATCATGGCGGGGCCGCCGCTGGCGGTGCCCGAGCGGTTCGCGCTGGGGTCGGTGCTGGAGGAGGGCGGGTTTCTCTTCACCAGCTACCGGAGGATCTGACAATCGATCCGGCAATCAACGGAATTTTCTGTTCCGCTTCTGTTCCCGTGGGCAGAATTGAGTCAGACGCTTTCCCGAGGGCAGTGGACCACAACAGGCGGGCTCACGGGAGCACGCGCAGGATGGTTTCTGTTGGGCCCGGTGGCCCAAGGAGAAGAAGGGCGCGCCCACCGTGTTCACGAGCGTATTGATGATCGAACAACCGCTGTCCACCGCGGATGTCGACTTCGTGACGACCCTGCACGACGACGCCATGTCCTTCGTCGTCCTCATGCGGCCAAGAGGCAACGAGGACCGGCTGCTGCGGGCCATCGACGACGTGGCCCTCGGCGAGCTGGAACAGGCCGTCCACGAGGCGGACGAACCCGAGGGCGACGAGGCCCTGCGGCCCGCCGCCCTGGCCCTGGAGCACTCCCTGCAGAGACTCCGGGCCGCGGGCTGCGAGGCCGTCGGCCAGATCATCGACAACCACCCGCTGGACCTGCTGCGGTCCGTCGTCGAGCAGACCCACGCCGACGAGGTGATCGTGCTGACCGCCCCGCACCTGGTCGAGGAGTTCTTCCACCGCGACTGGGCCTCCCGCGCCCGGCACAAGGTCGGCGTGCCGGTCCTCAAGCTCTACGCGCACAACGACGAGGACGAGGAAGAAGTGGTGACCGGCCCCGACGAGTGAGCCGGGCCGCCGTCGAGCCGGCCGTCGCGCAGCGTCAGCACCCGGTCCGCCCGGCCGAGCAGCGCCCGGTCGTGCGTGACCAGCACCGTCGCGGTGCGGTGCCGCCGGGTGACGTCGGCCAGCAGCGCCATGACGCGCTCCCCGCGCTCGTGGTCGAGCGCGGACGTCGGCTCGTCCACCAGCAGTACCGACGGCTCGCCCCACAGCGCGCGGGCGATGTTCACGCGCTGCCGCTCGCCGCCGGACAGCCGGTGCGGGCGGCGGCGCCGCTTCGCGCCGTCCAGCCCCACCGACTCCAGCAGCTCCGCAGCCCGGGCCCGGGACGCCCGTACCTTCTCGCCCCGCAGGTGCGCCACGGCCAGCAGCTGCTCCTCGGCCGTGAGGGACGGCAGCAGGTTCGGCTGCTGGAAGACGATGCCGATCCGCCCGCGCCGCAGCCTGGTGCGCTCCGCGGCGCTCATCCCGGTGGTGTCCCGCCCCGCGACGACCACGCGTCCCGCGTCGGGGCGCAGCAGCGTCGCCGCCACCGCCAGCAGGCTCGACTTCCCGGAGCCGGACGGTCCGGCGACGGCCACGAGCTCGCCCGGAGCGACGGCCAGGGACACCCGGTCCAGGGCGGTGAGCCGGCGGTCGCCGTCGGGGTAGGTGAGGTCGACCGACTCCAGCGACAGGGCGGCCTCGGACTCGGCCTCGACAGGGGCGGTGGCGGGGGTCGGCACAGTGGTCATCGGTGGGCTCCCAGGGCGGTCAGCGGGTCGACGGAGGTGATGCGGCGCACGGCGAGCGCGGCCCCGGCCAGTCCCAGCAGCACCATCGCCGCCACCGGGACGGCCACGGTGGCCGCGCCCAGCTCGAAGGGCACCGCGGCCGAGGCCAGGGCGCCGCCCACGGCCCCGGCTGCCGCACCGAGGGCGGCTCCGGCTAGGAGGACCGCGGCGGCCTGGCCCAGGGCGTCCCGCAGCAGGTGGCCGCCGCTCGCGCCGAGCGCCTTGAGCACCGCGACGTCCGGGCGCCGCTGCACCGTCCACACCGCGAAGAAGGCGCCCACCACCAGCGCGCTCACCACGAACAGGAAGCCCTGGACGAGCCGGAGGGTGCCGTGCTCGGCCGCGTAGCCGTCGATGCCCTCGAGCGCGTCGTCGAGCCCGACGGCCACGGTGGTGCGCGCCGCCTCCCCCGAGGGGGTGCCGCCGCCGGTCACCGCCAGCGCGGTCGGCGCGGCCTGGTGGCCGATCTCCCGCCAGTCGGCGAGCGTGGTCCAGACGGCCGGCGCGTGGCCGTGGCTCCGGTCGGGGGTGACGCCCGAGACGGTCAGCTCCCGGGTGCCGAGCGTGATCCGGTCCCCCGGGCGCAGCCCGCGCTCGCGCGCCACGCGCTCGCTCACGGCCGCCTGGCCCTCCCCCGGTGCCGTGCCGCGCAGCGGCTCCGGGCGCAGCCGCCCGAACGTGCCGAAGACGCTCACCGAGGACGCCGAGCCGTTCGCCGTCAGCCGCGTCATCGCCACGCCCAGCGGTTCGGCGGACCGCACGCCCGGCGCCGATCGCCAGGCGGCCAGCTGCCGCTCGTCCAGGGTGCTGTTGGAGAACGACACCTCGGGCTCGGCGCCGGCCGGGGCGCCGAAGACGATCCTGTCCGCCGGCAGGGAGGCCACGGCCGACGTCGCCTCGCGGGCGAGACCGTCGGTCAGGCCGTAGAGGAAGACCACCAGTGTGGTGATCAGCGCGACGACGGTGCCCATCAGGGCGAACCGTCCTCGGGCGAAGCGGATGTCACGGAGCGCGACGAACAAGGAGGGCCTCCCGGGGCCTGGTGCGGGACGTCCCAAGCCTTCCGGGCCGGGCGCCCGTCGGCATCGGGGCAAGGAGCGGTTGCGGCCTCGTCCGTCCGGTGCACCCGAAAATCAATCGAACGGTTGACGCCCGGGCGGCCGGAGGCCCTCGCACGGGCCCGTACGCTCGACGGGATGACACCGACCAGCCCCTCCGCCCCCGCCACGGCCACCGGCCACGCGCGCGTGGCGCCGCGCCCGCCATCCGGGGCGCTCGCGGCCGGCGGCGACGGCGACGTGCCCTCGCTGCGGCTGGTGCGCCTCGCGCTGCACGCGGCGTTCTACGCCCTGCTCGGCGTGGCCCTCGCCCCGGCCCTCCTCGGGCGGGCGCCTGCGGCCGTGCTGCCGGTGGGCGCGGTGCTCGCCGCCGCGTACGGGGCCGGGATCGTCCGGCGCGCCGGGCGTCCGGGGGCCTGGCTCGCCGCCGTCACGGGGCTGTGGCTCGTCCTGCTGGCCATGGACCGGGGCTTCTCCTACGTCGCCTTCCCGCTGTTCTTCCTCTTCCTGCACGCCCTGCCGGTGCGCTGGGCGCACCCGGCCGTCGCCGCCGCCACCGCCGCGGTCGTGGCCGCCCAGGGCGGCGCGCCGGGCGGCCTGACCGTCGCCAGGGTGATCGGCCCGGTCGCGGGAGCGTGCGTCGCGATCCTGACCGCCTACGGCTACGCGGCGCTCTACCGCGAGAGCCGCAAGCGCCAGCTGCTGATCGACGACCTCGTGCGGACCCGGGACGAGCTCGCCGCGGCGCAGCGGGAGGCCGGCCGGCTCGCCGAGCGGCAGCGGCTCGCCCGCGAGATCCACGACACCCTCGCCCAGGGCCTGTCGAGCATCGTCCTGCTCGCCCGGGCGGCCGAGACGGCCGGCACCGACGCGGCACGCGCGCGTGTCCGCGAGATCGGGCGTACCGCCTCCGACAACCTCGCCGAGGCCCGCCGCTTCGTCCAGGAGCTCACCCCGCCCGCCCTCGAGGACGCCCCGCTGCCCGAGGCGCTGCGCCGGGTCACCGCCCGCACGCTGCCCACGGCCGCCTTCCGGCTCGACGGCGAGCCCTGCCCGCTGCCGGTGGAGACCGAGGTCGCCCTGCTGCGCCTGACGCAGGAGGCGCTCGCCAACGTCGCCCGGCACGCGCGGGCCGACCACGCCGCCGTGACCCTGGCCTACCTCGACGGCCAGGTCACCCTCGACGTCTACGACGACGGCGTCGGCTTCGCCCCCGGCCACGGCCCGGCGGACGGCCGCCGCACCTTCGGCCTGCACGGCATGCGCGAGCGCATCGCCGAGCTCGGCGGCACCCTCGTCGTGGAGTCCGCGCCCGGCGAGGGCACGGCCATCGCCGCGACCCTGCCGACGGGCCCCGGCGCCCTGGAGGCGGCGGCGTGAGCGGGCTCATCAGGGTGCTCCTGGTCGACGACCACCCCGTCGTACGGCGCGGCCTGCGCGCCCTGGTCGACGAGCTGCCGGACGTGGAGGCGGCCGGGGAGGCCGCCGACGGCGCCGAGGCGCTGCGCCTGCTCGAGGACGGCGTCCGGCCCGACGTCGTCCTCATGGACCTGCAGATGGGCGACGGCATGCACGGCGTCGAGGCCACCCGGCGCATCACGGCCCTGCCCCGCCCGCCCGCCGTGCTCATCCTGACCACCTACAGCACCGACGCCGACATCCTGGCCGCCGTGGAGGCCGGGGCCACCGGCTACCTCCTCAAGGACGCCCCGCCCGAAGAGCTGGCCGCCGCCGTGCACGCCGCCGCCCGCGGCGAGACCGTCCTGGCCCCGCCGGTCGCCGCCCGCCTCCTGGGCCGCGTACGGTCCGGGGGCCGGCCCGCCCTCTCGCCCCGCGAGACCGAGATCCTCGGCCTGCTGGCCGAGGGCCTGGCCAACCGGCAGATCTCCCGCCGCCTCTTCATCAGCGAGGCCACCGTCAAGACCCACCTCGTGCACGTCTACGGCAAGCTCGGCGTGGACAGCCGCACGGCGGCCGTGGCGGCGGGCCTGGCGGCGGGACTGATCCGGCCGGTCTGACGGGCGCGGCCCGCGCTGTCGGCGGCGGGTGCAACAATCGGTGCCTGTAGCTGCACCACGACCCCCCAGGGAGCACCGCATATGGCACCGGCCGTCCCCACGACGATGGACCGACCGCACTTCATCGGCATCGGCGGCGCCGGGATGTCGGGCATCGCGAAGATCCTGGCCCAGCGCGGCGCGGCCGTCGCGGGCAGCGACGCGAAGGAGTCCGCGACCGCCGGCGCGCTGCGCGAGCTCGGGGCGACGGTCCACATCGGGCACGCGGCCGGCCACCTCGCCGAGGACGCCAGCTGCGTCGTCGTCTCCAGCGCCATCCGCGCCGACAACCCGGAGCTGGCCGCCGCCGCCGAGCGCGGCATCCCGGTCGTCCACCGCTCGGACGCCCTGGCCCGCCTGATGGACGGCCTGCGCCCGATCGCGGTGGCCGGCACCCACGGCAAGACGACCACCACGTCGATGCTCGCCGTCTCCCTCGACGCGCTGGGCCTGGACCCGTCGTACGCCATCGGCGGCGACCTCGACGGCCCCGGCTCCAACGCCCGCCACGGCGGCGGCGACATCTTCGTCGCCGAGGCGGACGAGAGCGACCGCAGCTTCCACAAGTACGCGCCCGAGGTCGCGATCATCCTCAACGTGGAGCTGGACCACCACGCGAACTACGCCTCGATGGAGGAGATCTACGACTCCTTCGAGACCTTCGTCGGCCGGATCCGCCCGGGCGGCACGCTCGTCGTCTCCGCCGACCAGGCCGGCGCCCGCGAGCTCACCGAGCGCATCTCGGGGCGGCACGACATCGAGGTCGTCACCTACGGCGCGGCCGAGGACGCCGACGTCCGCGTCCTGAAGGTCACCCCGCGCGGCCTGGCCAGCGAGGTCACGGTGATGCTCAACGGCCGGATGCTCACCTTCGCCGTCTCCGTCCCCGGCAGCCACTACGCGCACAACGCCGTCGCCGCCCTCGCCGCGGGCGTCGCCCTCGGCATCCCGGCGCACAACCTGGCCTCCGCGCTCGGCAAGTACACCGGCGTCAAGCGCCGCCTGCAGCTCAAGGGCGAGGCGGCCGGCGTCCAGGTCATCGACTCCTACGCGCACCACCCCACCGAGATGACCGCCGACCTCGAGGCCATCCGCGGCGCCGCCGCCGGCTCCCGGGTCCTCGTCGTCTTCCAGCCGCACCTCTTCAGCCGCACCCAGGAGCTCGGCACCGAGATGGGCCAGTCCCTGGCGCTGGCCGACGCCTCCGTGGTCCTGGACATCTACCCGGCCCGCGAGGACCCGATCCCCGGCATCACCAGCGCCCTGATCATCGACGCGGCGAAGGACGCCGGCGCCGACGTGCGCGCCGAGCACGACATGGCGGCCGTCGCGGACGTCGTCGCGGGAATGGCCCGGCCCGGTGATCTCGTTCTGACCATGGGCGCGGGAGACGTCACGGACCTCGGTCCGAAGATCCTGGCCCGACTGGAGAACTGACACCGGCGGCGAGCAGCCGCGTTCCGAAAGGCGTGACATGGCGTACGAGGTCGAGAAGACGGACGAGCAGTGGCGCGCCGAGCTGAGTCCGGCGGAGTACGAGGTGCTCCGCCGGGCCGGCACCGAGCCCGCCTTCCGCGGCGAGTACACCGACACCAAGACGGCGGGCGTGTACGGCTGCCGGGCGTGCGGCGCCGAGTTGTTCCGCTCGACGGAGAAGTTCGAGAGCCACTGCGGCTGGCCGAGCTTCTTCGACCCCAAGGACTCCTCCGCCGTCGAGCTCCTCGAGGACCGCACGCACGGCATGGTCCGCACCGAGGTGCGCTGCGCCCGCTGCGGCTCCCACCTGGGCCACGTCTTCGAGGGTGAGGGCTACCCCACCCCCACGGACCAGCGGTACTGCATCAACTCCATCTCGCTGCGGCTGGAGCCGGAGGCGGGCTGAGGCCCGCCGGCAGGAGGCTGAGGCCGGCCGGGAGGCTCAGGAGGCCGAGGCCGGTCAGCGCAGCGCGGCGAGGCCCTTCTTCAGGTCGTCCGCGTTCATCACCGGGTGCAGTTCGACCTCGGCCTCCATCTCCGTGAAGAGCTTCTCGCAGACGGCGGGCATCTGCGAGGAGTCCTCCATGTCGAAGACCAGGAGGCAGGTGCGGCCCCCGTCCAGCGCGGTGAAGTAGGCGGCCTCCGGGTGGAGACGCTCGATCATCTCCTCGACGACCTTCGACAGGGTGCCGTTGCGGAGTGCTTCGTTCCCCGCGCGGGTGTCCATACGGGCCCTGAGCAGTGTGCGCATCGCCCCTCACTCCTTCGGTGCGGCGCGCCGTGCCCGGCGCCGTGGACCCGCGCTCGCGAAGGAACGGTCACGCCCCTCCCAGCGTCTCTCCGGCCCCGGGGGGCCGCAACCGCCCCTAGGGCGTGTCCGCCCTAGCACCGCAGGATCGCGGCGGACTCCGTCGGCAGGGTCAGGCCGCCGTCCTCGTCCGGCGGGGCCTGCGGCCGCCAGGCGGCCAGGACCTCCGCGCGGGCGCCGCCCGGTCCCAGCGGCACGCGCACGGGCCGGTCCGTGGGGTTGACGGCGACGACGAGCGGGCCGCGGCGGAAGGTCACCGTGCCGCCGGGGCCGACTGACAGGGCGTCGTAGTGCCACGTGGGGTCCGTCAGGGCGGCCTCGGCGTGCCGCAGGGCGATCAGGCGGCGGTACCAGGCGAGCAGCCGATCGTGCGGGGCGCGGCCGGGTTCGGTCCAGTCCAGGCAGGAGCGGTCGCGGGTGGCCGGGTCCTGGGGGTCGGGGATCTCGGCGGCGGGCCAGCCGTGGGCGGCGAACTCGCGGCGGCGGCCGGTGCGTACGGCCTCGGCGAGGGCGGGGTCGGTGTGGTCGGTGAAGTACTGCCAGGGCGTGCGGGCGCCCCATTCCTCGCCCATGAACAGCATCGGGGTGAAGGGCGCGCACAGCACGAGGGCCGCCGCGCACGCCAGCCGGCCCGGGGTCAGGTGCGCGGACAGCCGGTCGCCCAGGGCGCGGTTGCCGATCTGGTCGTGGGTCTGGGAGTAGCCCAGGAGCCGGTGGGCGGGGGTGGTGGCCGGGTCGAGCGGCCGGCCGTGGCGGCGGCCGCGGAAGGCGGAGCGGGTGCCGTCGTGGAAGAAGCCGCCGCGCAGCGTCTTGGCCAGGGCGTGCGCGGGGTCGGCGGCGAAGTCGGCGTAGTAGGCCTGGGACTCGCCGGTCAGGGCGGTGTGCAGGGCGTGGTGGAAGTCGTCGTTCCACTGGGCGTGCAGGCCCAGGCCGCCGGCCTCGCGCGGGGTGGTGGTGGCCGGGTCGTTGAGGTCGGACTCGGCGATGAGGAACAGCGGCCGCTCCAGCCGGGCGGCCAGGGCGTCGACCGCCGCCGACAGCTCCGCCAGGAAGTGCTTCGGCCCGGTGTCGGCCAGCGCGTGCACCGCGTCCAGCCGCAGCCCGTCGAGGCGGTAGTCGCGCAGCCAGGCCAGCGCGCTGCCGGTCAGGTACGCCCGTACCTCCGCCGAGCCGGGCGCGTCGAGGTTCACGGCGGCGCCCCAGGGCGTGTGGTGGGTGTCGGTGAAGTAGGGCCCGAACGCGGGCAGGTGGTTGCCGGAGGGGCCCAGGTGGTTGTGCACCACGTCGAGGACGACGCCCAGGCCCAGCCCGTGCGCGGCGTCCACGAACCGGTGCAGGCCCTCGGGGCCGCCGTAGGGCTCGTGCACGGCCCAGGGGGCCACGCCGTCGTAGCCCCAGCCGTGTGTGCCGGGGAAGGGGCAGACGGGCATCAGTTCGACGTGGGTGACGCCCAGGCCGGCGAGGTGGGGCAGCCGGGCGGCGGCCGCGTCGAAGGTGCCCTCGGGGGTGAAGGTGCCGGTGTGGAGCTCGTAGAGCACCGCTCCCGGCAGCGGGCGGCCGGGCCAGGGGTGACGCCAGGCGAAGCGGGTGAAGTCGACGACCGCGCCCGGCCCTTCGGGGCCGTCCGGCAGCCGTCGCGCGCGGGGGTCGGGCAGGACCGGGCCCCCGTCGAGGGCGAAGCCGTAGCGGGTGCCGTCGGCGGCGGGCGCCTCGCGGCGCCACCAGCCGTCGCGGGAGGGGTGACGCTCCATCGGGTCCGTGCGGCCGTCCGTCCACAGGGCGACCCGGGCGGCCTGCGGCGCCCACACCTCGAACAGCACGGGCGGCTCCTCTCGACGAAGTCCCGGAGAACGTGGTGTCCATGGTGCCGTCCGGCGGCCGCCCGCGACACGGGGCCCGGGCCCCTCGGGCGAGGCCTCAGCCGCGCCGGCCGCTCGCCGCGCAGGCCACCGCCGTGGCGCCCGCCGCCAGGACGGCCGCGGCGGTGAGGGGCAGCAGGGGCAGGTGGACGGAGCCGTCGCGGGAGCCGGTGACGAGACCCTCCACGGCGGCCATGGCCGGCGAGACCCCGGCGAAGAGCACCAGGAACACGGCGAGCACGGTGGCCGGAACGGCCTGTGCCGTGCTGCGCAGCAGCGGCCGGTTGCACAGCGCCCCCACCGCCACGCCCAGCAGCGCGCAGGCCAGGGCCGCCGCCAGTCCCGCCCGGAGCGCGGGCCAGAAGGGGACGGCCACCGCGCGGTCGGCGCTGCTCGGGGCGCTGACGGCGGCGACGAGGGCGGCGCAGACCGTGCCGAGGGCGGCCGAGGCGAGCAGCGCCGTGAGGACCGCGGCGAGGTGGGTGCGGCCCGGTCCGGCCGCGGCGGCGGAGCAGTCGCGGGCGGCGGGCGGCTCGTTGGTGACGCACACCCGCGTCAGCCAGGCGGCCGTGGGCACGAGCGCGGCGGCGGCGATGCCGAGGGCGCCCAGCACCGGCTCCCCCACGCGCACCCCGACGGCCAGGAAGGCGGCGTGGAGCAGGAGCGGCGCGAGCCACCGGTGCGAGCGGATCAGCAACGCGGTCTGGTAGCGCAGCAGGGCGGTCATCGGTTCGTCTCCCGTGGGGTCACCGCGTGGATGTGCCAGGGCGGCCGGGCCGCGAGGAGCGCGCGCAGGAGCTCGTCGGAGTGCGCGCCGGCGACCGTCAGCCGCAGGGCGCCGGGCCGCCCGCCGGGGGCGGGTTCGCACGCGGGGTCGCCGGGCAGGGCCGGCGGGAGGGCGGCGCCGGGCGGGCCCTCCGCCTCTATCCGCACGCGGTCCTCCGCGACGGGGGCAGGGTGCCCGTCGCGTCGCAGCCGCCCGTCCTCGACGCGGAAGACGGTGTGCGCCGCGTCGGCCAGGCGCCCGGGGTCGTGGTCGACGAAGACGACGGTGCCCCCGGCGGCGACGCGGTCGGTGACCGCCCGGTCCAGGATGGTCCGGGAGGCCGGGTCCAGGCCCGTCCATGCCTCGTCCAGTACGAGCAGGCCCGGCGCGGCGAGCAGGCCCTGGGCCACGGCGACCTTCTGGCTGGTGCCCTTGGAGAGTTGGGACAGGCGGGTACGGGCGTGGTGGCCGGCGCCGAACCTCTCCAGCCACTCCCCGGCGGCCCGGGCGGCGGCGGCCCGTCCCAGGCCGTGCACGCGGCCCATCGCGGTGAGGTAGCCGGCCGCCGTGAAGGGCAGGGCGGCGGGGAAGCGTTCGGGGACGTAGGCGGTGCGCGGCCGGCCCTCGACGCGGCCCGCGTTCGGTGCGTCGATGCCGGCGAGCACCCGCAGCAGGGTGGACTTGCCGCTGCCGTTGGCGCCCGTGACGCGCAGCAGCGCGCCTTCGGGGAGCTCCATGTCGACATCGCGCACCACCCACGGGCCGCCGATTCCATAGCGGCGCCCGACCCCCGTCAGCCTCATGGGCCCCACGGTAGCGTGGGGGTGTGACCAGCTCAGAGACCGCTTCCGTGCTTCCCCAGGACCCTCGCGACGACGCGCCGCAGTTCGTCCTCCCGCTCGTCGTGCGGGTGGAGAAGGCCGCCCCGCCCGCCCGTACCGACGCCCTGGAGACGGCGGCGCGGGCGGTGCTCACGCTGCTGTCGGACGAGCGGGCGACCGCCGAGGACGGCGAGTGGGCGCGGGCCGTACGGGACTGGCAGGACGCGCGGATCCGCAAGGTGGTGCGGCGGGCGCGGGGCGCGGAGTGGCGCAAGGCGTCCGCGCTGCCGGGGATCACGGTGGCGGGCGCGGCCGCCGAGGTGCGGGTCTTCCCGCCCGTTCCGCTGGACGGCTGGCCGAAGGAGCTCGTCAAGCTGCAGGTGTCGGGCACGGATCTGGACGACCCGGAGCCGCCGGCCGCGCCGGACGCCGGGCGGCCGGTGCTGTGGCTGAACCCGGCGCTGGAGATGTCGGCGGGCAAGGCCATGGCGCAGGCCGGGCACGGTGCGCAGCTGGCGTGGTGGGCGCTGGACGACGCGGCCCGCGAGGTCTGGCGGAAGGACGGCTTCGCCCTGTCGGTGCGGACCGCGGACCCGGCGCGCTGGGCGGAGCTGACGGGCAGCGGGCTACCGGTGGTACGCGACGCGGGTTTCACCGAGATCGCGCCGGGTTCGGCGACGGTGATCGCCGACCACCCGGCGCTGCACGGACGTTCCTGAGGATTGTTCCTCATTCGGTGACGGCTCGGACATCCTGCTGGCGCGCGGCCCCTCGCCGCCCCGGTCGTGGTGGACCGAAAACGGCTTTACGCTTCTTTCCGTGCGAACCGGGCGCGAAGGCCGGGCCGGAGCCCGGCCGGAGACCGTCCACAGCAGGCGAGCGAAATCACCCTGACGGGGGCCGGGCGGGTCGGAGGGGTGACGTAGGCGGGGAGAGCCGGCGCCCGGATGCGGCTCGGGCCGGCCCCACCACGTGGCGGCGCACACCCCCGCTGTGAGCCGCCCCCCCCGGCCACCACCTGCACGAAGGACGGAACCATGCCCCTTGAAGAAGTCGCGGTGCTCGCGCTCGCGTTGCCCGAGACGGTGGAGGAGGAGCCGTACGGCCCTCGTCGGCCGGTGTTCAAAGTCGGCGGCAGTATCTTCGCCCTGCTCGCGGAGGCGACCAAGGAACACCCCGAGCAGGTGACCCTCAAGTGCGAACCCGGCCTCGCCCTGCACCTGCGCGAGCAGTACGAGGGGATCCGCTCCTGGTACGAGGGACGCCGCTGGCACTGGATCACCGTCCCCCTCGACGGCACGGTGCCCGCCGAGGAGCTCACCGACATGGTCGCTCACGCCTGGGAGGGCGTGGTGGCCGGACTGCCCCCCGCCACGCGCGACCGTCTGCACCGGAGTTCCGCGGCCCGGTCCCGAAAGGCCGGGTAACCGTCGAGTCCTCTGAGCACCGGTGTGACCGAACGGGCCCGGCCTGCGTCCTTACGTCACGTAGCTGACCGACCGGGCCGCGGGCCGGCGGGCACCGAGGCTCCGTCTGTGCTCAGGGGAGATGTCATTGTCCGCCGAGGTAGTCGGTCTGTGAGGCGATCCGGTCCCCGCGCAGTCGCAGGACCGAGCAGAAGCCGGCGGTGACCGCCTCTCCCGCCGGAGGCAGGCCCGGGTGTGCCCCGGAGCTGGTTCCCGCGAAGCCGTACTCGACGGCGACGGCATCCCCGTCGGCGATGATCCGCTTGATGGTGAACTTCCGGTCGGGAACGGCACCGGCGTACTCCCGCAGGTGGCGCACGAAGGCGTCCCGGCCGGTGAAGGCGAGCCCGAAGGGCCCGCACTCGTAGGTGGTGTCGTCGGTGTACAGCTCGCCGAACCGGTCGAAGTCCTGGTCGTTGTAGGCGTTCGCCCACGTGCGGACGAACATGTCGCTGTTCATGGTTGTTGTCTCTCGGTTGTCCGGACCCCGGGTCAGGCGTATTTGCCGAGGTCGCTGGCCTGGAAGGCGGCCTGGTCGTTGATGCCGACGACGTAGCCGTCCGGGTCGCGGAAGTAGAACATGCGCTGGCCGGTGTGGTCGGTGCCGGTGTCCTTGACGATCTCGGCGTGCCGGGAGATGCGGTCGTGGGCGCCGTCGAAGTCGTCCACGCCGAGGTAGAACATGCCGGCGAAGCCGATGGGGGTGTCGGCCAGGACGGGCAGCCAGTCCTTCAAGTCGGCGTTGCTGTAGAGCATGGCGCAGAATCCGCCCTGGTAGAGCAGCATGTGGATGTCGTCGCCGGGGCGAGCGGTGCTGGAATCGACGTCGAAACCGAGCTGTTTGTAGAACGCGATGCTGGCCGCGGTGTCCTTGACACTCAGGCAGGGAGCGAACGGCATGCATCCTCCATGGTCGGGGGTGCGGCCTTCACCGGCGAGCAGGGGCACCTCGCGGTTCCTTTCTCCGCCGGTGGGGGCGGAGGTGCACTCCGGGGGCAGCCGTCCTGGTGAGAGCAACCGCTGTGAGCGGCTGGGGTCGTCAGTGGGTGCTGCTGATGCAGAAGGGCTGGCCGGAGGGGTCGAGCAGAACGGTCCAGTGGTCCCCGCCCGGCTGGTGGGCGAGCTTGGTGGCACCCAGTTCCAGGAGCCGCTTCTCCGCCGCCTCGACGTCGTCGAACCTGATGTCCATGTGGAAGGGAAGTTCGTCCTGGGGCCAGGTGGGGGCCTTGAACGACGTCGCGGACCAGAAGACGTACATCATGTCGCCGACCCACACGGGGAAGGCCGCCGGGTTGCCGTCCTCGTCCCGGTACGGCTCGGAGACCTGCGCACCGAGGGCGGCGGCATAGAACTCCGCGAGCTCGCCTCCGTCCTCGGCCCAGATCGCGTGCGACAGGACCTTGCCGCTCAGGGCACTGTTGCCGGCGTGTGTGTCGGCCATGGTCTTCTCCTCTTGCTGCGGATCGGCTGGGCGGAGTTTCGCCTTCCGGAGACGACCGTAACGAGCATGCAGGGCGAGGAATGTCCTATATGACTCGTGGTGGGGAGTGCACGAGCGAGTGCCGTGACGCGTGGGTAACGTGAGGGCCACGGCCTATGACGAGGTGCTCGCGGAACGGGTGCGAGAGCTGCTGGAGGAGACCGACGCGGTCGTCGCGAAGAAGATGTTCGGCGGACTCGTCTTCATGGTGCGGGGGAACACGGCGGTCGGTGTGGTCGGCGACGACCTGCTGGTGCGCGTCGCCCCGGAGGCCACTCCGCAGGCTCTCGCCCAGCCCGGCGCGCGGCCGTACGAGTTCCGCGGCCGGATCTCGAAAGGGTGGGTGCTGGTGGCGGGGGAGGTCCTCGACGACGACGTCCTGGACGGCTGGCTGCACCTGGGCCGGGAAGCCGCTGCCGCACTCCCGCCCAAGTGAGCCGGGCGATCCGGCTGTCGTGACGAACCCCGCCCGGTGCACGGTGGTGAAGCGGGCTGTGGGGGGCGGCGAGGAAGGCGCGGTTCTTCGCCCCGGCTGTCCTTCCTCGGCCGACCGGATGCCATTGCTGCCCGGGCGTTCAGGTCCGCGGGGTGCTGCCGGTGTCGATGAGGATCTGTTCGGCCTGGGTGACGTTGTCGGCCCGTACGGCTTTGGCCATTGCGGCTCGTGCCGCGTCGGGTGCCGCGTCGGGCGGGATCACCAGCAGGGCGAAGTGATCGTTGTCGCCCCGGGTGATGAGGACCGTGTCGTCACCGACGGGGAAGGAGTCGATGTGCACGACCCGGTCGTCGACGGTCAGCCGCGTCGGGAGCTCCTCCCAGGCACTCCCGTCCAGGCCCACGCGCATGATGGGCCCGAGGTGCTCGGTCAGGGCGCTGATCAGACCGGGAAGCTCGGCCTGGATGTCGCGGGAACGCGGCCACCACGCGCCGTCCAGGACTCCCCCGCGCTCGTGCGTCGTCTCCAGCCGCAGGAGCGCCGTCCCCGGTCTCACGGCATGGTGAATCGCGTCCGGCAGAAGCCCGGGAAGGCGTGGGGTGTCGGAATCGGCCATGGTGTGCTCGCCTGTCTCCGAGAATTCCGCGCATTCGCCCGTCGTCCGGCGATGTGCCGGCAGCACCGGGCGAAGCGTTCCTGGAAACCCCACCGTACTCCGCAGGCCGGCAGCAGGGTCGCCCCACAGGGCCGTCGCACGGCCGCGTTCCCGCAAGGTTGCCTGGTCGAGCGAGGCCTGCGGACCGCCTCCCGGAGATAGGGTGGGGAGACCGGGAATACTTCGTACACCGGCCTCCATGCGGGTGTCGTTCCCGGCGAGTCACCATGCCGGGCCGCCGACGGCGCGCCCGGGGCAGGGTTCGTATCATGGCTGCCGCCATCGACCGTACGATCACCGACGAGCACGCTCCTTCGCCGCCGGCTCGCCTTTCCCTGACGCCAGGGACGATGCGGGGGCTTCTGGACGGTGCCTGGTGGCCCCGCTCGCGTGACCTCTCCCGCGAGCTCCCCGCACTGGCGGAAAGGCTGGCCCACTCCTGGGGGCGGGTCACCCGCGTCACGGTGAATCCGGCCTTCTGGCCCGTGATCCCGCGCAAGGTTCCCGTCACCGGGCACACGGTGCACGTGGGGTGGTTCACCAATGAGCAGGACCCGCACAAGCTCCTCGTGTTCTCCTGCACCGCGGACCGCCTGGACCTGCTGATCATCCCGCCGGAGACCGCCCCGGCCGCGGCCGCCCGGCTGATGTCCGCCGCGACTACCCCCGGAAGCCTCCTCACCGCGAGCAGGCTGATGGAGGACGAGCGGGCGGCCGACGACGCGACGGAGTCACGGGACCGCGAAGAGGAATGGGAGACCGAGGGCGGGACCGCGCCACCACCGGCCGGGAACCCGACCGGACCTCCGCGCTCCGCCCGAGGGATGTGAGGGCAGTGGAGATCGCCGTCACCCTGGCCGTGATCCCGGGCCTGATCGCTGTGGGAGCCCCGCCGACCCGCCGGCGGGGCTCCCGGCACGACGAAAGGATCGCAGGCTTCCGCCACAGCGGCGTCCTGCCGTGGCGCGACAGCAGAAGCCGGAAGCGCCCCCGGTCGACCATCGACCCCGCCGGCCCCCTCCTCGCCCGTAACCGCCGCGCACAACCACGCGGGGACCGTGAACACCGCCGGATCTCCTCCGGACGGAGGCGTCGAACATGACCTCCGCACACACCACGCCCACCCCTGTACCAGCGGATCCGGTGCCCCCGACGGGGTACGCCGACATTCGCATCGTCGCCGCGTCCCCCGAGACCGCCCGCCGCGTCGCGGAAGTCCTCCGGAACTGCTTCGATTCCACCGAACAACGCAGCTACCCGGCCGGCCGCGAAGGCGGTACCCGGCTCCACCTCACCGTGGACACCACGCATCCCGCCGAACCCGCGCGATCCTGGCTGGCGACCAGCCGGGCTTCGGCTGCCGACCGCCCACAGCACGGCGACGCCTGAACAGCCCATGCCGTGCATGCCCTGCACGAGCCCCCGGGTCGGCGGGCCGAGAGGCATCGGTCAATCGCCACCTCGACTTGCCCGGCTTCACCCCGCGTGAAGGAGGCTCCGCTCCGCCCTCTGCCAGGCCGCCGTGAACAGGAGCAGGGCCCCGGCCGGCGGACGCCGCGGCCTCCCCTCGCCCCCGGAGGGCGAAGCCCGCGAAACGACCGTACCGTTGGCCCCATGAGCGTCTTCATCAAGCTGGTGGAGAACCGGCCGCCAAAGGAATACGCGAACGAGCGCAGGGCGGATATCTCCTACGACGACACCGTCGAAGGGAATTCCGAGATCACGTACCAATACGACCTACTTCCCGCCGGGGCCCTGAGAGTCCTCCGGGTCACGAGAGGAGAGGAAGCCGTCATCCATGCGGTCTACGCCCCGGGCCTGTGGTTCCGCGTCGAGGGCCTCTGCCGCGGCACTACGGAATAGCGGCCCGAACAGGGCCCGAACAGAAAACCTCATACCTCGACTGCCGGAACGAGGTCACACCGCGGGAGCGACCGCACAAGATCTACCGACCGAGCCGAACGCGGCTGCCTGGACCAGCGTCCCAACCAGGTAGCTGCACCGGACATCGACGTACACGCAGCAGAACTCCGGCCACGACAAGCGCGCACCCATCGCCCGGTCGTCGGCCTCCTGGCGCTCCGCCTTCTCCAGCGAGCCGTCGGGCTCGCAGGAGAGCCGGCAGTACAAAGCCGCCCTTTTCGGGATGAAGACGTTCATAACTACACACCCCTAGTACACGAGTTATGCCGAGGGTCAGGGAGATCGCGCCCGGCTCGTGCACGGTGGTCGCGGACCATCCCGGGCTGCGGAGCGGTCGCACGGGCCTGTGATACTGGCGCCGAAACACATGTACCGGCGCACAGGAGCACGAAGTTGTCGAAGAGGTCTCTGTACGGGGGGACGGCTCTGGGCGCCGCGTGCGTGGCCGTGGCCCTCGTGGTCGCGCTGACGCAGGGCGATACCGGCGGGGACGGCCGCAAGGACGCCTCCGCCTCCTCCGCGTCGAAGCCGGACGGCGAGGCGAAGGAGAAGGCCAACGGCGGCAAGAAGCCGGAAGAGGTGTGGGACGGGAAGGTCAGGGTCCTCGGGGACGGCTCGACGTCCTACACCGGTCCGCAGCCGAAGGTGGCCAAGCCCGAGAAGCTGAAGCCGGGCGAGAAGCCGCCGCAGTTCGTCGTCTTCTCCTGGGACGGCGCCCTGGAGAACGACGACAAGCTCTTCTCCCACTTCCGCGCGGTCGCCCGGCAGAACAACGCGCAGATGACCTACTTCCTGACCGGCATCTACCTGCTGCCGAAGGCGGACCGGCAGAAGTACCTGCCGCCCAAGCACAAGCCGGGCGACGCGGCCATCGACTTCACCTCCGACGCGCACATCAAGGACACCCTGGCCCAGCTGCGCGGCGCGTGGCTGGAGGGCAACGAGATAGGCACGCACTTCAACGGCCACTTCTGCGGCAAGAACGGCGGCGGGGACTGGAGCACCGAGGAGTGGAAGAAGGAGATAGAGCAGTCCTACGCGTTCGTGCAGAACTGGAAGACGAACACCGGCTTCAAGAGCCTGCCCCCGCTGCCCTTCGACTACGAGAAGGAGCTCGTCGGCGGCCGCGCCCCCTGCCTGGAGGGGCAGAAGACGCTCATACCGGCGGCCAAGTCCTTCGGCTGGCGCTACGACGCCAGCTCCCCCGGCGACTTCCAGCTGTGGCCGTCGCAGATCGACGGCATCTGGAACTTCCCGCTGCAGCTGCTGCCCTACCCCAAGAGCGAGCGCCAGGTCCTCTCGATGGACTTCAACTTCCTCTTCAACCAGTCCGGTGACAACACCAACGGCGATCCCGCCAAGCGCGCGGCATGGCAGAAGGAGACCACCGAGGGGTACCTCAACGGCTTCAACCGCGTCTACAACGGCAGCCGCGCCCCGCTGTTCATCGGCAACCACTTCGAGACCTGGAACGGGGGCATCTACATGAAGGCCATGGAGGACGTGATGAAGGACGTCTGCCGCCGGGACGGGGTGCGCTGCGTCTCCTTCCGGCAGGTGGCCGACTGGCTGGACGCCCAGGACCCGAAGGTGCTCGCCAAGCTGCGCGGGCTGGACCCCGCGCAGTCCCCGGACTGGAAGACCTTCATCAAGTAGCCGGCGGGGCCGCCGGCCCCGTCACTTCCCGCCGTGGCTCATGTAGCCCGTCCAGATGGCGAGGGGGTACGTGCTGCCGCGCACCGACGCGGCGGCGCCGCCCAGGCCGTCCAGCTTCAGCGGCTCCTGGGTCTTCGGGTCGATGCGGAAGAGCGAGACGGCGGTCGCGGTCCGGCCGCGGTAGCCGGCGAACCAGGCCGACTTGTTGTCCGGGCCCGTGCCGGGCGTGCCCGCCACGCCGGTCCCGGCGGCCGCGGCCGCCGTCGCGGCGCCGCGCCGGACGGAGTCGCGCAGCGCCTCGTCCACCGCCGCGGCCACGCTCACGGGCAGGGCGCGCTCGGCGGAGGGCTTCTCCACCTCCAGCGGGTCGCCATTGCGGCTGAGCCGGTCCACGGAGTACGGCTCGCTGTTCATGCCCTTGGCGGCGAAGGTGGCGTAGGCGCCGGCCATACGGATGGCGCTGGGCGTGCTCGTACCAAGGGAGAAGGCGGGCACCTTGGCGCCCAGGCTCTCGGCGAGCAGGCCCGTCTGCACGGCCACCCTGCCCACCCGGTCCAGGCCCACGTCCATGCCCAGCTGCATGATCGGGGAGTTCACGGACCGCGCGACGGCGTCCTTGAGGGTGATGGGGCCGTAGGACCTGCCGCCGTCGTTGGACGCCTTGACGATCTTCCCCGAGCGGTCCCAGTAGGGGCCCTCGGGGGTGCGAATGGCCACCTTGTCGTCGCCGTTGTAGACGGTCGCGGGCGTCACGGTGACGCGGGGGCCGCCGCGCTGGCGCTGGATGCCGTCGCGCAGGGCTGCCGCGTAGACGAAGGGGCCGAAGGTGGTGCCCGCGGGGACGACGGTGGAGTTGGCGTCGTTGAAGCCCTGCTTGAGGTAGTCGGGGCCGCCGTAGAGGGCGAGGATGCGCCCGTCGGTGGCCACGGAGGCGGCGCCGACGCGCACGTTCCGGTCGCTCTCGCGCTTGTCGGGGTCCAGCCCCTTGCGGACGTCCTCGACGGCCTTGGCCAGCTCCTCCACGTCCTGCCTCCGGAAGGTGGTGCGGATCTGGTAGCCGCCGAGGTCGAAGTCGGCGTCGGAGACCTCGGTGTGGGCGCTCACATAGGCGCGGGCGGTGTCGACGAGGTAGCCGGTCTGGCCGCTGAGCCCGGCCGGCTTGGGCGGCGCCTTGGGCTCGGGGAAGCGGGTGTAGCCGGCCCGCTCCTTCGGCGAGAGCTTGCCGATGGTGACCATGCGGTCGAGGATCCAGTTCCAGCGCTCCACGGCGCGCTCGTGGTTCTTGGCGCTGACCGCCGGATCATAGAGCGCGGCGCCCTTGAGCAGGGAGGCGAGGAAGGCGCCCTCGCTCGCGTCGAGCTGCGAGACGTCCTTGCCGTAGTAGGCGTGGGCGGCGCGCTGGATGCCGTAGCTGCCGCGCCCGTACCAGCTGGTGTTGAGGTAGCCCTCGAGGATGTCCGACTTGCTCATCTTGTTGTCGAGCTTGATCGCGATGAACATCTCGGTGAGCTTGCGGCTGAAGGTCTGCTGCTGGTTGAGGTAGGCGTTCTTCACGTACTGCTGGGTGATGGTGGAGCCGCCCTGGGTGTCGCCGCCGGTGAGCATCCGGGAGACGGCGCGCGTCATGCCGCTGACGGAGATGCCGCTGTCGGAGTAGAAGGTCTCGTTCTCGGCGGCGAGCGCGGCCCAGCGCACCTTCTCGGGGACCTTCTCCAGGGCCGTGTCCTGCCGGTCGACCGGGCCCGTGCGGGCCATCTCGGTGCCGTCGGCGTAGTAGTAGACGTTGTCCTGCTGGGTGGCGAAGGCGTTGAGGTCGGAGGGTATGTCGGTGCGCGCGTAGAGGATCGCGACGGTGGCCGTGAACGCGCCGGCCAGGATGCCGAAGGAGCCCAGGACCTGGCGCCAGGAGGGTATCCAGCGGCGGTGGCCCGTGCGCCCGGGGCGGGGGTAGGCGGGCCGGAGACGGTTCAGGACGTCGCGGTACGGTGCGACGCGGCGCGGGGTGCCCCGCTTCCCCCGGCGACCATAAGCAAGTCCGGAGCCTTTGTCCGCATGTGCCCCGTTTTTCCGTCGCTCGCCCACCGCTTGCCCCGACCCCGTTCGAACATCCATCGCTGTGTCTACAGCTCGATTCTGGGGCGAGTCTGCCATAACCGGAATCTGATACTCAGTCAGATTACCCAGGGTTCTCTCTACACCTTAGGAAGCCTTTACACTCCTGTAGAGGCAAGCGGAAGACTGACAGAAGGATCTCCGACCAGACATGGCAACGCCCACTCCCCCCGTCGTCCCCCACCAGGGCAGGCGCCGCGCCAGCGGCGCACTGGAGGGCGAGGTCCTCGCCGCACTGCAGCGGGCGGGCGCCCCCCTCACCCCGCGCGAGGTGCAGGCCACGCTCTCGGGCGAGCTGACGTACAGCACGGTGGTGACGATCCTGTCGCGGCTGCACGGCAAGGAGGTGCTCACCCGCACCCCGCGCGGCCGGGCCTACGCCTACGCGCCGCTGACCGACGAGGCGGGCCTCGCCGCCCGGCGCATGCACAAGGTCCTCGACGGCCGCGCCGACCGGGAGGTCGTGCTCACCCGCTTCGCCGACGGGCTGAACGACGAGGACGCGGCGCTGCTGCGCCGGCTGCTGACCGGGGCCGTCCCCGGCCCCTGGTAGGCACCGCCGCCCGGCGCCTCACGCCCCGAGCCACACGCGCCGGTTGCGCGCCACCGTGTGGATGCGGTCCACCCGGTCCGGGTGCAGCACCCCGCCCAGCTCGCCGAGCCCCGGCACCTCCTCCTCCCGCAGCACCCGTACGTCCTCCAGCGAGTCCGCCCCGTCCACGCCGGCCGCGCCGACGAGCACCAGCACCGGCAGCACCCGCACCGGAAACCCGCAGCCCCGCGAGAGCACCAGCGAGGACCGGCGCGCGCTGTGCCGCGCACGGCGGACGTACGGCAGCGGGTGGCGCTCCCCCGGTACCAGGACCGAGGCGTCGTCCACCTCGACCCGGCCCCCGCGGATCCGCTCGGCGGCCACGCTGAAGACGCCGCCGGGCCCGATCAGCAGATGGGAGATGACGGCCTCGCCGGGCAGCACGATGGAGTGCACGACCTCCCAGCCGCCCGGTGTCAGTCCCTCCAGCTCCGCCCCGACGAGCTGTTCGGCGGCCAGCGCGCGGCGCCAGGAGTCCTCCACGGGCCGGCGCCCGAGGAGCCGGGCGATCGCCAGGCGCACCCGGCCCGCCCGGGAGGCGTCGAGCCGGGCCCGGAGGGTCTCGCCCGGCCTGTTCGGGGCGAGATCGTCGTCGGGGGGCAGAAAGAGCCTTTCAGGGTCGTACCGCTTTCCGTTCGCGCCCCTCTTCGCTTCCGGCCGTTCACGCACGCCCATCACCCCCACCCGCCATACTGCCGCAGAAGCACGGGAACCAACCCAATCGACCACCCGTTGGGTGAGGTGAGGCCCCGCGGCGTCCCCCGACCGCGGGGCCTCGCCACCCCGGCGCCGCCCGCGCACGCCCCCGCGCCCCCAGGGCGAAACCGCACAACGTACCAACCGCCCCCACCGCCCCGGGCCGCCTTGCCCGCGCCGTGACGCAGCACACATTCCCCTCCGGTTTTTCTCGGACGCCCCGAACGCGCAGGCCGACGCGGGAATCGGGGCCCCGCCCCCGCCCACGGATCCGCCGAATCCGCTCGCCGATCAGCTCCGGGCCCCTAGCGTGCGGTCGCGCACAAGGAGGCCCCATGCGATCCCTCACCGGCACCGGCCTGATCGTCACCGCCCTCACCGCGACCGTGGCCGCTCTGCTCTTCCCCCTCTGGTCCTACGCCGACCGCACCGGCACGGCCGCGGGCGCGGCCGCCGCCGACCCGACGGCCGGCTCCGTCCCGACGCGGTTCGGCCCGCTGTCCGCGACCGACCGCGACTTCGTCGAACGCGTCCGACTGGCCGGACTCTGGGAGACCCCCGCCGGCCAGCAGGCGCTGGAGCGGGGCACCACGGCCGCCGTCAAGCTGGCCGGCCGGCATCTCGTCGACGGCCACACCGCCCTCGACCAGCACGTGCGCGACGTGGGGCAGCGGCTCGGCCTCGAGCTGCCCAGCCAGCCCAACGCCGAGCAGCGCCGCTGGCTGACCCGGCTCGGCGCCGCGCACGGCGGGGCGTACGACCGGGAGTTCGCCAACATCCTGCGCTTCGCCCACGGCAAGGTCTTCGCGCTCGTCGGGCAGGTGCGCGCGAGCACCCGCAACTCCGCGGTGCGCGAGCTGGCCGACGACGCGGCGACGACCGTCCTCGATCACATGAAGGTGCTCGAGGACACCGGACTGGTCGACTTCGACGCCCTGGCGTCCGGGCCGCCCCGGCCGGCTCCGCCCGCCTCGGGAGCCGAGCCGCCGCCCGCCCCGCCGCGCCCCACGCCCACGACGCGCCCGAGCCGGCCTCCCCGGCCCGGACCCGACCACGACCGCGACCCCGCCCCTCTCATCCCCGTCCCCCTCATCCCCGTCCCCCTCCGAAGAGAGTTGATCCCTCATGCCGGTCAGTCACCGGCGCCGCCTCGGCGCCAAGCACCTGATCCTCATCGCCTTACTGGCGCTGCTCGGCTCGGCGGGCACGTTCGCCGCCGTGACCGGCAGCGCCTCCGCCCACCCCGACTCGTCACCCAGAGTGACATTCCCCACTGACAGTCACGACCACGCGGGCCCCTCCCCCGCCGACTTCACCGACATCCGCCGCGCCCGCCCCGACGCGCCGCCGCCCCGGAACCAGGCCTCCGCCTCCACCGGCACCTTCACCACCCGCTGCGGCCGCAACGAGAACGGCCACCGCAACCCCGACAACTTCATCGTCACGCCGGGTGTCACCAACGGCGCCCACCACCTGCACGACTACGTCGGGAACCGCTCCACCGACGCCTTCTCCACCGATGCCTCGCTGCGCGCCGCGGGCACCACCTGCGCCCAGGGCGACAAGTCCGCCTACTTCTGGCCGGTCCTGCGCCTGACCGGCCAGAACGGCGACGAGAACGGCGGCGAGAAGGAGAGCCGCGACGGCAACACCGGCCGCGTGCTGACCCCCGACAGCGCCTCCCTCACCTTCCGCGGCAACCCGGCGGCGAAGGTGGGTGCCATGCCGCCCGGACTGCGGGTGATCACCGGCGACGCCAAGGCGTTCACGAACGGCCCCGGCAACGCCCGGGCCCGCTGGGGCTGCACCGGCGTCGCCGGCCGGCACCTCACGGACGCGTACCCGCTCTGCCCGGGTGACAGCAAGGTCGTACGGCAGCTGGACTTCCCCAGCTGCTGGGACGGGCGGAACACCGACAGCGGCGACCACCGCGCGCACATCGTCTTCCCGGACGCGCGGACCGGCCGCTGCGCCGGCGGCTTCCGGCCCGTGCCGCAGCTGCGGATGGAGCTGACGTACAGCGTGCCCCGGCAGCCGGCGTTCGCCGTCGACAGCTTCCCCGAGCAGCTGCGCAAGCCCGTCACGGACCACGCCGACTTCGCCAACGTGATGCCCGAGCGGCTCATGGACACCGCCGTGCGCTGCATCAACAGCGGCCGCCGCTGCGGCTGACGTTCGGACGGGAGGGGTCGGCGACGGGCAACGGCACCGGGAGCGGGCTCTCTTCGGGCGCATTCGCGTCCGACATCGCATCCAGTGCTTTACTTCGCCGATCCATTTCCGAATTATCCCTTTTGCCGTATTGCATATGAAGGGATATATCCCCGTGAGATCAGCAGCCCTGTACGGAACCCTCGGATCTCTGATCCTCACCGGGCTCACCGGCCTCCCGGCCGCCCCGGCCCACGCCCTGGACCCCGGCCTCGTCGAGGCCCGGGGCGTGGCCCTGGCCGCCTCGCGGGCCGCCGCCAAGGGGATCGACTTCGGCGACTGCCCGGCCGTCGAGGGGCTGCCCGAACCCATCGAGTGCGGCACCGTCTCCGTCCCCCTGGACTACGCGCACCCCAACGGCAAACACATCCGCCTCACCGTCAGCCGCGCCCGCGCGGCCGGCGACGAGGACGAGCGCCAGGGGGCCATCGTCTTCAACCCCGGCGGTCCCGGCGGCAACGGCATGTTCTACCCCCTGCTCACCCGCCTGCCGCAGTGGCGCGACATCTCCGACGCGTACGACCTGATCGGCTACGCCCCGCGCGGCGTCGGCCGCTCCGCACCGCTGTCCTGCGTCGACCCGGCCGGCTTCGTCAAGGGCCCCACCGACGCGCCCCAGCACCCCTCCGCCGCGTACAAGGAGCGGCAGCTCGCCAAGGCCGAGGCCTACGCGCGCGGCTGCGCCCGCCGGGGCGGCGCCGGCCTGCGCCACTTCACCAGCCTCAACAACGCCCGCGACCTCGACGTCCTGCGGGCCGCGCTCGGCGAGAAGAAGCTCACCTACATGGGGGCGTCGTACGGCACCTACTTCGGCGCCCTGTACGCCGAGATGTTCCCCACCCACGTGCGCCGGATGGTCTTCGACAGCATCGTCAACCCCGACCCGCGCAAGATCTGGTACGGCAACAACCTCGACCAGTCGGAGGCCTTCGAACGGCGCTGGGCCGACTGGCGGCGCTGGGTGGGCCACCACCACGCCGTCTACCACCTGGGACGCACCCCCAAGGAGGTGCTGGCCTCGTACGAGAAGGCGAGCAAGCGCCTGGCCAAGCGACCCGCGGGCGGCACGGTGGGACCGGGCCAGCTGCAGTCGGCCTTCCTCAAGTCCGGCTACGCCGACAGCCACTGGGCACGCGACGCCCAGGCGCTCTCGGCGTACCTGCGCGGCGACGACAAGCCGCTGATCGCGCTGGCCGCGCCGGGGGCGGAGAGCGCGCGGGCCGCCGAGAACGAGAACGCCGTCTACACCGTCGTGGAGTGCAACGACACCGCCTGGCCGCACTCCTGGCCGACGTGGGAGCACGACAACGACCGGCTGTCCCGCAAGGCCCCGTTCGAGACGTGGAGCAACGCCTTCATGAACCTGCCGTGCGCGTTCTGGAAGGGCCCGCAGCAGAAGCCGCTCGAGGTCAGGGTCGACCGGAAGGGCGGTCTGCCGGGCGTGCTGCTGCTGGCCGCCGAGCGGGACGCGGCCACCCCGTACAAGGGAGCGCTCGAGCTGCAGCGCAGGCTCGGCGGCTCGGCGCTGGTCACCGAGCGCGGCGCCGGCACCCACGGCATCGGCGGCGGCCCCAACGCCTGTGTCAACCGCTACCTGGAGAAGTACCTGCTCGACGGCCAGCTCCCGGCGCGGCGCACGTACTGCGCACCGCGCGCGGAGCCGCGCGCGACGACGTGACGAACCCCCGGCGGGGCTCGGACGAGCCCCGCCGGGTCCGGCTCAGGCCAGCCCCGCCACCAGTTCGGCCACGGCCTTGCGACGGCCCGTGTAGAACGGCACCTCTTCGCGGACGTGCATGCGTGCCTCGGACGCGCGCAGGTGGCGCATCAGGTCGACGATGCGGTAGAGGTCGTTGGCCTCGAACGCCAGGATCCACTCGTAGTCGCCCAGCGAGAACGAGGCGACCGTGTTGGCCCGGACGTCGGGGTAGCCGCGGGCCATCTTGCCGTGGTCGGCGAGCATGCGGCGGCGGTCCTCGTCGGGCAGCAGGTACCAGTCGTACGAGCGCACGAAGGGGTACACGCTGACGTAGTCGCGCGGCGTCTCGTCGGCGAGGAACGCCGGGATGTGCGACTTGTTGAACTCGGCGGGGCGGTGCAGGGCCATGTTCGACCACACCGGCTCCAGCGCGCGGCCGAGCCGGGTGCGGCGGAAGAGGTTGTACGCGTCCTGGAGGGCGTCCGCGGTCTCGGAGTGCCACCAGATCATCACGTCGGCGTCGGCCCGCAGACCGGACAGGTCGTAGGTGCCGCGCACCGTGACGTCCTTCTCGGCGAGCTGGGCGAAGAGCTCCTCGACCTCGTCGGCCCAGCCGGCGCGGTCCTGCGGCAGCACGTCGCGCAGCTTGAACACCGACCAGAGGGTGTAGCGGATGACCTCGTTGAGGTCCTTGGCCTTCTTGCCGGCGTTCGGGGTCTTCCCAGGGGCGTCAGTCATGTCCCTATTCTCCCCCCTGCCCCTCGGCGCCCGGCGTCAGGGTGACCAGTAGCTCGTCGGCGGCCCGTCGTCCGCTGGAGACGCAGGCCGGGATGCCCACGCCGTCGTAGGCCGCGCCGCAGACCCGCAGGCCGGACAGGCGGGCGACGTCCTCGCGGATGCGGGCGACACGGGAGAGGTGGCCCACGGGGTACTGCGGCAGGCCGCCGTCCCAGCGGGTGACGACGCTCTCCACGGGCGCCGCCGCGAGCCCCACGGCGTCGCCGAGGTCCTTGAGCGACATCGCGACCAGCTCGGCGTCCTCGCGCCCGAGGTCCTCCTCCTCGCCGAACCGCCCGATCGAGGTACGCAGGACGAACAGGTCCGGGTCGCCGGCGGCGTTCCAGCCCCACTTGTTGCCGGAGAAGGTGGACGCCTTGATCTTCCGGCCGTCGACCGGGGGCACGAGGAAGCCGCTGCCGTGCAGCAGTCCCTCGACGTCCGGGCGGCGGAAGGCCATGGTGACCAGCGCCATGGAGGCGTACTCCACCGACGCGAGGCCGGCGGCGGCCGCGGGGGCGTGCGGGGCGAGCAGGCGGGCCGTGTGCGGTGCCGGGGTGGCCGCGACGACGGCGTCGGCCGTCAGCGTCCGTTCGCCGAGGACGACCGTCCAGCCGTCCGGGCGGCGGTCGAGCCCGGTGACGCGGGCGTTCGTGCGGATCTCCCCGCCGGCCGCGCGCACCGCGTCCGCGACCGCGACCGGCAGCGTGCCGATGCCGCCGTCGATGCCCATGAAGACCGGGCCGGCGGCCGCCGGCCGGGCGGCGGCGCGCGCCTGCAGCTCGCGCACGCCCTCGATCAGCGAGCGGTGGGAGCGGGCGATCTCGAAGAGCTGCGGAACCGCGGCCCGCATCGAGATCCGGTAGGGGTCGCCCGCGTACACGCCGCCGAGCAGGGGCTCCACCAGCCGGTCGACGACCTCGCGGCCCATCCGCCCGGCCACGTACTCGCCGATGGCGACGTCGTCGCCGACCTCGGTGCGCGGCAGCTCGGCGTCCCGGGCGACGCGGGCGACGCCCTCCTCGGAGAGCACCCCGGACGCGGCCAGGGGGGCGAGGTCGCCGGGCACGCCCATCATGTGGCCCGTGGGCATCGGGCGCAGGCCGCCGCGCGACCAGATCCTCGCCGTGGCGGTGGCCGGGGGCTGCAGCCGGTCGTCGAGGCCGACCGCGCGGGCCAGCTCGACGGCCTCCGGCCGCCGCGCGAGCATCGACTCGGCCCCCAGGTCGACGGGCACGCCCGCGATCTCGCCGGAGTGCAGCTTGCCGCCGAGGCGGGCCGAGCCCTCCAGGAGCGTCACGCGGGCGCCGCCCTCCAGCAGCCGGTGGGCGGCCGCCAGGCCGGAGATCCCGCCGCCGATGACCACCACGTGCCGCGAAGAGGGGTGCGCTTGGCTCATGGCCCCACTGTCTCAAATCCCCACGAGGCGCCCGTCGGCACCCCATTGACAGAGCCCCGCGCCGCGCCGAGACTCGCGCGCACACGACCGTCGCACCGTCCCACCCGTCACGAACGTTTACGGAGACCCCATGAACGACCGCATCCGGGATGTGTACATCGTCGACGCCGTCCGCACCCCGGTCGGCAAGTACGGCGGCGCCCTCTCCCGCGTACGTCCCGACGACCTCGCCGCGCACGTCGTCCGGGCGCTGGTCGACCGCTCGCCCGAACTGGACCCGGCCCGCGTCGACGACGTGGTCCTCGGCAACGCCAACGGCGCCGGCGAGGAGAACCGCGACGTGGCCCGGATGGCCGTACTGCTGGCCGGGCTGCCGGTGACCGTGCCGGGCGCCACCGTCAACCGGCTGTGCGCCTCGGGCCTGGAGGCGGTCGTCCAGGCCTACCGCGCCATCGCGGTCGGCGACGCCTCCGTGGTGATCGCGGGCGGCGTGGAGTCGATGAGCCGCGCCCCCTGGGTGATGCGCAAGCCCGACCGTGCCTTCCCCGCAGGTCCCCAGGAGATGTACTCGACCACGCTCGGCTGGCGGATGACGAACCCGCGGATGCCCCCGCGCTGGACCGTCTCCCTCGGTGAGGGCGCGGAGCGCATCGCCGACAAGCACGGCATCACCCGGGCGCGCCAGGACGCGTTCGCGCTGGCCAGCCACGAGAAGGCCGCGCGGGCCTGGAAGGAGGGGGCCTACGACGGCGAGGTCGTGCCGCTGCCCGGGGTGGACCTGCCCCGCGACGAGTGCATCCGCGACAGCACGTCCCTCGAGGCACTGTCCGCGCTGCAGCCCGCCTTCCGCATGGACGGCGGCACGGTCACCGCGGGCAACTCCTCCCCGCTGAACGACGGTGCCGCGGCCCTGCTGCTGTGCGACGAGGCGGGCCTCGCGGCCACGGGCCGGGAGCCGCTGGCCCGCGTGCGGGCGTCGGCCGTCACCGGCATCGAGCCGGACCTGTACGGGCTCGGCCCCGTGGAGGCGGTGCGGCGGGCGCTGGCCGCTGCCGGCCGCACCTTCGCCGACCTCGCGGTCCTCGAGCTCAACGAGGCCTTCGCCGCGCAGGCGCTGGGCTGCCTGGCCGAGTGGCCGGAGCTCGACCCGGACGTCGTCAACCCGCGCGGCGGGGCGATCGCGATCGGCCACCCGCTGGGCTGCTCCGGCGCCCGGCTGGCGGGTTCGGTCGCCCACCAGCTCGCGGCGGCGGGCTCCGGCACGGGGCTGGCGGCGCTGTGCATCGGCGTCGGCCAGGGCCAGGCGCTGGTCCTCGAGCGCTGACCCGCCCGCCGTCCTCCGCCCGCCGCGAGCCTCGAGCCTGACCGATAACGGCCGTCCGGGCGGGGATCGCGGGTGCCGGACCGGGGTAGGGCAAGGCCATGGCAGCGAACGGACCGGCACGTGAACGGCACGGGGAGCGGCGACGGACCGGACGTGGGGCCGGCTTCGGCGAGGCGCCGCCCTACGTCGGCGTCGTCGAGCGCAGACCCCTGCGGCCACCGGTGCCGGTCGTCCTCGGCCCCGGCGCCGTCGAGCTGGCCGCGCCCCTCTTCGGCGCCCGCGACGTGGGCCCGCTGGACGCGGACCTGACCCGCCAGCACCTGGGCGAGCCGATCGGCGAGCGCATCACCGTCAGCGGGCGGGTCCTGGACGGCCGGGGCCGCCCGGTGCGCGGCCAGCTGGTGGAGCTGTGGCAGGCCAACGCCGCCGGCCGCTACGCCCACCGGCTCGACGACCGCCGGGCCCCGCTCGACCCCACTTCACCGGCACCGGCCGGTGCCTGACCGACGACTCCGGCCGCTACCGCTTCACCACCATCCGGCCCGGCGCCTACCCCTGGGCCTCCCACCCCCACTCCTGGCGCCCCGCCCACCTGCACTTCTCCCTGTTCGGCACGGCCTTCACCCAGCGCCTGGTGACCCAGATGTACTTCCCGAACGACCCGCTCCTGCCCTACGACGCCATCCGCAACGCCCTCCCCGACGCGGACGCCCGGCGCCGCCTGGTCGCCGTCTACGACCCCGACCTGAACGAGCCCGAGCTCTCCCTCGGCTACCACTGGGACATCGTTCTGGACGGTCCGGCCGCCACCTGGACGGCCCCCGCCACCCCGACGCGGGAGGGCTGCTGACATGCCGCTGGACCCCACGCCCTCGCAGACCGTCGGGCCCTACTTCGGCATGGCCCTGCCCTTCCCCGGCGGCGACGACCTCGCCCCCGCCGGACACCCCGACGCGATCACCCTGCACGGGTACGTCCTCGACGGGCCGGGCGCGCCGGTGCCGGACGCGCTGCTGGAGTTCTGGCAGGCGGCTCCGGACGGCTCGCCGGCGGGCGCCGCCCGCGGCCCGTACCGCGTCGGGGACGCCTTCACCGGCTTCGCGCGCGTGCCCACCGGCGAGGACGGCCACTACGCGCTGCGCACCCTGCTGCCGGGCGGGGCGCCCTATCTGGCGCTGTGCCTGTTCGCCCGCGGGCTGACCCACCACCTCTTCACCCGCGTCTACGTCCGCCCGCCCGGGGACGACCCGCTGCTGGCCTCGCTGCCGGCCGAGCGGCGCGCCACGCTGCTGGCCGCCCACGACGCGGCGCGCCCGCGCTCGTACCGCTTCGACGTCCGTCTCCAGGGCGACGCGCTCCACGAGGAGACGGTGTTCCTCCGCTTCGGCGGGGCCCCGTAGCGTGAGCCGCACGACCGGCGGGACGACGGGAGGCGCGCGATGGCGGGGCAACGGCGGATGGTGGTCGTCGGGGGCGACGCGGCGGGCATGTCCGCCGCGTCGCGGGCCCGCAGGCTGAGGGACCGGGAGCACCTGGCGATCACCGCGTTCGAGCGCGGCCGCCTCGCCTCGTACTCCGCCTGCGGCATCCCCTACTGGACCGGCGGCGTCGTCGACGGCCCCGACGCGCTCGTCGCCCGGACGCCCGAGGCCCACCGCGAGCGCGGCATCGACCTGCGCATGCTCACCGAGGTGACCGAGCTCGACGTCGCCGGACAGCGGGTGCGGGCCCGGGAGCTGACGTCGGGCCGGGAGACCTGGCACGGCTACGACGACCTGGTCCTGGCCACGGGCGCCCGGCCGCTGCGCCCGCCGCTCGAGGGCATCGACGCCCGCGGGGTGTACGGGGTGCAGACCCTGGAGGACGGGCGGGCGCTGCTGGAGGGCCTGGAGCGGACGGCCGCCCGCCGGGCGGTGGTGATCGGCGCCGGGTACATCGGCGTGGAGATGGCGGAGGCCCTCGTCCGGCGGGGCTGCGCGGTGACGGTCGTGGAGCGTTCGGCGCAGCCGATGGCGACGCTGGACCCGGACATGGGCGCGCTGGTCCGCGAGGCGATGTCGGGGATGGGCATCGAGGTGGTCACGGACACGGCCGTGACGGGCGTTCGCACCGGGGCGGACGGCGAGGCGGTGGGGGTGGCGACGTCGGCGGGCGACGTCCCGGCCGACGTGGTCGTCCTCGGCCTGGGCGTACGCCCCGAGACCTCGCTCGCCGCGGCGGCGGGGCTGCCGCTCGGCGAGTCGGGCGGGCTGCTGACGGACCTGGCGATGCGGGTGCGCGGGCACGCGAACATCTGGGCGGGGGGTGACTGCGTGGAGGTCCTCGACCTGGTGTCGGGGCGCACCCGGCACATCGCCCTGGGCACCCACGCCAACAAGCACGGCCAGGTGATCGGCATGAACGTGGGCGGCGGGTACGCCACGTTCCCGGGCGTGGTCGGGACGGCCGTCAGCAAGGTGTGCGACCTGGAGATCGCCCGCACCGGGCTGCGCGAGAAGGACGCCCGCGCGGTGGGGCTGCGCTTCGTGACGGCGACGATCGAGTCGACGAGCCGGGCGGGCTACTACCCCGGCGCCCGGGAGATGACCGTGAAGATGCTGGCCGAGCAGGGCACGGGCCGGCTGCTGGGCGTGCAGATCGTGGGGCGGGAGGGCGCGGCGAAGCGGGTGGACGTCGCGGCGGTCGCGCTCACCGCGCGGATGACGGTGGAGCAGATGACGGCGCTGGACCTGGGGTACGCGCCGCCGTTCTCGCCCGTGTGGGATCCGGTGCTGGTGGCCGCCCGGAAGACGGCCACCCTGATCCGCTAGCGCCCGCTATCGGGCCGAGCGCTCGTGGACGTACTCGACGAGGTGGGTGAGCGCGTCCGGGTCGGTCGTCGGCATCACGCCGTGGCCGAGGTTGAAGACGTGGCCCTCGAGACCGGCCGCCGCCGCCAGGACCTCGTCGGTCTTGGCGCGCACCGCCTCGCGCGGGGCGAAGAGGACGGTCGGGTCGAGGTTGCCCTGCAGCGCCTTGCCGGGGCCGACGCGGCGGGCGGCCTCGTCCAGGGGCACGCGCCAGTCGACGCCGACGACGTCCGCGCCGGCCTCGCCCATCAGGCCGAGCAGCTCGCCGGTGCCGACGCCGAAGTGGATGCGCGGCACGTCGTAGCCGGCGACGGAGTCGAAGACCTTGCGGGAGGCGGGCATGACGTAGCGGCGGTAGTCGGCCGGGGCCAGGGCGCCGGCCCAGGAGTCGAAGAGCTGGACGGCGCTCGCGCCGGCCTCGATCTGGACCCGCAGGAACGCGGAGGTGATGACGGAGAGCCGGTCCACGAGGTCGGCCCACAGCTCGGGGTCGCCGTACATCATGGCCTTGGTGTTCTCGTACGTCCGCGACGGGCCGCCCTCGATGAGGTAGCTGGCCAGCGTGAACGGCGCGCCGGCGAAGCCGATGAGGGGGGTGGAGCCCAGCTCGGCGGTGAGCATGCCGATGGCCTCGGTGACGTAGGGGACGTCGGAGGCGTCGAGGGGGCGCAGCCGCTCGAGGTCGGCGCGGGTGCGCACGGGCTCGGCGACGACCGGGCCGACGCCGGGCTTGATGTCGAGGTCGACGCCGATGGCCTTCAGCGGCACCACGATGTCGCTGAAGAAGATGGCGGCGTCGACGCCGTGGCGGCGCACCGGCTGCAGGGTGATCTCGGTGACGAGGTCGGGCCGCATGCAGGACTCGAGCATGGGGACGCCCTCGCGGACCTTGCGGTACTCGGGCAGCGAGCGCCCCGCCTGCCGCATGAACCAGACCGGGGTGTGCGGCACGGGTTCGCGGCGGCAGGCCCGCAGGAACGCCGAATCACGGACGGCGGCGGGGACCGAAACCTGTGCCGCGGTGCGGCCCGTCTGCTGCTGGCTGCGCTCACTCATGCCCCAAATCTTCGCACGGGCCGAACGAGTGACCCGCCCGTGTGGGTGTCCCTACCCGGAACCGGGGGTGGTTCCGCCTAGTCTTCCGGGCATGGCTGCGGCGCAGGGACACCTCTCGGACGGTCCGGACGACGCGGATGGGGAGGGCACCCCGTCCGTCTTCCGGCAGGCGGTCGCGGGGCTGCAAGGGGTGCGCCTGCGGCCCGAGATCGAGCTGGACGCCACCCCGCCGCCCCAGCGGCTGGCCCCGTACTCCTACGCCCTGGAGGCGGCGGTCGTCGTGGACGACGAGGAGCTGGCGGACGGGCGGCTGATCCTGCTGCACGACCCGGCGGGTCATGACGCGTGGGGCGGTACGTTCCGGCTGGTGACGCTGGTGCACGCGGAGCTGGAGCCGGAGATGGCGGCGGACCCGCTGCTGCCGGAGGTGTGCTGGTCGTGGCTCACGGGCGCGCTGGAGGCGCGCCGGGTGCCGTACGCGGCGATCAGCGGCACGGTGACGCGGGCGGCCTCGCACTACTTCGGCGGGCTGCGCGAGCGGGAGCCCTCGACGCGGATCGAGATCCGGGCGTCGTGGTCGCCGACGGTCCCGCCCGCGGCGCCGGGCGCGGCGGGCGGCGTGCCGGACACGGCGGCCCATCTGTCGGCATGGTGCGATCTGCTGTGCCAGATCGCGGGGCTGCCGCCGGGCGGCGCGCCCGAGGCGGGCATCGTGACGCTGCCGCAGCGCCGGGGGCCGCACAGCCGCTGAGCTGTACCTCTCCCCTGGTCGTACGTCTGGTCGTACGCCGCTGCGCCCTGCCGTGTCCCGCCGTGGCCGTCGCCCTCGCGGGGCCGCGTCCCGTTGTCGCGAAGCGAAGCAAGTTGATCGGTCAACCGTCTGAATTGCCCGAATTGTTACCACCAATTCGTGATCATTCCCTAAAGCCGGACCGTTTCGCTGCCGAAGGACCTTGTGACCCTTCCCATACGGATCGCCCCGGCTTATCCCCAAGTCGGCACCCGTCCCCGCCACTCCCCCCAACTGGAGGCCCGGTGTCCGTACTCCTCGAGCAACCCGCTAGCCTCGCCTACCGCCCGAACAAACCGACCGCCATGGTCGTCGTCGCCGACCCCCGGGTCCGTTCCACCGTCACCCGCCACCTGTGGGCGCTGGGGGTGCGGGACGTGATCGAGGCGTCGTCCATCGCCGAGGCCCGGCCGCGCATCGGCAACCCGCGCGACATCTGCGTGGCCGACGTCCACCTCCCGGACGGCTCCGGCCTGACCCTGCTCTCCGAGACCCGCGCCGCGGGCTGGCCCAACGGCCTGGCCCTGTCCGCCGCCGACGACATCGGCGCGGTGCGCAACGCCCTCGCGGGCGGCGTCAAGGGCTATGTCGTCACCGGCACCCGCACGAACCTCGGCGTCCCCGGGCGTCCCGGCGCCGCCCCCATCGGCTCCGCCGCCGCCCGGATGCAGCGGCGCCCGCCCGGCGCCCCCGGCCACCCCGGCGGCTACCGCGAGCTGTCCGGGCGCGAGGTCGAGGTCCTGCGGCTGGTTGCGGAGGGCCAGTCCAACAAGGCCATCGGCGTCTCCATGGGCCTGTCGGCGCTCACCGTCAAGAGCCACCTCGCACGCATCGCACGCAAGCTCGGCACGGGCGACCGGGCCGGGATGGTGGCCGTGGCGCTGCGCACCGGCATCATCCACTGACCGCTCTCCCGGCGCGCCGCGCCCGTCGCCGGAACGTTCCGGCGACGGGCGCTTGCCATCCACGGATACCCTTGAGCGGTGACCGACGCCCAAGAGACCGCAGAAGACACTGCACTGCGAACCACCGGGGGCGGCCCCCCGGACGACGTCGATTCGGCGCCGATCCCCCTGCTGGAGCCGCACGAGGGAATCCCCCCGGTCGTCGCCGACGCCGACGCCCTGGCCGCCGTGGTCGCGGCCTTCGCCGCGGGCACCGGCCCCGTCGCCGTCGACGCCGAGCGTGCCTCCGGCTACCGCTACGGCCAGCGCGCCTACCTCGTCCAGCTGCGCCGCGAGGGCGCCGGGACCGCGCTGATCGACCCGGTCGGCTGCCCCGACCTGTCCGCCCTCGGCAAGGCCGTCACCGACGCCGAGTGGGTGCTGCACGCCGCCACCCAGGACCTGCCCTGTCTGCGCGAGATAGGGATGACGCCGACGCGGCTCTTCGACACGGAGCTGGCGGGACGGCTCGCGGGCTTCGCCCGCGTGGGGCTCGGCGCCATGGTCGAGAACGTCCTGGGCTACGCCCTGGAGAAGGGCCACTCCGCCGTCGACTGGTCCACCCGCCCGCTGCCGGAGCCGTGGCTGCGCTACGCCGCCCTGGACGTGGAGCTGCTGGTCGACCTGCGCGACGCGCTGGAGGAGGAGCTGGACCGGCAGGGCAAGCTCGACTGGGCCCGCCAGGAGTTCGACGCCATCGCCTCCGCGCCGCCGCCCCCGCCCCGCAAGGACCCCTGGCGCCGCACGTCCGGGATGCACAAGGTGCGCCGGCGCCGCCAGATGGCCGTGGTGCGCGAGATGTGGACCGCGCGCGACCTCATCGCCCAGCGGCGCGACGTCTCGCCCGGCAAGGTGCTCGGCGATGGCGCGATCGTCGAGGCCGCCCTGAACATGCCGCCGAACGCCCAGGCGCTCGCGGCCCTGCCCGGCTTCGGGAACAGGATGAGCCGCAAGCAGCTCGAGCAGTGGCAGTCGGCGGTCGAGCGCGCCAAGGCGCTCCCGGAGTCGGAGCTGCCGCAGCCCGGCCAGCCCCTGGCCGGCCCGCCCCCGCCGCGGGCCTGGGCGGACAAGGACCCGGTCGCGGCCGCCCGGCTGTCGGCCGCGCGCGCGGCGGTCTCGGAGCTCGCCGAGCGGCTCACCATGCCCCAGGAGAACCTGATCACCCCGGACACGGTCCGCCGTCTGTGCTGGGAGCCGCCGAGGGTGGCCACGTCGGACACCGTCGCGGAGATCCTCTCCTCGCACGGGGCCCGCGCCTGGCAGGTGGAGCAGGTGACTCCGATTCTGGTGAAGGCCCTCGGCGAGACCGCGGTCTGACCGGCCCGGCCTCCCCGTCGAAAGCCCCGGCTCGGCGAGCCGGGGCTTTCGCGTACCCGGCCGCGTACCCGGCCGCGCACCCGGCCGCGCACCGGCGGACGACTGCGGAGTGTGACCTTCACCGCTGTCGCCCAGGGGTCTGTGCAGCGTGGTTACTCGTAAGTAGCATGACGGTGTCAGCCCGCACCGCGGCGGAGCCGTATCTGGCATGCCCGCGCGCAGCGATCCGCACCTGGAGGAGAGCCAACGTGCCTCGTACCGCTAGGGACGTCGTTTTCGTCGACGGCGTCCGCACCCCGTTCGGCAAGGCGGGCCCGAAGGGCATCTACCACGAGACCCGCGCCGACGACCTGGTCGTCAAGGTCATCCGGGAGCTGCTGCGCCGCAACCCGGACCTCGACCCGGCCCGGATCGACGAGGTCGCCATCGCCGCGACGACGCAGATCGGCGACCAGGGCCTGACCCTGGGCCGCACGGCCGGCATCCTCGCGGGCCTCCCGCAGTCCGTGCCCGGCTACTCCATCGACCGCATGTGCGCCGGCGCCATGACCGCCGTGACCGCCGTCGCCGGCGGCGTCGCCCTCGGTGCCTACGACATCGCCCTCGCCGGCGGCGTCGAGCACATGGGCCGTCACCCCATGGGCGAGGGCGTCGACCCCAACCCGCGCTTCGTCTCGGAGAAGCTGGTCGACGAGTCCGCCCTGTTCATGGGCATGACCGCGGAGAACCTCCACGACCGCCTGCCGCACATCACCAAGCAGCGGGCCGACGAGTACGCGGTCCGCAGCCAGGAGAAGGCCGCCAAGGCCTACGCCGACGGCAAGATCCAGGCCGACCTGGTGCCGATCTCCATCCGCCGTACGTCCCCCGAGGGCGGCGAGACGGGCTGGGGCCTGGCCACCGCCGACGAGCCGATGCGCCCGGGCACCACGCTGGCCAACCTGGCCGGTCTGAAGACCCCCTTCCGTCCGCACGGCCGGGTCACCGCGGGCAACGCCGCCGGTCTCAACGACGGTGCCACCGCCTCCCTGATCGCGGCCGAGGACGTCGCCCGCGAGCTGGGCCTGCCGGTCAAGATGCGCCTGGTCTCCTACGCCTTCGCCGGCGTCGAGCCCGAGGTCATGGGCATCGGCCCGGTCCCGGCCACCGAGAAGGCGCTCGCCAAGGCGGGCCTGTCGATCGACGACATCGGCCTGTTCGAGATCAACGAGGCCTTCGCCGTCCAGGTGCTCTCGCTGCTGGACCACTACGGCATCGCCGACGACGACCCGCGCGTCAACCAGTACGGCGGCGCGATCGCCTTCGGCCACCCGCTGGCATCCTCCGGCGTCCGTCTGATGACGCAGCTGGCCCGCCAGTTCGAGGAGCAGCCGCACGTCCGCTACGGCATCACCTCGATGTGCGTCGGCTTCGGCATGGGCGGAACGGTCATCTGGGAGAACCCGCACTTCGACGGAGGCAACAAGTGAGCACCACCGCTGAACTCCTGAAGGGCGCGGCCGAGCTGTTCCCCGACGAGGTCGTCACCCAGGCGCACGTCCGCCACCTCGACCTCCCCGGCGCCGGGCGCTTCGCGCTCATCACGCTGGACAACGGCTTCGACCACACCAAGCCGACCACCTTCGGCCCGAAGTCCCTCGCGAACCTCAACATCGCGATCGACCAGGTCGAGGCCGAGGCCGAGGCCGGCGAGATCGTGGGCGCCGGCATCACCGGCAAGCCGTTCATCTTCGCCGTCGGCGCCGACCTCAAGGGCGTCGAGCTGCTGAAGAAGCACGAGGACGCGCTGGCCATCGGCAAGGGCGGCCACGACGTCTTCAAGCGCCTGTCCTCCCTGGCCGTCCCGACCTTCGCGTACTACAACGGTGCGGCGATGGGCGGCGGCGTCGAGGTCGGCCTGCACTGCACCTACCGCACGGTCTCCAAGGCGATCCCCGCCTTCTCGCTGCCCGAGGTCTTCCTCGGTCTGGTCCCGGGCTGGGGCGGCTGCGCCCTGCTGCCGAACCTCATCGGCGCGGACCGCGCGGTCTCGGTGATCATCGAGAACTCGCTCAACCAGAACAAGCAGCTGCGCGGCAAGCAGGTCTTCGACCTGGGCATCGCCGACGCGATCTTCGAGGGCGCCGACTTCCTCGAGCAGTCGCTGCTGTGGACGGCCTCCGTCCTCAAGGGCGAGCTCGAGGTCGCCCGCCCCGAGGTCGACCGCGGCGAGGCCTGGGACCAGGCCGTCGAGCGCGGCCGCGCCATCGCCGACTCCAAGGTGCACGGCGCCGCCCCGGCCGCCTACCGCGCGCTGGACATCATCGCCGCCGCCAAGAACGGCGACCTGCGCCAGGGCTTCGACGCCGAGGACCAGGCCCTCGCGGACCTGATCATGGGCGGCGAGCTGCGCAGCGGCATCTACGCCTTCAACCTGGTGCAGAAGCGCGGCAAGCGCCCCGCCGGTGCCCCGGACAAGTCCCTCGCGCGCCCGGTCAACAAGGTCGGCGTCGTCGGCGCCGGTCTGATGGCCTCCCAGCTGGCGCTGCTGTTCGCCCGCCGCCTCGAGGTGCCGGTCGTGCTGACCGACATCGACCAGGAGCGCGTCGACAAGGGCGTGGGCTACGTCCACGGCGAGATCGACAAGCTGCTGCTCAAGGGCCGCATCAACCAGGACAAGGCCAACCGCCTCAAGGCCGCGGTGACCGGCTCGCTGGACAAGGCCGCCGCCTTCGGCGACGCGGACTTCGTCATCGAGGCCGTCTTCGAGGAGATGGGCGTCAAGCAGCAGGTGTTCGCCGAGGTCGAGGCGGTCGTGCCGGAGCACGCCATCCTCGCCACCAACACCTCCTCGCTGTCGGTGACCGAGATGGCGTCGAAGCTGAAGCACCCCGAGCGGGTCGTCGGCTTCCACTTCTTCAACCCGGTCGCGATCCTCCCGCTGCTGGAGATCGTGCGCGGCGAGCGGACCGACGACGCCTCGCTGGCCACCGCCTTCGGCGTGGCCAAGAAGCTGAAGAAGACCGCGGTGCTGGTCAAGGACGCCCCGGCGTTCGTCGTCAACCGCATCCTGACCCGCTTCATGGGCGAGATCCAGAACGTCATCGACGAGGGCACCCCGGTCGTCACCGCCGAGAAGGCCGTCGAGCCGCTCGGTCTGCCGATGTCCCCGCTGGTGCTCCTGGAGCTGGTCGGCCCGGCGATCGGCCTGCACGTCTCCGAGACGCTGCACGGCGCCTTCCCCGAGCGCTTCACGGTCTCCCCCAACCTGGCCGCCGTGGTCAAGGCGGGCAAGCGCGGCTTCTACGTCTACGACTCCGGCAAGCCGGAGCTGGACCCCGAGGTGGCCGCCCTCCTGGTGCAGGGCGACAGCGTCCTGACCGAGGAGCAGGTCCGCGCCCGCGTCCTGGACGCGGTGGCGCAGGAGATCGGCCTGATGCTCGACGAGGGCGTCGTCGCCGAGGCGCAGGACATCGACCTGTGCCTGATCACCGGCGCGGGCTGGCCCTTCCACCTGGGCGGCATCACGCCGTACCTGGACCGTGAGGGTGTCTCCGAGCGCGTCATCGGCCGCCGCTTCCTGGCCGAGGGCGTGGCGAGCGTCCCGGCGTAAGGCACGCACCGAACGAACGAGGGGGTCCGGGGCATTCGCCCCGGACCCCCTCGCGTCGTGTCAGGACGGCGGGGGTGCGGCTCTCAGAGCCGCTTGGCGCTGCGCAGGCCCGTCGCGTAGAAGCCGTTGCCGTCGAGGCGGGCGGTGCCGCCCTTGTCGCCGAAGGTGGGGCCGTTGGCCTCCTCGCGGCTGGAGATGAAGCGGGGCTTGCCGTCCGTGTCGAGGCCCATGTAGATGCCGACGTGGTCGAGCCGGTCGCCGGTGCGCTTGTCGATCTCGAAGAAGACCAGGTCGCCGGGCTGCAGCTTGTCGATGGCCTCGGGGCGCTTGCCGGTCAGCTCCAGCACCGGCACGCCGGGGGCGAGGCGGGCCATGCCGTTGGCGGTGCGGGGCAGGCCGTCGCCCTTGACGTCCTTGCCCATCAGCGGGTAGCGGGCGCGGTAGCCGAAGACGGTGCGCACGAAGCCGGAGCAGTCCATGGCGCGGAAGCGCGGCGTCTCGGGCTTCTCCACCGTGCCGTCGCGGAAGGTGTAGGGGATGCCGAGGTAGTCGTAGAAGTCGGACTGCTCCAGGCGCATGTCGCCGGCCTCGGAGCCCTTGGGGTTCAGCGGGCCGAACTGGGCGTCGCCGGCGTAGGGGACGCCCCGGGCGTCCTTCTTCTGCGGGGCGCCCTCGAGGTAGTCCATGGCGAACGCGAAGATGTCGGGGTCCTTGCCGCCCAGGTTCTTGCCGAACCAGTCCTTGAACCAGGCCGCCTTCTCCGAGCCTTCCTTCCACTGCTCCGGCAGGAGCCGTACCCAGCTGTCGGTGGTGACCTTGGCCGAGGTGGTGCTGGGCTCGGTGAAGGTACGGCTGGGGCCGGTGAGCACGGCGGTACGGGCGTTGTCGGTGAAGGTGGCCAGGACCGCTCCGTCGCCGGAGCGGACGACGGTGCGCGCCGGGTTGGCCAGCCGCTCGAAGCGCCGCTCGCCGGAGGGGAGCGCCTTGCCCGCGGCGGTGCCGGAGCCGCCCACGGACTGCACCGGCGGGGCCGTCTCCTGCTGCTTGTCGCGCAGCTCCACCGTCAGGTAGGCGCTGGTGCCCAGCAGGCCGAGGACGACCAGCGTCTGTATCGCGCGGCGGCGGCCCGGGCCCTTGGCCTTCTTCCGGGAGTTCGGCTTCCGTTCCGCTGTCTTCCGGGACATGGATGTGCGCTCCGTGAGGTCGGGGACGGTCAGGCGGTGGGCATGAAGCCGAGCAGGATGCCGGCGGTCAGCACGACGTAGTTGGCGAGCGACACCGTGCCGGTGGCCAGCAGCGTCGCGCCCCGGGGCTGGCGCACCAGCTGGTAGGCGATCAGGCCGGGGACGATGAAGCCGAGCGTCTGGTTGGCGTACATCAGCGGGAACTGCTGCTGGAGGACGACGTACAGGGTCGCCTGCAGCACCACGCCGGTCAGCACCACCGCGGCGAAGAGCCGCTTGCCGTAGAGGATCACGTAGCGCTGCAGCAGCAGGGTGCCCAGGTAGGTCAGCACGGTGATGCCCACGACCATCGCCGCGCGCTGGAGGTCCTCGACCAGGGTGAGGGCCAGCCAGCCGGGGGTGATCATGCCCCCCGGGGAGAGGTTCGTCGTCAGGTAGCAGACCAGGGAGAACAGCAGGCCCAGGGCGATCCCGATGGCGGCGATCTCCGGAGTGAGGACGGCGGGGATCAACGGAAATCTCCTGTGGGCTCTATATACGTCGGGACATACACCGGGGGCTCCTCCGGCTGCTGCGGCTGCTGTGTCGGCGCCGACTCGTCCGCCGGCAGTTCGGCCAGCCGCTCGAGCAGCAGCTCGCCCTGGCCGTGGATGTTGCCGATGGCCACCAGCGAGGCGCCGGGGCCGAGCTGGCCCAGGATCTCCCGCTCCAGCTCGGCGGCGTCGCGGCGGTCGCCGCCGAGGTCGACCACGCGGTCGCGCCACTCGGCGGGGATCGCGTCGTGGGCGCTCTTGGTGGGGTGGCCGATGAGGAAGACCGAGTCCGGGGCGAGCCGGGGGATGATCTCGCCCATCTGGCCGTTGCGCTCGACGCGGTCGGGACGGCAGTTGATCAGTACGTGCAGCGGCCGCTCGACGGCGCCGAGGCTCAGCAGCTGCTCGACGTTCATCAGGGTCGACTCGGGATCGTTGGCCGCGAAGATGTTGGCGAAGCGGAACGGCATGCCCTCGGGGGTGAGGTAGCGCTCGACGGAGAGCACGCCCGGGTCCGGCGGCGCGTCGTACATCCCCTGCAGGGCGGTGGCGCGGTCGACGCCGAGCAGCTCGGCGACGGCGAGCGCGATGGCGACGTTCTCCTTGAACGTGAACCAGCTGAAGCCGCGCAGCTCCGCGTCGGTGACCGTCTCCGGGTCCACGGCGATCAGCCGGCAGTCGCGCTTGGCCGCCTCCTCGCGCAGGATGTGCAGCCGGTCGCGCTCGGCGGTCACGCAGATGCCGCCATGCGGCATGGAGCGGCTCAGGGAGCGCGCCACGTCGTCCAGCGTCGGGCCCATCTCGGCCAGGTGGTCCTCGCGGACGTTGCACAGCACGCCGATGGTGGAGCGGATCAGCTTGGTCTGGTTGACCTCCTGCAGGGCCGGCATCACGGCCATGCACTCGATCACCAGGGCGTCCGGCCGGTAGGCGGCGGCCCGTCGCACGATGCCGATCTGCTCGACGACGTTGGCGATGCCGAACTTGCGGTAGACCGGCTCCTCGGTGGCGTCCGGGTGGATGAAGCGGGCCGCGGTGCCGGTGGTCTTGGCGACCGTGACCAGGTCGCCGCCGCGCAGGGCGCCCGCGCACAGCCGGGTGATGGAGCTCTTGCCGCGGATGCCGTTGATCAGCACCCGGGTGGGGATCATCTCGAGGTTGGTGAAGTGCCGGCGCTGTTCGATCACGCCGGCGACCAGCACGATGGCGCAGCAGATCACGAGGACCGTGTAGAGGAAGAGCACGGGGTCAGTTCCTTCCGGCCGTCGGCCGCTCGGCGGAGGTCCGCAGCCGCTGCCGGATCAGTTCCAGATTGCGTACGACCGCGCCGACCTCGTCGTGGTGCTGCGGGAAGAGCACGGTCTTGCGGTCCCCGCCGGCCAGCGCCTCGGCCCGGTCGGCCAGGGCGTGCAGGGGGCGGATGACGATGATGTACAGCCAGCCCAGGCAGGCCACGGCGGCGGTCAGGCCGAGCAGGCCGGCGAGCATGGTGCGCCGCTGGGCGCTGTACTCGGGCAGTTCCAGCCAGGACGTCGGCTGGGAGCTGACGACCTGCCACTGGAGGTCCTTGACCGCGCCGCCGCCGGTGAAGGGCGCGGCGGCCGCGATGTCGGAGGAGCCGTCGCCGCGGTGGAGGATGGCGGTGCCGGAGGTCTTGGTGGTGTGGTTCCGCGCGGTGACCGCGAGGTCGTCGAGGTGGCCGCCGGGGAGCTTGGAGAAGGCCCGGAAGCCGTGGCCGCGGTCGGCGGCGATGATGCGGTGGCCCTTGTCGATCAGCCAGACCTGGCCCAGGCCCGGCCGGGTGACCAGGGATATCAGGAACTGCGGGTCGTACTCGCCGACCACCGTGCGGTCCTTGGCGCCGGGCACGGCGGCGTAGGCGGCGACGGCCGGCTCCTTGCCGGAGGTGTTCAGCTGGGCGACGGAGTCCGGGCGGGGCGGCTTGCCCGCCGGGTGGCGGGGCGAGTCGCCGGCCCGGGAGAGGATCTTGCCCTGGCCGTCGATGACGTAGACCGCGCGGTAGCGGCCGTGCTCGCGCAGGGTCTTGTCCAGGACGGCCTTCTCGGCGTCCTCCTTGGCCTCGCCGCCGGCGAGGGTCTGTGCCACGGAGGCCACGTCGGCCCAGCCCTCGTTGAGGGCCTTGCGGACGCGGTCGGAGGCGGTGTCGGTGCGCCGGCGCTGGTCGTCGACGAGCTGCTGGGGCACGGCCACGGTGCTGCCCGCGCGGTTGACGAGCAGCAGCAGCGGTCCGGCCCAGGCCAGCAGGACCACCGCGCACACCAGGACGGTGGCCGTCGCGCCGATGCCGCCGCGGGCCCGGCCGGTGCGGGTGGGGCGGCCGCCGAGCAGCTGGCGGCGCAGGCTCTCCAGGGCGGCGGCGGTACGGGCCGCCTCGCGGCCCTTGAAGCGGGCCACCGGGCGGTCCAGCTCGCCGCGCGCCAGCCGGCGGCTCTCCAGGTACAGCTGGAGCAGCGGCCGCTGGACCGTGCGCAGCAGCACCCAGCCGACCAGCAGGGCGAGGACGAGCAGGACGCCGGCGGCGACGAGGCCGAAGGCCTGGGTGCGGACGACGGCCGGGTCCTCGGTGACGTCGACCGAGGTGATCACCGACAGGCCGAGGGTGCCGGCCGCGCTGCTCTCGCCGGGCAGCCGGCCGGCGGCCGCGTAGCCCACGGCCGTACGGACGTCGCCGCGCTTGTCGCCCATCAGGTGGCCGCTGGCCCCGGGGTGGCCGCCGGCCTCGGGCGTCTTGGCGGAGTCGGCCGCGGCGGTCTTGCGCGCGGTCTTCGCCCAGGCCTTGCGGGCCACGGACGGGCCGTCGCTGGCCAGGACGGTGCCGGCGGAGTCGACGACCAGCAGGGAGCGGTCCTCGCCGGAGGAGATGCCGGGGACGTTCAGGGTGCCGGAGGCGACGAGGAACCGGGGCGCCGCGGCGCCGGGCAGGGCGGCCACGACGAGCATGCGCGTGTCACCGGAGGGCAGCTTCACCAGGCGCGGGCCGAGCGGGTCGTCGTCCTTGCCGTCCTTGCCGGTCCTGCCCTTGAGGACGGTGGCGAGCGGGATGTTCTCGCCGCGCGCGGCGAGCAGGGTGCCGCCGGCCGGGTCGATGACGGCGGTGCCGCGCCACTTGTTGTAGACCTTGCCGAGCTTGTCCAGGACCGCGTCGGGGTCGGAGCCCGCGTAGACGGCGGCGGCGCGCTGGAGGTCGGTGATGCTCTCGTCGAGCGAGGCGCGCAGGGAGAGGGCGCCGTCCTCGGCGACGTGCTGCTGCGAGGTGAGGACGGCCGTGTCGATCGCCGACCGGTCACGGTCGCCGAGGACCAGCGCCGTGGTGCCCGCCACGGCCAGCAGCAGTGCCAGCAGCGCGGCTATCGGCGGCCGGGCGCCGCCCAGCAGGGGCATGTCGGCGCGGCGGCGGACCTTGCGACGGCGGGCGCCGCGCGAAGCGGACAACGGTCTTCCTCTCGGTCACGGCACGCGGGCATGCCGGGACCACGAGGTTCCTGAACTGTCGGCCGCACTGCGTCGTTCTAGCGTGAATCGTTCGGATTGTAGACAATTACTAAAGTCTTGACAAAAGGATTTGTGTGCCCACGGTCAAATTCATCCCTTTAGTCGTGACTATTCTGTGATGGTGAGCGGCCGCAATCCGTCGGCATCCGCCCCACGATTGAGGACGAATCCGCGCGTGCGCTCGTACGCCGTCCGATATCGCGCCTGCCGCTCCTTCGTGAGGTCCTCGCGACGCAGCGCCGCCCCCACGTCCACCAGGCGGATCTCCGGTTCCAGCTCCACCAGCGTCGGCACGAACCGGGCGTCCGAAACCGACCACTTGCCGTTTCTCTTGCTGAACTCGAACCAGCCCGTCACGCCCTCCTCGGTGATCCCGAGGGGTTCGGCGTGCCGCGCCACCTGATTGCCCAGCCCATAGGCGACCCAGGTGTCCTCGACCTTTTCGAAGGGCTGCACCACATGGGCGTGATGACCGATGACAAGATCGATGCCGGTCTCCTTCGCGATGCGCCGGGCCAGCCGCAGCTGTGTCTTGCTGGGCTCGTTGTGGCCCTCGCTGCCCCAGTGCACGCTGGCGAATACCACCTCGGCGCCCGCCGCCCGCGCCGCCTTCTCGTCCGCCGCCATCCGCTTGACGTCGGTCTCGTTGACCAGCCACGGCTTGTCCTTGGGCACGGTCGTGTCGTTGAAGCCGTACGCGTACGACAGCTGCGCCACCTTCACCCCCTTCACGTCGAGGATGTTCGGGGTGGCCGCCTCCTTCGCGTCGCGCGCCGAGCCCGTGTGCTTGATCCCCGCCCTGTCGAGCGTGTCCAGCGTGCGCTTCACGCCCTCGGGACCGTGGTCGAGGGTGTGGTTGGAGGCCGTCGAGCAGGTGTCGTAGCCGATGTCCTTGAGCGTGCCGGCGATCTGCGGCGGCACGCTGAACTTCCGGTAGCCGAGGAAGGGGCCCCTGGGGTCGGCCATGACCGTCTCCAGGTGGCAGACCGCGAGGTCGGCCTTGCCGACCACCGGCTTGATCCCGGCCATCACGGCGCCGAAGTCCGGGCCCGGGCGGCCCGCCTCCTTGGCGTCCTTGTTCGCCTGGTCGGTGATCTCCGGGTGGATCAGGACGTCACCGCCCGCCGCGAGCGTGAACGACGCCTCGACGGCGTCGTCGCCCCCGCCGAGGCAGACGTAGCCCGCCGTCCCTGTCGCGACGAGGGCCACAGCGGCTATGGCGGGGACGAGGCGGCGGCGGGGGAAGAGCTTCACCGGGGTAGTTTTACCGCCATGAGGCTCAAGCCGGTAATCGCCGCCCGCGTCGTCCCCGCCCTGCTCGGCGCGGCGACGCTGGCCGCGCTGGCCGGGGCGAGCGGCTGCGCCAGACCCGGCGGCCCCGTCCGGTCGGCCACGGACGGCTCCTCCCGGCACACCGTCTCACCGGCTCCGGCGGGCTCCGTCGACCTCGCGGCCTGGATCACGTCCTTCACCGACCGCATCACACAGGGCGGCCAGTACCGGATCCCCGCCCCCGGCGACCGCCGGGCCATCGCCGACGGCGTGCGCTTCCTCCTCGACGGCGACCACGCCGCCGCCGAGCGTTCCCTGGCCAGGGCCGGCTACACCGTACGCACCCTCGTCGACCGCGACGGCGGCCGCGAGTTCGCCGAGATCGCCGACGCCACCAAGGACGGCGAGACCACGCGCGGCTGGGGCCGGGTCTACGTGGACCTGCACGGGCCCGCCCACTGGTCGGTCCAGGTGCCGCACCCCAGCGCCGACCAGCGCACCGAACAGCTCGGCATCGGGCTGCTGCGCAGCTCGCCGGGCGGGGTGCTGATCCTGGCGGGAGCCCATCGCGCCGCCGGCCCCGGCACCGAGAGCGGCGACGGCGAGGAGGGGTCCGGCCCCGCCGACGTCGCGCACCGCTCCGACTCGGTCTTCGCCGCCGTCTCCGACGCGCTCGCCGACCGCCGCCTGCCGGCCGTGCAGGTCCACGGCTTCGCCGACAGCAGCCTCCCGGACCACGACGTGGTCGTCTCGCCCGGCAAGGGCGACGCGGGCCTGCCCGCCGCCCGCCGCCTCGCCTCCGGGCTCCGCAAGCAGCAGCTGCGGGTCTGCGAGGTCTGGCAGCGCTACTGCGGCCGCCTGGAGGGCCGCACCAACGTCGAGGGCGACCACGCGGACGCGGTCGGGGTGCCGTTCCTGCACGTCGAGCACAGCCGGCGGGTGCGGATGAGCGACGACCTGGTGGCGAAGGCCGTACGGGCCCTGACCGAGGTGACCAAGCGCTGGAGCGCGGGGCGCACCTAGACCGCCGGTCTCTCCGGTGCTTGCGGAGAGACCGCTCAGTGGGGTCCTTACACCCGCGTCCAGGGCCCCAGCGCCAGCCCCGGCTCGTCCACGCGCTGCCGCGCGACGCGCAGCACGCCGTCCGCGCCGAGGGCGGCCACGACCACCCGGTCCTTGGCGTCCAGGGCCAGCGCGGGCGCGCCCACGCACTCCTCGCCGGTCTCGGACCAGGTGGCCTCGGCGGCCTCGTCCTCCTGGCCGGCGTACGCGGCCACGGCGGGCAGGCCGGAGCCGGCGCGCTGGGCCAGGATCGTGCACTCCCGCCCGTCGAGGGTGGTGCGCAGCACGGCCACGGGGCCGCTCGCGTCGCCGCCGAGGGAGGGGACGGCCACGGGCGCGGGGGCCTCGGCGCCCTCCTGGCTGCCGGGGCCGGTGGGCGCGGCGGGGCGCTGGACGTGCAGGACGCGGTCGGCGGAGTCGCGCCAGAGGTGGGCGATGGCGCCGTCGGCGGCGGGGGCCGAGGACGCCGAGCCGGCCAGCGGCTTGGCGGGGGTGTTCAGGACGCGGCGCAGCGGGCCGCCGGGCTCCTCCTGGCGCCAGCGCAGGACGAACTCGCTCGCGGGGGCGAGGAGTTCGACGCGTCCGTCGGCGGTGACGGCGGCGGACATGGTGTCGAGGACGTGACTGCCCTTCATGTCCGTCCAGGGGCCCCAGATGCCGCGCGCGTCCTGGCGCCGGCCGCAGACGCCGCCGCCGGCGTTGCGGACGAAGACGTGCAGGCCGACGCGGTCGACGACCGCGGTGGGGGCGCCGATCTGGTCGGCGCGCTGCCAGTCCTGGCCGTAGGGGGTGCCGATCGAGCGCCAGGTGGTCAGCGCGCGGCCGGGCTGGAACTGGGTCGTGTAGACCACGTCGGTCTCGGCACGGCCGTCGTCATGGGCGCGGCGGCGCAGGCCGGCCAGGCTGACGTAGCCCTCGGGGCTCTGCGCTATGGACAGGTGGGGCTCCAGGCCCGGCACCTCGAAGCGCTCGGGGCCGGTCCATTCGGGACCGCCGGGGCGCGTCTCGGTCCAGCGGACGAGGCCTCCGGACGCCGGCGCGTAGGCCGTCAGCCGTCCGTCCTTGCCCCGCAGCAACCAGCCGGTGGTGGGGGTGGACGTCCGCACTGCCATGACTCGCTGCCAGCCTCTCTTGGAGCTTTTTGTCGACCCTCGACAATAACATTGCGTTTCCCCGCGGCTGCCGGGCCGTCGGGAGCGCGCCGGGCCGTGCCAGGCTGTCGCCATGACCCTCCCCCTTCTTGTCGTGGACGCCGCCAACGTCGTGGGATCCGTGCCCGACGGCTGGTGGCGCGACCGGGCGGGCGCGGCGCGGCGGCTGCGCGACGCGCTGGCGGCGTACGCGGAGTCCGGGCTGCCGCCGGGGACGGTCGATCCGCCGCTGCCGGGGCCGTTGGAGGTCGTGCTGGTGGTGGAGGGCGCGGCACTCGGGGTGGAGCCGGTGCCGGGGGTGGACGTGGCGGCGGCCGGCGGCAGCGGCGACGACCGTGTGGTGGAGGTGGTGGCCGGCCGCGCGGCGGGCCGGCGCTGTGTGGTGGTGACCGCGGACCGGGAGCTGCGGCGGCGGGTCGGGGCGCTGGGCGCCGAGGTGACCGGGCCGCGCACGGTACGGCCGTAGGGCCGCGGGGCCGTCCGCGTCCCGGGCGGGGCGCGAACGGCGGGGGAAGCCGCGAGGAGCGGGTCAGACGGTGGGCCGCCGGTCGGCGGCCTGGCTGACCCGGCTCTTGCGGCGTCCGTAGACGAAGTACACGACGACGCCGATGACCATCCACACGGCGAACCGCACCCAGGTCTCGGTGGGCAGGTTCAGCATCAGCCACAGCGAGGCCAGGACGGACAGCGCGGGGACGTAGGGCACGAACGGGGTGCGGAAGGCGCGGGGCAGCTCGGGCCGGGCGCGGCGCAGGAGGACCACGCCGATCGCGACGACGATGAAGGCGAAGAGCGTGCCGATGTTGACCAGTTCGGCCAGCACGTCGATCGAGGTGAAGCCGGCGACCACGGCGACGATGACGCCGAGGAGGATCGTCGAGCGGTAGGGCGTGCCGTAGCGGGGGTGGACGATGGAGAAGAAGCGGGGCAGCAGGCCGTCGCGGCTCATGGCGAAGAAGACCCGGCTCTGTCCCAGCAGCAGGATCATGCAGACGGAGGTGAGGCCGACGGCCGCGCCGAAGCTGATGAGGCCCGCCCAGAAGGGGTGGCCCGCGGCCTTGAAGGCGTCGGCGAGCGGTGCCTTCACGGAGAGCCGGTCGTACTTCTCCATGCCGGTGACGACGATGGACACGGCCACGTAGAGCACGGTGCAGATGAGCAGCGAGCCGAGGATGCCGCGCGGGAGGTCGCGCTGGGGGTTGCGGGTCTCCTCGGCGGCGGTGGCGACGATGTCGAAGCCGATGAAGGCGAAGAAGACGACGGCGGCCGCCGAGAAGATGCCCATGACGCCGAAGTTGGACGGGGTGAACCCGAACATCGTCTGGATCAGCGGGGCGGCGAGCCCGCCGCTGGACGCGGCCTCCTGGGTGGGCGGGATGAACGGGTGGTAGTTGCTGCCCGTGATGAAGAAGGAGCCGACGATGATGACGATGAGGACGACGGTGACCTTGATCCCGACCACGACCGCCGTCACCCGCGAGGACAGCTTCATTCCGGCGACCAGAATGGCCGTCAGCACCAGGACCAGGAGGCAGGCGAGGAGGTCGAAGCCGAAGGTGCCGTCGTGCGCCCCGGTGAGCGGCCCGGGCAGGTACCAGCCGGCGTTGGCCATCAGCGACTGGATGTAGCCGGACCAGCCGACGGCCACCACGGCGCAGCCCAGCGCCAGTTCCAGGATGAGGTCCCAGCCGATGATCCAGGCGGGGAGTTCGCCGAGCGAGGCGTACGAGAAGGTGTACGCGGAGCCGGCCACCGGCACGGTGGAGGCGAATTCGGCGTAGCACAGGGCGGCGAGCCCGCAGACGATGCCGGCGAGGACGAAGGCGAGCGCCACCGAGGGGCCGGCGTTCTCCCTGGCCACCTTTCCGGTGAGGACGAAGATGCCGGTGCCGATGACGACACCGACTCCGAACACGGTCAGATCCAGGGCGGAGAGGTCCTTCCGGAGCGCGTGCTCCGGCTCCTCGGTGTCCTGGATGGACTGCTCCACGGTCTTGGTCCGGAACATGCCGCTCCTGCCGCGGCCGCTCCGGTCGGAATGCGCTGTGCTCATCGGCTCACCTCCACCTGCTCGGCGTCACTCGTCCTCCTCTGAACTGAGCGAGTGTCCGCGATGTTCGGGGCCGTTCCCGGGCGGCCACAGCCACCCCGTCCAGGATTCACCCGATGGAGGTCCGGCGCACCAGTGCGGAAGGGCCGACCGGACCACCCTCGGAAGGTGGTGCGGCCGGCCCTTCGGCTACGGCGATATGAGTGAGCGTCAGTCCCGGACGGCGCCGGCGGTCTCGGCCGGGTCCTCGGGGGTGTCCTCGTAGCGGCCGTCGAGCTTGGCGACGAGGCCGGTGACCTGACGGGCGATGTCGGGGGCCGTCAGCCCGATCTCCGCCATGATCTCCTTGCGGGAGGCGTGGTCGAGGAAGCGCGGCGGGATGCCGAAGTCGCGCAGCGGCAGGTCGACGCCGGCGTCGCGCAGCGCCTGGGAGACGGCCGAACCGACGCCGCCGACACGGCCGTTGTCCTCGACGGTGACGACGACGCGGTGCTTCTCGGCGAGGCCGGGCAGGGCCTCGTCGACGGGCTTGACCCAGCGCGGGTCGACGACGGTCGAGGAGATGCCCTGCTTGTCGAGCAGGTCGGCGATCTCCAGGCACATCGGGGCGAGGGCGCCGACGGAGACGATGAGCACGTCGGGCCGGGCCGTGCCCTCGGCGGGCTCGCGCAGGACGTCCATGCCGCCGACGCGGCCGACGGCCTCGACGGCCGGGCCCACGGTGCCCTTGGAATAGCGCACGACGGTGGGCGCGTCCTTGACCTGAACGGCCTCACGCAGCTGGGCGCGGACCTGGTCGGCGTCGCGCGGGGCGGCGATCCGCAGGCCGGGGACGACCTGGAGGATCGACATGTCCCACATGCCGTTGTGGGAGGCGCCGTCGTCGCCGGTGACGCCGGCCCGGTCCAGCACGAACGTCACGCCGCACTTGTGCAGGGCGACGTCCATCAGGACCTGGTCGAAGGCGCGGTTGAGGAAGGTGGCGTAGACGGCGAAGACCGGGTGCAGGCCGCCGGTGGCCAGGCCCGCCGCGGAGGTGGCGGCGTGCTGCTCGGCGATGCCGACGTCGTAGACGCGCTCGGGGAAGGCCTTGGCGAACTTGCCCAGGCCCACGGGCTGCATCATCGCGGCGGTGATGGCCACGATGTCCTCGCGCTCCTGCCCGAGCTTGACCATCTCGTCGGCGAAGACGGAGGTCCAGCTGGCGCCGCCGGAGGCGACGGGCAGGCCGGTGTCGGGGTGGATGGCGCCGATGCCGTGGAAGCGGTCGGCCTCGTTCTGCTCGGCGTGCTTGTAGCCGCGGCCCTTCTGGGTGAGGCAGTGCACGAGGACGGGGCCGCCGAAGCGCTTGGCGCGCTGCAGGGCGGACTCCAGGGCCTCGATGTCGTGGCCGTCGATCGGGCCGACGTACTTCAGGCCCAGGTCCTCGAACATGCCCTGCGGGGCGATGAAGTCCTTCAGGCCCTTCTTGGCGCCGTGCAGCGTCTCGTAGAGGGGCTTGCCGAGGACCGGGGTGCGCTCGAGGAGGTCCTTGCCGCGGGCCAGGAAGCGCTCGTAGCCGTCGGTGGTGCGCAGGGTCGCCAGGTGGTTGGCGAGGCCGCCGATGGTGGGCTCGTAGGAGCGCTCGTTGTCGTTGACGACGATCACGAGCGGGCGGTCCTTGGCGGCGGCGATGTTGTTCAGCGCCTCCCAGGCCATGCCGCCGGTGAGCGCGCCGTCGCCGATGACGGCCACGACGTGGTCGGACCTGTCCAGCACCTGGTTGGCCTTGGCGAGGCCGTCGGCCCAGCCCAGGACCGTGGAGGCGTGGCTGTTCTCGATGACGTCGTGCTCGGACTCCTCGCGCGAGGGGTAGCCCGACAGGCCGCCCTTGGCGCGCAGCTGGGAGAAGTCCTGGCGGCCGGTGAGCAGCTTGTGGACGTAGGCCTGGTGGCCGGTGTCGAAGAGGACCTTGTCCTTGGGCGAGTCGAAGACGCGGTGCAGGGCGATGGTCAGCTCGACGACGCCGAGGTTGGGGCCGAGGTGGCCGCCCGTCTTGGAGACGGCGTCGACGAGGAAGGTGCGGATCTCCGCGGCGAGCCGGTCGAGCTGCTCCGGGCTCAGCCGGTCCAGATCGCGCGGTCCCCTGATGCGGGTCAGCAGGGCCACCCGTGCCTCCTTCATCGAGCTGTCGTCGCCGTTGTCGAGCTCTAGACGCCGCATGCGGGCCTTCTAGATCCGTCGAGTCTAATGTTCCGCCCGGAGTGGCGGTGAACGGGTGATGCGACCAATGTCACGCGATCGGCGCAGCCACCCCGTAAATCGCCGCAAAGGGGCATGGGTGGGCGCCGGCCCCCACTGGCCGGCGCCCACCCGTTCGCGGGGGACGGTCCGTGACGACCGTCCGGCCGCCCCTACGCCCGCCCGGCCGTCTTCTGCGTCCGGCGGGAGACGGAGTCGATCACGACGGCGGCCAGCAGCACCGCGCCGGTGATCATGTACTGGACGGCCGAGGCGATGCCCAGCAGGGCCATGCCGGAGGCGATGGACTGGATCACCAGCACGCCCAGCAGCGCGGACCAGGTCTTGCCGCGGCCGCCGAAGAGGCTGGTGCCGCCGATGACGGCCGCCGCGATGGCGTTCATCAGCAGGCTGCCGGCGCCGGAGGACTGGTTGGCGGCGTTGATCTGGGAGGCCAGGAACATGCCGCCGAGGGCCGCCATGGTGCCGGAGAGCGCGAAGACGGAGATCCGGACCGCCGCGACGTTGATGCCGGCCCGGCTGGCCGCCTCGACGCTGCCGCCCAGGGCGAAGACCTTGCGCCCGTAGGAGGTGCGGCGCAGCACGAAGTCCAGCGCGACCACCACCCCGAGGAAGATCACCACGGCCATCGGCAGGCCCTTGTACTCGTTGAACAGCCACGCCACCACGTAGGCGGGCACCGCCAGGGCGGCGGTCCGCAGGACGATCTCGCTGACCGGACGGCTGGGCACGCCGGCCGCCTCGCGCCGCTTGGCGTCGCGCAGGGACACCAGCAGGAACGCCACGACGCTCAGCGTGGCCAGCCCGTAGGCGGCGGCGACGTCGCTGAAGTAGTGGTTGGTCAGCCCCGCGACCAGGCCGGAGTCGTCGAGGTTGATCGTGCCGTTGGAGCCCAGGACCTGCAGCATCAGGCCGTTCCAGCCCAGCAGGCCGGCCAGGGTGACCACGAAGGCGGGCACGCCGATACGGGCGAAGAAGAAGCCGTGCAGCGCGCCGACGACGGTGCCGGAGAGGATCGCGACGACCAGGGCGAGCCACTCGGGCATGCCGTGGTTGACGTTGAGGACGGCGAAGGTGGCCGCGGCCAGGCCGCTGACCGAGCCCACGGACAGGTCGATCTCGCCGAGGATCAGCACGAAGACGATGCCGACCGCGATCAGGCCGGTGCCGGCGGCGGTGACGAAGAGGTTGGAGAGGTTCTCGGCGCCGAGGAAGGCGGAGTCCCGCAGCTGGAAGACCAGGCCGATGATGATCAGGCCGACCACCACGGGCAGCGAGCCCAGCTCGCCGCTGCGCAGCTTGCGGCGGAACTCGCTCCAGTAGCCGGCGAAGCCCTCCTGGCGGACCAGCAGGCGCGGGTCGACGGCCGTGACGGCCGCCGCGGCGGCCTGCGGGGTGTCCTCGGGCTCCTGCGGGGTGTCCTGGGGGTCCTTGGACAGGTCGGTGGTCACTTGGTGCCCTCCGCAGTGGTGCGGGCCTTGCGGCGGGTGACGGCGTTGTCCGTCGCGCCGGTGATGGCGGAGATGATCTCTTCCTGCGAGGTCGTCGCGACGTCGAACGTGCCGTTGTTGCGGCCCAGGCGCAGCACGGCGACCCGGTCGGCGACGGCCTTGACGTCGGCCATGTTGTGGCTGATCAGGATCACGCCGAGGCCTCGCTCGCGCAGCCGCTCGACGAGGTCGAGGACCTGGGCGGTCTGCTCGACGCCGAGCGCGGCGGTGGGCTCGTCGAGGATGACGATCTTGGGCTCGCCGAGCAGCGAACGGGCGATGGCGACGGTCTGCCGCTGCCCGCCGGAGAGCGAGGCGATGGGGATCCGGACACTGGGGATCCGGATGGAGAGGGTGGAGAGCAGCTCGCGCGAGCGGCGTTCCATCTCGACCTCGTCGAGCACCCCGGCGCGGACGATCTCGCGCCCGAGGAAGAGGTTGCCGACCACGTCGATGTTGTCGCACAGGGCGAGGTCCTGGTAGACGGTCGCGATGCCCAGTTCCTGGGCGGCGTGCGGCCGGTCCACGGTGACGGGGCGGCCGTCCCACTCGATGACGCCGTCGTCGGCGGGACCGACTCCGGCGATGGTCTTGACCAGGGTGGACTTTCCGGCACCGTTGTCGCCGACCAGGGCGACCACCTCACCGGCGTGAATCTCCAGCTCTACGTCCGTGAGCGCCTGGACGGCGCCGAACCGCTTGGAGATCCCGCGCAACGCCAGCACGGGCGTAGCGGACACGTGCATCATCTCCTTCGCCGGCTTCACCGGCGGACTGCTCCGCCGGAAACCGGCGGGGGGGTGCTCCGCCCGGCGCCGGGGGAGGGCGCCGGACGGAGTCTCGAGAGGGGGCGGGGCTGCTTCGGGGGCTACTTCAGCCCGGCCTTGTCGCACTGCTCCTTGTACTTGTCGGTGCAGATCTCGTCGAGGCCGAAGAAGCCCTCCTTGCCGACGTACTTCCCGATGTCGGCCTTGGTCAGCGCGAAGGGGGTGACGATGACGGCGGGGATCTTCTTCTGGGTGCCGCTGTCGACGGTCGACTTGGCGACACTCTCGGCGCCCTTGCCCTTGGCCAGGGCGACGGCGAGCTCGGCCGCCGCGTCCGCCTCGGGCTTGTAGGGCTTGTAGACGCTCATGAACTGCTCGTCGGCGAGGATGCGCTGCACGGCGGAGAGCTCGGCGTCCTGGCCGGTGACCGGCGGGAGCTTGTCGAAGCCGGCGCTCTTCATGGCGGTGATGATGCCGCCGGCCATGCCGTCGTTGGCGGAGTAGACGCCGACGATGTTCTCCTTGCCCAGCGAGGAGATGGCGCCCTTCATGTTCTCGTTGGCGTTCTCCGGCTTCCACTCCTTGGTGTCGTACTCCTTGCCGACCTTGACCTTGCCGTCGAGTACGGAGTGGGCGCCGTCCTTGTACATCTTGGCGTTCGGGTCGGTGATCGCCCCGTTCATCATCACGATCTCGCCCTTGGAGGCGTTGTCGCCGAGCTCCTTGAGCAGCGACTCACCCTGGATCTTGCCGACCCGCTCGTTGTCGACGGAGGTGTAGGCCTTGATGGGGCCCTCGGCGAGGCGGTCGTAGGCGACGACCGGAATGCCCTTGTCGGCGGCCTTCTTCACCGAGGAGGCGATCGACTTCGCGTCCACCGCGTCGACGATCAGCGCGTCGACCTTCTTGGTGATCATCGTGTCGACCTGCTGCTGCTGGACCGAGGCGTCCTGCTTGGCGTTCTCGTAGAGGACGACGGTGTCCGCGCCCGCCAATTCCTTGATCTTTTTCTCGATCAGCGGCTTGTCGAACCGCTCGTAACGCGCGGTCTGGTTCTCCGGGAGCAGGAGGCCGATGGTCAGCGGGCCGTCCTTGTCCTTCTTCTTTTCCCCGCCCGCCGCTTCCTTGGCGCTGCCACAAGCGGCCAGTCCGGCGGCCATCGAAACGGCGGCAACGGCCACCGCGGCCCGACGCAGATGAGAATTCATGTGCAGATACCTCCCTGACGAGGCCGCGTCGTTGCGGCCGAGGTGGCTGGAAGTCAACTCGGCCGCCAAGTGACCGTCAAGAAGTAAATCCTTAACGAGATGGCAACGATGCCATTCGTTATCTGTTTGAACTCAAGAACGACGCAATACGGGCATGCCTCAGCGGCCGAACGCGGGAACGTGCCCGGCCCCGGCGTCGTCCAGCAGGGTCGAGTCGCCCATCTCGCTGAGGACGAGCGCCAGCGCGCCCAGCACCTCCGACCGGCCGCCCAGCGCGCCCGGTACGACCTCCAACTGCCGCGCCGCACTGGGAATCGCGTAGCGCGAGACGGACTCGCGGATGGTCGCGAGCACGAGATCGCCCGCCTCGGCGAGGTCTCCGCCGAGCACGACCCGGCTGGGATTGAGCAGATTGCACAGATTCGCCACGCCGCTGCCGATATACCGGCCTACGTCCGCGATCACCCGCCGGCAGCCGGGGTCGCCGTCGTGCGCGAGCTGCACCATCCTGGCCATGGTCAGGTCGGCTCCATGAGCCGAATGCAGCAACGGCAGGACATACCGGGCAGCCGTGAACGTCTCCAGGCAGCCGCGGTTGCCGCAACGGCACACCGGACCCGACTCGTCCAGAGTGATGTGCCCGATTTCGCCCGCAGTGCCGCCCGGCCCCCGGTAGATCTGCCCGTTGATCACCAGTCCGGCGCCCACACCGCTGGCGACCTTGATGTACGCCAGATCGGCGGCACCCCGGCCGGCACCCCAGACCAGCTCGCCCAGCGCGCCCAGGTTGGCGTCGTTGTCCACGTGCACCGGCACGCCCAGGCGGGCGGCGAGGTCGTCACGCGGGTTGGTGCCCGCCCACCCCGGCAGGATCGCGGTCGAGCCCAGCACCCCGGACTCCACGTCGATGGGCCCGGGCACACCGAGCCCCACCCCGACGATCTTGTCCGGGCTGATGCCCGCCGCCGCGATCAGGCTCTTGACCAGGTGCTCCGCCCGGGCCAGGCCCTGCGCGGCGGAGGCGTCCACATCCAGCGGCTCGGCCTCCTCGGCCAGCACCCGGTGGGCGAGATTGCCGATCGCCACCCGCAGGTGGGTATGCCCGAAATCCACACCCACGACGATCCCGGCGTCACCGGAGAGCGAAACGCTACGGGCCCGCCGCCCACCGGAGGACGTGGGCGTCACCTCCACCGTCCCGCCGTCCTTCAGCTCCCGGACGATGTTGGAGACCGTGGCCGCCGACAGGCCGGTGGCCCGAGCGATCTCCGCCTGCGTGAGCGACCCCGCCATGCGCACCGCGCGCACGACCCGCTCCAGGTTGGCCCGGTGCAGCGACGACTGCGACCCCGGAGTCTCCACGCCCATCCACTCCTGCCTCACCGGGACGGCACGACGACCGCCCCATGGGCCGGACTGCGACTCTGAAGCCCGGCCATCCATACAACATCTGAACTCTAAGCTCAGCCGCGAGGAGGAGAGCCCGTCAAGGCCTTGAAGCAGATTGAGGCCTCATCGTAGGGCTGGGGCATGGCGGCCCGGGCCGGCCCCACCGCCGCACCGGCCGGAAACGGCCGGCTCCCTACTTCAGCGCCCCCGCCGTCAGTCCCGCCTGGACCTGGCGCTGGAAGACGATGTAGGCGCCGAGGACCGGCAGCATGGCCATGACCAGGCCGGCGAAGAGCCCGGACCAGTCGCCCTTGTAGCCCTGGCTGACCGCGAGCGCCACCAGGCCCTGGGGCAGCAGCTTCTTGTCGTCGTCGCCGACGTTCAGCACCGTGGGCAGCAGGTACTGGTTCCACTGCCCCAGGAAGTTGAAGATCCCCACGCTGATCAGGCCGGGCCGGGCCATGGGGAGCATCACCTGGAAGAACGTACGGGTGTGCGACGCCCCGTCGATCAGTGCCGCCTCCGCGACCGAGGTGGGCAGGGTCCGGAAGAAGCCGCTGAGGAAGAAGATGGTGAACGGCAGCGAATAGGCGATGTAGACGAGGATGAGCCCGGGATAGGTGTTGAGCAGCTGCATGTTCTCCATCACGAAGAACAGCGGGACGAGCGCCAGGATGATGGGGAAGCTCATTCCGGCGACGAAGAGGAAATAGACGAAGCGGTTGCCGGGGAATTCGAAGCGGGCCAGCACATAGGCCGCCATCGAACCCAGCAGCATGGTGCCGACCAGCGAACCGGCCACGACGATGACCGAGTTGAGGAAGTACTGGCTCATGTGGGCCTGGGACCAGGCCCGGCCCCAGGCGTCGACGTGGAGGCCGCTCGGGGGCGACCACGGCGAGGTGAAGATCTCCTTGTCGGTCTTGAAGGCGCTCATCACCGCCCACAGCAGGGGCAGCGTGACCATCAGGGCCCACAGCAGGAGGACGCCGTGCGAGAAGACGTTGAGCAGTCCGCCCTCGCTGCCGACGCGGCCCCCTGGGCCCCGCGCCCGCCGTCCGCGCTGCGCCGGAATTCCGGTGGCCGCGGCATCGGCCGCATCGGTGGTCGTACGTACGCGCATCAGTACTCCAGTCGCTCGCGCCGGCCGAGCTTCATGACGATGCCCGCGAAAAGCAGCGTGACGATGAGCAGCGCGACCCCGAGCGTGGTCGCGTATCCGGCCTGGCCGTCGCGGAACGCCTTGGTGTAGAGGTAGAAGGAGAGCACTTCGGTGGAGTAGTCCGGTCCGCCGGGCCCGATGGTCATGATCTGGACCACGGCGAACGAGTCGAGCGCCATGATGCCCATGTAGACCCAGCCCGTCTGCACGGTGTCCCACAGCAGGGGCAGGGTGATCCGGAAGAAGGTCTGCAGGCGGTTGGCGCCGTCCAGCAGCGCGGCCTCGTAGAAGTCCCGGGGAATGGAGCTCATTCCGGCCGAGAAGAGCACGACGTAGAAGCCGACGTTGCTCCAGACCATCACCGCCATCACGCACCACAGGGCCAGGTCCGGGTCGCCCAGCCATTCGGGGCGTACGGAGTCCAGGCCGACGGCGCTCAGAAAGGAGTTCAGGGCGCCGCTGTTGGGGTTGTAGGCGAACTGGAACAGCAGGGCGACGATCGCGATCGAGAGCACCTGCGGGAAGAAGTAGACGACTTTGTAGATGCCGGAGCCGCGGACTCCGGCGACCGCCGCGTTCTTCCTGCGGCGGCCGCCGACGTTGAGCATGAAGGCGAAGAAGAGTCCGAGCCCGATGGTCACCAGCGGCAGCACCAGCAGCAACAGGACGTTGTGCCCGACGGACGTCCAGAACACGTCGTCGTTCCAGAGCCGCCGGTAGTTGTCGGTCCCGGTCACGCGGAAGTCCGGGCTCAGTCCGGTCCAGTCCGTGAAGGAGTAGTAGATGGCCTGGACGAACGGCGAGATGACGAAGATGCCGTAGATCGCCAGCGGGAGGGCCAGAAACCCCGCGATGAAACGGTACTTACCGTGCTGCATGGCCGCCACCGCTCACTTGTGCTTGTACTTCTTGACCGAGTCGTCCTTGGCGGTCTCGTCGGCGAAGCGCTGGATCTTCGTGATGGCCTCGTCGGGGGTGAGGCGGCCCGCCATCATCTCGCCGATCGCGGCGACGCCGATCTTCTCCTTCTGCAGGGCGACGTACCAGTCCTGCAGCCGCGGGTTGACCACGTTCTTCCCGGCCGCCTCGAGCACCTGCTGCGAGGAGGCCAGCCCCGACGGGAGGGTGAGGCCCTCGGTGCCGCCGTTGAGGGAGGTGAGCGAGGAGACGGACTTGATGAAGTTCCGGGAGGACTTCTTGCCCAGCATGACGCGGAGCAGTTCCATGCCGCCCTGCGGATTGCGGGCGTTCTTCGGCACGATGAACGGTTCGCCGCCGGAGGCCCAGATGGTGCCGAACGGCATCTTGTCGCTGTTCTTGTCGAGGCTGGACGGGGCACCCACCGCCATCCGGAAATCCTGCGGCGTGGTCTTCTTCGCCTCGTTCTCCACCCAGGAGCCGTTGGGGAGGAACAACGCCTTGCCCTGGTTCCAGGCGGTCTGCGAGTCGATGTGGGTCAGGCCCGGGGAGCCCTGGAGGATGTAGCCCTTCTTGTAGAGCTCGTAGTACGCCTCGAAGGCGGCCTTGACGGCCGGGTCCTTCCACGCGTTGGGCTCGAGGTTGTCGATTCTCCTCAGCACCTCCACGCCGCCGATCTTGGCGATGAAGGGGTAGAGGCTGAACGGCACGTAGTACGGGTACTTTCCGGCGTACGTCCAGCCGGCGATGCCCTTCTTCTTCGCGGCCTCGCAGACCTTGAGCATCTCGTCCCAGGTCTCGGGGTACTGCGCGTCGAGCTTCTGGAGATTGGTCTTCGAATACCAGACGCCGTAGACGGTGTAGGCGTAGTAGAGGATCCAGGTCTCCTTGCCCTCGAACTGCCCCATCTCCACCACGCCGGGGCGCAGGGTGTCGCGCACCTTCTTGGCGGGGTCGTCGTAGGAGGGCGCGTCCAGCAGGGCGGTGAGGTCGGTGAGCTGGTTCTTGCCGACCAGGGTGCCCATGTCCATTTGTTTGGCACCGGAGTTGTCGATGAGGTCCGGTGGGGTGCCGCCGTTGAAGCGGGGCTGGAGCTGGGTCTGGATCTCCTGGGTGGCGGAGTGCTTGACCTGGGCGTCGGGGAAGGCCTTGCGGTATTCGGCCTCCGCGTCCTTGGCGTACTGCTGGCCGAATCCGCCGTCGAAGATGACGACGTCCAGGGCCGCCTTCTCGTTGACGGCGAGGGGGTTCTTCTCGCTCTTCTTCCCCTTGTCCACCTGCTTGCCGCCGTCGCCGTCCCCGCCGCTCGCGCAGGCGCTGAGCGCGCTCATGGCCGGCACCGAGATCAGGCCGATCGCCGCCGCTCGCTTGATCAGGTCGCGTCGGCCGTATTCCGGGCGCCGGCCGTGTTCCGGGGTGGATCCCATGCTCAAGTCCTCGCCTTCTCCAGGACTCAGGCGGTGTGACACCTCTCCCCTTGGGCGTTCGCCGTCGACGAAGGGCCCGACACCGCGCGTCGGTTGAAGCTGGATGTGCGTGAAACCGGATGGTGCGGGATGTGCGAGATGTGCGTAGAACCGGATGGTGCGAGACGTACGTGAACCGGATGTGCGGGGTCTACGTGAACCGGATGGTGCGGGGCGTACGCGAACCGGAAGCGCGGAGTGTTGCGCGGTCCGCGCGGCGGGCCGGAAAAACCCGTCCCGGACGCCGACAGGTATAGTCCACTTCGATCAACTGGGCAAGATCGCAAGCGGCTTCGACCGCGCATCTTTCCCGAGTTGAGACCTCGTGGCGCACCGCCCGCGGCCTCCCGGCGCACACCCGGCGGCCCCCCGGCACACCGCCACCGGCACCCGGCGCCCGCCCGGCGACACCAGCGCCGAGACCCTTGACACCACTGGTGTCTCACGCCCTACTTAACACTGCGCGGCTTGTATGACAACGTTGTCGGCCTGGTGGAGAGGCAAGGGATGCGACACAGACTCGGGTACCTCCGATGGCGTACGCTCGCCCGCCCCACCGCTCTGTTCGCAGCCACCGTAGTGATGACGACCGCTCAGGTCACGCAAGGCGCCATGGGCGTGGCGGCCTCACCCGAAGGGCCCAAAGGGGCCGCGACCGAGCGCTTCGCCTCCTCCTTCGAGAGTGGTGAGCCGCAGCCCGACTGGCGCAACACCGTCGAGACCGACCACGACGGACGGCGGCTTTCCGCCGGCATCGACGGCGACGACTCCAGCGGCATCCCCGGCAATGTGACGGACAAGGTCACCACCGTCCGCGCCAGCGGCGAGCACGCCGAGGCGGGCGAGGTGAAGGAGAACCTGATCGACGGCGAGAGCGCCACCAAGTGGCTGGACTTCGAGCGGTCCGCCTGGCTGGAGTTCGAGCTGTCCGAGCCGGTCAAGGCCGTGCGGTACGCGCTGACCTCGGCCAACGACGCGCCCGGCCGTGACCCCAGGGACTGGACGCTCAAGGGTTCCGACGACGGCAAGAACTGGAAGGTGCTGGACACCCGCCATGACGAGAGCTTCGAAAGCCGCCTGCAGACACGGGAGTTCGCCTTCGACGGCGCCGTCCCCTACCGGCAGTTCCGGCTGGAGATAACGCGCAACAGCGGCGAGCCCATCCTCCAGCTCGCCGAGGTGCAGCTGGCCACCGCCGGCGGCGGCACCCCGCCACCCGCCGACATGCGCAGCCACATCGACCGCGGCCCCACCGGCTCCCCCACGGCCAAGGCCCGCGCGGGCTTCACCGGCACCCACGCCCTGCGCTACGGCGGCATGCACCAGGCGACCGGCCGCGGCTACTCGTACAACAAGGTGTTCGCGGTGAACACCAAGATCGCCCGGAACACCCTGCTGGCGTACAAGGTCTTCCCCGCCCTGCCCGAGGCCGACGCCCGCTACCCCGCCACGCACGTCTCCCTCGACCTGGCGTTCACCGACGGTACGTACCTCAGCCGGCTCGGCGCCGTCGACCAGCACGGGGCCGAGCTGACGCCGCAGGGGCAGGCCGCCTCCAAGACGCTCTACGTCAACCAGTGGAACAACAAGGAGGCGGACATCGGGGCCGTGGCCGCCGGCAAGACCGTCGAGCGGATCCTGATCGCCTACGACTCCCCCGTGGGCCCGGCGAAGTTCCGGGGCTGGGTGGACGACATCTCCATCGGCCCGGCCCCGGCGGAGCGGCCCCCGGCCCACCCGGCGGACCGGGCCCTCACCACGCGCGGCACCAACTCCAGCTCCAACTTCTCCCGGGGCAACACCTTCCCCGCCACCGCCGTCCCGCACGGCTTCAACTTCTGGACGCCGGTCACCAACGCCGGCTCGACCGACTGGCTCTACCAGTACGCGGCCACCAACAACGCGGCCAACCTCCCCTCCGTCCAGGCCTTCGCCGCCAGTCACCAGCCCAGCCCCTGGATGGGCGACCGGCAGACCTTCCAGGTCATGCCCTCGGCCGCCGCCGGCACCCCCGACGCCTCGCGCGCCGCCCGCGCCCTGCCCTTCCGGCACCAGCGCGAGAGCGCGCGGCCCCACTACTACGGCGTCACCTTCGAGAACGGCCTCAAGGCCGAGATCGCCCCGACCGACCACGCGGCGATGATGCGCTTCACCTTCCCCGGCGACGACGCGGCCGTCGTCCTCGACAACGTCAAGAACCAGGGCGGGCTGACCCTCGACGCCGACCGCCGCTCGTTCACCGCCTACTCCGACGTCAGGAGCGGGCTGTCCACGGGCGCGGGCCGGCTGTTCGTCTACGGCGTCTTCGACCGGCCGGTCACCGCGAGCGGCAGGCTCAAGGGCGACGGCCCCGGCAGCGGCGAGGGCGTCACCGGCTACCTGCGCTTCGACGCCGGCCGGGACCGCACGGTCACGCTGCGCCTGGCGACCTCCCTCATCGGCACCGAGCAGGCCCGTGCCAACCTCGAGCAGGAGATCCCGGCGGGCGCCTCCTTCGCCCGGGTCCACGACCGCGCCCGCGCCGCGTGGGACGCCGTGCTGGGCCGCGTCGAGGTCGAGGGCGCCACCCGCGACCAGCTCACGACGCTCTACTCCAGCCTCTACCGCCTGTACCTCTATCCCAATTCCGGCTTCGAGAACACCGGCTCCGCCGCCCGCCCGCGCCCCCGCTACGCCAGCCCCTTCTCCCCGCCCGCCGGCCAGAACACCCCCACCGCCACCGGGGCGAAGGTCGTCGACGGCGAGGTGTACGTCAACAACGGCTTCTGGGACACCTACCGCACCACCTGGCCCGCCTACACCCTGCTCACCCCCAAGAGCGCCGGACGGCTCGTCGACGGCTTCGTCCGGCAGTACAAGGACGGCGGCTGGATCTCCCGCTGGTCCTCCCCCGGCTACGCCGATCTGATGACCGGCACCAGCTCGGACGTCGCCTTCGCCGACGCCTACGTCAAGGGCGTCTCCTTCGACGCGGAGGCGGCGTACGAGGCCGCGCTGAAGAACGCGACCGTGGCGCCCGGGAGCCCCGGCACCGGCCGCAAGGGCATGGACACCTCGGTCTTCCTCGGCTACACCAGCACCGCCACCCGCGAGGGCCTGTCCTGGGCGCTGGAGGGCTACCTCAACGACTTCGGGCTGGCGAGGATGGGCCGGGCGCTGTACGAGCGGACGCACAAGACGCGCTACCTGGACGAGTCCGAGTACTTCCTGGGCCGCGCCCGCAACTACGTCCGGCTCTTCGACACCCGGACCGGCTTCTTCCAGGGCCGGGACGCGAGCGGCGCCTGGCGGCTGCAGCCCGGCGCCTACGACCCGCGCGTGTGGGGCCACGACTACACCGAGACCAACGGCTGGAACTTCGCCTTCACCGCCCCCCAGGACACCCGGGGCCTGGCCGCGCTGTACGGCGGCCGCACAGGCCTGGCCAAGAAGCTCGACGGCTACTTCACCACCCCCGAGACCGGCGAGGCGAAGTTCGCCGGCTCCTACGGCGGCGTCATCCACGAGATGACCGAGGCCCGGGACGTGCGCATGGGCATGTACGGGCACAGCAACCAGGTCTCGCACCACATCGCGTACCTCTACGACGCCGTGGGCCAGCCCTGGAAGACCCAGGAGAAGGTCCGCGAGGTCCTCTCCCGCCTCTACCTCGGCAGCGAGATCGGCCAGGGCTACCCGGGCGACGAGGACAACGGCGAGATGTCCGCCTGGTACCTCTTCAGCGCGCTGGGCTTCTACCCGCTGGTGATGGGGCAGGGCGAGTACGCGATCGGCTCCCCGCTCTTCACCAAGGCCACCCTGCACCTCGAGGGCGGCCGCGACCTCGTCGTGAAGGCGCCGCGCAACAGCGCCCGCAACATCTACGTCCAGGACGTGCGCCTCAACGGCCGGCCCTGGACCTCCACCGCCCTCCCGCACGCCCTGCTGGCCCAGGGCGGCACGCTGGAGTTCGCCATGGGGCCCCGGCCATCGTCGTGGGGCTCGGGAGAGGACGCCGGCCCCACCTCCATCACCCGTGACGACAAGGTGCCGGTGCCGCCGGCGGACCTGACCGTGCCGGGCGCCACGGCCCTGACCGACGACAGCTCCCGCACGGAGACGACCTTCACGACGACCCGCTTCGAGGTCGCCCCCGGCGCCCGGGTCGACTCCTACACGCTCACCTCCGCCGACCGGGCCAAGGCCCCGCACGGCTGGGTGCTGGCGGGCTCGGCGGACGGGCGGAGCTGGCAGGAGGTCGACCGCCGCGCGGACGAGGCCTTCGCCTGGGACCGGCAGACCCGCGTCTTCCGGCTCCGCTCCCCCGGCGAGTACCGCCACTACCGGCTGGAGCCGCTGGGCGGCGGGGAGGCCGTCCTGGCGGAGGTGGAACTGCTCGGGAGCAAGGGGATCTGAGGGGTACCCAAACCGGTTGACTCGTAAAGGCCGTGTGAAAGGATCGCGCTGATCACGTGGTGCGCCCGGCTTTATCCGGGCGTACCACGACATTTCCTTTCGAACTGATGGAGCAATACATGGCTCGATCTTCCGGCCGTTCGCGTGGGCGCGCCCTGTCGCGTCTCGTCACCGCGGCGATAGCCGCAACCCTGGCCGGCACCACCGCCGGGACCGCCATGGCGGCCACCCCGGCGGGCTCCACCGCTGCCCGTGACGCCGCCCGCGGCCTGTCCAAGGTCTCCGCCGCGCCGGCGACCCAGCAGAGCACCGCCAAGGGCCTGGCGGCCCCCCGCGCGGTGGCGGCCCCCTCGGCCAAGGCCCCGGTCATGCCGCTCGGCGCGGTCAACGACGCCGGCGAGCTGTACTTCTACGGCCCCGACGGCAAGGGCGGCCTGACCTCCCGCGAGCTCGTCGACACCGGCTGGGACTCCATCCGCGCGGCCACCCACGTCGACCACGACGGCAACGGCGTCGCCGACGGCACGTACGTCCTGAGCAAGGCCGAGGAGGTCTGGTACTCCGACGGCGGCAACGGAAAGCGTGTCGCCGACGACTGGGGCCAGTACGACGCGTTCTTCTCCCCCGGCGACCTGGGCGGCTCGAAGCAGTCGGACATCCTCGTCCGCGACCGCTCCGGCGTGCTCTTCCTCTACGTGGCCAACGCCGACGGCTCGCTGTCCGGCCGCAAGAAGGTCGGCCCGGGCTGGGGCCAGTTCACCGAGATCACCGGCCGCGGCGACCTGACGGGCGACGGCAAGACCGACATCGTCGCCCGCGACAAGGACGGCGTGCTGTGGCTCTACAAGGGCACCGGCGACTCCACCAAGCCGTTCGAGGCCCGCACGAAGATCGGCCCCGGCTGGAACCAGTTCAACGAGCTGGTCGCCACCGGTGACGTCGACCTCGACGGCCGCTCCGACCTGATCGCCCGCAACGGCGACGGCTCGCTGTGGCTCTACAAGGGCACGGGCAACGCCTCGTCCCCCTTCAAGTCCCGCGAGAAGGTCGGCAACTCCGGCTGGAACCAGTACCGCTGGATGTTCTGAGCCTGACGCGAGGGCCGCACCCCCTGATGAGGGGGTGCGGCCCTTTCGCATCTACTTCGCCGGTTTCGGGCAGGTGGCGCCGACGGCCGCCACCACCATCTCCTGGACCGCCTTGCTCACGGCAGGCGGGCCGTCGACCTCGGACACCGACAGCGTCCAGCTGAAGCTCAGCTGCCGCCGGCCGTCCGGGGAGCTGAACGACATCGTGCGGTACCCGAACCCGTTGCCGGTGTTCCCCCACAGGTACTCGCCGGGCCGCGCCGGACACAGGTCGCCTCCCGGCGCCACACCCAACGCGTAGGGCGCCACCGTGAACTCCCGCATCTCGGCCCACCGGGCGGATGAGAGCAGCGTGCCGTCGGACAACGCTTTGAAGAACCGGTTGAGGTCGGCGTTGGTCGACACCACCCCCGCCGCCGCTCCCCACACCGTCGGTGTGTAGACCGTGACGTCCCGCGCGGGCCGGCCCTCGACGAGGTGATAGCCGTTGACATGCGGGCCGGCGAGATACGGATTCACGGCCGGGTACGACGTGTCCTTCATGCCCGCCGGGCGGAACACCCGCCGCTCCAGCTCCGTCGCGAGAGAACGACCGGTCTTCTTCTCGATCAGCTGCCCGATGACGAGGTAATTGGTGTTGGAGTAATGGAATTCCGTGCCGGGCTTGGACACCAGCGGCTTTCCCGTCGCCATCTTGATGAGATCGCGCGGCGGGAAATAGCGGAAGCGGTTCCGCTCCATCTCCTCGAGCTCTTTGTCGCCCGTCTCCGCATACAGCTGGTCGAAGTAATTCGGCACACCGCTGGTGTGGTTGAGCAGCTGTCGTACGGTGATCGGTTCCTTGTACGGCAGCAGCCCCGGCAGGTGCTGCGACACCGGATCGTCGAGCTTCAGCCGCCCCTCGTCGACGAGTTGCATGACGACGGCCGCGACCATCGACTTGGTCACGCTGGCCACGCGGTACCGGTCACCGGGCCGCGCGGGACGCTTGGTCCGCGTGTCCCGCACCCCGCTGGCCCCCGACCACGTCTTTCCCCCGACCCGCACCTCCGCGAGTGCGGCGGGCGCGCCGGCGGCGGTCAGCTTGTCGAGGGCGGACTGCAGGGCCTTGCCGTCGAGTTCGGAGTCGGCCGTCGCGGTACCGGGCTGGACGGCCAGGCCGATGGCGAGCGCGGCCGTCGCCACGATGGAGCGAAGTCTCAATCTCACGTATTCCCCCAGGAGTTCGACTGTTCGTCGATCCTATGGAATGCGAGGAATTGACCTGTCGCCGGGGCTACGCTGGCCCGGTGACCCAGCCCAGGAACACGGACCCGTACGCCGACGCTCGAGCGTTCTACGGATCGGAACTGCGCCGTCTGAGAGAGGATGCTGGCCTTTCTCAGGACCAGCTCGGTCAGCGCGCGTTCTGCTCCGGGACGTACATCGGACAGTTCGAGACAGCGGCACGGCGGCCCCAGTTGGAAATCTCGAAGCTGCTCGACGAAGTGCTGGGAAGTGGCGAGCACCTCCAGCGCCTGTGCCGGCTCGCGCGTAACTCGAAGGTCGCCGACTACTTCGCCGACGCGGCGGAGCTCGAGCGACAGGCGAAGAGCATCAGCGAGTCTTCAGTCATGTTCGTGCCAGGAGTGCTGCAGACAGAGGCATACGCACGCGCTGTGACCCGTGCAGCGCAACGCTTCGCCCCGGACCAGGTGGTGGAGCAACTTGTCGATGCCCGGCTGGAGCGCGCCCACCTACTCGATGGCCCAACTGCCCCGGTTTTCTGGGCCATCGTTCACGAGGCAGCGCTTCGCGTACCCGTGAGCAGCCCCACCGTGATCAGCGAACAGCTCGCTTACCTGGTCCAAGCAGTACAGGCCCGGCCGAATGTGGTGCTGCAGATTCTGCCCTTCGCAGCTGGCGCCCATCCGTTCATGAGCACAAGCCTTGCAGTGATGCACTTCAACGACGCGCCACCGGTCGTCTACACCGAAAGCGCGTACAACGGGCAGCTCATCGAAGACCCAGCCCTGGTCGCGCAGTGCCAATCGGCCTACGATCTGGCCAGGGCTGCCGCACTGTCGCCGGAGGCGTCCCTGGCCCTGATCGATTCGGCGGCAAAGGAATGGGCGACCCATGAGCACCGCACATGACTTAAGCATGGCGAACTGGCGCACGTCCTCCTACACCAACGGAGACGGCGGGATGTGCGTCGAAATCGCCGACAACCTTCCCGGCATCATCCCCGTCCGCGACACCAAGACGGCTCCCGGGGGCCCCGCCCTCACCTTCCCCACCGCCAGCTGGGCGGCCTTCATCCGTACCGTCAAGCGGAACGACGGCATCGGCGGATAAGGGCCCGTACCGGCTGGGCCAGCACCAGCACCACCCCGGCGACGGGGAGGACCAGCAGCACGATCTGCAGGAACGCCGCGGTCACCCCGACCGCCACGTTGCCGGAGGCGCCCGCGTCGGCCACCAGCAGGGTGATCCTTGCCCAGTCGGCCCGTAGCAGCTGCGGCATGTTGACGAGGACCATGCCCAGCTGCAACGTCAGCGCGGGGATCAGGAAGAGCACCCACGCCGCCACCACCACCTGCGGCCATCGCTTGAGGGCGCGCAGCCGCTCGTCCGCCGGGCGCCGCAGCACGACCCGTTTCACGATCGGCCCGATGTACTTGAACAGGTCGGGGATGCCGACGAGGTCGGCGACGATGTAGTAGCCGTCGAAGCGGAGCGTGGGAAGCAGCTGCTGAATCATCTCGAGGTGGACGGAGACGATGGCCACCAGCAGCGGCGGGAAGCCGGTCGCGGCGTACGCCAGGCCCAGGGCGAGCGCGCAGAGGGCGTTGAAGTAGACGCCGCCGAGGTCGGCGCGGATGCGGCCGGCGCGGCCCAGCCGGTAGGAGTTGGTGATGTCGGTGTAGAAGGCGGGCCACACGAGGTAGATGCCGCATCCCATCTCGCCGGGCCGTACGCCTCCGTAGCGGCAGGCGGCACCATGGCCCATCTCGTGGAACGCGCAGGAGGCGATGGCCAGGAGGACGACGAGGAGGACGCCGGTCGGGGACGTGAGGACGGTCCGCAGGGCGGCGCCGGTGTCCTGGGTCGCCCAGAGCCAGATCTCGCAGGCCAGGAACGCGCCGAGACCGAAGGCGACCAGCAGTGGGCGGAACAGCCAGGCGAAGAGGCCGGAGAGGAACCAGGTGACGTGCTCCGGGAGTACGGCCAGCCGGAAGCGGAAGGCGAGGAAGGGGTCGCTCTTCGCGGTGGGCGGTGGCGGTGAGCCGTCGCTGTGGGTGGTGATGCCGAGCGGGGCGAGCTTCTCGTCGATGAGGTAGGCGACGTGTTCGGGGGCGAAGTGCCGGCCGGTCTCCCGGCTCAGCTCGGCGGCCACCCGTGCCATGGCCGTCTCCCCGTCAGCCCGACGCGCGTGTCTGTCGTCCAGGCCGCGGACGACCTGGTAGAGCAGGGCGGGCAGCCGGACGATCTGCCCGTCGGGGCGGCAGACCAGGTGGGGCGGCTCGCAGTAGCCGGAGTCCTCGAACTCACCGACCAGTTCGATGCCGGCCACGAGCGTGGGCGGTGACATGGGCGCACTCCGTGGGGTTGCTGGCGGGACGGGCCGGGGAGGGACCGGGATGCCCCGGCCCCTCCCCGAACGCGTACGGCGAGCCGCTAGGCGGGAATCAGTGGCTGGAGACGGCCGTGGGGATGCACGTCATGCTGGTGGTGGGGTTGGTGGACGGCAGGCCCAGCGAGCCGAGGAGGCCCGGGGTGCCCTGCCGGTCGACGGCCTGACAGGCCGAGAGCATCGTCGTGCCGTGGTCGTGCGGGACGGGGGCGAACACGCCGCCGCCCGTGGCCGCCGCGGAGCTGGAGCTGCCGGCGCCGGCGCCCGCCCCGCTGGGGCCGGGATCCGCGAGGCCGAGCGGCGTCGCGATGACGCCCATGACGGTCCGCTCGGGCAGCACCTCACCGGCGATGTCGGCGAGTTCCTCGAAGCTGATGGCGTTGACCATGTGCGTTCCCCTTCTCGAATGGCGCTCGAATGACGAAGATCAGCGGCTGGAAATGGCCGCAGGAATGCAGGTGGTGCTGTAGCCGGGAGAGCTGGGAGCCAGTCCCAGCGCGACGAGAAGGCCGGGGCTGCCGGCGTCCTGCCGGTACTGGCAGGCGTAGGCCACCGTCGTTCCGTGATCCGTTCGCACCAGCGTCGGAAACACGGGCTGATCGGTGCCCGCGGGCAGCAACACGCTCGAGAGCGCGATCCGCGGGGGAAGTTCCTCGCCGGAGATCCCGGCAAGCTCCCCGAAGGTGACGGCGGATCCCATCGCTGACAAATCCCTCCCTCTGGGAGGAAGCAGTCGCTCCGTCCCGGCGGGGAGCCTAACCAGCGGGGTAACGCCCGACACTTCCCCAACCCCCCGATCACCCGGTCGTGTTGAGGGATGCCCCGGGAGGGTGGTGGGGTGAACGCGCGCCCGGGAGCGCCGTGTTCGTCAAAGCGCCGCGTTCCTCAAGGTGCCGCGTTCCTCAAGGTGCCGTGTTCGCAAGGGAAACGCACGAGGGCCGCACCCCGTACGAAACGGGGTGCGGCCCTCGCCGCTCTGCTACCGGAACCGCTAGCCGCGGATCAGGTTGCGCAGCACGTACTGCATGATGCCGCCGTTGCGGTAGTAGTCCGCCTCACCGGGGGTGTCGATGCGGACGACCGCGTCGAACTCGACACCGCTGTCGGTGGTGACCTTGACCGTGCGCGGCGTGGTGCCGTCGTTGAGCTCGGTCACGCCGGCGAAGGAGAAGGTCTCCTCGCCGGTCAGGCCCAGGGACTCCGCCGAGGCGCCCTCGGGGAACTGCAGCGGGAGGACGCCCATGCCGATGAGGTTCGAGCGGTGGATGCGCTCGTAGGACTCGGCGATGACGGCCTTGACGCCGAGGAGCGCGGTGCCCTTGGCGGCCCAGTCGCGGGACGAGCCGGAGCCGTACTCCTTGCCGGCCAGGACGACCAGCGGGATGCCCTGCTCGATGTAGTTGCGCGAGGCGTCGTAGATGAAGGAGACGGGGGCGTCGTCCTTCGTGAAGTCGCGGGTGAAGCCGCCCTCGGTGCCCGGCGCGATCTGGTTGCGCAGGCGGATGTTGGCGAACGTACCGCGGATCATGACCTCGTGGTTGCCTCGGCGCGAGCCGTAGGAGTTGAAGTCACGACGCTCGACACCGTGCTCGGTGAGGTACTTGCCGGCGGGGGTGTCGGCCTTGATGGCACCGGCCGGGGAGATGTGGTCGGTGGTGACCGAGTCGCCGAGCTTCGCCAGCACGCGGGCGCCGGTGATGTCGGTGACCGGGGTGGTCTCCATCGTCATGCCCTCGAAGTACGGGGGCTTCCGGACGTAGGTGGACTCGGCGTCCCACTCGAAGGTGTTGCCGGTCGGGATCGGCAGGGCCTGCCACTGGGCGTCGCCCGCGAAGACGTCGCTGTAGGACTTGTTGAACATGTCCTCGCCGATGGCGTTCGCCACGACGTCGTTGACCTCGGCCTCGGAGGGCCAGATGTCCTTGAGGAAGACCGGGTTGCCGTCGGTGTCGGTGCCCAGGGCGTCCTTGGTGATGTCCACCTTCATGGAGCCGGCGAGGGCGTACGCGACGACCAGCGGCGGCGACGCCAGGTAGTTCATCTTGACGTCGGGGTTGATGCGACCCTCGAAGTTACGGTTGCCCGAGAGCACCGAGGTGACGGCGAGGTCGTGGTCGTTGACGGCCTTGGAGACCTCCTCCGGCAGCGGGCCGGAGTTGCCGATGCAGGTGGTGCAGCCGTAGCCGACGAGGTTGAAGCCGACCTTGTCGAGGTAGGGGGTCAGGCCCGCCTTGTCGAAGTAGTCGGTGACGACCTTGGAGCCCGGGGCGAGGGTGGTCTTGACCCACGGCTTGCGGGTCAGGCCCTTCTCGACCGCCTTCTTGGCCACGAGCGCCGCGGCGACCATGACGTAGGGGTTCGAGGTGTTGGTGCAGGAGGTGATCGCGGCGACGGTGACGGCGCCGTGGTCGATCTCGTAGGTCGAGCCGTCGGGGGCGGTCACGGTGACCGGCTTGGACGGGGCGCCGGTGGAGATGGCCGGGGCGTCGGAGGCCGGGAAGGACTCCTTGCCCGCCTCGTCGACCTCGTCGACGTAGTTGCGGACGTCCTGCGCGAACTGCGCGGCGGCCTCGGCCAGGATGATGCGGTCCTGCGGGCGCTTCGGGCCGGCGATGGAGGGGACGACCGTGGACATGTCGAGCTCGAGCTTCTCGGAGAAGTCGGGCTCGGCGGCCGGGTCGAGCCAGAGGCCCTGCTCCTTGGCGTACGCCTCGACGAGCGCGACCTGCTGCTCGGAGCGGCCGGTGAGCTTGAGGTAGTTCAGGGTCTCGCCGTCGATCGGGAAGATCGCGGCGGTGGAGCCGAACTCCGGCGACATGTTGCCGATGGTGGCGCGGTTGGCCAGCGAGGTGGCGGCGACGCCCTCACCGTAGAACTCGACGAACTTGCCGACGACGCCGTGCTTGCGCAGCATCTCGGTGATCGTGAGGACGAGGTCGGTGGCGGTGGTGCCGGCCGGGAGCTCACCGGTCAGCTTGAAGCCGACGACGCGCGGGATGAGCATGGAGACCGGCTGGCCGAGCATCGCGGCCTCGGCCTCGATGCCGCCGACGCCCCAGCCCAGCACGCCGAGGCCGTTGACCATCGTGGTGTGCGAGTCGGTGCCGACCAGGGTGTCGGGGTAGGCCTGGCCGTTGCGGACCATGACCGTGCGGGCCAGGTGCTCGATGTTCACCTGGTGGACGATGCCGGTGCCCGGGGGGACGACCTTGAAGTCGTCGAAGGCGGTCTGGCCCCAGCGCAGGAACTGGTAGCGCTCCTTGTTGCGGCCGTACTCCAGCTCGACGTTCTGGCCGAAGGCGTCCTTCGTGCCGAACTTGTCGGCGATGACGGAGTGGTCGATGACCAGCTCGGCCGGGGAGAGCGGGTTGACCTTCGCCGGGTCGCCGCCGAGCTCCTTGACGGCCTCACGCATGGTGGCGAGGTCGACGACGCAGGGGACGCCGGTGAAGTCCTGCATGATCACGCGGGCCGGCGTGAACTGGATCTCCTGGCTGGGCTGGGCCTGCGAGTCCCAGTTGCCCAGCGCACGGATGTGGTCGGCGGTGATGTTCGCGCCGTCCTCCGTGCGGAGCAGGTTCTCCAGCAGCACCTTCAGGCTGTAGGGAAGGCGAGCGGAACCCTCGACCTTGTCCAGCTTGAAGATCTCGTACGACTCGTCGCCCACCTGCAGCGTGCTGCGGGCGTCGAAGCTGTTCGCCGACACGACAGTCTCCTTCATGCATGAATTCGCGTACTGCGGCAATCCTGCCGCCACCCCACCGCGCGCATCCGCTAAGGTGTGCCTAAGTTAGGTACGCCTTACTGGCGCGACGGCGGTACGCCTCTCGGCAGATATCTCGATGTCGAGATAACTCTAGTACATCGAGGCCGCACGGTCATGTCCGGATGGGCCGTCCGGTGTCGACAGACCGGGACATACGGCGCGTAACCCCACAGCCATGCCCTGACTGGCAGCCCCAAACCGGCCCGAGGATGCTTGAGCGTGGTGTACGGAACACCGCACGGCGGCGGGCACGGCACCGCACGGCACGCGAGAGCGGGAGCGGGAGCGGCTACGTGAGGGCACCGGGCGCGGGAGGTGACGCGATCAGGCGCGGATGCTTGAGCCACCTGCAGTGGCTGCCCGTCCTCCTGCTCGTCGGCGGCGCCTTCCTCGACTACTCCACTTCTCCCCACTTCAGCGCCGAGGCCTTCTACACGGCCGCGCCGATGACGGCCGCCGCCCTGCTGTCCCTGCGCGCGACGATCCTCGCGGGCCTCGGCGCCTGCGCCGCCGACGCCGCGCTGCTCACCCACTTCGGCCTCATCGGGGACACGGGCGGGCGCAGCGAGCTGGCGGCCGTCGCGACCGTCTCGGCCCTCGCCGTCGTCGTCAACCGCCTCATGTACTACAGCGACGTCCGGCTGCAGTCCGCCCGCCGGGTCGCCCTCGCCGTGCAGCGCGCCATCCTGCCGGAGCCGCCGGCCGCCGTCGGGGCGCTGCGGATCGCCGTGCGGTACCAGTCGGCCGTGAAGGACGCGCAGATCGGCGGCGACCTGTACGGCGTACAGGACACCCCGTACGGGATGCGCTGCGTCGTCGGCGACGTGCGGGGCAAGGGCATGGAGGCGGTCAAGGCGGTGGACGTGGCGCTGGGCGCGTTCCGCGAGGCGGCCGACGAGGAGGCCACCCTCGCCGGCATCGCGGCCCGCCTGGAGCGGGCGCTGATCCGCGAGGCGGAGCGGCGGTCGGGATTCGAGCGGACCGAAGGCTTCGTCACCGGCGTCCTGGCCGAGATCCCGCCCTCCGGCGACGAACTGCGGCTGGTCAACCGCGGCCATCCGGCGCCGCTCCTGCTGCACGGCGGCACGGTACGCACCGCCGAGCCCCCCGAGCCGGCCCTGCCCCTGGCCCTGGCGGAGCCGGGCACCGGCGAGGACCGCGTCCACACCGTGCCCTTCCCTCCCGGAACGACGCTCCTGCTCTACACGGACGGCCTCACCGAGGCGCGCGACCGGGTCGGCGCCTTCTACGACCCCGTCGCCTGCCTGACCGGCCGCGACCTCCCCGGCCCGGACGAGCTGCTCGACACCCTCCTCCACGACGTGGACCGCCACACCGGAGGCCGCATCAGCGACGACATGGCCCTGCTCGCCGTGACCCGCGGCGCGGGCGGGCCGGGTGCGTGAGCTCAGTCGCGTGAGCTTCAGGAGCGGGCGTCCTGCCGGTCCTCCACCTCGCGCACGAACTCCGGCACCCGGTCGTTGAACAGCGCCACCGGGATGCCGTGACCGGCACCGGGCACGACCTCCACGCGGGCGCCCGGCACGAGGCGCCGCGCCCGCTCCCCCGCCCGCCGGGCGTCGTGCACCCGGCTCTCGCCGCCGAGCAGGACGAGGGCGGGCACGGTGACGCCGCGCAGTTCCTCGTCACTTATGTGCTGGGGCGGCAGCAGACGGATACGGAAGCCGCGTATCGCCTCCAGCGAGAACCGGGCCTGGACCTCGGCCTCCTCCGCCGGCAGGCCCGTCGGTCCGATCAGTTCGTCGAACCAGCGGGTCCGGAAGCTCTCGGGGCCGACGAACTGGGCGACGGCCCCGAACACGAATCCGGCCTTGAGGGGCGCGAGGGCGCGCGGCGGGTCGTAGACGGCCACCGACGCGACACGCCCGGGGGCGCGTACGGCGTGATTGAGCGCTACCCATCCGCCGTACGAGTGCCCCACCAGATGCACCCGCTCGAGCCCCAGCCCGGCGAGGACCTCCTCCAGCCACGCGGCCGTGTCCTCCGGCGTCCGCACCGGCGCGGTCTGCGTGCTGTACCCGGGCTCCCCCACCCGGTCCACGGCGAACACCCGCCGCCCTTCGGCGAGCGCGGCGACGTGCGGCGCCCACTCGGTGGGCGCGGCACTCTGCCCGTGGAGCAGCACGACGGGAACGCCGTCGCCCTCCGCGCCGTACCCGTACACCCGGGTGGCCCCATAGGCCGTCTCGACGTCCCGCTCGTCCCACGGCTCCGGCCAGAACGCCATGGCCCGGTCGTAGGCGGCGAGCACCCGCGTCCGCGCCTCGTCACTGGCGAAGGAACCGATCTGAGCTGCCATCAAGCCCACCTCCCCCTGCGGGCGGCCACCCGTACGACCGCCGCCGTTGATCCGATCCTCGCAGGACGGAACTCCCGGAGAACACGCGGGTCTGGTTCACCAGTTCGGGTGAGCGTTGGGCCGAACGGGCGGGTCGGCCATGGCAATTGCTGTAGATCAGGGACAGTCGTCATGCTGCAGTCACACAGTCCCTGGGAGGACCGATGAGCGCACAGCCCCATTCGTACGCAGCCGACGACCCCGAAAAGGCGCTGAAGTACGCGATCCAGCACGTCAAGGGCGATCGGACGCAGATCGTCGAGGGGGTCATCCAGACAACCGTGCCCACATGGGATCATGAGAACGTAGCCGACGAGATCCGCGAACAGCTCGGACCCACCCTGCGGAAGCTCGGGTGCAGGGCGGGCTCCGGAGACCTCGACCTGCCGGGCAGCTCCAACTGGTACGTACCGGACCTGGCCGTCGTACCCCGAGAGCTGGCGAAGGGCGGTGGCGCCCTTGTACCCGACCAGACCCTGCTCGTCGTCGAAGTCACCTCCGAGTCCAACGGCGACACCGACCGTATCGTGAAGCGCCGCCGCTACGCCGAGTACGGCGCTCCCCTCTACCTCCTCGTGGACCGCCAGGAGCGGACCTGCACGCTCTTCAGCGAGCCGAGCAGGCTTGGTTACGCGAAGACGGACGGCCCGCGCCCCTTCGGTACCTCCGTACACCTTCCCGCCCCCTTCGCCCTCGAACTCGACACGTCCGGCTTCTGACCGCCGTACAGGCGCAGAACCTGTGCAGGAGCCATGGCGCGACGGGCGGAGATCTCATATCTGAGATACCGTCTGTCTCATGACAGACGCCTACCTCAGCCGTATCGGCAAGCTCATCCGCGACGCCCGCCAGCACCGTGGCTGGACGCAGTCCCAGCTCGCGGACGCTCTGGGGACCAGCCAGAGCGCGGTCAACCGCATTGAGCGGGGAAATCAGAACATCAGTCTTGATATGATCGCCCGCATTGGAGAGGCCCTCGACAGCGAGATCGTCTCGCTCGGGTACGCCGGGCCCATGCACCTGCGCGTCGTCGGCGGGCGCCGGCTGTCGGGTTCCATCGACGTCAAGACGAGCAAGAACGCGTGCGTCGCGCTGCTGTGCGCCACGCTGCTCAACGCCGGTCGTACGACGCTGCGTCGCGTCGCGCGGATCGAGGAGGTGTACCGGATCCTCGAGGTGCTCGCCAGCATCGGCGTCCGGCACCGGTGGATCAATGACGGCAACGACCTCGAGATCCTGCCGCCCGCCGAGCTCGACCTGGGCGCGATGGACACCGAGGCGGCCCGCCGCACCCGCAGCGTCATCATGTTCCTGGGCCCGCTGCTGCACCGCATGGACCACTTCAAGATCCCGTACGCGGGCGGCTGCGACCTCGGCACCCGGACCGTACAGCCGCACATGACGGCGCTTCGCCACTTCGGCCTCGAGATCACGGCCACCGACGGCACGTACCACGCCCAGGTGGATCGTTCCGTCTCCCCCACGCGCCCCATCGTCCTGACCGAGCGCGGCGACACCGTGACCGAGAACGCCCTGCTGGCCGCCGCCCGGCACGACGGCGTGACCGTCATCCGCAACGCCAGCTCCAACTACATGGTCCAGGACCTCTGCTTCTTCCTCGAGGAGCTCGGCGTACGCGTCGAGGGCATCGGCACCACCACGCTCACCGTGCACGGCGTGGCCACCATCGACCGCGACGTCGACTACGCGCCGTCCGAGGACCCGGTGGAGGCCATGAGCCTGCTGGCCGCCGCCGTGGTGACGGAGTCGGAGCTGACGATCCGCCGGGTGCCGATCGAGTTCATGGAGATCGAGCTCGCCGTCCTGGAGGAGATGGGCCTGGACCACGAGCGCAGCACCGAGTACCGCGCCGACAACGGCCGCACCCGCCTGCTCGACCTGACGGTGCGCCCCTCCAAGCTCCGTGCGCCGATCGACAAGATCCACCCGATGCCGTTCCCCGGCCTCAACATCGACAACGTGCCCTTCTTCGCGGCCATCGCCGCCTTCGCCCAGGGCCAGACCCTCATCCACGACTGGGTCTACGACAACCGCGCCATCTACCTCACCGACCTCAACCGCCTCGGCGCGGACGTCAAGCTCCTCGACCCGCACCGCGTCCTCGTCGAGGGCCCCACCCGCTGGCGCTCCGCCGAGATGATGTGCCCGCCCGCCCTGCGCCCGGCCGTGGTCGTGCTCCTGGCGATGATGGCCGCCGAGGGCACCTCCGTCCTCCGCAACGTCTACGTCATCAACCGCGGCTACGAGGACCTCGCCGAACGCCTCAACTCGGTCGGCGCCCAGATCGAAACGTTCCGGGACATTTAACATCTGGCCAGGTCAGGGCGATATTCCTTCGCCCTGGGCCGCCTGTGGGCCGTCGCCCATGTCCCCGCCCCGGCGGAAGACGCGGTCGACGGCCCTTCGCGCGAGGCGGGTGCGCGTCCGCAGGCCTCAAGGGGCTTCAAACGCGATGAACGGGCCTTGATCTCGCGGGCCACGGGACGGAATCACGGCTCCGTGCTGCCGGCCCCGGCCGGCCACCGCCCCAGCCAGAAGGCGGCTGTGGAAGGCTGTTCGCCATCCAGGGTGGAGCCGTCATGCGGCAGTAGTTCGGTGGGGGCCAGGTAGCAGTCGCCGGGCTCCAGGCGGATGCGCAGGCATTGCAACGGTCGTCCCCGAGCGACGTATCGCCTCACGTCGTCCGTGTGCGGGTAGTGGTGTTCCGGGTCGGGATGCACAAGTCGGTAGATCTCTTCGATCTCCCGGTCGCCGAGGAGAAAGTAGCGGACTCCGGGGCCGAGGTTCAGGCAGAGCCTGCGCCGGCCTTCGTGGCGGCGCCCGTACGGCAGCCGGTCCCAGTTGTCGACGTGGAGGCCGAGCCGACGCCCGGTGGCAGGGTCCTCGGTGGTCGTCGGCGCGTCGCCGGGGTTCGTGACGCAGCCCAGAAAATCGGCAGGCCAGCGGTCTGCGAACGGATAGAGGCCGGCGGCGACCGCATGGAGGTCCGGTGCCGCTTCCACCTGGGTATCCGGTAAAGGCTGGCGTACCAGTTCGATCAGGGCGCCATCGGGGATGCCAGGCTCAGCCTGGAGCCTTTGGGCTTCCCGTGTGTTCAAGGGCCTCCAGTCACAGACCGGTACGACAGCCCCTTCGTCGTAGTCCGCCTCACCGTGGCTCAGCCGGACGGACCCGATCTCGCACCGCTCCCGCAGGCTTCCGCACTGGCTGAACGCCAAGCTCACTGCCATGGCTGTCCCTCTCATCCCCGGCAGCGGTCAGTCGTCGTCGAGGTCTTCGCCGTAGGTGACCTCCAGCTCGGCCGCCAGCGCTTCGGCCAGCTGGGCGACCTGGGCACGGTCGATGAGGGCCTTCTTGAGCGCGGCCACTCCCCGCAGCGTGGTCAGGTCGTTGCCACGCAGGTCGCAGTCGCGGTACTTGCCACCCTCGAACTCGGCGAGCCGTAGATCGCATGCTTCGAAGGCGACAGAGCTGAGATCGGATGCCCTGATGGTCGTCTCCCGCAGGGTGCACTTCGAGAAGATCACCGGACCCGTAGCGCGGACCCGGTCGAGGGTGGCGTAGGGGCTCCCCGCCGTGCCAGACGAGACCCAGCGGCCGACCGCTGTCGGCGAGGCCCTCCACCGACTTCGCCACGGCGTCGACGGTCTCGGGCAGCATGTCGTTCTTCAGGCCCCGGTCCCGCAGGTAGCAGTAGGAACAGTCCATATTGCAGAAACTCGTCGGCTGGAGCACGACTGTCTGCGGCCTTGGTGCGAACCACTGGTCATACCGGTGGCGTAGACCGGCACCGGAGCGTTGAGCCATGTGAGCCTCCATCTCTGCGCGGCCACCGCAGCTGCCGCGGACACGGGCCGCCGCCTGCGGTCAGGGACCATGTGTCGTGCTGCCGAATATGAGCGTGCCGATTCCGGCGCCACTGTTCGTGCGCCCGGCGGGCAGGTCGGGCAGGCGCTCGCCAACGTCCAACGCCGCGCCATCGAGCGCCTGGTAGTCCATGAAAATCTGGGCACCGCACCGGCAGGTGGCCACCCCGAGCTCGATAGCGCACAACTCAGGCGGGTGGAGGCAGCGCACAGGCCAGGGACCGCCCTGTTGGGGCCTGACGGTCATGATCAGGCCGCCCGGGCGAAGCGCCCGGCTTCCCGAAGCCGCTTGGCTTTGGGGAGCAGTGGCGTGATCAGGCGGCCGGGGTTCCCTCCCCGACGCCTCCGTTTCGTCGCGCACGGGCACTCCTCCTCCTGTCCGTTGGCCAGGGCCAGGCGCACGCAACCGCTACTGTGCGCGGTTATTCTTCGACTGTGCGTGCTGTGCACCCCATGCGTTGAACCTACGGTCGGCCACCGACTCCGGGAACTGACCCTCTGTACGAGTTCCACTCCAGTCGCGCCAGTGGAGAACAGGCGATGACCCCACCGCGCCACAGTCCGGCCACGGGAACACTGACCACGGGTCGGCGTTCCCGTGAGCGAGCCCTCGAAGGGTTAGTAGCAGGACACCTGTTCAAGATCGTCCGGGAGCGTTTGCCCTGCACGCAGCAGCAGCTCGCAGAGCTGCCCCGCGTGGACACAACCACCGTGCAGGGCTGGGAAAGCGGACGTCGCCCCTTGACCGCCATGGCCGCCGGGAAGTTCCTGGCTCTGCGCCGCAGTCTTCTCACCCATGGGGCCGAACGGGCCTTGCTCACCCTCTTCGATTCCGCAATGGAGGCCGACGCGGTCATCGCCCATGTGTTGAACGACGTCGACTGTCGCAGCGATCTCGCCATGCACCCTCTGGCGAGCTGGGTATTCACCCGAACCTCGACCCACATGATCGCCTGGGCACTTACCGGGGCAGCCCCGGCCGCCGTACCGCCGGCCACGGTCGAGCCCCCGCGCCGTCGTGGCCCTACCCGGGACAGCCCCCTTCTTCCGCCGGCGTTGCTGGAGCGATTCCATACCCACATGCGCCGGTGCGCCGAGCTCGCCGACCACGCGGGAGAGCCCGGCGCGCTACTTCGCCGCCAGGCCCTGTACCTGTGCAGTTACGACCCCGCCCCGGACACGCACACGTGGCTGGCCGATCTGCGTTCCCGTCGCCCGCTCCGCCTCTCCCACGCCACTTGGTCACCGCAGTGGGCCGACGCGCGTTCCGTGGCCACGTCCCTGACCCGGTACGGAGAACTGGACGTTCTGCACGGCTTCATCGAGCGCGCCATGGGGGACGACGCGGGCGAGATCGCCAACCTCAACTACTGGGCACACTGGCTCGGCTTCGACCGCTCCCCCTATCCCGACGACTCGTTCATGGCCGAGCGCTCACCGCACCGCTGGGACGCCGGGGCTCTGCTGCGCGGCTTCGCGGACCGCCTCGACCCGGCACTGGGCTGCGTCGACCTGAACGTGCACTCCGTGTGGGCGCTCATCGCCTCGCGGCCGGGTTTGCTGTCGGCCGACCCACAGCTCGCGTCAGAGCTCCGACGGCGAGTGACCATCCTCCTGGACGGCAGCCAGATCTCACCACAAGCCCGGCGCGAGCTCGACGCCGTGCACTACGGTCTGAAGCTGAGCAGTCCATGATCCACGGGAGGGACAGGTCGTATGTCTGACGAACAGCACGACAAGGGGACTGTCGGCTACATGATGGAAGTAGGCGCCCTCAAGCGCATGAAGCGCTCGGGGTGGTGGATCGCCGGCGTCAAGGATCCCGAGACGATCGCCGAGCACAGCTTCCGCACCGCCGTCATCGGGTCCGTCCTCGCCATGATGGAGGGCGCCGACCCTGCCAAGGTCGCGCTGCTGTGCACCTTCCACGACACACAGGAGACGCGCGTCGGCGACATCCCGTGGATCGGCCGCAGGTACGTCACCGCGGCCGGGAACGAACGGGTCACGGCCGACCAGGTTTCGAAGGCCCATCCGGCCGTCGCAGCAGGCATCCAGGCCATCGTCCAGGAGTACGAGAACGGCGACACGCTCGAAGTGAGAGTCGCGCGCGACGCCGACAAGCTCGAGTGCATGATCCAGGGCTTGGAGTACCTGGAGCAGGGCTACCGCAACGCCCAGGAATGGGTCGACAGCACCCGCGCCAAGCTCAAGACACCCTCAGCTCTCGCACTCGCCGAGGCCGCGCAGACCATGTCTTCTCTCGAATGGCAGCGGACCTATCTACCCAAATAGGCCCGCTGCCATCCTGTACACGCACTGTCGTCCGCTAGGCGGTGCTTAGGCAGCGGCAGGCGTGGGCCCGCCGCGCAGGACCGCTCGCAGAGAAGCCACGCGGTCGGCCACCAGCGCCTCGTCCACCGCAGGTGAAGCAACGCTTCGCCCGCCGGCACCGGCGCAGGTAGCGCAGATGCCGCTCTGCTGGCCGCGGGGCAGGGGATCACGGCACTCCCCGCATTCGGCCAGGGAAGCCGCAGGTGCGGCGGCGTCCCGGCGCGGGCGGGGGGCGGGCAGTTTGCGGGCCAGGCGATCGGCCAGCAGGGCACGCGGCGAGTGCACGGTGGGTGGCAGCCCGGCGGTGAGCAGGGTCCGGACCTCCAGCTCGGACAGGCCGCGCTCCAGCCATGGGGCGGCCAGTGGTGCCAGGGCGAGGACCGCGGGCAGTGAAGCTGAGCCTCCGGTCTCGTAGGACCTCATTGCCCAGCACCGTGAACGCGCGCTTGCGCGCGCTAAGGTGGATGCGCATCGAAGAATACTCTCTTCGGTGTCGGACCCCGGGGTGTTGGTAGCACCGCCGGGGTCACCTGTGTATGGGGTTGTGATCGTGAGCGTAGCTTGGCGTCCGGCTGGGTTGCCAGCCTTGGCCTCAGCCTCCACGGAGTGAGCTTGTCCAGCGCCCGTCGTCCCGTCAGGCCGGGAGTTCCCGGCTGTTCCTCCCGGCCCGGGAGCGTCTGGTACGCCTCCTACGGGTCCAACATGGATCCGGGGAGGCTGCGTTACTACCTGTCCGGGGGGCGGCCGCCCGGGGCGGGGAGGTCGTATCCGGGGAGTCGTGACCGGACGCCTCCTCGGAGGTCGGTGCCGGTCGAGCTGCCGGGGGCGTTGTATTTCGCGACCGAGTCGTCGGTGTGGACCGGCGGGAGGGCGTTCTACGATCCGCAGGCGCCCGGCACGGTGTGGGCGTGCGCGCATCTTGTCACCGCGCAGCAGTTCGGGGACATCGCCGCTCAGGAGATGTACGAGCCGCCGGGGGCCGACCTCGATCTCGGGGTGGTGCTCAGGGAGGGGCGGCATGTGCTGGGGCCCGGGCGGTACGAGACGCTGGTGTGTCCCGGGTATCTGGAGGGCGTGCCCGTGCTCACCTTCACCGCTCCCTGGTCGCTGTCGGCGGTGAGCCACACCCGCCCGTCCACCGCCTACCTGCGGCACCTCACGGCCGGGCTGCGCATGGCGGGGGCGTGGGACGACCAGGCGATCGCCTCCTACCTCTGCCGGGCTCCCGGCGCGGCGGAGAACTGGACCGTGGAGCAGGTCACGGCCCTGTTCTCCGGGGAGTGAGCGGAGGGGGTCGGAACCACCGGCGGGCGGACGAGGGCCCGCGCGTCCCGTCACGGCAGCACGGCCACCCCGTCCAGTTCCACCAGCGCCTGCTCGTCCCAGAGCCGGGTGGTGCCGATGACCGCCATCGCGGGGTAGTCGCGCCCGGCCAGGCGACGCCAGACGGCACCGAGTTCGCGGGCGTGGGCGCGGTAGGCGCCGACGTCGGTGGCGTAGACGGTCACGCGGGCCAGGTCCGCCGGCTCGCCTCCGGCAGCGCGCAGGGCGGCCAGGAGGTTGGAGAGGGCCTTCTCGAACTGTTCCGGGAGGCCCCCGGGGACGATGGCGCCGTCGGCGTCGAGCGCGGTCTGGCCGGCCAGGAGGACCAGGCGGCTGCCGGTGGCGGTGACGGCGTGGCTGAAGCCTGTGGGCGGGGAGAGGCCGGCCGGGTTGAGGCGGTGCAGGGTCATCGGTAGAGCTCCTTGGCGATGATGGTGCGCTGGACCTCGGTGGCGCCCTCGTAGATGCGCGGGGCGCGGACCTCGCGGTAGAGGTGCTCCAGGAGGTGGCCCCGGCGCAGGGCGCGGGCGCCGTGGATCTGGACGGCGGCGTCGACGACGTACTGCGCGGTCTCGGTGGCGAAGAGCTTGGCCATGGCGGAGCGGCGGGCGACGCCCGGCTCGCCCGCGTCGTAGGAGGCGGCCGCGGCGAGGACGAGCAGGGCGGCGGCCTCGGTGCGGGTGGCCATCTCGGCGAGCTGGTGGGAGACAGCCTGGAGGTCCTTCAACGGGCCGCCGAAGGCCCGGCGTTCGCCCGCATGGCCCACTGCGGCGCGCAGGGCGGCGCGGGCCATGCCGACGGCGAAGGCACCGACGCTCGGGCGGAAGAGGTCGAGGGTGCCCAGGGCGACCGCGAAGCCGCCGCCGACCTCTCCGACGACGTCGTCCGGTCCGACCGGGACGCCGTCGAAGACGAGGGTTCCGACGGGGTGGGGGCTGAGCATCTCGAGGGGGCTGCCGCCGAGGCCGGGCCGGTCGGCGGGGACGAGGAAGGCGGTGATGCCCAAGGCGCCGGGGGCGGGGCCGGTGCGGGCGAAGACGGTGTAGAGGTCGGCCTCGGGGGCGTTGGAGATCCAGCACTTCTCTCCGGTGAGCCGCCAGCCGACGTCGACCCCGACGCCGGGGTCAGGGTCGGGGTCCGCGCGCAGGCGCAGGGCCGCCGCGTCGGAGCCGGCGTCCGGCTCGCTGAGCGCGAAGGCGGTGACGACGCGGCCCGCGGCGATCTCGGGCAGCCAGCGCGCCCGTTGCCGCGCGGTGCCCCAGCGCAGCAGGGGGTGGGTGCCGAGGCCCTGGAGGGCGAGGGCGGTCTCGGCCTCGGTGCACTCCTGAGCGAGCGACTCGCGCAGCAGGCACAGGTCCATGGCGCTGACCGGGCCGTCGGCGGGCGCCACGTGGGACAGCAGCCCGTGCCGGCCGAGTGCGGCGACGAGCGGGCGGTTGACGCGGCCGGGGGCGCCTTCGTCGGCCAGGGGGCGCAGGGTGTCGGCGGCGAGCGCACGCAGCTCGGCGCACCACGCGCGCTGCTTTCTGTCCAGTGTGAACGCTGTGGTCACCGGGTCCACCCTTTCCCTTGTGTCCTGCCGCACCCTGCTGTGCGAGGTGCGGAAGTTATCGCGCTCTGTTGACTGCCGTCACCAACTCGCTACGCTGACAGCGGATCCGTATCGCTGGCAAGACCCCCGTTCACCTCCTTCTTCTTCTCGGCGCGAGGGGGCGCATCCGCGATGGAGCTCAAGCCGTCGGCCCATGCCGACACCTTTGCGCGCGACCATCTCCCGCCCGCCGGGCAGTGGCCGGACCTCCGCTTCGACCTCGCCGGCCCCGGCGCGCTGTCCTACCCGGACCGGCTCAACTGCGGTGCGGAGCTGCTGGACGCGACCGTGGCACGGCTGGGACCGGACCGGCCGGCGGTGCGGGACGCCTCCGGGCTCGTATGGTCCTACGGCGAACTCTCCGCGCACGCCGCCCGGATCGCCCACGTCCTCACCGACGACCTGGGGGTGCTGCCCGGCCACCGCGTGCTGTTACGCGGCCCCACCACGCCCTGGCTCGCCGCCTGCTGGCTCGCGGTGATGAAGGCGGGAGCGGTGGCCGTGACCGTACTGGCCGCCCAGCGCGCCCACGAGCTCGCGACCGTCTGCCGGATCGCGCGCGTCAGCCACGCCCTCTGCGACACCCGATCGGCCGACGACCTGATCAAGGCGGAGGTGCCACACTTACGGATCGCGCTGTTCGGCGGCGAGGCCCCCGGCGACCTTCTGCGGCTCGCGGCAAATAAACCCACATCCTATGTGGCGTGCGACACTTCCGCCGACGACGTCGCGCTCATCGCCTTCACCTCCGGCACCACCGGCCGCCCCAAGGGCTGCGTCCACTTCCACCGCGACGTCCTCGCCATCGCCGACACCTTCTCCGCCCATGTGCTGCGCCCCCGCCCCGACGACGTCTTCGCGGGCAGCCCGCCGCTCGGCTTCACCTTCGGTCTCGGCGGCCTCGTCGTCTTCCCGCTGCGCGCGGGCGCCCAGACCCTGCTCGCCGACTGGGGCGGACCCGAGCGCCTGCTCGCCGACGTCCAACGCCACCGCGTCTCGGTCCTGTTCACCGCCCCCACCGCCTACCGCGCGATGCTCGGCCGGCTCGGTGCGTACGACGTCTCCTCGCTGCGCAGATGCGTCTCGGCCGGCGAGCACCTGCCCGCCGCCCTCTGGCACGACTGGCACCGCGCCACCGGGCTGCGCGTCATCAACGGCATCGGCGCCACCGAGATGCTGCACATCTTCATCTCCGCCGCCGACGACCTCATACGCCCCGGCACCACCGGACTGCCCGTCCCCGGCTACGAAGCGCGCGTCGTGGACCCGGCCGGGCACCCCGTCCCCGACGGCGAGCCCGGACTCCTCGCCGTGCGCGGCCCCACCGGCTGCCGCTACCTGGCGGACGAGCGCCAGAGCCGGTACGTACAGGAGGGCTGGAACCTCACCGGCGACACCTACATCCGCGAACCGGACGGCTACTTCCGCTACGTGGCCCGCGCCGACGACATGATCATCTCGGCCGGCTACAACATCGCCGGACCCGAGGTCGAGGAGGCCCTGCTGCGCCACCCCGACGTCCTCGAAGCGGCCGTCACCGGGCGCCCGGACGACCGCCGCGGCCAGATCGTCGTCGCCCACGTCGTGCTGCGGCCGGGCGTACCACGGACCGCGGAAACGGTCGCGGAGCTACGGGAGTTCACCAAAAAGGAGATCGTTCCCTACAAGTGCCCTCGCGAGATCGAGTTCCTCGACGCCCTCCCGCGCACGCCCACCGGCAAACTGCAGCGATTCCGGCTGCGCACGGGCCCTTTACAGTTTCCCCGTGACTGACCACCAGCAACCGCTCCACACCCCCCGGTCCCTCATCGTCACCTTCTACGGCGCGTACGGACGCGGTGGCGCCGACGCCCCCGCCGGCCCGGTGCCGATCGCGGCCCTGATCCGGCTGCTGGGCGCGGTGGGCGTGGACTCGCCGTCGGTACGGTCGGCCGTCTCCCGGCTCAAACGGCGCGGGCTGCTCGTCGCCGGCCGCACGGCGGACGGCGCGGCGGGCTACGGGCTGTCGGAGGCCGCGCGGCAGCTCCTCGACGACGGCGACCGGCGCATCTACGGCCGCTCCTCGGCGCGGCCCGGCCAGGGCTGGCTGCTGGCCGTCTTCTCGGTCCCCGAACAGGAGCGGCACAAGCGGCATCTGCTGCGCTCGCGGCTGGCCCGGCTGGGCTTCGGTACGGCTGCGCCCGGCGTGTGGATCGCCCCGGCGCACGTCCACGAGGAGACGCGGCACACCCTGGACCGGCTGGGGCTGGCCTCGTACGTCGACCTGTTCAAGGGCAGCCATCTGGGCTTCGAGCCCACCGCCGAGGCCGTGGCCCGGTGGTGGGACCTCGAGGCGCTGGCCCGGCAGCACCAGGCGTTCCTCGACACCCACGAGCCCGTGCTGCACCGCTGGTCGCGGCGCAGGCCCATCCCGCCGGAGGCGGCCTACCGCGACTACCTCCTCGCCCTCGACTCGTGGCGGCGGCTGCCGTACGCCGATCCCGGCCTGCCGGCGGCCCTGCTGCCCGAGGAATGGCCGGGCGGCAGGGCGGCCCGCGTCTTCGCCGCCCTGCACACACGGCTGCGGGACGCGGGGGAGCACTTCGTGCGGCCGGTGCTGGCGTAGGGGTGAGGGGTTCTTTCCCCGATCCCGCCCCTTCCCGTAACCGGGGCTCCGCCCCGGACCCCGTTGGCCTCAAACGCCGGCCGGGCTGGGTGTGCCCCTCAGGCACTCCGCCCCGTCGGCGGTTTGCGGCTGCCCGCCCGGTACGGCGCGGGCCACGGCGCGCCGGGGCCGGTGTAGCCCTGGTCGGCGGCGGCGTGCAGGGTCCAGTTCGGGTCGTACAGGTGCGGCCGCGCCAGCGCGCACAGGTCGGCGCGGCCGGCCAGGATCAGCGAGTTGACGTCGTCCCACGAGGAGATGGCCCCGACCGCGATGACCGGCACCGACGCCTCGTGCCGGATCCGGTCGGCGAACGGCACCTGGTACGAGCGCCCGAAGGCGGGCCGCTCGTCGGGGACGACCTGGCCGGTGGACACGTCGATGGCGTCGGCGCCGTGCTCGGCGAAGGCGCGCGCGATGGCGACGGCGTCGTCGGCGCCGGTGCCGCCGTCCGCCCAGTCGGTGGCGGAGACGCGCACCGTCATCGGCTTGTGGGCGGGCCAGACGGCCCGTACGGCGTCGAAGACCTCGAGGGGGTAGCGCAGGCGTCCCGCCAGGGTGCCGCCGTAGGCGTCGTCACGGTGGTTGGTGAGCGGCGAGAGGAAGCCGGAGAGCAGGTAGCCGTGGGCGCAGTGCAGTTCCAGGAGGTCGAAGCCGGCCCGGTCGGCGGCCTCGGCGGAGCGGACGAAGTCGTCGCGGACCGCGGCGAGCCCGGCGGCGGTCAGCGCCTCGGGCGTCTGGCTGACGCCTGGGTGGTAGGGCAGCGGGGAGGCGGCGACCAGCGGCCAGTTGCCCTCGGGGAGGGGCTGGTCGATGCCCTCCCACATGAGCCGGGTGGAGCCCTTGCGGCCGCTGTGGCCGAGCTGGACGCCGATGGCCGTCCCCGGGGCCTGTTCGTGCACGAAGCCGGTGATCCGGCGCCAGGCATCCTCGTGCTCGGGCGCGTACAGGCCCGTACAGCCGGGTGTGATCCGGCCCCGCGCGCTGACGCAGACCATCTCGGTCATGACCAGGGCGGCGCCGCCGAGGGCGCGGGCGCCGAGGTGCACGAGGTGGAAGTCGCCGGGGGTGCCGCCCCGGGCGGAGTACATGTCCATGGGCGAGACGACGACGCGGTTGCGCAGGGTCAGCCCGCGCAGCCGGAAGGGGGTGAACATCGGGGGCGTGCCGGGCGGGATGCCCGCCTCCGCCTCGACGGCGGCGACGAACCCGGCGTCCCGCAGGCGGAGGTTGTCGTGGGTGACGCGGCGGCTGCGGGTCAGGAGGTCGAAGGCGAAGCGGTACGGCGGCCGTTCGACGTGGCCGGAGAGGTTCTCGAACCACTCCAGGCTGGCCCGGGCGGCCCGCTGTGTGGAGGCGACCGCCGGGCGCCGCAGCTCCTCGTAGGCCCGCAGGGCGTCGGGGAGGGCGGGGGTGTCGCGCAGGCAGCCGGCCAGGGCCAGCGCGTCCTCGACGGCGAGCTTGGTGCCGGAGCCGATGGAGAAGTGCGCGGTGTGCGCGGCGTCGCCGATCAGCACCGTGTTGCCGTGGGACCAGCGCTCGTTGACGACCGTGCGGAAGGCGGTCCACGCCGACTGGTTGGAGCGCAGCGGCCGGCCTCCGAGGAAGTCGGCGAAGTACGCGCCGCAGCGTTCGGCGGCGTCCTTCTCGTCGCACCGGTCGAGGCCGGCGCGCCGCCAGACCTCGTCGCGCATCTCGACGATGACGGTGCAGGCGCCGCCCCCGAAGGGGTAGGCGTGCAGCTGCATGACGCCGTGCTCGGTCTCGGCGATCTCGAAGCGGAAGGCGTCGAGGGGGAGGTCGGCGGCGAGCCATATGTAGCGGCAGCGGTGGGTGGTGAGGGTGGGGCGGAAGGCGTCGCGGTGAGTGTCGCGGGTGCGGCTGTGGACGCCGTCGGCGGCGACGAGGAGGTCGTGGGTGCGGGCCAGTTCGGCGGCGGGCGGCGCCTCGGTACGGAAGCGGAGCCGGACGCCGAGGTCCCGGCAGCGTTCGTGGAGGAGTTCCAGGAGCCGGTGCCGGCCGAGGGCGGCGAAGCCGTGGCCGCCGGAGCGCAGCGTGGTGCCGCGGTGGACGACGTCGATGTCGTCCCAGCGGACCAGTTCGCGGCGCAGCGCGGCGAAGACCTCCGGGTCGGCGCTCTCGATGCCGCCGAGGGTCTCGTCGGAGAGGACGACGCCGAAGCCGAAGGTGTCGTCGGGGGCGTTGCGCTCCCAGAGGGTGATCTCGCGCCCGGGCTCGTGGCGTTTGAGCAGGGCGGCGGCGTACAGGCCGCCGGGGCCGCCGCCGATGACGGCGACCCGCCCGGCCACCGCCGGCGGCGCGCCGGTCATCGCCCCCGCCACATGGGGGCCCGCTTCTGGGTGAAGGCCGCGTGGAACTCGGCGTAGTCGGCGCTGTTCATGAGCAGGGCCTGGGTGGCGGCGTCGAGTTCGACGGCGGCCGCGAGCGGCATGTCGAGTTCGGCGGTGAGCAGCGCCTTGGTCTGGGCGTGGGCCAGGGCCGGGCCCGCGGCGAGCCGGCGGGCGAGGGCGAGGGCCGCGTCGGGCGCGCCGCCCTCCTCCGCCAGCTGGCTGATGAGCCCGATGCGCTCGGCCTCCGGGGCGCGTACGGGCTCGCCGAGCATCAGCAGGCGGGTGGCGTGGCCGAGGCCGACGACGCGGGGCAGGAGGTAGGCGGCGCCCATGTCGCCGCCGGAGAGGCCGACGCGGGTGAAGAGGAACGCGAAGCGCGCGGTGGGGTCGGCGACGCGGAAGTCGGCGGCCAGCGCCAGGACGGCGCCCGCGCCCGCCGCCACGCCGTGCACGGCGGCGATCACGGGGAAGGGGCATTCCCGTAAGCCGCGGACGACCTGGCCGGTCATGCGGTTGAAGTCCAGCAGCCGGCCGGTGTCCATGGCCAGGGTGGCGCCGATGATGTCGTCGACGTCGCCGCCGGAGCAGAAGCCGCGGCCCTCGCCGCCGAGCACGAGGGCCCGTACGGAGCCGTCGCGGGCCAGTTCCGGCAGCAGGTCGCGCAGGTCGGCGTAGGCGCCGAAGGTGAGGGCGTTGAGCTTGTCGGGGCGGGCGAGGGTGACGGTGGCGACGCCGGAGTCGAGGGTCAGGCGCAGGTGGCGCCATTTCTCGGTGCGGGACGCGGAGCCGGTGAACGGACTCATGGAGCACGGCCTCCTTCAGCCTGGGGGCTGGTGCCTGCCCCGTGAAGTTATCACCGTCCTGTGACTGTCGTCACGAGTACGCGATACGCAACAGCGGGAAGAGCGCGCGAAGAAGGGGCGGCGGGCACAGGGCCCGCCGCCCCTTCGGGCGGTGCGCAGGGGCGCTACCGTCCCCAGCCCACCAGGGTCGCCACCAGCACGGCCTTGATGGTGTGCAGCCGGTTCTCCGCCTCGTCGAAGACGACGGAGTGCACCGATTCGAAGACCTCGTCCGTGACCTCCAGCGAGGTCAGGCCGTGCCGCTCGTAGATCTCCCGGCCGACCGTGGTGTCGAGGTCGTGGAAGGCCGGCAGGCAGTGCAGGAACTTCACGGCCGGGTTGCCGGTCGCGTGCAGCACGTCCATGGTCACGGCGTAGGGGGCGAGCAGGGCGATGCGGGCGTCCCAGACCTCCTTGGGCTCCCCCATCGACACCCAGACGTCCGTGGCGATGAAGTCCGCGCCGCGCACGCCCTCGGCGACGTCGGCCGTGAGGGTGATCCGGGCGCCGCTGGTCTCGGCGAGCTGCCGGGCGCGGGCGATGATCTCGGGGGCCGGCCAGAGCTCCTCGGGGGCGACGATGCGCACGTCCATGCCGAGCAGGGCGCCGGTGATCAGGTAGGAGTTGCCCATGTTGTACCGGGCGTCGCCGAGGTAGGCGTACGCCACGTGCTCCAGCGCCTTGGCCGTGTGCTCGGTCATGGTGAGCACGTCGGCGAGCATCTGGGTGGGGTGCCACTCGTCGGTCAGGCCGTTGTAGACGGGCACGTCGGCGTAGGCGGCGAGATCCTCGACGATGTGCTGGCCATGACCGCGGTACTGAATGGCGTCGAACATCCGGCCGAGCACCCGGGCGGTGTCCCGGACCGACTCCTTGTGTCCGATCTGCGAACCGGCGGGGTCGAGATAGGTCGTACGGGCGCCCTGGTCGGCGGCGGCGACCTCGAAGGCGCAGCGGGTGCGGGTGGAGGTCTTCTCGAAGACGAGGGCGATGTTGCGCCCCGTCAGGCGAGGCTCCTCGGTGCCCGCCCGCTTGGCGGCCTTCAGCTCCGCGGCCAGTTCGACCAGACTGCGGAACTCCTCGGCGGTGAGATCCGTCTCCTTGAGGAAGTGGCGGCCCTTGAGGTCCGTCGCCATGGGTGGCTCCTACGTCGTCAGCACTGCACGGTAAATGGAACTGTATACATCAGTCAGCATCATTATGCAGATGCGTCTCTCCGGCTAAGCACCCGGTACCGGATCCCGCTCGACCGGACAGCTCATGCAGCGCGGCCCACCCCTGCCACGCCCCAGCTCGCTGCCCGGAATGGTGATGACCTCGATCCCGTGCTTACGGAGGAAAGTATTCGTCGTCGCGTTCCGCTCGTAGGCGACCACCACGCCCGGCTCTATCGCCAGGACGTTGCAGCCGTCGTCCCACTGCTCCCGCTCGGCCGCGTGCACGTCCTGCCGGGCGGTCAGCACCCGGAGGGAGTCCAGACCCAGCGCGGCGGCGATGGCGCGGTGCATGTGCTCCGGGGGATGGTCGGTGACCTTCAGGTCGCGCTCGCCGACGCCGGGCTCGATGGTGTACGAGCGGAGCATGCCCAGGCCCGCGTACTGGGTGAAGGTGTCGCCGTCCACCATCGTCATCACGGTGTCCAGGTGCATGAACGCCCGCCCCTTGGGCATGTCCAGCGCCACGATCGTGCGCGCCGAGCCGGCCGCGAACAGCCCCCGTGCCAGCATCTCCACGGCCTGCGGGGTGGTGCGCTCGCTCATCCCGATCAGTACGGCGCCCTGGCCGATGACGAGCACGTCGCCGCCCTCGATCGTCGAGGGGTACGCCGACTGCCCGTCGCACCAGACGTGGAAGCCGCCCCCCGCGAACATGGGGTGATGGCGATAGACCGCCTCGTAGTGCACCGTCTCGGGCCAACGGGCGGGCCAGCGCATCGCGTTGATGCTCACCCCGTCGTAGATCCAGGCGGAGGTGTCCCGGGTGAACAGGTGGTTCGGCAGCGGGTTGATCAGGAAGTCGTCGAGGTCCATCACATGGAAGCGGACGGAGACCGGCTCCGCGTGGCCGGCCAGGAACTCGCGCTTGGTCATCCCCCCGACCAGCAGCGACGCCAGCTGCGGCACCGGCATCGCCTCGAACGCCGTTCGCAGGTGGTCGGTGGCCAGCGGCCCGTACTCCTTCTCGTCGAAGACCCGGTCCAGCACCAGCGCCCGCGCGGCCGGCACCCGCAGGCTCTCCTCCAGCAGGTCCTGGAAGAGATGCACCTCCACCCCGCGCTCGCGCAGCACGTCGGCGAAGCCGTCGTGCTCGGCGCGGGCCCGGCGCACCCACAGGACGTCGTCGAAGAGCAACGCGTTCTTGTTCGACGGCGTGAGCCGCTTCAGCTCCAGGTCGGGGCGGTGCAGGATGACGCGGCGGAGCCGCCCGGCCTCGGAATCGACATGGAATCCCATCCCCCCATCCTCACCTGAACCCGCCGTGATCACTCGGTACGCGGGGCACGGAGTGCCGCCACGGGCCGGGCGGCCCGGGCCGCCCGCCCCCGCGCAGCCCGCCTACAGGCGCGGGTCGACCGACTCGGACTCCAGCGCCAGCACGGCGAAGACTGCCTCGTGGACGCGCCACAGCGGCTCCCCCTCCGCCAGCCGGTCCAGCGCCTCCAGGCCGAGGGCGTACTCGCGCAGGGCGAGCGAGCGCTTGTGGCCGAGGTGGCGTACGCGCAGCCGGGCGAGGTTGTCCGGACGGGTGTACTCCGGGCCGTAGACGATGCGCAGGTACTCCCGGCCGCGGCACTTGACGCCCGGCTGGACGAGCCGGCCGTCGGGGCGGCGGACGTGGGCCCCGAGCGGCTTGACGACCATGCCCTCGCCGCCGGCGGCCGTCAGCTCCAGCCACCACCGGGTGCCCTCGGCGACGGAGGCCTCGTCCTCGGTGTCGACGACCAGACGGCGGGTGGGCGCGAGCAGGCCCCGCACGTCACCCCCCTCGCCGCCGTCGCCGTCACCGCCGCCGTCCGCCGCGACGAGGCGGTCGATCAGGGCGAGCTGCTCGTCGTGCGGGAGCGTGGCGAGGCTGCGGCCCTGGGCCGCCAGGATCTGGAAGGGAGCCATTCGGATACCGGCCGCCGGGTCGGCGTCGTCGCCGACCGGCGCGCAGTACCGCCCGTACGCCTCGGTGAAGGCCGCGGCGTCCTCGGCACGCTCGCGCTGGCGGCCGAGCAGGCCGGAGACGTCCACACCGCGCGCCGCCGCCGACTCCAGCGCCGCGAGGGCGGCCGGGAGGACCGTGCGGGAGGCGGCGCCCACGGCCGCGTACTGGTGGCGCAGCAGGCCGGTCGCCTTCAGCGACCAGGGCATCAGCTCGGCGTCGAGCAGCAGCCAGTCCGTGCCGAGCTCCTCCCACAGCCCGGCCTCCTCCACGGCGCGGCCCAGCCGCTCGAGTATCCGCGCGGTCAGGGCGGCGTCGTCGAAGAACGGCCGTCCCGTGCGGGTGTGCACCGTGCCGGGCACGCCGCCGGTCACCGCGAAGCGCTCGCGGGCGACGTCCGCGTCACGGCAGACCAGCACGGCCGCGCGGGAGCCCATGTGCTTCTCCTCGCAGATCACCTGGCGCACGCCGTCCGCCCGGTAGGCCGCGAAGGCCTCGGCCGGGTGCTCCAGATAGCCCTCCTCGGCGGACGTGGCGCACGGGGCCATGGTCGGCGGGAGGTGGAGGAGCTGCTGGGGGTCGACGGCGAAGCGGCTCATGACCTCCAGGGCCGCGGCGGCGTTCTCCTCCTTGACCGCCACCGGGCCCAGGTGCCGGGTCTCCACGACCCGGCGGCCGGTGACGTCGCCCAGGTCGAGCGGGCGGCCGTCGGCGCCGCCGGGCGCCTCGGAGGCCAGCGGCCGCACGGGCTCGTACCAGACCTGCTCGGCGGGTACGTCCACCAGCTCGCGCTCGGGCCAGCGCAGGGCGGTCAGCTTGCCGCCGAAGACGGCGCCGGTGTCCAGGCAGATGGTGTTGTTCAGCCACGTCGCCGCCGGGGCCGGGGTGTGGCCGTAGACGACGGCGGCGCGGCCGCGGTAGTCCTCCGCCCACGGGTAGCGCACGGGCAGGCCGAACTCGTCGGTCTCGCCCGTGGTGTCGCCGTACAGGGCGTGCGCGCGGACGCGGCCCGAATTGCGGCCGTGGTACTTCTCGGGCAGGCCGGCGTGGCAGACGACGAGCCGGCCGCCGTCGAGGACGTAGTGGCTGACGAGCGCGTCGACGAACGTCCGCGCCCGCTCCCGGAACGCGGGATCCCGCTGCTCCTCCCGCTCCAGCTGCTCGATGGTCTCCGCGAAGCCGTGCGCGACGTTGACCTGGCGGCCGTTCAGCCAGCGGCCCAGCTTGTTCTCGTGGTTGCCGGGGACGCACAGGGCGTGCCCGGCGGCGACCATGCCCATGGCCAGGCGCAGCACGCCGGGGCTGTCGGGGCCGCGGTCGACGAGGTCGCCGACGAAGACGAGGGTGCGGCCCTCGGGGTGCGCGGCGTCGACGGGCCGGCCGGCCTCGTCGCGGACGAGGGCGTAGCCGAGCGCGGTGAGCAGGCTCTCCAGCTCCGAGCGGCAGCCGTGGATGTCGCCGACGATGTCGAAGGGGCCGGTGAGGTGGCGCAGGTCGTTGAACCGGCGCTCGCGCACGATCTCCGCGGCGTCCGCCTGTGCGGTGTCCCGCAGGACGTGCACCCTGCGGAAGCCCTCCCGCTCCAGGTGCTTGAGGGAACGGCGCAGCTCGCGCCGATGGCGCTGGATGACGCGGAGGCCGGCACCGGCCCGCTCCGGGCGGGCGGCGTTGCGTTCGGCGCAGACCTCCTCGGGCATGTCCAGGACGATGGCGACGGGCAGCACGTCGTACTCGCGCGCCAGCGCCACAAGGCTCTGGCGGGCCTCGGGCTGGACGTTGGTGGCGTCGACGACCGTCAGCCGGCCGGCCGCCAGGCGCTTGCCGACGATGTAGTGCAGGACGTCGAAGGCGTCCTTGCCGGCGCTCTGGTCGTTCTCGTCGTCGCTGACCAGGCCCCGGCAGAAGTCGCTGGAGATGGTCTCGGTGGGCTTGAAGTGCCGTGCGGCGAAGGTGGACTTGCCGGAGCCGGTGGCGCCGACGAGGACCACGAGGCACAGGTCGGGCACGGCGAGGGGCGCAGGGGCGCCGGTGGTGGTGCTGGTGCCGGTCATGCGGCCTTCGCCTCCTTCGCGGCCCTGGTGGTGCCGGTCGTGTCCTGCGGGTCGTGGGGACCGTGCGGGTCGTGTGCGGCGCACTTGCGGAAGACGGCCATCTGGGTCGGCGGGCCCACCTCGGGGTCCTCAGGGCCCACGGGCGCGAAGTCCACGGTGTAGGCGTGCCGCTCGGCGACCTTGGCGGCCCAGGCGCCGAACTCCTCCCGGGTCCACTCGAAGCGGTGGTCGGCGTGCCGGACCTGCCCGGCGGGCAGCGACTCCCAGCGCACGTTGTACTCGGCGTTGGGTGTGGTCACCACCACCGTCCCGGGGCGCGCGGCGCCGAACACCGCGTACTCCAGGGCGGGCAGCCGCGGCGGGTCCACATGCTCGACGACCTCGCTGAGCACGGCCGCGTCGTAGCCGGCGAGCCGGCGGTCGGTGTAGGCGAGGGAGCCCTGCCACAGGGCCACCCGGGCGGCCTGCCGCTCGGTCATCCGCTCCAGCCGCAGCCGCCGGGAGGCCTCCTTCAGCGCCCGTACGGACACGTCGACGCCGACGACCTCGGTGAAGCGCGCGTCCTTGAGGAGCTCGCCCACGAGCTGGCCCTGCCCGCAGCCCAGGTCGAGCACGCGCGCCGCCCCGGACCTGCGCAGCACCCCGAGGATGGCCTGGCGCCGGCGCACGGCCAGCGGCAGGGGCCGCTCCGCGGTGTCCTCGTCCTCGTCGACGGCGTTGTCGAGCGCCTCGGGCTCGGTGTCGTCGGACTCGGCGAGACGCGCGAGGGCGAGCCGCTCGAGCCGGTCGAGCGCGTCACGGGTCAGGCCCCGGCGGCGGCCCAGATAGCGGTCGGTGATCAGGCGCTGTCCGGGGTGGCCCTCGAGCCAGCCCTTGCCGGCGCGCAGCAGCTTGTCGACCTCGTCGGACGAGATCCAGTAGTGCTTGGCGTCGTCGAGCACGGGCAGCAGGACGTACAGATGCCGCAGCGCGTCCGCGAGCCGCAGCTCGCCCTCCAGCACCAGCGACACATACCGCGAGTCGCCCCACTCGGGGAACCGCTCGTCCAGCGCCACCGGGCGCGCCGTCACCCGCCAGCCCAGCGGCGCGAACAGCCGCTCCACCAGGCCGGCCCCGCCCCGCGCCGGCAGCACCGGCACCTCGATCCGCAGCGGCCGCACCTGCCCCGGCAGCTCCGGCCGGGCCGCGCACTGCCCCCTGACAGCGCTGGAGAAGACGCTGCCGATCGCCACGGCCAGCAGCGAGGAGGCGGCGTACGGCCGGTCGTTGACGTACTGCGCCAGCGCCGAGTCCGGCGCGCCGCCCCGCCCCCTGTCCTTGCCCTTGCGCACCAGCGCCACGGGATCGACCTCGAGCAGCAGCGCCGCCGTGCACCGCTCCTCGCCCGCCTCCGGGTAGAGCACATGCGCGGTGCCGTACGAGGTGGAGAACCGCTGCGCCTTGTCGGGGTGTTTGTGCAGCAGAAAGCCGAGGTCGGTCGCGGGGCGCCCGGCGTCGCCGGAGGTACTGATCGTCAGGAACACGTGGCCGATTATCCCTTTCCGTACGTCACGGTCGCTGTTGTTTTTCCACCACCTCCGCCAGCTTCCCGATGAGGTCCGGGCCGACGCGGCAGCAGCCGCCGATGAGGCGGGCGCCGTCGGTCCGCCAGGAGGCGGCCCGGGACGGGGCGAAGCCGGGCGGGCCCTGCCAGGTGCGGGTGGGGGCGTAGGTCTCTCCGCTGTTGGGGTAGACCACCACCGGCTTGCCGCCGACGCGCGCCGCCAGGCGCACGGCGTGGTCCGCGTCGGCCGGTTCGCAGCAGTTCACCCCCATGGCGATGACCTGGTCGTCGTCGGCGGCCAGGGCGAAGGCCTCGGCCAGCGGCTGGCCCGCCCTCGTGCGGCCGCCCGCGACGCTGTAGGACAGCCACACCGGCACCCCGCAGCCACGCACCGCCGCGAGCAGGGCGCGGGCCTCGTCGACGTCGGGCACGGTCTCCAGGGCGAGCACGTCGGGGCGCGCCGCGACCAGCGCCTCGACGCGGGGGCGGTGGAAGCGCTCCAGCTCCGCCACGCTCAGGCCGTAGCGGCCGCGGTACTCGCTGCCGTCCGCGAGCATCGCGCCGTACGGCCCGACGGATGCCGCGACCCACACCTCGCGCTCCCCCAGCGCCGCCGCGCCCCGCGCCAGCTCCACGCTGCGGCGCAGCAGGGCGGCGGTCTCCTCCCGGCCCAGGCCCCGGCGGGCGAAGCCCTCGAACGTGGCCTGGTAGCTGCCGGTGATGAGCACCTGGGCGCCGGCCCGGACGTAGGCCGCGTGGGCCGCTTCGATCTGCTCGGGGGCGTCGGCGAGCAGGCGGGCCGACCACAGCTCGTCGGACAGGTCGCAGCCCTGCGCCGCGAGTTGGTTGGACAGCCCGCCGTCCAGGACGAGCGGGCCGCGCGCGAGCGCGGTGGCGAGCGGAACGGTGGGGGCGGACATCGCGAGGCTCCTCTTTCGGTCTCCGGACTGCTGACCGCCTCCATCCTGCACGCTCGAACACACGTCAACCCACTGCTGACCGGGCCCGCCGACTCACTCCGGCCGGGTGAAATTCCCCCGCCCGGCCGGGACGACGGAGTAGATGCCAGTGTCCGGCGCCCCCGGTGATCGTTGGCTCGGGCGGAGCCGGACCGCCCGGCCCGCGCACCGGCGTTCGAGGCTGGTGGCGACGATCGCATAGCCGCCCGCCCGCACCGGGAGGGCGAGGGCCGAGGAGGCCACCATGACTCAGGAAGCCGCGCCCGAAGAGGCAGTGCCCGGCCAGGCCGCTTCCCAGCAGCAGGGCGCACCCAAGGGCCTGCTGCAGCAGATGGAGGAGCTGATGGCGGCGCTCAACGCCGATCTGACACAGCTCGACGCCGACCTTCAGTCGTCGGGCCAGCAGCCCGCCGAGCGGCCCCCGGCCCAGGGCGGCGCCGGCACGGACTGAACCCCGAAGAACCCTCACGCCGCACCTCCCCGCTCACGCAGGGCCAGCCGTCTGAGGAGACCGCCGACCCGGTCGCTCGTCTCGTCGGCGGCGTCGATCGCTTCCATGCACATCCAGTACACGGCGTCCTCGTCGCAGACGCAGGCCACGCCCACCAGGGCTATGCCGACCTCGCCGAGGAGCTCGCCGAGGTCGGTCAACGCCCGCCAGGGGTCGCGTAGTTCGGTGAGCTGCGCCGCCCGTAGGCCTCCGGCGTACAGCGCGGACTGGCGCAGCGCGCCGGAGGCACTTCCGCCGGCCTCGCTCAGACCCCGGGCCGCCGCACGGATGTCGTACGACCCCTGCACCGCGAGCCGGCTGCCGACGGCCTCGGCGAGAGCCTGCGCCTGGCATGCCTCGGCGACGATGTCCGCCACCCCTCTGGCCCGCGCCAGGGCCTGCCTCGTGGCTTCGATGAGCCGCGCTGCGTCCATGACCGTCCCCCACGTTTCCCGCTCCGCCCACTCTCACTACCCAGAGTGATGACTAACCGCCGGAAAAGCCAGGGGAATTCAGAAATCTGTGGATACCAGATGCGGTGTGGATAACTCAATCACTCCGGAGAGTGACGATCTTTTCATTCACCGCCCCGCGCGCCACCCTGTCCGCCGTCCCGGCCCCCGGCCCGGCCGCCCCGCTCCCCGGCACCGGAAATCTCAGCTCATTTCGGTCGATCTTCGCCGACAGCGCCGTCAGAACGTCGATCCCCAGGACGTCGCAGAACTGCAGCAGGTACGCCAGCACATCCGCGACCTCGTCCTCGACGCGCCCCGCGGTCTCCGGTTCCTTCATCACCCGGGCCGACTGCTCGGGCGTCAGCCACTGGAAGATCTCGACCAGTTCGGACGCCTCCACGCTGAGCGCGCTGGCCAGGTTCTTGGGCGTGTGGAACGGCTGCCAGTCGCGCGCCGCCGCGAACGCCGCCAGCCGGCGCTGAAGATCCCCGAGGTCCGGGGCGGGTCCGGGGGCCGGTGCAGGGGCCGCGAGGGGGTCGAAGGGTGGGGTGTTCGGTACGTCCAGGGGTTCATCGCTCACCCCTCAAGGTCTACCATCGACGCCCCCTTGGCCTCTTCCGCCGCCTCGCCCACCTCGCCCCGCACCGTCCCCACCAGCCTGATGTGGCCCCGCTCGCACATCCGCGCCGCCAGCCCCAGCAGTTCCCGTGCCTGCCGTGCGTCGAGGCACCGGTCGAGGCCGTCCGCCAGGACCGTCAGCACCTGCCGGGCCGGCAGCACCTCGGCCGCCGGATCCACCGCCAGCACCCCGGGCCCCGTCAGCAGCACCAGACACAGCGCCAGATAGCGCAGCTCACCGTCCCCCAGCCGTTCCAGCGGGGTCACCGCCCCAGCGCTCCCGGCCAGCACGGCCCGCACCAGCCCGCCCTCCAGGCCCTGCGCCGCGAGGCCCTCGACCGGGCCGCGACATCCCGCCCGCGCCGCCGCGACCAGCAGCGCGTGCCGGGTGCCGCACTCGTCGCGGGTGCGCCCCAGGACCGCGGCAACGTTGTCACACGCGCCGCGCAGCCGACCGTCCCGCGCGGCGACGGGGGCGCGCATCAGCTCCGGGCGCGGGTCGCAGGGGAAGACGGAGCGCAGGGCGACCACGAGTTGTTCGGCGGCGTCGAGGACCATGCGCTGCCCGGCCGTCTTGCCCGCGACCCGCAGCGGCAGCAGCGCGGTGCCCAGCCGGTCGTCGGGCAGTGGGGCGCGTGTGACGGGGACGGAGCCGGCGGTGTGCCAGGCGGCCTCGACCCGGGGAAGGCCCGGGTCGCGCAGCGCCGTGGAGAGCAGGGTGCGCCCCGCGCCGGTCAGCCGTTCGCCGACGACGCGCAGCTCCGGCTCGGCCTGCACGGCGACGTCCAGCCGGACCGGACCGGCCGGCCCGTCCACGGTGCAGCCGATCCGGAATCCGCGCCGCCCCTGGGCGTCGGGCCTGGCGGTGTGCGGGACGCAGGCCCTGGCTCCGCCGGGCACGGAGGCCAGGGCCTCCTCCAGGCTGTCGCCGCCGGCGAGCCGGGCAAGCGCCGCGTAGGCGTGCAGGGCGCTGGACTTACCACTCCCGCTCGCGCCCCGGAAGAGGGTCATGGGCCCGAGCGGGAAGACGGCGTTGCGGTGCGACTTGAAGGCGGAGAGCCGCAGTTCGGTCACGGCGGGGCGCTGAGGGCGGGGGGCGGCGTCCATGCCCCGGACCGTAGGGGCCCGCCGCTCAGCCAAACCGTTTCAGCTGATCATTCTTCCTACGATCGGGGTACCCGGCGGCCACCTCCGTCCCTTCGGGCGCGAGCAGGAAGACATTGGTGTCGACCCGGTGCATACCGCTGCCCAGGCCGAAGACGACACCGCTGGAGAAGTCCAGGATGCGCTTGGCGACGTCGATGTCGGCGCTGGTGAGATCCAGCAGCACCGGAATCCGCGCCATCAGATGCTCGGCGACCTCGCGCGCGTCCGCGAAGACCTGCACGCGCAGCACGACCATCCGCCGCCGGCTCTCCTTGGGCTCCTCCTCGGGCAGGGCCCGGTGATCGGGCCAGGACGGCCATGTCTGGTGACCGCGCAGCGGGACGACCTCGGCCAGCCCCTCCCACTGCTCGTCGGTGGCTTCGGACCTGTTCACCGGATCACCCTTCCGGGGAACGTGCTGGCTATGTACATCCCACGATTCTAGGGACAAACACCCCCCGTTAGGCCGAGTGACACGCCCCGTCCGGCCCAGCCGCCGACGACGCCGGGGACCGTCCGGCCGGGCCCGGCCCGGCCCTTCGGCCTCTTCAGCATTTACGAACAACTCCGGCGCTCCCCTTTCCCCCTACGCTCGCCACAGACGGACGAAGGGAGAGCGCGGATGGCGGAGGACCGGGCCCCGCGCGTCGGACTGACGACGCTGGCCGACCTGGCGACACCGATGGCGATACGGGTGGCGGCCACCCTGCGGGTCGCCGACCACATGGCCGACGGGCGGCGTACCGCCGCGGAGATCGCCGAGGCCACCGGAGCGCACGCGGACGCACTGGATCGCCTGCTGCGGCACCTGGTCACCGTCGGCCTGTTCACCAGGGACGACGCGGGCGCGTACGCCGTGACGGAGTACGGACGGCAGCTGCGCGACGACCACCCGGCGGGCAAGCGCAGGTGGCTGGACCTCGGCGGGGCGGTGGGCAGGGGCGACCTCAGCTTCGTCGAGCTGGGCCACACCGTGCTGACCGGCGAGGCGGCCTACCCGGTGCGCTACGGCACGTCGTTCTGGGAGGACCTCGGCGCCGACCCATCGCTGTCCGCGTCCTTCGACGCGCTGATGGGCCACCACATCGAGCTGGACAACGCCGGGATCGCCGACGCCTACGACTGGGCGGCCCTCGGGCACGTCGTCGACGTGGGCGGCGGCAGCGGCGCGCTCCTCGGCGCGCTGCTGGCGGCGCATCCGGGGCTGCACGGCACCGTCGTCGACCTGCCGGGCCCGGCGGCCGCCGCGCGCCGGATGTTCGACGAGCGCGGACTGGCCGGGCGCGCACGGGCCGTCGCGGGCAGCTTCTTCGACCCGCTGCCGCCCGGGGCGGGCGGCTATGTGCTGTCCGCCGTCATCCACGACTGGGCCGACGAGCCGGCCGCCGCGATCCTGCGCCGGTGCGCGGAGGCGGCCGGGGAGAAGGGGGTCGTCCTGGTCGTCGAGGCGGTCGGCGGCGACGGCGAGTCGCCGAGCACGGCGATGGACCTGCGCATGCTCGCCTACAACGGCGGCAGGGAGCGCGGACTCGCCGAGATGCGCGCGCTCGCCGCGCGGGCGGGCCTGGCGGTCCGCGCGGTGCGCCCGGCCGGCTACGTCTCGCTCATCGAGATGACCCCGGCCTGACCACCGGCCGGGGCGCCCGCCAGCCGGACGCGGTGCCGGATCGCCACGGTCCGGCCGGACGCCCCGCCGGACCGCCGGACCGGCCGCGCACCGCCAGGAGCGGGCGCGCACCGGTCCGGCGGTCGCCGCTCACCGCCCGGCCGTGGCCGGCACCCCCGGGTCCTCGGCCACCGCGCCAGCCACCACGCCGGGCGCCTCCTCCGACGGCGGGCAGAGACTGTCGTAGACGTGGCCGGCCAGGGCGGCCACGGTCGGCTTGGCCCACAGGATCGTCGGCGGCAGGTCGAGCGCGTACCTGCGCTGCAGGCGTACGCGCAGCGCGACGGTCATGACGGAGTCGACGCCGAGTTCGACGAGCGGGCGCTTGAGTTCGACCGCCGGAGCGTCGAGGTTGAGCTCGGCGGCCACCTGCTCGCGGACGTCGGCGGTGACGCGTTCGCGGGCCTCCTCCTCGGGCAGGTCCGCGATGTCGGCCGCGAGGAGGCCGCCCGTGCCGGCGGCCGCGGTCTCCTCCGAGACGGCCAGCTCCCGGAACATCGGCAGCCGCGGGGTGTGCGAAGGGGTCGGGACGACGCGCAGGACGGCCTGGTAGTCCGCCCGGAAGCGGTCGCCGAACGCCCACGCCCGCAGCGCCTCGGCCCCCGACACGGCCTCGAGTCCCCGCGAGTTGGCCTCGAACATGGTGGTGGCGATGTCCGCCGACAGGCCCAGCCCGCGCCATGCCGTCCAGCCGAGGCTGATCGTCTCGGTGTGGCCGCCGGCGTTGCGGTGCGCGGCCAGGGCGTCGAGGAAGGAGTTCGCCGCCGCGTAGCCGGCCTGACCGGAAAGCCGGGCGAACTGGCCGCACGAGGAGAACATGACGAAGAAGTCGAGCCGACCGGGCGGGAAGAGGCGGTGCAGCACCAGGGCGCCGCCGGCCTTGGGGGCGAGCACCTCGCGCAGCCCGTCCAACTCGACCTTGTCGACCAGGGCGTTGTTGACGACGCCGGCGGCGTGCACGACCCCGCACACCGGCGGCAGCCCGAGCGTGCCCGGGTCCAGCGCGGCCGCCACCTGGCGGGCGTCGGTGATGTCGAGGGCGAGCACCCTCACCGTCACGCCCAACGCCTCCAGCGCGAGGACGCCGTCGATCCGGCGCCGGGTCTCCGGGTCGGTGACGGTCTCCCATTCCCCGCGGTCGGGCAGCCCGCGCCGGCCGGCGAGCAGGATTCTGCGCGCGCCCCGGTCGACCAGCCACCGGGCGGTCTCCAGTCCGAGCGCCCCCAGGCCGCCGGTGATCAGTACGGTGCCCGACGGCGAGCAGCGCAGGGGTGTGCCGTCGGCGCTGCGCTCGATCCGGCTCAGCCGGGCGGCCCGGGGGCCGTCCGGGTCCAGCGCGATGACGTCCTCCTGGCCGGCGGCCCCGCGCAGCACGGTGAGCAGCCGTGCGCCGGTGCCGGCGTCGAGCGCGGGGAGGTCGACGGCGCCGCCCCACAGCTCGGGGTGGTCGCCGGCGATGATCCGGGAGACGCCCCACAGCGGGCCGTGCGCGACCGACCGTTCGTCGCGCGCCTCGCGGACGCCGGTGGTCAGGCACCACACGCGCTGCGGGGCGAGGTGTCCGGGGGCGTTCGCCTGGATCTCGGCGAGGCGTTGCACGACGCGGATCAGCGTCCAGGTGACGCGTTCGGTGGCCTGATCGAGCGGTTCGCCCTCGCGGGAGAGCGAGGGTGCGACGAGGAGCGCGCCGGGCCGGGCGAACAGTTCCGGCCGCAGGTCCGCTTCCGGCCCCTCGCCCATCCGTACGCACCGCACCCCGGCGGCCTCGAGCTGCTCCGCCAGCGGATCGGTCACGTCCGCCTCGCCGACGAGGAGCACCTGCTCCACGGCGGCGGCGCCCGCCCCCGCACCCTCGCCGAGGTCCAGCGGCCGCCACACGACCTCGTGCACCAGGTCCCGGGGCAGCACCGCCGTGCCGAGGTGCTCGACGGCCGCGAAGCGCAGGCCGAGGACCTCGCAGACGACGTCACCGCTCTCGTCGGCGACGCGTACGTCGACCGTGTCGTGCGGCGAGCGGGGCGAGCGGGTGCTGTGCACGACGATGCGGGCGGGCGGCTCCCCGCGCCAGGTCACCTTCTCGATCGAGCGCGACATCCACAGGACGGAGGCGTCGCCGGGCGCCACCACCATGGCGCTGATGGTCAGCGCGCCGTCGATGACGTGCGCCCAGCTGCTCGCCCGGCGGGCGGGGGCCGGCTCGATCGTGAGGACGGCGAGCTGCTCGTCCTCGTCGTGCCGCAGCTCCTCCAGGTCCCAGGGGAAGGCGTAGCCCTCGACGCCCATCCGCTCGAACATCTCGTCGGCCTTGGTCAGCGAACCCTCCGTGAGGCGCGCGCGGAGCCGCGCGGCGTCGAGGAGGCCGGAGGGCGCGGGGGCGCCCGGGTCGAGGGTGGCCGTGGTGTGGGTGATCCACTCGTCGCCGTCGTCCTCGGTGTCGTCGGCGATGCGGGTCGCCAGCGACAGCGACCGGCCCTCGCGTACGACCTGCACGACGCGGGGCGGTTCGACGGCGAGCGGCGTACGCAGCACGATGTCGGTCAGCGCCGGCGGCCCGTCCTCCCGTGCGGCCTCGGCGAAGGTGTTGATGATGGCGGCGGCCGGGGTGACCTCCACGCCGACGAGCCCGTGGCTCTGCGGGTAGGGGCGGCTGGAGAGGTCCAGCCGTGTCTGCCAGACCTGCCGGGACGGCGCGCCGCTGACCGTCATCCGGCCGCCGAGCAGCGTGTGACTGTCCGGGTCGTGGCCGCTGCCCAGGCCGGCGCCGCCGGTGTCCTCGGGGAAGATCCAGTACGGGCGGTGCTGCCACACGGTCGCGGGCAGGGGCAGCGGTGCGCCGACGCCGTGGTCCCGGGTCCAGTCGATCGCCGCGCCGTGGCAGTGCAGGCGGGCCAGGCCGTCCAGCAGTGTGGCCGTCTCGTCGGCGTTCCGCCGCAGGCTGCCGGTGACGGCCGCGTCCTCGACGCCGAGGTGCAGCAGCGTCTCGCCGACCGAGTGGGCCACGACGGGGTGCGAGGAGATCTCGAGGAAGAGCCGGTGGCCGTCCTCGACGGCGGCCTGGACGGCCTGGGTGAAGCGGACGGGCCGGCGCAGGTTCGCCACCCAGTAGTCGCCGTCGCGGGCGGCCTTCGACCGGGCGTCGTCCAGGGCCGTGCCGTAGAGGGGCACCGTGGGCGGGCGGGGGTGAGGCGGCGGGCGGCCGCGCCGACCTCGCCGGCCACCTCCTCCACGTGCGCGCTGTGGAACGCCACGTCCGAGTCGACGTCCCGGATCCAGATTCCCGCCTCCCGCCATTCCTCCGCGATCCGGGCGACCGCCGCCCGGTCGCCGGAGACGACCGTCGCACCGGGGTCCGCCGCTATCGCGGCCTCCACGCCGGGCCGTCCGGCGAGCCGCCGCCGGGCCTCCTCGAACGGCAGGCCCGCCATGGCCATGGCGCCCCGCCCTTCCAGGCGTTGCAGCGCGGCCGCCCGGCGGCAGGCGAACCGGGCGGCCTCCTGCTCGTCGAGCGCGCCGGCGGTCACGGCGGCGGCGATCTCGCCGACGGAGTGCCCGATGACCGCGCCCGGCTCGAGGCCGTGGCCGCGCCACACCTCGGCGAGGCCGAGCTGGACGGCGAAGGTGAGCGCCTGGACGTGGGCCGCCGTCCAGGGGCCGCCGGTCTCGAGCGCCTCGCGGGGCGTCCAGCCGAGCTCGTCGCGGAAGACGTCCGCCAGCGCGTCGATCTGTGCCGCGAACGCCGGTTCGCTCGCCAGCAGTCCGCGTCCCATTCCGGACCACTGGGCGCCGTGCCCGGAGAACACCCACACGACCTCGCCCTCGTGGCCGGGCGCGGTCCGCGCCGAAGCGATGCCGGGGCCGGTACGGCCCGCGGCGAGGTCGCGCAGCCGCTCGGCCAGGCCCCCGGCGGAGTCCGCGACGAGAGCCGCCCGCTGCGCCAGGTGCGAGCGGCGCAGGGCGAGGGTGTGCCCGACCGAGGACGGCGCGACGCTGGGGTGGGCGTCCAGCCAGTCGGCGACGGAGTCCGCCAGGGCGCGCAGCCCGGCCTCCGACGCGGCGGACAGGGGGAACACCGCGGGGGTACGGACCGGCGCGCCGGTGTCCTCGGGTGTACGGCCGCCGGGGCTCTCCTCGCCGGCGGGGCTCTCCTCGCCGGTCGGACCCAACTCGCCTGTCGGGCCCTCCTCCAGGATGACGTGGGCGATCGTGCCGCCGACGCCGTAGCTGGAGACGCCGGCCCGCCGGGTCCGGCCGGCGGCCGCGGGCCAGGGCCCCGGCTCGCCGACGAGGCGCAGCCCGGAGGAGGCCCAGTCGACGTCGGGGTGGGGTTCGTCGTGCAGGCTGGGCGGCAGCTGTTCGTGCCGCAGCGCGAGCACGGTCTTGATGACGCCGGCGATCCCGGAACCGCCCTCGATGTGGCCGATGTTGGGCTTCACCGATCCGATCAGGCAGGGGCGGTGCGGCGGCCGGCCGGCGCCGAAGACCCTGGCCAGTGCGGTGACCTCCTCGCCGTCGCCCGCCGGCGTGCCCGTACCGTGCGCCTCGACGTAGTCGACGCCGGCGGGGTCGACGCCCGCCCGCTCGTAGGCCTGCCGCAGCATGTGCTCCTGCGCGTCGCCGTTCGGCGCCATCATGCCCTCGGAGCGCCCGTCCTGGAACAGGCCGCTGCCGCGGACGACCGCCTGGACGGAGTCGCCGTCGCGGAGGGCGTCGGAGAGGCGCTTGAGGACGACCACCCCGGCGCCCTCGCCCCGGCCGTAGCCGTCGGCGTTCTTGTCGAAGGCCTTGCTCCGGCCGTCGGGGGACATCGCCCCGGCGCCGTGGAGGGCGACGTTGAGCGCGGGAGTGGACATGATGTTGACGCCGCCGACGATCGCCAGGGGCGTCTCCCCGGTCAGCAGGGCGCCGGCCGCGATGTGCAGGGCGGTCAGCGCGCCGGCGCAGGCGGTGTCGACGGCCATGCTGGGGCCGCGCAGGTCGAGGAAGTAGGAGACGCGGTTGGCGATTCCGTAGAAGGTGGCGCCATTGACGGCGTACGCACCGGTGAGGGGGATGTCCTCGAGGAGTCGCCGGCCGTAGTCGTTGGAATTCGCGGCGACGTACACGCCCGCGTCGGTGCCGCGCAGGGAGAGCGGGGGAATGCCCGCGTCGGCCAGCGCCTCCCAGGAGAGTTCGAGCATGAACCGCTGTTGCGGATCGAGGAAGTCGGCCTCCCGGGGGGAGATCCCGAAGAATTCCGCGTCGAAGCCTTCGATGTCGTCGAGGAAGGATCCGCGCCGAATGGTCGTCCGCATCACGGCGGTGGCCTGCGGGCTGCTCGAGGCGTAGGGCTTCCAGCGTTTGTCCGGCATGTCGCCGACCGTGCTGCGGCCGCTCGCGAGGAACTCCCAGAACCTCTCCGGCGAGTCGAGGTCCGGGGCGAACCTGCAACTCATGCCGATGATGGCGATTGCTTCCTCGGGTGCTGCTTTCTCCGTCAAGTCCTCGCTCCTGTTCGGTTCACCGAGCGGACACGACGCAAAGGGGGCCGGTGATCGCCTTCTCCGGCAGCCGTTTCTGCGGCGGCGTCCGGCCCTTTGCCTGTACGTCAGGAAGGGCTCACGCGAGGGCGGGCCGCCCCACTGAGCGACAGGTTCTGCCCGGCGAGGACCGTCTGACAACTTCTGACGTGCGGCTTCAGGAGGGCGCCCCGATTCAGCAATCACCGAGACGGCCGGGGCCGGACGGCGTCCCTAGGCTGCGGGGAGAAAGGCGCGCACGCACGCAGCAGACATGCCCGAAGGAGCAGACATGCCCGAGCAAGCGGTCACTTCCTCCCCTCCGGACGTCGTTCCGTGGCCGGCCGGCGCGGCGGCCCGCTATGCGGCCAAGGGCTACTGGGAGGGGCGTTCGCTGGGATCCCGGCTCGCCGAGGCCGCGCGCCGCACCCCGGAGGCGATCTGCCTCGTGGACGGCCCGGTCCGCCTGAGCCACCGCGAGCTGATGGCGCGCGCGGACGGGGCGGCGGCGCGGATGAGCGGGCTGGGGATCGGCGCCGGCGACCGGATCGTGGTGCAGCTGCCGAACCGCTGGGAGCACGTGGTCGTCACGGTGGCCTGCTTCCGGCTGGGCGCCGTGCCGGTGTGGGCGCTGCCGCAGCACCGCCACCACGAGCTGTCCGGTGTGGTGGCGCACGCGCGGGCGAAGGCGCTGGTGGTACCCGGCACGCTCAAGGGGTTCGACCACCAGGCGATGGCCCACGAGATCGTCGCGGCGGTACCGGGCGCGGAGCACGTCGTCGTGGCGGGCGACGACGTCGCGCCGGGCGGCCTCTCGCTGCGGGAGCTGTGCGCGCCGGCGGAGGACCCCGAGGCGACGGCGGCCCTGCTCGACAAGGCCGCGCCGGACGCCGCCGGGGTCGCGACGTTCCTGCTTTCCGGGGGGACGACCGGGCTCCCCAAGCTCGTCGCCCGGACCCACGACGACTTCGCCTACATGATCACGCGCGCGGCCGAGCTGTGCCGGTTCGGGCCGGACACCGTCTACCTCGCCGTGCTGCCGCTCGGCCACGGCTTCACCAACGCCGGTCCCGGCGTGCTGGGCGCGCTGCTGGCCGGGGGCCGGGTGGTGATAGCGGACTCCCCGGCGCCGGAGGCTGCGTTCGCGGCGATCGAGCGGGAGCGCGTCACCGCGACGTCCGTGGTCCCGGCGGTCGTCATGCGCTGGCTGGAGCACCGCGAGGAGAACCGCGACGCCGATCTCTCCTCGCTGCGGCTGCTGCAGGCCGGCGCGGCGCGGCTGACGCCGGAGGCGGCGCGGCGGGTCGCGCCGGTGCTGGGCTGCACGCTGCAGCAGGTGTTCGGGATGGCGGAGGGCCTGTTGTGCCTGACGCGGCTCGACGACCCGGACGAGGTCGTCCATCACACCCAGGGCCGGCCCATCTCCCCGGACGACGAGATCCGCGTCGTCGGCGCGGACGGCGAGCCGGTGGCGCCGGGCGAGCCCGGCGTGCTGCTCGCCCGGGGCCCGTACACCGCCCGGAGCTACTACGACTCCCCCGCGACCGACGCGCGTTCGTTCACCGAGGACGGCTGGTACCGCACGGGCGACATCGTGCGCGAGGGGCCGGGCGGCAATCTCGTCGTGACCGGCCGGGAGAAGGACGTCGTCAACCGGGGCGGCGAGAAGATCAACGCCGAGGAGGTCGAGGACTTCGCGCTACGGGCCGGCGGCGTCGCGCACGCGGCGGCGGTGGCGACGCCGGACCCCGAACTCGGCGAGCGCGTATGCCTGTTCGTCGTTCCGGACGGCACACGGGAGGTGGCGCTGGCGGACGTACGGGCGGTGATGCTGGCGGCCGGCGTGGCCGCGTTCAAGCTGCCGGAGCGGCTGTTGACAATCCCGTCCCTGCCGATGACACCGATCGGCAAGGTCGACAAGAAGGCACTGCGAGCCGAGGCCGTACGGCGCATCGGGGCGGGGCCTCTGGGCGGCCCGGCATGAGCAACCTGGAGTATGGATTCCGCGGATCCGCGCACGGATTATCGGCCTGACCGACGTCAATCCGTGGAGGGCGCTCGCAATGCCACACATCGCAGTGGACCCCGAAAAGCCCGGCATCATCGGCCTGTTCGACTTCCGCCCGGAGACCGCGAAACCGCTCGGCGAACTGGTGGAGGTACTGCTGCGCGGCCCGAATTCCCTCAGCCGCGGGGAGCGGGAACTGATCGGCGCGGTGGTGTCGCGGAGCAATGACTGCTCCTTCTGCTCCCAGGCGCACGGCGCGTTCGCCGCGGCCCAGCTCGAGGGCGGCTCCGATCTGGTGGAGCGGACCCAGAAGGACCCGCACAACGCCCCGCTGTCGGACAAGATGCGGGCCCTGCTCCGGATCGCCCTGACCACCCGGGACAGCGGGAAGTCGGTGACGGCGGAGCAGATCGCGGCCGCCAGGTCCGCCGGCGCCACCGAGACCGAGATCCACGACACCGTGCTGATCGCGGCGGTGTTCTCCCTGTTCACCCGCTACGTCGACGGCCTGGGCACCGAGGCTCCGGACGCCCCGGAGTGGTACGCGGGGGCCGCCCAGCAGCTGGTCCAGGTGGGCTACCCCGGTCTCGCCGGGGCCCCCGGGGGCCGGTGAGAGGCACCGCAACGCCGAGAGGGAGGGGGACGCGGCCGCCCGGCCGTGTCCCCGCCGGCCGACCGTCGCTCGTAAAGGAGATCCGTCCGTGGCACGCCCCATCCGGAAGATCGTGATCGTCGGCGGCGGAACAGCGGGCTGGCTGTCCGCCGCCTATCTGAACCGCGCGTTCGGCGGGAAAGTCGAGATAACACTCGTCGAATCGGCCCGCATCGGCCGGATCGGGGTGGGCGAGGCCACGGTCCCCACCCTGCGGACGACATTCGCCTTTCTCGGCATGAAGGAGGAGGACTGGATGCCGCGGTGCAATGCGGCGTTCAAGTCGGCGGTCCGGTTCAACGACTGGCGGAAACCGCGTCCGGACGGCAGCCGGCACACCTATTTCCATCCCTTCTTCACCGTTCCCGAACCACCGGTGCCGAGTTACGAGCAGCCCTTTCACAAGCGCTTCGGCCGGGGCGTCTCACTGGCCCATTTCTGGCTGAAGCAACGGCTGGCGGGGGATCCGCGCGTCCGCGCCACGTTCGGCGACGCGGGCATGGCCCTGCAGCGGCTGTGCGAGCTCGACAAGGCCCCCAAGCCCCTGCCGGGCACCGACGCGCCCGACCCCGGCTACCGCTACGCCTACCACTTCGACGCAGCCCTCATCGCCGAGTACCTCCGGGACCTGGCGACGGGCCGGGGAGTGCGCCACCTGGTGGCCGACGTGAAGGCCGTCGCGCTCGACCCCCGGGGGCACATCGAGAAGGTCGTGACGGACACCGGCGCCGAACTCCACGCCGACCTCTTCCTCGACTGCTCCGGATTCCGCGGGCTACTGATCAACGAGGCCCTGCACGAGCCGTTCGTCAGCGAGCGGGACACGCTGCTGTGCGACTCGGCGATCGCCCTGCCGGCCGACCACCCCGGCGACGGACTACGGCCCTACACGACGGCCAACGCCCGGGGCGACGGCTGGATCTGGGAGATCCCGCTCTACCACCGCGAGGGCACCGGCTACGTCTATTCGAGCCGCACCACGACCCCGGAGAAGGCCGAGCAGGAGCTGCGCGACTTCCTGGGCCCCCGGGCGCACGACGTGCCGGCCAACCACATCCGGATGCGGGTGGGGCACAACCGCCGGTCCTGGGTGAACAACTGCGTCGCGGTGGGCCTGTCCAGCTGCTTCGTCGAGCCGCTCGAGTCCACGACCATCGCGTTGATCGAGTACCAGCTGGCGCTGCTCGTCCTGCACTTCCCGGACAGCGACCTGGACGAGCGCCGGGTCACCCGTTACAACGAGCTGATGACGAGCGCGTTCGAGGACCTGCGCGACTTCATCGTCATGCACTACTGCCTCACCGACCGCGACGACACCGAGTTCTGGCGGGCGGTCCGCGAGGCGCCGGTTCCCGACAGCCTGGCGCAGAAGCTCACCGAGTACGCGCAGAGCGTGATCATCCCCGACGGCAGCCAGCTGCGGCTGTTCGAGACCCGCAGCCTGTGGGCGATCCTGTCCGGGATGGAGTTCGGCTTCACCAAGGCCCCACCGTCGGTGGAGCTGATGAACGACGACGCCGCGTGGGAGATGTTCGAGCACATCGACAAGGAGCGCGACATCTACGCGGCCGCCCTGCCCGACCACCTCGCCTACCTCAAGGTCCTGCACGGCGCCCACGGCACGCGCGCGTGAGCGGCATCCGGGCGGGACACGAAGGCCATCGAGAGGACGAGGACGGGACGCTCATGCACTGGTACGAGAACGACGGCCTGTGGTCGGGATTCGCCGAGTTCATGTTCTCCCCGCGGCGGGCGGCCGAGGCGGCGGAGAACGTGGCCTTCTCGCCGCTGCTGGCGTTCCCGGCCGGCTCCCGGGTGCTGGACCTGTGCTGCGGGCCCGGCCTGTACCTGGTGCCGCTCGCCCGGCAGGGGTACCAGGTGACCGGCGTCGACCTCAGCGCCGCCATGCTGGAGCGGGCCAAGGAGGCCTGCGCCGCCGCCGGGGCGTCCGCCGGGCTCGTCGAGGCCGACATGGCCGAGTTCGCGCGGCCCGCCGCCTTCGACGTGGTGATCAACATGTACACGTCGTTCGGGTACTTCTCCGACCCGGAGAAGAACCTCCAGGTCCTGCGCAACGCGCACGCGAGCCTCGCCCCGGGCGGACGGCTGCTGATCGACGTCCTGGGCAAGGAGGTCCTGGCCCGGCGCGTGGGGCGGCCCCAGGTCGTCGACCTGCCCGGGGCGACCGTCCTGCTGCGCGACACCGTCCTCGACGACTTCACCCGGCTGCGGACCGACTGGACGCTCATCCGCGACGGCCGGTCCCACTCCGCGTCGCTGACCTCGTACGTCTACAGCGCGGCCGAGCTGCGGGCGATGTTCGAGCAAGCCGGCTTCACCGGCGTCGAGTGCTTCGGCGACTTCGACGGCCGCGTCTACGACCCCCGCGCCAGGCGGCTGATCGTCCGCGGCGTCCGGGAGTGAGCGCTCAAGCCCGCCCCGTCCCCGGCCGCTGCCCGGCCTCGCGCCGGGCGTCGGCCGGGGAGCGGCGCAGCAGGGTGAGCGCCGGCACCAGCCCGAGCGCGGCGCAGGCGGCGCACGCGAGGAAGGCGGCCCGCAGGCCCGCCGTCAGCCCGTCCGGGCCGCCCGGCGCGGCGGTGAACGTGGTGGCCGTCGAGGTGATCACCGCGACCCCCAGCGCCCCGCCGATCTGCAGCGAGGCGACGTTGAGCCCGGAGGCCACGCCGCTGGCGTGCTCGGGGACGCGCGCCAGCGCGGCCACCGACGCCGCGGCCGTGCCGGCGCCCAGGCCGGGGCCGAACACGACCAGGCCCCACAGGATGTCGGGCACGTAGCTCCCGTCCGCGGGCACCCGGGACAGCAGCAGGGAACCCGCGCCCAGCAGGAGCAGGCAGGCCACGACCACCGGCCGGAGGCCCGCCCGGGTCACCACGCTCTGCCCGGCGTACGCGCCCACGAAGGCCAGGGTCGGCATGACGGACTGCAGCAGGCCGAACTCGAGCGGCCCGTAGCCGAGCACGACCTGCCCGTACTGCGAGCTCGCCACCGACAGCCCGAAGGCCGCCATGCCCATCGTCAGCGTGACGAGGTCGCCGCCGGCCAGGGCGCGGCGGCGCAGCATGGCCGGGGGCAGCAGCGGTGAGGCCGACCGCCGTTCGACGGCCGCGAACACCGCGGCGAGCAGGGCGGCGACGGCGAACAGGCCGAGGGTCCGCGGGCTCGTCCAGCCGGTGGCGGACGCCCGGATGACGGCGAGGACGATCGCGAAGAGCGCGGCGGTGCCGGTCACGGCTCCGGCGACGTCGTACGAGCCCTGCCGCTCGGCGGCGCGGCTCTCCGTCAGCAGGGCGGGGGCGAGCGCCAGCACGAGCAGGCTGACGGGCACGTTGATGAAGAACACCCAGGTCCAGCCGAGCGCCTGGGTGAGCAGGCCGCCCACGAGCAGGCCGGCCGTGGCGCCGATGCCGCCGATGCCCGCCCAGCCGGCGAGCGCGGTGTTGCGGCTCCGGCCCTCGGGGAAGGTGTTCACCAGGATCGACAGGGCGGTGGGCACCATCAGGGCGGCCGCCACCCCGCCCAGCGCCCGGGCGCCGATGAGCACCGCGCCGTTCGGGGCCAGGCCGCAGGCCGTCGAGCTGACGAGGAACAGCGCCGTGCCGGTCATGAAGACCCGGCGGCGCCCGAGGCGGTCGGCGGTCCGGCCGCCCAGCAGGAGCAGGCCGCCGAAGGTCAGCAGCTTGGCGCTGAGCACCCACTGCGCGTCGCCGGTGGACATGCCGAGGTCGGCGGCCAGCCGGGGCAGCGCCAGGATGACGCTCTGCGAGTCGAGGAGGACCGCGAAGTTGGCGAAGCACAGAAGGACCAGCGCGCCCCACCGGAAGCGCGCGGCGGGCGGGCCGGCGGTCCCGGGCCGGTCGGTGCTCCCGGGTTCGTCGGTGCTCCCGGTTCCGCCGGCCCCTGGCGCGCCGGTCCGCCGGCCGGTGGGTCGGGGTCGGGTCACCGGAAGGCTGCCGGGGTGTTCGCGGGAACCCCGGAGCGGGACCGTGCGCCCGGCCCGAACAGCACCCGCCCGATCACGGACGGCTTCATCAGCCCCTGCGGCGGGTCGATCAGCGAGATCGTCCGGATGAACTTCCGCGCCACGACGGGGTCGTTGGCGGCGGCGGCCTGCACGCGGGGCATGAAGACGTTGGCCATCCGGGTCGCCACCGTCCGCCGGCCGCGCACCTGGGGGTAGCCGAGGTCGGCGGCGGCCGACATGCTCCAGGGCGCGTCGGTGACGCGGGCGAGGTCGCGGAAGTAGGCGTCCGCCCGGGGGCCGCCGGGCGTCTGGAGGTGCCGGGCCAGCACGGTCGCCCCGAGGGCCGCCACCGTCATCCCCTGGGCGTAGACGGGGTTGAAGACGCAGGCCGCGTCCCCGATGACCAGGTACCCCGCCGGGAAGCGCCGCAGGCGCTCGTAGCGGCGCCGGACGCTGGCGGGGAAGCGGAAACTGCCCGCGGGGGCGCGCTGTTCGGCGTCGCGGACGGCCGCGTGGACCTGGGGTATGGGCAGCGTCCTGGCGTAGGCGAGGAAGCCCTCGCGGTCGGTGGGCGCGCGGTCGCCGTTGATGCCGGTGAGGGTGAGGGCGTACCGGTCGGCCAGCCGCGCGAAGATCGCCCCGCGCGGGAACGCGGGGGTCGCGGTCGGGACCAGCGCGATGTCCTCGCCGAGCGGGTCGTCGGGCAGCGGGCCGACGAAGTCCATGGTCGTGTACGTCAGGTCCATGTGGACCTTCTCCTCGGGCGGCGGTGCGTAGCCGAGCTCCTCCAGCCAGCGCGGCGTGCGCGACGCCCGTCCCGTGGCGTCGACGACCAGGTCGGCCTCGATGGTCTCGGCCGCGCCCTCGGCGTCGCCGTCGCCGTGCGGGCGGACGGTGACCCCGGTGATGCGGCCGTTGCCGGCCGAGGCGCGCAGGCCGGTGATGTCGGTGCCCTCGCGCAGGACGACGCCGGGGAGGGCCGCGACGCGGGTGCGGAGGAAGTGTTCGAGCACGGGGCGGTTGGCGGCCACGCACGCCATCCCGGTCTCGGTCTCCGCGAGCATCCGGCCGTTGAAGTAGTAGTGGCAGGTGGTTCCGTAGTCGCCCACGGGCACGTCGAGGGCGAGCATGTCGTCGACGAAGCCGGGGAACAGCTCCTCGATGATCTGCCGGCCGCGCTCGAGCAGGGCGTGGATGTGGACGGCCCAGGACACCGAGCGGCGCACGTCCGCGCCCGCGCCCGTGAGGTCGTCGCGGTCGATGACGGTGACCCGGTCGTAGGCGTCGGAGAGCACGCGGGCGGCGAGCAGGCCGCCGATGCTGCCACCGAGCACGACGGCGTGGTCGCCGATCTTGGCTGCCATGAAGTGCGCCTCCCCGTGATCCGAATGAGCAAGCGGTGGGGGAAACGCTAGTGCGACGGCCGCGAACTCCTCTTCTCCCACGTTGCGGCGTACGGACCGGACCGCGGCCGATTTCTCCGGGACTGCTCGATCCGTCCCGGACCGTAGGCGGCCGGCGGCCCGCCTTGTAGCGTCCGGGCTCGACCCCTCACGGCGGAAGCAGAAATGAGGACCAGGTGATACGCCCGTTCCGCGTCGCGACCCCGCAGGCAGCCCTGGACGATCTCCGCGCGCGGCTGGCGTCGACGCGCTGGCCCGCTCCGGTGCCCGACACCGGCTGGAGCCGCGGGGTGCCGCAGCCCTACCTCCAGGAGCTCGCCGACTACTGGCGCGAGGAGTTCGACTGGCGCGCCACGGAGGCGCGCGTCAACGCGTTCCCGCAGTTCGTCGCCACCGTCGACGGCGCCGACATCCACTTCCTGCACGTCCGCTCCCCCGAGCCCGGCGCGATGCCGCTGCTGCTCACCCACGGCTGGCCCGGATCGTTCCTCGAGTTCCTGGACGTCCTCGGCCCGCTGAGCGACCCCCGCTCCCACGGCGGCGATCCCGCGGACGCCTTCCACGTGGTCGTCCCCTCGCTGCCCGGCTTCGGCTACTCCGGCCCGCTGACGCGGCACGGCTGGTCCGTCGAGCGGGTGGCGGGCGTGTGGGCCGCGCTGATGGCCTCGCTCGGCTACGACCGCTACGTCCCGCAGGGCGGCGACCTCGGCGCCTTCGTCTCCCTGCTCCTCGGCGCGACCGACAGCGAGCACGTCGTGGGCACGCATGTGAACTTCCTGCTGACGCCCCCGGAGGAGCCGGACCCGAAGGCGGCCGAGGGCCTGGGCTACATGGCCGTCCAGACGACCCGGCCGCAGACCCTCGGCTACGGCCTGACCGACTCGCCCGTCGGCCAACTCGCCTGGATCACCGAGAAGTTCCTGGAGTGGACCGGCGCGGACAAGGCGCCCGAGGAGGCCGTGGACCGCGACGCGCTGCTCGCCGGCGTCACGCTGTACTGGCTGACCGGGACCGCCGGCTCGTCGGCCCACTTCTACTACGACAACGCCGCGTTCCTGCCCACGTCGGCGGCCCCGCCCCGCCCGCTGCCACCGGTCCCCGGGCCGCTGGGGGTGGCGGTGTACCCGCACGACATCGCGCGGCCCGAACGGCGCCTCGCCGAGGCCGCGTTCCCGGACCTCGCGCACTGGAACGAGCTCGCGCGGGGAGGGCACTTCGCCGCCCTGGAGGAGCCCGGGCTGTTCACCGACGACCTGCGGGCGTTCCTGCGCACGCTCCGGGCCCGGTAGCGGTCGGTCGGTCGGTCGGGGTCCTCAAGTCGGCAATCTGGAGGAAGTCACGGGCCGGTCCGGGATCTAGCGTGGTGAGCGGTCGTCACAGGCCCGTACGACCGCGACCGCGAGGAGAATCCCGATGGAGACACCAGAGACTGCGGCCAACCTCGACAACGTCGGCTTCGGGTTACGCGGCATCGAGCTGGAGAGGGTGCCGTCGGCCGACGGCACCCCGATCGCGTTCGAGCGGTCCGGCAGCGGGCCGTCCGTGGTGATCCTCGGTGGCGGCCTCAACGAGAAGGCGATGTTCGCCCGGCTCGCCGAGGCGCTCTCGGAGCGGTTCACCGTCTTCAACTACGACCGCCGCGGCCGGGGCGGGAGCGGGGACGCGCAGCCGGAGCGGTGGTCGGTCGAGCGGGAGGTCGAGGACCTGGCGGCGGTGCTCGAGGCGGCGGGCGGATCGGCCTCGGTCTTCGCCAACTGCACCGGCGGGATGATAGCCGTCCGGGGCGCGGCCGCCGGCCTGCCCATGGCGAACCTGGCGATGTACGAGCCCCCGTACGGCGGCCCCCGCGTACCCGAGGGCTACCACGACGAGCTGCGCCGGCTGATCGCGGCCGACCGCAGGGGCGACGCGGTGGCCCTGTTCCTCAAGGTCGACATCGGCTTCGGCGAGGAGTCGATCGAGCGGTTCCGGGAGCACCCGGTCTGGCCGTCCTTCGAGGCGGTCGCACCCACCGTCATCTACGACTCGGTCATCAGCGACGACAGCACCGAGGTCCCCCTCGACCTCCTGCCGAAGATCGCCGTTCCCACCCTCGTCATCGGCGGCGACGACAGCCCCGAGTGGATGCTCGCCCCGTGCCGGGCCCTGGCCGCGGGGATTCCCCGCGGCCGGTTCGTGAGCATGCCGAGCGAGGGCCACCTGTTCAACCAGAAGCTGGGCGCACCCCTGCTCGCGGAGTTCTTCACTTCCGTCTGACCCGGTTCCGTCCGACCCCTGGTTCCGTCTGACCCCTGGAGGAGACACCCGATGGAGAATCGTTGCCCCGTCGTCCTGGACACCACGGGCCGGGACATCCACGCGGAAGGCGCCCGCATCCGCGAGCGGGGACCGGTCGCCCGGGTCGAGCTGCCCGGCGGCGTCGAGGGCTGGTCGGTGACCGGCTACGAGATGGCCAAGCAGGTGCTGTCGGACCCCCGCTTCGTCAAGGACCCGCAGAAGTGGCCGGCGTTCGCGGCGGGCGAGATCCCCTCGAACTGGCCGCTGATCGGCTGGCTCCTGATGGACAACATGACCACCAACGACGGCGACGACCACATGCGGCTGCGCAAGCTGATCCAGCGCGGCTTCACCACCCGGCAGGTCGAGGCGACCCGGCCGCTCATCGAGAACATCGTCCGCGACCTGCTCGACCGCCTGGCCGACACCCCGCCCGGCGAGGTCGTCGACCTCAAGGGCCGCTTCGCCACCCCGCTGCCCGCCCGGGTCATCTGCGACATGTTCGGCGTACCGGAGTCGGCCCGGGCCGCCGCCCTGCGCGGCGCCGGGGTGAACGTCAGCACCTCCATCACCGGCGACGAGGCCGAGGCCAACGTCGAGCAGTGGCACCGCGAGCTGTACGAACTCGCCGAGCTCAAGCGGCGCACGCCCGGCGAGGACCTGACCAGCCTGCTGCTCGCGGCCCGGGAGGCCGACGGCACCCACCTCAGCGACGAGGAGATGGTGGGCACCCTCCACCTCATGCTCGGCGCCGGCTCCGAGACGCTGATGAACGCCCTCAGCCACGCCGTGCTCGCCCTGCTCACCCAGCCCGACCAGCGCGAGCTGCTGGTGCGGGGGAAGGTCTCCTGGGACGACGTGATCGAGGAGACGCTACGGGTGCAGGCGCCCGTCGCCCAGCTCCCGCTGCGCTTCGCGACCGAGGACGTCACGCTGGGGGACGTCGTCGTCCGCAGGGGCGACCCGGTGCTCATGGGCTTCGCGGCGGTGGGCCGCGACCCGGAGGTGCACGGAGCGAGCGCCGGGGAGTTCGACGCCGCGCGCGCGGACAAGACGCACCTCTCGTTCGGTCACGGGGTGCACTTCTGCCTCGGCGCGCCGCTGGCCCGCCTGGAGCTGAAGATCGCCCTGCCCGCCCTGTTCGAGCGCTTCCCCGACCTGTCCCTGGCGGTGGCGCCCGAGGAGCTGGAGCCGCAGGGCACCTTCATCATGAACGGTCACAAGGAGCTGCCGGTGCGTCTGGGCGAGCCGGCCCCGGCCGGCGCGTGAGGCCGGGCGACAGCTCCTCGATCCTGGCCTCGAGGTAGCGCCGCTCCAAAAGGCTCGTCGTGCGCCGGGCCGCCGTCTCGAAGGCGGCCCGCGCGCCGGCGGCGTCGCCGGCCATCGTCAGCAGGTGGGCCCGGACGGCGTGCAGCCGGTGGTGGCGCGCCATCCGGGCGTCGGCCTCCAGGGTCTCCAGCAGCTCGAGCGCGGCGTGCGGCCCGCGCACCATGGCCAGCGCCACGGCCCGGTTGAGCTGGACGACGGGGCTGGGCCAGACCGTCTCGAGCAGGTGGTAGAGCGCCAGGATCTGCTTCCAGTCGGTGTCCTCGGAGGACTTCGCCTCGTCGTGCAGCGCCGCGATCGCGGCCTGCAGCTGGTACGGGCCGACCGGGCCGCGGGCGAACGTGCGGTCCAGGAGCGCGGTGCCCTCGTCGATCAGGTCCTGCCGCCAGCGGCCGCGGTCCTGCTCGGCGAGCGGCACCAGGATGCCGCCGGGGCCGGTGCGGGCGGGGCGGCGGGCCTCGGTCAGCAGCATCAGGGCCAGCAGCCCCGCCACCTCGGCGTCACCGGGCAGCCGGCCGTGCAGCTCGCGGGTGAGCCGGATGGCCTCGCGGGTCAGGTCGCCCGGGCCGAGGTCGGCGCCGAACGAGGCGGTGTAGCCCTCGTTGAAGATCAGGTACAGCACGTGCATGACGACCGGGAGACGCTCGCGCTCCTCCTCCGGCGGCAGCGGGAAGTCGAGGCCGGCCTCCCTGATCCGCTGTTTGGCCCGGCTGATGCGCTGGGCCATCGTGGCGTCGGGCACGAAGAACGCCCGGGCCACCTGCGAGGTGGTGAGCCCGCCGACGGCGCGCAGGGTGAGCGCCATCCGGGACGCGGGCGACAGCACCGGGTGGCAGCACAGCGACAGCAGGGTCAGCGTGTCGTCGCCCCGGGCCGCGGCCTCCTCGCCGGGGCCGGGCGCGCGCAGCTCGTCGGCGGGCGTCAGCGCGAAGACCGTGCTCTCCCGGTTCTGACGGGCCGAGTCGCTGCGCCAGGCGTCGGCGAGCCGCCGGGTGGCCACGGTGACCAGCCAGCCCTTGGGGTTGTCAGGGATCCCCTTCTCGGGCCACTGCACGAAGGCGGCGAGCAGCGCCTCCTGGACGGCGTCCTCGCAGGCGTCGAACTCCCGGTGCCGCCGCACGAGCAGGCCGAGGACCTGCTGCGCCAGCTCGCGCAGCAGGTCCTCGATGGCGGGGGAGGCCGTCACATCTCCGAGCCGGACTGGTCCATGATCGGGCGGACTTCGGCGACGCCGTCACGGGTGTCCGGGAACCGGGAGGCGATCTCGACCGCGCGGTCCATGCTGTCGCAGTCGACGACGAAGTAGCCCGCCATCTGCTCCTTGGAGTCGGCGAAGGGCCCGTCCGTGACCGCCAGCGCCCCGTCGCGCATCCGCACGGTCCGGCCCAGGACCGGGTCGGCCAGCGGCTGCGCGTCGACCAGTTCGCCGGACTTGGAGATCTCCTCCATCAGCATCCCGAACTCGGCCATGCGCGCGTCCCGCTCCTCGGCCGACAGCTCCTTGTCCTGGTGGAGGAACATCGGGTGCTTCCAGCTGGTGGGGTTGTTGTGCAGCAGGATCAGGTACTTCACGTCACTCTCCCTCGGATCGCGGGTGCCGGTGGCGGCGCCTCACCAAGGAGTCGGAGCGGCGGGGCGGATTTCGACATCGGCGCACGGCCGCCGGGAGCGTGACGCCGATCACGCGGCCACCCTCGCACATACGGCACACAGCGAGAAGCGGGCGGAAGGCCGGGGCACGTAGTTTCGAGACACCGATCGTGCGCCGGCGTCTTCCCCTGGGAGCAACCATGTCTGATGCACCACTGGCGATCGTCACCGGGGCGTCCTCCGGTATCGGCGCGGAGTTCACCCGCGTCCTGCTCGCGCGCGGCCACCGGGTCCTGGCCGTGGCCCGGCGGGCCGACCGCCTCGCGGCCCTCGAGGCCGGCTCGAACGGGCGGGTGGTCGCCGAGGTCCGCGACCTGACCGCGGACGGCGCGACCGAGGCGGTGGCCGCCCGCGCCGAGGAGCTCGGCGGCGCCGGCCTGCTCGTCTGCAACGCCGGCCGGGGCATCCGCGGGAGGTTCACCGAGACGGATCCCTCCGACACGCTCGCCATGCTGCGGCTGAACGTGATGGCGAGCGTGGACCTGACCTCCCGGGTGGTGCCGCGGATGGTCGCGCGCGGCTCCGGCGGCGTCATCGTCGTGGCGTCGACGCTCGGCTTCGTCACCACGCCCTATCTGGCGGCGTACGGGGCCAGCAAGGCGTTCCTGCTGTCGTTCGCCGAGGCGCTGTCGTGCGAGCTGCGGGGCACCGGCGTACGGGCCATGGCGCTGTGCCCGGGGCCGACCGTCACGGAGTTCGGCGACGTCGCGGGGCTCGGCGACCGGGTGGAGAAGACGCCGGGTCACACCACGGCCGAGGAGGTGGTGGCCGGGGCGCTGCGGGCGTGGGACGCCGGGCGCACGGTGACCGTCCCGGGCACCGTCACGCGCCTGATGACGGCGGCGCTCGACCACGCGCCGCGGCCCGTCGCCCGCAGGGTGATGGAGCGCGTCTTCCGCTGAGACGCGGTAACGGTATGTCCTTCGCGGGTCCTCGGCAGTGACCTGAGGGGCTGCAGAAACGTTGAGCTGCGTGACGAACGGGAGTTGGACGGGCGAAGCGGCCCCCTCCCCCGCCGTCGCCACGACCGCTCACGGAAGGACCACCGGCCATGACGATGACGCGGACCCTCGGCGTCCCGGGAGCGCACCTGCGCTACGAGGTGCGCGGGGCGGGACCGGTGCTGCTGCTCCTGGGGTCGCCCATGGGCATCGCCGCCTTCGCGCCGCTGGCCGACGCGCTCGTGGGCGACTACACCGTCGTCACCCACGACCCGCGCGGCATCGCGGGCAGCGCCCTCGACGACCCCGAGCAGGACTCCACCCCCGAGCTGCGGGCGGACGACGTCGCCGCCCTCCTGGACGTGGTGGGGGCCGGCACCGCCGACGTGTTCGGCAGCAGCGGCGGCGCGGTGACCGGGCTCGCGCTGGTGGAGCGGCACCCGGAGCGGGTGCGGACCCTCGTCGCGCACGAGCCTCCGCTGCTGGAGCTGCTGCCCGACGCCGCCGACCGGCGTGCCATGGTCGACGACATCGTGGAGACGTTCCACCGGGAAGGCGCGGAGGCGGCCTGGTGGAAGTTCATGGCCGGATCCGGGCTCGCCGGCGACGGGGACGGCGATGCCCCGGCGGCCGCGCCGGACGAGCCCTCGCCCATGGATCTCGTGGACGGCGCCCGCTTCTTCGCCCACGAGCTGCGGCACACCACCCGCTACGTGCCCGGGACGCGCGCCCTGGCCTCCGGTCCGGCGCGGGTCGTCGTCGGCATCGGCGCCGACTCCGGCGCCCTGGAGACGTACCGGACGTCCATGGCGCTGTGCGAGCTGCTCGGCTCGCTGCCGGTCGAGTTCCCCGGCGAGCACGTCGGCTTCCTCGAGCGGCCCGAGGAGTTCGCCGACGTGCTGCGGAAGGTGCTGAGCAGCCCGTTGGCGTAGCACCGCGCACGCAGGGCCCCGCCGTCACGGGACGGCGGGGCCCTGCGTGCGCCCGGTCAGCTGAAGCGCTGCTCGAGGTGCACGGTGATCTCGTCGCCCTGGTCCTTGGCCAGGACCTTCCGCAGCGCCGCCTTGAGCGGGAGCATGTGGACTCCGTTGCCGACCGGCAGCATGGTGGCCTGGAACGCGTGCCCGTCGACCGTGCCGGCGACCTTGACGGCCCTGCCCGTGCCGAAGAACTCGCTGGATCCGGGCATGAGCACACAGGTCCAGCCGCTGTTGTTGTCCTGGGTGATGGGCGCAGTGAACTTCGTGTCGATGGTCTGGGCGGTCTTCGGTGCCTCGGGCATGGTGCGTTCTCCTTGTTCCGTCGTTCTCTGTGGCGGGGGTTATGGCGCGGGCGTCGCCGTCGCCGACACGGCGGCCAGCAGCGCTGTCGCTATCCGCTCGGTCTCGTCCCGGGTGACGATCAGCGGTGGGGCGACGAGGACGTTCGGTCCGGTGCGCCGGACGAGGACGCCGCCGTCCTTCATGTGCGCACGCACGCGTGCGGCGCGCCGCGAGCCGTCGAGTTCGAGGGAGACCAGCAGCCCGCGGCCGCGTACGTCGCGGACGTACGGCAGCGGGCGCGTCTCCTCCAGGGCGGCCAGCAGCTGGGCGCCGCGGGCCTCGGCGTTGGCGACCAGGCCCTCGGACTCGACGACGTCGAGCACCGCCAGCCCGGCCGCGCAGGCGGCGGCGTGGCCGGAGTGGGTGTGGCCGTGGACGAAGCCGGCCTTCGTCTTGTTCGCGTCGAAGACGTCGAAGACGTGCTCCGTCGTGGTGACCGCGGCCAGCGACATGTACCCGGCCGTCAGCCCCTTGCTGGTGGCCAGGAGGTCGGGGCGGACCCCGGAGTGCTGGTAGCCGAACATCCGGCCCGTCCTGCCGAATCCGGTCGTCACCTCGTCGAGGACCAGCAGGGCGCCGTGCCGGTCGCAGAGCTCCCGTACGGCGCGCAGGCTGGCGTCGGGCAGGAGGTGGCCGCCCCGTGACTGCACCGGCTCGACGAGCACCGCGGCGGTGCGGTCGCCGTGCCGGGCGAGGAAGTCCCGCAGGGCGCCGGCCCCGTCGGCGGCCCGGCCGGGCCGGGGCAGGGTGACGAAGCCGGCGGGCGTCACCTCCTTCGCCACGGGCGACGAGCCCGCCGAGCACGCGGCGGCGGCCATGGTCGCGCCGTGGTAGGCGTTCTCGAACGAGACGACGAGGTGGCGCCGGGGCGCTCCGAGGACCGCGTGGTAGAAGCGGGCGATGCGGATGCACGTCTCCATCGCCTCGGACCCGCTGTTGCAGAAGAAGGTGCGGGTCAGCGGCGGCCCCGTCAGCTCCGCGACGCGCCGCGCCAGCCGGATGGCCGGCACGTTGGCGCCCTCGCCCATGTCGTAGGTCATCAGGCGGGACAGCTGGGCGTTCACCGCGTCGATGACGGGACGGCAGCCGTAGCCGAGCGTGGCGTTCAGGCCCGAGGACTTGGCGTCGAGGTAGCGGCGGCCGTCCGCGTCCCACACCTCGCACCCCCGCCCGGACACCGCGACGACGGTGTCCGGGCTGACGCGGCTCGGCGACCAGGGGTGCCACAGGTGGTCGGCGTCGACGGCGAGCAGGCCGGCCCGGCTCTCGACGGCCGGGTCCGTGGGGAGCGCGTTCATCCCTCGTACCCCTTCCGGCTCGGTTGGGCAGGCCGCCGAGCGGTCGCGGACCTCCCGGCGGCCCTCATCAGCGGGCGTCCGCGAGGCGCTCGGCCGTCGGGTCCCGCAGTGTGGTGTCGACCTTCTCCAGCAGTGCCGCGAGGAGGATCCCGCCGAAGACGATCAGCGCCCCGCCGATGCGGATGGCCAGGGCGTAGCCCTCCGTCGTCGCGATGTCGGGGCGGGTGCCGCCGCCGATGGCGTCGCCGGCGTGCCGGATCGCGAGGGCCACCAGGATGGCCACGCCGAGCGCTCCGCCGATCTGCTGCATGGTGCTCTGTACGCCCGAGGCCAGGCTGGAGTCCTGGACGGTGACGCCGTGCAGCGCGGCGTTGGTCGCGGCGGGCATGCTGGCGCCGGCGAACAGGCCGAACACCACCATGCCCGGCAGGATCCCGCCGAGGTAGGAGCTGTGGACGTCGATCGTGCTGGTGATGAAGAGGCCCACGCCGGCGCCGACGTATCCGACGGCCGCCACCGGGCGGATGCCCACGCGGGGGATCAGGGCGGTGCCCACGGCGATGCCGGCGCCGATGGCGACGCTCAGCGGCAGCCAGGCCAGCCCGCTGACCAGCGGGGAGTAGTCCAGCACCTGCTGTTCGAAGAGGGTCAGCATAAAGCTGTAGGAGATGAAGGCGGCCATGAAGAACAGCGTGGCGGCGTTGACGACCGACCTGGTCCGGTTGGCGAAGAAGCCCAGCGGGATGAGGGGGTTGCGGGCGCGGCGTTCGATGAGGAGCATCGCCACGAGCAGCGCGGCGCCGGCGACGAGCGGGACCACGACCGTGGTGGAGCCCCAGGAGTGGTCGGCCGCGTGCAGCAGGCCGTAGACGACGCCGGTCAGGCCCAGGGTGAGGGTGATGCCGCCGACGACGTCGAGCGCCTGGCCCTTCTCCCGCACCATCCGGCTCTCGGACACCAGCCGGGGAACCATCACGAGGACGAGCAGGGCGACGGGGAGGTTGATGAAGAAGATCCAGCGCCAGGACGCCAGGTCGGTCAGCAGTCCGGAGATGACGGAGCCGACGGTGCTGCCCAGTCCGATGATGCCGCCCCAGACGCCGAGCGCCTTCGTGCGCTCCTTCGCGTCGGTGAAGAGCAGGGCGATCAGGCCGAGGGAGGCGGGGGCGGCGAGCGCCTCGGCGGTGCCCTGGCCGACCCGGCCCACGATCATCATCCAGGGGTCGACGGCCGCCCCGGAGACCGCCGAGGAGACCGCGAAGACGACGACGCCGGTCACCAGCAGTCGTCGTCGGCCGAAGACGTCGGCCAGCCGGCCGCCGAGCATCAACAGCCCGCCGGCCGCGAGGACATAGCCGTTGACGACCCAGGCCAGGCCGGCCGGGGAGAAGCCGAGCCCGTTCTGGATCTGCGGTAACGCCACGTTCACCGCGGTCATGTCCAGCAGGATCATGAACTGCAGACCGGATAAGAGGGCCAGCACCAGCCATCGGCGGGGGTCCGCTGCCGTGCGGGGGACCTCGGCGTCATCCGCCGCCGCACTCGAATTGACCGTGGTCACGCGATTTCTCCCTTGATCAGCGTTGTGCGCCTGCGAGATGACGCTCGGCCGGCCGCGCGATGAGGACGGGAGTTCACACTGTCCACATCAGCTGTGCCCACACGGTATATCGCATCGATGAGCGAGGCAAACACCCAGATGGGAACGGAGCGACCCCCGCACTACGGTGCGATGCGGGCCCGAACCGGAATCGAATCCCAGGCCCGCAGCGTGTTGTTGAGGCGGCGTCGGGCGGGCCCGGCGGCGTCCAGCTCCGCGACCCGTTCGACGAGGGCGGTGAGCAGGCACTCGGCCTCCAGGCGCGCCAGGTTCTGGCCCACGCACTGATGGATGCCGAAGCCGAACCCCACATGCCCGGACGGGTCGCGGGACAGGTCGTAGGCGTCGGGGTCGGCCCAGCGCCGGGGATCGCGGTTGGCGGCGCCGAGGAACAGCAGGACCTTCGCGCCGTCCGGCACCGCCACGCCGTCGACCCGCGCGGAGGCGGTGGCGGTACGGAAGAACGTCTGCACCGGCGACGCCCAGCGCACCGCCTCCTCGAACGCCACCCGCACCAGACCCGGTTCGGCGCGCAGCCGCCGCCACTGCGCGGGGTGGGTGGCGAGCGCGTACAGCACGGCGGCCAGGGCGTGCACGGTGGTGTTGACGCCGGCCGCGAACAGCGAGCGCACCACGGAGGGCGCCTGTTCGGGGGTGATATCGCCGCGGTCGGCCGCCGACCAGATCTCCGTCCCGAACCCGCCCTCGGCGAGCGCCTCGCGCTCGCAGTGGGCGACGACCCAGTCCGACAGCTCCCTCGCCCGTGGCGCGTCCCGGGCGACGAGCTCGTTGCGCGGGCCGAAGGCGTTGAGCAGGAAGTCGCTGAAGGGCAGGAGCTTCTCCCGCCCGTCCTCGGGAAGGCCGAGCGCGTCGGGGAACACCCGCAGCGGGAACGCCTCCGCGAGGCAGGTGACGGCGTCGAACTCCACGACGGAGCCGGCGCGCCCGTCCCCCGGGCCCGTGGTCAGCAGCCGGTCGACCATGTCCCGTGCCGCCGCCGTCCACTCCGCGCGCAGCCGGCGTTGCGTACGGGGCCCGAGCAGGGCGGACAGCACCCGGCGCGGGGCGTCGTGGTGCGGCGGGTCGGCCTCCACCAGCGCGCTCAGCGGCCGCCAGGCCTTCTGCGTACGGAAGTTGTACAGGCCCACTCCGGCCCCGGACTGGAAGCCCTGCCAGTCGCGCAGGGCCGCGTACACGTGCTCGTGGCGGGCCACCGCGTAGATGTCGTGCGCGCTCAGGTACACCAGCGGCCCGGCCTCGCGCAGCGCGGCGTCCAGCGGCAGCGGGTCCGTCAGCACCTCGTGGCCGAAGGGGTCGGTGTCGATGACGGGCAGGGACGGCCCGCCGGCGGGTGCCCCGCCGGCCAGGGTCTCGGTCATGGTCGCGACCTCCGTCGCCTCGGGGCCGGGGGTCCGGCCGGTCGTGGTGTCCGTCGCGGGCGCGGTCGTCCCACGGGTCCGGGTCCCACCGGGCCCGACCTCACAGGTCCAGTACGAGCCGGGCGCCGCAGGAGCGGGACACGCAGGGGTACATGCGGTCCCCGGCGGCGCGTTCGTCGTCGGTGAGCAGGGCGTCGCGATGGTCCACCACGCCGTCGACCACGGCGGCCTCACAGGTGCCGCAGGTGCCCTCCCGGCACGACGACAGCACGTCCGCGCCGGCCGACCGCACGGCGTCCAGCACGGTCGTGCCGGGGGCTACGGTCACCCTCGCCCCGGTGCGCGCCAGGACGACCTCGAACGGCGCGTCCCGCACCGGCGCCTGCTGCTCGCGGGCGGTGAACCGCTCGGTCCGCAGCGTCGCGGCGGGCCAGTGGGCGCACGCGGCCTCGGCGGCGGCGAGCAGCCCGGCCGGGCCGCAGCAGTACACCCGCAGGCCGTCGCGCACCTCCCCCAGCCAGGCCTCCAGGTCGGGTCTGCCGCGCTCGTCCTCGGGCAGGACGTGGACGCGGTCGCCGTAGCGGGCCAGCTCGTCGAGGAAGGCCATCGACCGGCGGCGGGGGCCGCCGTAGAGGAGGTGCCAGTCGGCTCCGACCAGCCGCGCCTGATGGATCATCGGCAGCAGCGGGGTGATGCCGATGCCTCCCGCGACGAACAGGTAGCGCGCGGCGGGCACGAGCGGGAAGTTGTTGCGCGGGCCGCCCACGCCGACGCCGTCCCCGACCCGGAGCCGGTCGTGCACGTACGCCGAGCCGCCCCGGCCGTCCGGCTCGCGCAGTACGGCGATCCGGTAGCGGTGGGCGTCCCAGCGGTCCCCGCACAGGGAGTACTGGCGGGTGACCCCGCACGGCAGGACGAGGTCGATGTGCGCGCCGGGCGTCCAGTCCGGCAGCCGGTCGCCGTCGGGGTGGGCGAGGTGGAGGACGACCACGTCGTCGGCGACGGCGTCCTTGGCCGTCACGCGCAGCGTCAGCTCGCGCGGCTCCAAACCGGGCTCCCTCCCTCGGTGTTCGAACATTCGAAAAGTAGTGATTCCGCTCCCGTCAAACGCTTCCATGCCGACCTCCGCGCCGTCTTCTCCTGACGTGCTCAAACACCCGCCGCATCACGCCAGTACGGCCCCCCGGGCATCGGCCGGGACCGCCCTCGGGCCGCTGACCAGCGATGTTCACCCTGTACACTGGGCCGGGGAGGAATTGCGGACCATGAGCCAAGACACGCGCTCGCGCTCGTACCACCACGGCGACCTGCGCGCCGCGCTGGTGGAGGCCGGGGTGAAGCTCGCGCGCGAGGGCGGGGCCGGAGCGCTGGGCCTGCGGGTGGTCACCCGCTCCGTGGGGGTCACCCCGAACGCCGCCTACCGGCACTTCGCCGACCGTCGCGCCCTCGTCCTCGCCGTCGCCGCGGAGGCCCAGGACCGGCTCGCCCACGCCATGCGCGACCGGATGACCGCCCTCGGGGACGACGACCCCGGCGCCGACCGCGCCGCGCGGGCCGTGCGGAACCTGCGCGGAGTGGGCCTGGGCTACATCCACTTCGCGCTCAGCGAGCCCGGCTGGTTCGACGTCGCCATCCTGACCCGGGACGAGTCCGACGGCGACGCCCCGCCCGCCACCGTGGGCGACCGCGTCGCGCCGCCCTACCAGCTGCTGCTCGACGCCCTCGACGAGATGGTCGCCGCCGGCGCGCTGACCCCCGAACGCCGGGTGAACGCCGAATGGGTGTGCTGGTCGATGGTCCACGGCTTCGCCGACCTGGCGACCCGCGGCCCGCTCAAGGGGCAGGACCGCGCCATGGTCGACGGGCTCGCCGCGCACGTCGTCGACACCATCGTCGACGAGATCAAGTCGTAGGCCGCGTACCCGAGGTCGCCCGCGCCTCGTGGAACGCGGTGGGCGCGGTGTAGCGGACGCCGCCCACGGCCGCCGCGGCCTCGCGCAGGGCCTCGTTGCCGCGCAGCATCCGCTCGAGGGCGTCCGGATCCCCGCGCGGCGCCGTGCGCTGCAGTCCGAAGAGGACGGTGACGGCGTCGCCCGCCGCCTTCGGCGCGTGCGGGGCGAGGATGCGTTCGGTGGGCACCGGGTAGAGCAGGACGCCGCCGCCGGGGCCGATATCGGCGGCGGTGAGGCCGGCGAGCGTGGCGGCGATGACGTCCTCGGCGTGCCGGCCCGGCAGCAGCACGTTGCAGCGGGGATGGGGGTCGTCCTGCCACGACCCGGTGTCGCGCAGCCGGGCCTCCAGCGGCGCGGCCCGCCGCAGGAAGTCGCCGTAGCCGGTGGTCTCGGTCTCCTCGGCGCCGCGCCGGTGGGAGAGGCCGGCGAGCAGCGCGCGGTCGTCGGGCTCGTGCGGCGGGTCGAAGGCGGCCATGGCCTCGAGGACGAAGACCCAGCCCGCCCCTTCCCCGTCCCCGGCGGGCCGGGCCTGGCCCTCCACGTGGTGGAAGCGGCCGTCCTCGATCAGCCGTCGCTGGTCGGCGAGGAACGTGCCGAGGTCGCGGTACGGGAGCAGGTGGCGTCGGGCCGCGCCCGGGGCCCGTGTCAGCGCGAGGGTGGCGCGGGTGACGATCCCGTGCTCGCCCTGGGTGCCGCGCACCGCGTCGAAGAGCGCGGCGTTCCCGGTCGGCGAGCAGGTGACCCGTTCCCCGGACCGGGTGACGACCTCGAGGTCGCGGACGGTGTCGGCCACGCAGCCGTGGCGGTGGCTGGTGCCGCCGAAGCCGCCGGCGGACAGCGTCCCTCCGACGGTCAGCCCGAGGTGGTCCGGCAGTACGATGGGCGTGAGCCCCGCGGGCAGGACGGCGTCGGCGACCGCGTCCCACCGGGCCCCGGCGTCCACCGTGACCGCGTCGGGGCCCGCCTCGCCCACCCCGTCCAGGGAGCTCAGGTCGACGACGATGCCGTCCCGCGCCTGGGCCTGCCCGTCGACGGCGTGCCCGGCGCCCCGGGGCACCACCGTGATGCCGTGCTCCCGGCCGAACCGTACGACCGCCGCCACGTCGCCCGCGTCGGCGGGACGCAGCACGGCGAGCGGACGCCGCCGCACCCGGTTGCCGAAGTCCCGCGCCGCGGCGTCGAGATCGGCCTCACGGGTGCTGAGGACACCACGGAGACCCGGCACGGCCTCACCGACGATCGTCTTGACCACCATCACTCCGAAAACGTCGACCGCTGGACCGTGCGGGGCCGATCGTCCCCGCCGCGGCCGCCGGAACGACATATCGCAGCGTGCGCACTTCTGCGGGCGCGCCGGGCCGGGCGCTCGCGCGTACGGCCCGGCGCGCCCGGCGTCACATGTTGATCATGTGGCCGGCGAGGCCGTGCACGGCCTCCTTCACCGCTTCGCCCAGCGTGGGGTGCGCGTGGATGTTGCGGGCGACCTCGTGGACGGTCAGGTCCCACTGCTGGGCCAGGGTCAGCTCGGGGAGCAGCTCGGTGACCTCGGGGCCGATCAGGTGGGCGCCGAGCAGCTCGCCGTGGCGGCCGTCGCTGATGACCTTCACGAAGCCGGTGGGGTGACCGAGGCCGTGGGCCTTGCCGTTGGCCGAGAAGGGGAACTTGACCACCTGTACGTCGAAGCCCTGTTCCCGGGCCTGGGCCTCGGTCCAGCCGAAGCTGGCGATCTGCGGCTGGCAGTAGGTGGCGCGCGGGATCATGATGAAGTCCAGCTCCATGGTCTCCGCGTCCGCGATCGTCTCGGCGGCCACCATGGCCATCGCCTCGGCGGCGTGCGCCAGCATCAGCTTGGCGGTGACGTCGCCGATGGCGAAGATGTGCGGCACGCTGGTGCGGCCGCGCGCGTCCACGTCGATCGCGCCGCGCTCGGTCAGCCGCACGCCGGTGGTCTCGAGGCCGTAGCCGGTCACGCGCGGGGCGAAGCCGATGGCCTGGAGCACCTTGTCGGCCTCGAGCACCTCCTGCCGGCCGTCGCGGGTGACGGTGACCCGGACCTTGGCCGCCGGGTCGGTGTCGTCGATCGACTCGACCCGGGTGGACGTCAGGACCTTGATGCCCAGCTTGCGGTACTGCTTGGCGAGTTCGGCCGAGACGTCGGCGTCCTCCAGCGGCACGAGCCGGTCGAGGAACTCGACGACGGTGACCTGGACGCCGTAGTTGTGCAGGACGTACGCGAACTCGACGCCGATCGCGCCGGCGCCCGCGATGATGATGCTCTCCGGCAGCTGGTCGGTGAGGATCTGCTCCTCGTAGGTGACCACGCGCTCGCTGAGGGAGGTGCCGGGCAGCAGGCGCGTCGTGGCGCCGGCGGCGATGACGCAGTGGTCGAACGTCACGGTCTCGGTGCCGCCGGCCGACAGCGCCACCTGGAGGGTGCGGTCGTCGGTGAAGGTGCCCCGGCCGTCGTACTCGGTGATGCCGTTCTTCTTCATCAGGTAGTGCACGCCGCTGACGCGGCCGTCCGCCACCTTGCGGCTGCGCTTGAACGCCTCGGTGTAGTCGAAGCTGATGCTGCCCTCGACCTTGATGCCGTAGGTCTTCGCCTCGCGGGTGACGGTGTGGGCGAGTTCGGCGTTGCGCAGCAGCGCCTTGGAGGGGATGCAGCCGACGTTGAGGCACACCCCGCCCCAGTACTTCTCCTCGACCACGGCGACCCGCAGGCCGAGTTGGGCGCAGCGGACCGCCGCGGTGTAGCCTCCCGGGCCCGCGCCCAGGACGACGACGTCGAAGTGTGTGCTCATGATCCGTGCTCTCCCATGGAAGTGATCGGCAAGCCGCTACGGCGACCTTAGAACACCAGGCGGCGCGGGCCGGGGTCGGCCCGGCTGCCCCGGGCGGGACGAATCGCCCGCACGCGGACCGCCCGCCCGCCGGATGGGAGGCCGGCAGGCGGGCGGTATCGGCTCACGGTCGCCCTTTATGCGCCCCGTCAGACCTTGGGCACCTTGAGCTTCGTCCAGCTCGTCTCGCCCGGCATGCCGTCGGCGTCCGGGCCGGAGTAGCCGAGCTTGCGCTGCCAGGCCGCGTACGAGGCGCGGTCGGTCTCCGTCCACTCCGGGCCGGGGCCCTCCTCGTAGCGGCCGCAGCCCTCCTCCACGAGCCGTACGCCCATGGCGGTGATGAGGGCGCTGCGCCGGCCGGCGCGGAAGAAGTCGCTGCCGGGGAAGGGGGCGTACTGGCCCTGCGGGGGGTTCGGCAGGGGGCCGTCCGGCTTGCGCTGCAGGCGGGCGCCGACCCGGGAACGCATGGAGGCCATGGTGAAGCCCAGCGGGTCGTTCTTGGTGTTGGTCCACTCCTTGTGGCCGATCACCGAGCGCTCGGTCCAGCCGTGGGCCCGGCAGATGGCGGCCGACGCCTTCTCGATGGCCTCGAGCTGGGCGGCGGGCCAGGGGTCCTTGCCGTCGCCGAGGTTGACGCACTCGAAGCCGTAGAAGCGGGCGTTGCCGTCGGTGTCGTTCTCGTCGGGCTCGGGCAGCGGCCGCTCGGCGATGACCGCGTTGAGGACGTCGCCGTCCCCGAGCCCGGCGTGGTTGGATCTGCCGTTGCCCACGAGGTAGACGGTGCCGTCCTTGACGATGACGCCGTGACAGAGCGGGCCGGGCAGCTCGTCGTAGCCGTCGTAGCAGAGGTCGACCGAGCTCATGGCGCCCGAGGAGACGGTGTGGTGGACGACCACTCCGTTCACCGGGCCCCACGGTCCCTTGCCGTTGCGGTTGTGGGTGCGCCAGCTGCGGTGCTCCACGACCCTCAGGCCCTCCTCGCGGAGTGCGGCGACGAGTCGGTCGGCGGATAAGGGCTGTGCCATGGTTCTCCTCCTTGGGATGTGCACGCGTGTGATCCGCGCCCGCCGGGCGGCCGTGCGCCCGGCGGGACGGTGGTCCGGAACGGGTCGTTCACCCGTCGGCCGGAAGCGGGTCGTTCACCCGTCGGCCGTGGCGGCCTCGACGGGCGCCGCCAGCGGCCGGAAGGTGTACCGCAGGTCGGTCACCGCCCCGTCGGCCCCCACCCAGGCGAGCGGGGCGTAGTGGACGTCGATGCCCGCCGGGGGCTGCAGCAGTGGCCGGCGGTCGGCCGCCGCCGGCCACTCCACAGTGCCGGTGGCGGTGCGGGCGGGCGCGCTCCAGTAGTCGCCGGGGCGGTAGCGGCCGCCCGGCTCGAACCACACCTGCAGCCCGTCCTCGAGGGCCAGCCAGGTGCCCTCGACGACCTTGAGCGTGCCGTCGCGGTGCTGCCGGGCGGTGCCGCGCGCCCCGGGGGCGCGGTGGTCCCAGCGGCGCAGGAAGGGGTGCAGGCCCGGCAGCCTGCCGGTGCCCGGGCCCGGTTCGGCGTTCAGCCTCACCCGGCGTCCGGGGACGTCCACCTCCTCCACCCGCAGCAGCTCGGCGCCCTCGCCGCGGCTGGTGGAGGCGGAGTCGGCGAGCTCGACCCGGTCCCCGGCGTTCAGGTCCAGCTTGTCGTCGCCGCCGAGCGTGGCGAGCTCCACCCAGGTGCCGTCGAGCGCGGCGACGGGGAAGACGACGGAGCCGTTCTCCCGGGACCACTTGAAGGTGGCGGTCTCGGCCGTGCCCCCGGTGTGGATCTCCACGCGGTACAGCTGGTTCTCCGGGCCCCGGTAGCGGTACTCGGGCCGGGCCAGGCACGGTTCCTCGTCGGTGCGCTCCGGGCGCTCGGCGCGGAACGCGGCGGAGGCGGCCGGGGCGCGGCGGGCGTCGGCCCAGGTGCGGAACGCCTCGCGGATCTGGGCGGCCGTCGGGCTCTGGGGCACGGTCAGCTCGGCGGCGGGCAGGGGCAGCACCTGCCAGACCGTCTTGATCCTGGCCGCCGTGTCCGGGAGGGCGGGGCCGAGGGCCACCTCCCGGATCTCGGGGTCCTCGGCCGCGGTGACCGCCCGCTCCCAGACCCTGAGGCAGACGAGGTAGGGGAACTGCGTCGGCAGCCGGTCGGCGGGCTTCTCGGGGTCGCGGTAGGCGTCGGGCTGGTTCCAGTACGTCCAGACGGCGGGGTCGTCGCAGGGGCTCTGCCCGCCCTCCGACTCGCCGGCCGGCTCGCCCTCGGGCGCGGGGCCGTCGGCGGACTTGGGGCCCGAGCCCTCCCCGGCCGGTATCCCCGCCGGCGGCCGGCCGGCGTCGCACAGGATGCCGTCCACGTAGTAACGACCGCCGTGGATCGCCAGGTTGTCGAGCGTGTTCTCGCCCCGGCAGTAGGCGATGCGGAAGCCGGCCGCGCCGTACGGGCCGCCGTGCTGCCCGATCAGGTCGGCGGCCAGGGTGCGGGCCTGGTGCTGCTGGATGGCGTGCTGTTCGTTGGCGTCCGCGTCGAGCTGGACCCGGCCCTGCTGGGCGAGCACGCCGGAGTAGTGCTTGGCGGGCCGGAAGGTGAGACGGGAGAGGTCTGCGTGCATGTGTGGGTTCCTCTGGGAAGGTGCCCGTCGGGCAGGGTCAGGTGACGTGGATGATCCCGGCGTCGGTGCCGGCCGGGGAGAACTCCTCCAGCCGGGCGCGCAGGCTGTCCTCGCGCTGCGGCTGGAAGAGCTCGTGGAACGCGCCGAGTTCGGATCCGTCCTCGGCGCCCCGGCCGATCTCCGGCGCGCAGCCGTCGGCCAGCTGGCCGTAGGCCGGGGTGCCGTAGCGGACGCTGGTGAACACCGGCCGTACCCGGGCCGTCTCGGCGTCCTGCAGGGCGGGGACGTCCTTCCGGTCGATCTCGCCCTTCTCGGCCCTCTCCCGCACGGCGGCGCGCACGCCGTCCGGCTGGCAGTGGTAGCGGCGGGGCGTGCGCGAGCCCGGGGGTACGTAGCTGAAGCGCACGCAGCCGATGCCGCGGCGGGCGGCGCTGACGCGGCCGGTGAAGATGGTGTCCTCGGCGATGTCGACGGCGTGGACGTGCACTTCGCCGATCACCGTGGTGCGGTGGGCGTGCAGCACGGCGTGGGCGTGGCGGCACTCGGGCCCGGAGAGGGCCTCGCGGTCGGAGCCGGTGGCGTCCAGGACGCTGTCGGAGATGTGGATGCGCAGCGGGTCGGTGCCGGCCTCGTCGCCGACGACCTCGATGGTGCCCAGCACGCTGCGCTCGATCTCCACGCAGGCCGTGGTGCATTCCAGGACCAGGCTGGGCTCCTGCGGCGAGTGCGGCTCGCAGCGCGGTTCCAGCGACCAGCCCGGCACCAGCGTGCAGTGCCGGATGACGACGGACCCGACGGGGCCGGTGACGTTGATGCCGCGCCCGGTGACCAGCAGCCCGTCCAGGACGACGCGCGGCGGCGGCCCGTCGCCGGGGTTGCCGTGGATGTTGAGCGCGTCGGGCCGGTTGCTGTACCAGTCGAGCAGGCGGATCACCGGCCGGGCGCCCTCGGCCGCCCGCACCTCCAGCCGTTCCCCGGGCGAGAGGTCGAAGTCCAGCTGTTCCTGGTGGGCGCCGCTGTGGGTGATCTCGATGACGGCCTCGGCGCCGCCGTCGGAGCGCCACTGCTCGTAGGCGTCCATGATGCGCTCGTGTGGGCCGTCCGGCCCGACCCGGTAGACCGTGGCCCGGGGCGGGGTGTCGCGTTCGCGGGGGTACTCCCCGCCGCCGGTGTCGTCGCTGAACGCGTAGTGGTAGCTGACCCACGCCCCGTGCCGGGGCGCGGTGCGGGCTCCGAAGGCGATCCTGCCGAGCTCCGGGTCGACGACGACCTGGCCGCGCCGGGGCCGGTAGTGCCAGCCGGAGAGGTCGGCCACGACGATGTCGGCGGGCGGCACCGGTTCGTCGCCGCCGTCCCGCCAGATGGTGAACGACCGGCCGGGGCCGTAGTGGTCGGTGAGCCGGTCGGCGAGCTGCCGGCGGCGGATGAAGGCGGGGACGTCGTCCAGGGTCGCCAGGTGCGACGGAGAGGGCTCCGGCTCGGGCTTCACCACCAGCGGGCTGTCGTTGCCGAGGATGGAGAAGGTGTAGAGGTTGCGGGCCCGGTCGATGCAGTAGGCGGGGGCGTGGGTGACCGGGTAGGCCCCCAGCCGCCATACGAACAGGCCGACGCCGGCCGGGGTGTAGCCGCTCTTGCGGCGCGCGGAGCCGGCCCGCCGCACGTCGGCGGTGTGCGCGGCCGGGTCGAAGGCCCCGCCGAGCAGGTCCAGGGCGGATCCGTCGCGGACGTCGAGCAGCCGGCCCCGGGCCGGGCGGGCCGCGCCCGCGGCGTCCCGGCCCGCCCCGAGCAGCCGCACCGGCTGGTGGGCGGACAGCAGCCGGGAGAACTCCACCGCCCGGGCGGGCCATTCCGCCACCGACGCCGAGAGCTGTTCCAGCAGGGCCAGGGTGCCCTTGCGCCGCCGGTTGGCGACGGTCTCCGCGACGTCGCGGCGGGGGGCGAGCCGGGCGGCGAGGCGCCGCCGCGAGGCGGCCGTGCCGCCGCCGGGGCCGCCCGGGGACAGGCCGGTGGTCAGCACCTCCTCGTACCCGGGCAGGATGCGGTAGCCGACGAGGTCGCCGAGGTAGGGCACGGCCCAGTCGGAGCAGGTCTCGATGAACCAGTCCTCGTAGCCCTGTTCCACGCCCGAGCGCACCAGGTCGACCTGCTCGGCGATCACGGCGAGCAGGGCGCGCAGCGGCTCCCCCGCCTCGGCGTCGCGCAGCCGGTGCCACTGCGGGAGCAGCTCCAGCAGGCCGTCGGGCTCACGGTTCACGCCCGTGCCTCCTTAAGGATCAGTGTGTCCGGCACGTCCGGGGAGAGCAGCGCGAACTGCGCCGGGCGGATGCCGCGGAAGACGAACACCGTGCGGCCCTTCGGCAGCGGCCGGGTGTCGGTGATGCCGGGGTTGAGCCGCAGCAGTTCGGCGACGGTGATGCCGTTCTTCGCTGCCACCTCGGTGAGGGTCTCGGTGGTGTGCGGGGCCGGGGGCGCGACCGTGTAGCGGTCCTCGTGGTACGCGGCGAGCCGGGCGTCCACCGCCGCCTGGGGGCGCCTGAGCCGCTCCGGCAGCTCCTCGAGCCCCTGTGGGGTCAGGCTGCCGGGCACCCCGGCGAACGCGTCCACGTCCACGTACTCCACGCCCGGCACGGACTGGGCCGTGGCCAGCACCTCCGACAGGTAGGCGGGCCGGCCGAGCTCGCGCGCCGGGTAGCCGAGCCGGGCCGCCAGCGCCCGGCGCACCGCCGGTTCCACCAGGTCCCACGAGTGGTCGGGACGCACCTTGACGTTGGCCGCGACGACGAGCAGCACCAGCTCGCGCACGGCCACGGTGACCGGCACCCGGGGGTCGCCGTGGGCGGCGAGGGAGGTCCGCAGGGTGCGCACGATGTCGGAGTCGTCGCCGAGGGCGATGTCGTCGACGCCCGCGACGGTGACATGAACGCGGCGCCGGGTGCCGTCGAAAACCTCGCGGGCGCTGGCCCGGCCGATGCCGGCCCGGGAGCGGGCGAAGTCCTCGTAGTCGGCGACGGAGACGAGGCGGTCGAGCGCGGTGACGGCAAGCGGGATGTTGCGGCGGGCGAGGCCGGGACCGTCCGGGTCGGCGCCGCCGGTGGCGGGCAGCGGGTTGACCACCGCGCTGACGCCCAGCGGGCGGGTGGTGGGCTGGGTGACGCGCCCCGCCTTGACGTTGGCGGCCCTGCCGACGCCGATGCGGTAGCGGGCGCGGACGTTCTCGTGGCCGGTGGGCAGGCGCGCGCCGTGGACGCCGTCGCCGAAGGTGACGGTGACCCGGCCTGCGGCGGCCGGGTCGGCGGTGCCGGTGGTGTCCGTGGTGCCGGTGACGTAGACGCGTTCCCGGGGGCCACGGCCCGCGAGGCTGTCCACCTCGTGCCAGAGCACGCCGTCCACCCTGATCTCCAGGGTGCTGCGCGCGCCCAGCGCGTTGTCGTCGGCGAGCCAGGTCAGCGGGGACTGCCACAGGACGAACGACTGGCCGGCCTTCCCGGCGTCGCCGCTGCCGATCGGCTCGTCGCGGGTGGCGCCATGGGTGGCCCCGACCACGTTGCCGTACACGCGCAGGCTCTCGCGCCGGTAGCGGTGGGCGAGGTCCGCGGTCAGGACGAGCAGGGTGTGCACGGCGTCGCCCGGCCGCGCGGGGTCGACGCGCTGCTCGACGCCGGCGATCATGGCGAGCTCCGTGCCGCGTACTCCGGTGGTGCCGGGGATGTCGGTGCGCTCGCCGCTGAACACCACCCAGCGGCCGGGTGCCAGCCCGTCGTACAGCCCGGCCAGTTCGATCTCGTTGCCGTCGACGTCCTCGGTGACCGTCTCCTCGGCGAGGCGGAGGGCGTCGCCGCGGGCGTGGACGGTGGCGTCCCTGATGTGCGAGAGGTTGACGTCGTAGGCGTCGAGCCAGTCGTCCTTGAGGGTGAGTTCGGTGACCTTGCCGGAGATGCCGAAGGCGGCGCGGGAGAGCACGCGCACATCGGTGACCCGGGTGACGACCTGGGCGAACTCCTTGCCGCCGGGGATCTGTCCGGGGCTGCCCTTGCGCGGCCGCTCGACGGCGATCCAGCTGCCGGGGGCGATGCCCTCGTACACGGCGTCGAGGGCGAGCTTGTTGCGGTCGGTGACCTCGAGCTGGGTGGCGATGGTGACGCTGACGGTGGCGGGCAGGTCCTTCGGCTTGCGGCGGGCCGCGGTGACCTTGAGCGTGCCGAGCGTCTGCTGCGGGCCGAGCTCGTCGGGGCCGAGAGTGACCCGCACCGTGTCGGTGCCGTCGGTGACCGTCACCAGCACCTTGTTCCGGTCGTCGGGCCGGGAGACGAACACCGTGGCCCGGGGCAGCTTGGGCAGCATCTCCGCGGAGACGCCGAGCTGGTGCGGGTCCGGGGGCTCCGGGGACGCGGCGGCGCCGGGGTCCTTTCCTGCGGGCGCGGGCGGGCGAGGCGGCAGCTTGGTGCGTACCCGCACGTCGCCCGGTCCGACGTCGGAGACCTTCTCGTTCATCTCCCGGTCGGTGCGGAGGGTGAGTTCCCTCGAGGGCGAGGCGCCCTCGGCCACCGAGTAGGTGAACGCGATGGACGCCGGGACACCGCCGTCGTTGTCGTAGGTGACCGTCGTGTCGAGCGAGATGTTCCCGCTGAGGGGCCAGTCCTCGTAGTAGGCGATCTGGTTGTCCTTGTAGCGGGGGACGAGCGGCGCCGTCGCCCCGAAGGGGGTGGCGGTGACCCTCATCACCTGCACCGTGGCCAGCGCCGACGGCGCGGTGAGGTCCACCTGCCGCCAGGCGTCGTTCAGGCCCTCGCGGAGCCTGGGGTCGAGCGCGGCCAGCAGCTGGGCGCCGATGTCGGAGCCGGGGGCGTAGAGGCGCTCGGGGTCGCGGGCGAGGTGGCGGGCGTTGACCGGCGGCCGCACGGGGGTGGTGCGCAGGGCGGGCAGCAGGGCGCCCAGGCCCTTGACCGCCGCGTGGAGCGGACCGGCCGGCGCGTCGGCCTGCCCGCCGTCCTCCCGCGCGGGGTCGGTGCCCAGGCGCAGCCCGTCGTAGAGCGGCGTCCGGGAGCCGCCGGGCGGCAGGGGCGTCAGGGGCGGCTTGGGTGCGGCGTCCGCCGGCTGGGGCGGCTCCAGGGCGCGGGCCTGCCGGATCAGCGTGGTGAACGTCGCGGCCAGGGTACGGAACCAGGCGGCGATCTCCCGGTAGGGGCGGGCGAGTTCGGCGGCCTCGTCCGCCCGCTGCACGTCGGCGCTCAGCCGGTCGGCGAAGGCGCTCGCGGTCTTGAGCGTCTCGAGGTCCCGGCGCAGCGGGGCGAGGACGTCCTCGTCGAACCGGTCGACGAGGCGGCTCGCCTTCGGCCGGGGGTTGGGCGGCTCCTTCTCGGCCGGGTCGATCCACTTCGCCAGTTCCTCGCGCAGGCCCTTGAGCGACGGCTGGGCCGTCACCGGCAGGCCGATCACGGTCACGTCGTTCTCGCGGTCGAGCCGGACGTGGGGAACGGTGCGCAGGAACCTTTTGTCGCGGGCGGACTCCTCGGCGCTGAACACGAACAGCAGCTGGTCGCCGGGCTTGACGTTGTTCGCGGTGCCCTGGACGAACAGCTCGGTGCGCTCCGCCAACAACCGCGGCGTCACCTGGTAGGGGCGGCGGCGCCGCACGGCGAGCTCGTTCCACGACCAGCGGGCCGCCAGCTCCTCCGACGTCTCGAACGACTGCGGGTCCTCCCCCGGCCCGGGCACGCTCTGGCTGCGGGCGCCCCGGGGGATCACCACCGGCGTCTCCTGGCCGGGCCGCGGATCCTGGTCGAGGGTGTAGGCGAGGAAGGTGCCGGCGGCCACGCCGGGGCGGGGCCGGTGTCCGACGAGCCGGCCGAGCAGGGTGAGGGAACCGTCCTCGGTGGCGGTGCGCAGATAGCCCTCGTTGGCGATCCGCTCGGAGTAGAAGGTGAGCAGGTCGCCCAGGACGGCCCAGGTGTCGAGCAGGGCGACGGCCGGGTCGTCGGGGGTGCGTACGGTCAGGTCGCGCAGCGCCGGGTAGGCGGGCCCGGAGAGCCGGGCGAGCATGGAGGACAGGAACTCCCCGTGGGTGCCCACCCGGTAGCGGATGGCGCCCAGGCCGGGAGGGTTGGTGACCTCGGCGGGTGTGGCCGTCCCGGTGCCCCGGCAGCCGCAGTCGCATCGGCCGCTCATCGGCCGCCTCCGATCTCGATGGCGAGCCGGCCGTTCTCCGGCCGGTCCGGGTCGTTGTCGCACTGGGCGATCTCCAGCGGGCCCAGCCGCAGGATTCCGGCGTCGAGTTCGCCGTCCTCCTGGTGGTGCAGGCGGCGCAGCCGGGTGGCCTGGACGCTCACCACTCCGGGTACGGCGGCGGCCGCGGCGACCAGCCGGCTGACGCGGACGGGTTCGCCGAAGGTGAGGGCGTCCGGGTGGAAGAAGCCGAGGCGGCCGTCCGGGAGGACGCCGGTGCCCAGCACCCGGCGCAGCTCGGCGAGGACGTGCCCGCGCTGGTAACCGGGGGCGGCGCACACGGCCAGGGCGATGTCGAGCGGGATGAGCAGGGCGGGCAGGACCACCACGTCGTGGCCGATGCGCCGGCAGGCGTCGAGGACGTGGCCGACCCGCTCCAGCAGGACGGGTCCGGGCGCGGCGGCGCCGAGCGGGTCGACGGCCACGTGGACCTCCTGGGCGGCGCCGGTCCAGCGGATGTCGGCGGCGGCCCGCCGGACCCCGGGGACGCCGGCGGCCAGCTCGGCGTAGTCCTCGGCGGTGACGGCCCGCAGCCGGGTCCTCCGCAGGGCCAGGGGCGCCAGCCGGCGTACGTCCTCCAGGGACTCGGGGCCGGTGCCGCCGGCGGCGGGCAGCGGGTTGCGCACCCGGATGACGTCCGGCGAGCCGGAGCCGCACAGCAGCAGGTGGTTGATGGCCTCGGCGCCGACGTTGCCCGCCGGGCCGCCGCCGATCCGGTACGCGATCTCCATCCGGGAGCCGGGCGGCGGCGCGGCGCCGTGCGCGCCGTCGCCGAACCGCAGCGCGAGCGTGCCGTCGTCCTCCAGCTCGCCCACGAAGTGCCGGTCCCGGCGCCCGCTGGAGAGCAGATCGCGGCGGGGCCGCCAGGTCTTCCGCCCGGCCCGGGCGGTGACGGCGGGGAGGGCGGAGCGGGGGTCCTGGACGATCGCCGTGGCGGGCCCGGCGAGGCGGGGGTCGTCCGGGTCGATGCCGTCGGCGTAGGCCTCGCCCCAGCTGTGCCGCAGCTCCCAGGCGACCCGGCGGTCGAGAACGCCTCCGGCGCGGGCCCGGGCGAGCAGCACGGACAGCCGGCGCAGCTTGCCCGCCAGCAGCCGTTCGCGGCGGGCCGACAGGGCGCGCAGGGCCTGCGCGGGCCGCTGGCCCAGGTGCAGCCTCTCGAGGGTACGGGTGCCGAAGACGACCGTGAGCTCGTCGACTTGCTCCGGCGTCAGCTCCTCGCCGTCGCACACCTGCCGCCACAGCTCCTCCAGGCGCAGCCGCAGCCGCTCCGGCACGCCGGCGAGCAGATCGGCCTGGCCCTCGGCGACGTGCCCGGACGCCGGGTACGGGGTGGCCTGGGTGACCGGCGCGTATCGCAGGACGGGGCGGAAGCGGGCCGGCACGTCCGGATAGCCGGTCTGGGCGAGCAGGGTCTCCAGGACGGCGGCCTGCGCGTCGGCGTCGGGCGGCGAGACCCGCTCCTCGCCGCCCTGGCCCGGGGCCGGGTGGAGGCCGAGCCCGGCCCGGGCCACGGCCGGCTCGCCCACGACGTGGTGCAGCTCGCGCACGTCGTCGGGCTCCAGCTGGTACCCGGCCCGGGTACGGTCCAGCAGGCGGTGGACGGCCGCGGCCGGTCCGGCGGGCTCCGTACGGTCGCCGCAGCCGAAGGACGGCGGCTCGCAGCCGGGCACGATGACGGGGCCCGGCGGCACGGGGACGACCTCGGGCGCGTCGTCGCAGTGGGTGAGCGAGCGGCCGTGGTCGACCAGGACGACGTTGGCGCGGACGAGGCTGACGTCGCTCAGCGGCGCGCAGTCGGTGCCGCCACGGCTGGAGAGGCACACCGGGAAGGTGAGCGCGTCGGCCTGGGACCAGGTCACCTCGACGACGGGCTGGTCGTACAGCTCGTCCACGAGGGGGGTGACCGAGGTGAGCCGTACGGCCTGCCGGTGGGCCGGGTCGGCGTCGGCGGGGGCGCCCGTGCGCGGGCCGAGCACCTCCTCGATCAGCAGCACGTCGCCGGGGCTCAGCGCGAGCGCGCGTTCCCGCTCCCCGCCGTCGCCCCCTTTTTTCCCGCTCCCCCCGCACCATTCGTCGCGCAGGGTGGCCGCGGTCGCGCCCCTGGGCAACGAGCACTCCTCGTCGCCCCAGGTCCACAGGCGCACGGCGTTGTGTTCCGGGCGCAGGCCGACGTCGCACCCGCCGAGCGGTTCGAACACCTCCACCAGGGCGTTCTCGGTGAGCGCGTCGAGCTCTCCGTCGGGTACCACCGGCCCCAGGTCCGGCCGTTCCTGCGGCCCGAGCCCGCTGACGTCCACGGCGGCGAAGCGGAACGTACCGGCCTCGAGCGTGAGGGCGCTGTCCACCTCCAGGGCCACGAACGCGCGGGCGTTGCACCCGTCGTGCATCGGGTAGTCGATCAGCCGGACGTGGCGTCGCACCGAGACCCTGCGCCGGGCGGTGTCCAGGTAGGCCTCGGTGGCGACCGCGTCCTGCTGGTAGCCGATCTGGTCCGCGGTGTGGGCGAGCAGCTCGACCAGCGTCACCCCCAGGTCCGGGACGTGCCGCTCGACCCAGTCGGGAGCGGTGAGCGTCATCCGGTCCAGGGCCAGGCGGCGCAGGCTCTCGTAGTCGCGCGCGGTGTAGTCGATGACCGGGCGCGGCGCGGCCTCCGGCGGGCACGGTTCGACGGCCCGGCAGTCGAACGTCGTGGGGCACGAGCCGTCGAAGCCGAACTCGGCCCGGTGGTAGCGCGGGTCGAAGCCCCGGTAGGGCTGCTCGCCCGGCCGCCCGTACGGATCGGCCTCGACCACGCCCAGCCGGTAGCGGGAGGTGTCCCCGGCCCGGTCGAGCGTGACGAACATCCGGTCGTCGAGCTCCGGGTCCTCCTCCGCCTCGACGGTCACCTCGACGGCGCGGATGCCGGTGATCCGGCGGCCGCCGTCGATGCGGATGTTGTGCGGGCCGATGTGGCACGGCGAGGGCGCCTTGCCGAGGAACGTGACGGTGAGCGTGCGGCCGTCGTCGGACACCTCGATCCCGTCGACGCCGTTGAGATGTGCGCGCCGGACGTCGGCGCGTCTGCGCTCGGTGGCGCAGTTCTCGGTAGCGCTGTTTCCGGTGGCGCAGTTTCCGGTCGTCGCCCCGCCCGTCACGCCGCTCCCCGCCCTTCGAACTCCTCGACGCGGCGCGATCCGGTACGGCGCACCACATAGACCAGGTGCACCCGCACCACGTTCTCCTCGCTCTCCACGTCGAGGGACTCCACCTCGATGACGTCGCCGAGCCAGCGCTGAAGGGCCGCCTGCACCGTCAGCTGCAGCGCGGAGGCCAGCTCGGGGCTGTTGGGGGCGAAGACCAGGTCGAGCAGCCCGCAGCCGAAGTCGGGGCGCATCACGCGCTCGCCCGGGCTGGTGAACAGCAACTGCTCGATCAGGTCCCGCACATGGTCGTCGTAACCGGCCTCCGCGGTGCGGCCCCGGCTGCCGATCCGGAACGGGAAGGCGATGTCGGTCCGGCGCGGACCGGCGCCGGGCGTCCTCAGCCCCGCGATGCCGCCCGGCCCCGTCATCGTCCCACCGCCCTCTGCTGGACCACGGACACGTTCGGCGGCCCCTGCGGCACCTGCTCGGGGCTCTGGCACAGGCCCGTGGAGGAGCGCAGGACGGCCGGCGAGCCGTTGATCCTGATCCGGGTGGACGGCGCCACCCAGCGGATCGTCACGCACGGCTGCGGCTTGTTCACCACCGTGAACGGGCAGCCGGTGACGGTGTACTGGTCGGCCACCGAGGCGGCGAAGTTCCCGCTCACGACGACCCGCGCCTGCGCGGGCAGGACCGTGGCCCGTGCTCCGTGCGGGCAGGTCACCGTCGCGTTGACGTGCAGGAGATTCCCGGACACGGAAACCCTCCCCTCTCAGGTCACGCTCAGGGCGTCCTGGTTGATGGTCACGGTCGGGCCGATGAGCGTGATCTTCGCTCCCTGGCCGTTGTCGATGTGGATCCCGGCGTCGTTGATCACGATGGAGGCGCCGGACGCCGCCTTGAGGGTGAGCCCGGTGACCGGGTCGTCGGAGAGCACCACCGTCTGCCGGCCCAACTGCGTCTGCAGCACCTGGTTGGCCACGCCGGGAAGGCCGGCGAGCGCCTGCGGCGGCAGCTCCCGCTCGTGCCCGTACCAGCAGCCGGACCAGATGGGGTCGCTGGGATTGCCCTGCTCGAACTCCATCCACACCCCGGCCCCGACCGGAGGCACCGCGAAGTGCCCCATCCTCGGGCCGGCCACCGGGAAGCAGGGCATGGCCCAGTTGGACGGCTGGTCACCGAGGACGTCGGTCACCGTCGCCGTGATGCGGCCCTTCCGCTCCGGATCGATGTTGTTCACCACGGTGCCCCGGTACTTGCCGAGGTAGCGGGTCGGTTCAGTGGCCATGCGTCTGCTCCTGTGCTCCTTGCTGTGTCGGGCTCTTGCGGCTCGTACTGGCAGTCGGGCTCTTGGGGCTCGTACGGCGCCGGCCGTGCCGTGTGCGCCTCTCGCGCTACGGGCGGACGACGGGCGTGCGGGAGATCAGGCCCTCGCGGGCGAGGGTGAAGTTCTGGGAGTAGGCGCCCCGTTGGAGGCTGTGGGTGACGCTCTTGACGAAGTACAGGCCGTCGTACGTGATCCCGGCCCCCCGTACGCCCACCAGCTCACGGGGCCGCAGGACGTACCCGTAGCGGGCGACGTCGAGCTGACCGGAGCCGGAGACCGCGTCGGCGGACTCCATGGCCTTGGCGAGCGTCTCCGCCAGGGCCTTGCCCGTGTCCTTCTTCGCCGCGTCGTTGACCGAGGTCTTCTTCAGCGCGGGCGCCGGCTTGAGGGCCAGCGGCGGCCGCAGGATGCTCACCTCGGGAATCGGCAGCAGCGTCGCGATCTTGGTGGCCGGGATCTGCACCCGCGCCCTCGGCTCCTCCCGCGCGGTGCCGTCGAAGGCGAAGGTGAGCTGGTCGACGTTGGACAGCGCGTCCATGTTCACGTTGAGCGCGTGCTGCGGCAGGCCCAGCCGCACCTCCGGCCCCCAGTACGCCCGGCTCATGCCCGGCACGGGCCCCGGATCGAGGTAGAACACATAGCCGTTGGCCTTCGCCAGCTCGCTGATGTAGGCGAGATCGGTCCCGTTCTGGGCCTCCACCCGCTGCGTCGGCAACGACATCTGCGGAATCAGCTCCGGGACCACCAGCGGCGTGATGCCGTACTGCGCGTACCGCGTGAGCATGACGTTGACGCGCGCGGAGGGCGACATCGCCGGGAAGCCCGTACCCGTCCTGTCCTCCAGGTCCATCAGCACCGTCAGGTCCTCGCCGGTGACGGTGAGGGTGGACTGGCCGGGCTGATTGCTGACCCCGACCTCCTGGCGGATGAGCACACCGTCCATGAGGACGGTCGGAGTGCCCTGCACGGTGACGACGAGCACGACCCGTATCTGCGGATCGAAGAAGCCGCCGGGGAGCAGAGCGGTGTTGATCAGCCCGTTCTTCGACAGGTCGAACGCCAGCTGGAACCCGCTGCGCTGCCCGCTGGCCACGGTGACCTGGGCGGACAGCAGGGCATCGGTGACGGGCTGCGGCACAGGCACCGGAATCCGGGGCCCCATCATCAGCGTCAGATGAATCGGTCCGGTGGTGACCGGGGTGTCAGCCATTCGCGGCTCCGGGTATGCCCGCCGGCAACGCGACCCTGACCTTGCGGCCCGGCGCCCGGGTCAGATCCCCGGGATCGAGCACCGGATTGGCGTCCGCGATCTGCCACCACTGCTCGGCACTGCCGAGATAACGGTGCGCCAGCAGATCCGGCCGGTCCCCCGCACTGACGGTGTGCTCGGCCAGCACACTCAGCCGCGCCGGATCCGGCAGCAGCCGCCTGCGCAGATACGGAATCTGCCGCCCGTCCGCCTCGGTGTGCACAGCCACCGGAACGCCGTAGTACCGGCTGGACCGGGGATAGGCCGACGGCGCGGGAATCGCGTCCAGCGCCCCGGCCACACCATTGCTCTCGACCGTCATCAGAAACCCCCCGCATTCCCCAGCCCGAGCGCACCCCGGCTACCGGCAGCCGCCCGCCCGACCGACTGCTCCTTCTGCGACAGATGCGCCAGATACAACTCCGCCCCCCGGTGCCCGGTCGGCAGATCGTTGACCGTCAGCACCCGTAACCCGATCCCCACGGCGGCACGTATCGGATTCAGCTCGACATCGAACGCCTCCTCGGTGATGGTCAACTCGGTGAGCCGAACGGGCAGCACGCGCTTGCGCCCCCACGTGAACAACGTCAACGGCGCCTCGACAGGCGTGATCTCCAACGTCCCCAACCCGGCGAGCGCCTGATTGCCGCGTAACGTGGCGCTGGGTGGATGCAACAACATCTCCAACGCCGCCAACTGCGGCTGAATCCCATCAGGAGCCGGCGCCTCCAACTGATCGGTGGCATCCACCTCCGCCGTGAACTTCCACGTCTCGGCCGCAGGCCCCTTCAACCGCAACGCCTCGGTCCGATCCCCGGCCCCCTCCGCCCCGGCGGCCTGCGGCGCGAGCGAACGCTCCAGGGAATCGGGATTGAACTGCAGCACGATGATCCCGCGGGGGGTGCCGCGCCGGGGGTCGATGATGACGATGCCGGAACGGATGGGCTTGGGGATGTCGGCGTAGCGGGTCATCCGACCTCCCTATTTGACTGCTGCTTCGATATCGGCACGATGGTGACCTCCGCTTCCTCGGCTCGGGATCCCCGCATCAGCCACCGTCCGCCAGGTCGAGCCCCTCCAGCAGGAATCCGGCATCTCGCCGCACGGCAGGAGCCGGGTCCTCGCGTTGGATGGTCTCTGCGAGTTCCCTCAAGGCCGGCCAGGACGCGAGATATCCGATGGCCACGAGCAGCGCATGACGAGCATCCACTTCGCCGTCCTGCGCTACCCGCCGAAACGCTGCCACGATCTGTTCGTCCTGATCGAATGACGCAGTGAGCGCAACCAGGTAGATCGCGTGGATCTTCGCGTCCCTTCCGGAGGCGCGCGTCAGCAGCCCCAACGTCTCGTCGACCGACCAGACGGCGAGCGCTTCACGCACATCCCGGGCGACGTCCCTTGCCTCGGGCCCTCGCATCACAAAATAGCGGAGTTGTACTACGGGGTCCTCGATATATGTGATCGAGACGTCATCCTTCGACCACAGGTCGCGCAGCGGCGAACTCCCTTCACGCCCGATCGCGTCCAACTTCCAGCCGCGGTTCCATCCCAGCGTAGCGGTGTCATCCCTCGACACTTCCGACTTGAGTACGACTCGAATTTCCAGGTCCACCGCTGTTACACCCATCATTTCGGAAGCATCCCATGGTGCTGCATGATAAATCGCTTGATGTACTGCACGACGTCCTTACGGGTACTTCCCCAAACTCCTCCACCCATCTCCAACTTCATGGTGACCCACCGGGTAATGATTTCCAGCTTTCGAGACTCGAGTTCGCGGCGCTCGTCGTGGCTTCCGAACTCCGCCTGTGCGTCGTCCAGTCGTCGCTTCTCCTCCGCGTCGCCATGGGCCTTGACCCGCTCTTCCTCGGCCCGGTCGGCGAGCGTCCGCCCGCTGTCCTCCGCCTCGAGACCGCGCGTGGCCCGATAGGCACCCTCCATGGAAGCAGGGTAGAGCCCGCCGCCCCCCACCCTGGGTTGGGAACCGGGCCTGGCACTCGGATCTGCGAACGACTGGAAGGCATCGTCGACGGTCAGGCGCTGATTGGCAATGAGATCGAGCGTCATGGGCGCCAGCGCCACATTCTCCGGGTCACGCACGGATTCGCGGACATGCATGAGCCAGGCGAGGCGACCCAGACGTCTTTCCTCCTGCTCCGACAGCCCCGCCGGCCACTTCCCCGTGGCCACGAACGTCGATACCGCATTAGCGATGAAAGGACCGCCCAGCCGCATTGCTTTCAGATCCCGTGCGGCACTGCGGCTGACACTGGGGTTCTCCAACGTCTCGGTTGCGTATCGACTGAGGCGGTCGGCCGTCGTATTCGTCTGCTTGGCGATGGCCGGATACTTACCGATGTGGTTCACCATCGCGTTTCGCGCGTCGGCCGCGTTCTGCTTCGCACCCGGATGGAACTCGCTGACATGCATCCCGTTCTCGCCAAAGGTGAATCCCATGTAAGCCTGCGGGATGTTCGCCCCCCGTCGCTGCATGTGTCGAACCGCGCCCGGAATATCTGCGCCGCCGGCGACGTGCGGCCATGGCGCTGTTCGTGGGCGAGTGGAGGAGGCCTCCTCCTCCCTTCGTATTCGACGCGACGCGCGTTTCACCTCGGTGTTGGCGAGGAACTCGCGCACCGCCTCGCGGACGATCTCCCGGAGCTCACCTTCAGCCGGCTGGTACGGCCGTCCGGCCGAACCACCCGGGTTCAGAACCGCCCAGACCTCACGGGAGCCCTCAGCGCCCCTGACATTCAGGGATGTCAAGCGGTACCACAGGCGCATTCCTCCGAGGAGGGCTCGCAGCGGGACCCCGGCCACTCCCTTGCGGAGAAGACGTTCCAAGCGTGGCTTGATGCGAGCGAGAATCACGTCCAAGCGCGCCTGCTTCGCCTGCGGCGAGTTCTCGCGCTTGTTCCGCTCGTCCCGCTGCCGCCGGCGCTGCTCCTGCCGCTTCCTCCACCGGTCGCGCAAGCGATCCCGCTGCCGCGTGAACGCGTCGCGAATCTTCTTCGCCCCGTTCGTCAGCGCCTTCCCCAGCTTGCTGTTCTTGAGCTTGTGCCCCAGCGCCTTCGCCGCGTTCCCGACCTTCTTGAGCGCGCCCTTGACCGCCGTCTTCGCCCCGTTCAGGGCGCGGCCCGCAAGCGACGGGCCGGGGCGGCGGGTCGTCGACGGCTTGGGCTTGGGGGCGGCCTGGCGCGCCCCCGAAGGAGGCCGCTCCGGGGACCGGCGCGTGGGGGCCGGCTTCGCCGGGCCGGCGGCGGCCGGGCGACGGACCGGTTTCGTCGCCGGGCGGCGGCGCGGGCCCCCGAGGGCCCGGCCCGCACGGGCCAGGGCGTCCTTCGCCCGGTTCACGGCCGCTCCCGCGGCCTTCCGCGGCCCCTTCGTCGCCTTGGCGAGCCCCTTCGTGATCTTCTGGGCCATCGCCTTGAGCCGCCCGCCGACCCCCTTCGCCGCCATCTTCAGGCGGCTCAGCAGGAAGTTGGTGATGAAGTCGAGGAGGGCCACCACCCCGGACGCCACCGCCGCAGCGAAGAGGCATGCCGCGCCGACGCCCGACTTGACCGCCTTGAGGAAGGTCATGAACTTGCCGAACGCGGCGATGATCTTGCTGATCGTTCCCCACGCGGCCATCAGGCCCTGAATGATCGTCATAATCGCGCCGGCGGCCGGGACGATCAGCGAGACGAGCTTCTCGATGACGATCGAGATGATGATGGCGGGCAGCGACTGGACGAGCGCCTGCCAGGCCATCCGGCCTATCCGGGCGGTCGAGACGCAGCCCTTGACCAGGATGTTGATGATGGTCTTGCCGAGGCCGAGCACCGACTCGACCTTTTCGTTGAACCACGACTTCACCGCCGTCTTGACGGCGCCCCACAGGTGGTTCTGGATGCCTTCCTTGGCCGCGCCGCCCAGCTTGGCCAGCCAGCCGCCGGGGTCGGGGGCGATGTCCGCGACCAGTGCCGCGAACTGGCCGAGCATCGCGATCGCCTTCTGCGCGAAGTCGATCGCGGCCAGCACCGCGCTGCGTGCCATCTCGATGGCGGCCTTGAGGCCCTTCTCCAGGGCGTCGAGCAGCTTGTTCAGGCCGGCGGCCAGCAGGTCGAGGAGTTTGTTGACGGCGGCCTTGAGCTTGTCGGCCCACTCGTTGACCTTGGCGATGGCCTTGTCGCGCCATGCGCGGATCTTGTTGCGGAACTTCTCCCGCAGCTCCGGGAACGCCGCCAGCAGCACGTCGCCGATGGCGATCAGCGCGTCGGCGAGCTTCTTGATGAGCTCGACGGCGAGCTTCCTGGCCTGCTCGATCGCCCAGTTGGCGAACTCCCGGAACTTCTCGATGATGCCGTTGACGATCTTGCGGAAGAAGTCGAAGATCCCGGTGACCGCGCTCAGCAGCGCGTCGAACGCCGCCTTCACCTTCGACTTGACCCAGCCCCACCAGCCGGAGGACTCCTCCTTCTTGCGCTCCTTCTCCTTACGGGCCTTCTCCTCCGCCTCCTTCCGGTTGTCCTGGATCTTCTTGTTGTCGTCCTCCTGGCGCTTGCCGACCTCCTTGTCGGTGTCGGTGCGCTTGGTGTCGATCTCCTTGTTCTTCTCGCCGTGTTCCTTCACGGCGTCGGCGTCGGCCTGAGTGATCTTCTCGTCCTGCTCGGCCTGCCACTGCGTACGTTCGGCCGCCACCTGCTCGGCGGTCCGGCCGCGCTCGCCGGCCTGCGCCTCGGCGTTCTCGGCGACGGCCTGGTCCTGGGCCTCCTGGCTCCTGCGCCGTTCGTCGGCCTCGGACTGCTTCTGCCGCGACTGCTCCTCGCCCATGCGGCCCTGCGCCTGGCCCACCGCCGTCTGGATCTGCGGCCCGCGCTCCTGCTGGGCGACGACGGCCACGCCGGGCTTGGCCCCGCCGGCCCCGCGCCACCCCGGCGACGCCTGCCCGTACCGCCCCCGCCACCGCTCCCGGGCACCTCGCCCCGGAGGGTCTCGCCGGGCACGTCCGGGTAGATCCTGTCCTCGCCCATCGGCTTGGCCGCGTCCTCGCGGCCGACGCCGAGGATCTTCTCCGAGGACTTCTTGAGGTTCTCGGCCTGCCTGTCGGTGCGTTTCGGGTCGCTCTCGCCGGTGAGCTGCACCTTGGGGGCCGTGCCGACCGTGGTGTTCAGGGACGGGTCGGTGGTGGGCACCTCGCCGACGGCGTGCTGCACGTTCTGGACGTCCTGGGCGCTCACCTGGTTCGCCCCGTCGTCCGCGACGTGGGGCTGGGCGACGTCGGCCCCGGGGTTGTGTCCCTCGACCTTCTCGCCGTCCGCCTTCTTCTGCTCCTTGCCGCCCTCGGCGCCCTCCCGCTCGACGTGCTCGGTGACCTGCTGGGCGGGGGCGGCCTCCTCCGGCGCGCCGGAGAGCGTACGCGGAGCTCCCGAAGGGCGTTGCGCAGTAGGGGCGTTGGCCTCCAACGCGGCGTGCTGCTCACCGACCGAGCGGTCCACCGCGCCGTCCACGCCGTCGAGCGTGTCCGCCATCTGGTCGGGCGGCAGAGCGCCGGCCGTGGCGAGGGCGCTCTGCGGGTCCTGGCCGGAGACGTCGGGGGGTGCGGGCTTCTCGGCCTCCTTCTCCTTGCCGCCCGCGGCCGCGCCGCCGCCCTCGCAACCGCCCTCGCCGCCGCCCTCCTCCTCCGTGGTGGGCTGCGGGGCCCCGGCGCAGGCGCCGCCGCCCTCCTCCATCGAGGCGTCCGCCCCGGGCCCGGCGCCGGGGGCGCCGAGTCCGCCGGGCGCGTCGGCCTGTTCGGCGGCGGGCCCCATGGCGCCGAGCGCGGCCCCGCGCTCCCCGTCGTCCGCCAGCGGGCCGGGGCCGTCGGGGGCCGTACCCGGCCCGGTGCTGGGCGCCATGTCCGCGCCGGCGGACCGTCCGTCGGCTACGGGACCGACCGCAGCCGACGGCTCCTCGTGCTGCGGGCCGGCCCCCTCGTCGTACGACGGCTCGGGCTCCGCCCGCCCGGTACCGGGACTCGCCGTCTCCGGCTCCGGGCCGACCTCCTGCTCGACCGGCTTGTCCGGCGTGAGGTCCCGCGCCGTACGGTCCTGCGACTCACGGTCGGCCTCACGCCGGGCCGACGCCTCGGCCTCGGGTGCCGGCGCGGGCTGACCGGCGTCGGCGGACTGCTGGGGAACGGGCGCCTCCTCCGCGTCCTCCCCGGCCTCGTCACGCCGGTCCTCCTGGATCTCGTCCGCCTTGGTCCTCGGCGGCTCGGGGAACGACGGCGCCTCCTGCGCCGCCGCGCCCCCGTCCGAGGGGTCGAGCCGGTCGGCGGTGGGCACGGACGAGACGTCGAGGTCGGTGCCGGGGACGAAGTCCTCCGGGCGCAGCTCGGGCCCGGCCGGCTTGGCGGCCTCCGGCTCGTCGTCCTTCGGGGTCTCGGGCTCCTTGTCGGCTCCCGCCTCCACGCCCAGCGGCTCGTCCTCGGCGGCGCCCTTGTCGTCGTCGAGGAGCCCGTGCCGGGCCAGGGAACTGTCCTCGGCCTCGGCCAGCCTGTCCACCCGCTCGGGCCGTACGGGCCCGGGCTGCCGCTCCGCCCGCCCGTCGACGGCGGCGGGCCGCGAACCCTCGGCGGGCGCACGCCGCATGGCCTTCTGCTGCTGCTCAGGGGCGCCGGGAGCCTGCGCGGCGGCGGCCGCGAGGGGCGGTTCGGCGCCGGCCGCGGGTCCGGCAGCAGCGGCGCCGACGACACCGGCCGCCACCGCAGCGCGCGGCTGCGGACGCCCGGGCTCCTCATTGTGCTGCCGCCCGTCCTGCTCCTTGTCCTTGTCCTTCTCCGCGTCCTTCTCTTCGTCTTTCCCCTTCTCCTTGCCCTTCTCCTTCTCCTTGCCTTGTTGCTCGTCCTGCGGCGTGTCCTGCGGTTCGTCCTTGGCCGGCGGCGGCTCTTCCTTCTCCCCGCCCTCGGCCGGATCCTTCGAGTCCTTCGGCGGGGTCTCGGGCTCCTCGGCCTCCTCGGCCGGCACCCTGGGCGCCGGATCCGTCACCGGGCCGGGTGTCAGACCCGCGTCCGTGTCCGCCGGGCCGTGTTCGCTGATCTCCACCAGTTCGAGCAGCCGCTCGTGGTCCGGCGACGGCAGACGGTGGGAGAGCCGCTCCAGCACCGACGCCTTCAACTCGGGGGCGAAGCGGGTCAGCTGCTGCCGTACCCGTCCGGCCGCGTCGGCGGGGTCGCCGCGCAGGGAGCGGAGGATGCCCGCCGTGAGCCGGTCCACGAGCGTCGCGGGGTCGAGCAGCTCGGTACGGAACTGGTCGGCGCGCACGCGCGCGTACCGCAGCCAGCCCGGCGTGGCGCTCCGCGTCACCTCGGGAAGCGGCTGGTCCGAGCGGGCGCCGGCCTCGGCCTGCCGTTCCACCGCGTCCTGCGGCAGGCTGACCGCGCCCAGATCGCGTCCGGCCGTCAACGCCCCCAGCGGGTGCGGCGCCTGGACGGTGTGCAGCAGCTCGTGGGCGACCAGCCGCCGCCCGTCCTCCGTGCCCGGGCTGAACCTGCCCTCGGCGAAGAAGATGTCCTCGCCGACGGTGACGGCGTCCGCGCCCAGCAGGTCGGTCAGGAGTGCCGCGTCGCGGTCGGTGTGGACGCGGACGCGGCCGAAGTCATGGCCTAATCGTTCCTCCAGCTCGCGCCGCAGCCCGAGGTCGAGCGGCTGACCGGCCGCGGTGATGATCTCCTTGGGCTCCGGGGTACGAGCCTTGGGCGCCCGGGCCTTGCGCCTGCGCTGCTCGCTCTCGGCCGCCTGTTGCCGGTCGGCGGACACCTGAGCCCGTCTCATGCGCGCCGCCCCCCGACGTCCGTACCGGAGGCGTCCGTACGCCCGAAACCCCCACGATCGCCGTCCGTACGACTGCCGTCCGTACGCCCGCCCCCCGCCAGCCCCGTGTGCACGGCGCGGGCGAGCGCCGCGCCGAGCCGGTGCGGGGTGGTGGTGGCGGGCAGCGGCGGGAGGCCGCGGAGGAGGTCCACGGAGACGTCGGCGTTCTCCGCGAGCGGGACGCCACGGTCGCGGACGAGCCGGTGGAGTTCCCGGCGGAAGGCGTCGACGACGAGGTCGTGGTCGACGTGCTCGAAGCCGCTCAGCACCAGCTCGCCGATCTCGATGTCGACGCGCCGGGGATCCGTCACACCCATCCGCGCACCTCCGACGGCGTCAGCGAACGCTCGAGCTTCACGTACTCGGTACGCGCCGCGGCCAGCATGTGCCGCATCCGCAGCGGGCTTCCCTCGTCGGCGGCGAGGAACGCCGCCGCCAGCGCGATGTTCCTGATGGAGCCGCCCGCGACCGTGAGCTGGGCCAGCCGGTCGGGGTCCAGGTCCTCGCTCGGGGTCGCGCGAGGGATGACGCGGCGCCAGATCTCGGCGCGTTCCGGTACGCCGGGGAAGGGGAAGTCGACGATGAAGCGGATCCGGCGCATGAACGCCTGGTCGAGGGCCTGCTTCATGTTCGTGGTCAGGATGGCGAGCCCCCGGTACGCCTCCATGCGCATCAGCAGGTAGCTGACCTCGAGGTTGGCGTACCGGTCGTGGCTGTCCTTGACCTCGCTGCGCTTGCCGAACAGCGCGTCGGCCTCGTCGAACAGCAGGAGCGCTCCGCCGCGTTCGGCCGCGTCGAAGACCTTGCGCAGGTTCTTCTCGGTCTCGCCGATGTACTTGCTGACGATCTGGGAGAGGTCGATGACGAACAGGTCGACGCCCAGCTCGCCCGCGACGACCTCGGCGGCGAGCGTCTTGCCCGTTCCCGAGCCGCCGGCGAACAGGGCGGTGACCCCGAGGCCGCGCCGCAGCACCGACTCGAAGCCCCACTCCTGGTAGACGGTGGCGCGCCGCCGCACGTGGGCGACCGCTTCGCGCAGGATCTCGTGCTGGCGGTCGGCGAGGACGAGGTCCTCCCAGCCGGCGCGGGGTTCGATCCGGCGGCCGAGCTCGTCCAGGGACATCCGGGCCTCGGCCAGTCCCGCCCTCCACGCCTGCCGCCTGGCGTCGCCTCCGGGGGCCCGGCGCACCGCCGCTCCCGCCGAGCGGATGACGTGGGCGGGCAGCGAGAACTGGGCGACGAGGTCGCGTACGTCCTGTTCGCCGATGCCGTCGACGCCTTCGAGCGCCCCCGTCCACAGGTGGAGTTGTTCGTCGGAGGTCAGGGGCGGGACGGTGACGCGTTCGCGCTGGGCCATGCCGCCCGGCCGGGGCTCGTCGCCGGAGAGGATGACGGGTACGGGCAGCTCGGCGAGGAACCCCTCGGCACCGTCGCGGCGTTCGCCCGTCCGGTCGCCGTCCTCGATCAGCAGGGCGGCCGGGATGAGGATGGCCTCGCGCTGCCAGAGCCGGCCGAGCCGGTCCCGTTCGGCGGGGTCGGTGGGCAGGTCGTCCGCGGCGGCGGTGTACAGCGCGAGGCCCGCATGCTCGGCGGCGGTGGCGGCGATGTCCCAGCGGGTGGCACGGTCCGCGCCGACGAGTTCGGCGTGCGGCGGGCCGTCGAACCCGGCGCCGGTCCACACGCGGGCGACGCTCTCGACCGCGTCCCGGTGGCCGGGGGGCGGCGTCTCCTGCCGGGGGGACCGGCGCCGCAGGAGTCCGTGCAGGCGTACGTCCAGATAGGGCACGCCGACCAGGAAGTGCAGGATGCGCTCGTCCACGCGCAGCCGCGACGTCGTCGGCGACGTCTCGTCGTCGAGCTCGATCAGCCGCCAGCGGCGCAGCGGGCCGACGGGGGTCAGGGCGCTCCAGTGCGGGTCGTCGAGGGCCGCGAGGGCGAGGGCGAACGTCGGGTGGGGGCGGGCCGGGTCGCCGCAGGCGGCGGCGCACCGGGGGCCGGTGGTCGGGTCGGTCTGCTCGGCGGCGGCGAGGACGAGGACGTCGCGTTCGAAGGGTGTGAGGCCGAAGCAGGAGGCGACGACCGCCAGCGCGTCCAGGGGCGCGCCGTCCTCGGGGGCGGGGCCGGGGCCGCGTCCTCGCGGGGTGCTGTTTCCTGCCGTGGGCCGGCGGCCGGCGTCCGCGCGAGGCCGTCCGGCCCGGGGTGCGGCCGTGCGGACGTGTGCGCGTGCGCGTCGAGTCGCCGCAGTACCGCCTCGACGGCGGCGGCGAGGGCCTGCTGGTGTGGTGCTCCGTACCGCTCGCTCATACCCTCCCCCGGCATCCGGCGGTCCCCCGCTTCGTCATGACTCCGGCCCCCGCTCCGGTTGTGGCTCTGCTCCCGGCCACGGCCTCGGTCCCGGTCCCGGCCTCGGCCCCGATCCCGGCCCCGATCCCGGCCTCGGTCCCGATCCCGGCCTCGGTCCCGATCCCGGCCTCGACACCGGCCCCGGCTCCGCCCCCGCTCAGCGCGGCGCGCCGAGGTCGACCACCGGGCCTTCGAACGCCCCCTCGTTGGAGAAGGTCAGCGCGCTCTGCACCCCGTCGGCCTGGACGCGCGCCAGGTAGACGGCCGGGCGTACGCCCTTGACCGCGATCCGCACCCGCTTGGGGTCGGGCCGCGGGCCCAGCGGGAACGGGGCGCGGAACTGGTATCCGTACGCGGGTCGGCCGGCCGGCGGCCGCTTCTCGTCGAGCAGGAGGAGCACCCTCTGGTCGTCGCGCAGCGGCATGTCGAGGTCGAGGACGATCACGGCCGACACCGTCCCGTCACCGGCCCGGTCCTCCACGCGGATGGGGCCGGTGATGCCGGGGCGGCGGGCGAAGGCCACGGCGTTGGACTCCAGCCCCCAGTGGGGTGTCGCCGGGATGCCCAGGTCGACGCCGTGCAGCAGCTGTACGCCGTGGACGCCGGGCGGCAGGTCCTGCGGGACGCGGACGACGGCCTGGTCGTCGCGTACCCGTCCGGCGTCGAGCGGCAGGTCGCGTCCGCCCAGCCGGGCGGTGACCCGGTCGGCGCGCAGCCCGGTGCCCTGCAGGACGAGTTCGTGGTCGGCCGGCACCGGGCCCTCCACCGGGTCGGTGCCGGGCGGCGAGCCGGCGGGGCGGGAGAGCACACGGTGGATGAGGGGCTGCCGGGACGGGATCGCGCGCACGGTGCGGCGCAGGACCGGCTTGCCGGCGACGGGCTCCTGCCGGCCCTCGATGAGGACGGCGGTGCCCTGGTAGGTGAGGGACAGCGCGTAGGGCGTCTGGAAGAGCATCGACCAGAGCTTCGAGGCGTCGTCCACGTCCATCTGCGAGGGCGTGAACCGCACCTTCTGGGGCCCGGCCGCGAGGTCGCTGCCCACCAGGAACGGCGCGGCCGCGGCGTCGTCGATCAGCTCCTTGGGCAGGTTGGGCGTCTCGTGCAGGGTGCGGACGACGGAGCCGAGCAGCCGCTGGGCGACGAGTTCGCGTTCGTCGCCGTAGAAGCTGATGAGGTAGTGCAGGTCGAGGGCGGCGGCGGCTCTGGTGCGGAGGGTGCCGTCGCTCGCGCGGGTGGGGGTGTCGCTGTTGCGCAGCGATCCGTTGGGCGTGACCTGGTAGAGGAAGACGGTGATCGTGGGCTGGGCCGGCGGCTGGGCGGGCGGTTTGATGGCCGCGACGTCGACGGCGAAGGGGACGTCGAGGGCCACCGAGTTCGCGACGAGCAGGCGCAGCGCCTCGGTGACGGTGGCGATGGCCAGCGAGTTGCTCATGCCTGCTGTCCCTTCTCCCGCGCCAGGTACCGGTCGAGCGTCATGGCGGGCTTCGTTCGTCCGCCGTCGCCGGTTCCGGGACGTCCGGCCGGTTGTGCCGGGCCGGGTCGGCGGCCGGCCGTGACCTCCAGGCGGCCGATGCTGACATGCACCACCCGCTCGGGCGGCTGCCGGCGCCGCTCGCGCCGGTTACCGCCGGTCGCGTTCTCGGCGGACCTCCGGGCCGGCACGGGCGGAGCGGCGGGGGCGGCCGAGGTGAAAGGTTTCGCCGCCGTGTTCCGGGGGCCGGGTGCGGCGGTCCGCCGGGGGGCCTCCCCCGAGGGGCGGCCGGGTGCGTCCGGTCGTAAGGAGCCGCCCGGCGGCTGTCGCCGCGTCCGTTCCCCGTCCGGGGAGCCGGCGGCCGGCGGCAGCGGCGGTGCAACGAGCAGGGGCCGCGCGGGGACGAGCCGTGCCGCCGGCACGGCCGGCCGGACCGGTCCCGGGGCCGTGGCCGCCCGGGGTGCGGTCGGGGCGGCGGCCTCCGCCGGCCGGCGCGGTGCCGGCGCGGGAGGCGGTGTGGTGCCGTGGGCGGGGCCGGGCGCGGGTAAAGGCCCGGCGGGGCCGGGGGCCTCGGCCCCGGTGGTCTCGACGCGTTCGAACGGCCCCGGCAGGCGCGGGCGAAGACGCGCCAGGGGCGGTGCGCCCCGGCGGCCCGGGGCGTGGCGCGCCAGCAGGCGGTCGAAGAAGTCAGGCATCCGCACACAGCTCCAGGTAGTAACGGCGCCGCAGCGGGCTGAGCGCCAGGATCTCCGGTTCGCTCCAGCCGTACGCGGTGGCGAGCAGGTGGACGTCCAGGAGGGTGTCGCGGGCCCAGGCGTCCAGCTCGGCCCACAGGTAGGAGGTGATGTCGAGTTCGGCCCGGGTCGCCTTCCCGCAGGCCGGGCAGGCGACGTTGAGCGTCACGTCGGCCAGCGGGTCGGACTCCGCGGAGACGGCGGCGATCCGCCGCTGCACGTGGTCGGGCAGCGGACGGTCCGCCACCGGCCGGCCGGCGTGCTCGGCCCGCAGGACGCAGCGGGCGAGCAGCGCCGCCCTGGCCTCTTCGTCGGCGGCGGACTCCACGGCGGCCAGGTCGGCCGGGGTGGGCAGCCTGAACTCGACCGCCCACTCGTCGGCTTCGACCCGGAGCGGTCCGTCCGGCGCCGCGCGGGCCGTGCCCAGCCCGTCGGCGTCGAACTCGAACTCCATGTCCTCCCCGCACTCGGCGCACTCGGTGCGCACCTCCAGCCGCGCCCCGAACAGCGCCCGCCGCACGGCGAACAGCTCGGCGTCCCGCGCTCCCAGCGGGACCGAGAGCAGTTCCCCGGCGTCGGCTCCGGGGCGGGCGAGAGCGTGCAGGAGGAGGGCGCGCCCACCGTCGTCGGACGCGAGGCCCGCCTCCCACGCGGCGAGCAGCGCCCCGGCCCCCAGGTGTTCCATTCCCGGCCGGCCTAGGCCGGCAGCTGGTACGAGGGCTCTTCCGGCTCGGGGACCTCGTAGTCCCGCTCCCAGCCCTCGCATTCGAGCTTCAGGCTCTGGATCGCCACCGCGTTGGCGTTGGCGTCCAGTTCGCCCACGATCTGGTACTCGCTGATCCAGGTGCGGTAGAGCTTGTGGGAGACGGCCACCTGGCCCGCCTCGTTGAGCACCTGGATGACGATGTCCTTGCGGAAGTCGGCCAGCGAGACCTCGGACCCGCGGCCCGCTCCGACCATCCACACCTTGTTCGCCCAGCGGTCGAACTCGGCGTCGTGGGTGACGCCGCGCTCCAGCGTGACGGCCTCGAACTCGGTGCGGCCCGGGGACTTGCGCGGCGAGCTGGCGTCGCCGCCGTTGCGGTGCTTGACCACCTCGGTGGTGCGCTTGAGTGGACTGATCTTGCTGACGCCTGCGACGACGCGCCCGTCCCAGACGACCAGGAACTTGAAGTTCTTGTACGGGTCGAACCGCTGCGCGTTGACCGTGAACTCGGCCATGGAGCTCCTATACCTCGATCTGTCCGGCCATCTGCTCGATCTTGACGATCACGAACTCGGCGGGCTTGAGCGGCGCGAATCCGACCACGACGTTGACCACGCCCCGGTTGATGTCGTCCTGCGTGGTGGTGTCCCGGTCGCACTTGACGAAGTACGCCTCCCGCGCGGACGTCCCCTGGAACGCCCCCTGTTGGAAGAGGGTGTGCAGGAACGCGCCGACGTTGAGCCGGACCTGCGACCACAGGCGCTCGTCGTTGGGCTCGAAGACGACCCACTTGGTGCCGCGGTACAGGCTCTCCTCGAGCATCAGCGCCAGGCGCCTGACCGGTACGTACTTCCACTGCGAGGCGAGGGCGTCCGCCCCGGCCAGCGTCCGCGCGCCCCAGGCCACCGGGCCCACGACCGGGAACGACCGCAGGCAGTTGAGCGCCAGCGGGTTGAGCAGCCCGTTCTCCCGGTCGGTCATCGGCACGGTGAGCCCGCGCACCCCGGCGAGCTTGGTCTCGGTGCCGGCCGGCGCCTTCCACACGCCCCGCTCGCTGTCCGTGCGGGCCATCACGCCCGCGACGGCGCCCGACGGCGGGAAGGCCCGCAGCCGCCCCGTGAGCGGATCGACCATCTCCAGGTGCGGGAAGTACACGGCGGTGTGGGTGCCGGGTACGGACTCGAAGGCGGCCAGGCCCACCCGTGCGGCGTCGATGCTCCGCCACGCGGCGGGGGCGTCGGCCACCAGGAACATCCGCTTCTCCTGGCACAGGGCCGCGGCGGCGGACAGCACGGTGGCGATGTCGTCGACGTTGTCGTACCCGGCCACCTCCGGGAGGACCAGGAGGTTGACGTCCTGGACCTCGCGCAGCGCGTTGATGCCCGTCTTCCCGGCCTCGCTGCCGATCAGGTCCATCGGCCCGGGCGGACCCGCGTCCCGGCCGCCGTCGAAGACGAAGACCGGCGGCCGCGCGAAGTCCTCCAGGCCCAGCGGCCCCGCCGCCTCGCCGCTGAAGCGCACGACGTCGTCCTTGTCGGTGGACCCCGCCACGACCTGGAGACGCTGCCCGAACGCGGTGACCCGCAGGCCCGCGAAGGCGCGCCTGCCCGGGGCGTCGGGCAGCGCCCGCAGTTTGCGTTCCAGCAGGAGGGCGAGCTGCGGCACGGATTTCGGAGCCGAGTCGCCGTCCGCGGCCGGATCGTAGATCTTGAATTTGTGTTTGACCGATCCGATTCCGACCTCGATCACCGGGGTCAAATCCGGAAGTTGTTCCCCGAACGGCTTCGAAACCGTACCCACGGGGTCGGGACGGCCGCCCGCCGCCGACGTCACCTGGACCAAAGAGGAAGCGGAATCCACCAATGCCTTGACATACCGGGGGTGGGCCGGATCCATCGAGATACCGGTATACGACTCCCGCGCCCCGCCGGCACTGTCGAAGACATGCAGGTTGAACGTTTCTTTCGGTTTCGGCGTGTCATAGTCCACGGCGACGCGCAGCCCCGAGCCCCACACACCCGGCTCCTTGGCGGCCAGCCCCAGCGTCTCGGCGGCGGCCTCGCGCTCGCTCGACGTCAGCGTCACGGCGGCCGACTTGCCGGTCCCCGCGGCGCCCACCCGCACGACGACCGCGATCGATCCTCCGTTGAGGAAGAACTGCTGAACGGCGTACCCCACCGCACTGTCCGAGGCCAGACCGCCGAACCGGCGCTCGTAGTCCGCGAAGCTGGTGATGGTCACCGGCCGGTTCACCGGGCCCCGGCGGGTGTGCCCGAGGAAGGCGGCCACGGACGTACTGACCGCCGTGATGGTACGGACGCTGCTGGGAAGTTCTTCGATGTAGACGCCGGGATAGGTCGGTTGCACCGGCATTGACCCTCCATTTCCTCCAGAGGTCAAGAGATAGGGAGGGGAATTGATCTTCTTAAGCCGTCCGGCGCGCCACACATCACCGCGCATGCGAATGCAAAAGAGGACGTTCCCCGCCATACACCTCGCAACTCCGTGTCGCGAGGGACTCAAGCATCCGCTTGGGACTCCTGGCGCCTCTGCGCCTGACCATCATGAGGAGTACTTGACGTCGAGTCAAGTTTCAGAAATGGATAGCCGCATTCCCCAAATCACCAGGAACAAAGATCAATTGACGGTCTGTTTTCCGTCCGCCTTGATCAATCTATCCGGAAAACCAAATTCCGGGGCTGGGGGTGCACGTGGACACGGCCGCCCCCTCCCCGGCCCGGCGCACAGCGCTCGCACTGCCCTCAGCCCTGTCGGACCGCAGCCGTCTGCGCCCTACAGGCCTCGAGGTCACCGCCGAGCGGTGTCCATCAGAGCACGGTGGCTCACCTGCCTGGACCGCACCGCGCTGGGTGGAGCGCGATCCGGACTCCATGGCGAGCCCGCGGAACGACTGGAGCACTCGCCTTGCGCGGCGGCACCGATGCCAGCCTCAGACCAGCAGGCTCCGCACGACGTACGACATGTGCTGGACATTGCCCACGCGGAGCCAGACCGTGGCGTTGCCGGTCCCGGCCGCCCCGCCATGGCCACGCGCACAGTCACGCAACCAGCTCTCGCCTGAACTGGCCATCGCGCCCCGGAACTCCGGCAATTCGAGAATCTTCCGGGCCATCGCCCGATTGGCAGCTGCCCGGTCGTCGCCACGTGCCAGCATCTTGCCGAGGACAAACGACTCCTCGATGGTGTAGCGGAGCACGCCCCAGGGAGGACCGCCACGACCTGCCGACGGTTCACGGGTGAAGGCTCGGGTGGGCTGGATTCCGTAGTCGCCGTAGCTGACCGAGGGCACGTACGACCGGCCACTGTCGGTAACCCCACACCAGCACTGCCAGTCCGTACGAGGCTCGCTGCGCAGCCCTTGTTCCAGCATCTCGGCAGTGACCTCAGGGAAGCCGCCGCTCAGGACCGCGGCGGTCCGCCATTGCGTCAGGGGTATCAAGGCGTCCAGCGCGCGCAGCGCTTCCTTCACGGCATCGGTCCGGTCGGCGCGGACCGCGCCCAGGTCGAGTAGGAGATCCGTCTCGACGGCCAGGCCGGCGCGGTCGAGCAGGTCGCGGACGAGGGGGGTGGTGGCGCCGTCCCACTCCCCTGAGAGAGCGACGCGTATACCGAGACCCCTTCCGCTGCGCCGGGCGGCTTCGAACGCCGAGCTCTGCTGGTGCTCGGTGCGCCTGGGACCGGTCACCGGGCGCAGCAGTGTCAGTGCGCCGAGATCGGACAGTACGCCGGCGAGGGCAGCCAGTTGCGTCTCGTCGGCGACGGGCATGTCGACCCACGCCGGATAGTGGCGCTGCACCTTGTTCAGGGCGTGTGCTTCACGCTGCAGGTGTGCGGTGAGCGCGTCCAGGGACAGCCCGGTACGTGGCAGGAAGCTCCAGAGCGGTACGACGGCCCGCTGAACGGCCGGACTCAGCTGCCGATACGCCTCGGCAGCGTGCGGCCGAGCCTGCAGGACGGGGACGTAAAGCGGTCCGGACATGGCGGCTCCCCCTTGGCTCTGCCCGTGCCCTCTTCCCTCACCTTCAGGGTGTGTCGGGTCGGCATTTCGGGGAATGACGCCTTTTCAGCCCGGATGGCCGAAACGCGCGAGGACCCGGTAGAGCTGTGACCAGCGAGCAACCGTTGCGCAACTCCGGCAGCCGAACCTCTCGCGTGGACGTGGTCGGGGTCGCTTCCAGGGCCGGCACCCCGATGCCGATCTCCGCGGTCACTCCAACCTGGCACGCGGTAGCATCATTTACGCTGCCCGCCTTCCCGGAGGGTACGAAACCCACGTTCACGCACATGGTCCGCCCTGCTGTGAGTGAAGATGGTCATCCGTCGTGTGTTCGCACGCGACGTGAGTGCGGATGCCCGGTAGGGCTGTCCCTGCCATTCCGAACTCACCTCATGGAGTGGCCAAGCATGAACCCGGTCGAGTACGAGTCCGCGCGTCGCATCCGGTTCCGCAGGATCCTGATCGACGTCGCAATCGGTGCCGCATCCAGTCTTCTGGCGACGGTGCTGACGTCGGCAGCGCGCCTGCTCTTCTGAGCCAGGCGAGTGGCGGGTCCGGAGAGCCCGCCACACCACCCTCCTCGCGCTCCCTCAGAACAGCGTCTGCTGCCCCTTCCGCGCACGAGACCTGCGCCGGGCCTTCCGGCCCCTGCCGCGGCCGGGTCGGGGCTGATGGGCTACCCGGAGTTCCGGCGGGATGCTCTCCCTGGTAGGACGCAGACCGTGAATCTGTACGTCACCGACGACTTTCTTGAGGTATGCCCGCGTCTCCGGATCCGTGGAATAGAGCACCGTGGCACGACTCGCGCGGGTCAGCAGCACGTGGTAGGCGTGACGCACGCAGCGAGCGAATTCGTCGTCGTCGAGGTTCTTCTTCCGCACCTCGGGATCGAGTGACCCGGGGACGGCGACCCGGTTCACACCGGCTTCCTTGTCCCTCCGCTGCTTCCCCCTCTGGAACACCCAACGGCCGTCACGCCGGACCATGTCGTCGCCCATGATGACGCCGCACCAGTCCCATTCCAGGCCCTGGGCCGTGTACACGCAGCCGATCTGACCGAGACCGCCGTCGTGCACGGACCAAATCTTGGAAGGAGGTGCTCCGTTTTCGCAGAAGCTTTCGCTGTAGGCGTTCCACGGCCGGTGCCAGTCCCCGATACGGACGTCGGCCTCGAGCCGCTTCTCCTTTCCTCGGGGCTTGGTCCATGGCCAGCAGAATCCGGCGACCATGCGCGCGGAGGCGCCGGCCCGGGCCTCCTGCAAAATGGTCTGCTCCAGTTCCTCGGGAGTGTCCGCCACCTCGATGTGCATCAGTCCGTCGGGCACCCATTGCTCAGGCTCCTCGCCCGACACACCGAGAAGGTCCCGCACCCAGCGCACATAGGCGTCACTGCCACCGCACCGGTACTGCTCCCTGAGGTCGTAGCGGGCGAAGTCGGCTCCACGCCGTCGTGCAGCGTCCTCGATCAGGGCCACTGTGCCGACCTCGCTCGGCCGTACGGACTGACCTTCGTCCAGAAAGAACAGGGTGAGCCGGGACGCGTCCAGCAGTTCATCGACCTGGGGGCGCTTCCCTTGCTTCTCCGCCGGCCAGCGCCGATTGGTGGAACGCTCCCGCAACCGGTGCGCCTCATCACAGATCAACACGTCCAGCGGTTCTTCCGGGGTGGTGACGAAGCTGCTGAAGTACGTGAAGCTCTCCCGGAATTCCCGGTCGCCGTAGCCCACGTGCTCCTGCATCGCGCCATTGAAGGCCCGTGAGCCGCTCGCGTACTTGACGGTTCGACCTTCGGCCTCGAACTCTGCCTTGAGCTGCAGGCCAATGGCGCTCTTGCCCGTTCCGGCGCCACCGGTGACCACGAACACGGCACGTCTCGGGTTGGGCACGAGGGCCTCACGCGCAGGGTCGTCGAGCACTGTGGCCGAGGCCTCGACCACATGCTCCGCGACCTTCCTCTGACGCCCTCGCAAGGTGAAGACGGTGTCCTCACCCCTCGACGTGATCATGGCGTCAAGGAGAGGAGTGTTCCGCAGGTTCATGCGGGCGAGCAGTATCTCCGCATGCGAATGCTGCTCGTCATCGCTGAAGTGCTCTCTGAGATCCCGCATCAGTTGGGCACGCCTGTCCTGCGTGTAGACGCGGGAGTACGCACCGGTGGGCGCACCAGGACCGATGAGCGGCCGCACCGAGTCCTCGGTCGCATTGTGCAGGTAGGCGAATCCGCCGCACTCGTAGGACAGCCCGTGGAGCGGCCCCGCCGTACTGCCGAACGCCTCAAAACTTGCCGCCAGTTGCAGGGCGGGGTGCTTCTTCTTCTCTTCGATGCCGGGGACATGGACCCATTCGGACGTGGCCTCCTCCACCCTGGTGACGGTCGACCATCGTTTGAGCTCGACGAGTTGCACGGAAAGACTCGAACTCTCCGGGTGCCGTCCGACCAGGACGACATCGATGGTCGGCTTGCGCTTGGAATCGTCGTCCTTGGACTCGCCGCCCTCGGACTCCTCCGGCTCGTCGACGGTCGCCGAGCATTCGACGATCATCTCGACGTTCCCCCGGCCGGCCGCCACCATGTCACCGGCCAGCGCGACCAGGCTCTCGGCCCACGCGGACCGTTCGGAGAGTGATGCCTCTTTGCCGCGGAAGTGCTTCCACCGTTCAGCAAGGTGGGGCACCATACGGCGCCGGTCGTTGAGCGTCAGAAGGTCGTTGGCCGAGAGTTTCAGCAGGAGCATGGGCATGAGGTGGTTCCCCCAGAGCACGAGTGACTCGTGCGGGTGGGGGCATGTCCTGCTCAGGAAGCCCGTCGGGCCGCAACCGTGGCGACGATCTTAGAGAGTCGGCCGGGACCGGGGAAACGGTGGGCTCGGGCGTGTCTCAGACCGCGGCAATAACGTCCCGCTCTCCCACGAGCTCCCGAAGCTTCTCGCGCGTCTCCGCATCGGTGGAGTACACCACGGTGCCGACCATGCCTCGTGTCAGCAACACCTTGTAGGTGTTGCGGATGAGGCGGTCGACGTCGGCATCGGAGGTGGACTTCTTGAACACGGGGTCCTTGGACGCCGTACGGTCCGTGACCCACCTGTCGCCTCGCCAGACCAGGTCCGGTCCGATGATGACGCCCGACCAGTCGTACTCAAAGCCCTGCGCGGTGTAGACGCATCCGATCTGGGTGAATCCGGCAGGGTCAGTGGCCCAGAGCGCCGACGGAGGCGCGCCGGCCACACCTCGATCACCGCGCAGGTTCCAGGGACGGGCCCATTCCTCGATCACCACGTCCGCAGCGAGGGGGTCTCCCGGCTTGGGTTCCTTCGACCATGGCCAGCAGTAGCCGGCAGAGATACGGGCTCCGTATCCCTCGGCACGGCGGCCCTCCAGGAAGCCCTCCATTTCCTCCGGGGTGTCGGCGACCCGCAGCTGCATGCGGTCGTCGGGCTCCCAGGCCACCGGCCCGCCCTCTTCGAGACCGAGGAGCCGTACGACCCATCGCACGTAGGCTTCGCTGCCACCGCACCGGAACTGGCCGTCCAACCGGATCTCGGTGCAGCCGATATTCTTCACCGCCGCTGCCGCCCTGATGTCGGCCACCGTGCCCAGTTCGCCGGGACGCACCACCTGGTGCTCGTCGAGGAGGAAAACGGGTACGCGAGCCACGTCGATGAGCTCGTCGATCTGAGCCCTGCCGGTGCGGTGGGCGGCCGGGGTATAGCGGTTGGCCGAGGTTTCGCGGATCCGGTGGGCCTCGTCGCAGATCAGGACGTCAAGGCTGTTCTTCTCAGCCGTCATGAAGCTGTTGAAGTACTTGAAGAGGTCCTGCACCTCACGCTTACGGGCCCCCGCGACCTTGCGCATGGTCGTGGTGAACGACTGCGAGCCGGTTGCGTGGAGCGTCGGCACGCCCTGCCGGTACAGCTCACCGAGCAAGGAGAGCGCGATGACGCTCTTGCCCGTCCCCGGACCGCCGGTGACGACCACGACCTCCTTGCGGTCGGCCTGCTTCGCCCTGCGGACGGCATTGAGGACCATCCGGTATGCGACCTGCTGCTCGTCCAGGAGGACGAACAGTTCTCGCTCGCGAACCTCCTGGGCCGCGACGGACATCAGTTGCCTGGACGGCACCGGTTTCCCGCTGAGCAGTTCGTCGGCAGCGCGAGCACCCGGAATCGTGGGGCTCAGCTTGGCACGAAGGTAGTCGAGGAACTCACCACGCCGGCCGGCGGTGAACAACTGTCCCTGATCGTCGCACTCGATGTCGCGCAGGCCGGCGACACCGAATTCAGTGGCGTTGTGAAGATACGCCACACCGCTGACCCGCTCCGGGTGTCCCGCGACGGCTCCGTTGAAGCCGGCGATGTACTGGCAGTACCGGCGCACCTGCTCGATGGGGTTGAGCACAGGGCGGGCGTACCGGCGGCCCGGGCCGTCGTCGAGGCGGCAGAGAGAAGGGTCATCCTCGTCCGGCGTGGCCTGGCTCCATTGCTTGAGCTCCACCACGACGTAGGAGGGGTCGCCGGTGACCGGGTGGATGCCGGCGAGCACCGCGTCGACACGCCTGCTGTTCAGCGGAAGCGCGTACTCGAGGATGACCTCGACGTTCCCGAGTCCCGCATCATTCAGGGCTGCGGCCAGGGCGGGAATGCTGCGCTCCCACGACCGGGCCTCGGACGACCCCGGCCGGTGTCCGAGCACGTGGAAGAACTGCTCGTTCAGGTGGAGGAAGAGCGAGCTGTCCAGCGCCATGGCGGCGACGGTTTCGGCGGACGCACGGAACAACAAGAAATGCCCCCCAGGCAGCACGAAGAGACTCGTGCGGGTGGGGGCGTGTCCGTTACATCCACATCAGGGCGGATCGGAAGCCTGTCGGGCCGCAGTGACGAGGTCGGCTCAAGAATACCTGTGCGATGCACGAGGGTTACAGCGTCAACCAAGCACCCTGCGCGGCAGCGGCTGGATCAGCCGGCCCGCCGGCGGCGTCAGGACTGCAGGGGCGGGCGAGGCGAGACGCTCAACAGCGGTGACACCGGCATTGGCGGTTTGCCCCGGTAGATCCGCCACCGCTCGGTCTCATCCATCGCGACGACCCTCCCAGCCCAGAGCCCACCGTTAGGATTCCCCAACGGGGGGTTACAACGACGGTTTCGGCTGCCGAGACGCACATCACACGGGCGGTCGTTCACCACACGATTCAAGGTGCCGGGGGGCAATGCATGCGTGAAGGCCGGTGGATCACGGTCACCGAGTCGGGGTTCGATCACGAGCGCCGCGGCCTGGAATCCATCCGCAAGGAGTTACCGGACTCCGATCCATGGCGGGCCTGGTCGAACTTCACCTTCACCGCGAACAGCGGACACGTCCGGGAGGTCGATCTCCTCGTCGTCGCCCCCGGCAGCATGTACCTGATCGAACTCAAGGACTGGCACGGCTCGGTCACTAGTGAGAACGGCACCTGGGTGCAGACCGCGCCCAATGGCCGCCGTCGCGAGACGCACGGCAATCCCCTGCACCTGGCCAACAAGAAGGCGAAAGAGCTCGCGGCGCTGCTGAAGCAGCAGGGCAAGCGCATCTGGGTGGGCGAGGCCGTCTGCTTCACCGACGACGCACTGCGCATCCGTCTTCCGGCCAACGACCTCAACGGCGTTCACACCGTGAGCGAGCTGGCCGAGATGCTCAAGCAGCCGCCGCGTGACGAGCGGCAGCGCATCACCGCCATCGACTCACGCGAGATCAAGGCCGCTCTCGAGCAGGTCGGTATCCGCCGCAGCGACGCCGAGTACAAGGTCGGTCCCTACCGGCTGGACCGGAAGGCATTCGACTCCGGACGCACCTGGGCCGACTACCTGGCCAAGCACGCCGAACTGCCCGAGGCGGCGCGCGTGCGCATCTACCTCCGGGAACGCGGCTCGGACGCCTCCATTCGCCAGTCGGTGGAGCGCGCCGCCCGGCGCGAGGCCGCGGTCCTTCGGCGCTTTCGCCACCCCGGCGCCGTACACCTCAAGCAGTACGACCCGTCCGGGCACTCGGCCGGCCCCGCGCTCATCTTCGACTACCACCCACAGACCCTGCGCCTGGACGAGTATCTACTCCAGTACGGACAGCACCTCGACATCCTCGGCCGTATGGCGCTCGTACGGCAGCTGGCCGAGACGATGCGCTCCGCGCACTCCAGCCGCATTCACCACCGGGCCCTCGCAGCACGCTCCGTGCACGTCATCCCGCGCAACCGGGGCCCCAAAGGACAGGCGATCGGCCAAGAGGCAGCATGGCTCGCCCCTTACCTACAGGTGTCCGACTGGCAGGTCGCCACACAGCGCAGCACCGTAGGCGGCCCGGCTCAGGCCCTGAGCCGTTTCGCTCCGACGGCCCTGTCCGCCATGCACGTGCCCGAAGGCTCCGATCCGTACCTCGCACCCGAGCTGACCGCACTCAACGCCGACCCGGTCTACCTGGACGTGTACGGCCTCGGCGTCCTCACCTACCTGCTAGTCACCGGCAAGGCGCCTGCCGCCAGCCAAGCCGAGCTTCTGTCCCGCCTCGAGGCCGGCGAGGGGCTTCGCCCCAGTTCACTGGTGGACGGCCTGTCAGAGGACATCGACGAGCTGGTGCAGGCGGCCACCGCCTACCGTCCCGAGCAACGTCTGTCCTCCGTGGACGAGTTCCTGGAGATGCTGGAGCTCGTCGAGGACACGCTCACGTCACCGCCCGTTCCCCCCGCGCCCGAGGTCCCCGAGAAGGACCCGCTGGAGGCCGTGGCGGGCGACGTTCTCGGCGGCCGCTGGGAGGTCCGCCGCCGCCTCGGTACGGGCTCGACCAGCCGCGCCTTCCTGGTGCGCGACCTGGAGGCTGAGGCCCGTAAGGGCCGTCCCCTGAACGTGCTCAAGGTGGCGCTCTCCGACTCCCGGGGCGAGATCCTGGCCCGTGAGGCCGAGGTCATGGGACGTCTGCGCCCCGACTCCCGGATCATCCGCCTGACCGAGCCGGAGCCGCTGCGCATCGCCGGCCGTACGGTGCTCGCGCTGGAGTACGTGGGCGACGAGCGCCCGGAGATCGACGAGGACAGCACCGAGTGCGGCACCCGCACGCGCCGCCGCGAGGAGACGGTAGCCCGCCAGCTCCGCGAGCGGGGCCGCCTTCCGCTCGACGAGCTGGAGGCGTACGGCGACTATCTGTTCGGCGCCGTCGATTTCCTTGAGGGTGAGGGCGTCTGGCACCGCGACTTGAAGCCGGACAATATTGCGATCCGCGTCCGGCCGAACCGCACCCGCGAACTCGTGCTCATCGACTTCTCGCTGGCCGGCTATCCGGCGAAGGACTACGAAGCCGGCACGGAGGGCTACCTCGACCCGTTCATCGGCGGGCTCCAGCGCTCCGCCTACGACTCTCACGCCGAGCGGTACGCGGTCGCCGTCACGCTGCACGAGATGGCCTCGCGCGAGCTGCCCAGATGGGGCGACGGGGCGGTCCTGCCTCAGATGACGACCGCGGAGGAACTCCCTCACCCGACGATCGCCGCCGACGCCTTCGAACCCGCCGTACGGGACGGCCTCGTCGCCTTCTTCCACAAGGCCTTGCACCGGGACGCCACCAAGCGCTTCCCCGAGCTGAAGCCGATGCGGGACGCCTGGAAGAAGGTATTCCTCGACGCCGCACAGACGGTGACGTCCAGCCACCGCTCCCGTCACCCCGGGACGACCGCGCAGAGCCTCGAGGAACCGTCCGCCGTCACGGACGCCGAGCCGCTCACCGCCGAACAGCAGCGTGAACAGCTGGCCGCTCGCGTCACCCGTGACACACACCTGTCGGCCGCCGGTCTCACTCCGGCCGCCGAGTCCTTCCTCTACGGACTCGGCATCACCACCGTCGGTGGCCTTCTCGATTACAGCCGCCGCAAGCTCCTCAACGCTCCGGGCCTGGGCGCCAAGACCCGTACCGAGGTGCAGCGCCGTCAGCGCGAGTGGGGTGAGCGGCTGCGTGAGGCCCCGGTTTCGCCGCTGACGCCGCGGGGCCGGGCCGAGGCCAAGGAGGAGCTCGAGCAGCTTTCTGTCGCCGAAACAGCCGCACTCGGGGCCCTCGCCGCCCGCAACAACGTGGGCGGCCTGGCCGGCGCCACGCTGCGCTCGATCAGCCTCGACACCCTCGCCACCGTCTTCGTGCCGGAGCTGAACACCAACGGCTCCAACCGCAACAAGGTCGAAATGGTCCGGCTGCTGCTGCGTCTGCCCAACGACCGCGGTGAACTACCCGGCATCGGCGTCTGGCCCAAGCAGAAGGACGTCGCGGACGAGCTCGGTCTGTCGGCCGGGCGCATCCCGCAAATGATCAAGGAGGAGCGCAAGCGCTGGAAGAAGCACCCGGCGATCCAGGCACTGCGCCAGGAGGTCATGGACCTGCTCGCCAGCCTCGGACGGGTCGCCTCCGCCGCCGAGATCGCCGACGCTCTCGCCGTGCGCCGTGGTACGCAGCTGTCCCAGCGGGAACAGCGCCGCGCGCTCGCCCTCGCCGCCGTCCGGGCCGTGGTGGAAGTGGAGCAGCTGGAGCCGGAGGAGGCGGAGTTCCAGCACCAGCCCAACCGCAAGGCCACAGAGGAGGCCCTGGGTGCGGGTCTGCTCGCCTTGGACGTGCGGGAGAACGACTCCCCCGACACCCCCACCGCACCCGGGCTCCTCGACTACGCGGCCAGGCTGGGCCGGACCGCCGACCGGCTCACCAAACTCGACACGCTGCCCACGGCGACGACGGTGCTCGCCGAACTCGGCGCGCTCGCCCCGCCGCCCGGCACCATGGAATGGGACGAGCGCCGTCTCGTCGAACTGGCCGCCGCGGCTTCCCTCAACGCCGCCGCCACCCCGCGCCTGGAGATCTACCCGCGAGACCTGCCCCTCGTGCGCGCACTGCGCCTCACCCAGGCGGGCCTCGTGCCCCTGATCCCCGGTGTCCCCGAAGCACGGCAGCCCGGCCTCACCGTCGAAGCCGTGCACGAGCGCGTACGAGCCCGCTTCCCCGAACTCGCGGTCCGGGACAGCCATGGTCGGCTGACGCACGACCTGCCGAGCGACGGCCCGCTGACCAAGGCACTGCGCGACGCGGGCTTCGACCTCACGCTGTCGACGCGCGAGGACACCAAGACGCTGCGCTATCTGCCCACGCGCATGGACAACTCGTCCAGCTACCTGACGACCGGCGCCTGGCGCCGGTCGACCGAGGTGGGCGCCGTGACACGCTACTCGGACAATCCCCTGCTCGCCGGAGCGATCCGCGCGGAGGAACGCCTGGTCGCGTCTGCGCGGACAGACGGCTACCGCGTACTGACGGTGCGTCACGACAACGCGTGGAATGCCGTCCGCGAGCTGAGGCGGCCGGACCGGTTCGGCGCCGAGGTTGTCTCTGTGACGGAGCTGTTTTTGGAGGCCATGCACGCGCTCGTCCCTCCCGGGACGAAGCCCACCTGGGAAACGCTGCTCAAGGCGGACGTCGCCGAGCCGGGGTCGCGCGGGGCGATGAAGTTCGCGGAGTACGCGCGGACGGCGTGGGGCGCGGTGGAACCGCGGGTGCGTGCGCTGCTGGATGGTGGCCGAGGGTTTGGTCCCGGAACTGGGCCGGTCCTGCTGACCGAAGCCACGGTCTTCGCCCGGTACAACGCGATGGGCCTCCTCGACCGGCTGGCGGAAGCCGCCCGGCAGGGCGGGCGGGGGTTGTGGCTCCTGGTGCCCCAGAGCGAACCGGCGCGCGAACCGAAGCTGGGCCACGTCGCGGTGGCGTACCAGGCCGGTCTGGGTGAATGGATCGAGATTCCGGACTCGTGGGTGGACAACGCTCACCGGTCGGATGGGACCGGTGCGATGAACGCTCAAGGAACTGAAGGAACTGAGGGAGACGTCAAGTGATCGACCGCAAGGCCCTTTTGAACGACCTGAAGCAGCAGGTCAAGGCGGTCGAAGTCGACTTGGCGAAGCAGGTGAAGGCGGTCAGGAAGGTAGGCGACCGGCTCAGCGCCGAGTACAGGCAGGCAAAGAAGCTGGGCCGCACTGCTGCGACGGAGAACTCCTGGCTGGACGAACGGATTACACAGGTCGCGGTGGCATGGGTCCTGGGGACCGTGTTCGTACGGTTCTGTGAGGACAACCGACTGATTCCAGAACCGTACCTGGCGGCGCCGGAGGACGACCGCCGGGACCTGGCGCTGGCACGCTATGAGGACTACGTCGCTACGGATGCCGACCCGACGTTCCGAGGATGGATCGAGTGCGCCTTCGAGGAGCTGGGTGCCGGGCAGGCTGGCCGGCTGCTGTTCGACCGGCGGCACAATCCGCTCTACCAGATCCCGCTCTCGCACGACGGGGCCCGGGATCTGGTTGAGTTCTGGCGGCATCGGGATGAAGCTGGTGTGCTGATTCACGACTTCGCCGACCCGCTGAACCAGGACGGTACAGAGGGCTGGGACACGCGGTTCCTGGGTGACCTGTACCAGGACCTGAGCGAGACGGCCCGGAAGACGTACGCGCTGTTGCAGACACCGGAGTTTGTTGAGGAGTTCATCCTCGACCGGACGATGGAGCCGGCGCTTCGGGAGTTCGGCTACAAGGACCTGAAGATGATCGACCCCACGTGCGGGTCGGGACACTTCGTGCTGGGGGCATTTCGGCGGCTTGTGCGGTTATGGGCCGAGGGTCAGCCGGGGCGGGATGTGCACGAGCGCGTGCGAGCTGCGCTGGATTCGGTGCACGGGGTTGACCTGAACCCGTTCGCGGTGGCTATTGCCCGGTTCCGGTTGCTGGTTGCGGCTATGGCGGCGAGTGGCATGCGGACGATGGCGGAGACTGCGCGGTACGAGTGGCCGATGCATTTGGCGGTGGGCGACTCGCTGATCAAGCACCCGGATCGACAGGGCAGGTTGTTCGACGAGTCGGACGCGGAAGGCGCGGACGAACTCGCCGAGTTCAAGTACGTGACGGAGGACGTGCAGGAGCACCCGAAGATCCTGGAGCCGGGTCGCTATCACGTGGTGGTCGGCAATCCGCCGTACATCACGGTGAAGGACAAGAAGCTCAATCAGCTATACCGGAAGCTCTACGACGCCTGCCAGGGCGCCTATGCGCTGTCCGTTCCTTTCGCCCAGCGGTTCTTCGAGCTGGCGAAGGCCGGGGACGCGGATACAGGTCATGGGTATGGCATGGTCGGGCAGATCACTGCGAACTCGTTCATGAAGCGAGAGTTCGGTACCTGGCTGATCAAGTCGTACTTCGGACACTCAGTGGAGTTGACCGAGGTGATCGATACATCAGGCGCCCATATTCCCGGACACGGAACTCCGACCGTCATCCTTGTAGGCAGACGACGCGGGGAAAGCAAGCGCTCCGCCACGATCCGTACAGTGCGAAATGTTCAGGGGGAACCCGCCACACCGGAGAACGCTGAGGACGGGTTGGTCTGGAACGCGATCGTAAACCAGATTGACAAGCCAGGGTCAGTCAGCAAGTGGGTTTCAGTGGGCGACCTAGACCGGGGGCGATACTTCGGGAAGCAGCCGTGGATCCTTGCCGATGGCGGCCTTGAAATGGTCGAGCAACTAAATAAGCAAGCAAAAATTAAGCTCTCCTCAATTGCATCCGAAATCGGCGCAGGTGCCGTGACGCGCGAGGACAGCGCATATATGGTTGGCGCTGACACCCTCCACCGCAACCGAATCCCGTTGAGTCACCAACGCCCTCTCATCGAGGGAACCGAGGTTCGCGACTTCGCACTGTTGGAGCCGGTCACGTCACTCTGGCCTTACACCGAGAGCGATCTCCGGGCAGACGCACCGCCCAGTGTGGAGCAATTCTTGTGGCCATATCGCAAACTCCTGCGTGACCGTCCAGCCTTTGGCAAGACACAGCTCGAACGCGGTCTCGCATGGTTCGAGTACTCAATGTTCTTCAAGCGACGCTATCAGCTTCCTCTCTCCATCACATTCGCTTTCGTCTCCTCTCACAACCATTTCGCCCTAGACAGAGGCGGCAAGGTCTCAAGTCGTTCTGCCCCAGTAATTAAGCTGCGCCCAGAGGCTAGCGAACAAGAACACCTGGATCTCCTAGGGGTACTCAACAGCTCCACGTCTGGATTCTGGCTCAAGATGGTCAGCCACGACAAGGGAAACCGTGGCGGCGAACGCGGCACAGGCCGCTACGCGTGGGAAAACTTCTACGAGTTCGCCGGAGCTAAGATCGAGGAGTTCCCGCTCCCTTCCGCCCACCCCGCTGAACTCGCCATTGCTCTCGATGGGCTCGCCCAGAAACTTACGGCCACAAGCCCTTCCGCCATTGCAGCTAAGACAACCCCGACGGCCCCTATACTCCGCGAGACTCGCGTCGCCTGGCACACCACCCGTGCCCGCATGATCGCCCTTCAAGAAGAACTGGACTGGCAGGTCTATTCGCTCTACAACCTGCACCCCGAGGACCTGCGCGTCTCCGAGAATCCGGACTCCCCCGACATCCCCGAACTCGCCCTCGGCGAGCGCGCCTTCGAAATCGTTCTCGCCCGCCGCGTCGCCGCAGGCGAGGCCAGCGGCGAGTGGTTCAAGCGGCACGGCTCCACCCCTATCACCGAAATCCCCGCCCACTGGCCGGCCGCATACCGCGAGGTCGTCCAGAAGCGCATCGACGCCATCGAGTCGAGCCGCGCCATCGGCATGATCGAGCGCCCGGAGTACAAGCGGCGCTGGGCCACCGAAGGATGGGACGCGCTCCAGGAGAAGGCCCTTCGTTCCTGGCTCCTCGACCGTATCGAGAATCGCGAGCACTGGTACGACGAGAACGATATGCCCGCCCTCGTCACCCTCTCCCGGCTCACCGACGCCCTGTCCCGCGACGACGACTTCGTCTCAGTCGCGAAGATCTACGCACCCCGCAAGGAACTCCCCACTGTCGTCGCCGAGCTGATGACCGACGAGCACGTGCCGTTCCTCGCTGCCCTGCGCTACAAGCCCTCTGGGCTGAAGAAACGCGCCGACTGGGAGCACGTCTGGGATCTCCAGCGGCAGGAGGACCTGGAGACGGACGAGATCACCAAGCGGAAGATCCGGGACTCCATCCCCGTACCGCCGAAGTACACCTCGGCCGACTTCCTGCGGCCGTCCTACTGGCGCGCTCGCGGCAAGCTGGACGTGCCCAAGGAGCGGTTCATCTCATGCGGGCAGAGCAACGCGGCAACCCCCGACCTGTACGGCTGGGCCGGCTGGGATCACCGGGAGCAGGCGTACGCCCTGGACGCATACATTGCTTCCCACGAAGGCCTGGCCACCGAGGAGCTGATGCCTTTCCTCGCGGGGCTGCTGGAGCTTCAGCCATGGCTGGATCAGTGGCACAACGAGTTCGACCCCGCCTTCAGTGCCTCGCCAGCCGCGTTCTTCCGAGGTGACCGCCAGATGGTGCAAGGCGAGCACGGCCTGACTGATGCCGACTTGCAAGCCTGGCGTCCGGCTGCCACCCCCCGTGGCCGCCGCGCCGCCAAGAGGCAGTCCTCTTACTGAGACGGCCGAGGGCGTGTCCGGCAGGTCTTGCTGTTCGACCCACCAGACACGCCCTCGTGGGCCGACCTGCCGGGGGGACAAGCCAGCTCCGAGCACACTCAGGCTGGAGTTGCGTGCACGGATCATTTGGCAACTGGAAAGATCCCCGTCCCTATCCCAGATATGAACTCACTCCATGCTCTTGCGGAAATATTCAGGGACGGGCCATGCGGATCTTTGCTGTCGCGGACCGCTACGCTCGCGCCGAATACGCCCATTTCAACGCAATTGCTATTACTTGCACTGTAGCTGGACTTATGCCACACAACGTTCATCGCAACGGATCTGTGGATATGCCTGCTCACTTTTCCCGTTCCTTCAATTGAGTGATGCGGGAGAGCGACCTTTCAAACGGCAACGCTGACGCAGTCAGCCGCTCGAACGCCTCCGCATAGCGTGCCACGTTGGCAGGTTCCTCCACGTAGAGGCTGCTTTCCAGGTTCTCCAGCAGCACAACCTCCAAGCCTGGCTGCCCGAACCCAAGAGCAGTGAACCCGCCGGTCACACCAGGATGCAGCTCTGCATCCAACGGCAAGATCTGAATAGTTACGTGTGGATACACAGCAACATCCAACAAGCGCTGGAGTTGGTCCCGCATAACCCCTGTTCCGGAACGCTGGCCAGCAATGCCGCTTCGTGGATGATCGCCCAGAGTCGCAGCGGACTCGGCTTGGTCAATACGGACTGTCGCGCCATCCGCACCTCAACAAGAGCGTCGACGTCTTCGGGGGACGCCGTCATGCCATGTGCAGCGATCACCGCGCGAGCGTAGGCGGAAGTCTGCAAGAGTCCTGGAACCACCAGAGGTTCATAGGTGCGCACCGACGATGCGTCGGATTCCAAACTGATCAGGTCCGAGTAGACAGGAGAGAGGTCGTAGGTCTGCCACCAACCGCGCCGACCACCATCCCGCGCCATCCTGAGCAGGCGATCTCGAATATCGCTGTCCTTGAGCCCGTAGAGGTGGAGCAGCTGCTCAACGTCGTCAGGCTTCGCACCTCGCGTTGCGCTCTCGATCCTTGACACCTTCGAGGCGCTGATACCTGACCGCGCCTCGACCTCCTCCAAGGTGAAGTCGGACTCTTCACGCAAACGTCGCAACTCGGCCCCAAGTCGCCGACGACGCACAGTTGGCACCGCCATCCCGCGCCACCTCCCATCGATGCTGCTGCCCCAGCCACGCGATCCCGCTGACTGCGCTCCCGCTGCATGCTCGCACAGGCGAACCAGGGCCCTGATTGGCAAAATTGCCAACTGGTGTGTACGCCTTGCCAATCCACCGTGATGTGCGCCACTCTGTTTCTGGCCAACTACGCGCCGCGATGGGCGTGTTCCTTGCGTGCCCATGCGCTCATAACGGCAGGTGGGCGTGCGAATGCAAGGACCCCCGCGACCGTGCCATCGGTCCGGGGGCGTGGCCAACGCCAGATAGGAGCGTTGACTTGCACGACCTTATCCGCCGCGTCCTTGAGTGGACTAGAGCAGTCATCCGGCCGGGAGCTTCACCCCCAACACCACCCTGAGCCCCACCGCACCACCCCTCACCTCACCCCCACCCCAGCCCATCCACACCCCGGCCCCCGGCCCCGCTGCGGCTGCCACCAATTCGCCCCCACCCGCACCGTCCAAGGGCCCACGCTGTGGGCGACGGCGCATGGCCTCGACATCCGGCCAGGCCAACCCCACGCCAGGGAGGCAAGCCGGTGAACACAGCCGACGACGCCACTCAAGCCCAGCCCGTCCCGGTCGGCTCACTCGTCATGGACCTGCGTCGACGCAAGATCGGACAAGTCATGGGCAAGGAAGGCCCCTGCCTCCAGCTCCGCCCACCCAAGGGCGGCCGGGAATGGGACGCGCGCCTCGACGACATCCGGCCCGCGACCGACGCCGAGAAGCTCAGCGCCAAGGTTCAGGTCGCGAACTGGGGAAGCAGGTGGACGTGACGCGATCCGTGTTCCGGTTCGCCCAGTGGAGCATCAGCCAGGAGAAGGTCGCCGCCGTCCCGCAGATCACGCATGAGTTGGAATGCGTCGTCTGCCACGACAGCTCCGGCCCCTGCCGCGGGTTCGAGACGGCTCGCGACTGGGCCTTTCGTCACAGCGGGCTCAACCCCTCCCACACCGCCTACCGGGAAACCGCCCACCGGAACTGGAGGGCAACGCTCCTAGAGTGACGCGCCCCCTCCCGGCCCCCGCCGACGCCACGGCGGGGGCCTTCGCGCACCTTCGCCGCGCGCTGGGGCGTCATGAAGCCTCTGACGCCCCGACATATCAACGTCAAACCAAACGACTTACCCGTGACAGGCGTCACACCACAAGGCCCAAGGTCGCAACCGGAGCGCAAGCGATTCGCCCCTGACGCTGGGACAATGTCCCGAAGCCCCAACCGGTAGGTGCAACAGCACATCGGCATCGGCACCCCGCGCAGAAGGAGAGCGAGACCCGCAATGGCCCAGCAGCCGCCCTTGCTCCGCGATGTCATCGACATCAAGGAGTCCATCTCCACCTCGGACTTCGTCCTGCAGCTGTCCGAGGCGACGGCCCCGGAGGGGGCCGAGCGCGCGCTCCACGACTACGTGGTCACCGAGCGGCTGCTGGAGAACTTCGACCAGGCTCTCGGGCTCATCAAGGCCGCCCTCGACGGACACCGCTCCAAGGCCGCCTACTTACACGGCTCGTTCGGTTCCGGTAAGTCGCACTTCATGGCGGTGCTGCACGCGTTGCTGAGCGGCAGCCCGGCCGCCCGCGAGCGCCGTGAGTTCGACTCCACCCTGACCAAGCACGAGTGGCTCACCACCGACGGCAAGAGGTTCCTGCTCGTGCCGTACCACATGCTTGGGGCCAAGGCCATGGAGCAGCGGGTCCTCGGCGGGTACGTGAGCCACGTCAAGAAGCTGCATCCGGAGACCCCCACCCCGCAGGTGTACCGGACGGACGCCCTGTTCGCGGATATCCGGGCCATGCGGGCCAGCATGGGCGACGATGCCGTCATCAAGGGGCTCACCTCGGCCGAGGCGGCCGGCGGCAACGAGGATGAGGGCGACGAGTGGGGCGAGTCCTTCGCGTGGGCACCGGCCCTCCTCGATACGGCCCTCGACGCCGAGGAGGTCCACGAAGCCGATCAGGCGCTCAACCTCGTGAGCCCGTCCACGCCCGCCGAGCTGCGGGCCCGGCTCGTACAGGACGCGAGCACGAACCTGTTGCCTGGGTTCGCGAAGAACGCGGCCGAGGACGAGCACGGATTCATCTCGCTCGACGCCGGCCTGTCCGTGATTGCCGAGCACGCCAAGTCGCTCGGCTATGACGGGCTGATCCTCTTCCTGGACGAGCTGATCCTGTGGCTCGCGACCCTCATTCACGACCCGAAGTTCGTGGCCCGCGAGGCCGGCAAAATCACGAACTTCGTGGAGGGTGCCGACGCGCGCCGTGCCGTCCCGGTGATCTCCTTCATCGCGCGCCAGCGTGACCTGCGCGAACTGGTCGGCGACGAGGTGTCGGGCGCGGCCGAGTCGTCCATCCAGGACACTCTGAACCTGGCATCCGGCCGTTTCGACAAGATCTCCCTGGAGGACCGCAACCTCCCCCAGATCGCCCACGCCCGGCTCCTCCAGCCCAAGGGCCCCGAAGCGGCCGCGCTCGTGGACGCCGAGTTCGCGAAGACCCGCAAGGTGCGCCGCGAGGTCTGGGACACCCTGCTCGGCTCCGACCGCGGCTCCGACGGCATAGGCGCGGACGAGGCGAGCTTCCGTCTCACCTACCCGTTCTCGCCGGCGTTCATGGACACCCTCGTCCATGTCTCCTCCGCCCTCCAGCGGAACCGTACCGGTATGAAGCTGATGGGCCAGCTCCTCGCCAACCACCGTCACCAGCTGCGACTGGGCGATCTGATCCCGGTGGGAGACCTCTACCCACTGATCACCGCGGGTGGCGACAAGCCCTTCACCGACAGCCTGAAGGTCGTCTTCGAGGCGGCCGACAAGCTGTACAAGACCAAACTCCGCCCGTACCTCCTCGCCACCTACAACGTGACGGACGAGGACGTCGAGCAGTACATGCGCCGTCCCGACAGCATCGCCGATCCGGACCTGCAGGTCCGGGCCAAGGCATTCGTCGGCGACAACCGGATCGTCGGCACCCTGCTGCTGTCCGCACTCGCCCCGAGCGTGCCCGCGCTGTCCGATCTGACGATCCGGCGGCTCTCCGCTCTCAACTACGGCTCGGTCGTCGCCCCGATTCCCGGGCGCGAGTACGGCATTCTCAAGAACAAGATCGCCGAGTGGGCGGGCCGCTTCCCTGAGATCAAGGAGACGGGCACGGATGCCAACCCGGGTGTCCGCCTCGAGCTCTCCGGCGTCGACGTCGACTCGGTCATCGCCAACGCCAACGTCAATGACAATCCGAGCAACCGCGCCGCGCTCGCCAAGCGGATCCTCGTGGAGGAACTCGGCGTCGAGCAGGGGAAGCTCGTCGACGAGCTGAACCTCGTGTGGCAGGGCACGGAACGTACCGTCGAGGTGGTCTTCGGGAACGTCGTCGACGAGGACGAGCTGCCCGACCACGCACTGGAGCCGCTGACGGACGGCCGCTGGCGGATCGTCGTCGACCTGCCCTTCGATGAGGGCGAATACGGGCCGGTCGAGGACGCCGACCGGATGCGGCGGCTGCGCGTCAAGCAGCAGGGGGAACGGTCACGCACCGTCGCCTGGCTGCCCACGCACCTGTCGAGCCAGAGGCACGCGGACTTCTGCCGTCTCGTCGTCATCGACAAAGCGCTCGCCGACGACCATCGCTTCGACACGCAGTACGCGGGCCATCTCAACGCGGACAACCGCGCTCGTGCCAAGGGGCTCCTGGAGACACAGCGGGAGGCGCTGCTCAAGAACGTCAAGGCGGCTTTCAAGCAGGCGTACGGGCTCGCGGAGAAGAAGGCCACGGACGTGGAGGTGGGCTTCAGCGACCACGTGGAGTCGCTGCGCGACGTCGACGGTCTCAGCTTTTCCATCGGCCAGTCCCTGCACGACGGCATCCGGCACATCGCCGGCAAGCTGCTCGCGAGCCAGTATCCGGCCCACCCGGACCTCGACCCCGAGGGCAGCGGGAAGACCGTGACGTCGGCCGACGCGCGGAAGGCGTTCACGCACATCCGGGCCGCCGCCGAGGCGCGCGATCAGCGAACCGAAGTGCCGGCTGTGGATCGCAGGCTCATGCAGCGGGTGGCCGGGCCGCTGCGGCTCGGTCAGCAGAAGGAGGCGTACTTCGAGCTGTCCGCCTACTGGGCGGACCACTTCCGTCAGCTCGCACGCGGCCAGGGTGTCACGGGCGACCTCTCGCTGATCACTCTCACGGACTGGACCGACAAGCCGGAGCCGCGCGGCCTGCCCGATTTCCTCGCGAAGCTCGTGGTGGCGTCCTTCGCCGAGATGGACGACAGGGTGTGGGTGCGCGAGGGCATGCCGCTCGATCCCGCCCCGGAGCTGTCAGCGATCAAGGACCGTGACGCGCTGCGCAGCCAGCCCCTGCCTTCCGAGGCATCCTGGGAGACGGCCGGGCAGCGTTTCGAGGCCGTCTTCGGGCAGAAGGCTCCGGCGCTACGGCGTGGGCGCATGGTCAACCAGTTCGCCCGCCAGATCACGGAGCAGGCTCGTACCTATCAGGAGTCGGCTGCCGAGCTGGTACGCCGGCTGGAGGAGCACGCCGGTTTCCTGGGCCTCGACGACTCCGACGAGTCGGGCCGCCTCGCCCTGGCCCGGCGGGCCGCCGATCTACTGAAGGAGCTCGCCCGGGCAGCGGGTCAAGGATCGGCGGGAGCGAAGAGGACGGTGGAAGCACTCGCCTCCTTCGACCTCGGAGAGGTCACCGCGGACCGCTACGGCACGTCGGTCAAGCAGGCGAGGGCAGTGGCCGAGGCACTGACCTCGGCCTCGTGGACCACGCTCGACCTTGCCTCGGCCGCGGGCCCGGAAGGTCAGGCGCTTCTCGAGTCCCTGCGGAACACCGCTCGCGGCGACCAGCGGTCCGGCGACCTCCGCGAGGCCCTGGCACGCACGCAGCGCGAGGTACTCGCGCTGATCAAGCGCAATCAGGCGCCCTCCGCCCCATCACCTGCCCCCGCGCCCGTCCCCGCCCCGAGGTCAGCAGCGGACGTCTCGCTGACCACGCAGACCAGTCACCCGCCCATCCGGGAGGACGTATCGCCGGCATCCGCCGGCAGTCCGGTCCAGGTGCGTCGCCGGTCCGGTGGCAGGCGCAGCACGGCAGCCCGTGCCGTGGCGGAGCTCCAGGCCGAGCTGGCCGAGCTCGTGTCCCGGGAACCCGGTGTCACCGTCGAAATCACCTGGCGGGTCGTCGACGCATGAGGACATCGGCCACATCGGTCGCCGTACGGCTGAATCTCGCGACCGTCACCCAGTACCTGTCGTCCCAGTCCTCGCTCGCCGCCTCCCTCACCGGTGGCGGCAAGCGGCGGGCGGTGCTGCTGCGCTCGGCGCCCCAGTGGGACGGTCCCGCCGGACCCGTGTGGGGCGACGGGCAGACCGCCGCTGTCGCGGCCGCGCCCTCCCCGCTCGCCGTCCACGAGCTGATTATCGGTCACCTCACTGATGGAGCGGCGGGACCGGACGTCCTCGTGGTGCTGACCGACCGAGAGCAGAACGAACTGGACCCGGCGATCCTGGCCCGCGCCCACAAGCAGCGCATCGAGGCCGTCGACAGCTGGGACGTGGTCCGCGAGGTGTTCGGCGCGCAGCAGGTGGACTCCCGGCTCAAGGAGGACAACTGGGCCGCTGAGGCACTTTTGGATGCCAACCCGCCGGGTGGCTGGCCGCCGATCGCGGGTGGCGTGCTGTCCCGGCAGACGGCCCTGTCCGCCCTGGCGCTGCGCCGGCTGCGGCTCGGCCCGTACGACGGCGATGCCGGGCCCACCCGCCCGGGGCGCGGTCCGGCGGACGGCAGTCTCGACGCGCAGGCCCTGCTGGACTGGTCCCTGACCGTCGGTGGCCCCGAGCGTTTCCTCGAGCTGCGCGGACCCGAGCGTGCGGCCCTGGCCGCGTTCCTGAGCGAGGAGGAGCAGGCGGGCCTCGCAGGCCGGGGGCTCCTTGCCCTGGTGGAGGCCGAGCACGGTGCCGACGCGGTCGCGTTCGGCCTGGTGTGCGCGGCCCTGTGGCTGCATGCCGCGCCGGACGCCGGCGTCTACCGGGCACGGGGGCGCGCCGAGCGGTGGTTCGGGGAGCAGCCACCGGCGACCGGTGAGCACCTCGACGCCCTGGCTTCCGCCCTCGGCCGGGCCTCGGAGGGCTACGTCTGCGCGCTGCTCATCATCGCGGCACGCGGGACGGGCGGCGCCACGGAGGAGGGCCGGGAGGCCCGGCGGATGAGCGAGACCGTGCTGGACCGGGCATCCGCCCTCGTCCGCCAGTTCGGCGCGGAGGCGGCTGCGGCGGAAAGTCCCGTACTCCCCGGGGGCCTCGATGCCCGGTTCACGGCCGTGGGGCAGGCCCTGGCAGCCGGACGGCTCGGGCCTCTGGCGGAGGCGGTCGGCTCCCTTGACGTGCACAGGCGCGCGGACCTGCCCGAGTCACGAGTGCGCATCGAACGGGCCCGTATGGGGCAGCGCCTGGCCCAGTGGATGGCGGGCGACCCGGCTGTCGCGACGGACACAGTGGCCGCCGCGATCGATCGGCAGGTCGCGGAGACCGGGTGGGTGGACCAGGCCCTCGAGTACATCGAGGCCGGCGGCGACCCCGATCCCGTACTGAAGTCCGCGTACGACCGGCTCGGCGCCCACGTCCGCGAGCGCCGTCACGAGATCGACCGGAACTTCGCCCACACGCTGGCAGAATGGACGGCAGCCGGCACTCGGCCGGGTTCGATGCTGACGGTGGAGACATTCCTCGACCAGGTCGTGAAACCGGTCGTACGGGGCGGCAACGCGCAGCGCGTCCTGCTGCTCGTGCTGGACGGTATGAGCGCCGCCATCGCCGTCGAGCTGGCGGAGGAGCTCCGCGCTTCGTGGGCCGAGTTCGATCCGGTGAAGGAGGGTGTGCCGCGCCGCCGTGCGATGGCGGCCGCTCTGCCGACGGTGACGGCGGTTTCCCGTACGTCCCTTTTCGCGGGAAGCCTGGTGAAGGGATCGCAGGCGGACGAACAGCGCCTGTTTCCCGCCCACAAGTTCTGGGGCGGAGCTCCCGCCGCGGTGTTCCACAAGGACGACCTACGGGGCGAGGGAGTGGGGGATACCTTCGGCTCCAGCCTCGCCGAGGCCCTCACCGACGGGCGCACACACGTCGCGGTCGTCCTGAACGCCATCGACGACCGACTCGCCAAGGAGCAGAAGCTCGGCGACGGATCCTGGCGTGCCGGCCACATCCCCGGACTCCTCGAGCTGCTGCGCGTGGCAGCCACGCAAGGCATGGCCGTACTCCTGACCAGCGACCACGGGCATGTGGTGGACCGGCACGGCGTGAGGGCCGAGGCACAGTCCCCCGAGTCCGCCCGTCACCGCGTTCCGGACGGGACGGTGGGCAAGGCCGAGGTCGAGCTCTCCGGGCCGCGTGTGGTCTGGCCCGAGCCCGGCTCCTCGATCACCGCGCTGTGGGACGCCGACTCCCGTTACACCGCCCTTAAGGCGGGCTACCACGGCGGTGCCTCTCTCGCCGAGTTCGCCATTCCGGTTCTCGCCTTCCTCCCCTTCGGCGCGACTCCGCCCAAGGAGTGGAAGGAACTGGGCGACCAGCGGCCGCTGTGGTGGCATCTGGACGGGCAGCAGCCACGCCCTGCAGCGGTGCAGACCGACCGGGCCTCCGCACCCTCCGCGCCGAAGAAGCCCGGCCGGCAGAAGCCCACGAAGACCCAGGTCGAGCTCGACCGGACGCACGACTCGCTGTTCGACGTCGCCCCGGTGCCGGCGGGCGACGGCGAGGAGGCTCTGCTCAGCACGGCGCTGGTGTCGCCGGACGAGTCCCTGGTCGCTGCGCTTGTCGCGTCGGAGGTGTTCCAGGACCAGATCGGTTTGCTGGCCCGGAAGCCGCCGCAGGACAAGGTCGAGAAGGCGCTGCTTGCTCTCCTCGACGCGGGAGGCACGCTGCCGACGACGGCGCTCGCCCAGCGAGCCGGTTACCCCGCCACCCGGGCCGACGGCTTCGCGGCGGTTCTGCGGCAGCTCCTCAACTATGACGGTATACAGGTCCTGGAGACGCTGCCGGACGGGCGGACGCTCCGGCTGCACCACGGTCTGCTGCGGACGCAGTTCGGCCTGTCCACGTGCTGATGACGTCGTGGCTCAGCCGACATAGTCGCGCAGCAGGGCGGTGAAGGCGGTCAGCTCTCGCATGGACTCGGGCGGCAGCGGTCCCTCATCGAAGTGGGCGATCCGGTTCCGGATCGCCTGCACCTGCTGCAGGTGTCGGACGAACTGCGCACGGTCCAGGGAACCGCACTGAAGTGCCGTCCAGTTGAGATCGGCTTGCTGCGCCATGCCCGTCTTCTTCTGCTCACCGTCGAGCAGGCGCACGTAGTCGCCGAACATCAGGTCTTCGACCCTGCCCGAACGCTGCTCGGCCTTCTTGTTGGTCTGGACGGCTTTGACCGCCTCTTCGGTGAGACTGGCTCCCAGCCACCGGCGCAGGAGGGACTCGATCTCCCCGAGAAGGAAGAACGGGTGCGCAGCGCTCTTGAAGCGATCGACGACATGGGCATGGGTCACGATCCCGGACAGGCTTCCGTCCTCCCGCCTCACCAGCAGGTAGCCCTGCTCCGTGAGCATCGGCAAGCAGGTGAAGAATTCTTGTCGGACGTCGGCCCACGGCAGGTACTCCTGCTGCATGGCGTTGTCGAGGGTCGGCTCCTTGTTCCGCTCGTACATGAGGGCCAGAGAGCGCCAGGTGACGACGCCGTGCACGGCCGTCATGCCTGTCGTGACGGGTACCTGGTCACAGCCGTGGTGGCGCATGAGGTACGTCGCCTGGGACAGTGCATTGCTGGCGGAGACACAGCGCACTCCCCCACGGGCAGACGGCAGGTCACCGATCAGCAGGCGCTGCGGAAGTGCACTGGACGGCAGCGAGCCGCCCTCGACTTCCTGGTCCTCGCTCTCCCCGGGCGGGGGCACCGCCGTGACGAGCGCGACGACCTGTACCCTGTCCCCTGCCCCGCAGGTGGCGAAGTCCGGAAGGGTGGCAAGTCCGGCGTCGCTCAACACCTGGGCGATTTCATGGACGTTCCAGGGCCGGCGCACCCTGACACCGAAAAGCTCGAGGAATTCCCCCAGGGGCAGCTCGGACCCCTTGAGGTCGAGCAGCTCCCGTTCGCTGGGGCGAACCATCACCGGACCGCCTTGTCGTCCGTGATGTCACGCAGGATCGTCCGCTTGCCCATGGCCGCGTACACCATGTCCAGAAGCTGTCCGGCGCGCGCGGCATAGAACGTCTGATAGTCGTTCTTCCGCAGAAGATAGGGATCGATCAGGTGCGTTGCGATCACATCGTCGAACCATTCGCGACGCATGTCGGCCGCCGCGGCCAGGGAGTCGAGGCAGGACGCCGGTGGACTGGTCAGGGCCTGCGCGGCCCGCGACGACAGTGGTGTCTTGTTGACGATGGAATTGGCAGGACAACCGCTGCCGGCCTGGTGGCGGCGCACCCAGGCCGGCTGGAAGACGTAGCGGATGTCCACCCCGTACTCGTCCAGCAGGCCCGGCTTCAGCGGGGCATCCGTGTAATGCCAGTCCACCGCCCCCTGCTTCATGAGCAGCGTGTAGATCCCCTTGTAGGCGGCGCTGTTGCGGGTGGTGAGGGTGTCCAGTCGCTCCGGGAAGAAGTAGGCATCGTTGACGGTCTCCGGGGCGACCCCTTCACGCCGGATCCACGCCACGAGCTGCTCGACGTCGCGGGTGAAGCGGGTCTCGGTCGAGCCGCCGTACATCTCGCCGAGCACACCGCACCAGTACCACTGAGTGAGCATGTCCTCGGCGCCAAGCGTGTCGGTCTCCTCGCCGAGAATGGCGCGGACCGCGGCGAGCGGGACCAGTTGGGTGCGATAGGGCAGATCGGTGACACGCACGATGCACTGCTTCTCGAGGAAGGACCCGACCCAGCCGAACGCATCCGCCAGCCGGGGCGCCAGCGATTCGAAGTCTGTGAGGGGCAGTTCGAGAAGGTCACGGCGCTTGCAGGAGACTCCGGTGCCCAGCCCGTTCTGCTTGCGCAGCCAGGTGCGAACGAGCGCGACGGCCTGCAAGAAGTCGCTGCTGCTCAGGCCGTGGTCGAGACTCACGTCGAGCCGGCCGAACACCGGATAGCGGCTCGCCAGATTCTCCTTGACCGACTGCCATGCCTGGGGCAGCTGGTAGTACGTGCCCTCCCGCTCCCGGTAGGCGCGGTCCCCGGCGTACGTGGCGGTCAGGAGCTCGAAGACGGTGAGCTGAACGCCCCCCGTGTTCACACGCTCGAAAACGGCGCAGACGGCGTCCATGGAGGTGGAAGCAGCAAGCTTGATCATGGGAACTTGAAACGAGCGCACATGCTCGAGGACCTGCTCCTCGAAACGGCTCCACAGGTCGAACCGCCTGTCGTCCGACCTCTCGTAGACCCGGCGCCACGCGTTCACCCGCGCGGTGTCGAACACGATGTGCAGGGGGAACAGCCCGGCGGCGCACTCCCCTTCGGTGCTGGTCAGGTCGTGGATGACGTCACGGGCGAAGTTGGCCCGCAGCACCTTGTCCTCCGGCACGGAGACGATCGCCTCGTCGCGGTCCGCAGGAGTCCCGACGGCCTTCTCGATGTCAACGTAGTACCAGCGTTCAACGGGCTTGTCCCGTGCGTCCTTCGTCTTCACCGGCCTGTCCTGAAACAGGGCCTGGAACAGCGACGTCAGACGCTGCTGACCGTCGAGAAGCAACAGGCTGGGTTCCAGCCCTTCCGCGAACCGCGCTCCAGTGAGCTCCCGGGCCCGGAACGGGGAATCACCGCCCGTCTCCAGGGTCATCACCACGCCCAGAGGGTAGTCGAGCGTCACCGTCGCGATAATGGCGCGGATTCGATCGTCGTCCCATTTCCAGTCGCGCTGGAAATCAGGCAGCTGCAGCGCCCCTGAAGCGACCTCTGCCAGGAGCGTCTTGAGCTTCACATTGTCGAGTCCTGCCACGCGCCCATCCCCCACCCTTGCCGTTCACGCTCTCTCGCGCGGGCAGCGATTAGATCAAGGCGAGAACGGGCCAGTCAACGTAACTGCTCGGTGAAACGCTCCACTTCAGCCAACCACGGTGCCGGCCTCCGGACCCTCGCCTCGATGGGAGACTGGTGACGTGAGTACCGCCCAGTCCTCCCGTTCCGCCCACGCCAGTGCGGCACGCCGCCGTGCGGTGATCGACGCCCTGCGACGCGGCGCCGTGCCCGAGGCCGGGCTCGACCTGCTGGCCACCGGCCTGGACCGGTTCGAAACAGCACTCGACGACGAGTTGCACGCGGTCGCCTCCGGGGCATCGGTGTTCAAAGCCGTACGCGGTGAGTACGGCTCCGGCAAGACCTTCTTCACCCGGTGGCTGGGGGAGCGGGCCAAGCGACTCGGCTTCGCCGTGGCCGAGGTCCAGATCTCGGAGACCGAGACACCCCTGCACAAGCTCGAGACCGTCTACCGGCGCCTGACCGAGCGGCTGACCACGGCGAGCTTCCCACCCAGCGCGCTCAGGCCCGTCGTGAACGCCTGGTTCTACGCGCTGGAGGAGGACACCCTCGCGGACGGAGCAAGCGAGGACGAACTGACCGGCGAGGTCGAAAAGCTGCTGACCGCACGACTCGCCGCAGTATCCCGGCATGCTCCGTCCTTCGCGACCGCCCTCCGCGGTTACCGGTCGGCCCTCACTGAGAACGACGAGGCGACAGCGGCGGCTGTCCTGGCCTGGCTGGGTGGTCAGCCGCACGTGGCCGCGGCTGTACGGCGGTCGGCCGGAGTGCGCGGCGACCTCGACCACTTCGGCGCCCTCGGCTTCCTGCAGGGCCTGCTGACCGTGCTCCGCGACTCCGGGCACCGGGGGCTGTTCATGGTCCTGGACGAGGTGGAGACGCTTCAACGCGTGCGATCGGACGCCCGGGACAAGGCCCTGAACGCGCTGCGGCAGCTCATCGACGAGGTCCATTCGGGGCGCTTCCCTGGCCTGTACCTGGTGATTACGGGTACCCCGGCCTTCTACGACGGACGGCAGGGTGTGCAGCGCCTCGCGCCGCTCGCGCAACGCCTCGCCACCGACTTCACCACCGATCCACGCTTCGACAACCCTCGCGCCGTACAGCTTCGACTGCCTGGCTTCACCCTGGAATCACTGGTCCGTCTCGGAGTGACCATCCGGGACCTGTATGCCGCGGGCGCCGACGCCCCCGAGCGCGTCATGGCACTCGCAGATGACGTGTACGTCGCCGAGCTGGCCCGCGCTGTCGGTGGGGCCCTGAGCGGGAAGGCCGGTGTCGCTCCCCGGCTCTTGTTGAAGAAGCTCGTCGGCGATGTCCTCGACCGCATCGACCAGTTCGAGGACTTCGACCCCAGAAAGCACTACCGGCTGACCGTAGCCGACGCTGAGCTCACCGGCATGGAAAGGAATCTGGTCGCTGCGACATCAGCCGACGACATCGAGCTGGACGTGTGATGACCGGCACTGGAGACCCTGCAGACCCCGTGGAACGGCTCGATCCCGTCGTCATCCACCACGTGGTGAACACACTCGGCTGGCCCGACTTGCGGCCGCTGCAGCGCGCCGCAGTCAACCCGTTGATGGACGGCGAGGACGCCGTGCTGCTCGCTCCCACAGCGGGTGGAAAGACCGAGGCTGCCTGCTTGCCGATCCTTTCGGCCATGTCCGCGCAGAACTGGTCCGGCACCTCCGTGCTCTACCTGTGTCCGCTCAAGGCGCTGCTCAACAATCTGGTGACACGCATTGACTCGTACGCCCAATGGCTCGGTCGGCGCGCCGGCCTGTGGCATGGTGACACGAAGGAGTCGCAACGTCGGCGCATGCGCACCGAGCCTCCAGACGTCCTGCTCACCACGCCCGAGTCGCTGGAGGCCATGCTCATCGGCGTGAAGACCGACCATGCCCGTCTACTGGGGAACGTGCGGGCGGTCATCATCGACGAGGTACATGCCTTCGCGGGCGACGACCGCGGCTGGCACCTGCTGGCCGTGCTGGAGCGTCTGCAGCGGATCACGGGGCGCCCGCTCCAGCGGATCGGGCTCTCGGCGACCGTCGGAAATCCCCGGCAGTTGCTCTCCTGGCTGCAAGGGTCCGGCTCCGGGAAGCGGCCGGGCCGGGTCGTCGCTCCTGACTCCGTCGCCGCACCGGATGTGGTTTCCGCACGCGGCCACGTCCCGGAAGGCGCACGCCCCACGGTCCCGGCGGGCGACGTGGAACTGGATTACGTCGGCTCTCTCAATAACGCCGCAAAACTCATCGCCGCCCTGCACAAAGGCGAGAAGCGGCTGGTGTTCTGCGACTCGCGGCGCCAGGTGGAGCAGCTGGGCGCGGCGCTCCGGGCGCGCGATGTGACCGTGTTCCTGTCGCATGCCTCGCTGGCAGCGGAGGAGAGAGCCAGGTCCGAGCAGGCGTTCGCGGAAGCGCGGGACTGTGTCATCGTCTCGACGTCCACCCTGGAACTCGGCATTGACGTGGGTGACTTGGACCGCGTCATTCAGGTCGACTCACCCGGCACGGTGGCGTCGTTCTTGCAACGCCTAGGGAGGACGGGACGGCGACCAGGGGCGGCTCGCAACTGCCTGTTCCTCGCGACGCGCAAGGACGCTCTGCTGCAGGCGGCTGCGCTGCTTCTGCTCTGGGGGCGAGGCTGGGTCGAGCCGGTGATCGCACCGCCCGAGCCACGCCACCTGGTGGCGCAACAGCTGCTCGCCGCCATACTTCAAGAGCACAAGATCGGCGACCGTTTGTGGCCCGAGCAGTGGAACGGTCTCGCCCCCTTCGACCGCTCGGCAACCCCCATCCTGCGCCATCTGGTGAGCGAGGGCTTTCTCGACGAGGACGGCGGCATGCTGTTCATCGGCCCCGCAGCCGAACAACGCTTCGGCCGACGTCACTTCATCGAGCTGACCGCCTCCTTCACAGCACCCCCTCAGTTCACCGTCTTGTCGGGGCGTACGGAGATCGGGCAGATGGACCCCTCCGTACTGACCGAGGAACGGCCGGGGCCGCGCCGATTGCTGCTGGCCGGTCGCAGCTGGCATGTGACCTTCATCGACTGGGGGCGCAAGCGGGTCTTCGTCGAGCCGGTCGACAGCGGCGGAGTCGCCAAGTGGACAAGCGGCTCGCTCGTCGGCCTGTCGTACGCGCTCACGCGCGCCATGCGTGAGGTACTCCTGGGTGCAGATCCCCCTGTCTCGCTGACCCGCCGGGCGACGGCGTGTCTGAGCGAGTGGCGGCAGGAGGGCGCTCCTCACGTGGTGCACCCCGGCGGGACGCTGGTGACCCGAACGGGCGGTGATGTGCGCTGGTGGACCTGGGCCGGATATCGCGCCAATGCCACACTCGCCGCGACACTTCCGTCGATCGCCGATCCCGTTCAGCGCCCGACCGACTGCTGTGTGCGGCTACGGGAGGACCTGACGTCCCAAGCTTGGCGCAAAGCCCATGCAGGCGCCGAGGGGGGCTCGGCATTGCTGCTCCCGGATGTGGACCGGCGAGCTGTGCAGGGACTGAAATTCTCCTCCGCGCTGCCTCAGCGACTCGCGACGGCAACGGTCGCGGCACGGCTCGCGGACTTCGAGGGCGCGCATGCCGTGCTTGTGGAGCCGGTGCACTTTGACTTGGATTCCTCCGTCTGACCGCGAGCGCGGGGTAGTCGGCGGTGGGCATGAGCCAAGTCGTTGCCTTCCTCGCCGCTGGCACATACCCCGGCCAGATCTCACGGGCCCGCTGCAGAACCTTCACCAGAACCTCGCTCTCCAGGACAAGGGCACCTTACCCGTGAGCTTGGCCCGCTTGACCGCCGCTCCCTGTGGCATTCGGAATGCCATAAACCCCGGTTCAGGCCTCTTTGGCCACCGGCTGCAGGATGGCCACCAGCACCGGAGATCGATCACTTCTCCTCCCGCCGGTCCGTCGCACCGTGCGCGGGCCCCCGCGCGCCCGGCTCCCCGGGCGCGAACGCTTTCGCGAGGCGGACACAAGAAGGGGAGGGGGCCGCGGAAGGCGTGGCCCGTGGAAGGGGAGGTCCGTGGCAACGGACGAGGAACTGCTGGCGCGCTCGGGAACCGACGCGTCGGCCTTCGAACCGCTCGTGGAGCGCCATTCGAGGGCGCTGCACGGCTACTTCGCACGCCGGGCGCCCGGCGCGGCGGACGATCTGCTGGCCGAGGCCTGGCTACGGGCCTACGCGGGACGCGGCACCTACGACGCGGCCCGCGGGCCGGTCCGGGCATGGCTCTTCGGCGTGGCCCGCAACGTGCTGGCCGCGCACTGGCGCGGGCAGGAACGGCCCGGGGCCGCCGCCGCCACGCTCGCCGGCGAGGCGAGCAGCGACCCGTGGCACGCCGTCGACCGGAGGCTGGACGCGGCGGCGGTCGCGCCGCTGATGCGCCGGACCCTGGCCGAGCTGCCGGCCGTGGAGCGGGAGCTGCTGCTCCTGATCGCGTGGGAGCAGCTCAGCCCCACCGAGGCCGCGGCCGTCGTCGGCGTCCCCGCGGGCACGGCCAGGTCCCGGCTGCACCGGGCGCGCACCCGGCTGCGCGCGGTACTCGCCCCCTCCGCCCCGCTTCCCCTGACAGGAGACCTCGCATGACCGGGCAGCAGGACATGAACGACAGGGACCTCCTCGACTTCCCCGGCGCCCGGCGGCTGAAGGCCGCGGGCAAGGTCGCGCCGCCCTCGGCGGACGCCGTAGCCGCGGCGCTGGCCGCCGTGCGGTCGGCAGCCGCCGACCGGGCGGAGGGGGACGTGCCGACCGTCGAGCTCGAACGGGAGCCGGTGGTCGCGGTGGTCCCGGTGCGGACATGGCGGCGGCGCCTTCCCGTGCTCGCCTCCGTGGCGGCGGTCGTGGCGGTCGCGCTGGGTGTCGCGTTCCAGCCCTGGTCGGGCTCCGGGGACGGGCACGGCAGCTCCCCGGCGGCGGAGCGGGCGGCGGCGCAGGAGCGGACGGGCACGGCACCGTACTGGAAGGTGCGGACCTCCCACTGGAGCCGGAACAGCGAGAAGGCCCAGAAGGACGAGTCGTACGAGACCGTCTGGCTGAGCCGGAATGACAAACGCGGGCAGTTCGGTGACGGCCCGGTCCGGGAGCACTCCGAGTTGGGGATGGCGGGGACGGCCTTCTGGATCGACCGCAATCCGATCATGTGGGACGACCTGAACAAGCTGCCCACCGACCCGGCAGCACTGCGGGCCCGACTCCTCGGAAAGGCCACCGGGGAATCGGCCGAGGAGGGGCTCTTCAACGGCATCGAGGAGCTGCTCGCCCGCTCACCCGCCGAACCGCGGCTGCGGGCCGCACTGTTCAAGGTCCTCACCGGGATTCCCGGGGCGCGGGTGACGGAACAGGTCAAGGACAGCACCGGTCGCCCCGGCACGGCCGTCGACCTGGACGCCGACACCTGGCGCCTGCGACTGATCATCGACCCCGGGACGCTCCACACGCTGGAGGCCGTGACCACGGCGCGGAACGACGGCCTGAAATGGGGAACGCAGAAGCTCCGGGCCGGCGACCTCCTCCTCCGCACCACCTACCTCTCCGTGGGCCCCGCCTGGGAGGCCCCGAAGCCGGCCCCGCGGCCGTAGCAGCCCCCTACCTCCGGGGCTGCCCACCCCGGAGGGCACCGAGCTCTGTCACGGTGCCCCTCCGGGGAGTAGAGCTCAGGCGCCCTGCCCCACCGGCTTCAGGATCGCCACGCACTCCACGTGGTGCGTCATCGGGAAGAGGTCGAACGCCCGGAGCTTCACCGGCTTGTAGCCCTCCTCGGCGAAGTAGGCGAGGTCGCGGGCGAGGGCTGCCGGGTCGCAGGCCACGTAGGCGATGCGGCGGGCGCCGAGGGAGGCGAGGTGGCGGACCGTCTTCTTGCCGGCGCCGGCGCGCGGGGGGTCGAGGACGATGATGTCGGCGCTGTCGATGCGGGTGCGCGGGAGGACGTCCTCGACCTTGCCGTGCTCGATGCGCACGCGGTCGAGGTCCTGGAGGTTGTGGCGGGCGTCCTCCACCGCGCGCTTGCCGGACTCGATGCCCAGCACCGCGCCCTTCTCGCCGATGCGCTCGCCGAGGGCGCCGGCGAAGAGGCCCACGCCGCAGTAGAGGTCGAGGGCCATGTCGCCCTTGCGGGGCATGAGGCCCTGCATGACGGCCTTGACCAGGGTGTCGGCCGCCTGGGGGTGGACCTGCCAGAAGCCGCCCTCGCCGACGCGGTAGGTGCGCTCGTCGGCGCGCTCGCGGACGAAGGGGCGGCCGTGGACGCGGTGGATGCGCTGGTCCTTCTCGCCGACGCGCATCACCGAGACCGGCTTGTCCAGTTCGACGATCGGGAGGCGGCCGCCCGGCTTGGGGGTGAGGATCACCTGGCGGTCGGCGGAGCCCGAGGCCGCGATGGCCTCGACCGTGGCGATCTGCGGCCACTCGCGCTTCTCGATGCCCAGCTCGGTCACGCCCGGCGCGGCGATCATGCAGTGGTCGATCACCTGGACGTCGTGCGAGCGGTGCTTGCGCAGGCCCGCGTGGCCCTCGGCGTCCACGGCGTACTGCACGCGGGTGCGCCAGGCGGGGACCTCGCCCGCGGGGAGCTTGTCGCCCTCGGCCGGCATCACGGTGCCGTCCCAGCCCGCGTCCTCGGGGGTGAGGCCGGCGAGGCGCTGGAGCTGTTCGGCGATGACCTCGCCCTTGAAGCGGCGCTGGGCGCCGGGCTTGGCGTGCTGCCAGTCGCAGCCGCCGCACTTGCCGGGGCCGGAGAAGGGGCAGGGGGCCTCGACGCGGTCCTTGGAGGCCGAGAGGATCTCCACGGCGTCCGCCCGCAGGAAGCGGGAGGTCGACTCGCCCTCGGTGATCCGGGCGGTCACCCGCTCGCCGGGGAGGGCGTGGCGGACGAAGAGGACCCGTCCGGACTCGGTGCGGGCGACGCAGTGACCGCCGTGGGCGACCGGGCCGACCTCGACCTCGTACTCGTGACCGACCAGCGAGTCCTGCGATTCCTTGTGCATGCGGGTCGGCTCCAGATACGTCAAACGGGGTGAGGCGGGACAGCCGTCCAGTCTACGTCCCACCTCACCCCGTCGATGACCCACCGGCGTCGACGACCCACCGCCGGCGTCGACGACCCACCGACGACGGCGCTACTTCTTGGTCGCCGCCTTCTCCTTCTTCGACTCCGTCACCGGGCCGCGCCGCACCGAACCGGGGGCGTTCCACTCGGCGCGCTTGCGGGCGCGCAGCTTGGCGGCCTCGGAGGAGTCCAGCTGCCAGGGCACGGAGGTGACCATCACGCCGGGCGTGAAGAGCAGGCGGCCCTTGAGCCGCAGCGCGCTCTGGTTGTGCAGCAGGTGCTCATACCAGTGGCCGACGACGTACTCGGGGATGTAGACGCTGATCACGTCGCGCGGGCTCTCCTTGCGGAGGCGCTTGACGTAGTCGATGACCGGGCGGGTGATCTCGCGGTAGGGCGAGTCGAGGACCTTCAGCGGTACGTCGATGCCGCGCCGCTGCCACTCCTCGCGCAGGGCCTTGGTCTCGTCCGCGTCGACGCTGATGGTCAGGGCCTCGAGGGTGTCGGAGCGCATCAGCTTGGAGTAGGCGAGGGCCCGCAGCGTGGGCTTGTGGATCTTGGAGACCAGGACGATGGCGTGCACCCGGGAGGGGCGGACGGTCTCGTCGCCGGGCTCGTCGCCCGCGGCGATCTCCTCGGCGACCCGGTCGTAGTGCTTCCGGATGGCGGTCATGGTGGCGTAGAAGATCACCATGCCGAGCAGGGCCACCCAGGCGCCGTGCGTGAACTTCGTGATCAGCACGACCACGAGCACCAGGCCGGTGAAGAAGGCGCCGAAGGCGTTGATCGCCCGGGAGCGGACCATGTGGCGGCGCTTGGCCGGGTCGGTCTCGCCGGCCAGCAGGCGGTTCCAGTGCCGCACCATGCCGGTCTGGCTGAGGGTGAAGGAGACGAAGACGCCGACGATGTAGAGCTGGATCAGCTTCGTGGAGTCCGCGCCGTAGATGTAGACCAGTATCGCGGCGGCCGCGGCGAGCAGGACGATGCCGTTGGAGAACGCGAGCCGGTCGCCGCGGGTGTGCAGCTGACGCGGCAGGTAGCGGTCCTGGGCCAGGATCGAGCCGAGCAGCGGGAAGCCGTTGTAGGCGGTGTTGGCCGCCAGGAACAGCACGAGGGCGGTGGCGGCGGCGAGCACGATGAAGAGGAACGAGCCGTTGCCGAAGACCGCCTCGGCCACCTGCGAGATGACCGGGTTCTGGGTGTAGCCCTCGCCGACCGGCGTGCCGTTCTTGAGCAGGTCGGTGGCGGGGTGCTCGGCCATCCGCACGTCGGTGGCCATGGCCAGCGCGATGATGCCGCAGAACATGGTGACGGCCAGGCCGCCCATCAGGGCCAGGGTGGTGGCGGCGTTCCTCGACTTGGGCTTGCGGAAGGCGGGGACGCCGTTGCTGATCGCCTCGACGCCCGTCAGGGCGGCGCAGCCGGAGGAGAAGGCCCGCAGCAGCAGGAAGACCAGCGCGAAGCCGGCCAGGCCCTGGTGCTCGGCGTGGATGGTGAAGTCGGCGGTGGGGGCCTTCATCGTCTCGCCCATGAGCAGGCCGCGGACGGCCCCCCAGGCGATCATCACGAAGACGCCGCCGACGAAGACGTACGTCGGGATCGCGAAGAGCTTGCCCGACTCCTTGACGCCGCGCAGGTTCATCAGCGTCAGCAGGATGATCACGGCGACGGCCGAGAACGTCTTGTGCTCGATGACGAAGGGGACGGCGGAGCCGAGGTTCTCGATGCCGGAGGAGATCGAGACGGCGACGGTCAGGACGTAGTCGACGAGCAGGGCGCTGGCGACCGTGAGGCCGGCCTTCGGGCCCAGATTGACGTTGGCGACCTCGTAGTCACCGCCGCCGGAGGGGTAGGCGTGGACGTTCTGTCGGTAGGAGGCGACCACCGTGAACATCAGCACGACGACCGCGAGGGCGATCCACGGGCTGAAGTTGTAGGCGGACACGCCTGCCACGGACAGGACGAGCAGCACCTCGCCCGGCGCGTACGCGACGGAGGAGAGGGGGTCGGACGCGAAGACGGGTAGGGCGATGCGCTTGGAGAGAAGGGTCTCCCCCAGCTTGTTGCTGTGCAACGCCCGGCCGATGAGGATCCGTTTCGGCAGGTCGGTCAATTTGGACACGCAGAGGATCGTAAGGGTTCGATATCGATGGCGCCCACCCGGCTACCCGACGGCGCCGAATTCCGTTAAAGGGGCGTTAAGACGAGCGGTTCCCCGCCCCGGCCGGTGCCGGGACGGGGTATGGGGCCGCCGAGGGGCCGCGCGAAGCGGCAGGTCGGGGCCGCGGTCCGTAGCCGGAGTACGGGTCAGGGCCGCAGCCGGACCGGCAGCATGCGGTGGCCGTTGGAGATGAAGGAGTCCACCTGGACCAGCTCCTTGGGGTCCACGGCCAGGGCCATGTCCGGGAAGCGCTCGAAGAGGGCGGGCAGGGCGACCTCCGCCTCCAGCCGGGCCAGCGGGGCGCCCAGGCAGAAGTGGACGCCGTGCCCGAAGGAGAGGTGGTCCTTGGTGGCACGAGTCACATCGAAGCGGGCGCCGTCGTCGCCGTACACGGCGCGGTCGCGGCCGGCCGCGGCGTAGGCGGCGAGGATCGCGTCGCCCTGGCGCAGGGTGACGCCGCCGTCGAGCTCGATGTCCTCGACCGCGTAGCGCAGCGGGAGGCTGGCGACGGGCGCCTGGTGGCGCAGTGTCTCCTCGATCACATCGTTCCAGCCGGCCTTGCCGGCGCGGACGAGGGCGAGCTGCTCGGGGTGGGTGAGCAGGGCGTGGATGGCGTTGTCGAGGAGGTTGACGGTGGTCTCGTGGCCGGCGCCGATCATCAGCAGCAGGGTGTCGACGAGCTCCTGCTCGCTCAGCGGCGTCTTCGCGTCGTCGTCGCGGGCGGAGATCAGGACGCTGGTCATGTCGTCGCCGGGCTTGGCGCGCTTGGCGGCGACGATGCCGCCGAGGAGGCCGTAGAGCTCGGTGTAGGTGGCGGTGACCTCCTCCGGGTCGGCGGAGGTGTGGAAGATCGAGTCGACGCAGCGGCGCAGCCCCTCCCGGGTGGCCTCGTCCTCCACGCCGAACAGCTCGCAGATCACCTGGATCGGGATGGAGTAGGCGTAGTGCTCGCGCAGGTCGACGCTCTCACCGGGCGCGGTGGCGGCGAGGCCGTCGAGGAGGGCGGCGGCCATCTCCTCGATCCGGGGCCGCAGCGCGGCGGTGCGGCGGGCGGTGAAGGCCTTGGCGACGAGGGTGCGCAGCCGCTTGTGCTCGCTTCCGTAGGCGGTGAACATGTTCGTCACCGACACCCAGGTGTACAGCGGCCATTCCGGGGAGATCTCGCCGTTGATCCAGGCGGGCCAGTGCCGGCGCGGGTCCTTGGAGACGCGGGGGTCGGTGAGCAGCCGCTTGAGCAGCGGCTGGCTGGTCACCGCCCATGCCACCACGCCATCAGGGAGCTCCACGGGGACCGCCGGGCCGTGGGCGCTGATGCGGGCGGCCTCGCCGTGGATGTCGGCGCCGGCGGGATCGATGGCGACGGGGCAGGTGAGGCGGTCCATCGTCTGTCTCCAGGGGTCGTGGCCGGCGGCTGCGCGGCCGGCCGAGGGTGCCCCGCCGGGGTGCGGGGGCTGGGGCGCCGGTACGGGCACGGGGACGGGCGGGAAGCGCACGGGCAGCGCGGTCAGGGCGCGGTGGAAGGGGCCGGGCCGCCACACCAGGCGCTCGGCGGGCACCGCCAGCTCCAGGTCGGGGAGCCGGTCGAGGAGCTTCTCGACGGCTACGGCCGCGATGAGCCGGGCCGGGTCCTTGGCGGGGCAGTGGTGCGGGCCCGCGCTCCAGGCGAGGTGGGCGCGGTTGCCGGTGCGGCGGTCGGAGCGCAGGGCGGGGTCGGTGTTGGCGGCGGCGAAGCTGACCACGACGGGCTCGCCGGCGCGCAGCGGCACCCCGCCGAGGTCGAGGTCGGCGGTGGGGTAGTGGACGGCGTAGTTGGCCATCGGCGGGTCGAGCCAGAGGACCTCGTCGAGGGCGTCCTCGACGGGCATGCTGCCGCCGGCCAGGTCGCCGGCGAAGCGGTCGTCGGACAGCAGCAGCCGCAGCGCGTTGGCGATGAGGTTCTGCTGGGGCTCGGTGCCGGCGCCGATGAGGACGACGAGCTGGTGGAGCATCTCCTCGTCGCTGAGCTGGACCGGATGGGCCATCAGCCAGGAGGTCATGTCCGCTCCGGGGAGCTCGCGCTTGAGGGCGATGAGCTCCTGGAGGCTGCTGGTGATGAGCGCGTCGGCGCGTTCGGCGTCGACGCCGTCGAAGATGCCGGAGAAGCCCTCGACGAGGCGGTCGCCGATCTCGGTGGGGCAGCCGAAGAGCTGCTGGAAGACCAGCAGCGGGAGGGTCTTGGCGTACGAGCCGAGCAGGTCGGCCTCGCCGAGCGCGGTGAAGCGGTCGATGAGGCTGTCGGCGCTGCGCTCGACGTAGCCGCGCAGGGCGTTGGGGTCGATGCGGGCGAGGCTGTCGTCGACGGCCTGCCGGTAGCGGCGGTGGTCGTCGCCGTCGGAGAACAGGCAGTTGGGCCGGTAGGCCATCATCGGCACGACGGGGTTGTCGGCCTCGACGCGGCCCTCGGTGAAGGCCCGCCAGTGGCGGGCGTCCTTGACGAAGGCCTCCGGGGTGCGGAGTACGTGGAGGGCGGCCCGGTAGTCGGTGACCAGCGTGGCCCGCACGCGGGGTGCCAGCTCGACGGGGGCGGCGGGCCCGTACTCCCGCAGCCGCTCGTAGACGGTGTGCGGGTCGGCGGCGAAGTCCGGCCCGTACAGCGGGGTGCCGGGGCCCTGGTGCGCGGGGCAGACCGCCGAGGGCATGGCGGACGGCGGAGGGCCGGCGTCGGGGCGGTGGGTCACACGTGCTCCTGTACGGCGGTACGGGTCTGCAGGTACTCCACCAGGCTGATCAGCGCGCGGGTGGAGGAGATCCGGTCGCGGGCGTCGCAGGTGACCAGCGGGGTCTCGGGGAGCAGGTCGAGGGCCTCGCGGATCTCCTCCTCGGGGTGCGTGGGGGCGCCGTCGAAGTGGTTGACGGCCACCGCGTACGGCAGGCCGTGCTCCTCCAGCAGCCCCATGACCTCGAAGGACTGCTCGAGACGCCGGGTGTCGGCCAGGACGAGCGCGCCGAGCGCCCCCTGGGTCATGTCCTGCCACAGCCGGGTGAAACGCTGCTGGCCCGGCGCGCCGAACAGGTAGAGGACGAGGCTGTCGCTGAGGGTCAGCCGGCCGAAGTCCATGGCGACCGTGGTGGTGGTCTTGCCCTCGATGCCCGCGAGGTCGTCGACGAGCGCGCCGGCCTGCGTCATCGTCTCCTCCGTGCGCAGCGGCCGGATCTCCGAGAGCGAGCCGACGAAGGTGGTCTTGCCGACGGCGAAGTGCCCGACGACGAGGATCTTGGCGGCGGTCCGTACGGTCCGCCGCAGGTAGACGCCGCCGTCGGGGTGGGCACCGTACGCGCCGTGGTCAGAGGCGAGCGCGGAGTCCATCCAGCACCTCCTGCAGGATCTGGGCCTCGGGCAGCTGTGCCGAGGGGATGGGGGCCCGGGTGGAGAGGTGGCCGCTGTCGACGAGATCGCCGAGCAGCACCTTGGTGACGCTGACGGGCAGCATCAGGTGGCCGGCGATCTCGGCGACGGACAGGGCGCCGCCCAGGCAGAGTTCCATGAGGGCGCGCTTCTCCGGGCTGAGACCGCCCAGCGGCCGGTCGTCGTGCGCCATGACCAGGGTGACCAGGTCGAAGGTGTTGCGCGTGGGGTGGGAGCGGCCGTCGGTGACGACGTACGGGCGCACCAGCCCTCTGTCGCGTCCTGGCGCCGGCGGGGTCACGCCGGGCCCGTACCCTGCCAGCCGTCCTGCCGGGGCGGGCTGGTCAGTTCCTTGCCGAGCCGGTCGACCGTCTTCTGCATGCGGTAGGTGACGGCCTCCATGTCGACGTTCTCGCCGGCGGAGACGGCGAGGTAGGCGCCGGGCCCGGCCGCGATGAGGAAGACGTAGCCGTGCGCGAACTCCACCAGCGTCTGCCGCCAGGGGGTGTCCTGGTGCTGGGGGTGGGTGCAGAAGTCGGAGGTGGAGCGGCTGATGGACTGCAGCCCCGACAGGGCGGCCGCCTGACGCTCCGCCTCGTCGCGGTGGATGCCCTGCGAGTGGGCGCGCAGCATGCCGTCGGCGGAGAGCAGGATCGCGTGCCGGGCCTCCGGCATCTTGACGACCTCGTCGAGCATCCAGCCCAGCTCTTTGTTCATGTGGTCCATCACGCGTACGGGTTCCCTTCGTCTTCTACGGGGGCATGGCCGGGGCGCCGGCCGGGCGGGGGGACGGAGCCGGGGCCGCTGCCGCTGCCGCTGGGCGGCACGGGCGGGGTGGCCCCTGTGGGGTTCCGGCGCCGGGGCCGGTGGGCGGCGCGGGCCGGGGCGGGGGCGGTCCCTGCGGGACGTCTCCGAGCGGGGGCATCTGGTGGCTGCCGGTACGGCCGGTACGGGTACCGCGCGCGAACGCGCCCATGCGCCGGGCGTTCTCCTCCGCCGTGCGTTCCTTGGGCATCTCGGTGGGCGTGGGCGCCGGGGCCCGCCGGCCGTGCGGCCCGCCGGCGGGCTGCCGACGGCGACGCTTGGGCAGGCCGCCGGCGGTGGAGCCGATGACGTGCGAGGCGGCGCCGGGGTCGCCGGAGGCGCCGGGCGTCTCGGGGTGCCGGGGAGGCCGGGGGCCTCGGGGGCGCCCGGGAAGCCGGGGATCTCGGGTACGCCCGGGAAGGCGGAGGCCTCGGGTACGCCCGGGAGGCCGGGGACCTCGTGGGCTCGCGGGGTCTCGGAGGCGTCCGAGAAACCGGGGACCTTGGGTACGTCCGAGAAGCCAGGGACCTTCGGGGCGCCCGGGAAGCCGGGTGTCCCGTGGGCTCGCGGGGTCTCGGAGGCGTCCCGGAAGCCGGGGGCCTGGTGGGCGTTCGGGGTCTCTCGGGTGCCCGAGAAACCGGGGGCCTTGGGTACCTCCGGGAAGCCCGAGGCCTCCGGTACGCCCGGGAAGCCAGGGGTCTCAGGGGCGCCCGGGAAGCCCGAGGCGGTGTCCCCGGTCCCCGCGGACGCGGGAGCGCCGGCCGGCCCGGCGATGGGCCCGGCAGAGCGTCCAGCCGACGGCCCAGCCGTGGGCCCGGCGGCCGGCCCGTCGACGGGCCCGGCAGAACGCCCAGCCGACGGCCCCGCGATGGGCCCGGCAGAGCGTCCTGCGGCCGGCCCCGCCGTAGGCCCGGCGGCCGGCCCGGCCGGCGCCTCCGGAGCCTGGTGCGCCGCAGGCGCCCGGTGCGCCCCGGGCGCGTGCGGAGCGTGCGTGCGCTCCGCGTGGCGGCCGGTGCGCGGGCGTGAGGGGCGGCGCGGTCTGTCGGAGGCGTCGCGGCCGCGGCCGCCGCGGCCGGCGAGCGGCGTGGTGCCGGGGCCGTCGATGTCGAGCTGGGTCAGCAGCGCGCCGGGCAGGAAGAGCACGGCCCGCACGCCCCCGAACGGGGAGCGGGTGTCGACCGAGACGCTGAAGCCGTAGCGCGCGCCGAGCACCCCGATGACGGGGTGTCCGAACTGCGGCGGGTCGCCGAGGCGCGAGACGTCCACGACCCGGCGGCCCGACAGCATGGCCGTGGCCTGCTGGATCTCCTGGTCGTCCATGCCCACGCCGGCGTCGTCGATGACGATGCAGGCGCCGTTGTGCACGGGCTGGATGCTGACCTCGACGGTGGTGTTGGGCTGGGAGTGGCGGGCGGCGTTGTCAAGGAGCTCGGCGACGGCGAGCACGACCGGCTCGACGGCACGGCTGACGACGGCGATGTCCGCGTGGCTGTGCACGCGGACGCGGCGGTAGTCGCGGATGCGCGAGGTGGCGCCCCGGACGACGTCGGTGAGCTGGGAGGCCACGCGCTGCCGGCCGGGCCAGGAGCCGCAGAGCACGGCGATGGCCTGGGCGCGGCGCCCGAACTGGGAGTTGGCGTGGTCGATCTCCAGCAGGTCCCGCAGGACGTCGGGGTTGTCGTGCCGCTCCTGCATCTCGGAGATGGCGAGCTGCTGTTCGTGGGCCAGGCCCTGCAGCGCGCGCATGGACGCCTTGAGCGCGGCCTTGGCGGACTGGTCGGCCCGGCTCTGCGCCTTGTCCACGGCCTGGGTGAACAGGTCCATCACCGACTGGAGGTTCTGCGCGAAGGCGGTGCCGGCGAGCCGGTCGTCGAGCGGGCCGGGCAGCGGAACGTCCTGGCTGACGGCGTCGGAGACGGCCGGCAGCCGGACGCCGACCAGGTGGGCCAGCTCCTCGTCACGCGCCCGGAGGCTGTCCTCCAGTTGATCGACGCGTCTGCGCACTCCGGTGGTGATCGTCCGCTGGCGTGCGAGCAGGACCGATACGACGGTCAATGCGACGGCCAGACACCAGATCACCACCTCCGGTATGTGATGTGACATCAATTCCTCTTGGACGACGGGGACATGTGGTGAGGAACCACCCAGCGGCAGCTGGGCGAGGGACAGGTCGGCGTCCTGACGTCCCGTCCGGAAGCGGAATACATCGATCATCCTAACCGCGCCCGTGACCGTGTGTCCGATCTTCGTTACGAAACTCGAACAGACATGCGCGATCGATTCCCGGCCATGTGGCGAGACGTCAGGCGCCCCCGGACCCGCCGTCCTCGGCGCCGAGAACACAGGGCGTGACCGTTCCGCGCAGATCCCAGCCCAGTGCGCCGTACAGCGCGAGGCCCTCGCGCGTGGCGACGAGCACGCCGTGCTCCGCACCCCGCTCCAGCGCGGCCGCGCCGAGGGCGCGCATCACGAGGCGGCCCAGCCCCCGGCGACGGTGAGCGGCGTCGGTGGCGATCCGGTCGAAGACGACCACTCCCCCGGTGCGGCCGGTGCGGCCGCTCGCGGCGAGCGAGCCGTCCGCGGCCCTCACCTCGGCCTCGGTGACGCCGTCGGCGGTCACGGTGCGGACCGTGTAGCCGTCGGGGGCGGTCGCGTCCGCCGGGCGCAGCGTGGTGGACATCATGAATTCCGGGTCGTGCACCTCCCACCGGGGCGTCAGCGCCGGCGTGACGCGCCCGGCCGGGGCGCAGACCTTGATCCAGGTGCCCGGCTCGGTGGCGGCGGCCACCAGGTCGCGCAGGACGGCCGGGTCCGCCTCCGGCAGGACGTAGCGGCGCACGTGCCCCGGCAGCCCCACGTCGATGCGGTAGCCGCCGGGCACCTCGACGGGGGCCGGGGCGCCCCGGGAGACCGACCAGCCGGTCACCCAGGCCCGTACCGCCTCGGCAAACGTCAGCGCGGACGAGCCGACAGAAGAGTCGTAAGTCTTGATCATCGGGCGAGCTTATTGCGAATCATTCGCAACAAGGAAGGGCCGTCCTGGGCAGGGGCGCCCACTCGGCGGTCCGGGGCCCGGCCCCCGGGGGGTTGCGGATACGGTGGTGCCGTGCGCCTGACGCGGGCAGCGCCCGTCGAGGGCGCCTCGCGTCGGACCCGCGAGTCATCCCTCGTGGGGCCGTGAGTTTGAGAAGGAAGATGTGAGCAGGGTGTTGGTGCAGGTCAGCGCGGTAGTCCGGAGCATGGGGTAGGCGTTGTGCACATCGTGATCATGGGGTGCGGGCGAGTGGGCTCCGCCCTCGCGCAGACCCTTGAGCAGCAGGGCCACACGGTCGCCGTGGTCGACCAGGACCCGACGGCCTTCCGCCGCCTGGGCTCCGGGTTCGGCGGCCGCCGGGTGACCGGCGTCGGCTTCGACCAGGACACCCTGCGCGAGGCCGGCATCGAGGAGGCGGGCGCCTTCGCCGCCGTCAGCAGCGGCGACAACTCCAACATCATCGCCGCCCGGGTGGCGCGCGAGATGTTCGGCGTGGAGAACGTCGCGGCCCGCATCTACGACCCCCGCCGTGCCGAGGTCTACCAGCGCCTGGGCATCCCGACCGTCGCCACCGTGCGGTGGACCGCCGACCAGATGCTGCGGCGGCTGCTGCCGTCGGGCGCGGAGCCGCTGTGGCGCGACCCCAGCGGTGGCGTCCAGCTCGCCGAGGTGCCCGTCTCGGAGGGCTGGGTGGGCCAGAAGGTGAGCCTGCTGCAGGACGAGACCGGGGTGCGCGTGGCGTTCCTCACCCGACTGGGCGAGGCCATGCTGCCGACGTCGGCGACGGTGCTGCAGGAAGGCGATCTGGTGCACGCGATGATGCGCACCGACGAGGTCGAGAAGGTCGAGGCGGCGTTCTCCGCTGGTCCCGAGGAGGCGCACTGATGCGGGTTGCTATTGCTGGTGCCGGTGCCGTCGGCCGCTCCATCGCGGGCGAGCTGCTGGAGAACGGGCACGAGGTGCTGCTCATCGACAAGGCCCCCTCGGCCATCTCGGTGGAGCGGGTGCCGCTGGCGGAGTGGCTGCTGGCCGACGCGTGCGAGATCACCTCGCTCGACGAGGCCGCGCTGCAGCGCTGCAACGTCGTGATCGCGGCGACCGGTGACGACAAGGTCAACCTCGTCGTCTCGCTGCTCGCCAAGACGGAGTACGGCGTGCCGCGGGTCGTGGCCCGGGTGAACAACCCCAAGAACGAGTGGCTGTTCAACGAGTCCTGGGGCGTGGACGTGGCCGTCTCCACCCCGCGCCTGATGTCGGCGCTGGTCGAGGAGGCCGTGAGCGTCGGCGACCTGGTGCGCCTGCTGCGCTTCAGCCAGGGCGACGCCAACCTCGTCGAGCTCACCCTGGCGCCGGAGTCGGCCCTGGCCGGCACCCGCGTCGGCGACGTGGACTGGCCGGAGGACACCTCGCTGGTCACCATCATCCGCGGCACCCGCGTGCTCACCCCCAACCGGGAGGACGCGCTGGAGGCCGGCGACGAGCTGCTGTTCGTGGCGGCCCCGGCGCGCGAGGAGCAGCTGGAGGACCTGCTGTCGGTGCGCCGCGAGGGCACGGCGGGCTGACCGCGCAGCGCGTACGAAGGAGGGCCCCCGGGACGATTCCCGGGGGCCCTCCTTCGTATGTGCGGGGGTGCGGTCAGCGCGTGGCGGCCTTGGCCTCGCGCTCGGCGCGCTCCGCCTCCTCCATCTCCGCGAAGACGTCGATCGGCGGCGGCGCCTTCGACAGGAAGATCCAGGTCAGGTAGACGGAGAGCAGCATCGGCGGAATGCCGAGCGCCACCTTCACCCAGCCCAGCTGGGTGACGTCGCCCCACCAGTAGAGCGGGAAGAGGACGGCCGACTTGGCGAGCAGGATCAGGCCCCACGCCCAGCTGGCCTTGGTGTAGGCCCTCTTGCGGCCGGGGTTGCGGGTGCGCCAGGAGAGGTTCTCCTTGAACACCGGGCCGAGGATCAGGCCCATCAGCGGATAGCCCGCGACGGCCGAGACGATGTAGGCGACGGCGAGGCCGAGGCTGTAGAGCATGCCCGGCAGGTAGAAGTTCTTGGCGTCGCCGGACATCATCGCGAAGACGGCGCCGAAGGCGACCCCGAAGACACCGCTGAAGGCGTGCTTGAGGGTGTCCTTGCGGACGAGCCGGGCGAGGCCGAGCAGCAGGGACAGTCCCAGCGCGGCGATCGCCGCGACGTGGATGTCCCGCTTGACCGTGTAGATCGCGACGAAGACCAGGCCGGGAACGGTGGTCTCCACCATGCCCCGCACGCCGCCGAAGGCCTCGAAGAGGGCGGCCTCGGTGGCCGCTCGGGAGTCCGCGTCCCGCGCGCCGTGGGCGGCCTGATGATCCGTCGGCTTGTCGATGGACGACAAGGGCTACTCCTGTCCGAGCGGTCGGAGTTCGTATCGGGGGTTGAACAGCACTCTCCGGCCGCGGCTCATGGAGATCCGGCCGGAGGCGATCAGCTTACGGCCGGGCTCTATCCCGGCGATGGAACGGCGCCCGAGCCAGACGACGTCGAGCGCGGCGGAGCCGTCGAAGAGCTCGGCCTCCAGCGCGGGGACGCCGGCGCGCGGGCGCAGCGTCACGGTCCGCAGCGTGCCGGTGACCTTGACGATGTCCCGGTCGTCGCAGTCGCAGATCGGCGTGCAGCCGACGGCCGCCGCGTCCTGCTGCAGCTCCGCGTGATGGAGCTCCTCCTGGGACGTGGACAGCCGGTCCAGCATCCGGCGGAAACGCCCGGTCGGCTTCTCGGGACGGGGTACGGCACTCATGTCACCAGCGTAGCGGGAGCGGGGAGGGCGGGGATCAGCCCTCACAGCTCCCACCGGCTACCCGCCCTCATCCCTCGAACCGGTACCCCATCCCCGGCTCCGTGATGCTGCATCTCCCGGGGGCAACCCCCGGACCCCCGGCCGGCTGCCCGCTCTCACCCCTCGAACCGGTACCCCATCCCCGGCTCCGTGATGAAGTGCTTCGGGTGCGAGGGGTCCAGCTCCAGCTTGCGCCGCAGCTGGGCCATGTAGACGCGCAGGTAGTTCGTCTCGGTCCCGTACGACGGGCCCCAGACCTCCTGCAGCAGCTGCTTCTGGCTGACGAGACGGCCCGTGTTGCGGACGAGCACCTCGAGCAGGTGCCACTCCGTGGGCGTGAGACGTACGTCCTTGCCGCCCCGGTTGACCTTCTTCGCCGCGAGGTCGACGGTGAAGACCTCCGTCTCCACGATCGCGTCGGCGCCCGCGGCCGCGGATCCGGTCGGCTCCGCGCGCCGCACGGCGGCCCTCAGTCTGGCCAGCAGTTCGTCCATGCCGAAGGGCTTGGTCACGTAGTCGTCGGCGCCCGCGTCGAGCGCCTCGACCTTCTCGTCGGAGGTCTGGCGCGCGGAGAGGACCAGGATCGGCACCCGGGTCCAGCCCCGCAGGCCCTTGATCACCTCGACGCCGTCCATATCCGGCAGGCCGAGGTCGAGGATGACCACGTCGGGGTGGCGGGCGGCGGCCAGCTGGAGGGCCGTGGCGCCGTCGGGCGCGGCGTCGACCTCGTACTTCCGCGCCTTGAGGTTGATCACGAGCGCGCGCACGATCTGCGGCTCGTCATCCACCACGAGCACCCGGTTCATGCTGAACCACCTCTACTGTCGTGCGGGCCCCGGCCTGGGGCCCGGAATCCTGGTCCGGTTCGTTCTGCGGTCCGTGCGGCCGCGGCGGGCGTCACGTCGTGGCCTGGGCCGGCAGGTCCGGTCGTACGGGCGGCCGCCCGGGCGCGGCGCGGAGGGTGAGGACCATGGTCATCCCGCCGCCCGGGGTGTCCTCGGCGGCCAGCGTGCCGCCCATGGCCTCGGCGAAGCCCCGCGCGACCGCGAGGCCGAGGCCCACCCCGGCGCCGCGGGGCGCGTCGCCGTACCGCTGGAAGGGCTCGAAGATGCGGTCCTTGGCGCTGTCGGGCACGCCGGGCCCCCGGTCGGCCACCCGCACCTCGACGCGGTCGCCGAGGGCGCTGGCAGCCACCAGGACGGGGGCGGCGCCGGGCGGGTTGTACTTGACCGCGTTCTCGACGATGTTCGCCACGCCGCGCTCGAGCAGCCCCGGGTCGACGGCGACCATCGGCAGCGTCTCGGGGATGTCGAGGGCGACGCTGCCCTCGGGGACGCCGCCCAGCGCCATCGGGACCACCTCGTCGAGGTCGATCTCCCTGATCAGCGGGGTGACGGTGCCGGTCTGCAGCCGGGACATGTCGAGCAGGTTGCCGACCAGGTGGTCGAGCCGGTCGGCGCCGTCCTCGATGCCGGCGAGCAGCTCGGCCTCGTCCTCCGCCGACCAGGCGACGTCGTCGGAGCGCAGGGAGGTCACGGAGGCCTTGATGCCGGCCAGCGGGGTGCGCAGGTCGTGGCTGACGGCGGCCAGCAGGGCGGTGCGGATGCGGTTGCCCTCGGCGAGCCGGCGGGCCTCCTCCGCCTCGCCGACCAGCCGCTGGCGGTCCAGGACGACGGCGGCCTGCGCGGCGAAGGCGGCCAGCACGCGGCGGTCCTCGGCGGGCAGCACCCGGCCGGAGAGGGCGAGGGCCATGTTGTCGCCGACCGGCATGTCCACGTCCGCGTCCTCGGGCCGCAGCAGGGGCTTGCCGTCGCTGGTCACGACGCTGCTGGCGCAGGTCCACGGGTCGACGTCGCTGGCGCGCTCGAGCAGGGCGACGGATTCCATGCCGAAGGTCTCGCGGACCCGTTCCAGGAGGGCGTCCAGGCTCGTCTCGCCGCGCAGCACGCTGCCCGCGAGGAAGGAGAGGATCTCCGATTCCGCCCGCAGCCGGGCGGCCTGGTGGGTGCGGCGGGCCGCGACGTCGACGACGGACGCCACGGAGATGGCGACGAGGACGAATATCGTGATGGCGACGATGTTCTTGGAGTCGGTGATGGTCCAGCGGTGGACCGGCTCGACGAAGTAGTAGTTCAGCAGGAGCGAGCCGAACGCCGCCGACGCCAGGGACGGCAGCGCGCCGCCGAGCAGGGCCGCCCCGACCGTGGTGCACAGGAACAGCAGCATGTCGTTGGCGAGCCCGAGGTCCGGGACGACCCGTGTCAGCAGCAGGCTCAGCAGCGCGGGGCCGCCGATGCCGACCAGCCAGCCGGCCACGATCCGGCCCCGGCCGAGCCGGGCGCCGCGCGCCACGGGCAGTCCGCGGCCCTTGGCGGCCTCCTCGTGGGTGACGATGTGGACGTCGAGGTCGGGGCCCGAGTCGCGGGCGACGGTCTGGCCGACGCCGGGCCCGAAGATGTACTGCCAGGTCTTGCGGCGGCTGGAGCCCAGCACGATCTGGGTGGCGTTGACGCCGCGCGCGAAGTCCAGCAGCGAGGCCGGCACGTCGTCGCCTATGACGTGGTGGAACGTACCGCCGAGGTCCTCCACGAGCGTGCGCTGGACCGCCAGCTCCTTGGGCGAGGCGGAGGTCAGGCCGTCGCTGCGGGCGATGTAGACGGCGAGGATCTCGCTGCCCGAGCCCTTGGCGGCCATGCGGGAGGCGCGGCGGATGAGCGTACGGCCCTCGGGGCCGCCGGTGAGGCCGACGACGATGCGCTCGCGGGCGTGCCAGATGGTGGAGACGCTGTGCTCGGTGCGGTACTGCCGCAGGTACTCGTCGACGCGGTCGGCGGTCCACAGCAGGGCCAGCTCGCGCAGGGCGGTGAGGTTGCCGGGGCGGAAGTAGTTGGAGAGGGCGGCGTCGACCTTGTCGGGCTTGTAGATGTTGCCGTGCGCCATGCGGCGGCGCAGGGCCTGCGGCGACATGTCGACCAGCTCGATCTGGTCCGCGCGGCGGACCACCTCGTCGGGCACGGTCTCGCGCTGCCGGACGCCCGTTATCGACTCGACGACGTCGCCGAGCGACTCCAGGTGCTGGATGTTGACGGTCGAGACGACGTCGATGCCGGCCTGCAGCAGTTCCTCGACGTCCTGCCAGCGCTTGGAGTTGCGGGAGCCGGGGACGTTGGTGTGGGCGAGTTCGTCCACACACACGACGGCGGGACGGCGGGCGAGGACGGCGTCCACGTCCATCTCGGTGAAGACCGCGTCCCGGTAGGCGATCTCGCGGCGGGACACCTCCTCGAGACCGTGCAGCATCACCTCGGTGCGCGGGCGGCCGTGGTGCTCCACGAAGCCGACCACGACGTCCGTCCCGCGCTCGACCCGGCGGTGGGCCTCCGAGAGCATGGCGTAGGTCTTGCCGACGCCCGGTGCCGCGCCGAGGTAGATCCGGAGATTGCCGCGTCCCATGGCCCCATTGTCTTTCAGGAATCGCGACGGTGTTCGGGGCGGTTGTCCGCCCCGAGGTGCCACACCGTCGCGCACCGTCGACCTTACGGCCAAGGATTTGGACATTTCGGGCCGGAGGCGGCCGACCGGCAGGTATTGACGCAGCTCTGACGCCTACGGGCGTAACGCGCGCCGTCACCCCCACGACAGGCTCCTTGACACCCCTGTCGCCCCGTTGCGAGGTTGATCCGCATGACGGACACACGCACCGCTCACACCTCCGACCTCGCCGACGGCGAACTCGTCGCGATCCGCTCCCTCCTGACCGACGCCTTCGAGGGCGACTTCACCGACGAGGACTGGGACCACGGCATCGGCGGCATGCACGCGCTGGGGTACGAGGACGGCGAGCTCGTCGCCCACGGCTCGCTGGTGCAACGGCGCCTGCTGCACGGCGGCCGCGCCCTGCGGGCGGGGTACGTCGAGGCCGTGGCGGTACGGGCCGACCGCCGTCGGCGGGGGCACGCCTCGGCCGTGATGGAGGCCCTGGAGCACGTGCTGCGCCGGGGCGCGTACGAGCTGGGGGCGCTCGGCGCGGCCGACGAGGCCGTACCGCTGTACACCGGCCGCGGCTGGCGGCAGTGGCGCGGCCCGTCGTCGGTGCTCGCCCCGACGGGCATCGAGCGCACCCCGGACGAGGACGGCTTCATCCACGTCCTGCCCCTGGGAACGCCGCTCGACCTCGACGGCGAGCTGACGTGCGACTGGCGCCCGGGCGACGTGTGGTGAGCACCCCGGACACGCGGACGCCCCCGCCCCGGGACGCCGGGGCGGGGGCGGAAGCGACTAGCCGACGGGGTCACGGCCGGCTGCGGGGTGGTGGGGGCCTTCGAGGGCTGCGGGGCCGTGGTCGGCGGTATCGAGGGCTGCGCGGTGGGCCGCGGCGCGGTGCTGGGGGCCGTGGTGGGCCGCGGGGTGGGCTCCGCGGTCGGCGGCACCGAGGGCTGCGGGGTGGGGTTCGCGGTGCCGGAGACCTGGACCGAGCGCCACACCTGGCCGGGGACGCCGGCGTACGACCACTGCTGGACGCGCGCACCGGGCTTGATGGCGGAGTTCTCGACCTCGAGGACCTTGGCGCTGTTCTTGTTGAAGATCAGCCCGTTGTCGTTGGCGAACTCGAAGGCCCAGGTCTGGGTGTCGAGCTTGTCGACGCAGGTCCACTGCTGGGCGGGGGCGCCGTCGTCCTTGCGGGAGTCGGCTATCTCCAGGCACTTGCCGGTGACGACGTTGACGATTCTGAAGTCGCGCGTCGTGCCGATCCGCTCGGCGCGCCACTGCGACTTCTGTCCGTTCTCGCAGAAGCCCTGAACGGCGGGAGCGCCGTTGCCGGCGCTCGGGTCCGCGATCTGCAGGCACTGGTTGCTGTGGTTGTTGACGAAGAGCTGACGGGCGCCCCGCGCATCGGCGGCGTGGGCCGCGGCCGGGGTCATGGCGCCGGTGGCGGCACCGGCGACCGCGACGGCGGCGGCACCGGAGGCCGCGATGGTGGCGAGCTTCGTGGTGATCTTCATGCGGGCGATCGTAGCCAGCTCAAACCTTGCCGCACGCGGAGATAGACGGACAATCAGCTCAACGCTGAACAAGCGGAGGGATCTCTACCCGAACGTCGGCAGGCGGGGCGATGAGCCCCGCCTGCCGACGTTTCCCCCCAAGACGGGCGGTCAGCCCTTCGCGGCCAGCTTCTTCAGCGCCACGTTGAGCCCGAGCACGTTCACGCGCTCCTCGCCCATGAAGCCCAGCACCCGGCCGTCCACGTGGTCCTCGACCAGCTTCTCGACCTTCGCCGCCGCCAGGCCGTTGGCCTTGGCGACCCGCTTGGCCTGCAGGCGGGCGTAGGCCGGCGAGATGTCGGGGTCGACGCCGGAGGCGGAGGCGGTGAGGGCGTCCACCGGGACCGAGGACGGGGAGACGCCGTTGAAGGCCGCGACGTCCGTGCGCCGCCTCTCGACGTTGTCCAGCAGCACCTTGCTGTCCGCGGCGAGGTTGGAGGCGCCGGAGACCAGCAGCTTGTGGCGCGTGTTCTCGGTGTTGGGGCCGGCCGCCGAGGGGCGGGGCTGGAAGAACTTCGGGTCGGGCAGCGGGTTGCCGTCCTGGTCCTTCGTCTCCAGGTCGTAGGTCTGGCCGAGCCGCTCGGAGCCGACGGACCTGCCCTCGGCCGTGATCTCCGAGCCGTTGGCCTTGTCGTGGAAGGCCGCCTGGGCGATGCCGGTGACGACCAGCGGGTAGATCACACCGCAGACCACCGTGAGGACGAGCAGGGCGCGGAGCCCGGCGCCCAGCAGGCGGGCCGTGCTGCGTACGGAGATGTTCATGACGTCACCCGATGCCAGGGATGAGGGAGATGAGCAGGTCGATGATCTTGATGCCGATGAACGGGGAGATCAGGCCGCCCAGTCCGTAGACCAGGAGGTTGCGGCGGAGCATGGCGTCCGCGCTCATCGGCCGGTAGCGCACGCCCTTGAGGGCGAGCGGCACCAGGGCCACGATGATCAGCGCGTTGAAGATGACGGCCGACAGGATCGCCGACTCCGGGGAGGCCAGGCCCATGACGTTGAGCTTGTCCAGGCCGGGGTAGGCCACCGCGAACATCGCAGGGATGATGGCGAAGTACTTCGCGACGTCGTTGGCGATCGAGAAGGTCGTCAGGGCGCCGCGCGTGATGAGCAGCTGCTTGCCGATCTCGACGATCTCGATGAGCTTGGTGGGGTTGGAGTCCAGGTCCACCATGTTCCCGGCCTCCTTGGCGGCCGAGGTGCCGGTGTTCATGGCCACGCCGACGTCCGCCTGGGCGAGCGCGGGCGCGTCGTTGGTGCCGTCGCCCGTCATCGCCACGAGCTTGCCGCCGGCCTGCTCGCGCTTGATGAGCGCCATCTTGTCCTCGGGCGTGGCCTCGGCGAGGAAGTCGTCGACGCCGGCCTCCTCGGCGATGGCCTTGGCCGTCAGCGGGTTGTCGCCCGTGATCATGACGGTCTTGATGCCCATGGCACGCAGCTCGTCGAAGCGCTCCCGCATGCCCTCCTTGACGACGTCCTTGAGGTGGATGACGCCGAGCACACGAGCACCCTTGCCGTCCTCCACGGCGACGAGCAGCGGGGTGCCGCCGGCCTGCGAGATGTCGTCGGTGAGCCGGGTGGCGTCGTCGGAGACGGTGCCACCGTTCTCCTTGACCCAGGCCACGACCGAACCGGTCGCGCCCTTGCGGACCTTGCGGCCGTCGACGTCCACGCCCGACATACGGGTCTGCGCCGTGAAGGGCACCCACTCGGCGCCCACCAGCTCGCCCTCGTGGCGCTCGCGCAGGCCGTACTTCTCCTTGGCCAGGACGACGATCGAGCGGCCCTCGGGCGTCTCGTCGGCGAGGGAGGAGAGCTGGGCGGCGTCGGCCACCTCGGCGGCCGTGGTGCCCTTGACGGGCACGAACTCGGCGGCCTGGCGGTTGCCGTAGGTGATGGTGCCGGTCTTGTCGAGCAGCAGCGTCGAGACGTCGCCCGCGGCCTCCACCGCGCGCCCGGACATCGCCAGGACGTTGCGCTGCACCAGCCGGTCCATGCCGGCGATGCCGATCGCGGAGAGCAGCGCGCCGATGGTGGTCGGGATGAGGCAGACCAGCAGGGCCGCGAGGATGATCATCGACTGCTCGGCGCCCGCGTGGATGGCGAACGGCTGGAGGGTGATGACCGCCAGCAGGAAGACGATGGTGAGCGAGGCCAGCAGGATGTTGAGGGCGATCTCGTTCGGCGTCTTCTGCCGGGCGGCGCCCTCGACCAGGTTGATCATCCGGTCGATGAAGGTCTCGCCGGGCTTCGTCGTGATCTTGATGACGATGCGGTCGGAGAGGACCTTGGTGCCGCCGGTGACCGCCGAGCGGTCACCGCCGGACTCGCGGATGACCGGCGCCGACTCACCCGTGATGGCGGACTCGTCGACGGAGGCCACGCCCTCGACGACGTCGCCGTCGCCCGGGATGATGTCGCCGGCCTCGCAGACGACCAGGTCGCCCACGCGCAGCTCGGTGCCGGGCACCGATTCCTCGCTGTCGCCGTTCAGGCGCCGCGCGACGGTGTCGGTCTTGGCCTTGCGCAGGGTGTCGGCCTGGGCCTTGCCGCGGCCCTCGGCGACGGCCTCGGCGAGGTTGGCGAAGAGGACGGTCAGCCACAGCCAGACGGTGATCGCCCAGCCGAACCAGTCGCCCGGGTCCTTCAGCGCCAGCACGGTGGTGACCACCGAGCCGATCAGGACGACGAACATCACCGGGGACTTGACCATCACCCGGGGGTCGAGCTTGCGGAACGCGTCCGGCAGGGACTTCAGCAGCTGCGCCGGGTCGAAGAGGCCGCCGGAGACGCGGCCGGGCTCCTGGTCGCCGTGCGGGTGGACGTCCTTGGGGTCCTCGGACTCCGTACGGACAGGGGTGGTCGTGCTCATGAGAGTCCCTCCGCCATCGGGCCAAGGGCCAGGGCCGGGAAGTAGGTCAAGCCGGTGATGATGAGGATCGCGCCGACGAGCAGGCCCGCGAAGAGCGGCTTCTCGGTGCGCAGGGTGCCCGCGGTCTCGGGGACGGGCTTCTGCTCGGCGAGCGAGCCGGCCAGCGCCAGGACGAACACCATCGGCAGGAAGCGGCCGAGGAGCATCGCGAGGCCGATCGTGGTGTTGTACCAGGGCGTGTTGGCGTTCAGGCCGGCGAAGGCGGAGCCGTTGTTGTTGGCACCGGAGGTGAACGCGTAGAGCACCTCGGAGAAGCCGTGGGCGCCGCTGTCGTGCACGGAGTTGCCGGCCGTGTTGAGGATCGACTCCGGCGGCGAGGACAGCGCCATGGACAGCGCGGTGAAGCCCAGCACCAGGGTGGGGGTGATGAGGATGTAGCAGGCGGCGAGCTTGATCTCGCGGGTGCCGATCTTCTTGCCGAGGTACTCGGGCGTCCGGCCGACCATCAGGCCCGCGATGAAGACCGCGATGATCGCCATGACGAGCATGCCGTAGAGGCCGGATCCGACGCCTCCCGGGGCGATCTCGCCCAGCATCATGCCCAGCAGCGTGATGCCGCCGCCGAGACCGGTGAAGGAGGAGTGGAAGGAGTCCACCGCGCCGGTGGAGGTCAGCGTCGTGGTCGTCGCGAAGATCGCGGAGGCGCCGACGCCGAAGCGCTGCTCCTTGCCCTCCATCGCGCCGCCCGCCGCCTGCAGCGCCGCGCCGTGGTGGGCGTACTCGGTCCACATCATCAGCGCGGTGAAGCCGAGCCAGATCAGGCCCATGGTGGCCAGGATCGCGTAGCCCTGCTTGACGTTGCCGACGAGCCGGCCGAAGGTCCGCGTCAGCGAGAAGGGGATGACGAGGATGAGGAACGCCTCGAAGAGGTTGGTGAAGGCGTCGGGGTTCTCGAAGGGGTGGGCGGAGTTGGCGTTGAAGTAGCCACCGCCGTTGGTGCCCAGCTCCTTGATGACCTCCTGCGAGGCCACGGCGCCGCCGTTGACCTGCTGGGTGCCGCCGGTGAGCCGACCGATCTCGTGGATGCCCGCGAAGTTCTGGATCGCGCCGCAGGCCACCAGGATCAGCGCGCCGACGACCGAGAGCGGGATCAGGATGCGCACGGTGCCGCGCACCAGATCGGCCCAGAAGTTGCCCAGGTCGCCGGTGCGGGAGCGGGCGAAGCCCCGTACGAGGGCGATGGCGACGGCCATGCCGACGGCGGCGGAGACGAAGTTCTGCACCGCCAGGCCGAGCGTCTGCACGGCGTGGCCCATGGCCTGCTCGCCGGAGTACGACTGCCAGTTGGTGTTGGCGACGAACGACGCGGCGGTGTTGAACGCCTGGTCGGGGCTGATCGCGGTGAAGCCCAGCGACAGCGACTCGGGCAGGACGCCCTGGAGACGCTGCAGCAGGTAGAGGAAGAGGAGGCTGACCGCGGAGAAGGCGAGGACGCCGCGCAGGTACGCCGGCCAGCGCATCTCGGCGCTCGGGTCGGCGCCTATGAGGCGGTAGATCAGCTTCTCCGAGCGCAGGTGCTTGTCGGAGCCGTAGACGCGGGCCATGTAGTCGCCGAGCGGGCGGTAGGCGAGGGTCAGGGCGCCCATGAGCGCGACGAGCTGGAGGATTCCGGAGAGGACGGGACTCATGTCTGTGCTCAGAACCTCTCCGGGAAGACGAGGGCGAGGATCAGGTAGCCCAGCAGGGCGACGGCCACGACGAGGCCGACGATGTTCTCGGCGGTCACAGCTTCGTCACCCCCTTGGCGACGAGAGCCACCAACGCGAAGACCGCGATCGTGGTGACGACGAAGGCCACATCGGCCATCGTGTGCTCCTAGAGAGGTTCGGATGAACGGACCTCTAGAGGAAACAACCACTACCGATCGGTAGGAGGTCCGTTGACGCCTCCCTTACGGCCATTAGCGCCCCCTTGACGGGATCCATACGCACGCCGCCCGGACCTGCGAAAACGCCGCTGGGCCGGAACCCCTGTACGGGGTTCCGGCCCAGCGAAACGGCAGATTCCGGCCGCCCGGCGGCCGGTTGGCCGCCTGGTGACCGGGCGGGTGGGTCAGCGCACCTCGGTGGTCTCCGGGCCGCGGTTGAGGCGGTCGACGCCGCCCGCGAAGCGCGAACCCTGCTCCTCCTGCTGCAGGCCCTCGGCCACCATCTGGGCGTCCTCCGGCAGCTTCAGCACGATCGGGTCGCGGGGCGCCATCGGCGAATCGCCGCGCACCACGACGGTGTCGCGGAAGATCTGCTCCAGCAGCCCGGCGGTCTGCGGCTGCACCGCGCCCTGGCCCGAGATCACACCGCGCAGGAACCAGCGCGGCCCGTCGCAGCCGACGAAGCGCACCAGCTGTACGCCCTGGGTGCCGTCCGGCAGCGCCACGGGCACCTGGGCCCGCAGCTCCCAGCCGAGCGGCCCCTCGACCTCGTCCACGACACCGCCCTGCTGGGTGATGCCGCCGGCGATCTCTTCCCGGACCTCGTGCCAGATGCCCTCGCGCTTGGGAGCGGCGAACGCCTGGAGCTGCACGGCGCTGTCGCGCAGCACCACGGTCGCGGCGACGATCGCGTCACCGGCGACCTCGACCCTCAGCTCCATGCCCTCGACACCCGGCACGAACAGCCCGCCGAGGTCCACGCGCCCGTCGCCGGGCTCCCTGACCTCGGAGATGTCCCACGGCCCGTCGGGGCGCGGCTCCGGCTCCAGCCGGATCCGGCTCGCGGCCGCGGTGGCATATGCGTCCTCGTCGGCGGGGGCGTCCCCCACCGACTCATCGGAGGTCACGTCGTCGAGGCGGTCGGCACTCTCGACGACGTCCTCGCTGCGCTTGCGGCGACGACCGAACACGTCACTGTCCTTCCCGGTCGCTGGCGACCGAAGCGAATCCATTCCCCACGGCAGCGTGGCCACCGGTGGACCCGAAGCCCCCTTCGGCCCGTGCCGAGCCGGGAAGCTCCGCCACCTCGTGGAAGCGGACCTTCTCGACCTGCTGGACTACCAACTGGGCGACGCGGTCGAACCTCTCGAACCGGACGCTCTCGCGCGGGTCCAGATTGACCACAATCACCTTGATCTCTCCACGGTACCCGGCATCGATGGTGCCCGGGGCATTGACCATGGACACCCCGCAGCGGGCGGCGAGGCCCGAACGGGGATGGACGAACGCGGCGTACCCGTCGGGCAGCGCGATCGAGATGCCGGTGGGCAGCACCAGCCGCTCACCGGGAGCGAGCTCGGCGGCCTCGGTGGTGACCAGATCGCACCCGGCGTCGCCGGGGTGACCGTACGAGGGAAGGGGCACCTCGGGGTCGACCCGGCGGATGAGGACGTCGACGGGCGGACGCATCAGTGCTTGCTCCTGTTCGCTTCTCCGCCCGCGAGGCGAACGTGCGGCTCGTACGCCGACTGCGGCCCGGAGGCCTCGCGTGCGCCGCTCACGGGTTCACCTCGAAGGCTCGGGCGACCTTCACCTGGTCGGGGTCGGCGAGGACGGCCTGGATCTCCTGCTTGCGGCCGTTCTCGATGAAGTGGTCGATCTTGACCTCGATGAACAGCGCGTCCGCGCGCACGGCGACCGGCCCGTCGGGGGCGCCGATGCGGCCCGTGGCGGTGCAGAAGATCTTGCGTCCCGCCACCGCGACGACCTCGGCCTCGAGGTGGAGCACCGCGCCCACCGGCACCGGGCGGACGAAGTCCGTCTCCAGCCGGCCGGTGACGGCGATGACCCTCAGCAGCCAGCCCAGGCCGCCCAGCGTCTCGTCCAGGGCCGTGGCCAGCACTCCGCCGTGCGCCAGCCCGGGAGCGCCCTGGTGGGCCTCCTTGACCTGGAACTCGGCGGTGACGCTGACGCCCTCGCCGGCCCGCGTCTGAAGGTGCAGGCCATGGGCCACTCCACCGCCGCAGCCGAAGCAGTACTCGTAGTGCGACCCGATGATCTCGCCGGGTGCCGGGGCTTCGGGGTGCCGCGCCGGAGGCGCGGCGCCGGGCGGCGGTGTCGCCGCTGTCGTTCGTCCACTCACAGGGGCTGACCTTACCCGCGACGGCGGCACCCGGTCCCGCCCGTGCCAAGCTTGTGCGTATGCAGCCTTACGAAGAACGCCTGACCGCGCCCCGTTCCTGGTGGTTCATCGCGGTTCTCGCCGGGATCGCCATGGCACTGATCCTGCTGCCGCTGGGCACGCTGCCGATGCTCTGCGGCCTCATCGGCGGCGGGGCGCTCACGGCGGTGGCGGTCAGTTCGTACGGCTCGGTGCGGATCCGGGTGGTGGGCGGCGCGCTCATCGCCGGGGACGCGCGGATTCCGGTGGAGGCGCTGGGCGAGCCCGAGGTGCTGGACGCGGAGGAGGCCCGTGCCTGGCGTACGCACAAGGCCGACACCCGGGCGTTCATGCTGCTGCGCGGCTATGTGCCCACGGCGCTGCGGATCGAGGTCACGGACCCGGCGGACCCCACCCCCTACCTCTACCTCTCCACCCGCTCCCCCGAGCGCCTGGCGGCCGCTCTCGCCGCCGTTCGGGCGTAGGGCCTAGGCCAGGCCCAGGCCCTGCTCCGGCGGCCCGGAGGGGGCGGTGGGCAGCTCGTGCCAGGGCACCTGGCGGGTCCGCAGGTCCTTGCGCACCTTGCCGGCGACCCGCTTGGTGTCGCGGCGGTTCATCGCGGCGCCGACGGCGGCGCCGATCATGAAGGGCGCGAGGTTCGGCAGGTTGCGGAACGAGCGCCTGAGGATCTGCTGGCGCAGCTCACGCTTGAGCTGGACGCCGAGGGCCGCGTTGACGCTCAGGGGGGACATCACGTCGATGCCCCGCTCGTCGGCCCAGGCGCCGAGGTACGCCATGGCCCGCTGGCGGGCGTTCCCGGGCGCCCGCACGCCGTAGAGCTCGTGGAGCTCGGCGATGAGCTTGAACTCCACGGCGGCGACGCCGACGATCTCCGCCGCGAGCTCGGCGGGCATGGCGGGCGGTACGGGCAGCATGGCCGCCGCACCGACGCTCGCGCCGACGGTGGAGGTGCCGTACGCGGCACCGGCCACCAGCTTGTCCGCGATCTGTTCCGGGCCGAGGCCGGGGAACTGGGCGCGGAGGGTGGCGAGGTCCCGCACGGGGACGCGCGGGGCGTTGATGATGATCCGGTCGACGACGGCGGTCAGTCCCGCCCTCGCCCCCCGGCCGCCCCGCCTCGCCGTCTCGGCGCTACGGCCGACGACCGCGGCGGCGAGCGAGGCCGCACGGCCTCGCTCGACGTTCGCGTCGACCATGTCGCCGGGTGCGTCCGCGGCCGGCCCGGTGGTCAGCCCGGGCTGCCGGGAGCGCCGCTTCCGGAACGGGGTCGAGCCTGCCATGGCAGACCCTCGCCTCACTCGCAGTCGCGGCAGATCGGCTGGCCGTTCTTCTCACCGGCCAGCTGGCTGCGGTGGTGCACGAGGAAGCAGCTCATGCACGTGAACTCGTCGGCCTGCTTGGGCAGGACCCGTACGGCGAGCTCCTCGTTCGAGAGGTCCGCGCCGGGCAGCTCCATGCCCTCGGCCGCCTCGAAGTCGTCCACGTCGACGCTCGAAGCGGACTTGTCGTTCCGCCGGGACTTCAGTTCCTCGATGCTGTCCTCATTGACGTCATCGTCGGTCTTACGTGGGGTGTCGTAGTCCGTTGCCATGTCGCTCTCCCCCTCTGGGTGTCTGCGGTGTCTCCAGCGCACGTAACGCGTGAGAGGCCGGACTTGTGCCCGACCCGAGGCGGAGATTTTGCCTCACATCAAGGTCTGTTACTCAATCGACACCCAACCGCACACCTGAAGAGGTGATCGGGATGGGTGGCGATGGGGACCGTACACGGTCCGAAAACCGTGTGCGGCCATGCCATCCCGTGTACTTCCCGTGATCAGGACCCCCGGAAACCCCCATTTTTCAGGCGTCTCCCGGCCGGTTCCGACTACGGAGAGTAGATGGCTTGAAGTCTGCGCATGTGACTGAACACACACAGCCACGGTGACGGTCGGAACGGGAAAATTCCGCCCAAAGCGAACCGATGGCCGCCCTATTCTCTCAGACTCCGCGACGCGGGTCAGGCGGGCAGCACGACCCGCATGACCAGGCCGCCCCCCTCACGGGGTTCCGCGGTGATCCGTCCGCCGTGCGCGCGGGCCACCGAGCGCACGATCGACAGGCCCAGCCCGACGCCCTTGTCGCTGCGCGTGCGCTCCGTGCGCAGCCGGCGGAAGGGCTCGAAGATGTTGTCCACCTCGTAGGCCGGGACCACCGGGCCGGTGTTCTCCACCACCAGCACGGCCTGCCCGGGCCGGGTCAGGGTCGTGACCTCCACCCAGCCGTCCGGGGAGTTGTAGCGCACCGCGTTCTGCACCAGGTTCAGCGCGATCCGCTCCAGCAGCACGCCGTTGCCCTGGACGACGGCGGGCTGCCGGGTGCCGCGCAGCTCCACGCCCTTGGCCTGGGCCTCCGTACGGGCCTGGTCGAGGGCCTGGGAGGCCACCTCGGCGAGGTCCACGGGCTTGCGGTCCACGATCTCGTTGTCGCTGCGGGCGAGCAGCAGCAGGCCCTCCACGAGCTGCTCGCTGCGCTCGTTGGTGGCCAGCAGCGTCTTGCCCAGCTGCTGCAGCTCCGGGGAGGCGGCGGGGTCGGAGAGGCTGACCTCGAGCAGCGTGCGGTTGATCGCCAACGGCGTGCGCAGCTCGTGCGAGGCGTTGGCCACGAACCGCTGCTGGGCGGTGAAGGCCCGCTCGAGCCGGTCCAGCATCTCGTCGAAGGTGTCGGACAGCTCCTTCAACTCGTCGTCCGGCCCGCCCAGTTCGATGCGCCGGGTCAGGTCCGTGCCGGCCACCCGGCGGGCGGTCCGGGTGATCTTGCCCAGCGGCGAGAGGACCCGGCCGGCCATGGCGTAGCCGAAGGCGAAGGCGATGACGGCGAGGCCGAGGAGGGCCAGCAGGGAGCGGCGCAGCAGGGACTCTAGGGCCATGGCGCGCTGGTGCTGCATGCAGGTCTCGAGGATGCGGTTGGCATCGTCGGCGGTCAGGCCGGGGGACTTCAGCTGGGGGCAGGTGGAGCCGGTCACGGTGACCTTGCTGCCGTCTATCAGTCTGATCAGCGGCTCGCTGCCCACGCTCAGCGCGTTGGCGGCCAGCAGGTAGATGATCGTCAGCAGCAGCACGCCGGCCATCAGGAACATCCCGCCGTAGAGCAGGGTGAGCCTTATGCGGATGGTCGGCCGCAGCCACGGGAAGGGGCGTACGACCGGCTGCCGGGGATCCCAGGTGGGCTTGGGCGGTGCCGGTGGGGCCGGCGGGGCGGGGGGCGTGGGGGTGGCGGGGGAGGACATCGGTGATCAGATCCGGTATCCGGAGCCCGGCACGGTGACGATCACGGGGCTCCCCCAGCTTGCGTCGCAGCGTCATGACAGTGACCCGGACGACGTTGGTGAACGGGTCGGTGTTCTCGTCCCAGGCCTTCTCCAGCAGCTGCTCGGCCGACACCACGGCTCCCTCGCTGCGCATGAGCACCTCCAGCACCGCGAACTCCTTGGGTGCCAGCTGGACCTCGCGTCCGTCGCGGAAGACCTCGCGCCGGTTGGGGTCGAGCTTGATGCCGGCCCGCTCCAGGACGGGCGGCAGGGCGACGGTCGTACGCCGGCCCAGCGCCCGCACGCGCGCGGTCAGCTCGCTGAACGCGAACGGCTTGGGGAGGTAGTCGTCGGCGCCGATCTCCAGGCCCTCCACGCGGTCGCTGACGTCGCCGGAGGCGGTCAGCATCAGCACGCGGGTGGGGATGCCGAGCTCGACGACCTTGCGGCAGACGTCGTCGCCGTGGACGAGCGGGAGGTCCCGGTCGAGGACGATGACGTCGTAGTCGTTGACGGCGATGCGCTCCAGGGCGGCCGCCCCGTCGTACACGACGTCGACGGCCATGGCCTCCCGGCGCAGTCCGGTGGCGACGGCGTCTGCGAGCAGCTGCTCGTCCTCGACGACGAGTACGCGCACGGCGTTGGTCCTTCCCTTTGAGCCCTGACGGGCAGCCTCGATGACCCCGGTGGGTCACTCCATCCTGCCTCGGATGTCGATAAACCGGCCGTAAGGGGTATCCGGAGGCCGGCCGGGGAAGGGATTCCGGATTACTCCGCGCTCGAAGGTTTCCGCCGCGACGAGGGTGGGGAAGACGTCTGCACACCCGCGATCACGCTTCTCCGTACGCCTTGGCGTACGCGCACCACCCTGCGCGTGATCGTTTCGCCGTGGCACACCCCCGTGCCGCCGACCCACGACGAGGGGGCGCACCACCATGGACGCATTCACCGCCGGCCTTCTGCAGCGCATAGAAGCCGCCCGGTCCGACCTCGACCACGCCCGCCGCACCGGCGACGACTTCCTTGCCGAGGTGGAGCAGGGCGAGCTGGAGGACCTCCAGCGACTCGCCGCCGAGCACGGCGTTCCCGTCAACGCGGCCTGATTCCCCGTTCCGCAGTGCCCCGGTGCCGGCTCCGGCACCGGGGCACTGCGCCGTCCGGGGGTAATGCGCAGGCCCGGCCGGCCTCCTAGTCGCGCCAGGCGCCCAGCGCCTCCAGGCGCTCCTGCAGCGGCTCGAAGAGCCCGGGCGGGGCCGCCACGGTCAGCTCGCCCGACTCGCGCTGCCCGGGGCGGCCGCCCGTGAGGGCGCCCGCCTCGCGCGCGATGAGCGCGCCCGCGGCGAAGTCCCAGGGGTTGAGCCCCCGCTCGTAGTAGCCGTCGAGGCGGCCGCAGGCCACGTCGCACAGGTCGATCGCGGCCGAGCCCCCGCGCCGGATGTCGCGCACCTGCGGCAGCATCGAGCGCAGCACCTCGGCCTGGGCGGCCCGCCGGGTCTGCAGGTAGCCGAAGCCGGTGCCGATCAGGGCCTGGTCGAGGCCGGGCGCCGGGCGGACGCTCAGCCGCCGCTCCCCCAGGAACGCCCCCTCGCCCCGCACCGCCCGGTACGTCTCGCCGCGCTCCGGCGCCGCGACGACCCCCACGACCGCCTCGCTGTCGATCTCGGCGGCCACGGACACGGCCCAGGACGGCAGGCCGTAGAGGTAGTTCACGGTGCCGTCCACGGGGTCGACGACCCAGCGCACCCCGCTGGTGCCCTCGACGCTGGCGCCCTCCTCGCCCAGGATCCCGTCGTGCGGGCGCCGCTCGGCGAGGATGCCGGTGATGAGTTTCTCGGCGGCGATGTCCATCTCGGTGACGACGTCGATGGGGCTGGTCTTCGTCGCGGCCACGCCCAGGTCGGCGGGGCGGCCGTCCCTGAGCAGGGTGCCGGCCCGGTCCGCGGCCTCGAGGGCCACGGCCAGGAGTTCGGCCTTGAGGGTGTCGGTCACGAGGTGCTCGCTCCTTGGACGTACGGGCTGTCGGCCCCGGCGGCCGCCGGGCGGGGGGCCCGCGCCGGGCAGCAGCCGACGGGGCAGAGGTCGTGGCTGGGGCCGAGCGCGCCCAGGGCGCAGCGCTCGGGGCGCTCGCCCCGCTCGCTCGCGGCGCGCTCGAGCACCAGGTCGCGCACGGCGGCCACGAAGCGCGGGTCGGCTCCGACGGTCGCGGCGCGGGCCACCGGCAGGCCCAGTTCGGCGGCCTTGGCGGTGGCTTCGGTGTCGAGGTCGTACGTGACCTCCATGTGGTCCGAGACGAAGCCGATCGGGACCATGACGACGGCTGGCGCCCCCTCGCCGTGCACGGTCTCGAGGTGGTCGCAGATGTCCGGCTCGAGCCAGGGGATGTGCGGGGCGCCGCTGCGCGACTGGTAGACGAGGTCCCAGGGCCTGTCGGTGCCGGTCTCCTCGCGGACGGCCGCCGCGACGGTCCGGGCGACGTCGAGGTGCTCGGCGACGTACGCGCCGCCGTCGCCGTGCCCCTCGGCGGGCCCGGAGGCGTCCGCGGCGGAGGTGGGGATGGAGTGGGTGGTGAAGGCCAGCCGGGCGCCGGCCCGCACGTCGTCGGGCAGCCGGCCGAGGGCGGCGATCGTCGCGTCGACCATGGGGCGGACGAAGCCGGGGTGGTTGAAGTAGTGCCGCAGCTTGTCCACGCGCGGGGGCGTGAGGCCTTCCGCCGTCAGGGTGGCCAGGGCGTCCGCGAGGTTCTCGCGGTACTGCCGGCAGCCCGAGTAGGAGGCGTACGCGCTGGTGGTCAGGGTGAGCACACGGCGGTGCCCGGCGGCGGTCATCTCGCGCAGGGTGTCGGTGAGGTAGGGCGCCCAGTTGCGGTTGCCCCAGTAGACCGGCAGGTCCACGCCGTGGGCGGCGAGGTCCTCGCGCAGGGCGGCGAGCAGCTCACGGTTCTGGTCGTTGATCGGGCTGACGCCGCCGAAGAGGAAGTAGTGCTGCCCGACCTCCCTCAGCCGCTCCCGGGGGATGCCCCGGCCGCGGGTGACGTTCTCCAGGAACGGGACGACGTCCTCGGGGCCCTCGGGCCCGCCGAAGGAGAGCAACAGCAGGGCGTCGTAGGGGGCGTGAGCTGGCTGATCCGACATGCGTCCGATCCTGCCACCCGCCACCGGCGGCCGGGAAATGACGATGCGCCGCGCAAACGTGCGCACGTAAGCTGTATCAGCCACCTACGTCCCTTACGGCACCCTCGTCCGCGTCCCCTCCCCCGAACCCTCCGGGAGCCGTCCTTGTCCAGTCCCTACAGCGCGATATTCGCCGCCCCCGGCTCCAAGGGCTTCTCGGCGGCGGGCTTCCTCGGCCGGCTGCCGCTGTCGATGCTGGGCATCGGCATCGTCACGATGATCTCCCAGATCACCGGCCGGTACGGGCTGGCGGGCGCGCTGACCGCCACGAACGCGATCGCGGCGGCCGTCCTCGGCCCGCAGGTCTCGCGGATGGTCGACCGGCACGGCCAGCGCCGGGTGCTGCGCCCGGCGACGGTGCTCTCGCTCGTGTCGCTGGCGGGGCTGCTGCTGTGCGCGCACCAGCGGTGGCCGGACTGGACGCTGTACGTCTTCGCGGCGGGCGCGGGCTGCGTGCCGAGCGTGGGGTCGATGGTGCGGGCGCGGTGGGCGGCGATCTACGGCGGCTCGCCGCGCGAGCTGCACACCGCATACGCCGCCGAATCGGTCATCGACGAGGTGGTGTTCATCATCGGGCCGATCCTGTCGATCGGCCTGTCGACCGCGTGGTTCCCGGAGGCGGGCCCGCTGCTGGCCGGCTGCTTCCTGGCGGCCGGGGTGTTCTGGCTGACCTCGCAGCGGGCCACCGAGCCCCGGCCGCATCCCCGCGAGGCGCACGAGAGCGGCTCCGCCCTGCGCTCCCCCGGGCTGCAGGTGCTGGTGGCGACGTTCGTGGCCACGGGTGCGCTGTTCGGCTCGATCGAGGTCGTGACCGTGGCGTTCGCCGAGGAGCAGGGCCACAAGGCGGCGGCGAGCGTGGTGCTGGCCGTCTACGCGCTGGGCTCCTGCCTGGCGGGGGCGGTCTTCGGACTGCTGCACCTGAAGGGCGAGCCGGCCCGGCGCTGGGTTGTGGGCGTCTGTGCGATGGCCGTGAGTATGATCCCCCTCCAACTGGTCGGGAACCTGCCGTTCCTGGCCGTGGCTCTCTTTGTCGCGGGCCTGTCCATCGCGCCGACGATGGTCACCACGATGGCCCTCGTCGAGCAGTACGTACCGCGCGCACAGCTGACCGAGGGCATGACCTGGACGAGCACCGGGCTCGCGGTCGGCGTGGCGTTCGGCTCGTCGGCCGCCGGCTGGGCGGTGGACGCCGCCGGAGCCGCCGCGGGGTACCTGGTGCCCGGCACGGCGGGGATGCTCGCGGCCGCCGGCGCGTTCCTCGGGTACCGCCGGCTGCGGCCGGCGCCTGAGCAGGTGGGGGTTGGCGCTGATGACGGCGACGACGAGAGCGAGCAGGCCCTGGCGTAACTGGGCGGGGAACGTCACCGCCCACCCGGTGCGGACCGTGGCCCCGGCCACGACGGAGGAGCTGTCCGCCGCGGTCGCGCGGGCGGCCGGCGAAGGACTGAAGGTGAAGGCCACCGGCTCCGGCCACTCCTTCACCACCGTGGCCGCCACGGACGGTGTGCTGATATGCCCGGACCGGCTCACCGGGCCGCTCGCGGTCGACCGGGCCGCCGGCACCGTGACGGTCCGCGCGGGCACCACGCTGCGGGAGCTGAACCGCACGCTGTCCGCCCACGGCCTGTCGCTGGCGAACATGGGCGACATCATGGAGCAGACGGTCTCCGGCGCGGTCAGCACCGGCACCCATGGCACGGGCCGGGACTCGGGGGCGATCGCGGCCCAGATCCGGGGCCTGGAGCTGGTGACGGCCGACGGTTCGGTGCTGACCTGCTCGGCCCGGGAGAACCCTGAGGTGTTCGCGGCGGCCCGGGTGGGGCTGGGGGCGCTGGGCGTGATCGCGGCGGTCACCTTCGCCATGGAGCCGGAGTTCCTGCTCATGGCGCGCGAGGAGCCGATGGCCTTCGGCCGGGTGACCGAGGACTTCGACGCGCTGGTCGCGGAGAACGAGCACTTCGAGTTCTTCTGGTTCCCCCACACCGACAGCTGTGTCACCAAGCGCAACAACCGCAGCGCGGGCCCCGCAGCCCCCATCGGGCGGGTGAGCGGATGGGTGACCGACGAACTGGTGTCCAACGGCGTCTTCGGTGCCGCCTGCGCCCTGGGCCGGGCCGTGCCCGCCACCGTGCCGGGGCTCGCCCGGCTCTCGGGCCGGGCCCTTTCGGCCCGTACGTACACCGACATCCCGTACAAGGTCTTCACCAGCCCCCGCAGGGTGCGCTTCCTGGAGATGGAGTACGCCCTGCCGCGCGAGGCGGCGATGACGGCCCTGCGGGAGCTGCGGGCGATGATCGAGCGCCGGGGGCTGCGGATCGGCTTCCCGGTGGAGGTGCGGACCGCGCCCGCCGACGACATCCCGCTGTCCACGGCGTCGGGGCGGGACACCGCCTATATCGCCGTGCACATGTACCGGGGGACGCCGCACCGGCCGTATTTCACGGCGGCCGAGCAGATCATGACCGCGCACGGCGGGCGGCCGCACTGGGGGAAGCTGCACAGCCGGGACGCGGCGTATCTGGCCGGGGTCTACCCGCGCTTCGGGGAGTTCGCCGCGGTGCGGGACCGGCTGGACCCGCACCGCGTGTTCGGCAACGACTACCTGCGGCGCGTCCTGGGCGAGTGAGCCGCCGGCCTCAGGAGGCCGTGCCGGTGGTGGGGCCCGTTCCGGTGCCGGCCGCGGCGTTCTGGCCCGGCGCGGGCGGCGTGGACTGGCCGCCGGTGCCGGCGCCCTGGCCGCCGGCCGCGCCGCCCTTGTCGTCGGTGCCCTTGCCCGCGTCCGGCGACTTGCTCGGCTGAGGCGTGGGGGCCGGGGAGGGCGTGCCGCCGCCCGAGGACGGGGAGGTCGTCGGGTCCGGCGACTTCGTGCCCGCATCCGTGCCCGGCCGCGACACGCCCGGGGACGGCGTGCCGCCCCGGCCCGGCGTCGCGTCCCCGTCGCCGCGCGAGGAGCCGGGCTCCGGCGTCCGCCCGGGGTCCGGGTCCTCGTGCCGTTCCTTCTTCTCCGGCTGGAAGAGCCGGGTGACCGTGACGCCGTCGCCGCCGTCCGCGCTCGAGCCGGAGACCAGCTCCCAGGCGGTCACCGCGCCCATGGCCACGGCGAAGACGAGGCCGGCGGCCAGCGCCGGGCGCTTCCAGCCCCGCAGCCGGGTGCCATGGGTGGTGCCGGAGGAGAATTCCTCGGAGCAGCCGTCGAAGTGCGCCTGATCATGCGCGCCGGCGTACGCACCGGCGTGCGCCCCGGAGGGCGCCGGGTCCGCTGCGGACGGTGACATCTGGTGCAGCAGTTGCGTACGGTCCTCGGCGCTCGGCAGCACCCGCGTCGCGTCGTCCGCCGAGCGGGCCCGGTCCACGGCGCGGCCCGCATCCCGCAGGGGCACTCGGCGAAGCCTGGGCTCCGACTGCACGGTGGCGGCCTCGCGGATCTGCGCGCCCGTACGTGTGAACACGTGGTGAAAGACTGTGCCACCGGTCGTGGCCACCACGCTGACGACGCCGGCGCCAATGACCGTGCCGTATACACCGAGTTTGCCCGCGAGCAGGGCGGCGACCACCGCCGCCAGGGCGCTGCCGGACACCTGTGCGATGCTCAGGTCGAGACGCTTGCCCTTCGTTTTTGCCTCGCTTTCGGCTTTGTCGTCCATCTCCAGCCCCTGTTGGTGTTTTCCGTCCCTCTTGCAGCAAGAAGAGACATTCGAGCGTAACCAACAGTTCCGAATCGGGCGATTGTGTGAACCTCGACACTGCCTGCCATCACGTTCCCGCCCCACGCGCAAGCCCCCCTCAAGGGGCGCATTCCAACTCCCTTGTCGCAGGTGAACTTCCCTGGCGCGCCGATCCACGCCCAGTGGCCCAAATGGAGTACTGTGACGAGCCCTGGCCCCAATATCCCGTCCGGCTGCCCGGATCCACGGGACGGGGGCCCGGGCGGCTCTCGCCCCGTCAACTCGGCAATGTTGTGGCAGGCTGCTACCCGGGCAGGCCACACTCGACTAGCGGAAGCAGCGACGCAGGTGACGTCGGCAGGCACCACCCGGGAGGTCCCCATGCCCGAACTGCGTGTCGTGGCAGTCTCCAACGACGGCACACGGCTGGTTCTCAAGGCTGCGGACAGCACGGAGTACACGCTCCCCATCGATGAGCGGCTCCGTGCCGCAGTGCGCAACGACCGCGCGCGTCTGGGTCAGATCGAGATCGAGGTGGAGAGTCACCTCCGCCCCCGAGACATCCAGGCCCGCATCCGGGCCGGCGCCACCGCCGAGGAGGTCGCGCAGCTCGCGGGCATCCCCGTGGAGCGGGTGCGGCGCTTCGAGGGCCCCGTGCTCGCCGAGCGCGCCTTCATGGCCGAGCGGGCCCGCAAGACGCCCGTACGCCGCCCCGGCGAGAACACCGGCCCACCCCTCGGCGAGACCGTGAACGAGCGGCTCGTGCTGCGCGGCGCCGACAAGGACACCGCCCAGTGGGACTCCTGGCGCCGCGACGACGGCACCTGGGAGGTCCTGCTCGTCTACCGCGCCTCCGGTGAGCCGCGCGCCGCGAGCTGGACGTACGACCCGCCGCGCCGGATCGTTCAGGCGCTGGACGACGAGGCCCGCGCGCTCATCGGCGAGACCGACGACACGCCCGAGCCGAGTTTCCCGTTCGTGCCGCGGATCGCGCGCCTGCCGCGCGACCGGCCGCTGGATCGTTCCCTTGACCGGGACAACCGCCAGGGCTCCAGCGCGCCGGCGGAGCCGGAGGCCTCCTCCGGCGATGCGCCGGCGGACGAGCCGGTCAAGGAGCGGGACTCCCTGACCAGCCTGCTCGAGGCGGTGCCCAGCTTCCGGGGCGACATGATCGTCCCCGAGCCGCCCTCCGCGCCCCCGTCCGTCGCCGCCGACCCGCCGGCGGAGGAGACGGAGGCGGTGGAGCCGCCCGCTCCGGCGGCCAGCGCGGGGTCCGCGTACGCGGATGTGCTCATGCCGCGTTCGGTGGCGGGCCACCGGGACCGCCTGATCGGCACCACGGACCGTCAGGCGGAGGCGGACGGCGTCCGCCCGGGCCGCCGGGCGGCGGTCCCGAGCTGGGACGAGATCGTCTTCGGCACGCGCCGCAAGAAGCAGGAGTAGCGCTTCCTCCGACCGGGGCTGTGCCCCGGCCCCCGATGCGGGGGCCGGGGCACAGCCGCGTCCGGCGCCTCAGCCCGGCAGGGCCCCCGTCGCCACGGGACGGCTCGGGTCGGACGACCATTCGCTCCACGAACCCACGTACAGGGCCGCCGGAATACCGGCCACCGCCATGGCGAGCACCTGGTGGGCGGCGGAGACGCCCGAGCCGCAGTAGACGCCCACCTCCGTGCCGTCGGCCGCGCCGAGCTCCCCGAACCTCGCCGCGAGGTCCTTCGCCGGGCGGAAGCGGCCGTCCTCGCCGACGTTTTCGGCGGTGGGCGCGGAGACGGCGCCGGGGATGTGGCCGGCCACGGCGTCCAGCGGCTCGACCTCGCCGCGGTAGCGCTCCCCCGCCCGGGCGTCGAGCAGCAGCCCCCGGCGTGCCAGCGCCGCCGCTTCGTCGGCGTCGAGCAGCGGCAGCGCCCCCGGGCGCGGCGCGAAGTCGCCCTCGGCCACGGCCGGCTCATCGGTCGTCAGCGCCCCGCCCGCCGCGGTCCAGGCGGCGAGCCCGCCGTCCAGGACCCGTACGAACGGATGTCCGGCCCAGCGCAGCAGCCACCACGCCCGCGCGGCCGCCCAGCCCAGTCCCCCGTCGTAGACCACGACCGGGTGGTCGGCGCGGACTCCCGCGCGGCGCATCGCGGCGCCGAACTCCGCGACGTCCGGCAGCGGATGACGGCCCCTCGCCCCCGGACCCCCGGCGAGCTCGGAGTCCATGTCGACATAGACGGCGCCGGGCAGGTGCCCGGCCCGGTACTCCGGCCGCCCGGGCGGGCCCCCGGGTACGTAGCGGATGTCCAGAAGCGTGGGCGGCCGCTCGCCGGCCGACTCGCCCGCCCATTCCGTTGCGCTGATGATGGCGTCCATACCCCCATCCTGGCGTACCCGGCGTTGCGCCGAACGGCCCCCTGGCCAGACGCCGCGATGCTGATCGATACTGAACGGCGACGGCGCGGACACAGAAGCGGAACGCGAATTCGGGCATCCTCCTGCGGGGAACCGCCAAGCCCGCGACCGGAGCGGGAGCGCGGCCACCACGACGGTGCGAGGAGCGACTGACGATGACCGAGGTATGGGGATCCTCCGGGACCAGCGAGGAGGAGACCCGGCGCCAGACACCGGGCACCCCCTGCTGGACCAGTCTCCTGGTGCACGACCTGGAGACGACCGAGGAGTTCTACGGCGGACTGTTCGGCTGGGACTACTACACCCCCGGGCCGCGCCACATGGGCCCGTACGTACGGGCCACCCTGGACGGGCGGGACGTCGCCGGCATCGGGGAACTCCCGCCGGACCGTCAACTCGAGGGCGGCTGGACCACCTATCTGGCGAGCGACGACGCGGACGTGTGCGCGGAGTGGATCCACTGCTGCGGCGGCACCGTGGGCGTGGGGCCGCTGGCGGCCGAGGACGCCGGGCGGCTGGTGCTGGCCACGGACCCGGCGGGCGCGGCCTTCGGCGTCTGGCAGGGGCGCAGACTGACGGGATCCCGCGCCCAGGGGACGCCGGGAGCCCCGGTCTGGCACGAGCTGGTGACCTACGAGGCCGCCGTCGTACTGAAGTTCTACCGCGCACTCTTCGGATACGAGAGCAAGGCGGCGGGCACGGTCGACACCGACGCGATCACCCTGCACGTGGACGGCCGGCCCGTGGCCGCGATCCGCGGTGCGGGGCCCGCGCTGGAGCGGCCGCACTGGATGACGTACTTCGAGGTGGCGGACGTCGACGCCGCGGCCCGGCGGGTCACCGAGCTGGGCGGACGGGTGCTGGGCGCACCGGCGCCGGGCCCGGCCGGCCGGGTGGCGAAGGTCGCCGACCCCGAGGGCGCGGTCTTCTCGCTGCTGCGGTCGGCGCCCTGACCGCGCGGCCCCTCGTCCGGCGCTAGCGGGACCCGTCCGGGTCCACCGGCAGCACATCGGGCGACAGGGCGGCGGCGCGCGCGGCGGCCGCCGTCAGCCGGCGGCGGTGATGGCGCCGGCACAGCACCTCGTAACCCACCACGGTCTCCGGCTGGTTGACGTCGCCGACGACGACCTGGGCACCCTCGACGACCATCTGTCCGCCGATCGTACGGGCGTTGTGCGTGGCCCGGGCCCCGCACCAGCACAGCGCCTCGACCTGCAGCACCTCCACCCGGTCGGCCAGCTCGATCAGCCGCCGGGAGCCGGGGAAGAGCCGGGTGCGGAAGTCGGTGGTGATGCCGAAGGCGAAGACGTCGAGCTCGAGGTCGTCGACGACCCGGGCCAGCTGGTCGACCTGCTCGGGCTCGAGGAACTGCGCCTCGTCGGCGATGACGTAGTCGGCCCGGCCGCCCGCCGAGAGGTGGCCGACGAGGTGGGCGTAGAAGTCGAAGCCCTCGCCCGCCTCCACCGAATCGGTCACCAGACCGAGCCGGGAGGACAGCTTGCCCTCGCCCGCGCGGTCGTTGCGGGTGAAGATCCGGCCTTGCAGGCCGCGGGCGGAGCGGTTGTGCTCGATCTGCAGAGCGAGGGTGCTCTTTCCGCAGTCCATCGTTCCGGAGAAGAACACCAGCTCGGGCATGGGAAGGCCAATGCCTTTCGTTAGTCGTCGGGGCGTTCGTCGTGGGGGCGGGAACGCGCGTCGGGGGGAGCGCCCGGGTCAGGGGCGCGCTTCGGTCACGAGCTCACGTCGGTCAGGTGCGCACTTCGAGGAGCGGCACGAGCTGCTCGACGGGCGTCATCGAGCCGTGCAGCCCGACCATCTTCGACTCGTTGGGCTCGGTCTCCGTGGCGACGATCGCGATGTCGTCGCGGGCGGCGGCGACCACGTCGCCGATCCGTGCGTACACCCGGTCGTCGACGCCCTCGCCGGGCGGGCCGAACCAGCCCGCCTCGATCGCCTCGTCGCGGCCGGCGACCCACATCTGCTCGCCGAGCACCTCGCGCCAGACCGCCAGGACGTCGTCCGCGGCACCCGGAACCGCGTAGACGTGCCGGGCGCGGGCCTCGCCGCCCAGCAGCGCCACGCCCGCGCGCAGCTCCCAGTCCTCGTCGAAGTCGATGCGCGACTCCGGGTCGAACGGGATGTCGATCATGCCGTGGTCGGCGGTGACGTACAGGGCGGAGCGCGGGGGCAGCCGCTCGGCCAGGCGCCGGGCGAGCAGGTCCACGTACATCAGCTGACCGCGCCACTCCTCGGAGTCGACGCCGAAGCGGTGCCCCTTGCCGTCCACCTCGCTGTAGTAGGTGTAGACGAGCGAGCGGTCGGCGGCGCCGAGCCGGTCGGCGGCGAAGTCCATCCGCTCCTCGCCGGAGAGGCGGCCGTGGAAGGTGCCGCCGCTGAGCGCGACCTTGGTCAGCGGGGTGTGCTCGAAGTCGGGGGCCGAGACCTGGCAGGTGGCGATGCCGGCGGCGTCGGCGCGCTGGAAGACCGTGGGGTAGGGCTGCCAGACGTGCGGGTCGGTCCAGGGGCGCCAGCGCAGCTGGTTCATCAGCCGGCCGGTGGCCGGGTCGGCGACGGTGTAGCCGGGCAGGCCGTGGGCGCCGGGCGGCAGGCCCGTGCCCACCGAGGCGAGCGAGGTCGCCGTGGTGGAGGGGAAGCCCGCGGTCATGGGCTCGCCGGTGCCGTTCATGGACGTCGGCAGCAGCGAGTGCAGGAACGGCGCCTCGTCGGGGTGGTCGCGCAGCAGCTCCCAGCCCAGGCCGTCGATCAGGAAGACGCACACCCGGTCGGCGGGCGCCAGCTCCATGCCGCTCGACATGCCCGGCACGCCCAGGCCCGCCGCGATGGTGGGCAGCAGGTCGGCGAGGGAGCCGGTGCCGTAGCGGGGCAGCGGGGCGTCACGCGGGTCGAGCGGGGCCGGCTCGGGCCAGGCGGAGCCGGCGAAGGCGGGAGAGGACATCAGCGGGCGGTCGCCGCGGTGGCCTCGGAGAGCGACTGGGCGAACGCCAGGGCCTGGCGGACCGTGTCCGGCCCGTCGCCCGCCTCGCTGACGCGCAGGCTCAGGTCGTCGGCGGTGGAGGAGCCGGTGTAGCCGTGGTCGGCGTCGCAGTTGGGGTCGCCGCAGGCGGCGGGCTCCAGGTCGATGCGGGACACCGCGCCCCAGCCGATGGTCAGCACGACCTCGCGGGGCAGGGTGCCCGGGGTGTAGGACTCGGGGTTCGCCACGACGCGGCTGAGCACGACCGAGGAGATGCGGTCGAGCTTGACCGACTCCGTGGAGGTGGTGGCGTAGGGCGACGGGGAGGTGTTGTCGGCGGCCTGCTCGTCGGTGTGGCTGACGATGAATCGGGTGCCGGTCAGGACGAGGACCGTGACATGACGGCGGACCTCGTTGGAATCGAAGGTCGTCTCCTGGTGGACCAGGTACGACACGACCGGCTCCCCGCCCACGGCGGCCTCCACCGCCTCGGCCACGAGAGCCGGGTAATAGCCGCTGCGCTCGATAGCTGCGCGCAGCCCCTGGGTCGTCGTACCGGTCTTCGCCATACGCCCCATTCTACGGGGCGTATGGGGCCCTCCTGCCGGGGCCTGTTCCGGCGGGAGGGACGGATCCGGCCGGGGTCAGATCGACGGCAGGCTGCGCGGGCCCACGTCGGTGCGGGCGGGCGGCGGCGCGAGGCGCAGGGACGCGCCGAGCACATGAACGCCGTGCGGGGCGACGATCACGGGCTCCAGGTCGGCGCCCACGACCTCGGGGTGATCGTCGACCAGCCGGGACACGCGCAGCAGCAACTCCTCCAGGGCCGGGGTGTCGACGGGCGTGGAGCCGCGCCAGCCGAAGAGCAGGGGCGCCGTGCGCACCGAGCGGATCAGCTCGGCGGCGTCGCGGTCGGTGGCCGGAACGAGGCGGTGGGCGGTGTCCCCGAGCAGCAGGGAGGGGGCGCCGGCCAGCCCGAAGGACAGCACGGCGCCGGCCGCGGGGTCGATGGCGGCCCGCACGACCGTGTCGACGCCGCGCGGGGCCATGGACTGCACGACCAGGCGCAGCTCCTCGGGGCCGCCGAGCAGCTCGGTCAATTCCGCGTACGCCCGGCGCAGTTCCGCCTCGCCGCCGAGGTCGAGGCGGACGCCGCCGAGGTCGGCGCGGTGCCGCAGGTGGGGTGCGGTGGGCTTGAGGGCGACGGGGAAGCCGAGCCGGTGGGCGGCGCGGACGGCGCTGTCGGGGTCGGGCGCGGGCAGGGCGGGCAGCACCGCGATCCCGTACCGGGCGAGCAGGCGCTGGGTGTCGGGGGCGGAGAGCGTCACGGCGCGCGGGCCGGTGGCGTTGTGGGCCCGCAACAGCACGTCGATGTCGGCGGCGGCGCCGCCCTCGTCGATGTCCTCGTACTCCGGCACCCGCCCGGGGTCGGCGGCCTGGCGGCGCCAGCGGGCGTAGCGCACGGCCTCGGTCAGGGCCCGTACGGCCCGCTCGGCGGCGGGGAAGGCGGGGATGCGGACGGCGGGCGCGGGGTCCTGCTCGCCGGCGGTGTCCGGCGGGGCGGCGAGCGCCTCGGCGAGGCCGGGGATCTCCAGGTGGACGACGGCGACGGGCTTGGGGGTGTCCGGCGCGGCCTGGGCGACCGCCTCGCGGACGGCGGCCGCGAGGTCGGCGGCCGAGGCGCCGCCGACCCAGGGGATGGCGGTGACGACGACGGCGTCGCAGGCCCGGTCGGCGAGGGCCTCGGCCAGGGCGGCGCGGAAGTCGGCCGGGGCGGCGGAGGTGGTCAGGTCGCGGGGCAGCAGCGGGCGCAGGCCGTCCGTGAGGCAGGCGTCGTAGGTCAGCAGGGACAGCGACTGGGAGTTGCCGAGGATGGCCACGCGGGGGCCGGCGGGCAGCGGCTGCGAGGCCAGGAGCAGCCCGGTGTCGGCGAGCTCGGTGACGGTGTCGACGCGGATGACGCCGGCCTGGCGCAGCAGGTCGGAGACGGTGGTGTCGGGGATGCGGGTGGTGCGTACGGCGTGGCCGGCGGGGGCGGCGGCGCCGTGCCGCGCGCCCTTGACGACGACCAGGGGCTTGCGGGCGGAGGTCCGCCGGGCCAGGCGGGCGAACTTGCGGGGGTTCCCGATCGACTCCAGGTACATGAGGGCGACGTCGGTGTCGGGGTCGTCGTGCCAGTACTGCAGGACGTCGTTGCCGGAGAGGTCGGCGCGGTTGCCGGCGGAGACGAAGGTCGACAGGCCCACCAGTCCGGCGGCGCGGCGGTGGAGGCCGGAGAGCAGGGCGATGCCGATGGCCCCGGACTGGCTGAAGAGGCCGACGCGTCCGGCGGCGGGGAGCTCGGGCGACAGGGAGGCGTTGAGCCGGACGCCCTCGGCGGTGTTGATCACGCCGAAGGAGTTGGGGCCGATGACGCGCATGCCGTAGGAGCGGGCCTGGCGGACCAGCTCGCGCTGGCGGTGGCGGCCGGCGGGGCCGTTCTCGGCGTATCCGGCGGACAGGACGACGAGCCCCTGGACGCCGTGCTCGCCGCACTCGGCGACGACGGAGGGCACGTGCTCGGCGGGCACGGCGACGACGGCGAGGTCCACGGGCTCCTGGATGCCGAGCACGGAGCGGTGGGCGGGCACGCCCTCCGGCTCCAGCACCGAAAGGTCCTCGGGGAAGGACCGGTTGACCGCGTACGCGCGTCCCGTGAAGCCGCCGGCCAGGAGGTTGTCCAGGACGGTCCGGCCCATGCCGCCGGGGCGGCGTCCGGCGCCGACGACGGCGACGGAGCCGGGGGCGAGCAGGCGCTCGACGGAGCGGGCCTCGGCGAGCCGCTCGCGGGCGCGCTGGACGGCGAGCGACTTGTCGGTGGGCTCGAGGTCGAGCTCGAGGCGGACGACGCCGTCCTCGAAGCTGCGCTTCTGGGTGTAGCCCGCGTCCGTGAAGACCTTGATCATCTTGCTGTTGGCGGGCAGCACCTCGGCGGCGAACCGCCTGATGGAGCGCTCGCGGGCGACGGCCGCGACGTGCTCGAGGAGGGCGGAGGCCACGCCCCGGCCCTGGTGGGCGTCCTGGACGAGGAAGGCGACCTCGGCCTCGTCCGCCGGGGCGGAGGAGGGCATGCCGCGGGCGTCGATGCGGTCGTAGCGGACGGTGGCGATGAACTCGCCGCCGACGGTCGCCGCCAGGCCCACCCGGTCGACGTAGTCGTGGTGGGTGAAGCGGTGCACGTCCCGGTCGGAGAGACGGGGGTAGGGCGCGAAGAAGCGGTAGTACTTGGACTCGTCCGAGACCTGTTCGTAGAAGCTGACCAGGCGCTGGGCGTCGTCGGGCGTGATGGGGCGGATCCGTGCGGTGCCGCCGTCACGGAGGACGACATCCGCTTCCCAGTGGGCCGGGTAGGCGTGCTCGGGCGGCGAGTGCATGGGGCCAGGGTAAGGCCGGGCGCGGGCGGTCAGGAGGCGGCGTCCGGCCCCGCCTCACGGGGCCGCCCGGCCCTGCCCCGGGCGCGCGCCGGGGCACCGCGCACCCCGTGCAACAATGGTCTAGACAACCTCTCCCGACTTGAAGGGCAACACCATGGTTGAGCGCCGCGTAAACGTCGGTTGGGCCGATGGCCTGCACGCCCGCCCCGCGTCGATCTTCGTCCGTGCGGCGAACGCCGCCGGCGTCCCCGTGACGATCGCGAAGGCGGGCGGCAACCCCGTCAACGCCGCCTCCATGCTCGCCGTGCTGGGCCTGGGCGCCCAGGGTGGCGAGGAGATCGTGCTCGCCACGGAGGCGGAGGGCGCCGAGGCCGCGCTCGACCGTCTGGCCAGGCTGGTCGGCGAGGGGCTCGAGGAGCTCCCGGAGACCGTCTGATCCACCCGGATCCCGTCCCGCCGCCGCACGGCGGGTGCACGACGGGGCCGCGGCCGCCCCGAGGGCGCCGCGGCCCCGTCGTCGTATGCGCGACCCCGCTACGGACACAGACCGCCACGAATTCCCGGCCGCTATTTCTCCATGAATAGCGGCGGGTTGTTAAGAACGGGCGATCGCGGTGTTTACGGATTGTTTCGGCGGGCGCACCTGCTGGGCGACCTGCGCACGGCGCGTGCGGAATTCACCGGCGCCACGGTCCGCGCGGGCCGCGGCGAGCGCCCGGGCCCGCTCGGCGTCACCCCGGGCCACGGCGTCCACGAGCGCACCGCACGCCTCCCACGCCTCCAGGGGCCTCGCGGGCGGCTCGGCCACATAGACCCAGGCGATCTTGCGCCGCAGCTGGGTGAGCAGCGTGGCGAGGCTGGGGCTGCCGGAGGCCTGGGCCATGGTCTCGTCGAACCAGTCGCCGAGCGGCCGCAGCTCGCCCGTGCGGCCCGCGCGGGCCCGCTCCTGGCCCAGGCGGACGAGGCCGCGCAGGACCTTCAGATGGGCCTCGGTACGCCGCTGCGCGGCGCGGGCGGCCCCCAGCGGCTCCAGCAGGGCGCGGACGTCGAGGAGGTCCGCCGCCTCCTGCTCGGTGGGTTCGGCGACGCAGGCGCCGGCGTGCCGGCGGGTGGTGACGAAGCCCTCGGAGGCGAGGGTGCGCAGCGCCTCGCGCACGGGTACCCGGGAGACGCCGTAGCGGCGGGCGAGGAGTTCCTCGATGAGCCGGCTGCCGGGCGGGAAAACCCCGGAGACGATGTCGTCGCGAATCGCCGTGCACACGGCGTGCGCGGAAATACGGCGGCTCCCCTGCGCCGCTTCACCACCGCCGTTCACGTACGGCCCCGCATGGCTGTACCTCCGCCTTACGACCTAATCTCCCGCGATGCGCGGCCGATTGACACCCGTTCAGCGACTCTATGGCAATCCCCGGCGATTTCCGATGGTGCAGGGGATTCATGGATATTTTTTGGCCAACGCCGGTGGGCGGGACGACGACAAGGCCCCGGCCGGGGGCCGGGGCCTTGCGTGAAGTGCGGTGCCGTGAAGACCGCGGGACCTACAGGCTGACGCCGTGCGCGCTCATGTAGGCGATCGGGTCGATGTCGGAGCCGTAGGTGGCGGCGGTGCGGGCCTCGAAGTGCAGGTGCGGGCCGGTGACGTTGCCCGTGGCGCCCGAGAGGCCGATCTGCTGGCCCGGGGTGACCGTCTGGCCGACGGAGACGTCGATCGACGACAGGTGGCCGTACTGGGTGTAGGTGCCGTCGTTGTGCTTGATGACGACGTTGTTGCCGTACGCGCCGCCCCAGCCGGCCTCGACGATGGTGCCGGCGGCGACCGCGTGGACCGAGGTGCCGGTCTCGGCGTGGAGGTCGATGCCGGTGTGGCTGCCGGAGGACCACAGGCCGCTGGAGGCCTTGTAGGAGGTGGAGACGTAGGAGCCGTCGATGGGGCTCACATAGGTGCCCAGGCGCTTGCGCTCCTCGTCGCGCGCGGCACGCTCCTTGGCCTCGCGCTCCTCCTTGATCTTGCGCTCGGCCTCCGCGTGGCGCTCCTTGGCGTCGGAGGCCTTCTTCTGGGCGGTCTCCTCGGCCTGCAGGCGGGCGGCGGCCTCGTCGGCGGCGCTGCGCTGGGTCTCGGCCTGGGCGCCCACGTTGTCGGCCATGACGTCACTGATGACGACGGCCTGGGTCAGCCCGGTGTCCTCGGGACCACGCGAGTCGTCGGAGGCGGCGAAGGCCGGGGCGGCGACGCCGGCGACCACGCCGGCGGCAGTGAGGGTGGCTATGCCCGCGACGTTGGCGCTGACGCGCGCGGCTCGGCTCGGACGACGGTGCTTCCCCATGGCTGGGCGAATCCTTTCCTTCCCTCTCGCCTACCGGGTTAGCTGACGGGTTCGGAGCAGGAAGGTCTCCTACGGCTCCCTCGTGAAAGGGGGCCGATTCACCCCAGGGACATGTGGGTCCCCGGCTCCCCTCGCTGGTGCTTCGGGGACTCGGCGATGGCTGCCCGGGACCGCGGATGCGGCTCCGATCTGACGGACTGCCGCCCTGACGCTAATCGGCGTCAGATTCGAACGGCAAACAGATCCGGGCTTTTATGACGTACGCCACACGACCAACATGCAACCACTGCGCGAAATCGGACATAAAGGAGGCGCGTGGGTCTCGCTCGACCCACGCGCCTCACATGTCCGGCAATGTCCGGCTCAGCGGCCGGGCGGAACAGGGGGGTTGAGCCCCTGTCAGCGTCCGCCGAGGGCCGCCGGTCCTGGCCGGTCAGGCCGGGATGACCGTCACCTCGCCGAGGCCCAGCGCCTTGACGGGCTCGGTGATCTCGGAGGCGTCCCCGACGAGGACGGTGACGAGCCGGTCGGCCGGGAAGGCGCTCACGACGGCCGCCGTGGCCTCCACCGTGCCGGTGTCGGCGAGGCGTTCGTACAGCCGCGCCTGGAAGTCGTCCGGCAGATACTGCTCGACCTGGTCGGCGAGGGTGCCCGCGACGGCGGCGGCCGTCTCGTACTTCAGCGGGGCGACGCCCACCAGGTTCTGCACGGCCACGTCCCGCTCGGCCTCGGTCAGGCCCTCGGCGGCGAGCGTGCGCAGCACCGCCCAGAGGTCCTCGAGCGCCGGACCGGTGTTGGGGGTGTCCACGGAGCCGCTGATGGCCAGCAGGGACAGGCCCGTGCCGTCGGGGGCGGAGCGCAGGACCTGGCCGAAGGAGCGCACGCCGTAGGTGTAGCCCTTCTCCTCGCGCAGGACGCGGTCCAGGCGGGAGGTCAGCGTGCCGCCCAGGCAGTACGTGCCGAGCACCTGGGCGGGCCAGACGCGGTCGTGCCGGTCGGGGCCGACGCGGCCCAGCAGCAGCTGGGTCTGGACGGCGCCGGGGCGGTCCACGATCACCACACGGCCGGTGTCGTCGGCGGTGACCGGCGGCACGGGGCGGAGCTGGGCGGCGGAGCCGGTCCAGGCGCCGAGGGACTCGGTGAGCGCCTGGTCCAGGTCGACGCCGGTGAAGTCGCCGACGACGACGGCGGTGGCGGTGGCCGGGCGGATGTGGGCCTCGTAGAAGGCGCGCACGGAGGCGGCGTCGATGCGCTCGACGGTCTCCTGGCTGCCCTGGCGCGGCCGCGACATGCGGGAGTCCGCCGGGAAGAGCTGGGCGGACAGCGCCATGGCGGCCCGGCGGGCGGGGTTGGCCAGCTCGTGCGGGATCTCGTCGAGGCGGTTGTTGACCAGGCGCTCGACCTCGTTGTCCGGGAAGGCCGGGGCGCGCAGGGCGTCGGCCAGCAGGCCCAGGGCCTTCGGCAGCCGGGAAGCCGGGACCTCCAGGGACAGCCGCACGCCCGGGTGGTCGGCGTGGGCGTCGAGGGTGGCGCCGCAGCGCTCCAGCTCGGCGGTGAAGTCCTCGGCGCTGAGCTTGTCGGTGCCCTCGGAGAAGGCCCGCGCCATGATCGTGGCCACGCCGTCGAGGCCCTCGGGCTCGGCGTCCAGGGGCGCGTCCAGGCAGATCTCGACGGCGATGACCTGCTGGCCGGGGCGGTGGCAGCGCAGCACGGTCAGGCCGTTGGACAGCTGCCCGCGCTCGGGGGCCGGGAAGGCCCAGGGAGTGGCCTGCCCCGGCTCGGGCTGGGGGTGGAAGACCATCGAAGGCGCGGTCCCCGGGATGCTCGCGGCTGCGGCGTCGCTCACTGAGCCGTCTCCTCTTCCTCGTTCTTGTCGGCGCCGTCGTCGGCCTGGGGCGCGGTCGGCTCGTAGACCAGCACCGCGCGGTTGTCGGGGTGCAGCCGGGCCTTGGCGACCGCCTGCACCTCCTCGGGGGTGATGTCCAGGACGCGCTGCACGGCGGTGAGGGCCAGCTGCGGGTCGCCGAACAGCACGGCGAAGCGGCACAGTTCGTCGGCGCGGCCGCTGACGGTGGCGAGCCGGTCCAGCCACTCGCGCTCCAGCTGGGCCTGGGCGCGCTCCATCTCCTGCGGGGTGGGCCCCTCGACGGCGAAGCGGGCCAGCTCGTCGTCGACGGCGGCCTCGATGTCGGCCACCTCGAAGCCGCCGGACGCCTTGACGTCCAGCCATCCCAGGGAGGGGGCGCCGGCCAGGCGCAGCAGGCCGAAGCCGGCGGCGACGGCGGAGCGGTCGTGGCGCACGAGGCGGTTGTGCAGGCGCGAGGACTCGCCGCCGCCGAGAACGGTCAGGGCCAGGTCGGCGGCGTCCGCCTCGCGCGTGCCGTCGTGCGGCAGGCGGTAGGCGGCCATCAGGGCGCGGGAGGGGACCTCCTCGCGGACGATCTCGCGCAGCTGCTCGCCGAGGGTGTCCGGCAGGGAGCCGTCACGGGGCGGCTGCTTGCCGTCGTGCGCGGGGATGGAACCGAAGTACTTCTCGATCCAGGCGAGCGTCTGCTCCGGGTCGATGTCGCCGACGACCGAGAGGACGGCGTTGCCGGGCGCGTAGTACGTGCGGAAGAAGGCGCGCGCGTCCTCCAGGGAGGCGGCGTCCAGGTCGGCCATCGAGCCGATGGGGGTGTGGTGGTACGGGTGGCCCTCGGGGTAGGCCATGGCCGTCAGCTTCTCGAACGCGGTGCCGTAGGGCACGTTGTCGTAGCGCTGGCGGCGCTCGTTCTTGACGACGTCGCGCTGGTTCTCCATGGACTCGTCGTCGAGCGCGGTGAGCAGCGAGCCCATCCGGTCCGCCTCGAGCCACAGGGCCAGCTCCACCTGGTGGGCGGGCATGGTCTCGAAGTAGTTGGTGCGCTCGAAGCTGGTGGTGCCGTTGAGCGAGCCGCCCGCGCCCTGCACCAGCTCGAAGTGGCCGTTGCCCTTGACCTGCGCCGAGCCCTGGAACATCAGGTGTTCGAAGAGGTGGGCGAGGCCGGTGCGGCCCTTGACTTCGTGGCGCGAGCCGACGTCGTACCAGAGGCAGACCGCGGCCACCGGCGTCAGGTGGTCCTCGGAGAGGACCACCCGCAGGCCGTTGGCCAGGCGGTGCTCGGTCGCTTTCAGACCGCCGGCGGCGGCCTGTTGCGTGGCCGTGTGACCCATGGGCATGTACGTCCCTTCGATCTCTTGAGATCCCGCGGTGCCTCGCGACGACTCGCGTGATGAACAGTGCTGTCACTGTATGCAAGCGCACCGACATCCGGAGAAGTTCCCGGCCCCCGCCACCCTTCCCGGACGGGTCGCGGTCGGGGTTGTCAGTGGGGCGGTCCACAATGGTCGGCGTCAGACCCGCCTCGGCAATCGATCGAAGGAGCAGCAGCCGCGATGGCCCGCCGCAGCACGAAGACCCCGCCGCCGGAAGACTTCGAGGAGCGCATCCTCGACATCGACGTCGTCGACGAGATGCAGGGCTCCTTCCTCGAGTACGCCTACTCGGTCATCTACTCCCGCGCCCTGCCGGACGCCCGGGACGGCCTCAAGCCGGTCCAGCGCCGCATTCTCTTCCAGATGAACGAGATGGGCCTGCGGCCGGACCGGAGCCATGTGAAGTGCGCCCGGGTCGTCGGCGAGGTGATGGGCAAGCTCCACCCGCACGGCGACGCCTCGATCTACGACGCCCTGGTGCGCATGGCGCAGCCGTTCTCCATGCGGCTGCCGCTGGTCGACGGGCACGGAAACTTCGGCTCCCTCGGCAACGACGACCCGCCCGCGGCCATGCGCTACACCGAGGCCCGGATGGCGTCCCCGTCGTCGCTGATGACGGAGTCGATCGACGAGGACACCGTCGATTTCGCGCCGAATTACGACGGCAGCGAGCGGGAGCCCGCCGCCCTCCCCGCCGCCTACCCGAACCTGCTGGTCAACGGCGCGTCCGGGATCGCGGTCGGCATGGCGACGAACATGCCGCCGCACAATCTCGGCGAGGTCATCGCCGCCGCCCGGCACCTGATCCGGCACCCGGCCGCCGATCTCGACACCCTGATGCGGTACGTGCCCGGCCCGGACCTGCCCACGGGCGGCCGGATCGTCGGCCTGAACGGCATCCGCGACGCGTACGAGACCGGCCGCGGCACGTTCAAGATCCGTGCCACCGTCTCCGTGGAGAACGTCTCCCCCCGCCGCAAGGGCCTGATCGTCACCGAACTGCCCTTCACGGTCGGTCCGGAGAAGGTCATCTCCAAGATCAAGGACCTGGTCGGTTCCAAGAAGCTGCAGGGCATCGCCGACGTCAAGGACCTCACGGACCGCGCCCACGGCCTGCGCCTGGTCATCGAGATCAAGAACGGCTTCAACCCCGAGGCCGTCCTGGAGCAGCTCTACAAGCTCACGCCGATGGAGGAGTCCTTCGGCATCAACAACGTGGCGCTGGTCGACGGCCAGCCGCTGACGCTGGGCCTCAAGGAGCTGCTGGAGGTCTACGTCGACCACCGCTTCGAGGTGGTGCGACGACGCAGCGAGTTCCGGCGCGGCAAGCGGCGGGACCGGCTGCACCTGGTCGAGGGCCTGCTGGTGGCGCTCGTCGACATCGACGAGGTCATCCGAATCATTCGATCGAGTGAGAACGCCGCCGAGGCCAAGGCATCACTCGTGGAGCGCTTCTCACTCTCCGAGACGCAGACGCAGTACATCCTCGACACCCCGCTGCGCCGGCTGACGAAGTTCGACCGGATCGAGCTGGAGTCCGAGCGCGACCGGCTGAACTCCGAGATCACCGAGCTGACCCGGATCCTGGAGTCCGACGCCGAGCTGCGCAAGCTCGTCTCGTCCGAACTGGCCGACGTGGCGAAGAAGTTCGGCACCGACCGGCGCACGGTGCTGCTGGAGTCGGCGGGCGTCCCGGCGGCGGCGATGCCGCTGCAGGTCGCGGACGACCCGTGCCGGGTGCTGCTGTCCTCCACCGGCCTGCTGGCCCGTACGGCCACGGGCGAGCCGTTCGACGGCGCCGCCGACACCAAGCGCGTCAAGCACGACGTGATCGCCTCGGCGGTCCCGGCGACCGCCCTGGGCGAGGTGGGCGTGGTGACGTCGACGGGCCGGCTGCTGCGCCTGCGGGTGATCGACCTGCCGCAGCTGCCGGAGACGGCGGCCCCGCCGAACCTGGCGGGCGGCGTCCCGGTGTCGGAGTTCCTGTCGCTGGCGGACGGCGAGCTGGTGGTGTGCCTGACCACGCTCGACGAGTCCTCGCCGGGGCTCGCCATCGGCACGGAACAGGGCGTCGTCAAGCGCGTGGTCCCCGACTACCCGGCCAACAAGGACGAGCTGGAGGTCATCTCCCTCAAGGACGGCGACCGCGTCGTCGGCGCGGTGGAGCTGCGCACGGGCGAGGAGGACCTGGTCTTCCTCACGGACGACGCCCAGCTGCTGCGCTACCAGGCCGCGCAGGTGCGCCCGCAGGGCCGCCCCGCGGGCGGCATGGCCGGCATCAAGCTGTCCTCCGGCGCGAAGGTCATCTCGTTCACGGCCGTCGACCCCGCCGAGGACGCGGTCGTCTTCACGGTGGCCGGCGCCCGGGGCGGGCTGCCCGGCGCGACCTGGGAGGCGACGGCGAAGCTCACGCCGTTCGACCAGTACCCCCGCAAGGGCAGGGCCACGGGCGGCGTGCGCTGCCAGCGCTTCCTCAAGGGCGAGGACTGCCTGGTGCTGGCCTGGGCCGGGGCCGCCCCGGCCCGTGCCGCGACCGCCAACGGCACGCCGGCCGCCCTGCCGGAGCCCGACCCGCGCCGCGACGGCTCGGGGACGCCCCTGGTCATTCCGGTGGCCTCGGTCGCGGGCCCGGTCTAGGGCACCTGAGCCCGGTGCTCCGGGTCCTGGGCCCGGCCTCGCCGGCCGGGCCCAGGACTGTGTACCTCAGGACTGCGCGTACCTCAGGACTGCGCGTACCGCAGGACGCCCCACATGCTGTGGTCGCCGGTCTCCTGCGGTGCGGTGTCCCGGCAGGCCTCGATGCCGTCCCGCAGGGCCCGGGCGTCGATGCCGCTGCCGATCATGACGAGCCGGGTGGCGCGCTTCTCGGAGCGCGCCCACGGCGAGGGGTAGAAGCGCAGGAAGTCGCCGACCGCGTGCAGGGTGAACTTCTGCCGGTGGCCGGCCACCCCGAAGTGGACGAAGCCCTTGACGCGGTAGAGGCCCTTCGGCCTGCTGTCGAGGAAGTCCATCAGCCGGCGCGGGTGCATGGGCTCGTCGGAGGCGAACTCGACGCTCTCGTAGCCCGCGTGCAGATGACCGTGATGGTCCTGTTCGTGGTCCTCGTCGGCGGCGCACAGGTCCTCGAACGACAGCTGCCGGATCGCTTCGACGCGCTCCTCGCGCGGCTTGCGGTCGAAGAGGAACTCCGGGTCGACGCGGCCGTACGACGCGGGGACGACCGGCGTACCGGGCGCGAGGGCGGCGAGCGTCGCGAGCAGGTCCTCGCGCGCCTCGTCCCCGATCCGGTCGGCCTTGTTGAGCACCACGAGGTCGGCGATGCCCACATGGCGGTCGAGCTCGGGGTGCCGCTCGCGCGTGGCGTCGAACTCGGCGGCGTCGACCACCTCGACCAGTCCGCCGTAGACGATGCTCTTGTTGTCGCTGGCCAGGATCATGCGGATGATTTCCTGCGGCTCGGCCAGGCCGCTGGCCTCGATGACGATGACGTCGATGCGGGCCGCCGGGCGGGCCAGCCGGTCCAGGAAGACGTCCAGCTCGCTGGTGTCCACGGCACAGCACAGGCAGCCGTTGCCCAGCGACACCATGGAGTCGACCTGGCCGGCGACGCTCATCGCGTCGATCTCGATGCTGCCGAAGTCGTTGACGATCGCTCCGATCCTGCTGCCGCCGCTCCTGCTGAGCAGGTGGTTGAGCAGGGTGGTCTTGCCGGACCCGAGAAAGCCCGCGAGCACGATGACCGGGATCTGTCGCTTGGCCAAGGGGGCGCCCTCCGTCGTCGCATCGGTGCGGTGGCCGGTCCGCTCGCCCGTCCGGCCACCGGCGTGGTCCGGCTGTTGCCGGGGTCCGTCCGGGGTCCCTCCGGGGCGACTCCTCATACGAATCGACCGGCTCAAGTGTCGCATCGGCCCGAGGTCAGGTTAGGCTCACCTATGTGAGCACGTGCGCGACCGCCTCCCGACTGCTGACCGAGCCCCTGGCCGGTACCGCCGCGACCGCGCGGACATGGCTGCTGATCGAGCAGCCCGGCCCCTGGGGCTCCGACGCGCTCCTCTCCAGCCACCTCGACGCCGCCGTCGGCCGCGGCCTGGACCGCGCCACCAAGGGCACCGGCGTACGCGTCCAGCTCATCCGCCGCCCCGGGCGGCACGCCGACTGCCACGAACCGGCCGGCCGGCGGGTCTTCGTCGCCCACACCGCCCCCGGCCGCTCCTGGATCCGTACGACCCGGATCGCCGACCCCGCCGCGCTGCTCGAGCTGGACTTCGCGGCGCTCGGGGCGGGCGAGCACGGCGGCCTGTGGGACGCCTACGAGGGCGCCCCCCTGGCCCTCGTCTGCACGAACGGCAAGCGGGACCGCTGCTGCGCCCTGCTCGGCAGGCCGCTGGCCGCCGAGCTGGCCGCCTCGGGCGGCACCGAGGCCTGGGAGGTCACCCACATAGGCGGTCATCGCTTCGCGCCGACGCTGCTCGTCCTGCCGTACGGCTACGCCTACGGACGCGCCACCGCGCACGACGTCAAGGACGCGCTCGAGGCGGCCCGCGACGGCCGGATCGTCACCCGCAACTGCCGGGGCCGCTCGGTCTGGGACCGCCCGGGCCAGGCCGCCGAGCTCGCCGTGCGCGCGCTGACCGGCGAGGAGGGCGCCGACGCCCTCGACGTCACCGCCACCGACGGCGAGGCGCCCCGCTGGACCGTGACCGTCGCCCACCGCGACGGGCGCGCCTGGCGGGTGGAGGTCGAGCAGGGCGCGGCCGAGCCGCCGCGCCCGGAGTCGTGCGGCAGGGCGCTCGGCACGCCGGCCCGGATGGACGTCGTCACCGTCACCCCGGTCGTCGCCGTCACCCCGGCCGCCTGAGTCGGGCCGGCGGCCGGGACCGCTCTCAGCCCGCGGCCTTCTCCACGAACTCGGTGGTGTAGGTCTTCTTCAGGTCCACCGTGGCGCCCTTGAGGTTGGGGTTGAAGGACTTGAGGACCTCGTGGACGGTCTTCGGCCCGTCGGCGGGCATCACTCCGTCCTTGGTGAACATCGGCAGGGTGTTCGCGATCGCCTTGACGTAGAGCTCCCGGCCGCCCTGGGCGTAGTCGCCGGGCATCTCGTCCGCGATCTCCTCCGGCGAGTGCTCGGACATCCACTTGAGGGTCTTGACCATGGCGTTGGCCAGCTTCTGGACGGTGTCCTTGTGGCCGTTGACCCAGTCGGTGTTCATGTAGAGGCTCGAGGCGGGGTAGAGCCCGCCGAGCGCGGCCCTGGCGCCCTCGGGGGTGCGCATGTCGACGAGCACCTTGCCGGAGTTCTTGGCGAGGATCTGGGCGACGGTCGGGTCGGTGGTCATGCCGCCGTCGATGGAGCCCTTCTCGAGCGCGGAGATGAAGGTCTGGCCCGCGCCGACGGCCACGGGCGTGAAGTCGCTGACCTTCACCCCGTTCTTCACGGCCAGGTACTTGGTGAGGAAGTCGGTGGAGGAGCCGAGCCCGGTCACGCCGAGCTTCTTGCCCTTGAAGTCCTTGGGCGAGGCGATGCCGGCGGCGGCTTCCCGGGAGACGACCTCCACCTCGCCCGGCGTCTGGGCCAGCTGGACCACCGACTCCACCGGCTTGCCCTTGACCTGCAGGTCAAGGGTGTGGTCGTAGAAGCCGACCACGCCCTGGACGTCGCCGGAGACCAGGGAGGTGGTGGCCTGCACGCCCGCGGGCTCGGAGAGCAGCTTGACCGTCACCCCCTCCTCCTTGAAGTAGCCGAGTCTCTGGGTGAGCACCGCCGGGAGGTAGATGACCTTGTCGAGGCCGCCGACCATGATCTTCACGGTCTCGCCGGAGGACGAGTCGTCGACCGCGGCGCTCTTGCCCGCGGTGGAGGACTCGTCGGCGCAGCCGGAGAGCGCCAGACACATCACGCCCGCGAGGGCCGTCGAGGAGACCTTGGCGAGGGTGCCGAACGTACGCATCATCGATTCCTTGGGTGAGTGGGCAAGGGGGTGTGGGAAACGGGGTGGGATCGGTGAGGGACGCGTCACCGCTCGCCGCCGGGCGAGCCGGTCTTCCAGCGGAAGAGCCGCTTCTCCGCGAAGGTCAGCAGCCCCTCCGCGAGGAGGGCGACGACGGCGAGGATGGCCATCGCCGCGTAGACGCCGGCCGAGTTGAAGGTCCCCTGCGAGGAGGCGACGAGCAGGCCGATGCCCTTGGTCGCGCCGATGTACTCGCCGACGATCGCGCCGATGAGCGCGAAGCCGAAGCTCACATGGAGGCTGGTGAAGATCCACGAGGTGGCGGAGGGGATGACCACCTGAAGGGTCACGCGCCGGTTGCTCGCACCGAGGATGCGGGCGTTGGCGACGAGATGGCGGTCCACCTCGCGGGCGCCCTGGAAGGCGTTGAAGAAGACGGGGAAGAAGACCAGCACCACGGCCGAGGCGACCTTGGAGGCGGGGCCGAGGCCGAACCAGATGAGGAAGATCGGCGCGAGCACGATCCGCGGCAGCGCGTTGAGGACCTTGATGTACGGGCCGAGGACGTCGGCCAGGAACCGGACGCGGCCGAGCGCGATGCCGAGGACCACTCCGCCCGCCACCCCGGTGACCCAGCCGAGCAGGGCCTCGTAGAGCGTGTACCAGATCTGCTCGCCGAGCGAGCCCTGGGCGGTGCCGTGCAGCGTCCACTGCACGATCTGGTCCCAGACCTTCGACGGCATGGAGAAGTTGAACGGGTCGATGACCTTGGTGCGGGCCAGCACCTCCCAGGCGCCGAGCAGCACGACGAGCAGCAGCGCGCGGGCGCCGAGGACGAGGAGGCGGCGGTGGCGGGCGGCCTTCGCACGTGTCTCGGTCCGGCTGGCCCCCATCTTCAGGGCGATAGGTGCGCCGACGGACTCGGCCGACTCAAGCGACATGGGAGGCACCCCTCTCACGGGTGATGCGGACTTCCTCGCCCAGGCAGGACCAGATCTCGCGGTAGATCTCGACGAACTCCGGCTCCAGGCGTACGGATTCGACCTTGCGCGGCCGGGGCAGGCCGATGGGGAAGATCTGCTTGACGGTGGCCGGGCCGGCCGTCATCACCACGACCCGGTCGGCCAGCGCGATGGCCTCCTCCAGGTCGTGGGTGACGAAGACCACGGAGGCCTTCCCGCCCTCGGAGCGCGAGCCGCCCCACAGCTCCAGCAGCTCGTCGGACATCAGGGCGCGGGTCTGCACGTCGAGCGCCGAGAACGGCTCATCCATGAGCAGAATCGCTGGATCACCGACGAAGGTCTGGGCGAGGGCCACCCGCTTGCGCTGGCCGCCGGACAGCTGGTGCGGGTAGCGGTCCTCGAAGGCCGCGAGGCCCACTCGTGCCAGCCAGTCGCGGGCCCGCTCGCGCGCCCGCGCCTTCGGCTCGCCACGGAAGCGCGGCCCGGCCATCACGTTGGACAGCACGGTCCGCCAGGGGAAGAGCGCGTCCTGCTGGAAGACGAAACCGACCTCCGGCCTGATCCCCTCGACCGGCTCGCCACCGACCAGGACCTCGCCCTCGGTGGGCTCCTCCAGGCCGCTGACCAGGGTGAGCGTGGTCGACTTGCCGCAGCCGGTCGGGCCGACCACGGCCACGAACTCGCCCTGCCCGACCGTGAGATCAAGATCGCGTACGGCCGTGTGCAGCGCCCCGGAGGGCGTACGGAACGTCTTGCTCGCGCCGCGCAGCTCGATCGCCGGGGCACTTCCCGGTGGATGGGCGTTCGCCGTGTCGTTGTTCATCCGTCCGCCTCCGCTGCCGGCCGTCGTTCGGGGGTCTCGGCGCCGCGCTGTCGTGCGGGGCGACCGGTGGTGGAGGTTAGGAGGGGCCCGGGAGGCGGGGGCAGTCTTGTGAGCGCTGTGCGAGTTGAGCGCACGAAGTCTGTTCTGCTCGTTTTGCTCGCGATAGAACAACAAAAGTGACACGAGGGAGACACAAACGGCCATCTCCCGGCTACGTTCAGTGCGCGTCGTTGGTTCGCGCGCCCACCGCGCCACGTCCCTCGACGGCCCGCACATCGGAAGACGAAAGGCACCCGTATGCGCCCCCGGTGGCCCCGTCGCGTCTTCGCGCAGGTCCTGTCGGTCCAGCTCCTGATCACCACCGGCGTCACCGCGCTCACCGCCGGGCTCTTCCTGGCGCCGCTCGGCGCCCAGCTCGACCAGCAGGCCGAGCACCGGGCCCTGGCCATCGCCGAGGCGACCGCCGCGCAGCCCGGCATCGCCCGGGCCCTGCTGGCGGGCCGGCCGGACCCCGACGGGCCGGTCCAGGCCGCCGCGGAACGCATCCGCCTGGCCACGGACGCCAGCTACGTCGTCGTGGTCGACACCCGGGGCATCCGCTTCTCCCACACCACCCCGTCCGCGATCGGCCGGCACGTCAGCACCGACCCGGGCCCGGCCCTGGCCGGCCGCGAGTGGACGGGTATCGAGAACGGCACCCTCGGCCGGTCGGCGCGCGGCAAGGTGCCGCTGCGCGACACCGAGGGCGCCATCGTCGGCGCGGTCTCCGTCGGCATCGCCTACGACGACGTCCGCGACGTCCTGCTGCACGCCCTGCCCGGCATCCTCGTGTACGCGGGCGCCGCGCTCGGCGTCGGCGCGCTCGCCGCGTTCGCCGTCTCCTGGCGGCTGCGCAAGCGCACCCACGGCATCGAGCTGTCCGAGATCTCCGCGCTCCTGCAGGAGCGCGAGGCGATCCTGCACGGCATCCGCGAGGGCGTGGTCGCCCTCGACCGGCGGGGCGGGCTGCGCCTGGTCAACGACGAGGCGCAGCGCCTGCTCGGGCTGGGCCCGGACGCCATCGGCCGGCCGCTCGACGCGGTCCTGCCGCCGGGCCGGACCGCCGACGTCCTGGCGGGGCGCGTGAGCGGCACGGACCTGCTCACCGTCCGCGACGGGCGCGTCCTGGTCGTCAACCGCATGACCACCACCGGCGGCGGCGCCGTCGCCACGCTGCGCGACCGTACGGAGCTGGAGCAGCTCGGCCGGGAGCTCGACGGCACCCGGGGCCTGACCGAGGCGCTGCGCGCCCAGGACCACGAGCACGCCAACCGGATGCACACGGTGCTCGGGCTGCTGGAGCTGGAGCTGTACGACGAGGCCGCCGAGTTCGTGGCGGAGGTGACCGGGGCGCACCGCACCACCGCCGAGCAGGTCACCGAGCGGGTGCGCGAGCCGCTGGTCAGCGCCCTGCTGGTGGGCAAGGGGGCGGTCGCGGCGGAGCGCGGCGTGGCCCTGCGCGTCAGCGCGAGGACGCGGCTGCCGGAGCGCGTGGTCGATCCCCGGGACCTGGTCACGGTGCTGGGCAATCTCGTGGACAACGCGCTGGACGCGGTGGCCGGGCTACGGCGTACGGAGGGTTTCGTGGAGGTGGAGTTGCGGGCGGTGGGCGGCACGGTCGTGCTGACGGTCTCGGACAACGGGCCGGGGGTGCCGGCCGGGACGAGGGAGCTGGTCTTCGCCGACGGCTGGTCCACCAAGGAGGCGGCGCCCCACCGCCCCCGGGGCCTCGGCCTCGCGCTCGTACGGCGGCTGGCCGAGCGGTACGGCGGCTCGGCGCGGGTGGGTGAACGGCACGGCGGCGGAGCGGTGTTCACGGTCGAGCTGCCGGAGGCGCTGCGGCCACGGCCGACGGAGGATACGCGCGTACCCGAAGGAGTGAAGCGGTGATCGAGGTCCTGGTCGTGGACGACGACTTCCGCGTCGCCGAGATCAACGCGGCGTACGTCGGCAGGGTTCCGGGCTTCCGCGTCCGGGCGACGGCCCACAACGCCGCGCAGGCCCTCGAGGCGCTCGAGGGCGGCGGCATCGACCTGATGCTGCTCGACCACTACCTGCCGGACGAGACGGGACTGTCGCTGATGCGCCGCGTCCGGCAGCTGGGGCATCACACCGACGTCATCATGGTCACCGCCGCCCGGGACGTCACCACCGTGCAGACGGCGATGCGCTACGGCGCGCTGCAGTATCTGGTGAAGCCGTTCGCCTTCCCGGGGCTGCGGGTGAAGCTGGAGGCGTACGCGCGTCTGCGCCGGACGCTCGACGGCGCAGGCGAGGCGGGGCAGGACCAGGTCGACCGGATCTTCGGGGCCCTGCGCACCGCCTCGACGACCGCTCCGCTGCCCAAGGGGCACTCCGCGCCGACCGCCGACCTGATACGCCGGGTGCTCGCGGACGCGGCGCGGCCGCTGTCCGCGCACGAGGTGGCGGAGCGCTCCGGACTGAGCCGCTCCACCGCCCAGCGCTATCTCAAGCGGCTGGAGGAGTCGGGCAGGCTCAGCCTGACGCTGCGGTACGGCGAGACGGGCCGGCCCGAGCACCGCTACGCCTGGGCGACCGGGCGCTGAGTCCGGACCCGGGGCCCGCCGCGCCGGGCGTCAGGCGGCTCCGGCGCCGGTCAGCGCCCGGACCTCGGTCTCCGCGTGGGCCGCCGGGTCGGCGGGGCGGGGCGAGAGCCGTGTGCCGAGCCAGCCGGCGAGGAAACCGGCGGGCACGGAGACCAGGCCGGGGTTCTCCAGGGGGAAGAGCGCGAAGTCCAGGCCGGGGAAGATCGCGCCGGGTGCTCCGGAGACCACCGGCGAGAGGACGACGAGGAGCACGGCCGGGACCAGCCCGCCGTAGACCGACCAGACCGCGCCGCGCGTGGTGAACCGCCGCCAGAAGAGCGTGTACAGCAGCACGGGGAGGTTCGCGGAGGCCGCGACGGCGAAGGCGAGTCCCACCAGGAAGGCGACGTTGAGGTGCTGCGCGAGGAGCCCGAGCCCGATGGCGACCGCTCCGGTGCCGGCCGCGGCGAGGCGGGCGATCGCCACCTCGCCGTGCGGCCCGCGCGCGCCGCGGCGGCTCAGCGAGGCGTAGAGGTCGTGGGCCACCGAGGCGGAGGAGGCGAGGGTGACTCCGGCGACGACGGCCAGGATGGTGGCGAAGGCCACGGCCGCGACCACGGCGAAGAGGATCGTTCCTCCGGTGGACCCGGCGCCACCGCCCAGGTCGAGGGAGAGCAGCGGGACGGCCGTGTTGCCGGCGGAGCCGGCGGCCCGCACGGCGTCGCCGCCCAGCACGGCGGCCGCGCCGAAGCCGAGCACGATGGTCATCAGGTAGAAGCCGCCGATGAGGCCGATGGCCCAGACCGCCGAGCGCCGGGCGGCGCGGGCGGTCGGCACGGTGTAGAAGCGCGCGAGGATGTGCGGCAGCCCCGCGGTGCCCAGGACGAGGGCGAGGCCGAGGCTGACGAAGTCCAGCCGGGAGGTGAGGTCGCGGCCGTACTTCAGGCCGGGTGCCAGGAAGTCGCGGCCGTGGCCGCTGCGGTCGGCGGCGGTGGTCAGCAGGGCCGAGAGGTCGCCGTGGAAGCGGACCAGCACGAGCACGGTCAGGGTGATCGTGCCGCCCATGAGCAGCACGGCCTTGACGATCTGGATCCAGGTGGTGGCCCGCATCCCGCCGAGCGTGACGTAGAGGACCATCAGCGCCCCGACGCCGACGACGGTCCAGCCGCGCGCCCGGTCTCCGGTGCCGCCCAGCAGGAGGGCCACCAGGCTGCCCGCGCCGACCATCTGGGCGACGAGGTAGAGCACGGAGACGGTGACGGAGGAGATGCCCGAGGCGATGCGGACCGGCCGCTCGCGCAGCCGGGCGACGAGGACGTCGGCGAGGGTGAACCGGCCGCAGTTGCGGACGAGTTCGGCGACGAGGAAGAGCACGACCAGCCAGGCCACGAGGAAGCCGACGGAGTAGAGCATGCCGTCGTAGCCGTAGAGAGCGATGAGGCCGGAGATCCCGAGGAAGGAGGCGGCCGACATGTAGTCACCGGCGATGGCGAAACCGTTCTCCAGGGGGGAGAACAGCCGGCCGCCCGCGTAGAACTCCTCGGCCGAGCCCCGGCGTTCGCGCCCGGCCCAGGTGGCGATGGCCAGGGTGACGACCACGAAGACGCCGAAGAGCACGAGCGCCGCGCTCTGGTGGGTGCCGGTCATCGCAGGCCGTCCCGCCCCGGCGCGGCCGCCCGGGGCGCCGCCGGGAGCGCGAGCGGCTCCGGCCGGGCGGCGGGAAGCGTCCCCAGCGTGACCGCCCAGCGCAGTTCCAGGGCGGCCGGATCCCGGCGCAGCCGCGCATGGCGGGCGTACGCCCAGGTCAGCAGGAAGGTGGAGGCGAACTGGGCGAGCCCGGCCACCATCGCCACGTTGACCGCGCCGGCCACGGGACGGGCCATCAGGCCCGGCGCCAGGGTCGCCGCCAGCACATAGGCCAGGTACCAGCCGAGGAAGGCGGCGGTCGCGGGGAAGGCGAACCGGCGGTAGCGGCGCCGCACTTCGCGGAAGGCGGGGCTGCGGTGGACCTCGTGGTAGATGCCCGCGGCGTCGCGCACGGGCGCGGCCTGCGGCGAGGCCGTCGCCCGCCGAACGGTCTCCCCCGGCGTCCCGGCCCGGCGGCCGCCCTTTTGACGAACCGTTACGGCAGCGCGCCCGTCGCTCTCGTCCACTTCAGCTCTCCTCGGTCGCCGACCCGGTTGGCCGCGTGCCCAAGGATGGACAGACCGGAGAGATCCGGCCCCGTTCCCAGGGGGACGTTCACTCCATCAGGTGATGGCCGAATCCGGCCGGATCCGCTCCCGGGAGCGGCCGAGGGCCCCGGGCCGCCGCGCGCCGCCCCGGGCGGGGGCGTCGCGCGGCCCGGGCCGGAGCGCCGTCAGGCGTCGATGCGGGAGCGGTCCAGGGTGGCGGCCGAGTTGGTGATGAACTCCTTGCGCGGGGCGACCTCGTTGCCCATCAGCAGGTCGAAGGCGCGCTCGGCGGCCTCCAGGTCGCTGATGTTGATCCGGCGCAGGGTGCGGTGGCGGGGGTCCATCGTGGTCTCCGCGAGCTGGTCGGCGTCCATCTCGCCGAGACCCTTGTAGCGCTGGATGCCGTCCTTGTACGGGATGTTCTTGCGCCCCAGCTCCAGCAGCGTCTGGCGCAGCTCGCTGTCGGAGTAGGTGTAGATGTACTTGTCCTGCCCCTTCTTGGGGCGGATGAGCTCCACCCGGTGCAGCGGGGGCACCGCCGAGAAGACCCGGCCCTCCTCCACCATCGGCCGCATGTAGCGCTGGAAGAGCGTGAGCAGCAGACAGCGGATGTGGGCGCCGTCCACGTCGGCGTCGGCGAGGAAGATCACCTTGCCGTAGCGCGCGGCGTCGATGTCGAAGGTCCGGCCGGACCCGGCTCCTATCACCTGGATGATCGCGCCGCACTCGGCGTTCTTGAGCATGTCCGAGACCGACGACTTCTGGACATTGAGGATCTTGCCGCGGATGGGCAGCAGCGCCTGGAATTCGGAGTTCCGCGCCAGCTTCGCGGTGCCCAGCGCCGAGTCGCCCTCGACGATGAACAGCTCGCTGCGCTCGACGTCGTCGCTGCGGCAGTCGGCGAGCTTGGCCGGCAGCGAGGAGGACTCGAGCGCGGTCTTCCGGCGCTGGGCCTCCTTGTGCTGACGGGCGGCGATGCGCGTCCGCGCGGCCGCGACGACCTTCTCCAGCACGGCCCTGGCCTGCTGCTTCGCGTCCCGCTTGGTGGACGTCAGGAACGCCTTGAGCTCCTTGGCCACCACATTGGCCACGATCCGGGAGGCCGCCGAGGTGCCCAGGACCTCCTTGGTCTGGCCCTCGAACTGCGGCTCGGCGAGCCGTACGGTCACGACCGCGGTGAGCCCCTCCATGGCGTCGTCCTTGACGACGTCGTCCTCGGCGACCCGCAGCAGCTTGGACGAGCGCAGCGCCTCGTTGACGGTCTTGGTGATCGACCGCTCGAATCCGGCCACGTGGGTGCCGCCCTTGGGGGTGGCGATGATATTGACGAAGGACTTCACCGAGGCGTCGTAGCCGGTGCCCCAGCGCAGCGCGATGTCCACGCCGAGCTCACGGGTGACCTCGGTGGGCGTCATGTGGCCGCGGTCGTCGAGGACCGGGACGGTCTCCTTGAAGGTTCCCTGCCCGGACAGTCGCAGCACGTCGCAGACGGCCTTGTCCTGGGCGAGGTACTCGCAGAACTCGCTGATGCCCCCGTCGTAGCGGAAGGTCTCCTCGGTGGCCTCGGTGCCGTCGATGCCCCGCTCGTCGCGGACGACGATCGTCAGCCCCGGCACCAGGAAGGCGGTCTGCCGGGCCCGTCCGTAGAGGGTCTCCAGCGAGAGCTTGGCGTCCTTGAGGAAGATCTGGCGGTCGGCCCAGTAGCGCACCCGGGTGCCGGTGCGGGTCTTCGGCACCTTCTTGCCCTTGAGCAGCCCGTTCGCGGGGTCGAAGGGGGCGTCGGGGCCGGACTCGGTGAAGATGCCGGGGACGCCCCGGCGGAAGCTGATCGCGTGGGTCCGGCTGTTGCGGTCGACCTCGACGTCCAGGCGCGCGGAGAGGGCGTTGACGACGGAGGCGCCGACGCCGTGCAGACCGCCGGAGGCCGCGTACGAGCCGCCGCCGAACTTGCCGCCGGCGTGCAGCTTGGTCATCACGACCTCGACGCCCGACAGCCCGGTCTTGGGCTCCACGTCCACGGGGATGCCGCGGCCGTTGTCCCGCACCTCCACCGACCCGTCGTCGTGGAGGATCACCTCGATGTGGTCGCAGTAGCCGCCGAGGGCCTCGTCGACGGAGTTGTCGATGATCTCCCAGAGGCAGTGCATCAGGCCGCGGCTGTCGGTCGAGCCGATGTACATGCCCGGTCGCTTGCGGACGGCTTCGAGTCCCTCGAGGACGAGCAGGTGCCGCGCGGTGTAGTTGGATCCGTCCCGGTCTGCCCCGGTCAGCAATGCGGTGGACGGCACGGACGTATCGGCGGTCACGCGGTTCGCTCCTCGCTGAATTTCTGTCTGGCCCGAGTGCGGGCACATGGGTGGCTCGTTCGCCGTTCAGAGGGTACCGAGGCCTGGTAGAGCCTTTGTGCCGCGACCCTTGAGAACAACCATGCTAATCGAGCATCGATCAGATGTTCGATACCTCGATGGAGTGACATGCACATCACGTTCCCTTCGAGGCATGAACCATTTAGGCTCCGGGCACGTCCTCAAGAACAACCCGGCAAGCCGGCCGGGAGGACGACAGCCCCCAGCGACGTGAAACCGTAAGCCCACGCAATACGGCTCATTCGCCGCCAAACGTCAAGATCCGGCCCGACTCGGAAGGAAGTTTCGAGGAAAAGCCACGAGCGGGAACGTTTTCGGCCTGGTTGGATGTTGACCCTGGTACGACAGCTCGTCGAGCTAGAGAAGAGGCGACGTGACTACTGTTCTGACCCCCGCGAGCCCGCTGACGGCCGCAGACCGCTGCGACCGGTGCGGCGCTCAGGCTTACCTGCGCGTCGTTCTCATGAGCGGCGGTGAACTGCTCTTCTGCGCCCACCACGGCCGCAAGTTCGAGCCAGAACTCAAGAAGATCGCCGCGGAAATACAGGACGAGACGGAGCGGCTCACGGCCGTCCCGGCGTCCGCGTCCGACGAGGACCACTGAGTCCCCGGTCGTACGCCGACCCATCGCATCCACGACGAGCGAGGTCCCGCCACCCAAAGCGGGACAGCCGCGGGCGGCTCCCCCCGAGGGGGAGGCCGCCCGCTCTCGTACCCGCCTCCGGCCACCGGCGCCCCGGGAGCGGTCGCCGCTCTCACCGCGCCACCCGGCCCGGGCGCGGCACCGGTGACGGCGCGGGAACGGTCTGCGGCGCGGGCGGTGAGGCGGCCGGGGCCGCCGGAGGCGGCAGTTTCGCCGGAGGGACGTTCTCGGGCAGGGGTTCGGCACTGTGGGCCCGGACCAGGGCCGCGACGGCGGAGATGCGCGTATAGACCCCTGGATGGCCCGGCTGAGCGCAACCGCTCCCCCAGGACACCAGGCCCACCAGCCGTCCCCGGGCCACGAGAGGGCCTCCGCTGTCCCCCTGGCACCCGTCGCGCCCGCCGCCCCGCAGCCCCGCGCAGAGCATCGTCTCCGGGCTGTACGTGCCCTCCGGGCCTCCCGGGTAGGCCTTGCGGCACAGCGCGTCCTCCAGCACGAGCACGCGCGCGGCCCGCAGCGTCTGCGAGTAGGAGCCGCTGCCGGTCGTGTCGCCCCAGCCGTAGACCCCCGCCGCGGTGCCCGGTTCGTAGGCCGGGTCGCCCTGCCGCGCCAGGCCCAGCGGACGACTGCCCGGCAGTTGCTCCGCCAGAGTGAGGACGGCCACATCGCCGGCGTTGGTCTCCATGTTGAACTCGGGGTTCACCCACGAGGACCGCAGCGGCACCTCCACGCCCCCGGAGCCGCGCATGTCGGCGCGCCCGGCGATCACCCGCAAGTCCTTGGCCTCGGCCGGGTCCACGCCCAGGACGTCCCGGCTCAGACAGTGGGCCGCCGTCACGATCGTCCTGGGCCCCACCACGACCGCGCCGCAGAACTGGCCGGACCGTACGTCCCCGAAGCGCTCCCGGCTCCCCAGGGCCACCATCCAGGGCACGTCGGACACCTTCACGGCCACGCCCCCCACGACCTTGTGGTCCCTCGCTCCCATCGAGGCGGGTGCCGCGAGCAGCAGCACGACCGCTCCGACGAGCAGGTACCTCAGGGCGCGCATACGGATCTCCCCACGCAGTGGAGTGCTGAGCCTACCCAGCGTCACACCTCGTGTCCGTGAGCGCATCCGGAAAGCCGCCGGGCCCGGCCCCTCCGAAAGGAGGAACCGGGCCCGGTGAACCGGTCGGCCGGACGAGTCCGGGCCGTGCCGGGATCAGTCCAGGTAGTCGCGCAGGACCTGCGAGCGCGACGGGTGACGCAGCTTGGACATCGTCTTGGACTCGATCTGACGGATGCGCTCACGCGTCACGCCGTAGACCTTGCCGATCTCGTCGAGGGTCTTCGGCTGACCGTCGGTGAGACCGAAACGCATGGAGACCACGCCGGCCTCACGCTCGCTGAGCGTGTCCAGGACGGAGTGCAGCTGCTCCTGCAGCAGCGTGAAGCTGACCGCGTCGGCCGGAACGACGGCCTCGGAGTCCTCGATGAGGTCACCGAACTCGCTGTCGCCGTCCTCGCCCAGCGGGGTGTGCAGGGAGATCGGCTCGCGGCCGTACTTCTGGACCTCGATGACCTTCTCCGGGGTCATGTCGAGCTCCTTGGCCAGCTCCTCCGGGGTGGGCTCGCGGCCCAGGTCCTGGAGCATCTGGCGCTGGACACGCGCGAGCTTGTTGATGACCTCGACCATGTGCACCGGGATACGGATGGTGCGGGCCTGGTCGGCCATCGCGCGCGTGATCGCCTGGCGGATCCACCAGGTGGCGTACGTGGAGAACTTGTAGCCCTTGGTGTAGTCGAACTTCTCCACGGCGCGGATCAGACCGAGGTTGCCCTCCTGGATGAGGTCCAGGAAGAGCATGCCGCGACCGGTGTAGCGCTTGGCCAGGGAGACCACCAGACGGAGGTTGGCCTCCAGCAGGTGGTTCTTGGCGCGCCGGCCGTCCTCGGCGATGATCTCCAGCTCGCGCTTGAGCTTCGGGGCCAGCTTGTCGGAGTTCGCCAGCTTGTCCTCGGCGAACAGACCGGCCTCGATGCGCTTGGCGAGCTCGACCTCCTGCTCGGCGTTGAGCAGGGGGACCTTGCCGATCTGCTTCAGGTAGTCCTTGACCGGGTCGGCGGTGGCACCGGCGACCGCGACCTGCTGCGCGGGAGCGTCGTCCTCGTCCTCGTCGGACAGGACGAAGCCCTTGGTCTCGCCGCTCTCGTCCTCGTCCTCACCCTTGCCCGGGGTGGGGGTCTCGTCGAGGAGCTCGTCGTCGAGAAGCTCGTCGGAGTCCTTCTTGGCGGCGGTCTTCTTGGCCGCCGTCTTCTTCGCGGTGGTCTTCTTGGCCACCGCCTTCTTCGCCACGGCCTTCTTGGCCGCGGTCTTCTTGGCGGGCGCCACGGCCTCGTCGGCCTCGTCGTACGCACCCGAGGCGGATGCCGAGGACGCGGTGGACGCCGAGGAAGACGACTGCCGCGACGTGACCGTCTTGGAGGAGACGGCCTTGGTGGCGGTGCGCTTCGCCGGGCTCTTCGCTGCGACGCTCTTGCGGGTGCGCTTGGGCGCTTCTGCGGCACTGACCATCAGCGTCACACCCTCCTCGTCGAGGACCTGGTTGAGGCTGCGCAGAACGTTCTTCCACTGGGTTGGCGGAATCTGGTCAGCCTCGAAGGCCCGACGCACGTCGTCGCCGGCGATCTGCCCCTCGGCCTTTCCCTGCTCGATGAGCGCCATCAGAGACTCGGATTCGGCGATCTCCGGCGGGAGCGTACGGGATGTGCTGGCCGACACGAACAACCTCTCGGAACGATGGAAACGGCTTCCGGACCCGGACCCCTGTGAACGGGCGACCGGATCCGACGACCGCCGGCAATGGATGAACCGACGGCGCGGGCGATAGTGCAGAGCAACACAGCGTCTCGAGCGAGACCTGTATTCCCTCCGCGGCTACCACCTCTTTAGTCATCGCGCTGCCTCAAGGAGCGTTACGCCCAATCCCCGTGGCCCGAGTCACACCACATAACGGAGCGAAGGCCACAGATATGGACAGATCGCCGATACGGCCGTCACGCACGGCCGTGCGGAACGGCCCGTCCGGCTCGCGCGTACGGCCGCACGCGCGCGCCGGACGAGCGGTCCCGCACGAACCGCCCCGGTGTCCTGCGACCCCGCGCTCAGTGCTCGCGCGGGGCGGGCACCACTCGCTCGACCTCGGGATGGGACACGAGCAGCTGCCGCATGGCCGCCTCCGCCCCGGTGCCGTCACCGGCCCCGACGGCGTCGACGATCCGCAGATGCTGACCGACGCCCGCCTCGGTGGGGCGGTCGCAGCCGCCGGCCGAGGCCCCGGAGACGTGCAGGGCGGCGGAGACGATGCCGGACAGGTGCTCCAGCATGCGGTTGCCCGCGACCTGCAGCAACAGGGAGTGGAACTCGGCGTCGGCGCGCGCGAAGGTGAGCGAGTCACCCTGGGCGAGGGCGTGGCCCATGATCTCGGCCATGTCGGCGAGCCGCTGCTGGACGTCCTCGCGGCCGTGACCGGCGGCGAGCCGGGCGGCCAGCGGTTCGATCGTCCAGCGCAGCTCGGACAGCTCACGACGCTGGTCTTCGCGCTGCGGCCCGAAGGCCCGCCATTCGATGATGTCCGGGTCGAGGAGGTTCCAGTCGCTGACCGGCCGGACCCGGGTGCCGACGTTGGGGCGGGCGCTGACCAGGCCCTTGGCCTCGAGGACGCGCAGGGATTCACGGACGACGGTGCGGGAGACCTCGAAGCGCTGTCCGATCTCCTCGGGGACCAGCGGGCGGTCGGCCCCCAGGTCGCCGGAGACGATCATCTGGCCCAGCTGCTGCACGAGCTGGCCGTGCAGCCCTCGGCCCCGGCTGCCGGCGGCGCGGCGGCCGGCCCGGCTCAGCTCCGTGTCGCCGTCCCAGGCGGGCACGGCACCGCGGTCGGCCCCGGAGGCCTCCGCGTAGGAGTAGCGGTCTAGCTCGCCCGGGCCGGCGAGGCCGGAGTCGGCGGGACGAGCCGCGGTCATCATGGTGTGCGCAAGGGTACTCACGCTTCCTTTGTCGGCGACACCTCCAGGCCCCTTGAGGTCTTTGGTGAAAAGCACACGAAAGGGTGATCGCCCATTACCTCACAATTGACGCCCAAACGGACAGAAAAGGGCACCCTGCGGGGCCTGGCAACTGCGGAGCGTGACGGTATCGGGGTTTCTCCCGCTCCCCCTCCAGGCTGATTGTCACTCTGCGTTCCCTCGCGTCCGGCATGGCGCAATAGCACAGCCATCACCTCGGGCGGCCACGGAAGACCGTCAGGACATAGGCCCCGAGCAGACCCGTCAGGCACAGGGCGAGCGCCCAGCCGATCGGCTGGGACATCAGCCGCAGCGCCGCCGAGACGCCCTGGTCCAGTCCGGCCGGCCACTGCACCACGGCGGCCGACCGCAGTCGCTCCGGAAGCCCGATCAGCGACCGGGCGGCCGGCTGGGAGAGCACGCCGCCCAGCACGGGCACCACCACCGTCGGCACCGCCAGCACCGCCACCACCCCCAGGGCGGTGGACCGGAACAGGCCCGCGGCGAGCAGGCCGGCCCAGGCGCAGCCCAGGGTGAGCCCGACCCACCCGGCGAGCATCGTGCCCCAGCCCGCGGGCCGAAGGACGACGGATCCGCCGAAGAGCAGCCGGAGCACGGCCGCGTCGAGGGCGACGGCCATGAGGGCGAGGAGAAGGGCGACGGCGGCCGTGACCGCGAGCTTGGCCCCGAGGAGGCCCAGCCTGCGGGGCACGGAGCCCTGGTCGGGGGCCAGCGCGGGATAGCGGAACTCCTGGCCGAAGGCGAGCGCCCCGAGCAGCCCCGCGCCGAAGGCGGCCGGCGGCAGGGGCAGCCACGAGGGCCAGCCGGTGAGCAGGCGCAGATCGACGGCGGCGCCGGTGCGGGCGAGGAGCACGGAGACGAGCAGGGAGGCGGTGAGGGCCAGCACGGCCACCGTCCAGCCGGTGCGGACGCCCGTGGCGCGGCGCAGTTCGTAGCGCAGGGGCCAGGCGGGGCCGGGGGCGGGGAGGGGCGGCTGCGGGCGGGCGAGGGCTCCCGCCGCGACCTCGGAGGCGGCCTCGGAGTCGGGAGCCTCGCCCCGGCCGTCGGCGCGCTCGAGCGGGGTCACGGGCCCGGTGTCGGCGACCTCCTCCACCAGGCGGTGGACCAGGATGCCGTGGCGGTAGGCGGTCTCCCCCACGGCGGCGCAGCTGCTGCCGTAGACGCAGATCCGGCTGCCGCCCTCGTGCACCACCTCCACGGGGGGCGCGCCCACCTTCTCCTGCGCCGTGTCGGCCTCGGAGGCGAGCACGTGGGCGAGGCGGTTGGCCAGGGGCGACTGGACGGCGACGCGCGGCCGCAGCCGGGAACCGGCGAACACCGCGGCCTCCTGGTCGGCGATCAGGCGGCCCTGGTCGATGGTGACGACCTGGTCGGCCAGGCGGGCCGCTTCGATGGGGTCGCCGGAGCTGACGAGGACGGCGCCGCCCTGGGCCGCGTAGCCGCGCAGCAGCCCGTGCAGCCAGGCCGTCTCGCGGGGCGAGAGGTCGCGGGCGGGCTCGTCGAGCACGAGCGTGTGCGGGTCGCCGAGGAGGGCCGCCGCGATGCCGAGGCGGCGGTCCATGCCGAGCGAGAAGTCGCCGAGGCGCTGGTCGGCGAGGCCGCTGAGGCCCACGACGTCGAGCACCTCGTCGGCGCGCTCGGCGGGGACGCCGGAGGCGGCGCTGAGCATGCGGAGATGGCCGCGGGCGGTACGGGCGGGGTGACCCGGGACGTCGCCGAGGAGGACGCCGATCTCGCGGGTGGGGTGGGGAATCCGGTCGAGGGCGCGGCCGCGGTAGAGCGTGACGCCGCGGCCCGGGTCGAGCCGCAGCATCAGGCGCAGGGCGGCGGTCTTGCCCGCTCCGGGCGCGCCGAGCAGGGCGGTGACGCGCCCCGGGCGCGCCTCGAAGGTGAGGTCGTCGACGGCGGGGGGCTGGTTGCGGCGGGGGACGCTGGTGAGTCCGATGGCCTGGATCATGGCTTCACTCACGGGACGGCGGGACCGTACCGCAGCACCGTAACCCGATATGTCCTATTTGCTACGCAACGTAGGCCTCTTCCCTCACGCGTGTCCCGCCCGACGCGTGAACGAGCCCCCGCGGTCCCGCCGGGCCGCCAGGCCTCGGTCCGCTATGCCTCGGGCCGCAGCATGGGCGGGTTGAGGAGCGTGGCGCCGCCGGCCCGGAAGAGCTGCGCGGGGCGGCCGCCCTGGCGTGTCGTGGTGCCGCCGGTGGGAACCAGGAAGCCCGGGGTGCCGGTGACCTTGCGATGGAAGTTCCGCGGGTCCAGAGCCACGCCCCACACCGCCTCGTAGACCCGGCGCAGCTCCCCGACGGTGAACTCCGGCGGGCAGAAGGCGGTGGCGAGCGAGGAGTACTCGATCTTGGAGCGGGCCCGCTCCACCCCGTCCGCGAGGATGCGGGCGTGGTCGAAGGCCAGCGGATCCTCCGGCTCTCCGTCGCGGCCGTACCCCGCCTCCTGGTCCAGCAGGTCCTCCACGGGCGCCCAGCGCACGCTGCGCGCGTCGCCACCGGGGCGCGGGGCGGGCAGGTCCGGCGCCAGCGCCAGGTGGGCGACGCTGACCACCCGCATCCGGGGATCGCGCTTGGGGTCGCCATAGGTGGCGAGCTGTTCGAGGTGCGCGCCGCCCGCCACCACCGGGCCGGCCGGGTCGTGCGCCTGCAGGCCCGTCTCCTCGGCGAGCTCACGCGCCGCCGCGGTCGCCAGGTCCTCGTCGCCCCGCACGAATCCGCCGGGCAGGGCCCAACGGCCCTGGTACGGCGGCTCACCACGGCGAACGACCAGCGCGCACAACGCGTGGCGCCGCACGGTGAGCACGACCAGGTCGACGGTGACAGCGAAGGGCGGGAAGGCCGACGGGTCGTAGGGCATGACGCGATCATAGTCGTCTGCCTGACGATAAACAGGTGCTTGTCCGACACCCGTCAGCCCCTCGCCGGGCGGCCGGGCCCGCACGACGCTCACACCCCCAACTGCAGGCCGTCGGCGGCCTCCTCGACCATGCCCAGCCCCAGCCTGCTGACGCGTACGGCGAACGGCTGGTCGGCGACGCGCAGACCCGTCAGCCGCAACTCGCCGAGCGGGGCACTGCGCGGCGGCCGTACGGCCACGCTGCCGGCGGGCACGTCCGGGCGTATGCCGGCCAGGGAGGTCAGCAGCTGCACCGCGCCCGCCGCCGCGACGGCCGCCGGCCGGCAGGCCGCCGGGTGCGGCAACGGAGCGCTGCCGGCGGTGCGCTGCTCCCCCGCGTACATCTCCGGCAGCCGATGGCCGAAGGTCTCGGCGGCGTCGAGCACTCCCCGCAACAGGCCCTGGGCCTCGTTCTCGTAGCCGGCGGCGAAGAGACCAGCCACCGCGACGGCCGTCTCGTGAACCCGGACGGCCCCGCTGCGATGCCCGAACGGATTGTGGCCCGGCTCCTTCGCCCCCAGACTGCGCAGGCCCCAGCCGGAGTCGAGGGCGGGACCACCGAACAGCCGGGCGAGCTGCTCGGTGCGGACCGCGTCGAGCAGCCCCGGGGCGTGGCCCCCCGCCCCGAGCAGGCCGGTGTCCAGCAGGTGCGCGGCGGCGGATCCCAGGTGCGGTATCCGTCGGCCGTCGGGGGCGAGGGCGGCCAAGGGGCGGCCGCCGGCCATGTCGTCGACCCAGAAGTCCTCCCGGAAACGGCGTCGCAAGGTGCTCGCCCACTCCCGGAGTCCCTCCGCGCCGGGCCGCCCGTACGCCTCGAGGAGGTCCGCTCCGAGCAGGGCGGCCCGGTGGGCGTGGGCCTGGACCTCACAGCGGTACGGGCCCGCCGGGGCCGGGTCCGGCAGGTACTCCCCGTCCCCGACGGCCGTACTCAGCCAGTCCAGGCATCGCTCGGCCGCGGGAAGCAGCGAGCGGGTCTCCTGCTCCGGCAGCCCCCACCGCCGGGCCTCGGCCAGCACCACGGGGAAGAGCAGCGTCGCCTCCACCCCCGTGCAACCAGGCGGCAGATGGGCTCCCGAGTGACGCAGCGCGCCGGGAATCAGCCCACGGTCGGGGCCGGGCCCGGGCATCTGCGTGCGGGCCAGCGCGCGCAGCGTCCCGGCGGCCAGCCGCACGCCCAGGGGGAGCGTCATACGGGCCGCCCACAGCGCCTCGGCGGGCGCGAGGTGCCCGCAGCGCCAGGGGATGCCCCCGGCTAGGTGGACCTCGCCCGGGTGGGCGGGGTCGCGCACCAGCAGCGCCCGCAGGTCCTCGAGGCTCGCCGCCAGCAGCGCGGCGGTCCGGGGATCGTCCCCGTCGGCCTCGGCGTCCCCCCAGGGCGGCGCGACGCCACCGCCCTGGGCGGGCTCGGGCCCGCGCGGCCTGCCGGGCCGCTCGGCCCGGACCCGCAGCTCGATGCTCCGGGAGCCGCCGGGCGGCAGGTCCATCTCCCAGCAGAGCAGGCCGGCCGAGGCCAGGACGTCCCCGGGCGCGGGCTCCGCGCTGACCACCGCCCGCAGTCCGGGCGCCGACCAGCGCAGTCCGGAGCCGTGCACGGCGGCCGGGATCTCCGGCCCGGCCTGCCCGGCGGCGACGGCGCCCAGCTCGGCGAGGTCGGTGCCCAGGGACACCTCCAGCACGAGCCGGAGCTCCCGGACCGCCGCGCTGCGCAGGGTGATGCGCTCGACGCCCGCGGCCTCGCGCAGTCGTTCGACGGTGACGGCCGGATCGGGTCCGGCATCGGCGGCGGTCCGTACCGTGCCGACGAAGCGGGCCCGGTCCGCCGCGAGCATCCGGCCCTGCACGGGCACCGGCTCGACCCCGCCCACCCGCACCCGGCACCGGGCGAGGAGCCTGCGTCCGCCCCGGTAGAAGCCGTCCAGCCCTCCCCGGTGAGCTGCCCCTGGGCACCGGAGATCGCGAGAGCGGGCAGTGCGACGCAGATCAGCGCCTCGTGCACGGGCCGCGGTCCCTGGGGCCGGCCGGGGGCGGTGCGCTGCGGTGGGACGGGGCGGCTGAGCGGAGGACCGTGGGGGCGATGCCTCGCATCTGTCTGCTCCCTTGCGCGTCGCGGACCTGGACGACCGACAACGAGTGAGGGCCACTCAGGTGAACGTCGGCGGCCCGGGCGAGGTCACGGCGACCGGCCCGGAGTCGGCTCATTGCCGTCCCCGCACGCCCCGCTGCCCGGCGCGGCGGCGCGTACGCGCCTTCCCGGCGGGCCCCTTCACTCCGGCCGGCGCGCTCGGGCCCCCGGGCCGGGCGGGGCCGCCCGGCCCGGGGGAGGCGGCCCCTGCGGCGGGAACGACGGAGTCCGGGCCGGCCGGGCCCACCTCCTGCGGGATGCCGCCCGGCACGCCCTCCGGGTCGCCGTCCCGGATGGCGTCCCGGACCTCACCCGGCTCGTCGGCTCCCTTCGTCCCGCGGGTGATCACCCCGGCGTCCGTCCTGGTGTCCGTCCCGGTGACGGCGGCCGGGGGCTCGGCGCGTCCGCGGCGCTCGCCGCGCAGGCAGCGGCGCAGGGGCTCCGGGTCCATGCCGTCGTTGCAGGCGCGGTGCAGGAGCTGTGCGAAGAGGTACTCGGGGTCGGCGGTCAGTGCCTGGCTCAGGGCGACCCGCGCATCAGGGTGGTCTCCCATGGACCACGCCACCCAGCCGGCGAGGGTGAGCGGCGCGGCCGCGTGCTCGGTGTACGGCGGCACGCAGCGCCGGGCGAGGGCCCGCCAGAGGCGCAGCACCGCCGCGGCCCGCGGCCCCTCCATCCATTCCGCCGCCCGGTCACGGGTGACGCGGTCCTGCAGGCCGAGGATGATCGCGGCCGCCTCGTCGCAGGCGAGGAGCGCGTCGTCCCGGGCATCGGCCTCCGGCGGCGCGGCGAGCGGCGGCGCCACGCGGAACCGCTCCACGACCAGGTCCGCGAGGTCCAGCGTCTCGCGGCGCAGCATCTCGCCGTCCGTGCCGCCCAGAATGCGGGGAATGAGGTCGGCGGCCGCGGCGTCGAGGGCGGACTCCTGCTCCCGGCCGCGTTCGCCCTCGAGCGGGGCGTACCGGGCCTCCATCTCACGCAGCGTCCCGCGCACCTGGATCCCCGCGTAGGCGGCGGCCGCCGCCATCACCGAGGTGCCGGGAAGGGCCAGGAGGGTGCCCTCGGCCGGGCAGCAGCGCTCGTCGGGGCAGCAGTAGGACCAGAACCGGCCGTCGGACAGGCACAGCGCTTCGTACACCGGCACGTCGAGCCCTCCGCAGGCCAGGCGCAGGCTCTGGGCGAGCGGACGAAGGCGCTCCATCACCTCGCGCCCGCTTTCCCCCGTCCTGGGGTCCTGGCACAGGAACAGGACGATGCCGTCGGGGCGGGCGCCCCGCTTGACGCACCCGGCGACGAGGGTCTCGGCGAGCTGGTCGCTGACCTCGGGCCACTCCTCGCTGTTGCGCGGAATGCCGAGCCTGAGGCGGCCGCCGAAGCGGCCGCGTTCGCCGTGCAGCGCCAGCAGGACCACGCTGTCGGTCGGATGAAACCCCATCAGGTAGGGCAGGGCGTCGGCCAGTTCACCCGGGCTGCGGAGGGTGATCTGCGTTTCGGACCTGGCGTCCCAGGCAGGGGACGGGGCGGCGGGCGAGACGGACGGGCGGGCTGATTCATCACGCTGTGTCATGGCCCGAGAGTCCCGTGGATCCGCCCGGGCCCGCCAGGCCTGTGGATAACTCCGGAATGATGATCCGATCGCCCCTGTGGACAATGCCGCCTCCCGGGTTTTCCACAGGTCGCGGCCGCCCATTCGCGCTTTGTCAGTGCCCTCGTGTTGCATGGGGGCATGACCAACGAAGCCCTCCGCACCTCGGCGGACCACGTCCTCGCCCGTCTCGTCGGGGACACCACGGGCACGGCGAAGCTGCGCGAGGACCAGTGGCGCGCGATCGAGGCCCTCGTCGCCGACCGGCGCCGGGCGCTGGTCGTCCAGCGCACCGGCTGGGGCAAGTCGGCGGTGTACTTCGTCGCCACCGCGCTGCTGCGCGAGCGCGGCAGCGGTCCCACGGTGATCGTCTCCCCGCTCCTCGCGCTCATGCGCAACCAGGTGGAGGCGGCCGCGCGCGCGGGCATCCACGCGCGCACGATCAACTCCTCCAACACCGAGGAGTGGGACACGGTCCAGGCCGAGGTCGCCGCGGGCGAGGTCGACGTGCTGCTGGTGAGCCCCGAGCGGCTCAACAATCCCGACTTCCGCGACCAGGTCCTGCCCAAGCTGGCCGCCGCCACCGGTCTCCTGGTCGTCGACGAGGCGCACTGCATCTCCGACTGGGGCCATGACTTCCGGCCCGACTACCGCCGGCTGCGCACGATGCTGGCCGACCTGCCGCCGGGCGTGCCCGTGCTCGCCACGACCGCCACGGCCAACGCGCGTGTCACGGCCGACGTCGCCGAGCAGCTGGGGACGGGCGAGGGCGCGGAGCAGGCGCTGGTCCTGCGTGGGCCGCTGGACCGGGAGAGCCTCAGCCTGAGCGTGCTGAGCCTGCCCGACGCCGCCCACCGGCTGGCCTGGCTCGCCGACCATCTGGACGACCTGCCGGGCTCCGGCATCATCTACACCCTGACCGTCGCCGCGGCCGAGGAGGTCACGGCGTTCCTGCGCCGGCGCGGGCACGTCGTGGCCCCGTACACCGGCAAGACGGAGAACGCCGACCGTCAGCAGGCCGAGGAGGACCTCCTCGCCAACCGGGTCAAGGCGCTCGTGGCGACGTCCGCGCTGGGCATGGGGTTCGACAAGCCGGACCTCGGTTTCGTGGTCCACCTCGGCTCGCCCTCCTCCCCCATCGCCTACTACCAGCAGGTGGGCCGGGCGGGCCGTGGCGTGCGGCACGCCGAGGTGCTGCTGCTGCCGGGCCGCGAGGACGAGGCGATCTGGAAGTACTTCGCCTCGCTGGCCTTCCCGCCGGAGGAGCAGGTCCGCCGCACGCTGGACGTGCTGGCCGCCGCGGACCGGCCCCTGTCCCTGCCCGCCCTGGAGCCGCAGGTGGAGCTGCGCCGCTCGCGCCTGGAGACCATGCTCAAGGTCCTCGACGTCGACGGCGCGGTGCACCGGGTGCGCGGCGGCTGGACGGCGACGGGCGCGCCGTGGGTCTACGACGCCGAGCGGTACGCCTGGGTCGCCCGGCAGCGCGAGGCCGAGCAGCAGGCGATGCGCGAGTACGCCACGACCACGCGATGCCGTATGGAGTTCCTGCGGCGGCAGCTTGACGACGAGCAGGCGGTTCCCTGCGGGCGGTGCGACAACTGCGCGGCGCCCCGGTTCACCGCCGAGGTGTCCTCCGGGTCGCTGGACGCCTCCCGGGGAGAGCTGGGCCGTCCGGGCGTGGAGGTGGAGCCGCGGCGGATGTGGCCGACCGGCATGCCCGCGGTGGGCGTGGATCTCAAGGGCCGCATTCCCGCCGGCGAACAGGCCGCTCCCGGCCGGGCGCTCGGGCGGCTTTCGGACATCGGCTGGGGCAACCGCCTGCGGCCCCTGCTGGCACCGCAGGCACCGGATGCAGATGTTCCGGATGACGTCGCGGACGCCGTGGTGACCGTGCTCGCCGACTGGGCGCGCGGGCCCGGTGGTTGGGCGTCGGGAGCGCCCGACGCGCCGGCCCGCCCGGTGGGCGTCGTCACCATCGCCTCCCGCACCCGGCCACGGCTGATCCGCTCCCTCGGCGAACGCATCGCCTCGGTCGGCCGTATGCCGCTCCTGGGCACCGTCGAGTACGGGGACCGGGATGCCGACACCCGCGCGCCGCGCAGCAACAGCGCCCAGCGTCTGAGGGCGTTGGACGGAGCCCTGACCGTTCCTCCCGCCCTCGCTCAAGCGCTGGCCTCGGCCAACGGGCCGGTGCTGCTGGTGGACGACCTGGCCGACACCGGCTGGACGCTCGCGGTGGCCGCCCGCATGCTGCGACGCTGTGGTGCGCCGGAGGTGTTTCCGCTGGTCCTGGCCGTACAGGGGTGAGATGGGGCGGGGTGTGCCCGAGGCCGGGGCGGAATGCGGAGGAGTGACCGTCGGATACCGGTCAGTGGCGCCAATCGATCGTTGCCGCAGGGCCGGTGGTGCCGGGAGAATCGAAGCGGCTCCCCGCTCACGCCCGTCGCCGGCCCGCCGGGACCGCCATCGCGGCACACGCCCCGCATGACCTCCAGCCCCGCGCCGTGGGCGTGCAGACGAAGGGAGAATCATGGCCCTCGGCTTCGCCCCACCGCTGTCCGCCGATTCCGCTTCCCGTCTGGGCAGGCTGCTCGAACCCGCCGAATGGGCCGCGTCCGGCATTCCGCTGCTGTGCAATCCGCGCGAAGTGGTCGCCGGCCTGTGCGACCGTCACCTGCCGGCGCCGTCCACGGCGGTCGTCGCGGTCCTCCATCCGGACGAACGACTCGCGGCGAGTGCCTCCTTCGTCCGCCGGACCGGACCCGCCGACGGCTGGGAGCTGCGCAACGCGCTCCTCTCCCAGCTCCGCCGGGTCATCCCGCACGACCTGCGCAGACGGTCCCCGGTCCGCACGGCCGTCCTGCTCTACTGCCGCGAGGGCGAGGCCCATTGGACCGAGGAGGACGGCGCATGGATGTGGGGACTGCGCGACGCCTGCACCCTGCACGGGCTGCGCTGCGGCGCGTACATCACCCTCACCACCGCCGGCTGGCGGATCCTCGGCGAGGGTCGCAGTGGGCGTCAGCCGCGCTCGCCCGTCCTCCCCTCCCCGCGCACCGGTTCCGGCGGCGGGGTGAGCGAGGCGTACCGCCGCGCGGCCGCACGGTGAGGGACACGGCGGCCGGGCAGCCCCGTACGGGACGGCCGGCCACCGGAACCACCCGTCAGACGCTTGCGGCCAGGAGGGTGTTGACCCGCTCGGGGTCACCGCAGACGATCAGCAGCGCGCCGGCGCGGGACATCGCCGCGGGCAGCGCGCCGGCCACCGCGGCGTCCGTGCCGCCGTTGACGGCCACGACCACGACCGGGCGCGGGCGGGCCCGCTCCGCGTCGGCGGCCGCGTAGAAGACGTCGTCGCCGGCGTCGTGCTGCGCCCAGTAGGACGCTTCACCGAAGGACAGCTCGTGCGCCGCCCACGGGTGGGCGTCGCCGGTCGTGAGCACCAGCACCTCGCTGGGCGCCCGGCCGGTGTCGAGCAGCAGGTCGACGGCCTCGTCCGCAGCGTCCAGGGCACCGTCGACGGACGCGGGTATCAGCTGGATCTGCGGGGTGGGCTCCGCCGCGCGGGGCGGGCCGGGGCGGGGCCGGCACCGGGCCACGCGGGGCGGGACCGGGCCGGGGGCCGGGCGGGGACCAGGAACAGGGCGGGGGTCGGCGCGGTACGGCCGGGGGCCGGAACTGCGCGGGGACCCGGGACACTCTCGTGAATCTGAGGCTCCTCGGGGATGAGAGGCATGAGTCGATATTTATCAAACGCCGGTGCGAGTCGCGTCGGCGGGTGGCGTTTTGGGCCACTCAGAAGTCGAAGCCGAGCTGGCCACCGGCCTCCAAAGCCATGCTGTCGGGGGTGATGCGCACCCTCTTGAGATGCTGCCACTTCGGCAGCGCGTCCAAATAGGCCCAGGACAACCGGTGGTACGGGGTCGGGCCCAGTTCCTCCAGAGCGGCGCGGTGCACCGGGGACGGGTATCCGGCGTTGTCCCCGAATGCGAAGTCCGCGTGGACCGCACCCAGTTCCGCCATCATCGCGTCGCGCCGGACCTTGGCGATCACGGAGGCCGCCGCGACGGCCACACAGGACTGGTCGCCCTTGATGACCGTACGGACCCTCCAGGGATCACCGAGGTAGTCGTGCTTGCCGTCGAGGATCACCGCGTCGGGCCGCACGGGCAGGGCCTCCAGCGCACGGGTCGCGGCCAGCCGCAGCGCCGCCGTCATGCCCAGCTCGTCGATCTCCCCCGGGGAGGCTTCGCCGAGGGCGTAGGCGGTGACCCAGCTCTCCAGGGTCGCGGCGAGAGCGGTGCGTCGCTTGAGGGTCAGCAGCTTGGAGTCGGTGAGACCCTCCGGCGGGCGGCGGAGGCCGGTGACGGCGGCGCACACGGTGACCGGACCGGCCCAGGCCCCTCGGCCGACCTCGTCCACACCGGCGACGATCTTTGCTCCGGTCGTCGCTCGGAGAGAGCGCTCGACGCTGTGGGTAGGCGGTTGGTAGGGCATGGCGCCAGTAAGGTTACGCCCCTGGCGCCGGGCTGTCCCGCCCCCCGCCCCACTCCTCGTTCCCCGACCGCCCTCCGGTCAGCGCGGGCCGTCGGGCAGCCAGGCGGGGAGCGCCTCGGTGTCGCGCAGCCAGCTCTCCGGCGGAGCGCCCCGTTCCGCGGCGGCGACCACGCCGCAGGCGATGGCGGACGTGGTGTCCACGTCACCGCCGGCCCGCGCCGTCGTCCAGAACGCCTTCTCGAACGAGCCGAGATGCCGGGCCGCCGCCCACAGCGCGAACGGCACCGTGTCATGGGCGCTGGTACGGCGCCCGCAGCCCAGCACGGCGGCCACCGTGGTCACGTCCGCGTAGTCGAGCATGTCGCGGGCGCGGCGCAGCCCGGCGTGGACCGCGCTGCGGGGCACCAGCGCGATCACGCCGTCCAGCAGCGCCTCGGGGGCGACGGTCCGGGAGGGGTCTCCCGCGATGGCCGCCGCCGCGGCCACCGCCATGGTCCCGGCCACGGCCTCGCGGTGCTGGTGGGTGGTGTAGGCGGAGATTTCGGCCTGGTGCGTCGCCTGCTCGGGGTCGTCCGCGTACCAGGCGCCCAGCGGGGCGATGCGCATGGCGGCGCCGTTGCCCCAGGACCCCTGCCCCTTGAAGAGCCCGGCGGCCAGCTCGCGCCAGTCGCCGCCCTCCCTGACCAGGCGCAGCATCCGGTTGACCGCCGGACCGTAGCCGCGGTCGAAGTCGTGGCGCTCGGCGAAGGACCGCGCGAGGGCGTCCTGGTCGATGCGGCCGTGCTCGGCGAGGACGGCCAGCACGGAGCAGGCCATCTCGGTGTCGTCGGTCCAGCGCCACGGGGCCGGCGGCAGCTCGTGGCGCTTGAGCGACGGATAGTTGGCGGGGACGAAGAACTGGGAGCCGAGGGCGTCACCCACGGCCAGCCCTCGCAGGCTCGCGAGGGCTCGGTGGAATCGGTCAGCGGTCATCGCAGCGAACTCTAACCGGTGAAGCCATACGATTCAGGGGTGCACCAGCGCTCGAACGGCCGGTCAAGGTGATAGCGGCCGTCCGACCCGAGCACCAGCATCCGTGTCTCGGCGTTGCCGGGGTTCGACAGCGACTCGAACTCGGCGACGCTCCAGTGCAGCCACCTCATGCAGAACAGCCGCATGGTGAGACCGTGGGTGACCAGGAGAACGTTCGGCGGATGGCCGGGGTCGTCGAAGCTGCGCCACAGACTCTCCAGGAAAGCACCCACCCGGTCGTACACATCGGCACCCGACTCGCCCTGGGCGAAGCGGTAGAAGAAGTGGCCGTAGGCGTCGCGGTAGGCCTTCTGGCGGCGGACGTCGTCGCGGTCCTGCCAGTTTCCCCAGTCCTGCTCACGCAGCCGCGGCTCCTCGCGGACCCGGATGCGGCGCGGGTCGAGCGCCAGCGCCTGGAGGGTCTGGTGGGCGCGCCGGTACGGCGAGACGTAGACGGAGACCTCCTCGTCCCCGAAGAGCTCCCGCAGCCGGACTCCCGCCTCCTCGGCCTGCTTGCGGCCGGCCTCCGTCAGGCTCAGGGCGTGGTCCGGCTCCCGTTCGTACACCGTGTCGTCGATGTTTCCCTCCGACTCTCCGTGCCGGATGAGGACGATGCGCCGGGGCCGTGACATGCAGCCACCCTAATTCGAACGGAGGGCGGGCGCCTCACGCCCCCGACCCCGCGGCGTCGGCCTCGTACCCGCCACGGTCCTCGAAGGCGGCGAGGACCGCCCCGGAGATCACACCGTCCAGGACTGCTCTATCTTCACCACGTCACCGGTAATCGCCGCGACATCGGCCTCGGTCTGCGCGCGCAGGCCGAGGCGCTCGACCCGGTCGGCCCGGTACTTGCCGTGTTCGGCCTCGGAGTTCCACAGGGACAGCACCAGGAACTCCTGACCCGGCGCCTCCCCGAACACGCCCCGCAGCATTCCCGGGGATCCGGCCATCGCCGGATTCCATACCTTCTCCTGCATGAGCGTGAAGTGCTCCACGCGCTCCTCGCGGATCCGGCAGTGGGCGAACCGCACCACGTCCGCGTCCGCGAACTGTGGCTGAAAACCGACCTTCACGTCGAAGCGATGCTCGAAGAGCCGCACCTGGATGTCCGTGTACGTGCCGACCTGCGCGGCCGCCAGTCTGTCGTGCGAACGCGCCATGAAGGAGTCGTAGAAGGCCCGGTTCTCCCAGAAGCCGAAGAGATGGACGACGTCAGGGCGGGCCCTGCTCCAGCCGCCGCCCTGCCCCCGGAATCCGGGCTCGCCCAGGAGTCCCGCCCACTTTCGCTGCCCCCGCTCGAAGCCCCGGCGGTCCACCACGGTGCAGCGAATCCACTTGACCAGCACCGACCCATCGTACGGCCCCGGCAGTGGCCTGGGTCACGTACCCGAGGAGTACACCCGGGAGGACGGTCGGAAACAGGGCAGTCGGAACAAGGCGGTCGGAACGGTCGCGACCGCACGCCCGGTCAGAGATCAAGCAGCTCCGCGAGGGTGCCGCCGAGGACGCGATCACGCAGCGCGCCCGGCCTGGTCACGCGTTCGACGGTGGCCCGGGCGAGGGACGGGTCGCCGTAGGGCGCGTCCGAGCCGAACATCGTGCGGTCGGGTACCTCGTTGATCGCCAGCCGGACCGCGAAGATGACGCCGGCCGTCGACAGTTCCAGGAACAGGTTCGGGGTCTCCCGGGCCAGCTCGATGGCCGTCAGCCAGTTCAGACCGCCGAGTTGGCTGATCACCACGGGGACGGCCGGGTGGCGGCGCGCGAGTCCGGCGAGAGTCGCCAGGTCTCCCGCCGTGGTCGGCGCGAACCCGTGCACGACGACCGGCAACCCGCCGTGATCGGCGGCCGCCCGCAGAACGGGCTCGATCCGACCGGCCCCGTCCGGTGGCGGGGTCAGCTCACCGATGCCGCGAAAACCCCGGCCGACGACCTCCCGCTCGACCTCCGCCGCGATCTGTTCGGCCGACTGGTCCAGGCGGACCTTGCCGAAGCCGATGAAGCGATCGGGATACGCGGCGCACGCCGCTGCGAGTTCCTGCTGGGCGGCCTGGTGGGCGTCCAGATCGCCGGACTGCCCGCTGACCGTCTTGTGCAGCACGCGCATCTCCCGCCGGAACGAGGCCGGATCGGTGGCCCGCTCGGGGTGCGGCCGGGTGCCGAAGAGCACCGCGCGGTCGACTCCCGCCTCGTCCAGCAGAGCGATGTGACGGTGCACGGGGTCGTGGACATGGCTGTGCGCGTCGATGATCAACGAATTTCCCCTGTTCAGGAGCGGTGACGGCGGCGGAATGCCGCCGCCGGTCCCATCGTTGAAGGTTGACACCATGGCAAGGTCAAGTTCGGGGGAGAAGCAGTGCTGATCGGGCAGCTGGCCAAACGAACCGGGACGAGCGAGCGCTTGCTCCGCTACTACGAAAGCGTCGGCCTTCTCGCCTCGATCCGTCATGCCAACGGATACCGCGACTACGACGACGCCGCCGAGCAGAGAGTCCGGCAGATCCGCGCCCTCTTGGCGGCCGGGCTGTCCACCAGCCTGATCCGGCAGGTGCTGCCCTGTTCCGTCGCGGACGGCTCGCTGCGTCCCTGCCCAGGGGTGCTGGACAAGCTCCGCGCCCAGCTCACCCGTCTCGATCAGCGGGCGGACGAACTCGCGCAGGCTCGTGTCACCCTGCAGCGCACCATCGCGGCAGCCGAGCACGCCGAATAGCCGCGCGGCCGGTGCCGGCAGTGCCGCGCCGACTGCGCGGCAGCCACGGGCCCCCTACGCAGAAGTGAGGTGCCGGCGAAACCGCCGACACCTCACTCCGGGCTCCGAGCGCCTAAAGCTCCGAGCACCTAACTCTCATGCCCGCCCAGGGCTCGCACTCAGCTGCAGCCGCTGGTGGAGCCGCAGCCCTCGCACAGGTAGCAGCTGCCCGCGCGGCGCATCTTGGTGCCGCAGGAGAAGCACAGCGGTGCGTCGGCGTTCAGGCCCAGCTGCATCTCCACGAGCTCGGTGGAGTTGTGGACCTGCTTGGGGGCCGGTGCGGCGGCCGCCGGCTGGGCCGGGACCTCCGGCTTCGCGGGCTCGACGTGGCGCGGGGCCGACTGGGCGAGACCCTCGACGTCGACCTCCTCGTCGGCCTGCTCGTACGAACCGGTGTCCAGGTGGCGCTGACGCTCCTCGGCGGAGTGGATGCCCAGGGCGGAGCGGGTCTCGAAGGGCAGGAAGTCGAGCGCCAGGCGGCGGAAGATGTAGTCGACGATCGACTGCGCCATCCGCACGTCCGGGTCGTCCGTCATGCCGGCCGGCTCGAAGCGCATGTTGGTGAACTTCGAGACGTAGGTCTCCAGCGGCACGCCGTACTGCAGGCCCACCGACACGGCGATCGAGAAGGCGTCCATCATGCCCGCGAGGGTCGAACCCTGCTTGGACATCTTCAGGAAGACCTCGCCGAGACCGTCGTCCGGGTAGGAGTTGGCGGTCATGTAGCCCTCGGCGCCACCCACCGTGAAGGAGGTGGTGATGCCCGGGCGGCCCTTGGGGAGGCGCTTGCGGACCGGGCGGTACTCGACGACCTTCTCCGCGACGGCGGGGGCGGCCACGGGAGCCTTGGCCTCCTCCTTCTCCTTCTTCTTGGCGGAGAGCGGCTGGCCGACCTTGCAGTTGTCGCGGTAGATCGCGAGGGCCTTCAGGCCCATCTTCCAGCCCTCGAAGTAGACCTCCTCGACCTCCTCGACGGTGGCCGACTCGGGCAGGTTCACGGTCTTGGAGATCGCGCCCGAGAGGAACGGCTGCGCGGCGGCCATCATGCGCACGTGGCCCATGGCGGAGATCGCGCGCTCGCCCATGGCGCAGTCGAAGACCTCGTAGTGCTCGGGCTTCAGGCCCGGGGCGTCGATCACGTTGCCGTGCTCGGCGATGTGGGCGACGACCGCCTCGACCTGCTCCGGCTGGTAGCCCAGACGCTTGAGCGCCTTGGGGACCGTGTTGTTCACGATCTGCATGGAGCCGCCGCCGACGAGCTTCTTGAACTTCACCAGCGCCAGGTCCGGCTCGACGCCCGTGGTGTCGCAGTCCATCATCAGGCCGATGGTGCCGGTGGGGGCCAGCACGGAGGCCTGGGCGTTGCGGAAGCCGTTCTTCTCGCCGAGGCGGATCACGTCCTGCCAGGCCTCGGTCGCGGCGGCCCAGACGGGGGTGTCCAGGTCGTCCATGCGCCGGGCGGAGGTGTTGGCGTCGGCGTGCTGCTTCATGACGCGCTGGTGGGCGTCGGCGTTGCGGGCGTAGCCGTCGTACGGGCCGACGACCGCGGCCAGCTCGGCGGAGCGCCGGTAGGACGTGCCGGTCATCAGCGAGGTGATCGCGCCGGCCAGGGCGCGGCCGCCGTCGCTGTCGTAGGCGTGGCCGGTGGCCATGAGCAGGGCGCCGAGGTTGGCGTAGCCGATGCCCAGCTGGCGGAAGGCGCGGGTGGTCTCGCCGATCTTCTCGGTCGGGAAGTCGGCGAAGCAGATGGAGATGTCCATCGCCGTGATGACCAGCTCGACGACCTTGGCGAAGCGCTCGGCGTCGAACGACTGGTTGCCGTTGTCGTCGCGGAGGAACTTCATGAGGTTGAGGGAGGCGAGGTTGCACGAGGAGTTGTCCAGGTGCATGTACTCGCTGCAGGGGTTGGACGCGGTGATCCGGCCCGACTCCGGCGAGGTGTGCCAGTGGTTGATCGTGTCGTCGTACTGGATGCCCGGGTCGGCGCAGGCCCAGGCGGCCTCGGCCATCTTGCGGAAGAGGCCCTTGGCGTCGATCTCCTCGATGACCTCACCGGTCATCCGGGCGCGCAGCCCGAACTTCGAGCCGGTCTCGACGGCCTTCATGAACTCGTCGTTGACGCGGACGGAGTTGTTGGCGTTCTGGTACTGGACGGACGTGATGTCGTCGCCGCCCAGGTCCATGTCGAAGCCGGCGTCGCGCAGGGCGCGGACCTTCTCCTCCTCCTTCACCTTGGTGTCGATGAAGGCCTCGACGTCGGGGTGGTCGACGTCGAGGACGACCATCTTGGCCGCGCGGCGGGTGGCGCCGCCCGACTTGATCGTTCCGGCGGAGGCGTCGGCGCCGCGCATGAAGGAGACGGGACCGGAGGCGTTGCCGCCGGAGGACAGGAGCTCCTTGGAGGAGCGGATGCGGGAGAGGTTAAGGCCGGCGCCGGAACCGCCCTTGAAGATCATCCCCTCTTCCTTGTACCAGTCGAGGATGGACTCCATGGAGTCGTCGACGGAGAGGATGAAGCAGGCGGAGACCTGCTGCGGCTGCTTGGTGCCGACGTTGAACCAGACCGGCGAGTTGAAGCTGAAGACCTGGTGCAGCAGGGCGTAGGTCAGCTCGTGCTCGAAGATCTCGGCGTCCGCCGGGGAGGCGAAGTACCCGTGCTCCTCACCGGCCTTGCGGTAGGTGAGGACGACGCGGTCGATCAGCTGGCGGAGGCTGGCCTCACGCTCAGGGGAGCCGGTGGCACCGCGGAAGTACTTGCTGGTGACGATGTTGACCGCGTTCACCGACCAGAAGTCGGGGAACTCGACGCCACGCTGCTCGAAGTTGATCGAGCCGTCGCGCCAGTTGGTCATGACGACGTCCCGACGCTCCCAGACCACCTCGTCGTACGGGTGTACGCCGGGGGTGGTGTGGACGCGTTCGATCCGCAGCCCCTTGCCGCCCTTGTTTCCCTTGGAGCGGGAACCTCGCGCGGAGCCGCTCGTCGTCTCGGTCATGCCGCCTCCCTCTTCGGGCAAAACGCCCTAATGCGCCTAATTCTTCCGGGGCGCGATGTGTTCTGTCACCCGGCCGCGCTCAGCGCGCCGGGTAGGTCTTGATGGGTCGCCGCTAGTCGGCGGCCGGGGTGGGCGCGGGAACCGCGCCGTCCGCGGCACGGCCGGCCGCGACCGGCACGGAACCGTCGCCGGTGCCGTCGTCCAGGCCGGCGCGGAGCTCCGCGACCGCGGCCTCGAAGTCCTCGAGCGAGTCGAACGCCTGGTAGACGGACGCGAAGCGCAGATAGGCGACGAGGTCCAGGTCCTTGAGCGGTCCGAGTATGGCGAGCCCGACGTCGTGCGTGGAGAGCTCGGCGCTGCCCGTGGCGCGCACCGCCTCCTCGACCCGCTGGCCGAGCTGGGCCAGGGCGTCCTCGGTGACCGGGCGCCCCTGGCATGCCTTGCGCACTCCGGAGATCACCTTGGTGCGGCTGAAGGGCTCGGTGACCCCGCTCCGCTTGATGACCATGAGCGACGCGGTCTCCACGGTGGTGAACCGGCGGGAGCAGTCGGGGCACTGGCGGCGTCTGCGGATCGAACAGCCGTCATCGGTGGTCCGGCTGTCGACCACTCGACTGTCGGGGTGCCTGCAGAAGGGGCAGTGCATCGCTCTCCACCCTCCTTCACCCTCGAGGAACCTCGAAATAACGTCCAAAAGCGCTGACGAACGCCGCCGAATGCCGATGATCATCGACAAATGCCGACACATGCGTACGCCTCAGGCTCCGGCGGTCCCCCTCAGGAGGTCTCACCGGGCAGCCCCCAGCATAGGCGATGGACACCACTGGCGATGACCAGGAGGGGGCACCGACCACAACTTATGGGTAGCCGTCGCCATCAAAGCACTAGATCTGGTGCCGAGCGGCCAACCGACGCCCAGCGTGTCGCATGCCGGCGAGGCGGGAGGCGCGCCCACGCGCGAGGCCCGGGGGCGGGCCGAAGGCGTGCGGGTGACACACTGGACCCATGGCGCGGCGAGCCCGCGCGGCGCCGTCCGGCGGGGCCCGAATCGGCTAATGTCCGGCTACCGCCCGGCCCGGGAGCACCCGCCACCGGACCGGCGCCGAGCCGTCGGGCACGGGGTCCGATCCCATGGACTTCGTACCGAAGGTTACCGTAATAGGGCGAATTGATCTCCGCTGGTACACCCTCTCCCTAGATCACGTCAGCCGATCCTCGATATTTCACTCGAACGTGTGTTTGGCGCAACCTTTCGAAAGCAACTACCGTTGTCCAGCTAGGGAGAACATCTCGAGAGGGGCCGACGTGACCACCACCGCAGACAGCGCCACCATCACCGCCCAGGACCGCTCCCAGAACCGACTCGACCAGGCACACCCGATGAATGACGCAGCCATGAACGCCGAGGGGCAGAAGCCGGCCCGCTCGCTCCCCGGACGGCCCCCGGGCATCCGGGCCGACAGCTCCGGGCTCACCGACCGGCAGCGCCGCGTGATCGAGGTCATCCGGGATTCCGTCCAGCGCCGTGGATACCCACCTTCCATGCGCGAGATCGGCCAGGCGGTGGGGCTCTCCAGCACCTCGTCCGTCGCCCACCAGCTCATGGCCCTCGAACGGAAAGGCTTCCTCCGCAGGGATCCGCACCGCCCCCGGGCCTACGAGGTCCGCGGCTCCGATCAGCCGAGCACCCAGCCCACCGACACCTCGGGCAAGCCCGCCGCCTCGTACGTTCCCCTGGTCGGCCGCATCGCCGCCGGTGGCCCGATCCTGGCCGAGGAGTCCGTCGAGGACGTCTTCCCCCTCCCCCGCCAACTGGTGGGCGACGGAGAGCTGTTCGTCCTCAAGGTCGTCGGCGACTCCATGATCGAGGCCGCGATCTGCGACGGCGACTGGGTGACGGTACGCCGCCAGCCCGTCGCGGAGAACGGCGACATCGTGGCCGCCATGCTCGACGGCGAGGCCACGGTCAAGCGCTTCAAGCGGGAGGACGGCCACGTCTGGCTTCTCCCGCACAACGCGGCCTACCAGCCGATCCCCGGCGACGACGCCACGATCCTGGGCAAGGTCGTGGCGGTGCTGCGGCGCGTGTGACACCACCCGCCGGAAGACCGGCCCCGGAACCACTGCGCCGGTTCCGGGGCTTTTCTCTGCCCGGGGAGGCCCCTGCCGTCAGCCCGTGACCGGCCCTCGGCCCCCCTCCGCCGGCTAGCGGCCCTCGGCCTTCGCCGCCGTGTCGATGGCGGCCAGCGAGCGCCGGGCCTGATTGCGGTCCGTGGTGTACCAGAAGTCGGGCAGCGAGGCCCGCAGGAAGCTCCCGTAACGGGCGGTGGCCAGGCGGGGGTCCAGCACCGCGACGACGCCCCGGTCCCCCGAGGCCCGTACGAGCCGGCCGGCGCCCTGGGCCATCAGCAGCGCCGCATGCGTCGCGGCGACGGCCATGAAGCCGTTGCCCCCGTGCTCCTCCACAGCCCGCTGCCTGGCGCTCATCAAGGGATCGTCCGGGCGCGGGAACGGCACCCGGTCCATGACGACCAGCTGACAGCTCGGCCCCGGGACGTCGACCCCCTGCCAGAGCGACAGGGTGCCGAACAGGCACGTACGCGGGTCGGCGGCGAAGTTCCGGATGAGCTCGCCCAGCGTCTCCTCGCCCTGCAGCAGGATCGGCACGTCGAGACGTCCGCGCAGCTCCTCGGCGGCCGCCTGCGCGGCCCGCATCGAGGAGAACAGGCCCAGCGTCCGCCCGCCGGCGGCCTCCACCAGCTCCGCCAGCTCGTCGAGCATGTCGCCGCGGGTGCCCTCGCGGCCCGGCTGCGCCAGATGCTTGGCGACGTAGAGGATGCCCTGCTTGGGGTAGTCGAAGGGCGAGCCGACGTCGACGCCCTTCCACTCCGGGAGGTCATCGCCCTCGACGCCCTCGGGGGCCAGCCCCAGGGAGGCGCCGACGCCGTTGAAATCGCCGCCCAGCTTGAGCGTGGCGGAGGTGAGCACCACGGAGCGCTCGTTGAAGAGCTTCTCCCGCAGCAGCCCGGAGACCGACAGCGGCGCGACGCGCAGGGAGGCGCCGAAGCGGTCGTGCCGTTCGTACCAGACGACGTCGTACTCGGAGCCCTCCACGATCCGCTCGGCGACCGCGTGGATGTTCTCCACGGACGCGAGGGCCTGCTTGCGGACCGCGTCCTCGTCCTGGACCGACTTGTCTCGGGTGTTGCCCAGCGCCGAGATGACCGTGCGCGCGGCGTCACGCAGGGACATCAGGCAGTAGCCCAGGTCCTCGGGGATCTCCTCGAGCCGGCCCGGCAGGGCGAGCTCCATCAGCCGCTCGAAGCTCTCGGCCGCGGTCTGCAGGGCGTCGGCCGCCTTCTCGTCCACCAGCTTGGCGGCCCGCCGCACCGCGCGGTTGACCTGGCCGGGGGTGAGCTCGCCGGTGGCGACGCCGGTGACGCGGGAGACCAGCTCATGGGCCTCGTCGACGATCAGCACCTCGTGGCCCGGCAGCACCGGCGCGCCCTCGATCGCGTCGATCGCGAGCAGGGCGTGGTTGGTGACCACGACCTCCGCCAGCTTGGCCCGCTCGCGGGCCGCCTCGGCGAAGCACTCGGCGCCGTACGCGCACTTGGAGGCGCCCAGGCACTCCCGGGAGGTCACGGAGACCTGCGACCAGGCCCGGTCGGAGACGCCGGGGGTGAGATCGTCGCGGTCGCCGGTCTCGGTCTCGTCCGCCCAGTCGCGCAGCCGCAGCAGGTCCTTGCCGAGCTTGCTGGACGGGGCCGCCGCCTCGAAGGGGTCGAACAGCCCCTCCTCCTCGTCCTGCGGCACGCCCTCGTGCAGCCGGTGGAGGCAGAGGTAGTTCGAACGGCCCTTGAGCATGGCGAACTCCGGGCGGCGCCGCAGCAGGGGGTGCAGGGCGTCGACCGTGCGTGGCAGATCGCGCTCGACGAGCTGCCGCTGCAGCGCGAGCGTCGCGGTGGCGACCACCACCCGCTCACCGTGCGCGAGGGCCGGGACCAGATAGCCGAGGGACTTACCGGTGCCGGTGCCCGCCTGCACAAGCAGATGGGAATTGCCGTCGATGGCCGCGGAGACGGCTTCGGCCATCGCGACCTGGCCGGGCCGTTCGGTGCCCCCGACGGCGGAGACGGCCGCGTGCAGCAGTTCGGTGAGAGTAGGCGAGGTGGCAGTCATAGCTCTGTCAGCCTACGGGGCGGCACTGACATCGGGGGCCGAGACGGCCCTCCCGGCACCCGGGAGAGCCCTGGGACCCGGTGGAATCACCGCCCGCCGCCGTCCGGCCACGGTGACGGCCACCCGCTCCGCGTCAGAGGACCGCGCGCAGGGCACGGTCGCGGATCATCACGGCGGCGCGCTTGTCGGGCAGCTGCACCTCGCCGGACAGCCGGAACCCCGCGCCGAGGAACGCGGCGAGGGACGGGGTGTTGCGCAGGTCGGGCTCGCCGACGACCCGGCCGCAGGAGGGCCGGTGATCCAGTACGAGATCGGCGACGGTCCGCAGCAGCAGCGTGCCCAGGCCCCGCCCCCGGTCGGCCACGTTGCCCAGGAGGAAGTGGATCCCGGTGTCGTGCGGCCGGGAGGGGTAGTGGCGGGCGATGGGGTCCAGGTCCGCGCGGTAGACCTCCCAGTAGCTCATGGGGACGCCGCCGAGCACTCCCAGGCAGGGGACGCTCCGGCCGTCCCCGTCCAGCTGTGCCCGCAGATGGCCGGCGATCACGCCGTCCGGGCCGGACAGTCCCCAGAAGGCGGCGACTGCCGGATCGTTCATCCACTGGCCGATCAGCCGGAGGTCGCGCTCGATGCCGACCGGTACGAGCTGGAAGGGGCCCGCTTCCGTGCCGACGGCCCCCCAGCCGGCGACGCCGTCGAGGAGGTCGGGCCTGGGTGGCGGCCCGGCGGCGACCTGACGTTCGTGGGCGAAGAAGTCGATCAGTCCGTCGGTCAGGGGCAGTTCGATCGTGTCGGCGATGTCCGCTCCGGCCGGCCCGGCGAACGGATCGCGCGGCGGATCACAGAGCGGATCACACAGCGGGCCGGACAGCGAACCGGACAACGGATCGGACAGCGGACCGGCCAACAGGTCCGACAGCGGGGCGGTGAGGGGATCGATGAGAGGGCCGGTCAGCACGTCCGGCAGGGGGTCGGTCAACGGGTCGAAGGCAGGAGCGGGGGCGATGCGGCCGTCGTCTCTCTCGGTGCTCATCGGCCCTCACCCCGCCGACGCCGCGAGCGGGTTGGCGACCGTCACGTACACGGACTGCGTGTCCACCGGCCCCACGAGCTCGTCGAGGCCGCGCAGCCTGGTCAGCAGGTTGGCCTTGCACCGCAGGGCGGGCGCCTCGAGGAAGTGCCGGGGAAGCGACGAGCTCGTGGGGGAAGGGCCCGAGAGGGAGTCCTTGAGGAAGCGGCGCAGGGCGGCCAGCAGGACCTCCTCGTCGGCCAGGCGCTGGGCTCCGAAGGCGCCGATCAGCCCGAGGACGTTGTTGATGCCGAGGTAGTAGAAGAACCTTTCGTCGGCGACGGCGTCGGGGACGAAGGTGTCGCTCTCCTCGCCGATCGTGGGCAGCAGCCGGGCGAGCGCGGCGCGGTGGGAGTCCCGGAAGTAGTAGCCCTGGTTGTCGCGGAAGCGTCCGCCGACCGGCCAGCCGTCGGCGTCGAGCAGGACGAGGGTGTTCTGCTGGTGGGCCTCCAGGGCGATGCCCGCCGCTCCGTCGAGCCACAGCAGGGGGCGCACGACCGCGTCCAGGTAGCGCAGGAACCACTCGGCGGCGACGGCTCCCCCGGGCCGGCCCGTGCGGTGGGCGAGCCGGGCGATCGTCCGGGAGAGGCGGGAGCTCACGGCGGGGTGGCCGGCGGTGGTCGCGGTGCCGGGCCAGGGCCGGGGCGAGGTGAGCCCGGCGACGCACACGGCGTCGTCGCCGGGCCCGAAGGGGTTGTGCCGGATGACGACGTCGACGCCGGGAAGCGGGGTGCCGTCGGGGGTGTCGACGGCGAGCCAGGCGGGGTCGCGGACGATGTCGAAGCCGAGGCCGCCGGGGCAGGCCGCCCGCCAGCGCTCGGCGAGGCCGCTGCGCAGCAGCCGGTGCACCTCGACGCCGCGCCGCAGTTCCTTGCGGAGGTTCTCCCGGCGCGAGTTGGTGATGCGCAGGCCGAGGGAGAACTTCAGCATGGCGGGCGCGCCGGGCCGGTGCGCGGTGCGCAGGGAGGAGGTGGGGTACCAGGGTTCGCCGTGGGCGCCGAGGTCGTGCAGCAGTCCGGCGTCGAACAGGCGGGCCGCGTCGGGGCGGTGCCGGATGTCGCGGGCCTGCCAGGGGTGCATGGGCAGGGCGACGGTGTCGTCCGGAAGCGTGAGTTCCAGCCCGTGCCCGGCGATGCGGGCGGCGAGGGTGGGCGCGTCGACGGCGCGGCCCCGTTCGGTCCAGGCGGAGTCGGCGGCCAGTACGGAGCGGTGGACGGCCAGCCAGTGCAGGGGGAAGGCGCCTCGCGTCTCGGGTGAGTAGCCGGTCGCCTCGGCGTCGGAGAGGCCTTCGCGGCTCTTGGGCGTGGGGTGCAGGGGGTGCCCGAGGATCAGGGACTGCTCGCCGTGGAGGAAGAGGTTCCCGTCGTCCGGGTCGGCGGGCCTCGCACGCCGGTCGGCGAGGAAGGCGGCCGTGCGGCGGGCCGAGTCGGCGACCCGGGCGACGAGTTCGGCGCCGCCGTCGGCGGGGGCGTGCCCGGCCTGCGCGGCGCGGTGGGCGGCCTCGCGGCCGAGCAGGGCGGCCAGGGTGACGGCGTCGAAGGCCGGGGCGTCGTCGGGGCCGCCCGTGAGGGTGACCTGGCCGAAGCGGTGCCAGCCGGTGCGGGACCAGTAGCGCACCGGCACGCTCAGCGGGATCCCGGACGCGTTGAGCGGGAGGTAGAGGATGTCGCCGTGGGGGCGGGGGATGTCGTTCTCGCGCACCCAGCAGCGCAGCAGGTTCTCCACGGCCGCCGCGTCGGCGGCCGCGCGGGGGTCGGGGTGGTCCAGCGGGTCGGCGGACGGGTACGGGCCCGGCGCCGGTGGTTCGCCGTGGTGGCCGCCCGGGCGGGGCACCGTGGGGGACGTTCCCTGGCCGGCCGGGGGCGCGTCGGTGGGGCGGGGCGCGTTCATGCGGTGTGCGGCGCGCGGGTGGACGGCGTTCCGGCCGGGGTCGCGGCGCCTGCCTCCTTCGGCGTTCGGGGGGTGGGGATCCGGCGGCCGGTGCGCGAGGCCGCGGCGATGGCGTCGGCGAGGCGGTCGAGGACGGCCTCCGCCTGTTCGTCGGTGATGGTCAGCGGAGGCAGCAGGCGGACCACGGACGCGTGCCGTCCGCCCAGTTCGACGATCAGTCCGCGGCGCAGGCACTCCTGCTGCACGGCGGCGGCCAGCGCGGGTGCGGCGGGCAGCGGCTCGGTCCACGGGCCGGCGCCGGGCGAGCCGGGGACGGTCGGTGCGGAGCCGGAGGCCCCGGACGTGCCGGAAGCGACAGATCCGGAGGCGCTCAAAGCGACGGATCCGGGCGCACCGGGGCCGACCGGGGGGCCCGGCACCGCAGCCTCGGGGTCGACGATCTCGACGCCGAGCATCAGCCCGCGGCCGCGTACCTCGGCCACGCACGCGTGGTCGGCGGCCAGCGGGCGCAGCCGGTCCAGCATGCGCTCGCCGAGTGCGGCGGCCCGCTCGGCGAGGGCGTTCTCCCGGACGTACCGCAGGGTGGCCGTGCCCGCCGCCATGGCCAGCTGGTTGCCCCGGAAGGTGCCGGCGTGGTCGCCGGGCCGCCACACGTCGAGCTCGTCGCGGTAGACGATGACGGCGAGGGGGAGGCTGCCGCCGATGGCCTTGGACAGGACCATCACGTCGGGGACGATCCCGCTGTGTTCGACGCCCCAGAAGGCGCCGGTCCGGCCGACGCCGGTCTGCACCTCGTCGGCGATCAGCGGGATGCCGCGGGCGGCGGTGATCTCGCGCATACGACGCAGCCAGGCGTCGGGGGCGGGAAGCACCCCGCCCTCGCCCTGCACGGGTTCGACGATCATCCCGGCCAGGGCCGGGACTCCGCTGCCGGGATCGTCCAGCAGGCTCTCGGTCCAGCGGGCCGCCAGGCGCTCGCCGGCCTCGCCGCCGGTCGCGTAGGGGCAGCGGTATTCCTGCGGAAACGGCAGTCTGGTCACCCGTACGTCGGGCGCTCCGCCGGAGACGGCCAAGGCGCCGGACGTCATGCCGTGGTAGGCGCCGGTGAAGGCCAGCAGGCCCTCGCGGCCGGTGGCGGTGCGTACGAGCTTGAGCGCGGCCTCCACGGCGTCGGTGCCGGCCGGTCCGCAGAACTGGATGCGGGCGGACTCGGCCAGTCCGGGCGGCAGGGTGGCGAACAGCTCGCTGGTGAAGTCGTCCTTCACCGGGGTGGCCAGGTCCAGGACGTGCAGCGGGGCGCCGGAGTCCAGGACGGAGCGGATGGCCTCGAGCACCACGGGGTGGTTGTGGCCGAGGGCGAGCGTTCCGGCGCCGGAGAGGCAGTCCAGGTAGCGGCGGCCGTCGGCCCCTTCGATCGTCATGCCGCGCGCGCGGACGGGCACGATGGGCAGCGAGCGGGCGTACGTGCGTGCCGCCGATTCGCGCGCCGACTGTCGCCGGAGGATGCCCTCGTGGCCGGCCTGGGCGCCCGCGGACGGTACGGGCGGCGGTAGTTGGGTCAGGGCCACGGCTCGGTTTCCTCCTCCTGCCGCTGAACGACGGTCGTGTGTCCCCCGTACGTACCAACGACGCCGGGAGCTGCGGATCACGGCCGGAACTCAAGATCCTTCACAGCGGAACCATGGACCCACCCGCGCCCGTCTCCCCCGGCACCGGCATAGTGTGGCCCTGCCCCTCGCCGGGGCGGTGCATGACAAGTTCACAACAGTCCGCGCGCAGAGCGGGCATTCGTCCGCAACAGGTACAGATCACAGGGGGAGTCCACTCCATGCCATCGACACGCCGGCCGGCCCTGGCCGCCGCCGCACTCATCGCCTCGTTGGCGCTGACCGCCACCGCGTGCGGCCCGTCCGACGACAAGGCCTCGGGCGGCGACACCAAGCCCAGCGCCGCCGCGAGCCAGAAGGGCGACGACCTCCCCAGCCTTCCGAAGGGAATCCCGAGCAAGGACCTGGAGAAGTGGAAGAAGAAGTGGCAGGACGGGGCCTGGAAGAACTGGGACAAGGACCAGTGGGTCCGTGAGGCCCGCGACTTCATCAACCCCATCATCGAGGGCCACTGGAAGCCCGACACGATGAAGGACGCGCGCTCCAGCGACAAGACGCTCGCCACCCAGGGCGCCCCCGGATCGGTGCCGGGCAGCGGCTCGAGCGACCAGGGCGTCACCGACCCCGAGCCGCGCCCGGTGCAGGCCAAGGCCGTCGACCTGCCGTACCACGACAACGCCGCGCCGGTGGGCAAGGTGTTCTTCGACAGCCCCGAGGGCCACATGGTCTGCTCGGCGACGGTCGTCAAGGACCCGGCACACCCCGGTAAGTCCAACATGGTCTGGACCGCGGGCCACTGCGTGCATGCCGGCAAGAAGGGCGGCTGGTACCGCAACATCGCCTTCGTGCCGTCGTACAACGACAAGGGCCTGCCGGCCGCGCAGGTCAACAGCGCGCCGGTGACGGACGTCGCGCCGTACGGCGTGTGGTGGGCGGACTGGGCGCAGACGTCCGGTCAGTGGATCACCCAGGGCGCCGAGACCGGTGGCGCGGGCGCCCCGTACGACTTCTCCGTCCTGCACGTGAAGTCCGAGAACGGCAACGGCAAGTCCCTGGAGGAGACGGTGGGCAACGCCCTGACCATCGACTTCAGCACCCCGCAGGTGAAGTCCATCCGCAGCATGGGCGCCTGGGGCTACCCGGCCGCGCGGCCCTTCGACGGCCAGAAGATGTACGACTGCATCGACAAGCCGGGCCGTCTGACGATCGAGCCGTCGCAGCCGACCATGTACCGCATCGGCTGCACGATGACCGGTGGTTCCTCCGGCGGCGGCTGGTTCGCCCCCGGCCCCGACGGCAAGGCGGTGCTGGTCTCCAACACCTCGATCGGCCCGGCCAACAGCACCTGGCTGGCCGGCCCGCGCCTGGGCCCGGAGGCGAAGGGCGTCTACGACGCGCTCAGCCAGAAGTTCGCCAACAAGCGCTGACCAAGCGGTAGGTGCACCACGGCGAAGGCCCGCCCCGACGACTGTCGGGGCGGGCCTTCCGCTTCGCCGCGGCCGCGACGCCCAGGGGCGTACGGCCGCGGCGTACGCCGGTCAGGAGCGCGCGGCGGGTACGTACTTCTGGAGCTCGGCGGCGAGCTCCTCGTGCACCCGGACCTTGATCAGCGTGCCCTCCGGGGTGTGCTCCTCGGAGATCACCTCGCCGTCGGCGTAGGCCCGCGCGACCAGGGAGCCGTGGGTGTACGGCACGAGGGCCTCGAGCTCCACGGCGGGCCGCGGCAGCTCGGCGTCGATCAGCGTGAGCAGCTCCTCGATGCCCTGCCCGGAGCGCGCCGAGACCGCGATCGAGTGCTTCTCGATCCGCAGCAGCCGCTGCAGGACGAGCGGGTCGGCGGCGTCCGCCTTGTTGATCACGACGATCTCGGGCACGTCCAGCGCGCCCACGTCGCGGATCACCTCGCGGACGGCGGCCAGCTGCTCCTCCGGAGCCGGGTGCGAGCCGTCGACCACATGGAGGATCAGGTCGGAGTCGCCGACCTCCTCCATGGTGGAGCGGAACGCCTCGACCAGGTGGTGCGGCAGGTGCCGGACGAACCCGACGGTGTCGGCGAGGGTGTAGAGCCGGCCCGACGGCGTCTCGGCCCGGCGCACGGTCGGGTCGAGGGTGGCGAACAGGGAGTTCTCCACCAGCACGCCCGCGCCGGTGAGGCGGTTGAGCAGCGAGGACTTGCCGGCGTTGGTGTAACCGGCGATGGCGACGGACGGGATCTTGTTCCGCCGGCGCTCCTGGCGCTTGATGTCGCGGCCGGTCTTCATCTCCGCGATCTCCCGGCGCATCTTCGCCATCTTCTCGCGGATCCGCCGCCGGTCCGTCTCGATCTTGGTCTCACCGGGACCACGGGTGGCCATGCCGCCGCCGGACGAACCGGAGCCACCACCACCCATCTGCCGGGACAGCGACTGACCCCAGCCGCGCAGCCGCGGCAGCATGTACTGCATCTGGGCCAGCGAGACCTGCGCCTTGCCCTCGCGGGACTTGGCGTGCTGGGCGAAGATGTCGAGGATCAGGGCGGTCCGGTCGACCACCTTGACCTTGACGACGTCCTCGAGGTGGATCAGCTGGCCGGGGCTGAGCTCACCGTCGCACACGACGGTGTCGGCGCCGGTCTCCAGGACGATGTCCCGCAGCTCCTGGGCCTTGCCCGAGCCGATGTACGTCGCCGGGTCCGGCTTGTCGCGCCGCTGGACGACGCCGTCGAGGACGAGGGCGCCCGCGGTCTCCGCGAGCGCGGCCAGCTCCGCGAGGGAGTTCTCCGCGTCCCGGACCGTGCCGGACGTCCAGACGCCGACCAGCACCACGCGCTCCAGGCGCAGCTGCCGGTACTCGACCTCGGTGACGTCCTCGAGCTCGGTGGACAGACCGGCCACACGCCGCAGCGCCGCGCGCTCGGAGCGGTCGTACTGTTCGCCGTCCCGCGCTCCGTCGATCTCGTGGCTCCAGGCGACGTCCTCTTCCATCAGGGCGTCGGCCCGAAGGCTCTCCGGGAGGCTCTGCCGGTCCTGGGGAAGGGAAGAAGAGGAGGTCATTTGATCCTTTACGTCGTCGGTGCTTGCAGCCCTCGTGCCGAGGGCTCTCATGGTCGGCAACGCCCGGAACGCCCCGGAGATTCCCGGGGCCGGCGGCCTCGCCGACCCGTCGATGGTCCCATGCCCCCGCCGGGCCGTCACGCGGGTTTCCGGGCGGCCGCCTTCCAGTCGGGGTGGCCGGGCATGGGCGGGGTCTTCTGTCCGTACAGCCAGGGGCGCAGGAAGCCCGACTGGTCGCGGCCGGACACCTCGGAGGCCAGCGCGACGAAGTCGGCCGTGCTGGCGACGGAGTCGCGGTGGCGGGCGACCCATGTGCGCTCCAGGCGGTCGAAGGCGGCCGCCCCGATCCGCTGGCGCAGTGCGTAGAGCACGAGCGCGCTGCCGTCGTAGACGATCGGGCGGAAGATGCTGATCTTCTTGCCGGGGACCGTCTCCTTGGGCGCGGCGGGCGGTCCGCCGTCGGCGCGCCACTGGTCGGACAGGCCGTAGGCGGCGCGCATGCGGTCCTCCAGCCTGCGGCCCGCCTTCTCGTTCGCGTACAGCGCCTCGTACCAGGTGGCATGGCCTTCGTTGAGCCAGAGGTCGGACCACACGCGGGGGCTGACGCTGTCGCCGAACCACTGGTGGGCGAGTTCGTGGACCATGACCGACTCGATGTACCACGCGGGGAAGCCGGGTTTGACGAACAGGTCGCGCTCGAAGAGGGAGAGGGTCTGGGTCTCCAGCTCGAAGCCGGTGGAGGCGCCGGCGATGAGCACGCCGTAGTTCTCGAAGGGGTACTGCCCGACCTTTCCCTCCATCCAGGAGATGTGGGAGGGGGTCTTCGCCGTCCAGGTGTCGAGCTCCTTCTGGTCGTCCGCGGGGACCACGTCGCGCAGCTGCAGGCCGTGCGGGCCGGAGCGCTGGGGCACGGCGGAGCGGCCGATGGCGACCTGGGCGAGCTCGGTGGCCATGGGGTGGAGCGTGCGGTAGACCCAGGTGGTGTTCGCCCCTTCGGTGCTGCGGCCGGCGGGCCGGCCGTTGGCGACGACCGTCAGGTCCTTGGGGGCGGTGACGCGGAAGGTGAACAGCGCCTTGTCGGAGGGATGGTCGTTGCCGGGGAAGACGCGGTGGCCGGCGTCGGCCTGGTTGGCCATGACCAGGCCGTCCGCGGTGGGCACCCAGCCGCCCTCGCCCTCGCCGCGCGGGTCGCTGGTGTGCTGGACGGTGACCGTGAACGATCCTCCGGAGGGCAGCGCCTGCGCGGGGGTGACGACCAGGTCCTCCCCGGCGGCCGCGTACTGGGCGGGGACGCCGTTGACCTCGACCTTGCCGACCGTGCCGTGGGTGAAGTCCAGGTTGAAGCGCTCCAGCCGGGAGGTGGCGCGGGCGACGATTCTGGTCACCGCGTCGAGCGGCTGGTTGTTGGCCCGGTAGGTGAAGGAGATGTCGTAGGCGGCGACGTCGAAGCCGGGATTGCCCAGGTGCGGGAAGAGCCGGTCGCCGATTCCCACGGCGAGCGGCCCCGGCGGCGCGGCGGCTCCGAGGACCAGGGCGGCCGCGGCCGCGACCAGGACGGCACGGCGGCGCAGGGACTGACGGCGCTGAGGGGAGCGGCCCCCGGGTGAGTACGGCATGCGTCCACCGCTACCAGCGCACGGCGGTCCACCGGCGGCGGCGCGGCGCGGTCCCACCCGTACGAGCGTCTCGGATGGTGGTACGAGTGTCGTATCAGCTCCCTGCGGGCAGGGGGTGTACCCCGCACGCGTGAGGCCGCTCCCGTTCGCGTCTACAGGGGCGCCGCGGCCACCGCCCGGCCGGCCCGCTCGACGTCGTAGACGCCCGGTACGCGCCGCATGGCCCGGATCAGCTCCGGCAGGAGCGCCGCGTCCGGCAGCTGGAGGGTGTAGGTGTGCCGGACGCGCTGTTCGTGCGGCGGCTCGACGGCGGCGGAGATGACGGCGGCGCCCTCCGCGGCGATCACCTCGGTCAGGTCGGCGAGGAGATGCGGCCTGCTGAACGATTCGGCGCGCAGTGTGACCCTGTAGTCGCCCGTTCCGGCGACGTCCGGGCTGCTCCAGCGCACCCGCACGGGCTGTCGGCCGGAGCCGACCATCCGGCCGACCACGGGACACTGCGCCCGGTGCACGGTGACCGCCCCGCCGCGCACCGTGAAGCCGGTGATCTCGTCCGGCGGTACGGGAGTGCAGCAGCCCGCCAGGCGTACGCTCCCGCCCGGCGGCGCCTCGCCCTCGGCGACGACGGCGACCGGCCCGCGGGCGACGGGCGCGCCGGAACGCTGGGCGGGCCGGGGCGGCCCGGGGGCCGGGGCGCGGCGGGCGCCGGGGCGACGGGCTCGGAGGCGGGATGGGCGGTCAGCCAGCGGTCGATGGCGATGCGGGCCGCGGGCGTACGGGCGTGCTCGAGCCAGTCGGGGAGGGCCCCGAGGCGGTGTCGGGGGACATCAGCAGGTGCAGCGTGTCGCCGTCGCGCAGCACCGTGCTGAGCGTGGCCAGCCGGCCGTTGACGCGGGCCCCGATGCAGTGGTGGGCTCCGTCGCCGTACTGCGCGTACGCGGCGTCGACGCAGCTGGAGCCCGCCGGGAGGCCGATCGTCCCGCCGTCGGCCCGGAAGACGGTGACCTCCCGGTCCTGGGCGAGGTCGTCGCGCAGGGAGGTCCAGAAGGTGTCGGGGTCGGGGCGGCCCGCTGCCACTCCAGCAGCCGGGAGAGCCAGCCGGGGCGGGTGGGGTCGGCGCGCTCGCCGTCGGCGGCGTCGGGGGCCTCGGGGGCGGCGTAGGGGTTGCCCAGGGCGATGACGCCGGCCTCGGCGACCCGGTGCATCTGGTGGGTGCGGATGAGCACTTCGGCCGCGTGGCCGTCCTCGCCGGCGACGGCGGTGTGCAGCGACTGGTAGAGGTTGAACTTGGGGACCGCGATGAAGTCCTTGAACTCCGAGATGAACGGCGTGAAGCAGGTGTGCAGCTCGCCCAGGACGGCGTAGCAGTCGGCGTCCTCCGCGACGAGCACGAGCAGCCGGCCGAGGTCGGACCCGGTCGGCTCGCCGCGTTTGAGGAGCACCCGGTGCACCGAGACGAAGTGGCGGCGCCGGACGAGGACTTCGGCGGCGATGCCGGCCTCGCGCAGCACGGCACGCACGCGTGCGGCCGTGGCCCGCAGGGGGTCGGGGCGGCCGGCGTGGGCGAGGACGAGGTCGCGGGTGCGGGCGTACTCGTCGGGGTGGAGGACGGCGAAGACCAGGTCCTCCAGCTCGGTCTTCAGCGCCTGCACGCCCAGCCGTTCGGCGAGCGGGATCAGGAAGTCGCGGGTGACCTTGGCGATGCGGGCCTGTTTCTCGGGGCGCATCACGCCGAGGGTGCGCATGTTGTGCAGCCGGTCGGCGAGCTTGATGGACATCACACGGACGTCGTTGCCGGTGGCCACGAGCATCTTGCGGAAGGTCTCGGGCTCGGCGGCGGCCCCGTAGTCGACCTTCTCCAGCTTGGTGACGCCGTCGACCAGGAAGCGCACCTCCGCGCCGAACTGCTCGCCCACCTGATCGAGCGTCACCTCGGTGTCCTCGACGGTGTCGTGGAGCAGGGAGGCGGTCAAGGTGGTGGTCTCGGCGCCCAGTTCGGCGAGGATGAGGGTCACGGCCAGCGGGTGGGTGATGTACGGCTCGCCGCTCTTGCGCGTCTGGCCCCGGTGGGAGGTCTCGGCGAGGGCGTAGGCGCGGCCCAGGATGCCGAGGTCCGCGCCGGGATGATGGCCCCGGTGGACCTTGGCGACGTGGTCGATGGCATCAGGGAGCCGGCCGCGGGCGCCCGATCCGCTGAGCGCCGCCCGCCCGAGCCGTCTCAGATCCATGCGGCGGCCGCGCTTGCGGCCGGGAGCACCTTCGTTCGTGGCCTCTGCGCTCATGGGCACCTCCGGCAGCGTCGACCGGCGGTCGGCTCACGCCTCCAGACCGGTGCTTGATGCTACCGAGCCCATCACGCACCGCTCACCCGCTCTCGCCCAGAGTGAACCGGATCACCCATTCGAGGGAGCCCACTCCCGGAAAGGGCGGCGCCCCTTCCGGAACGCGCCGGAAGGGGGCGTGGATCGTGCCGCGAACGGGGCGTCAGGCGGTCGCCCGGACGAACCAGGAGGCGTCCAGCACGCCTTCCGCGACGATCACCGCGGGGCCGGTCATCTCGACCGTGCCGTCCGGGCTCTCGCTGATCACGAGGCGGCCGCCGGGCAGGTCGACGGTGTACGTGACGGGGTGGCCGAGGACGGCCGGGTCGGCGCCGTCGCGGCGGGCGGCCGCGACCATGACGGCGCAGGCGCCCGTGCCGCAGGAGCGGGTCTCGCCGGAGCCGCGCTCGTGGACGCGCAGGGCGACGTGGCGCGGGCCCCTGTCGACGACGAACTCGACGTTCGTGCCGTCGGGGTAGGCGGCGGCCGGGGCGACGGCGGGAGCGTCGAGCAGCCGGCCGGCGTCGGCGAGGTCGTCGACGAAGGAGACGGCGTGCGGGTTGCCCATGTTGACGTTGCGGGCGGGCCAGCTGCGCTCGCCGACGGTCACGGTGACGTCGCCGTCGGGCAGGACGGCGCGGCCCATGGCGACGGTGATCTCACCGGGGGTGCCGTCGGGGGCCGCCTTGGCGATGTGGGCGCCGCGGACGCCGGCACGCGTGGCGATCGCGACGTCGCCCTCCTCGACGAGGCCCGCCCGCTGGAGGTAGTGCGCGAAGACGCGGACGCCGTTGCCGCACATCTCGGCGATGCTGCCGTCGCTGTTGCGGTAGTCCATGAACCACTCGGCCTCGTCGGCCATGCCCAGCGCCTCGGGATGGGCGGCGGAGCGCACCACCCTCAGCACGCCGTCGGCCCCGATCCCGGCCCGCCGGTCGCACAGCCGGGCGACGGCGGCGGGCGACAGCTCGAGGCGGCCGTCGTAGTCGGGGATGATCACGAAGTCGTTCTCGGTGCCGTGACCCTTGAGGAAGGCGATCTGCGCGGTGCTCACGCCTTCGATGGTACGGGGGACCTGCGACAACGCCTCCCGGGGCCTTCAGGCGGCTCAGCGCAGCCGGGCCACCCGCCACACGGCGAGCACCACCAGCACGACGACCACGGCGGCGTACGCGGCCACGTAGCGCCAGTCCGGGCGGCGGCCGGAGCCGCGGGGCGGCAGGCCGGGCCAGGTGTAGCCGACGCGGCGGGCCGCCATCACGCCCCAGCCGGCGGCGCAGCAGCTGATGAGCAGGCCGAGCATGGCCACCACGGGGCCGCCGTCGCCGAACTCGAAGGCGAGCGGGAAGGCGAACATCAGCGAGCCGACGGCGGCGAGGACGACGATGGGCGCGAGCTGCCAGGCGCGCAGCCTGCGCGGCGGCCGCAGCTCGCGGAACGACGCGGGCGCCGTCACGTCCGGCACGGGCTCGAGGGTGTCGTCCGGGCCGTCCGGAGTGAGTGCTTCCGGCTCTCCTCCGGCCACCGCCGGGAGGTGTCCCCCACGCGGCGGCTGCTGCGGTCTGTCACGAGGGCCGGCCTCCATCGCCACGCGCCCTCCCAACTCGCACTTCACGGCTCGATCGAGCCTTGATGATGGCACGTCGGACGAGGCCCGCACGGCGTACGGAGCGTCCCGATGCCATCACGTGATCAGGCTGTAATCGCCCGTTCGACCAACGCCAGCGCTTCCCCGGGGAGTTCCGCGCGCCGGTCGGCCGCGCCGCTGAGCCAGTTCACCCGCGAATCCCGCCGGAACCACGAGTCCTGACGGCGCGCGAAGCGCTTGGTGGCGCGTACGGTCTCGGCCCGCGCGGCCTCCTCCGTGCACTCCCCCGCGAGGAAGTCGAGCACCTGCTGGTAGCCGAGGGCGCGCGATGCCGTGCGCCCCTCGCGCAGGCCTTCGCGCTCCAGCGCGCGGACCTCGTCCACGAGCCCCGCCTCCCACATGCGGTCCACCCGCACGGTGATCCGCTCGTCCAGCTCGGGCCGCTCGACGTCGACGCCGATCTGGAGGGCGTCGTAGACGGGGGTCTCGCCGGGCAGGTTCGCCGTGAAGGGCCGTCCGGTGAGCTCGATGACCTCCAGGGCCCGCACGATGCGTCGGCCGTTGCCCGGCAGGATGGCGCGGGCGGCCTCGGGGTCGGCCTCGGCGAGCCGGGCGTGCAGGGCGCCCGGGCCGGCCTCCTCCAGCTCGGCCTCCAGCCGGGCCCGGACGGCCGGGTCGGTGCCGGGGAACTCCATGGCGTCGATGGCGCCCTTGATGTAGAGCCCGGAGCCCCCGACGAGCACCGGGGTGCGGCCCTCGGCGAGCAGGCGGTCGATCTCCGCCCGGGCCAGCCGCTGGTACTCGGCCACGCTGGCGGCCTCGGTGACGTCCCAGACGTCGAGCAGGTGGTGCGGCACGCCCTGCCGCTCCTCCAGGGTCAGCTTGGCGGTGCCGATGTCCATGCCGCGGTAGAGCTGCATGGAGTCGGCGTTGACGACCTCTCCGCCCAGGCGCTGGGCGAGGGCGACGCCGAGATCGGACTTGCCGGCCGCCGTGGGACCGACGACGGCGATGACCCGGGGTGCGGGGGGTGCGTTTCTCACCTGATCAGTGTCCCAAACCTCGCGACCGCCCCACGAACGAGCGACGTGACGCGACGCCGACGGGTTCGTTGCCTGTTGCGAGGTCCCGAGAGCCGGTTCGCGGACCGGTGTTCGCCGGCGGCGCCATGGGACGCCCCGGGCGACATGGGATTTCGCTCACACCAGTAAGGTAATGGAGTAGATATGGGCGTGTTTGCAAGGCTTCTCCGCAAGAAGTCGCCGGCGTCAACGGAAGAGGCCGCGACTGCCACTCGGACGGCGGAATCCACCGACGTCGCCGAGACGGCGGAGGAGAAGCCCGAGGAGGCGGCCGAGGCCAAGGCCGAGGACGCCGCGGACGAGGCGGCCGAGGGAGTGGAGATCCCCAAGCAGCAGTCCGCGGAGAAGGCGGCCGACAGCGAGGCCGGTGAGGGCGCCCGCAAGTAGGTTTGGCAAGGAAAGACGAGGGGCGATCACCATGGGGCTGTTGAACGATCTCAAGGCCAGGCTCGGTCCGCTGAAGGGCAAGGTCGGCGATCTCGCGCAGCAGCACGAGGCCAAGATCGAACGCGGGCTGGAGAAGGCCGCTCAGGTGGTCGACGAGAAGACCAAGGGCAAGTACAGCAGCCAGATCCGGACCGGCACGAGCAAGGCCAAGGATGCCCTCGGGCACCTCGCCGAGAAGGACGGCAAGGGCGGCGGTACGGGCTCCCGGCCCTCCTGACCTTCCGCACACCTCGTCGGCGGCCGGCCGTGGAGCGCGCTCCGCGGCCGTCGCCGTGCCGGGCCCCGGCCCGGCCCGGCCGCCCAGGGCGTGTCCGACGAGTCGGCGCTGGTCCTAGGACCAGCTCGCCACGAAGTACCCGACGCCGTACGGCGCCTCGTCGTAGAGCAGTTGGCCGCTCAGCCCGGCGCCCTCCGCGGCGCCCGCCAGGACCTGCCAGGGAGCCCGTCCCGCGGCCTTGAGATCGTGGGCCCGCTCCGCCTCCAGCGCGGCCAGCGCGGCGGTGTCGGCGGCGCCCAGCGCCCGCGCCACCTCCGCGTCGAAGGGTTCGGCCCGCTCGTCCAGGTAGCCGGGCGCCTTCACGGTCCGGCAGGCGCTGCCGTCGCCCATCACCAGCAGCGCGACGCGCCCGGCCCCGTCCGCCAGCTCCCGGCCCGCCTCCAGGCAGCGCCCGGTCTCCAGTCGTTCGCCGACGCCCAGTCCCGCGACGGGCGTCGCCCAGCGGGTGCGCTCCAGCAGCCAGGCGGCCACGGCCAGGGGCTGCGGCAGCTCCCGGCCGTCCTGCGGCCCGTCCTCGGCGTCGTCCCGCCCCAGCCGCACGCCGAGGTCCACGCCCAGGCTCCGGAAGGAGCCGGTGGCACCCTCGGGGTACGTTCCGCGCTCCTGGTCGTCGTCGGGTCCGACGACGACCAGGCGGTCCGGGCGGGCGGCCGCCAGCACGGCCACGGCGTCGAGGCAGGCGGCCCGCAGGGCGTCCAGTTCGGAGGCGGCACCGGCGGCCACTTCCGGGACGAGCAGCGGCGGGCAGGGGCATACGGCAGCGGCGACGAGCATGCCGGAACGATACGCCCCACCACGGGCCCGCCGTGGGCGCGGACCCGGGGCGGCGCGCGGAATCAGCCGGTGACGCCGCAGCCCGGGGTGGCGGGGGCCGGCATCGGCGCGGGCGCGCCGATGGTCGGGATGCCCAGCATCACGCCGGCCGGCTTGGCGGCGGCAGCGGCGGTGCGCTTCTCCCACGCGTCGCCCGCGCGCGTGCGGCGCACGGCCTTGGCGGGGCCCTCGGCGAGCAGGTGGTGCGGGGCGGCGTAGGTGATCTCGACGGTCACCACGTCGCCCGGGCGGACCGGCTCGTCGGGCTTGGTGAAGTGCACGAGGCGGTTGTCGGGCGCGCGGCCGGAGAGGCGGTGCGTGGCGCCGTCCTTGCGGCCCTCGCCCTCGGCGACCATGACCTCCAGGGTGCGGCCGACCTGCTTCTTGTTCTCGTCCCAGGAGATCTCCTCCTGGAGGGCGACGAGGCGCTCGTAGCGCGCCTGCACGACCTCCTTGGGGATCTGGCCCTCCATGGTGGCCGCGGGGGTGCCGGGGCGCTTGGAGTACTGGAACGTGAAGGCGTTCGCGAAGCGGGCCTCGCGCACGACGTGCATGGTCTGCTCGAAGTCCTCCTCGGTCTCGCCGGGGAAGCCCACGATGATGTCGGTGGAGATCGCGGCGTCCGGCATGGCGGCGCGGACCTTCTCGATGATGCCGAGGAAGCGCTCCTGGCGGTACGAGCGGCGCATCGCCTTCAGCACGGTGTCCGAGCCGGACTGCAGCGGCATGTGCAGCTGGTGCATCACGTTCGGCGTCTCGGCCATGGCCGCGATGACGTCGTCGGTGAAGTCGCGCGGGTGCGGGGAGGTGAAGCGGACCCGCTCCAGGCCCTCGATCTCGCCGCAGGCGCGCAGCAGCTTGGAGAACGCCTCGCGGTCGCCGAGGTCCGAACCGTACGCGTTGACGTTCTGGCCGAGCAGGGTGATCTCGCTGACGCCCTCGGCGACGAGCGCCTCGACCTCGGCGAGGATGTCGCCGGGACGGCGGTCCTCCTCCTTGCCGCGCAGGGCGGGGACGATGCAGAACGTGCAGGTGTTGTTGCAGCCGACGGAGATGGAGACCCAGGCGGCGTACGCGCTCTCGCGGCGCGTGGGCAGCGTCGAGGGGAACGCCTCGAGCGACTCGGCGATCTCGACCTGCGCCTCCTCCTGGACGCGGGCGCGCTCGAGCAGCACGGGCAGCTTGCCGATGTTGTGCGTGCCGAAGACGACGTCGACCCACGGGGCGCGCTTGACGATGGTGTCGCGGTCCTTCTGGGCGAGACAGCCGCCGACGGCGATCTGCATGCCGGGCCGCTTGGTCTTCATGGGGGCGAGCCGGCCGAGGTTGCCGTAGAGCTTGTTGTCGGCGTTCTCGCGCACCGCGCAGGTGTTGAAGACGACGACGTCCGCGTCGCCCTCGGCGGTGCCCTCGGGGGCGCGGACGTAGCCCGCGTCCTCCAGCAGGCCGGAGAGCCTCTCGGAGTCGTGGACGTTCATCTGGCACCCGTAAGTGCGTACCTCGTATGTTCCCTTAACGTCCACTACCTGGCTCCGGTCGCTGCTGGTCATGGAACAAGGGTAGGCGGTGCCCGGCGGAGCTCCTCCCGAAGCCTGGATCGCGGGGGGACGGCCTGGCAGTATCCGCGCATGGCCCCACGACTCGCACTGCCGGGCAGGCGCCGCGCCGTCCAGACGGGCGTGGTGGCCGCCGCCGTGCTCGCGCTGCTCATGTGGTGGCTGCTGCCGCCGGGCACGAGCCCGACGCCGAGCGGCCGGATCTCGGTGGCGACCGGCGTACCCACCGGCGTCTACGCCAAGTACGGCGATCTGCTGAAGGAGGACCTGGCGCGGGACCTGCCGGCCCTGGAGGTGCGGCTGAGGCCCAGCGAGGGCTCGGTGGACAACCTGCGGCAGCTGACGAGCGGCAAGGCCGATTTCACCCTGGCCACCGCCGACGCGGTGGGCACCTACATGGACGAGCGGCAGCGGGGCGCGGAGCGGCTGCGGGCCTGCGCCCGGCTGTACGACGACTACATGCAGCTCGTGGTGCGCAAGGACTCCCCGGTGCGCTCCACGCGGAACCTCAAAGGCATGCGGGTGGGGGTGGGCGCGGACGCGTCGGGGGTCCAGCTGATCACCCGGCGGCTGCTGAAGGCGGCCGGTCTCGACTTCGACCGGGACATCACCCCGGTGCGGGTCGGCATCGACCGGATGCCGGGGCTGCTGGAGAAGGGCGAGCTGGACGCGTTCTTCTGGTCGGGCGGCCTGCCGACCAACGCGATCCAGGCCCTCGGCGAGCGGGTGCCGCTGCGGCTGGTGCAGCTCGGCGACCTCATCGGGCCGCTGCTGGCGCAGGGGCGGCAGACGCGCTTCTACCGGGCGGCGATGATGCCCGCGGACGCCTATCCGGAGTTCGGTGCCGTGACGGACGCCGTGAAGACGATCGCGGTGGCCAATCTGCTCGTCACGACGGACGACACCGACCCCGAGCTCACCGAGAACATCACGCGCACGGTCATAAGGAGCCGGGACCGCATCGGCACCAAGGTGCACGCCGCGCAGAAGGTGGACCTCCGCACGGCGATCTTCACGGACCCGCTGGCGCTGCACGAGGGGGCCCGTCGCTATTACGTCTCGGTCAAGCCGTGAAACGTGTTCCCCGTCACGGGCCGGAGGGTTTCAGTGGCCCTGGCCGTGGCGAGGCACCGCGATCGTCGCGCGCAGCCCGTTCGGCTCGTTCGGCGCGTAGGAGAGCGTGGCGCCGCCTGCGGCCAGGAGGGCGCGGGATATGGACAGGCCGAGTCCGGAGCCGGAGACGTTCTGGTGACGGCCGCTGCGCCAGAAGCGGTCGCCGATGCGGGTGAGCTCCTCCTCGGTGAGGCCCGGTCCGTGGTCCGCGACCGTGATCTGGACGCGGTCGCCGGCCACGGCGACGCCGACGTCGACCCGGGCCCCGGCGGGCGTGAACTTCAGGGCGTTGTCCACGACGGCGTCCAGGGCGCTGGAGAGGGCGATCGGGTCCGCCCAGCCGGTCACCGCGGAGGGGCCGCTGTAGGCCAGGGCGACCCGTTCGCGGCTCGCGACCGGGGACCAGGCGCCCACCCGGTCGGTGACGATCTCGGCGATGTCGGTGAGCTGGGTGTCGCTCGCGGCGTGCTCGGCCAGCGCCAGGTCCAGCAGGTCGTCCAGGACGCGGGCCAGCCGCTTGCCCTCGGCGCGCACGGAGAGGATCTCCTCGTGCCCGTCGGGGAGGTCCAGGGCCATCAGGTCGATGCGCAGCAGCAGGGCCGAGAGGGGGTTGCGCAGCTGGTGGGAGGCGTCGGCGACGAAGGCGCGCTGCTGCTCCAGGACCTCCTCGACGTTGTCGGCCATCTCGTTGAACGAGCGGGCCAGGCGGCGTAGTTCCGGCGGGCCGTTGTCGGCCGCGACCCGGGAGTTCATGCGGCCGGTGGCGATGCCGTGGGCGGCGGCGTCGAGGGTGCGTACGGGCTTGAGCACCCATCCGGTGAGCCGGAACGCGGCCGCCACGGCCACCAGCATCGCCGCCGTCTCGCCGGCCCCGAGCAGCAGCCAGTCGTGCAGGATCCTCGAGCGCAGCTCCCCGGTGGGCGAGTGGGTGACGACCACCGCGACGACGTCTCCGTCGCGGATGACGGGCGAGGCGACGGTGAGCTTGTTGTGCCGCCAGGGCCAGATCTGCCCCGGGTCGCTGCTGCGGCGGCCCGCGAGCGCCTCCTGGAAGGCCTGGCGGACCTCGCCCGCGAGCGGCAGGGCCCACTCCGAGGGCGCGATGGCCAGGGGCGCTCCGGTGCGGTGGAAGACCCCGGCCTGGATGCCGTACAGCTCCTCGTAGCGGCCCAGCTCCGAGTCGAGCGCGATGAGTCGTTCGTCCAGGGCCTCGGCCGGCCCGGGAGAGGGGGCGGCCAGGACGTACTGGGCGAGCGAGGCGAAGCGGGCGGTGTCGTCGATGCGGTCCATGACCACCCTCTGCTGCTGCACGGCGGCCAGGCCGGCGGCGAGCGGGAAGCCGAGGGCCAGCAGCACGCCCGCCATGAGGACGATGAGCAGCGGCAGAAGTCGGGTGCGCACGGCTCGCCGGGCCCTACGCCGGAACGACGATCTTGTAGCCGACGCCCCGGACCGTCTCGATGAGGGCGGGCATCCGCAGCTTGGAGCGGAGCGAGGCGACGTGCACCTCGAGGGTGCGCCCGGTCCCCTCCCAGCTGGTGCGCCAGACCTCGCTGATGATCTGCTCGCGGCGGAAGACGACTCCGGGACGCTGGGCGAGCAGCGCCAGCAGGTCGAACTCCTTGCGGGTCAGCGGGACGGTGGCGCCGTCGACGAAGACGCGGCGGTTGGGGAGTTCGATGGTCAGGGGGCCCAGTCTCAGGGCCTCCGGGGCGCCGGGCTCGGCCGGCCTGCCGGCCTCGGCGGCCGGGGTGCGCCGGGCGACGGCGTGGATGCGGGCGAGCAGCTCGCCGGTGTCGTACGGCTTGACCACGTAGTCGTCGGCGCCGAGGTTCAGCCCGTGGATCTTCGAGCGGGTGTCGGAGCGGGCGGTCACCATGATCACGGGCGTGGCCGTGCGCTTGCGGATCTTGCCGCAGACCTCGAACCCGTCCTGGTCGGGCAGCCCGAGGTCGAGCAGGACCACGCCGAAGGGCACGGCGCCGCTCGGCAGGAGCGCCTGCAGGGCCTCCTCACCGCTGCGTACGTGGGTCACCTCGAAGCCGTGCCGGGCCAGTACGGCGGACAGGGCGGCGGCGACGTGGTCGTCGTCCTCCACGAGCAGCAGTCTCATGGGCCCCCTCCGGGCGGCAGTGGTGCGGCAACACCGCATCCACGCCGATGGGCGGCCGCCGCGTCAAGGGGTTCCTGCCCCCATGGGGGCTTCTGTTATGCAGCCGGTACGCCCGTACGCCCCCGGTGTCCTGTTGACGCTCGGTGTCCGTTTGAGGCCGGATCGTTATGCTCAATTTCAGCTCAGATGTAATGACGCTGGTCGTCACCGCTCATTAGGGTCCACCCCAACCGAGGAGGACGGAGCGAGGAACGCCGATGAGCGAGATATCGGTGACCAAGGACGCGGCGCCCGCCGCGGACGCACTGGTCGTCCTGAGCAAGGTCAACAAGCACTTCGGCGCGCTGCATGTGCTCCAGGACATCGACCTGACCATCGCGCGTGGCGAGGTCGTGGTCGTCATCGGACCGTCGGGGTCCGGCAAATCCACGCTGTGCCGCACGATCAACCGGCTGGAGACCACGGACTCCGGCTCGATCACCATCGACGGCAAGCCGCTGCCCCAGGAGGGCAAGGAGCTGGCGCGGCTGCGTTCGGACGTCGGCATGGTCTTCCAGTCGTTCAACCTCTTCGCGCACAAGACCGTGCTGGAGAACGTGACGCTGGGACAGGTCAAGGTCCGCAGGACGGACCGCAAGGAGGCCGAGGAGAAGGCCCGTACGCTGCTCGACCGGGTCGGGGTGGGCGCGCAGGCGGACAAGTACCCGGCGCAGTTGTCCGGAGGTCAGCAGCAGCGGGTGGCGATCGCCCGGGCGCTGGCGATGGACCCGAAGGTGATGCTCTTCGACGAGCCGACGTCGGCACTGGACCCGGAGATGATCAACGAGGTGCTGGAGGTCATGCAGCAGCTCGCCCGGGACGGCATGACGATGATCGTCGTCACCCACGAGATGGGCTTCGCCCGCTCCGCCGCCAACCGCGTGGTCTTCATGGCGGACGGCCGCATCGTCGAGGAGGCGCGGCCGGACCAGTTCTTCAGCAACCCCCGCAGCGACCGGGCCAAGGACTTCCTGTCGAAGATCCTGCATCACTGAACCGTCGCTTCTCCCCCACCGGCGCACCGCCGCGTCCGGCCGTCGCCGCGAACCGCGCACCGTTCACGGGCGGGTTCCCTTCACACCTCTCCCCCGCCGTTTTCGTACCGGCAACCGACGCCAACGCCCCGCAGACGCAAAGGATGTTCTTCATGAAGCTCCGCAACACCGCCGCAGCGGCCGCCGTGGTGCTGGCGCTCGCCGCGACCGCGACCGCCTGCGGCAAGTCGGGCAGCCCCGACGACAAGGGAGACAAGTCCTCCGACGGCGCCTCCGCTCCGTCGGGGCTGACGTACAAGGTCAACACCTCGGCCGACGTCAAGGACTCCTCCGTCTTCGCGAAGGTCAAGGGCAAGACGATCACGATCGGCACCAAGGCGGACCAGCCCGGCCTCGGCTACGAGAACCCCGGCACCAAGAAGCGTTCCGGCTTCGACGTCGAGATCGCCCGCATGATCGCGGCGGACCTCGGTTTCGACGAGGGCCACATCAAGTTCGTGACCGTCCCCTCCGAGGCGCGCGAGACGCAGATCGCCAGCGGCGGCGTGGACCTGTACGTCGGCACGTACACGATCAACGACGAGCGCAAGAAGCAGGTCGGCTTCGGCGGCCCCTACTACATCGCCGGCCAGGACCTGCTGGTCAAGGCCGACAGCTCCATCAAGGGCCCCGACGACCTCAAGGGCAAGAAGGTCTGCTCGGCGACCGGCTCCACCCCGCTCAAGCGGATCAAGGAGGAGAAGTACGGCGTCGCCGAGGCCAAGGCGCAGCAGGGCTACCAGCTCTGCGTGCAGGACCTGGTCAACGGCTCCATCGACGCGGTCACCACGGACGACTCGATCCTCAAGGGCTACGCGGCCGAGAACAAGGGCGCGCTGAAGGTCGTCGGCAACCCCTTCTCCAAGGAGCCGTACGGCGTCGGCCTGAAGAAGGACGACGCGGCGCTGCGCGAGGCGGTCAACAAGGCGCTCGAGGCCCATGTGAAGAACGGCGACTGGAAGAAGGCGTACGACGCCACCCTGGGCAAGTCCGGAGCGGCCGCTCCCAACCCGCCCGCCGTCGAGCGTTACTGACCCGGCGATCGGTGCCGGATGACCGCCACGCGATACCCGGAGAAGTGACGTGAACGTTCTGTCGGACAACTTCGCGATGTTCCGCGAAGGTTTCGTCGGCACCGTCGAGCTGACGGCGCTCAGCGCACTGCTCGCCCTGGTGCTGGGCACCCTGGTCGCGGCGTTCCGCGTCTCTCCGGTGCCCGCGCTGCGCATATTCGGCACCGCGTGGGTGACGCTGCTGCGCAACACCCCGCTGGTGCTGCTCTTCCTCGCGGTCACCCTGGGGCTGCCCGCGCTCGGCCTGAAGGGCTGGGACTCCTTCTGGCTCGCGGTGATGGCCCTGGGGTGCTACACCTCGGCCTTCATATGCGAGGCCATCAGGTCCGGCATCAACACGGTGCCGGTGGGCCAGGCGGAGGCCGCCCGCTCGATCGGGATGACCTTCAGCCAGACACTCGGCCAGATCGTGCTGCCGCAGGCCGCCCGGACGGCGATCCCGCCCATCGGCAGCCTGCTGATCGCCCTCGCCAAGAACACGGCGATCGCCTCGGGCTTCAACGTCACCGAGCTCGGCTCGGTGCAGAAGACGCTCAACGCGGCGTCGGGCTACAACATTTACGTGATCTTCCTGTGGATCGCGATCTGCTACATCATCATCACATTCACGATCAGCGGCATCTTCCGGCTGCTGGAGAACCGGCTGGCGGTGGCCCGATGAGCGGCAGCGTCCTGTACGACGTCCCGGGCCCCAGGGCCCGGGCCCGCAACCGCCTCTACGGCGCTCTGGCCACGGTCGCCCTCGTCGCCCTGATCGGCTTCGTCCTCTACCGGCTGGACGACACCGGGCAGTTCCAGGCCGGGCTGTGGGACGACTACGAGTACGCCGAGACCCAGCAGCGCATCGTCGACGGCCTGCTGACCACGCTCAAGGTCTTCGCGATCGCCGCGGCGCTCTCGCTGGCGCTGGGCGCGCTGCTAGCCACCGCGCGGCTGTCCGACCACAAGCCCGTCCGCTGGGCGGCCACGGTGGTCGTGGAGTTCTTCCGGGCGATGCCCCTGCTCATCATGATCTTCCTGCTGTACGCGGCGGTGTTCACGGCGGACCCGATGTGGGCCCTGGTCATCGGGCTGGTGCTCTACAACGGCTCGGTGCAGGCGGAGATCTTCCGGTCCGGCATCAACGCCGTGCCCAAGGGCCAGAGCGAGGCCGCCTACGCGATCGGGCTGCGCAAGACGCAGGTGATGGCGAGCGTCCTCGTCCCGCAGGCCGTCCGCTCGATGCTGCCGTCGATCATCAGCCAGCTGGTGGTGACGCTCAAGGACACCTCGCTCGGCTTCATCATCCTGTACGAGGAGCTGCTGTTCGTCGGCCGTGCCTTCGCGCAGCAGACCCCGCCCGTGAACGGCGTCTACGCCTTCATCCCGATGGTGATCGTCTTCGGCTCGATCTACATCCTGCTGTGCCTGGCGCTGTCGTCCCTCGCCACCTGGGTCGAACGGCGCACACAGCGCTCCCGCAAGGGCGCGCCGCCGGCGATGCCCGCCGACGACCCGGCGCTCACGGGCGACGGCGTCCACGGGTGACCCCGGGCGGCTCCGGCGCGCCGGGGGCCGGCTCCCGGCGCGGAACGCGCAGCTGATGCCCCGTCGGCCCACCCGGGCCGGCGGGGCGCACGCGTCCGGCGCGCCGCGGCGAGGCCTCTGATCGCTTGACGCAGGCAACGGCAATGGGTTGCATACGTTCTGTGATCGCGCACCGATTTCCCCCTGCCAGTCCCCGTACGTCCCGTACGCACCACACACACGGTCAGGTCACCGTCCGTACCAGGGCTCGGGGAGCTGTGCCGTGGACCCGGTGATCGTCGTCGGGGCCGGGCCGGTCGGGCTCACGCTGGCCCTGTCCCTGGCCCGCTACGAGGTGCCCGTCACGGTGCTGGACGAGTCGCCCGCCGAGGCCCTGGGCCAGGAGGACCGGCGCCTGGCCCGGACCGCCGTGCTGCGGCCGGAGACCGCCGCGCTGCTGGACCGGCTGGGGTGCGCCACGGCGGAGGGCGCCCGCTGGTCGGCGTGGCGCACGATGCGCCGGCGGTCGGTGGTGACGCGGGTGCCGTTCGCGGCCCCTGGTGACGTGGTGAACTCCGGTGGGTCCGGTGGGCCTGAGGAGCCCGGGGACTCCGAGGACCCTGGGGAACTCGAGATGCTCGAGGCTCCGGGTGGGGACGGGACGGCGGGGGCGCCGGAGGACGAGGTCGTCACGGGAGGCGCAGCAGAACCGTCTCCGCTGCATCTGCCCCAGCACGCGCTGACGAGGGAGCTGTGCGCCGCGCTGGCCAAGGAGGCCGACGTGCGGATCGTGCACGACAGCCGGCTGACCATCCTGAAGCAGGACTCCTCCGGTGTCACCGTGCACACCCGGGGCGACAACGGCACCGTCTGGCGGGCCAGTTATGTGATCGGCTGCGACGGCGCCCGCTCCGTCGTGCGCAAGCTGCTGGGCGCGCGCTTCCCGGGCCGTACGGCCGTCGAGCGGCACGCGGTCGCCGCGCTCCGGACCGAGCTGCCGTGGCCGGGCGAGGCCGTGCTGCACCGCTCCCCGCCGCGCGGCCGCGAGGTGACGGCCCGTCCGCTGCCGGACGGCGTATGGCGGCTGGACTGGCTGCTGCCGCCGGACGGCGCTCTGGTCACCCCCGACGCGCTGCTCGAGCATGTCCGTGACGCGCTGTCGGTGTGGTGCGGGGAGGTACCGGCGTACGACCTGCTGGACACCGGTGTGCACGCCGTGCACCACCGCCTCGCGCGCCGCTGGCGCAGCGGGCGCGCCTTCCTGGCCGGGGACGCCGCGCACCTGCTGGGGGCGCTGGGCGCCCAGGGTCTCGACGAGGGGCTGCGGGACGCCGAGAACCTCGCCTGGAAGCTGGCGCTGGCCTGGCACCACGGCGCCTCGGAGGCGCTGCTCGACAGCTACCAGGCCGAGCGCCGGGGGGCGGTGGCGGAGCGGCTGCGCGCCGCCGACCGCGCGCTGCCCGCGGTGCGCGACGAGGGCGGATGGCGCGCGGTACGGCGCACGGTCGTGCCGGGCGTCGTGCGCGGTCATGACGCGCTGCTGACCGATGGCCACCTGGGGCGCGGAACGCAGGCCGGGCCTCCGGCGTACGCCCGTACGCCCCTGCTCCCCGCCGCCCCGCCGGCCAGCTCGGTGCTGGTGGGTACGGACGTGGGGGCGCCGGTCGCCGATGTGCCGGTGACCGCGCCGGACGGCTCGGACGTATGGCTGCGGGACCGGCTGGGCGGGGATCTGCTGGTGGTGCTCGTGGCGCCGGGCACCGGAGTGTGGGAGCGGCGGCACTGGCTGGGCGCCGGTCTGATGCCCGGGCTGGCGGCCGCCGTCTCGGCGCTGCCGATGCGGGCGGAGCTGCTGGTCGCCGAGGGGTATCCGGGGGCGGCCGCGCACACGGTCCTGGTGGTGCGGCCGGACGGTCACCTGGTGGCCGCGCTGGAGGGGGTCCGGCCCGCGGAGCTGTACGCGTGCGCCGACGCGGCGCGCGGCGGCGCGAGGGAGGCGGGGCGGCCTCAGGGCGAGGGCGAGGGGGCGCCCGACGAAGCCACCAGTGAGGCTACGGCCAATCGTTGACCGACCCGGACCGCCATGGTTGACTCCGGAGCGTGACTGAAGACGGCGCGCGTTTCTGGCGGAGGGTCCATCTGGACCTGGTCCGCTACGCGGGCTGTGTCTGTCGTCCGTCCTGTTGATCCGCTTTCTCACCTCGCGCGGCCGCGCCCTCCCAGAGGCGTCGGCGATGCGCGTTCCTTCGCGATCGCTCAGGACGGTTCCCTGTGTCTTTCCCTGTCAGCGCCTCCCTGCCCGTTTCCGCCCGGCCGGGTCGGCCCACCGAGGCCGAACTCCTCGACTTCGCCCGCCGGACGGCGGCCGACGCCCCTCTCGTGGCCTCGCTGCCCCTCGATCCCGAGGGGCGTACCTGGATCCGGCTGGAGGGGCCGGGCGGCTGCGAGGCCTGGCTCATCGGCTGGCCGCCGGGCACCGGCACCGGCTGGCACGACCACGGCGGCTCGCACGGAGCCTTCGCGACGGCGGCCGGTCGGCTGACCGAGCAGTCGCTGGCCGCCCAGCTGCCCACCGAGGGCTGGACGCTGCTGGAGCTGGCGGACGGCGTCGACCGCGAACGGCAGCTCGAGGGCGGGAAGGGCCGGGCGTTCGGCCCGCACCACGTGCATCAGGTGTTCAATGCCTCCGCGGACGCCCACGCGGTGTCGGTGCACGCCTATTACCCGCCGCTGCCGATGATGCGGCGGTACAGCCGCGCCGGTCAGGTGCTCAGGCTCGAGCAGGTGGAGTGGGCGGAGGAGTGGCGATGAGGGTCGAGGAACTGCTGGCCGCCGCGCGCGAGGAACTGGACCGCCTCGGCCCCGCCGAGGCCGCAGCCGTCCAGGCCGACGGGGGCCTGCTGGTCGACATCCGCTACGCGGCGCTGCGGGAGCGGGACGGGACGATCCCGGGCGCTCTCGTGGTGGAGCGCAACGAACTGGAATGGCGGCTCGACCCGCTCTGCGACCACCGCTCGGACCGGGCCACCGGTCACGATCTGCGGGTGGTCGTGGTCTGCGACGAGGGCTACGCGTCGTCGCTGGCGGCCGTCTCGCTGCGCAGCCTGGGGCTGCACCGGGCCACGGATCTGGCCGGCGGCTTCCAGGCCTGGCGGGCGGCGGGGCTGCCCGTCGCGCACCGCACCGCGCCGTGAGCCGCTTCCCGGGCTCCGGACGGACCCGCCCTTCCCGGCCCCCGGGCCGGAACGGGGACAGGCGTCAGTCCGAGGGCAGGTAGGCGTCGAGCAGCTCGGAGTCGTCGCCCTCCTCCTCCAGGGCCCGGCGCACGACGCGCAGGGCGAGGCCTTCGGAATACCCCTTGCGGGCCAGCATCCCGGCGAGGCGGCGCAGCCGCTTCTCCCGGTCCAGGCCGCGGGTCGAGCGCAGCTTGCGCTCGACCAGCTCGCGGGCCGTGCGCTCCTCCTGCTCGGCGTCCAACTGGCCGACGGCCTCGTCGATCAGCGCGGAGTCCACGCCCTTGGTGCGCAGCTCGCGGGCCAGGGCACGGCGGGCCAGGCCCCGGCCGCGGTGCCGGGACTCCACCCAGGCGTCGGCGAAGGCGGCGTCGTCGATCAGGCCCACGTCCGCGAACCGGGACAGCACCTCCTCCGCCGTCTCGGGGGGTATGCCGCGCTTGGCCAGCGCGTCCGCGAGCTGCTTACGAGTGCGCGGCGATCCGGTGAGCAGGCGCAGGCAGATCGCCCGCGCCTGCTCCTCCGGCGACGGTGGTGCTCCGCCCCCGGCCCTCGACGGAGAGGGGGCACCACCGCCCGTACGGGCGTCCGCGCGAGGCTCGCGTGGCTCGGGCCACTCGCTTCGCTGTGTCACCGCTAGCTCTTGGTCGCGGCCTTGGCGGCCTTCCCGGTGGACTTGGCGGCCGGGGCGGGCACGGACTTGGCCGGCTCACCCGCGGTGGCCGCGGCGTCCGCGCCGGGCTCGGCCGCCGGGGTCTCGGGCCTGACGCCCACGCCCAGCTTCTCCTTGATCTTCTTCTCGATCTCGTTGGCGAGGTCGGGGTTGTCCTTGAGGAAGTTGCGGGCGTTCTCCTTGCCCTGGCCGAGCTGGTCGCCCTCGTACGTGTACCAGGCGCCGGCCTTGCGGATGAAGCCGTGCTCGACGCCCATGTCGATCAGGCCGCCCTCGCGGCTGATGCCCTGGCCGTAGAGGATGTCGAACTCCGCCTGCTTGAAGGGCGGCGCGACCTTGTTCTTGACGACCTTGACGCGGGTGCGGTTGCCGACCGCCTCCGTGCCGTCCTTGAGGGTCTCGATGCGGCGGATGTCCAGACGCACCGAGGCGTAGAACTTCAGGGCCCGGCCACCGGTCGTCGTCTCCGGGGAGCCGAACATGACGCCGATCTTCTCGCGGAGCTGGTTGATGAAGATCGCGGTGGTCTTGGACTGGTTGAGCGCGCTGGTGATCTTGCGCAGCGCCTGGCTCATCAGACGGGCCTGCAGACCCACGTGCGAGTCGCCCATCTCACCCTCGATCTCCGCGCGCGGCACCAGGGCGGCGACGGAGTCGATGACGATCAGGTCGAGGGCACCGGAGCGGACCAGCATGTCCACGATCTCCAGCGCCTGCTCGCCGGTGTCCGGCTGGGAGAGGATGAGGTTGTCCGTGTCGACGCCCAGGGCCCGGGCGTACTCGGGGTCCAGGGCGTGCTCGGCGTCGACGAAGGCGACCGTGCCGCCCGCCTTCTGGGCGTTGGCCACGGCGTGCAGGGTGAGGGTGGTCTTACCGGAGGACTCCGGTCCGTAGATCTCCACCACACGGCCGCGAGGCAGCCCGCCGACGCCGAGGGCGACGTCGAGAGCGGTCGAGCCGGTCGGGATGACCTCGATCGGCTCGTTCGCCCGGTCGCCCAGGCGCATCACGGCGCCCTTGCCGAATTGCCGTTCAATCTGTGCGAGCGCGGCGTCCAGCGCCTTCTCGCGGTCGGTGCCTGCCATGGGTTCCACCCGGTTTGCTTGAGTCGATCGCTTCACGTCCACGACGCTAACGCCTGCCACTGACAATGCGCCCGGGCGTCGCCCCGGCCTGTGGATAACCCGGCGGATTTCGCGTCTCCGCGGGCCGGGAACCCCATGAGAATGGATGTTCGATTTTGCTGTCAAGCGCGCCACTCCGGCCCGCCGACGCCCCGGATCAGCGCCTGCGCAGCGCCCTGCGCAACCGCTCCAGCCATGCGGGGCGCTCCCTCCGCCGCCCCCGCCGGCGCCCGCGGTCCGCGTCCGCCGCCGCCCCCGTGACCTCATAACGTTTGACGTACGTTCCGAGAAACGCCTGCAGCGTCGCCGTCGCCGGAATGGCGATCAGCGCGCCCACCGCACCGAGCAGCGCGGCGCCCGCGACCACCGAGCCGAAGGCCACGGCCGGGTGGATGTCCACGGTCCTGGCGGTGATGCGCGGCTGCAGCAAGTAGTTCTCAAACTGCTGGTAGACCACGACGAAGCCGAGCACCCACACCGCGTACCAGGGGTCGACCGTGAAGGCCAGCAGCACCGGCAGCGCCCCGGCCAGATAGGTGCCGATGGTCGGGATGAACTGCGACACCAGCCCCACCCACACGGCGAGCGCCGGGGCGTAGGGCACTCCCAGCACCTCCAGCAGGACGTAGTGCGCAATGCCGGAGATCAGGGCCATCAGGGCGCGCGAGTAGATGTAGCCGCCGGTCTTGGCGAGCGCGAGCTCCCAGGCGCGCAGGACCTCGGCCTGCCGCTGCGGCGGCAGCACCGAGCACAGCGCGCGGCGCAGCCGGGGTCCGTCGGCCGCGAAGTAGAACGAGAAGAGCAGGACGGTCAGCAGCTGGAAGAGCCCGCCCAGGACGGTGGCGGAGACCTCCAGCACCCCGCCGGCGCTGTTGCGCACGTACTTCTGCAGCCAGTCAGAGTGCAGCACGCTCTGCTGGATCTCCGGCCGCGACAGACGGGTGTGGAAGGTCCGGTTGATCCACCGGATGACCGAGTCCAGGTAGGAGGGGAAGTTCTCCACCATGGTCTGGATCTGCCCGGCGAGCATCGAGCCCAGGAGCATGAAGAAGCCCACGACGAAGACGGTCACCCCGAGGAAGACCAGGCCCGTGGCCAGTCCGCGGCGCACACCGCGCGCGGACATCCGGTCGACGGCCGGCTCTATGGCCAGCGCCAGGAAGAACGCGATCAGGATGTTGGCGAAGAGGCCGATGAGCTGGTGGAAGGCCCAGCTGGCGAGCTGGAAGCAGGCGAACAGCGCGAGGGTCACCACGACCGCCCGAGGCAGCCAGCGCGGCATGCGCGCGTCGTCGGCGCGGGAGCGGGGCGGTCGGGGGTCGTCCGGGGCGTTGTCGTCTGTCGCTGCCACGCGGCAAGTGTGGACTATCGGACGAAATGAACTGCGGCTTCACGACCCGGACGCACCCTCGAGGCATCCGGGCGGACCAGGGCAGGGGTCAGCGCCTGTCCTCGGGGATCTCCAGCGCCCTGCACACGGCGCGCCAGACGTCCTTGGCGTTCCATCCGGCGTCCAGCGCCTGGTGCACCGTCCTGCCGCCGAGCTCGGACATCACGTGATCGCGCGCGAAGGAGTCGGCGTACGCCGCGCCGAAGTAGTCAGCCATTCGCTGCCAGAAGACCGTCAACCGCATGGGCCAAGTATCCCGCCCCTGAGAGTGCAGCCGTGCACGAGCCGGTGACCGGGGGCACCGGGCCGCCCTACGGTCTTGTGCATGGCCCCATCCGGAGCATCCGCCGTAGCCCGTGCCGAACACTTCATCTGGCTCACCGCCCGCGTCCTGGAGCAGCGCAGATTCGCGTTCCACTTCCTGGGCGGCGGCCCCGACGCCGTCGAGGCGGCCCTGACCGCGTACGAGGGCGACGACGGGGGCTTCGGGTTCGCTCTGGAGCCCGATCTGCGCGGGCCGGTGAGCCAGCCCCTGCACACCGCGCACGCCCTGCGGGTGCTGGACGAGATCGGGCACTGCAGGGACCGGCGGGTGGAGCGGGTGTGCCGCTACCTGACGGCGGTCTCCACCCCGGACGGCGCGCTGCCCGCCCTGCACCCCTCGCTGCGCGGCTATCCGGCGGCCCCCTGGATCCCGGTGGTGGACGACCCGCCGAGCGACCTGCTCGCCACCGGCCCCGTGGTGGGGCTGCTGCACGGCAACGAGGTCTGGCACGCGTGGCTGTTCCGGGCCACCGACTTCTGCTGGGCCGCCGTCGACGCCCTGGGCAAGGGGGCACGGACCCATCCGTACGAGGTCAAGGCGGCGCTCGCCTTCCTCGACGGGGCGCCCGACCGGGCCCGGGCGGAGGCGGCGGCCGAGCGGCTCGGCCGGGCCGTGCGCGAGCAGCGGCTGGCGGTCCTGGACCCCGAGCGCGCGGACGACCACCCCGTGCCGGAGGGGTACGCGCCGGGCGAGCATCACTTCCCGCACGACTTCGCGCGGACGCCGGCCTCACTGGCCCGCTCCTGGTTCACCGACGCCGAGCTGGCACGGTCGCTGGACTTCCTCGCCGACGCCCAGGAGCCGGACGGCGGCTGGCCGGTGTTGTGGCGGGCCTGGGCGCCGGGCACGCTCCTGGAGTGCCGGCCGATGGTGACCATCGACGCGCTGCTGACGCTACGGGCGTACGGACGCCCGCTCTAGCGCCCGTGACCTGCGCCGACGGGCATTGTCAGTGGTGCGGTGCACGATGGGGGGCATGGCAGACGACACGGCGCACGTTCCGGCGGACGACCCGGCCGCGGCCCTCGGCGCGTTCTCCCCCGCGACCCGCGCCTGGTTCGCAGGGGCCTTCACCGCGCCCACGGCCGCCCAGGCGGGGGCCTGGCGGGCGATCGGAGAGGGCTCGGACGTCCTGGTCGTCGCGCCGACGGGTTCGGGCAAGACCCTGGCGGCCTTCCTCGCCTCCCTCGACCGGCTGGCGAGCACTCCGCCGCCCGCCGAGCGCGAGAAGCGCTGCCGGGTGCTGTACGTCTCCCCGCTCAAGGCCCTCGCCGTCGACGTCGAGCGCAACCTGCGCAGCCCGCTCACGGGCATCCGCCAGGAGTCGGTGCGGCTGGGGCTGCCCGAGCCCGACATCCGGGTCGGCATCCGCTCGGGCGACACCCCCGCCCCCGAGCGCCGCGCGCTGGTCACGCGACCGCCGGACATCCTGATCACCACGCCCGAGTCGCTGTTCCTGATGCTCACCTCCGCCGCCCGGGACGCGCTCACGGGCGTGGAGACGGTCATCCTCGACGAGGTGCACGCCGTCGCCGGGACCAAGCGCGGCGCCCATCTGGCGCTGTCCCTGGAGCGCCTGGACCAGTTGCTGGGCCGCCCCGCCCGGCGCATCGGCCTGTCCGCGACCGTACGGCCGGTGGACGAGGTGGCGCGCTATCTCTCGCCACGCCGCAAGGTGGAGATCGTGCAGCCGCCGTCCGGCAAGGAGTTCGACCTGTCCGTGGTCGTGCCGGTGGAGGACCTCGCCGAGCTGGGCGGCTCCCCCGTGCAGGAGGGCGGCGACGGCAAGGAGAAGCCGTCGATCTGGCCGCACGTGGAGGAGCGCATCGCCGATCTCGTACAGGCCCACCGCTCCACGATCGTCTTCGCCAACTCCCGCCGCCTGGCGGAGCGCCTGTGCAACAGGCTCAACGAGATCGCCTACGAGCGCGCCACCGGCGAGCCCCTGCCCGAGCACCACTCCCCCGCCGAGCTGATGGCCGAGTCCGGGGCGGCCAAGGGCGCCCCCGCCCTCCTCGCCCGCGCCCACCACGGCTCGGTCTCCAAGGAGCAGCGCGCCCTGGTCGAGGAAGACCTCAAGGCGGGCCGGCTGCCCGCCGTCGTAGCCACCTCCAGCCTGGAGCTGGGCATCGACATGGGCGCGGTCGACCTCGTCGTGCAGGTGGAGTCGCCGCCCTCGGTCGCCTCCGGGCTGCAGCGCGTCGGCCGCGCCGGCCATCAGGTCGGCGCGGTCTCCACGGGCGTGGTCTTCCCCAAGTACCGCGGCGACCTGGTGCAGGCGGCCGTGGTGACGGAGCGGATGCGGCAGGGGGCCATCGAATCGCTGCGCGTGCCCTCCAACCCTCTGGACGTGCTCGCCCAGCAGATCGTCGCCATGACCTCCATGGACACCTGGGACGTGGAGGAGCTGCTGGCCCTGGTCCGGCGCGCGGCCCCCTTCGCCTCGCTGCCGGAGTCCGCCTACTCCGGTGTGCTCGACATGCTCGCCGGTCGCTACCCCTCCGACGCCTTCGCGGAGTTGCGGCCCCGCCTGGTCTGGGACCGCGTGGCCGGCACGGTCACGGGCCGCCCGGGGGCGCAGCGCCTGGCCGTCACCTCCGGCGGCACCATTCCCGACCGCGGGCTCTTCGGGGTCTTCCTGGCGGGCGCGGACCCCAAGAAGGGCGGCGGCCGGGTCGGTGAGCTGGACGAGGAGATGGTCTACGAGTCGCGCGTGGGCGACGTGTTCACCCTCGGCACCACGTCCTGGCGGATCGAGGACATCACCCGCGACCGCGTTCTGGTCACGCCCGCCCCCGGCACGCCCGGCCGGCTGCCGTTCTGGAAGGGCGACCAGCTGGGCCGCCCCCTCGAGCTGGGCCGCGCGCTGGGCGCCTTCCTGCGGGAGATCGGGGGCCTCGCGCCCGACGCGGCCCGCGAGCGGCTCACCGCCGCCGGCCTCGACCGGTGGGCGGCGGACAACGTCCTGTCCTATCTGGACGAGCAGCGCGGCGCGTGCGGGCATGTGCCCGACGACCGGACGATCGTCGTCGAACGGTTCCGCGACGAGCTGGGCGACTGGCGCGTGGTCGTCCACTCCCCCTTCGGCGCCCAGGTCCACGCCCCCTGGGCGCTGGCCCTCGGCGCCCGGCTCGCCGAGCGCTACGGCATGGACGCCCAGGTGATGCACGCCGACGACGGCATCGTGCTGCGGCTGCCCGACGCCGACGTGATGAGCCTGGACCTGCTGGACGCGGACCCCGCCCGGCAGGGCGCCGAGTACGACGGCGAGCAGTCCCCCGTGGGGGCCGCTGACGTCACGTTCGACAAGGGCGAGGTCGAGCGGATCGTCACCGACCAGGTCGGCTCCTCCGCCCTGTTCGCCTCCCGCTTCCGCGAGTGCGCCGCCCGCGCCCTGCTGCTGCCGCGCCGCAACCCCGGCAAGCGCACTCCGCTGTGGCAGCAGCGCCAGCGCGCCTCCCAGCTGCTGCAGGTGGCGAGCGAGTTCGGCTCGTTCCCGATCATCCTGGAAGCCGTCCGCGAGTGCCTCCAGGACGTCTTCGACGTCCCCGGCCTGACCGAGCTGATGGGCGACATCGAGTCCCGCCGGGTCCGGCTGGTCGAGGTGACCACCACCGAGCCCTCGCCGTTCGCCCGGTCGCTGCTCTTCGGCTACGTCGCCCAGTTCCTCTACGAGGGCGACTCCCCCCTCGCCGAGCGCCGGGCGGCCGCCCTCTCCCTGGACTCCCGGCTGCTGTCCGAGCTGCTCGGCCAGGCCGAGCTGCGCGAGCTGCTCGACCCCGAGGTACTCGCCGAGCTGGAGCGGGAGCTGCAGTGGCTGACCGAGGACCGCCGCGCCAAGGACCGCGAGAGCGTGGCCGACCTGCTGCGCCTCCTCGGCCCCCTCACCGACGCCGAGCTGACCGAGCGCGGCGCCGAGCCGCGGTGGGCCGAGGACTTGTCGGACGCCCGCCGCGCCCTGCGCGTGCGGATCGCCGGCCGGGAGCACTGGGCCGCGATCGAGGACGCCGGCCGGCTCCGCGACGCCCTGGGCACGGCGCTGCCCGTGGGCGTGCCCGAGGCCTTCACCGAGCCCGTCAAGGACCCCCTCGGCGACCTCCTGGCCCGCTTCGCCCGCACCCACGGCCCGTTCACCTCGACGCAGGCGGCCGGCCGCTTCGGCCTCGGCACGGCCGTCACCGACGGGGCGCTGCACCGCCTGGCGGCGGCCGGCCGGATCGTCCAGGGCGAGTTCCACCCCTCCGGCATCGGCCAGGAGTGGTGCGACGCGGCCGTCCTGCGCAGGCTGCGCCGCCGCTCGCTGGCCGCCCTGCGGCATGAGCTCGAGCCCGTGCCGCCCACCACGCTCGCCGCGTTCCTCCCCCAGTGGCAGCACATCGGTTCGCACGGTCTGCGCGGCGTCGACGGACTGGTGCGCGCCGTCGAGCAGTTGCAGGGCGCGCCGGTGCCGGCCTCCGCCCTGGAGAAGCTCGTCCTGCCCGCCCGGGTGAGGGACTACTCCCCGGCCATGCTCGACGAGCTCACGGCGGCCGGCGAGATCGTCTGGGCCGGTGCGGGCGCGCTCGCCGGCAAGGACGGCTGGGTCTCCCTGCTGCTCGCCGACGCGGCCCCCCTGCTGCTTCCCGCACCGCACCCGCTGGAGCTGTCGCCGGTGCACCAGGCGGTCCTGGAGGCCCTGTCCGGCGGCTACGGCCTGTTCTTCCGTCAGATCGCCGACCGGGTCAGCGCGGCCGCCCCGGACTTCGGCGACGCGGCCGGCACGGACGCCCGGATCGCCGAGGCCGTCTGGGACCTCGCCTGGACCGGCCGCCTCACCAACGACACCCTCGCGCCGCTGCGTTCCCTCCTCGGCTCCGGCCGTACGGCCGGCTCCACGGCCCACCGCGCCAAGCGCGCGGTCCCGCGCGGCCGCTACGGCGCCCTCCTCGGCCGTACGACCGCCCCCGCTCCGGCCGGCAGGCCCACCGCGTCCCGCGGCGGCCCCCCGACGGTCGCGGGACGGTGGTCGCTGCTCCCCGAACGCGAGCCGGACGCCACGCACCGGGCGCACGCCCTGGCCCGTACGCTCCTGGACCGGCACGGCGTGGTGACCCGGGGCGCGGTGGCCGCCGAGGGCGTGGAGGGCGGCTTCTCCGCCGCCTACCGCGTCCTGGCGGCCTTCGAGGAGAGCGGCCAGGCCCGCCGCGGCTACGTCGTCGAGGGCCTGGGTGCCGCCCAGTTCGCGATGGACGGCGCCATCGACCGGCTGCGGGCCGCCGGCACGGCCCGCGAGCGCTCCGGCGGCGCCCCCGAGGCGCCCTGGGACGTCCGGCCGCCCTCCGACCGGCCCACCCGCAGCCGGGCGGTCGTGCTGGCCGCCGCCGATCCGGCCAACGCCTACGGCGCGGCCCTGCCGTGGCCCGAGCCGCCCTCCGGCGCGAGCCACAAACCGGGGCGCAAGGCGGGTTCGCTGGTCGTCCTCCTGGACGGCGCGCTGGCGCTCTACGTGGAGCGCGGCGGCAAGTCCCTCCTGGCCTGGCCCCAGCAGGAGGGCGACGGCGCGGCGAGCGCGGAGGACCCCGGTCTGCGGGAGGCGGCCGCCGCGCTGGCCGAGGCGGCCCGCGCGGGCGCCCTGGGCACCGTCACGGTCGAGCGCGTCAACGGCACGGCCGCCCTGACGTCCCCGCTGGGCGCCCTGCTGGAGTCGGCCGGCTTCCACGCCACACCGCGGGGGCTGCGACTGCGCGCCGGCTGAGCGAGGGGGACATCATGGGCTCAGGCCCGAAGGAGACGTCCCATGCCCGAAGGAGACACCGTCTGGCGCACCGCGCGGGACCTGCACCACGCCCTGGCCGGCGAGCCGCTGCTCCGCTGCGACCTGCGCGTGCCCAGGCTCGCCACCGCCGACCTCACCGGCCGCGCCGTGACCGAGGTCGTCCCGCGCGGCAAGCACCTGCTCACCCGCGTCGAGGGGGGTCTCACCCTCCACTCCCACCTGGGCATGGACGGCTCCTGGCGGATCCACGCCTCCGGTGAGCGCCCGCGCGGCGGCCCGTACCACCAGATCCGGGCCGTCCTCGCCAACTCCGGCCACACCGCCGTCGGCTATCGCCTGCTGGCCCTGGACCTGCTGCGCACCACCGACGAGTCCACCGTCGTGGGCCATCTGGGCCCGGACCTGCTGGGCCCGGACTGGGACGCCGAGGAGGCCGTCCGCCGCCTGCTCGCCGACCCCGGCCGGACCGTCGGCGAGGCCGTCCTCGACCAGCGCAACCTCGCCGGCATCGGCAATGTCTACAAGTCCGAGCTGTGCTTCCTGCTGCGCGTCACCCCCTGGCTGCCGGTGGGCACCCTCCCCGACCCTGCCCGCCTGGTCGCGCTCGCCAGGAAGCTGCTCGAGGCCAACAAGGGGCGCACCGCCCGGATCACCACGGCCGACGTCCGCCCCGATCGCCGCCTGTGGGTGTACGGCCGGGCCGAGCGTCCCTGCCGCCGCTGCGGCACGCCGGTCCTCGCCGCCGGACAGGGCCCGGCCGGCCAGGAGCGCTCCACCTACTGGTGCCCCCACTGCCAGACGGGCCCCGCGCCGCCCGCCGGCTGACCGGTCCGGCTCTGCTGGTCCGGCCGGGTGATCCCGGCCCGTACGACCGGGCCGCCCGGACCGCACGCCCGTGTCCGTTCACGGTTTCCCGGGGCGCGCGCCCCGGCGGCGTTCCCGGCGGGGAGCGCAGTGCACCGGCAGCAGGCTCAGCCCCCATCCGCCGGTCGCGATCAGCCCCTCCGCGAGCCCGGTCCGGCCCGGTTGCAGCAGCAGCCGGAAGACGGCCCAGCACCACAGGCCGCCCGCCACGAACGCGAGCACCCTGACGCCGGGCCCCGGGGGCTTCCGGTGGCCCCGGGCGTTCCGCCGGACCATGCGCGCCTCCTCGGCCGGGGCTCAGTCGGCCGGCTCGCCGCGCAGCCGGGCCAGCTCCCGCTCCAGCGCGTCGATCTCACGGTCGCGCCGGTGCAGCTCGACGACCACGCGTTGCTCGCCCTCCCGCACGCCCTCCTGGTAGACGGCCCGTACGAAGACGCCCGCCGCCTCCTGGTCGAGGTCCGAGACCAGCGTCAGCTCATCCGTGAAGCGGATCACCGGGTGCTCGCACATGGGCGCTCCGCTCAGGCGTTCTCGGCCTGGAACATCCAGTGGTGTTTCTCGAGATCGCCGGTGAGGCCGATGAGGATGTCCTGGGTGACCGGGTCGGGTTCGGCCGTCGCCTCGACGCGGTCGCGCATGCGCGTGATCACGGCGCCGAGCGCGTCCACCAGGGTCCGTACGGCGTCGGTGTCCTTGATCCAGCCGCCTCCGACGGGGTCGATGCCGCTGGTCTTGGCGACCGTCTCGGCTCGCCCGTCCGGGGTGATGCCGAGCGCCGAGGCCCGCTCGGCGACGGTGTCCCCGTGGGTCCGCGCGCTCGCGACGACGTCGTCGAGCTGCAGGTGCACCGAGCGGAAGCGCGGGCCGACGACGTTCCAGTGGACCTGCTTGGCCACGAGTGAGAGATCGACGAGGTCGACGAGCGCGCCCTGCAGGGCATCGCCGACGATCTTGCGGTCCTGCTCGGACAGAGGGCTCTTCACAACAGACATCCGCTTCCTCCTTCGCCCCGTTGCGTCACTATGGCCCGCATTTCCCACCATGGCACAGGCAAACCGAATCAGCCGGAGGAAGCCGAACCGGCCACGGGTCACGGAACCGCCGCACACGAAGACCCGGACACAAGCAGAGACGGGATACACGAGGACCGGGGGTACGCGAAGACCCCGGCCGGAGGATCCGGCCGGGGTCTCGCACGTGAAACAGATGCCGTCCAGGCTTTGTCGGCCCGGATCAGGCCGCGACCACGTCCACGGCCTCCGCGGGGGCCTTGATGGTCACGCGCTCCCCCGGAACGCCCGTCACGGACGTCACGGACACCGAATTGAACATCGGCCGCATCGGCGCGGGTACCGGCTCGCTCGCCGCCGCCGACTGCGCCAGCTCGGCGAGCGACAGCTCGTCACTCACCTCGCGCATGACCTCGGACATCCGTACGTCCAGAGCGTCGCAGATTGCGGAGAGAAGCTCGGAGGACGCCTCTTTCTGACCGCGCTCGACCTCGGAGAGATATCCGAGCGAGACCCGGGCGGACGAGGAGACCTCGCGCAGAGTGCGGCCCTGGCGTTGGCGCTGCCGACGCAGCACGTCACCCAGCAGGCGACGGAGCAGAATCATCGGTGGCTCCCTCCTTGGACCGCGAATCCGGTTCCTTCACGCCCCACCGTACCGCCTCGGGGTGCGGCCGTGCGGGGAGCTATGTCGTGTTCACTCAGGGCTGCAAACATCAATTCCCCCCGTTGTGTTCCGTATCCTTTGCCCTCGCGTTCCCCGTGAGTTCGCGCATAAGCAGCGCGAGGACCGCCCGTACGCTCCCGGCGCGGATCTCCGCGCGCCCGCCGTCCAGCGACAACCGTCGTACGGCACCCGCTCCGCCGGGCCCGGCGACCGCGACGAACACGGTGCCGACGTCCTTGCCGTCCTGGGAATCCGGGCCGGCGACCCCGGTCGTCGAGACCCCCCAGTCGGCGCCCAGCAGCGTCCGCACGCCCTCGGCCATCCGGCGGGCCACGTCGCCGTCCACGGCTCCGCGCTCGGCCAGCAGCGCCCCGTCCACGCCCAGCACATCGTGCTTGACGTCGGTGGCGTACGCGGTGACCGAGCCGCGCACCGTGCGGGAGGCGCCCGGTGCGGCGGTCAGCTCGGCGGCGACCAGGCCGCCCGTGAGCGACTCCGCAGCGGCCACCGTCTGTCCGCGCGACAGCAGTGCCCCCAGGACGTCCGCGGCGGCGCCGCCCACCGCCGAGCTCACCGCGCCGGCTTCCCGGAGCGCCCGGCCCGGCGCAGGACCAGGGCCTGCTTGACGTAGTCGAGACCGCTCACGACGGTCAACGCGACGGCGACCGCCATCACCCAGAAGCGCAGGGTGGCCAGCGGCCCGGTGAGCATGAGGATGTACATGCCCACGCCCACGCCCTGCGCGAGCGTCTTCATCTTGCCGCCCCGGCTGGCCGGAATGACACCGTGCCGGATGACCCAGAACCGCATCATCGTGATGCCGATCTCGCGGAGCAGGATCACGCCCGTGACCCACCAGGGCAGGTCGCCCAGGACGGACAGGCAGATCAGCGCCGCGCCCATGATCGCCTTGTCGGCGATCGGGTCGGCGATCTTGCCGAAGTCGGTGACCAGGTTGTAGGTGCGTGCCAGATGACCGTCGAACAGATCGGTGATCATCGCGATGGCGAAGGCCGCCCAGGCGAAGGAGCGCCAGGCCGGGTCGTTACCGCCGTCGTGCATCATCAGCAGGACGAACCCGGGCACGAGCAGCAGCCGGATCATGGTCAGGATGTTGGCGATGTTCCACAACCCGGCCGGCCGCACGCCCGTCGTGGGTGCCGGACCTCCTGCGGCGGAGGCCGGGAGTCCGCTCATCTGCCCGCCTCCTCGGTACACCCGCCCTCGATCCCGAGCGGCTCGGCGATGAGGTCCACGCCCTCGCTCGCCACCACCTTGGCCACGACCATCCGGCCGGGCGCCGGCTCGTCGTCCATGGTGAGCAGCACCTGGCCGTCGGTCTCGGGCGCCTGGTGGGCCGCGCGGCCGATGACGCCGTCCTCGTCGTCCACACGGTCGACGAGTACTTCGATCGTCTCACCGACGCGCTCCTCCGCGCGCTGCGCGGTGAGCTCCTCGGCCAGTCGCGAGATGTGCGCCAGCCGCTCGGCGACGACCTCGGGGGCGAGCTTGCCATCGTAGGTGGCGGCCTCGGTGCCGTCCTCGTCGGAGTAGCCGAAGACGCCGATGGCGTCCAGACGCGCCCCTACCAGAAAACGCTCCAGCTCCGCGAGGTCTTCCTCGGTCTCGCCGGGGAAGCCGACGATGAAGTTGGACCGGGCGCCCGCCTGGGGCGCCTTGCCGCGGATCGTCTCGAGGAGCTCCAGGAACCGGTCGGTGTCGCCGAAGCGCCGCATCGCGCGCAGCACGCCGGGCGCGGAGTGCTGGAAGGACAGGTCGAAGTAGGGCGCGACCTTGTCCGTGGAGGTCAGCACGTCGATGAGGCCGGGCCGCATCTCGGCGGGCTGCAGGTAGCTGACGCGGATGCGCTCCAGGCCGTCGACCGCCGCCAGCTCCGGCAGCAGCGTCTCCAGCAGGCGGATGTCGCCGAGGTCCTTGCCGTACGAGGTGTTGTTCTCGGAGACCAGCATGATCTCCTTCACGCCCTGCTCGGCGAGCCAGCGCGTCTCGCCCAGCACGTCGGAGGGGCGGCGGGAGATGAAGGAGCCGCGGAAGGAGGGGATGGCGCAGAACGAGCAGCGCCGGTCGCAGCCGGAGGCGAGCTTCACGGAGGCGACGGGGCTGGACTCGAGCCTGCGACGCAGCGGCGCCCGGGGCCCGGAGGCCGGAGCGACGCCTTCCGGCAGGTCGGCCGGGGCCTCCTCGGCCGGGGGCAGGGCCTCGGCCTGCGCGTGACCGGGCAGGGCGATCTTTCCGGCCTCGCCCGCGCCCTGCCGCTCGGAGGGGCTGATCGGCAGCAGCTTGCGCCGGTCGCGCGGGGTGTGGGAGGCGTGGACGCCACCGGAGAGGATGGTCTGGAGGCGGTCGGAGATGTTGGCGTAGTCGTCGAAGCCGAGCACGCCGTCGGCCTCGGGGAGCGCCTCGGCGAGCTCCTTGCCGTAGCGCTCGGCCATGCAGCCGACGGCCACGACGGCCTGGGTACGGCCATGATCCTTGAGATCGTTGGCCTCGAGCAGGGCGTCGACGGAGTCCTTTTTGGCGGCTTCGACGAAGCCACAGGTGTTGACGACGGCCACATCGGCGTCGGCGGCGTCCTCGACGAGGTCCCAGCCATCCGCCGCCAAGCGGCCTGCCAGCTCCTCCGAGTCCACCTCGTTACGGGCGCAGCCAAGTGTGACAAGAGCGACGGTACGGCGTTCGGGCATAGGGCTCAGCCTACTTTGTCCCGGCGCCGCATCCGCTGCCGAGTGGCCGACGGGCGCGGAGAGCCTGGTCACCCACCGGCCCTCCGCGCCCGGCGTCGTCCGCCCGGGCCCCGGTCAGCCCGCCGAGGGGTCGCCCCGGGTGTAGCTCAGCCGCTGGACCTGGCCGTCGTCGCCGAGGTTCTTGACCTCTTTGCCGTTCACGAACAGCTGTACGGCCCCGGCGTTGCCCAGCACCAGGTCGATCCGCTTGCTGTCGGTGAAGGTCTTGGACGCGCCGCGCTTGAGCACGCCCTCCTCCAGCAGCTTGCCGTTGTGGTCCTTGGCCGACATCCAGGTCTGTCCGTTCTCGGCGGTCAGCTTGACGGTGACCTTGTTGGCCGGGACGCCGGCGATGGCGCTGGCGGACGCCTCGGCCTTGGGGTCGGCGACCTTGGGGTCGGAGACCTTCCCCGAGCCCTTCTTGTGGCTGGGCGCCGCGGACGGCTTGCTCGAGGCCGGGTCGGCCGAGACCGGGCCGCTCTCCGCTCCGCCGTTGAAGAGCGTGAATCCCACGAAACCGACGACGGCGACGATGGCGGCCACCATGGCGGCCGTCCAGTTGGGCCGCCGGGGCTCGGGGCGGATGCGCTCGGCGTCGAAGAGCGGCGCCGCGGGGGTGGGTGCGGGGCGCCCGCCGTGCTCGGCGTCGTACTGCGCGACGAGCGGGGCGGGGTCGACGCCGGCGGCCCGCGCCAGGGTGCGGATGTGTCCTCGGGCGTAGACGCGCCCGCCACAGCGGGTGAAGTCGTCCTGCTCGATCGCATGGATGATCGGAACGCGTACACGAGTATTCGAACTGACCTCGTCCACGGTCAGTCCGGCGTTGACACGAGCTTGCTGGAGGGATCGTCCGACGGAGGGCCGGTCATCCTCTACGGGGGTCCGGTCGTCCTCGACGGAGGGCCGGTCATCCTCTTCTGGAGAGTTGCCGAGGGACACGTGGGCGCCTTTCGAGCGTGCAGCCACCTGCTGGAGATTCAGTCTAGGGGGGATACAAAACGGTCGGGCAAGCGGGAAGCCGGACTTTGTAGGCCATCAGAATGCTCTGGCGTAACGCTGGTGGCACATCGCCCCTCCCCCTCGCTCAACTCCGCTCATGCTCGAGAGCAACGGTTGGTCAGGGATCTTTTGCGACGGCTAGGAGACGTCCCCGCGGATGACCGCCAGGACCCCGTCCAGGTCGTCCGGTTTGACGAGCACATCACGCGCCTTGGAGCCCTCGCTGGGCCCCACGATGCCGCGTGACTCCATCAGATCCATCAGTCTGCCCGCCTTGGCGAATCCCACACGCAATTTCCGCTGCAACATCGAGGTCGAGCCGAACTGCGTGGAGACGACCAGCTCGGCGGCCTGGCACAGCAGATCGAGGTCGTCGCCGATGTCCTCGTCGATCTCCTTCTTCTTCGCCGTGCCCACGGTGACGTCGTCGCGGAAGACGGGCGTCATCTGGTCCTTGCAGTGCTGGACCACGGCGGCGACCTCGGCCTCGGTCACGAACGCGCCCTGCATACGGACCGGCTTGTTGGCCCCCATGGGCAGGAAGAGCCCGTCGCCCTTGCCGATCAGCTTCTCGGCGCCCGGCTGGTCGAGGATGACCCGGCTGTCGGCGAGCGAGGAGGTGGCGAAGGCGAGCCGGGAGGGGACGTTCGCCTTGATCAGACCGGTGACGACGTCGACGGACGGCCGCTGGGTGGCGAGCACCAGGTGGATGCCGGCGGCGCGCGCCAGCTGGGTGATGCGGACGATCGAGTCCTCGACGTCGCGCGGGGCCACCATCATCAGGTCCGCCAGCTCGTCGACGATGACCAGCAGATAGGGGTACGGCGTCAGCTCCCGCCCGCTGCCCTCCGGCGGCTTGACCTTTCCGGCGCGCACGGCCGCGTTGAAGTCGTCGATGTGCCGGAAGCCGTAGGCGGCCAGGTCGTCGTAGCGCAGGTCCATCTCGCGCACGACCCACTGCAGGGCCTCGGCGGCGCGCTTGGGGTTGGTGATGATCGGCGTGATCAGGTGCGGGATGCCCTCGTAGGCGGTCAGCTCGACGCGCTTGGGGTCGACGAGCACCATCCGTACGTCCTCGGGGGTGGCGCGCACCATCAGCGAGGTGATCAGGCAGTTGATGCAGGACGACTTGCCGGAGCCGGTGGCGCCGGCCACCAGGATGTGCGGCATCTTCGCCAGGTTGGCCATCTCGTAGCCGCCCTCGACGTTCTTGCCGAGCGCGACGAGCATGGGGTGGTCGTCCTCGGCCGCGGCCGCCAGGCGCAGCACGTCGCCGAGGTTGACCATCTCCCGGTCGGTGTTGGGGATCTCGATGCCGACGGCCGACTTGCCGGGGATGGGGCTGATGATCCGTACGTCGGGGCTGGCGACGGCGTAGGCGATGTTCTTGGTGAGCGCGGTGATCCGCTCGACCTTGACGGCCGGGCCCAGCTCGACCTCGTAGCGCGTGACCGTCGGGCCCCGGGTGAAGCCGGTGACGGCCGCGTCGACCTTGAACTCCGCGAAGACGTTGGTCAGCGCGGCCACTATGGCGTCGTTGGCGGCGCTGCGGGACTTGCCCGGGCCGCCGCGCTCCAGGAGGTCGAGCGAGGGCAGGGAGTAGGTGATGTCCCCGGCGAGCTGGAGCTGCTCGGCCCGCGCGGGCAGCCCGCCGGCGGGTTCGGGCGCGGGCTTGGTGAGGTCGGGCACGGCGGTGGGGGTCTGCTCGGGGGCGGCCCGCCCCGCGCGTCCGGCGCCACGGGCGGGCGCGGGGGCGCCGGCCCGGCCCCCGTCCGGCGAGAGCCCGCTGCTGAGGTCGGCCACCAGCGGCGAGGGCTGGACGCCGTGCAGGACGGCTCCGTCCAGCGCCGCCGCGGCAGCGGCCGCGAGGTCCACCGCGTCGGGCTGCGGCCCGCCGGGGGCGCGACGGGCGTGCGACGCGGAGTGCGGCGCTTGCCGAGCTCCTGCGCCTCGGCGGCCTCGGGGCCGGCGGCGGGCGCGCGGCGGGGGCGGCGGGCGGGCGCGGCGTCGCGCCACTCGTCGTCGTACTCGGCGTAGGCCTCCTCGGCCCGCGCGTCGTACTCGCCCGGCCCGGGTTCGATGACGCCCAGGCGCATGCCGAGCTGTCGCAGCCGCCGCGGGATGGCGTTGACGGGCGTCGCGGTGACCACCAGCAGCCCGAAGATCGTGAGCAGGGCCAGCAGGGGTACGGCCAGGACCTCGCCGACCGCGTAGAGCAGGGGCTTGGAGGCGGCCCAGCCGATCAGGCCGCCGGCGTCCTGCAGGGCCTGTGAGCCGTCGTCGCGCCCGGGCGACCCGCAGGCCACGTGGACCTGCCCGAGGACGCCGATGACCAGCGCGGACAGGCCGATGACGATCCGTCCGTTGGCCTCGGGCCGCTCGGGATGGCGGAAGAGGCGGACGGCGATGATGCCGAGGAGTACGGGCACGACCAGGTCGAGGCGGCCGAACGCGCCGGTGACGAGCAGTCTTATGAGGTCGCCCACGGGGCCGTCGAGGGTCGACCAGGTGCCGGCGGCGACGACGAGCGCCGCGCCGAGCAGCAGCAGGGCGAGCCCGTCCTTGCGGTGGGCCGGGTCCAGTCCCTTGGCGCCGCGGCCGACACCGCGGAACAGCGCGCCGGCGCCGTGCGCCAGCCCGGCCCCGGCGCGGCGGGCGCCGCCGGGCCGCTTGGGCGCCGCCTTGGCGGCGGGCTTCCTGGCGGGCGCCTTGCGCGCGGGCGGACGGCCCGCGGGCTTGGCAGGCGCCTTCTTCGCGGGCGCCTTGGCGGGCGCCTTCTTGGCGGCGCCCCCGGGACGTCCGGCGCGCTGCTTGGAGTTGCCCGCGGTGCTCTGGGAACCCTTGCCGGACGTACGTGAGGCCATGGTGCCGAGATTACCGGTGTCGGTCGCGCGGTACACGTGCGGCCGGGCGTTCACCCGTTCGTGTCGTGGTGCTGCGGCGACAAGGGTGACGCGGCGTCAAGGAGCAGGGTGGCGAGGCGTCATCAGTTCGGCGCGGGGAGCGGGCTCGCGCCGCTGCCGGTGCCGGGCTCCAGGGCGTCCAGGGCCCGCCGCAGCCCGGTGAGCTTGCGCTCCAGATGGGCGGCGGTGGCGACCGCGGCGGCGTCGGCGGACTCGTCCAGCTGTTTGGAGAGCGCCTCGGCCTGTTCCTCGACGGCGGCGAGCCGCGCGGAGAGCTCCGCGAGCAGGCCGGCAGGCTCCTGCGGTTCTATCGCCCCGGCACGGCCGGACTGGCCGCTCTCCAGCTGCAGGCGCAGCAGGGAGGCCTGCTCGCGCAGCTGGCAGTTCTTCATGTACAGCTCGACGAAGACCGAGACCTTGGCGCGCAGCACCCACGGGTCGAAGGGCTTGGAGATGTAGTCCACCGCGCCGGCGGCGTAGCCGCGGAAGGTGTGGTGGGGCCCGTGGTTGATGGCGGTGAGGAAGATGATCGGGATGTCCCGGGTCCGCTCCCGCCGCTTGATGTGCGCGGCGGTCTCGAAGCCGTCCATGCCGGGCATCTGAACGTCCAGCAGGATCACCGCGAAGTCGTCCGTCAGCAGCGCCTTGAGCGCTTCCTCCCCTGACGATGCCCGCACCAGTGTCTGATCGAGCGCCGAGAGGATGGCCTCCAGCGCCAGCAGATTTTCCGGCCGGTCATCGACCAGGAGGATCTTGGCCTTCTGCACCATGCCCCGTCCTCCTCGTCCCGGCTTGGGGTCTCCCCAGCTCGATGAGCCGGGGGAAGTACCGGGCGCCGCCCCAGGGGACGACTCCCTTGCGCCGCCCGTCCTTGTGCCGGTCATGGTAGCCGCACCCCGGCCGTCACCACACCCTGTCACCGCGATGTCACTGTGCACGTAGCAGAAACGTGGTGGGAGACCAGAAGGTTCCCCGAATGCCGCCGCCCCACACGTCCTCGGCCACACTCCGTCAGCAGATCGTCAAACGGTGAACAAGATTCCGTCACTCTGCGCGCATCCACTGCTCCATCACCGTCAGAAGATGGTCTGTATCGACCGGTTTCGTGACATAGTCGGATGCACCGGCATCGATGCTCTTCTCCCGGTCCCCCTTCATCGCCTTCGCCGTCAGCGCGATGATGGGCAGCCCCGCGAACTGCGGCATCCTGCGGATCGCGGCCGTCGTGGCATAGCCGTCCATCTCCGGCATCATGATGTCCATCAGGACCACCACGACGTCGTCGTGCTGCTCCAGCACCTCGATCCCCTCGCGGCCGTTCTCCGCGTAGAGCACCGACAGCCCGTGCTGTTCCAGCACGCTGGTGAGGGCGAAGACGTTGCGGATGTCGTCGTCGACGATCAGCACCTTCTCGCCGTGGAACGTGCCGCCGAAACCGGTCTCCGCGGGCTGGCCCATGCCGGTGTACGCGCCGGTCAGCCACGGCTCGTGCGGCGCGGGAGCCGTACGGGACGTCCGCGCGCCCGGGACCGGGCTCTCGCCGTGGGCGGCCGCGGACAGCGCCTGGGCCTGCCCGGCCGCCTGCGCGGCCCGGCGGCGGCGCAGGACGAGCCCCGCGGCCTGCCGCGCGGGCGAGCTCTCCAGCTCGCCCCCGCCCGGCGCCGCCCCCAGGCCGGCGACGGCACCGCCGGACTCCGGCTGCGGGTACGCGTGCGGCGGCAGCTCGCCGGGGTTGAGCGGCAGGTAGAGCGTGAACGTCGAGCCCCGGCCCGGCTCGCTGGCCGCGTCGATCTCACCGCCCAGCAGCCGCGCGATCTCCCGGCTGATGGACAGCCCCAGGCCCGTGCCGCCGTACTTGCGGCTGGTGGTGCCGTCGGCCTGCTTGAACGCCTCGAAGATGACCCGCATCTTGCTGGCCGCGATGCCGATGCCGGTGTCGGTGACGGAGAAGGCGATCATCTCGCCGTCCGCGTCGCGCAGCGAACCGGCCTCCAGCAGCTGCTCCCGGATGCTGTCCGGCACGTCCGCGCCGGCCGGGCGGATGACCAGCTCGACGGCGCCCGTGTCGGTGAACTTCACCGCGTTCGAGAGCAGGTTGCGCAGCACCTGCAGCAGCCGCTGCTCGTCGGTGTGAAGCGTGGCCGGAAGCTCCGGCGAGACCCGTACCGAGAAGTCCAGGCCCTTCTCCGCCGTCAGCGGCCGGAACGTCGCCTCCACATAGTCCACGAGCTGGACCAGCGCGATCCTGCTCGGGCTGACGTCCATCTTGCCCGCCTCGACCTTGGACAGGTCCAGGATGTCGTTGATCAGCTGCAGCAGGTCCGAGCCCGCGCCGTGGATGGTGTCGGCGAACTCGACCTGCTTCGGGGAGAGGTTGCCCTCGGCGTTGTCGGCGAGCAGCTTGGCCAGGATCAGCAGCGAGTTGAGCGGGGTGCGCAGCTCGTGCGACATGTTGGCCAGGAACTCGGACTTGTAGCGCATGGAGACCGCGAGCTGCTCGGCGCGCTCCTCCAGCACCTGCCGGGCCTCCTCGATCTCGGTGTTCTTGACCTCGATGTCGCGGTTCTGCCGGGCCAGCCGCTCGGACTTCTCCTCCAGCTCGGCGTTGGAGATCTCCAGGGCCTTCTGCCGGTTCTCCAGCTCGGCCGACCGCTCGCGCAGCTGCTCGGTCAGCTCCTGCGACTGCTTGAGCAGCACCTCGGTCTTGGTGTTCACGCTGATGGTGTTGACGCTGGTGCCGATCATCTCGGCGATCTGGCTCAGGAAGTCCTTCTGGATCTGGGCGAACGGCTGGAAGGACGCCAGCTCGATCACGCCCAGCACCTGGCCCTCGAACAGCACCGGCAGCACGATCACATGGGCCGGCGGGGCCTCGCCCAGCCCGGAGGCGATCTTCAGATAGCCCGGCGGGACGTTCTCCACCAGGATCGTCCGCTTCTCCTTGGCCGCCGTTCCGATGAGCGACTCGCCCGGCCGGAAGGAGGTGGGCATGGCGCCCATCGAGTAGCCGTACGAGCCGAGCATGCGCAGCTCGTAGGCGTCCTCGTCCCGCTCGGCCTCCTGCGGGTCCGTGGGCATCGCCAGGAAGAACGCGCCGTGCTGCGCGGAGACGACGGGGGTGAGCTCGCTCATGATGAGCCCCGCCACGTCCTGCAGGTCGCGGCGGCCCTGCATGAGGCCCGAGATCCGGGCGAGGTTGCCCTTGAGCCAGTCCTGCTCCTTGTTGGCCAGCGTGGTCTCGCGGAGGTTGGCGATCATCGTGTTGATGTTGTCCTGGAGTTCCAGGATCTCGCCGGCCGCGTCGACGTCGATCTTGAGGTTGAGGTCGCCGCGGGTCACGGCCGTGGCGACCTCGGCGATGGCCCGCACCTGGCGGGTGAGGTTGCCCGCCATCTCGTTGACCGACTCCGTCAGGTCGCGCCAGGTGCCGTCGACGTCGCGCACCCGGGCCTGGCCGCCGAGCTGGCCCTCGGTGCCCACCTCGCGGGCGACGCGGGTGACCTGGTCGGCGAAGGAGGACAGCTGGTCGACCATCGTGTTGATGGTCGTCTTCAGCTGGAGGATCTCCCCCCGCGCGTCGATGTCGATCTTCTTGGTGAGGTCGCCCTGCGCGATGGCGGTGGTCACCATGGCGATGTTGCGGACCTGGCCGGTCAGGTTGGACGCCATCGAGTTCACCGACTCGGTGAGGTCCTTCCAGGTGCCGCTCACGCCGGGCACCCGCGCCTGGCCGCCGAGGATGCCGTCGGTGCCCACCTCGCGGGCCACGCGCGTGACCTCGTCGGCGAAGGACGACAGGGTGGTGACCATCGTGTTGACGGTGTCGGCGAGCTGGGCGACCTCGCCGCGCGCCTCGACGGTGACCTTCTTGGTGAGGTCGCCGTTGGCGACCGCGCCGGCGACCTGCGAGATGTTCCGCACCTGGCTGGTCAGGTTGTTGGCCATCAGGTTGACGTTGTCGCTGAGGTCCTTCCAGATGCCGGTGACGTCGCGCACCCGCGCCTGGCCGCCGAGCTGGCCCTCGGTGCCCACCTCGCGGGCGACGCGGGTGACCTGCTCGGCGAAGTCCGACAGCTGGTCGACCATCGTGTTCACGGTGGTGACGAGCTCGAGGATCTCGCCCTTGGCGTCGACGGTGATCTTCTTCGACAGGTCGCCCTTGGCGACCGCGGTGGTGACCTCGGCGATGTTGCGGACCTGCGATGTCAGGTTGTTGGCCATGAAGTTGACCGACTGCGTGAGGTCCTTCCAGGTGCCGGACACCCCCTGGACCTCCGCCTGGCCGCCCAGGATGCCCTCGGTGCCCACCTCCCGGGCCACCCGCGTGACCTGGTCGGCGAAGGACGACAGCTGGTCGACCATCGTGTTGATGGTGTTCTTCAGCTCCAGGATCTCGCCCCGGGCATCCACGTCGATCTTCTGCGACAGATCACCACGCGCCACCGCCGTGGCGACCTGGGCGATGTTGCGGACCTGGGCTGTCAGGTTGCCCGCCATGCCGTTGACCGAGTCCGTCAGGTCACGCCATACGCCCGCCACGCCCGGGACCTGCGCCTGCCCGCCGAGCCGGCCGTCGGTGCCGACCTCGCGGGCCACCCGCGTGACCTGCTCGGCGAAGGCGGAGAGCTGGTCGACCATCGTGTTGATGGTGTTCTTCAGCTCCAGGATCTCGCCCCGGGCATCCACGTCGATCTTCTGCGACAGATCACCACGCGCCACCGCCGTGGTCACCTGAGCGATCTGCCGCACCTGGGAAGTGAGGTTGCCCGCCATGAAGTTGACGGAGTCGGTCAGCTCCTTCCAGGTGCCGCTGACGCCGTCCACGCGGGCCTGGCCGCCGAGCCGGCCCTCCGTGCCCACGTCCCGCGCCATCCTGGTGACCTGGTCGGCGAAGGACGAGAGCTGGTCCACCATCGTGTTGACGGTGTTCTTCAACTGCAGCATCTCGCCGGAGACGTCGACGGTGACCTTCTGCGACAGGTCGCCGTTCGCGACGGCCGTCGTCACCTGGGCGATGTTGCGGACCTGGCCGGTGAGGTTGCGGAAGGCGGTGTTCACCGAGTCGGTGAGGTCCTTCCACGTACCCGCCGCACCCGGCACCGCCGCCTGACCGCCGAGCTCGCCCTCGACACCGATCTCCCGCGCCACACGCGTCACTTCGGCGCCGAAGGACTGGAGCTGGTCCACCATGCCGTTCACGGTGTTCTTCAGCTCCAGCATCTCGCCGGAGACGTCGACGGTCACCTTCTGGCCCAGATCGCCGTTGGCCACCGCCGTGGTCACCTGCGCGATGTCCCGCACCTGGCCGGTGAGGTTACGGAAGGCGGTGTTCACCGAGTCGGTGAGGTCCTTCCACGTACCCGCCGCACCCGGCACCGCCGCCTGACCGCCCAGCCGGCCCTCGGCACCCACCTCGTTGGCCACCCGGGTGACCTCGTCGGCGAACGTGCGCAGCGTCTCCGTCATCTGGTTGATCGTCTCGGCCAGCTGCGCGACCTCGCCACGCGCCGTCACCGTGACCTTCTGCGACAGGTCGCCGTTCGCGACGGCCGTCGTCACCTGCGCGATGCCGCGCACCTGGGCGGTGAGGTTGCCCGCCATGAGGTTCACCGAGTCGGTGAGGTCCTTCCAGACCCCGGCGACCCCGGGCACCTGCGCCTGGCCGCCCAGCTCGCCCTCCGTGCCCACCTCCCGGGCCACGCGCGTGACCTCGGAGGCGAAGGAGGACAGCTGGTCGACCATCGTGTTGACGGTGTTCTTCAGCTCCAGCATCTCTCCGGCCACATGGACCGTGACCTTGCGGGAGAGATCGCCCTTGGCGACCGCGGTCGTCACCAGCGCGATGTCACGCACCTGGGCGGTCAGCCGGGACGCCATCGTGTTGACGGAGTCCGTGAGGTCCTTCCACGAACCGGACATTCCGCGTACCCGGGCCTGGCCGCCGAGCTTGCCCTCGGTACCCACCTCGCTGGCCACCCGGGTCACCTCGTCGGTGAACGCCGAGAGCTGGTCCACCAGGCCGTTGACCGTACGCCCGACCTTCAGGAACTCGCCCCGCAGCGGATGCGCCGCGCCGTCCGCGCCCTGGGAGCGCAGGTCCATCCGCTGCTCCAGGTCGCCCTCGGCCACCGCCGACAGCACCCGGCCCACCTCGGACACCGGCCGCACCAGATCGTCGACCAGGGCGTTCGAGGCGTCGATCGCCGCCGCCCAGGCGCCCTCGCAGGCCCCGACCTCCAGGCGCTCGGTGAGTTTTCCCTCACGACCGACCACCCGCCGCACCCGGGCCAGCTCACCGGTCAGCTGCAGATTGCGGTCCGCCACCTCGTTGAACACGGCGGCGATCTCGGCCATCACACCGTCACCGGAGACCGTCAGACGCTTGCGGAAGTTCCCGTCCCGCATCGCCTCGAGCGCCGACAGCAACCGGTTCAGCGCTGCGGCGTCCACCTCCGTGGTTCCATTGGGCCGGGACCGTCCGCCCTTCGCGCGCGTGCTTGCGCCCCGCGCCGCTGCGCCAGACTCCACCGTGTCCCTCCCGCTGGGTCGATCATTCTCGCCGGGCTTCCGCTTCGAGCTTTCCCAGTGTTTCACCCCGGCCCTACCAGGCCATAACAGTCGGCAGCATCGCACACGGTCCGCCCGCACCCCGCAAGGTGGAATCCCTGTGCACCGCCATCCGCGCACCCGGCGGAGGTAAGTAACCTGGCATCCGGCCAGGGCAATGGAGGGGCGCTGCACATGGGTGAGCAGATCGCCGAGACGTACACGAGGAGACCTGTGATCACCGCGCGGGCAGCCGCCACCTTCGAGCCGGTCGGACGCTCGGTCGCCGCCGCCCGGGCCTTCGTCCGGGACACCCTCCAGGGCTGGGGCTTCCCCGACATCATCGACGACGCCGTCGTCCTGACCAGCGAACTCGTCACCAATGCCGTCGTCCACGCAGGCACTCATGCGGACGTGCTCTGCGTACGTATGAACACCGGTGTGCGCGTGGAGGTTGCGGACCGTTACCCCGAACGCGAAGTTCCGCTGCAGGAACCCGGACGCCAGTTCGGTAGCCTGGACCGCGAGGGCGGCCGCGGCCTGCTCCTGTGCGCGGCCATCGCCTCCCGCTGGGGCGTCGAGTACACCGCCACCGCGAAGACCGTGTGGTTCCGCCTCGACCTGCCCGACCGCCCGGCCGGCACCCGTTCCGCCGGCCCCGCGCTCCCCGCCGAGGCGCTCCCGATCGCCGACACCCGCGTCCGCGTCGCCGTCGTCCAGATCGACCGCACGGGCGCCATCACCGCCTGGAACGAGGACGCCCACGAGCTCTTCGGCTTCCCACCCGACCAGATCCTCGGCAAGCCGCTGACCGACCTCGCCGCCTGGCCCCACACCCCCGGCACCTCCACCGGCATCGCCGAGGCCCTGCGCCTCTCCCGCTGGGAAGGCTCCTACGGCATAAGGGGCGCCGACGGCCGCGTCCTCCCCGTCTACGCCTCCCACCTGCGCGTCCGCGACACCGCCGGCGCCCCCTCGACCGTCTGCCTGCTCGTACGGGACGAGGAGCGCGCCGTCCTGCAGAGCCCGCCCCGCTCCCCCGCCGGCGATTCGGGCACCGGCGAGCGCGGCACCTCCGCCGACCCCTTCGAGGTCTTCATCGGCTCCCCCGCCCCCGACGACCTCGACGGACTGCTCCAGCGCACCGTCGAACGAGCGCGCGACATGCTCGACGGCGACTCCGCCTATCTCCTGCTCGCCACCGACGACGAGACGGAGCTGGAGGTCCGCGCCTCCACCGGTCTGCCCTCCACCCGCCAGCGCTTCGCCCGGGTCCCCGTCGAAGCCGGCACCGGACGCTACGGCTCCGCCCGGATGCCGGCCGTCCACGACGACCTCGCCGCCGTCCCCGGCGCCGTGCCCCTCCTCAACGACACCGGCATGCGCTCGGTCGTCACCGTTCCCCTCAAGGTCGAGGGCCGCCTCACCGGCTCGCTCGGCGTCGCCGCCGAGTCGCCCCGGCGCTACGGCAACGAAGAAGCCCTGCGCCTGCAGTTCGCCGCCGACCGCATCGCCCTGGCCGTCGAATCCGCCCGCCTCGGCGAGCTGGAACGCCTCCGCCGCGGCTCGCTCTCCTTCCTCGTCGAGGCCTCCGACCTGCTCGCCGGCACCCTCGACCGGGACCAGACGCTGGCCCTCATGGCCCAGATGACCGTCCCCACCCTCGCCGCCTGGTGCGCCGTCTACACCATCGCCGACCAGTCCTCGGAGCCGGAGCTCTCCTACGTCCTGCACGAGGACGAGGACCGCATCGACGGCCTCAAGGCCCTGCTGGTCAAGGTCGCCCCGCCCGAACCGGTCCCCACCCCCGGCGCCCGCGTCTGGACCGCCCCCACCGAGGCCGCCCATTCCGCCGCCCTGCGCACCTCTCTGCGCAGCCTCGGCCTCGCCGACACCACGGGCAACATGCCCGCCCCGGGCACCTCGCTCGCCACGGCGGCCGCGGTCGGCGGCGAGACGGTCGTCCTGCCGCTCGTCGCCCGCAACCGCGTCATCGGCATGCTCACGCTCGGCAAGCCCACCGACGACCACTTCCGCCAGGAGATCCTGGAACTCGCCGAGGACCTCTCCCGCCGGGCCGCGCTCGCGCTGGACAACGCCCGGCTCTACAGCGAGCGCACCGCCATCAGCCAGAGCCTCCAGCGCAGCCTCCTCCCGCCCGAACTGCCGGACGTCCCCGGCGTGGAGGTCGAGGTCATCTACCGCGCGGCGGGCGAGGGCAACGAGGTCGGCGGCGACTTCTACGACATCTTCCCCATCCGCGACGGCGCGTACGGCTTCGCGATCGGCGACGTCTGCGGCACGGGACCTGAGGCCGCCGCCGTCACCGGCCTGGCCCGCCACGCCCTGCGCCTGCTGGCCCGCGAGGGCTTCGGAGGCCCCGCGGTGCTGCAGCGGCTGAACGCGGCCATCCTCGACGAGGGCGCCCGCAGCCGCTTCCTCACGCTCCTCTACGGCGAGCTGTGGCCCCAGCCCGACGGCAGCGCCCTCCTGAAGGTGGTCTGCGCCGGCCACCCGCTCCCGCTGCGCCTGCGCCAGGACGGCACGGTCGAGCCCGCCGCCGATCCGCAACCGCTGCTGGGCGTCATGGAGGACCTCGAGCTGTACGAGCAGACGGTCACCCTGGACCCCGGCGACGTCCTGCTCTGCGTCACGGACGGCGTCACCGAGCGCCGCGAGGGAACCCGCATGCTGGGCGACGACGGCCTGACGGACGTCCTGACGACGTGTACGGGCCTCACGGCGGGCGCCGTGGCCGCCCGGATCCTGCGCGCGGTCGAACGTTTCGCCGCCGAACCGGCCTCGGACGACATGGCCATCCTCGCGATGCGCGTCCCCGAGCCGCAGGAGTGACGACAGCAAGAAGGCCCCCGCCGAACGGCGGGGGCCTTCTTGTTATGGAGCCCCAAAACGGAATCGAACCGTTGACCTTCTCCTTACCATGGAGACGCTCTGCCGACTGAGCTATTGGGGCCGGCAACGAGATAAAGCATACCCGATGCTCGCACGGGCTTTTGACCACTAGGCCGCGGCAAGCGGAACCAGACCGCCCAGGGCATTGCACGCCGAGACCAGGCGCTGCAGGTCCCGCCGCGTCAGCTCCGCGGCCACGGGCAGCTCGAGGCATTCGCCGGCGGCCCGCTCGGTCTCCGGCAGCCACAACTCCCGGCGGAACGGCGGCATACGGTGCACGGGCGTCCGTACGGGCACACGGCACCGCACACCACGAGCGCGAAGAGCACGCGCGAAGGCATCCCGGTCCGGCCGGCCGTTGCCGGGGACGCGCACGACGTAGGAGTCGAAGCGATGCACGACCCCCGGGGCGACGACGGGCGTGAGGACGCCGGTCAGACGAGAGGTGAGGTACGCGGCGTTGGCCCGACGCCGGGACGTCTCCGCCTCCGTACGGGTGAGAGCCGTGAGGTCCGCGGTGTCCGTGTGCTCGAGGAGAAGCGCGCCGTGGGCGGCGGCGACGAGCCGTAGGGCCGTCAGGTCGGCAGGGTGACCGAAGAGGTGTACGGCCACGACGGCGGCGGTACGAGGCGTCATGGCGCCGGCCGCCGAGGCGGGGTCGAGGCAGTAGCCGGCCGGATCGATGTCGGCGAAGACGGGCTGCGCCCCGAGTGCGCGCACCGCCTCCGCGACCGCGGCAGGCGCGTACGACGGCACGACGACGTCATCTCCGGGCCCTACCCCTGCGGCTGCCAGCCGCTCTTCAGTCCCCATGCCGCGGATGGTGCCCGCGCGACGTTAACGCCGCATGACCCCGCATAGTTCATCGTGAAAACAAAAAAGCTCTGATGTGTGAACCGAAGTCCACACATCAGAGCTTTTTTAATATTAGTTCGGCGGCGTCCTACTCTCCCACAGGGTCCCCCCTGCAGTACCATCGGCGCTGAAAGGCTTAGCTTCCGGGTTCGGAATGTAACCGGGCGTTTCCCTAACGCTATGACCACCGAAACACTATAAAGTTAGAACTCCAGCCAGCAAGGCGAGTTCGTTACTTCAGAACTAACACAGTGGACGCGAGCAACTGAGGACAAGCCCTCGGCCTATTAGTACCAGTCAGCTCCAACCGTTACCGGTCTTCCACACCTGGCCTATCAACCCAGTCGTCTACTGGGAGCCTTACCCCATCAAGTGGGTGGGAGTCCTCATCTCGAAGCAGGCTTCCCGCTTAGATGCTTTCAGCGGTTATCCCTCCCGAACGTAGCCAACCAGCCATGCCCTTGGCAGGACAACTGGCACACCAGAGGTTCGTCCGTCCCGGTCCTCTCGTACTAGGGACAGCCCTTCTCAAGACTCCTGCGCGCGCAGCGGATAGGGACCGAACTGTCTCACGACGTTCTAAACCCAGCTCGCGTACCGCTTTAATGGGCGAACAGCCCAACCCTTGGGACCGACTCCAGCCCCAGGATGCGACGAGCCGACATCGAGGTGCCAAACCATCCCGTCGATATGGACTCTTGGGGAAGATCAGCCTGTTATCCCCGGGGTACCTTTTATCCGTTGAGCGACGGCGCTTCCACAAGCCACCGCCGGATCACTAGTCCCGACTTTCGTCCCTGCTCGACCCGTCGGTCTCACAGTCAAGCTCCCTTGTGCACTTACACTCAACACCTGATTGCCAACCAGGCTGAGGGAACCTTTGGGCGCCTCCGTTACTCTTTAGGAGGCAACCGCCCCAGTTAAACTACCCACCAGACACTGTCCCTGATCCGGATCACGGACCGAGGTTAGACATCCAGCACGACCAGAGTGGTATTTCAACGACGACTCCACCATGGCTGGCGCCATGACTTCACAGTCTCCCACCTATCCTACACAAGCCGAACCGAACACCAATATCAAGCTATAGTAAAGGTCCCGGGGTCTTTCCGTCCTGCTGCGCGAAACGAGCATCTTTACTCGTAGTGCAATTTCACCGGGCCTATGGTTGAGACAGTCGAGAAGTCGTTACGCCATTCGTGCAGGTCGGAACTTACCCGACAAGGAATTTCGCTACCTTAGGATGGTTATAGTTACCACCGCCGTTTACTGGCGCTTAAGTTCTCAGCTTCGCCCTGTCGAAACAGAGCTAACCGGTCCCCTTAACGTTCCAGCACCGGGCAGGCGTCAGTCCGTATACATCGCCTTACGGCTTCGCACGGACCTGTGTTTTTAGTAAACAGTCGCTTCTCGCTGGTCTCTGCGGCCACACCCAGCTCAGAGTGCAAGACTCATCACCGGACATGGCCCCCCTTCTCCCGAAGTTACGGGGGCATTTTGCCGAGTTCCTTAACCATAGTTCACCCGAACGCCTCGGTATTCTCTACCTGACCACCTGAGTCGGTTTAGGGTACGGGCCGCCATGAAACTCGCTAGAGGCTTTTCTCGACAGCATAGGATCATCCACTTCACCACAATCGGCTCGGCATCAGGTCTCAGCCTTAATGTGTGACGGATTTGCCTATCACACGGCCTACACCCTTACCCCGGGACTACCACCGCCCGGGCTGGACTACCTTCCTGCGTCACCCCATCGCTTACCTACTACAAGTCTGGTTCGTCGGCTCCACCACTCCCCTTCACCCGAAGGATCCAGGACGGCTTCACGGACTTAGCATCGCCTGATTCGATATTGGGCGTTTCAAAGCGGGTACCGGAATATCAACCGGTTGTCCATCGACTACGCCTGTCGGCCTCGCCTTAGGTCCCGACTTACCCTGGGCAGATCAGCTTGACCCAGGAACCCTTAGTCAATCGGCGCACACGTTTCTCACGTGTGTATCGCTACTCATGCCTGCATTCTCACTCGTGAACCGTCCACAACTCGCTTCCGCGGCTGCTTCACCCGGCACACGACGCTCCCCTACCCATCCACACACCCGTTGGGGTTATTGTGTGAATGACACGACTTCGGCGGTACGCTTGAGCCCCGCTACATTGTCGGCGCGGAATCACTTGACCAGTGAGCTATTACGCACTCTTTCAAGGGTGGCTGCTTCTAAGCCAACCTCCTGGTTGTCTCTGCGACTCCACATCCTTTCCCACTTAGCGTACGCTTAGGGGCCTTAGTCGATGCTCTGGGCTGTTTCCCTCTCGACCATGGAGCTTATCCCCCACAGTCTCACTGCCGCGCTCTCACTTACCGGCATTCGGAGTTTGGCTAAGGTCAGTAACCCGGTAGGGCCCATCGCCTATCCAGTGCTCTACCTCCGGCAAGAAACACACGACGCTGCACCTAAATGCATTTCGGGGAGAACCAGCTATCACGGAGTTTGATTGGCCTTTCACCCCTAACCACAGGTCATCCCCCAGGTTTTCAACCCTGGTGGGTTCGGTCCTCCACGAAGTCTTACCTCCGCTTCAACCTGCCCATGGCTAGATCACTCCGCTTCGGGTCTTGGGCGCGCTACTCAATCGCCCTATTCGGACTCGCTTTCGCTACGGCTTCCCCACACGGGTTAACCTCGCAACACACCGCAAACTCGCAGGCTCATTCTTCAAAAGGCACGCAGTCACGACGCACCAAGCAAGCTTGATGCGCGACGCTCCCACGGCTTGTAGGCACACGGTTTCAGGTACTATTTCACTCCGCTCCCGCGGTACTTTTCACCATTCCCTCACGGTACTATCCGCTATCGGTCACCAGGGAATATTTAGGCTTAGCGGGTGGTCCCGCCAGATTCACACGGGATTTCTCGGGCCCCGTGCTACTTGGGTGTCTCTTAAACGAGCCGTTGATGTTTCAGCTACGGGGGTCTTACCCTCTACGCCGGACCTTTCGCATGTCCTTCGCCTACACCAACGGTTTCTGACTCGTCTCATGGCCGGCAGACCATGAAAAAGAGATCCCACAACCCCGCATGCGCAACCCCTGCCGGGTATCACACACATACGGTTTGGCCTCATCCAGTTTCGCTCGCCACTACTCCCGGAATCACGGTTGTTTTCTCTTCCTGCGGGTACTGAGATGTTTCACTTCCCCGCGTTCCCTCCACACTGCCTATGTGTTCAGCAGCGGGTGACAGCCCATGACGACTGCCGGGTTTCCCCATTCGGACACCCCCGGATCAAAGCTCGGTTGACAGCTCCCCGGGGCCTATCGCGGCCTCCCACGTCCTTCATCGGTTCCTGGTGCCAAGGCATCCACCGTGCGCCCTTAAAAACTTGGCCACAGATGCTCGCGTCCACTGTGCAGTTCTCAAGCAACGACCAGCCACCCGTCACACTCTGCCGAAGCAAAGCTTTACCGGGGCCGGCATCGCGAAGGTTCAGACCGAAGTCCGTACCCTCAGATACCCAACAGCGTGCCCGGCCCAGTCTTTCAAGATTCACGTTCCACGCCGAAGCAGTACTAGTGATCCCTCAAGAACTGTGCCGAATAGTCAACGTTCCACCCATGAGCAACCGTGCGAGTCATTCGCTCGCAGTCGGCTATGTGCTCCTTAGAAAGGAGGTGATCCAGCCGCACCTTCCGGTACGGCTACCTTGTTACGACTTCGTCCCAATCGCCAGTCCCACCTTCGACGGCTCCCTCCACAAGGGTTGGGCCACCGGCTTCGGGTGTTACCGACTTTCGTGACGTGACGGGCGGTGTGTACAAGGCCCGGGAACGTATTCACCGCAGCAATGCTGATCTGCGATTACTAGCAACTCCAACTTCATGGGGTCGAGTTGCAGACCCCAATCCGAACTGAGACCGGCTTTTTGAGATTCGCTCCACCTCGCGGTATCGCAGCTCATTGTACCGGCCATTGTAGCACGTGTGCAGCCCAAGACATAAGGGGCATGATGACTTGACGTCGTCCCCACCTTCCTCCGAGTTGACCCCGGCAGTCTCCTGTGAGTCCCCATCACCCCGAAGGGCATGCTGGCAACACAGGACAAGGGTTGCGCTCGTTGCGGGACTTAACCCAACATCTCACGACACGAGCTGACGACAGCCATGCACCACCTGTACACCGACCACAAGGGGGCGACCATCTCTGGCCGTTTCCGGTGTATGTCAAGCCTTGGTAAGGTTCTTCGCGTTGCGTCGAATTAAGCCACATGCTCCGCTGCTTGTGCGGGCCCCCGTCAATTCCTTTGAGTTTTAGCCTTGCGGCCGTACTCCCCAGGCGGGGAACTTAATGCGTTAGCTGCGGCACGGACGACGTGGAATGTCGCCCACACCTAGTTCCCAACGTTTACGGCGTGGACTACCAGGGTATCTAATCCTGTTCGCTCCCCACGCTTTCGCTCCTCAGCGTCAGTATCGGCCCAGAGATCCGCCTTCGCCACCGGTGTTCCTCCTGATATCTGCGCATTTCACCGCTACACCAGGAATTCCGATCTCCCCTACCGAACTCTAGCCTGCCCGTATCGAATGCAGACCCGGGGTTAAGCCCCGGGCTTTCACATCCGACGTGACAAGCCGCCTACGAGCTCTTTACGCCCAATAATTCCGGACAACGCTTGCGCCCTACGTATTACCGCGGCTGCTGGCACGTAGTTAGCCGGCGCTTCTTCTGCAGGTACCGTCACTCTCGCTTCTTCCCTGCTGAAAGAGGTTTACAACCCGAAGGCCGTCATCCCTCACGCGGCGTCGCTGCATCAGGCTTTCGCCCATTGTGCAATATTCCCCACTGCTGCCTCCCGTAGGAGTCTGGGCCGTGTCTCAGTCCCAGTGTGGCCGGTCGCCCTCTCAGGCCGGCTACCCGTCGTCGCCTTGGTAGGCCATTACCCCACCAACAAGCTGATAGGCCGCGGGCTCATCCTGCACCGCCGGAGCTTTCCACCTTCAAGCATGCGCTCGAAGGTCGTATCCGGTATTAGACCCCGTTTCCAGGGCTTGTCCCAGAGTGCAGGGCAGATTGCCCACGTGTTACTCACCCGTTCGCCACTAATCCACCCCGAAGGGCTTCATCGTTCGACTTGCATGTGTTAAGCACGCCGCCAGCGTTCGTCCTGAGCCAGGATCAAACTCTCCGTGAATGTTTACCGGTAATCCGGTTCACACTCGCGTTGAGCGGAACAACCAGGCGGAATAGGCCCGGTCGTTCACAGCGTCCTCGCTGTGTGTGCCCACCCGATCCGCAAAGGATCCGGTAGGACTTTTAAAGGAACCTCATCCATCGAGATGGACGGGGTGTCAACATATCTGGCGTTGACTTTTGGCACGCTGTTGAGTTCTCAAGGAACGGACGCTTCCTTTGTACTCACCCTCTCGGGCTTTCCTCCGGGCGCTTCCCTTCGTTGTTTCCAACCTTACCAGATCCGTTTTCCGTTCCTTACCGCTTCACATTCGAAGCAGTGGTTCGGATTTCATTTCCGGTCCCCGTTGGCGGGGGTTTCCGACTTTATCAGATTTTCTCTGAGTCGGATTTCCATCCGCTTTCCAGATCCGCCTGGCGCACTAGGCGCTCGGCGTTCCCGCTGCGGTGGAGACGTAAACGTACTGGACGGCCGCACCCGGATGCAAATCGAGCCGGGGCGGCCGTCCCGTAGGGCTGACGTGACGTCAGACCTCAACCACGACCGGGAGGATCATCGGACGGCGGCGGTAGCTGTCGGAGACCCACTTGCCCACCGTGCGGCGCACCAGCTGCTGGAGCTGGTGCGGCTCGGCGACGCCGTCGGCGGCGGCCTTGGCGATGGCTTCCTCGATCTTCGGGGCGACGGCGTTGAACGCCGCGTCCTCGATGCCCGAGCCGCGCGCCTGGATCTGCGGGCCGCTGACGACCTTGCCCGTGGTGCTGTCGACGACCACGAAGACGGAGATGATGCCCTCGTCGCCGAGGATGCGGCGGTCCTTGAGGGAGGCCTCGGTGACGTCGCCGACCGAGAGGCCGTCCACGTACACATAGCCCGCCTGCACCTTGCCGACGATCTTCGCCTTGCCGTCGACCAGGTCCACGACGACGCCGTCCTCGGCGATGACGATGTGGTCCTTGGGGATGCCGGTCAGGGCGCCGAGCTCGGCGTTGGCGCGCAGGTGGCGCCATTCGCCGTGGACCGGCATCAGGTTCTTCGGCTTGCAGATGTTGTAGAAGTACAGCAGCTCGCCCGCCGAGGCGTGGCCGGAGACGTGGACGCGGGCGTTGCCCTTGTGCACGACGTTGGCGCCCCACCGGGTCAGGCCGTTGATGACGCGGTAGACCGCGTTCTCGTTGCCCGGGATCAGGGACGAGGCCAGGATGACGGTGTCGCCCTGGACGATCCGGATCTGGTGGTCGCGGTTGGCCATGCGCGACAGCGCGGCCATCGGCTCGCCCTGGGAGCCGGTGCAGACGAGCACGACCTCGTCGTCCGGCAGGTCGTCGAGGGTCTTGACGTCCACGACGAGGCCGGCCGGCACCCGCAGGTAGCCCAGGTCGCGGGCGATGCCCATGTTGCGGACCATCGAGCGGCCGACGAAGGCGACCCGGCGGCCGTACTCGTGCGCGGCGTCGAGGATCTGCTGGATGCGGTGGACGTGGCTGGCGAAGCTCGCCACGATGATGCGCTTCTGGGCGCCCGCGAAGACCTGGCGCAGGACGCCGGAGATGTCGCGCTCCGGCGGCACGAAGCCGGGGACCTCGGCGTTCGTGGAGTCCACGAGCAGCAGGTCGATGCCCTCCTCGCCGAGCTTGGCGAAGGCGGGCAGGTCGGTCAGGCGACGGTCCAGCGGGAGCTGGTCCATCTTGAAGTCGCCGGTGTGCACGGCCATGCCGGCCGGGGTGCGGATGGCGACGGCCAGGGCGTCCGGGATGGAGTGGTTGACCGCGATGAACTCGCAGTCGAAGGGGCCCAGGCGCTCGCGGTCGCCCTCGACGACCTCGAGGGTGTAGGGGCGGATGCGGTGCTCCTGGAGCTTCGCCTCGATCAGGGCGAGGGTCAGCTTGGAGCCGATCAGCGGGATGTCCGCCTTCTCGCGGAGGAGGTAGGGGACACCTCCGATGTGGTCCTCGTGACCGTGCGTGAGCACGATGCCGTCGATGTCGTCGAGCCGGTCACGGATGGACGTGAAGTCCGGCAGGATCAGATCGACTCCGGGCTGCTCCTCCTCGGGGAAGAGCACTCCGCAGTCGACGATCAGCAGGCGGCCGTCGTACTCGAAGACCGTCATGTTGCGGCCGATCTCGCCGAGGCCGCCGAGCGGGGTGACGCGCAGGCCGCCCTTCGGGAGCTTCGGCGGCGAACCGAGTTCGGGGTGCGGGTGGCTCAAAAGACTCTCCTCACCACGCACGCCACATGCCCCGTGGACACATGGCGCGCGTGACATTCGTGCACTTGCAGTTGTCGTCGGTATTCAGTTGGGTCGGTATTCAGTTGACCGGTATGCGGTTGTGAAGTCTGGGTGTCAGAGCTGTACCCCGCCGGCGGCGAGATCGCTCTTGAGCTGCTCGGTCTGCTCGTCCGTGAGTCCGATGAGCGGCAGTCGCAGCGGGCCGGCCGGCAGGCCCTGGAGGGCGAGGGCGGCCTTGGTGGTCATGACGCCCTGGGTGCGGAACATGCCTGTGTAGACCGGCAGCAGCCGCCGGTGGATCTCGGCAGCCTTGTCGATGTCGCCGGAGCGGTAGGCCTCCACGAGCGCGCGCAGCTCGGGGGCGACGACGTGGCCGACGACGGAGACGAAGCCCGCCGCGCCCACGGACAGCAGCGGGAGGTTGAGCATGTCGTCGCCGGAGTACCAGGCGAGCCCCGAGCGGGCCATGGCCCAGCTCGCGGCGGCCAGGTCGCCCTTGGCGTCCTTGGTGGCGACGATGCGCGGGTGCTCGGCGAGCCGGACCATGGTCTCGGTCTCGATCTGCACGCCGCTGCGGCCGGGGATGTCGTAGAGCATGACGTCCAGGCCGGTGGCGTCGGCGACGGCGGTGAAGTGCCGGCGCAGACCCTCCTGCGGGGGCTTGTTGTAGTACGGGGTCACGACGAGGAGGCCGTGGGCGCCGGCCTGCTCGGCGGCGCGGGCGAGCTCGATGCTGTGACGGGTGTCGTTGGTGCCGGCTCCGGCGACGACGTGGGCGCGGTCGCCGACCGCCTCCACGACGGCTCGTACGAGCTGGGCTTTCTCCGCATCGCTGGTGGTGGGGGACTCACCGGTGGTGCCGTTGACGACGAGGCCGTCGTTGCCTGCGTCGACCAGGTGTGCGGCGAGGCGCTGCGCGCCGTCGAGGTCGAGGGCGCCGTCGGCGGTGAAGGGCGTGACCATGGCGGTCAGGACCCGCCCGAAGGGCGTCTGCGGTGTGGAGGTCGGAGCCATGAGGGCCACGCTACTCGTTGCTCACCGTGAGGTGCTCCCTCGGGGAGTGCGAAAAGGGATCCCGGCACTGCCTGCTCGGGGGTTCAAGCAGTGCCGGGTCCGTATTTTCAGCCTAGATGAAGGTGTTGAAATGCCGCAATCCGGACACCGTGCTCACTGCTCCGGTAGCAGCGTGTCACGGGGCCGGTGCGCGCCCGGTCAGGGCGCGACGCGACCGTTCTTGTTGAAGGCCGCGTAGGTGAGCGGCATGAGCTTGGCCCACTCCGCCTCCATCTTCTCGCCGACCATCTCGATCTCCCGCTGCGGGAAGGAGGGAACGGCCGCCAGCTCGTGCTGGGTGCGCAGGCCCAGGAAGTGCATCAGCGAGCGGGCGTTGCAGGTGGCGTACATCGAGGAGAACAGGCCGACGGGAAGGACCGAGCGGGCGACCTCACGGGCGACGCCCGCGGCCAGCATCTCCTGGTAGGCCTCGTAGGACCGGCGGTAGCTGTCCTCCATCGCACGGCCGGTGAGCTCGTGCTGCTCCTCGGTGCCCTCGACGAAGACGTACTTGCCCGGGCGGCCCTCCTGGACCAGCTTGCGGGACTCCCCCGGCACGTAGAAGACGGGCTCGAGCTCCCGGTAGCGACCGGATTCCTCGTTGTAGGACCAGCCGACGCGGTGCCGCATGAACTCGCGGAAGACGAAGATCGGGGCGCTGATGAAGAAGGTCATCGAGTTGTGCTCGAAGGGGCTGCCGTGGCGGTCGCGCATCAGGTAGTTGATGAGCCCCTTGGACCGCTCGGGGTCCTTGGTGATCTCCTCCAGGGACTGCTCGCCGGCGGTGGAGACGCGGGCCGCCCACAGCACGTCGGAGTCGGCCGCGCTGTGCTTGACCAGCTCGACGGTCACGTCGCTGCGAAACGTCGGCTTCGCGTCCTTGGCGTCCACGGTGGGGGTGTCGGTCACCGGCGGGGTCCTTCCAGATTGCTGTGCTTGGCCGTCGCCAAGCCTAAGGGCCACCACTGACACCGAGGCGTCGCCGGGCCCGGGACCGGCCGCGCCCCCCCCACCACGGGAAGCGGTCGAGCGCCAGTTGATATTTTTCACAGAAGTTACGGAAAACGGGCACCCGGCAGGGAGTTCGAACGTCTTTCTGTATGACAGCCGACCTCAAGGTTCCTAGGAGAGCCCTTCATGTTCCGCCGGCGAGAGCCCGTACCGTTCGCCTTCGTCGCCGAGGCCGAGCGTTACCGCAGCAACGTCACTCCGCCGCCCCGAGAACGCGTCAACCGCTCGCAGCTCGCGGGGCGGATCCTCGTGGGGCTGACCGTCACGGCGGGGCTCGTCGGAGCTCTGCTGTTCGGTATGCCGGCCCTCTCGACGAACCCGCACGACACCCACCGCGCCCAGCAGTCCGAAGCCAACGCGGGCCGCTGATCCACGGCCCCTTACCAGCAGGTACCCTCACCCCGCACAGCCATTCGAGCGTGCATGTGTGTGAGTGAGGAACGAACCGTCGTGCCCCTGCCCTTTCTGACAGCCGATGCGACGGTGACCGCCGCGCCCCCGACCCCACAAGACCCGGCCCCGGACCCGTACACCGATCTGTACGAGGACCGGCGGCGCCGGCGGCGTCCCTACCGCCCGGGTCCGCTGCGGGTGGGTGGCGCGGCGCTGCTGCTTCTGCTCGCGTCGCAGGTACTCGTCGCCGCCGTGGTCATCGGCGTCGCCGGATCGCTGCCCGGCGCGGGGATCTGCCTCGTCGTCGCCGCGCTGCTCATCGCCCTCGCGTGGCGGTCGGTCCGCGCGGGCGTCTGGGTGGACGAGCGGGGGCTGCGCCAGGTCCGGCTGCTGTCCGGCACCTCGCTGCCGTGGTCCGCCGTCGGCCCCGTACGGATCATCCAGCAGCCCGTCCGCCGGCTGGGCGTGCTCGGCACGGTCCAGGGGCAGGCGCTGGTGGTCCACCGCGCCGACGGCCGGCCGCTGCCCGTCCTGGTCACCGATCACGGTGCCGACTTCCTCGGCCGCCCGCAGGCCTTCGCCGCGGCGGCCGACGCCACCGAGGAGTGGGTGGCCGAGCTCAAGGCCATGGCCGCCCGGGCCTGACGCGCTACACCGCGTCCGCCCGGACCGCCTTCCCGTCGTGCAGGGCGATCGCCCGCTGCATCGCCTTGCGTGCGCGAGGGGTGTCGCGGGCGTCGTGGTACGCGACGGCCAGCCGGAACCACGAGCGCCAGTCGCCCGGCGCCCGCTCCGTCTCGCTACGCCGCTTGGCGAAGACCGCGTCCGCCGAGTCGCGGTCGATGCGGCCGCCGGGGGTCCGTTCGAGCTCGTCGACGGGCAGCCCGCCCTCGGCCTCCAGCTCCCGCGCCAGCCGGTTGGCGTCGCGCGCGAACTTGGTGGTCTGGTACAGGAACCAGGCCCCGATGAACGGCAGCACCAGCACCGCCAGCCCGAAGGCGACGGTGATGACGGTGCCCTGCTCGATGAGCATGATGCCTCGGCTGCCGACCAGGACGAAGTAGACGGCCAGGACGGCGGCCAGGGCGAAATAGACGATCTTCGCGCGCACAGTGATCAGCCCAGATCCAGGAAGTGTTCCAGGCCGAAGGTCAGGCCCGGGGTGGTCGCCACGCGGCGCGCGCCGAGCAGGATGCCCGGCATGAAGCAGCTGTGGTGCAGAGAGTCGTGGCGGATGGTGAGCGTCTCGCCGGTGTCGCCGAGCAGCACCTCCTGGTGGGCGAGCAGGCCGCGCAGCCGTACGGAGTGCACGGGCACCCCGTCGACGTCCGCGCCCCGGGCGCCCTCCAGGGCCGTGGTGGTGGCGTCGGGCTGCGGGGCGCAGCCCGCCTCGCGCCGCGCGGCGGCGATCAGCTGCGCGGTGCGGGTGGCCGTGCCGGAGGGGGCGTCGGCCTTGTTGGGGTGGTGCAGCTCGACGACCTCGACGGACTCGAAGAACCGGGCCGCCTGCTGGGCGAAGGCCATGGTCAGGACGGCGCCGATGGAGAAGTTCGGGGCGATGAGCACACCGGTGGAGGGCGAGGCCTCCAGCCAGGAGTCCAGCCGCGCCAGGCGGTCCTCGGTCCAGCCGGTCGTACCGACGACACCGTGGATGCCGTTGCGGACGCAGAACTCGAGGTTGTCCATCACCGAGTCCGGGTGCGTCAGCTCGACCGCGACCTGGGCACCCGCCTCGGTGAGGGCCTCGAGGCTGTCGCCCCGGCCCAGTGCGGCCACCAGCTCCATGTCGTCGGCGGCCTCCACGGCCCGTACGGCCTCGGAGCCGATCCGGCCCTTGGCGCCGATGACGGCGACGCGCAGCTTGCTCATCGTCCCTGCTTCCTTGTCGACCATCTGCTCAGCGGTTTACGAAACGGCCTCGTGCAGGCGTGCGGCCTGCTTGTCCTTCAGCGGGCCGATGACGGACAGCGAAGGACGCTGTCCCAGTACATCGCGGGCCACCTCGCGGATCTCGTCCGGGGTCACGGTCGCGATGCGCGCCAGCATGTCGTCGACCGACATCTGGTCGCCCCAGCACAGCTCGCTCTTGCCGATGCGGTTCATCAGCGCGCCGGTGTCCTCCAGGCCGAGGACGGTGGAACCGGAGAGCTGGCCGATGGCGCGGCCGATCTCCTCGTCCGACAGCCCCTCGGTGGCCACCCGGTCCAGCTCGTCGCGGCAGATCCGCAGCACGTCGTGGACCTGGCTGGGGCGGCAGCCGGCGTAGACGCCGAAGAGGCCGCAGTCGGCGAAGCCGGAGGTGTAGGAGTAGACGGAGTAGGCCAGTCCGCGCTTCTCCCGGACCTCCTGGAACAGCCGCGAGCTCATGCCGCCGCCCAGGGCGGTGTTGAGCACGCCGAGCGCCCAGCGGCGCTCGTCGGTACGGGCCAGGCCCGGCATGCCGAGGACGACGTGCGCCTGCTCGGTCTTGCGGCCGAGCACCTCGACGCGGCCGGCGGCACGGATCGCCTTGGCGCCGGAGCGCGGGGCGACGGGCGTGGCGTCGACGCGACCGAGGGCGCCGGCCTTCTCGAAGGCGGCGCGCACCTGGCGGACGACCTTCGCGTGGTCGACGTTGCCCGCGGCGGCCACGACCAGGTGGGTCGGGTCGTAGTGCTTCCGGTAGAAGCGGGCGATCTGGTCGCGGGTGAGGGCGTTGATCGTGTCGACCGTGCCCAGGACCGGGCGGCCGAGCGGGGTGTCGCCCAGCATGGTGTGCGCGAAGAGGTCGTGCACGCAGTCGCCGGGGTCGTCCTCGGTCATCGCGATCTCTTCGAGGATCACGCCGCGCTCGGCGTCGACGTCGGAGGCCTCGATGAGCGAGCCGGTGAGCATGTCGCAGACCACGTCGATGGCCAGCGGCAGGTCGGTGTCGAGCACGCGCGCGTAGTAGCACGTGTACTCCTTGGCCGTGAAGGCGTTCATCTCGCCGCCGACCGCGTCCAGGGCGGCCGAGATGTCGAGCGCGCTGCGCTTGGCCGTGCCCTTGAAGAGCAGGTGCTCCAGGTAGTGGGTGGCGCCGTTGAGCGTCGGGGTCTCGTCGCGGGAGCCGACGTTGGCCCAGATGCCGAAGGTCGCGGAGCGCACGGACGGCAGGGTCTCGGTGACGATGCGCAGGCCGCCGGGGAGGGTGGTCCTGCGGACGGTGCCGATGCCGTTCTCGCCCTTGAGAAGCGTTTGGGTACGGGCGACGGCCCGCCCCTCCGAGGAGGTGCGGGCCGTCATCCGTGTACTACGGGACGTCACTTGTCGGACTCGTCCTTGCTCTCGCCCTCGGCGCCCTCGCCCTCGATCACGGGGATCAGGGAGAGCTTGCCGCGCTGGTCGATCTCGGCGATCTCGACCTGGACCTTGGCGCCGACGCCGAGCACGTCCTCGACGTTCTCCACGCGCTTGCCACCGGCGAGCTTGCGGATCTGCGAGATGTGCAGCAGGCCGTCCTTGCCCGGCATGAGGGAGACGAAGGCACCGAAGGTGGTGGTCTTGACGACCGTACCCAGGTAGCGCTCGCCGACCTCCGGCATGGTCGGGTTGGCGATGCCGTTGATCGTGGCGCGGGCGGCCTCGGCGGCCGGGCCGTCGGCGGCACCGATGTAGATGGTGCCGTCGTCCTCGATCGTGATCTCGGCGCCGGTGTCCTCCTGGATCTGGTTGATCATCTTGCCCTTGGGGCCGATGACCTCACCGATCTTGTCCACCGGGATCTTGACGGTGATGATCCGCGGGGCGTTCGGGGACATCTCGTCGGGGGTGTCGATGGCCTCCATCATCACGTCGAGGATGTGGAGACGGGCGTCGCGGGCCTGCTTGAGGGCCGCGGCCAGGACGGAGGCCGGGATGCCGTCCAGCTTGGTGTCCAGCTGAAGGGCGGTGACGAACTCCTTCGTACCGGCGACCTTGAAGTCCATGTCGCCGAACGCGTCCTCCGCACCGAGGATGTCGGTGAGGGCGACGTAGTGCGTCTTGCCGTCGATCTCCTGGGAGATCAGGCCCATGGCGATACCGGCGACGGGGGCCTTCAGCGGCACACCGGCGTTCAGCAGCGACATGGTGGAGGCGCAGACCGAGCCCATGGAGGTGGAGCCGTTGGAGCCGAGGGCCTCGGACACCTGACGGATCGCGTAGGGGAACTCCTCGCGGGTCGGCAGGACCGGCACGATCGCGCGCTCGGCGAGCGCGCCGTGGCCGATCTCGCGGCGCTTCGGCGAACCGACGCGGCCGGTCTCACCGACGGAGTACGGCGGGAAGTTGTAGTTGTGCATGTAGCGCTTGCGGGTCACCGGGGAGAGGGTGTCCAGCTGCTGCTCCATGCGGAGCATGTTGAGGGTGGTGACGCCCAGGATCTGGGTCTCGCCACGCTCGAACAGCGCCGAGCCGTGCACGCGCGGGATGGCCTCGACCTCGGCGGCGAGGGTACGGATGTCCGTCACCCCACGGCCGTCGATGCGCTTGCGCTCCTTGATCACGCGCTCACGGACCAGGGACTTGGTCAGCGAGCGGTACGCGGCGGAGATCTCCTTCTCGCGGCCCTCGAACTGCGGGAGCAGCTTCTCGGCGGCGATCTCCTTGACTCGGTCGATCTCGGTCTCGCGCTCCTGCTTGCCGGCGATGGTCAGCGCCTGGGCGAGCTCGGTGCGGACGGCGGCGGTCAGGGCCTCCAGGACGTCGTCCTGGTAGTCCAGGAAGACCGGGAACTCGCCCTCGGGCTTGGCGGCCTTGGCGGCGAGCTCGGACTGGGCGCGGCACAGCACCTTGATGAAGGGCTTGGCGGCCTCGAGACCGGCGGCGACGACCTCCTCGGTGGGGGCGTCGGCGCCGTCCTTGACGAGCTGGATGGTCTTCTCGGTGGCCTCGGCCTCGACCATCATGATCGCGACGTCGCCGTCCGGCAGGACGCGACCGGCCACGACCATGTCGAAGACGGCGTCCTCGAGCTCGGTGTGGGTCGGGAACGCCACCCACTGGCCCTTGATCAGAGCGACGCGGGTGGCGCCGATCGGACCGGAGAAGGGCAGGCCCGCGAGCTGCGTGGAGCAGGAGGCGGCGTTGATCGCGACCACGTCGTACAGGTGGTCGGGGTTGAGCGCCATGACCGTCTCGACGATCTGGATCTCGTTGCGCAGGCCCTTCTTGAAGGAGGGGCGCAGCGGCCGGTCGATCAGGCGGCAGGTGAGGACGGCGTCCTCGGAGGGCCGGCCCTCACGGCGGAAGAAGGAGCCGGGGATCTTGCCGGCCGCGTACATCCGCTCCTCGACGTCCACCGTCAGGGGGAAGAAGTCGAGCTGGTCCTTGGGCTTCTTGGAAGCGGTGGTGGCCGACAGCACCATGGTGTCGTCGTCCAGGTACGCCACGGCGGAGCCGGCGGCCTGCTTGGCCAGGCGGCCCGTCTCGAAGCGGATGGTGCGGGTGCCGAAGGCGCCGTTGTCGATGACGGCCTCGGCGTAGTGGGTCTCGTTCTCCACCAGGGATATCTCCTCGTCTACGTCCTCGCCCGTGTGGCGGGGACTGGCGGAGGGCGCCGCTTGCTCCGTGCGGGCCGGTCTTCGATCGAAGCACCCGGAATTCCCTGTTCCGGGGGCCACTACCGAGGACCGGCGAAGAGCCCGGCGCTCCTCCTCGTCAGGTGTCTCGTTCTGTATGCCGTTGTGGGACCAGACTACAAAGCTTCTGCTCGTCCCGGCTTCCCATCGGACGCGGTGCGGGATCGTTCCGCGTGCCGCGGCATACGCGAAGGGAGCGGCTCCCGGGTGTGGGAACCGCTCCCTTCATGCGTCTTACTTGGCGCCGGCGGCACCGCGGCGGATGCCGAGGCGCTCGACCAGGGCGCGGAAGCGCGTGATGTCCTTCTTGGCCAGGTACTGCAGCAGGCGGCGACGCTGACCGACCAGGAGCAGCAGACCACGGCGGGAGTGGTGGTCGTGCTTGTGCTGCTTGAGGTGCTCGGTCAGGTCCGAGATGCGGCGGGTGAGCAGCGCGACCTGGACCTCGGGGGAGCCGGTGTCGCCCTCCTTGGTGGCGAACTCGGACATGATCTGCTTCTTCGTAGCGGCGTCGAGCGACACGCGGTACTCCTTCTGAGTCTCGTTTCGGCCACCGAGTGCCCCTGGTCTCTTTCTCAGGGGAGCTTCCGTTACTCGGGAGGCGGGGTCCGCTGGGCGCTGTCCCCAGAAGCCCTTCGGGGCGGTCCGGAGGCGCGTACACAAACGGCCACAGCACACAGTACCAGCCCTGGTGGGCGGGCCCGCCGCCGGTCGCGGGCCGGGGATGGCGCGCCGGGCGGCCCGGTCCGGGCTCAGCCGCCGGCCAGCCCGCGCGCTGTCGAGTACACGTCGAGCACGGCGAGGCACAGGGGCACCAGCGCGAGCAGGAGGGTGCTCTCGGCGACGTCGGACAGTCTCCCCCAAAAGGGTGACAGCCCCTTGCGGGGGACGATCAGGGCGACGCCGGTGAGCGGGGCGGCCACGGCGATGACGGCCGCGGTGAGCCACAGCGTGCGGATGTCGGAGGCGGCGCCGGCCGGCGGGTGCAGGGCCAGGCCCAGGACCAGCAGCGCGAGCCCCGCCAGGCCGGCGCCGAGGAGGGCCGCGACCTGGGCGGTGTAGCGGAAGAGCCGGGCGCGCAGCAGGGCGGCGAGGGCGGTGGCCAGGGCCAGGCCCTGGGCCCAGGGGTCGGCCGAGAAGGCGAGGACGGCGGTGGCGCCGGTGACGACGGCCGCGCAGCCGGCGACCAGGCCGAGCAGCAGCTCGTGGCCGCGGCGGGCCTGGGCGGCGACGCGCTCGGCGTCCACGGGCTCGGCCGGCTCGCCCTCGCCGGGTGTGTCGAGGTCGTCGTCGGTGGCGGCGCGGGGCGCGGCGTAGCCGACGGGCAGCCGGGCCACGCGGGCGGAGAGGGCGGGCAGGAAGGCGAGGGCGCCGATTCCGGCGACCGCGCAGACGGCGGCGGCCGCGGTGGGCCGGGCCGCGGCGAGGATGGTGCCGAAGGTGGCCAGGATGCCGGTGGCGGAGGCCACGACGACCGCCACGAAGGGGGCGTCGCCGGAGGGCATGAGGGCCACCAGGACGACGGCGGCGAGCAGGACGGCCGAGCAGCCGAGCAGGAACTGCAGCCGGCCCGCGCCCTCGCCGGGCGCCGGCGCGACCACCCCCGCCCCGGCGATCAGCAGGTGCGGCACGGCGGCCAGTCCGAGTGCCACGGCGGAGATCCGGTCGTCATAGACGCGGGCGCGCACGCCCGCGAAGGCGGTCAGGAGGACGGCGACCGCGCCGGCGGCGACGCCGGGCGTGCCGTGCATGTCGTGGCGCACGGGGTCGGCGAACCACAGCAGGCAGCCCATGAGGACCAGCAGCAGGGCGCCGGCGGTCAGGCCGAAGCCGTGCAGCAGCCGGGCGTCCCACAGCGCGCGGTCGCGCAGGACCGCGGTGGCGACGGCGTCGGAGACGTCGTCGTGGACCGCCGGCGGCAGCGATTCGGCGAAGGGGCGCAGCGAGAGGATCTCGCCGTCGAGAACGTGCTGGGCGGCGAGGGTGCGGGCGCCGTCGAGGACGGTGCCGTCGCGGCGCACCAGGTGGTAGCCGGTGGGGGTGCCCGCCGGCTGCGTCCCGCCGGTGAGCCTGAGGACCTCGGGGTGGACGTCGGCGACGGGCAGGTCGTCGGGCAGGGCCACGTCGACGCGGCGGTCCGGCGCGACGACGGTCACCCTGCAGAAGCCGGTCGTGGCGGACGTACTCACCCTGATTGCCCCCTGATGCTGTGTTTGCTGTCGACCACTCATCCGCGCGGTCACACCGTCGCGTTGCGGCGGCTCGTCACCCTACCCGGGGCGAACGTTCGTACGCCGATAGGATCACCGTCTCGCGAGGGGAGGCCGGGGCCGCTGGGGCACCGGAAGGGAACTGCCCCGTCGCGCAGAGGGGTTGAGCCGTTTCGTGAGCCAGGTGGTCGTCAAACGCCAGCCGCGGGTGCTCCCGCCCGAGGTGCCGGGCGAGGAACTACGGCTGGAGGCGCCTCCCGAGCTGCCGCGCGGCCGTCAGGACGGCATCCTGATGCAGCTGCTGCCCACCCTGGGCATGGCGTCGTCGATGGTCTACTTCTTCATGCCGGGCGCCAACCCCATGATGAAGATCATGGGCGTCCTGATGATGATCTCGACGCTCGGCATGACGGTCGCCATGGTCGTCCGCCACCGGCAGGGCTCGCAGGGGCAGCTGGCCGACATGCGCCGCGACTACCTGAGGTACCTCGCCCAGACCCGGCGGACCGTCCAGCGCACGGCCCGCGGCCAGCGCGACGCGCAGTACTACCTGCACCCGGCGCCCGACCAGCTGTGGTCGGTGGTGGCCGAGGGCAGCCGCGTCTGGGAGCGGCGGGCGACCGACGACGACTTCGCGCAGGCCCGGATCGGGCTCGGCGCACAGCAGCTCGCCACCCCGCTGGTAGCGCCGGAGACGGCGCCCATGGACGAGCTGGAGCCGCTGACGGCGGGCGCCATGCAGCGCTTCCTGGCCGTGCACGGCTCGCTCGACGGCCTGCCGGTGGCGGTGTCGCTGCGCGCCTTCTACCACGTGACGCTCTCGGGCGAGGCGGAGACGGTGCACGGCGCCGCGCGGGCGCTCGTCGCCCAGCTCGCCACGCTCCACTCGCCGGAGGACCTCATCGTCGCGGTGGTCGCCGGGCGCGGCTCGGCACCGCGCTGGGAGTGGACGAAGTGGCTGCCCCATGTGCAGCTGCCGGGCACCGCCGACGGGGCCGGGACGCGGCGGCTGATCGGTGACGACCTCACCGAGCTGGAGGAGCTGCTGGGGCCGCACCTGGACGGCCGTCCGCGCTTCAGCCGTGAGACCCGGCCTCCGCACGACCAGCCGCACGTGGTGCTGCTGCTGGAGGGCGCGACGGTGCCGCCGGACTCGGCCTTCGCCGCGCCGGAGGGCCTGCAGGGAGTGACGGTCGTGGAGGTGGTGCCCGGCGAGCTGGACGAGCTGCGGGGCGGCCTGGCGATCACGGTGCGGCCGGGCAGGCTGCGGCTGCGCTCGCAGGTCGCGACGTACGACGGGGTGCCGGACACCCTGTCGCCCGAGGCCGCGGAGGCGCTGGCGCGGCAGCTCGCGCCGCTGCGCCTGGGCGGCGACGACGAGGACGAACCGCTGCTGGCCGACTGGGACTTCACCGACCTGCTGGGGCTCGGCGACGCCGCCGCGGTGGACGTCTCGCGCAGCTGGCGGCCGCGGAACGCCGCCGAGCGGCTGCGGGTGCCGATCGGCGTGGGCGAGGACGGCTCCCCCGTCATGCTCGACCTCAAGGAGGCGGCCCAGGACGGCATGGGCCCGCACGGCCTGTGCGTCGGCGCGACGGGTTCGGGCAAGTCCGAGCTGCTGCGCACGCTGGTGCTGGGGCTGGCGGTGACGCACTCCTCGGAGACGCTGAACTTCGTCCTCGCGGACTTCAAGGGCGGCGCGACGTTCGCCGGGATGTCGGGGCTGCCGCACGTCGCGGCCGTCATCACCAACCTGGCCGACGACCTGACGCTGGTCGACCGCATGCGCGACTCCATCACCGGCGAGCTGCAGCGCCGCCAGGAGCTGCTGAAGTCGGCGGGCAACTACGCCAACCTCCACGACTACGAGCGGGCGCGGGCCGCGGGCGCCGCGCTGGAGCCGCTGGCTTCACTCGTCCTGGTGATCGACGAGTTCAGCGAGCTGTTGACGGCCAAGCCCGACTTCATCGACATGTTCATCCAGATCGGCCGCATCGGCCGCTCCCTGGGCGTCCATCTGCTGCTGGCCTCGCAGCGCCTGGAGGAGGGCCGGCTGCGCGGCCTGGAGACCTATCTGTCGTACCGCATCGGCCTGCGCACGTTCTCGGCGGCCGAGTCGCGCACGGCCCTGGGCGTGCCCGACGCCTACCACCTGCCGACGGTGCCGGGCTCGGGGTACCTGAAGTTCGGTACGGACGAGATGACCCGGTTCAAGGCGGCGTACGTCTCCGGCCCGTACCGGGCGGGCGCGTCCACGGGCCCCGACGGCGCGGGACTGCCGGCCGAACGCCGGCCCGTGCTCTTCACGGCGGCGCCCGTCCCCGTCACGTACACCGCCCCCGAGCCCGCGCCGGCCCCGACGCCGGTCCCGGGCGGGGACGACGCGACGGCGGACACCGTCCTGGACGTCGTGGTGCGCCGGATCGAGGGCCAGGGACCGCCGGCCCACCAGGTGTGGCTGCCGCCGCTGGACCGGGCGCCGTCCCTGGACCAGCTGCTGCCGAGGCTGGAGGAGGTGCCCGGGCGCGGCCTGACGGCGGCCGGCCATCCGCACCTCGGCCGGCTCGTGGTGCCCCTGGGTCTGATCGACAAGCCCTTCGAGCAGCGGCGCGACGTGCTCCTCCGCGACTTCTCCGGCGCGGCCGGCCACATGCTCGTCGTCGGCGGCCCCCAGTCGGGCAAGTCGACGCTGATGCGCACCCTGATCACCGCCTTCGCCCTCACCCACACCCCGGCGGAGGTGCAGTTCTACGGGCTCGACTTCGGCGGCGGCGGCATGAGCGCCGTCGCCGGGCTGCCGCACGTCGGCGGCGTCGCCTCCCGGCTCGACCCGGAGCGGGTGCGCCGCACGGTCGCCGAGGTGGCGGGCATCCTGGCCCGCCGCGAGGAGTACTTCCGGGCCCAGGGCATCGACTCGATGAGCACCTACCGGCGGCAGCGGGCCGCCGGCCACTTCGCCGACCAGCGCTGGGGCGACGTCTTCCTGGTCATCGACGGCTGGGGCGGCTTCCGCCAGGAGTACGACATGCTCGAGGGCGTCGTCGCCGACATCGCGAGCCGGGGCCTGGGCTACGGCGTGCACGTGGTGGTGACCGCCTCCCGCAACATGGAGGTCCGGGCGGCGCTCAAGGACCAGCTGCTCAACCGCCTCGAGCTCCGGCTGGGCGACACCATGGACTCCGAGTTCGACCGCAAGGTCGCGGCCAACGTCCCCGCCGGCGTCCCGGGCCGCGGCCAGCTCCCCGAGAAGCTGCACTTCATGGGCGGCCAGCCGCGCATCGACGCCGGCAGCGACCCCGCGACGATGACGGAGGCGACGGCCGCCCTGGTGGAGAGCGTCGCGCGGTCCTGGCCGGGGCCGACGGCCCCGCCGGTGCGGCTCCTGCCGCGCCTGCTGCCCGCCGACGAGCTGCCCAAGGGCGGCGAGCACCCCGAGCTGGGCGTGGCCATCGGCCTCGACGAGGCCGGCCTCGAGCCGGTGTTCGTCGACTTCGAGACCGACCCGTTCTTCCTCGTCTTCGGCGAGAGCGAGTCCGGCAAGACGGCCCTGCTGCGCCTGCTGGCCCAGCGGATCTCGGAGCGGTACGGCCCGGACGAGGCGAAGATCGTGGTCGGTGACTACCGGCGGGCGCTGCTGGACGTCGTCCCCGAGACGCATCTCCTGGAGTACGCGCCGATCGCCTCGGCGCTGACCGTCCACGCGGGCGCGCTCAAGGGGCTGATGGACCGCCGCGCCCCGCAGCCCGGCATCACGCCCCGGCAGCTGCGCGAGCGCAGCTGGTGGAACGGCCCGCGGTTCTTCGTCATCGTCGACGACTACGAGCTCGTGGCCACCGGCAGCGGCAATCCGCTGTCGGTCCTGACGGAGAACCTGCCCTTCGCACGGGACGTCGGCATCCGCTTCATCATCGCGCGCAGCTCGGCGGGGGCGTCCCGGTCGATGTTCGAGTCCTTCATGCAGCGCGTGAAGGAGCTCGGCGCCCAGGGCGTCGTCCTGTCCGGCGACCCCGGCGAGGGCGAGGTCCTCGGCGGCGTCCGGCCGCGCCCGATGCCGCCGGGCCGGGGCTTCTTCGTCTCCCGCAAGCGGGGGACGCCGCTGGTGCAGCTGGGCTGGGTGCCGGAGCAGTGAGCCCGCCCCTCCCCCGGGGCGCGGGCTCACCGCATGGGCCTGCGGCCCTATGGATCAGTGAGCGCTGTACGACTCGGTAGCCGTACGGCTCGCTGGTCGACGTCTCAGTAGCTGACGTCGAACAGGCGGGAGGCCTTGCGGTCGGTCTCGGCGTAGTGCGAGCTGCCGGTCCGGATGGTCTCCGCGATCTTCGCCAGCGTCTCGTGGATGTGGTTGCCCCGCGCGTGGAACTGCGTGTCGGCCGCGTTGAACATCTCGCGGGCCTCACCGGTCCAGCTGCCCGAGACGGTCCGCACGGCGGCCCAGATGTCGTCGAGGTTCTTCTGCACCACGCCAGCGGCCTGGTCGATGGCCGTGGCCAGTTCGCTGACGTGGGCGTAGCTGACCTTCAGGTCGACGTCGTTGCCGGACATGTGTTGCTCCTTGGGAATCGATAGGTCTGTGAACGGCCTGGTTCGAGAGCCCGCTCCCTACAGGGAGTAGCTGTCGATCTTGCTGGTGAGGCCGGCGCTCACATCGCTGGTGCCGCCGTTGGCCTGGCTCATGCCGCCCAGGTGGCCGCCGGCGGCCGCGCCGTTGACGTCGATCCCCTTGAAGCTCGCGAGCACGTCGTGGTCGTTGGCGCTCGTCGCGCGCCGGGTGGCGATCGCGGCCTGGTGGATGCCGTCGATCAGGCGGCGCAGCGCGTCGTGGTCGTCGTTGAGCGCGCGCTGCGCGGTGACGAAGGCGTTGGCGCCCTCGCCCTGCCAGCCGGCCCGGACGGTCTCGAGCAGGTTGGCCAGGTTCTGCAGGTTCTTGGAGAGGTGGCCGGTCACCTCCCCGATGGTGTTCTCGAACTTGGCGAACGTCTCGTAATTGATGGACTGTCCGGACATGGTCCTTGCCCCTTCCCCCATGAGTATGCGTAAACCGCAACTCTAGTCACTCCCGGCACGCGCCCCAACTGACCGCGAGGGAACGGCCGAAAGCCTGTCCCGGCGGCCGCGGCCGTTGCTAGCGTCGGTCTCCCGCGGACCGGAAAGAGTCGGCTCGCGGACCGCAAAGAGTCGGAAAGAGGAGCCCGGACAGTGGCTACAGAAGAAGAGACGGCGGCGCTGTACGCCATGGACATCTCGGGCGCCGAGTGGCTCAGCGCGCCGGACGACACCTCCGAGGAGCGGGTGGAGATCGCCTATCTCGAGGGCGGGGCGGTCGCGATGCGGTCGTCCGCGGACCCGGACACCGTGCTGCGGTACACCGAGAGCGAGTGGCGGGCGTTCGTCCTGGGCGTGCGGGACGGGGAGTTCGACATCGAGGTGCCCTGACGGGTGCCCTGACGTGGAAGGGGCCGGGGACGCGCTGGTCCCCGGCCCCTTCCGCGGGCGTCAGTCCGCCGACGGTGCGTTGATCGCGAAGATCATGCCGCTGCCCGCGTCCTCGTACTCGCCGTCGTCGATGAGCAGCAGACGGTCGTTGCGCAGGCGCGGGTAGCCCTGGACCTTCGCCATCATCGCCTCGTTCTTACGGTCCGCCTCCCGGTCGGAGTGCTCGACCGTGCGCAGGGCCTTCCCGCTCGCGGCGGACACATAGGTGACCCGGCCGCGGCGCTCGGCGGTCGCGGGCGTGTAGGCGGCGACCTCGCCGTCGCGCACGGACACGGGGAGGGTGACGCGGCCGGCGTCGGCCTTGTACGTCCAGCGTTCCTTGCCGGTGGCCAGGTCGTAGGCCATGGTCACGCCCTTGCCCGCGACGTAGAGGCCGTTCTTGTCGACGACGGCCCCGGTGCAGCCGGAGGTGGGGAGGAAGCAGAAGCCCAGTCGCCAGTAGCTGTTATAGGGGACGCGCATCCTGTCGTTTCCGTTCGCCGGGTCGAGGACGACGAAGTCGTAGCGGGCGTCCGGGCCGGCCTTGCCCGGGCTCTGCGTGATGACCAGAGGGCCGGTGGAGACGACGGACAGGATGCCGTCCTGCTTCTCCTCGATCTTCCTGCTCCACCGGGGCTTGTCGAGCTTCTCGGGATCGAGCGACCGGATCGTGGTGCCCTTGTCGCCGCAGTAGGTGATGGCGATCAGCAGGTCACCGCCCGCGGTGTCGACCATCTCGCAGGCGTCCCACTTCTCGTCCTCGACCCGCTTGCCGTCCTTCAGGCGGCGCGTCTGTCCGCCGGTGCCCCAGATCGCGTAGACGTGGCCGGCGTGGAGCGCGATCTCGAGGCGCGCGTTCTTCCACTTCTCGGGGATGAGCGCTGCGGCGGCGTCCGTGTCGTCGACGATGAGCTCGTCCCAGATCCGGTGGCCGTCCCTCAGGTCGACGGCCAGCATGCGCGCGCACGTGCCGCCGATCCGGACCGCGACGACGGCGACGTTGTCCTCGGACTCCCGGGAGGCGGCGCAGAGCGAGCCGGCGAGGATGAAGGACCATTTCTTCTCGCCGGTCCTGACGTCGTAGGCCGTGACCATGTCCGGTTCGGCCTTGACGACGAGTGAGGAGGTGAACCAGGTGCCCGGCGCCTCCTTCATCCCCTTGTCGTCCGGCTTGGTGCGCGCCCCGGCCTTCCAGGCGACCGTTCCGGCGGCGTCCTTCGCGGCGGCGGCCGGCTTCTTGTGGCCCCGTCCGCCGTCGCCCAGGAAGGACCACAGCGCCCAGCCGCCGGCGCCGAGCACCAGGGCGAGCACCAGGCCGAGGACGGCGGGCTTCCGCCACACGGGCCGGCGGGCGGGGGCCGGTGCGGGGTCGGGGGCGGATATCACGGGCGACGGCAGCGTGGGCGGAGCGAGCGGGGGCAGCGGCGCCGATGGCTGCTGGGACCGGTCGCCCGGCTGGGGCGGGTAGCCGTGGGGCGGTGGTTGCGACACTGACTGGACTCCTGCGTTCTCTGCGTTCTCGTTCGGTGGCCGGCGGCGGGGCCCGGTCAGTGGAAGGCCATGATCATCATGCTGTCGGTCATGCCGATGTCCGAGACGATGTAGAAGCGCCCGTCACGGAAGTAGGCGGAGCCCATGTGGGCGAGGGTGCGCTCCCGTTCGGCCGATTCCTGCGGAAGGTTCATGAAGACCCTGGAGTCGCCGGTCGCCGGGTCGACGGAGAGCAGCTTTCCGCCCTCTTCCTCGGTGGCCTCCTGGTAGACGAGCAGACGGCCCTCGTGCATGGCGAGCGGACGGTTGGTCCGGGTGCCGCCGAGCGGAGCGGTCCACCGCGGCTTGCCCGTGGCCAGGTCGATGGCGGCGATGGAGTTGAGGCTGTCCTTGTCGGTCTTCGTGGCGAGGTAGAGCGTCCTGTCGTCGGTGACCACCCTGCGGCAGGAGTCCAGATGCCGCGGCCTGCAGGCGTCGAGGTCGTAGGGGCCCGCGGAGACGGATATCAGGGGGCCCATGCGGCCCTTGCCGTCCAGGGTGACGATGTCCGAGGCGCTGGTGTCGTTCTCCCTGCCGACCACCAGCACCGCGGGGCTGACGGAGATGACGTTCTGCACGGCGATGCCGTTGAGGACCTTCCAGGTCCACTTCTCCTGGCCGCTCTTGGGGTCCACGTTCAGGATGAACTGCCGCCCGGTGATGAGCTCGCACTGGGCGAGCGTGAGCTGCCCGGACCCCTTGACCACCGAACCCTGCTGCTGGCAGCCGTAGTCGGAGGCCTTGCTCTGCTTTCCGGTGCGGGCGGCGTAGACGTACGGATCGCCCACGACGTCCACCAGCGTGACCTTGCCGTGGTCGACGGAGATGTTCGCCAGGTCCCGGCCCTGTGTGCGTCCCCTGGAGTCGACCACGTCCTGCGACCACAGCTGCCGCCCGTTCTCGATGTCGACGGCCATGAGCTTGTCGCAGTCGTACTCGCCCTTGCCCCAGACGACCGCCGCCACTCCCCCGTCCGACCCGGTGGAGGTGCTGCAGACGCGCCCGCTGACCGGGAGGGTCCAGCTCTGCTTGCCGCTCTCCCGGGAGTAGGCCGTCACCGCGTACCGCGTGGCCAGGACGATGGTGTCCTTGGTGAACCAGGGCGGAGGGAAGTCGTCCGCGTTCTTCTTGTCCTTGTCCGGCACCGGCGCCATCCAGTCGAGCTTGGCGTCGATGGGCCCGGCGGTCGTCTTCTTCTTGGGTGCGGAATCGTTTCCTCCCCGCCCCCACAGCAGCCAGCCGCCCGTGCCCGCGCCGGCCACCAGCGCCAGCCCGAGCCCGATGGCCAGGGCCTTGCGGCGCTTGGTGGAACCTCCTCCCGCCGGGCCGCCGGCGGCGGCGTCCGGCGTGGCGGACACCGGCCCGAACGGCTGCGGCGCGGGGCCGAAGCCGGGCGGGGCCGTCGCGGCGTCCGCGAAGGACCGGCCGCCGTGGGGCGCCGGGGCCGCGGGCGGCGACGGCTGCGGCTCTGGCTGCGGCTCCGGCTGCGACGGCGCGCGGTCCTCGATGCGGGTGTCCCAGACCTGGGGCGTCCGCGGGTCGTCGGCCTGGGGCGTCCGCGGGTCGTCGCCGCGTGGGGGAGGGAGGGTGGCTGAGTCATGGGTTCCTTGGTGCGAATGCCGCCTCAGGGCAGGCGGCGGCGGTTACGGTCTCGTACGACCACGGCCGATCCGGTGATCATGGCCACCAGGGCGGCCGTGCCGCCCAGGGCGTACGTGGCCAGGCGTACCTGTCGCTCCCGCTCGCTCTCCCCGAAGGGGAGAGCCACGGGCTGGGGGGCGGCGACGGCGTGCGCCGGGCCTTGGGGCGTGGTGACGTGGTCGACGGGGTGGTCGTCCTCGGTGAGCGCGCGGGCGGGGTCGACCACGCCCCAGCCCACGTGGCGGTCGCGGCCGTTGGTGACACGCTCGGCGGTCTGCTCGATCTGGGCGACGACCTGGTGCTGCTTCCAGTCGGGGTGCTTGGCGCGGATGAGGGCGGCGACTCCGGCGACGTAGGGGGCGGCGAAGCTGGTGCCGCGGTCGACGCACTGGCCGCCGCCGGGAACGGTGGAGACCATGTCGACGCCGGGCGCGGCGACGCCGATGAAGTCGCCGGACTGGGAGAAGGGGGCACGTTCGTTGTTGCGGTCGGACGCGCCGACGGCCAGGACGCCCTTGTAGGCGGCCGGGTAGGTGGGCTTGGGCAGGCCGTCGGCGCCGTCGTTGCCGGCCGAGGCGACGACCACGACGTCGTGGTCGAGGGCGTACCCGACCGCGAGCTCGAGGTCGGAGTCCGGGTTCAACGGCATCGTGGTGTCCTGCGAGATGTTGATGACGCGGGCGCCGGCGTCGACGGCCTGTTTGATGCCCACGGCCAGGGTCCGTGTGGTGCCGGTGCCCTTCTCGTCGTTCTGCCGGATCGGGATGATGACCGACTCCGGGGCGATGCCGACGAATCCACTGGCCGGGGAGGGCCGGGCGGCGATGATGCCGGCGACCTTGGTGCCGTGGCCGACGAGGTCGACGGTCGGGCCCCGGGCGGGGTCCTTGGGGCCCGAGAGCAGGTCGGTGCCGCTCTTGACGTCGACGGCGCCGGTCAGTTGCGGGTTCTTCACGTCCACGCCGGTGTCGATGACGGCGACGCGGACCGGGCGGCCGTCGGCGTCCCTGCCCTTGGTGTCCTGCCAGAGCTGGTCGAGGAGGACGCGCTGGAGCGCCCAGGGGGTGCCCTTGATGGGCTTGGCGGGGTAGTCGCACTCCCCGCTGCCGTTCAGGACCGTCGCCGTGGAGCCGCCGGGGGCGGAGGCGGGCGTGGCCGCGGCGGCCGGTGCGAGGAGGGCGGCCGTGAGCGCCGTGGTGGCGGCGAGGGCGGCCCGGCGGGTGAGGCGCATGCGGTGCCCTCCCTACGAACCCTGGGGCTGCCGGGCGCTGTTGGCGTCCAGCCGGGGCCCGGTCGGCAGGAACTGGGACCAGTTCGCGGGGACGGCGACCGGCGTGACGTTCTGGTAGCCGAGCAGGATACGGGCCTGGTCCGCCTCGCTGACCCCGGGGGCCGCGCCGTTCTCCGGGGAGCCGGGCTCCGCCGCCGTCCGTTCCTCGCCGATCTTCGACTTGGCCGTGGCGCTGTCGCTGTTGGACTGCACGGCGTAGCGCAGCCCGGTGTCGGTGACGAGGAAGATCGCGCCGCTGTTCGTCTGGCGCCCGGTGACCTGGCGATAGAGCAGGCCGGAGCCGGGGGTGACGTACGCGCTGGTGGCGCCGTCGGGGATGGTGGCGGGGTACTCCTTGCCCGCCCACACGCCCAGCTTCGGGGTGCCGCCCGCGTCGAGGCCGGCGAAGAGGCTGCAGACGGTGCCCTTGGCGTCGCCGCCGGCGTTGGCCTGGCGCGGCACCTGGGTGGGCCAGTGCCGGTCGCCGTAGAACTCCTGGGCGTCCGGGGTGAAGTCGGCGGCGCTCACCCGCTGGGGCGTGCCGGCCTGGCCCAGCGGGCTGAGGGCGCGGCTGCTGAGGAGGAGCTTGGCGACGAACTCCGAGACGCGGGCCACCTTTCCGGGCAGGACGACGTAGTGCTGGGTGGAGGTGCCGGTCGGGGCCTGCAGGATCATGCCGACGCGGTTGGCCTTGCCGAGCGTGGGCACGCCGGCCGGATCGCCGATGGTGCCGCCGGTCTCGGGGAAGGTGACGGGCGTGCCCTCGCGGAGGGTTCCGAGCCATTCCTTGGTGACGCGCTGCGGCTGGGCGCCGTCGTGGAAGAGGGCGCGCAGCAGGAGGTTGTGGTCGGCCTCGTCCGCGTTCTTCCACTCGGGTCCGCCGATGAGGTAGCGGGTGCCGCCGGGGTCGACGAGGTAGCGGGCGTCGTCCGGTCCCTGGACGTACAGCGCCTGTCCGCCGCGCAGCCGTTGGGTGCCGTCCAGTCGCTTGGCCTTGGGATCGCCGTCGGAGAAAAGGAAAACCGCCTTTTGAGTGGTTTTACCGCCGCCGCCGGGTTGTTGGCAGACTGCCCACTGTTTCTCATTCCCCGCCTGGGCGGCGGAGGGCATTCGGTCCGGTGCGTACGGAATGCCGAGCGTGGGGCCGCGCGGAATGTGTCCGTTGTCGAGCTCGGATTCCCGGACCTTGATCACCCCGGACCTGCCCGGGGAGATGAGGAGCCTGGCGGAGGCGAGATTGAGGACGGGGTGCAGCTGTTTCTTGCCCTCCGTCACGAGCACGACATAGCGGGTGGTGGAGTCGCTGCCGACGATCACATGGGCGCCGACGTCGTCCCAGCCCTTGGGGGCCACCGGCTTGAACACGCCCCACGCACCGAAGCCCGCGACGAGCAGGGCCCCGACGACGATGCCGGGCAGGACCGTGCGCAGCGGGCGCGGCGCGCCTTCCTCCGAGCCGCTGAGCGAAGGCTGCAGAAAGGCGGCAACTGTCCGTTTCTTCGCGAAAGTATAGGCGTTGAGTTCATCCCGCCGAGATGCCATGTCGAGTCGTTTCTCCCCCGTTTTCCCTGCGACTTCACTGGCGCCTTGACCACGGCCGCGGCCGCCGCCCGATCGGATGCGGTGTCATACCGAGCCTCTACTATGCCCGTAGGTGATCGGCACCTGCCGCCGGGGGACGCCACCGGGCCCGGTGGCGACGGAGGCTGCGGCCGATTTCCGGGGATTCATTACGGGACAGGGGGGATCGACGGCCATGGCCGCCACCACGCGCGTACGGGCCGCCGCCGGCCCGGAGTCCGGCGCCGACGCGGTCACCCCGCGCCCGGCCCCCGGACACGGCTCGCAGGGCCCGGTGCGGCTGCGACAGCTCGTGCTGGTCGAGGTGGCGGCCGCCGTGGTGGTCACCGCCTGGGCGGCCGCGCGGGCCCTGCTGGCCCCCGCGATGGCGCTCGCCCTGGTCCTGGTGCTGCTCGCGCTGGTTCGCCGGGGACGCCGGCCGGTCACGGAGTGGCTGGCGTCGGCCGTCGCCCTGCGGCGGCGCGGCGGCCGGGCCGCGGCCTGGCCGCCGGCCGCGGGCACGGACCCCCGGCTCGCGCCGCTGATGGAGTGCGAACCGGCGCTGCGCACCGCCTCCTTCGCCGTGCGCAACGACCGGACGCTCGGGCTGGTCGGCGACGGCACGTTCCTGACGGCGGTGTTGCGGGTCGAGGCCGTGGACCGGCCGCTGCGCGCGGACCGGGTGGCGGGCGCGCTGCCGCTGGGACTGCTGCGGGACGCCCTGGACATCGACGACATCCGGCTGGAATCGGCGCAGGTGGTGCAGACGACGCTGCCCTCCCCCGCCCCGGATCTGCCCGCCGGAGCGCTGCCGGTCGCGAACTACGCACCCCTGCAGGCCCTCACGGGCTCCCCCGCCGTACGCCAGACCTGGGTGGCGCTGAAATTCGACCCCGAGCTGTGCCCCGCGGCCGTCGAGGCGCGCGGCGGCGGCACCGAAGGGGCGCGGCGATGCCTGCTGCGGGCGGTCGACCAGCTGGCGAGCCGGCTGCGGGGGGCCGGATTCGCCGCGACGCCCCTGACCGAGGACGGTCTGACGGCCGCCCTGGCGGCGGCGGCCGACCTCAATCCGGCGGCCACGGACCGGGCGGCCCTCGCGCCCGTGCCCGCCCGGCGGACCGCCGAGAGCCCCCGGGCCTGGCGCTGCGACGACCGCTGGCACACGACGTACTGGGTGAGCCGCTGGCCCCGGCTGGGCGGGGGCGCGGCTCCCCTGCCGCAGTTCGCCGCGCTGCTGACCTCGCTGCCCGCGCTCTCCACCACGCTGAGCCTCACCCTCGGGCGGGGCCGGACGGTGCACCGCCGGCACGCGCCGACCGTGTCGGGACACATCCGCATATGCGCCCGCAGTGCGGACGAACTCCACGATACCGGGCGGGAATTGGAACGCACCGCCAAGGCCGTACGAGCGGGGATCGTGCGGCTGGACCAGGAGCAGGTGCCCGGCGTGCTCGCCACACTGCCGCTGGGAGGCACCCGCTGATGAACGCCGGCACACCTGTGAACGCCACGCCCCGGCCGCGGTTGGGCTTCGGCCTGCTCGGCCCCCGGCGCGGGCGGCACGAGCTGTCGCCCGAGCAGTTCGACGCGCTGGCCCTGCCCGTCGGCGACGACGGCGTGGTCATCGGCTCCGACGCGCAGGGCGCACCCGCCGTGCTGGGCCTCGCCCGCCCCTCCGCGTTCGACGTCGTGCTGGTGGGCGGCGCGTGGACGGCACAGGTCCTCGCCCTGCGCGCGGTCGGCACGGGCGCGCGGGTCGCCGTCGAGACCGGGCGTCGGCAACTGTGGAGCACGCTCGCGCAGTCGGCCAACAGCGGCCGGCAGTGCGTCACGCTCCACGACGTCGGCCGCGTCCCGCCCCAGGGGCCGTCGGCACACAGCCCCGTGCTCCTCGTCCGCGACTGCGGGGCACGGCCGCCGCGCGGCCGGGTCGGCGCGGCCCCCTGGCAGTCCGTCCTGACCCTCCTGCCCTACCTCGGCCCCACCACTCCGCGCCTCATGGAGCGGGCGGACCTCGTGGGAGTGCAGCGCGTCGCCCCCGAAGAGGCCCTGCTGGTGGGCCGCACGATGAACCTTCCCGCCGACGACGTCGAAGCGCTGTCCGCCCTTCCGGACGGGGTCACGCTGTGGTGCACGCCTTCCGCCCGCACCTATGTGACCACGCGTCCGACCGAGCCGGAGACGGGCCTCCTGGGCGCCGCACGACGCATGGAGTGACACGCCGCGAGCGGGGTGGGGCGGGCCTGACGCCGTGATGCGGATGACGATTAGTCTGTATGAACGTACGCACTGGAGAACCGACGCCGGGCCTGTCGCGTGACAGCCGACGAGAACGGGCGTTCGGGGCGACAGGAACGGTCGGCCCCGCCGGATGACATCCATGGGCGCCGGACCACACCAGCAGGAGGCATTGTGAGCAGCGATCGGGACGAGATCCGCGCGGCCGGGAAGACAGCCGGCGAGGACCGGCCCGACACCGAGCACGAACCCGAACACACGGGTGAGTTCACCATCGATTACACGCCGCCCGCGTGGTACACGCAGACCACGACCCCGGCCACCGACCCGGCTCCGGCGCCGGCCCCGGCCCCGCTCGAGGAGGCTGTTCCGGCTCCGGCGGACGAGGTTCCGGCTCCGAGCCCCGTCGACCTCGCCACCATGGCGTTCTCCGCCGTGGAGCCGTCCCCCGAGCCGGTCGCGGAACCGGCCGCCGAACCGGCCGCGCCGCAGGCGCCCGTGGGGGCGTGGACCCCGCCGCCGGTGCCCCAGGGGCGCTGCCGCCGCTGCCGCCCGACTTCCCGCCCGCGATGCCGCCCGCGCCCCCGAGCGCCCCGCAGCCCGCCGCCTACGAGCTCCCCACCCGCACCCCGACGCGACGGACACCCCGGAGGCGGCGCCCGCCGCCGCGCCTACCGCTCCGGAGGGCCACGACCACCCCGCACCGCAGGGCGGTTACGGCTACCCCGGCCCGGAAGCGGCGGCCGTCCCCGCCCCGACCGGCGGGTACGGCTACCCCGGCCCGAGCACGCCGCCCGCTCCCCGGCCGCACCGGACTTCCCGGCCACGCCGGCCACGCCGGTCGCCGAGACGCCCGTAGCGCCGCAGGAAACGCCGGAGGCCCTTGAGGTCCCGGCCCAGGCGGTTCCAGCGACCCCGGAAGCCCCCGAGGCCCCGGCGGTCGCGACCGTGCCGGTCGTCCAGGAGGCCCCCGAGTCGCCGGTGGCTCCGGCCGTACCGGCCGCCCCGTCGCCGAGACGTTCACGCCCCAGGAGGCGCCCGTCACGCCGACGGCTCCGCCGGCTCCCGAGGCCCCGGCTCTCCCGGCTGTTCAGGCGTCCCCGGAGGCGCCGGCCGTCGACGCGTCCGCGCCGCAGGCCGCACCCGCGGCTCCTGCGACCCCGGCGACCCCGGCCGTCCCGCCTGCCGACGCACCGGCGCTGGACGTCAACGCCCCGGCCCGTACGCCACTCCGGCCCAGGCACCCGCACCGGCGCCGGCGCCGGTCCCGCCCATTGCTCCGGTCGCCGACGCACCCGCGCCCCCGCCCACGGCTACCCGACCCCCGCCACCCCGGCCCCGGCCCCGGCCCCGGCCCCGGCCCCGGCCCCGGCCCCGGCCCCGGCGCTCAACGCGCCCGCGCCCACCGCGGGTTACGCCTACCCCGCGCCCACCGCGCCCGCGCCCGCGCCGCAGGACGGCTACGGCTATCCGCGGCCGGACCTGACGGCCGTTCCGGCACCGGCGCCCCTCACGGCCGCCCCTGCCGCTGCGGCCCCGGCCCCAACTCCTCAGGACGGCTACGGCTATCCGCGTCCCGACGCGGCGGCCGCCCCGGCCGTCCACGCCCCCGTCCCGGTCGCCCCGCCGGGCGGCTACGGCTACCCCGCCGCCCAGCCGCCGGGTGCGCTGCCCCCGGCCGTCGTGCACGGTCAGCCGGCGCCGGGTCAGCCCGCGCCCGGCCCGTACGCGCCGCCGTCCCCCCTCCAGCCGCAGGCCCAGGCCCAGCCGTACCCCGGCATGCCGCAGCCGCAGGCCGACGGCGTACCGCAGGAGGTGCGGGAGGCCCTGGACCGGGGGCCGAGCCAGCCCCAGCCGTGGGCGGGGGAACAGGGCTACCCCGCGCAGCCGGTGGCCGACGACGGCGGCGTGCCCGGGGCGCCCGTCGACCCCCGTGCCGGGGGCTGGCCGACCATAACGCCCGAGCAGCGGCAGCGGTCCGTGCACGGGGCGCCGCTCGGGTTCACGGCGGCGGTGGAGCTGTCCTCCGAGCGGCTGCTCAAGGGCAAGCCCAAGCCGCGCAAGCAGCCCAGCAACCGCTTCAAGTTCGGCGGCAAGAAGGAGGAGGCGGAGCGTCAGCGCAAGCTCGAGCTGATCCGTACGCCCGTGCTCTCGTGCTACCGGATCGCGGTCATCAGCCTCAAGGGCGGCGTCGGCAAGACGACGACCACCACCGCGCTCGGTGCGACGCTCGCCAGCGAGCGCCAGGACAAGATCCTCGCGATCGACGCCAACCCCGACGCCGGTACGCTCGGCCGTCGCGTGCGCCGCGAGACCGGCGCGACGATCCGCGACCTGGTGCAGGCGATCCCGCACCTCAACAGCTACATGGACATCCGCCGTTACACCTCGCAGGCGCCCTCCGGACTGGAGATCATCGCCAACGACGTGGACCCGGCCGTCTCCACCACCTTCAACGACGAGGACTACCGGCGCGCCATAGACGTGCTGGGCAGGCAGTACCCGATCATCCTCACCGACTCGGGCACCGGCCTCCTCTACAGCGCGATGCGCGGGGTGCTCGACCTCGCCGACCAGCTGATCATCATCTCGACGCCGTCCGTCGACGGCGCCAGCAGCGCCAGCACCACCCTGGACTGGCTGGCGGCGCACGGCTACGGCGAGCTGGTGTCGCGCAGCATCACGGTGATCTCGGGCGTCCGGGAGACCGGCAAGCTGATCAAGGTCGAGGACATCGTGTCGCACTTCGAGACCCGCTGCCGCGGCGTGGTCGTCGTGCCGTTCGACGAGCACCTGGCGACGGGCGCGGAGGTCGACCTCGAGATGATGCGGCCCAAGACCCGCGAGGCGTACTTCCACCTGTCGGCCATGGTGGCCGAGGACTTCACCCGGGCCCAGCAGCAACAGGGCCTGTACGGAGCACCCGCGCCCCAGCAGGTTCAGCAGGCCCATCAGGCGCCCGCCGGGTACGCGCCGGAAGCGGCGCCCTACCCCTACGCCCCGGGCCACCAGCAGCAGCCCATGGCGCAGCCGGGCGCGTATCCGCAGCACCCCCAGCCGTACCCCGACCAGGGCCAGCCGTACCCCGACCAGGGCCAGCCGTATCCCGACCAGGGCCAGCCGTATCCCGACCAGGGCGGCTGGTCCCAGCCGCAGCCGCCTCAGCAGTAGCCGGAGGCGACGCGAAGGGCCCCGGGCGCACAGCGCCCGGGGCCCTTCCGCGTCACGAGGCGGGCAGGTGTCGCGGTCAGCCCGCGACGACCGCCGCCTCGTGCGCCGCGACCATGTCGCGCGCCCGCTTCACGTCGTCCGCCATGCACTCCAGGAGTGCCTCGATGGACTCGAACTTCTCCATGCCGCGCAGGTAGGAGAGGAAGTCCACGCCCGCGTGCAGCCCGTACAGCTCGAGGCCGACGCGGTCGATGGCGTAGGCCTCCACGGTCCGCTCGGTGGCGTCGAACTGCACGTTCGTGCCGACCGAGATCGCGGCGGGCATCGACTCGCCGCCGGCGGTCAGCCATCCCGCGTAGACGCCGTCCGCGGGGATCGCGGTGTGCGGCAGCGTCTCCACGTTGGCCGTCGGGAAGCCCAGCTCGCGGCCGCGCTGCGCGCCGCGCACGACGACGCCCTCGACGCGGTGCGGGCGGCCGAGGATCTCCATCGCGCCCGCGACGTCGCCCTCGGCGACCAGGCGCCGGGCCAGGGTGGAGGAGAACGGCAGTCCGCCGCCCGCCTCACCGGAGACGAAGAGGTCGATGACCTCGACGCCGAAGTCGTAGGTGGCGCCGAGCTCCTCGAGGAAGCCGACGTCGCCCGCCGCGCGGTGGCCGAAGCGGAAGTTGGGGCCCTCGACGACGAGCTTGGCGTGCAGCTTGTCGACCAGCACCTTCACCACGAAGTCGGCCGGCGACAGCTTCGAGAACTCCGCCGTGAACGGCAGGATCAGCACCGCGTCCACGCCGAGCTCCGCGATCAGCTCCGCGCGCCGGTGGTGCGGCGCCAGCAGCGGCGGATGGCTGCCGGGGCGGACGACCTCGCTGGGGTGCGGGTCGAAGGTCACCACGACCGAGGGGACGCCGAGCTCGCGCGCCCGGTCCACGGCCCGGCCGATGATCAGTTGATGCCCGCGGTGCACGCCGTCGTACGAGCCGATGGTGACGACGCTGCGCCCCCAGTCCTGGGGGATGTCCTCCAAGCCACGCCAGCGCTGCACTGTGCCCGCTCCTCGCCCGAACCCGAACCTTTGTCTGTCTGATGACGCAGGACTAAGAGTGCCATGCCGGTTGGCGGCGTCCCGCATCGGCCGGTGCGGTGCCGGTCACGTCCGCTGGGTGCGTGGGATCCGATGCGCCCCCTGACCCCTCCCACCCCCTTCTCACGCCCCGCCGTCAGCCGGATGCGGGCGCTCGGGCCCACGACCACGGCCCACTGCGCGGGCGCCGATTTCAGCCATCCGCGTACTTGATCGCCGAAGACCGGCACCTCCCGGGCCAGCTGCGTCAGCCGCCGGTCGAAGCACGCGGCCCCCTCGGGCGTGCGGGCCATCAGCAGGCCGGTGCGGTGGACGAGGTCGCGGGTGCGGGCCTCGGTGCGCTCGGCGGCGCCCGCCGCCACCGCTCTCAGCAGCGCGTCGAGGACGGTGGCGTCCCGCTCGGACGGCCCGTACTCCTCCCGCTCCATCAGCACCTCGAGCAACTCCTGGCGCAGGGGCCGGGAAACCGGGGTGCCGGGGTCGGCGAGGACGGGCGCGAGGGCGCGGCGGACGTGGGCGGGCCGGGTCCGCAGCAGGTCCACCACCAGCGGGAAGATCACGGAACGGGCGGCGGGGCCGTCCTCCAGGCGGCGGTCGACGAAGGCGGCGGCGTTCTCCGCGCCCTCCGGGCGGTGCTCGACGTGCTCCCGTACGAGGTCGGCGACCCGGCGGGCGAGGGCCGGGGCGGCGACCTCGGCGAGCGTGCGCAGCACGGCGGCGGGCCGGTCGCCCGGTTCGTAGAGCCGGGCGCGGAAGGCGGCCAGCACCGGCTCGGGGTGGGTGGTCAGGGCCGGGGCGAGGACCTCGGGCGGCAGGTGGGGGTCGCCGGCCGCGAACCGCCCGACGGCCTGCGGCAGGTGCCGGGCGCGGGTGCCGGGATCGCGGACGAGCAGGGCGAGCGCGGTGCCGTGCAGGGCGCCCTCGGCGGGGCGGGCCAGCAGGGCGAGCGCGGAGAAGCGCAGCAGCTCGCGGTCGGCGTCCGTGGTGACGTGGGGCGCGGTCCGCAGTCCGTACGCGGCGGCGGCGACGTGGCGCTCGACACGTTCGTCGTGCGCCCACCGGTCCACGGCCCGGCAGAGCGCGGACGGCTCGTCCTCGGCGAGGGCGGCGAGCAGTTCGTCGGCCCGGGGGTGACCGGCCTGCACGAGCGCCTCGGCGAGGTCGTCGATGGCCCGCCTGCGGTGGGTGTGCAGCAGCGCCTGGGCGGCGGTGGCCACCGTGGGCCGCACCAGGGCGCCGTCGGGAGCCGTCTGCAACGGCCGCTCGTCGCCGAACCAGCGGCAGAGCAGGGGCTGCGCGACGCAGGGGTTGTCCGCCAGCAGGGTCGCGACGGCGGTCAGGAAGCGGTCCGCCTGGGGCTGGCCCAAGGGACCCAGCGGCTCCCCCGTCCCCGCCGGGGCGGGGGTACGGGCCGTGGCGCCGCCGCGCGTCTGGCCGGGTACGTGCGGGAGGGGGCCGCCCCGGGAAGGGGTGGAATCGTGCGCCTGCCCGCTCTCCGGCCGGCGGCCGGAAACCGTGGGCCGGGCCGCCGCCCGGGCCGCTCCGGCGCGCGGCTTTCCGCCGCCACGCCGACGGCCGGGCACCCGGCCGACCACGGGCTCGCGGGCGCCCTGGGCGGAGCCGACGGGGTCGTCCGCGGCCCGGGGGCGCCGTCCTCAGCCTCGGCCTCATGCCGCGCCTGACCCGGTACGCGCGCCCCCGCCCCGGCCTCGTCGGTGGGCCTCCCGTCCGCGTAGGCGTCCGCGTCGGTCTCCCAATCGCCACGCGTGCGTGCCGGGGCGTCGTCCTCCTCCGTCCCCTCGCCCCGGTCCCCGGCGGCGTCCGGCGCGGTGTCGTGTCGCTCGCCGACCAGGGCGTCCACACCGGCGCCGACGCCCCCGCCGAGCTCCCACTCGACGTCGACCCAGCCGCCGACGTCACCGTCCGCCCCGGAGTCGGCCACCCCGGCCTCGTCCGTCACCCCACCCGCACCACCGACAGCGATCGCCGGGCCCTCGGCAGCACGGCCCGTACCGACCGCACCCGCCGCGCCCTCCGCCCCGCCGACCGCCCGGCCCGGGACCGCCCCGCGCCCCGCGCCCGCCGGCAGCGCGGCGTCCTCCGCACCCGGCGCGCCGAGGGCGTCCTCGGCCGCCGCCGCTCCCGGGGCGGGGCCGTCGGCCGGGAGGAGGATGCGCAGGAGCTCGAGCCGGTCGGCGAGGACGAGCGGGACGCGGCGCCAGAACCACGGGCCGAACTCGGCGAGACCGCCCAGCGCGGGGGCCGCCTCGCCGTCGAAGCCGCCGACGGCGACCGAGCGGGCGGTGACGCGCTCGGCGAGCAGGCGCAGCACGCCCAGGTAGGGCGTGGCGTCGGAAACCCGCAGCAGCGTCTCGCCGAGCAGGTGGGCGGCCCACCAGGAGGGGTCACCGAGCGGCCGGCCCGCGCCCTCCTCCTTGGCCTCGGCCTCCGCCGCCCGCTGGGCGAGCGTCTCGACGGCGTGGACGAGGGCGCTCAGGCGGCGGGAGAGCTCGTTCGGCCCCGATCGGCGGGCCAGCAGGAGCATCGCCTGCAGCACGGGCCCGATGCGGTGCCGTGGCACGGGCAGGGGCCGGGGCGGCTCCGCCGGGGCGCCGCGCTTGCGGCGGCGGGACGCGCCGGCCCGCGCGGCACCGGCGGAGCCGGGCGGGGGCGGTACGTGGCCTCCGGGCACGGGCATGGGGCCGCCGCCGGCCCGCGAGGGCAGGCGGACGGCGGCCTCGGCGGGCGGGCCCTCCGGTTCGTACCAGCGGTGGACCAGCGCGTGCAGCGCGGCGTCGAGGTCGAGGTGGGTGCCCTGCAGCCAGTCGGCGAACTCCTCGTGGGCGAAGCGGTAGCCGGAGCCGGCCGGTACGAGCAGGCCTTCGGTCAGGACGGCGGACGCCCAGCCCGTGCGCCAGGGGAACAGCTCCTCGAACGCCTCCCGCTCGAGCTCGCCCTGCCCCGGCCCGAGGCAGCGCCGGGCGGCCTCGTGGACCTGTCCGGCCACCCGGGCGGCCAGCCTACGGACCGCGGCGCCGCGCAGCGGCGGCCTGCGGGCGGCGGCGAGCCGGACGGCGATGCGCAGGCAGACCAGGTCGAGGTGGGCGGCGAAGACGCCCCAGCGGTCGGGGGCGGCCTCGCCGTCGCCGCCGGCGCCCTCCGTGCCGTCCGGGAGCGCGGCCCGGACCTCGGCGAGGAGCCGGAGGGCCAGTGGGTGGCCCGCGTCGGCGGGGTCGATGGCGTCCGGGGGGATGCCGTAGGAGGCGCGTGCCTCGGCGGCCTGGCCGGGGGTCAGCGCGGCCAGCCGCGTGCAGGGCGGCAGGGCGCGCGGGCCCGGCGCGGACGGCAGGTCGCGGGGGCCGTGGAGGGCGTGCGGGGGGAAGAGCGCGCCGGCGGTCTCCCAGTGCTCGGGCCGGCAGGCCACGATCAGGCGGACGGCGTTGGCCTCGAGCCACTTGGCGGTGGCGGCCGTCCAGGCGGGCAGGGCGTGGGCGAGGACGGGCGGCATCTCCTCGGGCCCGTCGAGGAGGACGAGCAAGGGGCGGCCCATGCGGCGGGCCAGCTCGGCGACGGCCTCCGGGGTGGCGGCCGAGGTGTCGCCGACGGTGCCCGTGGCGCCCGCCGAGGCGGTGACGATCCGCCCGGCGGCGGTGAGGGCGCGCGCGAGGGCGTCCCGCACGCTCTCGTCGCCCACGCGCAGGTCGGCGCCGCGCAGCCAGAGCGTGGGGGCGGGCTCGGCGCCGCGCGCCCGGCGCCCGGCCAGCGCGCCGAGCTCCGTGGTGCGGCCGGTGCCGGGGTCGCCGACCAGCCCGAGGACGTAGCCCCGGCTGCCCGGGCCGGCCTCCGCGAGGTCGAGGAGGTCGACGAAGTCGAGGAAGCGACCGAACTCGCGCTCGGTCTCCGGGCGCTCCACGGGGTCGCGCCAGACGCGCGGGGTGACGACCGAGCCCAGGGCGGTGGCGGTCAGCTGCAGCGCCCCGGCGAGGTTGAGGTCGGCTCCGAAGGCCGGGACGCTGGCGTCGTTGCGGTGCAGCAGCTGGGCCAGCGGCCCGTCCGGGTCGGCCGCGGCGGCCGCGCGCAGCGGGATGGCGAAGCCGGCGGCCCGGCGGTCGGCCTGCAGCGCGGTACCGAGGACGGCGATGACGGCCCCGCCGACGGCGTCGAAAACGGGTCCGCCGGTGGCCTCCTCGCCGAGGCGCAGCCCGGCGCGCTCGGACAGCGACAGCTCCAGCGCCGCCCCGAGCAGGTGGAAGCGGTCGGTGGCGGTGTAGGTGACGGGGACGTCGCCGATGATCCGGGCGTTGTGCCAGCGCCCGGCGCGCAGCCGTACGTCCTTGCCGCCCTCGACCCGCTCGGCCGCCGCGACCGGCAGCGGGGGCACGCACAGGCCCTCCGTACGCACCAGGGCGAGGTCGAACTCGGGCAGGGGCGTGACGTCCTCCGCGGAGACGACGCAGGTCAGCTCGCCGTGGGCGTGCAGCACCAGGCGGGCGAGGCCGTCGACCGCCTCATGGCTGGTGATCAAAGTGCCGCGGTCGTCGGCGAGGAATCCCGTACCTCGCGCGCGACCGGCGAGGTCGCGGATGCGTACCAGCGACTCTTCGGCATCGGTCCGCCGACCGTTCATCCGAGTCGAACCTCCCGCCGTGTTCGTCCACACGACGGTAGGCAGCGGATGATCGGCGAAACCAGATCACATCCTGAACGCGCCCCCTTCCACCCCCCTGGTTCACTCCGAGCGCCTGCCCGTTGGGGTGAATCATCCGTCCCGGATGGATAGAGACCAGTGGGAGGGGGACCGTGGGGCGGGGAGCGCGCGTCGCGCGATCCCCGCCCCACGGTGTGCGGGGCCGCCCGAGGGCGGCCGCCGCGGCGTCGCTAGACGAAGACGGCCAGGCTCTTGGCCTTGCCGCCCTGGTTCTCCACCAGCACGAGGAAGCGGCCGTCGGGGCCGAAGACCGCGAGGGGCCCGGTGGTGCCGAACATCGGCACCTTGATCCGGACGCCGTTGGCCAGCAGGCGGGCCTGCTCGGCGTTCACGTCCCAGCGCTGGAAGGCGGCGGAGGCCGCCTCGGCGACGGGCATCACGGTCAGCTCCTCCTGGAGCTGGTCGAGCGTGCGGGCGTCACCGATGCCGTACGGACCGACCCGGGTGCGCCGCAGCGCGGTCAGGTGGCCGCCGACGCCCGTGTCGGCGCCCAGGTCGCGGGCGATGGCCCGGACGTAGGTGCCGGAGGTGCAGACGACGGAGACCAGCAGGTCCTGCACCGGGGTGCCGTCCGCCGCCTCGGCGGGGTGCACGGCGTGCACGGTGAAGGACGAGATCGTCACCGGCCGGGCGGGGATCTCGAAGTCCTCGCCCTCGCGCGCCCGCTTGTACGAGCGCACACCGTCGATCTTGATCGCGCTGACCTTGGACGGCACCTGCATGATGGCGCCGGTCAGCTTGGCGACGCCGGCGTCGATGGCCTCGCGCGTGACGCCGGAGGCGTCGGCGGAGGAGGTGATCTCCCCCTCCGCGTCGTCCGTGACCGTGTTCTGCCCGAGGCGGATGGTCGCCACGTACTCCTTCTCGGTCAGCGCGAGGTGACCGAGGAGCTTGGTGGCGCGCTCGACGCCGAGGACGAGCACGCCGGTCGCCATCGGGTCGAGCGTCCCCGCGTGGCCGACGCGCCGGGTGCGGGCGATGCCCCGCATCTTGGCGACGACGTCGTGCGAGGTGAAGCCGGCCGGCTTGTCGACGATGATCAGGCCGTCCGGACCGCTGTACTTCTGCTTCATTCGGCGGCAGCGTCCTTGTCGTCCCCGTCCTCGCCGGGCTTGCGGTACGGGTCGGCCTCGCCGGCGTACCGGGCGCCCGAGGAGGCCTGGCGCACCTGGGCGTCCGAGGCGCGCGCCCGGTCGAGGAGGTCCTCGATGGCCCGGGCGTTGTCCGGCAGGGCGTCCGCCACGAACGTCAGTGTCGGCGTGAACTTGGTGCCCGCGGCACGGCCGACCTCGGAGCGCAGGATGCCCTTGGCGCTCTCCAGCCCGGCGGCCGCGCTGGCGCGCTCCTCGTCGTCGCCGTAGACCGTGTAGAAGACCGTGGCCTCCCGCAGGTCGCCGGTGACCCGGGTGTCCGTGATGGTTACATGCGAGCCGAGCCGCGGGTCCTTGATTCCGCGCTGCAGCTTCTGAGCGATCACCTCGCGGATGAGGTCCGCCAGCCTCTTCGCCCGCGCGTTGTCGGCCACTGGTCCGTCTCCTTCTCGTCTTCCAGCATTGTGCTCTCGGCGCCAGCCGACCGCTCAGTCGTCATGGTCGCCGTGGAACCGCCGTCGTACCGACAGCAGCTCCACTTCAGGACGTGCGGCGACCCAGCGCTCGCAGCGGTCCAGTAGGTCTGTGAGGTGCCCCGCGTCCCCGGAGACCGCCGCCACGCCGATGACGGCCCGGCGGTAGAGGTCCTGGTCGCCGACCTCCGCCACGCTCACCGCGTACTTGCGGTGCAGCTCGGCGACGATCGGGCGGACGATGGAGCGCTTCTCCTTCAGCGACCGTACGTCGCCGAGAAGAAGGTCGAAGGACAGTGTCCCTGCATACATGCGTTACGGGTGAGGCCCACCCGGGAGGCGTGAGTGATGTGCCGGTACCTGGCGGTACCTGATGTACGACCTCTTCGAACCGTACACGCAACGGCCGGGGCCGATCGACGGAAATATGATCCGCCGACCGGCCCCGGAGTGGAGCTACGCGATTCAGCCGCGCGGCTTCTCGCGCATCTCGTACGTCGCGATGACGTCGTCGATCTTGATGTCGTTGAAGTTTCCGAGGTTGATACCGCCCTCGAAGCCTTCGCGGATCTCGGTGACGTCGTCCTTGAAACGACGCAGACCGACGATGTTGAGCTCCTCCGCGATGACCTTGCCGTCGCGGATGAGGCGCGCCTTGGTGTTGCGCTTGACCTCGCCGGAGCGGATGAGAACACCCGCGATGTTGCCCAGCTTGGACGAGCGGAAGATCTCGCGGATCTCCGCCGTACCGAGCTCGACCTCTTCGTACTCCGGCTTCAGCATGCCCTTGAGGGCCGCCTCGATCTCCTCGATCGCCTGGTAGATGACCGAGTAGTACCGGACGTCGACGCCCTCGCGCTCGGCCATCTGCGTGGCACGGCCCTCGGCGCGGACGTTGAAGCCGATGACGATGGCGTCGGAGCCGGTCGCCAGGTTGATGTCCGACTCGGTGACCGCACCCACACCGCGGTGCAGGATGCGGATGTCGACCTCTTCACCGACGTCGAGCTGGAGCAGCGAGGACTCGAGAGCCTCCACCGAACCGGACGCGTCGCCCTTGATGATGATGTTGAGGTCCTGCACCAGGCCGGCCTTGAGCACCTTGTCGAGGTCCTCGAGGGACACCCGGCGGGTGCGCTTGGCGAAGGCGGCGTTGCGCTCACGCGCAGCGCGCTTCTCGGCGATCTGGCGAGCCGTACGGTCCTCGTCGACGACGAGGAAGTTGTCGCCGGCGCCCGGGACGTTGGTCAGACCGAGGACGAGGACCGGGGTCGACGGACCCGCCTCTTCCACGTTCTGGCCCTTGTCGTCGAGCATCGCGCGGACACGGCCGTAGGCGTCACCGGCGACCATCGTGTCGCCGACGCGGAGGGTACCGCGCTGGACGAGCACGGTGGCCACGGCGCCGCGGCCACGGTCGAGGTGGGCCTCGATCGCAATACCCTGCGCGTCCTGCTCCGCGTTGGCGCGCAGGTCGAGCGAGGCGTCCGCGGTGAGGACCACGGCCTCCAGCAGGCTGTCGATGTGCAGGCCCTGCTTGGCGGAGATGTCGACGAACATGGTGTCGCCGCCGTACTCCTCGGCCACCAGACCGAACTCGGTGAGCTGACCGCGCACCTTGGTCGGGTCGGCACCCTCGACGTCGATCTTGTTGACCGCGACCACGATCGGCACGTCGGCCGCCTTGGCGTGGTTCAGCGCCTCGATCGTCTGCGGCATCACACCGTCGTTCGCCGCCACCACGAGGATCGCGATGTCGGTGGACTTCGCACCACGGGCACGCATGGCGGTGAACGCCTCGTGACCCGGGGTGTCGATGAAGGTGATCGCGCGCTCTTCGCCGTTGACCTCGGTGGCGACCTGGTACGCACCGATGTGCTGCGTGATACCGCCGGCCTCGCCCGCAACGACGTTCGTCTTGCGGATCGCGTCCAGCAGTCGGGTCTTACCGTGGTCGACGTGACCCATGACGGTCACGACCGGCGGACGGGAGACGAGCATCTCCTCGCCGCCCTCGTCCTCACCGAACTCGATGGAGAACGACTCGAGGAGCTCGCGGTCCTCCTCCTCGGGGCTGACGATCTGAACCCGGTAGTTCATCTCGTCGCCGAGGAGCGTCAGCGTCTCGTCGGACACCGACTGGGTGGCCGTGACCATCTCGCCGAGGTTCATCATCACGGCGACGAGCGACGCCGGGTTGGCGCCGATCTTCTCCGCGAAGTCGGTGAGGGAGGCACCGCGGGACAGACGAATGCTCTCGCCGCCACCACGGGGCAGCATCACGCCGCCGACGGACGGGGCCTGCATGGCCTCGTACTCCTGGCGCCTCTGCCGCTTCGACTTACGGCCACGACGGGCCGGACCGCCGGGACGGCCGAAGGCACCCTGCGTGCCACCACGGGCACCGGGGCCGCCGGGGCGACCGCCGAATCCGGGACGACCGCCGAAGCCGCCGCCGCCACCGGGAGCGCCACCGCCACCGGGACGACCGGCGAAGCCGCCGCCGCCACCGGGACGACCGCCGCCACCGGGACCGGCCGGACGACCGGCGAAGCCGGGACGACCGGCACCGCCGCCGGGACGACCTGCGCCGCCGCCGGGACCGCGACCGCCGCCGCCGGGGCCCGGACGCGGGCCGGCAGCGGGACGCTGCGGCATCATGCCGGGGTTCGGACGGTTACCGGCCGGGGCACCGCCGGGACGCGGAGCGCCACCGGGAGCCTGCGGACGGGGCATGCCGCCGGGCGTCGGACGGGCACCGCCCTGACCCTGCGGACGCGGGGCGCCGCCGGGACCGCCCTGCGGACGGGGAGCACCGGGACCGCCGGCACCCGGACGCGGGGCGCCACCCGGACGGGGGGCCTGCGGACGGGCCATGCCGGTGGAGCCACCGGACGTGAAGGGGTTGTTGCCCGGACGGGGACCGGCCGGACGGGCGCCACCGGGACGCGGGGCACGCTCACCCTGACCACCCGGGCGCGGGGCGCGCTCGGGACGGCCGCCGTCACGCTGACCGGCGGGGCCGGGACGCGCGCCGGGGCGCGGACCGGGGGCACCACCGGGACGCGGCGCGGGGCGGTCCTGGGAGGGGGCGGCCGGGGCCGGCGCGGAGAACTCCGCGGCGGGCACCGGGGTGACGGGGGCCGGCTTGGCCGGAGCCGCCGGAGCGGGCTTCGGGCCGGGGCGCGGACCAGGGGTCGGCGCGGCGCCGGCCGGCTTGGGGGTGGTGGGGTCTCCGCAGCCGGCTTGGGGGCCGGGGCAGCGGGACGGGGGCACCCGGAGTGGGGGCACCCGGCTTCGGCGCTGCCTTACGCGGCGCCGCGGGCTTCGCAGCGGACTTGCCGGCGTTGCCGCCGGGTCCCTGCAATGCGTCAGTCAACTTACGGACGACCGGCGCCTCGATGGTCGAGGACGCCGAACGGACGAATTCACCAAGTTCTTGGAGCTTGGCCATGACGACCTTGCTCTCCACTCCGAACTCCTTGGCGAGTTCGTATACCCGGACCTTAGCCACTTCGCTCCTTCTAGGTCCGGGTGTCCGCCGGACCGTCGCTACTTCATGGGCGTACTCATCGCGTACTCATCGAGTGCTCATCGCAATCTCGACCTACTTCCAACTCGCGAGGTACCTGACGTGGGTCATCCCCGCATGATCGCGGGGCCGATCTACTGCTGCTCGGTCTGTTCGACGTACTGGCGCAGTCGCGCCGTGTCGAGCGGTCCCGGGACCTTGAAGGCCCGGGGAAACGCCCGGCGGCGCACCGCCAGATCGAGGCAGACCAGTGTGGGATGCACGGAAGCACCCCGGCCGGGCAGCGTACCGCGAGGATCGGGGACGCACTCGCCCTCGATCACCACGGTCCGCAGCAGTTCGCCCTTGGCCGCTCGCTCCCGGCACCCCACACAGGTGCGCTCAGGGCATGCGCGGGCATGCGTCCGGCCAGACACTGGTTAAGTCTACCTCCCCGCGCCGACCTCACCCCTTCGGGGCACTGATCGTGCGCGTATGCATTTCGGCCAAGATCGGCCAGGAACAAGGGCCCCGAACAGGTCCCACCCGGGGCGGCACGGTCTTCGAGGGTCGTTTTACGGACCAATCGAGGCCGCTCGAGGCCGCTTGTCGCGCGCCCCCTGCCGCTTCCGTGCGCCTTTACTCGCCCTGCTGCTCGGTGTCCGGACGGATGTCGATCCGCCATCCGGTCAGCCGCGCCGCGAGCCGGGCGTTCTGCCCCTCCTTGCCGATGGCGAGGGAGAGCTGGTAGTCCGGCACGGTCACCCGGGCCGAGCGGGCGGCGAGGTCCACGACCTCCACCCTGCTCACCCGTGCGGGGGACAGCGCGTGCGCCACGAGCTCCGCCGGGTCGTCCGACCAGTCGACGATGTCGATCTTCTCGCCGTGCAGCTCGGCCATGACCGCGCGGACCCGGCCGCCCATCGGGCCGATGCAGGCGCCCTTGGCGTTCAGGCCGGAGCGGGTCGAACGCACCGCGATCTTGGTGCGGTGACCGGCCTCACGGGCGATGGCGGCGATCTCCACCGAGCCGTCCGCGATCTCCGGGACCTCCATGGCGAAGAGCTTCTTCACCAGGTTGGGGTGGGTGCGCGAGAGCGTCACGGACGGGCCGCGCACACCCTTCGCCACCCGTACGACGTACGTGCGCAGACGCGTGCCGTGCTTGTACTCCTCGCCGGGCACCTGCTCCTGGACCGGCAGGATGGCTTCCATCTTGCCGATGTCGACCAGGACGTTCTTGGGGTCCTTGCCCTGCTGCACGATGCCCGCGACGACGTCGCCCTCGCGCCCGGCGAACTCACCGAAAGTGATCTCGTCCTCGGCGTCGCGCAGACGCTGGAGGATGACCTGCTTCGCGGTGGTCGCGGCGATCCGGCCGAAACCGGACGGGGTGTCGTCGAACTCGCGGGCCTCCTCGCCCTCGGCGAGGTCCTGCGGGTCCTCCTTGGCCCAGACCGTCACATGCCCGGTCGACCGGTCCAGCTCCACGCGGGCCCGGCGGCGGCTTCCCTCGGTGCGGTGGTACGCGATGAGGAGGGCCGACTCGATCGCCTCGACCAGCAGGTCGAAGGAGATCTCCTTTTCCCGCACCAGACCCCGCAGGGCGCTCATGTCGATGTCCACGGCTACGCCTCCTCTTGAAACTCGTCTTGAATGTCGTCGGCGGACTTTTCCGCCGCCTTGCGATTGAACTCGATTTCCACGCGCGCCTTGGCGATCTCGCCGAAGGTCAGCCTGCGGGCGGTTGGCTTACGGCCCTTGACGCCCGGCACCTCCAGGTCGAGACCCTCGTCGTCCACGGAGACGATCCGCGCGACGAGCTCCCCGCCCTCGGCCAGCTGCGCCTTGATCAGGCGGCCGGTGGCCCGGACGTAGTGCCGGTGCTGGGTCAGGGGGCGGTCCGCGCCCGGAGAGGTGACCTCGAGGACGTAGGGCGCGCCGCCCATGACGTCCGTCTCGTCGAGCGCGGCGGAGATGTCGCGGCTCAGGTCCGCACAGGTGTCCAGCTGCACGCCCTCGTCGGAGTCGACCACGATGCGCAGCACACGCCGCTTGCCGGCCGGCGTCACCTCGACCTCTTCCAGGTCCAGCTCCCGCGCGCTCACGAGAGGGGCCAGCAGCTCGCGCAGCCGCTCGCTCTGGGTGGTGCTCATCCGGGTGACTCCTCGGCCGCGTGTGCTGTTGTGGGAAGGTCGCGTGTCAGGTCAAAGCCTATCTGTTCCGGCAGCCGACTGACGATTCGGTGCCCGGTCCGCGCCGAGGCGGTCACACGCCGGTACGCTCGCGCGTGGTGATCATGCCCGGACGACGGGGAAAGAGGAACGTGCCGCTCACAACGACGACGCGAGGCGCCGGCGGCCCGCGCAGACGCAGGGTACTGACCGGAGGCGCTGCGGCCCTCATGGCCGGGGGCGCCGCCGCACTGCTCGCCGGATGTTCGGACGGCGGCAGCGGCGACGCGGCGGCCGACGAGCGCTCCTCGGCCGCCGAGCGACTGCGGTCCCGCGCCGGGCGGGACGCGGCGGGACTGCTGGAACGGTACGACGCGACGATCGCCGCGCACGCCCCGCTCGAGGAACGGCTGCGCCCGCTGCGGGCCGAAGTCGCGCGCCACGCCAAGGCGTTCGCTCCCCCGCCGCCGCCCGGTCCGCCACGCCGTCCACCACCCCGTCCGCCTCGCCCTCCGCCTCTCCCCGGCCGAACGGCCGGAGGTGCCCGGCGACGAGCGGGCCGCGCTGGGCGAGCTCGCCGACGCCGAGCGCCGCGCCGCCGACGCCCGCACCGCCGACCTCGGCTCCGCCCCGCCCGAACTCGCCCGGCTGCTGGCCTCCGTGGCCGCGGCCGGCGCGGCCCACGCCTATCTGCTCACCGGAGGCGGCTCATGACGACGTCCCAGCGCTCCGACGCCGACAGGGCGGCGGTGCCGGCCGCCCAGGCCGCGCTCGCGGCGGAGCACGCCGCCGTGTACGGCTACGGCGTCGTCGGCGGGCGCGTCGAGGAGGAACACGCGGCGCAGGCGCGCGAGGCGTACGACGTCCACCGGGCGCGCCGGGACGTGATGAACCGCGCGGTGCGCGCGCTCGGCGCCGAGCCGGAGGCGGCCGCGGCCGCGTACGCGCTGCCCTTCCCCGTGACCGACGGGGCGTCGGCGGTGCGGCTGGCGGCGGAGCTGGAGAGCCGGCTCACGGCCGTCTACGCCGATCTCGTCCGGGCCTCCACCGGCTCGCTGCGCGGCGAGGCGGCGGCGGGGCTGCGCGAGGCGGCGGTGCGGGCGGCACGCTGGCGTGGCGGCAGCGTAGCCTTCCCTGGGCTCGCCGAGCGGGCCTGACCGGCGGGAGCGCCGCACCGGTGACCGAGGAAAGGGACTGCTCAGGGATGGCCACAGCGCACGACAGCCTCGAACCGCCCCAGCGGCTGGTTCGGACCCTGAGCGAGGACCCCGTCCACGGCGACGCCGCGCACCTTTGGCTCGCCGCGCTGCCGGACCTCGCCCGGGAGTGCCTGGCGCGCTGGGATCTGACGCCCGAACGGGTGCAGGCGCCCGGCGGCCGCACCAGCATGGTCGTGCTCGCCCGGCGCTCCGACGGCACGCCCGTCGCCCTCAAGCTCTGCCTGCCCGACGGCTCGGCCGCCCTCGAACACGCCGCGCTCGCCCACTGGGACGGCCGGTCGGCCGTACGGGCCCTGGACGTCGCCCCGGAGGCGGGCGCGCTGCTGCTGGAGCGGCTGCACGCCGACGTCAGCCTGCGCTCGCTGGCCGAGGCCAAGGCCCAGCTGGAGGCGGCCGCCACCCTGCAGCGCCTGTGGGTGGCCCCGCCCGAGGAGCACGCCTTCCCGGACGTGGCCGGCCACACGGCCGCCCTGGCCGAGACGTTGCGCGCGCAGCGCGAGCAGCCGTGGGCGGCGGACGTACGGGCCGTGCTCGACGAGGCGCTCGAGGTGCGCGACGCCCTGGTGGCCGAACCGCCCGCCGGCGAAGGGGCGATGCTGCTGCACGGGGAGTACCACCAGGGCAACGTGCTGGCCGCTGACCGCTCGCCGTGGCTGGCCGTCGCCCCGCGCCCGCTGGTGGGCGAGCGGGCCTACGACCTGGCGTGGCTGGTCCGCGACCGCCTCGACACCCTGCTCGCCTCCCCGGGCGCCGCGGCCGCGGCGCGGCGGCGGGTGGCCAAGCTCGCCGAGTCGCTGGACGTCGACCCCGGCCGCCTGCGCGACTGGACGCTCTTCCGCACGGCGCGGGAGGGGGCGCACCAGCTCTCGCTGGGGGCGCGGGGTCAGGGCGAACTGCTGCTGGAGTTCGCCGGGTTGCTGTGACGGCTCACGGCGACCCGGCCGTACCCCCGGTCAGCGGGCCGCCAGGCGGGCGACGACCTCGGCCACGGGGACCTCTTCCTTCTCCCCCGTGCGCCGGTCCTTCACCTCGACCACGCCGTCCGCCGCCCCGCGGCCCACGACCAGGATCGTCGGCACGCCGATCAGCTCCGCGTCGGTGAACTTCACCCCGGGCGACACCCCCGCCCGGTCGTCCAGCAGCACCCGCACCCCCGCCTCGGCCAGCCGCTCGGACAGCTCGGCGGCGAGCTGCGTCTGGACGGCCTTCCCCGCCGCCACGACGTGGACGTCCGCCGGCGCGACCTCGCGCGGCCAGCACAGCCCGGCGCCGTCGTGGGTCTGCTCGGCCAGCGCGGCGACGGCGCGCGAGACGCCGATGCCGTAGGAGCCCATCGTGACGCGGACCGGCTTGCCCTGGGGGCCGAGGACGTCGAGGCCGAAGGCGTCGGCGTACTTGCGGCCGAGCTGGAAGATGTGGCCGATCTCGATCGCCCGGCCGATCTCCAGTCCGGCTCCGCAGCGGGGGCACGGGTCGCCCGGCTCGACCACGACGACGTCGAGGTAGCGGTCGACCGTGAAGTCCCGCCCGCAGACCACGTTGCGGGCGTGCGTGCCGGGCTTGTTGGCGCCGGTGATCCAGGACGTGCCCGCTGCCACGCGCGGGTCGGCGAGGTAGGGCAGGCCGAGGCCCTGCGGGCCGACGTAGCCCCGTACGAGCTCCGGCCGTCCCACGAAGTCCTCGGCCGTCACCAACTCCACCACGGCGGGCGCCAGATGCTCCCCCAGCTTGGCCAGGTCGACCTCGCGGTCGCCGGGGACGCCGACGGCCCAGACCTCGCCGTCGACCTTGACGAGCAGGTTCTTCAGCGTCGCCGAGGCCGGCACGTCCAGGTACGCGGCGAGGCTCTCGATGGTGGGGGTGTCCGGGGTGTCCAGCTCCTCCACCGGGCCGTGCCCCGACGGGTCGGCGGGGGCCACCACCGTCGTCACCGCCTCGGTGTTGGCGGCGTAGTCGCACTTCGGGCAGTCGACGAAGGTGTCCTCGCCGGCCGCGGCCGGGGCGAGGAACTCCTCGGACGCCGAGCCGCCCATCGCGCCCGAGACGGCGGAGACGATCCGGTAGTCCAGGCCCAGGCGCTCGAAGACGCGGGTGTAGGCGGCGCGGTGCAGTCGGTAGGACTCGGCGAGGCCCTCGTCGGTGGTGTCGAAGGAGTACGAGTCCTTCATCTGGAACTCGCGCCCGCGCAGCACGCCCGAGCGCGGCCGCGCCTCGTCCCGGTACTTGGTCTGGATCTGATAGAGGATCACCGGCAGGTCCTTGTAGGACGTGCACTGGTCCTTCACCGTCAGCGTGAAGATCTCCTCGTGGGTGGGGCCGAGCAGATAGTCCGCGCCCTTGCGGTCGCGCAGCCGGAACAGCAGCTCGCCGTACTCCTCCCAGCGCCCGCTCGTCTCGTACGGCTCCTTGGGCAGCAGCGCGGGCAGCAGGACCTCCTGGCCGCCGATGGCGTCCATCTCCTCGCGCACCACCCGCGAGACGTTGTCGAGCACCTTCTTGCCCAGCGGCAGCCAGGTCCAGACACCCGCCGAGGAGCGGCGGACGTAGCCGGCGCGGACCAGCAGCTTGTGGCTGGCGGTCTCCGCGTCGGCCGGATCGTCGCGCAGTGTCTTGATCATGCTCGTGGACATGCGCTGGACGTGGGCCATGGTCTCTCCTGCGGGCGTGCGGACGTACGGACGAGCAACGGGCGCGTGGACACGGGGGCGCGTCGGGGGGCCGGCGCGCGCGTGCGCGCGGTCGCGAGGAGCGTATGCGGCGCCCGGCGGCGCCCCCAAGTCATTTGTCAGGTCTGCAGCGGCAGCGGCGCGCCCATCACCGCGTACGGCCGTGCGGCGCTCGGGAAGACCACGTTGCGGGCGAGGTCGCGGTAGCCCAGCTTGCGGTAGAGCGCCCGGGCGGGGCTCTCCTTGTCGATGGCGGACAGGATGGAGCGGGGTTCGCTCGCCGTGGCCGTGATGTCGGTGATGAGGGTCCGCCCGATCCGCCGGTTCTGGAAGGCGGGGTGGACGTGCAGCTCGGTGATGACGAAGGAGTCGTCCAGCCAGGCGTCGTTGCCGTTGGCGCGCAGATACGGTTCGACGACCGTGGACCACCAGTGCGTGCGGTCGTTCGGCATCCCGTAGACGAAGCCCACCAGCCGCCCCTCGGGGGTGGTGGCGCCCAGGGAACGCGCACCGGGGCACTGCAGGTGCCTCAGGACGATGTGGCGCCGCACGCCGACCTCCTCCGGGGTGAGGCCGAAGGCGACCGCCTGGACGGCCAGTGCCTCGTCCACCCGTGCGGCGAGGTCGAGCGGTCCGACCGCGATGTCATTCATGCCGGGGAGGCTACCCGCCCGTACCACCGGTGGTCGCCTCAGAACAGCACGCTCATGAACGCGCCGACCTCCTCGAAACCCACCCGGCGGTAGGCGGCCCGGGCGGCGGTGTTGTAGTCGTTGACGTAGAGGCTCACGACCGGGGAGACCTCCTCCAGGGCGTGCCGCAGCACGGCCGCCATGCCGGTCACGGACAGGCCGCGCCCCCGGTGCTCGGGGGCGACCCACACGCCCTGGATCTGGCAGGCGCGGGCCGTGGCGGCGCCGATCTCGGCCTTGAAGACGACGCGGCCGTTCTCGAGACGGGCGAACGAGCGCCCGGAGCCGACGAGCTCGGCGACGCGGGCCTGGTAGAGCAGCCCGCCGTCGCCGGCGAGCGGCGAGACGCCGACCTCCTCGGTGAACATGGCCACGCACGCGGGCATGATCAGGTCCATCTCGTCCTTGCGGACGCGGCGCACGAACGGGTCGGGGGCGACGTCGGCGGGCATGCCGCGGGTGACCATCAGGGGCTGGTGGGGGCGCACCTCGCGGGCCGGGCCCCAGTGGGGCTCGAGGAGGGACCACAGCTCGGCGGTGGCCTCGGAGGGCCCCACGATGGAGGAGCAGCGGCGGCCGGAGCGGCGGGCGCGGTCGGCGAAGGCCCGTACGGCCTCGGGGCCGGCGCAGATGGGGACGAGGTTGGCGCCCGCGTAGCAGAGCGACTCCAGGCGACCGCCCGCGTACCAGCCCCACATCTCCCCGCCGAGCCGCCACGGGTCGAGGCCCGCGACCTGGACGCGTGCGGCGACGAAGGCGTTGGCCACGGGGTCGCGGTCGAGGACGGCGAGGGCGACGTCGAGGTCGCCGGGCTCCAGGACCTTGGTGGTGGTCGTCGTCAGCACGTGTGCGCATGCCTCACGGTCGCGGGTGGAAGGCCATGGGGGGCAGGTCCTGGCACTGTACCTCCCGCCCCGCGCGGGCACCTCCCGGTGGGCGGAAACGACGCTGCCCCGCCGTCTGGGGGCGGGGCAGCGGTGGTGCGGGGGGTGTCAGCCGGCAACGCTGATGGTGGGCTCGCCGGAGGCGACGCCGTCCTTCTCCATCTGCTCGGCGATCTTCATGGCCTCTTCGATGAGGGTCTCGACGATCTTCGACTCGGGGACGGTCTTGATGACCTCGCCCTTGACGAAGATCTGGCCCTTGCCGTTGCCGGAGGCGACGCCCAGGTCGGCCTCGCGGGCCTCGCCGGGGCCGTTGACGACACAGCCCATGACGGCGACGCGCAGCGGAACCTCCATGCCCTCCAGGCCGGCCGTGACCTCCTCGGCCAGCTTGTAGACGTCGACCTGGGCGCGGCCGCAGGACGGGCAGGAGACGATCTCCAGGCGGCGCTGGCGGAGGTTGAGGGACTCCAGGATCTGGATGCCGACCTTGATCTCCTCGGCCGGCGGGGCCGACAGGGAGACGCGGATGGTGTCGCCGATGCCCTCGGAGAGCAGCGCGCCGAAGGCGACGGCGGACTTGATGGTGCCCTGGAAGGCCGGGCCCGCCTCGGTGACGCCCAGGTGCAGCGGGTAGTCGCACTGGGCGGCCAGCTGACGGTAGGCGTTGACCATCACGACCGGGTCGTTGTGCTTGACCGAGATCTTGATGTCACGGAAGCCGTGCTCCTCGAAGAGGGATGCCTCCCACAGCGCCGACTCCACCAGCGCCTCGGGGGTGGCCTTGCCGTACTTCTGCAGCAGGCGGCGGTCCAGCGAGCCGGCGTTCACGCCGATACGGATCGGGGTGCCGGCGTCGGAGGCCGCCTTGGCGATCTCCTTGACCTTGTCGTCGAACTGCTTGATGTTGCCCGGGTTGACCCGGACGGCGGCGCAGCCGGCGTCGATGGCGGCGAAGACGTACTTCGGCTGGAAGTGGATGTCCGCGATGACGGGGATCTGGGACTTGCGGGCGATGACCGGCAGCGCGTCGGCGTCGTCCTGGGTCGGGCAGGCGACGCGCACGATCTGGCAGCCGGAGGCCGTGAGCTCGGCGATCTGCTGCAGCGTGGCGCCGATGTCCGAGGTGCGTGTCGTGGTCATGGACTGCACCGACACCGGGGCGTCGCCGCCGACGGCCACGGATCCGACCTGGATCTTGCGGCTGACCCTGCGGTCGGCGAGCTTGGTCGGGACGGAAGGCATTCCCAGCGAAATCGCAGTCATCAGGCGAGCAACCCCAAGGTCTTAAATCATGGTCCCGAGATCGGCGGGCTCCGGCATCCGAGGTTACGGCAAGCCGTCCCCCCGGGGCACATCACGACCCGAACACCACCCAAACACGGACGGCCGGGCACATAGCGCGCCCGGCCGTCACAATCGGATGCCCGTCAGGTCAGCCGGACCGGGTTCACCACGTCCGCGATCAGCACCAGCAGCGTGAAGCAGACGAAGATGCCCGCCACCACGTACGCCACCGGCATGAGCTTGGCGACGTCGAAGGGGCCCGGGTCGGGGCGCCGGAAGACCTTGGCGAAGGCCCGGCGGACCGACTCCCACAGCGCCCCGGCGATGTGCCCGCCGTCCAGCGGCAGCAGCGGCAGCATGTTGAACAGGAACAGCGAGAGGTTGAAGCCCGCGACCAGGAAGAGCATGGTCGCGATCTGCTGCGACGGCGGGATGTCGAGGTTGAAGACCTCGCCGCCCACGCGGGCCGCGCCGACGACGCCCATGGGCGAGTCGGCCTTGCGCTCGGCGCCGTCGAAGGCCGCGTTCCACAGGTCGGGGATCTTGCCGGGCAGGGCGATCAGCGACTCCACACCGGACTGCACCATGTCGCCCATACGGTCGACGGACTGTCCGAAGGACTGCTGGACGACGCCGGTGGCGGGCGTGAAGCCGAGGAAGCCCGCGGTGACGTACTGGCCCTTGAGGGGGGCGCCCTTGCCGTCGTACTTCTGGACCTGGTTGGAGATGAGGTTCGCGCCGAGCGTCTTCTCCCGCCCGTCGCGGACCACGGTGATCGTGGCCGGGCCGGTGGTCTTCCGGATCTCCTTCTGGAGCGTGCTCCAGTCGGTGGCCCGGTGGCCGTTGAACGCCACGATCCGGTCCTTGGGCTGCAGGCCGGCCGCCTTGGCCGGCGAGTCCTTGGCGCCGGAGGGGCACTTGTCCGTGGGGGCGCTGGCGGACACCACGCAGTCGGAGACGGCCGAGACCGTCGTGGTCTGCGTGTTGATCCCGAACGACATCATCACGCCGAGGAACACCGCGACGGCCAGGACCAGGTTCATGAACGGTCCGGCGAACATCACGATCACGCGCTTCCAGGGCTTGCGCGTGTAGAACATCCGGGTCTCGTCGCCGGGCTGCAGCTCCTCGTAGGCCGCCGAGCGGGCGTCCTCGATCATGCCGCGCCACGGGGAGGTGGAACGGGCGCTGACGCGGCCGTCCTCGCCGGGCGGGAACATGCCGATCATGCGGATGTAGCCGCCGAGCGGGACGGCCTTGATGCCGTACTCGGTCTCGCCCCTGTGCCGCGAGAAGATCGTCGGCCCGAAGCCGACCATGTACTGCGGCACCCGGATGCCGAAGAGCTTCGCGGTCGAGAGGTGGCCCAGCTCGTGCCAGGCGATCGAGAAGAGCAGGCCCACCACGAAGACGACTATCCCGAGGATGGTCATCAGTGTCGTCATGCGCGGGCCTCCGTGGTCGCTTTCGCCGTACGGGCGCCCGTACGGGCCGCCAGTTCGCGGGCCCGGGCGCGGGCCCAGGTCTCCGCTTGCAGGACGTCCGAGACGGTCAGGAGGGTTCCCGCGGCGGGGGTGCCGTGTTCCGCGACCACCTCGGCGACGGTGTCCACGATCCCATTGAACGGCAGCTTTCCGCTCAGGAACGCGTCGACGCACTCCTCATTGGCGGCGTTGAAGACGGCGGGCGCCGTGCCGCCGAGGGAGCCGACGTGACGGGCCAGCGCGACCGAGGGGAAGGCCTCCTCGTCGAGCGGGAAGAACTCCCACGTGGAGGCCTGGGACCAGTCGAAGGCGGGGGCGGCGTCGGGCACCCGCTCGGGCCAGCCGAGGCCGATGGCGATGGGGCCGCGCATGTCCGGCGGGGTGGCCTGGGCGAGCGTGGAGCCGTCGGTGAACTCCACCATCGAGTGGACGTACGACTGGGGGTGGACGACGACCTCGATGCGCTCGAAGGGGATGTCGTAGAGCAGGTGGGCCTCGATGACCTCGAGCCCCTTGTTGACCAGCGTCGCCGAGTTGATCGTGATGACCGGGCCCATGGACCAGGTGGGGTGGGCCAGGGCGTCCTGGGGGGTGACCGAGGCCAGCTCGGCCTTCGTACGGCCGCGGAAGGGGCCGCCGGAGGCCGTGACGACCAGCTTGCGGACCTCGGCGCGGGTGCCGCCCAGCAGTGCCTGGAAGAGCGCCGCGTGCTCGGAGTCCACCGGGATGATCTGGCCCGGCTTGGCGACCGCCTTGACCAGCGGGCCGCCGACGATCAGCGACTCCTTGTTGGCCAGGGCCAGGGTCCGGCCTGCCTCGAGCGCGGCGAGGGTGGGCGCGAGGCCGATGGAGCCCGTGATGCCGTTGAGGACCGTGTGGCACTCGCTGCGGGCCACCTCGGTGGCCGCGTCGGGCCCCGCGAGGATCTCCGGCAGCGGCTCGGCGCCGTACCGCGCGGCCAGCGCCTCGCGCAGCTCGGCCGCCTTGTCCTCGCGGGCCACGGCGACGGTGCGGACCCGGAGTCTGTGCGCCTGCTCGGCGAGGAGGTCCACCCGGCCGCCGGCGGCGGACAGGGCGGTCACCGTGAAGCGCTCGGGGTTGCGCAGCACCAGATCGATGGCCTGGGTGCCGATCGAGCCGGTCGAGCCGAGGATCACGATCTCGCGCGGGCCGCCGCCGGCATGGGTGTCGGCGGAGTAGCGCAGGTGGGGGTCAGCGAGGAGGTCCGTCATCCTCCTATTGTGGCGGCACCGCCGGTCCGGCCCGACAGGGCGTCCCGGCGGTGCCGCGACGGAGTCAGCGCACGGGCCGGTGGACGTTCTCGGCCTTGGAGGGGCCGGGGGTGGCGTCCGCGATCCAGGGGCCGTCGCCGCTGGGGTCGACGATCCCGCTCTCCAGCCATGTGTACGCACCCGACATCACGCCGGAGACGACCTTGCGGTCGATCTCGTCGGTGTTCGTCCACAGCCGCCCGAAGAGCTCCTCCACCCGGATGCGGGACTGCCGGCAGAAGGCGTCGGCGAGCCGGTAGGCCTCGCCGCCGTGGTCGCCGAGGCTCCGCAGGTGCTCGGCGCGCACACAGGCCGCGCTCATGGCGAAGAGCTCGGCGCCGATGTCGACGATGCGGCCGAGGAAGCCCTGCTTGGTCTCCATGCGGCCCTGCCACCGGGACATGGCGTAGAAGGTGGAACGGGCGAGCTTGCGGGAGGAGCGCTCGACGTAGCGCAGGTGCCCGGAGAGGTCGGGATGACCGGCCGGGTGGAACTCCGCGTACGTCCGCGGCAGCTGCCCGGGGCCCGTCATGAGCTTGGGCAGCCAGCGGGCGTAGAAGCCGCCCGCGCGGGCGCCGGCGCGGGCCTTGTCGCCCAGGGACTTGTCCGGGTCGATGAGGTCGCCGGCCACCGAGAGGTGGGCGTCGACGGCCTCGCGGGCGATGAGCAGGTGCATGATCTCGGTGGAGCCCTCGAAGATGCGGTTGATGCGCGTGTCGCGCAGCATCTGCTCGGCGGGGACCGCGCGCTCGCCCCGGGCGGCCAGCGAGGCCGCGGTCTCGTAGCCCCGGCCGCCGCGGATCTGGACCAGCTCGTCCGTCATCAGCCAGGCCATCTCGCTGGCGTAGAGCTTGGCGAGCGCGGCCTCGATGCGGATGTCGTTGCGGTCCTCGTCGGCCATCTGGCCGGAGAGCTCGAGGACGGCCTCCAGGGCGAAGGTGGTCGCGGCGATGAAGGAGATCTTCGCGCCGACGGCCTCGTGCCGGGCGATGGGCTTGCCCCACTGCTCGCGCGCGGTGGACCACTCGCGGGCGATCTTCAGCGCCCACTTGCCGCCGGAGACGCACATGGCGGGGATGGAGAGCCGGCCGGTGTTGAGGGTGGTCAGCGCGATCTTCAGGCCGGCGCCCTCGGGCCCGATGCGGTGGGCGGCGGGGACGCGGACCTGGTGGAAGCGGGTGACGCCGTTCTCGATGCCGCGCAGGCCCATGAAGGCGTTGCGGTTCTCCACGGTGACGCCCTCGGCGGCGGCCTCGACGACGAAGGCGGTGATGCCGCCCTTGTGTCCCTCGCTCCTGGGCACCCGTGCCATGACCACGAGCAGGTCGGCGACGACGCCGTTGGTGGTCCAGAGCTTCACGCCGTCCAGGACGTAGTCGTCGCCGTCGGGCACGGCGACGGTGGCCAGCCGGGCCGGGTCGGAGCCGACGTCGGGCTCGGTGAGCAGGAAGGCGGTGATGTCCGTGCGCGCGCAGCGCGGCAGGAACTTCTCCTTCTGCTCCTGAGTGCCGAAGAGCTTCAGCGGCTGGGGCACGCCGATGGACTGGTGGGCGGACAGCAGCGCGCCGACGACGGGGCTGGCGGAGCCCACGAGCGCGAGCGCCCTGTTGTAGTAGACCTGCGTGAGGCCGAGGCCGCCGTACTTGACGTCGATCTTCATGCCGAGGGCGCCGAGCTCCTTGAGCCCCTCGACCGTCTCGTCCGGGATCCTCGCCTCGCGCTCGATGCGGGCGCTGTCGATCCGCGTCTCGCAGAAGTCGCGGAGCTTGGAGAGGAACTCCTCCCCGCGCCGGACGTCCTCGGCGGCGGGGCTCGGGTGCGGATGGATCAGGTCCAGGCGGAACCGGCCGAGGAAGAGCTCCTTGGCGAAGCTGGGCTTCTTCCAGTCCTGCTCGCGGGCCGCCTCGGCGACCTGGCGGGCTTCGCGCTCGGAGACCGGTCGTACGGATGGTGCGGTCATCGGGCACCTCACCGTCTGAGTCGGGGCAGTTGTCCCGGTCGACTACCGACCGGTGCTACTCATCCGTATGTACCTACCCGATCCGTACGTGCTCTACCAGACCCCCGGCAAGCTTCCGGCCCCCGGCGGACGGCCGGGCGGGCGACGGCGCTGAAAGACGTGTGCGCCCCGGGACGGGTGTCCCGGGGCGCACACGGCAGGTCGCGGGGCGTTGCCTACAGGGCCAGGCCGGTCAGGACCAGCACGCGCTCGTAGGTGTAGTCGTCCATCGCGTAGCGCACGCCCTCGCGGCCCACACCGGACTGCTTGGCGCCGCCGTAGGGCATCTGGTCCGCGCGGTAGGAGGGGACGTCGCCGATGACCACGCCGCCGACCTCGAGGGCGCGGTGGGCACGGAAGGCGGTCTGCAGGTCGTGGGTGAAGACGCCGGCCTGCAGGCCGTACGGGGAGTCGTTGACGGCCGCGAAAGCGGCGTCCTCGTCCTCGGCCTTGGTGATCGTCAGGACCGGGCCGAAGACCTCCTCGCAGGCGATCGTCACGCCGGCCGGGACCTCGGCCAGCACGGTCGGGGCGTAGGTCGCGCCCTCGCGCTTGCCGCCGGCGAGCAGCTTCGCGCCGGCCGCGACGGCCTCGTCGACCCAGGTCTCGACGCGCTTCGCGGCGTCCTCGCTGACCAGCGGGCCGACGTCGGTGGAGGCGTCGGACGGGTCGCCCGTGACCTGGGCCTCGACGGCCGCGACGACCTTCGGCAGCAGGCGGTCGTAGACCGACGCGTCGGCGATGACGCGCTGCACCGAGATGCAGGACTGGCCGCCCTGGTAGTTGGAGAAGGTGGCGATGCGCTGCGCCGCCCAGTCCAGGTCGGCCTCGGAGGACCAGTCGGCGAGGACGACGGCCGCGCCGTTGCCACCGAGCTCGAGGGTGACGTGCTTGCGCGGCGCGGAGTCGAGGATCGACCAGCCGACCGGGCCGGAGCCGGTGAAGGAGATGACCGGCAGCCGCTCGTCCTGGACGAGGGCGGGCATCCGGTCGTTGGGCACCGGCAGCACGCTCCAGGAACCGGCCGGCAGGTCGGTCTCGGCGAGGATCTCACCCAGGATCAGGGAGGAGATCGGGGTCGCCGGGGCGGGCTTGAGGATGATCGGCGCGCCGACCGCGATGGCCGGAGCGACCTTGTGGGCGCTCAGGTTGAGCGGGAAGTTGAAGGGGGCGATGCCCAGGACCGTGCCGCGCGGGACGCGGCGGGTCAGCGCGAGGCGGCCGGTGGAACCGGGGTCGGTGTCCAGGCGCTGGGCGTCGCCGGCGTTGAAGCGGCGGGCCTCCTCGGCGGCCCAGCGGAAGACGGAGACGGCACGGCCGACCTCGCCGCGGGCCCACTTGATGGGCTTGCCGTTCTCGGCGGAGATCAGCTGGGCGATCTCCTCGGTGCGCTCGGCGAGCCGCTTGGCGACGTGGTCGAGGGCGGCGGTGCGCACGTGGGCGGGCGTCGCCGCGAACTCCTCGCGCACGGCGTGGGCGGCCGCGACGGCCTCCTCGACCTGCGCCTCGGTGGGCACGCTCACGGTGCCCACGAGACGACCGTCCCAGGAGTTCGTGACGTCGAAGGTCTCCTCGCCGGTGGCCTCGCGGCCGGCCAGCCAGAACGCGTGGGGAGCAGTCACGAGATTCCCTCCGGGGGGTGCAGACGATTTCGGCTCCCCCACCGTAGGTCGGCCGCGCTCCGCGGTCGCTTGTCCGCAATGGAGCACGCGGTGGCGGGGGCGCGCCGCATTGGCAGGTCTTCGCCGCCGGTTCCTCCGTGGCCGATTCCTACGCGGAGGGGCCGGAGGTGGCCTTCAGAGCCAGCCACAGCTCCATCCGGGCGTCGGGATCGTCGAGCGAGCGGCCCAGGATCTCCTCGACGCGCCGCATGCGGTAGCGCAGGGTGTGCCGGTGCACGCCCAGGTCGGCGGCGGCCGCGTCCCACTGGCCGTGGCGGGCGAGCCACGCCCGCAGGGAGGCGACGAGGTCGCCCCGGCCGGTCGCGTCGTGCTCGTACAGCGCCCGCAGCATGCCGTCGGCGAAGGCCCGTACGGCGTCGTCGGCCAGCAGCGGAAGAACGGACCCGGCGGCGACCTCCTCGTGGCCGACCAGGACGCGGCCGCGCCGGCGGGCCACGGACAGGGCCTGTTCGGCCTGGTGGAAGGCGGCGCCGGCGGCCTCGGCCGTGGTGGGGGCGGAGAGGCCGACGGACATCGGCGCGGGTCCGCCGCGCTCCCCGCCGGAGGCGCGCCGGGCCTCCGCCTCACGGGCCCGGTCGGTGCAGGCCGTGACGGCCGCGCCGCCGTCCACGGCGAGGACGACGACCCGCCCGCTCTCGGGGACGACCAGCACCGGCTCCGCCGCCCGGCTCGCCGCGGTCTCGGCCGCGTCGGCGAGGGCGCTCAGCTCGCCGTGGGGGTCGGTCTCGGCCGCCACCGCGACGAGTATCCGGAAGGGGCCCTCCAGCAGGCCTCCGTACAGCTCGCCCGCCACCGCCCGGGCGTGCTCCGGCTCGCCCGCCAGCAGCATCCCCAGCACCGCCGCGCCCAGCCGCTGTTCGGCGTCCTGCAGCGCGCGGGAGCGCTCGGTGGTGAGCGTGAGCAGGGCGATCGCGGAGTGCACGGCGTAGCGCTCGGCGGTGCCCAGCGGCTCGTCGGTGCCGACGGCGAGGACGCCGCGGGTGCGCCGGCCGGAGCCGAGGGACTGCAGCTCCACGCGGTCGCCGCCCTCCTCGTCGTCCTCGGCGCCGACGACGGCGCTGGCGGGCGCGGGCCGGGAGCGCAGGCGCTCGACGTCGGCGCTCAGGCGGCCCGCGCGCCGTGCGGCCCAATCGGGCGCCGCCGCCACGACCGCGCCGGAGGCGTCATAGAGCGCCGCCCATCCACCGAGGTGCGCGGCGAGCCGGGCGAGCAGCGCGGCGGGGCCCTCGGGGGCGAGGGCCGCCCGCGTGAGCTCGCGCTGGGCCTCGAAGCCGGCCGTCACCGCGCGGTACTGGTCGGCGGCGATCGCCGCCGAGACGGCCTTGGTGATGGCGAGGAACGGCGTGCGGCGCGGCACCTCCAGCAGCGGCAGCCCCTCGTCCGCGGCGGCCCCGATCAGGGCGTCCGGCACCTGCTCGTAGTTCACGCCCACCGCGAAGCCGAGCCCGACCACTCCGGCGCGCACCAGCCGCCGTACGTAGCGGCGCATCGCCTCGCCGTCGGCGGCGTCGATCTTCATGGCCGTGATCAGCAGCAGCTCCCCGCCGTCCATCCACGGCACGGGGTCGGCGAGCTCGCTGACGTGCGCCCAGCGGACGGGGGTGTCCAGCCGGTCCTCTCCCGCGAGCACGGTGAGCTTGAGCGCGGAGTGGTTGACCAGCGAGGCGAGCGTGAGGGGCATGGCACCTTCGGACGGGGCATGTGCGGTGACGGTGCCGTCCCGTATGAACGGCTGTGACCGATTCTGCCTCAGTGGAGCATTGCGCGGGAACGCGAGCGCCTCACCCCTCCAGGTCCACCAGCACCGGCGGCGCGCTCCCGCCCCGCACCGAGCTCACCGACAGCACCGCGTGCCCGGCGGGCACCTTGTGGGCCAGCTCGGAGGCGGACCAGCGCTCGCGCTCCACCGTGCGGACCGTGACCGACTGCGCGGTGACCGCGCGGCCCGTCACCACGTGGCGCAGCACGTGCAGGGCGCGCGTCAGCGGCTCGTGGGCGATCACCTGCCGGTCGGTGACGTCGCGGGTCTGCACCCACTCCTTGCCCCACACCTCCGCGAACCGCGCGCCGTCCCACGTCGTCACCCCGGAGAACGCCATCCGGCAGCCGACGGAGCCCAGCAGTGTGCTGCGCAGCGCCTCGGGGACGTCGTCGAGCGTGCGCAGCGTCAGCACCGCGCCGGCGTTGGCCGAGCGCAGCCTGCCGAGCCCGCGGACGGCCTCCGCCGTGACGGTGTGGGTGGCGTCGTCCAGCACCAGGCAGGCGAACAGCGACCGGTCCGCGCGGCCCGCGGCGCACTCCGTGAACTGGGCCAGCACCAGCCGGGCCAGCAGCCTCGACGCCTCGGCGTGCCCGCGCTCGGGCAGGTCGATGCGCACCCGCAGCGGGTGCTCGAGGGCCCGGAGCGAGAAGGTGCGCCCGGGGTCGGTGGTGCTGAAGAAGCGCGCGAACGCGGGGCGGTCGAGGAGCGCGAGCCGGTCGGCGAGCACGGGCCCGGCGTCGCCGGGGCGCAGCGCCTGCCGCTCGCGGGCGTCGATCTCGCGGACCAGCCCGTCGTGGCCGCCCTCGGCCAGCGCGGCGCGCAGCGCGCCGAGCGCGGCGGAGGAGCCGTCGAGGAGTTCGCGCAGCTCGGGGACGGAGGGGAAGCGGTCGTTGGCCGCGCGGAACGGGCCGAGGAGCTGGGCCAGGGTGGTGGCGGCGCGCCGGCTGTCGCCGCCGGGAAGGGCGGCGGTGAGGTCGCCGACGAGCCCCTCGGCGAGGATGGCGGCCGCCTCGTCGGGGTCGTCGGTGCCGCCGTAGAGGTCCAGGTCGTAGGCGGAGTCGGGGCGGCCGATGCCGACCACGACGTCGAACGCCTCGTCCGGCGCGAGCCCGGCGCCGGCCGCGCCCACGGCCACGACCGCCGCCCGCCCGGCGAGCGCCTGCAGGCACAGCGACTCCAGGACGGGCCGCACCAGCCGGCTCGTCTTGCCGCATCCGGAGGGGCCGACGGCCAGCAGGGAGGTGCCCAGCAGCGCGGGTTCGAGGGCGGAGCCGGCGCCCCGGTGCGCGTAGGGGTTGCGTTCGTCGTCGGCGGCGGTGCCGATGCGGACCTGGCGGGTGACGAGGTCGTGCCGGGCGGCGCGTACGGGCAGGTCGCGCGCCCCCGAGGGGTGGGCGCACGCGGCCGCGCCATGGCGCAGCACGGTGTCGGTGAAGGCGGTCAGCCGGTCGTGCCGGGCCTGTACGGACTCCCAGGCGCGCTCGATGCGGGCGTGGTCGACGTCGTTCATCAGCCCGGCCTGGGCGTCGGCCGCCAGGCGCTCGGCGGCGGCGTGCGCGCCGGCCGCGCGCAGCGCGGGCCACTCGGCGAGGTCGCGCGGCGCGGTGGCGGTGGGTTGCGCGACCGCCGTCTCGCGCACCGGGCCGCCCTCCCGCGCGAGGTTTCGGCGGCGCCGGAGTTCAGACCAGTGGCCGGCGCGGGCCGCGAGGAGGAGCAGCGCGCCCGTGAAGAGGACGTAGTAGGTGTACGCGGCGTACGACCAGTCGGCGACCGTCCACGACGGCTCGCCGAACCGCTCCAGCGGCCACAGCCACGCCGTGCCGAGGGCGCCGTTCCAGCACAGGGCCCACAACAGGACCGCGGCGGCGAGGGACAGGGCGGCGCGGGCGCGCAGGGTGCCTTCGGGGATGCGCTCGGGCCGCGGCGGCTCGAGGAGCGCGGGGAAGCGGCGCCCGAGCCCCTGCCGGACGAGCGCGGCGGCCCGGCGGCCGGCGGGGACGGCGTACCGGCGCCCGAGCTCGGGCCAGCGGCCGATCCGGCCGAAGAGGGCGGCCAGCGCGCCGAAGACCAGGGCGTAGTAGACGTAGGACGCCTCGTACCACTCCTTGGTGTTCGCGTCCCAGGACTCGGGGATCACGGCCCGCAGCGGCCAGGTCCAGTACGGCCCGAGGTAGCCGTTCCACAGCAGCGACCAGAACAGCCATCCGCACAGGAAGGCGATCAGCGCCCCGCTGATCAGCTGCCGGCCGGGGACCCGGCCCGGCTCCTCGGGGGGCCTGGGCCGGTGCTCGTAGGCCCAGACGCCCGGCTCGACGACCGGGCGCGGGGCCCGCAGCCAGGTCACGAACGGCGAGTCCCGGGGCCCGTCGGGGCGGCCTCGCGGGGCGGGGGCGCCGGGACGGGCCCCGGCGGGCGCGCCGGCATGGGCGGGGCGCCGTGCGGGCCCGGCCGGGGCGGCCCGGCGTGTCCGCGCGTGTCGGATGCTCCGTACGTGTCCTCGGTTGCCATCGCTGCCCTCTTGCCCCCACCGGCCGGTCCTGCGCGCACACGTGTGACGTCGCGGCCCAATCTAGTGGCGACGCGCGGGGAGTTCAGCGTCCTCGGCGCCGCCACGCCCGGACCATGAGCATGATCACCTCGTGGGGCGGGCGGGGCCCCGCCATGTCCGCCGCGGACAACGCGCCCGCCGCACTGCTCCCTAACGGAGCATGCCCGAGCCCCCTCCCCGCCCCTAGCCTGCGACTAAAAGCCCGAGTAAAGACCGAGTCCTTCCCCCTGGAGCCCCTCATGACCGAACTGTCCGGAGGCGCCGCCCTCCCCCAGGAGCGCCGCGTCGTCACTGCGATCCCCGGCCCCAAGTCGCTCGAGCTCCAGGCCCGCCGCCTCAACGTGGTCGCCGGCGGCGTGGGCTCCGTGCTGCCGGTGTTCACCACGCGCGCGGGCGGCGGTGTCATCGAGGACGTCGACGGCAACTCCCTGATCGACTTCGGCTCGGGCATCGCGGTGACCTCGGTCGGCGCCAGCGCCGAGGCCGTGGTGCGCCGCGCGTCCGCGCAGCTCGCCGACTTCACCCACACCTGTTTCATGGTGACCCCCTACGAGGGCTACGTGGAGGTCTGTGAGCAGCTCGCCGAGCTGACCCCGGGCGACCACGCCAAGAAGTCCGCGCTGTTCAACTCGGGCGCCGAGGCCGTCGAGAACGCCGTCAAGATCGCCCGTGCGTACACCAAGCGCCAGGCCGTCGTCGTCTTCGACCACGGCTACCACGGCCGCACCAACCTGACGATGGCGCTGACGGCCAAGAACATGCCGTACAAGCACGGCTTCGGCCCGTTCGCGCCCGAGGTCTACCGCGTGCCGGTGGCGTACGGCTACCGCTGGCCGACCGGCCCGGAGAACTGCGGCCCCGAGGCCGCCGCCCAGGCCATCGACCAGATCACCAAGCAGGTCGGCGCCGAGAACGTCGCCGCGATCATCATCGAGCCGGTCCTCGGCGAGGGCGGCTTCATCGAGCCGGCCAAGGGCTTCCTCCCGGCGATCGTGAAGTTCGCCAACGACAACGGCATCGTCTTCGTCGCCGACGAGATCCAGTCCGGCTTCTGCCGCACCGGCCAGTGGTTCGCCTGCGAGGACGAGGGCATCGTCCCGGACCTGATCACCACCGCCAAGGGCATCGCCGGCGGTCTGCCGCTCGCCGCCGTCACCGGTCGCGCGGAGATCATGGACGCCGCCCACCCGGGTGGCCTGGGCGGCACCTACGGCGGTAACCCGGTGGCCTGCGCCGGTGCCCTGGGCGCCATCGAGACCATGCGCGAGCTGGACCTCAACGCCAAGGCCAAGCGCATCGAGGAGGTCATGAAGGGCCGCCTCGCCGCCATGCAGGAGAAGTTCGACATCATCGGCGACATCCGCGGCCGCGGCGCCATGATCGCCATCGAGCTGGTGAAGGACCTGGCCGGCAAGGAGCCGAACCCGGAGGCCGCCGGCAAGCTCGCCAAGGCCTGCCACGCCGAGGGCGTGCTGGTGCTCACCTGCGGCACCTACGGCAACGTGCTGCGCTTCCTGCCGCCGCTGGTCATCGGCGAGGACCTGCTGAACGAGGGCCTGGACATCATCGAGGCGGGCTTCGCGAAGCTGTAACAGAGTGAAGAACCTGTGCGGGGCGGGTGGCGGACGGGTGATCCGACTATCGGAGTCGTCTTACCTGCCGTACGGTTTCCTCGAATGAACGCAACACCCCGCCCGCAGGGGACTGCGGGTGACGCCGCGCCGGTACTTCCCCAGTGCCGGACCGGCCGTGCCTTCGCGCACACCACCGGAGCCACTGGCTCCGGAAATCCTCACCGATCGGACGGCCGCCCGCCCCAGACCCCCCGGGGCGCGCGGCACACCGGCCGGCACGGCGGCCTCGGAACCTCCCCCCCTGTTCCGGGGCCGCCGACCCCGTCCACCGGATTTCCCGGGTTTCGCGCGGCGATCGCCCTTCCGGCGCTGTGCACCGCGCTGTTCGCCCTCGTCGCCTGGCAGGTCGCCGCCCACGGGCCGCTGCGCGGCCTCGACGAACGCCTGGGCCGCGCGGCCGTGGGCACCGCTCCCCGGGCCCTCGCCGAACTCCTCGCCGACCTCGGGAACACGACCGTGGCCCTGCCGGTCCTCGGCGCGGCGATCGCCGTCGCGGCGGTACGCCACCGGCGGTGGGCGCCGCCGCTGGCCGCCGCCCTCGCGATGGCGGCCGTACCCGCGCTCGTCGTCCCGCTCAAGACGTGGATCGCCCGGCCGGGGCCACCCGCCATGACGCCGGGGGCGCATGACGGGTTCTTCCCCTCGGGCCACGCGGCCACGGCGGCCGTCGCCTACGGAGCCGCGGTGCTGCTGCTCACCCGTTCCCGGTGGTGGCTGGGCGCCTGCGCGCTGCTCAACGCCGCCGTCGGCGCCGGGCTGGTGCTGCGCGGCTACCACTGGCCGCTGGACGTGGCCGGGGCCTGGTGCCTGTCGGTCCCGCTGCTGTGCGCGGCGGCCCGCTTCCGGGTCAGCTGTCGAAGCCCAGGCCGGCCTTGTCCATGACCCTCAGCCACAGGTTCCGGCGGCCGCCGTTGGCGTCCGCGCGGGTCATGGCCCACTGGGTGATGCCGATGCCCACCGACCGCACCGGCTCGGGCGGGAACGGCAGCGGCCTGCTGCGGACCATCTCCAGCTCCGTGCGCTCGGTGCGCTCGCCGTCGAGCAGGTCGAGCATGACGTCCGCGCCGAAGCGGGTCGCCCCCACGCCGAGCCCGGTGAAGCCCAGCGCGTAGGCCACGCGGCCGCCGTGCGCGGTGCCGAAGAAGGCCGAGAAGCGCGAGCAGGTGTCGATGGCGCCGCCCCACGTATGGGTGAACCGCACGCCCTCGAGCTGGGGGAAGCAACGGAAGAAGTGCCCGGCGAGCCGCCGGTAGGTGGCCGGGTGGTGGTCGTACTCGGCCCGCACACCGCCGCCGTAGCGGTAGACGATGTCGTAGCCGCCCCACAGGACGCGGTGGTCGGCGGTCAGCCGGAAGTAGTGGAAGTGGTTGGCGCTGTCGCTCAGCCCCTGCCGGCGCCGCCAGCCGACGGCGGCCCGCTGCTCCTCGGTGAGCGGCTCGGTCATCAGGGCGTAGTCGTAGACGGGCGCGACGTACGGGCGCAGCCGCTTGACCAGCGAGGGGAAGGCGTTGGTGCCGAGCGCGACGTGCCGGGCGAAGACCCGGCCGTAGGGGGTGCGGACGGCCACCCCGGCGCGGCGCGAGGAGAGTTCGGTGCCGGGCGTGTGCTCGTAGACGCGGACGCCCGCCTCGAGGCAGGCGCGCCTGAGGCCCCAGGCGAGCTTGGCGGGGTGCAGCATGGCCACGCCGGTGCGGTTCCACAGGCCCGCGAGGAAGGTCGGGGAGTCGACCTCGGCGCGCACGGCGTCGCGGTCGAGGAACACGTGGCCGCCGACGCCGAGGGCCTGGGCCTCCTCGGCGGCCTCCTTGAGCTCGTTGACCTGGTGGGGGGCGGTGGCGACGTCGATCTCGCCGGTGCGCTCGAAGTCGCAGTCGATGCCGTACCGGGCGAGGGTGGCCTCGATGCCGTCGAGGTTGCGGTGGCCGAGCTCCTCGAGGGCGGTGAGCTCGGCGGGCCAGCGGGTGTGGCCGTTGGCCCAGCCGTGGGTCAGGGAGGCGGCGCAGAAGCCGCCGTTGCGGCCGGAGGCGGCCCAGCCAGTCTCCTGGCCCTCGATGAGGACCACGTCCCGGCCGGGGTCGCGCTCCTTGGCGCGCAGGGCCGTCCAGAGGCCGGAGTAGCCGCCGCCGACGACGAGCAGGTCGCAGTACTCGTCGCCGACGAGGGCCGGGAGCGCCTCGGGCCGGGCGGGGTCGTCGAGCCAGAAGGGGCGGGGGACGGCGTCGGAGAGTGCTTGGACGGCGGGGGTGCGGCGTGTCCCGCCGAAGAGCGCTGTAAGCCACTGGCGGCCATGGTTCTCAGCTCCTTTTTCGGCGTCTCCCGGCCAGTTGGGCGACGAGGACGCACAGCACGGCGATGGCGAACATCGCCGTTCCGATGACATTGATCTGCACGGGCGTGCCCCGCTGCGCGGATCCCCAGACGTACATGGGGAAGGTCACGGTCGATCCCGAGTTGAAGTTGGTGATGATGAAGTCGTCGAAGGACAGCGCGAAGGACAGCAGCGCGCCGGCGGCGATGCCGGGGGCCGCGATGGGCAGGGTCACCTTGCGGAAGGTCTGCAGCGGGGTGGCGTAGAGGTCCTGGGCGGCCTGTTCGAGGCGGGGGTCCATGCTCATCACGCGCGCCTTGACGGCGGTCACCACGAAGCTGAGGCAGAACGTGATGTGGGCGATGAGGATGGTCCAGAAGCCGAAGGAGACGCCCGTGTTGAGGAAGAGCGTGGCCAGCGAGGCGGCCATGACGACCTCGGGCATGGCCATCGGCAGGAAGATCAGCGTGCTGACCGAGGAGCGGGCCCGGAAGCGGTAGCGGGCGAGCGCGAAGGCGATCATCGTGCCCAGGACGGTCGAGCCGACGGTGGCCCACAGGGCGATGCGCAGGCTGAGCGAGAGGGAGCCGCACAGGTCGGCGACGCCGCACGGGTCGGTCCAGGCGTCGGTGGAGAAGCGCTGCCACTCGTAGTTGAAGCGGCCGTTGGGCTTGTTGAACGAGAAGACCGTCACGATGACGTTGGGCAGCAGCAGAAAGCCGAGGGTGCCCAGCCCGGCGATCACCACGAGGTTGCGGCGCAGCACGCGCGCGGCGCGGGTCAGGGGGTTCATCAGACCACGTCCTCCGTCCCGGACTTGCGGATGTAGACGGTGACCATGACGAGGATGGCGGCCATCAGGATGAAGGACAGGGCGGCGGCGGTCGGGTAGTCCAGGACGCGCAGGAACTGGGACTGGATGACGTTGCCGATCATCTTCTGGTCGGTGGATCCGAGCAGCTCGGCGTTGATGTAGTCGCCGGTGGCGGGGATGAAGGTCAGCAGCGTGCCGGCCACGACGCCCGGCATGGACAGCGGGAAGGTCACCTTGCGGAAGACGGTCAGCGGCCGCGCGTAGAGGTCGCGGGCGGCTTCGTGCAGCCGCCCGTCGATGCGTTCGAGCGACGTGTAGAGCGGCAGGATCATGAACGGCAGGAAGTTGTAGGTCAGTCCGCAGACGACGGAGAGCGGGGTGGCGAGCACCCGGTGGCCCTCGGTGACGCCCAGGGCGTCGGTGAGGCCGAGGATGTGCAGCGAGCCGAGGGTGGAGACGACGGGTCCGCCGTCGGACAGGATCGTCTTCCACGCGAGGGTGCGGATGAGGAAGCTGGTGAAGAACGGCGCGATGACCAGGACCATCAGGAGGTTGCACCAGCGGCCGGCCCGGAACGCGATGAGATAGGCGAGCGGATAGCCCAGGACGAGGCACAGGGCGGTGGCGGTCGCGCCGTAGGCGACCGAGCGCAGGAACTGCGGGTAGTACTCGCTCAGCGCGTCCCAGTAGGTGGCGAAGTGCCAGGTGACGCGGAAGCCGTCCTCGAGCGAGCCGGTCTGTACGGACGTGGACGCCTGGTAGACGAGCGGAGCGGCGAAGAAGACCAGCAGCCAGAGGATGCCGGGGAGCAGGAGCCAGTAGGGGACGCGCCGCTTGCGGCGGGCGGCCGGGGCCGTGGGTGCGGGAGGCTGGTCGGTGGCGGTGAAGGTGCTCATCCGGCGCCCTCGGCTTCCACGTCCGTGCCCGCCTCGACGTTCTGCGCGGCGTCCAGGCCGAAGCTGTGGCCCGGGTTCCAGTGCAGGACGACCTCGGCACCGGGGACCAGGCGGGTGTCGCGCTCGATGTTCTGCTCGTAGACGGACAGACCGGTGGCCACGGAGCTGTCGACGAGGTACTGGGTGGAGACGCCGGTGAAGCTGGACTGGGCGATGCGGCCGGTCACGCGGTTGCGGCCGTCGGCGATGGTGCCGGCGTCGTCGGCGTGGGTGAGGGTGATCTTCTCCGGGCGTATGCCGATCAGGAGTTTCTCGCCCGTCCGGGCGGGGGCTGTACATCGTGTCGCCGGAAGGCCGAGTTTGGTATCACCGGCGCGCAGAAGGATGGCGTCACCCGCGGTGCCCAGGACGTCGGCGGTGATGAGGTTGGAGGTGCCGAGGAAGTTGGCGACGAAGGTGGTGCGGGGGGTCTCGTAGAGGTCGGCGGGGGCGCCGAGCTGCTCGACCCGGCCGGCGTTCATGACCGCGACCGTGTCGGCCATGGTCATGGCCTCCTCCTGGTCGTGGGTGACGTGGATGAAGGTGATGCCGACCTCGGTCTGGATGCGCTTGAGCTCGAGCTGCATCTGGCGGCGCAGCTTGAGGTCGAGGGCGCCGAGCGGCTCGTCGAGGAGCAGCACGTCGGGGTGGTTGATGAGCGCGCGGGCGACGGCGACGCGCTGCTGCTGGCCGCCGGAGAGCTGCTGGGGCCGGCGGCGGGCGAGGTCGCCGAGCTGGACGAGCTCGAGCATCTCCTCGACCTGCTTCTTGACGGACTTCACGCCCCGGCGGCGCAGGCCGAAGGCGACGTTCTCGTAGATGTCGAGGTGCGGGAAGAGCGCGTAGCTCTGGAAGACGGTGTTGACGGGCCGCTTGTACGGGGGCAGGGCGGTGACGTTCTTGCCGGCGAGCTCGACGGTGCCGGTGGTGGGTTCCTCGAGACCGGCGATCATGCGCAGGGTGGTGGTCTTGCCGCAGCCGGAGGCGCCGAGCAGGGCGAAGAAGGACCCCGCGGGCACGGAGAGGTCGAGCGGGTGCACGGCGGTGAAGGCGCCGTAGGTCTTGCTGATGCCGGTCAGGCGGACGTCGGTGCCGCTGCCGCGGGTCGTGGCGGTTGCCGTCATGGGTCTGGATCCAGGGGGCTCGGGGGAGATGAGAGCAGATAACAGTGACATACGGCCACGCGTGCTGCGGTACGGGCCGTGCCGTCGTCCCATCGCGCACACTCCTTCGCCCACCGCGCGCGTGCGCGCGCGGGGCCAGGCCGGGTGTTGCTCCAACCGGAATGGTTGCCGATCCTGGCAGAGCCGTCGGCTCGCAACAAGGGATTCCGTCGCCACTTTTTGACTGGGCGACGGAATCGGTGCTCGGGGGCGCCAGGGCCGAGGGCCGGCGGTGCGGGGGCGCCGGGGGTGCTGTCAGTGGCCTGGCGCACAATGGCGGTCAGTTGCATCCCGGGGGAGGAGATCTCATGGACACCACGGAGACGACGGAGACGAAGGCCGCGGCGACGGCGCAGGCGCGGTCCGCCGGCCCGGCGGACGGGCCGCGCTCGGTGGCGGAGCTGACGGCCGCCGCGGCCCGCGGCGAGCGGCTGAAGTACGTGTACTTCTGGGGCCACCAACCGCCCCGCGGCGGCGGCGGCGTCGGAGCGAGCTGCTTCAGCCAGTGGTGGCCGTCGCCGTTCTCGGTCGACGGGACCGTCTACGCCACGGCCGAGCACTGGATGATGGCGGGCAAGGCGCGGCTCTTCGGCGACGCCGAGGCGGAGGCCCGCGCGATCGCCGCCACGCACCCCAAGCAGGCCAAGGACGCCGGGCGTTCCGTGCGCGGCTTCGACGACGAGCTCTGGCGCCGGCACCGCTTCGACCTGGTGGTCGAGGGCAGCGTGCACAAGTTCGCCCAGGACCCCGAGCTGTGCGCCTACCTGCTCGGCACGGGCGACAGGGTGCTGGTGGAGGCCAGCCCCCTGGACCGGATATGGGGCATCGGGCTGGCCGCCGACGACGAAGCCGCCCAGGACCCGGCCCGCTGGCGCGGGCTGAACCTGCTGGGCTTCGCGCTGATGGAGGCCCGTCAGCGCCTGGCGGAAACCGGCCAGGGAGCGGGCGCGGCCGGCTCGGCGAGGTAGACGTCGTAGGTGGAGTTGGCGTCGGGCTCGTCGTCGCGCCCGCCGGTGTCGACCGGGGTGACGATGACGAGCGCGATCATCAGCGCGGACAGCACGAGCGCCACTCCACCCAGGATGATGCCCGCCAGGGCCTGGCCGGCGTTGTTCGCCTCCCCGCGCTTGGCCTTGCCCCGCCCGATCACGCCGAAGACGACCGCGAGCACGCCGAAGACGACTCCGAGCACCATGCTGACCGCGAAGACCACGCCGAGGATGCCGAGGACCATCGCGGCGAGTCCGAGCCCGTTGTTGGGCGCCGCCGCGGGGCCCGGCCAGTCCTGCCCGTAGCCCGGTACGGGGCCGCCCGGATAGCCGGGGGCGCCCACGGCGTAGCCGGTCTGCCCGTGGAGCGGCTGACCGTAGGGGGCCTGGCCGTAGGGGCCGGGCGGCGGGTAGGGGTACTGCGGCTGCTGCGGAAAGGGCTGCGGGTAGGCGGCGGCCGGGGCGTACGGTGCGCGGTAGTCGCTCGGGGTGCCCGGGCCCGTCGGGGCCGGGGGCACCGGCGGCACTCCACCCTGCTGCGGCACCCCGGGGCCCGCGGCGCCCGCGGGCGGGAACGGCGGTCCGGCGGGGCCGGAGTATCCCGGGACGCCCGGCCCCGGCGGCACGGCCATGGCGGGGTGCGCGGGCACCTCGTGTGGTGCCCGTCGCTCCGGCGGCGCCCAGGGATCGATGTGCTGCGGCTCCGGCTGCGCGTTGTCCTTCTCGGACATGGCCCTCCCCAGTCGGTACTCCGTCATGCTAAGGCCTGAGCACGGAGCCGATACCCCCCGCGCATACGATGATCGGTGCACCAGCCACCCAGCAGCCATGGAGGCCCGCATGTCCGTACTCGACTCGTTCATCGCAGGGCTCCCCAAGGCGGAGCTGCATGTGCACCACGTGGGCTCCGCCTCCCCGCGCATCGTCGCCGAACTGGCCGCCCGGCACCCGGACTCGCCGGTGCCCACCGACCCCGAGGCGCTCGCCGACTTCTTCACCTTCCGCGACTTCGCCCACTTCATCGAGGTCTACCTCTCCGTCGTCGACCTGATCCGCGACGCCGAGGACGTCCGGCTGCTGACCTACGAGGTCGCCCGTGACATGGCCCGCCAGAACATCCGCTACGCCGAGCTGACCGTCACCCCCTTCAGCTCCACCAAGCGCGGCATCCCGGACGCCGCCTTCGTCGAGGCCATCGAGGACGCCCGCAAGGCGGCGGAGTCGGAGCTGGGCGTAACGCTGCGCTGGTGCTTCGACATCCCGGGCGAGGCCGGTCTCGAGGCCGCCGAGGAGACCACCCGCATCGCCTGCGACCTGAAGCCGGAGGGCCTGGTCTCCTTCGGCCTCGGCGGCCCCGAGATCGGGGTGCCCCGGCCGCAGTTCAAGCCCTACTTCGACCGGGCGATCGCCGCCGGGCTGCGCAGCGTCCCGCACGCGGGCGAGACCACCGGCCCGCAGACGATCTGGGACGCCCTGACCCATCTGCGCGCCGAGCGCATCGGTCACGGCACCAGCGCCACGCAGGACCCCAAGCTGCTGGCCCACCTGGCCGAGCACCGCATCCCGCTCGAGGTCTGCCCCACCTCCAACCTCGCCACCCGGGCCGTCACCGATCTGGAGCGGCACCCCATCAAGGAGATGGTCGCGGCGGGCGTGCTGGTGACGATCAACAGCGACGACCCGCCCATGTTCGGTACGGACCTCAACACCGAGTACGCGGTGGCCGCCCGCCTGCTGGAGCTGGACGCGCACGGCGTGGCCGCGCTCGCCAGGAACGCGGTGGAGGCGTCGTTCATGGACGCGGCGGGCAAGGCCGCGCTGACCGCCGAGATCGACGCGTACACCGCCGCCTGGCGCGGCTGACCGGACTCCCCCGCCACAATGGTGCCCATGGCCCCCACGGACACCGCGTTCGCCGCCGTCACCGCCGTCGCCCACCGCGGCGACCCCTATGTGCACCGCGAGAACACCCTGCCCTCGATCCACTCGGCGCTCCAGGCGGGTGCCGGGGCGGTGGAGATCGACGTCCGGCTGACCCGCGACGGCGTGCCCGTGCTGCTGCACGACGCGACGCTCGAGCGGCTGTGGCGTCACGAACGGGCCCTGGCCGCGCTGACGGTCCCGCAGCTGCGGGACCTGACGGGCGGCCGGGTGCCGACGCTCGCGGAGACCCTCTCCGGGGTCGCCGGGGCCCTGTCGGCCTCCTCGGGACGGCTGTTCGTCGACCTGCCCGACCCGTCCGCCGCGGCGGCCACCGTCGCCGAGGTGCACGCGGGCGGGGCGGCCGGGCACGTGTACTACTGTGGCGGCCCGGCGTCCATGCTCGCCGTGCGCCGCGCCGACCGGGACGCGGAGATCGCGCTGACCTGGACGACGCTCGCGCCGCCCCGCCCGGCGCTGCTCGCCGAGGTGCGCCCGCGCTGGCTCAACTACCGCTTCGGGCTCGTCACCCCGGAGCTGGTCGCCCGCGACCACGCCGCCGGGCTGCTGGTCTCCGCCTGGACCGCCGACACCCGCCGCACCATGCGGCGGCTGCTGGGCGCGGGCGTCGACTCGATCACCACCAACCGCATCGGCACGCTGCGGTCCCTGCTGCACGCGCCGGCCTGAGCCGGACGGGTCACAGCCGGGTCGCAGCCCGGCTCACGGCCCGGCTCACAGACCGACGATCTCGTTCCACTCCTTGGCGAAGCCGGGGCGCTCCTTGGCGGTCATGTCGCGGGCGGTGGCCAGCCGCCGGCGCATGTCCTCGCTGGGGAAGACCAGCGGGTTCGCGGCCAGCTCGGCGAGCTCCTTGTCCTTGGACGAGGCCAGGACGTCACGGGCGGCCGGCACCGGGCAGACGTAGTTGACCGCCGCCGCCAGGCGCGCGGCGACGTCGGGCCGGTAGTAGTAGTCGATCAGCCGCTCGGCGCTGCGCTTGTGGCGGGCGAGGTTGGGGATCATCAGGCTCTCCGCCCACAGCTCGGCGCCCTCCTCGGGGACGACGAACTCGATGTCCGGGTTGTCGGCCTGCAGCTGGATGATGTCGCCGGAGTAGGCCTGGCAGGCCAGGACGTCGCCGGAGGAGAGGTCCTTGAGGTAGTCGTTGCCGGTGAAGCGGCGGATGTGCCGCTTGGCGACGAGGCGGCGCAGCTGGTCGGTCATGCGGTGGAAGTCGTCGGCGGTCCAGCGGGTGACGTCGGCGCCGTTGCCCTGCATGAGCAGGGAGAACGCCTCGTCCATGCCGGACAGCAGGGTGACGCGGCCGCGCAGGTCGTCGTGCCACAGCTCGGAGGTGCGCCGGATCTCGCGGCCGAGCTTCCTGCGGTTGTAGGCGATGCCGGTGATGCCGGACTGCCAGGGGACGGTGTGCAGCCGGCCGGGGTCGAAGTGCGGCTTGCGCAGCAGCGGGTCGAGGTTGCGGGCCACATGGGGCTGGGCGGCGCGGTCCATCTCCTGGACCCAGCCGAGCCGGACGTAGCGCGAGGCCATCCAGTCGCTGACCACGACGATGTCCCGGCCGGTCTCCTTGTGGTTCATCAGCGCCGGGCTGATCTTGCCGAAGAACTCGTCGTTGTCGTTGATCTCCTCGGTGTACTTCACCGAGACGCCGCTGGTCTTCTCGAACTCGTCGAGCGTCGGCCGCTTCTCCGGGTCGTCCTCGTCCGCGTCGATGTAGAGCGGCCAGTTGGCGAAGACGAGCCGCTTGTCGCGCTCGGAGAGGTCGGACGCGGCCCGGTCGCCCGGCGCGACGTAGGCGGCCGGCACCCCGCAGCCGGCGAGGGCCGAGGCCCCGGCGCCGGCGCCCAGCGCGCGCAGCACGGTTCGGCGGGAGAGGGGCTTCACGGGCTTTACTCGCATTCCGGCGACGGCGGGGCAGGGCGGTACGGGCACGGCGGTACGGGCCACGGCGGTACCGGCCGTTCGGCCGGGCGTCGATGATACGCGCACGCGCGTACGGAACGTACACGCGTGCGCGAGGGCGCCGGGATCAGCCCGGCGAGGTCATCACGTGCTCAGCCCAGCGAGGTCATCACGTGCTTGATGCGGGTGTAGTCCTCGAAGCCGTAGGCCGAGAGGTCCTTGCCGTAGCCGGACTTCTTGAAGCCGCCGTGGGGCATCTCGGCGACGAGCGGGATGTGGGTGTTGATCCACACGCAGCCGAAGTCGAGCGCCTTGGACATCCGCATGGCGCGGCCGTGGTCCTTGGTCCACACCGAGGAGGCCAGGGCGTACTCGACGCCGTTGGCGTAGGCGACGGCCTGCTCCTCGTCCGTGAAGGACTGGACGGTGATGACGGGGCCGAAGACCTCGTGCTGGACGATCTCGTCGTCCTGCTTCAGCCCGGAGACGACGGTCGGGGCGTAGAAGTAGCCCTTCTCGCCGACGCGGTGGCCGCCGGCCTCGACCTTGGCGTGGGCGGGGAGCCGCTCGATGAAGCCGGTCACCTGCTGGAGCTGGTTGGCGTTGTTCAGCGGGCCGTAGAGCACGTCCTCGTCGTCCGGCTGTCCGGTCTTGGTGTCGGCCGCGGCCTTGGCGAGGGCGGTGACGAAGTCGTCGTGGACGGACTCGTGGACCAGGACGCGGGTGGCGGCCGTACAGTCCTGGCCGGCGTTGAAGTAGCCGGCGACCGCGATCTCCTCGACGGCCTTGGCGATGTCGGCGTCCTCGAAGACGACGACGGGCGCCTTGCCGCCGAGCTCCAGGTGGACGCGCTTGAGGTCCTTGGAGGCGGACTCGGCGACCGACATGCCGGCCCGTACGGAGCCGGTGATGGAGGCCATCGCGGGCACGGAGTGCTCGACCATCAGGCGGCCGGTGTCGCGGTCGCCGCAGACGACGTTGAAGACGCCCTTGGGGTGGCCCAGCTCCTCGAGCACGCCGCCGACGATCTCGGCGATGAGGACCGTGGAGGCGGGGGTGGTGTCGGAGGGCTTGAGGACGACGGTGTTGCCCGCGGCGAGCGCCGGGGCGAACTTCCACACGGCCATCATCATCGGGTAGTTCCAGGGGGCGACCTGGGCGCAGACGCCGACGGGCTCGCGCCGGATGATGGAGGTCATGCCCTCCATGTACTCGCCGGCGGAGCGGCCCTCGAGCATCCGGGCGGCACCCGCGAAGAAGCGGATCTGGTCCACCATCGGCGGGACCTCTTCGCTGCTGGTGAGGGCCAGCGGCTTGCCGGTGTTCTCCGACTCGGCGGCGACCAGCTCCTCGGCGCGCGCCTCGAAGGCGTCGGCGATCTTGAGGAGCACCTTCTGGCGCTCGGCGGGCACCAGGTCGCGCCAGGCCGGGAAGGCGGCCTCGGCGGCGGCCATGGCCGCGTCGACGTCGGCGGCTCCGGACAGCGGGGCGGTCGCGTACGCCTCGCCAGTGGCCGGATTGACGACCTCGGTGGTCCGCCCGTCGGCGGCGTCCCGGAACTCCCCGGCGATGTAGTTACGCAGGCGGCGCAGCTCGGTGGTCACGTTGTGCCACCCCTTCTGTTCGGACGTCCATTGTCTGAGACGCCCAGCCTAATCTTTGAGGCCGCGCTTTCGACATACCCGATCCCCATGAACAACGGAATCAGTTATTTCGCAGCTGATCCACAACGAATTTCATCGCTCAATGCTTGCCACACCGCCGAGTCCTCATGCACAGTGGCCTCGTGGCCACTCGTAGCGCAGATCCCAAGAGCGTGAACAGCGCGCAGCCGATCGATGCCGTCTCCCTGGCGATCATCGAGCAGCTCCAGGAGGACGGACGCCGCCCCTATGCGGCGATCGGCAAGGCCGTCGGACTGTCCGAGGCGGCGGTCCGGCAGCGCGTGCAGAAGCTGCTCGACCAGGGCGTCATGCAGATCGTCGCCGTCACCGACCCGCTCACCGTGGGCTTCCGGCGGCAGGCGATGGTCGGCGTCAACGTCGAGGGCGACCTCGACCCCGTCGCCGACGCCCTGACCGCGATGGACGAGGTGGAGTACGTGGTCGTCACCGCGGGCTCCTTCGATCTCCTGATCGAGATCGTCTGCGAGGACGACGACCATCTCCTCGAAACGATCAACAAGCGCATCCGCACCCTGCCGGGCGTGCGCTCGACGGAGAGCTTCGTCTACCTCAAGCTCCGCAAGCAGACCTACACCTGGGGAACCCGATAGCCGTGAGCAAGGACCTCTCCCGAACCGCGTACGACCACCTGTGGATGCACTTCACCCGCATGTCCTCGTACGAGAACGCCCCCGTGCCCACCATCGTGCGCGGCGAGGGCACCTACATCTTCGACGACCGGGGCAAGCGCTACCTCGACGGCCTCGCCGGGCTGTTCGTGGTCCAGGCCGGCCACGGCCGTGCGGAGCTCGCCGAGGCGGCCAACAAGCAGGCGCAGGAGCTGGCCTTCTTCCCGGTGTGGAGCTACGCCCACCCCAAGGCCGTCGAGCTCGCCGAGCGGCTGGCCCACTACGCCCCGGGCGACCTGAACAAGGTCTTCTTCACCACCGGCGGCGGCGAGGCCGTCGAGACCGCCTGGAAGCTGGCGAAGCAGTACCACAAGCTCACCGGCAACCACGGCAAGTACAAGGTCATATCGCGGGCCGTCGCCTACCACGGCACCCCCCAGGGCGCCCTGGCCATCACCGGTCTGCCGGCCCTCAAGGCCCCCTTCGAGCCGCTGGTCCCCGGCGCGCACAAGGTGCCCAACACCAACATCTACCGCGCGCCCGTCCACGGCGACGACCCGGAGGCCTTCGGCCGCTGGGCCGCCGACCAGATCGAGCAGCAGATCCTCTTCGAGGGCCCCGACACCGTCGCCGCCGTCTTCCTCGAGCCCGTCCAGAACGCCGGCGGCTGCTTCCCGCCGCCGCCCGGCTACTTCCAGCGGGTGCGCGAGATCTGCGACACGTACGACGTGCTGCTCGTCTCGGACGAGGTCATCTGCGCCTTCGGCCGCCTCGGCACGATGTTCGCCTGCGACAAGTTCGGCTACGTCCCGGACATCATCACCTGCGCCAAGGGCATGACCTCGGGCTACTCCCCCATCGGCGCGGCCGTGATCTCCGACCGCATCGCCGAGCCGTTCTTCAAGGGGAACAACACCTTCCTGCACGGCTACACCTTCGGCGGGCACCCCGTCTCGGCCGCCGTCGCGCTCGCCAACCTCGACATCTTCGAGCGCGAGGGCCTCAACCAGCACGTGCTGGACAACGAGTCCGCCTTCCACGCCACCCTGGCGAAGCTGCACGACCTGCCGATCGTCGGCGACGTGCGCGGCAACGGCTTCTTCTACGGCATCGAGCTGGTGAAGGACAAGGCAACCAAGGAGTCGTTCACGCCGGAGGAGTGCGAGCGGCTGCTCTACGGCTTCGTGTCCAAGAAGCTGTTCGAGAACGGGCTGTACTGCCGGGCCGACGACCGCGGCGACCCGGTCATCCAGCTGTCGCCGCCGCTGATCTCCGACCAGTCGACGTTCGACGAGATCGAGCAGATCGTGCGCGGGGTCCTCACGGAGGCCTGGACCAGGATCTGACCCCTCTCACCACCACCCGACGGGCACCCCCCAGCCATCTCGCGGCCCGTCCTCACGCCGTGGCCCACGTGCGCGCACCGCTCCCCCGCGCGCCGTGGGCCACGGCACGTTCCCCGAATCCCGGAAATGCGGGCTCGAAACCTCGGAATATGAGCCCGATGGGAGGAAAGTGGGGCGCTCCAGCGCCGAGCCTGGACGGGGGCTAGGATCCCGGTTCCGTACGGTGCCAGTGACCCAATGGCCTCCGGTTCGTTCACCCGGACAGGGGAACGAACCCTCTCAGCGACCCGAGGTGCTCGATATGGTGGCCCCGCCGGACAACGACGTGCTCTGGGCACGCGGCCTGCACTACTCCTACAGCGGTTCACCGGCCCTGACCGGTGTGTCCATCGGTGTCCGCGAGGGCGAGATCCTCGCCGTGACCGGGCCCCGCGGGTCCGGGAAGACCACTCTCCTCAAATGCCTCTCGGGCCAGCTCCTGGCGGACCCCGGCGAGGTGTGGTTCAACAGCGCCCCCGTGCACACCCTCTCCCGCGGCGCGCGCGAGCGCCTGCGGCGGGAACGGTTCGGCTGGATCGACTCCCGGCCTCACCTGGTCCCGGAGCTGACGGGCTGGGAGAACGCCGCCCTGCCGCTGCTGGTCCGCGGCACCATCCACCGCGAGGCCAAGCGGACCGCCACCGAATGGCTCGAACGCCTGGACGTCGGCGACTGCGCCCGCAAACGGCCCGGCGCGCTGACCCAGGCCCAGCGCCAACGCGTCGCCATCGCCCGCGCCCTGGCCGCCGACCCCACCGTCGTCTTCGCCGACGAGCCGACCGCGCCGCTGCACCAGGCCGACCGCGCCCAGGTGCTGCGCACCCTCACCACGGCCGCCCGCTCGCACCAGATCACCGTCGTCCTGGCCACCCTCGACGAGGAGAGCACCGCCCTCGCCGACCGTACGGTCACGCTCGTCGACGGCCGCCGGGGCGGCGCCATCCCGGCTCCCGACGCGTCCGAGGGGGAGGGCAGGGCCGCGTGCTCAGTCTCCGCCTAGCGCGCGGCGCGCACCCGCTCGTCCTGCTGCGGCGGCTGCTGGTGGCCCTCGCCGCGGCCGGGGTCGGCTTCCTGTTGCTGTGCAGCCTCGGATACGCGGTGGCGCACCCGAAGGCCACGCAGGAGTCGCTCGTGCGCCTGCTGTGGTGCGCCGCGCCGCTCGCCGCCGTCGTGCAGTTCGCGCTCGCCGTCGCCCGCAACGACCCCGCCACCCGGCCCCGCGACGGCCTCGACGCCATCGGCCTCGGCCCGGTGCGCCTGTCGGTCCTCGCCGCCACGTCCACGGCCATCGCCTGCACGCTGGGCAGCGCCGCCGCCCTGCTGGTCTACCTCGAGCTGCGCGGAAACCTCGGCCTCACCCCGCTGAGCGGCGCCGCGTCCGGGCTCCTGGACGGGCGGGCGGCCCTGCCCTGGGGAGCCGCGCTGACGCTGCTGGGGCTGCTCCCGGCGCTGTCGGCGGGCGCGTGCGCCATCGCACTGCGCCCGCGCAAGGAGCGCGCCGGAGGCGCGCCGGAGGCCACCGCCGACGGCGAGGCGGCGCCCACCACGGCGCGGGCTCCTCGGCCCTCCTACGCGGGGCTGCCCTGGGGTGTGGCGATCATCGCCTGCGGCCTCGCGCTCGAGGCCTACGTCGGGCACGGCCCGGCCCCCGCCCCGAACTCGCTGCTGGCCCTGCCCGGCCAGGAGGGCGGCGCCTCCCCCGGCCTCCTCGGCGGCTGGCTCCTCGCCTCCCTGGGCCTCGTCCTGGCCGGCCCCGGGCTCACCCACTGGTGCGGGGTGCTGCTGTCCTCCGGGCGGCCCGGGGCGACGCGCCTGCTGGCCGGGCGGATGCTGCAGGACGCGGCGACGCGGATCGGCCGCCCGCTCGGGGTGCTGTGCGCGGTCGCCTCCGGAGCGCTGGCCGCCGTCGAGCTGTACGGCGCGGCCTGGGAGCGCTCGGGGCCGCGGCCGTTCGGGCCGCTGACCGGGCTGGGCGCGGCGGTGGTGATGGCCTGCGTGACGGCGACGGCGATCACGGCCGCCCTGGACGCCCGGCAGCTGCGCTCCGACACCGCCTCGGCCCTGCACCGCCTCGGCGTTCCCGCCTCGCTGCTGCGCGGCGCCGCGGCCGTGCGCAGCCTGGTGCTGCTGGCCGTGCTCGCTCCGCTGACCTGGGTGATCGCCGAGCTGACCGCGCTACCTTTGATGCGCTGACGTAACGAGCGGGAGCAGCGGCTCTTGACCAATTCTTGACTCAAGGCAACTTCGACGCCGAAAAGTACGTCTGCTTCATACGTCTGCTTCAAAAGCACGACGGGCATTCAGGCGAACGGAGCTATCGGTGATCATCGGCCTTGTCACGGCTGTCGCGGCCTCGGCGTGTTACGGCACAGGTTCGGTCCTGCAAGCCGTCGGGTCGCGCAAATCGGCCCGCAGGGAGGCCGCGGCGGCCCCCGGCACGGGCACCACCCAGCACGGCGGCCCGAGCCTGTCGTCCACCGCGAAGGCGGCGGTGACCTGGGAGTTCATGGTCGGCACGGTCCTGGACTTCGTGGGCTTCGCGCTCGGTGCGCTCGCCGCCCGGATGCTGCCGCTCTTCCTCTCCCAGACCGTCATCAGCGCCAACCTCATCGTCACCGCCCTGCTGAGCATCAAACTGCTGGGCATACGGCTGAACCGTAAGGAGTGGCTGTCGATCGGCGTGGTCTGCTCGGCCCTGGTGCTGCTGGCGACCGCCGCCGGCCACGAGGGCAACGGCGACGCCGCCCGGTCCACCCACTGGTGGCTGCTGATCATCTCCGTGGTGCTGATGGGCGGCGGCTGGATCGCCGTCCACTTCCTCGGCTCGCGCGCCGCGATCCTCGCCGGCCTGCTCTCCGGCCTCGGCTTCGGTGCCATCGGCGTGGGCGTGCGCATCCTCGACGGCATCGACCCGTTCGACCTGGGCGCCCTGATCGCGGACCCCGCCCTCTACGCCATCCTGATAGCCGGCGGCGTCGGCATGTACCTCCACACCGTCGCGCTGCAGATCGGCTCGGTCAACGGCGCCACGGCCGCCCTGGTGGTCGGCGAGACCGTCCTGCCCGGCATCATCGGCGTCCTCTGGCTCGGCGACACCTCCCGCGAGGGCTTCGCGTGGATGGCCGTCCTCGGCTTCCTGCTGGCCGTGGCGGGCGCGGTAGCGGTGGCATGGTTCGGCGAACCGGACGCCCACGCGGCCACCCCGGCCCAGACGCCGGAACCGGAACCCACAGCCATCAGCTGACGCTTTCACTTCAAACGCCGGACGGGCTGACGAAAGTCAGCCCGTCCGGCGTTTGTCTGAGGACACGGGGTCCGGGGCGGAGTCCCGGTTACGGGAAGGGGCGGGGTGGGGGAAGAACCACGACCTCGTCCACCGAGAACCCGGCACCCACCCGATCACCCACCTCAGGAGCCCCCGCAGCGCACACGCAGCCTCCAGCTCCGGCGCGGCGCCGCCCTCCGGCCGCAACCGCACCACGACGTGATCCCCCGGAACGTCCGGCCCGCGACCGTACAAGGCAGCCCCTCCCCCGCCGGCACCAACCGCACCCCGGCGGGCCGGACGAGCAGGCAGCCCTCTCCCTGCCGCGCCCCCGCCGGCACCGGCAGCCGCCCCCACACCGTCTCCGCGGACGTGCCCCGCACCGTCGCGGGGACCACGTTCTCGAACCCCAGGAAGCGCGCCACGAACTCCGACGCCGGCCGCTGCCACACCTCCAGCGGGGTGCCCGCCTGGGCGACGCGCCCGTCGCGCATCACGACCACCCGGTCGGCGAGCGCGAAGGCCTCGCCCTGGTCGTGGGTGACCGCCAGGACCGTCGTCCCCAGCCGGCCGAACAGCGCCCGCAGCTCGACGACCAGGCGCTCGCGCAGGCTCCGGTCGAGCTGGCCCAGCGGCTCGTCGAGCATGAGCAGTCGCGGCTCGGGCGCCAGGGCCCGGGCCAGGGCCACGCGCTGCTGCTCGCCGCCCGACAGCGCGCCCACGAGCCTCTTCTCCGCCCCCGGCAGGCCCACCAGGTCCAGCAGCTCGCCGACCCGGCGCTCGGTCTCGGCGCGCGCGGTGCCGCGCATGCGCAGGCCGAAGGCGACGTTGCCGCCGACGTCCCGCTGCGGGAAGAGCTGGTGGTCCTGGAACATCAGGCCGACTCCGCGCCGGTGCGTGGGCACCTGGGCCTGGTCCCGCCCGGCGAGGAGCACGCGGCCGGCGTCGGCCCGCAGCAGCCCGGCGACCACCCGCAGCAGGGTGGACTTGCCGCTGCCGCTGGGCCCGAGCACGCACACGATCTCGTGTTCGGCGACCTCGAGGTCCACCGCGTCCAGCGCCGCGCGCTCGCCGAAGCGGACGGTCACCTCTTCGAGCCGAAGCATCTAGAACTCTCCCGTGCGGTCGGTGCGCACCCGCTCCAGCACCAGCAGCGCCACGGCGCACACCAGCATCAGGATGGTGCTGAGGGCCATCGCCTGCCCGTAGTTCATCTCGCCGGGGCGGCCCAGCAGCCGGGCCACGGCGACCGGGAGGGTGGGGCTGTCGGGGCGGGCGATGAAGACGGTCGCCCCGAACTCGCCCAGCGAGACCGCGAAGGCGAAGCCCGCGGCCACCGCCAGCGCCCGCCCCACCAGGGGCAGGTCCACCTCGCGCCAGGCCCGCAGCGGGGAGGCGCCGAGCACCGCCGCCGCCTCGCGCAGCCGGGCGTCCACGGCGCGCAGCACCGGCAGCATGGTGCGGACGACGAAGGGCACGCCGACCAGCGCCTGCGCCAGCGGCACCAGGATCCAGGAGGTGCGCAGGTCCAGCGGGGGCTCGTCCAGGCTGATCAGGAAGCCGAAGCCGACGGTCACCGCCGAGGTGCCCAGCGGCAGCATCAGCAGCGCGTCGAAGCCGCGTACGAGCCGTCCCTCGCGCCGGGTGAGGGCCGCCGCGGCGAGGCCGCCCACGACGACGGCGATGGTGGTGGCGGCCAGCCCGTAGGCCAGGGAGTTGCCGATCGCCTCGAGCGGGGCGACGACGAACGTCCCGCCGTTCTCCCCGGCGGAGGCCAGGGCGCGGTAGTAGGTCAGGCCGTAGCCGTCCGGTCCGTCGAAGGAGCGCAGGACCAGCACCAGCAGGGGGACGACCACGAGCAGCGCGACGACGGCCAGGACCGAGCCCAGCAGCGTCCACTCGGCGGCGCCGCGCGGCCGGCGGGCGGTGCCGGCGGCGTCGACCAGGTGCAGCGTCGCCTCGCGCCGGCGCACGGTCCGGGCGTGCACGCCCAGCAGCGCGGCCACCGCCGCGAACTGCACCAGGGTCAGGACGGCGGCCGTGGGCAGGTCGAGCAGCTGCGCGGTCTGCTGGTAGATCTCCACCTCGAGGGTGGCGTAGCGGGGGCCGCCGAGGATCTGGATGACGCCGAAGGAGGTGAAGGTGAACAGGAAGACCATCAGGGCGGCGGCCGCGATCGCCGGGACCAGCGCGGGCAGGGTCACCCGCCGCCAGGCCGCGAACCGTCCGGCGCCCAGGACGCGTGCCGCCTCCTCCTGGCGCGGGTCGAGCTGCGCCCACAGGCCGCCGACGGTGCGGACGACCACGGCGTAGTTGAAGAAGACGTGCGCGAGGAGGATCGCCCAGACCGTGGTGTCCAGGCGTACGCCCCACAGCTCGTCCAGCAGTCCGCCGTGGCCCAGCAGGGCCAGGAAGGCCGAGCCCACCACCACGGTGGGCAGGACGAAGGGCACGGTGACCACGGCCCGCAGCAGGCGCTTGCCGGGGAAGTCGAAGCGGGCGAGGACGTACGCGCCGGGCAGCGCGAGGAGAAGCGTCAGCCCGGTGGAGGCGGCGGCCTGCCAGGTGGTGAACCACAGGACGTGGCCGATGCGCGGGTCGGTGATCACCTCGCCGACGCGGGCGAACTGCCACTGCCCGTCGTCCTTGAGGCCACGGCCGACGATCGAGGCGACGGGGTAGGCGAAGAAGACGCCGAAGAAGGCGAGCGGCAGGGCCATCAGGCCGAGCCGCGTCGCCGTGCGCCGGGGGCCGCCGCCCTGGGGGGCGGCGGCGTCGCGGGGGGCTACCTCAGGACGAGCGAGGACCATTCCTTGACCCACTGGTCGCGGTTCTGGGCGATCTTCTCCGGGGCGAGCGTCTCGGGCTTGTCGATCCGCGCGCCGTACGTGGTGAAGACCTCGGGCAGCTTGGCGTCGTCGGTGGCGGGCTTGACGAACATCTGCAGCGGCATGTCCTCCTGGAACCTCTTGCTCAGCAGGAAGTCCAGGAGGGCCTTGCCACCGTCGGTGTTCTTCGCGCCCTTGAGCAGGCCGGCGAACTCGATCTGCCGGAAGCAGGTGCCGGTGGACACGCCGGTCGGGCCCTCCTTGGGCGCCGGCTTCACGCCGAGCACCTCGGCGGGCGGGCTGGAGGCGTAGGAGACGACGAGGGGCTTGTCGCCCTTGGCCTTCTTTCCGGCGGCGGATCCGGAGAAGCGGTCGTTGTAGGCCTGCTCCCAGCCGTCGACGACCTCGACGCCGTTGTCCTTGAGCTTCTTCCAGTAGTCCTTCCAGCCGTCGTCGCCGTACTTGGCGACGGTGGCGAGCTGGAAGGCGAGGCCGGGAGAGGAGGTCGCGGAGTTCTCGGTGACCAGGAGGTCCTTGTACTCCGGCTTGACCAGGTCGTCGAAGGACTGCGGCGGGTCCAGCTTGTGGTCCGCGAAGTAGGCGCGGTCGTAGTTGACGCAGATGTCGCCGGTGTCGACGGGCGTGACGCGGTGCTCGGCCGCGTCGGCCTGCAGGCTCTTGGGGACGCGGTCCAGGCCCTTGGCCTCGTAGGGGGCGAAGATGCCCTTGTCGAGGGCGCGCGAGAGCAGGGTGTTGTCGACGCCGAAGAAGACGTCGCCCTGCGGGTGGCTCTTGGAGAGGATCGCCTGGTTGACGGCCCGGCCGGCGTCCCCGCTCTTGAGGACCTTGACCTTGTAGCCGGTTTGCTTGGTGAACTCCTCGAGCACGGCGTCGGAGGCCGCGAAGGAGTCGTGCGAGACCAGGGTGACGGTCTTGCTCTTCGACTCCCCCGAGCCCTCGTCGGAGCCCCCGCAGGCCGCGAGGACGGGCAGGCCGAGCGCGGCCGCGGCGGCCGCGCCGACGGCACGCCGGAGATGGGTGTTCATGGTGGTGCTGACTCCCTACGCCGGTACTAACCGGATCAGGTCCGAGGGTCTGCGGGCCGTGCCGCACTCTCAGCGCTCGTTGCGCTCCCCTGTCGGATGTTCATTTGTGCGAATGGTCGCTTGTGCGAGTGGTGCAGGGGGACAGTATCAGCGCTCGGTCGCGGCCAGCTGTCCGCACGCCCCGTCGATCTCCTGGCCACGGGTGTCCCGCACGGTCACGGGCACGCCGTGCGCGGCGATCGCCTCGACGAAGGCGCGCTCGTCCTCCGGACGGGAGGCTGTCCACTTGGAGCCCGGGGTGGGGTTGAGCGGGATGAGGTTGACGTGCACCCGCTTGCCCTTGAGGAGCCGGCCGAGCAGGTCACCGCGCCACGCCTGGTCGTTGATGTCCCGGATCAGGGCGTACTCGATGGAGATCCGGCGGCCGGACTTCTCGGCGTACTCCCACGCGGCGTCGAGGACCTCGCGGACCTTCCAGCGGGTGTTGACGGGCACGAGGGTGTCGCGCAGCTCGTCGTCGGGGGCGTGCAGCGAGACCGCCAGGCGGCACTTGAAGCCCTCGTCGGCGAAGCGGTGCATCGCCGGGACCAGGCCGACGGTGGAGACGGTGATGCCGCGCTGGGAGAGCCCCAGGCCGTCCGGCTCGGGGTCGGTGAGCCGGCGGATGGCGCCGACGACGCGCTTGTAGTTCGCCAGCGGCTCGCCCATGCCCATGAAGACGATGTTGGACAGGCGGGCGGGGCCGCCCGGCACCTCGCCGTCACGCAGGGCGCGCATGCCGTCCACGATCTGGTGGACGATCTCGGCGGTGGACAGGTTGCGGTCCAGGCCCGCCTGGCCGGTGGCGCAGAACGGGCAGTTCATGCCGCAGCCGGCCTGGGAGCTGATGCACATGGTGACCCGGTCGGGGTAGCGCATGAGCACGGACTCGACGAGCTTGCCGTCGTGCAGGCGCCACAGGGTCTTGCGGGTGGTGTCGTCGTCGCACGAGATGTGCCGCACCACGCTCATCAGGTCCGGCAGCAGCTCGCCCGCGAGCTTCTCCCGGGCGGCGGCCGGGATGTCCGTCCACTGGGCCGGATCATGGGCGTAGCGGGCGAAGTAGTGCTGGGACAGCTGCTTGGCGCGGAACGGCTTCTCGCCGATCGCGGCGACGGCCTCGCGGCGCTCGGCCGGGCTGAGGTCGGCGAGGTGGCGCGGGGGCAGCTTGGCCCCGCGGGGGGCGACGAACGTCAGTTCTCCAGGCGCGGGGGCCATGAGCAGGAACTCCTCATTGCGACGATGGCGGATGATCTCCGCTGTCGCGGAGCCAGCGGCATGACATGCCGGAACCCGGAGATCTCACAGGGGCACCCCCGCGGACGCGGGGCCGGAAAAGGGCCCGCCGCGCACGACGAGCCCTTCCAGGGTACCTGGCACGAATCCAGGTCGATTCGATCAAGATCGAATCCGGATCGACCCAGGCGGATCGATCCAGGCGGATCGGTCTAGGCGGATCGGTCTAGGCGGAGCCGACGAACGCCACCATCAGCAGCCACACCACCGGAGCGGTCGGCAGCAGGGAGTCCAGCCGGTCCATGATCCCGCCATGGCCGGGCAGCAGGGCGCCCATGTCCTTGATGCCCAGGTCCCGCTTGATCATCGACTCGCCGAGGTCGCCCAGCGTGGCGCTGATCGCGACCGCGAAGCCCAGCAGCAGGCCCTGCCACCACACTCCGTCGTCGATCAGGAACTGCATGCACAGCGCGCCCGCCACCATCGCGAACGCCACCGCGCCGACCAGGCCCTCGCGGGTCTTGCCGGGGCTGATGCGCGGGGCGAGCTTGTGCCTGCCGAAGCGCCAGCCCACCGCGTACGCACCCGTGTCGCTGACGACCGTCAGGATCAGGAACGTCAGCACCCGCCAGGCGCCGTCGCCCGCCGCCAGCATCAGGGCCACGAACGTGGCCAGGAACGGCACGTAGAACGCCGCGAAGATGCCCGCCGTGACGTCCTTGAGGTAGTCGTCCGGCGGCTCCGTCATGCGCCATACGAGCACGGCGAGCGCGGTGAAGGCCATGGCCACCCACGCGCCCTCGGCGCCGCCCACATAGCCCGCGACGATCATCGCGGCGCCACCGATCGCCAGCGGCACCAGGGGAGCCCTGATGGCCTTGCGCTCGGCCAGCCGGGAGGTCAGCTCCCACAGCCCGACCACCACGGCGACGACGATCACGCCGAGGAAGACGGGCTTGTAGATGAACAGGGAGGCGAGGATCACCGCGCCGAGGCCGACACCGACCCCTATCGCGGCACGCAGATCCCGGCCCGCGCTCTTCTTCGCCTTGGGCCCCTGGGGGCTGGAAGGCTCCTGCGGCCGGATGTCGGGCTCCTGTTCATCGCGGAAGAGAGGGCCGCCGATGTGGGCGGCCCCCTGCTCACGGTCGGCTCCGTCGTCCTGGTGTCCGCCTGCTCCGGGCACAATGGGCATGGGCCGAGTCTGCGCCGCGGCACCCGCCTCGTGCACAGGACCCGCCGATGGGGGCGCCTCCCGGCGGTAGCCGGGGGCGGGTACCTGATCGGTGGACCCCCAGTGTCCGGCGCGTGGCGGGGCTCCCCAGGATGCGTCGTTCATCAGACCTCGAGCAGCTCGGCTTCCTTGTGCTTGAGCAGCTCGTCCACCTGCGCGACGTACTTCGCGGTGGTGTCGTCGAGCTCCTTCTCCGCGCGGCGCACCTCGTCCTCGCCGGACTCCTTGTCCTTGACGAGCTTGTCGAGGAGGTCCTTGGCCTTGCGGCGGACGGAGCGGATCGAGACCTTGGCGTCCTCGGCCTTGGTCTTGGCGACCTTGACGTAGTCCCTGCGACGCTGCTCGGTCAGCTCCGGGAACGTCACCCGGATGATGTTGCCGTCGTTGCTCGGGTTGACGCCGAGGTCGGAGTCGCGGATGGCCTGCTCGATGTTGCGCAGCGCGCTCTTGTCGAACGGGGTCACCACGGCCATGCGCGGCTCGGGCACCGAGAACGACGCCAGCTGGTTGATGGGCGTCAGCGCGCCGTAGTAGTCCGCAACGATCTTGTTGAACATCGCCGGGTGCGCACGCCCGGTGCGGATCGCCGCGAAGTCCTCCTTGGCGACCACAACGGCCTTCTCCATCTTCTCCTCGGCCTCGAGGAGGATCTCTTCGATCACCACTTGCTCCTGGTGTTATCAGTAAGCAGAGCCTCGCCCCTGCGCGCGTCTTCTCCTGCACGGTGTCCGACCGGCAGGCAGTTGTCCATCCCCGTGCCGAGGTCTTCCCATGGCACGGAGTTGCCGTCCGTCGTCTTTCGGTGAGACGCGGACGGCGTACGGGCTCTCAGTCCCGCGTGCCCTGGTCGCTCACGAGCGTGCCGATCTTCTCACCCTTGACGGCGCGAGCAATGTTGCCCTCGGCGAGCAGCTCGAAGACCAGGATCGGCACCTTGTTGTCCATGCACAGGCTGATGGCGGTGGCGTCGGCGACCTTCAGGCCGCGGGCGAGCACCTCGCCGTACTCCAGGGCGTCGAACTTCACCGCGTCGGGGTTCTTCTTCGGGTCGGAGTCGTAGACCCCGTCGACGCCGTTCTTGCCCATGAGGATCGCCTCGGCGTGGATCTCCAGGGCGCGCTGGGCGGCGGTGGTGTCGGTGGAGAAGTAGGGCATGCCCATGCCCGCGCCGAAGATCACGACGCGGCCCTTCTCCAGGTGGCGCACGGCGCGCAGCGGAATGAACGGCTCGGCGACCTGGCCCATGGTGATGCCGGTCTGCACCCGCGTCTCGACGCCTTCCTTGGACAGGAAGTCCTGGAGGGCGAGGCTGTTCATCACGGTGCCGAGCATGCCCATGTAGTCCGAGCGCGCGCGGTCCATGCCGCGCTGCTGCAGCTCGGCGCCGCGGAAGAAGTTGCCGCCGCCGATGACGACGGCGATCTCGTAGCCCTCGCGGACCACGGCCGCGATCTCACGGGCGATGGCGTGCACGACATCGGGGTCGACACCGAGCCCGCCGCCGCCGGCGAAGGCCTCACCTGACAGTTTCAGCAGGAACCGACGCCGCTTGCCGGACTCGGCGCTGGTGTCGTGGGTGGCCTGCTTGGCGTCCGCGCCCTGGTTCATTGCGTTCTCCTCGTGCACATACGAAGAAGGCCATTGCCGGATGGATCCTTTCGGTTCCCTCTGCGGCAATGGCCTCCTCGTCACATCAGCGGCCGGCCGGTGGACGGTCGGCTGCGTACGACCCTAGCGGGTCGCGGGTCATTCGCTGCTGCCGACGGCTCAGGCGCCGACGCGGATGCGGGCGAAGCGCTTCAGCGTGACACCGGCCTCGTCCAGAACCTTCTGGACGGTCTTCTTGTTGTCCTTGGCGAAGGGCTGGTCCAGCAGGACCTGCTCCTTGAAGAAGCCGGTGACGCGACCCTCGACGATCTTCGGCAGGGCGGCCTCGGGCTTGCCCTCCTCGCGAGCGGTGGCCTCGGCCACGCGACGCTCGTTCTCCACGACGTCGGCCGGGATGGCGTCACGGTTGAGGAACTTCGGCGCGAAGGCGGCGATGTGCTGCGCGACGTCCTTGGCGACCTCGGCGTTGGCCTTGTCCAGCTCGACCAGCACGCCGACCTGCGGGGGCAGGTCCGCGGCGGTGCGGTGCATGTAGGCGAAGACCTGGCCGTCGGCGAACTGCGCGAAGCGGTCCACGACGATCTTCTCACCGAGGGTGGCGTTGGCCTCGTCCACGAACGCCTGGACGGTCTTGCCGGCCTCGATCTCGGAGGCCATCAGGGCCTCGACGTCGGCCGGAGCGCTCTTGGCGATGTGGGCGGCCAGGGCCTCGGCGACGGCGATGAACTTCTCACCCTTGGCGACGAAGTCGGTCTCGCACTTCAGCTCGACGATGACACCGGAGGTGTTGTCGTCGGCGATGACGGAGACGACGGCGCCGTTCTCGGTGGTGCGGCTCTCGCGCTTGGCCACGCCCTTCAGGCCCTTGACGCGGACGATCTCGACGGCCTTCTCGAGGTTGCCCTCGGCCTCGTCGAGCGCCTTCTTGCAGTCCATCATGCCGGCGCCGGTGAGCTCGCGGAGCTTCTTGACGTCAGCGGCGGTGAAGTTCGCCATCCTTCAATCCTTCTTCTGCACTACGCCTTGCCGCGGCTTTCGGCGTCATCGGCAAGGCTGGTCCGTCTTGAGGTCACCACAGCTGCCGGTCCCCGTCCCGCTGACGGGGTCCGACAGTGGATCCACCAGGCGACGGCGGGAGCGAGGGCCCCCGCCGTCCGGTACGGCAGGGCGTCAGGCCTGCTCGGCGTCCGCCGGCTTCTCGGCCTCGGCCTCGGCCTCGGCCGGAGCCTCGACAGCAGCCTCGGCAGCGGCCTCGGCCGGCTTCTCGTCGGCCTTCTTCTCGCCCTCGAGCAGGTCGCGCTCCCACTCGGCCAGCGGCTCGCCGGCGGCCTTGTCGGCCTTCGCGTCACCGGTGGCGGCACCGGAGCGGGCGATGAGGCCCTCGGCGACGGCGTCGGCGATCACGCGGGTGAGCAGGGTGACGGAGCGGATGGCGTCGTCGTTGCCCGGGATCTTGTAGTCGACCTCGTCGGGGTCGCAGTTGGTGTCGAGGATCGCGACGACCGGGATGCGCAGCTTGCGCGCCTCACCGACGGCGATGTGCTCCTTCTTGGTGTCCACGATCCAGACGGCGCTGGGCACCTTCTGCATCTCGCGGATACCGCCGAGGGTCTTCTCGAGCTTGGCCTTCTCGCGGGAGAGGACCAGGAGCTCCTTCTTGGTGAGGCCGGAGGCGGCCACATCCTCGAAGTCGATGAGCTCGAGCTCCTTCAGGCGCTGCAGGCGCTTGTAGACGGTCGAGAAGTTGGTGAGCATGCCGCCCAGCCAGCGCTGGTTGACGTAGGGCATGCCGACGCGCGTCGCCTGCTCGGCGATGGCCTCCTGGGCCTGCTTCTTCGTACCGACGAACATGATGGAGCCGCCGTGCGCGACGGTCTCCTTGACGAACTCGTAGGCGCGGTCGATGTACGACAGCGACTGGAGCAGGTCGATGATGTAGATGCCGTTGCGCTCCGTGAAGATGAAACGCTTCATCTTCGGGTTCCAACGACGGGTCTGGTGACCGAAGTGGACGCCGCTCTCCAGCAGCTCCCGCATCGTGACGACGGCCATGGCCGCGCTCCTTGAAATACTCGGTTCCACGACGGCCGGGCGGCCGCCGCTCCTGACGCCCCGACGCGCCTGCCGTGGACGGATCCCTTGCGAGAAGCCGTACACGGACCGAGAGACACGGCCACCGGGCTGCCCGAGTGGGTCTGACGCGCCAGTGGCGGGGCGTGCGAAGTCGACCCGGTGACCCGGATCGCCAAGAGAAGTGTACGGGACCGGAGAACCGCCGGGTGACGGCGTTATGCACAACCGGCGAGTAGTCCACAGATCACCGCCAAGATCCCCACGGCCCGGCGAACTCCGTCACCGTTGCGCCATGCGACGACTGGGCTCGGCCGTGCGGGCGCTCGCGCTCTGCGCCCTCGCGGTCCTCATCCATTGGTGTACGTCCGCCCCCGCGGTTGCCGGCCCCGGCCCGAGGGGTCCGGACGGTGACCGTGCGTGGCCGGTGGCCGGGGCGGCGGGCGCGCGGCGGCCGCCGGTCCTGCGCGCCTGGGAGCCGCCCCCGGCACCCTGGGCGGCCGGCCACCGGGGCGTGGACCTACGGGCGGCGGCGTACCGGCCGGTACGGGCCGCGGCGGCGGGGACCGTCTCCTTCGCGGGCACGGTGGCCGGGCGCGGGGTGCTGGTGGTCGAGCTGGCCGGGACGGGCAGCCCGCCGCTGCGCACGACGTACGAGCCGGTGCGGGCCTCGGTGCGCGAGGGGGCGCGGGTGGCGGCCGGCGAGGTGGTGGGGGCACTGGAGACGGGCCCGTTCCACTGCCCGGGCGGCTGCCTCCACTGGGGACTGCGGCGCGGGGAGGCCTACCTGGACCCGCTCAGCCTGCTGCCGCGGTGGATGCTGCGAGGCGGGCCGTCCCGGCTCCTGCCGCTCACCGGCCCGCTGGGGGCCGGCCCGCCGGGGTCGGGGCCACCGGGGCCTGGGCCGCTCGGGGCTGGTCCGCCGGTGTCCGGTCCGCTCGGGTCCGGGCCGCCCGGCCCGCCGGGGTCAGCCCTGGACGCCGCGCAGGGCCATGGCGACGGCGGCCTCGGTGATCCGGTCCGGCTCCTCGGCGGCGCCGAGCTCGATGCGGCGGACGGCGGCGTCGACCACGCCCTGCAGCAGCATGGCGGTCAGCCGGGGCTGCTCGTGGCCGAGGGTCATCAGAGCCTCGACGACCATGGCGATCAGCCCGCCGTGGGCGGCGCGGATCTTCTCGCGGGCGCCCGGGTCGAGCTCTCCGGCGGAGATGGCGACGACGGCGCGGTGCCGGCGGTCGCCGACGAGCGCCAGCTGCTGCCGTACATACGCCTCGATCTTGCCCTCGGGGGTGTCCGACCCCTCCATCGCGGCCTCGACCTCCGCCGCCCAGACGGGGAAGTCCACGGCGCACAGTTCTTCGACGACGGCCGCGCGCGAGCGGAAGTACTCGTAGACCGAGGACCGCGCGAGTCCCGTGCGCTCGGCGAGGGCGGGGAAGGTCAGCGCCTCCGTACCGCCTTCGGACAGCAATGAGCGGGCGGCGTCCAAGAGGGCGTCGCGCTGCATCGTCCGGTGCTCGGCCACTGAGGCCGCTCGAATCCTGGGCACGGACCCACTTTACGGACCGGGCCCGCCGGGGACGACGGTGGAGGGACGATTCGACGAAGGGAACCGCGCGCGGCTCAGCGGCCGACGTCCGCCAGTTTGGCCCTCAGCTGGAGGACCGACTTGGTGTGGATCTGGCTCACCCTGCTTTCCGTGACGCCGAGGACGTGACCGATCTCGGCGAGGGTGAGGCCCTCGTAGTAGTAGAGGGTGACGACGGTCTTCTCCCGGTCGGGCAGGGTGTTGATCGCGCGGGCGAGAAGCCGGCGCAGCTCGTGGTCCTCGGCGACCTCGACGGGGTCGTCGGCCGCGGTGTCCTCGAGGGTGTCCATCAGGCTCAGCCGGTCGCCGCCCTCGCCGCCGGAGTACAGCAGCTCCTCCAGCGCCACCACGTTGGCCAGCGACAACTGGCTGAAGACCGCGTGCAGTTCCTCGAGCGAGATCTCCATCTCCGCGGCCACCTCGGCCTCGGAGGGGGTGCGGCGCAGCGCGGCCTCCAGGGTGGCGTACGCACGCTCGACGGCGCGCGCCTTCTGCCGGACCGAGCGGGGGATCCAGTCCAGGGCCCGCAGCTCGTCGATCATGGCGCCCCGGATGCGGGTGATGGCGTAGGTCTCGAACTTGATGGAGCGGGACGGGTCGAACTTCTCGATGGCGTCGATGAGGCCGAAGATCCCGGAGGAGACGAAGTCGGCCTGCTCGACATTGGGCGGCAGGCCGACGCTGACCCGCCCGGCCACGTACTTCACCAGGGGTGAGTAATGAAGGATCAGTTGTTCCCGCAGCCGGTCGTCGCCCGAGGCCTTGTACGACCGCCACAGCTCGTCGAGCGTCGTGGGTGCGGGAGGGCGCACGGCGCCGCGCGCTGCGGGTGGTGCCGCCGCATGGTCGGACCCGGAGGTGTGCTGGGGCATTCGTCGTTCTGAGCCGTTCTGCTGTGACGTGGACCGGTTGGTACGAATGGATGGAATCCCGTGAGCGTAGCGTGACCGGAGCACTGCGGTGAGCGAGGAGACTCCTTTGATGGACGCGGCCGTGTCCCGCCGTGCTCCGAGTGACGGCCGCCGGGGCGCCCGGCGGCCCCGCGGAGCCCGCCGTATCGGCCGCCGCGGTCACCGCCTTAACCCTTTCACCCGATCACCCCAGGTCAAGCACCGCCTCGCCGCACAGGGGGGCGCCGTCCGGGGGGCTTGGTGGTGCCGGATGTTGACGCCGCGTCAGCCAGCCGCCAGAGATCGCCCCGCCGTTCCACGAATCCCAGCGCCTGAAGTTCGTACAGGCTGGCGAGCGTCCGCTCGCGGCCCATCCCGGCGTTTCGTGCGACGATCGCGGCGTCCCCGCCGTCACGTCCGGGGACGGCCTCCAGCGCCCGCAGCGCCACCGGCTCCAGCAGATCCCGGGGCACCACCGGGCCGCGCCGCTCGGGAGCCAGCTCGCCGATGCCGCCCACGAGCTCGGCGATCTCGTCGGCGTCGGTCACCACACAGGCCCCCTCGCGCAGCAGTTCGTGCACCCCCGCCGAGAGGCCGGACGTGACCGGGCCGGGCACCCCCATCGTCTGCCGCCCCAGCTGCCGCGCCCGGCGCGCCGTGACCAGCGACCCGCTGCGGTACTCGGCCTCCACGACCACCGTCCCCCGCGTCAATGCCGCGATGACGCGGTTGCGGAGCACGAAGCGGCTGCGCGTGGGATGCCCGCCCGGCGGCAATTCCGCCAGCACCAGCCCCTGTTCCGTGATCCGGTCGATCAACTCGGTGTGCCCGCGCGGATAGGGCACGTCCACCCCGGAGGCCAGCACCGCCACCGTCGCCCCGCCCACGGCGAGCGCCCCGCGGTGCGCCGCCCCGTCGACCCCGTACGCGGCACCCGAGACCACCACCCAGCCGCGCTCCGCCAGCCCCGAGCCGAGCAGGGCGGCCACGTAGGAGCCGTAGTCGGTGCAGGCGCGGGCGCCCACCACGGCGACGGACCGCAGCGCCCACAGCCGGAGGCTGGGGCTGCCGCGCACCCACAGCCCGATGGGCCGGGCGTCCCCCAGGTCGTCAAGCTGCCCCGGCCACTCGGCGTCGCCCGGGCACAGGAAGCGGCCGCCTATCCGCTCCACGGCCGCCAGGTCGGCGCCCGGGTCGAGCGTCGCGGCCCGCGCCCGGCACCCGGCGATCCGGTCCGCCCGGGCCCCGGCCGGCGGCGGCCCGGCCCCGGTCAGCCCCCGCACCAGCGCCACCGGCCCCATCTGCCGCAGCCACCGCCCCACGCGCTCGTCCCCGGGCTCGGTCAGCCCGGTCAGCGCGGCCCGCGCGAGCCTCTCCTCCGGGCCGGGCGCGCTCACGGCCGGCCTCCGGCGCCGACCACGCCGCGCAGCACGCCCGTGCGCAGCTCCAGCGCGTGGACGACGTCCTCGGCACCGGGCCGGTCGCGCCCGGCGAGGTCCGCCACCGTCCACGCCACGCGCAGCACCCGGTCCAGCCCCCGGGCCGTCAGCAGCCCCCGCTCCATGTCCCCTTCGGCCTCCGCCAGCGCCTCGGGCTCGGCTCTCCAGCGGGTGCGCAGCTCGTGCCCGGGGACCTCGCTGTTGGTGTGCCAGGGCGTGCCCGCGTACCGGGCGGCGGCCCGCTCCCGGGCCTCGCGCACCCGGGCCGCGACGACGGCGCTGTTCTCGGCCGCCGCGCCGGCGCCGGTCAGTTCCGAACGGGAGACCGGCTCGACGCGCACTCTCAGGTCCACCCGGTCCATCAGCGGCCCGGACAGCCGGCTCAGGTAGCGCCTGACCGCCTGCGGCGGGCACTGGCAGCCCTCGCCGGTCATGCCGTGCCGGCCACAGGGGCAGGGGTTCGCGGCGAGCACCAGCAGGAAGGCGGCGGGCAGCCGCATCATCCCGCCCGAGCGGGCCACCACCACATGCCCCGACTCCAGCGGCTGGCGCAGAGCGTCCAGCACCCGTCCGGAGAACTCGGGAGCCTCGTCCATGAACAGCACCCCTCGATGCGCCAGCGAGACCGCTCCCGGCCGGGGCAGCCCCGATCCGCCACCGACGAGCGAAGGCATGGACGCCGAGTGGTGGGGCGCGCAGTAGGGCGCGCGGTCGATCAGGGGTTGCCCGGCGGGCAGGACTCCGGCCACCGAATGAACCGCCGTTACCTCCAGGGACTCCTGGGGCGTGAGAGGCGGCAGCAGCCCCGGCAGCCGCTCGGCCAGGAGCGTCTTGCCGGCCCCCGGCGGGCCCAGGAAGTAGAGGTGGTGCCGCCCGGCGGCCGCCACCTCCAGCGCGCGGCGGGCCCTGGCCTGCCCGGCGACCTCGGCCAGGTCGGGAAGCCGCTCGCCGTACCGGTCCCCGGCCGGTGGGGCCGTGCCCGGCAGGGCCAGCCCCGCCAGCATCGGATCGGGCCGGCCCTCCACCGGCGGGACCTCGTCCTCCTCGGGCACCGGCTCGTCCGTCAGCACCGCGATCAGCTGCCGCAGGCTGCGCACCCCCAGGACCGAGACCCCCGGCACCAGCGCCGCCTCCGCCGCCGTGCGCTCGGGCACCACGACCTGGCGGTACCCGGCGTCGGCGGCGGCGAGGACCGCGGGGAGCACCCCGCGCACCGGGCGGACCCGGCCGTCCAGGCCCAGCTCGCCGATCATCACCAGATCGGCGATCGCGCGGGGGTCGAGGCGCTCCGCCGCGCCCAGCACCGCGCAGGCCACGGCCAGGTCGAAGCCGCTGCCGCCCTTGGGCACGGAGGCCGGGCTCAGGCCCACGGTCAGCTTCTTCTGCGGCCACTCGGCGCCCGAGTTCACCAGCGCCGCCCGGACCCGGTCACGGCTCTCGCTCAGGCTCTTGTCCGGCAGCCCCACCAGGGTGAACGCCGCGACTCCCGGCTCAAGGTCCGCCTGGACCTCGACGACCACGCCCTCGACACCCACCAGCGCCACCGAGCACGTACGGGCGAAGCCCATCACGCCACCCCCCTGACGTGCTCCACCACGGGGGCGCCCCGCCCGGGGACGACCACGCCCACCAGGTCGATGCGCACCCCGCCCGCCGGCGGCGCGCCGCCGTGCCGCTCCAGCCAGCGGCCGGCGAGCAGGCGCAGCCGGCCGGCCTTGCCCGCCCGGACCGCGGCCATGGGATGTTCGAAAAGGCCCTCGCGCCGGGCCTTCACCTCGCAGATGACCAGGGTGTCGCCGTCCGCGGCCACGATGTCGATCTCGCCGTCCCGGCACCGCCAGTTGCGGGCCAGCAGCGTCATCCCGGCCTCGGCCAGCCGACGCGCGGCCAGGTCCTCCCCGTACCTTCCGAGTCCCCCTCGGGCGTTCATCGGCACCACCTCCGGTGCCGACTATGAAGCCCCCGCCGCCCCCTGTTGGATCTTGGTGGATAACCGACCGGTTGTGGAAAACCCCGCCACCCGAACGAGCAGTTCAGGCACCCACGAGGCCCGGCCCCCGCCTCACGTCCCCGGAAGGTCGAGATCGCTCTTGTTGAGCTCCTCGATGTTCACGTCCTTGAACGTGAGCACCCGCACCTGCTTCACGAAGCGGGCCGGGCGGTACATGTCCCACACCCACGCGTCCGCCATCGAGACCTCGAAGAAGACCTCGCCCTGGACGGAGTGCACCTGCATCTCGTAGTCGTTGGTGAGGTAGAAGCGCCGCTCGGTTTCGATCACGTATTTGAACAGACCGACGACGTCGCGGTACTCCCGGTAGAGCTTCAGCTCCATCTCGGTCTCGTACTTCTCGAGGTCCTCGGCGCTCATGGCATGTTCCCCTTCAGCCGTGCGTCCCCCCATTGTGCGTCAGGCGCGCTCAGTCTCCAGGAGCACGGGCGTACTAGGGGGCCCCTCGTCGAGCAGCGTACGCAGCAGCTCGGCGAGCCTGTTCGGATACACCGTCTCATGGGCCGCGAGGAGTTCCTCGCAGGTCCACCACCGCAGCCCGCTGGTACTGCGGCGTTCCAGCTCCGTGTGCCCGCCGGTGCGCAGGGCGGGTTCCCGCTGCCGGGTGCGGGCCAGGAAGTAGCGCTCGTCCTGGTCCCAGCGCCGTCCGGCGAAGGGGAAGGAGCACGTCCGCAGCCACAGCACCGGGCCCAGTTCGATCTCTGTGATCCCGGTCTCCTCGGCCACCTCCCGATGGGCCGCCTCCTCCCAGCTCTCGTCGCCCTCGAGGCCGCCGCCCGGGGTGAACCACCAGGTCACCGAGGGGTCGTCGGGCTCGAAGCCATGGATGAGCAGCACCCGGTCGTCGGGGTCGAGCAGGATCACCCGCGCCGCCCGGCGCGGGGCCGTGCCCTCCCCGGCCGGTTCAGCCATGGGGCACCGCCACCTTCCCGCGGCCCGCCGACCGCCGGGCCAGCGGTCCGTACGCCGCACCTCCCAGGATGAGCACGGCGCCCGCGATCACGCACGTGACCATCAGGGGCAGCGGCCCGGGACGGGAGGTGCCGCCGGGCAGGTCGCCGAAGGCGCCGGGCCGGTCGATCATGCCCCAGCCGGCCATCGGCCAGGCCGTGGCGTCCACCCGCGCCCGGACGGCGTCGCGCGGGACCGCGCTTTGGCCGCCGTCGGCCAGGTGGGTGCGGGAGTCCACCGAGTCGGTGCGGTGGTCGCCGAGGAGGAAGAGCCGGCCCTCCGGCACGGTGGCGGTGAAGGGGGTGGGCGAGGCCGGGCCGTCCGCCGGGGCCAGATAGGGCTCCTCCAGCGGCTTGCCGTTGATCATCAGGCGGCCCTGCCGGTCGCAGCACTCGATCCGGTCCCCGCCGGTGCCCACGACCCGCTTGATCATGGGCATGTTGCCCCAGACCTTGTCCTGGAAGACGACGACGTCCCCGCGGCGCACGGCGTCGCCGTGCACGCGCTGGGCGAGGACCCGGTCGCCGACGGAGATCGTGGGGGCCATCGAGTCGGTGGGGACGGTGTACGGCCGGTACTGCACGGCGGCCCAGGCGAAGCCGCCTATGAAGAGGGCCAGTCCGAGGGCCACGGCCAGCCCGGACAGCGCTCTGCCCGTGCGGCTCTGGCCGTCCCCGTCACATCCCGCTGTGCTCATCGCGTCGCGCCCCCGCGTCAGGACCACGGGGCCGACGCCTCGTGGAAGATCGGATTCCGCATGCCCTGGGGCACGGAATCGCACACTACCCGGGGGTACGGCCGCCAGTCAGCCCCTCCGGCCGGCCCGAATGCCCCGCGTACCGGCCCGAACGACCCGCTCACCGGCCGCGGCCGCGCGCACGGTCTCACCGGCCTCGGCGGCGCGCGCGATCCGGCGCCGGCGCCACAGCACCACCGGCAGCGCACCCACCAGCCCGAGCGCCGGCGGCACGGCGGCACCCGCCGCGTTCAGCCCCGGCTGGTCGAAGGTCTTGGGCACCGACAGGAAGTCGAGCCGGTTCAGCGGCCAGGCGACGGCGACCGCGCGGCCGACGACGTCGTCCTCCGGGACCGTGCCCTGGAACTTGTCGCCCTCCATGTGCCAGCGCGAGTCGAGGGAGTCCTGGCGGTGGTCGCCCATCACCCAGATCCGGCCCTCGGGCACCTTGACCGGGCCGAACGGCTTGTCGCTGCAGGGAGTGTTGCCGGGGTAGATGTACGGCTCGTCCAGCGGCTTGCCGTTGACGACCACCGGCTGGTTGTCGCCCTTGCACTCCACGGTGTCCCCGCCGGTGGCGATGACCCGCTTGATCAGGTCCTTCTCCTCGGCCGAGGGCATCAGACCGACGAAGCTGAGCACCTTCTGGATGCCGCCGCCGATCGGTCCGTTGTTCGCGGCGGGGGTCTCGCCGAGCCAGCCGCCGGGATCGTGGAAGACCACGACCTCGCCCCGCTCGGGTTTCGACCCGAACCACGGCGTCAGCTTGTCCACCAGCACCCGGTCGCCGCGCTGGAGGGTGTTCTGCATCGAATCGGAGGGGATCGAGAAGGCCTGCACCAGGAACGTCTTGATCACCAGCGCGAGCAGCAGGGCGATGCCGATGAGGAGCGGCAGCTCCTTCCAGAAGGAGCGCGACCTCGAGGGCTCGCGCCGGGCCGGCTCCGGATCCGCTCCGGGGCCGGGCGGCTGCCGGCCGTCACTCCGGCCGGCGTCCGTGCGCGGCGCCTCGTCCGGGTTTCCGGGGTCCGCCGGGGGGCGGACTCCCGGGTCGTCGCCGGCCGGGGGGCCGGCCTCGGCCCGCGGCTCAGGCCGGCCGCCGGGGTTCCGGGGCGTCTCCCCCGGGTGTCCCTCGTCCCCGGGCCGCCTCTCGGGCTCGCCGTGACCGGACCGCGCGCCGACCGCCAAGTCCCCCACATCCACTCCTCACTCCACACCGCCGCCTGCCGCATTTGTGACGCAGGCCCACCACTCCCCTAACGAGCGGAAGTTCCACAGGGGTCGGGAGTCGGGTCAATCCATCGCGATCCGTGAGGACACGCTATGCACCGGTTCGTCCCCGTACGCACCCCTGCCCGGCGCGTCGAATTCACCCGATTCGCCCCTTCGTGAGGTGCCGCGCGAGGCGCTGCGGGAGGTGCGGGAGATACGGGAGGTGCAAGCGACCGTCGGCTACAGCCGTCGCCAGTGCCCGAACGGCCAGGCGATGACCGCCGCACGGCCCACCACCAGGTCCTCGCCGACCGTGCCGCGTCCCGGCTCGCTCAGGTGGTAGCGGGAATCGGCCGAATCGGAGCGGTGGTCGCCCATGACGAAAAGCCGGCCCGGCGGCACCTTCACCTCGAACGTCAGCTTCGAGGGCGCGTCGCCGGGATGGACGTACGGCTCCTCGAGCGGCTTTCCGTTGACCGTGACCTTGCCGTCCTTGTCGCAGCACTTGACCGTGTCGCCGCCGACCCCGATCACGCGCTTGATCAGATCCCGCTCGTCGGCGGACGGCAGCAGCCCGATGAACGTCAGGGCCTGCTTCGCCTGCTTGATCCCCACCGGGTCCGGCCCGCCGGAGTACGTCTGGTCCCCGTCCAGCCAGCCGCCCGGGTCCTTGAAGACCACCACGTCCCCGCGCTCCGGCCGGGTGCCGAACCACGGCGTCAGCTTGTCGACGAGCACCCGGTCGCCGATCCGGATGGTCTGCTCCATCGAGCCGGACGGAATCACGAACGCCTGTACGAGAAACGTCTTGAGGACCAGGGCGATCAGCAGCGCCACACCTATGAGGACGGGCACCTCCTTGATCACGGACCTGCGCCGCCGGCGCTTCAGCCGCTGGGCGGCCTTCCGCCGCTCGGCGCGGCCGCCGGTCACCGGCGGCGCGGCGCCGGACCCCGCCGGAGCACCAGCTTCCGCCTCCGCTTCCACCGGCCCCGCGTAGCCGCCCGCGCCCGTCGTACGCTCACCCGTACGCATGCGCCCGTCCGGGGCCGCCCGCCCGGCCAGGGCCGTACGCCCGCTGGGGCGCCCGCGGCTACCCATGCGGGCCGCCGCCGTGGCCCGCCGCGCCGCCCGCACCCGGATCGGGTACGTCCGCGAAGGCACCGGCCCGTTTCAGCGAGGTCATACGGCCCATCGGCCAGCCGATCCAGTCGGCCCGCCCCAGGACGCGGCCCACCGGAACGGTGCCGCCACCGGGCTCGCCCAAATGGTCACGTGAATCACGGGAGTCACTGCGATGGTCACCCATGACCCATAGCTTGCCCTCCGGCACCACGATGTCGAACGGCACCTGCGAAGGCGAGTCGCCCGGGTAGAGGTATTCCTCGAGCACCGGATGGCCGTTGACCTCGAGCCGGCCGGCGCGGTCGCAGCACCGGACCCGGTCGCCGCCGACGCCCACCACCCGCTTGATGTAGTCGCTCCGCGCGGACCTCATGAGCCCCACGGACGACGCGCCCTCGCGCACCAGCGCGCGCACCGCGTTCTCCTCGGGCGCGCCCTGGGTGAAGGAGTCGGTGCCGTCGAAGACGATCACGTCGCCGCGCCGGGGCTCGTCCCCGAAGCGGTAGGCGAGCTTGTTGACCAGAACCCGGTCGCCGACCGCGAGGGTGTTCCTCATCGATCCGCTGGGAATCACGAAGGGCTGCACGACATAGCTGCTGACCAGAAGCAGGAAGATCATGCAGGTGAACAGCAGCAGCCCGGCCCGGCGCAGCGGCCCGCCGTCGGTCAGCCACCGCCGGGCGCGGTCCCAGGAGCGCGCGACGGCCGGAAAACGCGCGGAGCGCGACCCCTGCCCCCGGCCCTGTACGGGGCCGGAAGAGCGGTCGCGCTCCGGAAGCTGTGCGAGCTGTTCGTCGGTGTCCATCGGCCGAGAGCCTATCCGGCCCGGCCGGGACGCCGGCGGAAAGCTTACTTGTCGCGCTTCTCCTTGATCTTCGCGGCCTTGCCGCGGAGCTCACGGAGGTAGTACAGCTTGGCGCGACGGACGTCACCGCGGGTGATGAGCTCGACCTTCTCGAAGATCGGGCTGTGCACCGGGAAGGTGCGCTCGACGCCGACGGAGAAGGAGACCTTGCGGACCGTGAAGGTCTCGCTGACGCCCGCGCCCTGGCGGCGGATGACGACACCCTTGAACTGCTGGATGCGGGAGCGGTTGCCCTCGATGACGCGAACGTGGACGTTCACGGTGTCGCCGGGGCGGAAGGCCGGGAGGTCGGTGCGCAGGGAAGCGGCGTCGACGCCGGAAAGCAGGGTGGACATAAATGTCTGCTTCCTCGCTGATGCCACAGGTCATCAGCGGAATCGTGCTGAAGGATGGGGTGCTGCCGAAACACCGGGCGGACGTCGTTCCCCCTGTGGCAGGGGCGTGCGCCGGACGCAAGGCAACGGCTTATTCTTCCACGTCCTCGGCCACTCGCCCAAATCGGCCGTGTTCGCCCGGGGCCCAGCCCAGGATCGAGAGCATCTCGCGGTCCTTCTTGTCGAACGCCGCCGGGTCGGCGCGCTCGATCAGGTCCGGCCGGTTGCCGGTCGTCCGCCGGAACGCCTCGTCCCGGCGCCAGCGGGCGATCTTGCCGTGGTGGCCGCTGAGCAGGACGTCCGGAATGCCCCGGCCGCGCCACTCCGGCGGCTTGGTGTAGACGGGGCCCTCGAGCAGGTCGGCCATGGCTCCGGGGGCGAACGAGTCGTCGCGGTGCGACTCGGCGTTGCCGAGGACTCCGGGCAGCAGCCGGGCGATGGCCTCGACCATGACCAGCACCGGGGCCTCGCCGCCGGCGAGCACGTAGTCGCCGATGGACACCTCGCGGACGTCGCACCGCTCGGCGTACTCCTCGATGACGCGCCGGTCGATGCCCTCGTAGCGGGCGGGGGTGAAGACCAGCCACGGCTTCTCGGAGAGCTCGACGGCGAGCTCCTGGGTGAAGGGGCGCCCGCTCGGGGTGGGCACCACGATCGTGGGCAGCCCCTCGCCCGACTCGACGACCGCGTCGAGGGCCTCGCCCCACGGCTCCGGCTTCATGACCATGCCAGGTCCGCCGCCGTACGGGGTGTCGTCGACGGTGTTGTGCTTGTCGTGCGTCCAGTCGCGCAGGTCGTGGATGCGGACGTCCAGCTGTCCGCGGGCCCGGGCCTTGCCGACCAGGGAGACGTTCAGCGGCTCGAGGTACTCGGGGAAGATCGTGACGACGTCGAGGCGCATCAGGCGTCGCCCTCCGCGCTCTTGTCGCCCTCGCCCTGCTGAGCCTCGCCCTGCTGGGCGTCGCGGGAGCTCGCGACCTCGGCCTCGTCGGCGTCGATCAGCCCGCGCGGCGGGTCGATGACGGCCACCTGGCCGTCGAGGTCGATCTTCGTGACGATCTCGGAGACGAAGGGGATCATCACCTCGCTGCCGTCGGGCCGCTCGACGATGAACAGGTCCTGCGACGGCAGGTGGGAGATCTCCGTGATCCGGCCGACGGCCGTTCCGTCGACGGTGACGACGTCGAGGTCCATCAGCTGGTGGTCGTAGAACTCCTCGGGGTCCTCGGGAGTCTCCTCCGGGTCCACCTCGGCGATCAGCAGGGTGTTGCGCAGCGCCTCGGCGGCGGTGCGGTCGCCGACGCCCGCGAAGCGCAGCAGCAGCCGGCCGCTGTGCACCCGGCCGGTCTCGATGGTCAGCGGCCCCACGCCCGCGGGGTCCGTGGCCAGCACGGCGCCCGGACCGAGCCGCAGCTCGGGCTCGTCCGTACGCACCTCAACGGTGACCTCGCCCTTGATGCCGTGGGCGCGGCCGATCCTGCCAACTACGAGCTGCACAGTCTCAATCCTTCTCGCATGTTCTTCGATGCACGCGGTCGTGCGAACGCGACAACGGGCCGGGAAGGAGATTCCTTCCCGGCCCGTGCCAGTGCTCTATCGCTGCTCAGCGGATGTCATCCACGTCGACCAGGTCGACGCGGATGCCACGGCCGCCGATGGCGCCCACGACGGTGCGCAGTGCGCGCGCGGTGCGGCCGTTGCGGCCGATCACCTTGCCGAGGTCATCGGGGTGAACCCGGACCTCCAGCACGCGCCCGCGACGCAGGTTGCGCGAGGCGACCTGCACTTCGTCGGGGTTGTCGACGATGCCCTTTACGAGGTGCTCGAGGGCCTCCTCGAGCACGCTCAGGCCTCGGTCGACTCAGCGGACTCGGCCTCGGCCTCGTCCTTCTTCTCCGACTTCTTCGCCTTGGGGGTGATGGCCTCACCCTTCGACGCGTCGGCGGCGCTCACGGCGGACTCGAAGAGGCCGCTGACGTCCTTCTTCGGCTCGGCCACGAGCATCGGGGCCGGGGCCGGCAGGCCCTTGAACTTCTGCCAGTCGCCGGTGACCTTGAGGATGGCCATGACGGGCTCGGTCGGCTGGGCGCCGACGCTCAGCCAGTACTGGGCGCGCTCGCTGTTGACCTCGATGCGCGAGGGGTTCTGCACCGGGTGGTACAGACCGATCTCCTCGATGGCCCGGCCGTCACGGCGGGTACGGGAGTCGGCGACGACGATGCGGTAGTGAGGCGAACGGATCTTGCCCAGACGCTTCAGCTTGATCTTGACTGCCACTGGAGTGGTGTCTCCTGGTCTTGACGTGGTTGGGCACAACGAGATGCCACGTGGGGTTTGCGGTACTCGGGGTGCCCGATGGACGCGTCAGCCGGAGGAGAGAGGGGTCCTATGCGACTGTCGAGTACAGCGACCCATTGTGCCACACCCTCGCGTACCTGCCGACCGGGAACCTGCGACCCCGAACCGACCACGAATCCGCCGACCACGAACCCGCCGGCCGCGACACCTGCCGGCGCGGACAGGCCCGGGCCGCACCCCGGGACGTCACCGACTCGGCCGGCCGACGCGAACCACCGGCGTCAGCCGACCGAGACCGCCTCGGGAATGCGGAACGGCTGGCCGCAGCCGCCGCACATGATCGGCGCCTGGGCGAGCACGGACGGGACGACCCGGACGTTGCGCCCGCACTGGCAGACCGCCTTCACCCGCACCCCGCCGCCGGAGGAGCCGTGGCGCGCGGCCGGGCCCCGGAAGGTGCGCGAGGTGTCGGCGGCCGTGGCGACCGTGTGCGCCTTGAGCGCGCGCTGGAGTCTGTCGATGGTGGAGCGGTAGCGCTTGCGCGCCTCGGGGTTGAGCACGACCAGGGAGAAGCCGCTGCTGGGATGCGGCTCATCGCTGTGATCGAGCCCCAGCTCCTCGGCGATCGCCAGGAACCGGCGGTTGTGGTAGCGGCCGGCACGAGAGGTGTCGCGGACACCGCGGGCGGCCGCGATGCCGTGCACTGCCTCGTGCAGCAGCCTTTCGAAGGAGAGCTCGGCGCCACAGGCGGACGACGACTCCCCGATCAACGATTCGGGCGCGGCTAGATCCGGCAGCTCGGGGTGGAACCGCTGAATGTCGGCCCACGCCTGCGCCAGCTCTGCGGCGAGAACAGGTGGTGTCGTGCTCACGTCGTGACAACGAGCCGGGACGGCCCGGTGTTCCGATACCGGGCCATCCCAAATAATTTGCACGTACCAGTCAGTTTCCCGCCTCATACGCCCTGAGGAGGGCGGGTGCGCAGAACTACGGAGAAGGCGGATGAGCCGTGCACCAGTTCGCAAGGTGGGACGTACTGACTCATCAGTAAGGAACACGACCCGGCGCAAACGCCTCGGGCGCGCGCTGGGAAGCGCGCGCCCGAGGACGAGGTGGATCAGTAGGCGCGGGCGACGATCGCCACGGCGCCCGGGGCGTCGTCGGAGTCCGGCACCGAGCCGTCCTCCGCCACCAGGCAGCGCACCGTCACGGCCTGCTCGGCCAGCTTGGCCTCGCCCTCCGCGCCCAGCGTCGCCCACGGAATGCGGGCCCAGCCACCGGCGACAGCGACCTCGGCCGCCTCCTCGATGGTCTTCACGTCCGTCGTGCGGGACTCACGGCGCTCGCGCGACTGGCGCAGCAGCAGCTCCTGGTCCTCCTCCAGGACCTTCGGCAGCAGCGCGGCCAGCTCCTCGATGCGCACCGGCTCCTTGCCGCCCGGAATGCGGCGGGCCAGCATGGCCGTGCCGTTCTCCAGGTCGCGCGGGCCGATCTCGATGCGGACCGGAACGCCCTTGAGCTCCCAGTCCACGGCCCGGCGGCCGAAGGGGGTGTCGGTGCGGTCGTCGACCTGCACCCGCACGCCCGCGGCCTTGAGCACGTCGCCGATCTCGCGGACCTTGGCCAGCACGGCCTCGTCACCCTTGATCGCCAGGACCACGGCCTGGACCGACGCCAGCCGCGGCGGCACGCGCAGACCGCTGTCGTCGCCGTGCGACATGATCAGACCGCCGACCATGCGGGTCGACACGCCCCACGAGGTCTGCCAGACCAGCTCCTGCTGCCCGCCCTTGGACAGGTAGGAGGTGTTGAACGCCTTGGCGAAGTTCTGGCCCAGCTCATGGCTGGTGCCCAGCTGCAGCGCCTTGCCGTCGCCCATCATGCCCTCGAGGGTGAGGGTGTTGATCGCGCCCGCGAAACGCTCCTTGGGCGTCTTGCGGCCGAGGACGACGTCGATGCCCAGGACGTTGACCATGAAGTCGTAGTAGACGTCACGGTGGATCCGGGCCGCGTAGTCGCGGGCGTCCTCGTACGTGGCGTGGGCGGTGTGCCCCTCCTGCCACAGGAACTCGCTCGTCCGCAGGAAGACGCGCGGACGCATCTCCCAACGCACCACGTTCGCCCACTGGTTGATCAGCAGGGGCAGGTCGCGGTAGCTCTGCACCCACTTGGAGAAGTACTCGTTGATGATCGTCTCGGACGTGGGCCGGACCACGACCGGCTCCTCGAGCTCCTTGCCGCCGCCGTGCGTGACGACCGCGAGCTCGGGCGCGAAGCCCTCGACGTGCTCGGCCTCACGCGTCAGGTACGACTGCGGGATGAACATCGGGAAGTACGCGTTGGAGGCGCCCGCGTCCTTGATCCGGGCGTCCATCTCCTGCTGCATGCGCTCCCAGAGCCCGTACCCGTACGGGCGGATGACCATGGTGCCGCGCACCGGGCCGTTGTCGGCCAGCTCGGCCTTGTTGATCAAGTCCTGGTACCAGCGCGGGAAGTCTTCCGCCTGGGGGGTGAGAATGGGAGCCTTTGCCATGCTGCGAATGGTACGGGGCTCACCACGCCGAGTGTGAATCCGTCCGCCGGCCACCCCTCCTTCCCGGCCGCACCGTGCCCGTGTTCGCCTTCCGTTTCCGTATCCGGCCACCCCGCCATTTCGTGCGACGAGCCCCGGCACATGCCATCGTGGGCATACGGGAACGTTCTCGCGCCACCCCCTGGACTCGACGGCGGAAGCGGAGTTCTCTGGCATCGGGGGGTTCTTCACCACAACGCACGGACAGCGGCACTCGCACGGACAGCGGCACTCATGGGGGCGGAACGACGGACCAGGGCACAAGGACACGTCACCCGGCGGATTGGGGCGCATTCGATGACACCTACGCTCGTACGGCGGCACCGGCCGTCCCCGACCTCGCCCGCGTCACGGGCCCGCGACTGGGCGGAAATCCAGGAACGGATGCTGGTACCGCTCTACGAAGCGGTCTACGAACGCCTCGAGGTCGGCCCCGAGACCCGGCTCCTGGGCCTGGGCTGCGGCTCCGGACTCTCCCTGCTCATGGCCGCCGCCCGCGGCGCCACCGTCTGCGGCGTCGACCACGACGGCCGCCGGCTCGAGCTCGCCCGCGAACGACTCCTGCCCGACGGCGCCCCCGAGGACGGCGCCCGGCTCCACCTCGGCGGCCCCGAAGCCGTCCAGGACCCCACGGACGGCCCGTTCACCCTCATCACCGCCTTCGAGCCGCTCCTGACCGCCGCCGGCGACGCCCAGGCCCTCGCCGACGCCCTCTCCCTCGCCGCCGACAAGGCCGTCCAGGGCGCCCCCGTCGTCCTGGCCGGCTGGGGCCCGCAGGAACGCTGCGCCGCCTCCGGCGCGCTGCGCGTCGCCGCCCGCCTGGCCGACCCCATGTGCGCACCCGCCCGCTGGCGCCCCAGCGGGCGCGACGACCTGGAGAACCTCGCCCTCCGGGCCGGCCTCACCCCCGACGGCTCGGGCCGCGTCTCCTGCCCGTACGGCTACGCCGACATGGCCAGCGCCGTCCGCGGCCTGCTGTCCACCGGCGCCTTCGACGCGGCGGTACGGGCCACGGACGAGGAACAGGTCACCAAGGAACTCATCGAGGCGCTCCATCCGCATCTGCGGCGCGACGGCACGGTGTGGATGCCCAACGTGTTCCGCTACCTGATAGCCAGGGTCTAGCCGGGCGGCCGCCGCGATACGCGAAAAGCCCCCCGGCATCCGCCAGGGGGCTTTCCTACGGCCATGACCGCGGCCGTGACCGCTTGTCGACCGCTGTCGCGGATCAGCCCATGAACTTCTTGAACTCGTCGGGGAGTTCGAAGTTCTGCGCGCTCTCGCCGGCCGGCAGGCCCAGCGGATTGTCCGCCTGCGCCGCCTCGCGCCGCGCGGCGGCGGCCTGCTCCTCGGCCTTGCGCTTCATCGGGTTACCGGACTGACGCTTGCCCTTGGACTGCTTCTGCTGCTTCTTCTTACGGGCCGCACCGCCGCCCATGCCCGGCAGGCCCGGCATTCCCGGCATGCCGCCGCCCTGCGCCATGCGCGACATCATCTTGCGGGCGTCGAAGAAACGCTCGACCAGGTTCTTGACGGCGCTGACGTCCACGCCCGAACCCTTGGCGATACGGGCCCGGCGCGAACCGTTGATGATCGTCGGGTCCTGGCGCTCGGCCGGGGTCATCGACTTGATGATCGCGGCGGTGCGGTCGACGTCGCGCTCGTCGAGGTTGTTGATCTGCTCCTTGATCTGGCCCATGCCCGGGAGCATGCCGAGCAGCTTGCTGATCGAGCCCATCTTGCGAACCTGTTCCATCTGGGACAGGAAGTCGTCGAGCGTGAACTCCTTGGGGCCCTTCGCCAGCTTGGCCGCCATCTTCTCGGCCTCGTCCTGGCTGAACGTCTGCTCGGCCTTCTCGATGAGGCTGAGCATGTCGCCCATACCGAGGATGCGGGACGCCATGCGGTCCGGGTGGAAGGCGTCGAAGTCGTCCAGCTTCTCGCCGTTCGAGGCGAACATGATCTGCTTGCCGGTCACATGCGCGACCGACAGCGCGGCACCACCGCGGGCGTCGCCGTCGAGCTTGGAGAGCACCACGCCGTCGAAGCCGACGCCGTCGCGGAAGGCCTCGGCGGTGTTGACCGCGTCCTGGCCGATCATGGCGTCGAGGACGAAGAGGATCTCCTGCGGCTGCACCGCGTCACGGATGTCCGCGGCCTGCTGCATCAGCTCGGCGTCGATGCCGAGGCGGCCGGCGGTGTCGACGATGACGACGTCGTGCTGCTTGGACCGGGCGAACTCGACGGAGTCCTTCGCCACCTGCACCGGGTCGCCGACGCCGTTGCCCGGCTCCGGCGCGAAGATCGCCACACCGGCGCGCTCGGCGACGACGCCGAGCTGGTTGACGGCGTTGGGACGCTGCAGGTCACAGGCGACGAGCAGGGGCGCGTGGCCCTGCTTCTGCAGCCAGCTGCCGAGCTTTCCGGCGAGCGTGGTCTTACCGGCACCCTGCAGACCGGCGAGCATGATCACGGTCGGGCCGGTCTTGGCGAACCGCAGCCGGCGGGTCTCGCCGCCGAGGATCGTGACCAGCTCGTCGTTGACGATCTTGATGACCTGCTGGGCGGGGTTCAGCGCCTGGGAGACCTCGGAGCCGAGGGCCCTCTCCTTGACCTGCCGGATGAAAGACCGCACGACCGGCAGGGCCACGTCGGCCTCAAGCAGGGCGATCCGGATCTCACGCGCCGTGGCGTCGATGTCCGCCTCGGTGAGCCTTCCTTTGCCCCGGAGGGACTTGAAGGTATTCGCCAAGCGGTCGGAGAGAGTGTCGAACACGGCGCTCGTCGGTCCTCAACATCAGGGGGCAGGGTCAATCGCCCTCAAGAGTATCCGGCCCAGAGACCGAACGGCCCGTGCCGGTCGGATTCGACCGGCACGGGCGGAACCTCCGCCTGCGCGGGGAGCGGACCTCGGCGCCGAGCGCCCTGGCCTTGACCTGCGGCTCACCTCCGCACCAGCGGAGAGCACACTCCCGTTCAACGCTCCACTACCCGACAGGGTCACCCCTCACCGCAGAGCTTTCTCCAACGCCGTCGCCAACACCGCCGCCTCCCCCTCCGCCAGCGGCGCCCCCTCCACTCCCGTCACATAGAACGCGTCCACCACGCTTGCCCCCAGCGTGCTCACGTGGGCACTCCGCACCCACACCCCGGCGTCCTCCAGCGCCCGCCCGATGCGGTGGAGCAGGCCGGGGGCGTCCTGGGCGCGGACCTCCAGGACCGTGGCGGCGTGCGAGCCGCCGGTCGCGACGGTGACGCGGGGCGGGGCGTGGGGCACGCCCCGGCGGCGCTTGCCGTAGGCGGCCTCCCGCTCCGCGAGGCGGTCCTCCACGCGCAGGGAGCCGTCCAGGGCCCGTACGAGGTCGCCGCGCAGGCGGGCGGCGTCCGGGAGGGAGCCGTACTCGGCGGCCACGCGCCAGTTCAGCAGGAGGGCGCCGGAGACGGCCCGCAGGTCCGCCGCGCGGACCGTGAGGCGGTGCAGGGCCAGGACGCCGGCCGTGGCGGGCAGGATGCCGGGCCGGTCGGGGACGGCGACGGTCAGCCGCACGGTGTCCGCGACGAGACCGTCGCTCGGCGCACCGAGGACCACCACCGGTCCGGCCGTGCGCAGGGCCTCCTTCGCCAGCCGTTCCTCCTCGTCCGTCGGCGCCGGCTCCGGGCGGTCGGCGACCGGTTCGCCGGCGAGCGCGGCGGCGGCGCGCCGGACCAGGTCGGCGACCAGCGTGGCCCGCCAGTCGCTCCAGGCCGCCGGGCCGGTGGCACGGGCGTCGGCCTCGGTCAGGGCGTGCAGCAGTTCCAGCGTGCCGGTACGCGAGACGGCGTCCGTGACCGTACGGACCGTGGCGGGGTCGTCGAGGTCGCGGCGGGTGGCGGTCTCGGCGAGCAGCAGGTGGTGGCGTACGAGCGTGGTGAGGACGGCGGTGTCCTCGGCGTCGAAGCCGAGGCGGGCGGCGATGTCGGGGACGAGGGCCGCGCCGGCCTCGGAGTGGTCGCCGGGGTACCCCTTGCCCATGTCGTGCAGGAGGGCGGCGACGAGCAGCAGGTCGGGGCGGCCGACGCGCCGGGTGAGGGCGGAGGCCTGGACGGCCGTCTCGACGAGGTGGCGGTCGACGGTCCAGCGGTGGACGGGGTTGCGCTGGGGGCGGCAGCGCACGTGCTCCCACTCGGGCAGGAGCCGGGAGACGATCCCCTCCGCCTCGAGGGCCTCCCAGACGGCCACGGTGGGCTCGCCGGCGCCGAGGAGGGTGACGAGCTGCTCACGGGCCTCGGCCGGCCACGGCACGGGCAGGGGCCCCGCGACCGTCATGCGCCGCACGGCGTGCCGGGACAGCGGCAGTCCGGCCTGCGCGGCGGCGGCCGCGGCGCGCAGGGGGAGCACGGGGTCGCGGTCGGGGCGCGCGGTGCGGGCGAGCACGACCTCGCCGTCCTGCTCGACGACGCCCTCGGCGAGCGGGACGCGCTCGGGTTCGACGAAGCCGCCGCGGCCGCCCCGCCCGCCGAGGATGCGGCGCAGCCGGGGCCGGCCGGAGCGGGACTTCAGCACCCGGCCCACCTCGCGCCAGGTGACCTCGCCGGCGTAGGCGACGGTGTGGGCGGCTTCGTAGACGCCGCGCAGGAGGGCGTCGGCGTCGGGGAGGCCGAGGCCGGCCGCGACCTGGTCCTGTTCCTGGAGGGCGAGCCGGTCGGTGGCGCGGCCGGTGGCCAGGTGGAGGGCGTCGCGGGTGTCGAGGAGCAGGGTGCGGGCCGCCTCGAGTCCTTCGCGGGGCGCGTCGGCGAGCCAGGAGGCGGCGACGGCCCGCAGGGCGGTGGCGTCGCGGAGCCCGCCGCGGGCCTCCTTGAGGTCGGGTTCGAGGAGGAAGCGCAGTTCGCCCTGGCGTCTGGCGCGTTCCTCGCACAGCTCGCGCAGTTCGGGCAGGCGGGCGGGGGCCTGGGCGCGCCAGTCCTCGTAGGCGGTGGTGCGCAGCCGGGCGGTGAGCTCGGGGTCGCCGGCGAGGTGGCGGGCGTCGAGGAGGCCGAGGTGGACCTTGAGGTCGCCAGCCGCGGTCCTGCGGGCCTCGGCGGGGGTGCGTACGGAGTGGTCGAGGGCCAGGCCCATGTCCCATACGGGGTACCAGACGCGGTCGGCTACGGCGGCGATGCCGGTGGCTCCGGCGGTGCCGTCGTGCAGGAGGAGCACGTCGAGGTCGCTGCGCGGGGAGAGCTCGCCGCGCCCGTAGCCGCCGACGGCGACGAGCGCGACGCCCTGGGTGCCGCCGCCCAGGAGCGAGGCCAGCCAGCGGTCGGTGAGGCGGGCGAGCCCGGCCCGCAGGGCCGGGCCGGGCGGCGGCTCCTCGTGCAGGAGCCGCAGCCGGGCCGCCGCGTAGCCGGTGGGTTCCTCGGCGGCCTGACGGTGGGGCGTCACGTGGGGCTCCCTGTCGTTCAGAGCGCGTCCGGGCCGCGCTCGCCGGTGCGGACGCGGACGACGGTGCCGGCGTCGACGACCCAGACCTTGCCGTCGCCGATCTTTCCGGTGCGGGCGGCCTTCACGATCACGTCGACGATGTCCTCGGCGTCGACGTCCTCGGCGAGGACCTCTATGCGGGCCTTGGGCACGAAGTCGACGGTGTACTCGGCGCCCCGGTAGACCTCGGTGTGGCCGCGCTGGCGTCCGTAGCCCCTGGCCTCGGTGACGGTCAGGCCGTGGACGCCGAAGGTCTGCAGCGCGTCCTTGACCGCGTCGAGCTGGTGGGTCTTGATGACGGCGGTGATGAGCTTCATGCGTCCACTTTCCTGGTCGGGTGCTGCGCTGCGGGCGCGGGCGAGCCGGCCCGGGAGGCGGGGGCGCCGCCCACCGCGCTGAGGTCGTAGGCGGATTCGGCGTGGTAGGCCTGGTCGACGCCGCTGATCTCGTCCTCCTCGTCGGCCCGGAAGCCCATCAGCTTGTCGACGAGTTTGGCCAGGAGCCAGGAGACGACGAAGGAGTAGGCCATCACGGAGAAGGCTCCGGCGGCCTGCCGGCCGAGCTGGGTGAGGCCGCCGACGCCGTCGGTGGCGAGGAGGCCGACCAGCAGGGTGCCGATGACGCCGCCGACGAGGTGGACGCCGACGACGTCGAGGGAGTCGTCGAAGCCGAGCTTGAACTTGAGGCCGACGGCCCAGGAGCAGACGGCTCCGGCGACGAGGCCGATGAGGATCGCGCCGAAGGCGTTGACGGCGGCGCCGGAGGGGGTGATGGCGACCAGTCCGGCGACGGCGCCGGAGGCGGCGCCGAGGGTGGTGAACGCGCCGTGCCGGATGCGCTCGTAGGCGAGCCAGCCGAGCATGGCGGCGCCGGTGGCGACCTGGGTGTTCATGGCCATGTTGGCGGCGGTGCCGTTGGCGGAGAGGGCCGAGCCGGCGTTGAAGCCGAACCAGCCGAACCACAGCAGTCCCGCGCCGAGCATCACCAGGGGGAGGCTGTGGGGGCGCATGGGGTCCTTGGCGAAGCCGACGCGCTTGCCGACGACGAGGACGGCGGCCAGGGCGCCGATGCCCGCGTTGATGTGCACGGCGGTGCCGCCGGCGAAGTCGATCACCTTGAGCTTGAAGAGCCAGCCGTCGGCGTGCCAGACCCAGTGCGCGACGGGGAAGTAGACGGCCGTCACCCACAGGGTGATGAACAGGGCCCAGGCGCTGAACTTCACACGGTCCGCGAGGGCGCCGCTCATCAGGGCCGGGGTGATCACGGCGAACATCAGCTGGAAGAGGGCGAAGGCGAGGACCGGGATGCCTTCCTTGCCGCCGGTGAGGGTGTCGGGGGCGATGCCCTTGAGGCCGATGTGGCCGAGGTCGCCCAGCAGTCCGGCCCCGATGTCATCGCCGAACGCGAGGGAGTAGCCGAACAGCACCCATAGGACGGTGACGATGCCGAGCGAGATGAACGACATCATCAGCATGTTGAGCGCGCTCTTGACCCGCACCATGCCCCCGTAGAAGAAGGCCAGGGCCGGTGTCATCAGCATCACGAGCGCGGCACTGATCAATACGAACGCGGTATCTGCGCCATTCAATGTCGATGTCTCCTCGCGGCGGCGGCCCTGCCCCCGTATGGGCTGGTGCTTCCCATGGGCCGGTGTCGCCTCGAGGCTCGCGCAGCGCCGTTTCGGTGGGCGCCACCGGTTGTTTCGCGTGCGTGACGATGGGTGTGGGGGTGTTACGCCGGGGTGAACGGGCGGACATCCGGCCCGGAGTGTGGGCCGGCCGCGACGACCTGCCCGGGGTGACCTGGCGATGGGGGAGCCGAGTCGGGTGTACGGGAGGTCGCCGCGGCCGGGTAAAGGGGGCCGGGCGGGCTCAGACCGCCTGGGCGGCCTCGGCCGGTTCCGGCAGATGGACGGCTAGCTGGTCGGTCAGGTCGACCACCTCGGCGACGTCGCCGAATTCGCGCGCGGCGTTGTCGACGGTCTTGCGCAGGCGGTTGTTCACCCGCTCCGAGCGGACCTGCTTGGCGATCCTGAGCGCCTTGCCGGCGAGGACCGTCGACTCCTCGGGCTCGCGTTCCATGAGGTGCACGGTGGCCATGCCGATGAGGTTGAGGGCGTACGAGCGCTGGTGCTCGCTGTCCTGCGCGAACAGCTCGACGGCCCGCTCCATCTTGGGCCGTGCCAGCGAGGCGTAGGTCGGGCTGCGCCCGGCGACGTAGGCGAGGTCGCGGTAGGAGTGGGCGTTCTCGGCGTTGAGCTCGGCCTCCGAGAAGAACCGGATCCAGTCGGGGTCGCCGTCGCCGCCCCCGCAGTCGGAGAAGCAGTCCTCGGCCATGCTCACGGCGCGCTTGACCTTGGCGGGCTGGCCCATGTTGGCGTAGGCGCGGCCCTCCATCGCATACAACATGGCCTGCGTCCGGGGGGTGGCCGTCTCCCGGGAGCCGTACTGCCCGAGGTGGATCAGCTCGAGGGCGTCGTCGGGCCGCCCGAGGTGGATCATCTGGCGGCTCATGCTGGAGAGGATGTACGAACCCAGGGGGCGGTCCCCGGCCTCCTTCGCGGCGTGCAGGGCGAGCACGAAGTACTTCTGGGCCGTGGGGTGGAGCCCGATGTCGTAGCTCATCCACCCGGCCAGCTGGGCCAGCTCGGCGGCGACGGTGAACAGACGCTGGGCGGTCTCGGCGGGCTGGGGCTCCTGGAGCAGGTCGGTGACCTCGTGGAGCTGGCCGACGACGGCCTTGCGGCGCAGCCCGCCGCCGCACTGGGCGTCCCACTGACGGAACATCACCGTCGTGGACTCCAGGAGCTCCAGCTCCGGGGCCGAGAGCCGGGACCTGCGCGCCCGGTCGCGGTCGGCGCCGCCGCCCTCCCGGCCGGCGCTGCCGGGCACCAGCCAGCGCTGCATGGGCTCGATGAGGGCGGGCCCCGCGGAGAGCGCCAGCGAGGTCCCGAGGAAGCCCCGCCGCGCCAGCATCAGGTCGCTGCGGGAGAACTCGCTGAGCAGCTCGACGGTCTGGGGGCCCGCCCAGGGCAGGTCCACGCCCGACACGGACGGCGACTGGTGCGCGGCCCGCAGCCCGATGTCCTCGACGCCGACGACGCAGCCGAAGCGTTCGGAGAACAGCTCGGAGAGGATCTTCGGAATGGGCTCGCGCGGCTGCTCGCCGTCCAGCCAGCGGCGCACCCTCGAGGTGTCCGTGCTGATGTGGTGAGCGCCCAACTGGCGCGCCCTTCGGTTCACTTGCCGGGCCAGCTCGCCCTTCGACCAGCCGCTGCGCAGGAACCACGAATTCAGCTGCTCGTTGGGGCGCTTCTCGGCCTTGTCGGCCTTGTCGGCACCGCCGGTACCGCTGACATTGCCGCCCACGGGAACGCCCCCATCCGAGAAATTCTGCATATCTGCATCTACCGCTGCATCCACTGCCGCATCCACCGCGTCCGCAATCCATCGCGTCCGCCGCGCCGCCCGGGGCGGCCGCGCGTGAACCCCCAACAGCCTGCCGCTCGTCGGGGCCGCTTGTCCGGCGGGTTTCATGTACCGAAAGTAATCCTACGATCACCGCTCACGCGAGGGCAGTCCAGTAAACGCCACCATTCGCCACCCCAACGTATGAACCCCTTCCTCCCGCATCGCGATTGACTTGACACCGGACATCGGCAGCAAAACCCGTAAAGAGGTGGACTGTTGTGCGCCACGGCGTGCGGCCCACTCCGCACCACCCCCCGCACACCGTCACGCCGTCACAGAGCAGAGGTCCGCGACCGTGCGTGTCCGAGACACTCCGACACGTAACCATCCGCGAGCACGACCCGTTGGAGGGGGCATGGGCTTCACAATCGGCGGCATCCGGGACCGGCGCTCGAGCTCTCGGCGCCGAGGCCGCGCGTCGGAATCCGTGATGACGGTCGCGGAGTACACGGGTCTGTGGGGGTGGGACGTCGTCCCCGGGGCCCGGGCCACCCGCGGCGGTCACGTGACCTGCTCGTGCGACGCCGCCGACTGCCCCTCCCCGGCGCCCATCCCCTCTCCTTCGCCCCCTCGGTCCCGGCCGGCGCCACGCTGGACGAGGCCGCGACCGCCTGGGCCGACATGCCGGGCGCGGCCGTGCTGCTGCCCGTGGGGCGGTCCTTCGACGTCCTGGAGGTCGCCGAGGCGGCGGGCCGGCACGCGCTGGCGCGGCTGGAGCGCATGGGAGTGCCGCTGGGCCCGGTCGCCCTCGCGCCGCACGGCCGCGCGCTGTTCTTCGTCGCCCCGGGCGCCGCCGCCGAACTCCCCCAGCTCCTCTACCGCATGGGGTGGGACGACGCCCGCCTGGACCTGCGGGGGCTGGGGCTCGGCGATCACATCACCGCCCCGCCGTCCGACCACGCCGGGCTGGGGCCGATGCGATGGCTGCTGCCGCCCACGCTCGACACGGCGGGACGGCCGCCGGAGGCCCGCCTGCTGCTGGGGACGCTGGCGTACGTCTGCCATCGGTCGGGCGGGGTGTGACGGAACGGGATGTGACGGAACGGAAGGGGCCCCGAGACGCTCTCGCGTCTCGGGGCCCCTTCCGTTCCGTCTGTCGCGTGGCTCGCGGGTCTAGTCGCCGATCAGGGCGTCCACGAACGCCTCCGGCTCGAACGGCGCCAGGTCGTCCGCGCCCTCGCCCAGGCCGACCAGCTTCACCGGTACGCCCAGCTCGCGCTGGACGGCGACGACGATGCCGCCCTTGGCGGTGCCGTCCAGCTTGGTCAGCACGATGCCGGTGATGTCCACGACCTCGGCGAAGACGCGCGCCTGCACCAGGCCGTTCTGACCGGTGGTGGCGTCGAGGACGAGCAGCACCTCGTCGACCGAGCCGTGCTTCTCCAGGACGCGCTTGACCTTGCCGAGCTCGTCCATGAGCCCGGTCTTGGTGTGCAGCCGGCCGGCGGTGTCGACGAGGACGACGTCCGCGTTCTCGGCGATGCCCTCCTTGACCGCGTCGAAGGCGATCGACGCCGGGTCGCCGGCCTCCGGGCCGCGGACGGTGCGGGCGCCGACGCGCTCGCCCCACGTCTGCAGCTGGTCGGCGGCGGCGGCACGGAAGGTGTCCGCCGCGCCGAGCACGACGGACTTGCCGTCGGCGACGAGCACGCGTGCGAGCTTGCCGGTGGTGGTGGTCTTGCCGACGCCGTTGACGCCGACGACCATCACGACGCCGGGCTTCTCCTCGCCGTTCACGCCCACACCGGGCTCGGTGTGGACGGAGCGGTCGGCCTCGGTGCCGATGAGGGTGAGCAGCTCCTCGCGGAGCAGGGTGCGCAGTTCCTCGGGGGTGCGGGTGCCGAGCACCTTCACGCGCTCGCGCAGCCGCTCCACCAGCTCCTGGGTGGGGGTGACGCCGACGTCGGCGACGAGCAGGGTGTCCTCGATCTCCTCCCAGGTGTCCTCGTCGAGGTGCTCACGGGAGAGCAGGGTCAGCAGACCCTTGCCGAGGGAGTTCTGCGAGCGGGACAGCCGGGCGCGCAGGCGCACGAGGCGGCCGGCCGTGGGCTCGGGAATCTCGATCTCGGGTGCGGCCGGTACCGCGGCCTCGACCGCGGTCTCCGGCTCGACGACCGGTGCGCTCTCCTCCGCCGGGGCGGGGGCCGTGGGGAGCTCGACCTCTTCGATGGTGCGGCGCGGCTGCGCGGTGGAGGGTTCGGCCTCCTCGCCGACGTGCGGCTCGGCGGGCGGCGCGGTGACGGACGGGCTGCTCGGAGGAGCGGGCGGCAGCTGCTTCTTCTTGCGGCTGCTGACCACGAGCCCGCTGATCGCGCCGAGCGCGACCACAGCGATGAGTACAGCAAGGATGACGATGTCCATAACGCACCCAGTATCGGACACCGGCGGGTGCGGGCGCTGCGGCGCCTCGGCGTGTGGCGTCCTTGTGGTTTTCCACAAGGACGAATGACCCTAACTGCACAAAGTTAGATCAAAGTACGATGGCGTGGGCTCGCGTGACGCGCGTAGAGTCCCAACGTCCCTTTCTGCCCAGGCCCCGCCCTGTCACACCCCGCACGGAGCCCCCGCTATGGCCCCCACCATGGACAACGCTGCCGACGGCGCCAACGTGTCCAGCGCCGAGAGCGCCATCGAGACCCGCGGCATCGAGCCCGTACCCGACCACGAGCGGCACGGCCGGGTCCGGGAGCTCTTCCCGACCTGGGTCGCCGCCAACATCAGTGTGCTGCTGCTCACGATGGGTGCGGCGCTGGTCGTCTTCAACGCCCTGAACTTCTGGCAGGTCCTGATCGTCGCGGCGTGCGCCGCGCTCGTCTCGTTCGGCCTGGTCGGCGTGCTGTCCGTGTCCGGCAAGTGGGGCGGCGCGCCCGGCGCGATGCTCTCGCGGGCCACGTTCGGCGTGCGCGGAAACCTCTTCCCGGGCGCGATCCTGTGGGTCGCCCGCTTCGGCTGGGAGACGATCAACGCGGTCACCGGCGCGTACGCCGTGCTCACCGTTCTCGACCTGCTCTTCGGCGTGAAGAGCAACACGGTGCTGATCGTCGTCACCCTGTTCGTCTTCGTGGCCTGCACGTTCCTGGTCAGCGGCATGGGGCGCAAGGCGCTCAACGTCTGCAACACCTGGTCGACGTACCTGTTCGGCCTCTTCAGCGTGCTGGTCCTCGGCTACCTGATCATGAACATCTCGTGGGACGACGTCTTCTCCAAGCCCGCGGGCACGACCGCCATGGTGATCGCCGGCATCGGGACCATCGCCGCCGGCGGCATCAGCTGGGTGCCCACCGGGCCGGACTTCACGCGGTACCTGCCGCACGCCGCGTCGGGCAAGAAGATCGTCGGCGTCACGGTGTCCGGTGCGGGTCTGGTCATGGTGCCGATGGTGCTCATGGGCGCCGTGATGGCCGTCTCCACGCCCAAGCTCGCCGACGCCCCGGACCCCGTGTCCTTCCTCGGTGACATCCTCCCGACGTGGCTGGCCGTGCCGTACCTGGCCACCGCGATCGTCGGCATGCTGCTGATCAACAGCCTCTCGATGTACTCGGCCGGCTTCACCGCCCAGACCATGGGCGTGAAGCTGCCGCGCGCGATGGCCGTCAGCATCAACGCGGCGATCTCGCTCATCGGCGGTCTGATGCTGATGCTGGTCGCCAAGAGCTTCCTCAGCTCCTTCATCACCTTCCTGATCCTGCTGGCCGTCTCCTTCTCGGCCTGGATCGGCGTGTACGCGGTCGACATGGCGCGGCGCCGGGTGCGCGCCGTGCGCTATGACGCGGAGGCGCTGATGGACACGGGTCGTACGAGCCGGTACTGGTACGTGGGCGGCTTCTGCTGGCAGGCGATGACGGCCTGGGCCGTGGCGCTGATTGCGGGCGTCTGCTTCACGAAGTGCGACTGGTTCACCGGGCCGTTCGCCTCGACGTTCGTCGGCAGGTACGGGCTGGGATGGGCGGCGACGATCGTGATCTCGGCGGTGCTGATGGCGGTGCTGCCGGTGCCGCGGGAGGATGTGGCGGTGGCGGAGGCCGCTGGTGCGGAGCGCGAGAAGGTTGCCGCGTAGGCGCTGACCGCTGACGCTGGTTGCTTGAGGGCCCCCTGGATGGGGGCCCTCTTTGCGTTGTGCGTGGGGGGCGGGGCCGGGGCGGGAGGGGCCGGGCCCTTACGGGGCTGGATTATTTACGGCCCGGAGCCGTCTACGGAGTTGGTCACCCCGCACTTGGGCCGCAAATAACCCCTACGTCCCTCTCAGGGCCCGGCCCCCCACCCCGGCCCCTCCGGCCGGACCTTTGGCTGCGGGCGGTGGGGGCGGTCGCCCCGCCTGCCTGTTTGTGGGCAATCGCCCCGCCCGTTTGTGGGCAATCGTTCCGCTGGGCGGAACGGGTGGGCACAAACGGGCCCACCGGGCCGCACCCACCCCCTTCCGGTGCCCCGGTTCCGGGCCGGGGTACAAGAAAAGGGCGTTGCCCCGGCATCTTGCCGGGGCAACGCCCTTTCGAGGAGAGGGGCGGCGGGGGGGGGGTTAGCCCATCTCCTCCAACGCCTTGCCCTTCGTCTCCTTGACGTACTTGAGTACGAAGGGAATCGAGAGCACGGCGAAGATCGCGTAGATCACGTACGCACCGGAGAGGTTCCAGTCCGCCAGGCTCGGGAAGCTGGCCGTGATGGCCCAGTTCGCGAGCCACTGGGCGGACGCGGCCACGCCGAGCGCGGCGGCGCGGATGCGGTTGGGGAACATCTCGCCCAGGAAGACCCAGACCACGACGCCCCAGGAGAGGGCGAAGAAGAGGACGAAGGCGTGGGCCGCGATCAGGGCCACGGTTCCCTGGGTGGTGGGCAGGGTGCCGTCCGCCGTCTTGGAGGCGAAGGCCCAGGCCTCGAGGGCGAGGGAGAGCGCCATGCCGACGGAGCCGATGAGGGCGAGCGGCTTGCGGCCGATGCGGTCGACGAGGACCATCGCGATCACGGTGCCGACGATGTTGATGATCGACGTCGTGAAGCTGTAGAAGAACGAGCTCTCCGGGTTCACGCCCACCGACTGCCACAGCGTCGAGGAGTAGTAGAACGCGACGTTGATGCCGACGAACTGCTGGAAGACCGAGAGGCCGATGCCGACCCAGACGATCGGCAGGAAGCCGAAGCGGCCGCCGAGCAGGTCCTTGAAGGTGGACTTCTGCTCGCTCTTCATGGCGTGCTCGATCTCGGCGACGCGCTTGTCGAGGTCGACGGTGTGACCCTCGACGTCGGCCAGGACCTTCTTGGCCTTGTCGGTCTTGCCGACCGAGATCAGGAAGCGGGGGGACTCGGGGATGGCGAAGGAGAGCAGGCCGTAGAGGACGGCCGGGACGACCATGACGCCGAGCATGAGCTGCCAGGCCTCGATGCCCATGAGCTTGCCGCGCTGGTCGCCGTCGGCGACGTTGAGGATGCCCCAGTTGACCAGCTGCGAGACGGCGATGCCGATGACGATCGCGGCCTGCTGGAACGCGCCGAGGCGGCCGCGGTAGGCCGGCGGGGAGACCTCGGCGATGTAGGCCGGGCCGATGACGGAGGCCATGCCGATGGCGATGCCGCCGAGGACGCGCCAGAAGGCGAGGTCCCACAGGGCGAAGGGCAGGGCCGAGCCGACGGCGCTGATGGTGAACAGCGTCGCCGAGATCTGCATGACGCGGATGCGGCCGATGCGGTCGGCGACCCGGCCCGCGGTGGCGGCACCGATGGCGCAGCCGATCAGGGCGATGGCGATGACCTGGGCGAGGGCGGCCGAACCGATGTCGTACTTCCCCCGGATGCCCTCGACAGCGCCGTTGATCACGGAGCTGTCGTAGCCGAAGAGGAAACCACCCATGGCCGCGGCCGCGGTGATGAAGATGACGTGGCCGAGGTGGTCCGGTTGGGCCTTGCGGCCCTCGGACGCCTGCGCCGGCGCGGTGCTGGTCAACGTGTACTCCTGGAACCCGGCCACGTTGCCGGGGTGGGGGGGCCTTTCCAGTGGCGCACAAGATCGAAGTGACCACCACTTGAAGGCGTAAGCAACGTGGGAGACCCTATGTCTTCAATTTTCTAAGTCAATAGGTTGTGACCAAGATGTTTCCCCAGAGTTTTCCAGGTGTTGAGTTCAATAGTTGAAGCTAACGGAGGCGTTGGCTGATCACCTTCGACACTCCGTCGCCCTGCATCGACACTCCGTAGAGCGCGTCGGCCACCTCCATCGTGCGTTTCTGGTGCGTGATCACGATCAGCTGGGAGCTCTCCTGGAGCTCCTTCATGATCCTGATCAGGCGCTGGAGGTTGGTGTCGTCCAGCGCCGCCTCGACCTCGTCCATGACGTAGAACGGGCTCGGGCGGGCCTTGAAGATCGCCACGAGCAGGGCGACCGCGGTCAGGGAGCGCTCGCCGCCCGACAGCAGGGACAGCCGCTTGACCTTCTTGCCGGGGGGCCTGGCCTCCACGTCCACGCCGGTGGCCAGCATGTCGTCCGGGTCGGTGAGGACCAGACGGCCCTCGCCGCCGGGGAAGAGCCGGGAGAAGACGCCCTCGAACTCCCGGGCCGTGTCGTGGTACGCCGCCGTGAAGACCTCCTCCACCCGCCGGTCGACGTCCTTCACCACCTGCAGGAGGTCCGCGCGGGTCTTCTTGAGGTCCTCGAGCTGCTCGGAGAGGAACTGGTGGCGCTCCTCCAGCGCCGCGAACTCCTCGAGGGCGAGGGGATTGACCTTGCCCAGCTGCTGATAGGCCCGTTCGGCCGCCCTCAGGCGCTTCTCCTGCTCGCCGCGGACGTAGGGGACGGGCTGGTTGCGGGGGTGGTCCGGGTCGTCGGGGAGCTCCTCGCCCTCGGCCGGCGGCGAGGGGGGTACGGGCTGGTCGGGGCCGTACTCCGCGGCCAGGGCCGTGGGCTCCACGCCCAGCTCCTCCAGTGCCTTCGCCTCCAGCTGCTCGATGCGCAGCCGCTTCTCCGCGCCCAGCACCTCGCCCCGGTGGACCGAGTCGGTGAGCTTGTCCAGCTCCGACTTCAGCTCGCGCGCCCGGTCGCGGCCCACGGTCAGCTCGCGTTCGCGCTCGGCCTTCGCGGCCTCCGCCGCCCGGCGCTCCTCGTCGGCCCGTACGAGCGAGAGCTCGACGTGCGCCAGCAGCTGCCGGGCGCCGGCCGCCACCGCCGAGGCGACCTGGGCCTCGTGGCGCAGCCGCGCCTGCCGCTGCTCCGCGCGGGCCCGTGCCTCGCGCTCGGCGCGGGCCGCGCGGTCGAGGCCGTCGGCCCGCCCGGCGAGGGCCTTCATGCGCTCCTCGTGGGTACGGACCTGCAGGCGCGCCTCCATCTCGGTCTGCCGGGCGTTCGCGCCGTCGGCGGCGAGGCGGTCCCGTACGGAGGTGTCGGGTTCGTCGGTGCCGTCCTCGTCGCCCAGGGCCCGCTCCTGGGCCGCGGCCAGGCGCTCGGCGAGTTCCTCGGCCTCCTCGGTGGCGCGCCGGAGCGCCTCCTGCGCCCGCTCGGCGGCGGCCGTCGTCCGCTCGGCCTCGCCGGCGGCGGCGCGGGCCTGCCCGGCGAGGCGTCCCAGGGCCTGTGCGGCCTGTGACTTCTCCCGGTCGGCGGCGCTGCGCCGGGCGGCCAGCTCCTCCACGAGCGCGGCGTGGCGGGCGCGCTGTTCCTGGGCCTCCTCGCGTGCCGCGGTCAGCTCGGCGCAGCGGGCGTCGAGCTCGGTGAGCTCCGCGGTGGCCTCGTCGACGGCGGCCTGGGTCTCGATGAGGCTGGGTGCGCCGCCGGAGCCGCCCTGGGCGATGTGAGCGCCGAGCAGGTCGCCCTCGGCGGTGACGGCGATCAGGCCGGGGTGGGTGGTGACGAGGTGTTCGGCGTCCTCGAGGGTGTCGACGACGACGATGTCGCGCAGGAGTCTGCGCACGGCGGGCAGCAGGTCCAGGGGGCGCGGACGAGGTCGGCCGCGGCGAGGTGGGGGCGGGCGCGGCCGGGGCGGCGGCGTCGCAGGGGGCTCCGCTCAGCAGGAGCACGGCTCGGCCGGCGTCCTCCTTCTTCAGCAGGCGCAGGGCCTCGGCCGCGGCGGCGGGTCCGGTCACGGCGACGGCGTCGGCCGCGGCGCCGAGGGCGGTGGCGACGGGGAGTTCGTGGCCGGGGGTGACCGACAGGAGTCCGGCGGCCGGGCCGAGCAGCCCGCCCAATCGTTCCTTCGCCGCCAGCAGCGCGCCCGTGCCGTCCTTGCGCCGCAGGCCCAGGGCGAGGGCGTCGCGGCGGGCGGTGATCGCGGCGCGGCGGCGTTCGGCCTCGGTGGCCGCCTCGCGGGCGGCGTTGAGGGCGCTGTCGGCGGCGGCGAGGTCCGCCTTGGCGCGGTCGTGGCGGGCGGCGAGTTCGGCGTCGTCCGCATCGGCGCCGTCGGCCTCGGCCTGGTGCCGTTCGTACTCCTCCTGTGCGGCGGCGGCCCGTTCGCGGGCCTCGTCGCGGGCGGCGGCCAGGCGGCCGATCTCGGCCTCGGCCGAGGCGGCGCGGCCGCGGGCGGCGGTGACCTGACCGTGCAGGCGGGCGAGCTGTTCGCGGCGGTCGGCGATGGCGCGGGCGGCGTCGCGCAGGCGGCGTTCCTCCTCGGCCAGGCGGCGTTCGAGGCCGGCGCGGTGTTCGGCGGTGTCCTCCAGGGCGCGGCTCGCGGCCTCGAGGGCGGCGTCGAGTTCGGCCTCCTGCTCGCGGACGCGGGCGGCCTCGCGTTCGAGGTCCTCGGGGTCGCGGCCGCGGCGCTCCTCGGCGGGGGCGGCGGTGGCGCTGGTGACGCGGGCGTCGGCGAGGGAGATGGTGCCGCGCACGCGTTCGGCGAGGCGGGAGAGTTCGTACCAGGTCTGCTGGGCCGCGGCCAGGCGCGGCGTCAGTTCGCGCACCTGCTCCTCGAGGGCCGCCTCCCGCTGGGCGGCCGCGTGCAGCTCCGTCTCGGCGGCCTCCTTGCGGGTCTTGAGGGCGGCCTCGTCGGCGATCTCCGCGCGCAGGGCCTCGCGCAGGGTGACCAGGTCGTCGGCGAGCAGGCGCAGCCGGGCGTCGCGCAGGTCGGCCTGGATGACGGCGGCCCGGCGGGCGACGGCGGCCTGGCGGCCGAGCGGCTTGAGCTGGCGGCGCAGTTCGTCGGTGAGGTCCTGGACGCGGGCGAGGTTGGCCTTCATCGCGTCGAGCTTCCGCAGCGCCTTCTCCTTGCGCTTGCGGTGCTTGAGGACGCCGGCGGCCTCCTCGATGAAGGCGCGGCGGCCCATGGGGTCGGCGTGCAGGACGGAGTCGAGCTGGCCCTGTCCGACGATGACGTGCATCTCGCGGCCGATGCCGGAGTCGGAGAGGAGTTCCTGGATGTCGAGGAGGCGGCAGGTGTCGCCGTTGAGCTGGTATTCGCTGCCGCCGTTGCGGAACATGATCCGCGTGATGGTGACCTCGGCGTAGTCGATGGGCAGGGCACCGTCGGAGTTGTCGATGGTGAGGGAGACCTCGGCGCGGCCCAGCGGGGGGCGGCCGGTCGTCCCGGCGAAGATGACGTCCTCCATCTTGCCGCCGCGCAGGGACTTGGCGCCCTGCTCTCCCATGACCCAGGAAAGCGCGTCGACGACATTGGACTTTCCGGAGCCGTTGGGGCCCACGACACAGGTGATGCCGGGCTCGAAGCGCAGGGTGGTGGCGGAAGCGAAGGATTTGAACCCGCGCAGGGTCAGGCTCTTGAGGTGCACGCGGAAGGACTTTACCGCGCGCCGGTGCACCCTCCCGGCGTGCGGGAGCCGTGGGCGCGCCGCCTCTTTTCCCGGGCTTCACCCGCTGGTTTCACCTGTGAAGAGGCCGGGCAGATCACTTGGGAGAGGACGGGGAGAAGACGTCGTGACCAGCCGGGAAACGACGAAGGGACGCCGAAGCGTCCCTTGCAACTCTCAAGCGGCTGACAGTGCAGCCCGACCGGCCCCCGGGGCAGGGCACGGGTCAGGCAAGCGCAGGCTCCGCGTGGGATACGTCGATGCTGTCGAGCAGCGAGTCGCCATGAGCGGCGGCAGTCAGCGCGTCGTTCTCGGCCTGCATCCGAATGAGCTCGGATTCGAGGTCCTGGACACGCTGCTGAAGCCGTCGCATCTCGGAGAGGACTCGGGGGTCGGAGCCGCCGACGTAACCGAGAAGCGCCTTTGCCATGATGGATGGTCCTCCACACTGAGTGACCGACCGAAGCGGTGTGGGTCGTGAGGGATTCGCACCCGCGGTGTCTGCCATCACTACTGCGGTCTTTCAATGCCAAACAGCTAAGGTGCGCGGGGCTTCCAGCGTCTCACCAAATGGATTGACGGTCAACACGATCACACCCCGTATCGGCGGGCGTCCCGGGGGTGTGCGCGAGGGATATCCGCGCCGCATTCCGCACCCGGAGCCCGAGGGGCGTAGAGATCATCCGTTGAGAGGCAGCCTTGCACGCTGCGGCCGAGTTGGCAACCATCAGGCAATTTCCGTGGTCCGCATATGCCAATGTCATATGAATCCGATGATCGCCCCCCTCACGCCCCTGCGAAACCGAGCGCGAATCCGATTTTCGCGTCATCCTGTCAACGGGTCTCGAAGCCGTCGTAACCACCTCTGGGCACGTCCCAGATCTCGGTGACGCCGTCCACGCGGCCGGGCGTGTCGCCGTCACGCAGCCACTCGAGCAACTGTTCGCAGTTCGAGCGGGGCCCCTCGGCGACCACCTGCACCCGGCCGTCGGAGAGGTTGGAGGCGAAGCCGATCAGGTCGCCGATCCGCAGTGCGTTGGCCCGGGTGAACCAACGAAAGCCGACACCCTGCACATGCCCACGGACCCACGCCGTGAGACGGACATTCTCGTTCATGTCTGCACGTTAACCGGCCAATTACATAAGCAGCACTTCGACCCGGTTCCCGGTGCCGTACAGTCGCCGCCGAATAAGGACTCCCCCGGACGAGTGACGCACTTTGACGCCGAACACGTGAGGAAGGCAGCGGATGGGTCGCCATCGACGCTCTGCCCGCGCGACCGCCGATGAGGAGGTGGCGAACGCCCGGAAAGCCCGGGCTCCCCTGACGGGCGAGTCGGCCGACGCGTACGAGCCCGAGGATCCGGCCGAGGCGGTCACCCAGCCCATCCCCATCGTCCGCACCGGCCCCGCCGGCCCCGGACGGCACCGCGGTCCACGCCGCGGCAGACGGCGCGGCGGTACGGCCGGAGCGGGCCGGACGGCGGGCGCGCCCGGCAAGGTGATCAAGGCGGCTCCGCCCGCGCGGCGGGCGGGACTGCTCGGCGCCTCGGCCGCCGTGGCGATGGGCGCGGTCGCCATGGTCTCCGGACTGCTGCCCGGCGGTGGGCTCACGGGCGGCGACGCCTCCTCCCCCGGCGCCGGCACCAGCGGACAGGTCCGGGCCGACGGCCCGGTCGAGGCCCCCGCGCAGGACTCCCGGCCCCCGGCCGCGCCCCGGACCGACCGGGCGCGCGGTGACGATCGGGGCCGGCAACGGGCCGGCGCCGGCCGGGCGGAGCAGGCGGTGAGCCGGACGCGGGCGGACGAGCGGCAAGCGGACGAGCGGCAGGACCCTGCAGGCGCCGCAGGCACCATGGGCACCACGGGCGCCACGGGCGCCCAGGAGGCGGACCTCCGCGCATCCCGGGGTGCCGAGCGCCCACCGGCCTCGGCGCTGTCCGCACCGCCGTCCGCGGCGTCCCCCGAGCAGCGGCCCGCCCCGGCCGCCGTCACCACGGTCCGCGAGCGGGTCACCGCGGCCCGTACGACCGCCGAGCGGCGGCGTACGGCGGTCGTGGACGGCGAGCACACGGCGTCCACCGTCGGCACGCTCGCCGACACCCGCTCCTCCACCGCGCATCTGGTGCTGGCCCTGGTCAACGCGGAACGGGCGAAGGCGGGCTGCCGTCCGCTGCGGGCCAGCTCCCAGCTGAACCGGCTCGCCCAGTCCTTCAGCGACGACATGGCCCGGCGGGGCTTCTTCGACCACACCGACCCGGACGGCCGCACCCCCTGGGACCGGGCCGCCCGGCGCGGCATCAAGAACCTGGGCGGAGAGAACATCGCGCGCGGCCACCCGGACGCGCGCACGGTGATGGACGCGTGGATGCGCAGCAGCGGTCACCGCGCCAACATCCTCAACTGCGACTATCGGAGCCTGGGCGTCGGCGTGCACCATGGCGGCAGCGGTCCCTACTGGACCCAGGACTTCGGCTACTGACCACGCACGCGTGCCCGGCCCGGGGTGTGACCCCCGGGCCGGGCACGCGGCGCGCGGTGGCGTGAGGTCAGAGCGCGGCGCGACCGGCGACGTAGACACGGGTCTGCTCGGCGACGCGACGGCCGAGCTGCTCGGCGGTGGCTATGTCGGCCTTGTGCACACCCTCGGGGCCCTCGTCGCTGTTGGTCTGGGCGCCGGCGCCCAGGTAGAAGCCGAGGCGGTTGAGGTCGTTCTCGGAGCCGGTGGAGCTGTGCCAGCCGGGGACCAGACCGAGGCCGACCCAGTGCATGCCGTGCTGGGCGGCGAGGACCGAGAAGAACTGCAGGGTGTGCAGCTTGTCGCCGCTCTTGGAGCCGGAGTTGGTGAAGCCGGCCGCCAGCTTGTCCTGCCAGGCGCGGGTGAACCAGCGCTTGGACGTCGCCTCGGCGAAGACGTGGAAGGCGCCGGAGGCCGTGCCCATGTAGGTCGGCGAGCCGAAGACGATCGCGTCGGAGGCGTCGAGCAGCTCCCACTGCTCGTCGGTGATCTCGGCGACGTTGATCAGGTGGACGGTGGCGCCGGTGTCGGCGGCACCGGCACGGACGGCCTCGGCGAGGACGGCGGTGTGGCCGAAGCCGGAGTGGTAGGCGATGGACACGACGGGCGTGGTCACGGTGGGGCTCCCTGGAAAGGCGTTGCGCTGGCTGGGTGACGAAAGGAAAGCACTAACTTTTGGAAACCGCAAGCCTTCGGTTAGCGCTGTGCGGGAGTATGGTGTTCGCATGACGACGACCGAAGGTACCCCGCAGGACCAACTGCCCTTCGACGTCTTCGCGCGGAGCTGTCCGTCCCGCGAAACGCTCGGGCACATCACCGGCCGGTGGGGAAGCCTGACCCTCGGCGCCCTGGCCGAGGACACGCTGCGCTTCAACGCGCTGCGCCGTCGCGTCGAAGGCGTCAGCGAGAAGATGCTGTCCCAGACCCTCCACGCGCTGGAGCGCGACGGGCTCGTGCACCGCGAGGCCCAGCCGACCAACCCCCCGCGCGTCGACTACCGGCTGACCCCCCTGGGCCAGGAGATCACCGAGCGGCTGATGGACCTGATCCACCTCGTGGAGGGCCGGATGCCACAGGTGCTGGAGGCGCGGGAGCGGTACGACGCGGAGCGCGCGTAAGCCCTCCCCTGCACGGAACCGCGCCGAACCGCGCCGCAACTACGCGCCGGTGCGCGGAACGCGCTGGCAGCGCGGGCAGAAATAGCTGGAGCGGTTCATCCAGGGACGTCGCCGGATGGGCGTGCCGCAGCGGCGGCACGGCTCGTCCTCGCGCCCGTAGGCGTCCAGGGAACGGTCGAAGTAGCCCGACTCGCCGTTCACGTTGACGTAGAGACTGTCGAAGCTCGTGCCGCCGGCCGCGAGCGCCTCGTTCATGACCTCGCGGATGTGGGTGAGCAACTCGGCGGTGCGCGGCCGGGTCAGGCCCGCGGTCGGGCGGTCGTAGTGCAGCCGCGTGCGCCACAGCGCCTCGTCGGCGTAGATGTTGCCGACGCCGCTGATCAGCGACTGGTCGAGCAGGGCGCGCTTGATCGTCGTGCGGCGGCGGCGCAGCGCGGTGTGGAAGGCGTCGTCGTCGAAGGCCGCGTCGAGCGGGTCGCGGGCGATGTGGGCGATGACGTCCGGGAGTCCGTCGGGGTCGCCGGGCACCGTCTCGTGCAGCGAGAGGCCGCCGAAGGTGCGCTGGTCCACGAAGCGCAGCTCGGTGGCCTGGGCGTCGGCGAAGCGCACACGGACGCGCAGGTGCTTCTCGTCGGGGGAACCCTGGGGCTGGACGAGCAGCTGGCCGCTCATGCCCAGGTGGGCGAGGACCGCGCGGTCCGGGGCGGTGCCGGCGCCGAGGGGCTCGACGGGCAGCCACAGGTACTTGCCGCGGCGCCGGGCCGCGCCCAGCCGGTGGCCGACGAGCTGTGCGGCGAAGTCGCCGGGGCCGGCGAGGTGTCGCCGGACGGCCCTGGGGTGCAGCACCTCGACCTCGGCGACCGTGCGGTCGCGGATCCAGCGCTCCAGGCCGCTGCGGACGACCTCGACCTCGGGCAGCTCGGGCACCGCACTCCTCCGGGTTGGCTACGACGTCCGGGCGGGCCCGCTGTGCGGGACCGCCCGGAAGACGTGGATGAACGGGAGCGTCAGTGGGACGCGCCCTGCGCGTTGCCGGCGCCCTCGGCGTCCGCCTTCGCGGCCGCCGCGCGCGCCTCCGCGGCGCTGTTGATGGAGCGCCAGGCGGACTCGGCCGCCTGCTGCTCCGCTTCCTTCTTGCTGCGGCCGGTGCCGGTGCCGTACGCGACACCACCGACGCGGGCAGCAGCCGTGAAGGTCTTCTCGTGGTCCGGACCGGTCTCGGAGACCAGGTATTCCGGAACGCCGAGGCCCTCGGTGGCGGTCAGCTCCTGGAGGCTGGTCTTCCAGTCCAGGCCCGCGCCGAGGTTGGAGGACTTCTCGATCAGCGGGTCGAAGAGCCGGTGCACCAGCTCCCCCGCCGCCTCCAGGCCCTGGTCGAGGTAGACCGCGCCGATGACGGCTTCCAGGGTGTCCGCGAGGATGGACGCCTTGTCGCGGCCGCCCGTCCCCTCTTCGCCCCGGCCGAGCCGGATGAAGGCACCCAGGTCCAGGCCCCGGCCGACCTCGGCCAGCGCACGGGAGTTGACCACCGCGGCGCGCAGCTTGGCGAGCTGGCCCTCGGGCAGGTCGGGGTGGATGCGGTAGAGCGTGTCGGTGACCACCAGGCCGAGCACGGAGTCCCCGAGGAACTCCAGCCGCTCGTTGGTGGGCAGGCCGCCGTTCTCGTACGCGAAGGACCGGTGCGTCAGTGCACGCACCAGAAGGGCGGTCTCGAGTTTGTACCCGAGCCGCCCTTCCAGAAGCGTGTGAGACGAGGCCGTGTCCGTCGCCGCCGGTTCTTGCCCGCGGTTGCGGGACGGCGTACTGGCGTCTGACATGAAGCCTGTCACCCGCCGATCAGACCGCGAGGACCTGGCGCTTGTTGTAGGTGCCGCAGCTCGGGCACGCGATGTGCTGCTGCTTCGGCTCGTGGCAGCGCTCGCACGCCACCAGGGGGGTGACCGCAGCCTTCCACTGCGACCGGCGGTGGCGCGTGTTGCTGCGCGACATCTTCCGCTTCGGAACAGCCACGGCTACTTCTCCTGTGAGTCATCCCCGTCGGAACGGGGTGCGTTGTCCTTCTCGCCGTCCTGGTCGGAACCGGCGAGTCCCTGCAGTGCCGCCCAACGGATGTCGACGGCGTCGTGGTGGTGGTCCGGGTCGTCCGCCAGCCGCGCTCCGCAGTCGGAGCACAGGCCCGGGCAGTCTTCCTGGCACACCGGCTGCAGCGGCAGTGAGAGCACCACCGCGTCCCGCAGCACGGGTTCGAGGTCGAACATGTCGTCCTCGAGGAAGAGCAGCTCCTCCTCGTCGTCCTCGGCGTCGTCGTCCGCGGCCGCGATGCGGCCCCGGGCGTCGGCGTCGGGGTAGGAGTACATCTCCTGGAAGTCCGCGTCGAGCTCATGCTCCAGCGGCTCCAGACACCTTACGCACTCCCCGGTGAGCGGCGCACGGGCGGTGCCTGTGACAAGCACCCCTTCCATGACCGACTCGAGGCGGAGGTCAAGCTCCACCGCGGCGTTCTCGGGCACGCCGATGACCTCGATACCGAGGTCCGCAGGGGCCGGGACGGAACGGGAGACCCGCTTCAGCGCGCCGGGTCGCCGGCCCAGCTCGCGTGTGTCGAACACGAGAGGGTTACGGGGATCAAGGCGGGCGTTCAGGGCTTCCTGCTTTCTACGCTGCGGTGACGGCACCCGGCGTGCTCGAGGAGCACGGCGGGCAGCCTGGATCGCGGACGTACACGCGACCGAAGAGCCAGGATACTGGACGGGCCGCCGTGGTCCCAATCCGCACCCCCCGTGGCCGGGCGGAACGACGAGACGACGACGGAAAACGCCGACGTTCAGCGCCCCTGGTCGTACTGCCGGAGCCGGTCGAGGTCGATCACGCCGGTGTCGAAGAGGCTCGTCTCGTCGAGCGCGGCCGCCTGCGGCCGCTCCGGGTACCGCCGGTGCTGCGCGGGGTCCTGGGCGGGCCAGGCGTACGGGTCGGGCTGCTGGGGATAGCCGCCGGGCACCGCATAGGGGTCCAGCTGCGGCGGGTACGGCTGGGGCGCGCCGTAGGGGTCCTGCCCGTCCTGCCCGTCGTACTCCCCGGCCGGCGCCGCGTGGTCGCCCCAGCCGGCGGCCCGGTCCTCCTGAGGGGGCCCGGCGGGCTCCTGGGGGGCGGCGAGGCCCGCGAGGAAGTCGGCGTCGTCGGCGGGGCGCCCGCCGGGCAGACGTTCCTGGGCGGCCATGTGCGCCGCCAGCTCGTCCACGGGACGGCCGGCGAGCAGCTTCTCCCGGCCGCGGCCGGCCGCCTCCAGCGTGCTCGCCAGGACGGCCGAGACGGCCCCGAGCTTGGCGTCCACGTACGCGTCGGCGTCGCGCCGGCGGCGTGCGGGGTCGGCGGCGCGTTCGGGGGCGTCGTCCGCGTGGTCCGCGTGGCGGCCGGATGCCGGGTCGGCGGGCGTCAGGCCGAGCAGTTTCTCGCGGCCGCGGTCGACGGAGGCGATGGTCTTGGTGAGGACGACCTCGAAGTTGGCGAGCTTGCCGTCGACGTAGTCGTCGGCCCCCGCGCGGATCGCGGCGGCCTCGCGGCGGGCGGCCTCGAGGATGCGCCCGGCCTCCTCCCGGGCCTCGCGGGCGACCTCCGTGTCGGAGATCAGCGAGCCGCGCTGGGCCCGGGCGGCCCCCAGGATCCGCTCGGCCTCGGCCCGGGCGTCGGCGACCATCCGCTCCCGGCCGCCGATGACCTCCTCCGCCTGGGCCAGGGAGCCGGGCAGGGCGGCCCTCAGCTCCTCCAGCCGGGCGAGCAGCTCGGCGCGGTTGAGGACGCAGGAGGCCGACATGGGCAGGGCGCGGGCAGCGGCGACGGTCGTGACGATCTCGTCGAGCTTCTTCTGGACGTCCACAGTGACGCTCGCCACTCTCTCGGGGCCGACGGCACGAACGGGACGACTGTAGGGCCGGCGGGCCGCGCCCGGCAGCAACTGACGATCCGTCAGTCGACTACCGCTTCTCGAGCCTCTCGTCGAGCGCCTCGAGCACCAGCGGCGGCACCAGGTGGGAGACGTCGCCGCCCCAGGCCGCGACCTCCTTGACCAGGCTCGAGGACAGGAAGCTGTAGGTGGGGTTGGTGGGCACGAACAGCGTCTCCACGCCCGAGAGGCCGTTGTTCATCTGGGCCATCTGCAGCTCGTAGTCGAAGTCGCTGACCGCCCGCAGGCCCTTGACGATCGCCGGGATGTCGCGCTGCTTGCAGAAGTCGACGAGCAGGCCGTGGAAGGACTCGACCTCCACGTTGCCGTACTCGGCGGTGACCTGCCGCAGCAGCTCTATCCGCTCCTCGACGGTGAACAGGCCCTGCTTCGACTGATTGATCATCACCGCGACGTGCACGACGTCGTACAGCCGGGACGCGCGGGCGATGATGTCGAGGTGTCCATTGGTGACGGGGTCGAACGACCCCGGACAGACGGCGCGGCGCAACGGTGGTTCCTCGCTCTCCGGTCCATTCATGACGTGCCCCATCCCGATCAGGCGGTGCACGCCGAGGCGGCGCGACCGTACCAAAGCGTGCCCTCGCCGTAACGACGGGCCCTCAGTGCGTCGAAGCCCTCCGGCCAGCCGAATTCGCCGCCGCGGGTGCTCCGCTCCACGGTGACCAACGCCTCGTCGGCGAGCCAGCCCCGGGTGCGCAGTGTGAGCAGGATCTCGCGGAGAGCGTCGTCCCCGACGACGTAGGGCGGGTCGAGGAAGACCACGTCGTAGGGGCCGGCCGGCGGCGCCCCGGTGATGACCTGCTCCGCCTTGCCCGTACGCACCTCCGCGCCCGGGAGGCCCACCGCGCGCACGTTGTCGCGGATGACCCGCACCGCGCGGGCGTCGGCCTCCACCAGCAGCACATGCCCGGCGCCGCGGGAGAGCGCCTCCAGGCCGACCGCGCCCGAGCCGCCGTAGAGGTCCAGGACGCGGGCGCCCTGCAGCGTGCCCAGGAAGGACTCCCAGGTGGAGAACAGGCCCTCGCGCGCCCGGTCGGAGGTGGGGCGGGTGCCGGTGCCGGGCGGAACGGCCAGGCGGCGTCCGCCGGCGGTGCCGGCGATCACGCGGGTCATGGGTCTCGGAGTCCTTCGCGGTGTGGTGGGACGGGAGCGGCGGGGCCGCCCCCCGGAAAGCGTATGACGTCGGCGGCGCGCCGTCCCCGCGGGCGGGCCTTCAGCCCTTGTCCAGGAACTCCTCCCGCTCCTTGTCCAGCAGCGCGTCCAGCGCGGTGCGCAGGTCGGGCAGCCGCTCCAGCTCGGGGTCGGCGGCGACGACCGCCGTGGCCTCCTCGCGGGCCGCCACGATGACGTCCTCGTCGTCGATGACGGCGAGCATGCGCAGGCTGGAGCGCACGCCGGACTGCGCCTGGCCCAGCACGTCGCCCTCGCGGCGCTGCTCGAGGTCGATGCGGGAGAGCTCGAAGCCGTCGAGGGTCGCGGCGACCGCGCCCAGGCGGGCCCGCGCGGGCGACGCCTCGAACGCCTCGGTGACCAGCAGACACAGCCCCGGGGCCGAGCCACGGCCCACCCGGCCGCGCAGCTGGTGCAGCTGGGAGACGCCGAACCGGTCGGCGTCCATGATCACCATCACGGTGGAGTTGGGCACGTTCACGCCCACCTCGATGACGGTCGTGGCGACGAGAACGTCCACCTCGCCGGCCGCGAAGCGGCGCATGACGTCGTCCTTGGCCTCGGGCTGCATCCGCCCGTGCAGCACCTCGACCCGCAGCCCGGCCAGCGGGCCGGCGGCGAGCTGCCCGGCGACGTCCACGACGGCCAGCGGCGGCCGCCGCTCGCCCTCGCCCTCCGCCTCCTGCGCGGCGGACTTCTTCCGGGCCTTGGGGGCGTCCTCCTCGTCGCCGATGCGCGGGCAGACCACGTACGCCTGGTGGCCGCCCTCGACCTCCTCGCGGACCCGCTCCCAGGTGCGGGCGAGGAAGTGCGGCTTGTCCCTGGCGGGCACCACATGGGTGGCGATGGGCGAGCGGCCGGCGGGCAGCTGGTCCAGCACGGACGTCTCGAGGTCGCCGAAGACGGTCATCGCGACCGTGCGCGGGATCGGCGTCGCCGTCATCACCAGCAGGTGGGGCGGCTGCTTGCCCTTCGAGCGCAGGGCGCCGCGCTGCTCGACGCCGAAGCGGTGCTGTTCGTCGACGACGACCAGGCCCAGATCGTGGAACCGCACCTTGTCCTCGATGAGCGCGTGGGTGCCGACGACGATGCCCGCCTCGCCCGTGACGAGGTCCAGCAGCGCCTGCCGGCGGGCCGCCGCGCCCATGGAGCCGGTGAGCAGCACCACCTTGGTGCCCAGGTCGGCGCCGCCGAGCATGCCGCCCTCGGCGAGGTCGCCCATCATCTCGGTGATCGACCGGTGGTGCTGCTGGGCGAGCACCTCGGTGGGGGCGAGCATCGCGGCCTGGCCGCCGGCGTCCACGACGCCGAGCATGGCGCGCAGGGCGACCATGGTCTTGCCGGAGCCCACCTCGCCCTGCAGCAGGCGGTGCATGGGGTGTTCGGTGGCCAGGTCGTCGAAGATCTCGGCGGAGACCTTCCGCTGGCCGTCGGTGAGGGTGAAGGGCAGCCGGGCGTCGAAGGCGTCCAGCAGGCCGTCGGCGGCGGGCTTGCGCGGCACGGCCGGCAGCTGGGAGTCGGCGTGCCGGCGGCGGGCGAGGGCGACCTGCAGGACGAACGCCTCGTCCCACTTCAGCCGCTGCCGGGCGTCCTCGATGTCCGCCTTGGTGCGCGGCCGGTGGACCTTGCGGAACGCCTCGGGCAGCGGCAGCAGGCCGCGGCCCTCGCGCAGCGCGCCCGGCAGCGGGTCCACCACCTCGGCCCAGCCGGCGGCCTCCATGGAGGCCAGCACGACGTCGAGGCAGTTGGAGATCTTCCAGGACTCCATCTGGGAGCAGGCGGGGTAGAGCGGGATCAGCTGGTTGGCCCAGGCCTCGACGGCGTCCGCGCCGCTGTCCTTGCCCAGCATCTCGTACGCGGGGTGGGACAGCTGCCGGGTGGTGCGGAAGGTGCCGACCTTGCCCGCGAACATGCCGCGGCGGCCGGGCACGAGCTCCTTCTGGTGGTGGTAGATCGACCGGCCGAAGAAGACCAGCTGGAGCCGGCCGCTGCCGTCGGTGAGCGTCACCTCCAGGCGCTGGCCCCTGCCGTTGTTGAACTTGTGCACACGGGCGTCGGAGACCTGGGCGACGACGGTGACGTGTTCGTCCAGCGGCAGGTCCGCGAGGCGGGTCAGCTCGCCGCGCTCGGCGTAGCGGCGCGGGTAGTGGTGCAGCAGGTCGCCGACCGTGTGCAGGTCGAGGTGCTCGGCCAGCACCTTCGCGGTGTTGCCGCCGAGCGTCTTCTTCAGAGGTTCCTGGAGCGCGGGCACGGGTCCATTGCACACCACGCCGCTGACAACGCGGCCTATTCGATGCCGATGAGCAGCGGCGCGGACCGCTGTCCGCCGTGGTAGACCACCGTGTCCACGGCGAGGTGACCGCGGCGCACGTGCCGGCGCAGGCCGTCGGCGACGGCGTCGGGGACGCCCTCGCCGAGGACCAGGGTGACCATCTCGCCGCCCGCGGCCAGCATGCGGTCCAGCACGGTCCGGGCGGTGGCGGCCAGGTCGGTCCCGATGACGGCCACGTCGCCGTCGATGAGGCCGAGCACGTCCCCGGCCTGGCAGACGCCCGCCATGGTCCAGGACTGCCGTTCGGCGACGGTCAGCTCGGCGTAGCGGGTGGCGCCGGCGGCGGAGGTCATGGCGACGACGTCCTCGTCGAAGCGCCGGGCGTTCTCGTGGACGGCGAGGGCGGCGATGCCCTGGACCGGGGACCGGGTGGGGATCAGGGCGACACGCACGCCCTCGGCGCGGGCCTGCTCGGCGGCCGCGGCGGCGGTGTGCCGCAGGTCGGCGTCGTTGGGCAGCAGGACGACCTCGCGCGCGTGCGCCCGCCGGATCGCCTCGACGAGCTCCCCGCAGGCCGGCTGCTCTCCCGGTCGTACGGCGACGACCGTCGCCCCGGCCTCGGCGCACAGGGTGGCCAGTCCCTCGCCGGGGACGACCGCGACGACGGCCCGCTGCGCCGGCTCGGGCACGCGGGTGCGCTCCTCGCGGGCGCCGCCGAAGTGGGTGATGCGGACGCGGTGCGGGCGTCCGGCGTCGATGCCCGCCTCGACGGCGGCTCCGGCGTCGTCGACGTGCACGTGGACGTTCCACAGGCCGTCGCCGCCGACCACCACGAGCGACTCGCCCAGCGCGTCGAGCCGGGTGCGCAGGCGGGCGACGGCGTCGTCGTCGGCGTCCAGCAGGTAGATCACCTCGAAGGCGGGCCCGCCGCCGGCCGACGGGGTGTCGCCGAGGTCGGCGGGGCAGCCTTCGGCCTGCCACGCGCGCGTGGCAGGCGGCCCGGCGGCGGCCGCCTCGCGGCCGGTGGTCGCGCCGGACAGGGCGGCGACGAGCGCCCCCAGGACCTCCACCAGGCCCTTGCCCCCCGCGTCGACCACGCCGGCCCTGCCCAGGACCTCCAGCTGCCCGGGGGTGTCCTGCAGGGCCGTGCGGGCCCGCTCGTGGGCGGCGCGGGCGACGGCGGCGGCGTCACCGGCGACGGCCGAGGCGGCGTCGGCGGCAGCCGCGGCGACGGTCAGGACGGTGCCCTCGACGGGCCGGGCCACGCCCTCGTACGCGGACTCCACGGCGCGGCGGAGAGCCCGTCCCAGGAGCGCGGCGCCGGCTTCGCGGTGCTCTTCGTCACCCGCCGCCGCGAGGACCTCGGCCATGCCGCGCAGCAGCTGGGCGAGGATGGTGCCGGAGTTGCCGCGGGCGCCTATGAGCGCGCCGTGGGCCATGGCCCGGACGGCCTCGGCGAGGCCGGGGCGGGAGCCCGGGCCGGTGGTGGCGTGGCCGTCGAAGACCGCGTCGACGGCGCGGGCGGCGGACTCGACGGTCAGGTAGAGGTTGGTGCCGGTGTCGCCGTCCGCCACGGGATAGACGTTGATCGCGTCGATCTCCTCGCGGGCCCGGCCCAGCGCGTCGAGCGCCAGCGCGCACCAGGTCCGTACCGCATCGGCGTCCAGCGGTTGCGGCACGTGGGTCCTCCTCGGGGCTGTGGGCGATGCTGGAGCAGAGTAGTCCCGCGCCGGGTTCCGGAGGGCGTCCCGGGGCGGGGTCCGGGCCGGTCATGGTAGTTTCGTTGTCCAGGAGCGGTCGTTGTATGCTGCTCCGGTTGCCTGATGCGAATCAGGCCATCCCCCTGGCAAGCCAGTCACCTACGACCCGGCACGCCGGGATTTCCCGTAAGTGCATCTGAAGTCTTTGGAGTGACCCGTGGCTGCCAACTGCGACGTCTGCGGCAAGGGGCCGGGCTTCGGCAACAACATTTCGCACTCGCACCGCCGTACGTCCCGTCGCTGGAACCCGAACATCCAGCGTGTGCGTGCCGTGGTCGGTCGGACGCCGAAGCGCCTCAATGTCTGCACCTCGTGCATCAAGGCCGGCAAGGTCTCGCGCTAACTAGCTAGTAGCGCGGCAGCCTCGCCGTACCTTGAAAGCCGGTCACCTTCAGGTGGCCGGCTTTTTGCATGCCCGAAAAGGGTTCCGGCCCTTACGGCTCGGCCACGGTCCGGTCACGGGTCAGCGGCGGAAGGCCCATCCGTGGTCCACCGGCCCGATGCCGCCCCCGAGCGCGAAGCCCGCCGCGATCGCGCCGGTCACGTACTCCTTGGCGGCCGCGACGGCGTCCGGCACCGACGCCCCCTTGGCCAGGCCCGCGGCGATGGCGGAGGCCAGGGTGCAGCCCGTGCCGTGGGTGTGGCGGTTGTCGTGGCGCGGCGCGCGCAGCCAGTGCTCGTCGGTGCCGTCGGTGAGCAGGTCGACCGCGTCCCCGTCGAGGTGGCCGCCCTTGATGAGCGCCCAGCGGGGGCCGTAGGAGAGGACCGCCTCGGCGGCCGCCCGTAGATCGGCCTCGCGGGTCACCCTCACCCCCGTCAGCCAGGCGACCTCGTCCAGGTTGGGGGTGGCGACCGTGGCGGCGGGCAGCAGGCGCGTACGGACCGCCTCGAGGGCGGAGGCGGCCAGCAGGGCGTCGCCGTGCTTGGAGACGCCGACCGGGTCGACGACCACCGGGGCCCGTACGCCGGCGAGGAGGCCGGCCACGGTCTCCACCAGCTCGGCCGAGGCCAGCATGCCGGTCTTGACGGCCTGGACGCCGATGTCGTCGACGACGCTGCGGAACTGCGCCCGGACCGCCTCCGCGGGCAGTTCCCAGGCGCCTTGGACGCCCAGGGAGTTCTGGGCGGTGACGGCGGTGATCACGCTCATGCCGTGGGTGCCGAGGGCGAGCATCGTCTTCAGGTCGGCCTGGACGCCCGCACCGCCGCCGGAGTCGGAGCCGGCGACGGTCAGCACGCGTGGGGGTATCGGCATGGCGCCGAATCTACCCGCCGTGATCCTCCCGCCGTGGGCGAGGGGCCCGGGCGCTACTCATCGGGGTCGAGGTCCCCGAAGTGGTCCCAGCCGCCCGCCTTGTCCCAGGGTGCGCCGTCGACGGTGACCTGGGGCAGCGCGGAGGGGTTGACCACCTCGCCGATGATCTTCCAGCGGGCGGGCAGCTTCACGTCCGACGGGAACGTGGCGACGATGGCGTGGTCCTCTCCCCCGGTGAGCACCCACTGCAGGGGGTCGACGCCGACGGCCTGGCCGATGTCGTACATCTGCGTGGGCACGTCGATGGCGGCCGTGCGCAGGTCGATACGGACCTTGCTGGCCTCGGCGATGTGCCCGAGGTCGGCGATGAGGCCGTCGCTGACGTCGGTCATGGCGGTGGCGCCGAGCGCGGCGGCGGCCGGACCCGCGTGGTACGGCGGTTCGGGCCGGCGGTGGGCCTCGACGAAGGCGCGCGGCGAGCGGAAGCCCCGGGAGAGCACGGCGAGGCCGGCCGCGGACCAGCCCAGCCAGCCGGTGACGGCGACGACGTCGCCGGCCCGGGCCCCGGAGCGGGTGACCGGTTCGTGGTTGCGCAGGTCGCCGAGGGCCGTGATGGCCACGGTGATCGTCTCGCCGCGGACCACGTCCCCGCCGACCACGGCCGCGCCGGCGACCTGGCACTCGTCGCGGATGCCGTCCATCAGCTCGGTCGGCCAGGTGGCGGGGAGCTCGGCGGGGACGACGAGGGCGAGCAGGACGGCCGTGGGGACGGCGCCCATGGCGGCGATGTCGGCGAGGTTCTGGGCCGCGGCCTTGCGGCCCACGTCGTAGGCGGTGGACCAGTCGCGGCGGAAGTGCCGGCCCTCCAGGAGCACGTCCGTACTGGCCACGACCCGCCGGTCGGGCGCGGCGACCACCGCGGCGTCGTCACCCGGCCCGAGACGGACCGCCGGGGTGGTGGTGAGACGGGAGGTCAGCTCTCTGATGAGCCCGAACTCCCCCAACTCGCCCACGGTGCCTTTCACTGAGCTCCTCCTCGGAGTGTCGGTTGCCCTGTTCGTGACGTGTTCCGCGCCGCGCAGGCCGCGCGGGTCTCCCCGCACCGTGCGACGACGCGGTACCGTGGCGTCTCTTCTCCCCACATGATCCTCGTAGCCGCCCTGGAGGTTCCGTGGTACAGGCGTACATCCTGATCCAGACCGAGGTCGGCAAGGCGTCGACCGTGGCCGAAGTCATCGGAAAGATCGAGGGAGTGATTCAGGCCGAGGACGTCACCGGGCCGTACGACGTGATCGTGCGCGCCCAGGCGGACACCGTGGACGAACTCGGCCGGATGGTGGTCGCCAAGGTCCAGAAGGTCGATGGCATCACCCGCACCCTGACCTGCCCGGTCGTCCATATCTAGCTCCCCCGTATGCTCGGCCGGTGAAGACTTCGCTTCGCCGGCCCCTCGGCCTGCCCGCTCTCGCCCTGCTGTGCGCGTCCGTGGCCTGCTCGGCCCCGGACGGCAAGGCGAGCCCGGCGGTGCCCACGCCGCCGGCGCGGCAGGCCGAACTCTGCCGGGCGCTGCACAAGGAGTTGCCCGAAACCGTGGACGGGCGAAAGCGGCGTGCCGCCGATCCGGTCTCCGACCTCACCGCCGTGTGGGGTGACCCGGCGATCTCGCTGCGCTGCGGGGTGGGGCGTCCCAAGATCCTTACGCCTGGCACCGAACACTACAACCCCACGGCCGATTCGGTGGAGATCGACGGCGTCGGCTGGCTGCCCGAGCGGCAGCCGGACGGAAGCGTCCGCTGCACCACGACGCTGCGGCAGGCGTGGGTCGAGGTGACGCTGCCGAAGCAGGTGGTGGGCGAGGCCGGCGACATCAGCGCGCTGACCGATCTCGCCGACGCCGTCCGCAAGACGATCCCGGTGGGCGTCCTGCCCTGACCCCCGGCCCCTGGTCGCAGGGTCCGGACCCGGGCCCGTGTTCGCGGGCCCGGTCCGGGTCGCGGTGCTAGCGCAGGCCCGTGGGGCGGCGCAGGGCGGCCTGCACGAGGCGGTCGACCAGCTCGGGGTACTCCACACCGGTCTCCTGCCACATGCGCGGGTACATGGAGATGGGCGTGAAACCGGGCATGGTGTTGATCTCGTTGATCACGAACTCGCCGTCCTCGGTGAGGAAGAAGTCCGCGCGGACCAGGCCCTCGCAGGAGGCGGCCTCGAAGGCCGCCACGGCCAGCTCCTGGACCCGGCGGGTCTCGTCCTCGCTCAGCGGGGCGGGCACGATGCCGGAGGCCGAGTCGATGTACTTGGCCTCGAAGTCGTAGAAGTCGTGCGCGCTGACCGGCGGGATCTCGGCGGGCACGCTGGCGCGCGGGCCGTCCTCGAACTCGAGCACGCCGCACTCGATCTCACGGCCGCGCAGCAACGATTCGACCAGGATCTTCGGGTCGTGGCGCTGCGCCTCGGCGATGGCCTCGTCCAGGCCCGAGATGTCGTCGACCTTGGTGATGCCCATGGAGGAGCCGGCCCGGGCGGGCTTCACGAAGAGCGGCCAGCCGTGCTCGCCGGCGAAGTCCACGATCTTCTTGCGGGCGGCGGCCGGGTCGGCCTGCCACTCGCGCGGGCGGATCACCTCGTACGGGCCGACGGGCAGCCCGAAGGAGAGGAAGACCCGCTTCATGTACTCCTTGTCCTGGCCGACGGCGGAGGCGAGGACGCCCGCGCCGACGTAGGGAATGCCGGCCAGCTCCAGCAGGCCCTGGAGGGTGCCGTCCTCGCCGTAGGGGCCGTGCAGCACGGGGAAGACGACGTCGACCTCGCCCAGCGCCTTGGGCACGGCGCCCGGCTCGGTGTAGACGACCTCGCGGCTGGCGGGGGTGACGGGCAGCAGGACGCCGCCGTCGGCCGACTCGGTGAGGTCCTCGACGGCGGGCAGCTCGCGCCCGGCGATGGCCATCCGATCGGGGTCGTCGGCGGTCAGGACCCAACGGCCGTCGGTGGTGATACCGATCGGCAGCACCTCGTACTTGGTGCGGTCGATGGCGCGCAGGACGGCGCCCGCGGTGACCACGGAGATGGCGTGTTCGGAACTGCGGCCGCCGAAGACGACCGCGACACGCGGCTTCCGGTCAGGGCTCTGGGTGGAGGTCTCGCTGCTCATATCGCGTCGAGAGTACCTGCTGACGGCGGGTGCGTCAGTGCCGCTCGGGCTTGGCGCTGCGCGCCATGAGCTCCTTGAGGGCCACCAGGGGCGGCTTGCCCTCGTGCACGATGTCCACGACCGTCTCCGTGATCGGCATGTCGACATCATGACGACCGGCCAGATCGAGCACGGACTCACAGGACTTGACGCCCTCGGCGGTCTGCTTGGTGACCGCGATGGTCTCGGCGAGGGTCATGCCCCGGCCGAGGTTGGCGCCGAAGGTGTGGTTGCGGGACAGCGGCGAGGAGCAGGTGGCGACGAGGTCGCCCATGCCCGCGAGGCCGGCGAAGGTGTGGGCGTCGGCCCCCATGGCCAGGCCCAGGCGCGTCGTCTCGGCCAGGCCGCGGGTGATGAGGGAGGCCTTGGCGTTGTCGCCGAGCCCCATGCCGTCGGCGATGCCCACGGCCAGGGCGATGACGTTCTTGACGGCGCCGCCCAGTTCGCAGCCGACGACGTCGGTGTTGGTGTAGGGGCGGAAGTAGGGGGTGTGGCAGGCGGCCTGCAGGCGCTTGGCGACGGACTCGTCGCGGCAGGCCACGACGGCGGCGGCGGGCTGCCGGGCCGCGATCTCCTTGGCCAGGTTGGGGCCGGTGAGGACGGCGACACGGTCCGGGGAGACCTTGGCGACCTCCTCGATCACCTCGCTCATCCGCTTGGCGGTGCCCAGTTCGATGCCCTTCATCAGGGACACGAGGACGGTGTCGGCCGGCAGCAGGGGCGCCCACTCGGTGAGGTTGCCGCGCACGGTCTGCGAGGGGACGGCGAGGACGGTGAACGCCGCGCCGTCGGCCGCCTCGGCGGGGTCGGTGGTGGCCCGTACGGCCGCGGGGAGCTCGACGCCGGGGAGGTAGTCGGGGTTGGTGCGGCCGGTGTTGACGGCGTCCACGAGGGCGGCGCGGCGGCCCCACATGGTCACCTCGCAGCCGGCGTCGGCGAGGACCATCGCGAAGGCGGTGCCCCAGGATCCGGTGCCGTAGACGGCGACGCGCGTCACTTGCTGTCCTCCTCGGCCGAAGCCGCTGTGCCGGTGGCCGTCTGCTGCCGGCGGGCGGCGGTGCGGGCCTTCTTGTGGTTGTACGGCTCGGCGGGGGCGGGCTCGCCGCGGAGTTCGGCGAGGAGCTCGGTGATCGCCCGCATGATGACGTCGGTGACCTCGCGCAGGACCTCGGCGGTGGGTTCCTTGCCGTAGTAGGCGGAGAGGTCGACGGGCGGGCCCGCGAGCACCTTGAGGGTCTTGCGGGGGAACAGCCGGAGCTTGTTCTCCTTGGCGTACGGCGGCATCGCCTCGTTGGCGCCCCACTGGGCGACCGGGATGACGGGCGCCTTGGTGAGCAGCGCGACGCGGGCGGCGCCGGTCTTGCCCTCCATGGGCCACATGTCCGGATCGCGGGTGAGGGTGCCCTCGGGGTAGAAGGCCACGCACTCGCCCTTGTTGATGGCGTCCACGGCGGCCCGGAAGGCCGCGGCGGCGTCGGCGGATTCGCGGTAGACGGGAATCTGCCCGGTGCCGCGCAGGATGGTGCCGACGAAGCTGCCCTTGAAGAGGCCGGCCTTGGCCAGGAAGCGGGGGACGCGCCCGGTGTTGTACTGGAAGTGGGCGTACGACAAGGGGTCCAGATAGGAGTTGTGGTTGACCGCGGTGATGAATCCGCCGTCGGCCGGAATGTGCTCCATTCCCTGCCAGTCCCGCTTGAACAGAACCACGAGCGGCGGTTTCGCCAACACCGCCGTAAAGCGGTACCAGAAGCCGATTCTGCGGCGGGACACTCGGACACCCTTCTGTTGGGACCTGGAAGCTGCTGCGGGTCGTGCTGCTCACCCGGGGGCCGGACAAGTGTCGCCCCAGGTACCCGGTCTGTCGAGAACACCGTAACCCCGCGTTCCGGTCATGGCGGCGGCAGCGGGTGACAATGGGGCCGAAGCGAAGAGAGGGGGCGGATGTGGTCTGGACGCTGGTGGTGCCGCTGAAGCCGCTGGCCATGGCCAAGAGCCGGCTGCGGGCGGACCCCGGGCGGCTGCCCGGCCCGGCGCTCGCGCTGGCCTTCGCCCTGGACACGGTGGCTGCGGCGCTGGAGTGCCGGTCGGTGCGGGATGTGGCGGTCGTCACCCGCGACCCGCTGGCCGGGGCGGAGCTGGCCGCGCTGGGCGCCCGGGTACTGCCCGAGCCGCCGGGGGGCGGGGGGCTCAACGCGGCGCTGGAGCACGGGGCGCGGGCGGTGCGCGCCCACCGTCCGGACGCGGCGGTGGCGACGCTGAACGCGGATCTCCCGGCGCTGCGCACACCGGAACTCGGGCGGGTGCTCGATTTCGCCACGGAATTCCCGCGCGCATTTCTCGCGGATGCCGCGGGAATCGGTACGACGCTGCTCTCGGCGGCGCCCGGAATGGAATTGGCTCCGGCGTTCGAGGGGCGTTCGCGTGCCCGTCATCATGCCTCGGGAGCGCATGAGATAACCCTGACGGGCGTGGATTCCGTGCGCCGGGACGTGGACACGGCAGAGGATTTACGGGCGGCCCTGGCGCTGGGCGTGGGGCCCCGCACCGCGGCCGTCACCGGCGGCGTGCCGCTGGCCGCCCGGGCGGCGGACTAGGCTGCTGACCATGCAGGCCACCGCGTACACCTTCGACCCTTCGACCCGCTCCGGGAGCGTTCTCCTGGACGACGGCACGCCCGTGCCCTTCGACACGGCGGCGTTCGACGCCGGGGGCCTGCGGCTGCTGCGGCCGGGGCAGCGGGTGCGGATCGAGTTCGCGGAGGGCGACGCGGGCCCGGTGGCGGACCGCCGTGTGACCCTGGTGACGCTGCAGACGTTCTGAGCGCCCGGCCCGTACGGGCCCTGACGCACCGCGGGCCGGGCTCCCCGGAGGGAGCCCGGCCCGGCGCGTGACGCCGTGGTTGCCGCCTTACTTCTTCTTGGCGGTGGTCTTCTTGGCGGTGGTCTTGCGCGCGGTGGTGGTGCGCGTGGTGGCCTTCTTGGCGGGCGCGGTCTTCTTCGCGGCGGCCGCCTTCTTGGCCGGGGCCGCCTTCTTCGCGACGGCGGTCGTCTTCTTCGCGGCGGTGGTCTTCTTGGCCGCGGCCGCCTTGGTGGCGGGAGCCGCCTTCTTGGCGGTGGTGGCCTTCTTGGCCGTGGTCGCCTTCTTCGCGACGGCGGCGGTCTTCTTCGCCGGCGTCGCCTTGACCGCGGTCGCCTTCTTGGCGGCGGTGGTCTTCTTCGCGGCGGTGGCCTTCTTGGCGGTGGCCTTCTTGGCCGCGGCCTTGGCGGTCACCTTGCCGCCCGAAAGGCTGCCCTTGGGCGCCTTCTTGACGGAGACCTCGCCGCCCTTCGGCAGCTTCTTCGTACCGGCCACCAGGTCCTTGAAGCCCTGACCCGCACGGAAGCGCGGCACCGAGGTCTTCTTGACCCGGACCCGCTCACCCGTCTGCGGGTTACGGGCGTAACGGGCAGGACGGTCGACCTTCTCGAACGAGCCGAAACCGGTCACGGAGACCCGGTCACCGGCGACAACCGCACGGACCATCGCGTCGAGAACAGCATCGACGGCGTCCGCGGCCTGCTGACGGCCGCCGAGCTTGTCGGCAATCGCTTCAACGAGCTGCGCCTTGTTCACGTCTTCCCCTTCGGATGACATTGGCTGGAATGTGCTCCAGCTTTTTCGCACGTTAGGCAGATATATACCGCAAATCAAACACGAAACGGTCTAATCACCCTTGTGCCGCAACGAACTCGACCCATCACGGAGTTCCGTCGGTGTCGGGCTCTTGGGGGAAACGGCCCTCGTCGAGGTCGTTCATCAGCCGGTCCAGGCGCCTTGCCGCACCTGAGAGATCGTGCTTCGCCGAGGCCGTGATGGCCAGCAGCTGCCGGGACAGCGCCATCCGTACGCCCTCCGGGACTTGCAGTGTGCGCACTTTCGTGTGCGCTTCCTTCAGTTGGTCGGCGACGAGCCGGTAAAGCTCGAGTTGGCTGTCGCGTTCCATGCACCGATTGTGCCATCTGAGGCGAGTTGTCGCTTCACGGGCCCTCAACAAAGCAACGCGCCCCCTGTCCGAAGACAGGGGGCGCATCATGCCAAACCCTGGGTGAGCAGCGAAAATCCGGGGCCTCGGTAAGCCGTTACGACCCGTGTGACACTGGGCCAAACGAGCCGGAATCGACCCTCAGATCAGGGCCGTGGAGGGCTTGAAAGAGGGCCTGCGGGACTCGTAGGCGGCGATGTCCGCCTCGTGCCGGAGGGTCAGACCGATGTCGTCCAGCCCCTCCAGCAGACGCCAGCGGGCGTTCTCGTCAAGGTCGAATCCGGCCGTTACCCCCTCGGCCCGTACCTCCCGGGCCACGAGATCGACCGTCACCTCGACCGAGGGGTCGTTCTCGGTCAGCTCCCACAGCGCCTCCACGGTCTCCTGCGGCAGGACGACCGTCAGCAGCCCGTTCTTGAGCGAGTTGCCACGGAAGATGTCGGCGAACCGGGACGAGACGACGGCCTTGAAGCCGTAGTTCTGCAGCGCCCAGACCGCGTGCTCCCGGGAGGAGCCGGTGCCGAAGTCGGGGCCGGCCACCAGGACCGAGGCGCCGGCGCGCTCGGGACGGTTCAGCACGAACTCCGGGTCCTTGCGCCAGGCCTCGAAGAGCCCGTCCTCGAAGCCGTCGCGGGTCACCTTCTTCAGCCAGTGCGCCGGGATGATCTGGTCGGTGTCGACGTTGCTCCGGCGCAGCGGGACGGCCCGGCCGGTGTGCGTGGTGAAGGCTTCCATGGCTCAGACCTCCAGGGGGGTGCGGTGCGCGGTGGCGTCGGTCAGGTCGGCCGGGGAGGCCAGGTGTCCCAGGACGGCGGTGGCGGCGGCGACCTGCGGGGAGACCAGGTGGGTACGGCCGCCCTTGCCCTGCCTGCCCTCGAAGTTGCGGTTGGAGGTCGACGCGGACCGCTCGCCGGGCGCGAGTTGGTCGGGGTTCATGCCCAGACACATCGAGCAGCCGGCGTGCCGCCACTCGGCGCCGGCCGCGGTGAACACCTTGTCCAGCCCCTCCTCGACGGCCTGCAGCGCCACCCGTACGGAGCCGGGGACGACCAGCATCCGGACGCCGTCGGCGACGCCGCGGCCCTCGATGACGGACGCGGCGGCCCGCAGGTCCTCGATCCGGCCATTGGTGCACGAGCCCACGAAGACGGTGTCCACGCGGATGTCCCGCAGCGCCTGACCCGCCGTCAACCCCATGTATTCCAGGGCCTTTTCGGCGGCGAGGCGCTCGGAGGCGTCCTCGTAGGAGGCCGGGTCGGGCACGGCCGAGGACAGGGGCGCGCCCTGGCCCGGGTTGGTGCCCCAGGTGACGAACGGGGAGAGCTCGGTGGCGTCGATGACCACCTCGCGGTCGAAGACGGCGTCGTCGTCGGTGCGCAGGGTGCGCCAGTACTCCACGGCCGCGTCCCAGTCGGCGCCGGCGGGCGCGTGGGGGCGGTCCTTGAGGTAGGCGAAGGTGGTCTCGTCGGGGGCGATCATGCCGGCCCGGGCGCCCGCCTCGATGGACATGTTGCACACGGTCATCCGGGCTTCCATCGACAGGTTCTCGATGGCGGAGCCGCGGTACTCGATGACGTAGCCCTGGCCGCCGCCGGTGCCGATCCTGGCGATGATCGCGAGGATCAGGTCCTTGGCGGTGACGCCCTCCGGCAGCTCGCCCTCGACGGTGATCGCCATCGTCTTGAACGGCGACAGCGGCAGCGTCTGGGTGGCCAGGACGTGCTCGACCTGGCTGGTGCCGATGCCGAACGCCAGCGCGCCGAACGCGCCGTGGGTGGAGGTGTGGCTGTCGCCGCAGACGACGGTCGTGCCGGGCTGGGTGAGGCCCAGCTGCGGTCCCACCACGTGGACGACGCCCTGCTCGACGTCGCCCAGCGGGTGCAGGCGGACGTCGAACTCGGCGCAGTTGCGGCGCAGGGTCTCCAGCTGGGTGCGGGAGACCGGGTCCGCGATGGGCTTGTCGATGTCGAGGGTGGGGGTGTTGTGGTCCTCGGTGGCGATGGTCAGGTCCGTGCGGCGGACCGTACGGCCGGCCTTGCGCAGGCCGTCGAAGGCCTGCGGGCTGGTGACCTCGTGGAGCAGGTGCAGGTCGATGAAGAGGAGGTCGGGCTCGCCTTCGGCGCGCGTGACGACGTGGTCGTCCCAGACCTTCTCCGCGAGTGTCCGTCCCATCGCTGTCCCTTTCGCCGGCGGCTCTGCCGGGCAACTCGTGCCGGATGGTGCTGTGCGTTCCAGGTTGCAGCGTCTCGGGAAAATTTGAACTTGCGTTTCATACTTTGAGACGGGAGTATCGTTGCATGGACAACTCTGGTGGCGCCTCAAGCGGTGTGGGCGTTCTCGACAAGGCGGCTCTGGTACTGAGCGCTCTGGAGTCCGGCCCGGCGACCCTCGCCGGGCTGGTCGCGGCGACGGGCCTGGCGCGCCCCACGGCGCACCGGCTCGCGGTGGCGCTGGAGCACCACCGGATGGTGGCGCGCGACATGCAGGGCCGGTTCATACTCGGGCCCCGGCTGAGCGAGCTCGCGGCCGCGGCCGGGGAGGACCGGCTGCTGGCCACGGCGGGCCCCGTGCTCACCCACCTACGGGACGTGACGGGCGAGAGCGCGCAGCTCTACCGCCGGCAGGGCGACATGCGGATCTGCGTGGCGGCCGCGGAGCGGCTGTCGGGCCTGCGGGACACCGTGCCGGTGGGCTCCACGCTGCCGATGAAGGCCGGCTCGGCGGCCCAGGTGCTCATGGCCTGGGAGGAGCCGGAGCGGCTGCACCGCGGCCTGCAGGGGGCGCGCTTCACGGCGACGGCGCTCTCGGGCGTGCGGCGGCGGGGCTGGGCCCAGTCGATCGGCGAGCGGGAGCCGGGCGTGGCCTCGGTCTCGGCGCCCGTGCGCGGTCCCTCCAACCGTGTGGTGGCCGCCGTCTCGGTCTCCGGCCCCATCGAGCGCCTCACCCGCCACCCCGGGCGCATGCACGCCCAGGCGGTGCTGGACGCCGCCCTCCGCCTCACGGAGGCGCTGCGGCGCAACGGCTGAGGGACCTCCTCACCACCGCTCGGCGTCACCGGGGCCCGCGACGCGCAGCGTCAGGCGCGTCAGCGGGCCCTGTGTGCGGACGTCCAGGGCCTCGCTGAGGGTGCGGGCCAGCCACAGGCCGTCCTCGGGGGCCGCGGCCCGGCCCGGCGGGCGGAAGCCCGCGAAGGCGGGAACGGCCTCGGCCGCGGCCGCCGGCTGGGTGCGCAGCAGCTCGTACGCCACCTCCCCCGGCTCCGGCCAGGCCCGCAGGGCGAGCCGGGCGCCCTCCCCCGCCAGCAGATAGCCCGCCGCCTCGGTCACGGCCAGGACGGCCAGGGCCAGCCGCTCGCCGCTCAGGCCGGCCGCCGCGGCCCGCTCCCGGGCGAAGCCGCGCACCGCGCGGAGCCGGTCCGTGGGGCCCGTGCGGGCCGCCCCGGGGGGCGCCGGGGAGCGGGGCGGCGGCATCGCCGCCGCGTACGCCCCGGGATCGGCGTAGGTCGCGCAGGGGATCAGCCGCTGCCCGTCCAGTCGGGCGGGATGCGTGGCGCAGGCCGCCCCGGCCACGTCCCGGGGCGCCGTCCTGGTGTCGTACGGGCAGATCATCCACAGCGGCAGCCCGGCCAGCAGCACGTTGAGCCCGGACTCCATGCGCTTCCACTCCGCGACCTGGCGGGCGCTCTTGCCGCACCACACCGGCTCGGCGATCATCCGCATCCGCAGCCCGGGGCGGGCGCGGCGGTCGTGGTAGCGCAGGAACGCGGAGACGCGCTCGACGGGCCGGCGGCCGAAGTAGGCGGTCTCGGCGGTGTCCAGCGCGTGGGCCCGCTCCCCCAGCGCGTCCCGCAGCAGCTCGATGTTGGCGGGCGTCGTCGCGGCCAGGACGGGCTCGCCGGCCGCCAGGCCCTCGCGCACGAAGGGCACCGCCATCGCCAGGAACTCCGCGTCGCTCCCGTACAGGCAGGCGTGGTGGACGAAGCCGCCCTCCGCCCCGTGCTCAGCAGGCATGCACGGCCCCCAGCCGGAGCCCGGGTGTCCGGTCCCAGCCGACGACGGTGATGACCTGCAGCAGATGCCGTGGCAGCCCGCTCAGCTCCACGGTGCGGTGGCGGGCGGCGCGGGCGCGGGCGAAGGTCATCAGCAGCCGGAGCCCGCCGAGGTCGAGGAACTCCACCCCGGACATCTCCAGGCACACCTCGCCGCGCACCGCCGCGACCGATCCCAGCGCGTCCCGCAGCCGGCGGTGGGAGCCCGCGTCGACCACTCCCTCGATGCGCAGCCCCTGCGGGCGGTACGTGCGGGCGACGACCAGGTCCGCCGTCCGCACCAGCGGGTCGGCCACCACGCTGCGGGCGTGCGCCGATTCGAACGCGTCCAGCGCGGCCGGGTCGCAGCGGCGGATGTCGTACTGGCAGACGGCGAGCGTCTCGCCGGAGCTGAACTCCTCGGCGAGGAGTGCCTCGTAGCGCAGCAGCCGGGGAACGTCGGGCAGGCCGTGCCCGCCGTGCAGGGCGGCGCACGGCTCTCCCGCGACGCGCAGCGCGCGATAGCCCTCCTCGCGCGAGCGGCGGGCGGCGCCGCGCAGCCGGCGCAGCAGGGCGGCGGCCTCCAACTGGCCGTGACCGGAGCGGAATTCGGCCAGGCGTACGACCTCGACGCGGCCGTCCAGCGCGGTGAGGGTGCCGTCGAGCCGGCATTCGTCCAGTAAGGCGCCGGGGCCGGGCGGGTCGTCCTCGCCGCTGAGGTAGAGGATCTTGTCCTGCGCATCCAGTCCCCCGAGCACGAAGTCCCGCAGGATCGAGGCCCGCTCCTCGTCCGACTCGAAGAGCAGGCACGCGTGGTCGCCGGGTTGCAGCTCTCCGACGTGGACCCGGCGGCGCACGCCGTGGGGTTGGACCATGCGGGGATTATCCCGCCGCCCGGGAGAAGGGGGAAGGACGCATGAAAAAATGCCCTCCGCCGAAGCGAAAGGCATTCTTTCTTTTTTGTACCCCCGACCGGATTCGAACCGGCGCTACCGCCTTGAGAGGGCGGCGTGCTAGGCCGCTACACAACGGGGGCCTGCTTTTGGTTTTGCTCAGCAGACTCAAAAAGCAATCTGCGCTGGGGTACCAGGACTCGAACCTAGACTAAGGGAACCAGAAACCCTCGTGCTGCCAATTACACCATACCCCATGGTGGTTATTAACCAGTACCCCCGACCGGATTCGAACCGGCGCTACCGCCTTGAGAGGGCGGCGTGCTAGGCCGCTACACAACGGGGGCCCTAGCGATCCCCTTCGAGGTCACCCTCTGAGGAATCAGTACCCCCGACCGGATTCGAACCGGCGCTACCGCCTTGAGAGGGCGGCGTGCTAGGCCGCTACACAACGGGGGCTTGCACTTCGCTTTGCGCTTTCGCGCGGTGTCTACTTTATCAGTAGTTTTGCGAGAGAATTTCCGCTAAGAATTTCTCTTGCTGGGGTACCAGGACTCGAACCTAGACTAAGGGAACCAGAAACCCTCGTGCTGCCAATTACACCATACCCCACCGTAACTCGACCCCCCGGAAGGGGTCTTGTCTCGGCTTGCGCCTTCCGCTCCGGCCTCTCGGCCCTCTCGGGCGGCGCAGGAAGAACATTACCCGAAGGTGGACTGGGGTCCAAAATCGATAACCCGCCTGGTCTCCGGGCGGCCGTGCGCACCGGGGCCCGGCGGCCTTGGGAAGGCTGCCGGGCCCCGTACGGCGGGACGTGCGCGGGCGTCAGGCGCCGAGCTTCGCCAGGGCGGCGTCGACGCGCGCCAGGGTGCGCTCGCGGCCGAGGATCTCCAGGGACTCGAAGAGCGGCAGGCCGACCGTACGGCCGGTGACGGCCACGCGGACGGGCGCCTGGGCCTTGCCCAGCTTCAGGCCGTGCTCCTCGCCCGCGGCGACGACGGCGGCCTTGAGCGCGTCGGCGTTCCAGTCGGCCTCCGCCAGCTTGGCGCGGGCCGTGCGCAGCAGGGCGTCCGAGCCCTCCTTCATGGCCTTGGCCCAGGACGCCTCGTCCTCGACGGGCTCGTCCAGGAAGAGGAAGTCGACGTTCGCGGTGATGTCGGAGAGCACCGTGAGCCGGGTCTGGGCGTGCGGGGCGATCGCCTCCCACGCGGCCTGGTCGAACTTCTCCTCCGCCCAGTTGGCGTGCGGCGCGCGCAGCCAGGGGGTGCAGGCCTCGATGAACGCCTTCGGGTCGAGCCGGCGGATGTGGTCGGCGTTGATCGCCTCGCACTTCTTGAGGTCGAAGCGGGCCGGGTTGGCGTTGACGTCCTTGACGTCGAACGCGGCGACCATCTCCTCCATCGTGAAGAGGTCCTGGTCGGCCGAGAGGGACCAGCCGAGCAGCGAGAGGTAGTTCAGCAGGCCCTCGCGCAGGAAGCCGCGCTCCCGGTAGAGGTTCAGGGAGGACTGCGGGTCGCGCTTGGAGAGCTTCTTGTTGCCCTCGCCCATCACATACGGCAGGTGGCCGAAGTCCGGGGTGGTGCCGTTGCCGACGCCGATCTCCGCGAGAGCGCGGTAGAGGGCGATCTGGCGCGGGGTGGAGGAGAGCAGGTCCTCGCCGCGCAGCACGTGCGTGATCTCCATCAGCGCGTCGTCGACGGGGTTGACGAGCGTGTAGAGGGGGGCGCCGTTGGCCCGCACGATGCCGTAGTCCGGAACGTTCTCCGGGGTGAAGGTCATCTCGCCGCGCACCAGGTCGGTGAAGGTGATCGGCTCGTCGGGCATCCGGAAGCGGACGATGGGCTCGCGGCCCTGTCGCTCGTACTCCGCCTTCTGCTCCTCGCCGACCTCGCGGCACGTGCCGTCGTAGCCGGAGGGCCGGCCGGCCGCGCGGGCGGCGTCGCGGCGCTCGTCGAGCTCCTCGGTGGTGCAGTAGCAGTAGTAGGCGTGCCCGGCCTCGAGCAGCTTCTTCGCGACGTCCTTGTAGAGGTCCATGCGCTGCGACTGCCGGTACGGCGCGTGGGGGCCGCCCACCTCGGGGCCCTCGTCCCAGTCCAGGCCCAGCCAGCGCATGGCGTCCAGCAGCTGCTGGTACGACTCCTCCGAGTCGCGCGCCGCGTCGGTGTCCTCGATGCGGAAGACCAGGGTGCCGCCGTGATGGCGGGCGAACGCCCAGTTGAACAGGGCGGTGCGGACCAGGCCCACATGGGGGTTGCCGGTCGGCGAGGGACAGAAACGTACGCGGACGTTCGCGTTAGCCACGCTTGATCACCTTGTTGGTGAGAGTGCCGATACCTTCGATGGTGACGGCGACCTCGTCGCCGACGTTGAGCGGTCCGACTCCGGCCGGGGTGCCGGTGAGGACGACGTCGCCGGGGAGCAGCGTCATCGCCTCGGTGATGTTGACGATCAGGTCCTCGATGGAGTGCACCATCTCGGCCGTGCGGCCCAGCTGGCGCTGCTCGCCGTTCACGGTGCACATGATGCCGAGGTCGGAGGGGTCGAGCTCGGTCTCGACCCAGGGGCCGAGGGGGCAGGAGGTGTCGAAGCCCTTGGCGCGGGCCCACTGCTTCTCGCGGCGCTGGACGTCGCGCGCGGTGACGTCGTTGGCGCAGGTGTAGCCGAGGATGACGTCCTTGACGCGCTCGCGCGGGACCTCGCGGCACATGCGGCCGATGACGACGGCGAGCTCCGCCTCGTGGTGGACCTCTTCGGAGAAGGAGGGGTAGGCGATGGGGTCGCCCGGGCCGATGACGGCGGTGGAGGGCTTGAAGAAGGTGACGGGCCCCTCGGGGAGCTCGTTGCCCAGTTCCGCGGCGTGCTCGGCGTAGTTGCGGGCGACGGCGACGACCTTGTTGGGCAGGACGGGCGGCAGCAGCCGCACCTTGCTCAGTGGGATCTTCTGCCCCGAGCGCTCGAATTCCGCGAAGGGGTGCCCCTTGATGATGTCGAGGACGGGACCGCCCTCGGTCGAGGCGTCCCCCTCTACGACGCCGAAGGCGACGTTTCCGTCGATGGAGAACCTTGCGATGCGCACGGGTAGCTCGCGCCCCTTGTCTGATTGGCCGGAGTCTGACCACCTCAGGCTATCGCGGGGGGCGTGCGCGGCCCGTGCGCTCCCGCGTTTAGTCCTGGGGCAGCTGGGTCTGCGGCGCGACCATCAGAACCGTGCGGCGCGGGTTGGCGGTGGCCCCCGGCAGCTCGACCGCGTGCTCCGGGCGCTCGACGGACGCGCCGAGGAGGGCGGTGGCGTCCTTCAGGTGCGCGAGCGTGGTGCGGCGCGGGTTGGCGGTCTTGCGGGACGGCATGGTCGTCTTCACTGGAGGTGCCTCGCGTAGTCGGTGGTGGCGCTGTTCTCGGGCGCTTTTCGGGGCCTGTTCCGGGCCGGTGCAAAGGACCAGGCTAAGGCGCCCCTATCCCCAGACGCGCGCCGCACAAGTCCTGGGCCTCCTGTGAGTTTCCTCACGACTGAACAGAAAAATGCGATATAACGGGCAGTGCTCGGGGGTCCACGAAACGGGACATTGCAGGGCTGAATCACACGTTCCGCTCCTGATCATGGCGACTGGGACACCCTAGAAGTCCCCTGGTGAGCCATGCGACTCATGGCGTTAAATCCGGCATAAAGGGCGGGTTCTTCTACGGTCCGTCACAGTCCCCCTTACCCAGCGTCACCCTTTTTCTCACCGCAGGCACCGGCCTTGTTGGGAGATCCGGCACTGTGCTGGAATTCCGGGGACCGCCTGGGGGGCACCGCGGTCCCCCCACGACTCGACACCGTCCCTCCGCTCATCCGGCGGGACGCCTGGTCCAGAGGTTGCGACGCTAGTGCAGGGACGTTTCAAGAGGGATGGCAGCGCTGCGGCGGAGCCGGAGCCGCGCGGTGCAACCGACCGCGGCACGCCCGTCGACGCACCGAACGGTGGCGAGCCCACCGAACGACCGAAGGGAAAGAGTGCCAACAGCACGGGCTCACGAATAGCCCTGCGCAACTGGCGCATTAGTACCCGCCTGGTCTCCCTGCTCGCCCTGCCCGTCGTCGCGGCGACGACGCTGGGTGCCCTGCGTATCGAGACCTCGCTCGAGAATGTCGACCAGCTCGACCACATGAAGCTCCTCACCGACATGACGGGCAAGGCCACCGCGCTGGCCAACGCCCTTCAGGAGGAGCGCGACAAGTCCGCCGGCCCGCTGATCCGCGACCGCAACTCCAAGGACGACGCGGTCGTCTCCTCGCGCCAGCGCACCGACCGCAACATCGAGGCCTTCACCGAGACCACGAAGAAGGCACGCCCGGACGACCCGACGATGGTCGGTGTGCAGTCCACCCTTGTCGACATCTCGCGCGAACTCAAGAAGATCCAGAAGGTCCGCGAGAGCGCCTACAAGGACTCCGAGTACATCGCGAAGACCGTAGGCAACTACAACACCCTGATCACCTCGCTGCTGTCCCTGTCCCAGGACATGGCCCAGGCCACCAGCAACAGCGACATGATCACCGCGACGCGCGCCCTGGCGACGTTCTCCGCCGCCAAGGAGTACGCCTCCATCCAGCGAGCCGTCCTCAGCGCCGGCCTCGCCCCGGTCAAGGGCGCGCACCTGAGCGCGAACGACCTGCAGTACGGCCAGAGCGCGCTGTCCAGCGAGGAACAGGCCCTCATCCGCTTCACGGCCATCCGCTCCGGCGACTCCGCCGAGCTCCTGAAGTCGCTCAACGGCGGCATCACGGACATCACGGCCGCGAACACCTTCGCCACCCGCGCCTTCGGCAACACCAACTCGTTCAAGGACGAGAAGACCAGCTACAAGGACTGGTACGACCAGGACACCGTCAAGATCACCGAGATGGTGAAGATCGAGACGACCCTGCTCAACCAGATGGAGCAGAAGGCCGCGGAGCTGCGCGACGAGGCCAACCAGGACGCGATCCTCAACGGTGTCCTGATCATCCTCGTCCTCGGCATCTCGCTCGCCGGCGCCTTCGTCGTGGCCCGGTCCATGGTGCGGTCGCTGCGGCGACTGCAGGACACCGCCCAGAAGGTCGCCCAGGAACGTCTGCCCGAGCTCGTCAAGCAGCTGTCCGAGACCGACCCGCAGGACGTGGACACGTCCGTGGAGTCCGTCGGTGTGCACAGCCGGGACGAGATCGGAAAGGTGGCCGCGGCGTTCGACGAGGTGCACCAGGAAGCGGTCCGTCTCGCCGCCGAGCAGGCCCTTCTGCGAGGCAACGTCAACGCGATGTTCACCAACCTCTCGCGCCGCAGCCAGGGCCTCATCCAGCGTCAGCTCTCGCTCATCTCCGAGCTCGAGAGCCGCGAGGCCGACCCGGACCAGCTGTCCTCGCTGTTCCGCCTGGACCACCTCGCGACCCGTATGCGCCGTAACGGTGAGAACCTCCTCGTCCTCGCGGGTGAGGAGCCCGGCCGACGGTGGACCCGTCCCGTGCCGCTCGTCGACGTCCTGCGTGCCGCCGCGTCCGAGGTGGAGCAGTACGAGCGCATCGAGCTCAGCGGCGTGCCGCCGACCGAGGTCGCCGGCCGCGTCGTCAACGACCTCGTGCACCTCCTCGCCGAGCTGCTCGAGAACGCGACTTCCTTCTCCTCGCCGCAGACCAAGGTCAAGGTCACCGGTCACGCGCTGCCCGACGGGCGCGTGCTGGTCGAGATCCACGACACCGGCATCGGCCTCTCGCCCGAGGACCTCGCGGCGATCAACGAGCGGCTCGCCAGCCCGCCCACCGTGGACGTGTCGGTCTCCCGACGCATGGGTCTGTTCGTGGTCGGCCGTCTGTCCCTGCGACACGGCATCCGCATCCAGCTCCGTCCGTCCGACTCGGGCGGCACGACCGCGCTCGTCATGCTTCCCGTCGACGTCGCCCAGGGCCACAAGAAGCCGGCCCCGGGTGGTGCCGCGGGCGCGGGTGCCGGTGCCGGCGCCCCCGGCGGTCAGGGAGCCCCCGCGGCCGGCCCCGGTCAGCAGCAGCGTCGCCCGGCGATCGTGCCGCGCGGCAGCGCCCCGGGCGGCGGCCTGCCCGGCCGGCCCGCCCAGGGTCCCGGCCCCAGCGGCGGTGCCGCCGCGGGCAGCCTCTTCGACACCTCCCCGCGCGACAAGGGCGGCCCCGGCCTTCCCGTGCGCGGCAACTCCGGCCCCGCCGCGGTGCCGCCGCCGGCCGGTGCCGGCGGGCGCCCGCAGCTGCCGGCCCGTAACGGGGGCGGCTCCGCCCCCGCCGCCGGTGACGCCGGCCGCCAGGCTCCGGCCTGGGGCAACGCGCAGGCCCCGGCCGGCAACGCCGGCCGCAAGGGCCCGGGCGCCCCGGCCGACGACTGGCCGATGCCCGACGGCGGCTCCGCCCGCTCCGGTCAGGACGCCCCGCGCGGCCACGACGAGACGGACACGTCCGGCGGCCGCCCCGCGGCCCCGGGGAACAAGCACAAGCGGAAGAAGGGCGGCCAGCCCGCCGGCGGCGCGCAGCTCAGCGGCGGCCCCGGCGACACGGCGCAGTTCCCGCCGGTCCCCGCGACCGAGCAGCCGTCGGCGGCCACGGGCAGCTTCCCGCGGCCCGGCGCCGGTGACACCGCGCAGTTCCCGCCGGTGCCCGCCGCGGGCGAGGCGCCGAACGCGCGGACCGGCTCCTTCGAGCTGCCCGGCGGCCCCTCGGCCACCGGCCAGTTCGCCCGCCCCGCGCAGAACGAGCAGCGCCAGAACACGACCGGCCAGTACGACCGGCCCGCCACCCACGGCGGTCCGCAGAACGAGGCCACGGGCCGCTTCGCGCAGCCCGACGCCGGCGGCGCGCGGGACAACGCTCCCGCGAACAACCGGTTCGAGCTGCCCGGCGGCCCCGCCGCCGGCGGCCGCACGGACCGCCCCGCCCCCGGTGGCGAGGGCGCCGGCACGCCGCTGTTCTCGGAGCTGGAGTCGCACTGGTTCCGCGACGAGCCGCAGGCCGGCGTGCCGCAGCAGCCCGCCGACTCCGCGCGCCCGATGCCGCGCCGCGCCACGGGCCGTACGCCCGCGCCGGCGCCGCAGAACGGCCCGCAGGCCGGCCCGCAGGGCGGTGGTCCGCTGACCGGCGGCCCGCAGCCCTCCGGTACCGACCGGAGCCCGTCGCAGGACGCGTGGCCGGGCTCCCCCAATGACGAGCGCTGGCGCCGGGCCGAGCAGGTCCGTGAGCCGGCCGCGGGTGGAACCACCTCGTCCGGGCTGCCGAAGCGCGTGCCGCGCGCCAACCTCGTCGAGGGAACCGCCGAGACGACGCAGACCCAGTCCCTTCCGACCGGTCCGGCGGTCTCGCGTGCGCCCGACGACGTACGCGGCCGACTGACCAATCTCCGCCGGGGCATCCAGCAGGGACGTCAGGCCGGCAGCGGCCCGGCCACCGGCAGTCACAACGTTGGCCCCACTCACCAGCAGGAGCGTTAGTTGAGTCCGATGAGCCAGGCGGCGCAAAATCTGAACTGGTTGATCACCAACTTCGTGGACAACACCCCGGGGGTGTCGCACACGGTGGTGGTGTCCGCCGACGGACTTCTTCTGGCGATGTCCGAAGGGTTCCCGCGGGACCGTGCCGACCAGCTGGCGGCGGTGGCCTCCGGCCTGACGTCGCTGACGGCCGGCGCGTCCCGCATCTTCGAGGGCGGCACGGTCACCCAGACCGTGGTGGAGATGGAGCGGGGGTTCCTCTTCATCATGTCCGTCTCGGACGGCTCGTCCCTGGCCGTACTGGCGCACCCCGAGTGCGACATCGGCCTCGTGGGCTACGAGATGGCCCTTCTCGTGGACCGCGCCGGCAACGTCCTGACGCCCGACCTGCGCGCCGAGCTCCAGGGCAGCCTGCTGAACTGACCGACACACACCGCATATCCCGTCCGACCGTACGGCCGAAACCCCCCCACCGGCCCCCGCTCGACGGCATTATTGCCTTCCTGCTGTCCCGTCCGGAGGATTCATGACCCCGCCCGCCTCGCCCGGCCCGTACGGCGCTTCTCATCACGCGCCGTACGGGGATGAAGGCGACCAGCCGCTGGTCCGCCCCTATGCCATGACGGGGGGTCGCACCCGGCCGCGCTACCAGCTCGCCATCGAGGCGCTGGTCAGCTCGACGGCCGACCCGGCCCACCTCGGGGGGCTGCTTCCGGAGCACCAGCGGATCTGCCACCTGTGCACCGAGGTCAAGTCGGTCGCGGAGGTCTCCGCGCTGCTGAACATGCCGCTGGGTGTGGCACGGATCCTGGTGGCGGACCTGGCGGAGGCCGGCATGGTGGCGATCCACCAGCCGGGCGGCGGCACCGAGGCCGGTGGCACGCCGGATGTGACACTGCTCGAAAGGGTGCTCAGTGGACTTCGGAAGCTCTAGCGGGAGCGCGGCCGGTTCTGGCCGCTCGACCACTTCCGCGAAGATCGTGGTGGCCGGCGGCTTCGGCGTCGGCAAGACCACGTTCGTCGGTGCGGTCTCGGAGATCAGTCCGCTGCGCACCGAGGCCGTGATGACGTCCGCCTCGGCGGGCATCGACGACCTGAGCCATGTTCAGGGCAAGACCACGACGACCGTGGCGATGGATTTCGGCCGTATCACCCTTGATGACGACCTGATCCTCTACCTGTTCGGTACGCCGGGTCAGGACCGTTTCTGGTTCATGTGGGACGACCTGGTCCGCGGCGCCATCGGCGCCGTCGTCCTCGTCGACACCCGCCGTCTCGCCGACTGCTTCCCCGCGGTCGACTACTTCGAGAACAGCGGTCTGCCCTTCGTCATCGCCCTCAACGGCTTCGACGGGCACCAGCCCTACACCCCCGAAGAGGTCCGCGAGGCCCTCCAGATCGGCCCCGACGCGCCGATCATCACGACCGACGCGCGTCACCGCAACGAAACGAAGAGCGCCCTCATCACGCTCGTCGAACACGCGCTCATGGCGCGGCTGAAATAGTGTTGTTCGACCGAATGTCGTGACGGTGTGTAAGTTGTGGCATTGACCACGACGTCCTTCGACGTTCATAACGTTTCGACAGAGAATTGGCCGGACGCGACCACTGGGCGCGTCCGGCCGACTTCGTTCTGCGATCAACCACCCTGCCATTTGGCGTGGCTCGGCCTTAATGCCCGTTTTATGTCAGGCAAATCGCGGCCTTCAGGGGCTCTGTCCGTTGTTTGGAATGCACCTGCCCGGCGTGCTGGAATTCCCGGACTGAGTCGTCATGGCTCACACGGATAAACGGCACAGCACAGGTGCAGACGCCGAGAGGTTGTTGGTCGAGTGAGGCGAAGAAAGACGGGCGCCGCGCAGCAGGCGCGAGACGCGCGGGGCAACTTCACCCCGCCGTCGCGCACAGCGGTGCCGCCTTCCGACATGCCCGAGCCCCCCGCGGCCCCCGAGACGGGCCGTGGCGGCAGATTCTCGCCCCGCAACTGGCGTGTGCGCCTGCGACTGAACGCGATCCTGATGATCCCCGTGATCATCGCCCTCGTGTTCGGCGGCCTGAACGTCAAGCAGTCCGTCGACACCTGGCTCGAGGCCCAGGACGCGGCCGACACCGCGCGTCTGGTGCAGGCCGCGACCGGCTACGCGCACGCCGTCATCGACGAGCGCGACCTGTCGGCCAAGCCGTTGCTCGAGGGCAACCGCGACGACGCGAACGTGAAGAAGGCCCGGGAGGCCACCGACGCCGCCCGCGCCGAGTTCGACAAGCGCGTCAAGGAGATGCCCGACACCCCAGGCCTCAAGCGCCGCCTGAAGCTGGTGCGCGACGCCGAGCCCGCGCTGACCAAGCTGCGCCAGGCCGCGTACACGCCCGTCCTGGACGGGGCCAAGACGGAGGACGGCTACGGCGCCATCCAGCGTCCCCTCATGGCCTTCACCAACGAGCTGGGCCTGGGCACCGGCAACGTCACCGCCTACGGCCGCATGGTCTACGCCGCCTCCCTGGCGAAGGCCGCCGAGTCGCTGCAGCGTTCCATCGGTACCCACCTGCTCATCGACCCGGGCACGGCCAAGAACCGCGAGACGCTGCTGACGGCCTTCTCCTCGTACAACTTCCTCGAGTACGTCGCCCGCGGCGAGTACGAGGCCGGTGGTACCGAGGACGACATCAAGCGCCTCAACAACGCCTTCGCCGCCGACGCGCAGATCGAGGACACGGACAAGATGGCCCTCGCCATCATGTCCGGCGCCACCGCCCCCCAGCTCAAGGCCAAGGGCATCACCGCCGACTCCTGGCTGGCCGCCTCCACGGCGAAGTTCGGTGCCTACCGGACCATCGAGGAGCGCCTGGCCGACCAGGCGGTGGACGAGGCCGACTCCATCGCCTCGGACGCCCAGCGCGAGGCGATCGTCAACTCCTCGATCATGATCCTGGCGCTCCTGATCGCGTTCCTCGTGGCGGGCAAGATGGCCACCTCGATGAGCCGCAACATGAGCCGCCTGCGCACCGCCGCCTTCGACGTGGCCGAGCAGCGCCTGCCGACGCTGGTCGCCCAGCTGTCGCGGACCGACCCGGGCCGTGTGGACACCCGTGTCCAGCCCATCCCGATCGACACCAAGGACGAGATCGGCGAGGTCGCCCGCGCCTTCGACCAGGTGCACCGCGAGGCCGTGCGACTCGCCTCCGAGCAGGCACTGCTCCGGGGCAACGTCAACGCGATCTTCACCAACCTCTCCCGGCGCAACCAGGCGCTGATCGAGGGCCAGCTGAACCTGATCACGGACCTCGAGAACAACGAGGCCGACCCGGACCAGCTGGAGAACCTCTTCCGCCTGGACCACCTGGCCACCCGCATGCGCCGCAACGGTGAGAACCTCCTCATCCTCGCGGGCGAGGAGCCGGGCCGCCGCTGGGACCAGCCGATCCCGCTGGTGGACGTGCTCCGTGCCGCCACCTCCGAGGTGGAGGCGTACGAGCGCATCGAGCTGAGCGGGCTCCCGGAGGCCGAGATCCACGGCCTGGCCGTGACCGACCTCGTGCACCTGCTCGCCGAGCTGCTGGAGAACGCCACCTCGTTCTCCTCCCCGCACACCAAGGTGCGCGTCACCGCGACGCGACTGCCCGACGGCCGCGTCATGGTCGAGATCCACGACAAGGGCATCGGCCTGACCGCCGAGGACTTCGCGGACATCAACCACAAGCTGGCCAACCCGCCGACCGTGGACGCCGCGATCTCCCAGCGCATGGGTCTGTTCGTGGTCGGCCGGCTGGCGACCCGGCACGGCATCCGCGTCCAGCTGCGCCCCTCGGGCGAGCAGGCGGGCACCACCTCGCTGGTGATGCTCCCGGACGTGATCACGCACGGCGGTGGCGCCGAGGACCTCGCCCAGGACGACTTCACGGTCTCCCAGATGGTCCCGGGCCAGCACGGCCAGCAGCAGGTCCAGCAGCAGCCGGTGGCCCAGGCCCGTACCGCGGCCGAGCTCGGCTTCGACGACTCCCGCTACGACGCGCGCCCCGACGCCCCCGGCTCCGGCGCCACGATGGACCCGGTCGGCCGGTCGCTGATGCGCGAGGAGCGCCGGGCGTCGCTGTCCTCCGACAACCGCCCGCTGTTCCGCGACGAGGTGGCCCCGCAGCAGTTCGAGCAGCCGCACGCACAGCCGCAGGAGCACATACCCCCGCAGGCGCAGACCGGCGCGGCTCCGGCCGACGGCGGCTACGCGTACGGTGAGGGACAGTACGCGGAGAGCGGCTACGCGGAGAACGGCTACGCGGAAGCGGAGAACGGCTACGCGGAACCCGCCTACGCGGACCCGGCCGTTGACGACTCGCAGACCTACGGCGACTACAACGCGCCCGCCCACCAAGGTGAGTGGCCCGAACCAGGTCCGTACCAGCAAGCGTACGGACAGGGTTACGGAGCGGAATCGGAATCCCAGCCGTCCGCTGACACAGCCCAGCCCGAGCGCGTAGAGTTCGACCGTCCGGGCCCCGCCTCGAGCGGATCCCCCTCGCTGACCGGGTCCGGTCTGCCGCGCCGCGACAACACGCGGTGGCAGCAACCCGAGACGGGCGAGGAGGCCACGAGGGACGGCGGAGAACGGGAGCAGTCCCAGCAGGAGGTCCCACAGCAGCCTCAGGAGGGTGACGACTCCGGATGGCGGTCGGCGAACGACGAGCGCTGGCAGCGTGCCGGACAGCTCCGGGAGCCGAAGGCCGGCGGCGTGACCTCCTCCGGTCTCCCCCGCCGGGTTCCCAAGGCCAATCTGGTCGAGGGCAAGGCGGAGCAGACCCCCCAGGGGGGCCCGCAGATCTCCCGCGCACCGGAGGACGTCCGTGGCAGGCTCGCCAACCTGCGCCGCGGCATCCAGCAGGGGCGCAACGCGGGGGGCGACTTCCCGGAGTCTTCCGCGCACGACCAGCATGAGCAACACGACCAGGGCTTCGGCCCCGGCGGCACCTACGATCAGGAGCGTTAGTTGAGCCCGATGAGCCAGGCGGCGCAAAACCTGAACTGGTTGATCACCAGTTTCGTGGACAACACCCCAGGGGTGTCCCACACCGTCGTGGTCTCCGCCGACGGACTCCTTCTGGCGATGTCCGAAGGCTTTCCGCGGGACCGCGCCGACCAGCTGGCGGCGGTCGCCTCCGGCCTGACCTCACTGACCGCCGGTGCCTCCCGCATCTTCGAGGGCGGCACGGTCAACCAGACCGTGGTGGAGATGGAGCGCGGCTTCCTCTTCATCATGTCCATCTCGGACGGTTCCTCGCTGGCCGTACTGGCGCACCCCGAGTGCGACATCGGCCTCGTGGGCTACGAGATGGCCCTTCTCGTGGACCGCGCCGGCAATGTCCTGACGCCCGACCTGCGGGCGGAACTGCAGGGGAGCCTTCTCAACTAGCAAAGAGACAGTGCGTTTCGCGCCACCGCGCCATAGGGTGCGGTGGCGCGGCCAGCAGTAGACAGGCAAGTTGGAGGAGGAGACGTGGCAACGCCCCCAGGCGGTTACCCGTATGGCAATGATCAGCAGGCTCAACAGCCGTTGAACCGCTACAACTTCCCCTCCTCACCATCCTCACCGGGCTACGGGTCCATGCCGGAGCAGCGACCTCCGCATGTGCCCGCCCAGCCTCAGCAACACCGGCGTGCGGCCGCCCCTTCCGGCGGCGGCGCCAGGAACAACCCGCTGGTCCGCCCTTACGCGATGACCGGCGGCCGGACCAGGCCGCGGTACCAGCTCGCCATCGAGGCACTGGTGCACACCACGGCCCAGCCGTCCCAGCTTCAAGGGCAGTTGCCGGAACACCAGCGCATCTGCCACCTGTGCACCGAGATCAAATCGGTCGCCGAGATCTCGGCGCTCCTTTCCATTCCGCTCGGCGTCGCCCGGATCCTCGTAGCCGACCTGGCGGAGGCCGGACTCGTCGCCATTCATCAGCCCGGCGGCGATGCGTCCGCCGGCGGCCAGCCTGACGTGACACTGCTCGAAAGGGTGCTCAGTGGACTTCGGAACCTCTAGCGGCGAGGCAGCCCGCTCCACCACCTCCGCGAAGATCGTCGTCGCGGGTGGCTTCGGCGTGGGCAAGACCACGTTCGTCGGCGCGGTCTCGGAGATCAACCCGCTGCGCACCGAAGCCGTCATGACCTCCGCCTCGGCGGGCATCGACGACCTCACCCACGCGCCGGACAAGACCACGACGACCGTGGCCATGGACTTCGGCCGTATCACCCTGGACCAGGACCTGATCCTGTACCTCTTCGGTACGCCGGGTCAGGACCGTTTCTGGTTCATGTGGGACGACCTGGTCCGCGGCGCCATCGGCGCCGTCGTCCTCGTCGACACCCGCCGTCTCGCCGACTGCTTCCCCGCGGTCGACTACTTCGAGAACAGCGGTCTGCCCTTCGTCATCGCCCTCAACGGCTTCGACGGGCACCAGCCCTACAACCCGGAGGAGGTCCGCGAGGCCCTCCAGATCGGCCCCGACGCGCCGATCATCACGACGGACGCCCGCCACCGCAACGAGGCGAAGAGCGCCCTCATCACGCTCGTCGAGCACGCCCTCATGGCGCGCCTGCGCTAGCACGGATGCGAAGAGGTCCCCGCACTCCTCGGGAGTGCGGGGACCTCTTCGCGTTCCCGCGCGGTGGCGCGCACGAGGAAGGGCCCCGAGCGTTTCGCTCGGGGCCCTTCCTCATGTACGGCTTTACGTGGACCCGGTGGACCCGGTCGGCCGGGAGGTGATCAGCCCTGCCAGCTGTGCGGTGCGCGGAAGCCGGAGCTGCGCTCCAGTCGGCGCCAGCCGGCCGTGGTGCGACGCGGGCGGGGGGCCTCGGCGGCGTTCTCGCGGCCGGCGGCACGGGCGAGGAGTACGGCGGTCACGGCTGCCAGTTCCTCGGCGTCCGCGAGGCCCTTCTCGACGCGTACGAGCGTGTCGTTCATGCGTATCTCCGATGGGTGAAGTACTGGGCGTGCGTTACTGAGGCGGGTTGCCGTGCTTGCGGGACGGCAGGTCGGCGTGCTTGGTGGCGAGCATCGCCAGCGACCGGATCAGCACCGACCGGGTCTCGACGGGGTCGATCACGTCGTCGACCAGGCCGCGCTCGGCCGCGTAGTACGGGTGCATGAGCTCGGACTTGTACTCCTTGACCATGCGGGCGCGCATGGCGTCGGGGTCGTCCGCCTCGGCGATCTGCTTGCGGAAGATCACGTTGGCGGCGCCCTCGGCGCCCATGACCGCGATCTCGTTGGTGGGCCAGGCGTAGGTCAGGTCGGCGCCGATGGACTGGGAGTCCATGACGATGTAGGCGCCGCCGTAGGCCTTGCGCAGGATCACCGAGATCCGCGGCACGGTCGCGTTGCAGTAGGCGTAGAGCAGTTTCGCGCCGTGGCGGATGATTCCGCCGTGCTCCTGATCGACGCCCGGCAGGAAGCCGGGCACGTCCAGAAGAGTGATGATCGGAATATTGAAGGCGTCGCACATCTGGATGAAGCGCGCGGCCTTCTCCGAGGCCTCGATGTCCAGGACGCCGGCGAGGGACTGCGGCTGGTTCGCCACGATGCCGACGACCTGCCCGTCGAGGCGGGACAGGGCACAGATGATGTTGGTGGCCCAGCGCTCGTGGATCTCGAGGTAGTCGCCGTCGTCGACGAGCTCCTCGATGACCTTGCGCATGTCGTACGGGCGGTTGCCGTCGGCCGGGACCAGGTCGAGCAGGGCCTCGCCGACGCGGTCGGCCGGGTCCTCCGACGCCACGCGCGGAGGGTTCTCCCGGTTGTTCTGCGGCAGCAGCGACAGGAGGTAGCGGACCTCCTCCAGGCACGTCTCCTCGTCGTCGTAGGCGAAGTGGGCCACACCGGAGGTCTCGGCGTGCACATCCGCGCCGCCGAGGCCGTTCTGGGTGATCTCCTCGCCGGTGACGGCGCGCACCACGTCCGGGCCGGTGATGAACATCTGCGACGTCTCACGGACCATGAACACGAAGTCCGTCAGGGCCGGGCTGTACGCGGCACCGCCGGCGCAGGGGCCGAGCATCACGCTGATCTGCGGGATGACGCCCGAGGCCTTGGTGTTGCGCTGGAAGATCCCGCCGTACCCGGCGAGCGCCGAGACGCCTTCCTGGATACGGGCGCCGGCGCCGTCGTTCAGCGACACCAGGGGTGCGCCGGCCGCGATGGCCATGTCCATGATCTTGTGGATCTTCGTGGCGTGGGCCTCGCCCAGCGCGCCGCCGAAGATACGGAAGTCGTGGGCGTAGACGAACACCGTCCGTCCGTGCACCGTGCCCCAGCCGGTGATCACACCGTCCGTGTAGGGGCGCTTGGCCTCCAGGCCGAACCCGCTCGCCCGGTGCCGGCGGAGGGGCTCCACCTCGTTGAAGGAGCCCTCATCCAGCAGCAGATCTATGCGCTCGCGGGCGGTCAGCTTCCCCTTGGCCTTCTGGGCCTCGGTAGCCCGCTCACTCGGACCACGCCGAACCTGCTCGCGAATGGCATGCAGCTCGGCGACGCGCCCACGGACGTCACTCGCCTCTACGGGCGCACCTTCGAGATTGCTCATGGAAAGACGGTACGCGGCGGGAGTCCCGGAACATCATGTCGGTTCCACACAACGTACTGCGCGATTTCGTGGGCAGGCGAGACAGAAGCGCACTGCACCCTTATCAGTTCCCCGCGTTCGACCGGCCGTCCCACGCTGTGGGCACTCCACAAATCCGGACCGTCCAAGGCGGCTTATATATGGCTTGACCAGGTACCGCCGTCCGGGTGATCGGGCGGCTCTCGCGGCCTACTCCCCCAGCTCCACGGCGCAGGCGTGTGTGGCGCAGGCGGTGCCCGGTGCGACGCCCAGCCGCAGCCGGGGGCCGGTGGCGAGCACCTGCACCGAGGCATCGTGGGCGGTGACGCGCCGCACGGGGTGGTGCCAGGTGAGCTCGAGGGGGGCGCCGGTGCGCGGGGGTTCGGCGAGGTGGAGGGTGGCCGTGCGGCCGTGGCGGCGTACGAGCACGGAGGCGGGCGCGGTGACGGTGAGGGGGCCGGCGGTGCCGGGCTGCCAGAAGTTGGCGGCGGTCAGGCCGAGCGAGGGGATGTGGACGGCCTGGCGGTCGCGGGTGTTGGCCAGGACGGCGAGCCAGTCCGTCTCGGCGGCGCGGGCGGCGACGGCCCGCCGGGTGGCGCCGGGCATCAGGACGTAGGCGTAGGAGGCGTCGTCGGGGTCGGTGCCGTGGGGGTGCCAGAGGGTGAGGTAGTGGCGGGTGAGGGGGGTGGGCGAGCCGCCGGCGTTGATGTCCCGCCAGGATCCGGTGCGGGCCTCGCGCAGGGCTTCCAGTGCGGCGCCTCCGGGGAAGACATAGCCGCCGTGCCCGGCCAGGTGCGCCCAGCGGGCGCTCTCCCAGGACCGCTGCCGGCCGTCATCGGCCGGCTGCGGCTCTCCGTCGACCGTGAGCGGGGCCGTGGCGTCGGCGCCGAGGGCGCGGTTGTCGACGATCGTCTCCACCTCCTGCCCGTCCCGCGCCGTGATGCCCGCGCCGAGGCAGACGATCGCGTCGGCCGCACAGAACCACGACTTGCGCGCCTCGAGCGTGGAGCCGAGCCCCTTGAGGTGCTGCCCGACGGCCGCGTACGCGCCGTCCGTCGCTCCGCCCACCCAGCGCACCGCCGGCCGGGGGGCGCCCCAGCCGCCGCCCTCGTTGTCGGCGAGCGGGAGCGCCGAGACGGTGGTGCCGGGCAGGCGGTGGGGGTCGACGGTGGGCCAGAAGGCGTCGCTGTACTGGCCGTCGCCGTGGGCGGGCCACCAGTAGAGCATTCCGGCGCCGGTGTGCCAGCCGCGCGGGTTCTCGCCGTTGCCGTTCTCGTAGTAGGTGATGCGGTCGGAGGCCATGGCGATGTTCGCGGCCCACCCGGGGCGCCGGTGGACGGCCCGGTCCATGGCCGGGAACAGGCGGTGGCCCACGGGCTCGGGCGCCGGGGGGACGGGGGCGGCCTGGACCGCGGCGAGGCGGGCCAGGTCGGCGACCGGGAACCGGGGATCGGTGTGCGCCGGGCCGCCGGCGTCCCGGGCGGCCCACCCTTTGATCATCGCGTGCCAGCGGTCCCGCTCGGCCGGGGTCGCGCCGGCCGCTAGCAGGGCGATGGCGGCGATCAGGGCGTGGCCGCGCTGGTGGTCGCTCTGCGGGAGCGACTGCGGGTCGTCGCCCTGCACGCCCCGGCTGACGGCACGGCCGGAGACGCTGTCCATGACCAGGCCGTTGTGGATCAGCGGTGCGTAGGCCCGCTCGACGCTGTCGTGGACGATCCGCCGGAGCGGGTCGGTGACCTCCCAGCTCGACCCCCGCAGCAGCGCGAAGAGCCGGCCGAGGCCGTCGAGCAGCACACAGCCGTACGTACCGGTGTAGGCGACCGTCGTGTGCTGGACGAAGGAGCCGTCGGCGTAGAGGCCGTCGCCCCGGGTGACGTGGGGGAAGACGGGTGAGAGGGCGTCCCGGGCGAGGGCGATCTTGGCGGGGGCCGCGCCGAGCACGCCGCGCAGGGCGACGACCCGGCACAGGTCGACGCGGTTGGCGCCGGTGCTCGTGCCCGTGTAGGCGCCGAGCAGGGAGTCGGGAACGAAGTGGTCGACGGCGGCGAGGCAGCGGGCGCGCCGCTCCGGGCCGGCGGCGTCGTGGAGGAGGGCGAGGGTGTCCAGGAGCAGGCGGGGGCTGCCGATCTGCCACTCCCACCAGTTGCCGTAGCGGGTGGTGCCGGGGTGGTAGACGCGCTCGTGGAGGTGGTCGAGCCCGGCGAGGACGTCGGCGGCGAGGCCCGGGTCGCCGGTGAGGCCGGTGCCGGGCTGGGCGTGGGCCTGGGCCATGGTGAACAGGCGGGCGTAGCTCTGGGTGATGCCGGCTGGTGGGTCGAAGGGGGCGTCGGGCCAGAGCGAGGCGGGGGCGGGGCGCATGCCCGCGCGGTGGGCACGGGCGAGCTCGCCGGTGCGGCGCAGGGCGGTGGCGTAGGGCTCGGCGGCCGGGTCGAAGCCACTGCCGAGCACGAGGTCGCGCCAGCGGCGGCGGAGCACCGCGAACTCGTCGTCCCCGCCGTCCGCCCGGGCGGGCGAGGGGGTGAGGCCGAGCGCGCTCACGACGGAGGCGGCGAGGAAGCCGCGGCGGGTGGTACCGGAGGGGAAGGGCGACGGCACGGCGCACACGCTGGCACGCGGCCCCGGGGGTGGCAATGACCTCCGACGGGGAGATCCGGCCGAAAATCCCGGCGCCGGGAAGTCCCGCCACCGAACATGTTGAAAGTTGAACGAGATGGCCCTATGCTCAATCTCGTTGAAAGTTGAACTACAACCCGACCTGGAGCATGTCATGGGCTTCTTCTCCCGCAAGCAGAACACCGTCGAGACCTCCGCCCCCGCCGCCGTCCTCGACGTGGACCCCGCACTGGCCGCCCTGACCGGCGACTACGCCATCGACCCGGCTCACAGCAGCATCGGCTTCACCGTGCGCCACGCGATGGTCACCAACGTCAAGGGCTCCTTCACCGACTACAAGGGCGCGCTCCGCCTCGACGGCTCCGCCCCCCACCGCTCCACCGCCACCATCGACGTCACGATCGACAGCGTCGACACCGGCATCAAGGACCGCGACGCCCACCTGCGGGGCGACGACTTCTTCGACGCCGCAGCCTTCCCCCTGATGTCGTTCCGCTCCACCTCCGCCGAGCAGCTGGGCGGCGACCGCTACCGCCTGACCGGCGATCTCACCATCAAGGACGTCACCCGGCCGCTGAGCATCGACCTCGAGTTCAACGGCTCGGCCACCGACGTCTACGGCAACGAGCGCGTCGGCTTCGAGGGCGGCACGGAGATCCTGCGCTCCGACTGGGGACTCACCTGGAACGCGGCCCTGGAGGCCGGTGGCGTGATGGTCAGCGACAAGGTGAAGCTCACCTTCGACATCTCCGCCGTCAAGACCGCCCCCCAGGCCTGATCCATGCGGTGTCAGCGGCCGAGGCGCAGCAGACGGTCGACGACCTCCGCGCCTCGGTCCACACCCGCGCTCAGCGCGACATGGTTGTCGGGCCGTACGAGCACGAGCCCGTCACCGTCCATGTCGTACCCGCGTCGCACATGGCCCTCGTGGTCGTCGACGAGGCGCGTGGTCAGCAGGCCCGCGCACTTCTCCTCCGCCTCCGCCAGGGCCTCGGCGCTGTCCGGGCCGACGCCGAGCAGAGTGAACTCCGGGCCGGCGAAGACGTCGAAGAGCCGTATGTCCTCGCCTGTCGCGGCGTCCCGGCAGGGCGCGTCGGGCGCCCTCTCCCCCGCCTTCGGACCGCCCCACGCCAGGCCGCCCCAGCCGTAGCCGACCCCCAGCGTGGTGACGTCGTCCGTGAGCCCGACCTCCGTTCCCACACCGGCCTCCCGCACCCCCTCGAGCACCGCGCGCAGCCGCTCGTTCGTGACGTCGAGCGTCCACGCGGCGACCGGCAGCCGCTCCTCCTCGTAGGTGTCCAGCAGCCCGGCCCCGGCCAGCCCGCGCACCACGAGCGCCAGCTTCCAGCCCAGGTTGAAGGCGTCCTGGATGCCGGTGTTCATGCCCAGGCCGCCGGCTATCGAGTGGACGTGCGCGGCGTCGCCGGCGAGGAAGACCCGCCCGACGCGAAAGCGGTCGGCCATGCGGACGTTGATGCGGTAGGTGGAGAACCACGTGGGGTCGGACAGCCGCACTCCGGGCATCCGCGCGCACTGGTCGAAGAGCCGCTGGAAGCTCTCCAGCGACGGCGGCAGGGGCCGCCCCTCGGCGTCGCGCTCGGGCGCGCCCTGCAACTGCCAGTGCGAGGTGCCCTTGAACGGGCAGAGCATGATCGCCGCGTTCTCGTCGAACCACTGGTGCCAGTAGGCGGGGTCGAGCCCGTCGGCCCGGACGTCGCCGATCACCATGCACTCCTCGGCATCGGTCTCCCCCTCGAAGCCCACGCCCAGCGCCTTGCGCACCGGGCTGCGGCCGCCGTCACAGCCCGCCAGATACGCGGCCGTGACGCGCCGCCCGTCGGCGAGCGTCGCGACGACCCCGTCCCCGTCCTGGGTGAATCCCGGGAGCTCACAGCCCAGTTCGACCTCGACGCCGTATTCGGCGAGCCGGTCGCGCAGGACCTGCTCGGTGCGCCACTGGGGAATGAGCAGCCCGCCGGCGTAGGGGACGTCGGGCGTGGCCACCCGGTCCGCGAACGGGACGGAGTCCGCGACCGCGACGCCGCCGCGGTACTTGCGCAGGGCGATGCGCTCGACGCCGAAGGCCGCCGCCCGCTCCTCCACCCCGAGGTCGTGGAAGAGCTCGCGGCTGCGCTGGTTGAGCCCCTTGCCCCGCGAAGTGCGGTGGAAAGCCGGAGACTTGTCGATGATCCGCACGGCCGCTCCGGCCCGGGCGAGCGTGCAGGCGAGGGTGAGTCCGGTGGGCCCCGCGCCCACGACCAGCACGTCGGTCCGTGCGTCGGCGGATGCGTCGGCGCGTACGCCGGTCAGTTCGTCGATCGGCTCATGGGGCGACATGTCGGTCATTGCGTCGATGGAAGTCATGCACCCATGAAAGACCCGCCCGCCCGAAAATGCAACCGAGTAACAAAAGATTCCGAGTAACGTCACCTGCTAGAGTGAAGGTGTGAGTGACGAGCCAGGGCTACGGGAACGCAAGAAGCAGCGCACGCGCCAGGCGCTGTCGGACACCGCCGTCGAGCTGTTCCTCAAGCGCGGCTTCGACCAGGTCTCCGTCGCGGACGTCGCGGCGGCCGTCGAGGTGTCCAAGCCGACGCTGTTCCGCTACTTCCCGGCCAAGGAGGACCTGGTCCTGCACCGCATCGCGGACCACCAGGGCGAGGCCGCACGCGTCGTGAGCGGCAGGACGGCCGGCCAGTCCCCGCTGGGCGCGCTCCGCGCGCACTTCCACGAGCGCCTCGAGGCCCACGACCCGATCACGGGCCTCAACGACAACCCCACGGTGCGCGCCTTCAACGACATGGTCTACACGACCCCCAGCCTCCTCGCGCGCCTCGTCCGCTACTCCGGCCGCGACGAGGAGCTGCTGGCCGGGGCGCTGGTCGAGGCGAGCGGAAGCGACGCGCTGACGGCCGGGCTGGCGGCGGCGCAGATCATCACCGTGCATCAGCGGCTGGCGCGGGAGAACTGGCGGAAGCTGGCGGATGGGCGGGGGGTCGGCGAGGCGTTGCCCGAGGCGCATGCGGATGCGGATCGGGCGTATGACCTGTTGGGAGCTGGGCTGGGGGCGGAGTTCGACCGGTAGGTGGGGGCGGGGTTTGTTTCCCACCCCGCCCCTTTCCCGTAACCGGGGCTTCGCCCCGGACCCCTCGTGGTGCGGGCCGGTGGGTCGTGTTGTGCCCACCCCGTTCCGCCCTTGCGGAACAACTGCCCACAACCCGTCGGTCACTCCTGCGGCTCGACCCCCGCGCGCCGCAAGCCGTACGCGTACGCGTCGTCCAGTGCCTGCCACGATGCCGCGATGACGTTCTCGGCTACGCCCACCGTCGACCATTCGCCGTTTTCGTCGCTGGTGGAGACCAGGACCCGGGTGGTGGAGCCGGTGCCCAGGCTGCCTTCGAGGATGCGGACCTTGTAGTCCGTCAGCTTCAGGGGGGCGAGCTGGGGGTAGATGCGCTCCAGGGCGACGCGCAGGGCGCGGTCGAGTGCGTTGACGGGGCCGTTGCCTTCCGCGGTGGCGACGATGCGCTCGCCCTTGGCCCACAGTTTTACCGTCGCCTCGTTGGCGTGGGTGCCGTCGGGGCGGTCCTCGACGATGGCGCGCCAGGACTCCACGCGGTAGTAGCGGCGCGCCCTGCCCTCGACCTCGGCGCGGAGCAGCAGCTCGAAGGAGGCGTCGGCGGCCTCGTAGGTGTAGCCGGCCAGCTCGCGTTCCTTGACCCGCTCGACGACGCGGCCGATCAGCTCGCGGTCGCCGCCCAGGTCGATGCCGAGTTCCTTGCCCTTGAGCTCGACGGAGGCCCGGCCGGCCATGTCGGAGACGAGCATCCGCATGGTGTTGCCGACCCGCTCCGGGTCGATGTGCTGGTAGAGGTCCGGGTCCACCTTGATGGCGGAGGCGTGCAGCCCCGCCTTGTGGGCGAAGGCGGAAACCCCCACGTACGGCTGATGGGTGGCGGGCGTGAGGTTGACGACCTCGGCGATGGCGTGCGAGATCCGGGTCATCTCGGCGAGCTTGCCCGCGGGCAGCACCCGGCGTCCGTACTTGATCTCCAGGGCGGCCACGACCGGGAAGAGGTTGGAGTTGCCGACCCGCTCGCCGTAGCCGTTGGCGGTGCACTGCACGTGCGTGGCGCCCGCGTCCACGGCGGCGAGGGTGTTGGCCACGGCGCAGCCGGTGTCGTCCTGGGCGTGGATGCCGAGGCGGGCGCCGGTGTTGTCGAGCACCGTGCGGACGACCGCCTCGACCTGGGCGGGCAGCATGCCGCCGTTGGTGTCGCACAGCACGACGACGTCGGCGCCGGCCTCGTGGGCGGTGCGGACGACCTCGGTGGCGTAGCCGGGGTTGGCGCGGTAGCCGTCGAAGAAGTGCTCGCAGTCGACGAAGACGCGGCGGCCCTTCCCACGCAGGTAGGCGACCGTGTCGCGCACCATCGCGAGGTTCTCCTCGAGCGTGGTGCGCAGGGCGAGTTCGACGTGCCGGTCGTGGGACTTGGCCACCAGGGTGACGACGGGGGCCTGCGAGTCGAGCAGCCCGGCCACCTGCGCGTCGTCCTCGACGCGCACGCCCGCCTTGCGGGTGGCGCCGAACGCCACGAGCCGCGCGTGCCGGAAGTCGATCTCTTCGCGGGCGCGCCGGAAGAACTCGGTGTCCCGGGGGTTGGCGCCGGGCCAGCCGCCCTCGATGAAGCCGACGCCGAAGTCGTCCAGGTGGCGGGCGATGGTCAGCTTGTCCGCGACGGTGAGGTTGATGCCCTCGCGCTGGGCTCCGTCGCGCAGCGTGGTGTCGAAGACATGGAAAGCGTCGTCGAGGTCGGCATCGAGACCGGCGTCGAGACCGTTGTCGCGGCCGTTGTCGCGTCCGTGATCGAGGCGCTCGTCGCGTCCGTCGGTTGCGTCCGTCATGCTGCTCTGACTCCTGTGAGGATGTCGGTCTACCGGAATGACCGGTTCCACCGTCCCCCTATGATCCCTCGCCCTGCGCCTCCGGTGCGGGTGGTCCGGAAACGCAAAAACCTCTCGCGGGTGCGAGAGGTCTGCGCGCGGGTCTGGGACGACGGTGTCCGCTTCGTACGGGGTGGTGCGAAGCGGTCACTGCGGACCGGCGCGCCTGCTGCCAATAATCGTGGCGAACGGGAGCATGACGGCATGCTGGCACAGGTCCGGCCCCCGATGAGGGCGAGTCTCAGGATGCGGGCACTTTGTCCGCGTCCAGACGCCCGTCGGGCGTGCCTCCCACCCGCTTCAGGTCGATGTCACGCGTCTCGCGCATGGTGAGGTAGACGACCAGCGACACCGCCGCGCAGCCGGCCACGTACCAGTAGAAGCCCGACTCGAGACCGGACTTCTTGAACCACAGGGCCACGTACTCCGCCGTCCCGCCGAACAGCGCGTTGGCGATCGCGTACGGCAGGGCCACGCCGAGGGACCGTACGCCCGTCGGGAACAGCTCCGCCTTCACACAGGCGTTGATCGACGTGTAGCCGGTGACCACCACCAGCGCCAGCAGCGACAGCCCCAGGGCGGGCCAGAACGACCCCGCCTGCCGGAGCATCGTCATGATCGGCACGGTGAGGAAGGTCGAGCCGACGGCGAAGGTGATCAGCAGCGGGCGGCGTCCGATCCGGTCCGACAGCGCGCCGGCCAGCGGCTGCAGGCAGGCGAAGACGATCAGCGCGCAGAAGCTGACGAGCGTCGCCGTCTGCTTGGGCAGGCCCGCGGAGTTCGACAGGTACTTCGTCAGGTAGGTGGTGTACGTGTAGTACGCCACCGTGCCGCCCATGGTCAGCGCGATCACCAGGAACGCCTCGCGCTTGTGCCGCAGCAGCGCCCGGATCGTCCCGCGCTCCGAGGCCTGGGCGTCGCTCTCCTCGCCCGCCTCCTCCTCGTAGGCATCGGTCTCGAGCATGTTGCGCCGCAGGTAGAAGATGACGGCCGCGCCCAGGGCGCCCACGACGAACGGGATGCGCCAGCCCCAGCTGTGCAGCTCACCGCTGGTGAGGGTGCGCTGCAGGATGATCTGGATGCCCAGGCCCAGGATCTGGCCCGCGGTCATCGACACGTACTGGAAGCTGGAGGCGAAGCCGCGGCGGCCCGGCGCGGAGGCCTCGGTGAGGTACGTGGCGCTGGCCGCGTACTCGCCGCCCACCGACAGCCCCTGCAGCAGCCGGGCGACGAGCAGGACGGCGACGCCGCCGTAGCCCGCGACCGCGTATGTGGGGGCGACGGCGATCAGCACCGCGGAGGCGGACATCAGGCTGACGGTCAGCGTCAGCGCCGCCTTGCGGCCGCGCCGGTCGCCGACGCGGCCCAGCAGCCAGCCGCCGACGGGCCGCATGAAGAAGCCGACGGCGAAGATGCCGGCGGTGTTCATGAGCTTGGCGGTGTCATTGCCCTCGGGGAAGAAGGATCCCGCGAAGTACGTGGCGAAGCTGGCGTAGACGAACCAGTCGAACCACTCGACCATGTTGCCGGCCGAGCCGACCCAGATCTTCTTCCAATGCTGTGACTGCTGCCCCTGTGCCTGTCCCTGTCCCATGGTCGATCACGGTGGCGGAACGGCCGGGTTTCGGACAAGGGTGCGGGCGGCAACGATCCCGCGTACTTGCGTGCGTTGTGTTCACGACAAACGCACCCCATGCGCACGACAGCACGCGGCGAGCACGCGGCAAGCGCACGACCAGCACGCGACCAGCACGCCGCCCGTCGTGGCCCACCCCACATGAGAGCCGCTCATGACGGCCGCTCACCGCGGCCGTTCATGAGCGGCTGTCATGGCGTCCGTCCGCTAGCCCAGCGGGTGCATCCAGCCGTGGGCGTCCTCGGCCGCACCGGTCTGGACGTCCAGCAGCGCCTTGCGGAGCTTCAGGGTCACCTCGCCGGGCTGCCCGTCGGCCTGGGTCCACTCGGCGCCCGCGGACTTCACCGAGCCGACCGGGGTGATCACCGCGGCCGTGCCGCAGGCGAAGACCTCGGTGAGGGTGCCGTTCTCGGTGTCGCGCTTCCACTGCTCGGTGGAGATCCGGCCCTCCTCGGAGGTGTAGCCGAGGTCCTTGGCGATCGTGAGCAGCGAGTCACGGGTGACGCCGGCCAGCAGCGAGCCGGTCAGCTCGGGCGTGACGATCTTGTCCCCGTACACGAAGTACAGGTTCATGCCGCCCATCTCCTCGACCCACTTGCGCTCGAGCGCGTCGAGCCAGACCACCTGGTCGCAGCCCTTCTCGGCCGCCTCGGCCTGGGCGAGCAGCGAGGCCGCGTAGTTGCCGCCGGTCTTGGCGAAGCCCATGCCGCCGGGGACGGCGCGGACGTAGTTCTCGGAGAGCCAGACGGAGACGGGCTTGACGCCACCGGGGAAGTAGGCGCCCGCCGGGGAGGCGATCACGATGAAGAGGTACTCGTTGGCGGGCCGCACGCCCAGGCCGACCTCGGTCGCGATCATGAAGGGGCGCAGGTAGAGGGACTCCTCGCCGCCGTGCGCGGGCACCCAGGCCTCGTCCTGGCGGACGAGGACGTCACAGGCCTCGATGAACAGCTCCTCCGGCAGCTCCGGCATGGCCAGCCGACGCGCGGACGACTGGAAGCGCCGGGCGTTGGCCTCGGGCCGAAAGGTGGCGACGGAGCCGTCGGGGCGGCGGTAGGCCTTGAGCCCCTCGAAGATCTCCTGGGCGTAGTGGAGCGTCATGTTCGCCGGGTCGATCGACAGCGGCGCGTACGGAACGAGCTGGGCGTCGTGCCAGCCGCGGCCCTCGGTCCACTTGATGGTCACCATGTGATCGGTGAAGTGGCGGCCGAAGCCGGGGCTGGCCAGGATCTTCTCCCGCTCCGCGGCGGACAGCGGGTGCGAGGAGGGCTTGAGCTCGATCGTGGGCGTCGTCATGAATGCGTGTCCTTCACCTTGGTGTGTGGCGGACCGCGCTCACTCCGTCCCGTATGTACGAGGACGTCCGAGCTTCGCCTCATATCGCGGCCCCACGTTCGATTATCGCTCGTGAGGGGCCCGACGGAAAATGTGTATGCGCGGCCGGGAATCGATGGTGGCATCCGGTCCGCGCGACGGCACACCCGTGGAGGGCGGCGGGTGCCGCTCTTCCACGGGTGGCGTCGGGAGACGTGCGGGCGGACGGATCAGCCGGTTACGGAGCCGGCGAGTACGCGCGATACGAGCGCGTCGCCGATCTGGTCCGTCGTGCGGAACGAGCCGTCCCGCGCGGTGACGTCCTCGGCCACGGCCGTCTCGACGCGGGCCGCCTCGGCCTCGAAGCCGAGGTGGCGCAGCAGGAGCGCCACGGACAGCACGGTGGCCGTCGGGTCGGCCTTCCCGGTGCCGGCGATGTCGGGCGCGGAGCCGTGGACCGGCTCGAACATCGAGGGGAAGGTGCCGTCGGGGTTGATGTTGCCCGAGGCGGCGAGACCGATGCCGCCGGTGACGGCCGCGGCGAGGTCGGTGAGGATGTCGCCGAAGAGGTTGTCGGTGACGATCACGTCGAAGCGGCCGGGGTCGGTGACGAAGAAGATCGTCGCGGCGTCGACGTGCAGGTAGTCGGTGGTGACCTCGGGGTACTCCTGGCCCACCCGGTCGAAGATGTTCTTCCACAGGTGGCCGGCGTGGACGAGGACGTTGTTCTTGTGAACGAGCGTCAGCTTGCGGCGGGGGCGGGAACGGGCGCGCTCGTAGGCGTCGCGGACCACGCGCTCCACGCCGAGGGCGGTGTTGACGCTGACCTCGGTGGCGACCTCGTGGGGGGTGCCGGTGCGCATCGTGCCGCCGTTGCCGACGTAGGGGCCCTCGGTGCCCTCGCGGATGACGACGAAGTCGATGTCGGGCCGGCCGGCGAGCGGGGTAGCCGTATTGGGGAACAGCTTCGCGGGGCGCAGGTTGACGTAGTGGTCGAAGGCGAACCGCAGCTTGAGCAGCAGCCCGCGCTCGAGCACGCCGGACGGCACGGAGGGGTCGCCGACCGCGCCGAGGAGGATCGCGTCGTGCTGCTTGAGGGAGTCGAGCTCGACGCCCGTGAGGGTCTCGCCGGTGGCGTGCCAGCGGCGGGCTCCGAGGTCGTACTCCCTGGTCTCGAGCTTGACGTCCGAAGGGAGCACGGAGCCGAGGACCTTGAGGCCCTGGGCCACGACTTCGGGGCCGATGCCGTCACCGGGGATCACTGCGAGGCGAATGCTGCGAGACATACCGGGACCGTACTCCCTCGTCCCGATGGATGACACGTACCGTCCATATCGCGGACACGATGCCATCCGGACAGGCCACGTTCGGCCGAAGCGGGTGTCCCCGGCGGGGTTTCCTGGGACCTTCCCGGCATGGACACACCACGGGTAGGAATCCCCGACCGGCTGGCGAGCCGGATGTCGATGGCGGAACAGCACGAGTATCTGCGCACCAGGCTCACCCGGCGCGGAATGCTGCGCGCCGGCGCGGCCACGGCGGGCGCCGTCACGGGCACCGGCCTGCTGGGCGCCGGTACGGCCGCGTACGCCCGGACGCCGTCCCCCACCCTGGTCACCGCCCCCGCCACGGCGAGGGTCGACGGCTCGCTCGTCGCGCCCTTCGGCCGCCATCTGGCCTTCGGCGCCGACCCGCGCACCCAGATGCGGATCTCCTGGCAGGTGCCGTTCGCGGTCCGGCGCCCGCATGTGCGCGTGGGGGTGCGGCCCTGGGAGCTCGGCGAACGGATCCCCGCCGAGGTGCGCGACCTGCACACCCCGGCCCTGACGAAGAAGCTGCCGGCCGTCGACCAGGTCTATCTGCACGTGGCCCTGGACGACCTCCGGCCCGGCCAGACCTACTACTACGGCGTCGGCCACGACGGCCACGACCCCGCCGACCCCCGGCACTTCGCCGCCCTCGGCACCTTCACCACGGCCCCCTCGCGCCCCGAGCCGTTCGTGTTCACCGCCTTCGGCGACCAGGGCGTGAGCTACCACGCCCTCGCCAACGACCAGCTGATCCTGGGCCAGAACCCGGCCTTCCACCTCCACGCCGGCGACATCTGCTACGCCGACGACAGCGGCGCGGGCAAGCCCACGGACGTCTACGACGCCCGGGTGTGGGACCAGTTTCTGGCCCAGACCGAGTCGGTGGCGGCCCGGGTGCCCTGGATGGTGACCACCGGCAACCACGACATGGAGGCGTGGTACTCCCCCAACGGCTACGGCGGGCAGAGCGCCCGCTGGGCGCTGCCGGACAACGGCTTCGACCCGCGGCACGCGCCGGGCGTCTACTCCTTCGCCTACGGCAACGTCGGCGTCGTCGCGCTGGACGCCAATGACGTCTCGTACGAGATCGCCGCCAACGCCGGCTACAGCCGTGGCCGGCAGACCGCCTGGCTCGACCGCCGGCTGCGGGAGCTGCGCGAGCTGCCGGACATCGACTTCCTGGTGGTCTTCTTCCACCACTGCGCCTTCTCCACCACGCGCGGCCACGCCTCGGACGGCGGGGTGCGCGCCGCGTGGCTGCCGCTGTTCGAGAAGCACCAGGTGGACCTCGTCATCAACGGCCACAACCACGTCTACGAGCGCACCGACGCGATAAAGGGAACGCGCGTGGGCAAGGAGGTGCCCATCGGCGAGAGCGTGGACCCCGCCCGCGACGGCATCGTGTACGTCACCGCGGGCGGCGCGGGGAAGACGCTGTACGACTTCCCCGCCGCCGACAGCTACGAGGGGCACGTCAGGAGCGTCGAGAGCGTGCCCAGCTATTTCTGGGCCAAGGGGCGCGTCAAGAGCCCGGAGCGGGTGGAGTGGTCGCGGGTGCGCTACACCGGCTACTCGTTCCTGGCCGTCGAGGCCGAGCCGGGGCGCCGCCCCCGGCTGCGGGTGACGGCGCTGGCGGAGAGCGGGGCGCGCATCGACCACTTCACGGTCGTCCGCTCCGGGCGGCGCGCGGATCCCGGGCCGGAGCCCGGAACGCCCACCGGCAGGGGGGCCGGAACGACCACCGGCGGGGAGGCCGGGCCGGAGCATGGTGCCGCCGGGCCGCGGACCGGCGGGACCGCGGGTCAGTGACCGGTCACGCCGCCGTTGTCGCGACGGTCGAGGGCACGCTGGAGCGCGGCGGCGGCGTTCGCCCGGTCGGCCTTGCCCTCGGCGCCGGCGGACGTACGGGCGGCGCGGCGGATCCTGCGGACGGCGGTGTCGGCCATGGCGGTCACGTCTCCTCGTGGTGAAGTGCGCGCGGGCGCGCGGGTGCGATGGAGGTCCTGTGGTGTCCCGGGAGGGTCGGTCGAACAGCCGGAGGAAAGGGGCGGGGGCCGGTGCCGCAGGGGTCACCTGCGCTCGTCGCACGGGCCGCGACCGCGTCGCTCGATGGAGCGGAGGGTTCGGCTGACGTCCACGCTAGGACAGGGGCGCCGTGAATGTCTGCAGGATTACTCGGACTTCCTACTATCTGAGACGACCGGGTGAATCCGCTCATGGCAGGAACGCGACAAACCTGCCATCGGGCCGCCTCCGGGCCCACGCCGGCATCGTCCCGCCGGACCGGGGGCGGCCCGCAGGAACGACGCCGCCCCCGGCCGGCTGAGGGGCCGGTCGGGGGCGGGGTTCACCTGAGGGCTGATCAGCCCATGTGGGGGTAGGTGTACTCGGTCGGCGGGACCAGGGTCTCCTTGATCGACCGGGTCGACACCCAGCGCTGCAGGTTGCTCGCGGCACCCGCCTTGTCGTTGGTGCCCGAGGCGCGGCCGCCACCGAAGGGCTGCTGGCCGACGACGGCGCCGGTCGACTTGTCGTTGATGTAGAAGTTGCCCGCGGCGAAGCGGAGCTTCTCCATCGCGTCGGCCGCCGCGTAGCGGTCCTGGGCGATGATCGAGCCGGTCAGGGCGTACGCCGAGACGGACTCCATCTGGGCCAGCATCGCGTCGAAGTCGGCGTCCTCGTAGACGTGGACGGCCAGGATCGGGCCGAAGTACTCGGTCGTGAAGACCTCGTTCTCCGGGTCGGTGCACTCGATGACGGTCGGGCGCACGAAGTAGCCGACCGAGTCGTCGTAGCTGCCGCCCGCGACGATGGTGCAGGTCGGGTCGGCCTTGGCGCGGTCGATGGCCGCCTTGTTCTTGGCGAACGAGCGGTCGTCGATGACGGCGCCGATGAAGTGCGACAGGTCGGTGACGTCACCCATGGTGATGCCGTCGACCTCGGCCGCGAACTCCTCCTTGAAGCCGTTCTCCCAGATGGAGCGGGGGACGTAGGCGCGGGAGGAGGCCGAGCACTTCTGGCCCTGGAACTCGAAGGAACCGCGGGTCAGCGCGGTCTTCAGGATCGCCGGGTCGGCGCTCGGGTGGGCCACCACGAAGTCCTTGCCGCCGGTCTCGCCGACCAGGCGCGGGTAGGACCTGTACTTCTCGATGTTGTTGCCGACCGTCTTCCACAGGTACTGGAAGGTCTTGGTCGAGCCGGTGAAGTGGATGCCGGCCAGCTCGGGGTGGTTCAGGGCCGCGTCCGAGACGGCGATGCCGTCGCCGGTCACCAGGTTGATGACGCCCTTGGGCAGGCCCGCCTCCTCCAGCAGCTGCATGAGCAGCACGGCGGAGTGGGTCTGGGTGGGGGACGGCTTCCAGACGACCACGTTGCCCATGAGGGCGGGGGCGGTCGGCAGGTTGCCGGCGATGGCGGTGAAGTTGAAGGGCGTGATCGCGTAGACGAAGCCCTCGAGCGGGCGGTGGTCGCTGCGGTTCCACACACCGGCGGAGTTGGCGACCGGCTGCTCGGCCAGGATCTGGCGCGCGAAGTGCACGTTGAAGCGCCAGAAGTCGACGAGCTCGCAGGGCGTGTCGATCTCGGCCTGCTGGGCGGTCTTGGACTGGCCCAGCATGGTGGAGGCGGCCAGCGTCTCGCGCCAGGGGCCGGCCAGCAGCTCGGCGGCGCGCAGGATGATCGCGGCGCGGTCGTCGAAGGACATCGCGCGCCACGCCGGGGCGGCGGCGAGGGCCGCGTCGATCGCGTCCTGGGCGTCCTGCTGCGTGGCGTTGTTGAACGTGCCGAGGACGGCGGCGTGGTTGTGCGGCTGGACGACCTTGAACGGCTCGCCACCGCCCATCCGCTTCTCGCCGTTGATCGTCATCGGCAGGTCGATCGGGTTCGCCGCCAGCTCCTTGAGCTTGGCCTCGAGACGGGCGCGCTCGGGGGAGCCGGGGGCGTAGCTGTGCACCGGCTCGTTGACCGGCGCGGGGACCTGGGTCACGGCGTCCATGGGTTCCGTGTCTCCTTCGGGGCTTTTCGAGGGTGGTCGGGAGAGGGGGGCTCAGCCCTTGGTGAGGATGGAGCGGGCGAAGAACAGCAGGTTCGCGGGCTTCTCGGCCAGGCGGCGCATGAAGTAGCCGTACCAGTCGGTGCCGTACGCCGTGTAGACGCGCATCCGGTGGCCCTCGGCCGACAAACGGACGTGCTCGTCGCTGCGGATGCCGTACAGCATCTGGAACTCGTACTCGTCCAGTTTGCGCCCTGCCTGCCGGGCCAGGTCCTGGGTGATCGCGATCAGACGCGGGTCGTGCGATCCGATCATCGGATAGCCCAGGCCGCCCATGAGGATCTTGACGATCCGGACGAACGCCTTGTCGATCTCGGCCTTGTCCTGGTACGCGACGGAGGCGGGCTCCTTGTACGCACCCTTCACGATACGCACCCGGCTGCCGGCGGCGGCGAGGCGGCGGGCGTCGTCCTCGGTGCGGAAGAGGTAGGCCTGGATGACGCAGCCGGTCTGCGGGAAGTCCTTCCGCAGCTCCTCGTGGATGGCGAACATCGAGTCGAGGGTGGTGTGGTCCTCGGCGTCCAGGGTGACCGTGGTGCCGATGGCGGCGGCGGCCTCGACGACGGGACGGACGTTGGCGAGCGCCAGCTCGTGGCCGCCCTCCAGCGCCTGGCCGAACATGGAGAGCTTGACCGACATCTCGGCCCGCTCGCCCAGGCCCAGCTCCTTGAGCCGACCGATCAGCTCGAGGTAGGCGTCGCGGGCGGCGTGGGACTGCTCGACCGTCGTGATGTCCTCGCCCACGACGTCCAGGGTCACCTCGAGGCCCTTGGCCGTGGCGTCCTCGACGATCGGGACGACCTCATCGACGGTCTCGCCCGCGATGAAGCGGTCGACGACCTGTTTGGTGCCCGGGGCGGCCGACACGAAACGACGCATCCGGTCACTGCGCGACGCAGCGAGGATCACGGGACCCAGCACGGGGCACCTCCACGATGACGGCCGCTCCCACCTGGGGAGACGGCATAAGTAACTCATCGTGAAACGTAGAGTTCACGCCACCTCGCGGGCCATCGACAGCTGTCACGCATCGGTGGCCGGGATCTCAGACAAATGTATGACAATGAAGGCCGGTGAATACCGAAGGGAGTGCGGAGCGGCATGCGTGGCGAGTACCAACAGCTGGTGGACGAGATCTCGGCGGCCCTCGGCGCTCCCGCGACCCTGGAGGACCGGGACTTCGGGCTGATCGCGTTCGGCGCCCACGGCGGCGACGACGACCTCGAGATGATGATGGACCCCGTCCGGACGCGCTCGATCCTGCAGCGCCGGTCGACGGCGGCGGTACGGGCGTGGTTCGAGGCGTTCGGCATCGCGCGGGCGCAGGCGCCGCTGCGGATCCCGCCGGACCCGGCGGCGGGGGTGTTCAAGGGCCGCATCTGCCTGCCCGTACGGCACCGGGGCGTGGTGCACGGCTATGTGTGGCTGCTGGACGACGGGCACCTGGCGGGGCTGGACCTGAAGATGCCGTTCGCCGATCCCCGGCTCGCCCAGGCCATGGAGAGCGCCGCGCGCATCGGCGCCCTGCTGGCGGCCGAGGCCCGGGCCGGGGCGGAGCTGGGCGAGCTGCTGCGGGACCTGCTGACGGCCCGGCCGGCCGGGCGCGAGACGGCGCGCGGCGCCCTGCGGGAGGCCCTGGGGAGCGCGGCCGACGGGCCGCTGGCCGTGGTCGCCGTCGCGCCGTGGCGCGCGGCCGCGGACGGCGACGGGGACGACCAGGCGGGCCCGGACGCTACGGGCTCGGCGCTGGCCGCCCAGTCGGGGGTCGCCGCGATGTGCGCGGTGCCCGGCGTGCTCCCCGGCGGGTCGGCGGCGCTGGCCGCCCTCGTCCGGCTGCGGGCCACCAGCTCGCCCGCCCCGGCGCAGGCGGCCGCCGACCGGCTGCTGCGCTCGCCCCGCGCGGGGCGGGCCGACGCCGCGGCCGGGACCGCCGCGGCCGGGATCGGCACGCCCCGGCGGGGGCTGGCCGAGCTGCCGGACGCCTGGGCGGAGGGCCTGGCCGCCGCTCGGGCGGCGGTCGCGGACCGGAAACTGGGGCCGGTGGCCCAGTGGGCCGCGATCGGCCCGTACCGGGTGCTGACCGGCCTGCCGGCCGAGCACGCGGCCGACGAGGCCGTGCTGCCGCTCCTGGAGCCGGCCCACACCGAGCTGGCCCGGACGGCGGAGGTCTACCTCGACTGCGCGGGCCAGGCGAGCCGCACGGCGGCGGCGCTCGGCGTCCACCGGCAGACGCTCTACTACCGGCTGGGCCGGGTGGAGCAGCTCACCGGGCTCGACCTGGACGACGGCGAGGACCGTCTGCTGCTCCACATGACGCTCAAGGCAGCGCGCCTGCGCTCCCGGCCGTAGGGCGCCGCCGCCGGTGGGGCGGTGCCGGTCAGTCCTCGGCGATCGTGATCGCCTGGACGGGACAGCCGCGCGCCGCCTCCTTCGTCAGCGGATCGCCCGCGCCGTCCTCCCTGCCGGGACGGACGCTGCCGTAGCCGTCGTCGTCCTGGTCGAAGACCGAGGGTGCGGTGAGGGCGCACATGCCGGATCCGATGCAGATGTCGGAATCGATGGTGACGCGCATGATCGTGCTCCGTTCTTCGGTCACCAGGTGACCGGGAGGGCGTAGAGACCTTGCAGGGTGCTGCCGGGTTTGACGACGCCGCCGGGGCCCACGACCAGCTCGTCGGGTGCCAGGGCCGGGCGGAGCGTCGGGATGCGGGTGATGAGGGTGGTGAGGGCGATCTCCATTTCCGCGCGGGCCAGGTTCTGGCCCAGACACTGGTGGACTCCGTAGCCGAAGGCCACGTGGTGGCGGGCGACGCGCCGGACGTCGAGGGCGTCGGGGTGGTCGTAGACGGCGGCGTCGCGGTTGATGACGGAGGTGGGCAGGAGGACGCCGTCGCCCGCGCGGATGGTGTGGCCGGCGAGCTCGATGTCCTCGAGGGCGACGCGCACCATGCCGTCGGCGATGGACAGGAAGCGCAACAGTTCCTCGACGGCGCCCGCCATCAGGGCGGGGTCGGCGCGCAAGGCGGCGAGCTGGTCGGGGTGTTCGAGAAGGGTGTAGGTACCGAGGGAGATCATGTTGGCGGTGGTCTCGTGGCCGGCGACAAGAAGTATGAGGGCCATCTGGACGAGTTCGTCGCGGTCGAGCCGGCCTTCGGCGAGTCGTTCGGTGATGAGCTCGTCGAGCAGTCCGCCGTCGGCGGCGGCCCTGCCGTGCTCCTTGGCGTCGACGAGCCGGTGGAGGTAGTCGGTCAGCTCTTCCCTCGGCGCCCGGAGCTCTTCGGCGGTCGGGGCGGTGAGCAGCGCGCGGGAGCGGCCTTCGAAGAAGTCGTGGTCCGCGTAGGGGACCCCCAGCAGCCGGCAGATGACCATCGACGGCACGGGGAGGGCGAAGGCGGCGACGAGGTCGGCGCCGGACCCTTGTTCGAGCATGGCGTCGATGAGGCCGTCGACGACGGCCTGGATCGCCGGGCGCATGGCGGTGATGCGCTTGAGGCCGAACTGTGGGATGAGCATGCGGCGCTGCCGGGCGTGCTCGGGGTCGTCGACGCCGATGAGGGGGAACTCGAGCTCGGCCTGGGCCTCGGCGCGCGGCAGAAGGACGGGGAAGGAAGGATTCTTCCGGTCGGACGACAGCCGGGGGTCGGCCAGCAGCGCGCGGGCCTCGGCATGTCCGGTGACCGCCCAGACCTCGCGGCCGTCGTAGGGTCATCCGTCCCACCGGGCCGCGGGCGGCCAGCTCGGGGTACTGGGCGGGCGGGTCGTAGGGGGGTGCGGTCCTGCGGAAAGACGGGGGCGGCAGGGGTGGTGGAGGGGGTGTCGGTCACGGCCATGTGAACCTCCGGACGGACTGGTGTCCTTGGGCAACCAGTACAGCGAATTCATCCCGCTTACGTCCAGTACGCCCCCTCAACTCACCGCCGCGCAACCGTATTAGCCGCCCTGGCGGTGCCCCGTCAGCACCGTACCCGCGAGCACCCGGCGCATGCCCTCGACGACCTCCCCGCCGCTCGGCACGAACGACGGGTCGACGAGCCACTGCACCCACAGGCCGATGAAGAGCGAGTGGTAGAGGGAACCGGCGGTCCGCGCGGCCTCCTCGGTCACCTCGGTGTCGACCACGCCCTCGAAGAGGGCGACGAGCCCCTCCCGGCCGGCGGGCATGACCTCGGCGAACCTCTTCTTGAGCTCGGGGTGCTTGTCGAGCTGCCCCATCACCTCCAGCTGGGCCTGCCAGAACGGGCGGTTGGCGGAGAAGCCCTCGATCACGGCGTCGACGACGGAGGCCACCCGCTCCCCGGGGTCGGCGCCCGCGGCACCGGCGGCCAGGCTGCGGCCCATCTCGTCGCCCCACTCCTCGGTCATCCTCATGAACGCCTCCAGCATCAGAGCGTCCTTGGAGCCGTAGTGGTAGCCGATCGAGGCGAGGTTGGCGCCGGAGGCGGCGACGATGTCGCGCGCGGTCGTGCCGACCCAGCCCTTCTCCAGCAGGCAGCGCTTGGCGCCCTCGAGCAGATCTTCGCGGTGTCCCATGCGGGCACCCTAACCCTGCGCCGTACAACCGTCCATGACAGGCGTCTTATACAAACGTCATAGACAAGCGTTTAAGACGTGCGTATAGTCGTGGCCATGACGAACTCCGGCGCACCTCTCGCCGGGCGCAGGGAGTGGACGGCCTTCGTCGTCCTCCTGCTGCCCCTCCTCCTGGTCTCGATGGACGTGTCCGTGCTCTTCTACGCGGTCCCCGTCATCAGCGAATCGCTCGACGTCACCGCCACCGAGCAGCTGTGGATCTTCGACGTCTACGCCTTCGCCCTGGCCGGACTGCTGATCACGATGGGCTCGCTCGGCGACCGCATCGGCCGCCGCAAGCTGCTGCTCCTCGGCGCCGCGGCCTTCGGCACCGCCTCGGTGGCGGCCGCCTACGCCGACAGCGCCGGCATGCTCATCGCCGCCCGCGCGGTCCTCGGCATCGGGGGCGCGACCCTGATGCCCTCCACGATGGCGCTGGTGCGCACCCTGTTCCGCGACGACAAGCAGCGCAGCACGGCGATCGGCATCTGGTCCGGCGCCATGGCGGGCGGCATCGCGCTCGGGTCGGTGGTCGGCGGCGTCCTGCTCGAGCACTTCTGGTGGGGCTCGGTGTTCCTGATCAACGTGCCCGCGATGCTGCTCCTGCTCGTCCTCGCCCCCGTGCTCGTACCGGAGTCCAAGGACCCGCGGCCGGGCCGCTTCGACCTGCTGAGCGTGCCGCTGTCCATGGGGGCCGTGCTCCCGGTGATCTACGGCCTGAAGCAGATCGCGGCCGATGGCTTCAGCGTGCCGATGGGCGCGTGCGTCGCGGCGGGCCTGCTGGCCGGCTACGCCTTCGTCCGCCGGCAGCGGACCGTCCGGCACGCGATGATCAGCCGCGAGCTGTTCCGGCACCGCGCCTACGGACTGGGCGTCGCCTTCAACACCCTCGCCTCCGTCGGCATGATGGGATCCGCCTACTTCACCACCCAGTACCTGCAGAGCGTCCTCGGCATGGGCCCGCTGGAGGCCGCCCTGTGGGGGCTCGTCCCCTCGCTCGCGGTGAGCGTCGTCGCCCCGTTCGCCACCACCGTCGCCCGGAAGGCCGACAAGGCCCGCGTCATCGCCTGCGGCTTCCTCGCCGGCGCCGCCGGGTACGGCGTGCTGGCCCTGTCGGACACCGACTCCCTGGCCACGGCCCTGACCGGCGCCGCCCTCATCGCCTGCGGCATCGTCGCCGTCATGGCCCCGGCCGCGGACATGGCGCTGGCCACCGCCCCGCCGGAGAAGGCCGGTTCGGCCGCCGCCCTGATGGAGACCGGCCAGGAGTTCGGCAACGCCCTCGGGATGGCCGTCTTCGGCTCCCTCGGCACCGCCGTCTACCGGCGCGACGTGACCGACGCGCTGCCGGCGGACCTCCCCCACGACGCCGTGAGCGCGGTGCGCGAGACGCTGGGCGGCGCCGCGGGGGTCGCCGCCCGGCTGCCGGAGGCGGCGGGCGCGAACGTCCTGGCCGCGGCCCGCGAGGCCTTCACCCACGGCATGGTCGTCGCCTCCGTCGGCGGCGCGGCCCTGCTGGTCCTGGCCGCCGCCCTGGCCCTGGCCTCCGGCCGGCGCGCCCGCACCCCGGACACCGCCGCCGCCGAGCCGGCCGCCACGGCGGTCGCTGCCCGGAACTGACCCCGCGTCACCGCCAGGCGCGCCCCCGCCCGTCCGGGCGGGGGCGCGGCCGTGCTCCCGCCCGCGCCACGACCGGCTCCAGGCCGTCGAGCAGCCGGGCCAGCCCGAACGCGAACACCGCCTCCGGGCTCGGGTCGTCACCGGGGCCGGCGCCCTCGTCCTCCAGGTTCACGGCCGAATTCACGGCGAGACCGCGCACGAAGGACGACCACATGACCGCGACGTGCGCCAACACCGCCGCGTCGAGGCCCAGTTCGCGCAGCGGCTCCATCGCCCACCGCGCGTGGGCGCCGGCCCGGGCCGGCGAGGCCGCCGTGGCGAGCCACGGGTGACGGCGGTAGAGCCCCCACCTCATCCGCGCGGCCGCCTCCAGCCGCCCGCGCCAGTGAGCTGGAGCGCGCGCCGGGAGCTCGACGTCGCCGAAGACGGCCTCGGCCATCAGCGCGACCAGCTCGTCCTTGCCGGGTACGTGCCGGTACAGCACCACCGTGGAGACGCCGAGTTCGGCCGCGAGGGCGCGCATGGACAGCGCGCCCGAACCGTACGCGTCGGCGATGGCGACGGCCGTACGCACCACGCCCTCCCGCGAAAGCGCGGGCTCCTCCGCGCGCCGCCGGACGCGCCGTCGCGCCGTGCGTAAGTCCGGCTCCGGTTCGGGGCCCGCTCCGGGCGCGCGGACGACCGTACCCACCCCGGGCACCGCCCGCACCAGCCCCTCCTGCCGCAGAACCTCCAGCACCTTGGCGGCGGTGGCCGTCGCCACCCCCACTCCCGCGCGATCCCCGCGTGGACGGCACCTTCTCCCCCCCGCACCTCCCCGGACGCGATGCGCTCACGGAGCTCGGCCGCGATCCGGCGGTAGGGCGGATCCGTCGGCTGTCCCCATGCGCCCATGACGGAAGAGTACGGCCGGGCGGGACGCGTGGCCCCGCCCACAGAACAGGATGATCGGTCGGGTACGTTCAGTGACGATCCATCACCTACCGCGAAGGGCGGAAGACGCCATGAAGGCGATCCGCAGTTGCGTCACCGCGGCCACAGGGGCCGCACTCGTACTGAGCCTTACGGCCTGCGGCGGCACGGACGAGGGCGGCGAGCACACCCCGCATGCCGCGCTGAAGGCCACGGCGCTCAAGACCACGCAGCAGAACTCGTACCGGACGAAGCGCTGGACGGAGGGCTTTGGACAGGAGCCGAGCTCCCGCGAGGAGCTCGCCTTCCAGCGGAAGCCCGAGCTCGACGAGGTGAAGCACTGGAACAGATCCGGGCCCGCCAGCGCGAGCCGGACCTTACGCACCTCGGACGCCTTCTACGTCATGGAGAAGGCTGATGCCCCGGGCGACAAGTGGGTGAAGATGGACAACGACCCGCCGGCCGGCGCCCGGCGCCCCGTCGACCCGGAGATCAAGAAGCGGTCCGAGGGGCATCTGCCGAACATGATCGGATCCCTCGCGACGGCCAAGAACCTCGAAAAGGCCGGCGAGGAGACCGTGAACGGGCGCCCCACCACCCACTTCAAGGGCACGGTCGTCCCCCTGGAGATGGAGGAGTACAAGGGCGACGTCATGAGCGAGGCCGTGCGCGACCACTTCGCGAGCGACCGCAAGATGAACCACCAGGTGAAGGCCGAGATCGACCTGTGGATCGGCGAGGACGACCTCGTCGTCAAGGCCCAGGAGGTCGCGCGGACCTCCGAGGGCGAGATCCGCACGGTCGAGGAGTACTCGGGCTACGGCGCCGACCCGAAGATCACGATCCCCCGGGGCGATGACGTCGTCCCCTTCGTCCCGTCGTCGCGCTAGCCCGCCGACCGGCACGGGGCCGACGACGACTGAGGGCCGTACGCCGCATGAACGCCGCCGGGCCCGGCCGCGTCCCCTTGGGATTGCGGCCGGGCCCGGTGGCGTCGTGGCGGGGTCAGTCCGTGAGGTTCACCGCGCGGGCCGAGGCCGCGCCGATCTCCTCGGCGATCTCGGTGAGCACCGGTGCCGGGACCGACTCGTCGACGGTGAGGGCCACCAGGGCCTCGCCGCCCTCCAGCGTGCGGGAGACCTGCATGCCCGCGATGTTGATGCCCGCCTCGCCGAGGAGGCGGCCCAGGGTGCCGACGACGCCGGGGCGGTCGGCGTAGCGGAAGAAGGCCATGTGGTCGGCGAGCGCCAGGTCGACGTCGTGGTCGCCGACGGCGACGATCTTCTGCAGGTGCTTGGGGCCGGCCAGCGTGCCGGAGACGGAGACCTCGGCGCCGCCGGAGAGGGTGCCGCGCACGGTGACCACGTTGCGGTGGTCGGGGGACTCCGAGCCGGTGGTGAGGCGGACCTCGACGCCGCGCTCCTGGGCGAACAGCGGGGCGTTCACGTAGGACACCGTCTCGTCGACGACGTCCTCGAACACGCCCTTGAGCGCGGAGAGTTCGAGCACCTTCACGTCGTGCTGGGTGAGCTCGCCGTAGACCTCGACGTCGAGCCGGACCGCGACCTCGCCCGCGAGCGCGGTGAAGATGCGGCCGAGCTTCTCCGCCAGCGGCAGCGCGGGCTTGACGTCCTCGGCGATCACGCCGCCCTGGACGTTGACCGCGTCCGGGACCAGCTCGCCCGCGAGGGCCAGCCGTACGGACTTGGCGACCGCGATGCCCGCCTTCTCCTGGGCCTCGCCCGTGGAGGCGCCCAGGTGCGGGGTGGCGACCACGTTGTCGAACTCGAAGAGCGGGGAGTCGGTGCACGGCTCGGAGGCGTAGACGTCCAGGCCGGCGCCCGCGACGCGGCCCTCCTTGAGCGCGTCGGCCAGGGCCGCCTCGTCGACGATGCCGCCGCGGGCGGCGTTGACGATGCGGACCGAGGGCTTGACCTTGTGCAGCGCCTCGTCGCCGATGAGGCCGAGCGTCTCGGGGGTCTTGGGCAGGTGGACGGTGATGAAGTCCGCGGCCTCGAGCAGTTCGTCGAGGGCGAGCAGCTTGACGCCCATCTGCGCGGCGCGCGCGGGCTGGACGTACGGGTCGTAGGCGACGATCTTCATGCCGAACGCCGCCATGCGCTGGGCGACCAGCACGCCGATCCGGCCGAGGCCCACCACGCCGAGGGTCTTCTCGGACAGCTCGACACCCGTGTACTTCGACCGCTTCCACTCACCGTTCTTCAGGGCGGAGTTGGCCTGCGGGATGTTGCGGGCGGTGGCGATGAGCAGGCCGCAGGCGAGCTCGGCGGCGGTGATGATGTTGGAGGTCGGGGCGTTGACGACCATCACGCCGGCCTTGGTGGCGGCGGAGACGTCGACGTTGTCCAGGCCGACGCCCGCGCGGGCGACGACCCGCAGCCGCTTGGCGGCCGCGATGGCCTCGGCGTCGATCCGGGTGGCCGAACGGACCAGGATCGCGTCGGCGTCGACGACGGCGGGCAGCAGCGCCGCACGGTCGGCGCCGTTGCAGTGCCGGATCTCGAAGTCCGGGCCCAGCGCGTCGACGGTGGCGGGCGAGAGCTCTTCGGCGATGAGTACGACGGGCTTGCGCGACGAAGCAATGCTCACAGGGTCTCAGTCCTCACTAGTCCAGTGGGGCCCCGCCCGTGCCGGTGAGGCCACGGGGAGGACGGCCGTCCCGACGGCCGAAGGCGGTGAAGGGGGCAGCCGCGTGGAAGACGCACGACGCTGTGAGCCTGACGCGTTGTGCTCCGCAGTGTATCGGTGGACACGGCCCCGGCCTGTGCCGATGCCCAAACGTCACCCGGCGGTGGCCGGACACGTCGGACATAAGGGCGGACACGGCGGCGGGCACGGCGGTGGACATGGCGGCGGACGCGACGGAACGGCGCCGGGCCGGGGCCTTCGCCCCGGCCCGGTGCCGTCGTTCGTCCGGCCGCATGCCGCGGGCGGACTACTCCTTGTCGTCGACCCAGCTCATCAGCTTGCGCAGCTTCTTGCCGGTGGTCTCCAGGAGGTGGTCCTCGTCGGCCTTCTTGTACTCGTTGTACTGCGGCAGGCCGGCCTGGTACTCCTTCATCCAGTTGTTGGCGAAGGTGCCGTCCTGGATCTCGCCCAGGACCTTCTTCATCTCGGCCTTGGTGGCGTCCGTGACGATCCGCGGGCCGGTGACGTAGTCGCCCCACTCGGCGGTCTCGGAGACCGACCAGCGCATCTTCTCCAGGCCGCCCTCGTACATGAGGTCCACGATCAGCTTCAGCTCGTGGAGGCACTCGAAGTACGCGATCTCCGGCTGGTAGCCGGCCTCGACCAGGGTCTCGAAGCCCGCCTTGACCAGCGCGGAGGCGCCGCCGCACAGCACGGCCTGCTCGCCGAAGAGGTCGGTCTCGGTCTCCTCGGTGAAGGTGGTCTTGATGACGCCGGCGCGGGTGCCGCCGATCGCCTTGGCGTACGAGAGCGCCAGCGCGAACGCGGAGCCGGAGGCGTCCTGCTCGACGGCCACGATGCACGGAACGCCGCGGCCCTCCTCGTACTGACGGCGCACCAGGTGGCCCGGGCCCTTGGGGGCGACCATGCAGACGTCCACGCCGGCCGGGGGCTTGATGAAGCCGAAGCGGATGTTGAAGCCGTGACCGAAGAACAGCGCGTCGCCGTCCTTGAGGTTGTCCTTGACGGACTCCTCGTAGACCTTGGCCTGGATGGGGTCCGGAACCAGGATCATGATGACGTCGGCCTCGGCCGCGGCCTCGGCGGGGGTGACCACGCGCAGGCCCTGCTCCTCGGCCTTCTGCTTCGACTTGGAGCCCTCGTGCAGGCCCACGCGGACGTCGACGCCCGAGTCGCGCAGCGACAGCGCGTGGGCGTGGCCCTGGCTGCCGTAACCGAGGACCGCGACCTTGCGGCCCTGGATGATGGACAGGTCGGCGTCGTTGTCGTAGAAGAGCTCGGCAGCCACGTGGAATTTCTCCTTGTTTCCGGTGTGTCCGGTGGTACGCCCCACCGTATGACGGGCGGGCGGGGGAAGGGGTCGGGGGATCGGGGTGCGAGGGGCGGCGGCCCGGTCAGGCCGAGCGGTCCAGGGCGCGCAGGCTGCGGTCGGTGATCGAGCGGGCGCCTCGTCCTATGGCGATCGTGCCGGACTGGACCAGCTCCTTGATGCCGAACGGCTCCAGCATCTTGAGCATCGCGCCCAGCTTGTCGCTGCCGCCGGTCGCCTCGATGGTGACGGCCTCCGGGGAGACGTCGACGGTCTTGGCGCGGAAGAGCTGGACGATCTCGACGATCTGGGAGCGGGTCTCGTTGTCGGCGCGGACCTTCACCAGGACGAGCTCGCGCTGGATGGCCGCGCTGTCCTCCAGCTCGACGATCTTCAGCACGTTGACGAGCTTGTTGAGCTGCTTGGTGACCTGTTCCAGGGGCAGCGACTCGACGTTGACGACGATCGTGATCCGGGAGATGTCGGGGTGCTCGGTCACCCCGACGGCCAGCGAGTCGATGTTGAATCCTCGGCGGGAGAACAGTGCGGCGACTCTGGCGAGGATGCCGGGGGTGTTCTCCACCAGGACGGAGAGCGTGTGCTTGGTCATGATCGGTCTCTCGGCTTTCTCGTCGCGGCGGGTCAGTCGTCGTCGATGCCGTCGAAGTCCGGCCGGACGCCGCGCGCCGCCAGGATCTCGTCGTTGGAGGTGCCGGCGGCGACCATCGGCCAGACCATGGCGTCCTGGTGGACGATGAAGTCGACCACGACCGGGCGGTCGTTGATGGCGTTGGCCCGCTCGATCACGGCGTCGAGCTCGGCGGGGTCCTCGCAGCGCAGCCCCACGCAGCCCATGGCCTCGGCGAGCTTGACGAAGTCGGGCACCCGGGTGCCTCCGGCGGGCTCCTGGCCGGGGCCGGTGGCGGTGCCGCCGTTGGAGACGCCGTCACCGGTGTGCAGCACGGTGTTGGAGTAGCGCTGGTTGTAGAAGAGGGTCTGCCACTGGCGGACCATGCCCAGGGCGCCGTTGTTGATGATGGCGACCTTGACGGGGATGTTGTTCAGCGCGCAGGTGACCAGTTCCTGATTGGTCATCTGGAAGCAGCCGTCGCCGTCGATGGCCCAGACCGTACGGTCCGGCATGCCGGCCTTGGCACCCATCGCGGCGGGCACGGCGTAGCCCATCGTCCCGGCGCCGCCGGAGTTGAGCCAGGTGCGCGGCTGCTCGTAGTCGATGAAGTGGGCGGCCCACATCTGGTGCTGCCCGACGCCCGCGGTGTAGATGGTGTTCGCGGGGGCGAGCTCGCCGATGCGCTGGATGACCTGCTGCGGGGAGAGGCTGCCGTCCTCGGGCTGGTCGTAGCCCAGGGGGTAGGTGGTGCGCCAGCGGTCGAGGTCGGTCCACCAGGTCGCGTAGCGGGTGCGGGCGGCCTCGCCCGCCCGGCCCTCGGCCTGTTCCGCCTGGACGGCGACGATCAGGTCGGCGATGACCTCGCGGGCGTCGCCCACGATCGGCACGTCGGCGACACGGTTCTTGCCGATCTCCGCCGGGTCGATGTCGGCGTGGACGATCTTGGCGTACGGGGCGAAGGAGTCCAGCCTGCCGGTGACGCGGTCGTCGAAGCGCGCGCCGAGGGCGACGATCAGGTCGGCCTTCTGCAGCGCGGTGACGGCGGCGACCGAGCCGTGCATGCCGGGCATGCCCAGGTGCTGGGGGTGGCTGTCGGGCAGCGAGCCCAGCGCCATCAGGGTGGTGGTGACGGGGGCGCCGGTCAGCTCGGCGAAGACCTTCAGCTCGGCGGTGGCCCTGGCCTTCATCACGCCGCCTCCGACATAGAGCACCGGGCGCTCGGCCTGGGCGATCAGCTTGGCGGCCTCGCGGATCTGCTTGGCGTGCGGCTTGGTGACCGGCCGGTAGCCGGGCAGGTCGGTGTGCGGCGGCCAGACGAACGTGGTCCGGGCCTGCAGGGCGTCCTTGGCGATGTCGACGAGCACCGGGCCGGGACGGCCGGTGGAGGCGACGTGGAAGGCCTCGGCGATCGTCCGCGGGATCTCGGCGGGGTCGGTGACCAGCCAGTTGTGCTTGGTGATCGGCATGGTGATGCCGCAGATGTCCGCCTCCTGGAAGGCGTCCGTGCCGATCGACTTGGAGGAGACCTGCCCGGTGATGGCGACCAGCGGGACGGAGTCCATGTGGGCGTCGGCGATGGGGGTGACCAGGTTGGTGGCGCCCGGCCCGGAGGTGGCCATGCAGACGCCGACCCGGCCGGTCGCCTGGGCGTAGCCGGTGGCCGCGTGGCCGGCGCCCTGCTCGTGGCGGACGAGGACGTGGCGGACCTTCGAGGAGTCCATCATCGGGTCGTAGGCGGGGAGGATCGCGCCGCCGGGGATGCCGAAGACGATGTCGGCACCCACCTCCTCGAGCGAGCGGATGAGGGACTGCGCACCCGTGACGTGCTCGACGGTCGCGGGCTGCTGGTGCGCCGCGCCGCTGCGGGGCCGCGGCTGCGGATGATGGGCCCCGGTGGCCTGCTCTGTCATCGACATTCTCTTCTCGAAGGCTTCGGATTCGACGGTTCGGCAGAAGGTTCGGCAAACAAAAAACCCCTCGTGCCGTAAGGCAAGCGAGGGGAGCGCGTCGGTGTGGTCAGCAGGGGCTTCGTGAGCGGCCTGCTTCAGCCGACGCGCTTTCCAAGTACGAGAATTCGGGTGCGCATGGGACCGACCCTCCCTCCGGCACACCTGAAGTGTCAAGTGGGTGGGACGGGCGTCTCATTATTTGAGCGCAATGGAGCATGGGCGAGCGCTCCGGCACCGCCCACGGCCCCGGATCGTACGGGCAGCGCACCCCCGACGAGCACCTCGTTTCCGCCGTTCGGGGGATCACCCGGAAGTGCGTACGGACCGCATTCGAGGGCGTGCCGCAGCCGGTGCTCGTCGAGGGCTCCGGCGAAGGCCGCGCCCTGTCCATGGGTGCAGCCCATGGCCCGCAGGGCGAGGGCCTGCTCGGGGACGTCCACGCCGTCGGCCACGGACTGCATGCCGAGATCTCCGGCGATCCGCAGCAGCCCCGCCGTGATCTTGTGCAGGCGGGGGGACTCGACGACGCCGTCGACCAGGCCGCGGTCGAGCTTGAGGACGTCGATGGGCAGCCGGCGCAGGGCGCTCATGGCGGCGTAGCCGCTGCCGAAGCCGTCGAGCGCGATGCGCACCCCGAAGCGCCGCAGCGAGGCCAGGCGCCGCTCCAGCTCGTCCAGCGGGACGCGCGGGTCGCTGCCGGACAGCTCCAGGACGAGCGATCCGGCGGGCAGGGCGTGGCGCAGGACGATCGCCTCGATGTCCTTGGGCGGCAGCGACTTGTCGAGCAGCCGGGCGGCGGGCAGCCGTACGTACACGGGCACGGCGTGACCCGCGCGGCGGCGCCGGCCGGCCTGCTCGGCGGCCTTCTCCAGCGTCCAGCGGCCGAGCTCGGCAGTGCGGGCGCTCTCGTCGCCGCGGTCCATCTCGGCCACCCGCAGGAACTCGTCCGGGGTGAAGAGGATGCCCTGGGCCGAGCGCCACCGGGCCTGCGCGGAGACGGCGGTGATGACGCCGGTGGCCAGCTCGACGACCGGCTGGTGCAGCAGCGCGAACTCGCCGTCGTGCAGGGCGGTGCGCAGCCGGGTGGCCAGCTCCGCGCGGCGTACGACGTCGGCCTGCATCTGGGGTGCGTAGAGCTCCACGCGGCCCTTTCCGGCCTGCTTGGCGCGGTACATCGCGAGGTCGGCGTTGCGCATGAGGGTGCCGGGGGTGATGCCGGGCTCGGCGAAGGCGACGCCGATGCTGGCGGCGACGCGGACCTCCGTGCCGCCCTCGACGAGGTAGGGCTGGGAGAGGGTGAGCCGGAGCCGGTCGGCGATCTCCAGGATGCGGTACTCGCGGGCGGCGGCGTCGCGGGTGCCGTCGCCGATGATGAGCGCGGCGAACTCGTCGCCCCCGAAGCGGGCGGTGGAGTCCCCGGCCCGTACCGAGTCCTGGAGCCGGCGGGCGGCCTGCACCAGGAGTTCGTCGCCGGCCTGGTGGCCGACGGTGTCGTTGACGGCCTTGAAGCCGTCGAGGTCGATGAAGAGCACGGCGGTGCCGGCGTCGGTGACTCTGCGGCCGGCGAGGGCCTGCTCGACGCGCCGGGTGAACAGGGCGCGGTTGGGCAGGTCGGTGAGCGTGTCGTGCTCGGCGGTGTGCTGCAACTGCGCCTGGAGGCGGACCCGTTCGGTGACGTCGCGACTGTTGAAGATCAGCCCGCCGTGGTGGCGGTTGACGGTGGACTCCACGTTGAGCCAGTCGCCGCCGCCGGAGCGGAAGCGGCACTCGATGCGGGTGGTGGGCTCCTCGGCGGGCGGGGCCGCGAGGAAGCGGCGCACCTCGTGCACGACGCGGCCCAGGTCCTCGGGGTGGATCAGCGAGGCGAGCTCGGAGCCGACGAGCTCCTCGGCGTCACGGCCGTAGACCCCGGCGGCGGCGGGGCTGACGTAGCGCAGTATCCCGGTGGGCGCGGCGATCATGATGACGTCGCTGGAGCCCTGCACCAGGGAGCGGAAGTGGTTCTCCTTCTGGGCCAGTTCCTGGGTGAGGGAGATGTTGTCGAGCAGCATGATGCCCTGGCGGACCACGAGCGCCAGGACGACCGTGCAGCCGGTGAAGAGCACGACGCGGTCGACGCGGTGGCCGTCGAGGACGTTGTAGAGGATGCCCAGGGTGCAGACGGCGGCGGCGAGGTAGGGGGTGAGGGCGGCGAGCGAGCCGGCGATGGGCCGGCTGGAGGCGGGCAGGGGCCGCGGGCGCCTGCCGGGGGTCTCCTCGCCCTCCTCGCGGGCCACCCAGGGCGCGTACGCCATGAGCAGGTAGCCCGCGAACCAGCCGGCGTCGAGGATCTGGCCGGAGCGGTAGTGGTCGCGCAGCAGCGGCGAGGTGAACAGCGCGTCGCACAGGACGGTCAGGGCCAGGGCGGCGATGGCGGTGTTGATGGCGGAGCGGTTGGCCGAGGAGCGCCTGAAGTGCAGCGCCAGCACCATGGACACCAGCACGATGTCCAGCAGCGGGTAGGCGAGGGAGAGCGCGGCGTGGGCGACGGTCTCGCCCGCGAAGTGCGCGGTGTGGGCGAGGGCCAGGCTCCAGGAGAGCGTCAGCAGCGAGCCGCCGATGAGCCAGGAGTCGAGCCCCAGGCAGACCCAGCCGGCCCGGGTGACCGGGCGGCGGGCCAGGACCAGCAGGCCGATGATGGCGGGCGGCGCGAAGAGCAGGAAGCAGAAGTCGGCCGGGGAGGGGCTCGGCACGGGCCGGTTCAGCACGACCTCGTACCAGCCCCAGACGGCGTTGCCGAAGCCGGCCATCGCGGAGGAGGCGGCGAACAGCAGCCAGGCGGGCCGGAAGCGGGTGCTGCGGGTGCGCCCGTACCAGAAGCAGGAGACGGCGGCGAGGCCGGCGGCGCCGCTCAGGCCGAAGTCGCCCATGGTGGTGGCGAGCTCGGCCGAGCCCCAGCCCAAGGCGGCGCCCGTGGCGTAGCCGCCGCAGATCACGGCGAGGAAAAGCTGGGAGAGCACGCCCGGCCCTCCGGCGGGGGCGGGCCGGCGGGCCAGCGCCGCTCCGGGGGCGCTCACCGCGCCGCCGTCCGGGGCAGGCCGGGCCATGGGAGCCACAGGACCGGGGTCGCCGTGCCGTGCGGCCGTGGTCCGCGCCTGAGCCGCGTCGGGTAGATCGTCCATTGGCCGTGCATCGCCCGTCGCCCCCCTCGAGTGCCGGTACATCGCTGCGTCCGTACGGTGCGCGGCGCAGCCCCCGTCGGGACGATACACCAGACTCGTCACTCAGGGACATAGCTCATATACATAGCGTAACTAGGTACCGGATTACGGATACGGAGCGCAGCCGAATGATGTCTCTACGTGGTAGCGGGGCGTTCGCGGCCCGGAACGGCTACGCGGTGGCTACGACATTTCGCAGAGGCTCGTCCAGTACGAATCTGGCCAGCTGATCGCGCAGGAGGGCCTTGGCCCGGGGCAGGTAGGCCGAGGAAGGTCCACCCACATGGGGGGTGATCAGGGCTCCGGGCGCCTTCCACAGCGGGTGACCGGCGGGAAGGGGCTCGGGGTCGGTGACGTCCAGGGCGGCGCGCAGCCGGCCCCGCTCCAGCTCGGTCAGCAGGGCCTCGGTGTCCACGACGGCGCCGCGCGCGATGTTGACCAGGAGCGCGCCGTCCTTCATCCGGCCGAGGAACGCGGCGTCGGCCAGGTGCCGGGTCTCGTCCGTGAGCGGGGTGGCGAGGATCACCACGTCGGCGTCGGGCAGGAGTTGAGGCAGGGCGGCGACCGGCTGCACCGGGCCGCGTGCTGTCGTGCGCGGGGAGCGCGCGACGCGCACCACCCGCGCGCACTCAAAGGGAACGAGCCGGTCCTCGATGGCCGCGCCGATCGAGCCGTAGCCGACGATGAGCACCGACTTGTCGGCGAGCGCCGGGCGGAACTCCTGCCGCCACTCCCCCGCGTCCTGCGCGCGGACGAAGCCGGGGATGTCGCGCAGGGCGGCGAGGGTGAGCGCCAGGGCCAGCTCGGCGGTGCTGGCGTCGTGCAGCCCGCGGGCGTTGCACAGCAGCGTGCCGGACGGCAGCAGCGGGACGGCGGGCAGGATGTCGTCGACGCCCGCGGTGAGCGTCTGCACCACCCGCAGCCGGGACATCTCCGGCAGCGGGCGCGCGGAGACGGCGGTGCCCTTGAGGTACGGCACGCAGTAGAACGAGCACTCGGCCGGATCGGTGGGGTAGTCGGGCCCGCCGTTCCAGTGGGCGTACCGGAGCCCCTCGGGCAGGCCCTCGATCTCCTCGGGCTCGATCGGCAGCCAGGCCAGGGGGAGGGCGGCGGAACCGCTGTGATCTGCGCTCATGTCTGGAGGCTATGCGAAGGGGCCCCGGAGGCAGAGGTTACTTTGGGGGCGAGGAACGGGAGGGGTACGGCCGGTGGACCGCAGGACAATCGGTGCGACGGCGCTCGAAGTGGGGGCGATCGGCCTCGGGTGCATGCCCATGCACTGGGCGTACACCGCCTCCCAGCAGAACGGCGAGACCGCGCTGCGCACGATCCACGCGGCCCTCGACGCGGGGGCCACCCTGCTGGACACCGCCGACATGTACGGGCCGTTCACCAATGAGTTGCTCTTGGGGCGGGTGCTGCGCGAGAGGCGGTCGGAGGCCTTCGTCTCGACCAAGTGCGGGCTGCTGGTGGGCGAGTCGCACATCGTCGCCAACGGCCGGCCCGGCTACGTCAAGCGGGCGTGCGACGCCTCGCTGCGCCGGCTGCAGACCGATGTGATCGATCTCTACCAGCTGCACCGGCCGGATCCGGAGGTGCCGGTCGAGGAGACCTGGGGGGCGATGGCGGAGCTGGTCTCCGCCGGGAAGGTGCGGGCGCTGGGGTGGTGCGCGATCGGCGCGCGGGCCCAGCGCAGGCCCGGCGCCGGGGCGCGTTCCGGGCCGCGCTCCGGGCCGCGTTCCGGTGCGGGGATGTACGACGCGACGATCCGCCAGCTCGAGCGGGTGCAGCAGGTCTTCCCGGTCAGCTGTGTGCAGGCGGAGTTGTCGGTCTGGTCGCGGGAGCCGCTGGACCGGCTGGTGCCGTGGTGCGCGTCGCGCGGGGTGGGACTGCTGGCCGCGATGCCCCTGGGGAATGGTTTCCTCAGTGGCACCCTCACCCCCGGCCAGGGCTTCGAGCCGGAGGACGTCCGCGCGCGGCACCCGCGCTTCACGGCGGAGATGATGGCCGCCAACCAGCCGATAGTCGCCGGGCTGCGCCGGGTGGCACACCGCCACGACGCCACCGCGGCCCAGGTCGCCCTGGCCTGGGTGCTGGCCCAGGGCCGGCATGTGGTGCCGGTGCCGGGCACGAAGAAGGCGCGGTGGGCGGTGCAGAACGCCGAGGCCGCCGGACTGCGGCTGACGCGCGAGGACTTCGCCGAGATAGCCGCCCTGCCGAGGGCGATGGGGTCCTGGGACTGAGCGGGCCGGGGTGTATGAAGGACGCGTGATGCACGCCGCCGAGGCGAGAGGACCCTCACCGTGCGCCCTTCACGACGCCGCCCGACCGCCGTGGCCGCCGCGCTGCTGATCGCCGCCACGGGCTGTTCGGACGGCGGCGGGAGGCCCGGCGGCGGACCGGAGAGCCGGACGTCGCCGTCGGGGACGGCGCCCGCGTCCGCCGGGGCGCCCGCGAAGGGCTCGGCCGAGGTCGTCCGTACGCTCGCCACCGGGCTGCCCTCCCCGTGGGGCGTGACCACCCTGCCCGGCGGCGACCTGCTGGTGGGCTCGCGCGACACCGGCAGGATCGTCCGGATCGCGGCCGGGGACGGGCGGCGGACCGAGGTGGGCTCGGTGCCGGGGGTCGCGGCGGCGGGCGAGGGCGGGCTGCTGGGCCTGGCGGTCTCCCCCCGCTTCGCCGAAGACCGCACGCTGTACGCGTACTTCACCACCGAGTCCGACAATCGCATCGCCCGCATGCTGGTCAACGACAAGCGCCCGGCGGGCGAGCAGCTGACCCCGCCGGACACCGTCCTGCGCGACATCCCCAAGGGCACCGTCCACAACGGCGGCCGCATCGCCTTCGGCCCCGACGGAATGCTCTACGCCGGCACCGGCGAGGGCGGGCGGCGCGAGCTCGCCCAGGACCCCGCCTCCCTCGGCGGCAAGATCCTGCGCATGACCCCCGACGGCGAACCGGCCCACGGCAATCCGCGGGCCGACTCGGTCGTCTACAGCTACGGCCACCGCAACGTGCAGGGCCTGGCGTGGGACGCGGACAAGCGCCTGTGGGCGTCGGAGTTCGGCCAGGACACGTGGGACGAGCTCAACCTCGTCGAGCCGGGCCGCAACTACGGCTGGCCCCGGGCCGAGGGCAAGGCGGGCAGGCCGGGCTTCGTCGACCCCGTCGAGCAGTGGCGCCCCTCCGACGCCTCCCCCAGCGGCCTCGCCTACGCGGCCGGCTCCCTGTGGATGGCCGGCCTGCGTGGGGAGCGCCTGTGGCGCGTCCCGCTGCGGGGATCGCGGCCCGTGGCGGCGCCCCGGGCGTTCCTCGTGGGGAACTACGGGCGGCTTCGCACGGTTGTCCCTACGGACGACGGCGGACTGTGGCTGACGACGAGCAACACGGACGGACGGGGAAGGCCCGGGCCACAGGACGACCGGCTGCTCCGCCTGAAGGTGACATGACGGACGGGAGTCCTGATGTTCAACGTGATAGACGAGGTGTTCGCGCCGGGGCGGGAACGCACCGAGGAAGAGCGCAACCGTCTCGAGTTCACCCGCGAGGACGTCGGCGACGGGGATCCGGCCAAGGGCCCGATCGACCTGGACTCGGGGCACGTGGTCATCCGGCCCCGGCAGGGCTGAGGCCGGGAGGCCGGGGCGTCAGGGGCTGCGGCCGGGAGGCCAGGGCTGAGGCCGCAAGCTCCCGGCCCGCCGCGTCACCGCGCCAGTGAGTCGGCGCGGACCTCCTCCGCGGGGATCCCGCCCGTACGAACGTCCGGGTGCTCCCCCGGCAGGGACCGCAGCGGTATGGCCACCGGCTCGAGCAGGGGCGCGGGCGTCGCCGCCGGCTCCTCGGCCGGCTCGATGCTGATGCGCGGCAGCACCCGGTCCATCCAGGCCGGAAGCCACCAGTTGGCGCCGCCCAGCATGTGCATGAGGGCGGGGACCAGCAGCGTGCGCAGTACGAAGGCGTCCAGCGCCACGGCGGCGGCCAGGCCGATGCCGAACATGGCGATCACGCGGTCGCCGCTGAGCACGAAGGCCAGGAACACCGAGATCATGATGACGGCCGCGGAGTTGATCACGCGGCTGGTCTCCGCGAGGCCCACCCGCACCGCGCGGCAGTTGTCGCGGGTCGCCAGCCACTCCTCGTACATCCGGCTGACCAGGAAGACCTGGTAGTCCATGGACAGCCCGAAGAGGACCGAGACCATCACGACCGGCAGGAAGGGCTCGATGGGACCGGCCCCGCCCAGGCCCAGCGCCTCGCTCCCCCAGCCCCACTGGAAGATCGCGACGACGATGCCGAAGGAGGAGGCGACCGCGGCCATGTTCATCGCCGCCGCCTTCAGCGGTATGCCGATGCTGCGGAAGGCCAGCAGGAGCAGCAGACAGCCGAGGCCCACGACGGTGCCGACGAAGAGCGGGAGCTTGCCGAGGATGACGCCCGCGAAGTCGTCGTAGCTCGCGGTCATGCCGCCCACGTGGACGTCCAGGCCGCTGCCGGCGGTGGCCCGGGGCAGCACGTTGTCGCGCAGGCGGTCGACGAGGTCGCTGGTCTCGCGGGACTGCGGCGAGGTGGTGGGGACGACGGTGATGACGCCCGTGTCGCCGCTGCCGTTGAGCGTGGAGGGGCTCGCGGCGGCGACGCCGGGGGTGTGGCGCAGGGCGTCGGGGAGCCGGTTGAAGGCCAGCCGGTCGGAGGCGCTGTCGAGCGGCGCCACGAGGGTCAGCGGGCCGTTGACGCCGGGGCCGAAGCCACGGCCGAGCATGTCGTACGCCTGGCGGGTGGTCGAGCTCGCCGGGTTGTTGCCCTGGTCGGAGGTGCCCAGGTGGAGGGAGAGGGTGGGCAGGGCCAGGGTCAGCATGACGGCCGCGGCCACGGTGCCCAGCAGCCTGGGGTGGCGCTCGACGAAGGCCGACCAGCGGGCGGCCAGGCCCGTGGGGGCGTCCGGGCTCGGCCCCGACAGGGCCAGGCTGCGGCGTTCGCGGCGGCTGAGCGCCCGGGAGCCGATGAGGCCGAGCAGGGCGGGCAGCAGGGTGATGGAGGCGGCGACGGTCAGGACGACGGTCAGCGAGGCGGCGACCGCGACGCCGGTGAGGAAGTTCAGCCGCAGGATGAGCATGCCGAGCAGGGCCACGCACACCGTGCCGCCCGCGAAGACCACGGCGCGTCCGGTGGTGGCCACCGCCCGTTCGGCGGCGAGGGCGACCGGCAGGCCCTGGCGCAGGCCCTTGCGGTGGCGGGTGACGATGAACAGCGCGTAGTCGATACCGACGCCGAGCCCGATGAGCGTGCCCAGCATGGGGGCGAAGTCGGCGACCTTCATCAGGTGGCCGAGCAGGACCGTCGTCATGGCGGCGGTGCCCACACCGACGAGGGCGGTCGCTATGGGCAGCAGGCAGGCGGCGAGCGAGCCGAAGACCACGAAGAGCACGACCGCCGCCACGGCGATGCCGATGATCTCGCTGAGGTGGCCGCTCTTGCCTTCGGTGGTGGCGACGCCGCTGCCGCCGAGGGCGACCTGGAGGTCGGCGCGGGCGGCCTTGCCGGCGGTCTCGACGACCTGGGCGACCTGGGCCTTGTCGGGGTCGCCGCCCTGGGTCGCGAAGGCGACCGAGGCGTAGGCGGTGTGCCCGTCGGGGCTGATCTGCGCGGCGCCGGCGGCGCCGTAGGGGCCGCTGACCGAGCTCACGCCGGGCAGCGTCTCGACCTTGCGCAGGGTGGCGGTCATGCGCGCCTCGACGTCGGCGGCGCGGACGGTGCCCTGGTCGGTGTGCCAGACGATCTTGTCGTCGCCGCCCTCGCCGGGGAACGCCTTCTCCATCAGGGAGGTCGCGCGGGCGGCCTCGGTGCCGGGGACGCCGTAGTCGTTGGAGTAGGCCGCCCCCGTCAGTGTGGCGGCGGCCGTCGTGCCCGCGAGGGCGACGAGCCACAGCACGATGACGGCGAATCGGCGGCGCAGGCACCACCGGGCGAGTGAGGTCATCTGGCCGCTTCCCGGGTTTCGCGTCGATCTCCGGGACATGACCCGTGGTTCCGACCGCTGAGCAACTGGGCGAAGGTCACCCCACAGGGGTTCCCTGGCGCCCCACTGTGACAGCCGGAAAAGATCATTTGTCCCCTTTGTGGGTTAAGCCACAAAGGGGGCTTTCGGCGCTCTTCGTATCCGGCGCCCCTCCCGTCAGCCGAAGCCGTTCCAGCCGTGCGCCACGTCCACCACGATGTGGTTGCCGGTCTGGAACACCCGGAACGGCAGCCGGGCGCGTACGCCGAGGCCCACCTGGGTGTCGCCCTCGAAACTGCCCCCGAAGCGGGTGTCGCGGAACGTCCGGTATCCGTTCAGGCTCACCTCCGGCAGGGGCTTGCGCACCTTGCCGTCGTAGGTGGCCTGACCGGTGCGCGGGTCGTAGCTGGGCGCCGCGACCCGGACCTCGAGGATCGCCCCGCCGCGCACCGGGATGACGTCCCCGGAGCCGTCCTGCCGCAGCCGGTCGACGTACCGCACGTGGTAGCCGATCGGGGCCCCGGTGTCCGGCCCGAGAGTGTCGAAAACCATGCGGTCGTAGCAGTCGTGGCTACCGGTCCTGATGTCCCTGAGCGGCGCGTACCGGCTGTCGGTGGAGACCCTCGGCACGCTCCCCCAGCCGGTGCCGCAGGCCGCCGCGGAAGCGGCCGGCGCGCCGGGCCCGGCCGGTGCGGCCTGCGCCGCGGGCACCGTCGCCACCAGGCCCGCCCCCGCGAGCAGGAGCGCGGCCAGTCCTGTGCTCAACCGTCGCATTGCTACCCCCAACACGTCGTGTGCGGGCACCCTGACAGGTCCCACTGCCGCGATCATGCCGGACCGTTTTCCCGCATGGGGTACGTACCGGCAAATCTCGGCCGTCCCGGTGCACAGGGGCCCGCCCGCCGTCAACGTACGGCGAAGGCCGCCCCCCACAAGGGGGACGGCCTTCGCTGCGTGCCTACGGCGTGGGAGGGGTCAGCCCTCGACGCCGAGCCGCTCGAGGATGAGCTCGCGCACGCGCGCCGCGTCCGCCTGGCCGCGCGTGGCCTTCATGACCGCGCCGACGAGCGCACCCGCCGCCGCGACCTTGCCGGAGCGGATCTTGTCGGCGATGCCGGCGTTGGCCGCGATGGCCTCGTCCACGGCCGTGCCCAGCGCGCCCTCGTCGGAGACGACCTTCAGGCCGCGCTTCTCGACGACCTCGTCCGGGGCGCCCTCGCCCGCGAGCACGCCCTCGATGACCTGGCGGGCCAGCTTGTCGTTGAGGGAACCCTCGGCGACCAGCGCGCACACCCGGGCGACCTGCTCGGGGGTGATCTCCATCGCGGCGAGGTCGACGCCGGCCTCGTTGGCGCGGCGGGACAGCTCGCCCATCCACCACTTACGGGCGGACGCGGCGTCGGCACCGGCCTCGATCGTGGCGACGATCAGGTCGACCGCGCCCGCGTTGAGGATCGACTGCATGTCGTGCTCGGAGACGCCCCACTCCTCGCGCAGCCGGTTGCGGCGCACGCGCGGCAGCTCGGGCAGGCCCGCCCGCAGCTCCTCGACCCACTCGCGGGAGGGGGCCACCGGCACCAGGTCCGGCTCGGGGAAGTAGCGGTAGTCCTCGGCCTCTTCCTTGATCCGGCCGGAGGTCGTGGAGCCGTCCTCCTCGTGGAAGTGCCGGGTCTCCTGGAGGATCGTGCCGCCGGCGTTGAGCACCGCGGCGTGCCGCTGGATCTCGAAGCGGGCGGCCCGCTCGACGGAGCGCAGCGAGTTGACGTTCTTGGTCTCGCTGCGGGTGCCGAACTTCTCGGCGCCCTTCGGCATCAGCGAGAGGTTGACGTCGCAGCGCATCTGGCCCATCTCCATGCGGGCCTCGGAGACGCCGAGCGCCTTGATGAGCTCGCGCAGCTCGGCGACGTACGCCTTGGCGACCTCGGGGGCGCGCTCGCCCGCACCGGTGATCGGCTTGGTGACGATCTCGATGAGGGGGATGCCGGCGCGGTTGTAGTCCAGCAGGGAGTGGGACGCGCCGTGGATACGGCCGGTGGCGCCGCCCACGTGCGTGGACTTGCCGGTGTCCTCCTCCATGTGGGCGCGCTCGATCTCCACGCGGAAGATCTCGCCGTCCTCCAGCTGGACGTCCAGGTAGCCGTTGAAGGCGATGGGCTCGTCGTACTGGGAGGTCTGGAAGTTCTTCGGCATGTCCGGATAGAAGTAGTTCTTCCGGGCGAAGCGGCACCACTCGGCGATCTCGCAGTTCAGCGCGAGACCGATCTTCACGGCCGACTCGACGCCGATGGCGTTGACGACCGGGAGGGAGCCGGGCATGCCGAGGCAGGTGGGGCAGGTCTGCGAGTTGGGCTCGGCGCCCAGCTCCGTGGAGCACCCGCAGAACATCTTGGTCTTGGTGCCGAGCTCGACGTGCACCTCGAGCCCCATGACGGGCTCGTAGGTGGCAAGCGCCTCCTCGTACGACACCAGTTCAGTGACGGTCACGGAAAACTAACCTCTCAGTCCCGGCTCAGCCCGCGAGGACGTCGTCGCTGTTCATGCGGCGCAGCTCGCGGACGAGCAGGGCCACGCCGGTGGCGATGGCCGCGGCGGAGACGACCGCATCGACGAGCTGGAGGGTGTCCTGCTCGCCACGGGCCTTCTTCGCCTGCTTGATCACGCTCACCGCACCGAACAGCGTGGTGCCGATGGACAGGTACGTGCCGGCCTTGGACTTCTTGAAGCCCTTGGCCTTGGTCAGCGCGCTCTTCTTGTCGGTGCTCACAGCGACGGTGCCTCCTCAAGCAGGGGGTGGCCCCAGCGCTCGGTGAACGCGGCCTCGACCGCGGCACCGACCTTGTAGAGCCGGTCGTCCTTCATGGCGGGAGCGATGATCTGCAGGCCGACCGGCAGGTTGTCCTCGGGCGCGAGGCCGCAGGGCAGCGACATGGCGGAGTTGCCGGCCAGGTTGGTCGGGATGGTGCACAGGTCCGCGAGGTACATCGCCATCGGGTCGTCGGCGCGCTCGCCGATCGCGAAGGCGGTGGTCGGCGTCGTCGGGGAGACGATCACGTCGACCTGCTCGAACGACTTGTCGAAGTCGCGCGAGATGAGCGTGCGGACCTTCTGCGCCGAGCCGTAGTACGCGTCGTAGTAGCCGGAGCTCAGGGCGTACGTACCGAGCATGACGCGGCGCTTGACCTCGGGGCCGAAGCCGGCCTCGCGGGTCAGGGCGGTGACGTCCTCGGCCGAGCGGGTGCCGTCGTCGCCGACGCGCAGGCCGTAGCGCATGGCGTCGAAGCGGGCCAGGTTCGAGGAGCACTCGGACGGCGCGATGAGGTAGTACGCCGCCAGCGCCAGGTCGAAGGACGGGCAGTCCAGCTCGACGATCTCCGCGCCCAGCTCCTTGAGGAGCTCCACGGACTCGTCGAAGCGCTGGATGACGCCGGCCTGGTAGCCCTCGCCGCGGAACTGCTTGACGACGCCGACGCGCATGCCGGCGACGGAGCCGTTGCGGGCGGCCTCGACGACCGGCGGGACCGGGGCGTCGATGGAGGTCGAGTCCAGCGGGTCGTGGCCGGCGATGACCTCGTGCAGCAGGGCCGCGTCCAGGACCGTACGGGCGCAGGGGCCGCCCTGGTCGAGGGAGGAGGAGAAGGCCACCATGCCGTAGCGGGAGACCGCGCCGTAGGTGGGCTTGACGCCGACCGTGCCGGTGACGGCGGCGGGCTGGCGGATGGAGCCGCCGGTGTCCGTGCCGATGGCCAGGGGGGCCTCGTAGGCCGCGAGCGCGGCCGAGGAGCCGCCGCCGGAGCCGCCGGGGATCTTGGTGAGGTCCCAGGGGTTGCCGGTGGGGCCGTAGGCGCTGTTCTCGGTAGAGGACCCCATGGCGAACTCGTCCATGTTGGTCTTGCCGAGGATGACGACGTCGGCGTCCTTCAGACGCTTGGTGAGCGTCGCGTCGTACGGCGGGATCCAGCCTTCGAGGATCTTGGAGCCGACGGTGGTCGGGACGCCCTTGGTGGTGAAGATGTCCTTCAGCGCCAGCGGGACGCCGGCCAGCGGGCCGAGCTTCTCGCCGCGCTCGCGCTTGGCGTCGACCTCGCGGGCCTGGGCCAGCGCGCCCTCGCGGTCGACGTGCAGGAAGGCGTGGACCTTCTCGTCGACGGCGTCGATACGGGCCAGGTGGGCCTCGGCGACCTGGACTGCGGTGAGCTCGCCGGAGGCCACCTTGGCGGCGATCTCGGCGGCGGTGAGCTTGATGATGTCGCTCATGCGGGTCAGTCCTCCCCCAGGATCTGCGGCACCTTGAAACGCTGCTGCTCCTGTGCGGGGGCGCCGGAGAGCGCCTCCTGGGGGGTCAGCGACGGGCGGACCTCGTCCGCCCGCATGACGTTGGTCAGAGGCAGCGGGTGGGAGGTCGGCGGTACGTCCTCGTCGGCCACATCGGAAACGCGGGCGACCGCGCCGATGATCACGTCGAGCTGTTCGGCGAAGTGGTCGAGCTCTTCGGCCTTCAGCTCCAGACGTGACAGCCGGGCGAGGTGAGCGACCTCCTCGCGCGTGATGCCAGGCATGCAGCGATCCTCAAGGGTGGGTGGATTGGGTGTACGGCTTTCGCCCCAATCCTATGGCGCCGGGGAGCGTGCCTGCGAAACGGTTTCCCCGCGCCGGTCCGGCCGGTCCTCCCGGAGGGTCGCAAATCCCTCCTCCGGCCCCGGCCGGGGGACGGCTCACACCTGCCTACGTGCTGCCTGCGTGACTCCCGACGGCCTAGGTGACGGGCTGGTCCGCGTCCTCGTCGGCGGTGGCAGTGGCGGCCAGCGGCTCGGCGGCGGTGGCGGGCAGCGGCTCGTCCTCCCGGCGCCAGCCGGAGGTGCTGCGCAGCCGCAGCCAGGCCGTCGTCTCGTCCGGCGGCATCGCGGCGGCCACCAGCCAGCCCTGGACCGCGTCGCAGCCCAGATCGCGCAGCCGCTCCCAGGTCTCGTCGTCCTCCACGCCCTCCGCGACGACGAGGAGCCCCAGCGAGTGGGCGAGGTCGAGGGTGCAGCGGACGATCTCCGCGTCCTCGTTGTCGATCGCCAGGCGGGCGACGAACGAGCGGTCGATCTTGAGCTCGCTCACCGGCAGCCGGCGCAGGTGGACCAGGGACGAATAGCCCGTGCCGAAGTCGTCGAGGGACATCTTCACGCCGTGGCCGGTGAGCCCGGCGAGGGTGTCGGCGGCCCGCTGCGGGTCCTCGAGCAGGACGTGTTCGGTTATCTCCAGCTGCAGGGCCCCCGGCGGGACGCCGTGCCGGGCGAGGCGGGCGGCCACCGAACCCGCGAACCCGGGAGTGTGAACGTCGCGCGGCGAGACGTTGACGGCCACCGGCACCTCCAGGCCCATCGCACGCCACTTGGCGACCTGGCACAGCGCGGTCTCCAGGACGTACTCGGTCAGCCTCGGCATCAGCCCGGACGACTCCGCGATCGCGATGAACTCGTCCGGGGAGACGCGGCCGCGCTCGGGGTGCACCCAGCGCACCAGGGCCTCCAGCCCCTCCACATGGCCGTCGAAGCCGACCTTGGGCTGGTAGTGCAGCTCGACCTCGCCGGCGTCCAGCGCGCGGCGCAGGTCGCCCAACAGGCCGAGCCGGTCGGGGGTGTTGCCGTCGCGGCGGGCCTCGTAGACCTCGACGCCGCTGCGGTCGCGCTTGGCCTGGTACATCGCCACGTCGGCGCGGCGCAGCAGCCCCTCGGCGTCGAGGGCGTGGTCGGGGTAGACGGCGACGCCGGCGCTGGCCTCGAGGACGAGGGTGAGCCCGTCGAGGTCCAGCGGGGAGCCGAGGTCGGCGACGAGGTCGCGGGCCACGCGCTGGGCGCTGGTGAGGGAGCCGGTGGTGGGCAGCAGCACCGCGAACTCGTCGCCGCCGAGGCGGGCGGCCTCCGCGTCGCGCGGGAGGGCCAGGAGGAGGCGTTCCGCTATCTGCAGCAGGAGCCGGTCGCCGGCGAGATGGCCGAGGGTGTCGTTGACGGACCGGAAGCGGTCGAGGTCGATCAGGACCAGCGCGGCGCGCTCGCCCGCCTGTTCGGCTTCGTCCAGGGCGTTCCAGGTGCGCTGCAGCAGCCATTCGCGGTTGTGCAGGCCGGTGAGGGGGTCGCGCAGCTGCTCCTCGGCCCGGGCGCGGGCGATCCACAGGGTGGAGTCCAGCGCGATCAGGGGCACCGCGAAGAGCGGCAGCAGCAGGGGCGAGTGGTCGGCGACGACGGCGATCAGCGGGGCGATGCCGAGCAGGGCGATGCCCACGAGGGCCTGCCGTACGAGGGCGGTGCGGGCGATGCTGGCGAGCGAGGAGCGCGGCGCCATCGAGTACCAGAGCAGGGCGCGGGTGACGACGAGGTAGAGGAAGGCCGCGAGGGCGATCCTGGGGGCGGCGGCGAGCCGCCAGGTGTCGGGGAGCCAGGGGTCCTCGACGGAGGCGCTGACGCCCCAGGCGACGAGCGAGACCCCGGCGGCGGCGATGCCGAGGATGTCGACCGCGCCGTGGAGTAAGGCCTGCCGCCAGCGGTGCCGCCGGGCGGCCGCCACCAGGGTGACGACGGCGATGCTGATCAGGACGGCCGGGAGCCAGCCGTAGAGCAGCAGGACGGCCAGGGTGAGGGCGGCACCGGATCCGGTGCCGCCCCACCAGCGGTCGCGGCCCAGGGCGACGAGATGGACGACGATGAGCGCGGTGAGCGTCGCCAGCGACCAGCCGACGGCCCCGCCGGGGAAGAGCGCCCGGCCCGAGGTGAGGGCGTGGAAGGCGCCACCGCCGAGCGCCAGCGCGGCCAGCGCCAGACAGGCCGTCGGCAGCGCGGGCGAGGAGAGCCGGCGCAGCCGGGATTCCGGTTCGGCGCTGTCGGTGGGTTTCATGCCCGTCCCTCTCACAGCCGGCGGTGCCCGCGCCACGGCAGGCGCACATCCCAACAGTAGGCCGCAGAAGGCTACGGCGGGCAGCGATCGGCAGCGGTTGCCCGAATGCGTTCCGGCCTTCTGCAGCCATCTGGTATGCGCTGTAGGGGTAATGCCCACTGACTATGCGGGCATTACTCCGCGGGGGTGACCTCCTGGGGCACGGCGGCCGCGCGCGCCGCCTCGGGGCCGTCGCTCAGCAGGACGGCGAAGCCGTCCTCTTCCAGGACGGGGACCTTCAGCTGCATCGCCTTGTCGAACTTCGAACCGGGATTGTCGCCGACCACCACGAAGTCGGTCTTCTTCGAGACCGAACCGGTCACCTTCGCTCCCTGACCCTGCAGCGCCTCCTTGGCGGCGTCGCGGGTGTAGCCCGTGAGCGTTCCGGTGACGACGACGGTGAGTCCGGCCAGCGGACGCGGCCCCTCGTCCTCGCCCGCCTCCTCCTCCATCCGGACGCCGGCGGCTTTCCACTTCTCGATGATCTCGCGGTGCCAGTCCTCGGCGAACCACTCCCGGACCGCGGTGGCGATGGTGGCCTGGACGCCGTCCACGGCGGCGAGCTCCTCCTCGCTCGCCTCGGCGATGCGGTCGATCGAGCGGAACTCACGGGCCAGCGCGGCCGCGGCGACGGGGCCCACATGGCGGATGGACAGCCCGTTGATGATGCGGGCGAGCGGGCGCTCCTTGGCGGCCTGGATGTTCTCCAGCATGGCGAGGGCGTTCTTCTTCGGCTCGCCCTTCTGGTTGGCGAAGAAGGTGACGATCTTCGCCTCGCCCGTCTTGGGGTCGCGCTTGGGCAGGCCGCTGTCGGGGTCGCGGACGTACGACTTGATGGGCAGCAGCTCGTCGATGGTCAGGCCGAAGAGGTCGCCCTCGTTCACCATGGGCGGGCTGGCGGGCTCCAGCGGCTGGGTGAGGGCGGTGGCCGCCACGTAGCCGAAGTTCTCGATGTCGAGGCAGTCGCGGCCGACCAGGTAGTAGAGCCGCTCACGGATCTGGGCCGGGCACGAGCGGGCGTTGGGGCACCGCAGGTCGATGTCCCCCTCCTTCATCGGGCGCAGTCCCGTCCCGCACTCCGGGCACTCGGCGGGCATCACGAACTCCCGCTCGGTGCCGTCGCGGAGGTCGACGACGGGCCCGAGGACCTCGGGGATCACGTCGCCCGCCTTGCGGATGACGACGGTGTCGCCGATGAGGACGCCCTTGGCCTTGACGACGTCCTGGTTGTGCAGGGTGGCGAACTCGACCTCGGAACCGGCGACCGTGACGGGCTCGAAGACCGCCTGCGGGGTCACCCGCCCGGTACGGCCGACGCCGACGCGGATGTCGAGGAGCTTGGTGTTGACCTCCTCGGGCGGGTACTTCCAGGCGATGGCCCAGCGCGGGGCCCGCGCGGTGGAGCCGAGCCGCCCCTGCAGGGGGATCTCGTCGAGCTTGACGACGACGCCGTCGATCTCGTGCTCCATGGAGTGCCGGACCTTCGGCTGCCCGTAGTGCGCGATGAACGTACGGACGTCGTCGAGGGAGTCGACCACCTGGGCGTGCGCGGCGGTCGGCAGGCCCCACTCGCGCAGCAGCTCGTAGGCCTGGGACTGGCGCTCGATGTCGAAGCCCTCGCGGGCGCCGACGCCGTGCACCACCATGTGCAGGGGGCGGGTGGCGGTGACGCGCGGGTCCTTCTGCCGCAGGGAGCCCGCCGCCGCGTTGCGCGGGTTGGCGAAGGGGGCCTTGCCCGCCTCCACCAGGCGGGCGTTGAGCTCCTCGAACTTCTCCATCGGGAAGTAGACCTCGCCGCGCACCTCGACGAGGGCGGGGACGCGGTCGCCCTTGAGCCGCTCGGGGATCTCGTCGATGGTGCGGATGTTCGGCGTGATGTCCTCGCCGGTGCGGCCGTCGCCGCGGGTGGCGGCGCGGGTGAGCCGGCCGTTCTCGTAGGTGAGGTTGACGGCGAGGCCGTCGACCTTCAGCTCGCACAGGAAGTGGTAGCCGGCGCCGGAGCCGATGTCCTTGGCGATGCGGTCGGCCCAGGCGGCCAGCTCCTCGTCGTCGAAGGCGTTGTCGAGGGAGAGCATGCGCTCGCGGTGCTCGACGGAGGTGAACTCCGTCTGATACGCCCCCGCCACCTTCTGGGTGGGCGAGTCGGGGGTGCGCAGCGGCGGATACTCCTCCTCCAGCGCCTCCAGTTCGCGCAGGAGCGTGTCGAACTCGGCGTCGCTGACGACGGGGGCGTCCTTCACGTAGTAGCGGAAGCGGTGCTCCTCGACCTGCTCGGCCAGCAGTGCGTGCTTCTCCCGCGCCTTCGCGGGCACCGCGGCCTGCGCCGCGAGCGCTTCGAGCTCTTCGCCTTGCTGTTCGACAGCCACCGTCTCGTCCTCCCGTTGCTCCATGAGCGCCGTCACTCAGGGTTGTCCGCAAGTGATTTCGCCGCCCGGACGCAGTGGGCGAGGGCCGCACGGGCATATGCGGGCGAAGCACCCGCGAGCCCGCACGACGGGGTGACCACCACGGACTCCGCGAGAGTCCCCGGCGACAGCCCCAGCCTGCGCCACAGCGTCCTGACACCCATGACGCTACCGGCAGGGTCTGACAATGGGCCGTCCACGCCGGGCACCACGCCCGCGAACAGCGTGGTGCCGGCCTCGACCGTCTCACCGATCGCGTCGTTCTCACGCTCGGTGAGCAGCGAGAAATCGAACGAGACGCCGGTGACGCCCGCGCGCCGCAGCAGCGCGAACGGCACGCCGGGAGCGCACGAATGCACGACGAGGCGTCCGCCCGCCTCCCGCTCCGCCACCGCGGCCAGCTCCCTGAGAGCGCCCTCGACCACGGCCCGGTCCACCGCGCGGTACGTGCGGTACCCGCTGGCGGAACGCACCTGCCCGCGCAGCACGGCGGGCAGCGAGGGCTCGTCCAGCTGCAGCACCAGGTGCGCCCCCGGGATCCGGCGGCGCAGCTCCGCGAGGTGGGCCCGGAGCCCCTCGGCGAGGGAGGCGGTGAGGTCCCGGCACGCCCCGTCGTCGCTCAGCGCCGCCTCGCCGCCGCGCAGCTCCAGCGCGGTCGCCAGGGTCCACGGGCCGACGGCCGAGACCTTGAGCGGGCCCTCGTAGCCCTGGGTGAACTCCTCGAGCGCGTCCAGGTCCTCGCCCAGCCAGGAGCGGGCGCGGCGGGTGTCGCGCCCGGGCCGGTCGCTGATGCGCCAGCCACTGGGCTCCACGTGGGCGAAGACCTCCACCAGCATCCCGGCCGTCCGGCCGATCATGTCCGCGCCGGGCCCGCGCGCGGGCAGCTCCGGCAGGTGCGGCAGCGTCTCCAGGGATCCCGTGACGGTCTTGGCGGCCTCCCGGGCGTCCGTCCCCGGCATCGAACCGACGCCGGTCGCGGTGCCGGCACCCCACATCGCCTTGTTCTTCTCGCTCACCCAGGAAGGGTACGCAACCCGGCGCCCGGAGATCAGCCTCCGGAGTACCCCGGGCGCACGGTCAGGTCGTGGACCTCCGCGTCGCGCGGCAGGTCGAGCGCGAGCAGCACGGTCGTGGCGACGGACGCGGGGTCGATCCACTTGTCCGGGGTGTACTCGTCGCCTTCCTGGCGCTGCACGTCCGCCTGCATGGGGGTCGCCACGCGGCCCGGGTAGACGCTGGTGACGCGCAGGCCGTTGGTGTGCTCCTCGGCGCGCAGGGAGTCGGCCAGCGCCTTGAGCCCGTGCTTGCTCGCGGCGTACGCGCCCCACTCGCCGCGCGCGTTGAGCCCCGCGCCGGAGTTGATGAAGACCACGTGGCCGCGCGACAGCCGCAGCTGGGGCAGCATCAGCCGGGTGAGCTCCGCCGGGGTGACCAGGTTGACGGCGAGGGTGCGGTTCCAGGTCTTCGTGGTGAGCTCGCCGATGGGGCCGAGGTCGGAGACGCCGGCGATGTGCAGCAGCGAGTCGAGACGGTCGGGCACGTCCTGGTGGCTGAGCGCCCAGGAGAGGCGGTCGGGGTTGGCCAGGTCGGCCACGAGGGTGCGGGCCCCGGGGAAGCGGGCGGCCAGCTCCTTGGCCCGGCCCGCGTCGCGCGCCACGAGCCACAGTTCGTCGCCGCGCTCGTGCAGCCGCCGGGCGACCGCCTCGCCGATGCCCGAGCCGGAACCGGTGATCAGATGTGTTGCCATGCCCCCAGCTTGCCCTAGCGCGGGCCCATGGGCCGGAGCCGGACGCTATGGACTGTTTTCGGCCATCTCTGATCAGGTTCCGGGATCTGTTAGGTCGCGACTGCGTCACAGTGTTACCGCCGGTATGGCGGTCCGTGAACGGGTTGCCTAGCGTGACGGACTCGTCGAGGGCGCCGGTATCGGACGCCGCTCGCCGTTTTCTGTCGTCCACCGAGAGCAGCCACTGTGAAGCTTCGTATGATCCGCCCCGCCGTCGCGTTCGGAATCGCCGTCCTCACCCTCACCGGAGTGAGTGGCTGCAGCGGCGGGTCGGGCGGTCAGGAGTCTTCAGCGGAGTCGGGGCAGAAATCCGCCGCCGGCAGCTCGGCCGGCCTCGACGACGCGCGCGACGCCCGCAAGGACGTCGAGATCTCCGAGTGCGCGTACGCGGACAAGAAGGGCGTCACGGCCAAGGTGAGCGCCACCAACGCCAGCGCGTCGTCGACCTTCAACTACGACGTCACCGTGAAGCTCACGGCCCCGGACGGCAAGCCGCTGACCGAGCAGAAGGCGTCCTTCCTCCTGGTCCGTCCCGGTCGCATGGACACCGCCGACGTGGCGGCCCCCTACACCGCCAAGGGCGGCGCGTCCGCCGGCGGCGCCAAGTGCGAGGTCGCCAACGTGGCGCGCAGCACCGGCTGAGCCCTGTCGCAGGCCGGGCCACCGGCCTGATCGCGACCTCCCCCGGTACCGGTTCAGGACCTGTTCTGTCGCGGCCCTGTCACAGAAACGGCAGGGCCCGGCTGAGATTTGGCGCCATGTAAGAACGTTGTTAGCGTGACGTGAGCTCGTCAAGTCAGCAACAACTTCAAGCCACTTCATCGGGGGAGTTCTCAGCGTGAAGCTTCGTCATGTCCGCGCGGCCGCGGTCTTCGGAATATGCGTCGTCGCCCTGACCGGAGCCCGTGGGCACCACGGCGGCAGCTGCGGCGGCGGTTCCAGCCACAGCAGCAGCTCCTCCTCGGGCGGTTCGTCCACCACCACCTCGGGCGGCACCACCACCGGCGGCGACAGCAGCTCCGGCGGCACCTTCGGCGGCGGCACGACGACCGGTGGCACCACCTCGGGCGGCACCACCACCTCCGGCACGTCGGGCGACTCCACCACCTCGGGCGGTACGTCCACGATCGGTGGCGGCAGCGGCAGCGGCAGCGCCATGAGCGACATCAAGATCCGCAGCTGCGAGTACACCGACCGCCTGGGCATCACCGCGAAGATCGAGGCCACCAACAGCAGCGCCACGCAGAAGTACGACTACCGCCTCACGGTGAAGTTCTACGGCCCGGACCGCGAGCTCCTGGGCACCCGCAACCCGTCCATCCCGTTCGTCGGCCCCGGCAAGACGGACACGCTCGACGTCTCCCAGCCGTTCGTTCCGAAGGCGGGCACGTCGGGCACGGTCCGCTGCGAGGTCTCCAGCGCGACGCGGACCGCGGGCTAAAGCAGTCAGGCGGCCCGAAGCCGTCAGACGGTGCCGGCCGCGTCCGTCGTGGCGCGCACCGTCGACGCGATCGTCGCCGAGCCCACCACGCGCGTGCCGTCGTAGAGGACGATCGCCTGGCCGGGCGCCACACCGCGCACCGGCTCCGCGAAGCCCACCCGCAGCTCGCCGTCCACCAGCTCCGCCGTCACCTCGGTCTCGCCGCCGTGCGCGCGCAGCTGGGCGGTGTAGGTGCCGGGCCCCTGCGGGGCCACGCCGCACCAGCGGGGCTTGATCGCCGTCAGGGCCGTCACGTCCAGGGCCTCCACCGGGCCCACCGTGACCGTGTTGTTCACCGGGGAGATGTCCAGGACGTAGCGCGGCTTGCCGTCCGGGGCCGGGTGGCCGATGCGCAGGCCCTTGCGCTGGCCGATGGTGAAGCCGTACGCGCCCTCGTGCGTGCCGAGCTTCGCGCCCGACTCGTCGACGATGTCGCCCTCCGCCTTGCCCAGGCGCTTGGCCAGGAAGCCCTGGGTGTCGCCGTCGGCGATGAAGCAGATGTCGTGGCTGTCGGGCTTCTTCGCGACCGCCAGGCCCCGGCGCTCCGCCTCGGCGCGGATCTCGTCCTTGGTGGTGATCGTGTCGCCCAGCGGGAACATCGCGTGGGCCAGCTGCCGCTCGTCCAGGACGCCCAGGACGTAGGACTGGTCCTTGGCCATGTCGCTGGCGCGGTGCAGCTCGCGGGTGCCGTCCTCGTTGAGCACGACCGTGGCGTAGTGGCCGGTGCAGACGGCGTCGAAGCCCAGGGCGAGGGCCTTGTCCAGCAGCGCCGCGAACTTGATCTTCTCGTTGCAGCGCAGGCAGGGGTTCGGGGTGCGCCCGGCCTCGTACTCGGCGACGAAGTCCTCGACCACGTCCTCACGGAAGCGCTCGGCGAGATCCCAGCAGTAGAAGGGGATGCCGATGACGTCGGCGGCGCGGCGGGCGTCGCGCGAGTCCTCGATCGTGCAGCAGCCGCGGGCGCCCGTACGGAAGGACTGCGGGTTCGCGGACAGCGCCAGATGCACGCCCGTCACCTCGTGGCCCGCCTCGGCCGCGCGGGCCGCGGCGACGGCGGAGTCGACGCCGCCGGACATGGCGGCGAGTACGCGGAGCCCCTTGCGGGGGGCTGTGAGGTCGGGGGCACCCGGGAAGTCAGTCATAGCCCTACCAGAGTACGGGGCGGGGGGAGAGGCCCCGGTCCCGCCCTTTCTCCGTTTCCCGGGGCTCCGCCCCGGACCCCGGTCCTCAAACGCCGGACGGGCTGGTTTTCCAGCCCGCAGGGCCTAGCTCAGCCCGGCCGTCCGGGCTCGCTCCACCACCGGGCCGATGGCCTCGACCACCTCGGCGACGTCCGCTGCCGTCGACGTGTGCCCCAAGGAGAACCGCAGCGTCCCGCGCGCCAGCTCCGGATCCGTCCCGGTGGCGAGCACGACGTGGCTCGGCTGGGCCACTCCGGCCGTGCAGGCCGAGCCGGTGGAGCATTCGATGCCCTGGGCGTCCAGCAGCAGGAGGAGGGAGTCGCCCTCGCAGCCGGGGAAGGCGAAGTGGGCGTTGGCCGGCAGCCGGCCCGCCGGGTCCGGGTCGCCGCCGAGCACGGCGTCCGGGACGGCCGCCCGTACGCCCTCGACCAGCCGGTCCCGCAGCGCACCGATCTCGTGCGCGAAGCCCTCGCGGCGTTCGGCGGCCAGCGTGCCCGCGACCGCGAAGGCGGCGACGGCGGGCACGTCCAGCGTGCCGGAGCGTACGTGCCGCTCCTGGCCGCCGCCGTGCAGCAGCGGTACGGGCGCGTACCGGCGGCCCAGCAGCAGCGCGCCGATGCCGTACGGGCCGCCGATCTTGTGGCCGCTGACGGTCATGGCGGCCAGTCCCGAGGCGGCGAAGTCCACGTCCAGCTGGCCGAAGGCCTGGACCGCGTCGGAGTGCAGCGGCACGTCGAATTCGGCGGCGACGGCCGCCAGTTCCCGCACCGGCATGATCGTGCCGATCTCGTTGTTGGCCCACATGACCGTGGCGAGGGCGACGTCGCCGGGCTCGCGGGCTATCGCCTCGCGCAGCGCGTCGGGGTGCACCCGCCCATAGGAGTCGACCGGCAGGTATTCGACGGTCGCGCCCTCGTGGGTGGCGAGCCAGTCGACGGCGTCGAGCACGGCGTGGTGCTCCACGGGGCTGGCCAGGACGCGGGTGCGGGCCGGGTCGGCGGCGCGGCGCGCCCAGAACAGGCCCTTGACGGCCAGGTTGTCGGCTTCGGTGCCGCCCGCGGTGAAGACCACCTCGCTGGGCCGCGCGCCGAGCGACGCGGCGAGCGACTCGCGCGCCTCCTCGACGGTACGGCGGGCGCGGCGCCCGGCGGCGTGCAGCGAGGAGGCGTTTCCGGCGAGGGGCAGCTGGGCGGTCATCGCCTGGACCGCCTCCGGAAGCATCGGGGTGGTGGCGGCGTGGTCGAGGTAGGCCATGGTGGGCACGATTCTACGAGCTGGGGGCCGGGCCGGTAGCGGGCCTTCCCCCCTCCCCCGCGCGGCCGGGCCGGGTGGCGCCCGCGACAGGTGCGTACTGGGCCACGACCGCCGCGGCCAGCTGGGCCAGGTCCTCGCGCACGGCCTGCGGGGAGAGCACCTCCACGTCCGGCCCGAAGGCCAGCAGCGCCCGCGCGGAGCGGGCCTCGGGCAGGGCGAGCTCCACGGTGGCCGGGTCGCCGTCGGAGGGCGGGCCGGTGAGCTGGGGGCCCACCATGCGCAGGAACATGTCGAGGCGGGAGCGCCGGACGTGGGCGGTGACCACGAGCTCCGCCGGCCGCTGCTCGACCCCTCGACGCAGCACGTCCCAGGCGTCCGCCAGTTCCACGCCCGCGCGTCGGCGGACGGGCGCGTCGGTGAGGGTCATGGCGGCGACGCGGTCCGCTCGGAACAGCTGCGGGCGCCCCCGCCGGTCCGCCACGAGGTACCAGACGCCGGCCTTGGCGACCAGGCCGTAGGGGTCGACGGTGTAGGTGCGCGGGTCGCTCTGGCCGCCGTGCCGGTAGCGCAGGCGCAGCCGGCGGTCGGTGAGGACGGCGGTGTGCAGGTCCTCCACGTCGACGGCCGGGGCAGGGGCCGGGGTGCTCAGCCAGCGGACGGGGTCGACGAGGATGCGGCGACTGGTGGCCTCGGCGGCGGGGCGGTGCGGGGCGGGCAGGGCGGCCATGACCTTGCGCAGCGCGGAGCCGAGGGCGCCCTCCAGGCCGAGGGCGGAGTGGGTGCCGGGGGCGGCGAGGACGAACAGGGCGCGCGCCTCGTCGGCGGTGAGGCCGGTGACGTCGGTGCGGAAGCCCGGGAGCAGCGCGATGCCGCCGTGCCGGCCGCGCTCGGCGTAGACGGGCACGCCGGAGGCGGACAGCGATTCGACGTCGCGGTAGATGGTGCGTACGGAGACTTCCAGGCGCTTGGCCAGCTCCGCGGCGGGCACCCGGGTGCGGGTCTGGAGCAGCAGGAGTATCGACAGCAGACGATCGGATTTCACGCCGCCCAGCATGCCGTCCGGCGCACTGTTCACGATCGCGGGAAAACATGACGGCGGGTGTCAGCTTATGCGCGCAAGCTCTGTCCTGGCCGGGTCGCCCCGGCCGGATTCGACCGTCTCGGACAGGGAGCAACCCGTGAACGCCACCGACACCGCCTTCGACCCCCGCCCCCTCCTCGACCGTGCCACCGCCCAGCTGTCGGCGCTGGTCCACGCCGTGCCGGCGGACCGGCTCGGCGACCCCACGCCGTGTGCGGAGTTCGACGTCCGCGCCCTGCTCGCGCACCTGGTGCTGGGTGCGCGCGACGGGGCGGCGATCGGTGAGACCGGCGACGTGGTGTGGGGCCGGCCGCCGACGGACGTCGCGGACGACGGCTGGGGGCGCGCGTACGACGAGGCGCGGGCGCGCCTGGCGGCCGGCTGGGCCGACGACGCGGCGCTGGACCGGGTGGTGGACCTGCCGTGGGGGAAGCTCCCGGGCCGGGGCTACCTCGCGTCGGGGATGGTGCTGGAGACGGTCACGCACACCTGGGACCTGTCCGAGGCGCTCGGGCACCCGCTGCCGCTGGACCAGGAGCTCGCGGAGCCCGTCCTGGACTGGGCGCGGCGCTTCCTGCCGGCCGAGCGGCGGGGTGAGGGCGTGCCGTTCGAGCCGGTGCGGCCGGCGCCCGAGGGGGCGGACGTGTACACCCGCCTCGCGGCCTGGCTGGGGCGGCCGGTGCGCTAGCGGAAACGATACGCCCGGCCCTTACCCGGCGGCGGGGTCCTCGGTGGCCGCGCTGCGCCGGTGCCAGGCGCGCGGCGCCCGCCAGTTGTAGCGCATGGCCAGCAGGCGCAGCACGAACGCGGTCGCGGCCGAGAGCATGCTGGTGGAGACGTTGAGCGCGTCGTAGCGCAGGAGCAGTGCGGCCATCGTGGCGCCCACCATGGCCGGCACGGCGTACAGGTCGCGGTCCCAGCGCAGCAGCGAGGGCACCTCGTGGGCGAGGATGTCGCGCAGGACGCCGCCGCCGACGGCGGTGGCGAGCCCCAGGGTCGCGGCGAAGGTGAGGCCGAGCCCGTACGTGTAGGCCTTGACGGTGCCCGCGACGCAGAAGAGCCCGAGGCCGGCGGCGTCGAAGACGTTCACGGCCTTGGTGATCCGCTCGACCTCGGGGTGGAGGAAGAAGACGATCACGGTGGCGACCAGCGGGGTGAGGAAGTACCCGAGGTCGGTGAAGGCGGCGGGCGGTACGGCTCCGATGATCAGGTCCCGGAGCAGCCCGCCGCCCAGGGCCGTGACCTCCGCCAGCACCGCCATGCCGAAGACGTCGAAGTTCTTGCGGACGGCGAGCAGCGCGCCCGAGATGGCGAAGACGAAGATCCCGGCGAGGTCGAGCGAGTGCTGGACGGAGGGGCTGAACAGATCGGAGAGCACCAGACATTCTTACTCGCCGCGGGCGGTGTCCCTGACAAGCCGGTCCGGGGCCGGGGGACACCCCCTAGCGCCCGGACGGCAGCGTGGGCCGGTTCCGGCTGGAGAGCCAGGTGTCGAAGAGGGGGCCCAGGTCCTTGCCGGAGACGCCCTCGGCGAGGCCGATGAACTGGGCGGTGCGGACGTTGCCGTACCGGTGCAGCTTGGTCCACTTGCGCAGCAGCATGAAGAATGCCTTGTCGCCCACGCGCTCGCGGAGCATCTGCAGGGTCATCGCGCCCCGGAAGTAGACGGCCCGCGAGAGCATGGTCTCCCGCTGCGGATCGGCGATGTCGATCTTCCAGAAGGGGTCCTCGGGCTTGCGTTCGTTGTAGGCCTCGAGGAAGGACCGGTGGGTGCTCTTGCGCCCCTTGTGCTCGGCCCACAGCCACTCGGCGTAGGTGGCGAAGCCCTCGTTGAGCCATACGTCCTTCCACCGCTCGACCGAGACGGAGTTGCCGAACCACTGGTGGGCGACCTCGTGGACGATCGTGGCCTCGTCGCGGACGGCCGAGTAGACGGGCTTGGTCTGGGTCTCCAGGGAGAAGCCGGCCTCGGGGAGGTCGTCGACGATCGCGCCGGTCTCCTCGAAGGGGTAGGGGCCGAAGATCCGCGACCAGTAGTCCGTGGCCTCGGCGGTCAGCCCGTAGAAGTCGAGCTGCCCGCCGGCCAGGGCGGGGTCGGTGGCGACGTAGATGGGGATGCCGCCGGGCGTGGTGCCCTTCTTGACGTCGAACTTCCCGATGGTGGCGGTGGCGAGGTAGGGCGCCATGGGCCGGGTCTCCCGCCAGTGGGCGACGGTGGTGGAGCCGCGGTCGTGCGTGGCCAGGAGCCGGCCGTTCGAGACGGCGGTCAGGCCCTTGGGCGCCCTGATCCGGATGTCGAAGGTCGCCTTGTCGGAGGGGTGGTCGCTGGAGGGGAACCAGGTGGAGGCCGCGTTGGGCTCGCAGGCGACGAAGACGCCGTCCTTGGTCCTCATCCAGCCGTACTTGGAGCCGAAGACGATGGGGCCGGTGAGCGGCCGGGGGACGCCGCCGTAGGCGACGGTGGTGGTGAAGGCGCGTCCCTTGGGGATCGGGAGCATGGGGCGGATCTTCAGCTCTGCGCCCTCCTGGGTGAAGGCGGCGGGCAGGCCGTTCACCTCGACCGAGGCGGCCCTGAGCTGCTGCAGGTCCAGGTGGAAGGAGGTCAGGCCCCGGGTGGAGCGGGCGGTGAGGGTCGTCCGCCCGTCGAGGCGGCCGCTGTCCGGGGTGTAGCGGACGTCGAGGTCGTAGTGGCGGACGTCGAAGCCGCCGTTGCCCAGGCCCGGGAAGTAGGCGTCGCCGATGCCCGCCGAGCCGGGGCCGAGCGGGTGGCCGGGCCGGGGGACGGAGGAGGGGCCGGCGGCTATCGCGCCGGCGGTCGCCGCCGCCGTGGCGAGGGCGAGGAGCCGGACCGGCCCCCGCCGGCGTATGAAGCCCTTGCCGGACAGGCACCGGCGGAGGGAGTCCCGGCCGGGCAGATGCCGGCGGAGGGAGTCCCGGCCGGGCAGATGCCGGCGTAGGGAGTCCCGGCTGGGCAGAAGCCGGCGTATCGCGGGGGAGAGTGCCATGAGCCGTCCCTTCGACCGCGCGATTCCCGCGTGCGGCGGCCGCGCCGACTCCGCACCCTCCCCCTTCCCCACGGGCTCACGCCTGGCCTCAGCCTGACATGACTCTCAGGTGACCGCACCTCGCGCTCCGGAGTCGCCGCCGTCCTCCGGGTGGTGGCAGGCCGCCGCGTGTCCCGGCCGCAGGGTCAGCAGCGGCGGCTCCTCGCGTGCGCAGATCTCGGTCGCCTTCCAGCAGCGGGTGTGGAAGCGGCATCCGGACGGCGGCGAGATCGGCGAGGGCACGTCGCCCCTGAGCAGGATCCGCCCTCCGCCGCCGGCGGGCTCCCTTGTCCGCCGGGTGCGCCGGGCGGGGTCCGGCACCGGCACGGCGGACAGCAGGGCCCGGGTGTACGGGTGCAGGGGCGCGGTGTAGAGCGGGGTGCGGTCGGCGAGCTCGACGATCTTGCCGAGGTACATCACCGCGATGCGGTCCGAGACGTGCCGGATGACCGACAGGTCGTGGGCGATGATGACGTACGTCAGCCCCAGCTCCTCCTGGAGGTCGTCCAGCAGGTTGACCACCTGGGCCTGGATGGAGACGTCCAGCGCGGAGACGGGCTCGTCCGCGACCACGAGCTTCGGCTTGAGGGCCAGGGCGCGGGCGATGCCGATGCGCTGGCGCTGGCCGCCGGAGAACTCGTGCGGATAGCGGTTGTAGTGCTCGGGGTTGAGGCCCACGAGCCCCAGCAGCCGTTGGACCTCCTTCTTCACCCCGCCCTCGGGCGTGATGCCCTGGAGGCGGAACGGCGCGCCGACGATCGTGCCGACGGTGTGCCGGGGGTTCAGCGAGGAGTACGGGTCCTGGAAGATCATCTGGACGTCGCGGCGCATCGGGCGCATCGCGGCGACGCCGAGGTGGGTGATGTCCCGCCCCTCGAACTCGATGCGCCCGGCGGTGGGTTCGAGCAGCCGGGTGATCAGCCGGCCCATGGTCGACTTGCCGCAGCCGGACTCGCCGACGACGCCCAGGGTCTCCCCCGGGCGGACGTCGAAGGTCAGGCCGTCGACGGCCTGCACCGCGCCCGTCCGGCGGCGCAGCAGGCCCTTGGTGATGGGGAAGTGCTTGACCAGGCCGTCGACCTTCAGCAGCGGCGCGGCCGGCTCCGGCGACGCGGACGGCTGCCCGGGAATCGTCATCTCATGACCCTTCACAGCTTCGGCGCGATCTCTTCGGTCCAGATCCGCGCCCGTTCCTCGTGCGTCATGTGGCAGGCGGAGTGGTGTCCGTCCGTGCCCGGCACCAGGGCGAGCTCCGGCCGCTCGGTACGGGTGATCCCGCCGGCGGGGACGTCGGCGTAGGGGCAGCGCGGGCTGAAGGCGCAGCCGGGCGGCATGTCGATCAGGCTGGGCGGCGAGCCCTTGACGGGGATCAGCCGCTCGGTCTGCTCGCGGTCGATGCGCGGCATCGAGCCCAGCAGGCCCCAGGTGTAGGGGTGCTGGGGGCGGTGGAAGACCTGCTCGGCGGGGCCGCGCTCGACGCAGCGGCCGCCGTACATCACCAGGATGTCGTCGGCGAGCTCGGCGACGACCCCCAGGTCGTGGGTGATGATGATGACGGCGGAGCCGAACTCCTGCTGCAGGTCGCGGATGAGGTCGAGGATCTGTGCCTGGACGGTGACGTCCAGGGCGGTGGTGGGCTCGTCCGCGATGAGCAGCTCGGGGTTGTTGACCAGGGCCATGGCGATCATCGCGCGCTGGCGCATGCCGCCGGAGAACTGGTGGGGATAGTCGTCGGCCCGCTGGTCGGGCTGCGGGATGCCGACGCGGTCCAGCAGCTCGACGGCGCGCTTGCGGGCGGTCTTCTTGTCGACGTCGTGGTGGACGCGGTAGGCCTCGACGATCTGGGCGCCGACGGTGAAGTAGGGGTGCATGGCGGACAGCGGGTCCTGGAAGATCATCGCCATCTCGCGGCCGCGCAGCCGCCGCACCTCGTCGGGGTCGGCGCTCATCAGTTCCTTGCCGTCCAGCCAGATCTCGCCGCTGATCCGGGCCCGGCGGCGGCCGTACTGGCCGACGGTGTGCAGGCCCATGATGCCCAGCGAGGTGACGGACTTCCCGGAGCCGGACTCGCCGACGATGCCGAGGGTGCGGCCCTTCTCCAGCCGGAAGGAGAGCCCGTCGACGCTCCTGACCAGGCCGTCGTCGGTGGGGAAGTGGATGCGCAGGTCGCGCACCTCGAGGAACGCGTCCGGCGGGTGTCCGGGGGCGGGTACGGGTGCGGTCGTCACGAGAGCCTCACTCGGGGGTCGATCACGGCGTACAGGAGGTCCACCACGAGGTTGGCCAGGACGACCGCGGCGGCGGCGATGAGCGTCACGCCGAGGATCAGCGGCAGGTCGCGGTCGCCGATCGCCTTCACCGCCGCCTGGCCGAGGCCGGGCAGGTTGAAGGTGGTCTCGGTGAGGATCGCGCCGCCGACGAGGGCGCCGAGGTCCATGCCGAGGATGGTCAGCACGGGCGTCATGGTGGAGCGCATGGCGTGCTTGCCGATGACGACCGGCTCCCGCAGCCCCTTGGCGCGGGCGGTGCGGATGTAGTCCTCGCCGAGGATCTCCAGCATGGTGGCCCTGGTGAGGCGGGCGTACATGGCGGCGTAGAGGAAGGCGAGGGTGACCCAGGGCAGGATGAGACCGCCGAACCACTCCCCCGGGCTCTCGGCGAAGTCGACGTACTCGCCGTCGAGCCAGCCCAGTCCGTAGGAGAAGACCGCGAGCGAGAGCAGGCCGGTGAAGTAGATCGGCAGCGAGACGCCGCCGAGGGCGACGGTCATGGCCGCGCGGTCCCACAGGCTGCCCCGCTTGAGCGCGGAGACGACGCCCGTGATCACTCCTCCCAGCAGCCACAGCACGCAGGCGCCGGCGGCGAGCGAGAGGGTCACCGGCAGCCGGTCCTGGAGCACCGGCCAGATGTCCTGCTCGGTGCGGAAGGAGTAGCCGAAGCAGGGCACGTCGCAGTGGACCGAGGTGCCGCCGCCGGTGTAGTCGCGGCCGGCGACGATGCCGGAGACGAAGTGCCAGAACTGGACGAGGACGGGGTCGCCGAGCTCCAGTTTCTGCCTGATGCCCTCGATGGTCTCGGGGTCCGCCTGCTTGCCGACGTACAGCAGGGCCGGGTCGGAACCGGTGAGCTTGGGGATGGCGAAGAAGATGCCGAAGGTCACCAGGGTGACCACGAGCAGCATCACGATGACGGCGACCAGCCGCCTGACGATGTATGCGAACACTGCGGTCGGCCCGGCGGCCGGCCCCGGGGACCGTGACGGTCCCCGGGGCCGCCGCGCGCGGCCCTCACCTGCCCTTCGGGGCCTGGCGGCGGGTGTGCCGGCTGAGCGGACGGACGGTCACTTGGCGACGCCCAGCGAGGCGTAGTCGTAGCGGCCGTTGTAGGCGTCGGAGGTGTAGACGTTGGTCAGCCGCGAGCTGCGCCAGATGATGTTCTTCTCGAAGACGAAGGGCAGGTACCAGCCGCCCTCGGTGACCTTCTTGTTGGCCTCCTGGAAGATCTTCCCGGCCTTGGCCGGGTCGGTCTCCGCGATGGCCTGGTCGTAGAGCTTGTTGATCGCGGGGTCGTTGATCTCGCCGTAGTTGTTGTTGCCGCTGTCGAGGATGAACCGGCCGTCGGTCAGGGGCTGCAGGAAGCCCTGGCCGCTGGGGAAGTCGGCGCCCCAGCCCATGATGATGATGCCGTAGCCCTTGGACTTGACGTTCTTGGGCGCCCCGATGATGCCGGTGGTCTGGGCGCCGTCGTACTGGTCGATGTCGGTCTGGATGCCGACCTTCTTCAGCGCCGCCTGCAGCGACTCGGCGGTGGCGATCTCCGGCGGCTTGTTGTTGCGGACGGCGATGGTGGTCTTGAAGCCCTCCGGCTTGCCGCAGGCCTTCAGCTCCTCCTTGGCCTTGTCGAGGTCGGGCTTGCCCTGCTTGAGCCGGAACGGGTCGTAGCCGGGGTCGTAGCCCTCCACCGACGGCGGGATCATGCCGGTGGCGAGGTCGCCGCCCGCGTCGGGGCCGCCGCGGGCGGTCTGCAGCGAGGTGTGGTCGGCCGCGTAGATCACGGCCTTGCGGCAGTGCTCGTTGTCGAACGGCGCCACGGTCTGCGGGAAGACGGCGTAGCGGATGAAGCCGGTCTGGGGGTTGTCGACGTTCGCCTTGGCCGACTGCAGGGCCTTCTGGCGGCCGGCCGAGCCCATGCCGGTGGCGTTGATGTCGAGGTCGTAGTCGCCGGCGATCAGGCGGTTGTCCATGTCGTCGGCGTTGGTGGAGAGCTTGACCGTGATCTTGTCGGGCAGCGCCTTGCGGACGGGGTCCGACTCCCGCTTCCACTTCTCGTTGCGCACCAGCTCCAGGCCCTTGTTGGGGGTGTACGACACCCACCGGTAGGGGCCGCTGGAGAACGGCTTCTGCCCGTACTTCTCCGCGGTGTCCTTGTCCGGGCGCACGGGGGCGGCGGCGGGCAGCGCCAGCATCTGCGGGAAGTCGCCGTTGGCCTTGGGCAGCTTGAAGACGATGGTCTTGTCGTCCGGCGTCTCGATCGCCTTCAGCCCGAGCTTGTCGGGGCTGTCGTCCTTGTACGGGCCCTTGTAGGTCTTGTCCGGGTCGAGGGCCTGCATGAGCCACAGCGGGCCGCCGGAGATCTTGTCCTGGGCCCAGGTGCGCTCGATGCCGTACTTGATGTGCCTCGACGTGATCGGCTGGCCGTCCTCCCAGGTCAGGCCGTCCCTCAGGGTGAAGGTGTAGGTCTTCTTGTCGGCCGAGACCTTGCCGGTGTCGGTGGCCATGTCGGGGACGACGGCCCGGCTCTCCTTGCCGGGCGCCGCCTTCGGGGTGACCAGCGTGCGGGTGTAGAAGCGGGCGAAGTCCCACATGAAGCCGTAGTAGCCGCGCTGCGGGTCCCAGGAGTCGGCGTCCTGGGTTCCGATGAACCGCAGCTCGCCGCCCTTCTTGTCGGAGGCGCTCGCCACCTTGTCGATGCCGGCGTTGAATCCCGGGGCCTTGCCGCCGTGCTTGCCGTCCTTGCCGCCACCGCCGCCGCAGGCGGTGGTACCGACCAGGGCCGCGACCACGAGGGCCGCCCCCGCGGCGAGTGCGCGCCGGGAGTTTCTCTGGGTTGCCAAGATGTCGCGACCTCCGTGATTGTCGCCGGCCCGGGGGCCGGCGGTGTTCGGGAACGGCCTCCTGACGGGACGACAGGGGCGGTGTACGACCGGAAGCGGGCGGTGGTGCGGCGGTGCTGCGGGCGGCTAGCGCGAGCCCTTCGGGTCCAGCGCGTCGCGCACGCCGTCGCCGAAGAGGTTGAACGCCAGCACGGTGACGAAGATGGCCACACCCGGGATGATCATGAACATCGGGTCGGCCTCGTAGGTCGTGACGGCCTTGGAGAGCATCTGCCCCCAGGAGGCGGTCGGCGGTTTGACCCCCGCGCCCAGGAAGCTCAGCGCGGCCTCGGTGAGCACGTTGGTCGGGATCATCAGGGTGGTGTAGACGGTGATGGGCGCCACCAGGTTGGGCAGCAGCTCGCGGAAGAGGATGTAGCCGCGGCCCGCGCCCAGGCTGCGCGCCGCCTCCACGTACTCCCGCTCCCGCAGCGAGAGGGTCTGGCCGCGCACGATGCGCCCCACGTACGGCCAGCCGAAGAAGCCGATCACGGCGATCAGCACGGCCATCCGCACGCCCGACCCCTGCAGCCCCCACAGCGAGTTGGGCACCACGGACACCAGGGCGATGATGAACAGCAGTTGGGGGAAGGCGAGCAGCAGGTCCATCACCCGGCTGACGACGGCGTCGACCCAGCCGCCGAAGTAGCCGGCGACGATCCCGAACACCGTGCCGAGCGCCACCGCGACGAGCGCCGAGAGGAAGGCCACGAGCAGCGAGACCCGGGCGCCGTAGACGACCCGGCTGAAGACGTCGCGGCCGTTGCCCGGCTCGACGCCGAAGAGGAAGTCCGAACTGATGCCTCCCCAGGACCCCTTGGGGGTGCTGAAGAACGGATCAATCGTTTCTTCATGGAATTCGTTCGGCGGGTGCCCCAGCAGCCCCACGATGAGCGGAGCGAAGGCCGCCACCAGGATGAGCAGCAGGACCACCACCCCGCCGGCGAGCGCCACCCTGTCGCGTTTGAGGCGCATCCAGGCGATGCGCCACGGGGAACGCCCCTCGATGGCCTTGCCGGGCACGGCGGTGGCGACATCGACGGCGGCGGCCCCTGCCGCGCCCGTATCGTGCAGTGGTGCCGTCATGTCTGGTGGACCCCTCTCGGCCGGATGCCGCCGGCCCAACGCCCTCCGCCGCGAAGGCGGAGGTTCACATCACTGGTGCGAGTGGTGCGATTTGTGCGGTGGTGCGAGGACGTTCACGCGGAGCAGGTCGTGCGGCCCGCGCCGCAGCGCGGGTTGTCGGGGCCGTCGGCCCTTGTTGGCGGGAGTCTTCAATGTGGCGCCGATCACCCGCCAGACGTCGTCGGCAATGGATGCGCAACCGTGATGTGCGTAGGAAGGTTCCGTTATACGGACAGTGGGCGCCGTCCGGCGGGTCGGTATCGGTCGGTGCGCTGCGCGGTCCGGCGGTCAGTACGCGCCGGCCTGCCAGCCCTGCTGCGGGGGGTAGCCGTAGCCACCCGTCGGCGCGGCAGCGCCGCCATAGGCGTCACGGTCGAAGAAGGGGCGGGCGTTGGCCCGCATCCACATGGCGACCGGGTCGTACTCGTCCGCCATCGACACCGTCGACACCGGCAGCCCCTCCGGGACCACCCCGATCGACTGCTGCATCATCAGCCGCACCGACTCCACGGCCGCCGGAGAGGTGTCGTACAGGTCCAGCCCGATCGCCAGATACGGCGAGCCCAGCGCGGGCTGCACCCAGGCACGGCGCAGCGCCCGGACCGCGGGTGTGCGGTGGGCGTTCTGCCCGAGCAGCGCGTAGAACTGCGGAATGTCCACCGCCGGTTCGCTCAGCCGCAGGGGGCCGGCCGGCAGCCGGTCCAGACCCGCGGTGATCCGGCGCAGGTCCGGCCAGGGAATGCCGACGCCGCCGCCGGGCGCGTGCGGGTTGAGCCACAGGCCCCAGCGGTCGGGGTAGAGGGTCGCGGCCACGTCCCGGCCCGTGACGACCTCGTGGGCGCGGTTCCAGCCGCTGGCGGCGAGCTCCTGGGCGGACGTCACACAGGGCGCGTAACCCAGCCCGTCGACCTGCATGTTGCCGTACTGCGCGTCGGGCGAGCCGGCCTGCCCGTGCCACAGCAGCATCCACACCCGGCCCTCGGCCAGAGCGCGCAACAACGCCTCATAGGTGTCGTACCGGCCGGGCGCCACCTGGCGCAGCACCTGCTCCACGCCGCTCTCCGCGCCCGCGCTCACCTGGGTCCGCCTTCTCTCTCGGCCGCCTTACGGGTCCCGTCACCCCGTACGGTCATCCAACCAGCTTACGAGGCCGGGGCCGCGGGCAAGAGAGCTGTCCGCGCTGTTCACAGGTCACGGTCGTAGAACGGACGCAGCCGGTCCCGCATCCAGTCGGCCACGGGGTCGCGTGCGACGTCCAGGAACACCAGTTGAACGGGCCAGGGCACGGGGGCCTCGCCCAGCGCCCGGCCGAGCGCCTCCAGCGCGGCCGTCCGGCCCGCCGGATCGGGCAGCTCCAGCTCCACGCCCACGAACAGCGCGGGCTCCCCGCCCTCCACGCTCGCCAGCGCGCGGCGGGCCGTACGCACCACCTGCCGCTGTCCGGCGAACTCCAGCCCGGCCGCCGCCAGGAAAGCCGTCGGCTCCTCCTGCCAGTCCGGCTCGAAGAGACGCACCCGGCCGCCCGACGGCTCACCCTCGAGGAGGATGCGACCGGCCCGGCACAGCTCGGCGACCGCCGGCGGCGGCAGCGGGGCCCCGACCGTGCCCTCCGGATTGACGACGATCCCCACCTGCGGAGGCAGGCCGCGGGCGAACTCGACGGCGGGGGCCACGGCGAACGACATCTGCTCGCCCATCACCCGCAGGAACTCCGCGTGCGAGCTGAACACCGGCACGTAGGCGGCACCGTTCAGTTCGAGCGTGGGCAGGTCGAGGTCGGCGCTGTCCGGCCCGCCGCCGCCCGGCAGGGGTATCCACACGCTGCTGCGCCCCAGCGCCTCGACGATGCGCGCGCCGGCCTCGGACCCGGACCCGGCCGCGCCCAGCGCGGCGGCCAGCACCTCTTCGAGTTCGTTACCGGGCCAGGCGGCGGCGCCGCCGTGCGGTTGGGGGTTGCTCATGGGCCAGCACCTTAACGGCTGCGCCTGGGCTGGGGTGGTGCGGGGTGCGCTGGTGGGCGGGGCCGGGGCGGGAGGGGCCGGGCCCTTACGGGACTGGATTATTTACGGCCCGGAGCCCTCTACGGGGTTGCTTGCCCCGCACTTGGGCCGCAAATAACCCCTACGTCCCTCCCAGGGCCCGGCCCCTCCCACCCCGACCCCTCCCGCCGGATCGCCCCGTGGGTGGGTGGGCAATCGCCCCCCCCGCCCCGTTTGTGGGCAGTCGTTCCGCTGGGCGGAACGGGTGGGCACAAACCCGGCCCACCGGGCCGCACCCACCACCGGTCACCCCGGTGCCGGGCACCTAGCCGAACGTGATCGCCCGCAGCGCGTCAGCGCACCGGCGGTCAACTACCGTCACCGACTCAGCCCCGGCGGGCCGGCGGCCCGCCGTCGCCGCGGCCGTCAGGCCGGCCATCGCACGGCGATGGCGCGCAAAGGCGTAGGCCGAGACGCCCCGCCCCCGCGCCGCCTGCCCGGCCAAGGCAGTGGCCGGGTCGACGGCGAGGAGGAGGACGTGCACCGATCCACCCCGCCGCCGCGCCTCACGGGCGAGCCAGCGGCGCACCACGCTGCGCTGGCCGCAGTCGTGGACGACGACGCTCATCTCCGAGCGGAGGGCGCGCCACAGGGACGCGTAGTGGACGAGGCGTGCGAAAGGCCGGTAGGCCGCGTACGGCACGGCGCGCGGCATGCGTCGTTCCACGCGCTCGCGCGCGTCCTGGGAGTCCACCCGCCGCACGGGTGCTCCCCGGCCGTCCGCCGCGGCCACCACGCGCCGCATCAGCGTGGATTTGCCGCTGCCGGGCAGCCCGGAGACCACGAGCAGGTCGCCTAGCGGGTAGCGCAGTTCCGCGGCCGTGCGGCCGCGCAGGTCGAGCACCCCCGCCGGGCGCACCGTCGGCGCCGTGGGCGCCTTCCTGCCGGCAGCCGCCTGCACGTCCGTACGCGTACGCACTGTGATCGCCTTCCCTCCCCCGTCGTTCCCTGCCCCCTACCCATGGAACGTAAAGAAAAGGTAATCCAATTCATGGGACCGGGGGCAGTCCTTCATACGCCCTTACGTGCAATGATGTGCGCGCCAGCAGCACCCCACGCACCACCCGGATCGTGCACGACCGTGCATGACCCAGCGCAACCAACTGCATACCGGCCGCTCGAATCCGCGCGGGAGAGTCCCAGGCGGCACACACCGTGTGCGCTGGGCGCCGAAGGAGCAAGTTCCTCCCTTGAATCTCTCAGGCCCCGTACCGCGCGGGTGAGGCAGATCTGAAAAGCGGGCCCCCGCCGCGGTGCGGTGGCGGCCCCACCCAAGGTGCAAGCCGAGAACTCCCCTCATGGAGCTCTCGGTGAACCTCTCAGGTTCCGATGACAGATGGGGAGGCCGCCTTTCGAGGTATTCCTCCGCGACTGACTGCCCGGGAGCCTGACCATGACGAACGCCCCCCGCCATACCGCCCTCGACGCGCTGCACCGCGCCCTCGGCGCGATGATGACCGACTTCGCGGGCTGGGACATGCCCCTGCGCTACGGCAGCGAGCGCGACGAGCACGTCGCCGTCCGTACCCGCGCCGGGCTCTTCGACCTCTCCCACATGGGCGAGATCACCCTTACGGGCCCCCAGGCGGGCCAGGCCCTGGACTACGCCCTCGTCGGCAACCTCTCGGCGCTGGCCGTGGGCCGTGCGCGCTACACCATGATCTGCGACGCCGAGGGCGGCATCCTGGACGACCTGATCGTCTACCGCCTGGCCGAGCAGGAGTACATGGTCGTGGCCAACGCCTCCAACGCCCAGGTGGTGCTGGACGCGCTCACCGAGCGCGCTGCGGGCTTCGAGACGGCCGTCCGCGACGACCGCGACGCCTACGCGCTGATCGCCGTCCAGGGACCGGCCTCCCCCGGCATCCTCAAGTCCGTGACGGACGCCGATCTGGACGGGCTGAAGTACTACGCCGGCCTGCCGGGCACCGTCGCGGGCGTGCCCGCGCTGATCGCCCGTACCGGCTACACCGGCGAGGACGGCTTCGAGCTGTTCGTCGCCCCCGGCGACGCCGAGAAGCTGTGGCAGGCGCTGACCGAGGCGGGCGCGGACGCCGGCCTGGTCCCCTGCGGCCTTTCCTGCCGTGACACGCTGCGCCTGGAGGCGGGCATGCCGCTGTACGGGCACGAGCTGACCACCGCCACCACCCCGTTCGACGCGGGGCTGGGCCGGGTCGTGAAGTTCGACAAGGAGGGCGACTTCGTGGGCCGGGCCGCGCTGGAGGCCGCCGCCGAGCGGGCCGCGAGCGCGCCGCCGCGCAAGCTGGTCGGGCTGGTCGCCCAGGGCCGCCGGGTGCCGCGGGCCGGATTCGCGGTCACCGTCGGCGGCGAGGTCGTCGGCGAGGTCACCTCGGGCGCCCCCTCCCCCACCCTCGGCAAGCCGATCGCGATCGCCTACGTGGACGCGGCGCACGCGGCACCGGGTACGGAAGGGGTGGCCGTGGACATTCGCGGCGCTCACGAGCCCTACGAGGTCGTCGCTCTGCCCTTCTACAAGCGGACCCGCTGAAACCCCCTCATCTCATCTGTCAAGACCCCTTGCACAAGCACTCTCGCGCGTACAGGAGAATCTAGCCATGAGCAACCCCCAGCAGCTGCGCTACACCAAGGAGCACGAGTGGCTGTCGGCCACCGACGAGAACGGTGTGGCGACGGTCGGCATCACCGAGTTCGCGGCCAACTCGCTCGGTGACGTCGTCTTCGCCCAGCTCCCCGAGACCGGCGCCACCGTCACCGCGGGCGAGACCTGTGGTGAGCTGGAGTCGACCAAGTCGGTCAGCGACCTGTACGCCCCGGTGACGGGTGAGGTCGTCGAGGCCAACCAGGACGTCGTGGACGACCCCTCGCTGGTGAACTCCGCCCCCTTCGAGGGCGGCTGGCTGTTCAAGGTGAAGATCACGGACGAGCCGGCGGACCTGCTGACCGCCGACGAGTACACCGCCTTCGCCGGCTGATCCCGCCCACCTCCTCCCGCCAGGAAGTCCAGGAAGAACTCATGTCGCTTCTGAACAGCTCCCTCCATGAGCTCGACCCCGACGTCGCCGCCGCTGTCGACGCCGAACTCCACCGCCAGCAGTCCACCCTCGAGATGATCGCCTCGGAGAACTTCGCTCCGGTCGCGGTCATGGAGGCCCAGGGCTCGGTCCTCACCAACAAGTACGCCGAGGGCTACCCGGGCCGCCGCTACTACGGCGGCTGCGAGCACGTCGACGTGGTCGAGCAGATCGCGATCGACCGCATCAAGGCGCTCTTCGGCGCCGAGCACGCCAACGTGCAGCCGCACTCCGGCGCGCAGGCCAACGCCGCGGCCATGTTCGCCCTGCTCAGCCCCGGCGACACCATTCTGGGTCTGAACCTCGCCCACGGCGGGCACCTGACCCACGGCATGAAGATCAACTTCTCCGGCAAGCTCTACAACGTGGTCGCCTACCACGTCGACGAGCAGACCAACCGGGTCGACATGGACGAGGTCGAGCGCCTCGCCAAGGAGCACCGCCCGAAGCTGATCGTCGCCGGCTGGTCCGCCTACCCGCGCCAGCTGGACTTCGCGGCCTTCCGCCGGATCGCCGACGAGGTCGGTGCGTACCTGATGGTCGACATGGCCCACTTCGCGGGCCTGGTCGCCGCGGGTCTGCACCCCAACCCGGTGCCGCACGCCCACGTCGTCACCACCACCACCCACAAGACCCTGGGCGGCCCCCGCGGCGGTGTGATCCTCTCCACGGCCGAGCTGGCCAAGAAGATCAACTCCGCGGTCTTCCCCGGTCAGCAGGGTGGCCCGCTCGAGCACGTGATCGCGGCGAAGGCGGTGTCCTTCAAGGTCGCGGCGAGCGAGGAGTTCAAGGAGCGCCAGCAGCGTACGCTGGAGGGCGCGAAGATCCTGGCCGAGCGCCTGGTTCGCGACGACGTCGCCGAGGTGGGCGTCTCCGTCCTGTCCGGCGGCACGGACGTGCACCTGGTCCTGGTGGACCTGCGCAACTCCGAGCTGGACGGCCAGCAGGCCGAGGACCGCCTCCACGAGGTGGGCATCACGGTCAACCGCAACGCCATCCCGAACGACCCGCGCCCCCCGATGGTCACCTCGGGCCTGCGGATCGGCACCCCGGCGCTGGCGACGCGTGGCTTCCAGGCGGAGGACTTCCGTGAGGTCGCCGACATCATCGCCGAGGCCCTCAAGCCGGGCTTCGACGTCGAGGACCTGCGCGGCCGCGTCACCGCCCTGGCGGCGAAGCACCCGCTGTACCCCGGGCTGAAGTAGGACCGACGCGCGGGATTCACCGGTCGGTGCGGGGCACCGGGCACGCTGCGAGGTGTGTCCGGTGCCCCGCGTCACGACCGCAACCCGTCGCCTCGTGCCCCGGCGCCGCCGTGTGAGAACACCCACCACGGCGAGCGTCCGGCATCGCGCACACTGAGAAGGTGGGCGCGATGCCCCGCACCACCCCCTGTACCACCCGTACCACCGACCCAGAGGAGCTGCCACCGTGGCCATCTCCGTATTCGATCTCTTCTCGATCGGCATAGGCCCGTCCAGCTCCCACACGGTCGGCCCGATGCGCGCCGCCCGCATGTTCGTGGGGCGCCTGAAGAAGGACGGGCTGCTCGCGCAGACCACCTCCGTGAGAGCGGAGCTCTTCGGCTCCCTCGGTGCCACCGGCCACGGCCACGGCACGCCCAAGGCCGTGCTGCTCGGCCTGGAGGGCCACTCGCCCCGGACCGTCGACGTGGAGACCGCCGACGACGAGGTCGAGCGCATCCGCACCACCAAGCGGCTGCGGCTGCTCGGTTCCGAGATCGGCTCCGACCACGAGATCGACTTCGACGACTCCACCCAGCTGATCCTGCACCGCCGCCGGTCCCTGCCGTACCACGCGAACGGCATGACGCTCTTCGCCTACGACGAGACCGGTGCCCCGCTGCTGGAGAAGACCTACTACTCGGTCGGCGGCGGCTTCGTCGTCGACGAGGACGCGGTGGGCGCGGACCGGATCGTGCTCGACGACACGGTGCTGAAGTACCCCTTCCGCACCGGTGACGAGCTGCTGCGCATGTCCCGCGAGTCGGGTCTGTCGATCTCCGCGATGATGATGGAGAACGAGAAGGCCTGGCGCACGGAGACGGAGATCCGCGAGGGCCTCCTGGAGATCTGGCGCGTGATGCAGGGCTGCGTGACCCGCGGCATGTCCCGCGAGGGCATCCTGCCCGGTGGCCTGAAGGTCCGCCGCCGCGCCGCCAGCACCGCCCGCCAGCTGCGCGCCGAGGGCGACGCCCAGGCCCGCGCGATGGAGTGGATCACGGTCTACGCCATGGCCGTCAACGAGGAGAACGCCGCCGGCGGCCGGGTCGTCACCGCCCCCACCAACGGCGCCGCGGGCATCATCCCGGCCGTGCTGCACTACTACATGAACTTCGTCCCGGGCGCGGACGAGGACGGCATCGTGCGCTTCCTGCTCGCCGCGGGCGCCATCGGCATGCTCTTCAAGGAGAACGCCTCCATCTCCGGCGCCGAGGTCGGCTGCCAGGGCGAGGTCGGCTCCGCCTGCTCGATGGCCTCCGGCGGCCTCGCCGAGGTCATGGGCGGCACCCCGGAGCAGGTCGAGAACGCCGCCGAGATCGGCATGGAGCACAACCTCGGCCTGACCTGCGACCCGGTCGGCGGCCTGGTGCAGATCCCCTGCATCGAGCGCAACGGCATGGCCGCCGCCAAGGCCGTCACCGCCGCCCGTATGGCCCTGCGCGGCGACGGCCGGCACCACGTCTCCCTCGACAAGGTCATCAAGACCATGAAGGAGACCGGCGCGGACATGAAGGTCAAGTACAAGGAGACGGCGCGCGGCGGCCTCGCCGTGAACGTCATCGAGTGCTGACGCTCCGGGATTCACGGGCGCGGTGACGCGCTGACGCCGGGTGGCCCGAGAGGGGGTCGCCCGGCGTTGTCAGTGGTGCCCCGTAGGCTCACGGGCATGAGTTACGCAAACCTGCGCGAACTCCAGAGCGCGCTCACCACCGCCTCGGACATCGCCTTCTCCCTCGACGCCGCGCCCGCCCCCCATGAGGCCGACCAGCTCGTGGACGCGCTGCGGCGGGCGCTGACGGCTGCCGGCTCGCTGCGGGCGGGGGCGGGGGCCACGGGCTGCGCGGAGCACCCCAGGGGCCCGGTGGACCCGCTGTACGGGGACGACAAGGACCCGCTGCCGCCCGGCTGGGGGCGGTGTCTGCTGTGCAACGACCGCCGGCGCCGGGCCGGCGCGCAGCGTCGGGGCTGGCGCTGACCCGGGGCCCTCGGGCGTAACACCCGGATCAGTGGTTCAGGGAGGCCCAGAACTCGTCGAAGGACAGCACGCCGTCGGCGTTGCCGTCCTTCTTGTTGATCAGGGCCTGCGCCACGGTCTCGGTGACGTTGAAGTCGCCGAGCTGCGCCATGACGCTCTTGTACTCGGCGGCCGTGATGAAGCCGTCGCCGTTGACGTCGAACCGGTCGAAAGCCTTGCGCGCCTCGGCCTTGCGCGTCTCGATGTCGATGTCGGCCATGTGGGCCTCCCCTTGTGTGCGTGATTGACCGGCACAGATTAGCTGCCGGGACACCAGGTCCAGATAACGGTCCCAGTCCCAGTGCGGACCGGGGTCGGTGTGGGTGGCCCCGGGCACCTCGCTGTGGCCGATGACGCGGTCCCGGGTGACGGGGATGCCGTAGCGGTGGCAGACGGCGGCGGCCAGGCGTGCGGAGGCGTCGTAGAGGGCGTCGGTGAAGTACTCGGGCCGGTCGGGCCAGCCCTCGTGCTCGATGCCGATGCTGCGGGTGTTGTAGTCCCAGTTGCCCGCGTGCCAGGCGATGTCCTTCTCCCGGACGAACTGCGCGACGCGGCCGTCCGCCGAGCCCACCAGATAGTGCGCCGACACCTTCGCCCGGGGGTCCTGGAAGATCCTTCGGGTGTCCGCGAAGGTCTCCTCCGTCACGTGCACCACGACGAAGTCGACCGGGTGGGCGCGGGGACGGTCGGAGACCGTGTGGTTGGCGTCGTCCGCCGGGATCCAGCGGACGGGGGGAAACGCGCGCTCCATGGGGCCTCCCGTATCCAAGCGTTTACATAAAGATAAGAGATACCGCTGGTTTATACATGGATTTCAAGGCCGGTGGCGCAGGTCACCTTCGATTAACGGTCTCTCGCTTTGGCTCTTGAACACACCGCATGTCATAGTCGAGCCAACGACCCCCATTGACCCGGGCCAGGTCGTCATCTCGCCGCGGAACACACCCCGTTTTTCCGCGGCCAGCCGAAGAGACCCCCGCCCCGCCGCATGACGGCGATTGGGGGTCTCTTCGTTTTCGGGGAGTCTTCGGGGGTTCTTCCGGGGGTTCTCCCGGGGTTTCTCGGCCGCCGGCGGTTCAGCGGTCGGCCACGCGCATCTCGAACCAGGTGGTCTTGCCGCGCGCCAGCAGGTCCACCCCCCAGCGGTCGGAGAGCTTGTCCACCAGGAACAGCCCCCGCCCGCTGACGTCCATCTCCCGCACCGGCAGCAGACAGGGCAGCCCCCGGGAGGGGTCGCGCACCTCGATGCGCAGCCACCCGCGCCGGCGCAGCATCCGCAGCCCGAAGTGGCGGGCGCCGGTGTGGCGTACGGCGTTGCCCACGAGCTCGGAGACGAGCAGGACCGCGTGCTCGGTGAGCCGTTCCGACAGGCCCCAGTGGCGCATGACGACCGACTGGGTCAGCCGCCGTGCGGCCACTGCGGACTCGGGGCGCGACGGCAGCCGTACCTCGCCGAGCGTAGGGTCGCCGAACAGCTCCAGCGCCTTGAGCGCCAGCTCGTCCTCAACCGCCGGGGACCACCGCGCGGGGGCCGTTCCGACCCGCTGCCGCGGCTGCTCCGTTCCCTCCAGGCCCGCCATGCCCCCATCATGGCCGTCATCACGGCGACGGGGAGGGGAACGCCGGGATCCGATGGAGCGGAGCTCGCGCTTCCGTGGCGGCCGTCCGACATATGCCAGAGGCCGCAGGCCAATCGGGAAAACCTGACTGACCTGCGGCGACCCCGGGGGTGGAAAAGATCGCCGGGCGGGCGGAGGAAGGCCGCATCCGGGACGGGTCGCCCCTGCCGGAATTCCCCCACACGAGGCATGCCCCGGAATCCACGGCTCCGGGGCATGTCACCTCAACCTGCGGCGTCTCAGACGAACTTGGCCTTTCCGGGACCGTCCTCGACGAAGCTGCGCATACCGATCTCCCGGTCCTCGGTGGCGAACAGCCCCGCGAACCAGTTGCGCTCGATGGCGAGCCCGGTGTCGATGTCGGTCTCCAGGCCCGCGTCCACGGCCTCCTTGGCCGCGCGCAGCGCGATGGCGGGTCCGGTGGCGAGCCGGGCGGCCCAGGCGTGCGCCTCGGCGTACACGTCCGCCGCCGGGACCACGCGGTCCACCAGGCCCAGGGCGAGCGCCTCGTCGGCCCTGACCTGACGGCCGGTGAAGATGAGGTCCTTGGCCTTGGACGGGCCCACGAGCCGGGACAGCCGCTGGGTGCCGCCGGCGCCCGGGATGAGGCCCAGCAGGATCTCGGGCTGGCCGAGCTTGGCGTTGTCGGCGGCGATGCGGAAGTCGGCGCACAGCGCGAGCTCGCAGCCGCCGCCGAGGGCGTAGCCGGTGACGGCCGCGACCACGGGCTTGGGGATGCGGGCGACGGCGGTGAAGGAGTCCTGCAGCCCGCGCGACCGCGCGACCATGGCCGCGTGGTCCATGTCCCGCATCTCCTTGATGTCCGCGCCGGCCGCGAACACCTTCTCCCCGCCCCAGATGACCACGGAGCGGACGTCGTCGCGGCGGGTCAGCTCGTCGGCGAGCTCGCGGAGCCGGTCCTGGGTGGCGATGTCCAGCGCGTTCATCGGCGGTCGGTCCAGCCGGACGGTACCGACGCCCTCGGCGACCTCAAGATGCACAGTCATGAGGCTTAGGTTAGTGGGGGTTAACGACCGGCGGCCCGGTGCACTTGGTCACAAGTGCACCGGGCCGCCCGGTTCCGAACGCCGGTGCCGTCAGTCGGCCTGGGGGCTGCTCTTGCCCCACTCCGCCCACGAGAGGTTCCAGCCGTTGAGGCCGTTGTCCGGCTGGATCGTCTTGTCATCGGAGTTCTTCACGATGACGACGTCGCCGACCATGGAGTTGTTGAAGAACCAGGCCGCCGGCATGTTCGGGTCGCCGCCGCCGCGCTGGTCCTCCAGGCCCACGCAGCCGTGGCTGGCGTTCTCCGCGCCGAAGGTGGAGGAGCCGGACCAGTAGTTGCCGTGCAGGAAGGTGCCGGAGGTGGACAGGCGCATCGCGTGCGGCACGTCGGGGATGTCGTACTCGCCCTTGCCGTCACCCTTGGTGAAGCCGACGGTGGCGCCGTTCATGCGCGTCACCTCGTGCTTCTCGCTGATGACCATCTGGCCGTTGTACGTGGGGTTGGCGGGGGCGCCGGAGGATATCGGGATGGTCTTGATGACCTTGCCGTCGCGCTCGACCGTCATCTGGTGGGTCTTGGCGTCGACCGTGCTGACCTGGCTGCGGCCGACCGTGAACTTCACGGTCTTGGTCTGCGAGCCGTACACGCCCTCGCGGCCCTGGACGCCGTCGAGGTTGAGGTTGACCGTCACCTTGGTGCCGGCCGCCCAGTACTTCTCGGGGCGGAAGTCGATGCGGTCGTTGCCGAACCAGTGGGCCTTGACCGGAACCGACGGCTCGGCGGTCACCTTGATGGCTCGTTCGACGGCCTTGGGGTCGGTGATGCCGCGGCTGAAATTGACCGAGACGGGCATGCCCACGCCGACCGTGGTGCCGTCCTCCGGCGTGAAGTAGCCGACGAACGTGTTCTGCGGGGTGAGGGTGGTGAACGCCGCGTGCTTCGCGGACGGACGCCCCTTCTCGTCCTTGGCGATCGCGTCCACGGTGTACTTCGTGGAGGCCGCGAGGTGGCTGGACGGCTCCCAGGCCGCGCCACCGCCGGTTATCTTGCCGTCGATCGTGTTGCCCTTGGCGTCGGCCACCTTGACGGACGTCAGACTGCCCTTGTCCGCCGACACCTTGAGGGCGCCGCTGGTCGCGACGTCCTTGGCGCCATCCGTCGGCGCGATGTTCACGACCGCGTCCGACGGGCCCTTGGCGACCTTCTCGCCGTTCTTGCCGCCGTCGCCCGAACCGCCGCCGTCACAGGCACTGACCAGCGTCAGCACCGTTCCGAGCAGCAGGGCGGACAGCCCCACGCGGCGGCCCCGGCTCCCCGATATCGGCTGCACCTTCAAAACGGTACTTCTCCCCTCGCACGGCCCGCGGCCACGCGGCGCCCCCGAGCGCGGCACTCCGCGCGTTGTCGATAGATAACCACACGCCACCGACAACGCTGATCTGGTGAATGTCACCGTTCGGTCCCAAATGGGGGCGGTGATACGAACCGTGCGCCTGTGGTGAGGGCGGTGACCGAAGTGAAGCGGCAGATTCCAGCCAGGTCAAACCGGGGGCTCAGCCGAGCGCCGAACCCGCACGCCACTGATCCCACGACATGTTCCAGCCACCGAGGCCGTTGTCGGGGGCGACCACCCGCTCCGGGGACCGGACGACCTCGACGACGTCGCCGATCAGCGAGGTGTCGTAGAACCGGCCGGCGGGGCTCGACGGGTCGCCGCCCTGGGCGTCGGGCAGCCCGATGCAGCCGTGACTGACGTTCTGCGTGCCGAAGACGGAGGGGTCGGCCCAGTAGTTGCCGTGCAGGAAGGTTCCCGAGGCGGTGAGCCGCATGGCGTGCGGCACGTCCGAGATGTCGTACTCGCCCCCGAAGCCCACCGTTTCCCCGTTCATCCGGGTCACCGGGGACTTCTCGGTGATCACCATCCTGCCGTTGTACGTGTCGCTGCCCGGCCCGCCCGCGGTGACCGGCACGGTCTCCGGGGGCCTGCCGTCACGGACGACCGTCATGGTGTGGGCGGCGGCGTCGACGGTGCTGACCTGGCTGCGGCCGACGCGGAACCCGACGGTCTTCCACTGGCTGCCGTACACGCCCTGCGCACCGCGCACATCGCGCAGTCGCAGGTCGAGTGTGACCTCCGTACCCGGCTTCCAGTACGCGCGGGGCCGGAAGTCCAGGCGCGAGGAGCCGAACCAGTGGGCGGCGATCTCGACCGGCGGGCGGGAGGTGACACGGATGGCGCGCTCGACGGCGGCCCGGTCGGTGATGGGCCGGCTGAAGGCGAAAGAAACGATCATTCCGGTGCCGACCGTGGTGTAGGGCTCGGGGGTGAAGTAGCCGAGGAAACGATGCTCCGGGACATACGTGGTGAACATGCTGTGCCGGACCGCACGGTGGCCGGAGGCGTCCCGGGCGACGACGTCCACCGTGTAGCGGGCGGCGAGCCCGAGGCCGCCGGGCGCGGGCCGCCAGCTGTGCCCGTCGCCGGAGATCCGCCCGGGCACCGTCCGCCGGGCGCCGTCCTGGAACTCGGCGACCGTGACCCGCTCGAGCGTCCCCTCGGGCGAGCGCACCTCGAAGCGCCCGGCGGCCGGGACGTTGCCCGCGCGGTCGCGCGGGGTGATGCGGATCAGTTCGCTCGTCGGCCGGGCGTCGTCCACCATCAGCCGGGTCTTCGGCGCGACGACGGTGCACCCGGCGAGCGCGGCCAGGATCATCGCCAGCAGGGCGATTCCCCGTGCCGCGCGCGAGAGGGCAACTGTCACACCCGGCCCAACGACGCGCGTGGCCGCGGGAAACGAGGCTGCACTCGCTTGCTGCGCCCGATCACACGTGTGAGCGCATGCGTGGATCTGGGAAGAACGGGGAGAAGGACGAAATCGCCAGACACCCGGTCCCGGGAAACCGGGTGCCCGGCGCGCTACCCGAGAGCCGCCGGAGGCGAACACGTGTCGAGCGCACCCGAGCAAGAGCCCCGCCGGTACGCCGGGTTCGCCGACGTGTGGCCGGGCAGCCCGGAACCGCTCGGGGCCCGCTTCAAGGAGGCCGGCGACGCCACGGGCGGCGTGGCGGGCACGAACTTCGCGCTGTGGGCCGGCGGCGCGGAGGCCGTGGAGCTGTGCCTGTTCGACGACACGGACGGCGGCGGCGAAACGCGTCACACGCTGACGGAGTTGACGCACGAGATGTGGCACGGCTTCGTCCCCGGCGTGCTGCCCGGCCGGCGCTACGGCTACCGCGTCCACGGCCGCTGGGATCCCTGGACGGGCGCCCGCTGGAACCCGGCCAAGCTCCTGCTGGACCCCTACGCCCGCGCGGTCGACGGCGAATTCACCGCGGGAGGGGGCGGGGGCGGGGGCGCGCTCGCCGCCGAGCTGTACGGACACGTGCGCGACTGGCCGCAGCAGCAGATCGCCGACACCGTCCGCGACGAGCGGGACTCGGCCCCTTTCGTCCCCAAGGGCGTGGTCGTCGCCGATGACGACGACTGGTCGGACGACCACCGGCCCAAGACGCCCTGGCCCGACTCGGTCATCTACGAGCTGCACGTACGCGGCTTCACGATGCGTCACCCGGGCGTCCCCGAGCGCCTGCGCGGCACCTACGCCGGGCTCGCGCACCCCGCCGCGATCGAGCACCTGACCGGGCTGGGGGTGACCGCCGTGGAACTGCTGCCGGTGCATCAGTTCGCCCACGAGGACCACCTGCTGCGGCGCGGCCTGCGCAACTACTGGGGGTACAACTCCATCGGCTACTTCGCCCCGCACGCCGCCTACGCCTCCTCGGGGACGCGCGGCGAGCAGGTGGGCGAGTTCAAGCGGATGGTGCGCGCCCTGCACGCGGCCGGCATCGAGGTCATCCTCGACGTGGTCTACAACCACACCGCCGAGAGCGGCGAGCTGGGCCCGACGCTGTCGCTACGCGGCATCGACAACCGCCGCTACTACCGCCTGCAGGGCGACCCGCGCCGGTACGCCGACTACACCGGCTGCGGCAACACCCTCCACGTGGTGCGGCCCAACGTGCTGCGGCTGATCACCGACTCGCTGCGCTACTGGGTGACGGAGATGGGCGTCGACGGCTTCCGCTTCGACCTCGCGGCGGCGCTGGCCCGCTCCATGCACGACGTGGACATGCTCTCGCCCTTCCTCGCCGTCATCGCCCAGGACCCCGTGCTGCGGCGCGTCAAGCTGATAGCCGAGCCCTGGGACGTGGGCTCCGGCGGCTATCAGGTGGGCGCCTTCCCGCCCCTGTGGACGGAGTGGAACGACCGCTACCGCGACGCCGTGCGGGACTTCTGGCGGGGCGCCCTGCCGGACGTACGGGACCTGGGCTACCGGCTGTCCGGCTCGAGCGACCTCTACGCCTGGGGCGGCCGGCGCCCGTACGCCTCCGTCAACTTCGTCACCGCGCACGACGGCTTCACCCTGCGCGACCTGGTGAGCTACGAACGCAAGCACAACGAGGCCAACGGCGAGGGCAACCGCGACGGGACGGGCGACAACCGCTCGTGGAACTGCGGCGCCGAGGGGGAGAGCGCCGACCCCCGGGTGCTCGCCCTGCGCCGCCGGCAGATCCGCAACCTGCTGACGACGCTCCTGCTGTCCACGGGCGTGCCGATGCTGGTGGCCGGGGACGAGATGGGCCGCACCCAGGGCGGCAACAACAACGCCTACTGCCAGGACAACGAGACCGGCTGGGTCGACTGGTCGCTGACCGCCGACCCCGGCTGGCGGGCGCTGCGGGACCTGTGCGCCCGCCTGCTCGCCCTGCGCCGCGCCCACCCCGTGCTGCGCAGCCGGTCGTTCTTCTCCGGGCGGCCGCGGGGGGCGGACGGGCTGCGCGACCTGGCCTGGTTCACGCCGGGCGGCACGGAGATGACCGAGGCCGACTGGTACGCGCCCGCCGCGACGCTGGGGATGTACCTGTCGGGCCGGGACATCCCGCAGCGCGACCGGCGGGGCGCACCGGTGACCGACGACAGCTTCCTCGCCGTGCTGCACGCCGGGCCGCGCCCCTTGCGCTTCACCCTGCCGGGGCCGCCGTGGGCGACGGCGTACGAGCTCCTGGTGAACACCGCCCTGGAGGACCAGCACACGGCCCCCGGCCTGCGCAGGGAGGCGGGGAGCCGGATCTCCGTGCGGGCGCGTTCGGTGCTGCTGTGGCGGGTGGTGCGGGACGGGGAGGCACCGGAGCCGGAGCCGGCGGAGCGAGGTCCGAAAACCGAGTGAGCGCCGGCGCCGGCCGACCGTAGTCTCGGCCCTGATGACGGCAAACCGCGAAGCGCCTCCGCCCGGCGGACGTCGTTCCACCGTGCGTTCGCTGGCACGCCTGTGGCCGTATGCGCGCCCGGTGCGCGGCACCCTGCTCGTGGCCGCGCTCTGCGCCGTGCTGGCGTCGTGTTTCGGCCTGGTGACCCCGCTGGCCCTGAAGTGGATCGTGGACGGGCCGGTGGCCGACCGCGATCCGCCGGGGGTGTGGCTGGGCGGGCTGGTGGTGGCGCTGCTCGGCGTCGCGGAGGCCGGGCTGGCCGGGGCGCGCCGCATCCTGGTGGCCGGGCCGCTGGCGGGCGTGGAGGCCCGGATGCGCTCCGCCTTCTACCACCGTCTGCAGCGGCTGCCCGTCTCCTTCCACGACCGCTGGCCGTCGGGACAGCTGCTCTCGCGGGCCACGACCGACCTGATGCTCGTACGGATCTTCCTGTCGTTCCCGCTGACCTTCCTGCTGGCCAACGGGGTGACGATCCTGGTGGGGTTCGCCGTCCTGCTACTGCAGAAGTGGACGCTGGGGCTGGTGCTGCTGGCGCCCGTCGTGCCGCTGATCGTGCTGTGCTCGCTCTTCGAGGAGCGCTACTCCCGCGCCGCCCGGACCTCGCAGGACCGGGTCGGGGACCTGACGACGATCGCCGAGGAGAGCGTCCTGGGCATCCGCGTCATCAAGGGCTTCGGCCGGCACCGCGCCCAGGAGAGCGCCTTCGCCCGGCAGTCCGCCCTGCTGCGGGAGTCCGAGCTGCGCAAGGCGAGCCTGCTGGGACGGCTCTGGGGGCTGGTCACGGCCCTGCCGGAGCTCGCGATCGGGGCGGCGCTGGTGCTCGGGGTGGTCCAGGTCGCCGACGGCGACCTGACCGCGGGGACGCTGGTGGCGTTCCTGTCGACGGCCCTGGCGCTGCGCTGGCCCGTCGAGTCGATCGGCTTCCTGCTCGCGATATGCAACGACGCAGCGGCCGCCACGGACCGCTTCTTCGAGGTGATGGACGCCCCCCAGGCCCCGCCCGACGCCGCGCCGGAGGCCGGGCCCGCCGCCGGGCGCACCGGGTCGGCGACCGTCCGGGACCGCGGACTGCGCCTTGCGGGCGTGGAGTTCCGCTACCCCGACGCGCCGGCGGCCGCGCCGCCCGTCCTGCGCGGTGTCGACCTGCACATCCGGCCCGGCGAGACCATGGCCCTCGTCGGCACCACGGGCAGCGGCAAGACCACGCTGACCGCCCTCATCCCCCGCCTCCACGACGCCACCGCCGGGCGGATAACCCTGGACGGCCGGGAGATCACCGCCCTGCCCCGGGCGCGGCTGCGCGAGCTGGTGTCCGTCGCCTTCGAGGAGCCCACGCTCTTCTCCGCCAGCGCCGGGGAGAACGTCCTGATGGGCGCGGCCGGCGCCGGCGAGGCGGAGCTGCGGCGGGCCCTGGCCGTCGCCCAGGCCGGCTTCGTGCACGCCCTCCCCGACGGCCACCGCACCCAGGTCGGCGAGCTGGGCCTGAGCCTGTCCGGCGGTCAGCGCCAGCGCCTCGCGCTGGCCCGCGCGGTCGTCGGCAGCCCGCGCTACCTGATCCTCGACGACCCGCTCTCGGCCCTCGACGTGCACACCGAGGCCCTGGTCGAGTCGGCCCTGCGGGAGGTGCTGGCGACCACCACCGCCCTGGTCGTGGCCCACCGGCCCTCCACCGTCCTGCTCGCCGACCGCGTCGCGCTGCTCTCCGGCGGCCGGATCGCCGCGGTGGGCACCCACCACGAACTCCTCCGCGGCAACAGGGAGTACGCCTCGCTCATGTCAGGCCCGGAGCACCGCCCATGACCGCCCCCGACGACCACGACGTCCTGCCCGCCCCCCAGGGCGCCTCGGCCGCCCTGCTGCGCTCGCTGCTCGCCCCGGCCCGCGGCCGGGTCCGCCTCACGGTGGTCCTGCTACTGCTCCAGCAGGCCGCCGTGCAGGCCGGGCCGCTGCTCGTCGCGTACGCCATCGACCGGGGCGTGCCGGCCGCCCGGCAGCACGACTACGGCCCGGCGGCCGCCGCCGGCGCCTGCTATCTGCTGTGCGCCCTGGCCGCCGGGCTGATGCGGTACGCCGTGGTCCGGCTGACCGCGCGCGTCGGCCAGGACGCGCTGCTGGACCTGCGGGGCCGGATCTTCCGGCACGGCCAGGCGCTGAGCGTCGGCTTCCACGAGTGCTACACCTCCGGCCGGCTGGTCTCGCGCGCGACCACCGACGTCGAGTCGATCCGCGAGCTGCTGAACGACGGCCTGCAGGAGCTGATCGGCGTCGTCCTGTCGGTGCTCTACGTCACCGCCACCCTGCTGTATCTGGACCCGGGCACCGGCGCCGCGGCCATGGTCTCCTTCGTCCCGCTGGCCCTGCTGGTGCGCGGCTACCGCCGGCGCTCGATCGTGGTGCACCGCGCGCGCTCGACGGCCATCGCCGCGGTCATCGTGAAGTTCACGGAGACCATGAACGGCATCCGGCCCGTCCAGGCGTTCCGCCGCGAGGCCGTCAACGACGCGCACTTCGAGCGGCTCAACCTCGAGCACCGGCGGACCAACGCGGCGACCTCCGTGACGATGGCCCGCTATGTGCTCTCCTCCCGGCTGACGGCCAACATCGCGGTGGCCTCGATCGTGGTGTGGGACGCGTACCGGGTGGCCGAGGGCGGCCTGGAGCTCGGCGTGCTGGCCGCCTCGGTGCTCTATCTGCGGCGGCTGTACGACCCGATCGACCGGCTGGGGATGTTCCTGAACTCCTACCAGTCGGCGGCCGCGTCCCTGGAGAAGATCGCCGGGCTCCTGGCGCAGCGCCCCTCGGTCCCGGAGCCCGCCGTGCCCGTGGCGCTGCCCGAGCGGGGGGACGGCGGCGCCGGACGCGAGGTGATCTTCGAGGGCGTGCGCTTCGCCTACCGCGCGGGCGACGAGGTGCTGCCGCGCTTCGACCTGACGCTGCGGGCCGGGCGGACGGTGGCGGTCGTGGGCGCTACGGGCGCGGGCAAGTCGACCCTCGCCAAGCTCCTGGCCCGGTTCTACGACCCGGTCGAGGGCCGGGTGCTGCTGGACGGCGTGCCGCTGCGCGACCTCGCCGGGGCGCGGCTGCGACGGGAGGTGGTGATGGTGACGCAGGAGGCGTTCCTGTTCTCCGGCACGGTCGCCGAGAACATCGCGGTCGGCCGCCCGGACGCGAGCCGCGCGCAGATCGAGGCCGCGGCCCGGGCCATCGGGGCGCACGACTTCATCGCGGCCCTGCCGGAGGGCTACGACACCGACGTCCGCAAGCGCGGCGGCCGGGTCTCGGCGGGCCAGCGTCAGCTGATCTCCTTCGCCCGCGCCCTGCTGGCCGACCCGGCCGTGCTGATCCTGGACGAGGCGACGTCCTCGCTGGACATCCCGGGCGAGCGGGCGGTGCAGCACGCCATGCGCACGGTGCTGCGCGGACGGACGGCCGTTGTCATCGCGCACCGGCTGTCAACCGTGGAGATCGCGGACCGGGTGCTGGTGATGGCCGACGGCCGCATAGTGGAGGATGGTCGTCCGGCCGAACTCGTCGCGGCGGACGGTCAGTTCGCTGACCTGCACCGGGCCTGGCGGGACAGCCTCGTCTGAGCGCCCGTTATACGGACATCGATCTTTGGCCAACGGACAGATTCCGGCCAACTTGTTGACGCGCTCCTGACACCCCCTGGGCCGCGGTGGCACTCTTCACCTCAACTGGCGCGGCGCACCCCCACATCCCCACCTTCCCGCGGCAGCCCGCTTCTTCTTTCCCCCCTTTCTCCATGTGTTCTGCCGTGCTCTGCCCGGTCGGCATCTCGCCGCCCGGTCGCCCACCGGCCACCCCACCCACGTCGTGGCCACCGCAGAAGGAGTCAGTGTGAGACCCACCCCCCCAAAGCGTGCCGTCGCCACCGGCGCACTCGTCGCCGTCACCGCCATGCTCGCCGTGGGCACCCAGGCCGGCACCGCGACCGCCCGCCAGGACGACGCCAGGGCCTCCGGCCGCCAGATCGTCGCCAAGGCCGACCCCGGCGCCCTGCCCGCCAAGCTCACCCCCTCGCAGCGCGCGGAGCTCATACGCGAGGCCAACGCCACCAAGGCGGACACCGCCAAGACCCTCGGCCTCGGCGCCAAGGAGCAGCTCGTCGTGCGGGACATCTCCCGTGACGTCAACGGGACCGTCCACACCCGCTACGAGCGCACCTACGACGGCCTGCCCGTGCTCGGCGGCGACCTCGTGGTCGACGCCACCAAGGGCGGCCAGGTCAAGACCATCGCCAAGGCCTCCAAGGCGCGGATGGCCCTGTCGACGACGTCGCCGTCCTTCGCCGCCGCCACGGCCGAGAAGGACGCCGTCAAGGCCGCCCGGGCCCAGGGCTCGAAGGCCGACAAGGCCGACCGGGCGCCGCGCAAGGTCGTCTGGGCCGCGAACGGCACGCCCGTGCTGGCGTACGAGACCGTCGTCGGCGGCCTGCAGCACGACGGCACGCCCAACGAGCTGCACGTCATCACCGACGCGAAGACCGGCAAGAAGCTCTTCGAGTTCCAGGGCGTCAAGCAGGGCACCGGCAACAGCCAGTACAGCGGCCAGGTCACCATCGGCACGACCCCGTCGTACACGATGACCGACGGGACGCGCGGCGGTCACAAGACCTACAACCTCAACCGCGGCACCTCCGGCACCGGCACCCTCTTCACCGACTCGGACGACGTCTGGGGCAACGGCACCACCGGCGACCCGGCCACGGCCGGCGTCGACGCGCACTACGGCGCCCAGCTGACCTGGGACTACTACAAGAACGTGCACGGCCGCACCGGCATCAAGGGCGACGGCAAGGGCGCGTACAGCCGGGTCCACTACGGCAACAGCTACGTCAACGCCTTCTGGTCCGACAGCTGCTTCTGCATGACCTACGGCGACGGCCAGAACAACGCCAAGCCGCTGACCTCGATCGACGTGGCCGCGCACGAGATGACGCACGGCGTCACCTCGGCCACCGCCAACCTCACCTACAGCGGCGAGTCCGGCGGTCTGAACGAGGCGACCTCCGACATCTTCGCCGCGGCCGTGGAGTTCTGGGCCAACAACCCCAGCGACCCGGGCGACTACCTGGTCGGCGAGAAGATCGACATCCGGGGCAACGGCTCCCCGCTGCGCTACATGGACAAGCCCAGCAAGGACGGCCAGTCGAAGGACAGCTGGTACTCCGGCCTCGGCGGCATCGACGTGCACTACTCGTCGGGCCCGGCCAACCACTGGTTCTACCTGGCCTCCGAGGGCAGCGGCCCCAAGACGGTCAACAACGTCAAGTACGACTCCCCGACCGCGGACGGGCAGCCGGTCACCGGCATCGGCCGGGACAACGCCGCGAAGATCTGGTTCAAGGCGCTGACCCAGCGCATGCAGTCCAACACCAACTACGCGGGCGCGCGGGACGCGACGCTGTGGGCCGCCGGTGAGCTCTTCGGCGTCGGCAGCGAGACGTACAACAACGTCGCCAACGCGTGGGCGGGCATCAACGTCGGCGGCCGGCTCTCCTCCGGCGTCTCGGTCACCAGCCCCGGCGACCAGACCTCGATCGTCAACACCGCCGTCTCCCTGCAGATCAAGGCGTCCAGCTCCACCACGGGCTCCCTGACCTACTCGGCCGCCGGCCTGCCCGCCGGGCTGTCCATCAACGCCTCGACCGGCCTGATCACCGGCACCCCGACCGCCACCGGCACCAGCAACGTGACCGTGACGGTGAAGGACGCGGGCGGCAAGACCGGCACCGTCTCCTTCAAGTGGACCGTGAACACCACGGGCGGCGGCAGCGTCTTCGAGAACACCACCCCGGTCGCGATCCCGGACGCCGGCGAGGCCGTCACCTCGCCGATCGTCGTGACCCGCAGCGGCAACGGCTCCTCGGCGCTGAAGGTGGACGTGAACATCACCCACACCTACCGCGGTGACCTCAAGATCGACCTGGTCGCCCCCGACGGCAAGACGTGGAACCTCAAGGACGCCGACGCCTGGGACTCCGCCGCGGACGTCAAGGAGACCTACACCGTGGACGCCTCCGGCGCCTCGGCGACCGGTACCTGGAAGCTCCAGGTGCAGGACGTCTACTCCGGCGACGACGGCACGGTCAACAGCTGGAAGCTCTCCTTCTGAGCGCCTTCCCGCCACAACCCGGCGTAACCCGCCGTAACCCCTGAACCGGGCGCCGCCCGGGGTGAGTCCTCCTCCCCCGGACGGCGCCCTTCATCGTTCCCGTCGTCAGCGCGGTTCCGCCGTCACCGCATCAGCACCCCGGCGGCCTCGCCCACGGCCTCGGACGGCACCGCCACCAGCCCCAGCTCCGCGCCGCCGGCCAGCAGGCGGTGGGCGGGCAGGATGCGCACGGTGTAGCCGAAGGGCCCGGTGCGGTCCAGGGTCAGCGGCCCTTCGTAGAGCCGCCGGCCGTCCAGGCCCGGGGCCCCGGTGGCCTTGAGCGGGAAGGCGACCGTCCGGGTCAGCCGGTCGGCCTGGTCCACCCGGCCCGCCACGGCCTGCACCTCCACGTCCGAGGGGTCCAGCTCGCCGAGGGTCACGCTCACCCGCAGCGAGACCGTGGAGCCCAGCTCCGCGTGGCCGTTGAGCGGGCCGTCGGAGACGGCCTCGACGTGGTCGACCGCCACGGCCGGCCACGCCGCCCGCACCCGGGCCTTCCAGGCGGCCAGCTCGCTCGCCGCGTGGGGCTCCAGCGCCCGGTGGGCCTCGGCGGCGGGCGCGTACAGCCGCTCGACGTACTCGCGCACCATGCGCCCGGCGAGGACCTTCGGTCCGAGGGTGGCCAGCGTCCCCCGGACCATCTCGATCCAGCGCCCGGGCAGCCCGCCCGCGCCCCGGTCGTAGAAGCGCGGCGCCACCCGCTGGGCCAGCAGGTCGTAGAGCGCCGCCGCCTCCAGGTCGTCGCGGCGGTCGTCGTCCATGGCCGCGCCGTCGGCGGTGGGGATGGCCCAGCCGAAGTCCGGTTCGTACCACTCGTCCCACCAGCCGTCCAGGACGGAGAGGTTGAGACAGCCGTTGAGCGCGGCCTTCATGCCCGAGGTGCCGCACGCCTCGAGGGGGCGCAGCGGGTTGTTGAGCCAGACGTCGCAGCCGGGGTAGAGCCGCTGGGCCATGGCCATGCCGTAGTCGGGGAGGAAGACCAGGCGGTGGCGGACGCGGGCGTCGTCGGCGAAGCGGACGAGTTCCTGGACGAGCCGCTTGCCGCTGTCGTCCGCCGGGTGGGCCTTGCCCGCGACGACGATCTGGACGGGGCGCTCGGGGTGCAGCAGGAGCTCGGTGAGCCGCTCGCGGTCGCGCAGCATCAGCGTCAGGCGCTTGTACGAGGGGACGCGCCGGGCGAAGCCGATGGTGAGGACGTCGGGGTCGAGGACGCCGTCGATCCAGCCCAGCTCGGCGCTGCCGGCGCCGCGCTCCCGCCAGGAGGCGCGCAGCCTGCGGCGGACCTCTTCCACCAGCTGCTCGCGCAGGGTGCGGCGCAGCTCCCAGATGTCGGCGTCGGAGATGTCGGCCACCGAGTCCCAGCGTTCGGAGCCGCCGACGGCCAGGGCGTCCTCGGCCCGGGCCACGCCGATCCGCCGGGCGCCGAGCCGGAAGACCTCGGGGGCGACCCAGGTGGGGGCGTGGACGCCGTTGGTGATGGAGGTGATCGGCACCTCCTCGGGGTCGAAGCCGGGCCACAGCCCGGCGAACATCTCCCGGCTGACCTGGCCGTGCAGGGTGGAGACGCCGTTGGCCCGCTGGGCCAGGCGCAGCCCCATGACGGCCATGTTGAACAGTCCGCCCTGGCCGCCGGGGTAGTCCTCGCGGCCCAGCTCCAGGACGCGGTCGACGTCGATGCCGGTCAGTTCGCCGCCCTCGCCGAAGTGCCGGGCGACCAGGGCGGCCTCGAAGCGGTCGATGCCGGCGGGGACGGGGGTGTGGGTGGTGAAGACGGCGCCGGCGCGTACGCATTCCAGCGCGGCGTCGAAATCGGCTCCCTGTTCGGCGAGTTCGCGGATGCGTTCGAGTCCCAGGAAGCCGGCGTGGCCCTCGTTGGTGTGGAAGACCTCGGGCTCGGGGTGGCCGCTGATGCGGCAGTACGCCCGCACCGCGCGGACCCCGCCGATGCCCAGCAGCATCTCCTGCAGCAGCCGGTGCTCGCTGCCGCCGCCGTAGAGCCGGTCGGTGACGTCGCGCTCGCCGGGGCCGTTGTCCTCCACGTCGGAATCGAGGAGCAGCAGCGGCACCCGGCCCACCTGGGCCTTCCAGATGGAGGCGAGCAGCCGGCGGCCGCCGGGGAGGGCGAGGGTGACCCGGCTGGGGGTGCCGTCGGGCTCGCGGAGCAGGGACAGCGGGAGCTCGTTGGGGTCGAGGAGGGGGTAGTGCTCCTGCTGCCAGCCCTCGCGGGAGAGGGACTGCCGGAAGTAGCCGTGGCGGTAGAGCAGTCCGACGCCGATGAGGGGGACGCCGAGGTCGCTGGCGGACTTCAGGTGGTCGCCGGCGAGGATGCCGAGGCCTCCGCTGTACTGCGGGAGGGCCGCGGTGATGCCGAACTCGGGGGAGAAGTAGGCGACGGCGGCGGGCAGTCCCTCGGGCTGTTCCTGGTACCACCGGCGGCCGGTCATGTAGTCGTGGAGATCATCGGAGGCCGCCGCGAGCCGCCGCCGGAAGCGGCGGTCCTCGGCCAGGACGGCCAGCCGGTCGGCGGAGACCGACCCCAGCAGGCGCAGCGGGTCGCCGGCGGCGGCCCGCCACCCCTCGGGGTCGAGGGACTGGAACAGCTCGCGGGTCTCGGGATGCCAGGACCAGCGCAGATTGCGCGCCAGCTCGCTGAGCGGTCGTAGGGGCTCCGGAAGGACGGGACGCACGCTGAATCGACGAATGGCCTTCACGGTCACGACGGTAGCGGCGCGGGGCCGCGCCGTGCCGCTCAAGCGGGACAAGTGCCCCCTTCCGCCTGACGGGACCGGCGGGTCCGGCGAGCCGGGCGGGCCCCGGCGGACCTCGCGAGCCTGACCCCGGCAGGGTCAGGCTGATGGGTCGCGACTGCTGTTGACTGGTCGCATGGACACACCAGCCGGGTTGGGGGACTTCCTGCGCACCCGCCGTGCCGCGCTGCGGCCCGAGGACGTGGGCGTGGTGTCGTACGGACGTACGCGCCGCGTGCCGGGCCTGCGCCGGGAGGAGCTGGCGATGCTGGCGGGCGTGAGCGTGGCGTATTACACCCGGCTGGAGCAGGGCCAGTCCGCGAACGCCTCCGACGAGGTGCTGGACGCCATCGCGCGGGCCCTGCGGCTGAGCCCCGACGAGCACACCCACCTGCGCAACCTGGCCCGGCCCGGGCGGGCGGCGCGGCGCGCGGCCGACCGGCCGGCGACGGCGGGGCCCGGGGTGCGGCAGCTGATCGCGGCGATGGACGCGGTGCCGGCGCTCGTCCTCGACCACCGCTTCGACGTGCTGGCCTGGAATCCGCTGGCGCACGCGCTGCTGGCGGGCCACCTGGACTTCGGCGCGCCCGGCCGGCCGGAGGAGCGCCCCAACACCCAGCGGCTGTTCTTCCTCGACCCGCACGCCCACGAGCTGTACCCCGAGTGGGAGAAGGAGGCGCGGCGGGCGGTCTCCGCGCTGCGGCTGGCGGCCGGCGAGCACCCGGAGGACCGCCGGCTGGCGGAGCTGATCGGCGAGCTGACGATGAGGAGCCCGCGGTTCGCGGCGCTGTGGGCGCGGCATCCGGTGCGGGCGTGCACCTCGGGGGTGAAGTCCTTCCGGCATCCCGTGGTGGGGTCCCTGGACCTGTCGTTCGAGATGCTGCGGCTGCCCGGCACCGACGGCCAGGGCCTGCTGGCGTTCAGCGCGGAGCCGGGCTCGGGCTCCGAGGCGGCGCTGCGGCTGCTCACGGCGGCGGGTGCGCGGCCGGCCGTGCGCGCGGGCGGCGCAACCGCCGCCATCGGCACCACCGAGGCTCCCTGAAAAGTACTAGGCGAAATTACGTCCCGCCTACAGCAGCACTGTCCAAGGCCAAATGCCGCCGCGGCCTTCGAAGGTGATGTCCGGCGCCGGGTTCCCTGACGGGGTTTCGTTTACCGCCTTTCGTCACATTGCACGCGATCGGCCCAGCGGGGAGACTCCCTACGGGTGACGGAGGAACGGCCGCCCTCCGCACGTGGTGCCACGGGAACTACGCACGAGTAGTTCATACGGTCCGGGCATGCCCGGGCGGGCCCGGTGGGAAAGCTCACCCGGTATGCACAGACGCCCATCCGCCGCGGTGCTCAGGGCGCGGCCTTCCCTCTCCCCTCCGGCACGTCAGCATGTTTGATTTCGGCCCCACCGCCCACCCGAGTGAAGCGGACAGGAGCAGCCATGCCCGCACCCTCCGGAGCCCCGACGGAGCGGATAGAAAGTACAGAACCTGCCAGACCAGCCCGAATTCCCGTCACATTTCCAGGTGATCCCATGATCGGTCGCATCCCCGTCCTGGACCTCGGACCGCTCGTCGACTGCGGTCGAAGGCCCGTCAAGGCCGTGGTGGGCGAGACCTTCGAGGTCACCGCCACGGTGTTCCGCGAAGGCCATGAGGCGGTCGGCGCGAACGTGGTGCTGCGGGGCCCGGCGGGCCGCTGCGGCCCGTGGTCCCCGATGCGCGAGCTGGCGCCGGGCACCGACCGCTGGGGCGCGGAGGTCACCCCGGACTCCGAGGGCCGCTGGACGTACGCGGTGGAGGCCTGGGGCGACCCGGTCGCCACCTGGCGGGGGCACGCGCTGATCAAGATCCCGGCGGGCATCGACGTCGCCCTGGTGCTGGAGGAGGGCGCCCGGCTGCACGAACGGGCGGCGGCCGGGGTGCCCAAGACCGGGGGCCGGGAGGCGGTGCTGGCCGCCGTCGACGCCCTGCGCGACGCGGAACGCCCGCCCGCGACCCGGCTGGACGCGGCCCTCGACCCGGAGGTCGTCGCGGCGCTGACCGGCTATCCGCTGCGCGAGCTGGTCACCACCACCCGCCCGGTGCCGGTCCTGGTGGAGCGCGAGCGGGCGCTGTTCGGCTCCTGGTACGAGCTCTTCCCGCGCTCGGAGGGCGCGGTGGTGCGCGAGGGGCGGCGGCCGGTCAGCGGGACGTTCCGTACGGCCGCGAACCGGCTGCCGGCCGTGGCCGCCATGGGCTTCGACGTGGTCTACCTCCCGCCCGTGCACCCCATCGGCTCGGCCTTCCGCAAGGGCCCCAACAACAGCCTCACCGCGGGCCCTTACGACGTGGGCAGCCCCTGGGCCATCGGCTCGCCGGAGGGCGGGCACGACGCGCTCCACCCCGACCTCGGCACGTTCGAGGACTTCGAGCACTTCGTCACGCGGGCGCGCGAGCTGCGGATGGAGGTGGCGCTGGACTTCGCGCTGCAGTGCTCGCCCGACCACCCGTGGGTGGGCAAGCACCCCGAGTGGTTCCACCACCGCGCCGACGGCTCCATCGCCTACGCCGAGAACCCGCCGAAGAAGTACCAGGACATCTACCCCCTCGCCTTCGACGAGGACTTCGACGGGCTGCTCGCCGAGACGCTGCGCGTGCTGCGGTTCTGGATGGCGCGCGGGGTGCGGATCTTCCGGGTGGACAACCCGCACACCAAGCCGGTGCTCTTCTGGGAGCGGGTCATCGCCGAGATCGGCCGCACCGACCCGGACGTGATCTTCCTGGCCGAGGCCTTCACCCGGCCCGCGATGATGCGCACCCTGGGGGCGGTCGGCTTCCAGCAGTCGTACACCTACTTCACCTGGCGCAACACCAAGCACGAGCTGACCGAGTACCTGACGGAGCTCTCGCGGGACTCGGCGGCGTGCATGCGCCCCAACCTCTTCGTCAACACCCCCGACATCCTGCACGCCCATCTCCAGGACGGCGGCCGGCCCGCCTTCGAGGCCCGGGCCGTGCTCGCCGCGACCCTCTCCCCCACCTGGGGCGTCTACGCCGGCTACGAGCTGTGCGAGAACGTCCCGGCGCACGCGGGGAGCGAGGAGTACCTGGACTCGGAGAAATACCAACTACGCCCGCGCGACTGGGAGTCCGCGGAGCGCGAAGGCCGCAGCCTGGCCCCACTGATCACGGTCCTCAACCGGCTGAGGCGTCGTCAGCCCGCCCTGCGGCGGCTGCGCAACCTGCGCTTCCATGACGCCGACAACGACGCCGTCATCGCCTACTCCAAGCGGTCCGGCTCCTCCTGCGTCCTCACGGTCGTCAACCTCGACCCCCACCACACCCAGGAGGCGACGGTCTCGTTGGACATGCCGGCACTCGGCCTCGACTGGCACGAGACCGTCCCGGTGCGCGACGAGCTCACCGGAGAGACCTATCACTGGGGCAGGGACAACTATGTGCGCCTCGAGCCGGGCCGTTCGCTCGCGCCCGCGCACGTGTTCTCGCTGCGACCGTCCTCACAGATCGGAGGGTCACCCACACCATGATCGTCAATGAGCCCGTCCAGGACACCTTCGAGGACACTCCCGCGAAGGACCTGGATCCCGACTGGTTCAAGCGGGCCGTCTTCTACGAGGTCCTCGTCCGGTCCTTCCAGGACAGCGACGGGGACGGCATCGGGGACCTCAAGGGACTGACGGCCAAACTGGACTATCTGCAGTGGCTGGGCGTCGACTGTCTCTGGCTGCCGCCGTTCTTCCAGTCCCCGCTGCGGGACGGCGGCTATGACGTCTCCGACTACACCTCGGTGCTGCCGGAGTTCGGTGACCTCGCGGATTTCGTGGAGTTCGTGGACGCCGCGCACACCCGGGGCATGCGCGTCATCATCGACTTTGTCATGAACCATACGAGCGACCAGCACGACTGGTTCCAGCAGTCCCGCACCGACCCCGACGGTCCGTACGGCGACTACTACGTATGGGCCGACGACGACAAGCAGTACCAGGACGCGCGGATCATCTTCGTGGACACGGAGACCTCGAACTGGACCTTCGACCCGGTCCGCAAGCAGTACTACTGGCACCGCTTCTTCTCCCACCAGCCGGACCTCAACTACGAGAACCCGGCCGTGCAGGAGGAGATCCTGGCGGCGCTGCGGTTCTGGCTGGACCTGGGCATCGACGGCTTCCGGCTGGACGCGGTGCCGTACCTCTTCGCCGAGGAGGGCACCAACTGCGAGAACCTCCCGCGCAGCCATGAGTTCCTCAAGCGCGTCCGGGCCGAGATCGACGCCCACTACCCGGACACCGTGCTGCTGGCGGAGGCCAACCAGTGGCCCGAGGACGTGGTCGACTACTTCGGCGACTACGCCAAGGGCGGCGACGAATGCCATATGGCGTTCCACTTCCCCGTCATGCCGCGCATCTTCATGGCCGTACGACGGGAGTCGCGCTACCCGGTCTCGGAAATCCTGGCCAAGACCCCGGCCATCCCCTCCCGCTGCCAGTGGGGCATCTTCCTGCGCAACCACGACGAGCTCACCCTCGAGATGGTCACGGACGAAGAGCGCGACTACATGTGGGAGGAGTACGCCAAGGACCCGCGGATGCGCGCCAACATCGGCATCCGCCGCCGACTGGCCCCGCTGCTCGACAACGACCGCAACCAGATCGAGCTGTTCACCGCGCTGCTGCTGTCCCTGCCCGGCTCGCCGATCCTCTACTACGGCGACGAGATCGGCATGGGCGACAACATCTGGCTCGGCGACCGCGACGCGGTGCGCACCCCGATGCAGTGGACGCCGGACCGCAACGCCGGCTTCTCCTCCTGCGACCCGGGCCGGCTCTATCTGCCGACCATCATGGACCCGGTCTACGGCTACCAGGTCACCAACGTGGAGGCGGCCATGAGCAGCCCCTCCTCGCTGCTGCACTGGACCCGCCGGATGATCGAGATCCGGAAGCAGAACCCCGCGTTCGGGCTGGGCTCGTACACCGAGCTGACCTCGAGCAACCCGGCGGTGCTGGCGTTCCTGCGGGAGCACGGCGACGACCTCGTGCTGTGCGTGAACAACTTCTCCCGCTTCGCCCAGCCGACCGAGCTGGACCTGCGGGCGTTCAACCACCGGCACCCGGTCGAGCTGATCGGCGGGGTGCGCTTCCCGGCCATCGGGGAGCTGCCGTACCTGCTGACCCTCGCCGGACACGGCTTCTACTGGTTCCGGCTCCGGGGCAACGCCTCGTCGCCCGCGCGCTGACCTCGGCGCCCGTGCGCGGCCCTCACCGGGCGGCCGCGCACGGAGGCTCCGGCGGTTTTCCCCGCCGGGGCCTGGGCACTCGTACTACTGCGCTCGGGCCGGGGGCGATTCTCGCCCGCACCTCGCGCACCGGTCGTACCGCTCGCACGGACCGCACCTTCCGCACGTATCGCACGTACCGCACGGTCCGTGGCCCTGGGCCACGGGTGTCGCACGAACCGCATACCGGGCGCAGGCGCTGACCGTACGGACGATTCCTCGCCCGACACGTCCCGCACCATGCACCGGCCAAAGCCGCAATCCGGGACACTTTGCCCCATCCGTCGTGTGCCCCGGGGAAAGGACGCGACGCCATGTCGGACGCTGCACCGCCGCACCGGGAGGCCACCACCACCCGTACGGGGCCGCACCCGGGCCCCTCGACGCCCTCCGCCGAGGGGGCGCGGGCCCCCGGCGACGGGGGCGGGCCGCAGGAGGTGCGGGGACTGCTCGACTCGCTGGGGCCGCTGCTGCTGGAGTGGCTGCCGCGGCAGCGCTGGTTCGCCGGCAAGGGCCGCCCCATCAGCGGCTTCGCCCTCGTCTCGGCCACCGAGCTGCTGCCCCCCTCCGGCGCCGGCCCCGGCCTGCTCCACCTGCTCGTGCGCGCCCGCCAGGACGGGGCGGGCGAGGACTGCTACCAACTGCTGCTGGGCGTCAGGGACGTGCTGCCGCCGCATCTGGCGCCCGCGCTCGTCGGCCGTCCCGCCGACGGGCCGCTGCGCGGCCGCGCGGTGTACGAGGGGCTCACCGACCCCCGGCTGGCCGCCCTGCTGCTGGAGCGGCTGAGGATGCCCGGCCGGCTCGGCCCGTTGCGTTTCACCCGCGAACCGGAGGTGGTCATTTCGCCGGACCTGGCCCCCCGGCTGCTGGACGCCGAGCAGTCCAACTCCTCGGCCGTCTACGGCGAAACGTATATCCTCAAGCTCTTCCGCCGGGTCGGCCCCGGCGTCAATCCCGATCTCGAACTGCCCCGCGCACTCGCGAACGCCGGCTGCGCGCGTGTGCCCGCCCCCGCCGCCTGGTTCGAGGCCGAGCCGCCGCGCGCCGGGTCGGAGCCCATGACGCTCGGGGTGCTCCAGCCCTATCTCCCCGGGTCCGCCGACGGCTGGCAGCTGGCGCTGGGCGCGCTGGCCGTCGGGGCCGACTTCACCGCCCCCGCCCGCGCGCTGGGCCAGGCCACCGCCGAGGTGCACCTGGCGCTCGCCGAGGCCCTGCCCACCACCGCCCTGGACCGGCACCGGCTCGAGGCCCTCGCCGCCGCCATGACCCACCGCCTGGACGCCGCCGCCGAGGCCGTCCCCGCGCTGCGCCCCTACCGGGCCGCCCTGTGCGCCGCGTTCGACGACATCGCCGCCCCCGGCGGGGCGGGGCGCACCTGGCGCGCCCAGCGCATCCACGGCGACCTGCACCTGGGCCAGGCGCTGCGCACCCCCGCCGACGGCCGCTGGTCCCTGATCGACTTCGAGGGCGAGCCCGCGGTCCCGCTGGCCGAGCGCCGCCGCCCGCAGCCGGTGGTCCGGGACATCGCGGGGATGCTGCGCTCCTTCGACTACGCGGCGGCGGTGGGCCGCGCGCCGGGCACCGGCTGGGCCGACGCCGCGCGCGCCGCCTTCTGCGAGGGCTACGCCGCCGCCCACCCCGACGACCCGCGCGAGGACCCCCGGCTGCTGCGCGCCCACGAGACGGACAAGGCCGTCTACGAGGTCCTCTACGAAGCCCGTCACCGGCCCGACTGGCTCCCCGTCCCGATGTCCGCGATCCGCCGGCTCGCGGAGGGCAGCCGTGCCGCGGGCGGAACGCCCGTGTGATCCCCGATGCCGCCGCCCGGAATCCAGACCCCGGAGGACCTCCAGTGACTGCACGACCGCCGTCCGGCACGCCGACGCCCCCCGAGCGGGGGGCCGTGCCGGCCACGTTCCTGCCCGCGCGGCCCGGCCGGGTGCCGCCCCGCCGGCCCTCCGGAGCGCCGCCCGCCGGGCCGGCGGGCGAGCCCGGGGGCGTACGGCCGGCGGTGCCCCTCGACGACGACGCGCGCGGCCGTCTGCTGGCCGGCGCGCATCACGACCCGCACGGCGTGCTGGGGGCGCACCACGTACCGGGCGGTGTGGAGTTCCGGACCCTGCGCCCCTTCGCCCGCTCGGTCTCGGTGGTCGCCGAGGGGCTGTGCGTCCCGCTGTTCGACGAGGGCGACGGCCTGTTCGCGGCGGTGCTGCCGCTGAGCGAGATCCCGCCCGGCTACCGGCTGCGCGTCGCCTACGAGGACGCCGAGCCCGAGCTCGACGACCCGTACCGCTTCCTGCCCGCCCTGGGCGAGCTGGACCTGCACCTGATCGGCGAGGGCCGGCACGAGCAGCTGTGGCACGCGCTGGGCGCCCGGCCGATGACGCACGAGGGCGTGGTCGGCACCCGGTTCACGGTGTGGGCGCCGAACGCGCGGGGGGTGCGCGTGGCCGGCGACTTCAACTACTGGGACGGCACCGCCCATCCGATGCGCTCGCTGGGCGGCACCGGGGTGTGGGAGCTGTTCCTGCCGGGCGTCGGCGAGGGGGCACTGTACAAGTTCCAGATCACCCGGCCCGACGGCTCGCACAGCATGCGGGCCGACCCGATGGCCCGGCGCACCGAGGCGCCGCCGGCCAACGCCTCGATCGTGCACGCCTCGCACCACCTGTGGCGGGACGGCGCGTGGATGGACCGGCGGGGCGCGCGGCCCGTGCACCAGGCGCCCTTCTCCGTCTACGAGGTGCACCTGGCCTCCTGGCGCCCCGGGCTCACCTACCGGCAGCTCGCCGACCAGCTCCCCGCGTATGTGAAGGACCTCGGCTTCACCCATGTCGAGCTGATGCCGGTGGCCGAGCACCCCTTCGGCGGCTCGTGGGGGTACCAGGTCACCGGCTTCTACGCCCCGACCGCGCGACTGGGCACGCCCGACGACTTCAAGTACCTCGTCGACGCCCTGCACCGGGCCGGGATCGGGGTGCTGATGGACTGGGTGCCGGCGCACTTCCCGCGCGACGACTGGGCGCTGGCCGAGTTCGACGGCCGGCCGCTGTACGAGCCGCAGGACCCGGTGCGGGCGGCGCATCCCGACTGGGGCACGCTGGAGTTCGACTACGGGCGCCGGGAGGTCCGCAACTTCCTGGTGGCCAACGCGGTCTACTGGTGCGAGGAGTTCCACATCGACGGCCTGCGCGTGGACGCCGTCGCCTCGATGCTCTACCTCGACTACTCCCGGGGCCCGGGCCAGTGGTCGCCGAACGAGCACGGGGGCCGGGAGAACCTCGACGCGGTGGCCTTCCTGCAGGAGATGAACGCCACCGTCTACCGCCGCTGCCCCGGCGTCGTGACCGTCGCCGAGGAGTCCACCGCCTGGGACGGGGTCACCCGCGCCACCCACCTGCTGGGCGCCGGGGGCTTCGGGGGGCTGGGGTTCGGCCTGAAGTGGAACATGGGCTGGATGCACGACTCGCTGGAGTACGTCTCCAAGGAGCCGGTCCACCGCAAGTACCACCACGGCGACATGACCTTCGCCATGGTCTACGCGTACAGCGAGAACTACGTGCTGCCGATCTCGCACGACGAGGTCGTGCACGGCAAGCGCTCGCTGGTGTCGAAGATGCCGGGCGACTGGTGGCGGCAGCGGGCCGACCACCGGGCGTTCCTGGGCTTCATGTGGGCCCACCCCGGAAAGCAGCTGCTGTTCATGGGGCAGGAGTTCGCGCAGGGCGCGGAGTGGTCGGAGAGCCATGGCCCCGACTGGTGGCTGCTGGACCCCTCGTACGCCGCCGAGGCCGACCACCGCGGCGTACGCGACCTGGTGCGCGACCTCAACGCGCGCTACCGCGCGACGCCGGCGCTGTGGGAGCGGGACACCGTCCCCGAGGGCTTCTCCTGGGTCGACGGCAACGCCGCCGAGGACAACGTCTTCGCCTTCCTGCGTTACGCCGCCGACGGCTCGCCGCTGCTGTGCGTCAGCAACTTCTCCCCGGTCGTCCGCGGCGCCTACCGGCTGGGCGTGCCGGCCCAGGACACGGTGTGGGAGGAAGTCCTCAACACGGACGCCGCGCGCTACGGCGGCAGCGGCGTCACCAACACGGACCCGGTCAAGGGCGAGGCCGTCCGCAGCCACGGCCGCCCGGCGAGCGTCACCCTGACGTTGCCGCCGCTGGCCACGGTGTGGCTGCGGCCGGTGTGACGGGGGGGCCGTGCCCCGGACCCCGTGGGGTGGGGTCCCGGGGCGGAGGCCGGTCTCAGTGGTACAGGGCTTCGCCTCTGGCGGTTCTGGCGTAGAGCACGATTCGTCCCGTCCGGTGGGGTGCGATGAGGCCGGCTCGGGTGAGCTTGTGCAGGTGTGCGGATACGCCGCCCGGGGCCAGTCCGGTTCGGTTGGCGAGCTCCAGGGTGCCGGCAGGGGTTTCGAGGACGTCGAGGAGCATGGCGCGGGTGGCGCCGAGCGCCGGGGCCAGGTCGGCGTTGCCCGCGGGTGATTCCCAGAGGGTTCCGACGCCACGGACGGGATAGCGGATCACGGGGACCCAAGGCTCTGCTGTCTTGAAGTAGAGCTTCGGCCACGCGAACGCCGATGGCACCAGGACCAGGCCGCGCCCCTCGAGCGAGCGATGCGGATCGGGAATTCCTGCCTTCCGGCCGGCGATCCGCAGGGTTCCGGTGACCTGGTCGAAGGTCAGGTCGGGGTGGATGTCGGCGAACATCGCCGCGGGTCCGCGCTCGGTCAGCGAGCGCGCCCGGTAGTGGATGTCGGACTCGAGCAGGGCTCGGATCCTCGGCCAGTTCGGGGCCAGGGTGCGCTGCCAGTACTGACGCAGGTCGGTGACGATCGCTTCCAATGCGCGTCGGGGGGCGCGGAGCATCGGCGCCAAGCCGGCCGGCAGATCGTCGCCGAACGCTGCGGCCAGGTCGCGGCGGACGACGTCGGCAGGGGTGCGGCACACCTCGTCGAGTTCGTCGTCCAGCGCGGTCAGGGGTGACAGCGGGGTGGGCGCGAGAAACCCGGGAAGGTGGCTCGGAGGGCCGGCGGTCAGGTCGCGCGCCGCGGACGTCCCGGGTCCGGTGAGGAGCGGGTCGTCGCGGTGGTCGGACAGCCACGGCATGTGGATCGCGTGGCGTGCCGGCCGGGCCAGGGTCCTGATGGACGCCAGCAGCTCCCAGGCCGGCGAGACGGCCCAGCGCAGCCGGCTCAGATCGGCCGTACTCAAGGACAGAGTGAGCGTGGGCATCACGAGGATTCACTCTAACGTGAATCCGTTGAGGGCTGTGATGAGTTCCCGGAGGCTGCCTGCCATGACAGAGACAGCTGAGGCAGCAACCGCGACGGGACCGGCGGCGGCCCGGGCGGCCGTTCCACAGGACCGCACCCGGTATCTCACGGCGTCCGGGGTCGCGTTGTGGGGTTCCCAGATCGGTCAGGTGGCCGTTCCGTTGACAGCCGTCACCGTTCTGCACGCGGGGGCGGGAGGAACATCGCTGTTGAAGACCGCGCTCACACTGCCCTTCGTGATCCTCGGCCTGCCGGTCGGCGCGTGGCTGGACCGGGTGCGGCGCCGCCCGGTCATGATCGGCGCGGACCTGGTGCGGGCGGCCGCACTGACCTCCGTCCCCGTTGCCGCGTGGTTCGGGTGTCTGACGATGACCCACCTCATGGCAGTCGTGGTGGTTCAGGGGGTGGCGACGGTGTTCTTCGACCTGGCCACCCAGAGCCTCGTCAAGGACCTGGCCCCCGGTGCCCTGCTCGCACGCACCAACGCGCGCCTGGCCACGATCACCCAGGCAGCGGTCATCGCGGGTCCGCCCTTGGCCGGGTGGGCGGCCGGACTGCTGAGCGCCCCCACGGTTCTGCTCGTCATGGCCGCGGGATACCTGTGGTCCGCGGGGTGGCTGTCCACGCTCACCACGCACGAGCATCCGACCGGTGACGCCCCCCGACGGCGCCTCCTGCACGAGATCGGTGAAGGTGTCGCGTTCGTCGCCCGCCAGCCGGTCCTACGCACCGTGGTGATCGCCGGTTCCATGGTCAACATCGGCATCGCCGGCGTGATGACCCTGCTCCCCGTGCTCGCACTGACCGAGCTCGGGTGGAGCGAGGGAACGCTCGGGATGTTCCTCGGCACCGGCGGGCTCGGTGGCCTGATCGGCGCCGTGACAGCCGTCAGGCTGGCCGACAAGCTCGGTGCGGGTCGAGCCGTCCTGCTCGTCGGGATCGCGGTCGCACCCCTGGCCATCGCCATTCCCCTGCTCGGCCGGCCCGTACCCGGCCCCCTCGCGGCCACCGGGTGGGCGCTGGTCATGCTCAAAGTCGGCTTCGACTCCGTCCTGATGACGACCTTCCGGCAGCAGGTCACCCCCACCGGCCTCATGGCCCGGGTCAACGGCACCATGCGCGTGCTCTTCACCGGAGCGGTCGCGCTCGGCGCCGCGACAGCCGGCGCTCTGGCTACGGCCGTTGGCATCCGGTGGGCCCTGGCGGCCTCGGCCGCGTGCCTGGCCTGTGTGTGGATCCCGATCGCGCGTTCGCCGCTTCGGCGAATGACCGCCCTCAGGACCGCCCCGTAGCCGTCGCGAGCAGGGCTCGCAGGGCGGCCGGGGCGCGGGCGTCCGGCATGTCCTGAACGGGGCCAACCCGGTGCCGCCCCTCTGGTCGTGGTGGCAGGCCGCTGGTAGACAAGCGGCGTTGGCCACTGGATCACCGTCCGTACGACCGCGAACAGGGGGCACCACCATGCTCAACCGCGCACGAGCGATGACGGCACTGACAGCGGCAGCCTTGACAGCGGCGCTCTCCGCAGGCACCGCGGCCCAGGCCACTCCGGCCACCACCTCCGACCCGGGCGAACTCGCCGTAAAGCGCGCCCTCGTGGCAGCCGGCTCGTCCCCGGACGCCGACTTCACCGTGACGCCGGGCGGGACCGGCGCAGCCAACTGGAACGCAAGCCGGTACGGCTACACCGGCACCTTCCGCGACGGCTCGAGCATCCTGGACGTCGCCTGGACCTCGTCACGTCTCGAAAGCTTCGGGATCGCTCCGGACCGCACGATCTGGCACGCGTGGCCCGGCTCGGGCCGCTGGCAGGAAATGCCGCACAACGGTCGGGCCGACGACACGGGGGCGGCCGCGGCGCAGGGTGCCCGACGTGCCGTTTCCGTGGAGGTGTACGGCAGCGGCTACTGGTGCAGCGTCGACCCGGGCAACGGCCAATGGGGAGCCTGGTCCCGCTGCGGCTGACCCGGACAGCGCCTAGCGCCACCGCCCGGTCGCCGTTGCGAGCAGGGCTCGCAGGGCGGCCGGGGAGGTGGCGATCACGGTGTGGGGGGCGTCGCTCTCGCGGAGGAGCATTCGGCCGGGCGGTTCGGCGAGTTCTAAGCAGTCACCCTGCATGTCAGATGAGAAAGTCGATTCTTGCCACAGGGCAAGTTCTACACATGCCGCTGTGTCCGTGGAAAATGACGATTTTTGCCAGCGAATCTCCGACATGCCACACCTTCACCACTGTTGAGCGATATCACGCATAAGTTTGCGGGTATCGTCGGGGCCCAGAGAAATCTCTTCCGCATAGTCCAATCTAGCCCGATAGTTGGCCAGGTGAGCCTGCGCATCCAGCAGCGCACCACCGTGCGCTACATCGAGTTGAACTGTGTCCAGTTGGGGCACAGGGCCCGTAGCGTAGAGGACGGACAGGCCAGCCATGGAGAATCCACCGGCCGCAAACGGAATTGCACGCACGGTGATGTTCTCACGCTCCGATTCCTCGAGCACGTGCCGTAGCTGCCTGGCTGCCACCTCCGGCCCGCCGAACTGCATCCGCAGGGCAGCCTCATGTACCAGGAACGTGCAAGTAGGCGGATTATCCCTGTCCAGAACCGCCCGGCGCCGCATACGGAAGGAGACATTGCGGCGTAGTTCCGTGGGAGTCGACTTCGGAATGCCCGCGGCGAAGACCGCTTTGGCGTAGTCCTCCGTCTGCAGAAGCCCAGGCATATGCATGATCGTCATTGAGCGTAGGCCCAGGGCATGGTGCTCCATCTCGGCCACGTCGACGGCGGCCTTGATGACGATGTCGCGATAGTCGTCCCACCAGCCCCTGCCCCGCTCCTCGGCCAAACTCGCCAGGGCATCGATGTACGGCTGGTCGCCGCACGCATAGATCCGAGCGAGCGCCCTGATGCGCTCCACACTGACACCGAAGCGACCCGCTTCCATATTGGTGATGCCGGTCCGGTTACCGCCCAGTTGCTCCGCCACCTGCGGAGCGGTCATCCCCGCCTGCTCGCGCATCCTGCGCAGCTCGACGCCAAGCCGCCGCTGCCGGGCGGTTGGTGCTGTTCTCAATGGCACTTCGCTCCTCCCCTTGCAGGTCCATGCTGCCATGCGGTCAACCGTTCAACGGTTCACTCCGATGAGTTTCACGGAACCGCTAAACGCTTTTAGCGCCTGCCCTATGGTTCTACCAACATGCAGGAGCGCGACCGGAGTTCGGAGGACCCATGTACCGCAAAGGCGCCTACGTGGTGGACGTACGGGAAGACAGGATCGCCCAAGTGATCGGCGGCTCGAGCAGCCGCGTACAGCTGCAGAGCCCCGACGGCTCACTGCAATGGGAGGTACCCTTCGCGGCCCTGCGGTTGGCGACCGGCGAGGAGCGCGAGGCGGCGGGGCTGCGGCCCTACCTCGGTACGTGCCCCGACTGCGTAACGCTGGCGGCGCGCCGCCGCACCGTGCCGCCCGAGCAGCGCGGCAAGGCGGCGGCCGACGCGCACCGCCACTGGATCACGGCGCACTCCAGCTCGGAGGCGAGCCGGTGACGTGCCACCACCCCGAATGGGAATCCGCTGGATCCGGTGAGACCCGCTGCAAGCAGTGCGGAACCCGCCGCTTCACGGACTACGGCGCCCTACGACCCCCCGGCCTACCGCAAGCGGTGCGCCCACCGGCCCGTAGGCGCGCCAAGGCCGACCGGACGGCGGCCACGCTGATCTCCCGCACGGCCTACCACCTCAGCCACTGGGGCCTCAACCGCTCCCGCAGCCTTCTCCTGGCGGGGTGAACCAACAGGCCGCAACGCGAATAATCGTGCTGGTCCGAACCCAGCTCACCCGCCTGGACGGTCATCTGGCCGGGCGCCAGCAGATCGCGGCCCGCCTGTGCGCCGCTCTGGACGGCGCGTGCCGGGCATCCACATGCCGCACGTGCCGGTCTGGCACCGTGAGGAGGACGCCCGCCTCGCCGATGCCGACACCGCGGCCGTCGCCAAAGTCGCCTCCCACGCCAAGGACCTGCTGTGAGTTCCCTCGACACCGCTCTGCTCGAAGACCTCGCCCGCACCGCCGAACGCGACGGCATCGCCAAGACCGTCGTGGGTGCCGTCATCGCCGACGCCGAAGGCAAGGTCCTGCTGCTGCACCGGCCGGCCGACGACTACCTCGGCGGGCTGTGGGAGCTGCCCTCCGGCGGCGTCGACACTGGCGAGTCCCTCATCGAGGCACTGCGGCGCGAGGTCGCGGAGGAGACGGGGCTGACGGTCACGGCCATCGGCGGCTACCTCGGCCACTTCGACTACCGCTCCGGCAGTGGCCGCGCCACCCGCCAGTTCAACTTCACCGCCACCGTCGCGAGGGAGACGGTCGCGCTCACCGAGCACGACGAGCACCTTTGGGCCGACCGCACCCAGCAGAACCAGGTCTCCAACGCCGTCCAGGCCGTTCTCGACATCTGGCGCGACCAGGCAGTCTGACCGGCTCCCGAGCCTCAGCCGGGCCCCGGCCGCCCTCTCCCGGAGGACTGCCGGGGCCCGCCGCTGTATGGGGTCGGCGCCGCGCCCAGGGCGTACGCCGAAGCCATGCGCTCGGTGTGCGCCCGGGGCGATGGCGGCCGACCCTGGACGCAGGGGGCCGGCTCCAACCGGAGGGTGAACGCCATCATGAAGACTCCCCCGATCGTTCCGCCGCAGGAGTGGGAGGCCGCGCGCCAGGAGCTGCTGGTGGAGGAGAAGCGGCTGACCCGTGCGCGTGACGCGCTGGCCGCCAAGCGGCGGCGGATGCCGTGGACGGCGGTGGAGAAGGAGTACGCGTTCGACGGCCCCGAGGGCAGGGTGGGTCTGCTCGACCTGTTCGCGGGGCGTCGTCAGCTGATCGTCTACCGCGCCTTCCACGAGCCCGGGGTGTTCGGCTGGCCCGAGCACGCCTGTCGCGGGTGCTCGATGGTCGCCGACCACGTCGGCCACCTCGCCCATCTGAACGCCCGCGACACCACGCTCGTCTTCGCCTCGCGCGCGCCGCAGCCGGACATCGAGCGGGTTAAGGGGCGGATGGGCTGGACGATGCCCTGGTACACGATCACCGACACCTTCGACGCCGACTTCGGTGTGAACGAGTGGCACGGCACGAACGCGTTCATCCGCGACGGCGACAGGGTCTATCGCACCTATTTCATCAACGCCCGCGGCGACGAGGCACTGGGGAGCACCTGGAGCTACCTCGACATGACGGCGCTCGGGCGGCAGGAGACATGGGAGGACTCCCCCGAGGACTATCCCCGGACCCCGCCGTACGAATGGTGGAACTGGCACGACGCATACGGCGACGCCGCCGAGCCGGCGCCGGAGTGGCTGGCCAGGACCCGCCAGGGCCCCCGGGGCCGGCGCGACTGAGCCCTTACGCCGGTACCGGCTCCCTTTCTCCCGAGGGGTCCGGGGCCTCGCCGTGGCCGTGGGCGTCGTCGAGCAGGGTCGCCTCGTCGAAGGGGGCCCGGCCGGCGAGGACCTCGGCCATCCGCTCCTTGTCGATCTCCTTGGTCCAGGTGCCGATCAGGACGGTGGCCACCGCGTTGCCCGCGAAGTTGGTCATGGCGCGGGCCTCGCTCATGAAGCGGTCGATGCCGACGATCAGACCGACGCCGTCGACCAGCTCGGGGCGGTGCGACTGCAGGCCGCCCGCGAGGGTGGCGAGCCCGGCTCCCGTCACTCCGGCCGCGCCCTTCGACGCAACGATCATGAACAGCAGCAGGGAGATCTGCTGGCTCACCGAGAGCGGCTGCCCCATGGCCTCGGCGACGAACAGCGACGACATCGTCAGGTAGATGGCCGTGCCGTCGAGGTTGAAGGAGTACCCCGTGGGGACGGTGATGCCGACGACCGGGCGGCTGACGCCCAGGTGCTCCATCTTCGCGATCAGTCGCGGCAGCGCCGACTCGGACGACGACGTCGACAGGATCAGCAGGAACTCGCGCCCCAGGTACTTGAGCAGGGTGAAGATGTTGACCCCCGCCACCAGGCGCAGCAGCGTGCCCAGCACCACGATCACGAAGATCAGACAGGTGGTGTAGAAGCCGATCATGATGACGGCCAGGGACTTCAGGGCGTCGACGCCCGTCGCCCCGACCACCGCCGCGATCGCGCCGAACGCGCCCACCGGCGCCGCCCACATGATCATGCCGAGGACGCGGAAGACCAGCTTCTGGATGTGGCCGATGCCGCGCAGCACCGGTTCGCCGGCCGGGCCCATGGCCTGCAGGGCGAAGCCGCAGAGCAGCGCGACGAGCAGGGTCTGCAGCACCTGGCCGCCGGTGAAGGCGGAGACCATGGTGGTCGGGATGATGCCGAGCAGGAAGGCGGAGGTCGACTCGTGGGCGGCGCCCTTGGCCTGGGCCTCGCCCGCGTGCCGGAGGGAGTCCGTCAGGTGGAGGCCGCTGCCGGGCTCCAGGAGGTTGCCGACGACCAGACCGATGGCGAGGGCGACGGTGGACATCAGCAGGAAGTAGCCGAGCGCGAGCCCGCCCACCGCGCCGACCTTCGCGGCCTTGCGCACCGATCCGATGCCGAGCACGATCGTGCAGAAGATGACGGGCGAGATCATCATCTTGATCAGGTTGACGAAGCCGGTGCCCAGCGGCTTGAGGTCGACCGCGACGCCGGGTGCCGCGAAGCCGACCACGATGCCCGCGAGCACCGCGCCGATCACGGCGAGATAGAGGTAATGGGTCCGGTCGGGCCTGCGGCCGGCCGATGGGGACTGCACTGCCACGGTTGTCTCCTCGTGTGCCTGGACGCGTCCGTACGTCGTCGCGGAGACTATGCACGCGGATGTGACGGCGGTCACCCTTGCGTGCATTACGTTCACGAACGCAAGGGCAGGCACACTGTCCGCCATGCGCAAACCTCGCATACGCCGCCCCCGCAGCCTGGCCGGCCGGCTCTTCGCGATGCAGATCGTGCTGGTCACCGCCGTGGTGGCCGCCTGCGCGGTCTTCGCCTACGTCTCCGGACGCGGTCAGGCCCAGGAGGCTGCCCGCCGGCAGGTCACGGCCGCCGCGGCCGCCGTCGCCGCGTCCCCCGCCGTGCGCGCGGCGGTGCGTACGCCCGATCCCAGCGCGGCGCTGCAGCCGTACGCCGAGCGGGTGCGCCACGACACCGGCGTCGACTTCGTGACGATCATGAGCCCGGGCGGGGTCCGCTGGACCCACCCCGACCCGCTCCGGATCGGCGAGCGCTTCCTCGGCCACACGGGCCCCGCCCTGCGCGGGCAGGCGTTCTCGGAGACGTACACCGGCACGCTGGGCCCGTCCGTGCGGGCCGTCGTGCCCGTGCGGGGCGGTTCCGCCGGCGTCACCGCGCTGGTCAGCGCCGGCATCACCGTGGACGCGATCAGCGCAGAGGTGCGCCGCCAGCTGACCGTGCTGTTCGTGGTGGCGCTGTCCGTGCTCGCCCTCGGCGGGGCCGGGACGTACCTCCTCAACTCCCGGCTGCGCCGCCAGACCCACGGCATGAACGCCGCCGAGCTCGGCCGCATGCGCGACTACCACGAGGCCGCGCTGCACGCGGTGCGCGAGGGGCTGCTGATGCTGGACGGGAGCCGGCGCATCGCGCTGATCAACGACGCCGGGCGGGAGCTGCTGGGCCTGCACGGCGACGTCGTCGGCCGCCGCGTGGACGCCCTCGGGCTCACGCCGTCCGTCACCGAGGCCCTGCTGGCCCCCGGGCCGCGCGTCGACGAGGTGCACCTGACCGCCGAGCGGATCGTGGTGGTCAACACCTCGCCCGTCTCCGGCGGGGAGCGGCACGGCACGGTGGTGACCCTGCGCGACCACACCGAACTGCAGGCGCTGTCCGGCGAGCTGGACTCCGTCCGCGGCTTCGCCGAGGCGCTGCGCTCGCAGGCGCACGAGGCCGCCAACCGGCTGCACGCGGTGGTCTCCCTCATCGAGCTCGGCCGCGCCGACGAGGCCGTGGACTTCGCCACCGCCGAGCTCGAGCTGGCCCAGGCCCTGACCGACCGGGTCGTCGCCGCCGTCGCCGAACCGGTCCTGGCCGCGCTGCTGCTGGGCAAGGCCGCCCAGGCCAACGAGCAGGGCGTGGAGCTCGTCCTGGCCGACGACACCCGCGTCGACGACGGGCTCCTGCCGCCCGGCCTGCCCGCCCGCGACCTGGTCACCGTCCTCGGCAACCTCGTCGACAACGCCGTCGAGGCGGCCCGCGACGCCCACCGCCCCGGCCGGGTCGTCGTCACCGTGTGCGCCGAGGGCGGCGAACTGCTGCTGAGGGTCGGCGACAGCGGCCCCGGCGTCGCGGCCGACGCCGTGGACGAGGTGTTCCGGCGCGGCTGGTCCACCAAGTCGCCGGGGCCCGCGCCGCACGGCCGCGGGCTCGGGCTGGCGCTCGTGAAGCAGGCCGTCCGCCGCAACGGCGGCACGGTCGCCCTCGGCGTCTCCCCCTGCGGCGGGGCCGAGTTCACGGTCCGGCTGCCCCTGAGTGTCCGTACGTCCGAAGGAGTCCCCGCATGAGCACGAGCCCGAGACCGCTGCCGGGAGCGGCCGCGCCCCCGATCCGGGTGCTCGTCGTCGAGGACGATCCCGTGGCCGCCGACGCCCACGCGCTGTACGTGGGCCGGGTGCCCGGGTTCACGGTCGCGGGCGTGGCGCACTCGCGGTGCGACGCCTCGCAGTTCCTCAAGCGCACGGCCATCGACCTGCTCCTGCTGGACCTCTACCTGCCCGACGGCCACGGCCTGCAGCTGGTGCGCTCGCTGCGCGCGGCCGGGCACGCCGCGGACGTCATCGCCGTCACCTCCGCCCGCGACCTGGCCGTGGTGCGCGAGGGGGTGTCGCTGGGCGTCGTCCAGTACGTGCTCAAGCCGTTCACGTTCTCCACCCTCCGCGACCGCCTCGTGCGGTACGCGGAGTTCCGGGCCGCCGCCGGGGAGGCGAGCGGGCAGGAGGAGGTGGACCGGGCGCTCGGCGCGCTGCGTGCGCCGCAGCCGGTGGCGCTGCCCAAGGGGCTGGCCGTGGACACCCTGCAGGCCGTCACCGAGACCCTGCGGTCGGCCGGCGACGGCGGCCTCTCGTCGGGGGCGGCCGCGACCTCCGTGGGCGTCTCGCGGATCACAGCGCGGCGCTACCTGGAGTACCTCGTGGACACCGGACGGGCCGGACGGGCCCCGCAGTACGGGCAGATAGGCCGGCCCGAGTTGCTCTACCGCTGGGCCGGCAGGCGCTGAGGGCAGCCCGGGCGCGTGCGGCGGGGCCGCCGGGGTACGTACGACTCGACATCCCAAGGTGCAGGAGGTCGTGCCGTGCGCCCCACCAGCCCCGTACCCCTCGTCGCAGCCCTCACCGCCCTCGCCGCCCTCGCGACGCTCACCGCCTGCGGCGACTCCGGTGGTGACCCGGATACCGTGAAGGTCGTCTATCCGCGCAGCACGGACAACAAGGTCCGGCTCATGGACGACTATCTGGCCGTGATCAAGAAGCAGTTCGAGCGGGAGCACGAAGGCAAGAAGCTCCGGCTCATCCCCGTCCAGGCCACCCAGGACGACTACTACGCCAAGGTCCAGCAGATGATGCGGTCGCCCAAGACCGCACCGGACGTCGTGCACGAGGACACCTTCGTCCTCAACTCCGACGTCAAGAGCGGCTACTTGAGAGCCCTGGACGACAGGTTGGCCGGCTGGAAGCAGTGGGGCCGCTTCGCGCCGGCCGCGAAGGCGTCGGTGCGGGCGGAGGACGGGAAGACGTACGGGGTGCCGGACGGCACCGACACCCGCGCCCTGTGGTTCAACAAGGAGCTCTTCGCCCGCGCCGGTCTGCCGGCCGACTGGCACCCGAAGACCTGGAACGACGTCCTGGACGCCGCCCGTACGCTCAAGCGCAAGCTGCCCGGGGTGATCCCCCTCAACGTCTACACCGGCAAGGGCGCCGGCGAGGCCGCCTCGATGCAGGGCTTCGAGATGCTGGCGTACGGCACCGGGGCCGACCCGCTCTACGAGCCGTCGTCGAAGAAGTGGGTGACGGGCGGGGCGGGCTTCCGCGACGCGCTGGAGTTCGTGCGGACCGTCTACGCCGAGAAACTGGGCCCCGAGCCGTCGGACGCCCTCTCCCCCACCATCGGCACCCGGGTGACCACCGACTGGCTGCCGGGCGGCAAGCTCGCCATCGCCCTGGACGGCTCCTGGCTCGGCAAGTTCTGGCTCCCCTCCGGGGCCCGGCCCTGGCCCCAGTGGTCGAAGGTGATGGGGCGGACGGCCTTCCCCACGCGGGACGGCACGGCACCCGGGCGCGTCAGCCTCTCCGGCGGCTGGGCCTGGTCGGTGAGCGCCAAGTCACCCCGGGCCGACCTCGCCTGGCAGCTCGTCGAAACCCTGCAGAGCCCCGCCAACGCCACCGACTGGACCGTGCGGGACGCGCAGATCGCCGTGCGCGACGACGTGGCCGCGGCTTCCGCCTACCGCACGTCGATGCCGGGCATCTCCTTCTTCACCGACCTCGTCCAGGTCACCCACCACCGCCCGGCGCTGCCGGTCTACCCGCAGGTCTCCAACGCCATCCAGGAGGCCATGGAGTCCGTCACGACCGGCGACGCCGACGCGGCGCAGGCCGCCCGGCGCTACGACGAGCGGCTGCGCTCGATCGCGGGCCCGGCGGGCGTGACGGCCCGGTGAGCGCGCGCCACGCCGCGGGCGGTCTGCCGCGCTGGCTCCCTCTCGCCCCGGCCACCCTGCTGTTGCTGCTCTTCCTCGCCGGGCCGATCGGCTACTGCGTCGTCCTGGCCTTCACCGACACCCAGCTCTCGGGCCAGGCCTCGGCCTCGTTCGTCGGCCTCGCCAACTTCCGGCGCGCCTTCGCCGACGACGACTTCGCCCACGCGGTGCTGCTGACCCTGGTCTTCACGGTCCTGTCGTCGATCGTCGGCCAGAACACCCTGGGCTTCGCCCTCGCCGCCCTGATGCGACGCGCCTCGAAGGCGGTGCGGACGCTGACGGGCACGGTGGTGATCGCCGCGTGGGTGCTCCCGGAGATCGTCGCCGGTTTCCTGCTCTACACGTTCTTCACCCGGGAGGGCACGCTGAACGCCGTCCTGGAGGGGCTGGGCCTGCCCGGCCAGAACTGGCTGTTCACCCTGCCGATCCTGGCCGTCTCGTTCGCCAACGTCTGGCGGGGCACGGCCTTCTCGATGCTGGTCTACTCGGCCGCGCTCGCGGAGATCCCCCGGGACGTGACGGAGGCGGCGGAGGTCGACGGGGCGAGCGGCGTGCGCCGCTTCTGGCACATCACCCTGCCGATGATCCGCCGCTCGATCGGCACGAACCTGATGCTCAACACCCTGCAGACACTGTCGGTCTTCGGCCTCATCTGGGCGATGACGCGGGGCGGGCCGGGCAACCGCAGCCAGACGCTGCCGGTGTTCATGTACGACCAGGCGTTCCTGAAGTCCCTGATCGGCTACGGCACGGCGGTGGCGCTGCTGCTGTTGCTGGTGGGAGGGCTGTTCTCAGCGGTGTACGTGCGGTTGCTGCGAGAGGAGGTGTGAACGGGCCCCCTCCCGCGGCGACCGGGGACTGCTGACCCAGCGGGGACTGCCGGCCGAGCGGGACTGCCGGCCGAGCGGGGACTACTGGCCGAGCGGCGAGACGGCGTTGCACAGCGCCAGGCCCGTGTCCGAGGCCTTGGCGGTCTTCTCGTCCAGGACCTTGCCCTTGTACGTGATCTTGCAGCCGCCCTCGCCCTCGGTGACCATCGCGCTCACGGTCGGGGACTCGATGCCCTTGAGGGTGACCGTCTTCTTCCACGGCGTCTTCGGCTTCTCCTCGGTGGTGAAGTCCGGCTTGGCCGCCGAGCCCTTGCCCTCGTTGAAGTCGACCGAGTCGACGGAGCCGGTGACCTCGTAGGTGACCTCGAAGCTCCCGCCCACGGCCTTGTCGACCGTGTCCACGGCCTTGTCCTCGACCTTCTTCTTGGCGTCGGAGGCCTTCTCCTCGACCGACTTCCTGCCCTCGGTGCCCTCCTCCTTCCCGGCCGCCTTCCTGACGTCCTCGGTGCTGCAGCCGGTCACGGCGGTCAGCGCCAGGCCGGCCACGGCGAGGGCGGAAAGGGAGCGGGTGACACGGGCGGTGCGCTTCACGAAAAAGGTTCCTTCGAGCATTGGGGGGTGGGTACAGCCGCTCGAGTCAACAGCAAAGAAAAAGTAAAGACAAGCCTCGGAACATAACGGTTGGGCAGGGCGGGAGAAGGGACGGAACCTCAGGTTCCGCCCCTTCTCGACCGGCGTCAGGAATGGGAGCGGACGCCCGCCCCGCCCTTCCCGTGACGCGTCAGCACCACCAGGTTGGCGACGGCGCCGAAGAGCCCCGTAAAGGCGGCGACCCGGTCACCGGGCAGCGCGAGACCCGCGCCCAGCACGACGATGACGACCACCACCACGACGGCGATATCCGGGAACGGCTTGCGCTTCCACGGGGGCCGTAGGGGACGATAAGAGAGCGACTGACCCATCCGGTCCGTCCTTCCCGCCGATGACATCGGCTGGCTGGGCCGCCTGTGTCCTCTTGTGCTCGCGAGGCCGGGGACACTGGCGGCTTGTCAACTTCCGCGCCACCAGCATGTATTGACCGTCTGCCCCTGTTCAATCGAACGAGACAATACGACTACAATACGCGCCCAATCGGCGACAATGGGGGACGACATGCCCAGACGGCTCACGCACCTGGATTCGGCCGACGGACCCTTGGCCCGGTTCGCCCTCGAACTCCGCGCCCTGCGCGACGCCGCCGGCTTCGACGCCCCGACGGTCGATCAGATCGCCGCGCGGGCGCACATACCCCGCTCCACCCTCTACGCGGCCCTGCGCGGCCGGCGCGTACCGACGCGCCCGGTCCTGGGCGCCCTGGTCACGGCCTGGGGCGGGGATCCGGTGGAGTGGCTGATGAAGCGCACGGCGACGGAGGCGGAGCTGGAGGCGAACCGCCACCGGCGCCCGGTCGTACCCGCTCCCCGCGAGCCGCTCCCGAGCGCGCCGGTGGTGGAACGAGCGCCGCTGCCGCAGCAGTCCGGCATCGGACCCTCGCGAGGCGCCGCCGGCTTCGCCGCCGACCTGCGGCGGCTACGGATAGAGGCGGGCAACCCGTCGTTGCGGCAGATCGCGGACCGGATCCGCGGCAACGACGCGCTGCCCACCACGGTCAGCCACTCGTCGCTGGGCGACGTGTTCCGCGGCCGGCGCATCCCCACCTGGGCCGTCGTGCGCTGCATCGTCTGGGCCCTCGACGGCAACGAGCAGGAGTGGCGGGAGCGCTGGCGGGACCTCCAGGCGGTGACCTACGGAATCAGGTAGTTGTAGACCTCGAACACCGTCGAGTCGAACGGCGGCGCTCCCAGCTCCATCGCCGCCGGAATGACGATCTTCTCCAGGAAGGCGCGGAACGCCTCCTCCGACTCCCAGACGTCGACCACCTGCCACTCGCCCTCGCCCGCCGGCGTGGCGACATGGGCCAGCAGCCCGGCCGGCGGGTTCGTCCTGTCCGGAATCGCCTTGTCGATCGTCGCCTGGTAGAGCTCCGGGTTCCACCCCGCGCCACGGCTGTGCACCATCACTGCCATCTGTCGCTCCCTCCGCACCTGAGGTTGCTTGCGCGTTCAACGCTACGGTCGGGCCCGGTTCGGGCAGGAGTCGTGTCCGTCCCGCCTCGCGGCACGCCCCCACGCCGGAGCGCGGAACCGGCGCTGCACCCTTCGTTGGCAGCGGTGCCGAACTCGCTTGCGGCGTGCGGGGTTTGTGACGATGCCCGGTGCGGCCGGCTCGTGGACTCACCCCATGACAACCGTCGGCGGCGTCACCGGCGGCTGCGGCTTGATCACCGCGAACGTCGCCCCGAAGGGGTCGGCCAGCCAGGCCATGCGCCCGACGTCCGGGACGTCGGAGGCCGGCACCCGCACGGACCCCCCGCCCCCCTGCGTCGCACGGACGACCGTGTCGACGTCGGCGACGGCGAAGTAGGGGATCCAGCGCGGGGTCTCGGTCTCCTCGAGGAGGGGGACGACGCCACCGAAGGACGCTTCCTGCTGGTCGTCGCCCTCCGCGGTCGACAGGACCGTGTACGTCATGCCGGGAACCTTGAGGTCGGCGGAGCGCCAGCCGAAGACGCCCCGGTAGAAGGCCTTCGCGGCGGCGAGATCGCCAGCGTGGAGCTCGGTCCAGCACAGGCATCCCTCGTCGGAGGTCTTCTCGAGGCCCTTGACGGCTGCCGGCTGCCAGACGGCGAAGTCGGCGCCGCCGGGGTCGGTGAAACAGCCCATGCGGCCGGCTTCCATGACGTCGAAGGGGGCGACGCGGGTGACACCGCCGCCCTTCTCGACGGCTTTGGCGGTGGCGTCGGCGTCGGGGGTCTGAAAGTAGACGGTCCAGGCGGAGCTTGCGCCGTCCTCGCTGAGGGGGCCGAGGGCGGCGACGTTCTTTCCGTCCTTCTTGAAGAAGCCGTAGCCCCCGGCGTCGGGACCGGCGGATTCGAGGTCCCAGCCGAAGACGGAGCCGTAGAAGGCGGTGGCCGCCTCCGTGTCGGGCGTGCCGAGGTCGAGCCAGTTGGGAGCGCCGGTGACAAAGTCGGTGGTGAGCATGGTGGTGTGCTCCTTCGACGGATTCCGCCGGTTTTATCCGGCCGGGTTCAGTCTGGCACCGGCGGCCGGGGCGCGCCCGGCGCGCGGGGGTGCGGGCTGGGCGTACGGGCATGGGGGCCGTCACCCGAACGGAGCAGTCCTCCGATCGCCCCGGGGGGCGGGGAGAGGGACGATGGAGGTGCCATCAGGAGAGCACGTCACGATCGCACGCACTCAGGAGGCACACATGACCACGGCCAAGGAGATCATGCACCCCGGAGCCCACTGGCTCACCAAGTCGGACAACCTGGAACGCGCGGCACAGATGATGCGCGACCTGAACATAGGCGCCCTGCCGGTGGCCGACGAGAACAACAACGATCGGCTGTGCGGCATCATCACCGACCGCGACATCGTGGTGAAGTGCGTGGCCGAGGGCCGCGCGCCGGCCGAGTGCACGGCCGCCGAGCTCTGCGAGGGCACGCCACGCTGGGTGGACGCCAACGCCGACATCGAAGAGGTGCTCCACGAGATGGAGGGTCACCGCATCAAGAGGGTGCCCGTGGTCGAGAACAAGCGCGTGGTCGGCATCATCAGCGAGGCGGATCTCGCCCAGCACCTCACGGACGACCAGATAGCCGAGTTCGCCGAGATGGTCTACGCCCGGCGCTGACCACCGCCCACCCGGCCGGCCCGGCGGGCCGTCTTCCCGGAACGAAGGGCCGAGGAGGCCGATCATGACCAAGGCCAAGGACATCATGCACGAGGGCGCGCAGTGGATCACGCGTGAGGAGACACTGACCCGTGCCGCCCAGGTGATGCAGCTGCTCGACGTGGGCGCCCTGCCGGTCAGCGACGACAACGGCCGGCTGTGCGGCATCATCACCGACCGGGACATCGTCGTGAAGTGCCTGGCCAAGGGGCACGACCCGGACAAGGTGACCGCGGCCGACCTGTGCGAGGGCACGCCCCGCTGGATCGACGCGAACGCCGACGTCGACGACGTCCTGCACGAAATGGAGATTCACAGGATCCGCCGGCTGCCGGTGATCGAGAACAAGCGCCTGGTCGGCATGATCAGCGAGGCCGACGTCGCCCGGCACCTGCCGGACGCCCAGGTCGCTGCCTTCGCCGGGCAGATCTACTCACCCGCCCACTGAGGGCCTCACCCGGCCCCCGACGCCGGGTAACGCACACCTCCGGCGCGCGCTACGCTCCCCTTGGCCCGCTCGCGCGACGCCGCGCCGGCGGTACGCCACGCCGTGCCGCGCCCCGGAGGTGCCATGCGCCCGCTCCTCGCCCGCCGCACCCGTCACCGTCTGGCCGCCGACGCCGCCCTGCTGGGCGTCGCGGCGGCCTTCGCCGTACCGCTGCTGTGGCTCGTCCTGTCGTCCGTGGACGCGGAGGCCGGCCTTCGCGTGCGGACCCCCGCGCGCCTCACGCCGGAGAACTTCTCGTCCGTCCTGACCGACGAGATCACCTTCACCCCCATGCTCAACAGCCTCCTGCTCTGCGGCGGGGCCACCCTGCTGACGATCGCCTGCGCGGCCCTCGCCGCGTATCCGCTGTCGCGCTACCGCTCGCGCTTCAGCCGGCCGTATCTCCTGGGGCTGCTGTTCGCCACGTGCCTGCCGATCACGGCGATCATGGTGCCGGTGTACGGGCTGTTCGTGCGGATCAACCTCATCGACACCGTCTACGGCACCGCGCTGTTCCTCGCGACCGCCCAACTGCCCTTCGCCATCTGGCTGATGAAGAACTTCATGGACGGCGTGCCCGTCCTGCTGGAGGAGGCGGCCTGGACGGACGGCGCGGGCCGGCTGCAGACGCTGGTCAGGGTCGTGCTGCCGCTGATGGGGCCGGGCGTGGCGGTGGTGACGGTCTACTGCTTCATCATGATGTGGGGCAACTTCTTCGTGCCCTTCATGCTGCTGCTCACCCCCGACCAACTGCCCGCGTCCGTCAGCATCTTCACCTTCTTCGGAAACTACGGACAGGTCGCCTACGGGCAGCTGGCGGCCTTCTCGATCCTCTACTCCACGCCCGTGATCCTTCTCTACGCGCTCATCGCACGGCGCCTGGGGGGCGGCTTCGCGCTCGGCGGCGCGGTCAAGGGGTGAGCGGAGGGATCTGTGGTCAGTAGAAGCCCAGCATGCCGGGCGAGTCGATGTCCACGGCGACCACGCCGGGCGGGTAGGCGCTCTCGTGACCGGTCAACAGGATCGACATGCCGGTGAATTCGGCTCGCGGGAGGGCGCAGTACAGGGCATGGCAGGTGTCCGGGCCCCCGTAGCCGTCGCGGATCATCGTGCCGACACTGACGGCGGCGGTCATGCCGAGATTGTCGACAGTGACGCAGGGGAAGCCGAGCGCGCGACGCGAGGCGCCGACGTCCTCGGCTTCGGCCTGCATGAGGCACAGCGCGGGGATGACCAGCTGGTCGCCTGTGCGCGTCATGTTGACCGCGAGAAGATTGAGAGTCTTGTGCCCCTGCACGAGGGCGAGCGTGGCAGAGGTATCGAGGATGATCACGCGGCGTCGCTCCGCGCGACCCTGGCCTTGTCTGCAGCGATCTTGTAGATGTTGCCGAGGATGTCCGGCGCCTGATCGAACTCCTCGTCGCTGATGTCGAGGCCGATCACCGTGCGTACATGCTCGCGGGCGGCGGCGAGCCGCTCGGCGCGTTCCGCGGCGGTCGGCTGCTCGGCGGCCAGCGCCTCGACCAGCTGACCGAGGGTGATGCCGCGATCCTTCGCAAGCTCAGCCAGATGATCACGGGTCTTGCGTGGAACCTGGATCGTCGTGGTGTCCATAGCCGCACCATAGACCACCGATAGCCCGTTGCGCCGCCTCTTTCACCCCTTCGGGTTTCGTGCACCTCGAGGAGGACGCCGTCCGTCTCCAGGACTACGCGGGCGTACCCCTGGCGACCCAAAGTCCGACGCCGGATTCCGGCCGCACGGCTGACGTATCGCCCGGCGGCCGCGCCGAGGATTGGAAGCGTTGATTCCGTCCTCGTGCCCCCTCCCGGAGGAGACCTCGTGTCCCACTCGGCCGCAGCCCATGCCCTCCCCCACCCGCACCCCGGCCACGGCCGCGGCGCCGTCGCCGCCCGTGCCACGGGACTGAGCAAGGTCTACGGGCAGGGTGAGACCCGTGTGGCGGCCCTGGACGCGGTGTCGGTGGAGTTCCGGCGCGGCGAATTCACCGCGATCATGGGGCCGTCGGGCTCCGGCAAGTCGACGCTGATGCACTGCATGGCGGGCCTGGACTCGATCTCCTCCGGGTCCACCCTCATCGGCGACACCGAGCTCGGCTCGCTCGGCGACCGGCAGCTGACCCGGCTGCGCCGGGACAAGGTCGGCTTCGTCTTCCAGGCCTTCAACCTGCTGCCGACCCTGACCGCGCTGGAGAACATCACCCTGCCGATGGACATCGCGGGCCGCAAGCCGGACCAGGAGTGGCTGGGGCAGATCGTGACGACGCTCGGCCTGTCCGGCCGCCTCGCGCACCGGCCGAGCCAGCTGTCGGGCGGCCAGCAGCAGCGGGTGGCCGTGGCCCGCGCGCTCACCTCCAAGCCCGAGATCATCTTCGCGGACGAGCCGACCGGCAACCTCGACTCCCGCTCGGGCGCCGAACTCCTGGGCTTCCTCCACGAGTCCGTACGGGCGCTGGAGCAGACGATCGTCATGGTCACCCACGACCCCGTCGCCGCCTCCTACGCCGACCGCGTCCTCTTCCTCGCCGACGGCCGCATCGTCGACGAGATGCGCGAGCCGACGGCCGACGCGGTCCTCGATCGCATGAAGGCCTTCGACGCCAAGGGCCGTACGAGCTGATCAGCGCCCTGATCCACGCCCTGATCCCCGCCGGCCTCGAACGTCAGGACTGACCCACTCACCATGTTCCGTACCGCCTTGCGCAATCTCCTCGCGCACAAGACCCGGCTGATGATGACCGCGCTCGCGGTCCTCCTCGGCACCGCCTTCGTCTCCGGCACCCTCGTCTTCAGCGACTCCGTCGGCAGCGCCTTCCGCGACCGGATGTCCAAGAGCCTCGGCGACGTCGCCGTCTCCGTCACCGCGGGCGGTGCCCGCCCCGGCACCGACGCCGAGGCGGAGGCCGCGCGGCCCCTCGACGACCGCGTCGTCGACTCCATACGCGCCCTGCCCGGCGTGGCCGCCGTCCGCCCGTCCGTCGGCGGCGCGGCCGTGATCGCGGACAAGGGGAACAACCCCGCCGGCAGCGAGTGGGGCAGCACCGGCGCCAACTACGTACCCGGCGCGAACGGCAAGGACAGCCGCTACCCGATCGTCAAGGGCCGGGGCCCCGCCGCCGAGGGCGAGATCGTCCTGGACGCGAAGACGGCCGGGAAGACGGGCGCCAAGGTCGGCGGCACCGTCCGGCTCGCCGTCGACGGTCCGGTGATGACCAAGAAGCTCGTCGGCATCGCCGAGACCGACGACCCGCGTGTCAGCGCGGGCGGCAGCCTCGCCCTGTTCGACACGGCGACCGCGCAGAAGCTCTTCGGCAAGCCCGGCGAGTTCAGCGAGCTCGTCGTCTCCGCGACCCCCGGCACCGACCAGCAGAAGCTGACCGCCGACGTCCGCCGGGTGCTGCCGCGGTCCTTCGAGGCCCAGAGCGGCAAGCAGCTCGCGGCCGCCGAGTCCGAGATGATCGACGAGCAGACGAGCTCGATCCGCAAGACGCTCCTGGTCTTCGCCGGCATCTCCCTCTTCGTCGGCGTCTTCATCATCGCCAACACCTTCACCATGCTCATCGCCCAGCGCAGCCGGGAGATCGCGCTGCTGCGGGCCGTCGGCGCCACGCGGCGCCAGGTGGTGCGCTCGGTGCTGATCGAGGCGGGCCTGCTGGGCCTGACCGCCTCCGTCGTCGGCTTCGTCCTGGGCCTGGGCGTGGCCACCGGTCTGCGCTCGGTGCTGAACGCGACCGGCGCGAGCCTGCCGGACGGCCCGCTGGTCGTCACGCCGACGGCCGTACTGTCCGCCCTCGGCGTCGGCGTCGTGGTGACCGTGCTCGCCGCCTGGCTGCCCTCCCGCAAGGCCGCGCGGATCGCCCCGGTCGAGGCGCTCGCCGCCGTCGACCAGGCGCCGGCCCCCCGCGGCCTCGTCCTGCGCAACTCCCTCGGCGCGGCGCTCACCGGCCTCGGCGTGGCGACCATGCTGTACGTCACCACGTTCAAGAACAGCAGCGGCATGCAGTACGCCATGGCCGGCTCGGCGCTCACCCTCGCCGGCGTGATCGTCCTGGCCCCGCTGCTCTCCCGCCCGTTCGTCCACCTCTTCGGACGGCTCGCGATCCGGCTCTCCGCCGTCAGCGGCAAGCTCGCCCGTCAGAACGCGCTGCGCAACCCGCGCCGCACCGCCGCCACCGCGTCCGCCCTGATGATCGGCCTCACCCTGATCACCGGTCTGACCGTGGCCGCCGTCTCGGCGGACCGGGGCATGGCCAAGCTCGGCCCGCAGGACCTGACCGCCGACTACAAGGTCAGCTCGTCCAGCTACCAGGGCCTCTCCCCCGAGATCGCCAGGACGCTCGCCGGGCAGCCCGGCGTCGACGCGGCCGTCGCGCTGCGCACGACCGGCTTCCGGACGGACGACCACCCCTCGCTCGCCCTGGCCACGGATGTCGCGGCCATCGCCAAGGTGGCGGACGTCCGTATGGTCAGCGGCTCGCTGTCCGACGTCCGCGGCACCTCCGCCGTCGCGGTCTCCGAGACGTTCGCCAAGGACCGGGGCCTGAAGGCCGGTGCCGCCCTGCCGATGTCCTTCTACGACGGAAAGAAGGCCGCCCCGCGCGTCGTCGCCGTCTACCGGGACAACGACGTGCTCGGCTCGGTCCTCACCGCCCCCGCCCTCCTGAACCCGCACATGGACAAGGTGCGCGACGACCAGGTGCTGCTGAAGGCCGCCCCGGCCCGGGCGAAGGACCTGCCCGCCAAGATCAAGGAGACGCTCGGCGGCAACCCGCTCATCAAGGTCCAGAGCCAGGACGACCTGCGTCGCGCCGACGCCGGCAGCATCGACGACATCCTCTACCTGATGTACGGGCTGCTGGGCATGGCCGTCGTCATCGCCGTCATCGGCGTCGTCAACACCCTGGCCATGTCGGTCTTCGAGCGGACCCGGGAGATCGGGATGCTGCGCGCGATCGGCCTGGACCGGCGCGAGGTCAAGCGGATGGTCCGGCTGGAGTCCGTGATGATCGCGATGTTCGGCGCGGTGCTGGGCGTCGGGGTCGGCGTCTTCCTCGCCTGGTCAGGCGGCCACCTGCTGCGCTCGTCCTTCCCGCAGTACGCCATGGTCGTGCCGTGGGGCCGGATCGGGGTGTTCCTGCTGCTGGCCCTCGCGGTCGGCGTGCTGGCCGCGGTCTGGCCGGCCCGCCGGGCGGCGAAGCTGGACACGCTGGAGGCGATCGGGGCGCAGTGAGCCCCGCGCCGTGGGGCGCGTGAGCGAAAGGGCGGTGGGTCCAGTGGACCCACCGCCCTTTCGTCGTAGCTGAAAGGTAGGGGCTAGAAGACCGACTCCGCCTCGTTCATCCGGTTCTCCGGGACGCGCTTGAGCTCGGTCACCGCGTCGGCCAGCGGCACCATCGTGATGTCGGTGCCCTTCAGCGCGGTCATCTTGCCGAAGTCGCCGCGGTGGGCGGCCTCGACCGCGTGCCAGCCGAAGCGGGTGGCGAGGACGCGGTCGTACGCGGTGGGCGTGCCGCCGCGCTGCACATGGCCGAGGATGACCGGGCGGGCCTCCTTGCCCAGGCGGCGCTCGAGCTCACCGGCGAGCTTGGTGCCGATGCCGGCGAAGCGCTCGTGACCGAACTGGTCTATGGCGCCCTTGGCGTAGTCCATGGACCCCTCGGCGGGGTGGGCGCCCTCGGCGACGCAGATGACGGCGAACTTCTTGCCACGGGCGAAGCGCTCCTCCACCATCTTCACCAGGTCGGCCGGGTCGAAGGCGCGCTCGGGCAGGCAGATGCCGTGGGCGCCGCCGGCCATGCCGGACTCCAGGGCGATCCAGCCGGCGTGGCGGCCCATGACCTCGACGACCATCACCCGCTGGTGGGACTCCGCGGTGGTCTTGAGGCGGTCGATGGCCTCCGTGGCGACGCCCACGGCGGTGTCGAAACCGAAGGTGCGGTCCGTGGAGGAGATGTCGTTGTCGATGGTCTTGGGGACGCCGACGACGGGCAGGCCCGCGTCGGAGAGCATCTTGGACGCGGTGAGCGTCCCCTCGCCGCCGATCGGGATGAGCACGTCGATGCCGAGGTCGCGGGCGAGCTCCTTGGAGCTCTCGCACGCCTCGCGCAGCCGGGCGCGCTCCAGGCGGGACGAGCCGAGGATGGTGCCGCCGCGGGCCAGGATGCCGCTGACGGCGTCCAGGTCGAGCTTGCGGTGGCGGCCTTCGAGCAGCCCCTTGAAGCCGTCCTCGAAGCCGATGACCTCGTCGCCGTGGCCGACAAGCGCCCGGTGTACCACCGAACGGATGACAGCGTTCAGGCCAGGGCAGTCTCCGCCCGCGGTGAGGACTCCGATGCGCATCGTGCTGTGTCTCCTGCTCGCTACTGGTACCTGTGAGCCGGACCGATTCTGTCACGGGCCGGGCGGTAGTGCGGCACTCCGCCATCACCCCCTTGACGCGCGCCTTATCCACGGTCGCAGGTATTGTCAAGAGGTCAAGGCCACCTTAACGGGTCTAATTTCTTCCGAACGACAGTCCGAAGAACACTCGGCGAAGCACTAGGGCATCAAGGAGAGCACGCGTGACGCGCAGCGTGTACGTGACCGGGACCGACCGGGGCGACGGGCGCCAGGTCATCGAGCTGGGAGTCATGGAGCTCCTCACCCGCCACGTGGAGAAGGTGGGCGTCTTCCGCCCCCTCTTCCACGGCGACGGGCCCGACCGTCTCGTCGACCTGCTGCGCTCCCGCTACCGGCTGGCGCAGTCCGCGGAGAGCGTCGTCGGCCTGACCTACAACGAGGCCGCCGCCCTGCAGGCCGAGCGCGGCACCGACGAGCTGGTCTCGCTCCTGGTGGAGCGCTTCCACGCCGTGGCCCGCGAGCACGAGTACGTACTCGTCCTGGGCACCGACTTCGCGGGCACCGCCCTGCCCGACGAGCTGGCCCTCAACGCCCGGCTGGCGAACGAGTTCGCCGCCTCCGTGATCACGGTCGTCGGCGGCCAGGAGCAGTCGGCCGAGTCCGTGGACGCCGAGGCCCGCAACGCCTACCGCGCCTACGAGACGCTCGGCTGCGACGTCGTCTCCCTGGTCGTCAACCGCGTCTCGCCCGCCGACCGCGAGGCGATCGCCGAGCGGCTCTCGGCGACCCTGCCGGTGCCCTGCTACGCGCTGCCGGAGGACGGCTCGCTCTCCGCGCCGACCGTGCGCCAGATCGTGCAGAAGCTGGGCGCCGAGGTGCTGCTCGGCGACGACGCCGGCCTCTCGCGCGACGCCAAGGACTTCGTCTTCGGCGGCGCCATGCTGCCCGTCTTCCTCCCCGCTCTCACCGAGGGCTGCCTGGTGGTCACCCCCGGCGACCGCGTGGACCTGATCGTCGGCGCGCTCGCCGCGCACAGCGCGGGCGCCCCGCCCATCGCCGGTGTGCTGCTGACCCTGGACGAGCGCCCGGGCCCGGACATCCTGGCGCTGGCCGGCCGGCTCGCCCCCGGCACCCCCGTCGTCTCGGTGCCCGGCGGCTCCTTCCCCACCGCGGCCGAGCTGTTCGCGGTCGAGGGCAAGCTCGAGGCGTCCTCGCCGCGCAAGGCCGAGACCGCCCTGGGCCTCTTCGAGCGCCACGTCAACACCTCCGAGCTCACCGGCCGCATCGCCGTGGCCCGCTCCGGCCGGGTGACGCCGATGATGTTCGAGCACGAGCTCATCGAGCGCTCCCGCTCCGCCCGCCGCCGCGTGGTGCTGCCCGAGGGCACCGAGGAGCGCGTGCTGCGCGCCGCCGACGTGCTGCTGCGCCGCGACGTCTGCGACCTCATCCTGCTGGGCGAGGAGGACGTGATCCGCAAGCGCGCCGCCGACCTGAGCATCGACCTGGCCGAGGCGCAGCTCATCGACCCGCAGTCCTCGCCGCTGCGCGAGCGCTTCGCCGAGATCTACGCCAGGGCGCGCGCCCACAAGGGCATGACCGTGGAGCTGGCGCACGACGTCGTCGCCGACGTGTCCTACTTCGGCACGCTGATGGTCCAGGAGGGCCTGGCCGACGGCATGGTCTCCGGCGCGGTGCACTCCACCGCCGCCACCATCCGCCCCGCCTTCGAGATCATCAAGACCGCGCCGGGCGCCCAGATCGTCTCCTCGGTCTTCTTCATGTGCCTGGCCGACCGGGTCCTGGTCTACGGCGACTGCGCGGTCAACCCCGACCCGAACGCCGAGCAGCTCGCGGACATCGCCATCCAGTCCGCCGAGACCGCCACCCAGTTCGGCGTGGAGCCGCGGATCGCGATGCTGTCGTACTCCACCGGCACCTCCGGCTCCGGCGCGGACGTCGACAAGGTCCGCAAGGCCACCGAGCTGGTGCGCGAGCGCCGGCCGGACCTGCTGGTCGAGGGCCCGATCCAGTACGACGCCGCCGTGGACGCCGCCGTGGCGAAGACCAAGCTCCCCGGCTCCGAGGTCGCGGGCAAGGCCACGGTGCTGGTCTTCCCCGACCTCAACACGGGCAACAACACCTACAAGGCCGTGCAGCGCTCGGCCGGCGCGGTCGCGGTCGGCCCGGTCCTGCAGGGCCTGCGCAAGCCGGTCAACGACCTCTCGCGCGGCGCGCTGGTCCAGGACATCGTGAACACGGTGGCCATCACCGCCATCCAGGCCCAGGGCGAGCAGCGCGGCGAGCGCACGGAACCCTGAAGCCGGACCCCCGCGTCCGTACGGCCGTACGGGCACCCGGCGGGCCCCGCGCCCGCCGGCCCGTACGGCCCCGGCACCCCACAGCCGTAGCAGCACCCCACCCGCCCCCTCAACCGGAAAGCCCCGATGACTTCCCACGCCACCCGAGTTCTCGTCCTCAACTCCGGCTCCTCCTCGGTCAAGTACCAGCTGCTCGACATGGCCGACGGCGCCCGTCTGGCCGTCGGGCTGGTCGAGCGCATCGGCGAGGAGACCTCGCGGCTGGCGCACACCCCGCTGGCCACGGGCGGCGCCAAGCGCGAGCGCGTGGAGCCGATCGCCGACCACGCCGCCGCGCTGAACGCCGTCGCCGAGGAGCTGGCCGCCGACGGGCTGGGCCTGGACTCGCCCGAGCTGGCCGCGATCGGCCACCGCGTGGTGCACGGCGGCCGGGAGTTCACCGAGCCGACCGTGATCACCGAGGAGGTCGTCGCGGAGATCGAGCGGCTGATCCCTGTCGCCCCGCTGCACAACCCGGCCAACATCACCGGCATCCGCACCGCCCAGGCCCTGCGCCCCGACCTGCCGCAGGTCGCGGTCTTCGACACCGCCTTCCACACGACGATGCCGGAGTCCGCCGCGCGCTACGCCATCGACGTCGAGACGGCCGACGCCCACCGCATCCGCCGCTACGGCTTCCACGGCACCTCGCACGCCTACGTCTCCCGCGCCACGGCCGAGCTGCTGGGCAAGGACCCCTCCGAGGTCAACGTCATCGTTCTGCACCTGGGCAACGGCGCCTCGGCCTCGGCGGTGCGCGGCGGCCGCTGCGTGGACACCTCGATGGGCCTGACCCCGCTGGAGGGCCTGGTCATGGGCACCCGCTCCGGTGACATGGACCCCGCCGTGATCTTCCACCTGGCGCGCACCGCCGGGATGTCCGTCGACGAGATCGACTCGCTCCTGAACAAGAAGAGCGGTCTGATCGGACTGTGCGGCGACAACGACATGCGCGAGATCCGCCGGCGCATCGACGAGGGCGACGAGCGGGCGGAGCTCGCCTTCGACATCTACGTGCACCGGCTGAAGAAGTACATCGGTGCCTACTACGCGGTTCTCGGCAGGGTCGACGCCGTGGCCTTCACCGCGGGCGTGGGCGAGAACGCCGCCCCCGTGCGCGAGGCCGCCGTGGCGGGCCTGGAGCAGCTGGGCCTGGCCGTGGACGCCGACCTCAACGCGATCCGCTCGGACGCGGCGCGGCTGATCTCCCCCGAGGGCGCCCGGGTCGCGGTGGCCGTGGTGCCGACCGACGAGGAGCTGGAGATCGCCACCCAGACGTATGCGCTGGTCAGCTCGTGATCGCCGACCGTTCCTTGGTCATTCCCACAGCTCGAATATTCCGCTCCGAAACAAACCGATAGGATCCGCCTCATGCGCCGTTCCAAAATCGTCTGCACCCTGGGCCCCGCCGTCGACTCCTACGACCAGCTGAAGACGCTGATCGAGGCCGGTATGAACGTGGCCCGTTTCAACATGAGCCACGGGACCCACGCGGAGCACGAGGAGCGGTACAACCGCCTCCGTAAGGCCGTGGAGGAGACCGGGCGCGCGGTCGGCGTGCTCGCCGACCTGCAGGGCCCGAAGATCCGACTGGAGACCTTCGCGGACGGTCCCGTCGAGCTGGTGCGCGGCGACGAGTTCACGATCACCATCGAGGACGTCCCGGGCGACAGGACGATCTGCGGCACGACCTACAAGGGCCTGCCGGGCGACGTCGTCAAGGGCGACCAGGTCCTGATCAACGACGGCAACGTCGAGCTGCGCGTCACCGAGGTCGACGGCCCCCGGGTCAAGACGATCGTCATCGAGGGCGGCGTCATCTCCGACCACAAGGGCATCAACCTGCCCGGCGCGGCGGTGAACGTCCCGGCGCTGTCCGAGAAGGACATCGACGACCTGAAGTTCGCGCTCGCCATGGGCTGCGACATGGTCGCGCTGTCCTTCGTCCGCGACGCCGCCGACGTCCGCGACGTGCACCGCGTCATGGACGAGGTCGGCCGCCGCGTGCCGGTCATCGCCAAGGTCGAGAAGCCGCAGGCCGTCGACAACATGGCAGAGGTCGTCATGGCCTTCGACGGTGTCATGGTGGCCCGTGGCGACCTGGCCGTGGAGTATCCCCTCGAGCGCGTCCCGATGGTGCAGAAGCGCCTCGTCGAGCTGTGCCGCCGCAACGCCAAGCCGGTGATCGTCGCCACCCAGATGATGGAGTCGATGATCACCAACTCGCGCCCCACGCGCGCCGAGGCGTCCGACGTCGCCAACGCGATCCTGGACGGCGCGGACGCGGTCATGCTCTCCGCCGAGTCGTCGGTGGGCGCCTACCCGATCGAGACCGTCAAGACGATGTCCCGCATCGTCGAGGCGGCCGAGGAGGAGCTGCTCTCCAAGGGCCTCCAGCCGCTGGTGCCGGGCAAGAAGCCGCGCACCCAGGGCGGTTCCGTCGCCCGCGCCGCGTGCGAGATCGCGGACTTCCTGGGCGCCAAGTCGCTGGTCGCCTTCACCAAGTCCGGTGACACCGCCCGCCGCCTGGCCCGCTACCGCGCGGCCCAGCCGATCCTGGCCTTCACCACGGACGCCTCCACCCGCAACCAGCTCACCCTGAGCTGGGGCGTCGAGACCTTCGTCGTCCCGCACGTGGAGAACACCGACGCGATGGTCGACCTCGTCGACGCCGAGCTGCTGAAGCTCAAGCGCTACAACGACGGCGACACCATGATCATCACCGCCGGCTCCCCGCCCGGCATCCCCGGCACCACCAACATGGTGCGGGTCCACCACCTGGGCGAGAACCGCTAGGTCCGCGTTCGCGCAGCACGACGGCCGCCACCCCCGCGGGGGTGGCGGCCGTCGCCTTTTCCGGGACGTCTCCGGCTTTCCGGGACGTCCCCGGGGCGGAGCGATCGCGTCGGCCGCCCCGCGCGCGGGCCCGGGGACGGCATGCCATACCGTTCGCTCCCTGAATCAGGCACCACCCGCAAGGAGCACCCGTGTCCCTCATGGACCGCCGCCGCAGACAGACCTTCGAAGCAGCGACCCCGATGCTGGCCGCCGGTGAACGGGTCGACCTCATCACCTGCGCCAACGTCGGCACCGTCTCGGTGCGCCGGCAGGTCGCGACGGCCGCGCTCGTCGGCGTGCTCAGCGCCGGCACCATCATGGCGACGGTCCGGCCGCGGCAGATGTACCTCGTCCTCACGGACCGGCGCCTGCTGTTCTTCGACGCCTCGACCACGACCGGGAAGCCGGGCAAGCTCCTGATGGAGCTGTCGCGCCCGTACGTGGCGGCGGGCCCGGCGCGGAAGGGCATGCTCGGCCTCACGCTGATCATCGAACTGGCCCTGGCCGGCCAGGCCGAAGGCCTCAGGCTGACCTTCCCGTCGCCCTGCCGGGCGGACGGCCGGCAGCTGGCGGGACTCCTGCCGGCCGCCCCCTGATCAGGGGTACGTGCCCTCCGTCAGGTACTGGTGGAGGTTCGGGATGTGGAGCGTCCCGCCGTACTGGCCCGACTGGCGGATCTTCACGTCGGTGAAGAAGATCGGGATCGGCAGCTTCACGCCCGGGATCAGCGGGGGCGGGCTCGTCGGCGACTGCGTCGCCGGGATCAGCCCCAGCAGCTTGCCCTTCAGCTCCTCGGTGTACATGGTGATGCGGCCGCCGCCGACCGTGGACTCCGTGCCCATGCCGGCGACGTGGTACTGCTTGCCCTGGCTGTTGACGACCTGGTGCAGGTCCCTGATCGCCAGCGAGTCCGCGGTGAACTTCAGGACGGACTTCTGCTGCCCGTTCACCGTCGTGATCTTCTTGACGCCCTCGTAGGTCAGCCCGGTCAGGGTGAGCCTGCTCGCCTCCAGGTACCAGGGCTGGTTGGGGAAGGCGCGCTTCTCGTTCTCGTCGATGACGTTGGGGTGGGGGCAGGGCTTCGGGGTCTTGTCGGTGTCCCCCGACGCGGACGGGGACGGGGACGGCGACGCCGAGTCCGACGCGGACGGGGTCTTGGGGGTGCCCTTGGCCTCGGGTGCTGCCCCGGCCTCGGTCGCGTCCTTGGACGTGGACGCCTTGGGCGCCGCGGGCACCTTGGGCGCCCCGGGCTGCCGGCCCGAGGGGGACGGCGACGCCGAGGGCGAGGCGGAGGGGGCGGGCGACGCGCCCGTACCGTCCGGCTTCGCGTCGCCCTTGCGGCCCGTGAGGATGTCGCCGAGCTTCTCGCCGAGCCCCAGCGGATCCAGCGGATTCGTCTTCTTGGACGGCGACGCGGACGGCGAGGGGGACGACGACGGGGACGGCGAAGCCGTCGGCGGCTTCGCGGACGACGCGCCGGAAGGCTCGCGACCCCGGCTCGTCGCGCCGCTGTCCTTGCCGTCCGTCTTGCCGTCCGTCTTGCCGTCCGTCTTACCGTCCGCCTTGCCGTCCGCCTTGGCCGACGCGGACGCCGACGAGGACGGGGACGGCGACGCGGATCCGGACGGGGTCGGCTCGTCCGTCGGCCCGGGCGATTCCTCCGGGGCGGCGTCCGGCGCGGTCACGCACCCCGCGTCCCCGAAGGGGTTCACCGGCGGTACGGGCCGGGCCTGCGCCAGCGTCGGCGTGAGGCCCATGCCCATCAGCACCGCGCTGGGCATCGCCGCGAGGGCGACCGCCTTCCCGGCCGGCATGTGCAGCCGGGAGAGCAGTGGCTTGCGGGGCGCGGCGTGCCGCGGGCCGGATCTGGTGGGGCCGTCGGGGCGGCCGTCGTGTTCGTGGTCAGTCGGCACGGTGGCCCCCGCCGGAGTCCTCGACGCTGGCCATCGCCGGCGGCCTGCCGGGCGCCCAGGAGACGCCGAGCGCGCCCCCGAGGAGGGCGAGCAGGAAGCCGACCAGGAAGGCGCCGAAGTTGGAGACGACCAGGGAGACCAGCGCGAGCAGGATCGCGGCGACGCCCGCGAAGACCCTCGACTGCGGCTGGTACCACATGGTCAGTCCGAGCACGATCAGCAGCACGCCGATGATCAGCGAGCCGGCGCCCGCCGTCGTGGCCATGCGGATGTGCAGATCGCCCAGAGTCATCGTCTGGTACGGGATGTACATGATCGGTACGCCGGCCAGTATGCACAACAGCCCGCCCCAGAAGGGGCGGCGGCCCCGCCAGTCCCAGAATGAACGGCGGGTGCGGCCGAGAGTGTCGATCAGCCGTGGTCGCGTTTCGGCGCTCATGGTGTACAGCTCCTCGGGACTGACGAATCGGTGGTACGTGGCGCGAAGGGACGCGGGGACGGTACGGGCACGGGGACGCGGAAGCACCGCCCCGTACCCGACCGCTCAGTGCGTCACCCGGGGCACTTGCCGGCGCCCGTGCTGACACTCATGTGCAGGCCCGGGAGCGTGAACGAGCCCGCCGAGGTCGCCCAGGCGCGCTGGTTGACGTCGGTGAACTCCACCTCGTCGGCCTGCTGGGCGAACGAGCCCGGCACGTAGGCGCCGCGCCCGTCCTTGTCCGGGGCCGCCGGCCCCGGGCCCTTGGTGGTGTCGCTCACCGAGACGCCGATGTCGACGTTGGTGAACTTGGCGTTGGCGGAGAGGTCGTCGGCGTCGATGAAGAGCTTGGTCGCCTCGACCTTCTTGTCACCGTCGCCGGCCGTCAGCTTCATCGACACGTCGCCGATGGGCGTCGGGATGGTCACCGCCTGGCAGAGCTTGACGATCTCCGCCGAGTTGATGCCGACCACCGCGACGGGCTTGTTGCCCTTCTTGGTCTGGTCGAGCGCGCCGTACTGGACGAACCCCTTGCCGTTGAGGCTCTTGGCCGTCACCTGGAACTGCTGGCCGGAGACGCTGAACGACGCCGCCAGCGCGCCCTGGGCGAGCGCGACGCCGATCGCGGCCGTCGCCGCGACGCTCGGCACCATCACGACGGCGAACCGACGCCATCTGGTGCCCCCACGAGTCTGGGACTTCACCACTTTCCTCCTTCTCGGACGTACATCTCCGGCCGCGGGCGTCTTCGGCCCGCGCCGGGATGGGAGAAGCGCTACGTCCTCGGGAAGGAGAGCGCCGTCGCACGTGACGGCGCGCATCGCGCCCGCTGCACATCGGCGTTCACCCCCGAGCGACAACCACTGGCCACGCCTTCGCGCAACCGCGGGAACAGGCCCTGCCGTTGGCGGCGGGGACCCCCCTGTCCCAGAACCGGCGCCGGGGCACCGGTCCACCCGGTGGGGACCCACACACCGCGTGCCGACCGGTGGGACGGATCGCGGGTGTGGACCGGGCTGCGCCGATCGTGGTCCATTCGCGCCCGGGGCACAAGAGGTTGATTACTCGCGAGTAACGGGGCGATAACCACCGGGCGACCGGTCCGCATCGGACCATCGGGGGAAGATGCCGCAGCGTGCCCGCGCACAGGCGGAGAAAAACAGAGGAACCCGGGCGAATGCCCGGGCTCCTCTTACTGGCAGTAACAGAGTGCGCGTTTACCAAGTTTTGGTAAAGCGCGGTGGCTGTGCCGCTTGGGACACAGGGGACGCGAGGCCCTCAGAACAGCGCGCGCGACAGCGCCGTACGCGCCGCCGTCACCCGCGGGTCCTCCGGACCGATCACCTCGAACAGCTCGAGCAGCCGCACCCGCGCGGCCTCCCGGTCCTCGCCCGCCGAACGCCTGACCGTGTCGATCAGCCGCCCGAAGGCGTCCGCGACGTGGCCGCCGACCAGGTCGAGGTCGGCCGCCGTGATCTGCGCCGCCACATCGCCCGGGGCGTCCGCGGCCGCCTTGCGCACCTGCTGGGGGTCCAGGCCCTGGACGCGCTGCAGCAGCTCGGCCTGCGCCAGGCCCAGCCTGGCCTCGGCGTTGCCCGGGTCGTCGGACAGGACGTTCTGGTAGGCGCGCACGGCGCCGCCCAGGTCACCGGCGTCCAGCGCCTCGTGCGCGGCACCCAGGACGCTGTCGTACGGGCTCACCGGCGCGGACGGCACGGCCTCGGCGTCCTGGCCCGGCTCCACGGCCACGCCCACGATGCCGAAGCGCTGCTCCGCCACCGCGATCAGCTGGTCCAGCACCTGCCGGATCTGCTCCTCCGGGGCGGCCCCCTGGAACAGCGGCAGGGCCTGCCCGGCCACCACGGCGAAGACGGCCGGGATGGACTGGACACCGAACTGCTGGAACAGCAGCTGGTTGGCCTCGACGTCGACCTTGGCGAGCACGAACCGCCCGGCGTACTCCTGCGCCAGCCGCTCCAGCAACGGGCTGAGCTGCTTGCACGGCTCGCACCAGTCGGCCCAGAAGTCGACGACGACGGGCACCTCGGCGGAGCGCTGCAGGACCTCCAGCTCGAAGCCCGCCTCATCGACGTCGAGGACGAGCCGGACGCCGGCGCCGGGCGCCACGCCCTGGCGCGCGGCCTCGGCCCGCGCCTGCTCCGCCTTCTGCTTCGCTTCCCCGGCCGCCTTCACCGCGGCGAGGTCGACCACTCCACTCATGGACATGTTCCGTGGCTGCATGGGCCTATCCTCCCCCCTGCACGCGGTGAACCGGAAAAGTACGGCGGTAGCGGTTCCGCTGTGACGCCGGGTCCCCACCTGGCGTCCGTGGTTGTCGCTCTTACGCTACGAGCCGTAGCGTAACTGCAGGGGTGGGTTCTCCGGCAAGGTTTCCCCGTGATCTGCGTCTCACACCCGCTCCCTTACTCGGCGGTAGGGTCGGCCCCATGAGTTCCGCCCCGCCCCCGCCCACCACCGCCCCGGCGGCGGCCGCACGGGCCGGCCCCGCGATCCCGCGGCGGACCGGGCGATCCTGCACGCGACGCGCACCGCGCTGGTCGAACTGGGCTGGGGCAAGCTGACGATGGGCGACGTGGCGGCGCGCGCCGGGGTCGCCAAGACCACCCTCTACCGCCGCTGGGCGAGCAAGAACGAGCTGGTGGTGGACGCGGTCGCCGCCCTCTTCGACGAACACCTCGAGCTCCCCGACCGGGGCAGCCTGCAGGCCGACATCGAGGGCGTCGTGCTGCGGTTCGCCGCGCTGCTGGAGCGGCCGGAGACCAAGACGGCCCTCATGGCCGTGGTCGCGGAGTCGACGCGGGACGACGCCCTGCGCGACCGGATCCGTTCCGCGATCGTCGACCGGCAGAAGTCGCTGGTGCTGCTGGGGCGCGAGCGCGCGCAGGCGCGGGGGGAGCTGCCGCGGGAGGACGACCCGGAGGTGGCGGCCCGTACGGCGGATCTGATCTTCGACGTGATCGCCGGGGCCGTCGTCCACCGGACGCTGGTGAGTGCCGAGTCCGTGGACGAGGAGTGGGCCCGGACGTTCGCGGGAGTGCTGGTGGGCGGGCTGGGGTCCGCAACCGGGGCTCGAACGCCGGACGGGCTGAACAGCAGCCCGTCCGGCGTTTGAGGACGCCGCGCGCAGCGCGGTCCCTCAGAACCCCGCCGGCTCCGTGTACACGCCCCACTCCTCGCGCAGGACGTCGCAGATCTCACCCATGGTGGCCTCGGCCCGAACCGCCTCGAGCATCGGACCGATCATGTTCGAGCCGTCCCGCGCGGCGGCCAGCATGGCCTCCAGGGACCGGCGCACCTTCGCGTCGTCGCGGTGCGTCTTGCGGTCGGCCAGGACGCGCACCTGCTCGCGCTCGACCTCGTGGCTGACCCGCAGGATCTCCAGGTCGCCGGTCACCGAGCCCTCGTGGCAGTTGACGCCGACGACGCGCTTGGCGCCCTTCTCCAGGGACCGCTGGTACTGGAAGGCGCTCTCGGCGATCTCGCCGGTGAACCAGCCGTCCTCGATGCCGCGCAGGATGCCGGAGGTGATGGGGCCGATGGGGTGCCTGCCGTCGGGGTGCGCCCGCAGGCCGCGCTCCCTGATCTGCTCGAAGATCTTCTCGGCGTCGGCCTCGATGCGGTCGGTGAGCTGCTCGACGTACCAGGAGCCGCCCAGCGGGTCGGCGACGTTGGCGACGCCGGTCTCCTCCATCAGCACCTGCTGGGTGCGCAGGGCGATCTCGGCGGCCTGCTCGCTGGGCAGGGCCAGCGTCTCGTCGAGGGCGTTGGTGTGGAGCGAGTTGGTGCCGCCGAGCACGGCGGCCAGCGCCTCCACGGCCGTACGCACGACGTTGTTGTACGGCTGCTGGGCCGTGAGCGAGACGCCGGCGGTCTGGGTGTGGAAGCGCAGCCACTGGGCCTTGTCGGTCTTCGCGCCGTAGACCTCCTTCATCCAGCGGGCCCAGATGCGGCGGGCCGCTCGGAACTTCGCGATCTCCTCGAAGAAGTCGAGGTGGGCGTCGAAGAAGAAGGACAGGCCCGGCGCGAAGACGTCTACGTCGAGGCCGCGGCTGAGCCCCAGCTCCACGTAGCCGAAGCCGTCGGCGAGCGTGTAGGCGAGCTCCTGCGCGGCCGTGGCCCCGGCCTCGCGGATGTGGTAGCCGGAGACGGACAGCGGCTTGTAGGCGGGGATGGAGCTCGCGCAGTGCTCCATCAGGTCGCCGATCAGGCGCAGGTGGGGCTCGGGCGGGAAGAGCCACTCCTTCTGCGCGATGTACTCCTTGAAGATGTCCGTCTGCAGGGTGCCGTTGAGGACGCCGGTGTCGACGCCCTGCCGCTCGGCGGCGACCAGGTACATGCAGAAGGCGGGGACGGCGGGCCCGCTGATCGTCATGGAGGTGGTGACGTCGCCCAGCGGGATGTCCCTGAAGAGGATCTCCATGTCGGCGGCGGAGTCTATGGCGACGCCGCAGTGGCCGACCTCGCCGAGGGAGCGGGGGTCGTCGGAGTCGCGGCCCATGAGGGTGGGCATGTCGAAGGCGACGGAGAGCCCGCCGCCGCCGGCGGCCAGGATCATCTTGTAGCGCTCGTTGGTCTGCTCGGCGTTGCCGAACCCGGCGAACTGGCGGATGGTCCAGGTCCGGCCGCGGTAGCCGGTGGCGTGCAGACCGCGGGTGAAGGGGTACTCGCCGGGCCAGCCGATCCGCTCGAAGCCCTCGTAGGTGTCGCCGGGGCGGGGGCCGTAGAGCGGCTCGACCTCGTCCCCGGACAGCGTGGTGAAGTCCGCGTCCCGCTTGCGGGCCTTGTCATAGCGGGCCTGCCAGCGGCGACGGCCCTCCTCGATGGCTTCAGCGTCCATGCCTCCGAATTTACTAGGACGTCCTAGTAAATGTCGATGGGCAACCGCCGGGCGCGTACTGCGCCCGGCGGAGAAAGGTCAGGCCTTGGCGACGGCCGGCGCCTCGTCGGCGATCATCGGCTCGATCTCCCGGACGACCTTGCGCTCGACGAAGAACGCGGCGGTCGGGATCGTGCCGGAGACCAGCACCCACAGGAGCTTGCCGACCGGCCACTTGGCCTTGGAGCCCAGGTCGAAGGCGAAGACGAGGTAGATGATGAAGAGCACGCCGTGGATCTGGGAGATCACGAGCGTGGCGCCCGCGCCGGTATCGAAGCCGTACTTGAAGACCATGGCGGCGCAGAGCACCAGCAGCATCACGGCGGTCAGATAGGCCATCACCCGGTAGCGGGTCAGCACGCTTCGCTTCATGCCCATGAGCGTAACCGCCCGATTTGCGGGATCTTCGCGCGGGTCGGCCCGCGCGTCAGTCCTCGGCGAAGTCGCCGGAGGCGACCCGCAGGGGCCGCAGCATCCGGAAGATGTCCCCGCACTCCTCCGCGTCGTACGCGCCGAGCCCGAAGTCCATCGCCATCAGGTCGCGGGTGGCCGACTCGACGACCTCGCGGCCCTTGCCGGTGATCGAGGCGAGCGTGCCGCGGCCGTCGTTGGGGTTGGGGCGCTTGTCCACCAGGCCGGCCTTGACCAGGCGGTCCACGGTGTTGGTGACCGACGTCGGGTGGACCATCAGCCGCTCGCCGATCTTGGACATCGGCAGTTCGCCGGCCTTGGAGAAGGTCAGCAGCACCAGCGCCTCGTAGCGCGCGAAGGTGAGCCCGTACGGCTTGACGACCGCGTCGACCTGTCCGAGCAGGATCTGGTGCGCCCGCATGATCGAGGTGATCGCGGCCATGGAGGGCACCGATCCCCAGCGCTGCTTCCAGAGCTCGTCGGCGCGGGCGATGGGGTCGAACGGGAGGCTGAGCGGCTTCGGCACCCGACCGACCATACCGGGCGGTCGCATCCCGATCTCCCCCATCCCGGATACCGGGACGCGACCACGGCGGTGCGGGGCGTCAGGCCCCGCCCTGCTCCAGATAGCGCTCGACCGTGGCGACCTTGGACGTGAGACCGTCCGTGACACCTTCGCGGATGTCGGCCTTCAGGACGAGCGAGACGCGTCCGTAGCGCGCCTCGACGGCGGCGACGGCGCGCTTGACGACGTCCATGACCTCGTCCCACTCACTGGAAAAGGGGCACCTCTGGCAACACATTCTGACAACATGGTGATCCCTGTTTTGGGGTGGGAGGGGATTGAGGCATGCGCATTGCGATCTACCTGCGACTGTCCCGGGAGGCGGAGGACTCCGCATCGCTTGAGACGCAGCGAGAGGCGGCCCGGCGGTGGCTCACGGCGAATGGGTACGACCTGAGCGACGCCGTGGAGTACTCCGACGCCAACGTGTCGGGCGCCAAGCCACTTGAGGCGCGACAGCAGATGAGTGCGCTCATGGCCGCCCGGCCCGACCTCGTGATCGCGTGGAAGCTGGACCGGTACGCGCGCAGCGTGTCCGAGTTCCTGCGGCTCGTGTCATGGGGCGAGCGCTACGGCGTCAACATCGCCACGACCGACGGCACGATCAACACCCTGACCCCCACTGGCCGCATGGTCGCCGTCGTGCTGGCGGCACTGGCCGAGTGGGAACGCGAGATGATCAAGGATCGCATCACGGAAGGCCACGCCACGCGCCGCCAGCAAGGACGCTGGGCATCGGGGCGCGCACCTCGCGGGTACCGCATCGTGCGACGTGACGACGCCGCCTACCTGGAGATAGACCCCGAGCAAGCGGCACAGATCCGGGACGCTGTGGCCACCCTGGTCAACGGCGGAACGGTGGCTGGCACGGCGAGGATCGTGGGTGTCAGCGAGCCGCAGTGGCGACGCCTGCTGAAGGCACCGACGCTGCGCGGCCAGCGCACCCACAAGGGGAAGCTGATCACTGGGGCAGACGGCGTCACGCCCGTCCAGTTCGCGGAGCCGATCCTCTCCGCTGCGGAGTTGCGGGCGGCGCGGGACCGCATGGACGCCCTGGCCACCGGCAAGAATCGCGCGCCGCGACGTGCTACGCCGATGTGCTCCGGCATGACGGTCTGCTATCGCGGCTGCAAGCTGAACGGCGGAACATCGGACAAGGGCGTACCGCTCTACCGCTGCAAGGCAGGCCACACCACCATCTACGCCGAGACGCTTGATCAACGCGTGGAGCATGAGTTCCTGACCGTGTTCGGCAGGTTCAACGAATGGCATGTTCGCCTTGAGGGCGGCAACGACTTGTCGGCGGAGATCGAAGAGATCCAGGAGCAGGCCGAGCGGGTGGCGGAGCGCATGGCCACCGCCGGTGCGCTGATGCTGCCGATCCTTGAGCGCAAGGCGGCGGAGCTGGAAGCCGCGTACACCCGGCTGCAAGCCGATCACGACCCGGAGACCCGGGAGGTATCCGTTCCGACCGGACGCACCATGGCGGAAGCGTGGGAGGCGGAGGACGAAACCGGCCGCGCCCACCTTCTCCGGCTGATGAACATGTGCGTGACTCTGCACCCGCGCGGAGTCGCGGACCGCCTGTCCTTCGCATGGGGACCGGCGACCGAAGAAGAAGCCCACGCAGCGAAGTCGGCCGCCATCCCCAGGGTGGAGGCCGAGGCCGCGTAGGCCACCCGACACCCGCTCACGGCCCGTTGCCGGAACTATGGCAGCGGGCCGTTCGCATAGGCCGTCGGCATCACGGTGACGAAGTGACGGTATGACGCTCAATTCCGGTTACCTCTCATGGAGAGGTGTTGTTGAGGGGTGAGCACTGTTCTGCCTGCAAGAGGCTGATCAAGCCCCTGGAACTGGTCCGCCGGGGGCACACGGACCACGCGTCCGGGCCACCTGTCATGATCTACCGGCACACCGACGAATGCCCGGGTCAGGCCGTGGCCGCATGATGGACATGCGGACCTGGCGAAACTCCCACGCACGGGCCACAGACGCGCATGAAGCCTTAGCGGCTGCCTGGCTGCCCTCGGTGTCTCACTGGGGAGACGGAGAAGGCGACGATCATGCGTTGATCACGCTCTCCTTGCGGGCGCGGGCGGCGATGACGCTCGCCTCGGCCTCACGGCGCAGCTTGCGCTCGGCGAAGAAGCCGCCGAAGGGCAGGACGGAGAGGACGAAGTAGAGGGCCGCGGTCTTCAGGTCCCACTTGGTCTTGTTCCAGGCGTCGAGCCAGAAGATGACGTAGATGATGAAGAGGATGCCGTGGACGGCGCCCATCACCGGAACGGCGTTGAAGTCGGTGGTGCGCTTGAGCACCGAGCAGACGCCCAGGAGCAGGAAGGAAACGGCCTCCGGGGCGGAGACCAGGCGGAGCCGGCGCAGGGCGGAGGCGGTCATGAGGTCCACGGGGGCACACCTTCGTCGCTAGTGGCGGGGCCGTCACAGCTTGTGACGGCATTCACAAACTCCCCCATTGTCGCAGCCACGCCGGTGATCAAGGGATGCGGGTCCGGTTCCGGGGTGGTGTGGCGCGTTTGCCGGACCATGGGGCCTGTTGGAGCCGTATGTCCGCCCGCTAGCGTCGGGGCGTGGCTCAGTTTCGGCTCCACGGGAGCAAGGTCCTCGCCGTCGACATGACGGGGGACGCGGTCAAGGCCAAGAACGGCTCGATGGTCGCGTACGAGGGCGAGATGGCATTCAAGAAGATGACCGGCGGCGGTGACGGCCTGCGGGGCATGGTCACCCGCCGGCTCACCGGCGAATCGATGGAAGTCATGGAGGTGAAGGGACACGGCACCTGCTACTTCGCGGACCGGGCGAGCGAGATCAACCTCGTCACGCTGCGGGGCGAGACGCTGTACGTCGAGGCGAGCAACCTGCTCTGTACGGACTCGGCGCTGCGGACCGGGACGACCTTCACGGGCCTGCGGGGCGCCTCGCAGGGCAACGGGCTGTTCACCACGACCGTCGAGGGCTCCGGCCAGGCGGCGATCCTCTCCGACGGGTCGGCGATCATCCTGCGGGTGACCCCGCAGACGCCGTTGCAGGTCGACCCGGGCGCGTACATCGCGCACACGGGCCGGCTCAAGCAGCACTTCCAGTCCGGGGTGAACTTCCGGACGTTCATGGGCGAGGGCTCGGGAGAGGCGTTCCAGATCCGCTTCGAGGGCGAGGGGCTCGTGTACGTCCAGCCGAGCGAGCGGAACACGGTGGGGGGTGACATCTGATGGCGTTCCGGCTTCTGAACTCGCGGATGGTCGAGGCCCAGGTGGTTCCGGGGCAGCGGCTGTTCAGCCAGCGCGGGGCGATGCTCGCCTACAAGGGCGACGTCTCCTTCACCCCGAGCATCGCCGGCGGCCAGGGCGGCGTCATGGGGATGATCGGCCGGCGGATCGCCAACGAGGCCACCCCGCTGATGACCGTGGAGGGCAGCGGGACGGTGATGTTCGGCCATGGCGGCCATCACGTCCATGTCGTGGAGCTCTCCGGGGACACGTTGTACGTGGAGGCGGACCGGCTGCTGGCCTTCGAGGGCGGCCTGCAGCAGGGAACGATGTTCATGGGGTCGCAGGGGGGCGTGATGGGCATGGTGCGCGGTCAGGTGACCGGGCAGGGGCTCTTCACCACGACCCTCAAGGGCCATGGCGCGGTGGCGGTGATGGCGCACGGCGGCGTGATCGAGCTGCCCATCAGCGCGCAGCGGCCGGTCACCGTCGACCCGCAGGCGTACGTCGCGCACCGCGGGGACGTACGCAACAAGCTGACGGCCGCGCTCGGCTGGCGCGAGGTCGTCGGGCGGGGCAGCGGGGAGGCGTTCCGGCTCGAGCTGTCGGGCAACGGCACGGTGTACGTACAGGCGTCGGAGGAGAAGCTGTGAGCGGCCCGGTCATTCATGACGTGACGACCCTTCCGGCGAACGACAACGTCAACGCGTACGCGTTCAGCGTGGACCTGAAGGGCCAGTGGTTCCTGCAGAAGGGGAAGATGATCGCCTATTACGGGCGGATCAGCTTCCACGGCATCGGCCACGGTCCGCTCGACCGGCTGATCGCGGGCAGCTTCCACTCGCCGCTGCACGCGGCGGACTGGGTGGTGGCCGAGGGGCAGGGCAAGATGCTGCTCGCCGACCGCTCCTTCGACGTCAACTCCTACGACCTCGAGGACGGCAACCTCACCGTCCGCTCGGGGAATCTGCTGGCCTTCGAGCCGTCGCTCTCGCTCAAGCAGTCCATCATCCCGGGGTTCCTGACCCTGATCGGCACGGGGAAGTTCGTGGCCGCCTCCAACGGGCCGGTCGTCTTCGTCGAGCCGCCGATCCGGGTGGACCCGCAGGCGCTGGTGGGCTGGGCGGACTGCCCGTCGCCCTGCCATCACTACGACCACCAGTACCTGCGGGGGTCATGGGCGGGGTGCGCCGGCTGACGGGGCTGGGGGCGCGTCCGGCGAGGAGCACCAGTTCGAGTTCGTGGGCGCCGGGACCGTGCTGCTGCAGTCCACCGAGCGGCTGATGGAGGAGATCCCGACGGGCGACGCTCCCCCTGAGCAGGCGGGCGTTCCGCACGCAAGTCCCGGAAATCAGCCAATGACACCGCGCTTGCCGGGTCAGCTGGGCGACCTCCAGCGCCGCTTCGGGCTGTGAGCGGTACCCTGCGGAGTGTGACGTCGAACGCATGACCTCTCGTTCTGCTCGTTCCGCCCTGTCATTTAGTTAATCTTTCAACCTCTTAGGTAGAATCCATCCATGGACACCGAGAACGGCACTCGCTGGCTCAGCGACGAGGAACAGGCCACCTGGCGCGCCCACCTGGACGTGAGCCGGCTGCTGATGCACCAGCTCGAACGGGACCTGCAGCCGTTCGGCCTCACCAACAACGACTACGAGATCCTGGTCAACCTCTCGGAGTCGGACGACCACCGGATGCGGATGAGCGATCTCGCGACCGCCACCCTGCAGTCCAAGAGCCGTCTGTCGCACCAGATCACGCGCATGGAGAACGCCGGGCTCGTCCGCCGGGAGAACTGCGAGTCCGACCGGCGCGGCCTGTTCGCGGTGCTCACGGACCACGGCTGGGAGACCATGCGCAAGGTCGCCCCGCACCATGTGGCGTCCGTGCGCGAGCACTTCATCGACCTGCTGTCGACGGACGAGCTCAAGGCCCTCCAGGAGTCCCTGCGTCCGGTCGCCCAGCACCTGCGGTCCACGCGGGGGCGCATCTGACCGTTCCCGGTCACCACTGATCGCCGATCGCCGTCGCCACCGGAACTCCTCCGGCGGCGACGGCGATCGGTCGTTCCGGCCCTCGGCCGGGTCAGCCCTCGGTCAGGCCCGCCACGAGCTCGTCGGCGGCGGCGTAGGGGTCGAGGTCGCCGCCCACCACGCGCTCCGCGAGCGCGGCCAGCCGGCGGTCGCCCCGCAGGTCGCCGATGCGCTCGCGCAGCGCCGTCACGGCGATGGTCTCCACCTCGTGCGCGGCCCGCCGGCGCCGCCGGTCGGCGAGGACGCCCCGCTCCTCCATCCAGGCGCGGTGCTTCTCCAGCGCCTCGACCACCTCGTCGGTGCCCTCGCCGCGCGCGGCCACCGTCTTGACGATGGGGGGCCGCCAGTCGCCGGGCGCGCGGGCCTCGCCCAGGCCCAGCATGTGGTTGAGCTCGCGGGCCGTGGCGTCCGCGCCGTCGCGGTCGGCCTTGTTGACGACGTAGACGTCGCCGATCTCGAGGATGCCCGCCTTGGCGGCCTGGATGCCGTCGCCCATGCCGGGCGCCAGCAGCACCACCGACGTGTCGGCCTGGGAGGCGATCTCCACCTCCGACTGCCCCACGCCCACGGTCTCCACCAGGACCACGTCGCAGCCGGCCGCGTCCAGCACCCGGATGGCCTGCGGGGCGGCCCACGCCAGGCCGCCCAGGTGGCCGCGGGTGGCCATCGAGCGGATGTAGACGCCCGGGTCGGAGGCGTGCTCCGACATCCGGACCCGGTCGCCGAGCAGCGCGCCGCCGGAGAACGGCGAGGAGGGGTCGACGGCGAGCACGCCGACCCGCTTGCCCATCCGCCGGTACGCGCTCACCAGCGCCGACGTCGAGGTGGACTTGCCGACGCCGGGCGAGCCGGTCAGGCCCACCACATAGGCGCCGCCGGTGAGCGGGGCCAGCGCGGCCATCACCTCGCGCAGCTGCGGGGACGCCCCCTCCACCAGGGAGATCAGCCGGGCCACCGCGCGCGGCCTGCCGTCGCGGGCCTGCTCGACCAAAGCGGGGACGTCCACCATCACTGCTCCGTTCCACACATCGGATGCCGGCCGGGGGCCGGGAGTCAGTTGCCCGGCACGCGGACGATCAGGGCGTCGCCCTGGCCGCCGCCGCCGCAGAGCGCGGCCGCGCCGGTCCCGCCGCCGCGCCGCTTGAGCTCCAGCGCGAGGTGCAGCACGATGCGGGCGCCCGACATGCCGATCGGGTGGCCGAGCGCGATGGCGCCACCGTTGACGTTCACCTTTTCAGGGGATACGCCCAGATCCTTCATGGACTGCACCGCGACGGCGGCGAACGCCTCGTTGATCTCGATCAGGTCGAGGTCGCCGACCGTCAGGCCCTCCTTGCCCAGCGCGTGCAGGATGGCGTTGGAGGGCTGGGACTGCAGGGAGTTGTCGGGGCCGGACACGTTGCCATGGGCGCCGATCTCGGCGATCCACGCCAGGCCCAGCTCCTCGGCCTTCTCCTTGCTCATCACGACCACCGCGGCGGCGCCGTCGGAGATCTGCGAGGACGTGCCGGCCGTGATCGTGCCGTCCTTGGTGAAGGCGGGGCGCAGCTTGGCCAGGGACTCCGTCGTGGTCTCCGCGCGGATGCCCTCGTCCTTGCTGAAGACGACCGGCTCGCCCTTGCGCTGCGGGATCTCCACCGGGGTGATCTCGGCCTCGAACAGGCCGTTCTTCTGGGCGGCGGCGGCCCGCTGGTGGGACAGCGCCGCGATCTCGTCCTGCTCGGGGCGGCGGATGCCCAGCCGGGTGTTGTGCTTCTCGGTGGACTCGCCCATCGCGATGTTCTCGAAGGCGTCCGTCAGGCCGTCGTGGGCCATCGTGTCGAGCATCTCGACGGCGCCGTACTTGAAGCCCTCGCGGGACTTGGGCAGCAGGTGCGGGGCGTTGGTCATCGACTCCTGGCCGCCGGCCACCACGATGTCGAACTCGCCCGCGCGGATGAGCTGGTCGGCCAGCGCGATGGCGTCCAGGCCCGACAGGCAGACCTTGTTGACGGTCAGGGCGGGGACGTTCATGGGGATGCCGGCCTTGACGGCGGCCTGGCGGGCCGGGATCTGCCCGGCGCCGGCCTGCAGCACCTGACCCATGATCACGTACTGCACCTGGTCGCCGCCGATGCCGGCCCGGTCCAGGGCCGCCTTGATGGCGAAGCCGCCCAGGTCGGCGCCGGAGAAGCTGCGCAGCGAGCCCAGCAGGCGGCCCATGGGCGTACGGGCGCCCGCGACGATGACGGAAGTGCGGCGGTTGTTCCCGTTCGTACCAGACATGGGCGCGGCCCCTTCGAGCAGAGGGATGTTAACGACGGTTCCCGTCAATGTACTGAGCGTGCGGCACCCGGTCACCGGGCGGAAGGTGTGATCGCGCGCACGTTGCGTAACCACCCCGTCCGGCGGTGCACTGGAGCCATGCTGACGCGCATCGACCACATCGGGATCGCCTGCTTCGACCTCGACCGGACCGTCGAGTTCTACCGTGCCACGTACGGCTTCGAGGTGTTCCACACCGAGGTCAACGAGGAGCAGGGCGTCCGCGAGGCCATGCTGAAAATCAACGGGACCTCCGACGGCGGGGCCTCCTATCTGCAGCTGCTGGAGCCCACGCGGGAGGACTCCGCGGTCGGCAAGTGGCTCGCGAAGAACGGCGAGGGCGTTCACCACATCGCGTTCGGCACCGCGGACGTCGACGGGGACGCGCGGGCCATCGGGGACAAGGGCGTACGGGTCCTCTACGACGAGCCCCGCCGGGGCTCGATGGGCTCGCGCATCACGTTCCTGCACCCCAAGGACTGCCACGGCGTGCTCACCGAACTGGTCACCTCGGCACCCCGCCCGGAGGCGGAGCACTGACCCACCCCTCCCCCGGCCGGTAGAGTGCGGGTTCGGCCGGGGTTACCGGGTGGCCCCCGGGCCCGGGCTGTACCGATGATCTGACACCATTTCTTCGGAAGGGCGGGCTCCGGGTTCCACCACCGACGCAGTACGGGGCCGGCCGCCGACGCGACCAGGGGACGGATGGACCGCGCTGTGCGGGGCTACGAGCGCCAGGAGAGTCAGCTGGAGGAAGCCGACCACCTCTCGAAGTTCGAGGCCGAGATGAAGCGGCTGAAGACCGAGCGGGAAAAGGCTGTCCAGCACGCCGACGACCTCGGCTACCAGGTCGAGGTGTTGCGCGCCAAGCTCCATGAGGCGCGCCGCAACCTCGCACACCGTCCCGCCTACGACTCGGCGGACATCGGCTACCAGGCCGAGCAGCTGCTGCGCAACGCCCAGATCCAGGCCGAGCAGCTGCGCACGGACGCCGAGCGCGAGCTGCGCGAGGCCCGGGCCCAGACGCAGCGCCTGCTCCAGGAGCAGGCCGAGCGCCAGGCCCGCCTGGAGTCGGAGCTGCACGCCGAGGCGGTGGCCCGCCGCCAGCGCCTGGACGAGGAGCTCAACGAGCGCCGCCGCACCGTCGAGTCGCACGTCAACGAGAACGTCGCCTGGGCCGAGCAGCTGCGCGCCCGCACCGAGTCGCAGGCGCGCCGGCTGCTGGAGGAGTCGCGGGCGGAGGCCGAGCAGGCCCTGACCGCGGCCCGCGCCGAGGCCCAGCGGCTGACCGAGCAGGCCAGCAGCCGGCTCGGAGCCGCCGCCGAGGAGGCCCGCGCGGAAGCCGAAGCGATCCTGCGCCGCGCGCGCACGGACGCCGAGCGGCTGCTGAGCGCCGCCTCCGCGCAGGCCCAGGAGGCCACCGACCACGCCGAGCAGCTGCGCTCGTCCACCAGCGCCGAGTCCGACCAGGCGCGCACCGCCTCCGCCGAGATGACGCGCACGGCCGAAGCGCGCCTGCAGGAGGCCGACACGGCGCTGCGCGAGGCGCGCGCCGAGGCCGACAAGCTCGTCGCCGAGGCCAAGGAGACCGCCTCCCGGCGGCTGGCCGGCGCCGAGTCGGACAACGAGCAGCGCACCCGTACGGCCAGGGCCGAGATCGCCCGCCTGGTGAGCGAGGCCACCAAGGAGGCCGAGGCCCTCAAGGCCGAGGCCGAGCAGCTGCGCGCGGACGCCGCGGCCGAGGCCGAGCGGCTGGTGGCCGAGGCCGCCGAGAAGGCGCGCAGCGCCGTCGCCGAGGACTCCGCCGCCGCCCTGGCCAAGGCCGCCCGTACGGCCGAGGAGGTGCTGGCGAAGGCGTCGGAGGACGCCCTGGCCACCACCAGGGCCGCCGCCGCCGAGGCCGAGCGCATCCGCGGCGAGGCGGAGGCCGAGTCCGAGCGGCTGCGCGAGCAGGCCGCGGACACCGCCGAGCAGCTCAAGGGCGAGGCGAAGGACGACACCAAGGAGTACCGCGCCAGGACCGTCGAGCTCCAGGAGGAGGCCCGGCGGCTGCGCGGCGAGGCCGAGCAGCTGCGTGCCGAGGCCGTCGCCGAGGGCGAGCGCATCCGCGGCGAGGCCCGCCGCGAGGCGCTGCAGCAGATCGAGGAGGCGGCCACCACCGCCGAGGAGCTGCTGGCCAAGGCCAAGGCCAACGCGGAGGAGACGCGCGCCGGCGCGACCGCCGAGAGCGAGCGGGTGCGCGCCGAGGCCGGCGAGCGCGCCGCCACGCTGCGCAAGCAGGCCGAGGAGGCCCTGGAGCGGGCCCGCGCCGAGGCCGAGGAGATGGCCGAGGAGGCCGAGGACCACGCCGAGCGCACGCGCACCGAGGCCGCCGAGGCCGCGCGTCGTACCCGCGAGGAGGCCGAGGAGGCCGCCCGCGCCCGCGCCGAGGAGGCCGCGTCCGAACTGGCCCGGCTGCAGACCGAGGCCGAGCAGCGCGTGGAGTCGGCCGAGACGGCGCTGCGCGAGGCCCGTGCCGAGGCCGAGCGGCTGCGCCGCGAGGCGGCCGAGGAGGCCGAGCGGCTGCGCACGGAGTCCGCGGAGCGGGTGCGCACGCTGCGGGAGCAGGCCGAGGAGGAGTCCGAGCGGCTGCGGACCGAGGCGGCCGAGGAGGCCGCCGGGGCCCGCGCGGAGGGCGAGGCCACGGCCGCGCGCCTGGTGAGCGAGGCCGAGGAGGAGTCCGAGCGGCTGCGCACGGAGGCGCAGGAGAGCGCCGACCGGCTGCGCGCGGAGGCGAACGCCGCCGCCGAGCGCACGGCCGCCGAGGCCGCCGAGGCGCTGGCCGCCGCCCAGGAGGAGGCCGCCCGGCGCCGCCGGGAGGCCGAGGAGCTGCTCGGCGACGCCCGTACGGAGGCGCAGGCCGAGCGCGAGGCGGCGCACGAGCAGAGCGAGGAGCTGCTGGCCTCGGCGCGCAAGCGGGTCGCCGAGGCGCAGGAGGAGGGGCGGCGCCTGGTCGAGGAGGCCGAGCAGCGCGCGAGCGAGCTCGTGGCCGCCGCCGAGCAGACCGCCCAGCAGGTGCGCGACGCCGTCGCCGGGCTGCACGAGCAGGCCGAGGAGGAGATCGCCGGGCTGCGCTCGGCCGCCGAGCACAACGCCGAACGGACCGTCACCGACGCCCAGATCGAGGCCGACCGGGTCCGTGCCGAGGCCTACGCCGAGCGTGAGCGCGCCGACGAGGAGGCGGCCGCCACCCGTGCGGAGGCCAAGGCCGCCTCCGAGGCCGCCAAGGAGCTGGCGGAGCGCACGGTCGCGGAGGCCATCGCCGAGGGCACGCGCGTGGAGACCGAGGCCGCCCGCGTCCTGGACGAGGCCCGCGAGGCGGCCAACGCCCGCCGCACCGAGGCCGCCCAGCAGGCCGACGAGCTGATCGCCGAGGCCGCGAAGGAGGCCGAGCGGCTGCGCGCCGAGGCGGCCCGTACGGTCGAGGCGGCCCGTGAGGCGGCCGACGCCCAGCGGGCGGAGAGCGCCGAGCAGGCCCGCGTCACGCTGGCCGAGGCCGGCGAGGAGGCCGAGCGGCTGCGGACCGAGGCGGCCCGCATGGTCGACGAGGCCCGCGAGAGCGCGAACGCCCGTCGCACCGAGGCCGCCCAGCAGGCGGACGAGCTCATCGCCGAGGCGACGAACGAGGCGGAGCGGCTGGTCGCCGAGGCCGCCGAGCTGGTGGAGGCCGCCACGGCGGACGCCACCCGGCTCGAGGGCGAGGCCCGCGAGGCGGCCGAGGCCCACCGGGCGCAGGCCGAGGCGGACGCGGACCGGCTGCGCGCCGAGGCCGCCCGTACGGTCGACGAGGCCCGCGAGGCCGCGAACGCCCAGCGCACGGAGGCCGCTCAGCAGGCCGACGAGCTCATCGCGAAGGCCGTGAGCGAGGCGGAGAAGCTGGCCGACGAGGCCACCCTCGCCCTGGACGAGGCCCGCGAGGCCGCCGACGCCCAGCGCGCCGAGGCCGCGGAGGAGGCGGAGCGGCTGCGTACGGCCGCCGCCGAGAAGAAGGCCAAGGCCGACGAGCAGGCCGAAGCCGTGCTCGCCAAGGCGACGGCCGAGGCCGAGCGGCTGGTGGCGGACGCGTCCGCGAAGGCGCAGCAGATGCGCACGGACGCCTCCGACGCGCTGGCGTCGGCCGAGCAGGACGCGGCGCGTACCCGCGCCGAGGCCCGCGAGGACGCGAACAAGATCCGGTCCGAGGGCCGGGCCGAGGCCGAGCGCATCGTCGACGAGGCGGCGGAGCTGACGGCTTCGGCGCAGGACGACGCCGACCGGATCGTGGACAAGGCCCGCGAGGCGGCGAACGCCCGCCGCGCGGAGGCCGCCCAGCAGGCGGACGAGCTCATCGCGAAGGCGGTGAGCGAGGCGGAGAACATGGCCGCCGAGGCCGCCCTCGCCCTCGAGGAGGCCCGCGAGGCCGCCGACGCCCACCGCGCCGAGGCCGCCGAGCAGGCCGAGCGCGCCGTCGCCGAGGCGGAGGCCGCGGCCGCGCGGCTGCGCGGCGACGCCGACGAGGCGCTGGAGAGCGCCCGCCGGGAGGCGGCGCGCACCACCGACGAGGCCCGCGAGGCCGCCAACGCCCGCCGGGCGGAGGCCGCCGAGCAGGCGGACACCCTGGTCGCCGAGGCGCTGGCGGAGGCGGAGCGGATGTCCGCCGAGGCCGCCGAGGCGCTGGCCGCCGCGCAGGAGAACGCCAACAGCACGCGGGCCGACTCCGCGCGCATCAAGGCCGACGCCGTCCAGGAGGCGGAGCGGCTGCGCGCCGAGGCCCGTGCCGAGGGCGAGCGGACGATCGACCAGGCCCGGGACGCGGGTGCCAGGAAGCTGGCGGACGCGGCCGAGCAGGCGGACGCGCTGGTCGCCAAGGCGCAGGAGGAGGCGGTACGAGCCGCCACCGCCGCCGAGGAGCAGGCCGACGCCATGGTGGGCGCCGCCCGCAAGGAGGCCGAGCGGATCGTCAACGAGGCCACCGGCGAGGGCAACGCCCTGGTGGAGCAGGCCCGTACGGACGCCAACACCATGCTCGCCGAGGCGCGTGGGGACGCCACCGCCATAAGGGAGCGGGCCGAGGAGCTGCGCACCCGGATCGAGACCGACGTCGAGGAGCTGCACGACCGGGCCCGCCGGGAGGCGGCCGAGGCGATGCAGTCGGCGGGCGAGCGCTGCGACAAGCTGGTCGCGGCCGCCACCGAGCAGCTGACGGAGGCCGAGGAGAAGGCGGAGAAGCTCATCTCCAACGCCCAGAGCGAGGCCAGCAAGGTGCGCATCACCGCCGTGAAGAAGGCGGACGCGCTCATCAAGGAGGCCGAGCAGAAGAAGACGACCGCGGTACGCGAGGCCGAGCGCCTGCGCACCGAGGCTCGCGAGGAGGCCGCACGGCTTCTCGAGGAGGGGAAGCGGGAGTTGGACGTCCTGGTCCGCCGTCGTGAGGACATTCAGGCCGAGATTTCCCGTGTCCAGGACGTGTTGGAAGCGTTGGAATCATTTGAGTCCCCGGGGGCGGGTGGCTCCAAGGACGGCGGGGTGAAGGCGGCGGCCGGTGTCGGCGCAACTCGATCGGGTGGCAAGCAAGACCGAAAGTAGCCACTCAATCGAGGGGTCATTTTCCAGATTCCCCCACCGTCTACCACCATCTGCTCGATGACACGCCGCTCACGCCCCTAGGATTCGCTCTATCACCTCACAGGTCTCCAATGACAGGAACCCCATGAGCGACACTTCCTCCCCCTTCGGCTTCGAGTTGGTGCGGCGTGGATACGACCGCGGCCAGGTGGACGACCGCATTACGAAGCTCGTAGCGGACCGTGACAGCGCACTGGCCCGGATCACTTCTCTGGAAAAGCGCATCGAGGAGCTGCACCTCGAAACGCAGAACGCTCAGGCGCAGATCAATGACGCCGAGCCGTCGTACGCGGGGCTCGGGGCCAGGGTCGAGAAGATCCTCCGGCTGGCCGAGGAGGAGGCCAAGGACCTGCGTGAGGAGGCCCGGCGCGCCGCCGAGCAGCACCGCGAGCTGGCCGAGTCGGCCGCCCAGCAGGTGCGCAACGACGCCGAGTCGTTCGCCGCCGACCGCAAGGCGAAGGCGGAGGACGAGGGCGCCCGGATCGTCGAGAAGGCCAAGGGCGACGCCGCCCAGCTGCGCAGCGAGGCGCAGAAGGACGCGCAGTCCAAGCGCGAGGAGGCGGACGCCCTCTTCGAGGAGACCCGCGCCAAGGCCGCCCAGGCCGCCGCGGACTTCGAGACCAACCTGGCCAAGCGCCGTGAGCAGTCCGAGCGCGACCTGGCCTCCCGGCAGGCGAAGGCCGAGAAGCGCCTTGCGGAGATCGAGCACCGTGCCGAGCAGCTGCGCCTGGAGGCCGAGAAGCTGCGTACGGACGCCGAGCGCCGGGCCCGCCAGACGGTGGAGACCGCGCAGCGCCAGGCCGAGGACATCGTGGCCGACGCCAACGCCAAGGCGGACCGCATCCGCAGCGAGTCCGAGCGCGAGCTGGCGGCCCTGACCAACCGCCGCGACAGCATCAACGCCCAGCTGACCAACGTCCGCGAGATGCTGGCCACGCTGACCGGCGCGGCCGTGGCGGCGGCCGGGGTGCCCGGTGACGACGAGCCGATCTCGCGCGGCGTTCCGGCCCAGCAGAGCCGCTGACACGGCGGCCGCACGGCATTCGACCGGGAGATCCTGTGCTCGGCGCGTCATGCGCCGCCCGAAGGGGCGCGTGACGCGCCGAGTGGTCTTTCCCGGAGGTCTGTGCGGGGGCCTGCGCGGGGGCCTTTCCGGAGGGGCGCGTACGACGTCCGGCGGAGTCCGCGCCACCGGTGGCGGGGCCCGGTGGGCGCGCTTACCGTGGCGGAATGATCGAGCTTGAGGGGCTGACCAAGCACTACGGCGACGTCCGCGCCGTGGATCACCTCACGTTCACCGTCCGGCCCGGCGTCATCACGGGCTTCCTGGGCCCCAATGGTGCGGGCAAGTCGACGACCATGCGGATGATGCTCGACCTGGACCGTCCGACCAGCGGCACGGTCCGCATCGACGGCCGGCACTACCGCGAGCTGCACGACCCCCTCAAGACCGTCGGTGCCCTGCTGGACGCCAAGGCGATGCACGGCGGCCGCAGCGCCTACCACCACCTGCTGTGCCTGGCGCAGAGCAACGGCATCCCGGCGGGCCGGGTGCGGGAGGCGCTGGACACCGTGGGCCTGACCTCGGTGGCCCGCAAGCGCACCAAGGGCTTCTCCCTCGGCATGGGCCAGCGCCTGGGCATCGCGGGCGCCCTGCTGGGAGATCCGCGGATCCTGATGTTCGACGAGCCGGTCAACGGCCTCGACCCCGAGGGCATCCACTGGATCCGCAACCTCATGAAGGGCCTGGCCGCGCAGGGCCGTACGGTCTTCGTCTCCTCCCACCTGATGAGCGAGATGGCGCTGACCGCCGACCACCTGGTGGTCATCGGCCAGGGGAAGCTGCTGGCAGACACCAGCATGGCGGACTTCATCGCGGAGAACTCCCGCGCGTTCGTCACGATGCGCTCGCCCGACCAGGAGCGGCTGCGGGAGGTGCTGCGCGGCGCCGGCATCGACTTCGTGCCCGGCGCGGAGGGGGCGCTGGAGGTCGAGGGCGAGGACGCGGCGCACCTGGGCGAGCTGGCGGCGCGGCATCAGCTCGTGCTGCACGAGCTGAGCCCGCGGTCGGCCTCGCTGGAGGAGGCGTTCATGCGGCTGACGGCGGGGTCGGTGGAGTACCACGCGCACGAGAACCACCGCCCGGCGGCCGCCGCGGCGCCGACGGCGGAGGCGGGCGGGCAGTGGGGAGCCGGCTGGCGGAAGAAGGGATCCTGACCATGGCGGTGGCGGCCCAGGTCCTGCGGTCGGAATGGACGAAGATCAAATCGGTGCGTTCCACGGTGTGGACGCTGGGGCTCGCCCTGGTGGTGACCGTCGCTCTCGGCGCGCTGATCAGCGCGCTGGCCAAGAAGGATTTCGACCGCCTCGACCCCCAGGGAAAGATCGAATTCGATCCGACATTCGTCAGCTTCGCGGGAATGGGACTCGGCCAGCTGGCATTGATCGTTTTCGGGGTGCTGGTGGTATCGAACGAATACAGCACAGGAATGATCCGCACCTCGCTCGCGGCGGTACCGCAGCGCGCCACCTTTCTCTTCAGCAAGATCACTATTGCCACGCTGCTCGCGTTCACCGTCGGAATGATCACGAGTTTCGCGGCCTTCTTCACCGGCCAGGCGATGCTGGGCATCCACCGGGCCTCCCTCGGCGACCCCGGCGTCCTGCGCGCCGTCATCGGCGGCGGCCTCTACATGACGCTGATCACGGTCTTCTCGATGGGCGTCGCGACGATGCTGCGCAGCCCGATGCTCGCCCTCGGCATCCTGATGCCGTTCTTCTTCCTCATCTCCGCCATCCTGGGCAACGTCTCCGCCACCAAGAAGGTGGGGCGCTACCTCCCCGACCAGGCCGGGCAGAAGGTCATGCAGGTCGTCACCGTCGGCGACGACGCCCCCTACGGCCCCTGGGGCGGCTTCGCGATCATGACCCTGTGGGTGGTGGCGGCGCTGATCGGCGGGTACGCGGTGCTCGCCCGCCGGGACGCCTAGGCCCCCCGGGACCGGCTCCCGAGGCCCCGGACGGCCCGCGTGGCAGGGGCCTCGGGCCTTATCGCACCCGTACCTCTCACATATCGGGAACCGTCAACCCCTCGTCTATCCTCCTAACCCTTACGGGGGCTCACGCCCTGGACGAAGCTCGCGAGGGGCGGAGAATGATCGAGGCAGTCGGCCTGACGAAGCGCTACGGCGCCAAGACGGCCGTGCACAACCTGACGTTCCAGGTACGGCCGGGGGCCGTCACCGGCTTCCTGGGGCCCAACGGCTCCGGCAAGTCGACGACGATGCGCATGATCCTCGGCCTGGACGTGCCCTCCGCCGGCCGGGTCACCATCGGCGGGCAGCCCTTCCACAAGCTCCCCAACGCCCCGCGCCAGGTCGGAGCCCTGCTCGACGCCAAGGCCGTGCACGGCGGCCGCAGCGCCCGCATGCACCTGCTCTCCCTCGCCCAGCTCTCCGGCATCCCCGCCCGCCGCGTGGACGAGGTCCTCGGCGTCGTCGGCCTCCAGGACGTGGCGCGCAAGCGCTCCAAGGGCTTCTCCCTCGGCATGGGCCAGCGCCTGGGCATCGCCGCCGCCCTGCTCGGCGACCCCCAGGTGCTGCTCTTCGACGAGCCGGTCAACGGCCTCGACCCCGAGGGCATCCTCTGGGTCCGCAACCTCATGAAGGGCCTGGCGGCCGAGGGCCGTACGGTCTTCGTCTCCTCGCACCTGATGAGCGAGATGGCGCTGACCGCCGACCACCTGATCGTCATCGGGCGCGGGCAGCTCATGGCGGACATGAGCGTCAAGGACTTCATCTCCGCGAACTCGGCCGGCTTCGCGCGCGTGCGCACCCCCGACGGCGAGGTGGCGGCCCGCGAGAAGCTGACGACCGCGCTGGTCGAGGCCGGCGCCCAGGTGCTGTCCGAACAGGACGGCGCCCTGCGGGTGACGGGCCTGGCGCTCCCCCGCATCAGCGACATCGCCCACGACGTGGACACCCGCCTGTGGGAGCTCTCCCCGCACCAGGCCTCCCTGGAGGAGGCGTACATGCGGATGACGCAGGGCGCGGTCGACTACCGCTCCACCCAGGACCAGCGCGCGGGCCTGCAGGCGCCGCCCGCCCAGCACGGCTGGCAGCAGCCCGCCGCCGCCCCGCAGGGCTGGGCCGAGCAGGCCTACCCGGTGCTGCCGGGCGAGCAGCCCAACCCCTACGCCCAGCCCGTCGCCGCGCCGCAGGCGCCGGCTCCCGCAGCCCCCGCCGCCCCGACCACTCCCCGCCCTCCGGGCCCGCTCCGCAGGGCGCGCCCGCCGACCTGACCAAGCGTGACAGCGAGGACGCCCGATGACCACCCCGCAGCAGCCCCCGCGCCCCCGCAGACCGCCCCGCAGACCCCGCCCCACGCCCCGGCCGTGCCGCCGCACCCGGGCGCGCAGGCCGCCGCCCCGCACCCCGGCCAGGCGCAGGGCTACTGGCCGGGCCAGATGCCCGCCGGCGGTCCCGTCGGCTACGTGTCGCCGATCCCGATCCGCAAGGCCACGCTCCTCGACGCCGTCGCCTCCGAGTGGACCAAGATCCGGTCCGTGCGGTCGACGATGTGGACGCTGGGCGTCATGGTGCTGCTCGTCCTCGGCATCGGCTTCCTGGCCGCGACCCTCGTCGCCGGCCAGGACGGCGACACCGGCAACTCCTCGCCGCTCGCCCTCGGTTTCTTCGGGGTCCTGCTCGGCATCATCTGCGTGGTCACGCTCGGCGTGCTGACGATCTCCTCCGAGTACGGCACCGGCATGATCCGTACGACCCTGACCGCGTGCCCGGACCGTGGGCGGGTGCTGGGGGCCAAGTCGATCGTCTTCTTCCTCCTGACGTTCGTGATCACCCTCATCTCCACCGGGATGATCGCGGTGGTGGACTCCGCGCTGCTCGGCGACAGGACCACCTTCACCCCGGACGCCGAGACCTGGCTGCGGGCGACGGTCGGGGTGAGCCTGTACGTGGCGACGCTGGGCCTGCTGGGGCTCGCCGTGGGCGCGCTGCTGCGGCACTCCGCCGGGGCGATCACGCTCATGCTGGGCGTGGTCCTGCTGCCGATGGTGCTGTCGCTGTTCATGATGGGCGACGCCCTCTCGGAGGTCCGCAAGGCGCTCATCGAGTACTCGATCCCGATGCAGCTCTCGGCGTTCTACGCCACCTCGGCCGACCACATCGAGGGGCCCACGGGCTGGACCCCGCTGTGGATCATGCTGGGCGTGGCCGGTGTGGCGCTGGCCGGCGCGTACGTCTCGCTGACCAGGCGGGACGCGTGAGCGACCGCCGATAGGCGGCCCGGGGTCAGTACCTGGGCGCGTTACGGGACCGCTGGAGCCGCGCGCTCCGGCGGTCCTTCGCGTTCCAGCAGGAGGTGTGCCAGTGCCGGCGGTCCTCGACGCCGCCGCCGAACTGCGGCCAGGCCACCACGTGCGGCACCCCGGGCGGGATCTCCTGGTCGCACCCCGGGCACCGGTAGTGCTTCGCCGCCGCGCCGCCGCCGATCATGCGGACCGCCCACTCCTCGCCCTGCCAGCTCTCGGTGCGCTCCAGGCCGTACCGCGCGCCCCCGGTGTCGGGCGGGAGGGGTGACGATCGGTCGGTCCCGCCTCGCGGGCGGTTTCGGCGCGGGGACACGGGGCACCTCGGTGGGTCTGGGGCTACGGGTCGTGACCAGCCTACGCGGCACGGTCACCGCCCCGTCCCGGCGTCCCCCGGCTCTATGGCGCCCGCGCACCGATCATCATGAAAACTTCACGCAGGGCCGTACCTTCGGCACGTGTCAGCCGTTATTGCCTCCAGGGGGATGCCGCGTCGGTCGCTAGGAGGAACAAAGAGCGATGCGCGTTGGAGCATTTGTCCTGGCCGCCCAATTCCCCGGCCAGGGGCACGGGGAGGCGCTGTACCGGGCCGTCCGCTCGGCGGAGGTCGCCGAGGAGGCGGGGCTGGACGCGGTCTGGCTGGCGGAGCACCACTTCGTGCCGTACGGAGTGTGTCCGTCCGCGGTGACCCTCGCCGCCCTGCTGCTCGGCCGCACCCGCACCCTCGGGGTGGGTACGGCCGTCAGCGTCCTGCCCACCACCCACCCCGTGACCCTGGGGGAGCAGGCGGCGCTGCTGCACCTCACCTCGGGCGGAAGGTTCACCCTCGGGGTGGGCCGCGGCGGGCCCTGGGTGGACCTCGAGGTCTTCAACTCGGGCCTGGAGGCGTACGAAGAAGGGTTCCCCGAGTCGCTCGAACTGCTGATGCGCTGGCTGCGGGAGCCCCGGGTGGGCAGTGAGGGAGAACGGTTCTCCTTCCGCGAGGTCCCGGTGGTGCCCCGGCCCGACGAGCTGCTGGACTCGACCGGCCCCGGGGTGGTCGTCGCGTGCACCTCGCCCGCCAGCGTGCGGCTGGCGGCGGCGCACGGGCTGCCGATGCTGCTGGGCATGCACAGCGAGGACCAGGAGAAGGCGGACATGGTCGCCCTGTGGCGCAAGTGCGCGCTGGAGGAGGGGCGTTCACCCGATGAGGTGGCGTCGGCCGGTCATGTGGCGGCCGGGGTGGTGCAGATCGCCGACCGGTGCCAGGAGGCGCGGGAGACGCTGCTGAAGACGATGCCGGGCTGGCTGCACCACGGACTGTCGGCGCATGTGACCGTCGACGGCAGGATCCGCCGGATGCGCGATCCGCTCGCGTACACGGAGCTGCTGTGCGATCTCCACCCCGTCGGCTCGCCCAGGCTGTGCGCCGACCGCCTCGCGGCCACCCGCGAGCGCACGGGCATCGGCCGCTTCGCCCTGCTCGCCGAGGGCTCCGGCGACCTCGCGGCCACCGAGGAGAACCTCCGCCGCCTCGGCGCGGACGTGCTGCCCCTCCTCGCCTGACCCGGGGCCTCCGGCCGGCTCCCGACCGGTCGGCGCCCGCATGGTCCCGCATGGTCCCGTCCCGTCCGCCGGCCACAGGCCCCGGCGGAGCTGCCGCCCCCGTTTCTCCGCACCTCCCGCACTCGGAGCGGCAGCACAGGACGCGTCAGCAGTCCCGGAGCTCCGGCGACTGGTTCAGCAGCTGGCCCCTCACCGAGGTGAAGCGGGCCAGTCGCTCGTCCACCGAAGGGTCGGTCGGGAAGACGGCCACCCGGTGGCAGTTCTGGAACGCCAGGCGCACCCCGAAGTGCCGCTGCAGCGCACCGCGAATCGCGTCACTCGCCAGGGCGCGCAGCAGCTGGCCACGCGCCTGCTCGTCCGGCGGGGGCGTCCGGTTGTCGGCGAACTGTCCGCCTTCGACCTTGAGCCGGTCCACCAGGGAGCTGATCATCTCCCATGCGTAGGGCAGGGAGGTCCGGACGCAGTCGACGAAATCGGCTTCGTCGACCTCGCCTCGCTCGGCCTGTTCGAGGAGGGCCGGTGAGACGTCGAGCGACATGGGTTCTCCTCTCGCGACCCCGCGAGCGGGGTCTCAGGGATGGGCGAGCGGACGACGACGCCCTGTGCCCGTACGACGACCGCCCGCTTCAACGGTAATCCGGCCCCTGCTGCCCCACCAGGAGAACACCGACAACTGGCCAAAGCCCGAGGGGGCCTTCCAGGGCGAATCGCGTGAAGTGGCAGGAGTCGAGTAGCGTGGCTCACCATGCGTCTCGTCATCGCCCGTTGCTCCGTGGACTACGCGGGCCGGCTCACCGCCCACCTGCCCTCCGCCCCGCGCCTGATTCTGGTGAAGGCGGACGGCAGCGTCTCGATCCACGCCGACGACAGGGCCTACAAGCCCCTGAACTGGATGTCGCCGCCGTGCACCCTCAAGGAGGGCGACGGCGTCTGGACGGTGATCAACAAGGCGGGCGAGAAGCTCATCATCACCATGGAGGAGGTCCTGCACGACTCCTCGCACGAGCTGGGCGTGGACCCCGGCCTGATCAAGGACGGCGTGGAGGCGCACCTCCAGGAGCTCCTGGCGGACCGCATCGAGACCCTCGGCGAGGGCTACACCCTCATCCGCCGCGAATACCCCACGGCCATCGGCCCGGTGGACATCCTCTGCCGCGACGCGGACGGCGCGACGGTGGCCGTGGAGCTCAAGCGGCGCGGCGACATCGACGGTGTGGAGCAGCTCACCCGCTACCTCGAGCTCCTCAACCGCGACCCGCACCTGGCCCCCGTGCGCGGCGTCTTCGCCGCCCAGGAGATCAAGCCCCAGGCCCGCGTGCTGGCCACCGACCGGGGCATCGGCTGCGTCGTCCTGGACTACGACGCGATGCGCGGCATCGAGGACGACAAGCTGCGACTGTTCTGAGCGGCCGGCCGCCCGGACCCTTCCGGGCGGCCGCCGCACCACGCGAAGAGGGCCCGTACGCACCGTACGGGCCCTCTTCGCGTGGGCGCCGGGCCCCGGGGCTAGGCGACGGGGGTGCCGCCGCCGGAGCCGGTCCCGCCCGGGGCGGGACCGCTCGCCGAGTTGGAGCCGGCGGCCGTGGGGGGCAGCGGGTCCTTGGTCGGCGGCTGCGTGGGCGGCGTCGTCGGGGGCTTCTCCTCGGTCTTCGTCGGCGTGGGCGGCGTCGGCTTGGGGCTCTCCCCGCCGCCGGGCGAGCGGGTCGGGCTCTGGGACGGCCGGCCCGGCGTGGGCGACTGGGTGGCCGGGCCGCCGCTGCCGGACGCGGACGGCGAGGGGCTGCCGGACGCGCCGGGCGAGCCGGCCGTCCCGCTGGGCCCGGGCGACTGCCCGGGCTTGCCCGCGTGGCCGGGCACCTGCGGGCGCCCGCTCTCGCCCGGCGCCGGCTCGTCGGCGCTCAGCCCGCCGTCGCCGTCCTGCCGGTCCGCCGACTGGCCGGGCCGGACCGTCTCCGAGCGGTCTCCGTCCCCGCCGCCCGTGGTGGCGCCGAGGGTGACGACGGTGCCGAGGACGGCGGCGAGGAGGGCGCCCGCGCCCGCCGCGAGGAGGTTGCGCCGGTTGCCGCCGGCCATGAGCTTGTGCGCCCACGACGCCCGGCCCAGCGGGCCGCGCCGCGGGGGCGCGGGCGGTACGGGCACCGGCGCGGCGGCCGCCGCCGGGGCACCGGCCGCGGCCGGCACACGGCTGACGATCGTGGTGGTGGAGTCGGCGGGCTGCGGCCGCACGGGGCGCGCCGTGGCCGGCTTGGCCGGGGGCGCGGCGGACTCCTCGCGGCGGGCGGCCGGGACCTCCTCGCCGGAGGGCGTGCGCAGCGGGGGCAGCGGCGGCACGCGCGTGGAGCCGGTGCGCGCCGGGCCGCCGCCGGGCACCGTACGGGCGCCCATCGCCAGGCCCGAGCGGTCGGCGACGAGCGCCAGCGCCCGGCGTCCGGCGACCGCGCCGCGCTTGTCGGCGAGCACGCCGCGCAGCCCGATGGAGGCCTCCAGCTGGGCGCGGGCCCGGTCGAGGTTGCCGGTGCACAGCGCCAGCACGCCCAACTCGTGGTGGAAATACGCTTCTTCGCCGACTTCGCCCGCCAGCCGTGCGGCCTCCTGCCCGGCCCGCAGGGCGCGCTCCCAGGCCCCCCAGTGCAGCGCGGCCGCGAAGGCCGGTGCGGCGGTACGGGCGAGCAGCACCGCGGCCGCCCGGTGCCCGGAGTCGCCGTCGCCGATGAGGGCGCCCAGCGCGGCGAGGATGACCTCGCCCTCCTGGGCGATCCGCTCGGGGGTGACGGAGGGGTGCCCGGCCCACCAGGCGTAGTGCTGGGCGGCGGAGTGCGCCCGGGCGGCGGCCTCGTCGCCGTAGCCCCCGGCGAGGAGCTGCTCGGCCACGCCGGCCGCGAGCCGGTAGTGGGCGCCGACGGGGGTGATCAGCCCGCAGGCGAGGAGGTCGCCGACGGCGGCGTCGGCGTGGGTGTCGCCGGCCAGGGCCGGCAGGTGCGCCTGGTGGGGCATCTCGCCGCCGAGCGCGACGGCGAAGCGCAGGGCGTTGCGGGCGGCCTCGTCCAGGCGGGAGGCGAGCAGGACGGCGGGGCCCGCCGCCTCGGCGAGGCTGGGCAGCGACGCGGGCCGCCCCTCGTCCTCGCCGTCGCCCGCGGCCGCGTAGGGCCGCTCCGCGAAGACGCCGAACCCGTCGTCGGCGGCGGCCGGCGCGGAGGCGAGCTCGTCCTTCTGCCGCAGCAGCGCGCCGGCCTGGACGAACCGCAGCGGCAGGCCCTCGGACTCGAACCACAGGTCCGCGGCCCAGTCGGCCTCCTCGTCGGTGAGCGGCCGGTCCACGGCCAGCTCCAGCAGCTCCAGGCAGCCGGTGCGGTCCAGGCCGCCGAGGAAGACCTCTTCCACGTGCGAGTCGGTGGAGGGCGCGGCGACGTCGGGGGTGGCCGCGAGGAGGAAGGCGCACTCGGGTGTGGCGTCGAGGAGTTCGTCGAGCGCGGCGCCGCCGAACTCGAGGTCGTCCAGGACGACCACGGCACCGATCTCGTGCACGGCCGCCAGCAACTCGCCCCGCTCGAGGCGGTGCAGCGGCGCGTGGTGGACGACGGCGAAGAGCTCGTGGAGCAGGTCGGTGGGCGTGCGGTGGTAGCCGCTGAGCCGGACGACGCCGTCGGGCGCCAGGCCCGCGCAGTCCTCGGCGACGGCGTCCAGCAGGACGCTGCGGCCGGAGCCGGAGGGGCCGGTCAGCCGCACCGAACGGCCGCGGGAGAGCAGCCGGCCCAGGCGCTCGCGCTCCTCCGAGCGGCCCACCAGGGGCAGCTGGGGCCCGGCCTGACGGGCGGGCGGCGGGGGCGCGGCGGCGAGGCGCAGGCCTTCGCGCCGCTCGGGGCCGTGGCGCTCCGGTCTGGCGGGCAGGGCGCCGGGCGGGCAGGGCTCTATCTCGCTGCCGTCGACGGGGTTGACGGTGAGGAGGTAGTCACCGGCGACGAGCTGGACGACGCGGACCGGACCCTGGGCGGCGGGGACCTCCGGTGCCGCGGCGGACTCGCGCGGCGGGCGCCCCGTGGCGCCCGGCTCGTCGGGAGTCCGCTCGTCGTCGTGGAATTCCTCGGATCCGCGGTTCGTCGGGTCCATGGTTCAGAGCCCCCAAGATGCGTGGCGTGCCGTCGTGTCCTCCGGCCTGTCCGCACTCCTTCGACCTCCGGCCGGGAGCTGTCCGGGCCGTCGATTCCGGTCCGGTGCCCGCCGTGGGCTTTCGTAGGCGGCGGGAAACCGAACAGACCTTGCCACAGTATCTACGACGGGAAGGGTGCCCCGGCGCCACGGGACGTCACAGTCTCATGAGGATCGGGGCACTCGCGCCTCGAGGGGCTCACCGGGCCCGTCCGGCGCCCCGTTTGCACACGGGGGTCTCACACGTGCGGCAGGGGGCGCCGCCGGGGGCAGTCCTCCTCGATGGCGAGGATGCGGTGCAGCCGGGTGGCCACCAGGAGTCGCTGCATCCGGTCCGGCACCCCGCGCAGGACGAGCCGCCGGCCGGTGCGGCCGGCCCGGCGGTGGGCGCCCATGATGACGCCGAGCCCGGTGGCGTCCCAGGAGTCCAGCTCGGTCAGGTCCAGGACGAGGTCGCCCCGGCCGCCGTCCAGGGCGGAGTGCAGGACCGTACGGGCGTCCGCCGCGCTGCGGACGTCGAGGCGGCCCCCGACGACCAGTTCGGCGTGATCGCCCCTGATGTGCATATGCGCTCCCGGGAGTGGTCCCTGATGTGGATGTGGTTCTAAAGAACTGACTGCCTCTCACACCACAAAGTTGCCGCCTTCAGGCGAACCAATACCAAGTTCACCCGGGTGGGTGAACTTGGTATCCGTCCGACCGTCAGTGCTGGTAGAAGCCCTGTCCGCTCTTGCGGCCGAGGTCGCCCGCGTCCACCATGCGGCGCATGATCTCCGGCGGGGCGAACTTCTCGTCCTGGCATTCGGTGTAGATGTTGCCCGTGGCGTGCATAAGGATGTCGATGCCCGTCAGGTCGGCGGTCGCCAGCGGCCCCATGGCGTGCCCGAAGCCCAGCTTGCAGGCGATGTCGATGTCCTCGGCGCTGGCCACGCCCGACTCGTACAGCTTGGCCGCCTCGACGACCAGCGCCGAGATCAGGCGGGTGGTGACGAAGCCGGCGACGTCGCGGTTGACCACGATGCAGGTCTTGCCGACGCCCTCGGCGAACTCCCGGGCCTTGGCGAGCGTTTCGTCGCTGGTCTTGTAGCCGCGCACCAGCTCGCACAGCTGCATCATGGGAACGGGCGAGAAGAAGTGCGCGCCCACGACGCGCTCGGGGCGCTGCGTGGCGGCCGCGATCTTGGTGATCGGGATGGCGGAGGTGTTGGAGGCCAGGACCGTCTCGTCCTTCACCAGGCCGTCCAGGGTGCGGAAGATGTCCCGCTTGGTGTCGATGTCCTCGAACACCGCCTCCACGACGATGTCGGCGTCGGCGGCCGCGTCGAGGTCGGTGGTCGTGGTGATCCGGGCCAGCGCCTGCTCGGCGGCCGCGGCCTCCAGCTTCCCCTTGGAGACGAACTTCTCGTACGAGGCCTTGATGCCGTCCGTACCGCGCCGCAGCGCCGCGTCGGTGACGTCCCGCAGCACGACGTCCCATCCGGCCTGGGCGGAGACCTGCGCGATCCCGGAGCCCATCAGTCCGGCGCCGATGACGGCGAGCTTCTTGGCCACCACTGTCCCCTTACTCCCTGTGCATGTATCTGTGCATTCACGCCTCTCCGCCCGGAGATTAGCGCCCGTCGGCGCACGTGTGGGCAGTAAGAGATGCGCGTCACGTCCCAGATGACGGACGTCACACCGAGACGGCCACGGGGCGCGCCCCACGGTGCAGTTGGGTCACTTCAGTCACACTGATCACAGGTTGGGTGCGGCGTGGGCGGCCCTCGAGGGCGGTGCGTGGCTAGGCTCGTCCCCATGGTCAATCTGACGCGCATCTACACCCGCACCGGCGACGACGGCACGACCGCACTCGGTGACATGAGCCGCACCGTCAAGACCGACACCCGCATCGCGGCGTACGCCGACGCGAACGAGGCCAACGCCGCGATCGGGGTGGCCATCGCGCTCGGGCAGCTGCCGGCGGAGGTCGTCAAGGTGCTCGTACGGGTCCAGAACGACCTCTTCGACGTGGGCGCGGACCTGGCGACCCCGGTCGTGGAGGAGCCCAAGTACCCGCCGCTGCGGGTCGAGCAGTCCTACATCGACAAGCTCGAGGCCGACTGCGACCACTTCCTCGCGGACCTGGAGAAGCTCCGCAGCTTCATCCTGCCGGGCGGCACGCCGGGCGCGGCCCTGCTGCACCAGGCCTGCACGGTGGCCCGCCGCGCCGAGCGCTCCACATGGGCGGCGCTGGAGATGCACGGCGACATCATGAACCACCTGACGGCCACCTACCTCAACCGTCTCTCGGACCTGCTGTTCATCCTCGCGCGGACGGCGAACAAGGAGCTCGGCGACATCTTGTGGGTGCCGGGCGAGAACCGCTGAGGCGGCGGCCCTCGGCGCGGCCGGGGGTCCGGGGGTTGCCCCCCGGGAAATGCAGCCTGTGGGTGCCGGGCGAGAACCGCTGAGGCGGCGGCCCTCGGCGCGGCCGGGGGTCCGGGGGTTGCCCCCCGGGAAATGCAGCCTGTGGGTGCCGGGCGAGAACCGCTGAAAAGACGGGTGGAAGACCGGGGAGGCGGGGGGCCGCTCCGCCTCCCCGGTCGGTTCGGGGGCGGGCGCTAGCCCAGGCCGCCGACGACCGCGTTCATCAGCGTGCCGTGGTCGCCGGACATCTCCCAGATCATGACTCCTCCGAGTCCCTTGGACTTCAGCCAGGCGGTCTTCTTGCCGATGGACCAGGCGTCGTCGAACGTCCACCACTGGCCGCCCGCGCCCGTGTAGCCGTACGTCGCGACCGCCGTCTCGTCATGGCGGACCGTCAGGTTCGGCACGGAGGCCAGGAGGTTGTCGTAGCCGCGGGTGCCGGCCTCCTCGGGGAACTGCCCCGGCGCCGCGCCGCCCGCGCTCTGCCAGGCGCCGTTCGCGCCGCCGTCGGCGACCTGCTGCCAGCCGCGGCCGTAGAAGGCCAGCCCCAGGACGACCTTGCGGGGCGGGACGCCGGCGTCGAGGTAGGTCTGCACGGTCGTGGCCACGCTGAACTTCGTGGGGTACGGGTCCTTGGGGTCGGTGAAGAGATTGCCCTGGTGTCCCGTGCGGTTCGGCTCCCAGCTGTTGTCGCTGCCGGAGCCGTGGAAGTCGTAGCCCTGGACGTTGGCGAAGTCCATGTAGTCCAGCACGCTGGGGGTGCCGTCCTTGGTGGTGATGTCCCAGCCCGCGTCGATTTTCGCGGGGTCGGCCGGGGTGAAGGCGGTCAGCAGGTACTTCTTCCCGGTCGTGCCGCTCAGCGCGTCGAGCTGACGGCGGAACTCGGCGAACAGCAGGGTGTTGTTGGCCTTGTCGTCCTTGGAGACGTGGTTGCCGGCGTGGCCCTCGGAGCCCGGCCACTCCCAGTCGATGTCGAAGCCGTCGAAGACGCCGGCCGCGACGCCGGCGCCGCCGCGCCCGTTCGTCGTGGGCAGGTCGCCCTTGATGTACATGTCGATGCAGGACTTCACGAACTTCTGCCGGGAGGCGTCCGTCTTCGCGACGTCGGAGAAGTACTTGCTGTACGTCCAGCCGCCGACCGAGATGTTGATCTTCAGCTTGGGGTACTTGGCCTTGAGCTTCTTCAGCTGGTTGAAGTTGCCGGCCAGCGGCTGCTCCCAGGTGTCCCCCACGCCGTCGACGGACTCGCCGGCGCCGAAGCCCTTCTCGTAGTCGGCCCAGGAGTCACCGGCCCCGTCGCCCTGGCCGGGGTCCTGGGGGTTGGGGCTGGTGGCCTTGGTAACGCCGTTGAGGCAGGTCAGGTTGACGGGGTCGATGTTGGAGAACGAGTAGTTGATGTGCGTGAGCTTGCCGGCGGCGCCCGTGGTGTCCAGGGACTTCACGGTGTAGCCGCGCCCATAGATGCCCCACTGCACGAAGTAGCCCGCCTTGACGGCGTCCGTGCCCGGCTGGGGGTCGCCGCCCCCGCCGGTGGTCCGCACGCTGAGCGGGGCGCTGGCGGGGCCGGTCTGGTCGGCGGTGTCACGGGCGACGACCGTGTAGGTGTAGTCGGTGCCCGCGCTCAGGCCGGTGTCGGTGTAGGCGAGCTTGGCGACGGTGGCGACCTTGGCCTTGCCCCGGTAGACGTCGTAGTTCTTCACGCCCTTGTCGTCCGTGGCCGCGCCCCACTTGAGCGAGACGCTGTCGGCGGTGACGGAGGCGGCCGTGGGCGTGCCCGGGGCGCCGGGCGGGCTGTCGGACGGCGATCCGCCGTCGCAGGACGCGCCGTTGATCCGGCAGCCGGAGGGCTCGCCGTCGCCCGAGCCGACGAAGCCGAAGGTGACCGAGGCGCCGGGGGCGACGGAGCCGTTGTACTCGCGGTTCCTGGCCGTCACATGCCCGCCGGATCCGCTGACCAGCGCGTCCCAGTACGAGCTGACGGTGGTGCCGGAGGGGAAGTCCCACTCGACGGTCCAGCCGTCGAGGGCGGTGGTGCCCGTGTTCTTCACCGTCCACTGCGCCTGGAAGCCGGTCCCCCAGTCGGAGGTCTTGACGAACGTCGCCGTGGCGGCGGGGGCGGCGTGGGCGGGGGCCGCGAGGCCGACGGCCAGGCCGAGGGGGAGCAGCAGTGCGGTGAGCGCCGCGAGCGGGGCGCGGGCCATGACGCGGGTGATGAGACGTCTGCGTGATCTTCCGTGTCCCGTGGTTCCTGTGCTCAAGGCAAGCTCCTCGAGTGAGGGCCGGACAGGGTGGGGGGTGCGCGTGGTGAAGGGGCGCGTTATGAGGGTGCGCGTTGTGAAGGGAGCGTAGGAAGGTCCGTACCAACGGTCAAGAGGTCTGGACCAGACCCAACTCCCGGGCCAGCACCGCCGCCTGCACCCGGCTGCGCAGCTCCAGCTTCCCCAGCACCCGGCTGACATGGGTCTTCACCGTCGCCTCGGCCATTCCCAGCCGCCCGGCGACCTCCGCGTTCGACAGCCCCTCCCCCACGCACGCCAGGACCTCCCGCTCGCGGCGGGTCAGGACGTCGAGCACGGACGCGTCGGGCGCGCCCGGAGAGCGCACGGGCGTCGGATGCGCGAACTCCGCGATGAGGCGCCGGGTGACGACCGGGGAGATCAGCCCCTCCCCCCGCGCCACCGTGCGCACCGCCGTCACCAGGTCCGCCGCCTCGCTGTCCTTGAGCAGGAAGCCCGCGGCGCCCGCCCGCAGCGCCCCGAAGACGTACTCGTCCAGGTCGAAGGTGGTCAGCACCAGCACGTCGGCGAGGCGCTCGTCGGTGATCAGGCGGGTGGCCGACACCCCGTCCAGCCGCGGCATCTGCACATCCATCAGCACCAGGTCGGGCCGTAGCTCACGGGCCAGCCGGACGGCCGTCTCACCGTCGCCCGCCTCCCCGACGACCTCGATGTCCGCCGCCGAGCGCAGAATGAGCACGAGCCCCGACCGCACCGCGGCCTGGTCCTCGGCGACAACGACGCGGATCATCTGATCTCCTCCTCGTCCACGGGCAGCTCCGCCCGTACTTCCCAGAACGTCTCCTCCCCCGCCGCCGGCCCGGCGGCCAGCGCGCCGCCCAGCAGCGCGACGCGCTCGCGCATGCCGGTCAGGCCCGCCCCGGCCCCCGGCGCGCGCGGCCCCGGCCGCTCCCCAGGACGCTGGCCACCCGCACCACCAGCGCCCCGTCGTCCCTGGCCAGCGCCACGCTCACCTCGCCCGGCGCCGCGTGCTTGACCGCGTTGGTCAGCGACTCCTGCACGATGCGGTACGCCGCCAGCTCGACCGGCGCGGGCAGGGCGCCAGGGCCCCGCTCGTCGCGCAGGACGAACGAGAAGCGGTCGTCGCGCACGGCCGTACGGGCCCGCTCGAGCAGCGCGTCGAGGCCGTCGAGCGTGGGCGTGGCCGCCGGTTCGTCCGCGTCCTTCGTCTGCTCGCGCAGCAGGCCGATCAGCCGGCGCATCTCCGCGAGGCCCTGCACGCTGTTCTCCCGGATCACCCCGAGCGCCTCCCGGGACGCCTCCGGCTCGCCGATCGACAGCGCGGCCGAGGAGTGGATGGCGATGGCGGACAGATGGCCCGCGACCATGTCGTGCAGCTCGCGCGCCATGCGGGCGCGCTCCGCCCCGACCGCCTCGCGCCGGTCCAGCTCGGCCAGCAGCGCGGTCCTCTCGGCCGCCAGCCGGGCGGCCTCGGCCCGGTCCCGGTGCACCCGGATGCCCACCCCGGTCCAGGCCGGGGCCACGGTGATCAGCGAGAAGGCGAAGCCGATCAGCAGCGCCGAGGGCTTCTGTATCAGGACCAGGGCCAGCGCCGTCACCAGCGCCGTGCCGATCTCGCAGGCCCGGGGAAGGCGCCGGGCCACGGCCGGCGACCCGTACAGCACGGCCGCGTAGACCAGGTCCGTGTACATCACCACGGTGGCGACGAGCGTGCCCGTGCAGAGGTCCAGCGCCACGGCCGCCGTGCCGATGGCCAGGGCCGTCAGCGGGGCGCGGCGGCGCAGCAGTTCGCTGCCCGACATCACGACCAGGGCGACGAGGACGAGCCACTTGGGCAGCCCGAAGAGCGGCTTGCCCTCGCTCAGCCCGAGGAACCACAGCAGCAGTCCCCCGAGCAGCCCGGAGACCGCGATGAGGATGTCGACGCGCGCGGGGTGGCGGAGGAAGCGGACCGGCATGGCTCCATCTCAGCACGTCGGGCGGGGTGCGGCCGTCCGCCGGGCGGCCGCCCGTACCGGCCGGCGGTACATCGAAGGATGCAGTGCCATCTCGTCGCCCGCGACGACGAAAACCCCGGTCACAGCGGTGACGCTGGAGGCGAGGGAAGGGAGAGAACCGTGATCGTCACGCTGATCGTCGCCTGCGAGGTGGGCTTCTGGCTCCTGCTGGCAGCAGGTCTCAGCCTGCGCTATCTCGCCCGGATGCCCCGGGCGGGGATCGCCGTGCTGCTGCTCGAGCCCGTGCTGGAGCTGGTGCTGCTGATCGCCACCGCGATCGACCTGGGGAACGGCGCCTCGGCCGACTGGAAGCACGGCCTGGCCGCGGTCTACATCGGCTTCTCGGTCGGGCTCGGCCACTCCACGATCAAGTGGGCCGACCAGCGCTTCGCCCACCGCTTCGCCGGTGGCCCGCCGCCGGTGAAGCCGCCGAAGTACGGCATGGCGCGGACGGTGCACGAGTGGAAGACGGCCGGGAAGTGGGTGCTGTCCGCGGTGGTCGCCATCTGCCTGCTGCAGGCGGCCGCCTGGTACGTGGGCGACGGGGGCGACACCAGCTCGCTGCGCATGTGGCAGACGAGGATGCTGTGGGTGATCGGCATCAATGTGGTCATCGCGCTGAGCTACACGATCTGGCCCAAGGAGCCGAAGAAGGCGCCGAAGAAGGACGCCGGCGCGGAGCCGGTCGAGCACCACGAAACGACGCGCAGCTGAGCCTCATGACGCCGTGGCATCGTGCCGCGGCGTCAGGCGACGTTGACCCTCCCCCAGACTTCGTCCGGGGGTACCCCCATCCAGAGAGAAGCCTTATTTAGGCGACATTGACTCTCTGCCCGGGCGGGGCCGCCTCGAGCCAGGCCAGGAAGCCGGTGAGCGCGTCCTCGCTCATCGCCAGCTCCAGGCGGGTGCCCTCGTGCAGGCAGGCGAGGACGATGGCGTCCGACAGCAGCGCCAGCTCCTCCTCGCCCTGCGGCGTGCGCCGCTCCAGCACCTCGATGGAGTCGCGCTGCAGGACGCGGCGCGGGCGGGGGGCGTACGAGAAGACCCGGAACCACTCGATCCGGTCACCGTTGTAGCGAGCGACCCCGTACACCCAGCCTTTTCCGGCGGGTCCGGGGTCGTCCTCGGGAACGTTCCAGCGCAGACTGCAGTCGAACGTCCCGCCGGACCGCTGGATGAGCCGCCTGCGCAGCCCGAAGACGAAGAGTCCCACCAGCACCAGTAGAACGACGATGCCGCTCACGAGCAGAGCGAGGACCATCTCCACCGACCTCCTCGCATCATCTAGAGCTGCACCTGCGTTATCGCCTCAGCCGCGGACCGCCCTGGAGGTCGTCCAGGCCGGTCCGCGGCTGAGGGTCGTACTCGAAGCGGGACGCGGGCTAGCGAACGCCCGTGACCGCCTTCAGCCGGACATCCGCGCGGCGCTCGGCGGCCGCGTCGGCGTCCGCCTTGGCGCGCTCGAGCGCCCGCTCGGCGCGCTCGATGTCGATCTCGTCCGCAAGCTCCGCGATCTCGGCGAGCAGCGAAAGCTTGTCGTCCGCGAACGAGATGAACCCACCGTGCACCGCGGCGACGACGTTGCCGTCGGCGGTCTTGATGGTCACCGGGCCGGACTCCAGCACACCGAGCAGCGGCTGGTGGCCGGGCATGACGCCGATGTCACCCGATGTGGTACGCGCGATGACCAGAGTGGCCTCGCCGGACCAGACGCTTCGGTCCGCCGCGACCAGCTCGACGTGCAGCTCAGCAGCCAACGTGGCTCCTCGGGTCTCCACCCGCCGGGTGTGGCGGGTGTTGGGTCAAAGAATAGGGGACGTACGGACCGGGGGCGGGGCAGCCCCGCCCCCGGCCGTCAAGAGCACGGGGCTCAGGAGACGCCCAGCTCCTTGGCGTTGGCCTTGAGGTCCTCGAGGCCACCGCACATGAAGAACGCCTGCTCCGGGAAGTGGTCGAACTCGCCGTCGGCGATGGCGTTGAACGCGGCGATGGACTCGTCCAGCGGCACGTCGGAGCCGTCGACGCCGGTGAACTGCTTCGCGGCGTGGGTGTTCTGCGACAGGAAGCGCTCGATACGGCGGGCGCGGTGGACGACCAGCTTGTCCTCTTCGCCGAGCTCGTCGATACCGAGGATCGCGATGATGTCCTGGAGGTCCTTGTACTTCTGCAGGATGCCCTTGACGCGCATGGCGGCGTCGTAGTGGTCCTGCGCGATGTAGCGCGGGTCCAGGATGCGGGACGTCGAGTCCAGCGGGTCGACCGCCGGGTAGATGCCCTTCTCCGAGATCGGACGCGACAGAACGGTCGTCGCGTCGAGGTGCGCGAAGGTCGTCGCCGGGGCCGGGTCGGTCAGGTCGTCCGCGGGAACGTAGATCGCCTGCATCGAGGTGATCGAGTGACCACGGGTCGAGGTGATGCGCTCCTGCAGGAGGCCCATCTCGTCGGCGAGGTTCGGCTGGTAACCCACCGCGGACGGCATGCGGCCGAGCAGGGTCGAGACCTCGGAACCGGCCTGGGTGAAGCGGAAGATGTTGTCGATGAAGAACAGCACGTCCTGCTTCTGCACATCGCGGAAGTACTCCGCCATGGTCAGACCGGCCAGGGCCACGCGCAGACGGGTGCCCGGGGGCTCGTCCATCTGGCCGAAGACCAGCGCGGTCTTGTCCAGAACGCCGGAGTCCGCCATCTCGTGGATGAGGTCGTTGCCCTCACGGGTGCGCTCACCGACGCCGGCGAAGACGGAAACGCCCTCGTGCAGCTTCGCCACACGCATGATCATTTCCTGGATCAGAACGGTCTTGCCGACACCGGCACCACCGAACAGACCGATCTTGCCGCCCTTGACGTACGGGGTGAGAAGGTCGACGACCTTCAGACCCGTCTCGAACATCTCGGTCTTCGACTCGAGCTGGTCGAACGCCGGGGCCTTGCGGTGGATGGACCAGCGCTCGGTGACCTCGGACTCGGCCTCGGGGTCGTTCAGGATCTTGCCCAGGGTGTTGAACACCCGGCCCTTGGTGACGTCACCGACGGGGACGGTGATGCCGTCGCCGGTGTTCGTCACGGCGGCCTGGCGGACCAGGCCGTCGGTGGGCTCCATGGCGATGGCGCGCACCATGCCCTCGCCCAGGTGCTGCGCGACCTCGAGCGTCAGGATCTTCGTCTTGCCGGCCTCGGCCGGGTCGGCGACCTCGACGGTCAGGGCGTTGTAGATCTCCGGCATGGCGTCGACGGGGAACTCCACGTCGACGACCGGGCCGATGACCCGCGCGACGCGGCCCGTCGCCGTGGCCGTCTCAACAGTGGTGGTCATTTATCGGTCACTCCCCGCGGTCGCGTCGGCCAGAGCGCTGGCGCCACCGACGATCTCGCTGATTTCCTGGGTGATGTCGGCCTGGCGGGCCGCGTTGGCAAGCCGCGTGAGCGACTTGATGAGCTCTTCGGCGTTGTCGGTCGCCGACTTCATCGCCCGGCGGCGGGCCGCGTGCTCGGAAGCGGCGGCCTGCAGCAGAGCGTTGTAGATGCGGGACTCGACATACCGCGGGAGCAGTGCGTCGAGCACGCCCTCGTCCGACGGCTCGAAGTCGTACAGCGGAAGGATCTTGTCCTTGACCGCCTCGGACTCCTCGGCCGTCGTCTCCAGGCTCAGTGGCAGCAGCCGCTTGTCGACCGGCGTCTGCGTCATCATCGACACGAATTCCGTGAAGACGATGTGCAGCTCGTCCACGCCGCCCTCGGCCGTGTCCTGCTGGACGGCCTCGATCAGGGGGCCGGCGACCCGCTTGGCGTCGGCGTAGGTCGGGCTGTCGGTGAAGCCCGTCCACGACTCGACGATCGGGCGCTCACGGAAGCCGTAGTACGCGACGCCCTTACGGCCGACGATGTACGTGACGACGTCCTTGCCCTCCGCCTTCAGGCGGGTGGTGAGCAGGTCGGCGGCCTTGATCGCGTTGGAGGAGTAGCCGCCGGCCAGGCCGCGGTCGCTCGTGACGAGCAGGATCGCGACCCGGACCGGGTTCTCCACCTCGGTGGTCAGGGCGTGCTTGGTGTTGGAGCCGGTGGCAACCGCGGTCACTGCCCGGGTGAGCTCACCGGCGTACGGAGCGGACGCGGCCACCTTGCGCTGTGCCTTGACGATGCGCGAGGCGGCGATCATCTCCATCGCCTTGGTGATCTTCTTGGTCGCGGAGACGGTCTTGATCCGCCTCTTGTAGACCCGGATCTGAGCACCCATGCTCAGCCCTCGCCCAGCAGCTTGCCGTCCGAGGTCTCGAACTGCTGCTTGAAGGACGCGATCGCGTCGGCCACGGACTGCAGCGTGTCGTCGGACATCTTGCCGCCCTCGCGGATGCTGTCCATCAGACCCTTGTGCTCACGGTGGAGGTTGTCCAGCAGCTCGCGCTCGAAGCGGCGGATGTCCTCGACCGGAACGTCGTCCATCTTGCCGGTGGTGCCGGCCCAGATGGAGACGACCTGGTCCTCGGTGGAGTACGGGGCGTACTGGCCCTGCTTCAGCAGCTCGACCATGCGCTTACCGCGCTCCAGGGCGGCCTTGGAGGCCGCGTCCAGGTCGGAACCGAAGGCGGCGAACGCCTCGAGCTCGCGGTACTGGGCGAGGTCCACACGGAGGCGGCCGGAGACCTGCTTCATGGCCTTGTGCTGGGCGGAGCCGCCGACACGGGAGACCGAGATACCGACGTTCAGCGCGGGGCGCTGACCGGCGTTGAAGAGGTCCGACTCCAGGAAGCACTGACCGTCGGTGATGGAGATGACGTTGGTCGGGATGAACGCCGACACGTCGTTCGCCTTGGTCTCGACGATCGGCAGACCGGTCATGGAACCGGAACCCATCTCGTCGGAGAGCTTGGCGCAGCGCTCCAGCAGACGCGAGTGCAGGTAGAAGACGTCACCCGGGTAGGCCTCACGGCCCGGCGGGCGGCGCAGCAGCAGGGAGACGGCGCGGTAGGCGTCGGCCTGCTTCGAGAGGTCGTCGAAGACGATCAGGACGTGCTTGCCCTGGTACATCCAGTGCTGGCCGATGGCCGAACCGGTGTACGGGGCGAGGTACTTGAAGCCGGCCGGGTCGGACGCCGGAGCCGCGACGATCGTCGTGTACTCCAGAGCGCCGGCCTCCTCCAGCGCACCGCGCACGGACGCGATGGTGGAGCCCTTCTGGCCGATGGCGACGTAGATGCAGCGGACCTGCTTCTTGGGGTCGCCCGAGCGCCAGTTGTCGCGCTGGTTGATGATCGTGTCGACGGCCAGCGCGGTCTTGCCGGTCTGACGGTCACCGATGATCAGCTGACGCTGGCCACGGCCGACCGGGGTCATCGCGTCGACGGCCTTGTAGCCGGTCTCCATCGGCTCGTGGACCGACTTGCGGACCATGACGCCGGGGGCCTGCAGCTCGAGGGCGCGGCGGCCCTCGATGCCAGTGATCTCGCCGAGGCCGTCGATCGGGTTGCCCAGCGGGTCGACGACGCGGCCGAGGTAGCCCTCGCCGACCGCGACGGAGAGCACCTCACCGGTGCGCTGCACCGGCTGGCCCTCCTCGATGCCGCTGAACTCGCCGAGGACGACCGCACCGATCTCGCGCTCCTCGAGGTTGAGGGCGAGACCGAGGGTGCCGTCCTCGAACCGCAGCAGCTCGTTCGCCATGGCCGAGGGAAGACCCTCGACCTTCGCGATGCCGTCGCCGGCAACGCTGACCGTACCGACCTCCTCGCGCGAGGCCGCGTCCGGCTTGTACGCCTGGACAAAGTTCTCCAGTGCGTCCCGGATCTCCTCCGGCCGGATCGTGAGCTCCGCCATCTGGGTTCCCTGCTCTCCTTGTTGGGCCCGAAGTAATTCTGGGGGTCTGGGGACTTGCTCCCGGAGCAGCCGCGCTGCTCCGGGCCCCCAGAGGACACCGTCGACCCAACTCGGGCCGTCAGTACATGCTCTTGAGTTGGTGGCTGGTCAGCCGGCCATCCGGCGGCCCGCCTCAGCGAGCCGGTCCGCGATGGTGCCGCTGATGACCTCGTCGCCGATCCGCACCTGGATGCCGCCGAGGACCTCGGGGTCGACGTCCAGGTTCAGGTGGACACGCCGCCCGTACAGCTTGGCGAGCGCGTCACCGAGGCGCTGCTTCTGCTGATCGTTCAGCGGCACCGCCGAGACGACCTCCGCGACCATGCGGTCCCGTCGGTCCGCGGCCAGCTTGGAGAGGGCGTTCAGCCCACCTTCCAGGCTACGGCCACGCGGAGCGGACACCAGTCGGACGACCAGGCGCTCGGTGACCGGGTTGGCCCGGCCGCCCAGCAGCTCGCGCACCAGGGCCGCCTTGGCGGACCGGTCCGCGACCTTGTCGGTCAGCGCGGCGCGCAGCTCGGGGTTCGAGGCGACGATCCGGCCGAAGCGGAACAGCTCGTCCTCGACGTCGTCCAGGTCACCGGCACGCTCGGCCGCGACGAGGTCGGCGCCGGACGCCAGCTCCTCGATCGCGTCCACCAGGTCACGCGAACGCGACCAGCGGGAGCGGACCATGCCCGCCACCAGGTCGGCGCACTCGCCGCCCACCTGGCCGCCCAGCAGGCGCCGGGCCAGCTCGGCCTTGGCCTCGCCGGGCTGCGCCGGGTCGGTCAGGACCCGACGCAGCGACACCTCGCGGTCGAGCAGCGCGGTGACGGCCGCGAGCTCGTCGGCGAGCTTGGCCACGTCCACGGACGTGCCCGCCGTCAGCGCGTCGAGGCTCTCACGTGCGGAGGCGAAGGCCTCCCGGCTCGCTCCGTTCATCGGGTGGCCTCGGCCTTCTTCACGTCGGCCGCCTTGTCCTCGAGCGAGTCGAGGAAGCGGTCGACGGTCCGGCTCTGCCGCGCCGAGTCCGTGAGGGACTCGCCGACGATCCGGCCGGCCAGGTCGATGGCCAGCTGGCCGACGTCCTGACGCAGCGAGGCCGCGGCGACCTTGCGGTCGGCATCGATCTGGGCGTGGCCGGCAGCGATGATCTCCTCACGCTGCCGCTGTCCCTCGGACCGCATCTCGGCGATCAGCGCGACGCCCTGCTCCTGCGCCTCCTGACGCAGACGCGCGGCCTCGTGGCGGGCGTCGGCCAGCTGTGCCCGGTAGTCCTCGAGCACCTGCTGCGCCTCGGTCTGGGCCGCGGCGGCCTTCTCCATGCCACCCTGGATGGCTGCCCGGCGCTCGTCCAGAACCTTGTTGATGTTCGGGAGGAGCTTCTTGCCCAGGAAGAGGAAGACGATGGCAAAGGCGATCAGACCGATGACAAGCTCTGGGATCGGCGGGAGGAGGGGGTTCTCCAGCTCCCCCTCGGACGCCAGCAGGGCGTTCACATCAGTGCCTTTCGTCGAAACAAGTGGTCGTCAGGCCTGGATCAGGACGACGGGTAGACGAACGGCATGACCAGGCCGATCAGGGCGAGCGCCTCACAGAAGGCGAAGCCGAGGATCTGGTTGGCGCGGATCAGGCCGGCCGCCTCGGGCTGGCGGGCCAGCGCCTGGGTGCCGTTACCGAAGACGATGCCGACGCCGACGCCGGGGCCGATCGCGGCGAGGCCGTAGCCGATCGAGCCCAGGTTGCCCTTGATCTCGACACCAGCGGCGATGGTCTGGAGAGCAGCAGACATGCTCGTTCTTCCTTCTCTTTCACGGACCGGTGGGGGTTGGCCACCGGACGATTGTTGGACTGGGCAGGCGAGGTGCTCAGTGGTGCTCGGCGAGCGCGCCCTGGACGTAGTTGGTGGCCAGCAGGACGAAGACGTACGCCTGGACGGCCTGGATGAAGAGCTCGAAGGCCGTCATCACGATGGTCATCACGAACGAGACGCCGGCGTAGGCGATGCCGATGCCGTTCAGGAGGTACCAGCTGGCGATGGTGAACATCAGGATCAGCAGGTGGCCGGCGAACATGTTGGCGAAGAGCCGGACGGCGTGGGTGAACGGCCGCACCAGCACGTTCGAGAAGAACTCCAGGGTCACGGCCAGCGGGAGAACGCCGCCGAGCGACTTGTCGTAACCGGTGATGTTCTTCAGGGCGCCGACGAAGCCGTGCTTCTTGAACGTCAGGAACATCCACAGGACGTAGACGATCAGGGCGAGCGCCGCCGGGAAGGCGATGATCGACGTCACCGGGAACTGGGCGACCGGGATGATCGACCAGAGGTTCATGATCCAGACGAAGAAGAACAGCGAGACCATGAAGGGGACGTACTTCTCGCCCTCCTTCTTGCCCAGCGCCTCGTAGACGATGCCCCGGCGGACGAAGTCGTAGCCCGCCTCTCCCACCATCTGGAGCTTGCCCGGGACCACCTTGGCCTTGCCGAATGCCACCCAGAAGAACCCGATGACGATGGCCGAGGTCAGCACGGCCAGCAGCATCGGCTTGTTGAAGTCGACGCCGCCAATGCTGAACAGGGGTTCAAACAAGAACGAGTGGAGGCCTGGGGCCGGGAAGCCGCACCCATCGAAGATGTGGCAATCGGTCTCGAAGGCGAGCAGCGTCTGGTCAGCACTCACCGCGAGCTCCTTCAGCGTGGCGCATAGGTACGGCAACCTCGTTGTGTCGGCGCGGCGCACAGCCGCGGAACGGCACTGGACTGGTCTTGCGGATGGGGGGGCAGGTGATCGGCTCGGAACCGACCGGCGTGACTGGCATCAGCTGCATGGACCGCCGATTGCGTCCCGGGATTCTCGGGAGTTCAGCCGCCTGCGCCCACTGTGCCTCAGATGGCACCGGACGATAGCAGGTGAGCGCGCGAGCACTTATCCCGGGCCTACCTGTCACGACACGGACCCGGCGGGCGCGGACTTCTTCGCGTCAACGGATTCCGGATCCACATAAAAGATCTTGGCCTTCAGGTACGCCCGCGTCTGGGCGGCGGTCCACACGAGGACGGCGGCCAGGAGGGCGAAGGCGAAGGCACGGGTATTGAAGAGCGACGTGTCCCGGAAGACCGCGAGAACGACGGCGGAGATCAGGAACTGCGTCACATAGAGCACCAGGCCCATGGCCTGGAACAGATGCGGAAACGACTTGGCGGTCCGCTGGAGGACGAACAGGCCCAAGGCCATGATCCCGCCCCCCACGGCGGTGCCGACGGCGGCACCGATTCCCCCCTTGCCGCCGGCGAGCACCGAGGCGGCGACGACGGCGACGACGCCGGCGACGGCGGTCGGGACGGCGCACTGCAGAAGTGTTCGGGCGTCGTTGGACTGCATGAAGGGTTTCTCCGGCGAAGTCGGAAGCAACGATTCGTCGTGGACGAGCGTATCCCCGGGAGTGAGGCACAGCTCGCCACGAAGGACCGCCGCACCACGGCCCTTCGGCTCTATCACTCGGGTTTCGTGAACGGTATCACAAACTATTTGATGAGGTCTTTACCTACATCGTGTGCCGCACGTCACACGCACGGGTCAATTCGCTGGTCATCGGGCTGACGAGGCCCTGAATTCTCTGCTATGCGACCTTGCTCGGGAGGGTGTTTCCCGGCTCTCCAGGGGTCCTCCAGGGGTCCTCTAGGAGACCTTCCGGCTGTGTGCGAAGCGCGAGCGGTCCCCGATGGCCGTCGCCCCGTGCAGGCCCGCGGGCACCGGCTCCCCGCGCTCCTCCGCGCCGGCGGCGGGCGTCGGCACGGCCTTGCGGCGGTAGCGCGGCGGGACGAACCGCTCGGCCCAGCGCGGGGCGCGCGGGGTGAAGCGCGGCATCAGCAGCAGCACCAGGCCGACCGCGCTCAGCACCACCACCAGCAGCAGGATCCAGACACTCGCGGAGTTCACGGAATAGGCCACCGCGCCGAAAGCGATGAGGGCCGACCAGAAATACATGATCAATACCGCGCGGCTGTGCGAGTGCCCGATTTCCAGCAGCCGGTGGTGCAGGTGGCCGCGGTCCGCGGCGAACGGCGACTGCCCCTTCCACGTGCGTCGCACGATCGCCAGCAGCAGGTCCGCCACCGGCACCGCGATCACGGTCAGCGGCAGCAGAAGCGGAATGTAGACCGGCACCGTGGCGTGCACCGCCGCCCGCTCGGATCCCGCCCACAGCTTGAGCGCGTCCGGGTCCACCTGGCCGGTGATGGAGATCGCGCCGGCCGCCAGGACCAGCCCGATGAGCATCGAGCCGGAGTCGCCCATGAAGATCCGGGCGGGGTGCATGTTGTGCGGCAGGAAGCCCAGGCACATGCCCATCAGGATCGCGGCGAACAGCGTCGCGGGGGCCGCCGCCTCCAGGCCGTGCCCGAACCACATCCGGTAGGCGTACATGAAGAACGCGGCCGCCGCGATGCACACCATGCCCGCGGCCAGGCCGTCCAGGCCGTCGACGAAGTTCACCGCGTTGATGGTGATCACCACCAGCGCGACCGTCAGCAGCGTGCCCTGCATCGGGGTCAGCGAGACCGTGCCCACACCGGGGACGGGGATGAAGAGGATCGTCAGACCCTGCAGCACCATCACACCGGCGGCGATCATCTGCCCGCCGAGCTTGACCAGCGCGTCCACGCCCCACTTGTCGTCCAGCACGCCCAGCAGCCAGATCAGCCCCGCGCCCGACAACAGCGCCCGGGGCTCGTTGGACAGCTCGAAGACGTGCTTGAGGTTGGACAGGTGCGCGGCCACCAGCAGCCCCGCGCACAGCCCGCCGAACATCGCGATACCGCCGAGCCGGGGCGTGGGCTCCCGGTGCACGTCGCGCGCGCGGATCTCCGGCATGGCGCCGGCAAGGATCGCGAACTTCCGCACCGGGCCCGTCAGGAGATAGGTGACCGCCGCGGTGACGCACAACGTCAGCAGGTATTCACGCACGGGCTGCCCCAGGGATCGCGCCGGACATCACAGCCTCACACCATATTCGCGTCCGCCCCGGAACCGTGAATGCAGCAGAAGACGGCCACCGGCCCGCCGCGGTTCCAAATGATCACATGTGGGAGCGATACGGGGGGAACCTTCCGGCCAGCGCCGCCACCTCCGCGCGCACCGCGCCGTCCCTCGCCTCCCCGCGCAGCGCCGCCCCCATCAGCGCCGCCACCCGCACCATCTCCGCCTCGCCCATGCCCTGGGTGGTCAGGGCCGCCGTGCCCAGCCGCAGGCCGCGCACGCCGCCCCGGGCCAGGCCGCAGGTGTCCAGGACCACCCCGGCCGCGGCGAGCCGCCGACGGGCCGTGGCGCCGTCCAGGCCGAGCGGTGCGGCGTCCGCGGTGATCAGGTGGGTGTCGGTGCCCCCGGTGGCGATCAGGAGCCCCTCAGCGGCCAGCGCGGCGGCCAGCGCGCGGGCGTTGGCGACCACCTGATGGGCGTACGCCGTGAACGCCGGCGTGGCCGCCTCCCCGAAGGCGACGGCCTTCGCCGCGACGGTGTTCATCTGCGCGCCGCCCTGGGTGAGCGGGAACACCGCCCGGTCGATCCGCTCGGCCAGCCGCGCCCCGCACAGGATCAGCCCGCCGCGCGGCCCGCGCAGCACCTTGTGGGTGGTGGCGCACACCACGTCGGCGTACGGGACAGGGCTGGGCGCCGCTCCCCCGGCGACCAGGCCGATGGGATGCGCCGCGTCCACGACGAGGTACGCGCCGACCTCGTCGGCGATCTCGCGGAAGGCCGCGTAGTCGGGATGCCGGGGATAGGAGATCGAACCGCAGACGATGGCCCGCGGCATACGGTCCCGGGCCAGGACGCGCAGCTGGGCGTAGTCGATGAGGCCGGTGTCCTCGTGCAGCCCGTAGTTGGCGAAGTCGAACCAGCGGCCCGAGAAGTTGGCCGGGGAGCCGTGGGTGAGGTGGCCGCCGTGCCGCAGGGACAGGGCCAGCACGGTGTCGCCGGGGTGCAGCAGCGCGGCGTAGGCGGCCAGCACGGCGGCGGTGCCCGAGTGCGGCTGGACGTTGGCGTGCTCGGCGCCGAAGAGGGCCTTGGCCCGGTCGACGGCGACGCGCTCGGCGAGGTCGACGAGCTCGCAGCCGCCGTGGTGGCGGGCGCCGGGATACCCCTCGGCGTACTTGTTGGTCAGCGGCGAGCCGAGGGCGGCCAGAACGGCGGGAGAGGTGAAGTTCTCGGCGGCGACGAGCTGAAGACCGGTCGCCTGGCGCTCGGCCTCCGCCAGCAGCAGCCCGGCCAGCTCGGGGTCCTGGCGCCGCAGCGCCTCGAAGCCGTTTCCCCAGGGAGGGTGCGACCGCTGCTGCTCCCCGCTCACGGGGGCGCCGGCGCCCCGTGCGGGTGTGTGGGTGACGGGCATCGCTGCCTCCGGGCTGTGCGGCGCGATGGTCTCAGCACCCACTGTAGGCCCGGGTCGGCGCGCCCGCAGCAGGCCGCCGGGGGTCGCCTCAGGAGCGGGCCGGAACTCCCGTGAGGGCGGTGACGACCGGGTCGAGGGCCTGGTTGATCTCGTCACCGATGGAGCGGAAGAACGTGATGGGGGCGCCGTAGGGGTCGTGGACCTCGTCGGCCTCCGCGTTGGGCGCCAGCAGCCAGCCGCGCAGGGCGGCCGCGGCCTGCACCAGGGCGCGGGCACGGTCGACCACCCCGCCGGCCTCCTCGGGGTCCGGCAGCGTCGCCGGGTCTATGGCCCGTACCAGCCGGGTGAACTCCTTCAGCGTGAAGGTGCGCAGCCCCGCCGAGTGGCCCATGGAGATGACCTGGGCGCGGTGGTCGCGGGTGGCGGTCAGGACCAGGTCGGCGCGGATGACGTGCTCGTCCAGCAGCTCACGGCCGGTGAAGCCCTGCGCGTCGGCGCCGAAGTCGGCCAGGACGGTGGCGGCGTGGGCCTCCATCGGGGCGCCCTCGTGGCCCCAGGTGCCGGCGCTCTCCACCACCAGGCCGCCCGTCGCGGGGTCGCCGAGGCGATGCGCGAGGGCATGCCGGGTCAGCCGCTCGGTGATGGGCGAGCGGCAGACGTTGCCGGTGCTGACGTGGAGGATGCGGAAAGTGTCGGTGGTGGTGTCCGGTCCCGCTATGCCACGCCCCTGCGGGGCGATCAATTGGCCACCTCGAGCTCGGGTACCACCTCGCGGAGCTGCTCGGCGCTGATGGCGCCGGCGCGCAGCAGGACGGGCACCTTGCCGGTGACGTCCACGATGGAGGACGGCACGTCCGCCGGGGTGGAGCCGCCGTCGAGGTAGACGGAGACGGAGTCGCCGAGCATGTCCTGCGCGGCGTCACAGGTCTGCGGGGCCGGGTGGCCGGTGAGGTTGGCGCTGGAGACGGCCATCGGGCCGAACTCGGTCAGCAGCTCGATGGCGACCGGGTGCAGGGGCATGCGCACGGCGACGGTGCCGCGGGTCTCGCCCAGGTCCCAGGTCAGCGACGGCTGGTGCTTGGCGACGAGGGTCAGCGCGCCGGGCCAGAAGGCGTCGACGAGCTCCCAGGCCTGCTCGGAGAAGTCCGTGACCAGCCCGTGCAGGGTGTTCGGGGAGCCGACGAGGACGGGCGAGGGCATGCCCCGGCCCCGGCCCTTGGCCTGCAGGAGGTCGCCGACGGCCTCGCGGCTGAAGGCGTCCGCGCCGATGCCGTAGACGGTGTCGGTGGGCAGCACGACCAGCTCGCCGCGGCGCACCGCTGCGGCCGCCTCGCGCAGACCGGTCTTGCGGTCGGTCGCGTCGCTGCAGTCGTATCGCCGTGCCATTTAACGCGCCTCCTGGGTCGGTGTCTGAAGTCGTGCGGCGGCCGGGGCTGTCGGAGCCGTCATGGCATCGCCTTGCGGGCGGTGGCGAAGCGGGGCCGGTTGTTCAGGTCGGGGTGGTCGGCCGCGTCGGCCCAGCCCCGCTCCTCGGTGAAGATCCACGGCACCTGGCCGCCCTGGGTGTCGGCGTGCTCGATGACGACGACGCCGCCGGGGCGCAGCAGGCGGTGCGCGGTGCGCTCCAGGCCGCGGATGGTGTCGAGGCCGTCCTCGCCGGAGAACAGCGCGAGCTGCGGGTCGTGGTCGCGGGCCTCGGGGGCGACGTGCTCCCACTCGGTGAGCGGGATGTACGGCGGGTTGGAGATGACCAGGTCGACCTGGCCGTCGAGCTCGGGCAGGGCCGCGAGCGCGTCGCCGTGGTGCAGCTGGACGCGGGAGCCCTCGATGTTCTTGCGGGCCCAGCCCAGGGCGGTCTCGTCGAGCTCGACGGCGTGCACCCGCGAGCGCGGCACCTCCTGGGCCAGGGCCAGGGCGATGGCGCCGGAGCCGGTGCACAGGTCCACGATGAGGGGCTCGACGACGTCCATGGCCCGGACGGCGTCTATGGCCCAGCCGACGACCGACTCGGTCTCGGGGCGGGGCACGAAGACGCCGGGGCCTACCTGGAGCTCCAGGTAGCGGAAGAAGGCGCGGCCGGTGATGTGCTGGAGCGGCTCGCGCGCCTCGCGGCGGGCCACGGCCTCCCAGTAGCGGGCGTCGAAGTCGGCGTCCTTGACGTTGTGCAGCTCGCCGCGCTTGACGCCGTGCACGAAGGCGGCGAGTTCCTCCGCGTCGAAGCGCGGGGACGGTACGCCGGCGTCGGCCAGCCGCTGAGTGGCTTGCGCCACCTCTGCTAGCAGCAGGTTCACGTTGTTCCTCTCGCGTCGGCGCCCCGGTTGTCCGCGCTTGCCGGACGGGCTCGCAATGTCAGCACCCGGTCGATCCCACTCGGTCAGCCCGCGGCGGCGAGCTTGGCGGCCGAGTCGGCGTCGACGCACGCCTGGATCATGGGATCCAGCTCGCCGTCGAGCACCTGGTCCAAGTTGTACGCCTTGAACCCCACGCGGTGGTCCGAAATGCGGTTCTCCGGGAAGTTGTAGGTGCGGATCTTCTCGGAGCGGTCGACGGTGCGGACCTGGCTGCGGCGGGCGTCGGCGGCCTCGGCCTCGGCCTTCTCCTGGGCCGCGGCCAGCAGGCGCGAGCGCAGGATGCGCAGGGCCTGCTCCTTGTTCTGGAGCTGGCTCTTCTCGTTCTGGCAGGAGGCGACCACACCGGTCGGCAGGTGCGTGATGCGCACGGCCGAGTCGGTGGTGTTGACGGACTGGCCGCCGGGGCCCGAGGAGCGGTAGACGTCGATCCGCAGGTCGTTCATGTTGATCTCGACGTCGACCTCCTCCGCCTCGGGCGTGACGAGCACGCCGGCCGCGGAGGTGTGGATGCGGCCCGCGGACTCGGTGGCGGGCACGCGCTGGACGCGGTGGACGCCGCCCTCGTACTTCAGCCGGGCCCAGACGCCCTGGCCGGGCTCGGTGGCGCCGTTGCCGCCCTTGGTCTTCACCGCGACCTGGACGTCCTTGTAGCCGCCCAGCTCGGACTCGGTGGAGTCGATGATCTCGGTCTTCCAGCCGACGCGCTCGGCGTAGCGCAGGTACATGCGCAGCAGGTCGCCGGCGAACAGGGCCGACTCGTCGCCGCCCGCGCCCGCCTTGATCTCGAGGATGACGTCCTTGTCGTCGCTGGGGTCGCGCGGGACCAGCAGCAGGCGCAGCTTCTCGGTGAGCGCCTCGCGCTGCTTGTCCAGCTCCTTCACCTCGGCGGCGAAGTCGGGGTCGTCCGCGGCCAGCTCGCGCGCGGTCTCGATGTCGTCGCCGGTCTGCTTCCAGGAGCGGTACGTGCCGACGATCGGGGTCAGCTCGGCGTAGCGCTTGTTGAGCTTGCGTGCGTTGGCCTGGTCCGCGTGCACGGCGGGGTCGGCGAGCCGCTTCTCGAGGTCGGCGTGCTCACCGATCAGTTCCTCGACTGCCTCGAACATCGATCTTCCCTAGCTGCTGGAGGTGACGGGCCTGGCGGGCCTGGCGGCCTGCTGGACGACAAAGCGCCGGTCCGGTCGCCAGCCGGGGCTGGACGACCGAGGACCGGCGCCTGCGGGTCGCTACTTCTTGGCCGACCCGGCGGTCTTGCCGAAGCGGGCCTCGAACCGCGCCACACGGCCACCGGTGTCGAGGATCTTCTGCTTGCCCGTGTAGAACGGGTGGCACTCGGAGCACACGTCGGCACGGATGGTGCCGTCGGCGACGGTGCTACGCGTGGTGAACGAGGCGCCACAGGTGCAGCTGACCTGCGTCTCGACGTACTCCGGGTGGATGTCGCGCTTCAAGGGGTTCTCCTAGGTTCGGGAGGGCACCGGGTCGTAGAGGCGGGATTGCCTTACGTGAACCGGGGCCGACGTACCAGTCTGCCAGTACTGGCCGTATCCCCCAAAACGGGGGGCCGGGGGCCGGTATTCCCGGGGGTCACTTGACCACGCCGTCTGCTTCGGCCCCGGAGGCGCGGCTCTCCTTCAGAGCGGCCTCGGGGATGTCGTCGTCGCCGCGCAGGGCTCGCCACAGCTGGGCGGACTCCTCGGCGAGCGGCACCACGCGGTCGGCGTCGCGGGGGTCCGCACCGACCGGAAGCGTGATCATGTGCATGTCGTCGGAGCCGATGCCCTTGAGGCCGCTGGCGAAGCTGTAGAGCTTGTTCACCGAGTTCAGGTCGCGGTCGGTGGTGAGCGCCTTGGTGGCGGTGTCCGCGATGCCGTAGAGCTTGGTGGGGCTGGTGAAGATGCCGACGGACTTCACCTGGTCCAGCAGCGCCTTGATGAAGGCCTGCTGCAGCTTGATCCGGCCGAGGTCGCTGCCGTCGCCGACGCTCTTGCGGGTACGCACCAGGCCGAGGGACTGCTCGCCGTCGAGCTTGTGGGTGCCGGCCGCGAGATCGAGGTGGCTCGACTTGTCGTGGATCGCCTTGGTCGTGGTGACCTCGACCCCGCCCAGCTTGTCGATGAGCTTCTGGAAGCCGTCGAAGTCGACCTCCAGATAGTGATCCATCCGGATGTTCGTCATGGCCTCGACGGTCTTGACCGTGCAGACGGCGCCGCCGATGGAGTACGCCTCGTTGAACTGCGCGCGTCTGACCGCCGGGCTGGTCTTCCCCGCGGGCGTCGTGCACTCGGGGCGGGGAACCATGGTGTCGCGCGGGATGGAGACCACGCTGGCCTTCTTGTGACCCGCGTAGACGTGGACGATCATCGCGGTGTCGGAGCGGGAGCTGCCCTCGTCCCGGCCGTACTTGCCGTTGGCCCCGGCGCGGGAGTCGGAACCGAGGACGAGGATGTCCTGGGAGCCGTTGTCGACGTTGTCCGGGCGGTTCTTGCCCAGGGCGGCGTTGATGTCGACGCTGTGCAGGTTGCCGTTGAGCTTGAAGTACACGAAGCCGAGCCCCGCTCCGCCGACGAGCACCACGGAGGCGGCGCTCCAGGCGGCTATTCGCCGGCCCGTGCGGCGCACGGGCGGCTTGCGGCGGCGGCCGCGCCCGCCGGCCACGCGGCGTCGGTGCGAGCCGTCCCGCGGGCTCCTGCTGTCGTCGGCCATGCGCTCCTCAGTCCTTGTCGTGCGATGTGCCCCTGCTGGTTGACGGGGAAGTCTGCGCCAGGGTTGCACAGCGGATTCTGAGGACGGTCTTACGAACGACACCGGCCGAGGACCGCCCGTACCCCCGCGTTTACCCCCGCGACCTGCGATTTCGGGCATTCGGGGGGTGCGGATTCCGGCCATTTGCGGACGGGGCGCCTGTGGCGGATGTCTCAAAAGGTCACAGAAAGATCACGACGCGGTGTGGCGTGCGGCACCACACGACGAAGCCTCCCCGTCACGGGTGTGACGGGGAGGCTCGTGCGTGACGCGATATGCGGATCAGTCGTTGCCGTTGCCCGAAGAGGGCGTGGTCTTGGCGATCTGCATCAGGAACTCGGCGTTGGACTTCGTCTGCTTCATCTTGTCCAGAAGCAGCTCGATCGCCTGCTGCGAGTCGAGCGCGTGCAGCACCCGGCGGAGCTTCCAGACGATGGCCAGCTCTTCGCTGCCCAGGAGGATCTCCTCCTTACGGGTGCCGGACGGGTCGACGTCCACGGCCGGGAAGATGCGCTTGTCGGCGAGCTTCCGGTCGAGCTTGAGCTCCATGTTGCCGGTGCCCTTGAACTCCTCGAAGATCACCTCGTCCATGCGCGAGCCGGTCTCGACCAGCGCGGTGGCCAGGATGGTCAGCGAGCCGCCGTCCTCGATGTTGCGCGCGGCACCGAAGAACTTCTTCGGCGGGTAGAGCGCCGTCGAGTCGACACCACCGGACAGGATGCGGCCCGAGGCCGGGGCGGCCAGGTTGTACGCACGGCCCAGACGGGTGATCGAGTCCAGCAGGACGACCACGTCGTGACCCAGCTCCACCAGGCGCTTGGCGCGCTCGATGGCCAGCTCGGCGACGGTGGTGTGGTCCTCGGCCGGGCGGTCGAAGGTCGAGGAGATGACCTCGCCCTTGACCGACCGCTGCATGTCGGTGACCTCTTCCGGACGCTCGTCGACCAGGACGACCATCAGGTGGCACTCGGGGTTGTTGGTGGTGATCGCGTTGGCGATCGCCTGCATGATCATGGTCTTACCGGTCTTCGGCGGGGCCACGATCAGACCGCGCTGGCCCTTGCCGATGGGGGCGACCAGATCGATGATCCGGGTCGTCAGCACGCCCGGGTCCGTCTCCAGCCGCAGGCGGTCCTGCGGGTAGAGCGGGGTGAGCTTGCCGAACTCCGGGCGGCCACGGCCCGTTTCGGGCGCCATGCCGTTCACCGAGTCCAGGCGGACGAGGGCGTTGAACTTCTCGCGCCGCTCGCCGTCCTTCGGCTGACGGACCGCACCGGTGACGTGGTCGCCCTTGCGCAGGCCGCTCTTGCGGACCTGGGCGAGGGAGACATAGACGTCGTTCGGGCCCGGCAGGTAGCCGGAGGTCCGGATGAAGGCGTAGTTGTCGAGGATGTCCAGGATGCCCGCGACCGGGATCAGGACGTCGTCATCGGAGACCTGCGGCTCGCCCGCGAACTCCTCGCGGCCACGACGGCCACGACGGTCGCGGTAGCGGCCACGACGGCCACGACGACCGCCCTCGAAGTCGTCCTCGTCCTGCGGGCCGCCCTGCGGGGCGCCCTGGGGGCCGCGGTCGCCGCGCTGCTGGCGGTCGCCCTTCTGCCCGGCGTCGCCGTCACGGCCGCCACGGCGGTCGCGGTCACGGTCGCGCTGACCGCGCTCGGCACGCTCACCGCGCTCGGCACGCTCGCCGCGCTCCCGGCGCTCGCCCTTCTGGCCGCGCTCGGCACGGTCCTGGCGCTCGCCGCCCTTGGCGGCCTTGCCCTCGGCGGTGTCCACGGCGGCCTCGGCCTTGGCCTCGGCGCGCTCCTCGGTGCGGACGTCGGTCTTGGTCTCGGCACGGGCCTCGGCGGCGGCCGGCTCGGGGCTGCCCGCGGCCGCGGTGGCGCGACGACGACGGCGCTCGCCGGCCGGGGCCTCGTCGCTGCTGGGCTGGCCCGGGATCTCGATCTGCTGCTGGGCGGCGGCCTTCTCGGCCGGCTTCTCGGCAGCGCTCTCGCCCGTACGGGCACGGGAGGTCGTACGGCGCTTCGGCTTGGTCTCGGCGGCCGCCTCGGCGGCCGGGGCCTCGGCCTTGGCGGGCGCGGCGCCTCCGCCGGCCTGCCTCTCCTTGATGACCTCGATCAGCTGGCCTTTACGCATCCGCGCGGTGCCCTTGATACCGAGGCCGGAAGCGAGCTGCTGGAGCTCTGCCAGGACCATGGCGTCGAGGCCCGTGCCCGAACGGCGCCGCTTGGGGGCGGTTGCACCGGTGGCAGGCGCGGCGGGAGCGTCCGTGGCGGGCGCGGAGGCATTACCGGCGGCGCCGGCGTTCACGCCCATCAGATCGGTGGTGTCGCTCACGAAGGGGTCCTTCCCTGGAGCGGGCGTCGGCCTGTCTGGCTCGGCGACCGGTTGTGCTGTCCGGCTGCGGTCCTGATCTATCGGACCGGGCCGGGGCGGTGGTCCGCCGGTTCTCGCGGCGGAAGAATCAGTGCATTGGTGCCGGCGTGAAGAATGAGGGAAGGGCACGACATAACGCTTCACTCATGTCGCCCACGCCGATTCCGGAGCGTGCTCGCAACTGCTCAGGCAGGCTGCTCAGGCAGTTGGGGAGGCTCCCGGAAGAAAAGCGGTCCCTGATCGGGACACGTAGCACCGAGCCGAAATGGCTTCGAGTGCAGACTTGAGGTTAACACTACCGGATCCCACAAACATTCCCCCTCTCCAAGACCGGCAACCGCGTTTTTCGTGGGCCCGGGCTCCCCCGGACGCCACTGGTCAGGCGAGCGGCAGCACGCTCGTCCCCCCGGCGTCGAGGGTCAGCCGATTGGCCGCCCATCCCTCGCCCGCCAGCCGTGCGACCTTGTCGGCCGCATCGCTTTCGACCAGCGCGAGCACCGTGGGCCCCGCGCCGGAGATGACCGCGGGCACCCCGTCCGCCCGCAGTCGGTTGACCAGGGCCACGCTCTCCGGCATCGCCGGAGCTCGGTATTCCTGGTGGAGCCGGTCCTCGGTGGCCGGCAGCAGCAGCTCGGGGCGCCTGGTCAAGGCCTCGACGAGCAGCGCCGCGCGCCCCGCGTTGGCGGCCGCGTCCACATGGGGGACGCTGCGCGGCAGCAGTCCGCGCGCGGTTTCGGTCAGTACGGGTCTCGACGGCACGAAGACCACCGGAACGATGGAATCCGCAGCGTCCATCCGAATGGCCCGGGCGACCCCGGACTCCATCCAGGCGAGGGTGAATCCGCCGAGCAGGCAGGCGGCGACGTTGTCGGGGTGGCCCTCGATCTCGGTGGCCAGCTCGAGCATGGCCGCGTCGTCGAGCTTCTCGGCCCCGCCTATGGTCACCGCGCGGGCGGCGACGATGCCCGCGCAGATGGCCGCGGAGGAGGAGCCCAGGCCCCGCCCGTGCGGAATGCGGTTGGCGCAGACGACCTCGAGGCCGCGCGGCTGGCCGCCGAGCAGGTCGAAGGTGGTGCGCAGGGACCGTACGAGGAGATGGCTCTCATCGCGCGGGAGGGTGTCGGCGCCCTCTCCGGCGATGTCGATGTGCAGCCCGGATTCCGCCACCCGGACCACGACATCGTCGTAGAGACCCAGGGACAGGCCGAGGGCGTCGAAGCCGGGACCGAGATTTGCGCTGGTGGCGGGGGTGCGCACTCGGACGGCGGCGGCGCGGAACGCGGGACCGGCCATCGCTCGAAGACTCTCCTTGGTGTGGCCGTGGTTGATGGCGTGCGACTTCCGCAAGGGCCGCGACGGCGACACCGCGTGGGGACGGCACGGTCTGCGACGGGGCGGAGTGTGCACAGCCTATCGAAGGAAGGTTCAGTGGCGACATAGGGCGCACAGGAGGCGCACGATGCGTGTCGCACGACTACCTGTGCATCTGTCGGATTTGCGGGATCTTGCGGAGGGGCCGTCGCGGGGTTGTGGGCAACCGTCCCGCAAGGCTGGGGGCACCCCCAGCGGTAGCTGGGGGAGGGTGGGCACAACCCCGGGACGGCCCGCATCCGGCCGGCTAGACCAGCCCAAGCTCTCGCGCAGCGACCCCGGCATCCACCGGCACGGTCAGCGGCTGCGGAGCCCCCGCCACCGCCCAGTCCGGGTCCTTGAGCCCGTTCCCGGTGACCGTGCACACGATCCGCTGCCCCGGATCCACCAGCCCGGCCTCGGCGGCCTTGAGCAGCCCGGCGACGCTCGCCGCCGACGCCGGCTCCACGAAGACGCCCTCCTGCGAGGCCAACAGCCGGTACGCAGCGAGGATCTGTCGGTCGGTCACCTCGTCGATGAGGCCGCCCGACTCGTCCCGCGCCTCCTCGGCGAACCGCCAGGAGGCGGGGTTGCCGATGCGGATGGCGGTGGCGATGGTGTGCGGGTCCTTCACGGGCTCGCCGCGCACGATGGGCGCCGAACCGGAGGCCTGGAAGCCCCACATGCGGGGGGTGCGGCTCGCGATGCCGTCCGCGGCGTACTCGCGGTAACCCCGCCAGTAGGCGGTGATGTTGCCCGCGTTGCCCACCGGCAGGACGTGGATGTCCGGCGCGTCGCCCAGGGCGTCGACGATTTCGAAGGCGGCGGTCTTCTGCCCCTCGATACGTACCGGGTTGACCGAATTGACCAGCGCCACGGGGTAGTTGTCGGACAGCCCGCGGGCGAGGGTGAGGCAGTCGTCGAAGTTGCCGTCGACCTGGAGGATGCGCGCGCCGTGGACCAGGGCCTGGCCCATCTTGCCGAGCGCGATCTTGCCCTGCGGGACGAGAACGGCGCAGACCATTCCGGCGCGTACGGCGTAGGCCGCGGCGGAGGCGGACGTGTTGCCCGTGGAGGCGCAGATGACGGCGCGCGCTCCCTCTTCCTTCGCCCGGGTGATGGCCATGGTCATGCCGCGGTCCTTGAAGGACCCGGTGGGGTTGGCGCCCTCCACCTTGAGGTGGACCTCACAGCCCGTGCGCTCGGAGAGCACCTGGGCGGGGACGAGCGGCGTGCCGCCCTCGCCCAGGGTGACGACCGGCGTGTCGGCGGTGACCGGAAGACGGTCGCGGTATTCCTCGATGATGCCGCGCCACTGGTGGGTGCCTGGGCGGCTGATGTTGGCAGACATTGCTTTCGTAATCCCCTTACTCGCCTTACTCGCCCTCGACCCGCATGATGCTCGCGACCCCGCGGACCGTCTCCAGTCCGCGCAGCTTCTCCACCGTCGCGGAGAGGGCGGCGTCGGCGGCCCGGTGGGTGACCACGACGAGGGAGGCCTCGCCGTCCTTGCCCGTCTGGCGGACCGTGTCGATGGAGACTCCGTGCTCGGCGAAGACCGTCGCGACCTGGGCCAGGACGCCCGGCTTGTCGGCCACGTCCAGGCTGATGTGGTAGCGCGTGACCACCTCGCCCATCGGGCTCACCGGCAGCCGGGTGTAGGCGGATTCGCCCGGTCCGGTCGCCTCGGCGAGCTTGTTGCGGCAGACGGCGACGAGGTCGCCGAGGACCGCGGAGGCGGTCGGCGAGCCGCCCGCGCCCGGACCGTAGAACATCAGCTGCCCCGCCGCCTCGGCCTCGACGAACACGGCGTTGTAGGCCTCGCGCACGGAGGCGAGCGGGTGGCTGAGCGGGATCATCGCCGGGTGCACTCGGGCGGTGACGGACCGCCCGTCCGCGGCCCGCTCACAGATGGCCAGCAGCTTGATAGTGCAACCCATCTGCTTCGCGGAGGCGAAGTCCGCGGCGGTGACCTCGGTCATGCCCTCGCGATAGACGTCGTCGAGGCGGACCCGGGTGTGGAAGGCGATCCCGGCGAGGATCGCGGCCTTCGCGGCGGCGTCGAAGCCCTCGACGTCGGCGGTCGGGTCGGCCTCGGCGTAGCCGAGCGCGGTGGCCTCGTCGAGCGCCTCGGAGTAACCGGCTCCGCTGGTGTCCATCTTGTCGAGGATGAAGTTCGTGGTGCCGTTGACGATGCCCAGCACCCGGTTGACCTTGTCGCCGGCCAGGGACTCGCGCAGCGGCCGGACCAGCGGGATCGCGCCGGCGACGGCGGCCTCGTAGTAGAGGTCCGCGCCGTGCTGCTCGGCGGCGGCGTGCAGCGCGGCGCCGTCCTGGGCGAGCAGCGCCTTGTTGGCGGAGACGACGCTGGCGCCGTGCTCGAAGGCGGTGGTGATCAGGGCGCGGGCGGGCTCGATGCCGCCGATGACCTCGATGACCACGTCGATGTCACCGCGTTTGACCAGAGCGGTGGCGTCGGTGGTGATCAGCTCGGCGGGTACGCCCTCACGCACCCGGTCGGGGCGGCGCACGGCGATGCCGACGAGCTCGACGGGCGCCCCGACGCGCTGCGCGAGGTCCTCCGCGTGCGTCGTCATGATGCGCGTCACCTCAGAGCCGACGACTCCACAGCCCAGCAGCGCCACCTTCAGCGGACGCGTACGCATCATCCGACCTCGTTTCTCATCCATCTTCGGGGTACCAGTCTCACTCACCGGACGGGCGATTCCGCGCCCGGTCCAGTATTCGAGACCTCTTTTTCGTATTTCCGTGGGCCCGTCCGCCGGTCTTTCCACGGCCGGCGGACGGTTCCTCACGTCAGCCGACGTCGAGACGGAGGAGGTCCTCCTCCGTCTCCCGTCGGACGATCACTCGCGCCTCGCCGTCGGTGACCGCGACCACCGGCGGACGCAGCGCGTGGTTGTAGTTGCTCGCCATCGAGCGGCAGTACGCGCCGGTGGCCGGCACGGCGAGCAGGTCGCCGGGCGCGACGTCGGCGGGCAGGAAGGCGTCGCGCACGACGATGTCACCGGACTCGCAGTGCTTGCCCACGACACGCGTGAGCATCGGCTCGGCGGTGGAGGTGCGGGAGACCAGCGCGACGGAGTAGTCCGCGTCGTACAGCGCCGTACGGATGTTGTCGGACATGCCGCCGTCGACACTGACGTACGTCCGCAGGCCCGGCAGCTCCTTGACCGTGCCCACCTCGTACAGCGTGAAGGCGGTCGGGCCGACGATCGCGCGGCCCGGCTCGACGGAGATCCGCGGCACGGCCAGGCCCGCGGCCGCGCACTCGCGGGTGACGATGTCGCGCAGCGCGGCGGCGATCTCGCGCGGCTCGCGCGGGTCGTCCTCGGAGGTGTACGCGATGCCGAGGCCGCCACCCAGGTCGATCTCGGGCAGCTCGACGCCGTGTTCGTCGCGGACCTCGGCGAGCAGCTGGACGACGCGGCGGGCGGAGACCTCGAAGCCGGCCATGTCGAAGATCTGCGAGCCGATGTGGGAGTGGATGCCGACGAGCTCCAGCCCGTCGAGCTTCAGCGCCCGTCGCACGGCCTCGGCGGCCTGACCGCCGGCGAGCGCGAGGCCGAACTTCTGGTCCTCGTGGGCGGTGGCGATGAACTCGTGGGTGTGCGCCTCGACGCCGACCGTCACCCGGATCTGCACGCGCTGCCGCTTGCCGAGCCGCTCCGCGATGTGCGCGACGCGCACGATCTCCTGGAAGGAGTCGAGGACGATCCGCCCGACGCCGGCCTCGACGGCGCGGGTGATCTCCTCGGTGGACTTGTTGTTGCCGTGCAGCGCGATGCGCTCGGCGGGCATGCCGGCCGCCAGCGCCGTGGCGAGCTCGCCGCCGGAGCAGACGTCGAGGTTGAGGCCCTCCTCGTGCAGCCAGCGCACGATGGCACGGGAGAGGAACGCCTTGCCGGCGTAGAAGACGTCGGCGTCCTCGCCGAAGGCGTCCCGCCAGGCGCGGCAGCGCTCGCGGAAGTCGCTCTCGTCGAGGAAGAACCCGGGCGTGCCGAACTCGTCGGCGAGCCGCTTGACGTCGATCCCGCCCACGGAGACGACGCCGTCGGCGGCGCGGGAGACCGTACGGGACCACACGCGCGGGTCGAGCGCGTTGAGGTCGGCGGGCGGGGCGGTGTAGTGCCCCTCGGGAAGGACGTCGGCGTGGCGGGGCCCGGCGGGGTGGGCGGAGCGGCTCATGGTGGCGATCCCCTTTTACAGATGTACGGGTGCGGTGATGCCGAGCTGGTTCAGGCCGTCGGCGAGCACCTTGCCCGTGGCCTCGGCGAGGGCCAGGCGGGCTCGGTGGACGACCGAGGGTTTCTCGTCCCCGCGCGGCAGCGTGGGACAGCCGGCCTGCCACCGCAGAAACGCGTCGGCGACCCGCTCGAGATGCCGGGCGAGTCGCTCGGGGGCGCGCGTGGAGCTCACGCGGGAGTGGTCGCCGAGGGCGGCGAGCAGCGGCGCGGCGCTCGCCTCGTCGACGTCGCCGGGCACGGCGTCGAACCCGAGGTCACGGGCGTTGCGTACGAGGGCGTGGGTACGGGCGTGGGCGTACCGCACCCGGAAGAGGGGGTTGGCCTCCCGCTGCACCAGCAGCAGGTCCCGGTCCAGCCCGGGCGGGCACAACAGGGCCCACCGCGCGGCGTCGGAGCCGAGCCGGGCGACGAGGGCGGGGGCGGGAGAGAGCGGAAGGGGCTCGCCGTGGAGGCCGCCACTTTCCTTACTGTCGCCGCTGTCGCCGCCGAGCAGGTCACGGACGATCCCTGCCCCCGCGTCGCTCGCGAGGGTGATGTTGAGGAACCCCGGTCCGGCGATCTCGACATGGGCGATGCCGGGCCGGCGGGCGAGCCGCCGCCGGAGCACCTCGGCGACCTCGTGCGCGGGCCGGCCGGTCTCCTGGGCGACGCGCAGGGCGACGTTGGTGGCGTAGTCGCCGCACCCCGGCCGCGGCGGAACCCGCACACTGACCCGCTCCGGCACGACGGCGGGCAGCTCGTCCGCCTCGACGGCGCAGCGCACGGTGTGCAACACGGTGCGGGTGAGATCGGCGGGGGTCACAGGGCAAGCCTAGGGGAGAGGGTGCCCCCCTCCGCGAACCGGTTTCACCCTGCGGGACGGACGACGGGCTCGGGATCCCCGGAGCCCCCTCCCCCCGGCCGGCCCGCCAGCCTCCGGACGAGCCGCACCATCTCCGCCGGCTCGAACGGCTTCGCCAGGAACGCGTCCACCCCGCGGACCACCCGCTCTCCACCGGGAACTGGGTGCAGGCACTGATGATCGCCACCGGAATGTCCCGCGTCCGCGCGTCGGCCCGCAGCCGCGCCGCCGTCCGCAACCCGTCCAGCCGGGGCATCACCACGTCCAGGGTGACCACGTCGGGACGTACCCGGTGCACGATCTCCAGACACTCGGCACCATCGGCCGCGGTCACGACCTCGAAGCCTTCGAGCTCGAGGTTGACCCTGATCAACTGCCGGATGACCTTGTTGTCGTCGACAACAAGGACCCGGCCGGACAAGCCAGGCACACCCCGAGAGTAGGCGCGCCCCCACCCCGCCGTCCGGCTTTTCCCCACTTCCACCCCACCCGAGCGACCTCCCGGCCCGCTCCCGCCCCCGATTCGATCACCGTTGCCGTCCACCCACCCGAAGCTGGTAGTGTTCTACCCGTCGCCGCGAGCGAAAGCCGCCGGATGACACGCCCCCGTAGCTCAGGGGATAGAGCAACGGCCTCCGGAGCCGTGTGCGCAGGTTCGAATCCTGCCGGGGGCACTTCGATCGAAGTGCCGGAAGACCCCGCCGCCAGCGGTTTCGCTGGGAGCGGGGTCTTTTGCGTAGGAGCACTTCCCAAGGCTCTCGCCGCGAACGGCACGGACTTCATGGGGCCGTCCCGAAGACGCGTCAGATCTTCGGGAAGTCGAAGCCGTATCCCTCCTCCTTCAGCCAGTCGATGCAGCGGGACAGGGCCTCGACGCTCTGGCTGCGTTCTCCGCCGCCGTCGTGGAAGAGGATGATCGGGCCGTTGGCGATCTCGTGCTTGACCGTTTCGACGATGCGGTCCACGCCCGGGCGCTGCCAGTCGTGGGTGTCGACGCTCCAGCCCAGGGGGCGCATGCCGTTGGCGGCGGCGAGCTGGCGGCTGTAGGGGGTGAAGGCGCCGCCGGGGGCGCGGTAGTAGCGGACCTTGGCGCCGTCGGCCACGTCTTCGATCATCTTCTTGGCGTCGAGGATCTGCTGTTTCTGGTAGTCCTCGGAGCGCTTGTCCATCGCGGTGTTGTGGTCGACCGAGTGGTCGCAGAGGCGGTGGCCGTCGGCGAGGACCTTCCTGACGAGGTCGGGGTAGGCCTTGGCGGACGGGCCGATCATGCAGAAGGTGGCCTTGATGCCGTACTTCTTCAGGACGGCGAGGGTCTTCGGGGTCCACTTGGGGTCGGGGCCGTCGTCGATCGTCAGGGCCACGGACTTGCCGCCGCGCTCGGTCTCGTGGGCCATCTCCGACGACACGGGGCCGCTGGGGCCGGGGTCGGCGGGTGGGGTGGTGGGCTTGCTCCGGGTGGCGTCCGACGATGACGGAACGGTCAACTCCACCGAACTCGTACCACTGGAGTTACCCGAATCCTCTGTAGCGACGGCCACCGTTCCCGATATCACCCCCGCGAGAGCCATTACCCCTCCCACCGCGATCGCGATGTGCCGACTACGGGCAGTCAAGCGAGCCATGGACTTGTCCCCCCATCCCCCCGCGCAACCTGAAAGGTTCCTGCCCGCGTAGACGGCCGTTTACCGCATTCCGTTCCGGAGTAACGCATCCCTCACGACATTCGGACAGAACACGCACGAGTCCTGTGTAAAGCCCCTCGACATGAACACGACCGTTACCCTTCCGCGATCGTCTCCGCGATCTCGGCGGTACGGGCGGCCTCCTCCGCCGCGAAACGGCGGGCGTCGAGCTGATCGGCGATCTCCTCGTCCTGGGCCATCAGCTGATCGAGGCTGGCGTCGCCCATGTCGAACACCCCCATGTCGACGTAGGCGCGCCGGAGCCCTTCACCCCACAGGCCGATGTCCTTCACACACGGCACGATGCGACTGAACAGCAACTTCCGGAAGATCTGCAGATATTCGGACCGCTCGCTGAGTTCGGAGGCGTCCGCGGCCGGGATGCCGAAATCGGCCAGCACCTCCTCGCCGCGCAGCCGGTCGCGCATCAGATAGCAGCCCTCGATCACGAACTCCTCGCGCTCGCGGAGTTCGGCGTCGGAAAGCTGCCGGTAGTAGTCCCTCAGGGCCAGACGGCCGAAAGCGACATGGCGCGCCTCGTCCTGCATCACATAGGCGAGAATCTGATGGGGCAGCGGCTTCTTGGTCACGTCGCGCAGCATGCCGAAGGCGGCGAGGGCGAGGCCCTCGATGAGCACCTGCATACCGAGATACGGCATGTCCCAGCGGGAATCGCGCAGGGTGTCGTCGAGCAGCGACTGAAGGCTGGAATTGACCGGATAGAGCATTCCGATCTTCTCGTGCAGGAACCGGCTGTAGATCTCCACATGCCGGGCCTCGTCCATGGCCTGGGTGGCGGAGTAGAACTTGGCGTCCACGTCGGGCACGGACTCCACGATGCGGCTGGCGCACACCAGCGCCCCCTGCTCACCGTGCAGGAACTGGCTGAACTGCCACGAGGCGTAGTGGCGGCGCATGTCGCGCCTGTTGCGCTCGCTCATCCGGTCCCAGTACGGGGTGCCGTAGACGGTCATGTTCTCGTCGGGGACGCCCAGCGGGTCGTACGGGTCGACCTCCAGGTCCCAGTCGATGCGCTTGGCGGCGTCCCACTGCTTGTCCTTGCCCTTCTGGTAGAGGGCGAGGAGCCGTTCTCGGCCGTCGTCGTAGTCCCAGCCGAAGCGGGCGGCGCCGGTGGCGGGGATCTCCCAAACGGCGGTACCGGGGTCGTGGACGTAGGGTTCGCGCGTCGTCATCGTCGCGCCTCCTGTCTCGTGTCCTGTCTCAGGTCCTGTCTCGTGCGGGGCTTGACCCACCTTGCTGACACGCAGTCTCATAAGAACGTACCCCGGGTAACCCCGATCTGAGGTGGAATCGGCCATGACGACGGCGTCTGATCGGCACTCACTCCGGCCCCAGGACGCACTCGGCCCCCTCAAGGACCGTGAGCGCGTCGCCGAGCGACTGCTGGAATCCTCCGCCAGGCACTCCTTCGACCCCGACACCGAACTGGACTGGGACGCTCCCCTCGAGCCCGGCAAATGGCTCCTCCCGCCGGAGCTGATATCCCTCTACGGCACCCCGCTGTGGCGCAGAATGCCCGAGGAGCAGCGCATGGAGCTGGCCCGGCACGAGCTGGCCTCGCTCGGGTCGCTGGGCATCTGGTTCGAGATCATCCTGATGCAGCTGCTGGTCCGTCACATCTACGACAAGCCGGTCACCAGCGCGCACGTACGCTACGCCCTCACCGAGATCGCCGACGAGTGCCGGCACTCGAAGATGTTCGCCCGGATGATCCACAAGGTCGGCGGCCCCACCTACCCCGTCGGCCCCCTGCACCACAATCTCGCCAGGGTCCTCAAGACGGTCTCCACCACCCCGGGCTCCTTCACCTGCACGCTCCTCGGCGAGGAGATCCTCGACCACATGCAGCGCCTGACCTTCCCCGACGAGCGCGTCCAGCCGCTCGTCCGCGGCATCACCCGCATCCACGTCGTGGAGGAGGCCCGCCACGTCCGCTACGCGCGCGAGGAGCTGCGCCGCCAGATGGCGACCGCCCCGCGCTGGGAGGCGGAACTCACCCGCATCAGCGCCGGCGAGGCGGCCCGCGTCTTCTCCCTCGCCTTCGTCAACCCGGCCGTCTACACCAACGCCGGCCTCGACCGCCGCGAGGCCGTCGCCCAGGTCCGCGCCAGCGGCCACCGGCGCGAGGTGATGCGGGCCGGCGCCGAACGGCTGACCGACTTCCTCGACGACATCGGCCTCATGAGGGGCGTCGGACGACGGCTGTGGAAGAGCTCCGGCCTGCTGGCCTGAGCCGGGCCCTCCGGTCTCCCCCGGCCGGTTACCCTGCGAGGCATGACCGGCAGCGGAACCACCTCCTACCGCAGGCTCAGCGTCACCGAGCGCCGCGCCCAGCTGATAAGCGCCGCGCTCGGCCTGTTCGCCCACCGGGCCCCGGAGGACGTCTCCCTCGACGACGTCGCGGCCGCCGCCGAGGTCTCCCGGCCGCTGGTCTACCGCTACTTCCCCGGCGGCAAGCCGCAGTTGTACGAGGCGGCCCTGCGCAGCGCCGCCGACGACCTCGAACTGTGCTTCGCCGAGACCCCCACCGGCCCCCTCACCGGCCGGCTCGCCGCGGCCCTCGACCGCTACCTCGCCTTCGTCGACCAGCACGACGCGGGCTACAGCGCCCTGCTGCAGGGCGGCAGCGTCGCCGAGACCTCGCGCACCGGCGCCATAGTCGACGAGGTCCGCCGGGCCGCCGCCGCGCAGATCCTCACCCACCTGTCCGTCCCCGACCCCGGGATACGGCTGCGCATGATGGTCCGTACGTGGATATCGGCCGTCGAGGCCGCCTCCCTGATCTGGCTGGACGAGGACAAGCAGCCACCCCTGCCCGAACTGCGCGACTGGCTCGTCGACCACTTCGTGGCCATGCTGACGGCCACCGCGGCGAGCGACCCCCAGACCGCCCACGTCACCCGCACGGCCCTCGCCCTCGAACCCTCCGACGGCCCGGTCGCCGACCTCGCCCGCCGGGTGGCGCCGGTGGTGGAGGGCGCGTCGCACCTGTTCTGATCCGTTGTGGTCTTCTCGATCCGCTCCGACAGGCGGCGCCGCTACCCCACGCCGTACTGGGCGGTGATCTCCTCGTCGAGCCTCGGCGCCGCCCCGCGAGCGCCGGGCGCGTGGGCTGGCGGAGACTGGTGGGGTGAGAAGTGAGAACACGCCCTTCGAGGGCGGGCCCATGGACGGGCGGGTGCTGCCCGTGCTGCTCGGGCATACGGGGTTGCCGCCGAAGGTCTACCGGATTCCCGTGCCGGGCGAACAAGGGGCGGCGCCCACCGTGCTCGTCTACCGGCGGGTGCAGGCGGGGGTGACGCGCCGGCTCGGGCTGCCCAAGGGGTGGAAGTTCGTCTACGACCCGGAGGGGCAGCCGGAGGGCCGGATCCGGTGGCCCTGGTCCTCGCGGTGACCGCTGGGTGCTGACTCCACCCGGGTGATGCAAGGGATGGGCGGGGCAGACTCCGCCCCAATTACCCCTATTAGTCATACTGGGCGTGGCACGATCGGCCTCATGCCGTGCCTGCCGTGCATCAGTCGTCTCGGTCGCGCCGCCTGCGCCGCCGCGCTCGCGGCGAGCACCGTGCTCGCCCTGCCCGCGCCGACGGCCGGCGCGGTGCCCGCCGCGTCGCCCGAGCAGCCGGTCAGCGCCCTGCTGACCCGCCTGCGGGCGCTCTACCGGCAGGCCGAGGAGGCCACCGACAGCTACACGGCCACCGGGAAGAAGCTCAAGAAGCAGCGCGCCGAGGCCGAGCGGCTCACCCGGGAGCTGTCCGACGCGCGGCTGGCGCTCGAGGAGGAGCGGGAGGCCGCGGGCCGGATCGCCCGGGAGCAGTACCGGGGCGCCCGGAGCTTCTCCCCCTGCCTGCAGTTCCTGCTCGGGGCCGACCCGCGCCAGGCCGTGGAGCGCGGCCACGCGATCGCGATCGCGGCCGAGCGCCGGGCGGGCACCGTGGAGCGGCTGCGGTCCGGCGAGCAGCGGGCCGCCGCCCTCGCCTCCCGGGCGCGCGACGCCCTCAACGCCCAGCAGACGCTCGCCGCCGCGCACAAGCGGCACCGCGACCGGGCGCGGCAGCAGCTCGGCGAGGTGGAGCGGCTGCTGGCCTCGGTGACCAGTGAGCAGCTCGCCGAGCTGCGGCGGCTCGAGCGGCGCGCGTAGCCGCCCATTGCCCTCACCCCACCACCCCCACCGCCGTCGCCTCCGCCACGAACGCCTCCGCCTTCGTCGCGTCGAAGAAGTAGTCCTCGAAGTCGGCGGGGTCGTCGTAGCCGTTGGCGAAGCGGTCCGCCACGTGCTGCAGGCCGCCCGCCGCCGCGATGAGGCTGCGGACGTGCCGGGCGGGTGAGCCGAGCATGGCGTTGGTCCACCGGGTGACGTGCCGGGCCGAGGCCCAGTACCGCTCGAAGGCCATCCGCATCCAGTCGGCGTCGAAGGGCTCGTCGCCGCGCTCGATGATCGAGGCGAGGTACGAGGCCGCGCACTTGGCGGCGGAGTTGGAGCCCTGGCCGGTGAGCGGGTCGTTGACGACGACGGCGTCGCCGACGCCCAGGGCCAGGCCGCCGGAGGGCAGCCGTCCGACGGGGTCGCGGACGGTGGGGGTGTAGCGGCCGGCCAGGGTGGCGTGGGCGTCGGTGAGTTCGACGGCGGTGGCGCGGCCGTACTCCCAGGGGGCGTACCGCTCGAGCAGCTCCAGGGTGCGGGCCAGGTGTTCGCCGGGGCCGTCGACGTGCTGGAAGACGTCGAGGGGGCCGCCGGGCATGCCTTCCCAGAAGAGGATGTCGGCGCGGCCGGAGGTGGTGAGGGTGGGGATGACCCACAGTTCGCCGGCGCCGGGGACGAGGTTGCAGCGGGCCGCGTCGTACTCCGGGTGTTCGGCGCGGGGGCCCAGGCCGTGGACGTAGGCGAGCGCGAGGGAGCGCTGCGGGGTGTCGTAGGGGAGCGGGCGGGGTCACGGGGGAAGAGGGACACCAGTTCGCCCTTGCCCGCCGCGACGAGCACGAGGTCGTAGCGGTGGGCGAGGAAGTCCAGGTCCGAGACGGTGGCGCAGTGGAGGACGATCCTGCCGCCGCGTTCGGCGAAGGTGTCCAGCCAGCCGGCCATCTTCACCCGCTGGTCGACGGACTGGGCGGGCCCCTCGAGCCGTCCCACCCAGTCGATCAGCCGCTGCACCCCGGGGACGCCGGGCAGGGTTCCGGCGACGGACAGGCCGAGGCCCTCGACGCGCGGGGCGAGGGCCTCCCAGAAGTTGAGGCCCAGCTCGCGCTCGTAGCGCAGCGCCGTGCGGAACATGATCTGGGTGGACATCACGCGCCCGGTGCGGATCTCCTCCGGTGTGCGGTTCGTCATCACGGTGACGTCGTAGCCCTTGGCCTGGAGGCCGAGGGCCAGCTGGAGTCCGGACTGGCCGGCTCCGACGATGAGGATCCGTCGCACGGTGTGTTCGCCTCCGATCGGGTGACTGAGCCGGGGTTACGCCGGGTTGACGCCGCGGGCGGCGCCCCGCGCGGCCGGAACGCCCGTGGCGCCCGGAACGCCCGGGACGCCCGGTGAGACGTCGAGGGCCCGGCCGACGAGGGTCAGCAGCGTCTCGACGACGCCGACCCGCCGCCGGGCGTCCATGATCAGGACGGGTACGTCCGGGGCCAGCGCCAGCGCCTCGCGCACCGCCCCCGCCTCGTGACGGGGGGTGCCCTCGAAGTGGTTGACGGCGACGACGTACGGCAGGCCTCCGCTCTCGAAGTAGTCGAGAGCGGGGAAGCAGTCGGCCAGGCGGCGGGTGTCGACCATCACGACCGCGCCGATGGCCCCGCGCACCAGGTCGTCCCACATGAACCAGAACCGTTTCTGGCCGGGCGTGCCGAAGAGGTAGAGCACCAGGTCGGCGTCGAGGGTGATCCGCCCGAAGTCCATGGCGACCGTGGTCGTGGCCTTGCCCGGGACGGCGTCCGGGTCGTCGACGCCCTCGCCGGCGGAGGTCATGACGGCCTCCGTCCGCAGCGGGGTGATCTCGGAGACCGAGCCGACGAACGTGGTCTTGCCGACGCCGAAGCCGCCCGCGATGACGATCTTCGTGGCGGCGGGGGCGCGGGAGAGGTCCGTCTGCCAGCTCGCGGCCCCCTCCTCCCCCGCCGGCGCGTCGGGGGACGGGTCAGAGTCTGCGTAGTCCACTGAGCACCCTTTCCAGCAGCGCGCGGTCCGGCCGGCCGGGGGTGTGGCCGGAGCCGTAGACGCGGATCCTTCCCTGGTCCGCCAGGTCGGCGATGAGCACCCGTACGACGCCCAGCGGCATCTTCAGCAGCGCGGCGACCTCGGCGACCGAGCGCAGCCGGCGGCACAGCCCGAGGATGGCGCGGGCCTCGGGCAGGACCCGGGAGGCCAGCCCGCCGGGCCCGGGCGCGGGCACGTCCGGCCCGGGCCCGGCGGCCCGGGGCGCGGCCGGGGCGCCCACGAAGGTCTCGACGAGCAGGACGTGCCCGAAGCGGGTCCGGCCGCCGGTGAGCGAGTACGGGCGGACGCGCGCGCTCCTGCGGACCGCCGGGCCGCCGCCCCGCCGCGGGGCGGCGGCCCTGGCCTGCGCGGGGACGCGCGCGGTGGCGGGCGGGGCGGGTGCGGCCGTGGTCATCCGACGGCCTCCACCGACTGCCGCAGCTCCCGGCGGAGTTCGGGGGTCAGGACGTGTCCGGCCCGGCCCACGAAGAGCGCCATGTGGTAGGCGACGACGCCCATGTCGCAGTCGGTCGCGGTGCGGACGCCGAGCAGGGAGCCGTCGCTGATGGTCATGACGAACAGTCCACCGCCGTCCATCGCGACCATGGTCTGCTTGACGGCTCCGCCGTCCATCAGGGCCGCCGCGCCCGTGGTCAGGCTGCCCAGCCCGGCGACGATGGTGGCGAGGTCGGCGGAGGAGCCGCGCGGGCCGGAAGCGCCTCTGCCGGCCGGGGCCCCGGGGGGCGGTGGCGGCGCCGGGTGTTCGGCGGTGGAGGAGAGCAGCAGCAGGCCGTCGGAGGAGACCACGGCGACGGACAGCACGCCCGGCACCTCCTCGACCAGGTCCGCCAGCAGCCAGCGCAGGTTGCGCGCCTCGTCGCTCAACCCGAAGGCAGTGACTTCAGTGGTGCGCGTGGGGGTTACTGGCGTCGCCCCCTGGGAATATGCAGTCAACCGCGTGCCTCCTCGACAGTGCCGCCCTCGTCCGGCGCCCCCGCTCGGTTTCGATCAGTACCACGATCACGCTCCGCCAACTCCGCCTCGGCGTCCCGGCGTCCGTCCCGCGCACCCTGCTGGAAGCCGGCGAGCTTGCGCCGCAGAGCGTCGGCGTCCACGCCCGGCCGCACGCTCAGCGGCACGGGGTTACGGGCCACGACCCTGGGCGTCCGCTTGGGCAGCGCCGGTCCCGCGGGCTGCCCGGGCCCCGGATCGCCGGGGCCGTCCGGGGCGGGCTCGGGGCGGGGCCGGGGGCGCAGCGGCTCGGGGCGCGGGGCCTGGGCGTACGACGGCTGCGCGTAAGGCGTCTGGGCGTGGGGCGTCTGGGCATGGGAGCCCGCCGGGTGCCCGGACGGAGCGTGCGCGGTGCGCGCCGACGTCTGCGCCGGCTGCGACGCCTGGGCGTACGGGGACGGCCGGGGCGTACGGTCGTACGAGGCCGGGTGCGAGGTGGGGTGCGAGACCGGATGCGCGCCCTGCCCGTGCGCCCCCTGCCCCCTCCAGCCCCTCCCGCTCCCCCGGCCTCCACGGGCCCCGGGGCGTAGACCCCGTACTCCCCGTACGCCTCGTACGACGCGTGCGGCCGGGATGTCGGCCGGGCCGTCGGCCGGGCCGCCGCCTGGGGCGGCACCGCCGCCGCGCGGGCGTGGCGGCCCGGGGCCGGGCCGTCGTCCGCGACGGGGGGCTGTCCGGCCGCCGGGCCGGGCATCTGCCAGGCCGGGCCGGGGATCGACCGCACGGTGGTGAGCTGGATGGTCTGTTCATCCTGCTCGACCCAGGGCCCGGAGCGCCGCTGGCCCGGCAGGCCGGTGTGCTGCGGACGGCCGGGAAGCGTATGGGAGTTGGCCTCGGCGACCGCGCCCGGCAGGTCGGAGTGCGGTGTGGTCCGCGCGCTGCCCGGGACCGGCGGCGCGGTGGCCGGGTCGGTGACGGACGGCGGCTCGGCGGGCAGCAGGTGGCCGGGCAGGACGACGACGGCGGTGATGCCGCCGGGCCGCTGCTCGCGCAGCTGGACCCGGACGCCGTGCCGGGCGGCGAGCCGGGCGACCACGTACAGGCCGAGCCCCATGACGGGCTCCTCCGTCCCGCCGCGGCCGGACCGCCCGAGGTCGGGGTCGGCCTCCGCCAGCAGGGCGTTGAGCTCGCCCAGCCGCTCGGGGGCCATGCCGATGCCCTCGTCCTGGACGGAGAGCATGACCTCGCCGTTCTCCAGCAGCCAGCCGCAGACCTGCACCTGCACGTCGGGGGGTGAGAAGGCGGTGGCGTTCTCCAGCAGCTCGGCCACCAGGTGGCTGATGTCGTCGGCGGCGAAGCCGACGAGCTGCGCCCGGGCGGGCAGGGAGTGGATGCGGACGCGTTCGTAGCGCTCGATCTCGCTGACGCCGGCCCGCAGGACGTCCAGCAGCGGGACGGGCCCGGCGTGCCCGCACTGCTGCTCGGCGCCCGCGAGGACGAGCAGGTTCTCGTTGTAGCGGCGCATCCGGGTGGCGAGGTGGTCGAGCTTGAAGAGGATCTCCAGGCGGTCGGGGTCCGCCTCGTGGGCCTCCATGGACTCGATGACGGTCAGCTGCCGTTCGACGAGGCCCAGCGTGCGCCGGGAGAGGCTGACGAAGGTGGAGTGCACCCGGCCGGACAGCCCGGCCATCCGCTCGTCGAGCTCCTGGAACCGGCCGCGCAGCGCGTCGCGTTCGTCGGCGAGGTCCTGCCGGGCCACGTCCAGGCGGTTGCGCTCGCCCTCGAGGAGGGCGATGCGCTCGCGCATGCGCACGACCGTGCCGTGCAGGACGTTGACGGAGCGGGCGATCTCGGCGAATTCGTCGTCGCGGCCCTGGAAGGAGACCGGTTCCTTGGTGACCGGGTCGGCGCACACCCGCCGGGCGCCGGTCCGCAGGGCGGCGAGCGGGCGGGTGATGGAGCGGGCGGACTGGACGCAGGTGCCGAGCACGAGCAGGAAGCAGAGCGCGGCGAGGGTGCCGCGCACCTCCAGGGCCGTCGCGTCGTGGTCGCGCAGGGCGGCCAGGCGGGCCATCTGCTCCGTGGCGAGGCCGGATTCGAGGCCGCGCAGGCGGTCGAGGCGGGCGGTGAGCCCGGCCCGTACGGGGCCGGGGTGCTCGATCTCGGCGGCGGCGGCCTGCGGCCTGGCGACGAGCCGGTCCAGCCGGGCCCGGGCGTCGGCGACCTGCGCTCCGGCGAGCGTACGGGCGTACTCGGCGCGCAGCGCGGCGGGGGCGAGCAGGCGGAACTCGTCGAGGGCGGCCCGCTCCCGCAGGGCGGCTCCCTGGGCGAGGGCGGTCAGTTGCGGCTGGGTGCCGCGGGCGGCGAGCGCGGCCAGGAGCAGGCCGCGGCCGGCGGAGGCCTCCTCGACGGCGCGGCCGAGCGCGGGCAGGGCCGTCGCGTCGTCGGACCGGGCGCGCGAGGGCAGCCGGTGGGCGAGGGAGGCGGCGCTGCCGTGCAGGGCCTGGATCACGGCGGTGTAGGCGGTGAAGACCGAGCGGGCGTCGGCGGAGCCGGTCAGGGCGCGGCGGCGCACCTCGGGCAGGGTGTCCAGCCGGCGCTGCAGGGACAGGGGCGCGGTGGTCCGGAACTCGTCGACCTGGCGGTCGACGCGGGCGCGGCGGTCCTCGGCGGCGCCGACGGGCTCGGGGGCGCCGCCGCGCCCGGCGGCCGCGTGCTCGGTCATGGCGTCGCGCTCGTCGGCCAGGGAATGGGCGAGCGCGACGGCACCGCTGCCGGACGTGGCGAGGGCGGCCAGGCGGCGGGAGTCGCCGAGGTCGCGTATGGCGTCGGCGATGCCGAACGCGCCCGCGCCCAGGGCCGTCAGGGAGACGACGGCGACGGAGGCGATGAGTCGGTTGCGTACGCGGGCGGTGCGCTCCGGCACCCCCGATGTCTGCTGTTCGCGCTGGCCGCCGCGAAGTCGCTTCTTCCGCACCGGTGCTCGCAATCTGCTGTCGTCCGTGTCCCACCCCTGGTGGCCCCTGGCTGGTGGCACCGACCGCATCCCCCCGGCAAGTGCCCACTCAGGTAAACAGCCCGGCGCGCCGGAAGGATGCGCGTCAACGGGTGGGGAAATTCGGGCATCCTGCACACTGGTCGCATGCGCATCGAACTGGCCACCCAGCCCGGGGATTCGCTTCGCCCGAACGAGGATTTCGTGTCGGTCGCCCTGCCCGCCTCGGGCCACGGCGGGGCGCTCGTGCTGCTCGACGGGGTGACGCCGCCGCCGGACGGCGGGACGGGGTGCATGCACGGCGTCCCGTGGTTCACGGCGCGGCTCGGCGGCGCGTTGCTCGAACTGGCCGTCTCACGGCCCGACATGACCCTGTCCGACTGCCTGTCGGCCGCCATCTCCCGTACCGCCGACGCCCATCGGGACGGCTGCGACCTCTCCCACCGGCGCACCCCGCAGGCCACGGTCGTCCTGGCGCGCTGGGACGCGACGACGGTGGAGCACCTGGTGCTGTCGGACTCCGTGCTGCTGATCGAGGCGCTGGACGGCACGGTACGGGCCGTGCTCGACGACCGGATCGCGCGCCTGGCGGCCGTGGGCCCGGTGACGGACCGCCTGCGCAACGCGGAGGGGGGCTTCTTCACGGCGGCCGCGGACCCGGCCGTGGCCGGCCGGGCGGTCACCGGCGCCACGCCTCGTACGGACGTACGGGCACTGGGCGCGCTCAGCGACGGCGCCGCCCGCTGGGTGGAGGTGTTCCGGGCGGGCGGCTGGCGGGAGTGCCTCTCGGTCCTGGCGAAGGAGGGGCCCGAGGCGCTCATCGAGCGGGTGCGCGAGGCGGAGCTCGCCGACCCGGACGGGCGGTCCTTCCGGCGCGGCAAGCCCCATGACGATGCGGCAGCCCTTTACGCTGAATTGTAATGAGATGCGCTCTTTGTCCGAATGTCGGACCCGTCACCGCGCCGCGGCTACGCCTCCGCCCGCTCGTTCAGCTGGTGGAGCAGCCGGGCCAGCTCGGCGATCTCGGTGCGGTCCCAGTCGGCGAGCTTGCTCATGTACAGCGTGCGCCGGGCGTCGCGCACCCGGGTGAAGCGGGCCCGGCCCTCGTCGGTGATCTGGACGAGGGAGGCCCGGCCGTCGGCCGGATCCGGCTCGCGGTCGACCAGCCCGAGGTCGTACAGGGCGCGCAGCTGACGGCTCATCGTGGCCTTGCCGACGCCGAAGTACGCGGCGAGGTCGGTGGCCCGCTGCTGGCCGGTCTCCTCCAGCCGGACGAGCAGGCCGTACGCCGCCGGCTCGAGGTCCGGGTGGACCTGGCGGGCCAGCTCGCCGGAGGAGGCCCGGGCGCGGCGGAGGAAGACCGACAGCTCCCGCTCCAGGGCGAGGAAGGCCCGGTCCACTCCCGTGCCGTCGCCCGGGCCCGGGCAGCCCCCCTCGCCGGACGGCGTCCTGCTCTCGTGCACGTGAGGCCCTCTCCTGCGTTACCGGCCACCGAAAGATGTCCGCGGCCGCGGCACGTCGCCGCGGCTGTGTCAGTATCGCCCACTCCCCCCACCCTGGTCTCGGAGGCAGCTCATGCCCGTGTACCGCTGCGGTCCGGGCCGCCGGACACCCCCCACCACCATGGCGGCCCACCTCGTCTCCCTGCTGGCCGCGCTCGCCCTGGTCGTCACCCTCCCGTCCGCCACGGCGGCGTCCAGCGAAGGACGCCCCGCCCACCCCGACCGGGACTGGATGGGCTCCACCCTCCGCGACCACGAGAGCGCGCCCGCACTCCCCGACAACTCCGCGCTCGCCCATGTCGAGGGCGTCGACGTCAGCAGCCACAACGCCAACGTCTCCTGGTCGAAGCTCTGGGACAGCGGGGCCCGGTTCGCCTACGTCAAGGCCAGCGAGGGCACCGGCTACACCAACCCCTACTTCTCTCAGCAGTACAAGGGCGCGTACCGGGAGGGCATGATCCGCGGCGCGTACCACTTCGCGCTCCCGGACACCTCCAGCGGCGCCGCGCAGGCCGACTACTTCACCGACCACGGCGGCGGCTGGTCGAGTGACGGCAGGACGCTGCCGGGGGTGCTCGACATGGAGTACAACCCCTACGGCAGTCAGTGCTACGGCATGTCCACCGGCCGCATGATCGACTGGATCGAGGACTTCTTCGACACCTACCGCGAGCGCACCGGGCGCGACGCGGTGCTGTACACCTCCACCACGTGGTGGAAGAAGTGCACCGGCAACCACAACGGATTCGGCGGCTGGAACCCGCTGTGGATGCCGCGCTACGGCTCCGCCTCCGGCGAGCTCCCGGCCGGCTGGGGCTTCTACACCTTCTGGCAGTACACCGACTCCGGACCGACCGTCGGCGACCACAACCGCTTCAACGGCACGCTCAGCCGCCTGAAGACGCTCGCCTACGGCTGACGCCCGCGCGCCGGCACGGCGAGGAGGCGAATACGAGCCGGGCCCCCGGCGCCATCGGCGCCGGGGGCCCGGCCGTGTTCAGCGGTACTTCCGGCCGCGGGGGCTAGCCGCAGTTGCCCGCCGGGCGGGTGCGGGTGACCAGGTCGGTGTAGCCGGTGGTGCCGTCCAGCCACACCACCTGCTTGCCGCCCGCCGCCGCGGCGGCGGCCTGCTCACCACGGTTGCAGGAGACCCGCGCCCGGGCCCCGCCGTCCACGCCGAACTGCCACAGCTTGGCCATCGACTCGTTGCGGTAGCGGACGTCCGGCAGCTGGGCCGTCACGGTCACCGCGGCCTCGGAGGCGGTCAGGTCGGACGCGTACAGCGCGTCGTCCCCCTTCTCCTTGCTGAGGTCCACCACGCCCGTACCGTCGACGTTCGCCCGCCGGACCGCCGTCTGGCCCTGGTCGACGACCTCGTCGGCCAGCCAGTACACGTGCTTGCCGGTGACGGCCGTCTGGCCGATGGTCTGCGGGGTGCCCAGCTGCGGCATCAGCGTGCGCCCGCCGCTCGCCAGGTCCAGCACCTCGACGCCCATACGGTACGAGTCGCCCTCCGGGTACGCCTTGGCGTACGCGATGCGCCCGCCGCCGATGGACGGCACGGCCGACCCCACGTCGGCCTTGCGCCCGTCCACCCAGGTGGGCTCCTTGTCACCCGTGCGCAGGTACCCCGCGTGCCGGGCGCCGAAGCTGTCCATCGTCTCGAAGGTCACCACCGCGCCCTCGACCCGCACGCCGCGCACCAGGTCGGTGGTGACGTACAGCTTCTTGACGGGACCGCCCGCGAGCGGCCGGGACAGGACCTCCACGCCCGCCGGCCCGTACGCCTCCCACACCACGCTCTTGCCGTCGGTCGCCGGGTTCACATGGAAGCGGCCGTCGTTGGGGCTCATCAGCTTCGGCGAGCCCTTGCCGTCCGTACGCCCGGCCCAGACCGAGTAGGCCTCGGTGCCGTCGTCGTTGGACTTCGACGCGGACCACCAGCCGCCGCCCGCGCCGACCGTCGTGTCGGCGGTGTTGAGCCGGCCGAAGAGACGGTCGGTGTCGACGCCGAGGGCCTCCTCCCAGTTCGGGACGATGCCGTGGGCGTTGAACGACCGCTTGACGACGTTCATGTCCTTCGCCGAGATCTTGAGGGCCTTGGCGGCGGAAAGGACGGCGTTACGGCCCTCGGTGAAGCCGTCGAGCGGCGTCATGTACTCCGACAGCGCCTTGTAGGCGATCTTGTCGGCGAGGGTGCGGCCCAGGTCCTCGCGGATGTCCCACAGGGCGCCCGAGAAGATCGTGGAGTTGAGGTGCACGCCGCCGTTGTCGTTGGCGAAGCTCACGCCCAGGAAGTTCTTGGACGTCGTCGCGCCGTCGTTGAGGTCGCGGAGGGCGCACTGACGCGGGGACTTGGTGCGGCACAGGTCGCCGCCGAGCAGGCCCGCGTCGGGGTGGTCCATGGCCATGCCGGCCGCGTCCACGGCGATGGCGTTGCCGAAGTAGTCGGCGATCGCCTCGTTGAGCGCGCCGGACTGGCCGGCGTAGACCAGGCCCGCGGTGTTCTCCACCACGCCGTGCGTCATCTCGTGGCCGACGACGTCGAGGTCGGCCGAGAGCGTCTTGTACTCCTTGTCGCCCGAGCCGTACACCATCTTGGTGCCGTCCCAGAAGGCGTTGACGTACGGCATGCCGAAGAAGGTGACGCCGACGAGGGAGTTGATCGTCATGCCCCGGCCGTCGAGACTGTCCCGGCCGTGGACCTTCTTGTAGTAGTCGTAGACCTTGCCGGCCGCCCAGTGCGCGTCGACCGCGCCCGCCTCGGTGGCCTCCTTGGGGAACTGCGGGCTCTTGGAGCCGAACTCCTTGATGCCCTCGGGCCAGCGGCCGGACGCCTCGTTGGCGTCCTTCTCGTGGGCGTCCCAGGTGGCGATCAGGTTCTTGCTGGAGTCCCACATGCGCGCGTGGTCACGCATGAGGTACTCGCCGCGCGCGGTGTCGAAGTACAGGCCCAGCTCGACGGTGCTGCCGTCGAGCTTGACGCCGGACCCCGCGACGCCCGGGTGGCGCCCGGCCTCCTCGGGGGCCTTGCCCGCACCCGCCTTGCCCTCGCTCGCGCCCGCCGCGGGGGCCGCCGCCGACGCGCCGAAGGTCTTGATGGCGCTGTACTGCAGCACCGGGTAGCCGGCCTTGGCGTCGATGTAGACCTCGCGCAGCACCGGCTCGCCCGAGGCCGGGTCGGTGCCGCGTACGGTCACGTGGTGGGCCAGCACGCCGGCGCCCTTGGGCAGCACGACCAGGCCGCGCGCCGTGCCGGTCAGGCGCGGCGCCGCCTTGAGGCCGCGCTGCGCGGCGACGGCGCTCTTGTCCAGCTTCTTCCCGCCGATCCGGGCGAGCGTCGCGTTCACGGCCCGCTGGACGGCCAGCTCCTCGCCGACCTCGGCCTTGGTGTCGGCCTTGAGAGCGGTGAAGTACTTGCCGGACGTGCCGGTGACGACGCGCTTGCCGTCCTTCTTCTCCATCCGCACGACGTACTGCCCGCCGAGGACGTCGATCCCCCGGTGCTTCTGCTGCAGCCTGACCGTCTCGGACGCCCCGGTCGTGAGCGTCTGGACGGGCTTGAGGTCGCGGCCCGGGTCGGCGATGCGGTAGCGGCTCTTCTTGTCGGCGAGGTGCCCGCGCGCCGCGTCGGCCGCGCTGCCGGTGGACTTCACACCCTCCCGGATGCCGTCCACCAGCGACGGGGTGGAGGTGCCCGTCCCCGGTATCACCTCGGCGGGGTCCGAACCGGCCGGGGCCGCGAGGGCCTGGCCGGGCACCGCCGAGACGACGAGGGCGGCAGCGCCCAACAGCGCTGCCGCCCCCGCTATCCCGCTTTTCGTAGCCGGTCTTCCTGAACGTGCTCTGGGCTTACGCAAGGATTCCCCCTCCGTACGTGCCGGAACGCCGGAACATCTGTGGTCGGGGGACATGCAATCGGTGTGGCGAAGAGAGATCAATGGGTCGTCAGTGTCGATGGGTCACTTTCGGCCGTGCCCACGCGGCGCGTCGTGATGGCGTTCCTGCGCACGCGGGCACGGTCGTTTCCCCTCCGGTTCAGCCGCAGTTGCCCGCCGGACGGCCGCGGGTCACCAGGTCGGTGTAGCCGGTGGTGCCGTCGATCCACACCACCTGCCTGCCGCCCGCCGCCGCGGCGGCGGCCTGCTCACCGCGGTTGCAGGAGACGCGGCCCGAGCGCGTGCCGTCCGCCGAGAGCTGCCAGAGCTTGGAGAGCGTCTCGTTGCGGTACTGCGTGTCCGGGGTGGCGGCGGTGACCGTCACCGCCTCGTCCGAGGCGGTCAGGGTGACGGCGTGGAGGGCGTCGGCGCCCTGCTCCTTGCTGACGTCCACCGTGCCCGTACCGTCGAGGTTCGCCCGCCGGACGCCCCGCTGGCCCTGGTCGTCGACCTCGTCGACCAGCCAGAAGACGTGCTTGCCGGTGACGCCGGTCTGCCCCACGGAGTGCCTGCCGGGGGCCTGGACGACCGTGGTCTTCCCGGTGGCGGTGTCGAGGACCTCGACGGAGTACGTGTATCCCCTGGTGGGGCGCGCGTGGTACGTGCGCTGGGCGTAGGCGATCCGCCCGCCGCTGATCGACTGCAGCGACGTCGCGTCCCGGGTGCTGCGGTGGCCCACCGGGGTCGGCTCCGCGTCACCGGGGCGCAGGTACATCACCTGCAGGCCGACGGACGCGCGCGGGGACTCCGCCCACACCACGACCTTGCCCTCGACCTTCAGCCCGCGCATCCCCCGCCGGTTGGACCACAGCTTCTTGACCGGTCCGCCCGCCAGCGGCCGCGACAGCAGCTCCACGTTCCCCGGCCCGTAGGCCTCCCACACCACCGTCTTGCCGTCGGTGGCCGGGTTGACGTGGTAGCGGCCGTCGTTGGGGCTGATCAGCTTCTGGGCGCCGCCGCCGGCCACCTTGCCGGCCCACACGGAGTACGCCTCGCCACCGCTGTCGTCGGACTTGGACGCCGCCCACCAGCCGCCGCCCGCGCCGACCGTCGTGTTGGAGGTGTTCAGCCGCCCCAGCAGCTGGTCGGAGTCCACTCCCATGGCCTGCTCCCAGTTGGGGACGATGCCGTGGGCGTTGAAGGCACGGGTGACCGCGTTCCGGTCCTTGGCCGGGACCTTGAGGGCCTTGGCGGCGGCGATGACCGCGTTGCGGCCCTCGGTGAAGCCGTCGAGCGGCGTCATGTACTCGGTGAGCGCCTTGTAGACGATCCGGTCCGCCAGCGCCCGGTCGACGTCCTTGCGGATGTCCCACAGCGCGCCCGAGAAGATCGTGGAGTTGAGGTGCACGCCGCCGTTGTCGGTCGCGAAGCTCACACCGAGGAAGGACTTGGAGGTCGTCCGGCCGTCGTTGAGGTCGCGGATGGCGCATTCGCGCGGGGTCTTGGTACGGCACAGCCGCTCGCCGAGCAGCCCGGAGTCTGGGCTGTCCATGGAGGTGCCGTACGCGTCCGTCTTGATGGCGTTGCCGAAGTAGTCGGCGACCGCCTCGTTCATGGCGCCGGACTGTCCGGCGTAGACGAGGTTCGCGGTGTTCTCCACGACCCCGTGCGTCATCTCGTGACCGACCACGTCGAGGCCGGCGGAGAGGGTGCGGTACTCCTTGTCGCCCGAGCCGTAGACCATCTTGGTGCCGTCCCAGAAGGCGTTGACGTACGGCATGCCGAAGTAGGTGACGCCGACGAGGGAGTTGATGGTCATGCCCCGGCCGTCGAGGCTGTCACGGCCGTGCGCCTGCTTGTAGTAGTCGTAGACCTTGCCGGCGGCCCAGTGCGCGTCCACCGCGCCCGCCTCGGTGAACTCCTGGGAGAACTGCGGGCCCTTCGAGCCGAACTCCTTGATGCCCTCGGGCCAGCGGCCTGACGTCTCGCTCACGTCCTTGCCGCGCGCGTCCCAGGTCGAGAGGACGTTCTTGCTGCTGCCGCGCATGCGGGACTGGTCCCGCATGAGGTACTCCTTGCTCCCGTCGTCCTGCGTGAGCTGCAGCTCGACCGTGGTGCCGTCGTACGTGACCCCCGAGCCCCTGACCCCCGGGGCGTCGGCGGCCGCCTTGGCGCGCGGGGCCTGCGCCGCGCCACCGCTCGCGGCGGCCGGGGCGCCGAATGTCCTGATGCCGCTGTACTGCAGCACCGGGTAGCCGGCCTTGGCGTCGACGTACACCTCGCGCAGCACCGGCTGCCCGCCGGCCCGGTCCGTGCCGCGCACCGTGACGTGGTGGGCCAGCACGCCGGCGCCCTTGGGCACGATGACGAGCCCGCGCGCGGTGCCGGTCAGCGACGGCGACCCCTCGTCGCCCCCGCCGAAGCCGTCGTCGCGCCCCAACTGCGCGAGCGTCGCGTCGACCGCCCGCTCGACGGCGGTCTCCTCGCTCACGTCGGCCTTGGTGTCGGCCTTGAGGGCGGTGAAGTACTTGCCGGAGGTGCCGGTGACGACGCGCTTGCCGTCCTTCTTCTCCATCCGGACCACGTACTGCCCGCCCAGGACGTCGATCCCCCGGTGCTTCTGCTGCAGCCGCACCGTCTCGGAGGAGCCGGCGCTCGTGGTCCGTAACGGCTTCAGGTCGCGGCCCGGATCGGCGATGCGGTAACGGTCCCGCTTGCCGGCGAGGTGCCCGCGCGCCGCGTCGGCCGCGCTGCCGGCGGCCGTCACCCCCTCCCGGATCCCGTCCACCAGCGCCGGCGTGGCGGTGCCCGTCCCCGGCACCACCTCGCCCGGACCGGGCGCCGGAGAGGCCGCGAGGGCCTGGCCGGGCAGGCCGGTCACGACAAGGGCGGCAGCGCCGACCAGCGCTGCCGCCCCTGCCTGTCTTCTCGAACGTGCTCTGTTTCCGCGCAAGTTGCCCCCTCCGTACGTACCGGCCGACGCCGGAACGAACCATGACAGGGGAACATGCAACCGGGGTGACGGAGGCGGTTCAATGGGTGCGAGGGAACTGCAAGGGCGGCTTCCGGCCGCTCCGGACGGGCCTACGGCCCGGGAACGCCACCGGCCCCCACCGCCGAAGCGGTGGGGGCCGGTGATGTGGTGCTACCGGATCATCCGAGGTCAGGCGTCGTAGACCTCGGCGACCAGGGCCTGCTGCTCGGCCTGGTGGCGCTTGGCGGAGCCGACGGCCGGGGAGGAGGAGTGCGGCCGGGAGATCCGGCGCAGTCGCTCACGGGCCGGGACGTCGGCGCCGACCGCCAGGTCCAGGTGGTCGATCAGGTTGAGCGCGATGAACGGCCACGCACCCTGGTTCGCCGGCTCCTCCTGCGCCCAGATGTACTTCTCGGCGTTGGGGAACTTGGCGATCTCGGCCTGGAGCTCGGCACCCGGCAGCGGGTAGAGGCGCTCGAGGCGGATGATGGCCGTGTCGGTCGCGCCGCGCTTGTCGCGCTCGGCGATGAGGTCGTAGTAGACCTTGCCGGCGCAGAAGACGACCTTGCGGACGTCCTCGGCCTTGACCTGGTCGTCACCGATCACCGGGCGGAAGCCGCCGGTGGTGAACTCCTCCACCTTCGACGCCGCGGCCTTCAGACGCAGCATCGACTTCGGAGTGAAGACGATCAGCGGCTTGTGGTGCGGGTTGTGGACCTGCCAGCGCAGCAGGTGGAAGTAGTTCGACGGCAGCGTCGGCATGGCGACCGTCATGTTGTTCTGCGCGCACAGCTGGAGGAAGCGCTCGACGCGGGCCGAGGAGTGGTCCGGGCCCTGGCCCTCGTAGCCGTGCGGCAGCAGCAGGGTGACGCCGGAGGTCTGGCCCCACTTCTGCTCGGAGGAGGAGATGAACTCGTCGACGATGCTCTGGGCGCCGTTGACGAAGTCACCGAACTGGGCCTCCCACATCACCAGCGCCTCGGGGCGGGCGAGCGAGTAGCCGTACTCGAAGCCCATCGCCGCGTACTCGCTGAGCAGCGAGTCGTAGACGTTGAAGCGGGCCTGGTCCTCGGAGAGGTAGAGCAGCGGGGTGAAGTCCTCGCCGGTCTCGCGGTCGACGAGCACCGCGTGGCGCTGGCCGAAGGTGCCGCGGCGGGAGTCCTGGCCGGCGAGCCGGACCGGGGTGCCCTCCATCAGCAGCGAGCCGAAGGCGAGGGTCTCGCCCGTGCCCCAGTCGATCGTGCCGTCCTCGACGCTGGAGGCGCGGCGCTGGAGCTGCGGCAGCAGGCGCGGGTGGACGGTGACGCCCTCCGGCAGGTTGACCTGGGACTCGGAGATCCGCTTGACGACCTCCTGGGAGATCGCGGTGTCCACCGCGACCGGGAAGCCGTCCAGCGGGGCCGGGGCGGCGGCCGGGGCCGGAGCCGTGTCGGCCTCGCGGACCTCGATGAAGACCTTCTCGAGCTGGCCCTGGTAGTCCTGCAGCGCCTGCTCGGCCTCTTCGAGGGTGATGTCGCCACGACCGATGAGGGACTCGGTGTACAGCTTGCGCACCGAGCGCTTCTTGTCGATCAGGTCGTACATCAGCGGCTGGGTGAAGCCCGGGTTGTCGGACTCGTTGTGGCCGCGGCGGCGGTAGCAGATCAGGTCGATGACGACGTCCTTGTTGAACGCCTGGCGGAACTCGAAGGCGAGCCGCGCGACGCGGACCACGGCCTCCGGGTCGTCACCGTTCACATGGAAGATCGGCGCCTCGATCATCCGGGCGACGTCGGTGCAGTACATCGACGAGCGCGAGGACTCCGGCGGCGCGGTGAAGCCGACCTGGTTGTTGATGACGATGTGCACGGTGCCGCCGGTGCGGTAGCCGCGCAGCTGCGACATGTTCAGGGTCTCGGCCACGACGCCCTGGCCCGCGAAGGCCGCGTCGCCGTGCAGCTGGATCGGCAGGACGGTGAAGTCCGTGCCGGCCTTGCCGATGATGTCCTGCTTGGCGCGGGCGATGCCCTCGACGACCGGGTCGACCGTCTCCAGGTGGGAGGGGTTGGCGGCCAGCGAGACGTTGATCTGCTCGCCGTCCAGGCCGGTGAAGACGCCCTCGGCACCCAGGTGGTACTTCACGTCGCCGGAGCCGTGCATCGACTTCGGGTCGAGGTTGCCCTCGAACTCGCGGAAGATCTGCGCGTAGGACTTGCCGACGATGTTGGCGAGGACGTTGAGGCGGCCACGGTGGGCCATGCCGATGACGGCCTCGTCCAGGCGGGCCTCGGCGGCCGCGTCCAGCACGGCGTCCAGCAGCGGGATGACGGACTCGCCGCCCTCCAGGGAGAACCGCTTCTGGCCGACGTACTTCGTCTGCAGGAACGTCTCGAACGCCTCGGCGGCGTTCAGGCGGCGCAGGATGCGCAGCTGCTCCTCGCGCTCCGGCTTGGAGTGCGGGCGCTCGACGCGGTCCTGGATCCACTTGCGCTGCTTGGGGTCCTGGATGTGCATGAACTCGATGCCGGTGGTGCGGCAGTACGAGTCGCGGAGCACGCCCAGGATGTCGCGCAGCTTCATCATCGACTTGCCGGCGAAGCCGCCGACCGCGAACTCGCGCTCGAGGTCCCACAGGGTGAGGCCGTGCTCGGTGATGTCGAGGTCGGGGTGCTTGCGCTGCTTGTACTCCAGCGGGTCGGTGTCGGCCATGACGTGGCCGCGGACCCGGTAGGAGTGAATCAGCTCGAAGACGCGGGCGGCCTTCGTGACGTCGTCGTCGTGCGAGGCGTCGATGTCCTTGAGCCAGCGGACCGGCTCGTAGGGGATGCGCAGCGCCTCGAAGATCTCGTCGTAGAAGCCGTTCTCGCCCAGCAGCAGCTGGTTCATGACCCGCAGGAACTCGCCGGAGGCGGCGCCCTGGATCACGCGGTGGTCGTACGTCGAGGTCAGGGTCATGACCTTGGAGATGCCCAGCTTGTTCAGGGCGTCCTGCGAGGTGCCCTGGAACTCGGCCGGGTAGTCCATGGCGCCCACGCCGATGATCAGGCCCTGGCCGGGCATCAGGCGCGGCACGGAGTGCACGGTGCCGATGCCGCCGGGGTTGGTGAGCGACGCGGTGACTCCGGTGAAGTCGTCCATCGTCAGCTTGCCGACCCGGGCGCGGCGGACGATGTCCTCGTACGCCTGCCAGAACTCGAAGAAGTTGAGCGTCTCGGCCTTCTTGATGGCCGCGACCACGAGCTGGCGGTCGCCGTTGGGCTTGACCAGGTCGATCGCCAGACCGAGGTTGACGTGCTCGGGCTTGACGAGGGTGGGCTTGCCGTCCTTCTCCGTGAAGGAGTAGTTCATCGACGGCATCAGCTTCAGCGCCTGCACCATGGCGAAGCCGATGAGGTGCGTGAAGGAGACCTTGCCACCGCGGGCACGCTGCAGGTGGTTGTTGATGACGATGCGGTTGTCGAACAGCAGCTTCACCGGGACCGCGCGGACGGACGTGGCCGTCGGCAGCTCCAGGGAGAGGTTCATGTTCTTGGCGACCGCGGCGGACGGACCGCGCAGGGTGACGAACTCCGGGCCGGCGGCCGGCTCGGTGGCCGGCTTCGCGGCCGCGGCCGGCTTGGCGACCGCGGGCTTCGCCACGGGGGCGGGCTTCGCGGGCGCGGCGGCCGGAGCCGGGGCGACAGGGGCCGGAGCGGCCGGGGCCGCGGGGGCCTGGGCAGCGGGGGCCGGCTGGGCCGGGGCGACGGGGGCCGGCGCCGGCGCGGCCGGCGTCACCGGGGCCCCGGCATCCGTCGGCGGCGCAGCCGCCGCCTGGCCCGGCTTGTAGTCGGCGAAGAAGTCCCACCAGGCTCGGTCGACCGAGTTCGGGTCCTGGAGGTACTGCTGGTAGATCTCGTCGACGAGCCACTCATTGGGACCGAACACGTCGGCAGGACTCTTGGCCTGCCCCGTTTGGTCGGTCGAGATGCTCGAGGTGTTGGGGGACTGTGGCGACACGGCGGCAACCGCCCTCTTCCGCTTCCTAAGGTGGTGGACAGCGGGAATAAAGGCTACGCCTGTCGGGACCTTAGATGCAGGCCACCCGGGCCAGTCGTCGCCTAAGTCACACTCGGACCCGGGTTTCAGGGCATGACATGGCGGGAAAACCCGGTGGTTCCACTCGTCCCGGGGCTTCCTGGGTTCGCCGGGGCCTGCCCCACGCCCGGTTCGGACGTGTGCTCCCACCACCGACCCTACGTCAAGACTGTTCCCGAGGTCCGCCCGGAAGAGTGACCCGGATGCGGCAGCCACGCGGTGACTCGGCCACTCCTATGTCCCCGCCGTGCAGGTCGACGGCCCAGCGCGCGATCGCCAGCCCCAGGCCCGTACCGCCGTCGCTGCCCGGCCCGGGGGTGCCGGAGGTCCCCCGGTTGAAGCGCTGGAAGACCCGGTGCCGCTCGGACTCGGGGATGCCGGGGCCCTCGTCCAGCACCTCCAGGGCCAGCGACTCCGCTCCCTCCCCGCGCCGGGCGCGCACGGTGACGCGGCCGTGCGGGGGACTGTGCTTGACCGCGTTGTCCACCAGATTGGCCACCACCTGATGCAGCCGTTCGGCGTCCGCGTGCGCCGTCAGCTCCGGCGGCGAGACGTCCAGGTGCAGGTGCACGTCCTTGCGGGCGCGGGGCGAGGAGCCGCTGACGCAGGCCATGCTCGCCTCCTTCAGCACGCCCGCCAGGTACGGCCAGACCTCGAAGCGCCGGGCCCGCAGCGGCACCACGCCGTTGTCCAGCCGGGACAGGTCCAGCAGCTGTTCCACCAGCCGGCCCAGCCGTTCGGTCTGCCGCAGCGCCGTGCGCATCGTCTCGGGGTCGGCGGCCGAGACGCCGTCCACCACGTTCTCCAGGACGGCCCGCAGGCCGGCGATGGGCGTGCGCAGCTCGTGCGAGACGTTGGCGACCAGCTCCTTGCGGTGGGTGTCCACCGCCTCCAGGTCGGCCGCCATGCGGTTGAAGGCGGCGGCCAGGTCCCCGAACTCGTCCCGCCGGCCGGCTCCCGCCCGGCGGGTGTAGTCCCCCTGCGCCATGGCTCGGGTGACCTCGGTCATCTCGTCCAGCGGCGCGGTCAGGCGGTGCGCCACGAACTGGGTGATCAGCAGCGAGGCGATGATCGAGAAGATGGTGATCACCCGGAGCTCGGTCGCCGAGCGGATCGCGACGAACACCAGGAACGTCGTGATCACCACCGAGCCGATGACCAGCGCGCCCAGCGCCGCCTTCACCGACCGGTACGGGTCCAGGGGGCGCAGCGCCTCCCAGACCCGGCCCCACACCCTTGCCGCGGGCCCGCCCTCGCGCGTCATGCGGCCGGGGTCTCCAGCGCGTAGCCCACCCCGTGGACCGTACGGATCCGCTCCGCCCCGATCTTCCGGCGCAGCGCCTTGATGTGGCTGTCCACCGTCCGGGTGCCGGAGGCGTCGGCCCAGTCCCACACCTCGGCCAGCAGCTGCTCGCGGGAGAGCACCGCGCGCGGCGTGTTGGCCAGGCACACCAGCAGGTCGAACTCGGTCGGCGTCAGATGGACGTCCGCGCCGCGCACCCGGACCCGGCGCTGGGCGTGGTCGATCTCCAGCTCGCCCAGCCGCAGGATGCCGCTGCGCGGCGTGTGCGCGGCCAGCGTCGCACGTTCCACGCGGCGCAGCAGCACATGCACCCGGGCCGCCAGCTCGCGCATCGAGAACGGCTTGGTCATGTAGTCGTCGGCGCCCACGCCGAGACCGACGAGCATGTCGGTCTCGTCGTCGCGCGCGGTGAGCATCAGGACGGGGACGGGCCGCTGGGCCTGCACTCTGCGGCACACCTCCAGCCCGTCGAAGCCGGGCAGCATGACGTCCAGGACCAGCAGGTCCGGCTGCCACGCCTCGGCGGTGTCCACCGCCGCGGGCCCGTCGCCCGCCGTGCGTACCTGAAATCCCTCGGCCCGCAGCCGGGCCGCGATGGCGTCGGTGATCGTTCTGTCGTCCTCGACGATCAGTACCCGGCGCTGTGCCCCGGCGGAGGCTGCGGCGCCGCTCGGGCCGATGTGTGTCTGCTCCATGCGCCCCGCCCCTAGCGTCTTCCCGTAGCGTTCTCGCTGGCAGTCCTGCAGTTGTGGAAGGCAGGTTACGGGCACCCGGCGCGGCTCGGCTACGCGGCGCCGATGCCGAGGTGGACCACGTCGGGGACGCCCCGGGCAACGGTGATCTCTCTGGTGGTTACCCCGGCGAATCCGGCATTCCGGAGGGCTTGTTCGAATGCCGGGGAGGGCTGCGCGGACCACACGGCGAGCACGCCGCCGGGGGTCAGCCGGGCCCGGCAGGCGGCGAGACCGGCGGGTGAGTAGAGGCCGCCGTTGTCCTCGGTGACGGTCCAGTCGGGGCCGTTGTCGATGTCGAGGCAGAGGGCGTCGTAGCGGGTGTCCGCTGCACGAGCGGCGTCTTCGGCGCCGTCGGCGGCCGCGTCGCGCAGGTGGGCGAGGAGGTCGTCGTGGACGATCCGGGTGCGCGGGTCGGCCAGCGCCGGAGCGGAGATCGCGGACAGCGGGCCGGTGCGGTGCCAGTCGATGACCGCCTCCTCGCGTTCGACGACCGTGATCCGCCCCCAGCGCGGCTCGGCGGCCGCCCGGGCCAGGGAGAAGCCGACGCCGAGGCCGCCGATCAGCACGGACGGTGACGGGCGACCGGGGGGCAGCGCGGCGAGGGCGGCGTCGACCAGCAGGCGCTCGGAGCGGCCGTCGGCGGTGTCCATCAGGAAGCAGCCGTTGGCGATGATCTCGTAGTGCGTCCCTCTGCGCCGCAGTACGACCTCGCCGTGGGGGCCCTCGCGTCGCTCGATCGTGACGGGCGTCTCGTCGGCGGTGCGCCGGATGTCCGGGACGGTCATTCTCATGCCTCCTCAGGTCGACGGGCTGCGCCGACGCAACCGCGCGTCAAGAGGTTGACAAGGGTGACCGGAGTCACGGCCAGAGGTTGATTCGGCGGAGCCTGTGCACCTTAATGTTCTTGAATGGGCGGGCGGGCGATTTTTTCCGCGGCCCCGCAGTGGTGCGCGGAAAGGGGCATGACCGAGTGACCGCGGTTGACGCCGGCGCGAACTCCGGCGCGACGCCCTCGCGTCGCCGCCGTGCGCTGAGGCGCGTCGGCCGGCTGCTGCCCACTCCCACGGGGACGCCGTTCACCTTCTTCTATGGCCTGATCCTGCTGACCCTCGCCGTCTACGCCGACGTCGGCGACGAGGCCACCGTCAACCAGCTGCTGCGCGACTCCAGCACGGACGCGGCCCACCTGGCCGATCAGCCGCTGGTCGTCCTCCTGGCCAGCGCCCTGTGGGTGGCCGGCGGCCTCCTCTCCGCGTACGGGCCCGCCTTCGCCCTCGTCGGGACCGCGCTGGAGCGTCGCGTGGGCGCGGCCCGGACGGCCGGGGTGTTCCTGGCGGGGCACGTGCTGGCCACGCTGGCCACCGAGCTCCCCGTGGCGGGCGCGGTCGCGGCCGGCCGGCTGCCCGAGGCCTCGCTGCACCGCCTGGACTACGGCATCAGCTTCGGTCTGATGGCCTGCGTCGGAGCCCTGTCGGGGCTGCTGCCGGGCCGCTGGAGGTGGACGCTGCTGGGCGTGGCCGGGGCGATCTGCGCCCGGGACCTGATCGAGCTCGTCGACCCGCTCGCCAGCTGGGGCCACCCCATCGCGCTGCTGACCGGGGTCGCCTGCCACGCGCTGATCCGCGACGAGGCCCGCTCACGCCGCGCGCCGCGTACGCCGGCGCCCGGCCCGGTACGCACGCCCCCGCCGGCGCCCACCGCCGCCTCTGTGGCCCCGCCGCCGGTGTCCGTTCCCCGCCCGCGCGCGGAGGGTGAGGCGTCGCGCCGCCCGGAGGACGCGCTGCGGCGCGGCTGACCGTTCGTACGTCCTGGCTCGTTCTCCCGCGGTTTTCCGTGATCCCCATTGATCGCTCAGAGCGAACAAAGCCCTGGGAACATCTTGCGACCCCCGTGCATTGAGTCGACATAGCTCAACTTGCCTGCCGAAGGGGAGATCATGGCTTCGACGTCCACACCGCTCACCCTGCCCGTGCTGCCGCTCGACGACGAGGTGGTGCTGCCCGGCATGGTCGTCCCGCTGGACCTCTCGGACCCCGAGGCCCGGGCGTCCGTCGAGGCGGCCCAGGCCGCGGCCACCCCGGGCGAGAAGCCCAGGGTCCTGCTCGTGCCGCGCGTGGACGGCACGTACGCCGGCGTCGGCACGCTCGGCACCGTGGAGCAGGTCGGGCGCCTCTCCGACGGCGACCCCGGTGCCCTGATCCGCGGCGTGCGCCGCGTCCGCATCGGCGCCGGCACCACCGGCCCGGGCGCCGCGCTGTGGGTCGAGGGCGTCGCGATGGAGGAGATCACCCCCGACCCATTGCCCGGCGCGGTGACGGAGCTGGTCAAGGAGTACAAGGCCCTCGCCACCAGCTGGCTGCGCAAGCGCGGCGCCTGGCAGGTCGTGGACCGCGTCCAGCAGATCGACGACGTCGGCCAGCTCGCCGACAACGCCGGCTACTCCCCCTTCCTCACCGTCGCCCAGCGTGTCGAGCTGCTGGAGACCGCCGACCCGGTGGCCCGGCTCCGGCTCGCCGTGAAGCGGCTCGGCGACCACCTCGCCGAGCAGGACGTCGCCGAGTCGATCGCCAAGGACGTCCAGGAGGGTGTCGACAAGCAGCAGCGCGAGTTCCTGCTCCGCCGCCAGCTGGAGGCCGTCCGCAAGGAGCTCTCCGAGCTCAACGGCGACCCGGAGAACGAGTCCGAGGACTACCGCGCCCGCGTCGAGGCCGCCGACCTGCCGCCGGCCGTCCGCGAGGCCGCGCTGAAGGAGGTCGGCAAGCTCGAGCGCGCCTCCGACCAGAGCCCCGAGAGCGGCTGGATCCGCACCTGGCTCGACACGGTCCTGGAGATGCCGTGGAACGAGCGCACCGAGGACGCCTACGACATCCCCGGCGCCAAGGCCGTGCTCGACCGGGAGCACGCGGGCCTGGAGGACGTCAAGGAACGGATCACCGAATACCTGGCGGTGCGCAAACGGCGCGCCGACCGGGGGCTGGGCGTGGTCGGCGGGCGGCGCGGGGGCGCGGTGCTCGCGCTCGTCGGCCCGCCCGGTGTCGGCAAGACCTCGCTGGGCGAGAGCGTGGCCCACGCCATGGGCCGGAAGTTCGTGCGCGTCGCGCTCGGCGGCGTCCGCGACGAGGCGGAGATCCGCGGCCACCGGCGTACGTACGTGGGCGCGCTGCCCGGCCGCATCGTCCGGGCGGTCAAGGAGGCCGGCTCGATGAACCCGGTCGTCCTGCTCGACGAGATCGACAAGGTCGGCTCCGACTTCCGGGGCGACCCGGCCGCCGCCCTGCTCGAGGTCCTCGACCCGGCCCAGAACCACACCTTCCGCGACCACTACCTGGAGGTCGAGCTCGACCTGTCCGACGTGGTCTTCCTGGCCACCGCCAACGTCCTCGAGGCCATCCCCGAGGCACTGCTCGACCGCATGGAGCTGGTCCGCCTCGACGGCTACACCGAGGACGAGAAGGTCGTCATCGCCCGCGACCACCTGCTGCCCCGGCAGCTGGAGCGGGCGGGCATGGAGCCGGGGGAGGTCGTGCTGGAGGACGAGGCCCTGCGCAGTCTGGCCGGCGAGTACACCCGCGAGGCGGGCGTACGGAACCTGGAGCGCGCGGTGGCCCGGCTGCTGCGCAAGGTCGCGGCACGGCACGAGCTGGGCGAGCAGGAGCTGCCCTTCACCATCGGCGCCGACCAGCTGCGCCCGCTGATCGGGCGACCGCACCACACGCCCGAGTCGGCCCAGGACCCGGCCGAGCGGCGCACGTCCGTCCCCGGCGTGGTCACGGGCCTGGCGGTGACGGGCGCGGGCGGCGACGTCCTCTTCGTCGAGGCCTCCCTGGCCGACCCGGAGACCGGCGGAGCCGGCCTGACCCTGACCGGCCAGCTGGGTGACGTGATGAAGGAGTCCGCCCAGATCGCGCTCTCCTTCCTCCGCTCGCACGGCGCCGAGCTGGAACTGCCGGTCGGCGACTTCAAGGAGCGCGGCGTCCACCTGCACGTGCCGGCGGGCGCGGTGCCCAAGGACGGCCCGAGCGCGGGCATCACCATGACGACGGCCCTGGCCTCCCTGCTCTCCGGCCGTCAGGTCCGCCCCGACGTGGCCATGACGGGCGAGGTCTCGCTGACCGGCCGCGTCCTGCCCATCGGCGGCGTGAAGCAGAAGCTGCTCGCCGCGCACCGGGCGGGCATCACCACGGTGATCATCCCCAAGCGCAACGAGCCCGACCTCGACGACGTCCCCGCCGAGATCCTGGCCAAGCTCGACGTCCACCCGGTCTCGGACGTCCGCCAGGTCCTGGACCTGGCCCTGACGGCAGCGACGGCCGAGGTGGCAGTGGCGGCGTGACGGCCTGACGGCCGGGGGTTCGCGCCTGTGGCCCGGTTTCCCGTGAGCGGGGGCCGGGCCGCAGGCGTGTCCCGGCCGTTGTCCGCATCGTTGAGCGGCGGGGAGGGGTGTGCGATGGCAGACGACCGCTACCTGGACGTGGACCCCCGCTGCCCCACCGGCGGGGGCCCAGTGGCGTTTCAGGCGACGGCGCCCCGGCGCCGGATCCGTGAGATCAGCCGGGCCGCGTCACGGTCGGCCCGGGCACGGTCCCTTGATGGAGGGGCCGTACGCTCCGGCAGCCCCGGGGGCCTCAGGGCCCCGTAGCCGGTGAAGCGGCGGGTGCCGCAGTCGTCGCACCGCTGCTCACCCTCGGCGGTGACGACCCAGCCCCTACGGTGAGCACAGTGGTTCACCAGGCGGCCTACGGCCCTCACCGGCGCGCCTCCGACGCCGAGTGCTCCACGATCCAGTGCGTACGCGCGGCGGCGGTGGCCCGAGGACGTTCGCCGGGCCCCGCCTTCTGCCGAGCCGTCTCGAGCTCCACGCACTTGGCGCACCCACTGAGGTAGGGCCGCAGCCCGGCCGCCTCGCGCTCCTCACGAGTCGCCAGCCGCAGCGCGGACGCGGGTACCTCCCACTGCAGACCGCCGCCCGGCGTCCGGACCTGCACCATGGCGCCGGCGCGCCCGATGACCTGGGCGATTCTGTCCTCGCGGATGTCCATCACGTAGGCACCGTTCCGGTACGTCATTCACACAACGCCTTTCGTCTCGTGACTCACGAGGAACGTATGGGCGGGCGAAGCCGTGGACCAGGCGCGAAGCGTGGTAGTTGGGTGGGAGGCTGAACAGGAAGTACCACGCTTCGTGGTACTTAATCCTTGATGCCCAGGTGGGAGGCCATCTCTCGCATCTCCTCGGTCAGCGTTCGTTTCCGCGTTTTGAGGAGATCGCTCATGACGTACCGGGCCATGGGCTGATGCTTCAGCCATTGCCCGGAGCTGCGCCGAAGCTGCTTCAGTTCGCCCAACGCGTCTTCATGAGACCCAAGGGTGACGTGTGCCTTGGCGACGTCGAGCCGGTGACGGCCCCAGCTGTTCACGCCCGGCTCGCCATATGCGCCGATGGCCTTCGAGCTCAACAGACCATCATCGGCGCGGCGGAGCACCCCTCGCGCATCGTCGGCGATCGACAGGTCTTCGACGACCTTCAGCTCCGTCGTCACAGGGCCGAAGTTCCCCCAGTTCTGCCCGAAGGCGCAGAACTGCTTACCGAGTGCGCTCGCCGCCGTTCCTGCCATCCTGCGTGCCTCCCGGGCCTCCTGTGGGCGGTTATTACGTACGGTCGACGACGCCACCCGCAGCCACAGCTCGCCCCAGACAGCCAGGTGGCCTGGACTGGCCGACGAGATACGTGGCTCCATCGCCGCTGCCGTGACAGCGGCGAGGTGTTCGCTCTCGTCGAAGCGGTCCTGGCGCAACAGGAGCCAGCACATGCCGACGACCCCCGTGGCGGTGGTGAGCGTCTGGCCGGCCTCCCGGGCGAGACGAATGCCCTCGGCAAGGGCGTAGTACGCCATGTCGTACTGCCGGACCTGGGTGAGGTACTTGCCCGCCAGCAGTAGAGCGTGTGCCCGCACGATCTCCGCGTGCTGCCTCTTCTCGCCTTCCGTCACGGCAACGGACGCCTCGGTCGACCGCAAGAGCCACGGCAGCCTCTTGGCCACGGAGCCGTACCGGTCCGCCTGATAGAGCGCGTCGCCGTCCGCGATCTCCCTCTGGAGCAGGGAAAGGTCACTTGCCTCGCCCGGATCCGTCAGAGGGGCGGCGAGCCCGATGGGTGGCATCAACGCCTTCCGCAGCTCGACCAGATACCGCCGGTTCGCCTCGTCCCCAACGACCGGCTGGGGTGCCTCCGTCGCGAACAGGGCCGACGTCGTCACGCCTAGCACGCGAGCCAGCGCGTGCAATGTCTCGACACGCGCGTCACCGCCCTGCTCGAGCTTGCGCACGACACCGACGGAGAGACCCGACTCGTGGGCCAGCCTCTCCTGGCTCAGGCCTGCCGCGCGGCGGAACTTGCGGACGTTGTCTGCCAACCCTGACGACATGGGCTTCACCATCCCCTCAGCAACAGGCTACGTCTGACAGGCACTTGTCGACGCCGATTCCATGTTCAAGCATCCTGCTGTGGCGGGAGCGCGAAAGAATGAGCCCGGGTCGCCTCATGACGATCGAGGACTGCGCGAGATCCGCGCGCAGCCCTCAGCGGCAAGGCGGCGACAAGGCAGCGGAAGAAGTTCCGTTACTCCTTGTACGCAATCAGCTATGGTTCAGCCAGAAAACGAGGGCGAAAATAATCAGCAGGGAAATACTCACAGCGCCGCCGACACCGGGCTTACGCCGCTTGATGGCACACCAGATGAGCATCGCGAGTACCGGAACCCACCCGCATGCGTACAGGATCCAGCCCGCTTTCGTGGCAGACGCACCACTCACGAAATTGAAGCAGACGAAGGCGGCAATCATGAACAGCGCCGACGCACCCCAGATATTATCGGCGACGGCCTGTTCCCTTGTTTTGTTCAATCTGCAGCTCCAAGCAGGGGGCTGCGGCGCCCTCCAGAATCGGAGGACACCGCAGCCAGAAGCGGTATTACATGCCGGCGAGGTAGCGGATCAGCTCGTACAGGATCTCGCTGGGCGCTCCCTTGATGGCCCATTTGACCGGGTTCCAGTTGGAGAGCCCGTCGACCCAGTCGTTGAAGGCGTCTGCACCCTTCTTGGCGGCCTTCACGGCATCCTTGAAGAGCCCGGGAGACTTCTTCAGCAGGGCGATGAGAGCGTCGAGCTTGCCTCCGAGGATCTGCTGGCCCTCCGCAGCGTTGGCAGCGGCGGTCAGGGCAGCGAGCTCGGCGGCCGAGATGCTGGCCTCACCGTTGGTAGCGGACCGCGGGTTGGCCGCCTTGAGGGCAGCGAGTTCCGCCTCGGAGATGGCCGGCGCGGATACGGCGGCGGCGTTGCGGTGGGCGTCCACGGCGTTGGCAGCGGGGACGGCCGCACCGAACGCAACGGCGGCCATCGCGGTCGCGGCCGCTATTCTCAGGGACTTGTGATTCATGTAGTCTTTCCTCCGTTGGAGAGTGTCCGCGTCCTTGCGAGGGTCGCCAAAACCAGCTGGGGCGCGGACATTTAAGGGCGCAGCGAAGGCAGTGTTTCGATTCTGAGGAACGATCACTTGCGCGCGAGAGAGCTACTTGGTAGCTACCTTTACAGGTGAGGCGTGGGAGAAAACGCTCCGAACGCGTCGGCCAAAGACGTCGACGACGCGACGCTTTCTTGCCCTACAGGGCTCTCGCAAGCCATCCCCCCGACTCGGTGCTGAACGGTCCCCAGTTGCCCGTTTCGCTGAGTGCGTTTCGAATGTATGCCACCGACTGATCAAAGGGCAAGAAATGTAAAGGAGTTGGCTCATTCCCGGTCGCCACGAGCGCCGCCGATCAGTGCTGACCAGCGGATATAGACCCACGCGGCACTGCCCGGACTGGCCATATATCGATGCCACGTACGGGAACGGGCTCGACGTCTTTCCCTCACGCCTTTCGACAGGACCTTAATGGCCGGTTTAACGTCTGGCGTGTTGTCACATCCCATCACCCGGCGCGGGCGGGCGATCGCGTCATCGCAGATCCTACTGCGCAAGCCCATCAACCCGCTATCGGCATCGGCAGTTCATTAGCTTGCTCCACGAGCATTGCTACCCGCCTGGATCCCAGCCGTCGAATTTCGGCCAGACATTCGACAGCCCGTTCGACATCCTTGCGAAGCTGTCGATCTCCGCTCCACGGAAGGCTGGGATTTCAGGCGCCCCGGTCGAATGGCACTCGTTCGTCGCCGAGGCATGCGTGAAGGCCCGCCCCACTCACTCGGACGGGCCTTCGCCAGCCGCCGTCGGCGGACGCGCGGCGCCCCCTCACCCCATGTACGGCTCGAAGTCCCAGTAGGGCCGCATCCGTTGCCTGGCCGCCAACGTGTGGGGGTGTTGGGCGCCCAGGGTGCGGGTGAGGCGTTGGAGGGCCCCCTCTTCGACCTTGCCGGCTTCCTCGTGTTCGCGCAGGGCGCGGAGGTCCATGGCGAGGGCGACCTCGCAGGAGAGGGTGAAGGGGTGGTCCTCGCCCAGGGCGTGGCGGGCGCGGCGGAGGGTGTCGCGGCTGAGTTCCTGGGCGCTGTCGAGGCGGCCGGTGAAGTTGCGGCCGGCGGCGGCGTTGAGGGCGCAGCCCAGCACCCAGGGGTGGTCGGGGCCGAGGGTGGCGGTGAGGCCGGCGAGGGCGGCTTCGAACATGGTGAGGGCTTCGGCGCGTTCGCCGGCGGCCTGGAGGACGAGGCCGGTGTTGGAGAGCATGCCGGTGCTGATGGGGTGGGCGGGGCCGAGGAGTTCGCGGAGGCCGTTCTCGCCCTCGGCGATGAGGTCGCGGGCCTGGCCGAGGTCGCCGTGTTCGCGGGCGTAGTTGCCGTAGTCGACGACGAGGCAGATGGTGGCGTAGTGGCGGCGGCCGTGGACCTGTTCGGTCTGGTCGAGCAGGCTGGCCATGACGCCGCCGACGTCCTGGAGGGCGCCGGCGCGGCGCTCGCACAGGACGAGGTTGTGCCGGGCGCGCAGGGTCTGGGGGTGCTGGGGGCCGAGGACCTGGACGTGCAGCCGCATGCCCAGCTCCTGGCGGGCGAGGGCGTCGCGGTAGCGGCCCATCAGGCGCAGGTCGCGGGCGCAGGCGATGCCGGAGACCAGGGTGGTGGCGTGACGGGCGCGCAGCAGGGACTCGCGTTTGCGCAGGGTCTCGAGGTCGACCTCGTACGCCTCGGCGTAGCGGCCCAGGAGCCGTAGGCCGGCGCCGAGGTTGTGCTGGGCGAGGAGGGTCAGGTAGTCGTCGGGGCCGAGGAGTTCGAGGGCGGTCTCGAGGACCTCGCGCTGGGCCTGGAGGGCCTCGGAGAACTGGCCGAGGTAGCGCTGGTCGGCCGCCAGGCAGCTGGTGGCGGTCATCAGGTGGGTGGGGTCGGTGGCGGGGGCGGCGCGCAGCCGGTCCAGGAGCTCGCGGTCGAGTTCGTAGGCGGCGCGGAAGCCTCCGTAGGCGCGCAGGATGTTGCCCTGCTGGGTGGTGAGCTCGACCATGCGGGGGTGCTCCGGGGGGAAGAGCTCCGACCAGTGCTCGCGCACCTGGTCGGCGAGCTCGACGCCGGTGCGGAACTCCCCGCTGCGGAAGCAGTAGCGCAGCAGGTTGAGGATGGTCTCCTGGACGCGGTCGTCGCGGCTGCCGAGCGCGCCGGAGGGCTCGAGGTGGGGCAGCAGCTCGGCGTAGCGGGGCCACAGGCGGGAGTCCTGGGGGTTGCCGGGGTCGGCGGCGACGAGCATCCGGCGGACGACCTCGCGGTGCCGCCTGCGGTCCTCGGGGGAGGTGAGGCGGCCGACGATGTCGTGGACGATGCGGTGCATGTGCACCGACTCCTGCTCGGGGCCCGGCTCCTCGCCGGCGAGGGCGCTGCGGGTGTCGCGGGTGAAGACCGAGTAGTTGACGAGGGTGTCCAGGGCGCGGGTCCAGCCGGCCAGGTCGGTGGCGAGCCAGCCGAGGCCTTCCGGCAGGTCGGCGGCCGCGAGGTGGCGGACCAGGCCGATGGGGATGCGGCCGGGGGCGAAGGAGGTGCACAGGGAGAGCAGCTCCACGGCGTGGGGCTGGGACTCGCGGAGCCGGTTGATCAGTATCGACCAGGAGGTGAGGGAGGAGCGGGGGACGCCGTCGAAGCCGCTCTGGTCGGCGAGTTCGGACAGCTCGCCGTCGCGCACCATGCGCAGGTAGTCGGTGACGTCCATGTCGGACTCGCCCAGCCAGGCGGCGGCCTGGACGAGGGCGAGGGGGATGTCGCCGAGCTCGGCGGCGACCTCGTCGGCCTGGTCGGCGGTGATGCGGGGGGCGCGGCGCATCAGGTAGCCGGTGCTCTCGTGGCGGTCGAAGCCGGGCACCTCGACCAGGGTGGTGCGGCTGTCGTTCCAGCTGCGGTTGCGGGAGGTGATCAGTACGTGGCCGGGGCCCTCGGGCAGCAGGTCCTCGGCGCCGTCGATGTCGTCCCAGCCGTCGAAGACGATCAGCCAGCGGCCGTAGGGGTCGCCGCGGCGCAGCGCCTCCCCCACGGCGCGGATGCGCTCGCCGGGTTCGGAGCCGCTGGCGAGGCCCAGCTCGGGGGCGAGCTCGCCGAGGCGTTCGCGCAGGGTGCCGCGGGTGTCGGAGTTCACCCACCAGACGACGTCGTAGTCGGAGCTGAAGCGGTGGGCGTATTCGGCGGCCATCTGGGTCTTGCCGATGCCGGACATGCCCAGGAGCGTGACGACGGCGGTGCCCTGCTCGGCGTCCATGAGGTGCTGCTGGAGGCTGTTGAGGAGGTCGTCGCGGCCGGTGAAGCGGACGTTGCGGCGGGGTACTTCGCCCCAGACGGCCGGGGGTCGTTGGGAAGCGGGAGCCGGGCGTGGCGGGCAGGGGCGGCGGCCGGAGGCCGGGAGGCCGAGGCGGCTGAGGAGGCGGCGTTCGGCCTCCTGGGCGCCGACGCTCCACAGGTCCACCGGCTCCAGCACGGCGGTGGCGGGCAGCAGCGTGCGGTTGGTGAGGTTGACGGCGGCGAAGCGCTGGGCGTTGGCGGCGACGACGCCGCGCAGGGCCTCGCTCCACTCGCCCTCGCGGCGCGGCCCGAGCTGGAAGAACCAGTCGCTGAGGACGAGCAGTATCCGCCCGGAGGCCAGCAGCAGGTCGCCGAGGGCGGTCTCCAGGGGGACCTCCCGCCGGGGATCCCAGCGCTGCAGGGTGACCCGGTGGCCGTGGCTCTCCAGCCGGTGGCCGATCCAGGTGGCCCAGGGCCGGTGGTACCCGGCGAAGACGACGACGAAATGCTCGCTGCCCTGCCCTTGCGTGGCCATCCGCACGTCTCCCTCTGTTCCTTCGCACTGCGTCGGCCGAGGGGCCGGCACGGACGCAAGATTACCGTACGTCACCAGCTGGTGACGTACCGCCGATCGCCGCGGACGGGTCGCGGAGCCGCCCCAGGTCCGCGAGGTGCCGCTCCATGCCTTGGGTGAACTCCCGTCCGGCGGGAGTCAGTTCTCCCGATTCAAGCAGGATGGGCAGGGCCTGCGCGACCTGCCGGAGGTAGGAATCCCGGCGCGCCCGGGCTTCGCGCCGGGCGGACGGCGTGCCGGTGCGGCCGGCGGCCGCGCGGGCCCAGAGGTCGGCCAGGGCCAGGTGCGCGTACGTGCCCTGGAGCACCCCGGCGAGCGGCCGGGGGTCGGCGCGCCAGGCCACGCGGTGCACGGCCTCGGGCGCGGCGCGGTGCAGCGGCAGAAGGTCGTGGAGGACCGCGAGCTTGCCGTGCTGCGTCTCGTGGACGAGGACCTCGGCGAGGTCCTCGGCGGTGTCGGGGGCCGAGGTGAGGACGGCGCCGGGCGCCACCCGGTAGGTGGCGCTCACTCGGGTGACGGCGCGTCCGTACGGGCCGGAGCGGGCGAGCGGCACCAGGCAGCGCAGCAGCGCCGTCACCTCGGCCGCGCGCTCGGCGTCGGTGGCGCGCAGCAGGTCCAGCGCGGCGCGCCAGTGCCGGGCCCAGGGCTCGCGGCCGGTCTCGGAGCGGGGGCGGGGGCAGGGCCGCGCGGCTGACGCCTTCGGGCGGGGCCCGGTAGGGTCGAGGTCGTCGACGAGGGCGTCGCTGCCGGGGAGGAGCGCTCAGCGCGCGCCAGCCGGGGCCGACGCCGCAGACGCGGCCGGGGACGCGCAGCAGTACGGGTCCGGCGCGGCGGCCGGCGGCGGTCAGGCGGGCGGTGCGGCCGTGGGCGGTGAGCCGGACGGTGTCGGTGCCGGTCTCGGCGAGGCCGGCGCCGGGGAGGACGAGGACGCCGCCGGGGGTGGCCGTCTCCAGGGTGAAGGAGCCGCTCGCGCGCAGGGCGGCGGCCGCGACGACGGCGCTGAAGTGGCCGAGGGCGCCGGCCAGGGCGTCGCCGTCGGGGGCGGCAGGTGCGGGCCAGCCAGTGGCCGACGGAGGGGTAGTCCAGGGTGTCGCGCACCGGGCGCCGGTCGCGGGCCTCGGTGCGCTCGAGTAACCGCCAGTGCTCCTCGAAGCGTTCGCGGGCGGGGCGGGGCACCGCGCCGGGGTGGCGTTCGAGGCGGGTCAGCAGGGACTTGAGCAGCACCAGCCGCAGGCTGTGGGCGCCGTCGCGCAGCGCGGCGTGGTCGCCGGGGCGGACCGGGTCCGGGCCAGGCGGGCCAGGGCCCCGGGGGCAGGCGTTCGACGGTCATACGGGCCACCTCATTCCGCCGCCCCGGGGTTTGTTGTCCGGAAACCGGCTCGTCGCGGCGGGTTCAGCGCGCGGCGCCCGTCGCGCCCGCCTCGCTGCCGCCGGAGTACCAGGTCTCGGCCAGCTCCGCCGGGCGGGCGAGCGCGTGCTCCACGGCGACCGCCACGTCCCGGTCCGTCGTCTCGCGCAAGGCCCGCAGGCCCAGGCCGGTGAGGTCGGGCAGCGGCGGCACCCGCGGGACGTCGTCCCGCGCGACCGTAGCGGCGTTCTCGTGCTCAGGCACCTTCTTCTCCTCCCTGCCGCCCTCCGCCGGGAGCGGCCCCCGCGGCTGCACGGTTCTTCCCGGGGCCCATGGCGCAGAAACACGCCAGGGCCACCTCCGGTCATGGGCCGCCGAGGCGTGCCACGCTCTCGCGGGTGGCCTGGACCTCGGGCCAGGGCACCTCGGCCAGCCGGCCGGTGAGAGCGAGCCATTCGCGCCGCGCGTCGCGGTAGGCGGCCAGTGCGGCCCCCGGCATGCCCATGCGTTCCAGGGCCACGCCGTGGCGGTGCAGGGCGCGGGCGGCGGTCACCGAGCCCGGCTCGTCGTCGGCGGACCGGCGCCGGGCCTCCTTGGCGGCGGTCTCGAAGGCGGAGGCCGCGTCGGCCACCGGCATGGTGGCGGAGTGTTCGGCGAGCGTCAGCCGGGCGGTGCCCAGCGCCAGCCAGGCCTCGGCGCGGGTGAGGCCGTCGGGGGCCTGGCGGACCGCCTGTTCCAGCAGGTGGCAGCTTTCGTAGAGGTCGGGCAGAAAGCCCTGCCGGCCGAACCGCAGTACCAGGGCGCGGCCCAGCATCAGCTGGGTCCGCGCGCGCAGCGGGGAGCGGCCGGGGCTGACCGCGAAGGCCTCCCGCAGCACCGCCTCGGCGCGGCCGACGATCTCCACGGAGCCGCCCTCGCCGGCCGTCTCGGCCCGGGCGAGCAGCGACTCGCCCCATTCGGCGAGGAGTTCGCACCGGCGGGGGCTGTGCCGTCCGGTGAGGGCGACGGCGGCGGCGTAGGCGTCGTCGGCCTCCGGCCAGGACCGGGCGTCCGCGTGGGCGCGGGCCTGTTCGGTGCGGCAGCTCAGCCGCTGGACGTCGTCGACGGCCCGGCCGGCGGCGCGTTCGAGGACGGCGAGCGTGCCGGCGGCGGGCGCGCCGGACAGCCGCAGGGCCCGGGCGAGGTCCAGCAGGGCGGCGCAGCGCCGGATGCCGGGGGCGTCGTCGGCCTCGAGCAGGGCGTGGCCCTCGTGGAGTTCGGATGCGGCCTCGGCGGCGCGTGCGGCCGTGTCGTGGCCGGCCCGGGCGAGGTCCAGCAGCACCCGGCCCAGGCGCAGGTGGCGTTCGGGGGTGCCGGCGGGCAGGGCGCGCAGGGTCCGTTCGGCGGCGAGGAGGCGTTCGTGGTCGCCGTCGGCCAGCCAGGCGGTGTGCTGGGTGGCGGCGAGCTCGAGGGCGGCCTCCGTGCGGTGTTCGCCCGTGGGGCCGGTGTGGTCGTGGGCCTCGGTGAGCAGGGCGACGGCCTCCGTCAGCATCGTGTGCCGCTGGATGGGGTCATGGCGTACGGACTCGGTGCCGGCCAGGCGCGCAGGACCCGGCCGAGGACGAGCCGGGCCCGTACCCTCGGCGGCGGCGGGGCCGGTGGGGCCCTCGGAAGCGAGGGGGCAGGGGATGGCCGCGGCAGGTGCGGCGCGTTCGCGGGCCTCGTGGAGCAGGGTGGGGTCGGCCTGACGTGCCACAGGCGCAGCAGCCGTTCGGCCTCGGCGACGGGCCCGCTGCCCACGGCGGACGGCTGGTACCAGCGGACCACGCGGGCGGGCACCTCGGCGAAGAGCTCCGGTTCGGCCGGGGCGTCGGCGGGCGGGGGCCGGCGGGGCGGGTGTCGTCGTCCGGGAGGGGGCGGCCGGAGAGCTGGGCGGCGGCGAGGGCGGAGAAGTTGCGGGCGCCCTTGCCGAAGTGGCGCTCGACGTAGTCCGAGCAGTGCTTGAGGACGAGGGCGGCGGCGCTGCGGTCGAGGGACTGCAGCAGCATCTCCCGTACGCCGTCGGCGAATTCGTAGCGGTGTCCGGCGGCGGGGTCCGGGCCGGGTCCGGGCAGCCGCCACAGCAGCCCGCTGAGCAGCACCTCGGCCAGCTCCATGGGGCCGGTGTCGGGCAGCATCGCGCTGGACGACCTGCATGACCGGCAGCGTCAGCGGTACGGCGGCCAGGTGCACGGCCAGGCGCAGGGCGCCCGGGGAGGCGCCGGCGCGGAAGGTGCGCAGCAGTTCGCCGGCGTCGGGCGCGGCGTCCTGGCCGGGGCCGGGCGCCGGCACGTCGTGGGGCGGCTGGTCCGGCCGCAGCCAGGCGGCGGCGCCGCGCACGCTCTGCCGGCCGGGGCCGGACAGCAGCCGGGCCCAGGTGCCCAGGGCGTCGCGGGTGGGGGCAGGACGGGGACGGGCAGGGCGGCGGCGGGGCGGGGGCCGTAGCCGTCGGGTTCGAAGTGCGGCCTGCCGCCCGTGGCGGGTCGCGGGTGAGCGTTCCGGGCTCGGCGGGCAGGGCGGTGCGCGGCCACAGCCGGGGCGGCAGGGGCTGGACGACGGCGAGCGGCGCGGTGCGGGCCCAGTCGTGGAGGAGGCGCTGGGCTTGGCCTTCCTGCCACAGCCGGCCCACGCAGTCGCTGACGACCAGGGTGAGGCTGCGCCCGGTGGGGTCGCGGAACTGCTGGGCGGCGCGCGGGTGCGGCCGGCCGGCGGCGCCGGGCTGGGCGGTGGTGCCGATCAGGGGGTCGCCGTCGGCGCCCCGGTGCAGATAGCGGACCTGGACGTCCCGGAAGACGCCGAGCTGGGCGCAGGTCTGGCGCAGTTCCTCCAGCATGCGCTCCCAGACGGCCATCGAGGCGGAGGCGTCCATCAGCAGCTGCATGGTGGCGGCCCGGTGTTCGCCCGAGCGGTAGACGGGGTCCAGGACGCCGGAGGAGGCGCCGGTCTCGGCGGTGGCGTCCTCGTCGAGCGGGCCCGGGGGGCGGGCGCCGGGGACGCGGTAGCCGCGCAGGGGCCGCAGGGCACGCTGGAGGCCGAGCAGGCCGGGCAGGGACGCGGCCATCGGGATGCGGATCGGGAAGGTCTCGCCCCGGGCCTCGCCGGGGTCGGTCCCCGGGCCCGCGCCGTGGGCGTAGAGGGACACCGGGCCGGACCGCCCCACCGGACGCTCGGTGCGGCCCGGGGCCGTACGGTCCTCCCGCCCGCCGGGCCCGCGCCGGGCGTCCGGCGGGGCGGTGCGGCCCGCCCCGCCGGGGCGGCCGGCCGGGCGGCCGGCGGTCAGGGGCGCCTCACCCGCCGGGCGCTCCCCGTCCGTCGCCGGGGCCGCGTCCGGGGTGACCCACTGGGCCAGCCACACGGCGTCCGCGAGCTCCCGCGCGGTGAGGTCCCACCGCGCGGACCGCAGCCGGGCGACCAACTGCCCCAGCCGATGGTCGGGGGGCGCCGTCATCTCTCATCACCTCGGACGGTCCAGGGGCTGCATGAGCATGTTCGCGAGCCGCTCGCGGGTGACGCGTTCGGCGCGGGGCGCGTGCTGGGTGAGGAAGAGGGCGTTGAGCAGCTGGTCGGCGGCGATCACCTCGCCGGGCTCCCGCTCGAGGAAGCGCTGGATGAGGGCGTCGCCGGAGGCCACCGCGTCGTCGCCGAGGTGGGCTCTGACCATGGCCGTCACCTGCTCCTCGCGCGGTGGCTCGAGGTCGAGCTGGATGCAGCGGCGCAGCAGCGCGGCGGGGAAGTCGCGCTCGCCGTTGGAGGTGAGGACGATCAGCGGGAACATGGTGCAGCGCACCCGGCCGCCGTGGACGACGGCCCGTTCGCTGTCGTCGGTGAGGACCTCGACCTCGGGTTCGCGGTCGGCGATCCGCTCCAGCTCGGGGAGCCGGAACTCCCCTTCCTCCAGGGCGTTGAGGAGGTCGTTGGGCAGGTCGAGGTCGCCCTTGTCCAGCTCGTCGATCAGCAGGACCCGCGGCCGGGCCACGGGCAGCAGGGCGGTGCCGAGCGGGCCGAGGCGGACGTACGAGCCGATGGAGCGCCGCGCGTCGCCGTCGCCGCCCGCGCGCTCGAGCTGGACGTCCTGCAGGCGGGCTATGGCGTCGTAGTGGTAGAGGCCGTCGCGCAGGGTGCTGCGGCTGACGATGGGCCAGCGCAGCACGCGGCCCAGGCCCAGTTCGTGGGCGACGGCGTGGGCGAGAGTGGACTTGCCCGTTCCGGGGGTGCCGGTGACCAGGAGCGGACGGCGCAGGTAGAGCGCGGCGTTGACGGCCTCCACCTCTTCGGGGCGGGGGTGGTGGTTCTCCACCAGGCGGCGCAGCACCCCGAGCCGGCGGGCGGCGCTGGGGTCGCTGCCGGAGCCGGTGTCGGGTCCGGCGGAGGCGAAGTCCCGCCAGGGCGGGGGCGGCGGCAGCCGCCGGATTCCGTCGTGCGGCAGGCCGGCTCCCCGATAGATGCGCCAATCGTTCACACTGGGCTCCTCGTAGCTGGTGATGACCGTGAGGCCTGCCGTGCCCGGGGCTTCGCGTCCCTGCCGCCCGCTGCCGTCCCCCGCTCGACGGTACCGTCCGGACACTGCCCTGCCGACCCTTTCGGGACTCTCCTGGCAGGTACTTGACGTGGTGTCATGGCGCCGTCCCGGGGCGGACGCCGGGGGCGTGCAACGGCGTGTCGGGCCCCGGCGGACGATCCGGATCGTCGAACAGGAGCGCGATGGAACGCGCCCACAAGGCGTCCGGATCGGGAAAGTCGGGGTCGCCGCAGCGGATGCGGAGGTTGCGGACGCGCCGGTGGAGCCCCTCGGCGTTCCCCGCCTCGCACACGAGCCTCGCCGCCCGCTCGTGGAATTCGGCGCAATCCGTATGGCCGGTCGCGCACCGGCGCCAGATCACCACCCCGTGCCCGGCGGCCAGGGCGGCGTCCATCGCCGTCGCGCCCGCGCCCCGGCCGACCTCGCCGCAGTACACCGGCACGGCCGTGCCGGGCGCCTCGGACAGCCGCGCGTACGCCACGTGGCCGCCCTCCCGGCGCGGGCCGTCGTGGCCGTGCGCCGGCGCCTCGCGGCGCAGCGGCACGGCGGTCATCGGGCCGAGACTCGCCCGTTTGAAGCGCTTCTTCCACTCGGGGGTGGCGGGCTGGTCGCGGCGCCTGCGGTCCTTGAGGATCACCACGCGGCGCAGGCCGAGGGGCATGGTGCGCGGGTCGAAGCCGTCGTCGTCGGCTCCGGGCGGGGCGAGCCGCCAGTCGTCGAGCGGTTCGTCGAACAGCTCGCGCGGCAGCACCACATGCAGCTCGGCCAGGTGTTCGCCGACGTCGCCCTGGTCCAGCGCGGCGGCGACGGGCTCGCGCAGCCGCTCGCGCAGCAGGGCCCGGGGCACGCCCTCGTCGTCGGCGTGCAGCGGGGTGACCATGCCGTCCTCGAGCAGGAGTTTGACGCGCCAGGGGTAGCGGTCGCCGTAGAGGAGGGGGTCGATCTCGACGATCACGTCGCCCCGGCGGCGGGTGGGCGGGCCGCCCGGGCCGGGCTCGACGTCCCTGCGCTCGGGCTTGCGCAGCTCGACCGTCCCCGGCGGGGCCGCCGCGCCGGCGCCTCGGGCGCCGGGGAACCGCCGTGCAGTATCTGCCGTATCTCCTCGCGGATGACGTAGGACAGGGGCTCGGCCTCGCCGGTCAGCCATCCGCTCAGGTCGCGCAGGTGGGGCAGGTCCCGGTCGTGGCCCAGGCGGCTGACGGCCGCCGCGACCCGGGCCGAGTAGAGCAGCACCGCCTCCAGCTCCAGGTCCCGCTCGCCGTCGGGCTCCTTGGCCCGTCCGGCTCCGTCGCGCAGGTCGTACAGCAGGCCCACGCCCTCCCGCCAGGTGCGCGGGTCGTGCTCGACGCCCGGGTGGTACGGGTCCTGGATCATGCGGCGCTTGGTGTCCCTGACCAGCTGCATCACCCGCCGGGGTGCGGGGCGGGGTCTGGACAGGCGGGCGAAGAGGTGGGTGCGCAGGCGGGGGGTGAAGCCGCCGACCGGGGCCCGCAGCGCCGCCTCGCGCAGGCGCTGTTGCAGGCCGGGCCAGCTGCCGCCGGTGCCGAGCGCGCGGTAGCGGTCGTAGTGGTGGCGGTCGTGGGCGCGGATGATCGCGTGCAGCCGGTCCCGGCCGGGCCGGTCGTCGGCGACGCGGCGCAGGGCGGTGATCGGCACGGCGAGTCCGGCGTCGCCCTTGCCCCGCCCCTTGCCGACGCCGATGACCGCTCCCCTGCCGGTGTCCACCACGGGCCCGCCGGAGCAGCCGGCCACCGGGATCTCGCCGCGCAGCAGCATGGCGCTGCCGCCCTCGCCGCCGCTGGCGGTGCCGAGGCCGTGGCGCGGGGCGAGCTCGCCGGTGTCCCGGGACCAGCCGTGCACGCTGATGTCGGCGGGCACGATCGTCGAACGGTCGCTCAGCCACAGGCATTCGGTGTCGTCCGCGGCGTCCACCTCCACCAGCGCCAGGTCCGGCAGGGGCCAGGGCCGGGGCGGGCGGTCGGCGTCGTCGGGGAACGGCAGGGCGAGCGCGACCCGGCCGGCGGCGGTGCGGTCCCGCCAGTCGGTGACGTCGACGACGCTACGGCCGCGGAGCACGTCGCCACCCCCGTTCCCCACCACATGGGCGCAGGTCAGGACCCAGCCGGGGGCGATGAAGAAGCCACTGCCCCAGAACCGGGCGCCGCTTCGGTCATACCCGCCGTCGCGCTCCGCGATGCGTACGACCGCACGGCGCGCGGTCCCCTCCAGGGCGCTCAAGGAGCGCCGGGGGCGGCGGGCGCCCCCTGCTCGGCCCGCTCCGCCCAGGTGAGCGCCACGGTGATCGACGCCTTGCCGCTGCCGTCGGCGATGAGGCTGATCACCTGGCCCGCCTGAGCGGCCAGTTCGATGCCGAACTCCACCCTGACCTCGTGCGGTCGTGCCGCCGCGAGACCCATGCGCAGGGATCCGACGACGCCGCGTACGACGTCGGCGAGACCGCCCGCCATATCGGCCACGCGCCGGGCGGCGCTCGAGTCCTCGTACGCGCCCCCGGATGATTCCGCGAGCTCCTGTGCCTCCGTGATCCTCGCCCAGACGACCGTGCCGTCGTCGAGCCGGACCTGAGTGATGCCGTCGGCCACGCGCCACCCCCGTTACCGCGTCCGCGACCGGTCGCCGCGGACGCCTCCGTCGCTGCCGTTGCTGCCGTTGTCCCCGTTGCCGCCGCTGTGGGCGGTGGCGTCGCCGCGGGCGGTGCCGTCGTTGCCGGCGGTGTCGCCGCGAGTGAGGCAGCAGGCTAGTCCTCTGATCGCACCGGCGCGAGAGGTCCTGGCCAAGGCCGTCGGGGCCGCCGCCTATCCTGGGCTGGACTGCAGGCCCGTCCACCATCCCCAACGGAGATCACGTTGTACTTCACCGACCGCGGCATCGAGGAACTGGAGAACCGGCGGGGCGAGGAGGAGGTCTCCCTCGGCTGGGTCGCCGAGCGGCTCCGCGAGTTCGTCGACCTCAACCCGGACTTCGAGGTCCCGGTCGAGCGCCTCGCGACGTGGCTGGCCCGGCTGGACGACGAGGACGACGAGTAGTCCCTCCCGCTCGCGCGTCCCTCTCGCGGTGCCGGGCGGCGGCGACGGCCCGGCACCGCGTACGGGCTTACGCCCCGCTCGTCCCCCGCGAGCGCCACGTGTCGTAGGCGATCGTCAGCGCCCCGTCCGCGACGAGCACCACGCCCGCCGCCGACCAGCGCCGACGCGAACCGGCACCCCGCCGGGCGTAGACCAGCAGGCAGACGCCCGCCGCGATCTCGGCGGCCCCCAGCGCCCGCGCCCTCGGGCCCCGTATCCACTCCCCCATGAGGCCGTTCTCCGAGGCGTCGAGCCCGCCGCGCACCGCCTCGCGCCAGCCGGGCCACTCCACCGCCTCGGCCCTCGGCGCCGCCTCGGCCGCCGCGCGCAGCGCGTCGGTGCCCGCCCCGGGGACGAGGCCGGCCGGCAGGTGCAGGCCCGACCGCGCCAGCACGGCGATCACCCCGCGTACGCGCGCCGCCGCGTCGGCGTCGGAGTCCGGCCGGGTCAGCTGGTCGAAAGCCTCGGCGTCCAGCACCGGGTCCAGGCCCAGCCGGGCGCGCAGGGCGGTCATCGCGCCCTCCTCGCCCACCGGCGCGCCGTCGGCGAGCCAGGTGTAGCCGACCGTGCGGCGGAAGCCCGCGGCCACCACGAAGCCCGCGCCCTCCTCGTCCCACCACAGCCCGACCGCCGGCCAGGACTCGGCGACCGTCAGGGCGTGCGCCCACTCGGCCGCGACGGCGGCCAGGTGGCTGCCCTCCTCCCGCCACGCCTCCTCGGCCGGCACCAGCACGGTCCAGTCCTCGCCGGCGGGGGCGAGGATCATCGGCTCGCGCAGGAGCTGTGCGGAGGGACGGACACGGTCGGGCTCGGCCCGGCAGAGCAGCAGTACCCCCGCCGCCCGGCTGCGATCAGTAGCGGACATGCGTCAACGCTATGCCACTCGAGCGGCACTTGACTTCCGGACGACGCGATATATCGTGTTTATTGACAGACGCGATATGTTGCGTCCCGTCCACCCGCAGAGGAGCCCGGAATGTCGGACCGGTCCGAGTGGTCGCTCACCACGCCGCAGAAGCTCGCCTTCGAGGGGCCCGTGACGGCCCTGAAGGTGCGCGTCGTCGGCGGCACCGTCAACGTCGTCGGCACGGACGGCGGGCCGGCCGGCCTTGAGCTGTCCGCGATCGACGGCCCGCCCCTGATCGTCATCCACGAGGGCGGCACGCTCACCGTCGCGTACGAGGACCTGCCCTGGAAGAACGTCCTCAAGTGGTTCGACCGCAAGGAGTGGAAGCGCAGCGTCACGGTGACCCTGACCGTGCCGACCGCCACCCGGGTCGAGCTGGGCGTCGTCGGCGCGAGCGCCGTGGTCTCCGGGATCACCGGCGCCACGGAGGTGCGCGGCGTCAGCGGTGACACCACGCTCGTCGGCGTGCGCGGGGAGGTCCGCGCGGAGACCGTCTCGGGCCACTTCCAGGCCCAGGCGCTCGCCGGCGGCCTGCGCTTCAACTCCGTCTCCGGCGACCTGACCCTCATCGAGAGTGCGAGCGCATCGGTCAAGGCCGAGACCGTCAGCGGCGACATGACGGTCGACCTGGCCGCCGGCGCCCCGGACCGTCCCACCCTCGACCTGACCAGCGTCTCCGGCGAGGTCGCCGTCCGGCTGCCGCACCCGGTGGACGCCGAGGTGAACGCCAACACCACCAGCGGCCAGGTCTCCTGCGCCTTCGACGACCTGCGGGTCAGCGGCCAGTGGGGCGCCAAGCGCATCACCGGCCGGCTCGGCGCGGGCCGCGGCCGGCTCAAGGTCACCACCCTCTCGGGCGCGGTGGCGCTGCTGCGGCGGCCCCCGTCCCAGGAGGACGTCGCCGATGTCCCCGTCCAGGGAAAGGTCCTCTGATGCCTCCCGTCTTCGCCCACGGCCGACTGCGGCTGTACCTGCTCAAGCTCCTCGACGAGGCCCCGCGCCACGGCTATGAGGTCATCCGGCTGCTGGAGGAGCGCTTCCAGGGGCTGTACGCACCCTCGGCCGGCACCGTCTACCCGCGTCTGGCCAAGCTGGAGGCCGAGGGGCTCGTCACCCACACCAGCGAAGGCGGCCGCAAGGTCTACTCCCTCACCGACGCCGGGCGCGCCGAGCTGGCCGAGCGCCAGGGCGAACTGGCCGACCTCGAGCTCGAGATCCGCGAGTCCGTCGCCGCGCTCGCCGCCGACATCCGCGAGGACGTCCGGGGCGCGGCGGGCGACCTGCGGCGCGAGATGCGCGAGGCCGCGCGCCAGGCCCGCGCCGGCGCCCCCGCCGACGGCCACCCCGCCGACTACTTCGCCACGGCGAAGGAGGAGCTGCGCAAGGCCAAGGAGGAGTGGAAGGAGCAGGCCCGCCGGGCGAAGGAGGAGAGCCACCGCGCCCGGGAGGAGGCCCACACCGCCCGCAGCCAGGCCCGCGCCGCCCAGGAGCACGCCCGCGAGGAGATGCTGCGCATCCAGGAGCGGGTCCGCGAGCAGATGCGCGAGCACGCCCGCAAGGGCGACTGGCCCGCCGGCCTGGTCGAGGGCTTCGGCGCCCTGGCCAGGGAGCTCGGCGCGCTGGCCGGCCAGGCCGGCCGCGGCGACGCCCCCTCGGGCCCCACGACCGTCACGGTCGAGCGCACCGACCGCGACGAGCCGGCCGCGGAGGGGATCCCGCTGCCCGACTGGGCCACGGCCGACGACGCCTTCTCCAAGAACCCGGGCCGTGACCTCGACCGGCTGCTGGATCGTTTCCGCGACGAGGTGCGCGACGCGGCCCGCGACCATGGTGTGACGGCCGATCAACTGGCCGAGGCCCGCCACCACCTGGCGGCCGCCGCCGCCCGCGTCGGGGCGCTGCTGAGGGAGCGGCAGGACTGAGGAGGAAGAGGCGGGGCCGGGGAGGCGGCGGTCAGACGGACGAGGGCTCGCCGCCGGCCGCCTCGGCCGCGACCATCTTCTCCATGGGATCGACCGCCATGCCGCCCGAGACGACGATCGCGGCGACGACGGCGACACCCATGATCACGCTGCCCAGCCACACCATCGTGTCGGCCGGCAGCGTGTAGGCGCCGACGACACGGACGACGGACTCGGCCAGCAGGGAGGCGCCCCACACCGCCGAGAAGGCCAGCTCGGCGCGGCGGAAGCGGGCGGTGCCGGCCACGAGCCGGTCCCAGGCGGCGTTCTTGGCGGCGTCGCCGCGCGTGACCCACGGCCGCAGGCCCGCGGTCATCAGCGGCCGCCCGGCCAGGACGGACGCCAGCACCACGACGCCGACCACGCCGCTGCCGGCGCTCTCCTTGGCGAGCATCAGGCGCACGTCGCCGGTGACCGTGGTGAGCAGCAGGCCCAGGACGTTGACGGTCAGGATGAGGGCCGCGAGGCCGTTGAGCCGGCGGTCCCTGACGATGCTCCAGACGGTGCGCAGGGCCGGCAGGACGCTGCTCCAGGCCAGCGCGGCGAAGGTGCTCATGCCGAAGCCCTCGCGCAGCGCGTAGTAGGCGGCCATGGGCAGGAGCGCGTCCACGACCAGCGGCGCCAGGCTCTGCACCACCGCACGACGCCGGTCGGCGGCCGCCGTCCGCGCTCTGAAGGTGTCCGCCGTCCTCGTGACCGTCCGCATGATGGGCCTCTCCCCCGTGAGTCGTACGCGCCCCCTTCCCGGGGACACGTACAGCATCACGGCCCAGACCCTCTTCACGGCAGAGCCGACCGTCCACCCCTCGGCATGACTTTTGTCAGGCGCGGAGCATGACAGTGCGGCACGCGCCCACACACACCGGCGCGCGTCAGCCGAGGTCGGCGCCCGCGCACGACAGACGACCGCGCCCGGACCATGAGATGGTCCGGGCGCGGTCGCGTACCTGACGTCAGGCCTTCTTGGTCTCCCAGAAGATCCGGTCGATCTCGGCGATGAGCTCCAGCGCCTTCTCTCCCGTCTTCGGGTCCGTGGACGCCTTGGCGGCGCTCAGGGCCTTCAGGGTGTCGTTGATCAGCTGGTGCAGCTGCGGGTACTTCTCGAAGTGCGGAGGCTTGAAGTAGTCGCTCCACAGCACCGAGACGTGGTGCTTGGCGAGCTCCGCGCGCTGCTCCTTGATGATCGTGGCACGGGCGCGGAAGTGCGCGTCCTCGTTGGCCTGGTACTTCTCCTGGACGGCCTTGACCGACTCCGCCTCGATGCGGGCCTGGGCCGGGTCGTACACACCGCAGGGCAGGTCGCAGTGGGCGCTGACCTTCACCTTGGGGGCGAACAGGCGGGAGAGCATGTGCTGTCCTTCCTCGTGATCGTCTTCTCAGGTGCGAGATTACTCGGTGTGGGAAGGCTTTTCTCGGGTGCCCCGGGGGGCTTAGGACAAAAGTCCGGTGTCAGTCTGGGACCGGGCGTGGAAGGAACGGACACGGAGGTGCCGCGGTGCAGGAGCAGGTGGAGGAACGCGGGCACGAGCTGGACCGTGAGCGTCGTGGACTGCTGCGGATCGGGATGGCGGAGGTCTACAACCCCTCGATGGTCCCGACGCTGACCCCCGGGGACCAGTTGGTCGTGCGGTACGGGGCGGTGGTGCGGCCGGGTGACGTGGTGGTGATGCGGCATCCGTTCCGCCAGGACCTGCTGATCGTCAAGCGCGCGGTGGAGCGGCGCGCGGGCGGCTGGTGGGTGACGGGGGACAACCCGCTGGTGGAGAACGACAGCCGGGAGTTCGGCCCGGTGCCGGACGAGTTCGTGGTGGCCCGCGCCTGGGTGCGGCTGCGCCGGCCGCCGGAGCGCGGTCAGCGCTCGGCGGCGGCGCTGCTGTCGTGGGCGGCGTCGGCGGTACGGCCCGTACGGTCGCCCTCCGCGCGCTCCTCCGAGCGGCCGTTCCCCAGGCGCTTGCGGGCCCGGTAGGCGGCGACGTTGGCGCGGGTGGCGCAGCGGTCGGAGCAGTAGCGGCGGGAGCGGTTGGTGGAGGTGTCGAGGTAGGCGTTGCGGCAGGGCGTGGCCTGGCAGATGCCCAGGCGGTCGACGCCCAGCTCGGTGAGGTGGACGGCCAGGCCCATGCAGGCGATGGCGGTGTAGGACGCGGCGGCGCTGGGGGCGTGGTCGGCGATGTGCAGGTGCCACTTGGGGCGGCCGTCCTCGTCCCGGTACTCGTGGCCCGAGACCTGCGGGCTGACCGGGAACTCCATCAGCAGCGCGTTGAGCAGGTCCACGGCCCGCACCTCCTCGCCCTCGGCTGCCGCCTCGAACACGGCCCGCAGCCGGGTCCGGACGGCCCGCAGCCGGGTGAGGTCGCCGTCGGTCAGGCGGCGGGCGGACTGGGACTCGGGGCCCACGAGCTCGCGGACGGCGTCGAGCGAGGTGAGCGCGTCGGCCGCGCGCGCGGGCTGCTCGGTGTTGACCAGCCGCACGGCGTAGTCCGAGTAGGAGGCAAGTTCCACGTCCGGTCCCTCTGATGGCGCCCGAATATCGGCAAGGGAACATCGGTAATGGATGTTCCACTGTCGAGGGTATTACAGACGGGCGCGGCAACGCGGAAAGGGGCGGCACGGGCCGCCGCCCGTACCGCCCCTCGTTCCGCGTGCCGGGTTACAGCACCTTCGAGAGGAAGGACTTGGTGCGCTCGTGCTGCGGGTTCGTCAGCACGTCACGCGGGTTGCCCGACTCCACGACGACGCCCTGGTCCATGAACACGACCGAGTCGCCGACCTCGCGGGCGAAGCCCATCTCGTGGGTGACCACGATCATCGTCATGCCGTCCTCGGCGAGGCCGCGCATGACGTCGAGGACGTCGCCCACCAGCTCCGGGTCGAGGGCCGAGGTCGGCTCGTCGAAGAGCATCAGCTTCGGCTCCATCGCCAGCGCCCGCGCGATCGCGACCCGCTGCTGCTGGCCGCCGGACAGCTGCGAGGGGTAGTTGCCGGCCTTGTCGCCCAGGCCGACGCGGTCGAGCAGCTTCAGGGCGCGCTCCCGGGCCACGGCCTTGGTCTCGCCCTTGACCTGCATCGGCGCCTCCATGACGTTGGCCAGCGCCGTCATGTGCGGGAAGAGGTTGAAGCGCTGGAACACCATGCCGATGTCCCGGCGGTTGCGGGCCACCTCGCTGTCCTTGAGCTCGTAGAGCTTGTTGCCGGACTGGCGGTAGCCGACGAGCTGGCCGTCGACGTACAGCTTGCCCGAGTTGACCTGCTCGAGGTGGTTGATGCAGCGCAGGAAGGTGGACTTGCCGGACCCGGAGGGGCCGATGAGGCAGAACACCTCGCGCGGGGCGACCTCGAGGTCGATGCCCTTGAGGACCTGGACGGCGCCGTAGGACTTGTGGACGCCCTCGGCCTTCACCATGGCGTTCATGCGGTGACGCCTCCCTTGGAACGGTTGCTGAAGGAGGACAGGTTCGCCTTGACCTTCTGCCACGGGGTGAGCGGCAGAGTGCGCAGCGAGCCACGGGCGTAACGCCGCTCCAGGTAGAACTGTCCGACGCTGAAGACGCTGGTGAGGATCAGGTACCAGGTGGCAGCGAGGAAGAGCATCTCCACCGTGGCACCGGTGGTCTGTCCGATGTCGGACGTGGACCGCAGCAGCTCGAGGTACTGGGCGGCGCTCGCCGCCAGCGACGAGGTCTTCAGCATGTTGATGAACTCGTTGCCGGTCGGCGGCACGATCACGCGCATCGCCTGCGGCAGCACGATCCGGCGCAGCGTCTTCGACTGGCTCATGCCGAGCGCGTGGGCGGCCTCGGTCTGACCCTCGTCGACCGACTGGATGCCGGCCCGCACGATCTCCGACATGTACGCGGCCTCGTTCAGACCCAGGCCGAGCAGCGCGGCCATGAAGGGGGTCATGAAGTCGCTCATCTCGTCCCGGTAGATCGGGCCGAGGTTGATGTACGGGAAGATCAGCGCGAGGTTGAACCACAGCAGCAGCTGGACGTAGACCGGGGTGCCCCGAAAGAACCAGATGTAGAGCCAGGAGACGGATGACGTCACCGGGTTCTTCGACAGTCGCATCACGGCCAGCAGGATGCCGAGCACCAGGCCCAGCACCATGGCGAGCACCGAGATCAGGACCGTCTTGCCGAGGCCCGAGAGGACCGTGGGGTCGAAGAGGTAGTCCGGGATGGCGCTGTAGTGGACGTTCGCGGAGGCGAAGGCGTTCACCAGCAGGGCCAGCAGGGCCAGGACCAGGACCGCCGAGATCCACCGGCCGTAGTGCCGGACCGGGATGGCCTTGATCGCCTCGGGGAGGGTCGCGGTGGCCGTGGCGCCGGCCGCGTCCTTCTTGGCGAGGTCCGCCTTGGCGGGCTTGCCGCCCTTGTCACCCTTGTCGCCCTTGGGGGCGTCCTTGGGGTCCTCGGGGTCCTTGTCGCCCTTGGGGTCCTTGGGGTCCTTGCCACCCTTGTCGCCCTCGGGCTCCGGGGCGGGGTCGGCCTTGGCGGGCTCCTCGGCCGGGGCGGGCTCGGACGCGGCCTTGGCGGGCTCCTCAGCCTGGGCGGGCTCGTCGGCCTTGGCCGGCTCGGACGCAGCCTTGGCCAGGTCGGACGCGGCCTTGGCCAGCTCGGACGCGGCCTTGGCCAGCTCGGTCGCGGCCTTCCCGGTCTCCGGCGTCTCGGGCTCGGATCCCGTCGTCCCGGGCTCGGGCTTGTCAGGGGAGTCAGTCACGGATGTTGCCTTTCAGCGTTGCCGTACGAGGTCAGGGAAGAGTCAGGAACCGCCGTTGATCTTGGCTTCCTTGATGACGCCCGCATCGACGCCCCAGGTCTTGACGACCTTCTCGTACGCACCGTTCTTGAGGATCGCTTCGAGGGCCTCCCGGAGGGCGTCCCGCAGCTGGCTGTTCTGCTTCGCGACGGCGATGCCGTACGGAGCGGCCTCCACCTGGTCGCCGACCAGCTCGAAGTCCTTGCCGCCGCCCGAGGTCTTCACCGCGTAGGCGGCGACGGGGAAGTCGCTGGAGACGGCGTCGACGCCGCCGGCCTTCAGGCGCGTCTGCGCCTCGAGGTCGGTGTCGAACGCCTCCATCCCGATCGCGTCCTTGTCGCCCTTCTCGCACTTCTCCGACTCGGCCTTCGCCAGGTCGTGCGAGACGGTGCCGCGCTGCACTCCGATCTTCTTGCCGCAGAGGTCGGACCAGCCGCCGATGCCCTTGGTCTCGCCCTTCTTGGTGTAGAGCGAGACGCCGGCGTTGAAGTAGTCGACGAAGTCGACGCCCTCGGCAACCTTCTTCTTGGTCTTGGGGTCGATGCCCTCCTGGCGGTCCTTGGTGTCCGTCATCGCGGACATCGCGATGTCGTAACGCTTGGATCGCAGACCGGTCAGCAGGGCGTCGAAGGTGCCGTTCTCGAACTGCACCTTCACCCCGAGTTCCTTGCCCATGGCGGCGGCGATGTCGGGGTCGATGCCCACGACCTTGCCGTCCTTCTTGAACTCGACGGGCGGGTAGGCGATGTCGGAACCCACCTTGATGACCCCGGCGTCCTGGATCTTCTTCGGCAGCTTGTCGAAGAGGGGCGCGTTGGAGTTCGCGGTGGTCCCGGCGCCATTGCCGGTGGTGGTCTTGTCACGCTGGTCGCCGCAGCCGGTCAGCAGCAGGGTGCCGGCGACCGCGATCGCGCCGACGGCGGCCAAACGACTCCTGGCAGCAGCCGGGCGGGGGGTGGTGCTTGCGGTCATTGCTCGTTCCTCCTGCGGTTGAGGGGGGGTCCGACTGGTAACTCGGCAATCACGCAAAAACACGGCAGATCTCGCAGCACACTTCCTCGTGTGCCGCGACCTCGTGCGGTCTGCGCATCTTGCCATCCGGACTACCCCATTCGGGGGGCCAGCGATGTCAAAATCGGATAACGGGTGATCGCCAAGTAGTACCGGGTGGTTCACTCCCCTTTTGGCCCTGATATCCGTTCTGATCGGCTTCTGGGCGCGAGACCCAGGTCACGCCCGCTCTGTCTCACTGTGTGGACACTTTCGGGCCGTCGTCTCCAGTTCACACGTTTCCGGCCGGATCGCACAGCGCCGTCGGTGCTCACCGGGCCGGAACTCACTCGTCGGCCGTAGCGCTCTTCCGGTAGAAAGACCAGTTACACCCCTCACCCGGGGCTCAGGGCACGTGTGTGCGGCGTGCCCGATGTCCGCAGCGCTTCCGTCGCACGGTGGCCCATCCGCCGTCCGGTCCGCGGGCAGGTGCCCGACCCGCTCCGCGAACCCAGGGGCGGTTACCCTCGATGGCAATCTGACAAAGGGGTCAAGAACAGTGGCAGCGGAGATCGTGAATCCTCGCAGTGCCGGCGGCCCGGACGGGGGAGCTCAGGGTGAGCTCACCGATCCGGCCTTCGTGCTGCACCAAGGCGGCAAGATGGCGGTCCAGGCGACCGTCCCCGTGCGCGACAGGGACGACCTGTCCCTCGCGTACACGCCGGGCGTCGCCAAGGTGTGCAGCGCCATCGCCGAACAACCCGAGCTGGTCCACGACTACACGTGGAAGTCCAAGGTCGTCGCGGTCGTCACGGACGGCAGCGCGGTGCTCGGCCTCGGCGACATCGGCCCGGAGGCGTCCCTGCCCGTGATGGAGGGCAAGGCCATCCTCTTCAAGCAGTTCGGCGGCGTGGACGCGGTGCCGATCGCGCTGGACTGCCGGGAGGTCGACGAGATCGTCGAGACCGTCGCCCGGCTCGCGCCGTCCTTCGGCGGCATCAACCTGGAGGACATCTCCGCTCCCCGCTGCTTCGAGGTCGAGCGCAAGCTCCAGGAGCGCGTGGACATCCCCGTCTTCCACGACGACCAGCACGGCACCGCCGTCGTCACGCTCGCCGCGCTGCGCAACGCCGCGCGGCTGACCGGTCGTACGCTCGGCGAGCTGCGCGCCGTGATCTCGGGTGCGGGCGCCGCCGGCGTCGCCATCGCCCGGATCCTGGTCGAGGCCGGCATCGGCGACGTGGCCGTGTGCGACCGCAAGGGCATCGTCTCCCGGGACCGCGAGGACCTCACCGAGGTCAAGCGCGAGCTGGCCGGGTTCACCAACTCGGCTGGTCTGTCCGGTCCGTTGGAGACCGCGCTGGACGGCGCCGACGTCTTCATCGGCGTCTCGGGCGGTACGGTCGCGGAGGCGGCGGTCGCCAAGATGGCGAAGAACGCGCTGATCTTCGCGATGGCCAACCCGAACCCGGAGATCCACCCGGACGTCGCCCACAAGTACGCGGCCGTCGTGGCCACGGGCCGCAGCGACTTCCCGAACCAGATCAACAACGTGCTCGCCTTCCCCGGCATCTTCGCCGGCGCCCTGCAGGTGCGGGCCTCGCGCGTCACGGAGGGCATGAAGCTCGCCGCGGCCGAGGCGCTCGCCGCGGTGGTGGCGGACGAGCTGAGCGCGGAGTGCGTGATCCCCTCGCCGTTCGACGAGCGGGTCGCCCCCGCCGTGACGGCGGCCGTCGCCGCCGCCGCGCGGGCCGAGGGCGTCGCGCGCCGCTGAGCCCCGGGCATCCCCGTGCGGGGCCGGACCGCAGGACGGTCCGGCCCCGCACGGCTTTCCCCCCGGGTGACGATTCATCCCAAGGTCATCCCAAGGTCATCCCAAGTCACCCCAGGCGGCGTACGAAGGCGTCGTACACCGCGTTGGTGTCGCCGGGGACGAGGTTGTCCGCGGCGCTGGTGAAGACGAGCGTCTTCCCGGCCAGGTCGGTGCTGGGGGCGGCCGAGCGGCCGTTGCCCTGGGAGCCGTCGTGCGCGAGGCTGACGCGCTCGACCTTGCCGGTCGCCCGGTCGCGGAGGAAGACGTCCCCGTTGGTGCCGGGGTTGCGGCCCGGCGCCAGGTTGGTCGCCTCGGAGTCGAAGACGACGTACCGCCCGTCGGCGCTGATCGAGGACGACCACGACGCGCCGTTGGCGCGGGTGCCGTCCGAGGCCACGCTGACCAGCTCGATCCGGCCGGTCCGCAGTTCCTTGACGTAGACGCGGTGCTGGATGTCCGGGGTGCCGGGCACCAGGTTGGTGGCCATGGAGCGCAGGACGACGAAGCGTCCGTCGCCGCTGAGATCCGCGCCGCCGGTCTCCCTGTCGGCCTGCGTCCCGTCGGCGGCGACGCTCACCCGCTCGGTGCGCGGCGTGGGCTCCGCGGCCGCCGGCGCGACGGCGACGCAGCCGACCAGGACCGCCATCAGGGCGGCGGGTCTGAGATGACGCATTCCTCCCCCTCACGAACTGTCATGTTCGGACAGAAGTGAAGCCAACCGGCCCGGTACGGCCCGGTCAACGGCGGCGTTCCGGACTCCGCGCCGGTTACGGCCGTTGCGGCAGGAACCGCTGGACGGACGCGGCGCGTGTCACATCGCCGCGTGGTTCCGCCGTGCGCACCCCGGCACTAGGTTCGGCACATGTTCGCCGCCTACGCCGCACGCATCGACCGTGACCAGCCGCTGAACGGCCTCGTCCTGGGGGAACGCCCCGAGCCCGAGGCGCGCCCCGGCTGGACGACCGTCACCGTCAAGGCCGCCTCCCTCAACCACCACGACCTGTGGTCGCTGCGCGGCGTCGGGCTGGGCGAGGAGTCGCTGCCGATGATCCTGGGCTGCGACGCCGCCGGCGTCGACGAGGACGGCAACGAGGTCGTCCTCCACTCGGTCATCGGCCAGAGCGGCCACGGCGTGGGCCCCGACGAGCCCCGCTCCATCCTCACCGAGCGGTACCAGGGCACGTTCGCCGAGCGCGTCGCCGTCCCGGCCTGGAACGTCCTGCCCAAGCCGAAGGAGCTGTCCTTCGAGGAGGCCGCCTGCCTGCCCACGGCCTGGCTGACCGCGTACCGGATGCTGTTCACCAAGGCGGGCGTACGGCCCGGCCAGAGCGTGCTGGTCCAGGGGGCCGGCGGCGGGGTGGCCACGGCGGCGATCGTGCTGGCCGCCGCGGCCGGGCTGCGGGTCTTCGCGACCAGCCGGGACAAGGCCAAGCGCGAGCGAGCGGTGGAGCTGGGGGCCGAGGCGGCGTACGAGCCGGGGGCCCGCCTGCCGCACCGCGTGGACGCCGTCATCGAGACCGTGGGCGCGGCGACCTGGTCGCACTCGGTCAAGTCCCTCAGGCCCGGCGGCACCCTGGTGATCTCCGGCGCGACCAGCGGCGACAGGCCGCCGGCGGCCGAGCTGACGCGCATCTTCTTCCTGGAGCTGAACGTCGTCGGCGCGACCATGGGCACCAAGGACGAACTGGCCGACCTGCTCGACTTCTGTGTGACGACGGGGGTTCGGCCGGTGATCGACACGGTCCTGCCCCTGGACCGCGCACGCGAGGGTTTCGAAAAGATGTCCAGCGGCGACCTGTTCGGCAAAGTGGTGCTGACGGTATGAACGACGGATGCCGAAGAGACGCTTGCGCACGGCGGCGTTCCTCGCCGTAACCACCGTTCTGGCCCTGCTCGTTCCCACGACCGGGGCCACCGCCGGCACCGAGGGCGGCATCCCCCGCCTCACCGACGACCACGGCCGCGCCCTGACCCTGCGAGGCTGGAACCTCGCGGACAAGGAGCACCGCGGCGAGCGGGCCCTGGAGAGCATCACGGAGCGGTCCCTGCGCGACATGGCCGCACAGGGCTTCGACTTCGCCCGGCTCGCGGTGTTCTGGGACGACCTGGAGCCGCGGCGCGGGCAGTACAGCGAGCGCTACCTCCGCAGGATCGAGCGGATCCTGGACTGGGCGCACGCCCACCGCGTCCGCGTCGTCATCGACGCCCACCAGGACGTCTACGGCCCCGCCTTCGGCGGCCACCGGGGCATCCCCGAGTGGGCCACCCGCACGGACGGCCTGTCCTACCGGCCGCATCCGGACGACTGGTTCGCCGAGTACTTCGAGCCCGCCGTGCAGGCCGCGTTCGAGCACCTCTACGAGGACCCCGACCTGCGGCGCGCGCAGACCCGCATGTGGCGGACGCTGGCCGCCCGCCTCGCCGGCCACCCGGCCGTGTTCGGCTACGACCTGATCAACGAGCCGATGGGGCGCATGCGGCCCGGCGAGGACCTCTTCGCCGCCGCCCGCCGCATCGAGGCCACCCAGGTCACTCCGATGTACAACCGCATCGCCGACGCGATCCGCGAGGTCGACCGGAAGCACTGGCTGTTCGTCGAGCCCACCCCGGCCGCGGGCGAGGGCAGGCCCACCGGCCTGGGCCGGGTGGACGACCCGAAGGTGGTCTACGCGCCGCACTTCTACAACGCGGTCATGGAGGCCGGCGGGGACTACGACCCCGCGTCCGGCTGGCTGGAGGCCTACGAGCGCGAGATCGTGCGCTACCCGCGCGAGCACCGCGTGCCCGTCGTCGTGGGCGAATGGGGCCCGCGCGACAGCTCGCTGCCGAACATGCGCCGGTTCTACGAGGACGCCGTCGCCTCCATCGGCCGGTACGCGTCCGGCTGGGCGAGCTGGGAGTGGTGCTACGGAGGCGGCTACTGCGCCCTCCAAGCGGACGGGCGCTTCCAGCCCAACAAGGAGCGCACGGTCCGGCCGTACGCCCCCGCCGTGGCCGGCACGCCGCGCACCGAGGCGTACGACCAGGGCACCCACGCCTACCGGCTGACCTACGCGCCCCACCCGGGAGGCATCACCGAGCTCTCCCTGCCACCGTCGCCGCACGGCTGGCGGATCACGGTCGACGGTCCGGCGTGGGCGGCGACCAGGGCCGTACCGCCGGGCGAGCGCGGCAGGGTCCAGGTCCGGGCCGCGCGGTGGGCCGGGGCTCCCGTCACGGTCACGGTCACGGGCGGCTGACCCCCCTCAGGCCGCCTCCGCCACGAAGTCGCCGAAGGCCCGCACACGTGCCGTCTCCGCGTCCCGGCGCCAGACCAGTCCGAGGGCCGACTCGGGGAGGCCGGCGACCGGGACGAAGGCGATGTCGCGGCGGCCGTGGTAGTCGGCCGTCGGCCGGCACAGCAGCATGCCGCCACGGCCGGCCGCGGCCAGCGTGATGCCCTCCTGCAGGGTGGTCACCTCGGGCCCCCGGGGATCGGGCGGCCGCCGGGGTGAGGGCGGGGCCTGGCGGCACGCCAGTACGCGGGGCGGGGGCGGCGGCCGAGATGAGGGGGCAGCGGGCGAGGTCCTCGGCGGGCAGGGACGGCCGGCGGGCGAAGGGGTGGCGGACGGAGACGGCGAGGGTCTGACGCTCCCGGGAGAAGACCGGCCCGAGCACCAGCCCGGGCTCCTCGACGGGCAGCAGGACGACCGCGGTGTCGACCTCGCCCCGGTGCAGGGCGCCGAAGGGGTCGGACAGGGGCACCTCGGTGATCTCGACGACGCAGCCGGGGTGCCGGGCCTGGAAGGCCCCGACGGCCGTCGTGATCCGTTCGTCGGCGGTTCCCTGGAAGCCCACGCGCAGGGTGCCCTCCATGCCACGGGCGACGGAACGGGCGTCGTCGACGGCGCCCTTGAGGGCTTCGTAGGCGGGGCGCAGTCCGGTGCGGAGGCGTTCGCCGAGCGGGGTGAGGGCGACCCGGCGGCTGGTGCGGTCGACCAAGCGGGCGCCGACCCTGCTCTCCAGGGACCGCAGGAGCTGGCTGACGCGGCTCTGCGACACGTACAACCGCTCACCGGTGCGGCCGAAGTGCAGCTCTTCGGCGAGGACCAGGAAGCACTCCAGTTCCCGCAGTTCCAGCCCGCCGGCCGGGCCGCCCCCGCCGTGCGTCCCGCCGTCCATCCGCCCGCCCTTTCGATCGATGAGCCCCGCTCATCGAAGCATGAGGAACCGGCCGTTGTTCCCGGGTGGTCCGCCGCCGAGGGTGGGCCTCATGGAAAAGATCAAGACTTCGGGCGGCGGCCCCGCCGTCGTGGCCCTGGCGGCGGGCACGTTCTCGGTCGTCACCACCGAGATGCTGCCGGTCGGGCTGCTCACCCCGATCGGGGAGGACCTCGGCGTCTCCGGGGGCACGGCGGGGCTGACGATGACGGTTCCCGGCCTGGTGGCCGCCGTGGCCGCGCCCGCGGTGACGGCGGCCGCCGGCCGGCTGGACCGGCGGCCGCTGCTGGTGGGCCTGATGGTCCTGCTGGCGGCGGCCGATCTGCTGTCCGCCCGTGCCCCCGACATCGAGGTGCTGGTGGGACTGCGGGTTCTGGTGGGGGTGTGCATCGGGGGCGTGTGGGCCGTCGCGGCCGGGCTGGCCCCACGGCTCGTGCCGGCGGCGTCCGTGGGGCTCGCGACCTCGGTCGTCTTCAGCGGCATCGCCGTGGCCTCGGTGCTGGGCGTGCCGGCGGGCGCCTTCCTGGGCGCGGCGGGCGGCTGGCGGCTTCCGTTCGCGGTGGTCGGCGCGCTGGCGCTGGCCGTGGCGGCGGCCCTTGCGGTGCTGCTGCCCCCGCTCCCGGCCGAGCGGGCCACGACGGCCGGCGCGATGCGCGCGCTGCTGCGCCGCACGCCGGTGCGGGCCGGCCTGCTGGCCGTGCTCCTGCTGGTGAGCGGGCACTTCGCGGGCTACACGTTCATACGTCCCGCCCTGGAGCGGGTTCCGGGTGCCGACGCCGGGGCCGTCGGCACCCTGCTGCTGGCGTACGGCGTGGCGGGGGTGGCGGGCAACTTCCTCGCCGGGGCGGCTGCCGCCCGGCGGCCGCGCCGGGTGCTGCTGGTGCTCTCCTGCGCCCTGGCCGTGGTGGTCCCCGCGGTGTCGGCCGCCCCGCGCGGTACGACCCTGGCGGCGGGCGGGCTGCTGGTCGTGTGGGGGCTGGCGTACGGCGGGGTGTCGGTCGGCACGCAGAGCTGGCTGACGGCGGCGGCGCCGGACGCCCGGGAGGCGGCGTCGGCGTTGTTCGTGGCGGTGTTCAACGTGGCCATCGCGCTGGGGGCGCTGCTGGGCGGGCGGGCCGTGGACGCGGCGTCGGTGCCGGCCGCGCTGTGGCTGGGCGGGGTGCTGGCGCTGGGCGCCCTGGTGACGGTCGCGGTGGCCCGGCGTCCGGTGGGCTGACGCCGGCCCGCCCGGCGTTGTCCGCCCCTGTCCACCCCCGCGTAACCGGAGCGTCCCCGACCCGCCATGTACGGCCATGAACATGCCACCCATGAGCGACTCGATCATGGCCCGCCGCGCCGCCGCGGCCCTCGTGGCCGTCACCGCCCTGGCCACCGTGGCCGCGGCCGCCCCCGCCGCCGAGGCGGCCGCCCCGCCGCGGACTCCGCCACCGCGAGGACGAGCGGCACGGCCGGTCTCAAGGGCGTCGACTACGCCGCCTGGCAGCGCGACGTCCAGGCCGTCGTCGACCAGGCGACGCCCTACGTCACCGAGCGCACCGCCGACGCGCGGGGACGGAAGCAGGCCATCGTCCTCGACATCGACAACAGCTCGCTCGAGACGGACTTCCACTGGACCACGTTCCCCACGCCGGCCATCAAGCCGGTCCTGGAGCTCACCCGGTACGCGCACTCCCGCGGTGTCGCGGTCTTCTTCGTCACCGCCCGCCCCGGCATCCTCGACTCCGTGACGGACTGGAACCTGCGGCAGGTGGGCTACCCCGTCAGCGGCCTGTACGTGCGCCACCTCCCCGACCTCTTCCAGGGCGTGAGCACGTACAAGACCGCCAAGCGGGCGGAGATCGAGGCGAAGGGCTACACGATCATCGCCAACATCGGGAACAACTCCACCGACCTGGTGGGCGGGCACGCGGAGCGGACCTTCAAGCTGCCGGACTACGACGGCAAGCTCTCCTGAACCCCCCTCCCCCGCCCGGGCGGGTCAGTGCCGGGCCTTGAACCGCTCGAGCGCGGCGATGCCCAGCGCCGCCAGCGCGATCTGGATGAGCCACTGGATCCAGTCGACGCCCTTGGTGTGGTCCACGTGCAGCGCGTGGGCGATGAGCGCGCCGACGAAGGCCGCCACGATGCCCACGCCGATGGTCGCCAGCACCCCGATGTGCTGACGGCCCGGCACGAGCAGCCGGCCCAGCAGGCCGATGATCGCGCCGATCACGATCGCACTGATAATTCCTGAGATTCCCATGCCCTCCCCCTTACGACCGATTCCTGACGATAGATCTGCCCATCTCACGGCGCGCGCATGTCAGACCGACGGGCCGGGCCGGGATGCCTAGACTGGGTCCTTCCCGGGCGTAGGGGCGCCCGCTGGGGACGGGAGAGCGACAGTGACGGCAGGCGTCGGGGGCTTCGAGAGTTTCGAAGGGTCTTTCGACGACCCGCGTGACTCCCCCGACCGGTCCGACCCCTCGCCGGAGGTGCTGGGCGAGGCGGCCGTCGCGTTCGGACTGCTCGCCTCCGCCGCCCGGCTGCACCTGGTGTGGGCGCTCGCCCAGGGCGAGAGCGACGTGAGCGGCCTGGCCGAGCGGGTGGGCGGCGCCCTGCCCGCGGTCAGCCAGCACCTGGCGAAGCTCAAGCTCGCCGGGCTCGTGCGCTCCCGGCGCGAGGGACGCCGGGTGGTCTACCTGGTCGACGACCCCGACGTGGTGACCATCGTGCGGCTCATGGTCGGCCAGCTCGCCGACCGCAGGACGGGCCGCGAGCGGGACACCGCCGCCGCCGGACCCCTCCGCGGCCTGGGCGCCTGAGGCCCGTACGACCCCGGAACGGGCGAGGGCCGCTCACCAGCCGCCGCCCCCGAAGTCGCCCCCGCCACCACCGCCGTCGCCGAAGCCGCCGCCTCCGTCCCCCAGCCACCGCCGCCGAAGTCGTCGGGGTTGTAGTCGGAGCCGGTGTAGTCGCCGCCATCGGGGCCCGCGTCGTAGGGCGCCCCGTAGGCGGGCCCGGACAGCATGCCGCCGAGCATCGTGCCCACCAGCAGGCCGGGCAGCAGCCCGCCGCCGAAGTAGCCGCCCGCCCAGGGGGCGTAGGCGGGCCCGGCGTTCCAGTACGGCTGGGGGCCGTACGCCGTCTGCACCTGGCGGGACATCGGCTCCTGCCCGTCCGCCAGCCGTGCCGCGTCGGCGGCACAGGCCGGCACGGTCCGCTGGGCGCCGCCGGGCGGGGCCCACTCCACGTCCTTGACCGACGGCCCGTGCCGGGGGTCGAAGAAGCAGGGGGGCCTGCGTTCGGGCAGCGGGGTGCCGGTGCGCCGGGCGGCGAGGGTGGCCAGAGCGAACCGGCCGTCGTCCAGCGACTCGGTGACCCCTCGCACGTCCTCTGGCCGCGCGGCCGCCGCGATCTTCGCCTTGGCCTCCTCGTAGGAGTCCAGCGCCCGCTCGTAGTCCGCGCGCATCTCGTCCGTGGCGCCGGCCTCGGAGGGCGAGAAGTCCAGCCGGTCGAGCTCCTCGCCGAAGGCCGTGATGTCCTCGTCGACCACGACGCGCAGCGCGTCCAGTTCGGCGCGCTCGCGCTCCTCGCGCCGGCGCCGGGCGCGGCGGTAGACGGCGTACGCGCCCGCGCCGCCGGCCAGCAGGACGGCCCCGCCGGTGATCAGGCCGGTGGCGCCGACGCCCTCGCCCGTGTCGCCGCCCCAGGAGCCGGGGGCGTGGCCCCGGGAGATCCGGGCGGCCTGGTCGACGAAGTCGTCGAGCTGGGAGGCGGTGTCGCCGCCGGAGCGCCGGACGGACCCGGCGAGGTTGGCGACGGCGTTGCGTGACATCACCGAGCGGTCGGCGGCCGCGTTGAAGGCGTCGCCGAGGTGGACGGCGTAGACGCCGGCGAGCCCGACCTTGGTGCGCAGGTCCCGCAGGACGGTGGACCGGGGGTATTCGGGGGCCGCGGGCAGCACGGCGACGAAGATCGGCTTGTCCGCGTCCTTGATCTTCTTCGCCAGCGCCTCGGCGTCGGCCGGCGGAAGCTGGGCGGAGGCCGCGGGGTCGACGTAGACGGGGCCCTTGCGCAGGGCCTCGGCGACGGTGTCGAGCCCGGCCGCGGCGGCGGTGGTGCCGGCGCGGGCGGCCGTGGGCGCTGCGGCCGCGGGGCCCGCCGCGGCGGTCACCGGAGCGAGGAGCACGAAGAGGGCGACGACCAGGGCCAGGACCGGCCTGGGCAGCCCCCGGAGGACGGCGATGGCGGACATGACGGGGCTCCTTGCGTTCACGGCGTACTCTGCACCTACCACGAAAACGGACTATTCAGGCATCAGCGTTCCCGCTCCCCGGCATTTCCTCGGCCGCACTCGGCCGCACTCAGCCGTAGGAGAGGTTGGCGCAGGGATCGTCGTCCGCCGAGCGGGCCCCGCTCACCACATCCGAGGACAACGTTCCGGGGGGCGTGGGAGTCACCGGCGAGGGGGCGGCCGAGCCGAGCGCGGCCGGAGGCGACGGCGCCCCCGCACGTGCCGTGCCGCCCAGCGCCGTGCCGCCCTTGCCCGCGTTCTTGCCGTCGACCGTGCGGTCCGCGCGCAGCGCGGCCCACAGCGCGTCCGCGTCGGGCTGGACGACGGCGACGCGGTTGCCGTCGTAGCGCCAGGGCAGGGTCACGAACTTCATGTCGTGCGGGGCGATGTCCTTGAGCGACATCGCGAACGACAGCATCTTGTCGACCGAGCCGAGCCCGGGGTCCACGGTCATCGACTTGGTGGCCGCGTCCGCGAGCGGCAGCAGCGTGGTGGGGCTGAAGCCCTGCGACCGGACCTTCCCGACCATCGCGGAGAGGAAGGCCTGCTGCCGTCGTATGCGGCCTATGTCGGAGCCGTCGCCGAGGCCGTGCCGCACGCGGACGTAGTCCAGCGCCTTGCGGCCCGAGACGGTCTGCCGCCCCTTGGCGAAGATCAGGTCGCCGCGCGAGCCGCGATGGGGGTCGAGGTCGCCCTGGTGGACGTCGGCCGGTACGCACACCTCGACGCCGCCCACCGCCGAGGCCATCGCGGCGAAGCCCGCGAAGTCGACGACCACGGTGTGGTCGACGCGCAGCCCGGTGAGTCTCTCGACGGTGTTCTGCGTGCAGGCGGGGTTGCCCTTGGGCGATTCGCCCACGGAGAAGGCGGAGTTGAACATCACGTGCCGCTGCTCCTCGGTCCAACTGCCGTCGGGATTGCGGCAGGGCGGGATGTCCACGAGCGTGTCGCGCGGGATGGAGACCGCGACGGCGTGCTCGCCGTCGCCGTAGACGTGCAGCAGGAAGGCCGTGTCCGACCGGCCGACGTCACCCTCCCCGCCGCCCAGCGAGCGGTTGTCACCGGAGCGCGAGTCCGAGCCGATGACCAGGACGTTCTGTCCGGCGGCGCTCGCCCGGGGCCGGTTCTTGGACAGCCCGTCGGCGTCGAAGACGCTGATGTTGCCGTTGAGTTTGAGATAGACCCACCCCGCCCCGGCGGTCAGCAGCACCACGAACGACACCACCACGACGGTGACGACCCGTATGCGACCGCGCCTGGGTTTCCTCCGCCTGCCCGTCATGTGCGCACCCTCATCCGCTCCCCCGGCCACTACCCGTCTCCGGGTGAGACGGCTTGCCCGGCAGTTAGGTTGTCCACTTGCGCAATCCAGCAAGTATAGGCCGCCGTTACGGCGGCGAGGCGGCGGCCCCGCGCGCCGGCAATCCGCCCGGTCCTGTCGACAGCATCCGGTGACCCGCACGTCACCTGGACGTCCCCCGCGGTACACCCGCCCCTGGTGAGCTTCTCCCGCCGGGCACCGAAGTCCGGCGCAGCTAGGAGGAATAGACCATGGGTTCTCGTCCGTACCGCCGCCGTCTCGCCTGGGGCGCCGCCGCTCTGCTCGCCGCCGGCGTGGCGGTGCCCGCCGCGGCCGCCGCGTCGGACCAGGGCGGCCAGTCGGACGTCGCGTCGGCCCTGGGCCACGGCTCGGCCTCCAAGAAGGCCAAGAACGTGATCCTGCTCATCGGCGACGGCATGGGCGACTCGGAGATCACGCTGGCCCGCGACTACACCGTGGGCGCGGCCGGCCGCCTCAACATGGACAAGTTCCCGATGACCGGGGCGTACACCACCTACTCGGTCGACAAGGACGGCAAGCCGGACTACGTCACGGACTCCGCCGCCAGCGGCAGCGGCTGGGCCACCGGCCACAAGACCGTCAACGGCCGGATATCCAAGACGCCCGACACCGACAAGGCGCTCCCCACCATCCTCGAGCTGGCGCAGCGCAAGGGCCTGGCCACCGGCAGCGTCACCACGGCCGAGCTCACCGACGCCACCCCGGCCGTCCTCGCCTCCCACGCCACCGACCGCAGCTGCGCGGGCCCGGCCGACATGAAGGCCTGCCCGAACGACACCGTCGCCAAGGGCGGCCCCGGCTCGATCGCCGAGCAGAGCGTCAACCACAAGGTGGACGTGCTCCTCGGCGGCGGCAAGGCCCGCTTCGACCAGAAGATCACCGAGGGCCGCTACCGCGGCCTGACCGTCACCCAGCAGGCCGAGAAGCTCGGCTACCAGGTCGTGACCGACTCCAAGGGCCTGACCTCGGCCCGGTCCGGCAAGCCCGTCCTCGGCCTCTTCGCCGACGGCAACGTCCCCGTCGAGTGGACCGGCAAGGCCGCCGCCGTCGGCGGCACCGACGCCCAGCGCTGTGTGACGAACAACCCCGAGCGCAAGGCGGGCACCCCCGCCCTCGAGGAGCAGGCGCGCAAGGCGCTGTCGCTCCTGGACACGCCCAAGGCCAAGAAGAATGGTTTCTTCCTGCAGATCGAGGGCGCCTCCATCGACAAGCGCGACCACGCCGCCGACCCCTGCGGCCAGATCGGCGAGACCGCCGCCTTCGACCGCGCGGTCAAGGTCGCCCGCGACTACGCCGCCAAGCACCCCGACACGCTGGTCGTCACCACCGCCGACCACGGCCACACCAGCCAGATCGTGCCGCTGGAGGCCACCCCGCCCGGCCTGTCCTCCACCCTGGTCACCAACGAGGGCCAGAAGCTCCAGGTGAACTACTCCACCAACACCCCGGGCAAGGCCCAGGAGCACACCGGCACCCAGGTCCGCATCGCCGCCCAGGGCCCGCAGGCCCACCGCGTCCTCGGCGTCACCGACCAGACCGAGCTCTTCACCACCATCCGCACGGCGCTCTCCCTGCGCTGACCCCGCGCGCCGTACGATCATGGGGGTCCGGCCCAGCGGCCGGGCCCCCATTCCGCTTACCGCCCTTCGCGGACCCCGGCCTCTGTGGAGACCGGCCACTGAACCCGCCTGAACATTGGCGGATCACATACCCCCTCCGCGCCCTCCAGCGTCAAGACTGTTGCTTCCGCATCACTCGCGCGCAGGAGGAACCGCCGATGTCAGGGTCTCGTGTACTGGCCCTCGGCCACTACCAGCCCGCCAGGGTGCTCACCAACGACGAGCTGGCCACCATGGTGGACACCAGCGACGAATGGATCCGCTCCCGGGTCGGCATCCGCACACGGCGTGTCGCCGCGCCCGACGAAACCGTCGCCTCCATGGCCGCCCAGGCCGCAGCCAAGGCCCTCGCGGGCAGCGGGCTCGCCCCCGCCGACATCGACCTCGTGCTCGTCGCCACCTGCACGGCCGTCGACCGCAGCCCCAACACCGCCGCGCGCGTCGCCGCCGAGCTCGGCCTCGCCGCGCCCGCCGTCATGGACGTCAACGTCGTCTGCGCCGGCTTCACCCACGCCCTGGCCACCGCCGACCACGCCATCCGCGCCGGATCGGCGCGGCACGCCCTGGTCGTCGGCGTGGAGAAGTTCACCGACGTCACCGACTGGACCGACCGCACCACCTGCGTCCTCGTCGGCGACGGCGCCGGCGCGGCCGTGATCGGCGCGTCGGACGAGCCGGAGATCGGCCCGGTCGTCTGGGGCTCGGTGCCCGAGATGGGCCACGCCGTCCGCATCGAGGGCACGCCCTCGCGCTTCGCCCAGGAGGGCCAGTCCGTCTACCGCTGGGCCACCACCCAGCTGCCGCCCATCGCCCGCAGCGTCTGCGAGCGCGCCGGGGTCCGCCCGGAGGACCTGGCGGCGGTCGTCCTGCACCAGGCGAACCTGCGCATCATCGAGCCGGTCGCCCGGAAGCTGGGCGCGGTCAACGCGATCGTCGCCAGCGACGTGACGGAGTCGGGGAACACCTCGGCGGCGAGCATTCCGCTGGCGCTGTCGAAGCTGGTGGCTTCCGGGCGGGTGGAGCCGGGGGCGCCGGTGCTGCTGTTCGGGTTCGGCGGCAACCTGTCTTATGCGGGGCAGGTCATTCGCTGTCCGTAGGCGGTGGCCGGTGGTCGGGGGCGGGGCCGGGGTATGGGCCGGGCCCTTACGGGACTGGATTATTTACGGCCCGGAGCCGTTCCACGGAGATGGTTGGCCCGCACTTGGGCCGCAAATAACCCTGACGTCCCTCTCAGGGCCCGGCCCATCCCACCCCGGCCCCTCCGGCCGCAGGTCGGCCCCCTACGTCCCTCCTAGAAGACCGACCAGCCCGTCAGGGTCGTGAAGTGGTCCAGGGCCGCCACGCCGGCCACGGAGTTGCCGCGGGCGTCCAGGCCGGGGCTCCAGACGCACAGTGTGCAGCGTCCCGGTATCACGGCGATGATGCCGCCGCCGACGCCGCTCTTGCCCGGCAGGCCCACGCGGTAGGCGAAGTCGCCGGCGGCGTCGTACGTGCCGCAGGTCAGCATCACGGCGTTGACCTGCTTGGCCTCGCGGCGGGGCAGCAGCCGGCTGCCGTCCGCCCGTAGGCCGTGCCGGGCCAGGAAGCCGGCCGCCAGGGCGAGGTCGCGGCAGCTCATCTCGATGGAGCACTGCCAGAAGTAGTGCTCGAGCACCGTCGGCACGGGGTTGTCGAGGTTGCCGTAGCTGGCCATGAAGTGGGCCAGCGCGGCGTTGCGGTCGCCGTGCTCGGACTCGGACTTGGCGACGGCCGGGTCGAAGGAGAGCTCCGGGTTCCCGCTCTCGGCCCGCAGGAACTCCAGCATCGTCGTGCTGGCGTCGCCCGTCAGCGTCTGCAGCCGGTCGGTGACGACCAGCGCGCCGGCGTTGATGAACGGGTTGCGCGGGATGCCCTGCTCGTACTCGAGCTGCACCAGGGAGTTGAAGGGGTTGCCGGAGGGTTCCGTGCCCACCCGCTCCCAGATCTTGTCGCCGCCCTCGGCCAGGACCAGGGCCAGGCCGAAGGCCTTGGAGATGGACTGGACGGAGAAGGGCCGCTCCCAGGCGCCCACGCCGTGGATCCCGCCGTCGACGTCCACGACGGCCATCCCGAACTGCGCGATGTCCACCTCGGCGAGGGCCGGAATGTAGTCGGCGACCTGGCCGCGGCCGACCAGCGGCCGCGCGAACGCGGCGACCTCTTCGAGTACGGCCTGGTAGTCCACTGCAGTGCTGCGCTTTCCTAGCTTCGTTGCTGGCCGGGCAAGAGTACAAAATGGACCGTGTGACCAGCGACAATCCCCCCGGTACGGCGGACACCGCCGCGTTGCGGCCGCTGCTGCCGTCGCCCCTCGTCGAGGTGGCGGACGAGCGCTTCGCCCGGCGCGGGCTGCGGCTGCTGCTCAAGCGGGACGACCTCATACATCCCGACCTGCCGGGCAACAAGTGGCGCAAGCTGGAGCCGAACCTGCGGGAGGCCGCCGCCGCGGGCACCCGCACCCTGCTGACCTTCGGCGGGGCGTACTCCAACCACCTCCGGGCGACGGCCGCGGCCGGACGGCTGCTGGGATTCGGGACGATCGGCGTCGTGCGCGGCGACGAGCTGGCGGACCTCCCCCTGAACCCGTCGTTGGCGCAGTGCGCGGCGGACGGCATGCGACTGCGCTTCGTCTCCCGATCGCTGTACCGCCGCAAGAACGAGCCGGACGTGCTGGCCTCCCTGGCCCCGCCGGGCTGCTTCGTCGTGCCCGAGGGGGGCAGCAACGCGGCCGCGGCGCGCGGGTGCGCGGAGCTGGGGCGCGAGCTGCGGGGCGTGGCGGACGTGGTGGGCGTGGCCTGCGGTACGGGCGGGACGCTGGCCGGCCTGGCGGCCGGGCTGGCCGGAGACCAGCGGGCCATCGGCTTCCCGGTCCTCAAGGGCGGCTTCCTCGGCGAGGAGATACGCCGCCTGCAGCAAGAGGCGTTCGGCGGCGCACGGGGCGCGTGGACGCTGGAGGACCGCTTCCACTTCGGCGGCTACGCGAAGCGCACCCCGGAGCTGGACGCGTTCGCGGAGGACTTCGCGGCACGGCACGGGCTGCCGCTCGAGCCCCTGTACGTGGCGAAGATGCTGTACGGGCTGACGACGCTGGCCGAGGAGGGCGCGTTCCCCGCCGGCACCACGGTGGCCGCCGTGATCACGGGAGGGGCCGGGGTGGGATGGGCCGGGCCCTGAGAGGGACGTCAGGGTTATTTGCGGCCCAGGTGCGGGCCGACCATCCCTGCGAAACGGCTCCGGGCCGTAAATAATCCAGTCCCGTAAGGGCCCGGCCCATCCCGCCCCGGCCCCGCCCCCGATCACCGGCCTCAGCCCCACCACCCGCCCCCTCCTCCAGGTACGCCGCAGCCTCCTCCAGGTCCAGCCTCCGCAGGAGCGTGCGCAGCATCTCGTCGTCGATGCGGCGGGCGTCGCGCAGCGCGACGAAGACCGCCCGCTCCGCGCCGATCACCTCGCGCGACAGCCGGCGGTAGGTGTCGTCCACCGACTCGCCGGTCCGTTCGTCGACGGCGCCCAGCCGTTCCCACACCGCGTTGCGCCGCCGTTCGAGCACCGACCTCAGCCGGTCGGCGAGCGGTTCGGGCAGTGTGTTGTGCTCGTCGGCCAGCAGTTCCTCCAGGCGGGCCTCGGCGGCCGAGGACGCCTCGCTCTGGGCCTGGGCCTCCGCGAGCGTGACCTCCCCCGGCTCCCGTCGGGGCAGCCGCAGGCGCCGGATCAGCGGCGGCAGGGTGAGCCCCTGGACCACCAGCGTCCCGATCACGGTGGTGAACGTCAGGAACAGGATCAGGTTCCGGGCGGGGAAGGGCGAGCCGTCGTGCGTGGTCTGCGGGATCGAGAACGCGATGGCCAGCGAGACGACGCCGCGCATCCCGGCCCAGCCCACCACCACCGGCGCCTTCCAGGTCGTGTCGGGCTCGCGTTCCCGGATGCGGGGGGACAGCAGGCGGGGCAGGTACGTGGCCGGGAACACCCAGAGGTAGCGGACGGCGACCACCGCGACGAAGACGACCACCGCGTAGCCCGCCGCCGTCCCCATCCCGTACGCGCCCAGTCCCTTCAGGACCACCGGCAGCTGCAGCCCGATGAGCGCGAAGACGGTGGACTCCAGGACGAAGGCGACCATCCGCCACACCGCGGCCTCCTGCAGCCGGGTGGCGAAGTCGACCTGCCAGGACCGGTGTCCCAGGTAGAGGGCGACCACCACCACGGCGAGCACGCCCGACGCCTTGACCTCCTCGGCGGCCGCGTAGGCGGCGAAGGGGATGAGCAGGGAGAGCGTGTTCTGCAGCAGCGGCTCGCGCAGGTGCTTGCGCAGCCAGTGGATCGGCACCATGAGGATCAGGCCGACCCCGATGCCGCCGGCCGAGGCGATCCTGAACTCCCGTACGCCGTCCGCCCACCCCACGCCCTCCCCCACGGCGGCCGCCACAGCGACCCGGTAGGCGGTGATGGCGGTGGCGTCGTTCACCAGGGACTCGCCCTGCAGGATGGTGGTGATCCGGGAGGGCAGGCCGAGCCGCCGGGCGATGGCGGTGGCGGCCACCGCGTCGGGCGGCGCGACCACCGCGCCGAGCACGAGCGCGGCGGTGGGCGGCAGGCCCGGCACGGCGTGCGAGGCGACGTATCCGACGGCGAGCGTCGCGAACAGCACGTAGCCGACCGACAGGAGGGCCACGGGACGCCAGTTCGCCCGCAGGTCGAGGTAGGAGCTGTCGAGCGCGGCCGTGTGCAGCAGCGGGGGCAGGAGCAGGGGCAGCACGATGGAGGGGTCGAGCGCGTACGACGGCACCCCCGGCACGTACGACGCCAGGAGCCCGGCGGCGACGAGCAGCAGCGGCGCGGGCACGGGCGTGCGGCGGGCGGCCCCCGCCACGGCGGCGGAGACCGCCACGAGCATCAGCAAGGGCATGACGTCCATCGGTCCCCTCCGGGTCGGCGCGAGCGGGTCGGCGTTCGGGCAGGTCGGCGTTCGGGTGACGCTCTAACCTGGCCATCATGATCGACTGTTCGCACCTCGCGGCGCTGCCGCGCCCCGAACCCCGGCCGCTGACCCCCACCTGCCCGGAGTGCGCGGCGCGCGGCAGCAATCCCGTACAGCTGCGGCTGTGTCTGGAGTGCGGGCACGTCGGCTGCTGCGACTCCTCGGCGTACCGCCACGCCACGGCCCACTTCGAGGAGACGGGCCACGCCGTGATGCGCAGCTTCGAGCCGGGCCAGAGCTGGCGCTGGTGCTATGTGGACCGGCACATCGTGTGAGAGCGCGCCGTCGCGGCCCCCGGGCCTGTCGGTGCGGCCCGCTAGCATGCAACGCATGATCCGAGCCGCGACGCAGGACGACGTCCCCCTCCTCCACGCCATGATCCGCGAACTGGCGGAGTACGAACGGGCGCTGGACGACGCCCGGGCCACCGAGGAGCAGCTGCGCGAGGCCCTGTTCGGAGAACACCCCGCGGTCTTCGCGTTGATAGCGGAGAGTGACGAATTCTCGGGTCCGGAAGATCGTTCGGGCGGCGAGCCGGTCGGCTTCGCGCTCTGGTTCCGCAACTTCTCGACGTGGACGGGCACGCACGGTGTCTATCTCGAGGACGTCTACGTCCGCCCGCACGCCCGCGGCGGCGGCCACGGCAGGGCGCTCCTGGCGGAGCTGGCGCGCATCTGCGTCGAGCGCGGCTACGGACGTTTCGAGTGGTCAGTGCTGGACTGGAACGCACCCTCGATCGCGTTCTACAAGTCCCTCGGCGCCCAGCCGATGGACGAGTGGACGGTTCAGCGGTTGTCCGGCGATTCGCTCCGGGCTCTTGCCGCGCTCGCGCACAGTGACGAAAATCCCAACAGGGCGACTGCTCTTTCGAATTGAGACCGCAGACCCCTAGCCACTGTCCGTGCTCATGGGTTTACCATGAGTGACAGTCGCGGGGCTGCGGCGCGGAACCGCGGATCGCGATAGCGTCTTCGCCGGACCATGTGCCGCGCCGGACCGTGCCACCCTTCACCGGAAGGCGGCGGACCGACGCTCCTCAACAGCTCAAGAAGCTTGTGCCACCTTGGAGGTGAGGGTGTCCCCAATCGCAGGCGAGCCTGGGACGACCCAGGACTTCGTGGAAGTCCGGCTGCCCGCTGCGGGTGCCTACCTGTCGGTGCTGCGGACGGCGACAGCCGGCCTCGCGGCCCGCTTGGACTTCACCCTCGACGAGATCGAGGACTTGCGCATCGCCGTCGACGAGGCGTGCGCGATCCTGCTGCAACAGGCCGTGCCCGGTTCCGTGCTCAGCTGCGTCTTCCGGCTGGTCGGCGACGCGCTGCGGGTGACCGTCTCCGCGCCCACCACGGACGGCCGCGCGCCCGAGCGCGACACCTTCGCCTGGACGGTGCTCTCCGCCCTGGCCGGTGAGGTCGACTCCACGGTCGCCGAGGACCGGACGGTCAGCATCAGCCTGCACAAGAAGCGCGGCGCCGGCCCCGGGCAGCCGTGACGGAAGAGGGGGCTCCGTGAGTACTGCGTCATCGCGGGGAGTGCGTACCCCGGCCATCCCGCAGCAGCCTGCCCGGCCGCACCCGGAGGAACTCGAACCGGACCGCACGGGTCCGGAGCCGGACCAGGCGGGCGACCCACCAGAGCGGGCGGACCACATGGATCAGCACCAGCGCCAGCACCAGCAGCGGCCTCAGCATCCCGATCCGCACGACCGCAGCGGTGCCCGGGCCCTGTTCATCGAGCTGCGGACGCTGCCGGACGGCTCGCCGGAGCGGGCCGAGCTGCGCAACCACCTGGTGCGGATGCACCTGCCCCTGGTGGAGCACCTGGCGCGGCGCTTCCGCAACCGCGGTGAGCCGCTCGACGACCTCACCCAGGTCGCCACGATCGGCCTGATCAAGTCGGTCGACCGCTTCGACCCGGACCGCGGGGTGGAGTTCTCCACGTACGCGACGCCCACGGTCGTCGGCGAGATCAAGCGGCACTTCCGCGACAAGGGCTGGGCGGTGCGGGTGCCGCGCCGGCTGCAGGAGCTGCGCCTGGCGCTGACCACGGCCACGGCCGAGCTGTCGCAGCGGCACGGCCGCGCCCCGACGGTCCACGAGCTGGCCGAGCACCTGGGCATCTCGGAGGAGGAGGTGCTGGAGGGCCTGGAGTCCGCCAACGCCTACAGCACGCTCTCGCTGGACGTGCCCGACACCGACGACGAGTCGCCGGCGGTCGCCGACACCCTGGGCGCGGAGGACGAGGCGCTGGAGGGCGTGGAGTACCGCGAGTCCCTCAAGCCGCTGCTGGAGGATCTGCCGCCGCGCGAGAAGAAGATCCTGCTGCTGCGGTTCTTCGGCAACATGACCCAGTCGCAGATCGCCCAGGAGGTGGGCATCTCGCAGATGCACGTCTCGAGGCTGCTGGCGCGCACGCTCGCCCAGCTGAGGGACCGGCTGCTGATCGAGGAGTAGCCGGGGGTCCCGGCGTGTCACGGCCCCGCGCGAGTCGCTCTCAGGACTCGCGGGGCCCGATCCCCAGCGCCTCGGTCGCGGTGGGGTTGACCACCAGCGCCAGGGTGACCACGGCGACCAGCGTCAGCGCCACGGCGGCCGTGATCATCAGGGCGCCGCCGGCATTGAGGAGGGTCCAGGCGACCGGCAGTGCCATGATCTGCGTGATCATGGCCGGGCCGCGGCTCCAGCGGCGGAGCTGCCACAGGCCGCGCGCGGCCAGCAGCGGCAGCGCGGCCAGCGCGAGGACGGTCAGCCCGCCGGTCTCGGCCTGCTGGGGGCTGTCGGGCGTGCCGAGCAGGCCCATCACCAGCAGATAGATTCCCGAGGCGGCCAGCGCCAGGCCCTGCAGGCCGGTCAGCACGGCGGCCGCCGTCAGCCGGGCCGGGCGGGGCCCGGTGGGCTCGGAGGCCGCGACGGCGGCGCTCCCCTGTGCGCCCTTCCGGGCGGTTTTCGACACGGACTGCTTGCTGCTCACCCCTGCAGGGTATCGGTACGCAAACCATCGGAAGCCGGACCTGGGACGGTTGGTGTACCGACAGGTAGGTAGGCTGGCGCGCATGCGTGCGCTTCTCGTGGTCAATCCTTCGGCCACCACCACCAGTGCCCGTACCCGCGATGTCCTGGCGCACGCCCTGGCCAGCGACCTCAAACTGGACGTCGCCACCACGGAGTACCGCGGGCACGCCCGCGACCTCGCGCGCAGAGCGGCGGAGAGCGGCACCATCGAGCTGGTGGTCGCGCTCGGCGGGGACGGCACCGTCAACGAGGTCGTCAACGGTCTGCTGCACGCCGGCCCCGACCCGGCGGCGCTGCCCCGGCTCGCCGTGGTGCCCGGCGGCTCCACCAACGTCTTCGCCCGCGCGCTGGGGCTGCCCAACGACGTCGTGGAGGCCACCGGCGCCCTGCTGGACGCCCTGCGCGAGGGCTCCGAGCGGACGGTCGGCCTCGGACTCGCGGCCGGCACCCCGGGCACGGAGGACGAGGGGGTGCCCGCGCGCTGGTTCACCTTCTGCGCCGGCTTCGGGTTCGACGCGGGCGTCGTGGGCCGGGTGGAGCAGCAGCGCGAGCGCGGCAAGCGTTCGACGCACTCCCTGTACGTGCGACAGGTGATGCGCCAGTTCCTCGGAGAAACGCACCGCCGGCATGGCTCGATCACCCTCGAACGGCCTGGCGAGGAGCCACTCGAGAATCTCGTCATGTCGATAATCTGCAACACCGCGCCATGGACCTATCTGGGCAACCGGCCGGTCTACGCGCTGCCCGACGCGTCCTTCGACACCGCCCTTGACGTGCTGGGATTCACCAAGCTGTCGACCATGACGGCGACCCGCTACGCCACCCAGCTGCTGACGTCGACGCCGGAGCGCGGCCCCCAGGGCAAACACGCTGTGTCACTGCATGACCAGGACTCGTTCACCTTGCATTCGCAGGCTCCCCTCCCCTTCCAGATGGACGGCGACCACCTCGGACTGCGCAGAAGCGTGACGTTCACAGGCGTTCGCCGTGCACTGCGTGTGATTGTGTGAGTGCAAGGGCCTAAAGTCCTTCCACTCGAACGTTTAGACTGGGTTCCACCCCCTGGAATGACGGCTGTGACCTAGCCGACACCGAGGAATCAAAAAAAACTTTCCGGAAGGGGTTGTATCCGTCGCCGAGGTTTGCGAGTCTCTTCCTGGCGATCGGGACAGCCCGCCATCAAGGCTTCCCGGAAAGCCCGAATCCCCCTTACCTCCCTTGGACCACGCCGGTCTGTGACTGGTTGTCGGCCCTTCCCTTGCGGGGGGATTCGTGAAAGCGTTCACATTCACAAGCCACGTAGCCGTAACACGAGGAGATGGAGCAGCCATGGACTGGCGTCACAACGCCGTTTGCCGCGAGGAAGACCCCGAGCTCTTCTTCCCCATCGGCAACACCGGTCCTGCGCTGCTGCAGATCGAGGAAGCCAAGGCCGTCTGCCGCCGCTGCCCCGTCATGGAGCAGTGCCTGCAGTGGGCGCTCGAGTCCGGCCAGGACTCCGGCGTCTGGGGTGGCCTCAGCGAGGACGAGCGCCGCGCCATGAAGCGCCGCGCCGCTCGCAACCGGGCGCGCAACGCGACCGCCTGACACCCCTCGGCCCCCGAGCCGCAGCGCGCAGCACCCCCCACAGTGCGCTAAGCACCGAAGAGCTTTGAGCCCCGGACCTCCTTCGAGGTCCGGGGCTCAGTGCTGTGCCCTCCGGCTCCGGCGCCGGAGCGGCGGCTACGGCTTCTCGGCCCGCACCGGGAGGTCGAGCACCACCCGCGTTCCCTGCCCGGAAGCGGGCAGCATGTCGAACTTTCCGCCCAACTCCCCCTCCACCAGGGTCCGTACGATCTGCAGGCCCAGGTTGCCGGCCCGCTGCGGGTCGAAGCCCTCGGGCAGCCCCCGGCCGTCGTCCTGCACCGAGATGAGCAGCCGGGCGTCCCGGCGCGAACCGCCGCGCACGGCCGTGACCTCGACCATGCCCTGATCCCCCGGCCCGAAGCCGTGCTCGAGCGCGTTCTGCAGCAGCTCGGTGAGCACCATCGCGAGGGGGGTGGCGACCTCGGCGTCGAGTATCCCGAAGCGGCCGGTGCGGCGGGCGGCGACCCGGCCCGGGGAGATCTCGGCGACCATGGCGAGCACCCGGTCGGCGATCTCGTCGAATTCGACCCGCTCGTCGAGGTTCTGCGAGAGCGTCTCGTGGACGATCGCGATGGATCCCACCCGGCGCACCGCCTCCTCCAGCGCCTCGCGCCCCTCGGCGGAGACGATGCGGCGCGCCTGGAGGCGCAGGAGGGCCGCGACGGTCTGGAGATTGTTCTTCACCCGGTGGTGGATCTCCCGGATGGTGGCGTCCTTGGTGATCAACTCGCGCTCGCGACGTCTCAGTTCGGTCACATCGCGGAGCAGGACGAGCGAACCGATGTGGCTGCCCTTGGGTTTGAGCGGGATCGCGCGCAGATGAATGACCCCGTCGTTGGCCTCGACCTCGAACTCCCGGGGGGCCCAGCCGCTGGCCAGCTTGGCCAGGCCCTCGTCGACGGGCGTGCGTGAGGGTGCCAACTGAGCGGTGGTCTCGCCCAGATGATGCCCGACGAGATCGGCGGCGAGCCCGAGCCGGTGGTAGGCGGAGAGGGCGTTGGGGCTGGCGTACTGCACGATGCCGTCGGCGTCGAGCCTGATCAGCCCGTCGCCGGCGCGCGGCGAGGCGTCCATGTCGACCTGCTGGCCGGGGAAGGGGAACGCCCCGGCGGCGATCATCTGCGCGAGGTCGGAGGCGCTCTGCAGATAGGTGAGCTCCAGCCGGCTGGGGGTGCGCACGGTGAGCAGGTTGGTGTTCCGGGCGATGACCCCCAGGACCCGCCCCTCCCGGCGGACGGGGATGGACTCGACCCGCACCGGCACCTCCTCGCGCCACTCCGGGTCGCCCTCGCGGACGATCCGGCCCTCGTCGAGGGCGGCGTCCAGCATCGGCCGGCGGCCGCGCGGGACGAGGTGGCCGACCATGTCGTCCTGGTAGGAGGTGGGTCCGGTGTTGGGCCGCATCTGGGCCACGGACACATAGCGGGTGCCGTCGAGGGTGGGCACCCACAGGACGAGGTCGGCGAAGGAGAGGTCGGAGAGCAGCTGCCACTCCGAGACCAGCAGGTGCAGCCACTCCAGGTCGGAGTCGCCGAGGGCGGTGTGCTGGCGTACGAGATCGTTCATGGAGGGCACGGCCCCGAGCCTACCCGCGGGCTTGGTGGGCGGGGATTTTCCCCGGCCGGGTGAAGAGCGTGGACAGCGGCGAATGGTCTAGTCCACAATGAGATGGCAAAGTCTCGCCCCCGCGGTACAAGGGGGCGAGGTCGGCCTGCGCCGGCCGCGGGGCCCGCACACCCCGCGGCATCCGGAGCCGGCCGATGTCGCTCCGGGCTGCGGTGCCGGTCGGGTTGAGGGTCCCGGCCAGGCGCCGCGGCCCGTAGTACGTTCCGGCCCCCGCACCGCCGCCGACCCGGCCCTCGCACCGCCGCCGACCCGGCCCTCGTCCGGCCCCGGAAGCGCCCCTCACCTCTGCTAGATTGGTCTATACCACCGAGTTTTATCTTGAGATCGGCAGGCCCCAGCGTGGAAATTGTCATCGTTCCGGACGCCAAGGCAGGCGGCGAACTGATCGCGGAGGCAATCGGCGCCCTGCTGAGCCGCAAGCCCGACGCCCTGCTCGGCGTGGCCACCGGCTCCACCCCGCTGCCCATCTACGAGGCCCTCGAGGCGAAGGTCCGCTCCGGCGCCGTGGACCCCTCGCGCGCCCGCATCTGCCAGCTCGACGAGTACGTCGGCCTGCCCGCCGACCACCCCGAGTCCTACCGCTCCACGGTGCTGCGCCAGGTCGTCCGCCCGCTCGGCCTGACCGAGGAGGCCTTCATGGGCCCCGACGGCACCGCCGACGACGTCCAGGCCGCGTGCGAGGCCTACGACCGCGCCCTGCGCGAGGCCGGCGGCGTGGACCTGCAGATCCTCGGCATCGGCACCGACGGCCACATCGGCTTCAACGAGCCCTGCTCCTCGCTCGCCTCCCGCACCCGCATCAAGACGCTGACCCAGCAGACCCGCGTCGACAACGCGCGCTTCTTCGACGGCGACATCGACCAGGTCCCCCACCACGTCATCACCCAGGGCATCGGCACCATCCTCGAGGCCCGCCACCTGGTCCTGCTGGCCACCGGCGAGGGCAAGGCCGACGCCGTGGCCGCCACCGTCGAGGGCCCGGTCGCCGCCCTGGTCCCGGCCTCGGCCCTCCAGCTGCACCCGCACGCGACCGTCGTCGTCGACGAGGCGGCGGCCTCGAAGCTGAAGCTGGCCGGCTACTTCCGCCACACCTACGCCAACAAGCCCGTCTGGCAGGGCCTGTAGTCGTTGCTTCGAAATGCCGGAGGGGGGTCGCGATCGCGACCCCCCTCCGGCGTTCGGGTCAGCGTCCCGCGATGACCTCCGCGGCGGCGACGCCGCACACGCGGGCCGCTCCATGGGTGGCGATGTGCAGGGCACCGGACGGCGGGGCCTGGTTCAGGCCCATCTCGACGACGATCGTGCCGGGGCGCGCGGCGACCAGGGAACCCAGGGCCCTCGCCATCCACGGGTGGCGGTGGACGTCGCGGACGACGGCGACGATCCGCCGCTCTCCGGCGTCCGCGAGCACCTCCTCGGCGCCGGCCGTCTCCTGGCCGTACGCGCGGGTCTCGGTGCCCGGCAGCAGCCGGCCCAGCTCGGCGCCGACACCCCAGGGCGTCTCGTCGCCCACCGCGAAGTTCGCCAGCGGGGTGAACGCGGCGACGTAGGCGGGGCCGGTCAGCGGCTCGTGTCCGGCCGGGGCGGTCACCCGCAGCGCTCGGCGCGCCGCGACCAGGCCGATCTCCGGGGCGGGCGAGGTCCCCTCCTCGTCACCGCCCGCCCCCGAGGTCCAGCGCGCCAGGGCCCGTACCCGCGCGGCGGCGTCGGCGAGCCGCTCCTCGGGCAGTTCGCCGGAGCGCACGGCGCCGGCCAGCGCGTCGCGCAGCCGGAGCACGGTGTCCTCGTCCGCCAGGCCGCCGCCGACGCAGATGGCGTCGGCGCCCGCCGCGATCGCCATGACGCTGCCGCGTTCGATGCCGTACGTGGCGGAGATCGCCCGCATCTCCATGCCGTCGGTGACGACGAGGCCGTCGAAGCCGAGGCCGCCGTCGGCGACGGGCGCGCGCAGCAGGCCGTGCAGGGCGGCCGGGCTGAGGGTGGCGGGCAGGGCGGGGTCGAGCGCGGGCAGCAGGATGTGGGCGCTCATCACGGCCTTGGTGCCGGCGGCGACGGCGGCGCGGAAGGGCACCAGCTCGCGCTCGCGCAGGGTCGCCAGGCCCGCGTCGATGCGCGGCAGGTCGTGGTGGGAGTCGACGGCGGTGTCGCCGTGGCCGGGGAAGTGCTTGGTGCAGGCGGCGACCCCGGCGGCCTGCAGGCCCTCGACGTAGGCGGCGGTGTGCCGGGCGACCAGAGCGGGGTCGGCGCCGAAGGACCGTACGCCGATGACCGGGTTGTCGGGGTCGGAGTTGACGTCGGCGGAGGGCGCCCAGTTGAGGTTGACGCCGCAGGCGGCGAGGCGGCGGCCGAGCTCGTGGGCGACGTCCCGGGTCAGCGCGGTGTCGTCGACGGCGCCGAGCGCGAGGTTGCCGGGGAAGGAGGAGCCCGTGCGCACCTCCAGGCGGGTGACGTCGCCGCCCTCCTCGTCGATGGCGACGAGGACGTCGTCGCGCTCGGCCCGCAGCTGGGCGGTGAGGGCGGCGAGCTGCTCGGGGGAGGCGACGTTGCGGCCGAACAGGCCGACGGAGGAGAGCCCTTCGCCGAGCCGGCGCAGCAGCCAGTCGGGGGCGGTGGTGCCCGTGAAGCCGGGCTGGAGGACGGTGAGGGCGTCGCGGGTGAGCGTGCCCTGCGGGGTCAGCGTCGTCATGTCGGTAGGGCTAGCCCTTCACTGCGCCGGACGTAAGACCGCCCACGGCCTTGCGCTGGAGGATGACGAAGAGGATGAGGATGGGCACGGCGAAGAGGGAGGAGGCGGCCATGGTGGCGCCCCAGTCGTCGCCGAAGGTGGTGCGGAAGCCGGTGAGCCACAGGGGAAGAGTCTGGGAGCCGGGGTCCTTGTTGAGGATCAGGACCATGGGGAATTCATTCCATACGGTGATGAATCCGAACAGCGATGTGGCCATCAGGCCCGGCGCGAGCAGCGGGAAGATCACCTTGAGGAAGGCCTGGGTGCGGGTGCAGCCGTCGACCATCGCGGACTCCTCCAGCTCCTTGGGCACGGCGGCGACGTAGCCGCGCAGCGTCAGGACGGTGAAGGGCAGCACCATGACCGTGTAGATGGCGATGAGGGGCGGCAGGCCGTTGAGCATGTCCGCGTCGCGCACGATCATGTAGTAGGCGATGGTCATGACCTCCCAGGGCGCCATCTGGGCCATCATCATCACGAGGATGAAGCTCTTGCGGCCCTTGAAGCGCATGCGGGCGACGGCGAACGACGCGAGCAGCGCGATGACGAGCGAGAGCCCGACGGCGATCAGGGTGACGGTGAGGGAGTTGCCGACGAACGTCCAGAAGCCGTCGGCGTCCACCGCCTTGGTGATGTGGTCGAAGGTGGGGCTGGTGGGGAACCAGACCGGGGTCTCGCTGACGATGTCCGGGGTGGGCTTGAGGGCCGTGGCGAACATCCAGTAGACGGGGAACGCGAAGACCACGAAGAGGACGACCGCCGTCGCCTGCGGCCAGAGACGGCCGAGCGGCGAGCCGGAGCCCGTCCGGCGGTGGGGAACCGTGCGGCTCACAGCTCGTCCTCCTCTTGCTTGAGCACCAGGCGCAGGTAGTAGGCGGTCAGGGCCAGCAGCATCACGATGGTCAGGATGGAGACCGCGGCGCCCATGCCGAAGTGCTGGCTGCCGATGCCCTCGGTGAAGGCGTAGACGGGCAGCGTCTCGGTGAGCCGGTCGGGGCCGCCCTCGTTGATCGCGAAGACCTGGGTGAAGGCCTTGAAGACCCAGATGACCTCGAGGAAGGTGGTGGCGAGGAAGAAGGGCTTGAGGAAGGGGAAGGTCACCGAGGTGAACTGCTTCCAGGCGCCCGCGCCGTCCAGGGACGCCGCCTCGTACAGCTCCGTGGGGATCGTGGTCGTGGCCGCGTAGAGGTTGATCGCCACGAAGGGGATCGACTGCCAGACGATCAGCACGGTGATGACGAAGAACGTCGACAGCTGGTCGCCGGTCCAGTTGTAGCCGGCCATGGAGTGCCAGCCGGCCTGGTCGAGCAGGTAGTTGACGATGCCGTAGCGCTGGTCGAACAGCCACTGGAAGACGGTGGTCGCGGCGACGACGGGCATCGCCCAGGCGAGGACGAGCCCGAGCGAGAGCAGCAGGCGCGTCTTCGTACCGAGGCGGGCGAGCAGCAGGCCGATGAGGCAGCCCAGCACCATGATCAGGACGACGTTGGCGGCGGTGAAGACGACGGACCGGCCGGTGACGCCCCAGAACTCCGCGCTGCCCAGGGCCTCGCGGTAGTTGTCGACGCCGGTCCACTCGGTGACGTGCCGGATGAGCTGGCGCCGGTTGAGGTTCTGGAACGACAGCAGGCCGTTCTTCACCATCGTCCAGCCGAGCAGTAGCACGGTGAGGGCGGCGGCGGGGAGGATCAGCAGGTACGGGACGACGCGTCCGGCCCGGACGCCGCCCGGGCGCGCCGGCGGGGCGCCCCCCTTGCCGGCCTTCGGCGCCGGCGGGGCGGCCGTCGCCTCTTCGATCTGCGCTGACATCGTCGTCCGCCTTCTCCCCTGTCGAACCGTGTTACGTCTGCGCGCTTCCGTACGGGCCGGCGCGGTCGGCCGCCCCGTACGGAAGGCGGCGGGTCACTGCTTCTGGCTGAGGCGCTTGTTCATGTCGGCCTCGACCTGCTTGGCGGCTTCCTCGGGGGACTTGCCGTTCAGGACGGCCGTCATATAGGCCTTGACCGGGTTGGGCGCGTTCTCCACGCTGGCCCATTCGGGGATCAGCGGCGTGGTGCCGCCGCTCTTGGCGGCGGGCGCGGCGGCCTCGGCGACGGCGTTGCCCTTCACATTGGGCAGCAGTGCGTCCTTGTTGGGAAGGGAGCCGACCTCCTTGGCCAGCGCACCCTCGTTCTTGTCGGACAGCGCGATCTTCAGGAACTCCTTGGCGAGGGCCTTCTTCTTGCTGCCCTCGGCGACGGCGAGGTTGGAGCCGCCGAGGAAGACGCCCTCGGGCTTGCCGGCGGTCTCACCGGGGATGGTGAAGTAGCCGATCTCCTTCTCGATCTCCGGGTTGGCCTTGATCGCGGTCTGGGCCTCCCAGCCCATGCCGATGAACGCGCCGGTCTTGCCCTTGGCGAAGACGTCGGCCTGCTGCGGGGTGGCCTCGTCCTTGTCCTTGGGGGCCTTGGAGAAGGACTGGTACTTCTTGTAGAGCTCCATGGCCTTGGCGACCTTGGGGTCGGCCAGGTTGGACACCCACTTCTTGCCGTCCTTCTTCACCAGGTCGGCGCCCGTGCCGATGGTCAGGCCGTCGAAGAAGTACCAGTTCTGGCCGGGCAGGTAGAGGGGCTCGGCGTCGCCCTTCTTGTCGATGGCCTCGAGGTCCTTGAAGAACTCGTCCCGGGTCTTGGGCGTGTCCTTGATGCCCGCGTCCGTCCAGACCTTCTTGTTGTAGATGACGACGCGGTTGGCCGCCCACCAGGGGGCGGCGTACTGCTTGCCCTCGAAGACGGAGGGCTTGTTGAGGGACTCGGTCCAGTCCCCGCCGATCTCCTTCTTCAGGTCGCCGAGTTCCGCGAGGCCGCCGGTCTCGGCGTAGGAGGGGGTCTGGGTGTTGCCGATCTCGACGACGTCCGGCGGGCTGGACTCGGAGAGGGCGGTGGTCAGCTTCTGCTGGATGCCGTCCCACTTCTGGATCTTGATGTCCAGCTTGGCCCCGGTCTTCTGTTCGAACTCGGCCTGGACGGCCTTCGTCCAACCAGGCGGATTCGAGCCATCCATGAACCAGACGGTCAGGGTCTTGCCCTGGGAACCGCCGGCATCGGTCTCCTTGTCACCGTCGCTGGACCCACAGGCAGCAACACTCACCAACATGGCCGCGACACCCGTCGCCGCTATGAGCCCTCGCTTCACAGCACTCTCCTCAAGGACCGAATGTGGTCTTTAATGGTTTAGACCAGTGCCCGCAGCTTGGCCTAGACCTTTTGGGGTGTCAAGGGTGTATAAGAGTCGCTGTCGGCTCCGTTACCGGACCGACACCTCGAGGTCGACCTGGGCTTCTCCGGGCTCCTCGGGCTCGGCCCGTGCCACCATGTGACCGCTATAGACGGAGGAGCCGGTGACGGCAGCAGGATCATCGGAGTCGGGAAGGCACGCCATGGCGACCGAGGGCGGTACGGAGAGCGGCGCGGCCGCGGGCGGCACGCGGACCGCGCGGGTGCCCAAGTATTACCGGCTCAAACGGCACTTGCTGGAAATGACCGAAACCATGCCTCCGGGCACTCCGGTGCCGCCGGAGCGGACGCTGGCGGCCGAGTTCGACACCTCGCGCACCACCGTGCGCCAGGCGCTGCAGGAGCTGGTCGTCGAGGGCCGCCTGGAACGCATCCAGGGCAAGGGGACGTTCGTCGCGAAGCCCAAGGTCTCCCAGGCGCTGCAACTGACCTCCTATACGGAGGACATGCGGGCCCAGGGCCTCGAGCCCACCTCCCAGCTGCTGGACATCGGCTACGTCACCGCCGACGACCGGCTCGCCGGGCTCCTCGACATCGCCACGGGCGGGCGGGTGCTGCGCATCGAGCGGCTGCGGCTGGCCAGCGGCGAGCCGATGGCGATCGAGACCACCCACCTGTCGGCGAAGCGCTTCCCGGCGCTGCGCCGGAGCCTGGCGAAGCACACCTCGCTCTACACCGCCCTGGCGGAGGTCTACGACGTCCATCTGGCCGAGGCGGAGGAGACGATCGAGACCTCCCTGGCCACCCCCCGCGAGGCGGGCCTGCTGGGCACGGACGTCGGCCTGCCGATGCTGATGCTCTCGCGCCACTCGCTGGACGCGGAGGGCAAGCCGGTGGAATGGGTGCGCTCGGTCTACCGGGGCGACCGGTACAAGTTCGTCGCGAGGCTGAGGCGGCCCACGGACTGAGGCGGCCGGAGCCGGGCCCGGCCGGGGGTCCGGGGGTTGCCCCCGGGACAGCGCAGTGTCGCCAGGCTGAGGCGGCACACGGACCGAGGCGCTCGCGTCCGGCGGATCGGGGGCCTTGGCAACCCCGCTGACCAGGGGTCACGTACGGTGGCGGGATGAGCCAAGCTGTCGATGCGGTCGAGGCCGCCGCCATCGCCCTGACCGAGGGTTCCTGGGTTCCTTCCGACTACGAGCTGGGCCTCGCACGGGAGTTCCTCACCCGTCGTGAGCAGCTGGAACAGCGCCTGCTGCCGGGCATGCCCGCATGCCCCCAGGCCCAGGGCTGGGTGTCCCAGCACGTGCTGTGGCTGGAGGACGTGGCCCGCCTCGCCGACGAGCTGCTGGCGACCTGGCGGGACTGGCTGCCGGGCAGCCCCATGCTCGCGGTGCTCGGCGCCTACGGCGGCCTGGCCCGCTCGGTGATCCCCCTCTCCGTCCAGCTGGGACGGGCGTGGGAGGAGGAGTGGTCGGGCCCCTGTTCGCAGCAGGAGGCCGCGTGGTGGGAGGACTGGCACCTGCCGCCGGAGCAGCGCCGGCAGCTCGACGCGCTGACGGAACGGCTGGTGATCGTGGGGTCCGTGGTGGTCATGGTCCTCAACCGGGGCGAGCGCGCCCACTGACCGCTCACTGACCGCCCACCGCCCGCCGGCCGGGCCGGCGGGCGCGGCGGCCGCACCTGGGGTGCCGGGTACGGCCGTCGTCGGCGGGCCGGGTCGGCCGAGCCGGGCTAGGCCACGGCGGTCAGCCGTGCGTGCCGCAGCCGTACCGGCTCGGTGTCCGCGTCGTTGTGGCGGGCGGCCCAGGCCTCCAGGGCCGTGCGGCACGCGTGGTCCACATGGCGCAGGGGGGACAGGTCCAGCTCGATGGGCCGGTCCTGCGGGAGCGCCTCCAGGGTCTCCAGGATGCGGGGCAGCCGCAGGAACGTGGCGTTGCCGGTGAGGACCACCGTCATCCGGCCGTCGTCCTCACGGACCTCCACATGGATCTTGGAGGTCTCCCATGCCGACTTCACCACCGCCAGCAGGAGTCCGAGCACCACGCCCTCGAACATGCTGGTCGTGACGATGGCGACGGCCGTGACCGCGAGGATCACCGCCTCGCCCCGGTGGTCGCGCCACAGTGGGCCGATCTCCTTCACCGGCACCAGCTTGCAGCCGGCGTGCACCAGCACGCCCGCCAGCGCGGCGAGCGGGATGACGCCGATGGCCGCGGGGAGCAGCACCGCGAACAGCAGCAGCCACGCGCCGTGCAGCACCCGGGAGAGCGGGGTCCTCGCGCCGGCCTGGACGTTGGCGGCGCTGCGGACGATGACGGCCGTCATCGGCAGGGCGCCGAGTACGCCGCACACCGTGTTGCCCAGGCCCTGGGCGAGCAGCTCCTTGTCGTAGTGGGTGCGGGGGCCGTCGTGCATCCGGTCCACGGCGGCCGCGCTGAACAGGGACTCGGCCGAGGCGATGAGGGTGAAGGCGAGGACCGTGCCGAGCACGGCGACGCTGGCGAGCGAGGTGAGGTCGTTCAGGCCGGGCGGCTGGACGGCGTCCAGCAGCCCCTTCACCTCGACGTTGGCGATGTCCAGGCCGCCCAGCGCGGTGACGGCCGTGGCCAGCGCGACGGCGACCAGCGGCGCGGGCACCAGCTGGGCCTTGCCCGGGAGCTTCTTCCACAGCACCAGCACCGCGATGGTCGCCGCGCCGACCGCGAAGGCGGTCAGGGCGTCGCCGTCGGTGACGATGTCCACGGCGAGCCCGGGGACGCCCGCGATCTTCTCCATGCCCGAGCGCGGCTGCTTGACGCCGGCCATGGTGTAGAGCTGGCCGAAGAGGAGGACGAGTCCGATGCCGGCGAGCATGCCGTGGACGACCGCGACCGAGATCGCCCGGAACCACCGGCCGAAGCGCAGGGCGCCCAGGGCGAGTTGGAGCAGGCCGGTGACCAGGACGATGGCGCCGAGCATGCCCAGGCCGAACTCCCGTACGGCTTCGAACACCAGCACCGTCAGTCCGGCGGCGGGGCCGCTGACCTGGAAGGTGCTGCCCGGCATGGCGCCTACGACGAGGCCGCCGACTATGCCGGTGATCAGGCCGAGTTCGGCCGGCACCCCGGACGCCACGGCCACGCCGACGCACAACGGCAGGGCCACGAGGAAGACGACGAGCGAGGCGAGCGCGTCCTGACGCAGGACGGCGGGTTTCTTGACGGAGAACATGGGTGAGGGCCCCTTGGGTCGTGCGTCCGGGTGGTTCACAGAGGTCCGAACGGCCCGTGGCCGTTCTCGGGCCGGTGCACGGTGACAGAGCCGGTGTGCACCTCGTAGTACCAGGCGTGCAGCGTCAGCAGCCCTTCCTCGAGGCGTTCGCGGACGCAGGGGTAGTCCCGCAGGGTCCTGAGCTGGGCGACGGCGTGGACCTGGACCGCCTCGGCCATGCCGGGGGAGTCCGCGTCGGCGGTCCGGGCGTCGGCGTCCGCCGGGACGGCACGGTCGAGCCAGCCCTGGACGGCGGGCGCGGAGGAGAGGTCATCGCCCCGGACGACGGCGCTCACGGCGCCGCAGTGGGAGTGCCCGCAGACGATGATGTCGCGGACGCCCAGCACGCGGACCGCGTACTCGATGGTGGCGGTCTCGCCGGAAGGGTGGTCGCTGCGGTACTCGGGGACGATGTTGCCCGCGGTACGGAGCTCGAAGAGTTCGCCGGGTCGTGCGCCGGTGATGAGGGACGGCACGACGCGCGAGTCGGAGCACGTGATGAACAGGGTCTCCGGCGACTGGCCGGCTTCGAAAGCCCGGAAGCTCTCGGCGTTCTCGGCCACGTGGGTTGCGAACGATCGGGCGTTGTCGATGAGCGACTTCATGTTGGCCTGCCTCCTGCGCCCCGGTGGGTTCCCTTTGGGGCGCGGTGTGTTCAAGTCAGCATTACGGGTGTGAGCGCGCCAGTGCATGGCTGCGCCGGCCGCCGTGCAGCCAATCCTGCGCGACGGACGAGACGTTCACTTTACCTGCACGTTACCCTTTGATGACAGGTAAATATTTCATCAAATAGGGCTCGCGGTTGGGCACTTGGGGCGCGTACCGCGCACATCACCACCGTGACCACGCCCACATGCGCCCCATGGGTCAAGTGGACTCTTTACTTCCTATTGATGCGCCCCGGACTCCCGCACCAGGGCTTCCTCCTACGGCTTCTGACGAACCGTCGGGGCGTTGCCATTCCGATATGCGGATAGGGGGTGACGCCCGGAGGGAGCCTCCCTTAGATTTCCCCGACATTACGCATGTGATCGCACAGGGGACGGAGACACCGCATGTCGGAACCACCCGAGCAGCCTGTAGAGGGCTCACGAAGGCCGGTCGTCACCGTGCCGTTGATCGTCGCCGGGGTGTGCCTGGCCATCCCCTTCGTGGCGATGCTGTGGGTCGGTTCCTACTCCCGGCTCACGCCCACCCTCGCCGGCGTCCCGTTCTTCTACTGGTACCAGATGCTGTGGGTCGTCATCTCGACGATGCTCACCGTGATCGCCTACGTCATCGTCCGCCACCACGAGCGGAAGCACCGGGGCGGTGAGGTCCGATGAAGGACGGCGTGAACGGCGTGGCGCTCGCCGTGTTCGTCTTCTTCTTCCTCGCCGTGACCGTCATGGGCTTCATGGCATCGAAATGGCGGCGGGCGGAGAACGCGAACAACCTCGACGAGTGGGGACTGGGCGGCCGCTCGTTCGGCACCTGGGTCACCTGGTTCCTGCTCGGCGGCGACCTCTATACCGCCTATACCTTCGTCGCCGTCCCGGCGGCCATCTACGCGGGCGGCGCGGCGGGCTTCTTCGCGGTGCCCTACACCATCCTCTGCTACCCCCTGGTCTTCACCTTCCTGCCGCGGCTGTGGTCGGTGGCGCACAAGCACGGGTACGTGACCTCGTCGGACTTCGTCCGGGGCCGCTTCGGCTCCCGGGGCCTGTCCCTGGCGCTCGCGCTGACCGGCATCCTCGCCACCATGCCGTACATCGCCCTGCAGCTGGTCGGCATACAGGCCGTCCTGGACGTGCTGGGCGTCGGCGGCGGCGAGGGCACCAACTGGTTCGTCAAGGACCTGCCGCTGCTGATCGCCTTCGGCGTGCTCGCCGCCTACACCTACTCCTCCGGGCTGCGGGCGCCGGCGATGATCGCCTTCGTCAAGGACGCGCTGGTCTACATCGTCATCATCGTGGCGACCATCTACATCCCGATCCGGCTCGGCGGCTTCGACGAGATCTTCGCCAAGGCCGGTCACGCGTTCGCGGCCGAAAACCCAGCAACGGGCAAGCCGCGCGGCGCGCTCGTCCCCGGGCCGCAGGCGCAGTGGTCGTACGCGACGCTCGCACTGGGTTCGGCGATGGCGCTGTTCCTGTATCCCCACTCGGTGACGGCGGTGCTCTCCAGCAAGGGCCGCAACGTCATCCGCCGCAACACCACGATCCTTCCCCTCTACTCCCTGATGCTGGGCCTGCTGGCGATGCTCGGCTTCATGGCGCTGGCCGCCGGGGTGAAGGTCAAGAACGGGCAGCTGGCCATCCCGCAGCTGTTCGAGGACATGTTCCCGGACTGGTTCACGGGCGTGGCGTTCGCCGCGATCGGCATCGGGGCGCTCGTCCCGGCGGCCATCATGTCGATCGCCGCCGCAAATCTGTTCACCCGGAACATCTACAAGGAGTTCCTCAAGCCGGACGCCTCGCCCGAACACGAGGCGAAGGTGTCCAAGCTCGCCTCTCTGCTCGTCAAGGTCGGAGCGCTCGTTTTCGTCCTCACCATGGACAAAACGGTCGCCATCAACTTCCAGCTGCTCGGCGGCATATGGATCCTGCAGACGATCCCGGCGCTCGTCGGCGGGCTCTTCACCCGCTGGTTCCACCGCTGGGCCCTGCTGGCGGGCTGGGCGGCCGGCATGGGGTACGGCACCTGGCGGGCGTACGCCACGCCGAGCGCCACCCAGGCCCACTTCGGGAACACCAACCTCATCCCCCTCCTCGGGGAGAAGGGTTACATCGGCCTCACCGCGTTCGCCCTCAATGTGATCGTCGTCATCGTGGCGACCTTCGTCCTGAAGGCGATCAAGGCTCCCGACGGCGTCGACCAGACCAGCCCGTCGGACTACACCGCGGACGCCGGCGACCCGGGCGTCGCGGCGGAGCTCCCCCCGGCCACCGCGGGGGCCCCTGGCGGCCACTGACAGCACCCTGGCGGGCCCGCCGGCCCCGCCCCGACATCAGGGCCGCCACACCCCTCTCCGAGGGGCGTGGCGGCCCTTTCGCGTGGCCTTCCGTAGCCTTGTGGCGGCCTTGCGCAGCCCGCCCGTTAGCACATTCCGCGACCGTGTCATGACGGGACGACACAACATGTGGGGGCGCGTACGAGGGGCGGCACTAGATGTATGCTCGTCCTCGCTGATGCCGCAGGGGAATCCGGTGAAAGTCCGGAACTGTCCCGCAACGGTGTATGTGTGCGCATATACCCAGCGCACCTGTAGTCCGAGGACCTGCCGCCAGCGCGCCCACCACCGAGCCTGCCCTGGGCTCGGCTATGGGCGTTGAATTCGTCCGGGCCCCGCGGGTTGGGCCGACGGACGCCTACGAGGCATGCCCCGGTGTATTCGGCATGCCCGTACGCGACCGTCGCGCGCACCCGCCCGGCCCACCCCAGCCGAGCGAGGGAGAGCCACACGTGACCATCGCGCCCGCAGATCCGGTCTCAGCGAACGCGGAAGCGACCGGCGGTCCCGGGACCGCGCTGCTGCGCACCCTGACCGACCTCACCGCAGACCTGCCTTCCACCGACCCGGGCAAGGTCGCCGCCGCCGCGCTGCGCGGCCGTAGCGCCGCGTCGGACGAGGCCGAGCTGCGTTCCCTCGCCACCGAGGCCGCCGCCGGCCTGATCGCCGAGGAGCCGGAGTACTCCCGCCTCGCCGCCCGGCTGCTCACCCGCGCCATCGCCGACGAGGCGGCCGGCGAGGGTGCGACCTCCTTCTCCGCCTCGGTGGCCGTCGGCCACCGCGAGGGCCTGATCGCGGACGAGACCGCCGCGTTCGTGAAGGAGCACGCCGAGCGCCTGGACGCGCTGGTCGCCAAGGCACTCGCCGACGGCGCCGACGACCGCTTCGGCTACTTCGGCCTGCGCACCCTGCACAGCCGCTACCTGCTGCGCCACCCGATCACCCGCAACGTGATCGAGACCCCGCAGCACTTCCTGCTGCGCGTGGCCTGCGGCCTGGCCGAGGACCACTCCGTGCGGGCCCTGGAGGACGTCGCCGAGCTCTACGGGCTCACCAGCACGCTCTCCTACCTGCCCTCCTCCCCCACGCTCTTCAACTCCGGCACCCGCCACCCGCAGATGTCGTCCTGCTACCTGCTGGACTCTCCGCTGGACGAGCTGGACTCGATCTACGACCGCTACCACCAGGTGGCGCGTCTGTCGAAGCACGCGGGCGGCATCGGCCTGTCGTACTCGCGCATCCGCTCCCGCGGCTCGCTGATCCGTGGCACCAACGGCCACTCCAACGGCATCGTGCCGTTCCTGCGCACCCTCGACGCCTCCGTCGCCGCCGTGAACCAGGGCGGCCGCCGCAAGGGCGCGGCCTGCGTCTACCTCGAGACGTGGCACGCCGACATCGAGGAGTTCCTGGAGCTCCGCGACAACACCGGTGAGGAGGCCCGTCGTACCCACAACCTCAACATCGCGCACTGGATCCCGGACGAGTTCATGCGCCGCGTCGAGGCCGACGCCGACTGGTCGCTCTTCTCCCCCGCCGACACCCCGGACCTGGTCGACCTCTACGGCGACGAGTTCGACGCCGCCTACCGCGCCTACGAGGCCGCCGGCAAGGCCGTCAAGCAGATCCCGGCCCGGGTGCTGTACGCCCGCATGATGCGCACCCTCGCGCAGACCGGCAACGGCTGGATGACGTTCAAGGACGCCGCCAACCGCACCGCCAACCAGACGGCCGAGAAGGGCAAGGTCGTCCACTCCTCGAACCTCTGCACGGAGATCCTCGAGGTCACGGACGACGGCGAGACCGCGGTCTGCAACCTGGGCTCGGTCAACCTCGCGCAGCACCTCGGTGCCGACGGCGAGATGGACTGGGAGAAGCTCGACCGTACGGTCCGTACGGCCGTGACGTTCCTCGACCGCGTCGTGGACATCAACTTCTACCCGACCGAGCAGGCCGGCAACTCCAACAGCCGCTGGCGCCCGGTGGGCCTGGGCCTGATGGGTCTGCAGGACGTCTTCTTCCGCCTGCGCCTGCCCTTCGACTCCGCCGAGGCGAAGGCCCTCTCCACCAAGATCTCCGAGCGGATCATGCTCGCGGCGTACGAGGCCTCCGCCGACCTCGCCGAGCGGCACGGCCCGCACCCGGCCTGGTCCGCGACCCGCACCGCCCGCGGCGTGCTGCACCCGGACCACTACCCCAACGCCGTCGCCGCCTGGGAGAGCCGCTGGGAGGCGCTGCGCGCCCGCATCGCCGCCGTCGGCATGCGCAACTCGCTGCTGCTGGCGATCGCCCCGACCGCCACCATCGCCTCCATCGCGGGCGTCTACGAGTGCATCGAGCCGCAGGTCTCCAACCTGTTCAAGCGCGAGACGCTCTCCGGTGAGTTCCTGCAGGTCAACACCTACCTGGTGGACGACCTCAAGAAGCTCGGCGTGTGGGACCGCACCACCCGCGACGCGATGACCGACGCCAACGGCTCGATCCAGGACATGAAGTGGATCCCGCAGGAGGTGCGCGACCTCTACCGCACCGCCTGGGAGGTCCCGCAGCGCGCCCTGATCGACATGGCCGCGGCCCGTACGCCGTACCTGGACCAGAGCCAGTCGCTGAACCTCTTCATGGCCTCGCCCACCATCGGCAAGCTCAGCTCGATGTACGCGTACGCCTGGAAGCAGGGCATCAAGACGACGTACTACCTGCGCTCCCGCCCGGCCACCCGGATCGCCCGCGCCGCCTCCGCCGGTGCCGCCGTGCCGGCCACCATCCCCGTGCAGCAGGCCGCGCCCGACGCGGACGCCATCGCCTGCTCCCTTGAGAACCCCGAGTCCTGCGAGGCCTGCCAGTAATGTCCGCCGCTGAACAGAAGAACCTGCTCGACCCGGGCTTCGAGCTGACCCTGCGCCCCATGCGGTACCCGGACTTCTACGACCGCTACCGCGACGCGATCAAGAACACCTGGACCGTCGAGGAGGTCGACCTCCACTCGGACGTCGCCGACCTGGCCAAGCTGTCCCCGGGCGAGCAGCACATGATCGGCCGCCTGGTCGCGTTCTTCGCGACCGGCGACTCGATCGTGGCGAACAACCTCGTGCTGACGCTGTACAAGCACATCAACTCCCCCGAGGCGCGCCTCTACCTGTCGCGGCAGCTGTTCGAGGAGGCCGTGCACGTCCAGTTCTATCTGACGCTGCTCGACACCTACCTGCCCGACCCGGACGACCGCGCCGCGGCGTTCGACGCGGTGGAGAACATCCCCTCCATCCGCGAGAAGGCGCAGTTCTGCTTCAAGTGGATCAACGAGGTCGAGAAGATCGACCGCCTGGAGACGAAGGCCGACCGCCGTCGCTTCCTGCTCAACCTGATCTGCTTCGCGGCCTGCATCGAGGGCCTGTTCTTCTACGGCGCCTTCGCCTACGTGTACTGGTTCCGCAGCCGCGGCCTGCTGCACGGCCTGGCGACCGGCACCAACTGGGTCTTCCGCGACGAGACCATGCACATGAACTTCGCGTTCGAGGTCGTGGACACCGTCCGCCAGGAGGAGCCCGACCTCTTCGACGACGAGCTCCAGCAGCAGGTCACCGACATGCTGAAGGAGGCCGTGGAGTGCGAGCTGCAGTTCGGCCGTGACCTGTGCGGCGACGGCCTGCCGGGCATGAACACCGAGTCCATGCGCGAGTACCTGCAGTGCGTCGCCGACCAGCGCCTCCAGCGCCTGGGCTTCGCCCCGGTCTTCGGCTCGGAGAACCCTTTCTCCTTCATGGAGCTGCAGAACGTCCAGGAGCTGACCAACTTCTTCGAGCGCCGCGCGTCCGCGTACCAGGTGGCGGTCGAGGGCACGGTCGCCTTCGACGACGAGTTCTGATCCTCACGGGTTAAATAGTCTCGAACGCGGCATCGCGTGTCTCCCGTCCGGGAATCCAGTGCGGAATCCGGACAGAACGGGAGGCACGCGATGCCGCGTTTTATGATGATCGTCAAAGCGAGCGAGGACTCCGAGGCCGGCGTGATGCCGACCAAGGAGATGATCGCCGAGATGGGGCAGTACAACGAGCGGCTGGCCCAGGCCGGCGCGATGCTCGCCGGCGACGGCCTGCACCCGACCTCCAAGGGGGCGCGTGTGCGGTACTCCGACGGGCCGCCCGTCGTCACCGAGGGGCCCTTCGGGAAGGCCGCCGACCAGATCGCCGGCTTCTGGATCATCGAGACCGGCTCGATGGACGAGGCCCTGGAATGGGCCCGGCGCATCCCCTTCCGCGAGGGCGAGGTCGAGGTGCGCCCGCTCTTCGAGGCCTCCGACTTCCCGGCGTAGTCGTGAAACGCGTGTGGCGGGCGCTCCCTGGGGAGCGCCCGCCACATGTGCGTCGTACGCGCGATCAGCCGTTGGAGACGACCGGGTAGCGCGGGGTGCCGTCGGCCATCTGCCGCAGGGCGTCCTTGCGATCGCGCTTGGAGAGACGGTCGATGTACAGGTAGCCGTACAGGTGGTCCGTCTCGTGCTGCAGGCAGCGGGCGAAGTAGCCGGTGCCCTCGACGGCGATCGGGTTGCCGTGCAGGTCCTGGCCGCGGACGACCGCGTAGTCGGGGCGGGCCAGGGCGGCGTAGGCCGTCGGGACCGACAGGCAGCCCTCGTTGGAGTCGTCGAGGATGCGGCGGTCGGCCGGCAGGTCGTCGAGCACGGGGTTGACCACGTGGCCGACGTGGCGCACGCCCTCGTCGTCCGGGCAGTCGTAGACGAAGACCTTCAGGTCGACGCCGATCTGGTTGGCCGCCAGGCCCACGCCCTCGGCGGTGCGCTGGCTGGCGAACATGTCGTCGATCAACTGCGCGAGCTTCTCGTCGAACTCCGTGACGTTCTTGCACTCCTTGTGGAGCACCGGGTTGCCGACGACGGTGATCGGGCGGGAGGTGCCGCGCTCGCGGTGCGCGAGCTCACGCGCCTCGCAGTCCTCGGTGTCCACGATGAACTCGCCGGAAGCGGTCGACTCGTTCGACTCGTCGTTCACTGGCTGGTCCGTGTCTTGCTGCGCCATGTCCGCCGTATGCCTCTCTCACAACCCGAAAGCAATATCTTGCCCTGAATCCACTGGGTCTCTACAGGGTACGGGGGCCACAGCGGCCGCTCAGCAGACCTCTTCCAGATCCCGCCATTCACGGGTGTCCGGGCTGTCGGCCACCCAGCCGTCGAGCAGCCCCCTGACGAGCCCCGCGGGTGCCGCGATGCCGCACTCGCGCTCGGGCACCCACAGGGAACCCGAGCCGGAGCCGGCCGTGCGGTGGCCCAGCGGGCCGGGGTGTCCGGGCTCGCTGTGGTCGTGCGGGTCGAGGTGCTCGCCGTCGCCCTCGTCGCTGGGCATCCGGCTCTCCGAGCACGTCCGGCACAGCAGGCGCACGGAGGAGGACCAGTCCTCGGCGGCGAAGCCCGCGTCGGCCGCGAGCCGCTCAAGGGCGTCCCGGTCGGCCTCGGTGGCGGCCTCCAGCAGCACGACCCAGGTGGGGACGGGCGAGGGGGCCCACAGCTCGATCTCGTCGAAGACGGGGTACGAGGGCCCGGCGGCGGTTACGCGCTCGCCGTGCGGGACGCCGTCGTGCAGCACGACCTCGCCCCAGCGGCGGCCGGAGGACGGCAGCGGGATGGACAGCACCTCGATGCGCGCCGGGTCGAGCCGGCGGCCCCAGACGACCTCCGCCTCGCCCTCCGGCGAGAGCCGCACGGCCGCGCTGCCCAGCTCCATCCCGGTCGGCTCACCGGCCGGGCCGCCCTCGCCGGGCACCCGCAGCCCGTACGCCTGCCAGGCGCGGCGGGCCAGCGGCCAGTCCTGCAGGGCGGTGGCGGCGATGCCGACGTTCCACCAGTCGGGCGCGCCGGTCTCGCGGTCCAGCAGCGCCACCGCGCGCAGCCCGGCGGCGCGGGCCTGCTCCCAGTCGTGCCGGAACTTGTGCAGCAGCGCGAGGTTGAACCACGACTCGGACAGCCATGGCTCCATGTCGGCCGCGCGCGTCAGCAGCGCTCCCGCGTCCTCGTAGCGGCCGTCGCCGATGAGCGTGAAGGCACGGTCGGTCGCCTGCCGCCACGAGGCGGAAGGCCGGTGCCGTACCTTGCCGAAGATCCTCACGATTCCCGCCTGCCGGTTTCTGCGTGTTCTGCGTGCCACCACGCCGGATGGACCGGGCGGAGAAAGCCGCCCTGTCGGACCTCCTTGCCGACGACCCCGCGCACGACACCCCCCGGTTTCCGCTTTCTCGCCATTCTCTTCGTCTCTTCGCATCCAACCATGCCCCTTCGGACGCCCGCTCATTACCCGTGGGTTCGGCGGGCCAGTCCCCCTTCACCCCCGCTGTCACGGGCCTGATGGAGCGGGGCCGCCGCGCGCGAGCACCGCCGCGAGCGCCTCCACCACCCGGGGCTCGTGGTCGTGCGCGGTGGCCAGACGGAGGCGCTCGAGGGCGCGCAGCGGGCCGCACGCCGGGTCGCCGGCGAGGTCGTCGTAGGCGTTGACGGTCCGGACGATACGGGCGGTGAGCGGCTGGTCCCGGTACGGATCCGCCTGGCGCTCGACCACCAGGACGACATCCGGCGAGACCCCGGTCCGGCGGACCACCGCGCCGCCCAGGAGCGCGATGCGGCGGCGCTCCTCGGGCGGCAGCGGCTCGGTCGCCCCGGCGGGGACCGGCACCGGGAGGGAGAGCTGGCCGATGTCGTGCATCAGCGCCGCGTGCTCCACCACCGTGAGGTCGGCCCCCGACAGCCCCAGCTCGCGGCCGACGGCGCGGCCCAGCGTCGCGACCCGCCGGGCGTGTCCCGGCCGGGTGTAGCCGGCGATCTCGGTGGCTCTGGCCAGCGAGGCGATGGTCTGGCGGCGGGTGGCGCACACGGCCTCGTAGCGGTGCACGGACAGCTGGGTGACCAGCAGCGGCAGGCAGAACACCGGCAGGGCCCACAGCCCCGCAGCGGCCACGGCCAGCGCCATGACGACGCCGCCGGCGCCGATGGCCGAGCCGACGCCGGGGAGCGCCCTGAGCTCCTCGCGCAGCAGGGGCCCGTACGGTCCGCCGCCGGTGCGGGAGCGGGTGAGGGCGGCGGCCAGGACCGCGTCGCACAGGGCGGTCAGGGCCAGGAGCAGCAGGAGGAGGAGCGGGTAGGACGGGCTGGGCGCGCAGCCGTGCAGCGGCTGGAAACAGACGGCGGCGAAGGCGGCGTTGAGCACCCGGCGCGCGAGCCGGTCGAGCGCGGGCGGGCGGCCCACGGCTCCGGCGAGGGTGGCGCCGAGCACGACGGCGACGACCTGGGCGGCGCCGTGCGAGGCGGGCTCTCCGCCGACCTCGCCGAGCAGGGCGTACGCGAGCGTGCCGGCGGACCCCACGGGCGCGGTCTCCCGGGCTCCGGCGCCCGCCCCGCGCGGCGTGCGCCGGGCAGCCTCCCCGAGCGCGATCAGCACTCCGTAGGCCAGGGCCACGTGCGGCTGCGCCACCCCCCGCCACGCCGTCCACGCCAGCGCGAGGACCGCCGTGAGCCCGGCGACGACGTGCACCCCCCGCGCGAGCCCCCCGGCGCGGGCCCGGCCGGGCCCGCCGGGGCGGGCCCACTCCGGCGCGTCCGGTGCGGCTTCCCGCGGGGCGCGCTCGTCGGCGTCCGGGGCGTGCCGGGGCGGTAGGGCGCGTCCGGGGCGGAGGAGGCCGCAGCCGGCGCCGGGCCAGGGGGCCGGGGCGGCCGTGGGGGCCTGAGGTGCCTGGGGGCCTGGGGGCCGTACCCCGCGTGAGGGCCCCGGGGGCGCCTCGGCGCCGGGCCGCTCGGGCCCGGCCTGGGCCGTCGAGGCGGCCGGGCAGGCCCCCGGGGGCGCGTCGCCCGGGGGCGCCGAGGGGTCGGCGGCCGCCCGGCAGGCCGGCGCGTCACAGCAGGTCAGATCCTGCGGCGGTCGTGTTCTCATCCGGGACCACCCCGGTCCGTACGGTCGCCCGCCGCCGGTGGGCCCACGGGGGCGCCCGGGACGGAACAGTGATCAACAGGGACGTTTCGGCTGGACGGAATGACAGCTTCCGGTTGCCAGCCGTGGCGGTCGAGGGCGCGCACCAGCGCGGCGACCATGCGGGGGTCGAAATGGGAGCCGGAGCAGCGGTCGAGCTCCGCGAGGGCCACCGGCACGGGCCGGGCGCGGCTGTAGCTGCGGGTGGAGGTCATCGCGTCGAAGGCGTCGGCCACGGCCACCACCCGGGCGAACTCGGGGATCTGACGGCCCGCCAGGCCGTAGGGATAGCCGGTGCCGTCCAGCCGCTCGTGGTGGTGCAGGATCGCGGCGCGGGCCTCGTCGAGGAAGCCGATGCCGCGCACCATCTCGTGGCCGTACTCGGGATGCAGCTCGATGATCCGGCGCTCCTCCGGCGTGAGCGGGCCGTCCTTGCGCAACACCCCGGTGGGCACGGCCAGTTTGCCGAGGTCGTGCAGGGTGCCGGCGAAGCGCAGCGCCTCCAGGCGCTCGCCGCCGATGCCCAGCTCGCGGGCGATCAGCACGGACGCCCGGCCGACGCGCTCGCTGTGGCCACGGGTGTAGCGGTCCTTGAGGTCGACGGCCTGCACCAGCGCGCGCACCGTGGCCTGGTGGGCCGCCCGCTCGCGGCGGCAGCGGTCCTGGACCCAGGAGGAGACCGACACCGGCAGCAGGACCAGCAGCGCCGCCGGGGGCCCGTAGGGGCTGTGCCACAGCAGCGCCGTCATCAGTCCCGTCGGCCCGTGGACCAGCGCCGGCGCGAGCGCCGCCGGCATCGGCGCCCGCCAGGCCGTCCGCGCCGAGCGGCCCTCGGCGGTGACCAGCACGCCGCCGTCCAGGACGGCTCCGACGAGGGCGAGCACGAGTCCGGCGGCGACGGCCGGCAGCAGCGCGGCGGGGAGGCAGGCGGCGTCGGGCGCGCGGGGGGCGCCCAGGCCGGGCCCGTAGACGTACGAGGCGGCGGCGGCCGCCAGGGAGGACCGCGCCGCGTGCCACAGCCGCCGCACCCACGCCGGGCGCCGGCCCACCGGCCGCACGAGCGCCCCGGGCACCGCCACGACGGCGGCGGACGCGGGCGGCAGCAGCACCGCCGCGGCGATCAGCACCGGCAGCGTCAGGGGGCGGCGTGGCAGCCGCTCGCCCGCGGCGCAGACGGCGGCGAGCAGGACGACCTCGCCCCAGGGCACGGCCGGGCCGCCGCGTACGACGGGCGCGGCGCACACCGCGGCGGCGAGCACGGCGCACGCGATATACGCGCGCGCCGCCGCCGGAAGTGCCCACATGGCGCGTCCTCCCCGACCCTTGGACATGGCGTCTGGATGGGGAGAATAGGCTCAGGAAAGCCCGGAGAACCGCGCACGGGGAATCCGCCGTCCGTTCGGGTGACGTTCCCTGGTGCGGTGGTTTGGATCACTGCTATCGCAGGATCCCGCCCGCGCCGCGAGCGCGGCGCGGGCGGGATCCCCGCGCCGCGAGCGCGGCGCGCGGGCGTCAGTCCTGCTGCGCGGCCTCGGCCGCCCTGGCCTCGGCCACCAGGTCCTGATCGGGCACCGCGTGCCCGGCCCGGATGAGGTCGATGCGGCCCATGACCTTCGAGCGGAGGTCGGCCGGCACGTCGTCATGGCCGCAGCAGCGCTTGACCAGCTTCTTCACCGCCTGCTCGAGCCCGTACTTCTCCAGGCACGGAGAGCACTCGTCGATGTGCACCTCGAACTTGGCGCAGTCGCCTTCGGGCATCTCGTGATCGAGGTACTCATACAGGTGGTCGAGGACTTCGGAGCAGTCCGTCTCGTGCGGGTCTCCGCAGCTCATGAGTCCGAGCCTTTCCGATTGTGCGACTCGTCGGAACCGTTCTGCGCGGGGGCGGTCCCGGCCGGGACCAGACCGCGCTCGCGTGCGTAGTCCTCCAGCAGTCCGCGCAGCTGCCGGCGACCCCGGTGCAGCCGGGACATCACCGTGCCGATGGGGGTACCCATGATGTCCGCGATCTCCTTGTAGGCAAAGCCCTCCACGTCCGCGAGGTAGACCGCTATGCGGAACTCCTCCGGAATGGCCTGAAGGGCCGCCTTGACGTCGGAGTCGGGAAGATGGTCCAGCGCCTGGGACTCGGCGGAGCGCAGCCCGGTCGACATGTGCGACTCGGCGCGCGCCAGCTGCCAGTCCTCGATCTCCTCGGACGCGCTGCGCAGCGGCTCGCGCTGCTTCTTGCGGTACGAGTTGATGAAGGTGTTGGTGAGGATGCGGTAGAGCCACGCCTTGAGGTTCGTACCGTCACGGAACTGGTGGAAGGACGCGTAGGCCTTGGCATACGTCTCCTGCACCAGGTCCTCGGCGTCCGCCGCGTTGCGCGTCATGCGCAGGGCGGCCGAGTACATCTGGTCGAGGAAGGTCAGGGCGTCGCGCTCGAAGCGCGCGTTGCGCTCCGCCGCGCTCTCGGCAGGCTCCCGCTTGCGGTTGTCGTCGGCCCCCGCGTCGATCCCAGTGACCGGACCCACCTCCTCCAACAACACGGCGGCGCCCGGACCGGACCCGCTCGAATCGGAGAATAGACGACGATCCGGTGCGCTCGCCGCTCCGGCCAGGGCCGACTGGTCCACACCCATGACCGCCCAACCCGGGTCGGCCGTCTGCGGGCGGGACGGGCATGCGATCGAACCCATGCGGGGAGCTCCCATTCCTTCGTCTGTGCCGGTACGTGATACAGAGACCACAACAGCGGCACCCGGTGGATCATTCCCGCCCGGACGGAAACCGCCCAAGAGCCCTTGCGGACCGGCCCAGATCGCTCTAGACCGCCTTCAGCCACATCCCGACCGCATGGGTGATCACGTCCAGCGCCTCCTCCTGGGTGACGTCCGCCTTCTTCGGCACCGCGAAGCCGTGGTCGCCGTGCGGCACGACCACGGGTTCGGCGCCGGGCGGGAACTCCTCGGGGCGGCCGAACGGATCGCGGGCGCCCTGCACCACGAGCACCGGCACCCCGGCGCCGGTCAGCTCGTCGGCGCGGGAGCGTTCCGGCCGGCCCGGCGGGTGCAGCGGAAAGCTCAGCGCGAGCACGGCCGCGGCGCCGAGGCCGGCCGCCGTGCGGCAGGCGACGCGGGCGCCCGCGCTGCGGCCGCCGGCCACCACCGGCACCCCGGGCGCGGTGAGCGCGGGCCAGACGGCCCGCCAGGCCGCGTCGAGGGCCGAGGGCGCGGGCGCGACCTTCCTGCCGGCCACCCGCCACGGCTGTTCGACCAGGGCGACGCTCACCCCGTCGGACGGCAGGGCCGCCGCCAGCGCCCGCAGGTCGCGGGCCTCGACGCCGCCGCCCGCGCCGTGTCCGAGGGCGAGCACGAGGCGCGCGTGGGGCGCGAGGTGCCAGTGGACGCGGGCGTCGCCGGCGGGGGTGGGCACGTCCTGGACGGTCTGCTCGATGCGTTCGCTCACGCCCCCATCCTGCCGGGCGGGCGCGTCCATCGCGCCGAGCGGGCACGCCGGCGGCGGCGCGCGCCGCTCAGAACAGCGACGGCTCAGAACAGTGTCGACTCCTCCGGCGCGGGCAGTTCCTTCAGCAGCTCGGGCCCGTTGTTGCGGACGTCGCTGACCGCGGTGGAGACGGGGTAGGCCCGCAGCAGTCCGGCGGGCGGGGGCGCCAGCAGCGGCAGCAGCTCCTCCGGTTCGGTGCGCGCCGGGTCCAGCCACGTGGCCCACCGCTCGGGCGGCAGGACGAGCGGCATCCGCGGGTGGATCTCGGCGAGCGAGCGCGGCCCGGGCTCCTGCGTCTCCCCCGTCTCCCCCGTCCCCGCGAACGGCTCGGTGTCGGCCTCGGTGGTGATCACCGAGCAGGTCGCCCACCAGGCCTGGGGGTGGTCGGGCGGCAGCGTGGGATCGCGCCAGAACTCGAACAGCCCTGCCATCGCCATCACCGACCCGTCGGCCGGCGTGACGAAGTACGGCTGCTTGCGGGCGCGCTTGCGGCGCCCCTTCTCCTCCAGCTCGCGCTCCCGCTCGCCGGTGACCCACTCGTAGTAGCCGTCCGCCGGAAGCAGGCAGCGCCGCGCCCCGAAGGCCCGCCGGTAGGACGGCTTCTCGTGGACCGTCTCCGCGCGCGCGTTGATCATCCGCGCCGCGCCCTCGGGCGTCTTCGCCCATGACGGCACCAGCCCCCAGCGCAGGGCGCGAAGCTGACGAACCGGACGCGGGTCGGCTGCGTCTTTGACAGGACGCTCGAGCACCGCGTAGACGCTCTTCGTCGGCGCCACGTTCCAGTCCGGAGCCAGCGTCTCCTCCGGTTCCCACTTCTCCACCCCGAAGAGCCCGGCCAGGTCCTCCGGCCGCCGGCTCGCCGCATATCGACCGCACATGAGTGCCACACTGCCACGAAGACGCTAGGAGCGGCTCAGAAATGGACAACAGCACCACCGCCACCGATCTGTGGGACCGTTCCTCGAGCGTCTTCGGCACTCAGCCGCACCCTTCGATCTGGCTCATAGCCGTCACCGGCGTCGTCGCGCTGGCCGCGGTGGTCCCGCATGGCGTATGGCGGATCACGCGCAACGCCGTCACCATCGCCCACGAGGGCGGTCACGCCCTGGTGGCCCTGCTCAGCGGGCGGCGCCTGGACGGCATCCGGCTGCACTCCGACACCTCGGGGCTGACCGTCTCCCGGGGCCGGCCGACCGGGATCGGGATGGTCCTCACCGCGGCCGCCGGCTACACCGCCCCCTCCCTGCTCGGCCTCGGCGGCGCCTACCTGCTGGCCGCCGGGCACATCACCGCCCTGCTGTGGGGGGCGGCGGCGCTGCTGGCCGCGATGCTGGTGATGATCCGCAACGCCTACGGCGTCCTGACCGTGGTGCTCACGGGGGCGGCGTTCGTGCTGGTGTCATGGCTGACGGGGCCCGCCGTGCAGGCGGCGTTCGCCTACGGGGTGGTCTGGTTCCTGCTGCTGGGCGGGGTCCGGCCGCCGTTCGAGCTGGGGAGCAAGCGCCGGCACGGCGGAGCCCGGGATTCCGACGCGGACCAGCTGGCGCGGCTGACGAACCTGCCCGCGGCGGTGTGGCTGGGGCTGTTCCACGTGGTGACCCTGTGCTGCCTGAGCGGGGGCGGACGCTGGCTGCTGGGGCTGTGACCGGGCTTCTCGTACCGAACCACGACGAGAACGTCAGTAAGGTAAGGGCATGACCGAGAGCCCCGTGCACCCCGACCTCTGGCCCGCTCCGCTCGCCACCGGAGCGGTCGACGCGACCGTCCCCGTGCCCGGATCGAAGTCGGTCACCAACCGTGCGCTGGTCCTGGCCGCGCTCGCCGCCGAGCCGGGCTGGGTGCGCCGCCCGCTGCGCTCGCGCGACACCGTGCTGATGGCGGACGCCCTGCGCACCCTGGGCGTCGGCATCGAGGAGACCGTCTCCTCCAGCTCCACCGTCGCGGACGGCCCCGACACCACCGGCGAGGCCTGGCGGGTGATCCCCGCCCGGCTGCACGGCCCGGCCACCATCGACGTCGGCAACGCCGGCACCGTCATGCGCTTCGTGCCGCCGGTCGCGGCCCTCGCCGACGGCGCGGTCCGCTTCGACGGCGACCCCCGCAGCTACGAGCGCCCCCTGCACGGCGTGATCGACGCGCTGCGCGCCCTGGGCGCCCGTATCGACGACAACGACCGCGGCGCGCTGCCGCTGACCGTGCACGGCGCGGGCGCGCTGGACGGCGGCCTGGTGGAGATCGACGCCTCCTCGTCCTCGCAGTTCGTCAGCGCCCTGCTGCTCTCCGGCCCGCGCTTCAACCAGGGCGTCGAGGTCCGCCACGTCGGCGCCGTACTGCCGTCGATGCCGCACATCCGCATGACCGTGGACATGCTGCGCTCGGCCGGCGCCCAGGTCGACACCCCCGAATCCGGGGGCGAGCCCAACGTCTGGCGCGTCTCCCCCAGCGCCCTGCTCGGCCGCGACCTGGTCGTGGAGCCCGACCTGTCCAACGCCGCGCCGTTCCTGGCCGCCGCCCTGGTCACCGGCGGCCGCGTCACCATCCCGGACTGGCCCGAGCGCACCACCCAGCCGGGCGACGCGCTGCGCGAGATCTTCACCGCCATGGGCGGCCGCTGCGAGCTCACCGACGCCGGCCTGACCTTCACCGGCACCGGCCGCATCACGGGCATCGACGCGGACCTGAACGAGGTCGGCGAGCTCACCCCGGTCATCGCGGCCGTGGCCGCCCTGGCCGACTCCGAGTCCGTCCTGCGCGGCATCGCCCACCTGCGACTGCACGAGACCGACCGGCTGGCCGCCCTGGCCAAGGAGATCAACGAGCTCGGCGGCGACGTCACCGAGACCGAGGACGGGCTGCACATCCGCCCGCGCACCCTGCACGGCGGTGTCTTCCACACCTACGACGACCACCGGCTGGCCACCGCCGCCGCCGTCATCGGCCTGGCCGTCGACGGCGTGGAGGTGGAGAACGTGGCGACCACCGCCAAGACCCTTCCCGACTTCCCGGAGCTGTGGACCGGGATGCTCGGCTCCGTCGCGGGGGCGACGACGGCGCCGAGAAGCTAAAGAGACCTGGAAGCACCATGCGCCGCTACGGCAAGCACACCGACGAGGACGACGTCCGCGTCCGCCCCAACCGCAAGGGCAACCGCCCCCGTACGAACATCCGGCCCAAGCACGAGGACGCCTCCGAGGGCTTCGTCCTGACCGTGGACCGCGGCCGGCTGCACGTCCTCATCGACGACCGCACCATCGTGGCGATGAAGGCCCGCGAGCTGGGCCGCAAGAGCGCCGTGGTGGGCGACCGGGTCGCGGTCGTCGGCGACCTCAGCGGCGACAAGGACACCCTCGCCCGCATCGTCCGCGTCGAGCAGCGCAGCTCGGTGCTGCGCCGCACCGCCGACGACGACGATCCCTACGAGCGCGTGGTCGTCGCCAACGCCGACCAGCTGGCGATCGTCACGGCCCTCGCCGACCCCGAGCCCCGGCCCCGGCTGATCGACCGCTGCCTGGTCGCGGCGTTCGACGCGGGGCTCGAGCCGCTGCTGGTTCTGACGAAGTCGGATCTGGCCTCCGCGGAGAAGCTGATGGAGTCCTACGGGTCCTTCGGCATCCGCTATGTCGTCACCAGTCGCGAGGAGCTGACCGAGGGCGATGCCGCCCGCCGGGTCCGCGAGAAGCTGGAGGGCCGCATCACCGCGTTCGTCGGGCACTCCGGCGTCGGCAAGACCACGCTGGTCAACGCGCTCGTGGACCGTCAGCGGGCCACCGGCCACGTCAACGCGGTCACCGGCCGCGGCCGGCACACCACCACGTCCGCGCTGGCCCTGCCGCTGCCGGAGGGCACGGGCTGGGTCATCGACACCCCGGGCGTGCGGTCCTTCGGGCTGCACCACGTGGACCCCTCGCGGGTCATCCACGCCTTCCCCGACCTCGAGCCCGGCACCGAGGGCTGCCCGCGCGCGTGCAGTCACGACGAGCAGGACTGCGCGCTGGACCAGTGGGTCGCCGACGGCCACGCCGACCCGCAGCGGCTGTACTCGCTGCGCCGGTTGCTGGCGACGAGGGAGCGGCGCGAAGGCGACTGATCGCCTACGTTTGCGAGTGACCGCGGGCGGCAAGTGCATCAAGAGCGCCGAAGCCCACGGGGCGGTCCGCGAAACGGGAGGCAATCTGATGGCGTGGCTGCTGGTCGTGGTCGCCGGACTGTTGGAAACCGGCTTCGCCGTCTGCCTCAAGCTCTCCCACGGCTTCACCCGGTTCTGGCCCACGATCGCCTTCGCCTGCTTCGCGCTGGGCAGCTTCGGCCTGCTGACGCTCGCCCTGCGCAAGCTCGACGTGGGTCCGGCCTACGCCGTGTGGACGGGCATCGGCGCGGCCGGGACCGCGATCTACGGCATGGTCTTCCTGGGCGACCTGGTGTCCACGCTCAAGATCGTCTCGATCACGTTCGTGATCGTGGGCGTCATCGGGCTGCAGCTGTCGGGGTCGGCGCACTAGCCCCCTCGGACACCCCTCAGGCACCCCGCCTCAGGCCCCCTCAGGCCCCCTCGGACAAGGGTCCGCCCAGCAGGATCCGTACGAGCCGGGCGACCTCGCCCGCCGCCTCCTCGTCCGAGCCGGCCGGGGCCACGACGTACGACAGCGTCAGCCGCACCGCCGCCTCACAGGCCCGCCGCACCCCCTCCGGCCCGGGCGCCGCGCCCGGCGGGGCAGCGGCGCCTGGCGCGCCGAGCGCCCCGGCCACGCTGTCGCGGATCCGCTCGGCCAGCGCGACGGGCGAGGGCGTGCCACGGGTCGGCCGCACGCCGAACGGGGTGCGGGGGCCGGCAGGGGGGGCGGCGGCGGGCGGCAGGCGGTCGCCCCGGCAGCCGGTCAGGGCGGCGCGGACGAGCGGGTTCGCCCGGGCCGAGCGCAGCGTCCAGACGGCGGCCGCGGCGCAGCAGTCCCCGGCGTCGGCCCCGCCGCGGGCGGCGGTGTCGGCGAGGGAACGTTCCACCCCGGCCAGGAAGGACTCCGACTCGCGGCGCACGAGAGCGCGGGCGAGGCCGTCCTTGCTGCCGAACTCGTTGTAGAGGGTCTGCCGGGACACCCCGGCGGCGGCTGCGACGTCGACCATCCGGACCCCGTTCCAGGGCCGGGCGCCGAGCGCCGTGAACGCCGCGTCCAGCAAGAGCTCTCGTGCCGCGGGCATCGTCGCCTCCCCGGCCGGACGGCCGCACGAAGATTGGGGGCCAGGCACAGGATTGACGCGCCGCCAGACGGTGTCAAGAGCGCCGGCAGGTCGCGCCGCACGTGACCTGGCGTTGGCCAGGGGTAATGTGCTGAGCATGTCGGACTACCACGATGATCTGCGCCTGGCCCACGTCCTGGCGGACGCCGCGGACGCGGCCACCATGGACCGGTTCAAGGCTCTCGACCTGAAGGTCGAGACCAAGCCGGACATGACTCCGGTGAGCGAGGCGGACAAGGCCGCCGAGGAGCTGATCCGGGGTCATCTCCAGCGCGCGCGGCCGCGCGACGCCGTGCTGGGCGAGGAGTTCGGCAGCGAGGGCATGGGGCCGCGCCGCTGGGTCATCGATCCGATCGACGGCACCAAGAACTACGTCCGCGGGGTGCCGGTGTGGGCCACGCTGATCTCGTTGATGGTGCAGGACAAGGACGGCTTCCAGCCCGTCGTGGGCGTGGTGTCGGCGCCGGCGCTGGGCCGCCGGTGGTGGGCGGCGAAGGACTCGGGCGCCTACACCGGGCGGAGCCTGCTGTCGGCCTCGCGGCTGCAGACCTCGCGGGTGGGCCGGATCGAGGACGCGTCGTTCGCGTACTCCTCGCTGTCCGGCTGGGAGGAGCGTGGCATGCTGCCGGGCTTCCTGGATCTGACCCGGGACTGCTGGCGGACGCGCGGTTACGGCGACTTCTGGCCGTACATGATGGTCGCGGAGGGCTCGGTGGACATCTGCGCCGAGCCGGAGCTGTCGCTGTGGGACATGGCGGCGAACGTCGTCATCGTGGAGGAGGCCGGCGGCCGCTTCACCGGCCTCGACGGGCTTCCGGGGCCCCACAGCGGCAACGCCGCCGCGTCGAACGGGCTGCTGCACGACGAACTGCTCGGCTATCTGCGGACGTAACGGGTTCAAACCCACAAGGCAGTCGTAAAAAGTAGGCAAAATATCATGCCTCGCGGACCTTGTCGGCCGCCGCGGGAGCGTGCCACGCTGGCACTCCCGACGCTTGTGAACTTGTGAACCCCGGCTGGAGGCCGACGGGTTCGGCGTTCCGGGACCGACTCGCAGTCCATGTAGGAGGTGGCGCAAGCCATGCTCGTCCGCGACGCCATGAGCACGGTCGTCCTCACCATCGGCCCGGCCCACACCCTCCGGCAGGCAGCGCGGCTGATGTCCGCGCGCGGCATCGGCGCGGCGGTCGTCCTCGACCCCGAGGCCGGCGGCCTGGGCATCCTCACCGAGCGCGACATACTCAACGCGCTCGGGGCGGGCCACGACCCCGACCGCGAGACCGCCCACGGCCACACCACCACCGACGTCGTCTTCGCGGCCCCCGAGTGGACCCTGGAGGAGGCGGCGGCCGCCATGTCGCGCGGCGAGTTCCGGCACCTGATCGTCCTCGAGGGGCACGAGGCCGTCGGCGTGGTGTCGGTGCGCGACATCATCCGCTGCTGGGTGCGGGGCGCGCGGCGGGATACCGAGCCGGAACGCGAACGGGCCGGCGCGCTGGCCGGGTGAGCCCGTCCGCGCGCCGGCCGTCCGGGCGTGAGAGAAGGCCGAAGAGGCCGGAGCCCTTTGGCGTCCGGCCTCTTCGGTTTGTACGGCAAGCGTCCAGTTGGCCTATCAGCCGCGCAGGGCCTGGACCGCGGCTTCGAGCCGCTTGCCGTAGTCGGTGTCCGCTTGGCGGAAGTTGTCGATCGCCCGCTCGACGATGTCGTCGCGCGAGACCTTGGCGATGAAGCCCGCCAGGTTGGCGATCAGGCGCTCCTTCTCCCCCTCCGACATCAGCCGGTAGAGGTTGCCCGCCTGGACGAAGTCGTTGTCCTCGGCGTGCGAAGGAGCCTCGGTGTTGCCCGTCGCCCCGGTGACCGTGAGCGGCTGCCACAGCGGGCGGCCGGTCTCGACGGGCCCGCCGAAGCTGTTGGGCTCGTAGTTCTTGGCGCGGCCGTGGCGGCCGTCGTAGGCGTAGCCGTCGCGGCTGTTGGTACGGGCCACGGTGGCGTGCGGGCGGTTCACCGGCAGGTGGTCTGCGTTGATGCCGACGCGGTAGCGGTGGGCGTCGCCGTAGGCGAAGAGCCGGCCCTGCAGCATCTTGTCGGGGGACGGGCCGATGCCCGGCACGAAGTGCGCCGGCGAGAAGATCGACTGCTCGACCTCGGCGAAGACGTTCTCGGGGTTGCGGTTGAGCTCCAGCCGGCCGATCTCGATCGGCGGGTAGTCCTCGTGCGGCCACACCTTGGTGAGGTCGAACGGGTTGAAGCGGTAGTTCGCCGCCTCGTCCGCCGGCATGATCTGCACCTGCACGGTCCAGCTCGGGAACTCGCCGCGCTCGATGGCCTCGCGCAGGTCGCGCTGGTGGCTGTCGGGGTCCATGCCGGAGACCCGCACGGCCTCGTCGGTGGTGAGGTTCTTGATGCCCTGGTCGGTCTTGAAGTGGTACTTGACCCAGAAGACCTCGCCGGCCTCGTTGTTCCACTGGTAGGTGTGGGAGCCGTAGCCGTTCATGTGGCGGTACGAGGCGGGGATACCACGGTCGCCGAACAGCCAGGTCACCTGGTGGGTGGCCTCGGGCGACAGGCCCCAGAAGTCCCAGACGTTGTCCGCCTCCTGGGAGCCGGTGTACGGGTCGCGCTTCTGGGTGTGGATGAAGTCGGGGAACTTGATGGCGTCCTTGATGAAGAACACCGGGGTGTTGTTGCCGACGAGGTCGTAGTTGCCCTCTTCGGTGTAGAACTTCAGCGCGAAGCCACGGGGGTCGCGGACCGCGTCGGCGGAGCCGAGGTTGCCGGCGACGGTGGAGAAGCGCAGGAACGTTTCGGTCTGCTTGCCGACCTCGGAGAGGAAGTGCGCCCGGGTCCAGCGGGTGACGTCGGCGGTCACGGTGAAGGTGCCGTAGGCACCCGCGCCGCGGGCGTGCACGACGCGCTCCGGGATCCGCTCGCGGTTGAAGTGCGCGAGCTTCTCCAGCAGCAGCTGGTCCTGTACCAGGACGGGGCCGCCGAGGCCGGCCGTCTCGCTGTTCTGGTTGTCCGCGACCGGAGCTCCGGACTCCGTGGTCAGCGGGCCCGTCGTGGTTGTCGCCTCGCCGTTCGCCGTGGTCACGTGCGCCTCCGTCGTCAGATGTCTGTGCCGGGTCCAAGCCTCTGGCCTCGACCGAGATCGATCCTACATTGGACTCTGTCTAAGTCAAGATGCGAACCATAGAAATACGCATTCCATGGGTGGACAGGGCCCGCTGCTACGCTGGTCCTATCTGACTGATAGGTGAATGGCATGAGTGACCTGCTGGAACGACTCCGGGGACGCGGCTGGCGGCTGACCGCGCAGCGACGCGTCGTCGCCGAAGTGCTCGACGGGGACCACGTGCACTACACCGCCGACGAAGTCCACGCCAAGGCGGCCGACCTGCTGCCGGAGATCTCGCGCGCGACGGTGTACAACACGCTGGGCGAGCTGGTCTCGCTGGGCGAGGTCCTCGAGGTGTGCACGGACGGCCGCGCCAAGCGCTACGACCCCAACGCCCACCACGCCCACCAGCACCTGGTGTGCTCCCGCTGCGGGACGATCCGCGACGTCCACCCCGCCGGCGACCTGGTGGCCAACCTGCCGTCCGAGGAGCGCTTCGGCTTCCAGGTGTCCGCGGTCGACGTGACCTTCCGGGGGATCTGCCCCGACTGCGCCGCGGCCTGAGGAACGGCGCCCCGCCCGGGGCGCCCGGGGAACACGACGAAGGCCCGGATCCTTGAAAGGATCCGGGCCTTCGTGTCAGTAGCGGGGACAGGATTTGAACCTGCGACCTCTGGGTTATGAGCCCAGCGAGCTACCGAGCTGCTCCACCCCGCGTCGGTAGTGTCACTTTAACCCATCCGTGACCCCTCGGGCAAATGTCGTGACAACCGCGCTCACCGCGCGGGCCCGCCCTACGCCGTGAGCTCCTGCTGCAGGGCGTCGCGCAGCCGCGCCGCCCGCTCGGCGACCTCCGCGGGGCCCAGCTCGACCGCCTGGGCGCACCACAGCCGCCCCTCGGCCAGATCGCCGCGGCGCGCCGCCAGCAGCGCCAGGCGCAGCGCGGCCCGGCCGTGCCCGGACTCGGCGGCCCGTGCCCACCACAGCGCGGCCTCCTGCTCGCTGCCCTCGCGGGCCAGCAGCAGTCCGAGGTTGAAGGCGCCGTTGCGGCTGCCGGCCTCGGCGGCCGCGCGGTACCAGTGGGCGGCCGCGACCACGTCGCCCCGCTCGGCGACCAGCATGCCCAGGCGCACCTGGGCGCGCCGGTGGCCCTGCCGGGCGGCCCGCTCGTACCACTCCTCGCAGCCGGGGCGGCTGTCGTCGTCGCGGTCGAGCAGCGCGCCCAGCCGGAAGGCGGCCTCGGCGCTGCCGCCGCGCACGGCGACGCGCAGGTGGTGCTCGGCCGCCTCGGCGTCCCCGGCGCCGCCGTCGCGCAGCAGCGCCATCGCGACCTGCAGGGCCGCGTCCGTGTGTCCGGCGGCGGCGGCGCGCTCGTACCACTGGAAGGCCAGCTGTTCCTCGTCGCGCCCGGCGTAGAGGATGCCCAGGTTGAAGGCGGCGTCGACGCTGCCGGCCTCGGCGGCCTTGGAGAACCACGGCTCGGCCCCGGCGGAGTCGCCGCCCTGCAGCAGCAGGACGGCCAGCGCGTTGGCCGCCTCCTTGTGCCCGGCGTAGGCGGCGCGGCGGTACCACTGCTCCGCCTGGGCGGTGCGGCCCTGCTCGGCGCAGAGCAGGCCGAGGTTGTAGGCGCCGTTGATGTCGCCGGCGTCCAGGGCCGCGCGGTACCAGCGCTCGGCCTGCTGGGACTCGCCGCGGTCGGCGTGCAGGGCGCCCAGGGCGTTGGCGGCGTTGCCGTCGCCCTCCTGGGCGGCTCTGCGCCACCAGACGGCGGCGCTGTCGGTGTCGCCGGCGTCGCGCAGCAGGAACCCGAGGGCGCAGGCGGCGCGCGGCTCCCCGTCCTTGGCGGAGGTCAGGTACCAGCGCGCGGCCTCCTGGGTCTCGCCCCGGGCCTCGAGCAGGGTGCCCAGGTGGAGGGCGGCGCGGCGATGGCCGCGGGCCGCGGCCTGGCGGTACCACTGCTCGGCCTCGCCCGCCGGGCCGTCCTGGCGGCCGTTGGCGGCGGCGGCCCGCAGCTCGCGCACCGAGGTGTCGGGGCCGCCGGAGGCCTGCCGGCCGACGGCCGGGCCGAGGGCCTCGGCGAGGCCGTCGGACAGGGACGACGCCTTGGGCGCCCGGCCGTCGAGTATCCGGGCCAGGCGGTACGCGGCCTCGCGGTGGCCCCGCTCGGCGGCGCTGCGGAACCAGCGCTCGGCGCCCACGTCGCTGCGGTGCTCCAGCAGGTCGGCCAGGGCGTACGCGCCGAGGGCGTGGCCGGACTCGGCGGACTGGCGCAGCCAGTACTCGGCGGCGGGCTCGTCGCCGCGCTCGCGGTGGTAGCGGCCGAGGGCGTGCGCGGCGGGGGCGGAGCCGGCCACGGCGGCGACCCGCCACCAGCTGGCGGCCTCGTCGGCGTAGCCGCGCTGGTGCAGCAGCACGCCGAGGTTGTTGGCGGCGGAGCGGTCGCCCTCGGCGGTCGCGGCGCGCAGATGGCGCTCGGCGCCGTCGAGGTCGCCGCGGCGCAGCAGCAGGGCTCCGAGCATGCTCAGGGAGGCGGGGTCGCCGGACTCGGCGGCACGGCGGCGGGCTGTCTCGAGCTCCAGGTCGGCCGCGTCGGTGGCACAGTCGGCGTCGGGGGAGCCCTCCCCCGGGCCGTACGACGACGGGTCCTGGTCGTCCTGATCGCTCCCGTCACCGGGAGCCGCTACAAGCCGACGTGTTTCCAACAGCCTCGCCTTGTCCCCCATAAGTCCCATCGTCGCACTCCCGCAACCTGCGTACACCTGGAATACCGCAGCCAGTGAGGTCACTTCAGCGTTTTGTCGACTTCCCGACTTCCCGACACGGCGGTGCTCCAAACTCTAATCAAAGGCCCCGCACATAACCCGCACAGACCACGCGTGCCGGGCGGCGGACGCATGTTCTGCCGCCCGGCCCGGGGTTCTGGCGGATCCGGGTACACGACAAGGCCCGGAGTCCGAGAACTCCGGGCCTTGTCTTTGAGTAGCGGGGACAGGATTTGAACCTGCGACCTCTGGGTTATGAGCCCAGCGAGCTACCGAGCTGCTCCACCCCGCGCCGTTGTGGAACAACCGTACCACGGCGCGGGGCGGGCCCCGGACTAGCTGCCGGGCTTGGCACCCTCGCCGCCGGTCTTGGCCTCGGTCTTGGCCTCGGCCTTGGCCACCCGGTCCAGGGCCTCCTTGAGGTCCTTCTGGGCCTTGCCGTAGGCCGTCCAGTCCTTGTCGTCGAGCGCCTTCTGGCTCGCCTCGTACGCGTCCAGGGCGTCCTTGACGGCCTGTTTGACCGTCGCGTCCTGGGCCGGCGGCTTGGTGGGCTCACCGGACGGCGGCGGGCCGGTGTCCGCGCTCTTCTCGCCGAAGATCTCGTTCAGGGCCTCGTCCAGGGTGTCCTTGAACGCGATCTTCTCGCCGTAGTTGACCAGGACCTTCTTGAGCAGCGGGTAGTTCGAGCCCGTGCCGCGCATATAGACCGGCTCGACGTACAGCAGGCCGCCGTCCAGCGGGACGGTCAGCAGATTGCCGTACTCGACCTTGGAATCGCCCCTCTTCCAGATATTGATCTGGTCGGCGACGGGCGTGTGTCCGTTGAACTTGCTCTGGGCCTGTTCCGGACCCCAGACCGTGGTCTCGGAGGGCAGTTTGAGAATTCTGATGCTGCCGTATCCGTCGCTCTTGGCATCGGCGTCGACGGCCATGAACGCACCGAGATTCGGCCGGTTCTTGGGCGTGAAGGTCGTCGTCAGCGAGAAGGTCTGCTTCTCCTGGTCCGGCATCCTCATGCTCAGGTAGTACGGCGGTACCGCGTTGCCCTCTTCGTTGGTCGGGTCGTCCGGCACCTGCCAGCGCTCACTGCCGGTGTAGAACGTGCCCGGGTCGGTGACGTGGTAGCGGGTGAGCAGTTCGCGCTGGACCTTGAACAGGTCCTGCGGGTAGCGCAGATGGTCCATCAGCGCGGGGCTGATGCTGCTCTTCGCCTTCACCGTTCCGGGGAATGCCTTCATCCAGGTCTTGAGCACCGGGTCCTTGGTGTCCCACTGGTACAGCTTGACCGTGCCGTCGAAGGCGTCGACCGTCGCCTTGACGGAGTTACGGATGTAGTTGACCTGGTTCTGCTGGGCGACGACCGCGCGCTGGCCGGTGGTCAGCGAGTCGGCCGTGGTGTCGCCGAGGGTGGTGCGGGAGGCGTACGGGTAGCCGTTGCTCGTGGTGTAGGCGTCCACGATCCACTGGATGTGCCCGTCGACCACGGCCGGATAGGCGTCGCCGTCGATGGTCAGCCACGGGGCGACCGATTCGACGCGCTCCTTGGGCGTGCGGTTGTACAGAATCCGCGAACCCTCGCCGATGGCGCCGGAATAGAGGATCTGCGGCTCGCCGAAGGCCACCGCATAAGCCGCGCGATTGACCGGGTTCGAGAGGTTGACGCCGCTCTTGCCCTTGTAGCTGTAGCTCGTCTCGCCCTGGTCGCTGGGGTGGTCGAGCTCCTTCTGCGGACCGCCCACGATCGAATACTGGGTGGTCTTCTCACCGTAGTAGACGCGCTGTTCGTACGAGCCGAGCATGCCCTCGGTCGGCAGCTTCTTCTCGGTGAAGTCCGGGGCGCCCGCCTTGTCGGTGGAGGTGCCCTTCGCCGTGATGGCGCCGTATCCGTGGGTGTACTTGAAGTGGTCGTTGATCCAGTTGCGCTCGGGAATGCCCTTGAGGTTCAGCTCGCGCAGACCGATGACCGTGTCCTGCTCCTTGCCGTCCGCCTTGTAGCGGTCGACGTCCAGGGTGGAGGGGAACTGGTAGTAGCCGCGGACCTGCTGCTCCTGCTGGAAGGCCGGGGAGACGACGTTGGGGTCGAGCAGGCGCAGGCTGGCCGTGGCGTTGGCGTCGGCGCGCAGCTTCTCCTTGTCCTTGCCCTTCAGGTCGCTCGTGCCCGCGTAGTCCTTCACCTTCGAGCCGTCGATGCCGTACGCCTCGCGGGTCGCCGCGATGTTCTTCTTGATGTACGGCGCCTCCTTGGCCTGCTCGTTCGGCTGGACCTGGAACTTCTGCACGATCGCGGGGTAGAGCCCGCCGATCAGCACCGCCGACAGGACCATCAGCCCGAAGCCGATCACCGGCAGCTGCCAGGTGCGCCGCCAGAGCGTCGCGAAGAACAGCACGGCGCAGATCAGCGCGATGATGAAGAGGATGGTCTTGGCCGGCAGATAGGCGTTGGCGTCGACGTAGCGCAGGCCCGTCCAGCCGTCGGCCGACTTCAGCCCGCTGGACTTCACCGCGAGGCCGTACCGGTCGAGCCAGTAGGCGACGGCCTTGAGCGTGACGAAGACGCCCAGGAGGACCGACAGATGGCCCGTGGCGGCCTTGGTGGCCCGCCCGCCGGGGCTGGTCAGCCGCAGCCCGCCGTACAGGTAGTGCACGAGGGCGGCGGCGATCAGCGACAGGATCGTCGCCGCGAAGCCGAAGCTCAGCAGGAAGCGGTACCAGGGCAGGTCGAAGGTGTAGAAGGAGATGTCCTTGTGGAACTGCGGGTCCGTCCGGCCGAAGGGGACGGCGTTGACCCACTGCAGCCATGTGCGCCACTGCCCGGCGGCCGAGGCGCCGGCGACGAGCCCGACGAGCGCGGTGACCGCCAGCAGCACCCACTTCTTGTACGGGGCGACGCTCATCCGGTAGCGGTCGAGGCTCTGCTGCTCCATGGACATCGCGCTCAACGGCGGCCGCAGCTTGTGGGCGAGCCAGATGTTGAGCCCCACGGCCACGGCCATCAGCAGGCCGAAGACAGCGAAGAGGCCGATCTTGGTGCCGAGGGTGGTGGTGAAGACCGAGGAGTACTCCACCGAGCGGTACCACAGCCAGTCCGTCCAGAACCCGGCGAACATGACGAAGAGCATGGCGAGCACCGCCAGCACGCCCAAGGTCATCAGCAGGGTCCGGACACGCCGGGACGGTCGGCCGACTCTGATCCGTGGCCCGGACGGGCCTCCGCCGCGGTCCGGCATCTGGAAAGCCAAGGTGCGCACCTCGAAGTTCGCTGTCGATGAAGCTGTGGGTCGTGCTGGGTGGTACTGCGGGTTTTGTGCTGCGTTTGAGGCCCACGTGATGGTAGGACCCACTGTGGCAACTTACCGAGGCTTTACTCGGTTCCCGTTTTCGGGCTCTCTCAGGGCACGATATTGACCATGTCCAGCAATACCGGTTCGAACCTTCCCGGCTCCCACGAGCCCAGCACGCCCATGGCGGCCAGCCCGCTGACCCGCGCCGTCCTCGAGATCGACGAATACGCGTCGACTCTCGGCTGGGACCAGCCGGCCCGCCTCTTCGCCCTGGTCGACACGGCCCGGCTCCGCACCCAGGAGCCCGGCCTGGCCGCCCAGCTCGGCCTCGACGACGACGCGTCCCAGGCCGCGTCGTCCTACACCCCCATCGAACAGGAGGAGCTGCCGCCCGGCACCGCCCTCGACAAGTTCCTCGGCACGATCGCCTGGCCGCAGGCCGTGGTGGGTTGCGCCCTGACCGTGGAGCGGCTGATGCTCCCGCCGTCCGCCGAGGGGTCCGTGCCCCACGGCATGAGCGACAAGCAGCTCGCCGCGTGGGTCGCCAAGCACCCGGACCGCCAGGAGGTCCGGATGACGGTGGCCGTGCTGCGCGACGGCGCCCGCGAGTCGGCCGTACGGCTGCGCGAGAAGGACTCGCCGACCGAGGTCCTCACCGGTGCCGACCTGGTGCCCGGCCTGGCCGAAGCCCTGGCGGCGACGTTCGAGGACTGACCTCCCGCGGCTCCGGAGGGGGCGCGGCTAGCGTGCCGAGCACTGCGGCAGGCCGGCCGCGTCCCCCTTGCGGATCTTCTCCAGGGACTTCAGGGCGTCCTTGATCGTGTCGACCTTCACCAGGGTCAGGCCCGAGGGGGCGTCCTTGGCCGCGGCCGCGCAGTTGTCCTTGGGCGTCAGGAAATAGCGCGCGCCCTTGGAGCGCGCCCCGACCGTCTTCATCTGCACGCCACCGATCGGCCCGACCTTGCCGGTGTCGTCGATCGTGCCGGTGCCCGCGACGAACTTCCCGCCGGTCAGGTCCTCCGGGGTGAGCTTGTCGACTATCCCGAGGGCGAACATCAGGCCCGCGCTCGGTCCGCCGACGTCCGCCAGCTTGATGTTGATGGTGAACGGGAAGGTGTGGTCCCGGCCGGCCTGGATGCCGACGATCGCCCGGCCGTCCTCGGGCGCCTTGGCGGTGACGAGGGTGACCTTGCCCTCGGTCCTGGGCTGCCGCTTCTCCTTCTCCGCCGCGGCCGCCTCCTTGGCGGGGACGATCAGGAACGTGACCTTCTCGCCCGCCTTGTGCCGGGTGACCAGCTTGGCGACGTCGCCATGCTCCTTGACCGCCGTGCCGTCCACGGCCTTGATCACGTCGCCGGCGTGCAGGGCGCCCTCGGCGGGGCTGCCCTTGACCACGGACGAGACGATCACGCGCGTGCCCACCGGGATGTCCAGCTGCCGCAGCGCGGCGACCTTGGCGCTCTCCTGGGACTGCGTGAACTCCTCCGCCGTCTCCTGGTTCAGCTCGTCCGGGGACTTGTCCTCCGGGTAGAGCGTGGTGTGCGGAACCACCAGGTTGTCGTGCGCGAGCCAGCCGTAGACCGCCTCGACCAGATTCATCCGGTACTGCGAGCCGGTCACCCGGACCGTCGTCATGTTGAGGTGGCCGGAGGTGGGGTACGTCTGGCGCCCGGAGATCTGCAGCACCGGCTCGCCGCCGTGCTCACCGAGCGTGTTGACCGTCGGCCCCGGGGACATCTCCGAGTAGGGCACGGGGATCAGCACGCCCGCGCAGAGCAGCGCGATCAGCATCAGGAGGGAGGCGAGCATCGTCGCGGTGCGGCGGGGCATGGAACGACAGTACGGGACGGGTCCGGCAGTCCACTCCCGGGGCGGTCCGTCCGGGGCAGATACGGGACGCTCCGCTAGCTCGCCGAGCCGGAACCGGACTCGGTGCGTTCCATCGCCTCACGGAACCGGGCGTAACCCGCCAGTTCCGCGACATCACCGGCCTTCCGGTTACGTGCCGCCCAGCTTCCCCACAAGGCCGCGGCGACCGCCGCCGCGACCGGAATCAGCAACCAAGCGAGCGCCGCCATGCCGGCCTCCGACCCCTTATGCAACCGCACTGACCGATGAGAACAATCATGAGAACAACTGATGAGCAGATTAGTCGTCTTCGGTCTCAACGCTTACGTCAGGGGGACGGTTACGCAACCAGGAGCGGCCCATAAGTGGACGGTTTCGGACAGCCGGGTGGCACGGTCACCCCGGTGGCCCCATGGAGCCTTCCGGGCCCCGCCGGCCTGGCTCGACGTCGCTACGCGCCGACCCTCCCCCAGCTACCGCTGGGAGGTGCCCCCAGATCTTCCTGCTCGACGGCGCTACGCGCCGACCCATTCCTCGGCCCCGTCGGCGAACGTCTGGTGCTTCCAGATCGGCACCTCGAGCTTGAGGTCGTCGATCAGCCTGCGGCACGCCTCGAACGCCTCCGCCCGGTGCGGGCAGGAGACGGCCACGACGACCGCCAGGTCGCCGACGGCCAGCTCGCCCACGCGGTGCACGGCGGCCAGGGCCCGTACCGGGAAGTCCGCCGCCACCTTCTCCGCGACCCGGCGCAGCTCCGCCTCGGCGCTGGGGTGGGCGGAGTAGCCGAGGCCGGTGACGTCCGCGCCGCCGTCGTGGTCACGCACCGTGCCCACGAAGAGGGCCGTGCCGCCCGCCGCGTCGTCGCCGACCGCCGCGAAGACCTCGTCCAGGGACAGCGGGGCGTCCCTGACCGCGAGGAGACGGACCGGGTCCTGGGCGGCGCGCTCGCCGGGATGGTCGTAGCTGGTCATGTGCCCCATCGTGCCGCACGGCGGCGGGGCGCGGGAGGGGCGGTCCCGCCGGGGCCGCCCGGCGGGCTTCGTACGGTCCTACAGGCGCCGGCGGGCCTTGCGGGCCCTGCGGACCAGGGCGGCGGTGCCGAGCAGGGCGACGGTGGCGCCCGCGGCGCCGGCGGCGGTGGCGTCCTTGCGGCCCAGGCGGCGGCCCGCGACCGTGTGCCGGCCGGCGACCTCCTCCAGCAGCTCGGCGAGGACCTCCTCGTTGGTCCAGCCGGGCCGCCAGCCCGCGTCGTGCAGCCGGTGGCCGCTGACGACCCACGGGTGCATCGTGTACTCCAGGTCGCCCGCCGGGGACGGCGTCAGTCCCAGGCGGTGCAGCCGGGAGGCCGCGCCCAGTGCGACGGCCGAGGGCAGCTCCATGCGGCGGATGCCGGTGAGCTCCTCGACCTCCTCCTGCTCCAGCCATCCGTCGCAGCCGACGGCCAGCTCCCCCTCCGCCTTCTCCAGGGCGGCGAACTCCAGGGCGCTCACCAGGTCCTCCACATGGCAGAACTGCCAGGTGGGCCGGGATCCGGCGACCACCAGGAGGCGGGGCGACTCGAAGTAGCGGGTCAGAGCGGTGTCGGTGCCGCCGACCAGGACGGCGGGCCGCAGCACGGTCACGTTCAGGCCGGGGTGCGCCCGGGGCGCACGCCTGGCCAGCCGCTCTATCTCGAGCAGATCGCCCACGCCGGTGGCCTCCGCAGTGGCCCGCAGCTCGGCGTCCTCGGCGAGCGGCACGTCGTTGTCGGGGTGGGCGCCGTAGACCATGGCCGAGGTGCACAGCACCACCCGGTGCACGCCCGCGGCCGCGGCGGCGGTCAGCACGGTCTGGGTGCCGCGGACGTTGTACGCCGTGCGCGCCGCCGCGTCGGTCTCCAGGTCGAGGTCGAGCGCGAGGTGGACCACCACGTCGGCGCCGCGCAGCTTCTCGGCGATCGCCGGGTCGCGCACGTCCAGCACGTGCCACTGAGCCTCGGTGACGTCGCCGCGGCGTTCGTCGATGGCCACGACGTGCTTGATCTCCTCGGACGCGGCGAGCCGCCGCGTGAGCAGCGCCCCGACGCCGCGCGCGGCACCGGTGACGGCCACGACGGGTCGCCGGCCGCGCACGGCGGGGCCGTGCGGGGTCGTGGTCTCGCGCGCGGAACCGTTTCGCGCTGCGCGAACTTCTCGGTCGGGGGAACTCACCGGGCGTCTCCAGCGGTTGTCTTCAGTACGTATGTGCCATCACCGTTGTCATGACACGTACGTACCAGGTGACGTCCATCCTGCCGCAGGCCCCGGGCGCGTGGAGCACCAAGCCCGGATAGCGGCGAGGTGTCTACGCTTGGTGGTGTTGTCGGGCATTCGCCGCCGGTCCACGCCGGCGGCCCTACGAGCCGAGGAAACCCGTGAGTGACACCCCATTCGGATTCGGCCTTCCGCCGGAGGAGCCGGAGAACGGCGACGACGGCAAGAAGAAGGGCGGCGGCCAGGGCGGCCAGGGGCCTGCGAATCCGTTCGGGTTCGGCGGGCCCACGGGCGGTGGGGACAACCCCTTCGCCGCGATGTTCGGGTCCATGAACCCGGGCGACCTCGGCGCCGCCTTCCAGCAGCTCGGGCAGATGCTCTCCTACGAGGGCGGCCCGGTGAACTGGGAGATGGCCCAGCAGATCGCCCGCCAGACCGTCGCGCAGGGCACCGCCGACGGCACCAAGGACGCCAGCGTCACCGCTGGCGAGCGGTCGGCGGTCGAGGAGGCCGTGCGCCTGGCCGACCTGTGGCTGGACGGCGTCACGTCGCTGCCCTCGGGCTCCGGCACCGCCGTGGCCTGGAGCCGCGCGGAGTGGGTCGAGGCGACCCTGCCGGTGTGGAAGGACCTCGTCGACCCGGTCGCCGAGCGCGTCGGGGCGGCCATGGGCGGCGTGCTGCCCGAGGAGATGCAGGCCATGGCGGGCCCGCTGCTCGGCATGATGCGCAGCATGGGCGGCGCGATGTTCGGCACCCAGATCGGCCAGGCCGTGGGCGTGCTGGCGGGCGAGGTGGTCGGTTCCACCGACATCGGCCTGCCGCTGGGCCCGGCCGGCAAGGCCGCGCTGCTGCCGGTGAACATCGAGACGTTCGGCTCCGGCCTGGGCGTCCCGCAGGACGAGGTGCGGCTGTACCTGGCCCTGCGCGAGGCCGCCCACCAGCGGCTCTTCGCGCACGTGCCGTGGCTGCGCTCGCACCTGTTCGGCGCCGTCGAGGGCTACGCCCGCGGCATCAAGGTCGACACCGCCAAGCTGGAGGACGTGGTCGGCCAGCTCGACCCCACGCACCCCGAGCAGCTGCAGGACGCGCTGCAGCAGGGCATGTTCCAGCCGGAGGACACTCCGGAGCAGAAGGCCGCCCTGGCCCGCCTGGAGACCGCCCTGGCGCTCGTCGAGGGCTGGGTGGACGCCGTCGTGCACGCGGCGGCCGCGCCGCACCTGCCGTCGGCCGGCGCCCTGCGCGAGACGCTGCGCCGTCGCCGCGCCTCGGGCGGTCCGGCCGAGCAGACGTTCGCCACGCTGATCGGGCTCGAGCTGCGTCCCCGCCGCCTGCGGGACGCCTCCCGGCTGTGGGCCTCGCTGACGGACGCCCGGGGCATGGACGGCCGCGACGGCCTCTGGGAGCACCCGGACATGCTGCCGACGGCCGCCGACCTGGACGACCCGGACGGCTTCGTCCACCGCGAGCAGCTGGACTTCTCCGAGCTCGACAAGATGCTGGGCGAGGCGGCGAAGGGCTCCCAGGGCACGAAGGGTGCCGAGGGGGCGAAGGCCGCCGATGATACGAAGGGCACCGAGCAGGGCACTTCGGACGAGTCCGGCGAAGGCGACGACAAGAAGTGAGCCTCCACGAGAACGCGGTCCTCGTCCTGAAGGAGTACGAGGACCAGCCGGAGCTGCGCGGGCTCTACCTGGACCACCTGGCCGCCCACCCGGACGGCATGTGGAAGCCGTGTGAGGCCGGACACGTGACGGCGAGCGCGCTGGTGATCGACCCCGCGCAGGGCCGGGTCCTGCTCACCCTGCACCGCAAGCTGCGGATGTGGCTGCAGATGGGCGGCCACTGCGAGCCCGGTGACACGACGCTCGAGGCGGCCGCCCTGCGGGAGGCCACCGAGGAGTCCGGGATCGCCGGCCTGACGCTGCTGCCGGCCGGCCCGGTGCGGCTGGACCGGCACCCGATCCCGGCGCCCTGCAACTGGCACCTGGACGTGCAGTACGCCGCACTGGTGCCGGACGGGGCGGTGGAGGCCATCAGCGACGAATCGCTGGACCTGCGCTGGTTCCCGTACGCCGAGGTGGCCGACGTCGCGGACGAGTCGGTCGCCCGGCTGGTGCAGCGGACGCTCGCCCGCCTGTAGGCGGCGCGGGACGGCGGAAGAACGGCATGGGTAAGGGGCGGCCACCGTGGTGGCCGCCCCTTACCCGTACATCCCCTCAGCGGTTCAGTTGGACCAGATGTTGCCCTGGTTCTGACCGCGGGCGCCGTGCTGGCCGAGACCGTACTGCGCCATGGCGCCCTGACCGATCTGCGCGCCCTGCGGCGGCAGCATCTCGCTGGGCTGCACGAGCGCGTACCCCTGGCCGAGGAAGCTGAGCTCCCAGCCCTCGCCCGTACCACCGCGGCGCCGCCACACGCCCGAGGAGGACGTCTGCGCCTGCATCTGCACGCGCAGCGACGACGACCAGGCGACGACGGCGTCCGCGTCGGCGAACGCGTACTTCTCCGGCGTGACCTGGAGCACCAGCGGCTGCCCGGAGGTCATCAGCGCGACCTTGCCGCGCCCGCTGATGTTGAGCTGGTACGCGCCGGTGCCGGAGATCCCGAACTGGCTGTCCACCGCGACCGCGTCCCAGTGCAGGGTCGAGTCCAGCGCCAGGACGTAGGAGCTGTCGACCGTCAGGCCCTCGTGGTCCACGTCCACGACGTGGACGTGCTGGGCGAGGTTGGCGAGGTAGACGGTGCCCTGCCCGGAGCAGCGCATCAGGTCCAGGCCCTCACCGGTGTGCATCTGGGCGTTGTGCTGGCCGTGGGTGCGGTACTCGCCGTCGAACTCGATCAGGCCCTGGTAGGCCACCATCGAGCCCTTGCGGGCGAGGACGTCGTCGTGGCCGGTGAGGGCGACGCGCAGCATCTGGGGGTTCTGCAGGGCGTAGCGGTCCTGCGTCTGGGCCTCGGTGTAGCCGAAAAGCGGGCTCTGCATGGTCTCCTCGTCCCCCTCAGCCCCGGGCCCGGAGCCGGTCGGTGCTGTCCTCGCTGGGCTGTACGACCACGAATCCCTGGCCCGAGAAACCCAGTTGGTAGGCCTCGCCGCTGCCGCGGCCGATCATCGAGGAAGCCTTGAAGCTGCGCTTCCCCTTCATCCGCAGGTTGCTGGACCAGGCGACGAGCGCGTCGGGGTCCACATAGGTCTCGTCCTCGCCGCCACCGCAGTCCACGACGATGGGCGTGCCGCGGGACGTCAGCGCGACCCAGCCGCTGCCGCTCACCACGACGTTGAACAGGCCCTGCCCGGCGAACTTGGCCATGCCCTTGACCCGCTCCACGCCCCACTGCAGGTGCGCGTCGAAGGCCAGCAGGTTGGTGCCGTTGACGGAGACCGATTCGCCGTTGAGGTTGAGGCAGACGACGTCGGCGCCGTAGTCGGCGAGGTAGAGCAGCCCGTCGCCGCTGCACTTCATCAGCGGGGCGCCCTCGCCGGTGAGCCACTGGGAGGCCATCTGGCGAATGGCGGGGGCGTTCGGCTCGTACTGGATGAATCCCTCGTAGGCGACCATCGAACCGGTGCGGGCGAACAGGTCGTGGCCGCTTTGCATGGCCACCTTCAGCATGCTGCTGCCGTGGTTCTCCATGCGGGCGGCGGGCGGGGTCGGGGCGTGGCCCGCGATCAGTGACTGGTCCATGACGGGCTCCCTCAGACCTCGTAGGGCTGGACGACGATGAAGTTGCCGGGCGCGCCGCGGAACTGGAGGTTCACGGCCTCTCCGCTGTGGCCCGGATAGGAGGTGCGGCGCAGCCGCACCTGGCTGGAGACGATCACCTGGGACGCGGCGGACCAGGCGACGATGGCGTTGCTGTCGGCGAAGGTGGTCGGGGTGACCGGCAGCACCACGGGGGTGCCGTGCGTCTTGACGACGACGGTGCCCGTGCCCTGGAACTGCATGGTGAACAGCGCGCCGCCGGGGATGCCGTGGCCCTCGATGCGGCGGACCTCGTGGTGGAGCGACTCGTCGAAGGCGAGCACCGCGTCGGCGGAGACGCAGATCGCGTCGTTCTCCAGCTGGATGGGGTGCACGTGCGAGGAGTCGTCGGCGAGGAAGACCTGGCCGCGGCCGGTGCAGCGCATCAGCTGCATCTCCTGGCCGGTGGCGTTGCCGACGATGCGGCCCATGAAGCCGGCGCCCTTGTAGCCGAACTCGACCTTGCCCTGGTAGAGGACCATGCTGCCCTGCCGGGCGAGCACCGGCTGCGGGTCGGCCCCGAGGTCGACGCGGACGAGCTTGGGGTTCTGCAGGGTCCAGCGCTGCCCGTTGGGGGCCTCGCGGTACCGCTCGAACGCCGCCTGGACGCCGGGCACGGCGGGTGCGACGGGCCCGACGGCGCCGTGCGGGGGCATGCCGGGCGCCGGAGCTCCGTACGGAGCCTGGTGGGGCTGCTGGGCCTGGTGGGGCTGCTGCGCCTGGTAGGGCTGGGCGGGCACGGCGGGCTGGCCGTAGGGCTGCTGCGCCGGGAAGGCCTGGGTGGGCGCGCCGGGCTGGGCGTACGGGGCGGGCTGCCCGGGAACGCCCGGACGGCCCGGAACACCGGGCGGGCCGGGCGGGGGCGGGACCACACCGCCGGGCGAGGCCACACCGCCGGGCGGCGTCTGGCCGCCGGAGAAGTAGCCGGGGGCGCGATGGGCGCCGCCATGGTGGCGGCCGCGTGCACCTGGGGCGCGGCCGGGGCCACCGGGGGCGGGGTGCTGCCGGGCGGGGGCGGGAAGCCCTGGGCCGGCGGCGGAGCCTGGTGGGCGGGCGGGGCCGCCGGTGCCTGGGCGGGCTGGGATCCGGGGGCGGCGCGAAGGCGGGGGCGCGCTCGCCTGCTGCGGGGGCGCGAAGACGGGGGCCGCGCCCTGCTCGGGCGCCGGGGGCGCCTCCTCTTCCATCACCTCGCCGCCGAAGTGCTTCAGCAGCGCCTCCAGGCCGCCGTCGAAGCCCTGGCCCACGGCGGCGAACCGCCAGACGTCCTTGAGGTAGAAGTCGCCGAGCATCACCGCGCGCTCGGTGCTGAACTCCGCGCCGGTGAAGGAGTAGCGGGCCACCTCGACGCCACCCGCGACGACGCGGAGGTAGCCCGGGCCGGCCTGCGACATCTGCCCGGCGCCGTCGAGCGTGGCCGTGAAGCTCAGCCGCTGGATGTGCGCCGGGACCCGGTCGAGGGTCACCCGGAAGGAGTCGGTGTCCCCGGCCTGTGCCCCGAGCTGCTGGATGGCGCCTTCCGGCGACTGCGGCTGGTTGAAGAAGACGAAGTACCGGTCGTCGGAGAGCCGCTCCCGGGCGTCCAGACCGAAGCAGCTGATGTCGAAGCTCAGGCCGGAGCCGCCGATCTGCACACCCACGTACAGATCCGTCCCGGCCGTCAGGTCAGTGATCTTGGCCTTGTGGCCGCGCTGGAATTCCCTGGACATGCGTGACGACCGTCCCCCATCCGAACCTGCGGTGAAATGCGTTGCGCCAGGCTAACGGCTGGGGACCGTGGGGAGTGCCTCCGGGGAGGTCCGCTCACTCGCTCCGGGCCGCCGGGAGGTGGGGCAGCCGGTCCGCGGCCACCACTCCCTCCAGGTAGCCCCGGGCCCGCTCGGTGCGGGGGTACGACTCCAGCAGCCGCCAGAACTCCGGCCCGTGACCGGGCACCAGCAGATGCGCCAGCTCGTGCAGCAGCACGTAGTCCACGACGTACTCGGGCATGCCCTGCAGGCGGTGCGAGAGGCGGATGCTGCCCTCGGCGGGGGTGCACGAGCCCCAGCGGGTGTTCTGGTTGGTGACCCAGCGGACCGAGGCGGGGCGCGCCCGGCCGCCCAGATACTGCTCCGAGAGGCGGCGGGCCCGCTCGGCCAGCTCGCCGTCGCCGAGCATGCGGCGGCTCTCCTGCGCCGCGAGCTTGTCGAGCATCACCCGGACCCAGCGCTTCTCCTCCGCGTCCGACATCCGGGCCGGGATGAGGACGACGGTCCGGTCGCCCTCGCGGTAGGCGGAGACCGTTCTGCGACGGCGCGCGCTCCGCCGGATCTCGACCGCGCCGGTCTCCTGCCCTCCCGCGAGCGGGCTCGGGGCACTGCGCGGTGGGCGTGCGGCACTGTGCAGAGGGTCGACGGGCACGGCCCCGACGTTACCCGCTGGCGGTGCGCGAAGTCCCGCCCCTCGGGTCGCTTGTCGGGGAAACGCCGACTTGGATGCTGGCTTGTACGACAATCACCCCGGACCTGTGGACAACGTCACGCGGGGACCGGGCGGGACGGGCATGCTGAAGGCCGACCGAGGGGACGACCGAGGGGGACACATGCCGACGCAGCCCGTACGCACCTCACCGCACGTACACACCTCACAGCCTGTCCGTGCCTCGCCGCCTGTCCGTGCCTCACAGCCTGTCCGCGCCCCGCACTCCGCACGGCCGGAGGAGCCCGCGGTCCCGGCCGAGCCGATGATCCCCGACTCCGCGCATCCGATGGTCAAGCCCGCGCTGCGCCGGGCCTGGCGCAACCGCGACATGGTGCAGTTCGGCGCGGCTCCCGCGCACGCGGTGCTCCTGGGGCCGGTGGACACCGCGACGGGCAGCTTCCTGGGCCTGCTCGACGGGACGCGCGGAATGCCCCTGCTCCGCGAGAAGGCCACCGGCTTCGGGCTGCCGGAAGGCCGGGCGGACGCGCTGGTGCGGCGGCTGGCGGTGGCCGGGCTGCTCGACGATCCGCGCGCGGGCGGGGAGGCGGCGGCCGCGCTGCGCGCCCGGGGCGGTTCGCTGGAGCGGCTGCGGCCGGACCTGGCCTCGCTGTCGGTGCTCCATCCGGAGCCGGGTGCCGCGATGCGGCTGATGGCGGCGCGGCAGGCCGTACGGGTCCGGGTGCGGGGCGCCGGGCGGGTCGGGGCGGCCGTCGCGGCGCTGCTGGCGGCCTCGGGGGTGGGGCGGGTCGACGTGCTGGACGGGGGCCGGGTCGAGCCCTGGGACGTGGCGCCCGGCGGCGTGGCGGCCGAGCGGACCGGCGAGCGGCGGGACGGCGCGGCCCGGCAGGCGGTGCGTCAGGCCGCGCCGCTGCCCCGCCCGAGGGCGAGAGCCGGCGGTACGGACGACGACGGCTCCCCGCCGGCCCTGGTGGTGTTCGCGCCCCGCGACGGCCTCGCGGCCTACGCACCGGACGTCGCGGCGGCCCAGGAGCTCGTCTCCTGCGGGACTCCCCACCTGTACGCGGGCGTCCTGGAAGCCACGGGCGTGGTGGGGCCGCTGGTGCTGCCGGGAGAGTCGGCGTGCGCAGGATGCCTCGAGCTGGAGCGGGCCGAGCGGGATCCGGCCTGGCCCCGGATGCTCGCCCAGTGGCGATCCGGCCGCGGCCCGGGGGTACCGTCTTGCGACATGGCACTGGCCACGGTCGTGGCGGGGCTGACCGTGGCGAGGGCGCTGGCCTTTCTCGACGGTGGGTCCACGTCGGGCGCGGGGGAACGGCTGGAGCTGGCCCTGCCGGGGCCCTCCTGGTCCCCCCAGCCCGTGGAGCCGCATCCGCGGTGCCCGTGCGGCGCGGCGGACTCCGGGCGACCGGAGCACGCCGGGTCCGCGCGGTCCCGCACGGGACAATGACCCGGTAACCGCCGTCCGCGGCGTGGCTGTTCAGCTAGTTGGAGGGGCGCATGTCTGATCTACCCCGCAAGGCGGTCACCCGTACCGTCAAGTTGGCCGCGCTGCCCTTGGGCTTCGCGGGGCGCACGGCGCTCGGGCTGGGGAAGCGCATCGGCGGACGGCCGGCGGAGCTCATCGCCGCGGAGCTGCAGCAGCGCACCGCCGAGCAGCTCTTCGCGACCCTCGGCCAGCTCAAGGGCGGCGCCATGAAGCTCGGTCAGGCGCTGTCCGTCTTCGAGTCGGCCCTGCCCGAGCAGGTCGCCGGCCCCTACCGGGCGGCGCTGACGAAGCTTCAGGAGGCGGCGCCGCCGATGCCGACGAAGTCGGTGCACGCGGCGCTCGCCCAGTGGCTGGGGCCGGACTGGCGGGAGCTGTTCGAGGAGTTCGAGGACCGGCCGGCGGCCGCGGCGTCGATCGGGCAGGTCCACCGGGCGGTCTGGCACGACGGGCGCGAGGTCGCGGTCAAGATCCAGTACCCGGGGGCCGGTGAGGCGTTGCTCTCCGATCTGACGCAGCTGGGGCGGTTCGCCAAGCTGCTGGGGCCGCTGGTGCCCGGGATGGACATCAAGCCGCTGATCACCGAGCTGCGCGACCGGGTGTCGGAGGAGCTGGACTACGAGCTGGAGGCGCGGGCCCAGGCGGCGCACGCACGGGAGTTCGCCGGCGACGGCGATGTGACCGTGCCGGACGTGGTGCACCAGAGCGATCAAGTGCTGGTGACGGAGTGGCTCGAAGGGGTGCCACTGTCCGAGGTGATCGCGAACGGCACCCAGGAGCAGCGGGACCGGGCCGGGCAGTTGCTGGCGCGCTTCCTCTTCTCCGGCGCGGCCCGTACGGGGCTGCTGCACGCCGATCCGCACCCGGGCAACTTCCGCCTGCTGACCGGGGACGCCCCCGACGGGCCGCCGGAGAAGTGGCGTCTGGGGGTGCTGGACTTCGGCACCGTCGACCGGCTGCCGCAGGGGTTGCCCGTGGAGATCGGGACGGCGCTGCGGCTCACGCTGGACGGCGAGGCGGACGCGGTCCACGAACTGCTGTGCGACGAGGGCTTCGTCAAGCCGGAGATCGAGCTCGACCCGGGGGCGGTGCTGGACTATCTGCTGCCGATCATCGAGCCGGCGCAGGTGGCGGAGTTCACCTTCACCCGGGACTGGATGCGCGCCCAGGCGACGCGGATCGCCGACCCCCGCTCCCCCGCGTACCAGCTGGCCCGGCAGCTCAACCTTCCTCCGGCGTATCTGCTGATCCACCGGGTGACGATGAGCACCATAGGGGTGCTGTGCCAGCTGGGCGCCACGGTGCGGCTGCGGGAGGAGATGGAGGCCTGGGTGCCCGGGTTCGCGGCGGAGAGCCGAAGCCAGGACACCCCCGCCTGACGACACCGGGGCGCCCGCTCACCACCAGGACGAGTCGAGTCTGCCCTCGATCGATCTGAGGTTGGCGCGGGAGCAGTCGTCGCAGAAGTACCGGCGGCTGCCGTTCTCGACGGAGCAGATCCAGGTCGGGAGCGGCGTGCCCCCGGGGGCCTCGGTGCCGCAACGAGCGCAGGCGACGGGCTCGGGGGTCTCGGTGGCCTCAGGGTTCAACTGCACTGGCTTATGCGTCTTCCGGTCCACTCCCAGACGATATCCCCGGGAGCGGGCCGGGTGCGGATGACGCACCCGAACACGGCGCGGGGCCGGTCCGTTCGGACCGGCCCCGGGGCGGTTCACTGCATGACGGCCATGGCCAGGGCTCGGCGGGCGCGCAGCGAGGCGCGCTCGGCGCGGCGCTGCATGCGGCGGGCGGCGACCAGCCGCAGGGCGGTCCGTTGGGACTCCGCCTCGCGCAGTCGATCTTGCATATGGGCCCGGGCCATGGCTTCTGGGATGAGTTGCATTTCGAGGTTCCTGTTCTGCCGCGACTCGATCGCGGAGGTGTGACGGGGGGCGTGGGAGCCGAATGGCTCGGACGGGTGCCGCATGATCGGGTCCTGCTTCGTGGGGTCGTACGTGGTGGGGCGGTCGATGGTGCCGGCGGTGCTCATGCGGTGACCGGGTTCTTGCGCGGGCGACCACGCGGACGCTTGCGGGCCACGACCACGCCCTGGACGAAGAGCTCGCCGCCCCAGACGCCCCAGGGCTCGCGGCGGTCCTTGGCACCGGCCAGGCAGGCCGCGACCAGCGGGCAGGTCTGGCAGAGCGACTTGGCGTACTCCACGTCGGCCGGGGACTCGGCGAAGAAGACCTCGGGGTCATAGCTGCGGCAGGGCACCGAGCCACCCAGGTTCTCGATCGCGTCGTCGAGGTCGGTGAGGGTGGTCAGTGAGGTGAGGGGGGTCAAGGTGTCCTCCGTGGGGACAGGCGGCGGGATCAGGTCGGTCGCTACTGACGGGGTGTGCGCCTTGAGTTGCACGGTGTTCATTTCCTCGTCTGTTGTTCCGGCTGGTGGCCGGGCTGGTTTTCCCCGGGCTTGGGGGCAAACAAAAGGGCCGCGGATCCCGGTGTGGGTTCCGCGGCCCTGGAAGGTGCCGACCTGATCGCGATCAGGCTGGATCTCTCCAGGGTTCGAGCCCACGGAAGGCCCACGTCTTGGGAAGGTGGTGCTGCGGTGCGTTCGGGGATCCGGCGCCATTGGCCGCGGCGACGACGACATAGGCCTGGGCCTGTGCCACCGCTGCTGCCTTTACCTCGGACGCCCTGGTCGGTCGCTGTTCCAGCAGGGCCGGAGCGGCGCCGGACAGACCGGTGCCCTGGAACATGCCGAGGGAGGAGCCGAGCATGGCGGCGGAGCCGATCTGACGATCGGTCATTTTGTTGAGAGCGATAAAGCTGATCATTTTCTCCGCCTCCCTTCGGCGTCTCGGGGACCGGTCGAAACCGGTCCTGGTCTTCGGTTCAGTACAGCACGGATCCAACGAATCCCGGTAGTACCGCAGAGCCGTCGTCTCCCTGCTCGGAAGGCTATGGGTATGCCGTCCGCGCGCGCAAACTATTTTTCCGGAGATTCTTCGGACGTGTCCTGGGACACGTCTTCCGAGGCCGGCTCGTCGCCTGCGCACAGGGCGAGGACGTCGGCTCCGAACCTGCCGAGCTTGCGTCCTCCGACTCCAGAGATGCTCGCCAGCTCCGATTCGGTTCCCGGTACGGCCTCGGCGATCGCGAGCAGGGTCTTGTCGGTGAAGACGCAGAAGGCGGGCTGGCCCAGGATCCGGGCCTGCTCGGCCCGCCAGTCGCGCAGGCGTTCGTAGAGCGCCTCGTCCAGCTCCGAGGGGCAGTCCTCGCACCGCATGAGCTTGATCTCACCGGCGTCGGTCAGGGTCCGCCCGCAGACCCGGCAGCGCGCCGGACCGCGCCGCGCCCGGCCGCCGCCGCGCTCGACGCCGCCCCGGCCGCCCGGGCCGGCGCCGGAGGAGAGCCCGCCGGGGCGGGGGGCCGCCGAGCCCGGCCGCAGCCCGTTCAGGAAGCGCGTGGGCCGGCGGGAGGGGCGGCCGCCGGGGGTACGGGACAGCGCCCAGGTCAGGGAGAGGTGCGCCCGGGCGCGGGTGACGCCGACATAGAGGAGCCTGCGCTCCTCCTCCACCTGCTCGTCGGTCTTGGCGTAGGTGATCGGCATCATGCCCTCGGCCAGACCGACCAGGAAGACGGCGTCCCACTCCAGGCCCTTGGCGGCGTGCAGTGAGGCCAGCGTCACACCCTCGACGGTCGGCGCGTGCTGGGCGCTCGCCCGCTCGTCCAGCTCCGCGACGAGGTCGGAGAGCGTGGCCTGGGGGCGGGCCCGCACGAAGTCCTCGGCCAGCCGCACCAGGGCCGCCAGCGACTCCCAGCGGTCCCGCACCGCACCCGAGCCCGCCGGCGGCTCCGGCGTCCAGCCCCGGGTGCTGAGCACGGCCCGCACCTGGGCCGGCACGTCCTCGGCGCCGGCCAGCTGGGGGTCGGAGTGGTGGCCGGCGCGGGCGGCGCCACGCAGCAGCAGCCCGGCCTCGCGCACCTCGGGCCGCTCGAAGAACCGCTCGGCGCCGCGCAGCTGGTAGGGCACGCCGATGTCGGCGAGGGCCTGCTCGTAGACCTCGGACTGGGCGTTGATGCGGTAGAGGATCGCGATCTCGCTGGCGGGCACGCCGGAGGCGATGAGCTCCTTGACGCGCCGGGCGGTGCCCTCGGCCTCGGCGGGCTCGTCGGCGTACTCGGCGAAGACCGGCTCGGGGCCGGCGTCGCGCTGGGAGATCAGCTCCAGCCTGCTCTCGGCGGCCCGGCCGCGGGCGGCGGAGAGCAGGCCGTTGGCCAGGTGCACCACCTGGGGGGTGGAGCGGTAGTCCCGGACGAGCTTGACCACCGTGGCGTTCGGATGGCGGACGCGGAAGTTGAGGAGGTGGTCGGGGGTGGCGCCGGTGAAGGAGTAGATCGTCTGGCTGGCGTCGCCGACGACGCACAGCGTGTCCCGGTCGCCCAGCCACAGCTCGAGCAGCCGCTGCTGCAGGGGGCTGACGTCCTGGTACTCGTCGACCACGAAGTGCTGGTACTGGCGGCGCACGGTCTCGGCGATGTCGTGCCGGTCCTGGAGGACGCCGACCGTCAGCAGCAGGACGTCCTCGAAGTCGATCGTGCCGCGCTCGCGCTTGAGCTGTTCGTACATGCCGTAGACCCGGGCGATCTCGGCGGGGTCGCGTGGGGCCTCCCGGCCGCACTTGGCGGCGGCGGCCGGATAGTCCTCCGGGACGGTCTGGGTGACCTTCGCCCACTCGATCTCGCCGGTCACGTCGCGCAGCTCGTTGCGGTCGAGGCGGACGCGGCAGCGGGCCGCCGCCTCGGCGACGACCTGCACCTTGCGCTCCAGCAGCCGGGGCATGTCCCCGCCGACGGCCTTGGGCCAGAAATACTGCAGCTGACGCAGGGCGGCGGAGTGGAACGTACGGGCCTGGACGCCGCCCGCGCCGAGCTGGCGCAGCCGGCCGCGCATCTCGCCGGCCGCGCGGTTGGTGAAGGTGACCGCGAGCACGCTCGCGGGCTGCAGCACCCCGGACCGCACGCCGTAGGCGATACGGTGGGTGATCGCGCGCGTCTTGCCCGTACCGGCGCCGGCCAGCACGCACACCGGCCCGCTCAGGGCCGTGGCCACCTCGCGCTGCTCGGGGTCGAGCCCGTCGAGCACCGCGTCGGCGGAGGCCGGCACCTGGGGGAAGAGGGTGGAGTGCGTTGCTGCTGTCACCCCGCCATGCTGCCAGGTTCGCGGAGGCGACCGGGAATGTCGTCCACAGCCGGGCCCGTATTGTCGTACTGATACGACCGGTGGGAATGGCGGCAGGGGGGCCGCGTGTTCTCCTTCCGGAATTACACCGAGCAAAAGCCAGGAAAAGGAGCGCGGGTCGCATGTCGAGCAGCGTGACGATGTACAGCACGACGTGGTGCGGCTACTGCCGCCGTCTGAAGAGCCAGATGGACCGCGAGGGCATCACGTACAACGAGGTCAACATCGAGCTCGACGCCGACTCGGCGGCCTTCGTGGAGAAGGCGAACGGTGGAAACCAGACGGTCCCCACCGTTCTCTTCGCGGACGGCTCCACGCTCACCAACCCCTCGCTGGCCCAGGTGAAGGCCAAGATCGGGGTCTGAGCTCCCGCTACGGCAGTGGTTCGCCGTACCAGAGTTCGATCAGACGGGCCGCGATCGAGATGCCGGTGGGAGGCAGGACCTCCCCGGTCTTGAACGCGGCCCGCAGCTCGTCCCGCGAGAACCAGCGCGCCTCGTGGATCTCCTCGCCGTCCACCTGGATGTCCGCGGACGTGGCGCGCGCCATGAAGCCCAGCATCAGGCTGGACGGGAAGGGCCAGGGCTGGCTGGCGACGTACTCCACGTCGCCGACGGTCACGCCCGCCTCCTCGGCCACCTCGCGGCGCACCGCCTGCTCGATGGACTCGCCCGGCTCCACGAAGCCCGCGAGCGTCGAGAAGCGGCCCTCCGGCCAGTGCATCTGGCGGCCCAGCAGCGCGCGGTCCCGGTCGTCCGTCACCAGCATGATCACGGCCGGGTCGGTGCGGGGGTAGTGCTCGGCGCCGCAGGCCGGGCAGCGGCGGATGTGGCCCGCCGCGGCGATGACCGTGCGCTCGCCGCAGCGCGAGCAGAAGCGGTGCAGCCGCTGCCAGTTCTCCAGGGCGACGGCGTGCACGAGCAGGCCCGCGTCGCGCGGGGACAGCAGCAGGCCCGCCTCGCGCAGGCCCGCCGGGCGCGCCGACTGGTCCATGCGGCCGGGCAGGGCGTCCTTCTGCAGGGCGAAGTAGGCGACGCCGTCCTCGTCCTGGCCGAGGAAGTAGCGGTGGGTCTCGGTGACGGGCGCCTCGAACGCGGGCGTCATCACCAGCTCGGTGCGGCCGTCGGGGGTGTCGTCGATCAGCGCCTGACCGCCGGAGACCACGAAGACCCGCGTCGAGGGGTGGCTCCACGCCGCGGAGAGCCAGGCCTCGTCGAGGCGGTGGTGCGCGGCGCGGTCGATGCCGCTCGCACCGCTGAGCGTGATCGGCCGTTCGGCCGCGTATTCGGTCCAGGTGGTCACGGCTGCTTCCAACTCCCCCTACGGAATGGTGTCTTGCCTCTGCCTGCCGGCGCGCACGCGGGCCCGCCGGCGCGTACTTCGCGTGCTAGCGGGCGGGCGCGTTCCCGGCGAGGTCGCCCCACAGGTACGCGGCGGTCTCCACGCCCTTCATGAGCAGGTCCAGTTCGACCTTCTCGTTCGGCGCGTGCCAGCCGTCCGAGGGCACCGAGATGCCCAGGAACAGCACCGGGACGCCGAGGACGTCCTGCAGGTCGGCGGCGGGGCCGGAGCCGCCCTCGCGCGTGAAGCGGATCTTCTGCCCGAAGGCGCGGCCCATGGCCCGCACGACCGAGCGCAGGTACGGGTGGTCGAGGGGGGTGAGGCAGGGGCGGGTCGCGCCCCAGAACGTCACCTCGTGCCGGATGCCCTCCGGCAGGCGGGCCGCCACCCAGTCGCGGACGTCCTGCTGGATGCGGTCCGCGTCCTGTCCGGCGACGAGCCGGAAGGAGAGCTTGAGCTGGGCGGACGAGGGCACGATCGTCTTGCCGCCGGGGCCTTGGTAGCCGCCGCCCAGGCCGTTGACCTCGGCCGTCGGACGGGCCCAGATCCGCTCGAGGGTGCTGTAGCCGTCCTCGCCGAGCGCGCCGTGCGAGTGGGCGGTGCGCAGCCAGCGCTCCTCGTCGAACGGGAGCTCCGCGAAGAGCTCGCGCTCGGCGTCGGTCAGCTCGACGATGCCGTCGTAGAAGCCGGGGATGGCGACGCGGCGGTTCTCGTCGTGCAGCGCGGCGGCCAGGCGCGCCGCCTCGAGCGCGGGGTTGGGCACGGCGCCGCCGAACGAGCCGGAGTGGATGTCCTGGTCCGGGCCGCGGAGGTCGATCTGGCAGTCGGTGAGGCCGCGCATGCCCGTGCACACCGTCGGGGTGTCCTCGGACCACATGCCGGTGTCCGAGACGATCACGGCGTCGCAGGCCAGGCGGTCGGCGCGGGCCTTGATCAGGGCGGGGAAGCTCGGCGAGCCGGACTCCTCCTCGCCCTCGATCAGGAGCTTGAGGTTGACGGCCGGGGCCGTGCGGCCGGTGGCCGCGAGGTGGGCCCGCACGCCCAGGGTGTGGAAGAGCACCTGGCCCTTGTCGTCGGCGGCGCCGCGCGCGTAGAGCCTGCCGTCGACCGTCGTGGGCTCGAACGGGTCCGTGTGCCAGCCGTCCTCGCGGGCGGCCGGCTGGACGTCGTGGTGGCCGTAGACCAGGACGGTGGGGGCGTTCTCGTCGCCGGAGGGCCACTCGGCGAAGACCGCCGGGGCGCCGTCCGTCTCCCAGACCTCCGCCGTCGGGAAGCCCGTCTCCTCGAGCTTCGCCGCGAGCCACTCCGCACTGCGCCGTACGTCCCCCGCACGGGCCGGGTCGGCCGACACGGACGGGATGCGCAGCCACTCGGCGAGGTCGTCGAGGAAGGCGGCGCGATGGGCGTCGATGTACGTGCGGACGGCGCTGTCCGGGGTGTTGCTCATGACATCGAGCCTATCCGCACACGTGGTGTGACCGGGACCGGGTTTGGTCACACCGCCACCCGCGGGGGTCACACCGTCTCCTCCGGGAGGGCGGCGCCGTCGCCGAGGAGGATGCGCTCCAGCCCGGCCCTGTCCGGCAGACCGGCCGGGCGGACCGTCTCGCCGTCGCGGACGTAGACGAACGCCGCCGTGACGGAGGACACCGGCAGGCCGTGCCGCTCGGCCCAGGCCAGGCGGTAGACCGCCAGCTGGAGGGGGTCGGCATCGTGGGCCCGGTTGGTCTTCCAGTCGACGATCTCGTAGGTCTCCGCGCCGGCGGTGCCGGTCCGGTAGACCGCGTCGATGCGGCCGCGGATCAGGCGGCCGGCGAGGGTGAGCTGGAAGGGGACCTCCACGCGGTACGGCGTGCGGCGGGCGTACGGGGTGCGCTCGAAGGCCTCCTTCAGCGCGGCCAGGTCGCGCTCGTCGGCGATCTCCGGGTCGTCCTCGGGGCCGCCGGGGAGCTCGTCGGGGCCCAGGAGGGGAAGGGGAGGGCCTCGAAGCGGGACTCCACCCAGGCGTGGAAGCGGGTGCCCTGCGGGCCGCGGGCTGCGGGGGCGGGGCATGGGGCGGGCCAGGTCGCGGGCGAACCCGTCCGGGTCGGCGGCCAGGCGGACCAGCTGGGAAGCGCTCAGGGCGGGGGTACGACGATGTCGCGCACCGTGGCGCGGGCGCGCCGGAGCTCGCCCGCCAGGGCGGTGAGGTCGCGGTCCCAGGAGGCGACCGCACGGGCCTCCTCCGGGGTGAGGGGCGAGATAGGGGAAGCCTCTCCCGGCTCGTCCGCCCGCTCGTCGGCCGCGTCCGGCCCGCGGTCGTCGTTCAGGCGGGCCAGCACCGCGTCCGCCGCCGTCCGGCGGCGGGCCAGGGCGGCCCGGTCCAGGGGCAGGGGCCAGGCGTGGTCCTTCGCCGACTCCTCCAGGGCCGGGTTCGTCTCGTCCTCCCCCGGGACGGGGGCCCAGGCGTCGATCTCGCCGTGGCCGGCCTCGCAGTGCGCGCGCAGGCGCTCCAGGAAGTCGGAGGGGCCGCGCTTCCTCTTCTGCGCGGGGCCCCACCAGTGGCCGGAGGCGAGCAGGAGGGAGCGGGGGCGGGTGAAGGTCACGTAGCCCAGGCGCAGCTCTTCGGTGGCCTTGTGGTCCTTCATCGCCTGCTGATACGCCTTCAGGCCCTTGCCGTCCCACGTCTCCACGCCGGGCAGGGTCTCCGCGTCGCCGCGCAGGACGTGCGGGAGGACCTTGGCGTGCGCGGTCCAGGAGTCTGCGCCCTTGGTGCTCGGGAACCTGTCCGCGACCAGGCCGGGGACGGCCACGACGTCCCACTCGAGGCCCTTCGACTTGTGCGCCGTGAGGATCTTGACGGTGTTGTCGCCGCCGGGGAGCGAGCTGTCCAGGCCCTTCTCGTACTGCGCCGCCGTGCGCAGGAAGCCCAGGAACGCCGGGAGCGTCGTCTCGCCGTCCAGGGCCGCGAAGCCCGCGGCGATGTCGAGGAACTGCTTGAGGGTCTCCCTGCGGCGGGCCGCCAGGGCCTGCGGGGAGGCCTCCAGCTCGACCTCGAGGCCCGTGGTGGCCAGGACGCGGTGCAGCACGTCCATCAGGGGGTCGGGCAGGGCGCGCCTGAGGTCGCGCAGCTCGGCCGCCAGGCGGGCGAAGCGGACCCGGGCCTCGGGCGAGAAGGGCAGGCCGTCGTCCGGGGCGTCGGCGGCGAGGAACGTGTCGAGGGCGTCCGCCAGGGAGATCACCTCGGCGGGGTCGACGCCCTCCACCGCCTCGGCCAGGCGGCGCTCGGGGTCCGTGCCGGCGCCGGCGTAGGGCACCAGCGTGCGGGCGCGGCGGCCCAGCAGGGCCAGGTCGCGGGGGCCGATCCGCCAGCGGGGGCCGGTCAGGAGGCGGACCAGGGAGGCGTTGGCGGTGGGGTCGTGGAGGACCTCGCAGACCGCCACCAGGTCGGCGATCTCGGGGAGGTGGAGCAGCCCGGACAGGCCCACGACCTCGACGGGCAGCTCGCGCCGGACCAGGGCGGCCTGGATCTCGGCGAAGTCCGTGGCCGTGCGGCACAGGACGGCGATGTCGCCCGGGCGCGTGCCGGTGCGCACCAGGTGGGCGAGGCGGTCCGCGAGCCAGTCCAGCTCCTGGGCGTGGGTGGGCAGCAGGGCGCAGCGCACCACGCCGTCACGCTCGGCGCCCGGGGCGGGGCGCAGGGCCTCCACGCCCGCGTGGCGCTCGCGCAGGGGGCGGCGAGGGCGTTGGCGAGGTCGAGGAGGCGGCCGCCGCTGCGGCGGTTCTCGCTGAGGGTGTGGCGGCGGGCCGGGCGGCCGTCGGCGTGGGGAAGTGGGCGGGGAAGTCGTCGAGGTTGGCCACGGACGCGCCACGCCAGCCGTAGATGGCCTGGCAGGGGTCGCCGACGGCGGTCACCGCGTGGCCCGTGCCGCCGCCGAAGAGGCCGGCCAGGAGGATGCGCTGGGCGACCGAGGTGTCCTGGTACTCGTCGAGGAGGACGACCGCGAACTGCTCGCGGAGGATGCGGCCGACCTCGGGGCGGGTGCGGGCGAGCTCGGCGCACAGGGCGATCTGGTCGCCGAAGTCGAGGAGGTCGCGGCGGTTCTTCTCGCGGCGGTACGCCTCGACCAGGCCGAGCAGCTCCAGGCGGGCGCGGGCGGCGTCGGGCACCTTGCGCAGGTCGGCGTTGGTGAGCCGGGCGCCTTCGAGGGCGGTCAGCAGCTCGCGGTCGTGGGCGCGCAGCCGGGAGGGGGTGACGAGGTGCTCGGACAGCTCGCCGTCGAGGGCGAGGAGGTCGGCGACCAGGTCGGCGAAGGAGCGGGTGAGCGCGGGGTGCGGGCCCGGGGAGGCGGCCAGGACGCGGGCGGCGAGCTGGAAGCGGGTGGCGTCGGCGAGGAGGCGGGCGGTGGGCTCGAGGCCGATGCGCAGGCCGTGTTCCTTCAGGAGGCGGCCGGCGAAGGCGTGGTAGGTGGAGATCTGGGGCTCGCCGCCCGCGGCGGCGTCGTCCTGCGGCTCGCCGGGGGCGATGCCGGCCTCCCCCAGGGCCCGGCGCACGCGCTCGGCCAGCTCGCCGGCCGCCTTGTTGGTGAAGGTCAGGCCGAGGACCTGCTCGGGGGCGACCTGTCCGGTGCCGACGAGCCAGACCACGCGCGCGGCCATGACGGTGGTCTTGCCGGACCCGGCGCCGGCCACGATGACCTGCGGGGCGAGCGGCGCGGTGATGCAGGCCGTCTGCTCCGGGGTGAAGGGGATGCCGAGGAGCTCCTTGAGCTGCTCGGGGTCGGTCAGGCGCGGGGTCACACCGGAAACGCTAGCGGGGGGCACTGACACCTCACTCCACGATCTGGCGGCCCTCGGGCCGGGCCGTGCAGGAGGCGCGGAAGGAGCAGTGGGCGCAGTGCTGTCCGGGGCGGGGGCTGAAACGTTCCTCGAGGACGCGGCCGGCGGCCTCGGCGAGGAGCTCGCCGACCCACTCGCCCTCCGGGGGCCGCTGCGCCTGCACCTTGGGCAGGGCCTCGCCGCCTTCCTTGCGGTTCGCGCCCTGGCGCAGCTGGACGAGCTCGGCGCCGCCGGCGCGCGGGCGCTCGCCGGCGAAGAGGTCGTCCACGGCGCCTTCCTCGACGGCGAGCTGGTAGACGGCCAGCTGGGGGTGGCGCTCGACGTCGTTCGCGGAGACCGCGCCCTTGCCGGTCTTGAAGTCGACGACGTACGCGCGGCCCTCGGCGTCCCGCTCCACGCGGTCCATGGAGCCGCGGATGCGGACCAGGTACTGCTGGGCCTTGAGCGTCACGTCGAAGGGGTGCTCGGTGGCCACGGCGGCCCGGCCGCGCTCCATGACGTGCCAGCGCAGGAAGCGCTCGAGGGCGGCGCGGGCGTTCTCCTTCTCCTGCTGGGACTTCCAGGGCGCGTCGAAGGCGAGCGAGTCCCAGACGGACTCCAGCCGCTCCATCAGGACGGCGAGGTCCGCCGGGGTGCGCCCGGAGGCGACCTCGTCGGCGAGGACGTGGACGACGTTGCCGAAGCCCTGGGCGGCGGTGGCGGGGGCGTCCGCCTTCACCTCGCGGCCCAGGAACCACTGCAGCGAGCAGCCGCCGTCGGTCAGCTGTCCCAGGGCGGAGCCGGACAGCGCGAGCGGGTCCTCGGGGTCGCGCAGCGGCGCCGGGGTGTGGGTCGGCTCGGCCAGTCCCCACCAGCGGTCGGGGTGGGCGGCGGGGACCAGCGGCATGCCCTCCTCGTCGCGCAGCGCGGCCAGGTGGGCGAGCCGCTCGGCGGCGGCGGCCCGCAGGGTGTCCGAAGCGGCGGGGTCGACGGTGGTGGCGCGCAGTTCGGCGACGAGCGCGGCGACGGCCAGGGGGCGGCGGGGGCGCTGGGTGACGTCGACGGGCCGGGCGCCGAGTTCGGTCAGGAAGCGGGAGGGCTGGTCGCCGTCCTCGGCGGCCGCCTTGACGGCGGTGACCACGAGGCGCTCGCGGGCGCGCGTGGCGGCCACGTAGAACAGCCGGCGCTCCTCGGCGAGGAGTGCCTTGGGGCTCAGCGGCTCGGCGAGGCCGTCGCGGCCGATGCGGTCGGCCTCGAGCAGCGAGCCGCGGCGGCGCAGGTCGGGCCACAGGCCCTCCTGGACGCCGGCGACGACCACGAGCCGCCACTGGAGGCCCTTGGAGCGGTGGGCGGTCATCAGCCGTACGGCGTCGGGGCGCACGGGCCGGCGGGTGAGGGTGTCGGCGGCGATGTCCTGGGCGTCGAGCTCGTCGAGGAAGTTCAGGGCGCCGCGGCCGCCGGTGCGCTCCTCGGCGCGGGCGGCGGTCTCGAAGAGGGCGCACACGGCGTCCAGGTCGCGGTCGGCGTTGCGGCCGGCGGCGCCGCCGCGGTGGGCGGCGCGCTGCAGGCGGCCGGGCCAGGGGGTGCCGTCCCACAGCGCCCACAGGGCCTCTTCGGCGGTGCCGCCGTCGGCGAGGAGCGCGCGGGCGGTGTGCAGGAGTGCGCCGAGGCGCTGGGCGCCGCGCGCGTACGCCGGGTCGTGTGCGACCAGGCGCGCGGGCTGTGCCAGGGCCTCGGCGATGAGGGTGTCCGACGGGCGGGGGACGGCCTCGCCCGCGGCCCGTTCCTCCTCGCGCAGGGCGCGGCCCAGTCGGCGCAGGTCGGTGCCGTCCATGCCGCCCAGCGGCGAGGTGAGGAGGGTGAGCGCGGTCTCGGCGTCCAGCCAGGGCTCGTCCTGCGGCGTGCCCGCCGCCTCCGCCACGGCCCGCAGGGCCGTCAGGAGGGGGGCCACCGCCGGTTCGTGGCGCAGGGGCAGGTCGTCGCCGTCGATCTCGACGGGGACGCCCGCGCCGGTCAGGGCGCGGCGCAGGCCCGGTATCGAGCGGGAGCCGGCGCGGACCAGGACGGCCATCTCGTGCCAGGGGACGCCGTCCTCGAGGTGGGCACGGCGCAGGACGTCGGCGATGTTGTCGGTCTCGGCGCTCGGGGTCGGGAAGGTGTACGCCTCGACGCGGCCGCCGCCCCGTACGGCCGTGAGCTCGCGGTGCGCGCGGACGGCGTCGGCCGGCAGGCGGGTGAGCGGCATGCGGTGGGTGAGCAGCCGGGTCGCGGCGAGCAGGGCGGCGCCGGAGCGGCGCGAGGTGGTCAGGACCCGTACCGGCGCGGCCGAGCCGTCGGGCCTGGGGAAGGCCTGCGGGAAGTCCAGGATGCCGTTCACGTCGGCGCCCCGGAAGGCGTAGATGGACTGGTCGGGGTCGCCGAAGGCGACCAGGGTGCGGCCGCCGCCGGCGAGCGCGCGCAGCAGGCGCACCTGGGCGGCGTCGGTGTCCTGGTACTCGTCGACGAAGACGGCGTCGTAGCGCCGCCCCAGCTCGGCGGCGACGTCCTCGTGCTCGGCGAGCAGCACGGCGCGGTGCACCAGTTCGGCGTAGTCGAGGACGCCCCGCATGTCGAGCACGTCCAGGTACTCGGCCATGAAGGAGGCGGCCGCGCTCCAGTCGGGACGGCCTGTGCGGCGGGCGAAGTCGCCGAGGTGGCGTTCCCCCAGGCCCAGCTCGCGGCTGCGGGCGAGCACGGCCCGCACCTCGTCGGCGAAGCCGCGGGTGGTCAGGCAGGCCCGCAGGTCGTCGGGCCAGCGCACCCGGCCGCGGCCCTGCCGGCCGAGCTCGACCTCGCCGGCGAGCAGCTCGCGCACCATGACGTCCTGCTCGGGGCCGGACAGCAGGCGCAGCGGTTCGGCGAAGAGGCCGGCGTCCTGGTGGGCGCGCACGAGCGCGTAGCAGTACGAGTGGAAGGTGGTCGCCTGCGGGCCGTGGGCGCCGCCCAGCCGGGCCGCCATCCGGTCGCGCAGCTCGACCGCCGCCTTGCGGCTGAAGGTCAGGACCAGGACGCGCTCGGGGTCGGTGCCGCGGCGCACCCGTTCCGCGACCGCCTCGACGAGCGTCGTGGTCTTGCCCGTGCCCGGTCCCGCCAGCACCAGCAGCGGGCCCCTGCGGTGCTCAACCACCGCGCGCTGGGCCGCGTCCAGCTCAGGAGGAACCACCGGCCCCGGTGGGGTGCGTACGAGACGGTACGCGCCCGCGGCGGGGCGGGAAGGCGGAGAGGAGCTCACGTGGTTTGCCGGTCCTGGTGGGGGTGCGGGGTGTCGTGCGGCCGTCCGTGCTGAGCCGGAGGGCGGTCCCCGACGCTACGCCAGGAGGAGGGTGGGGCGCAGGGCGTCCCGGGAGTCGCCGAGGCTCTCCGGCAGCCTCATCCGTTCGGGTAATGCCTGGGGAGTACGGGTGCGGGGCCCTCGGGCGGCGGCGGCCGTCAGGTGGGCGGAGTCACACCGGAGCCGTCCCAGCGGGCCCGGGCGAGGGCCAGGCGGGGCACGTGTCCGTCGGCGGACCGGCCGGCCTCCCGCAGCGGGGTGCCCTCCGCGCGGTAGTGCTCGAGGGCGCGCAGCTCATGGCCGGGCAGCAGGACGCCGTCGGCGCGGACGACGCGCCACCAGCAGACGGCGGCGCCGTAGAGCGCCATGACGCGGCCCACCTGCCGGGGGCCTCCCTCGCCGAGCCATTCGGCGACGTCCCCGTAGGTCATCACCCTCCCGGGCGGGATCAGCTCCGCTACGGCCAGCACCCGCTCCGCGTATTCGGGAAGCTCGGTGTCTTCGGGAAGGTCGGTCACCGGTCCATACTGCCGCAGACCACCGACAGCACCCTCCGCACCGACCGGAGCCGGACATTCCACAAGATCACCCAGAGTGCGTCCCGGCACTACAGGGCGTACGATCCGGAGTCCGCGCCCCCGAAATGCACCCTGATACCCCCTTGCCCGGCCGGGTCATGCCACCATCTTCCGGGCGGTGACTGGTGATACGAGACCGAGAAGAGACCAACGAGCAGCAGGGCGCGCAGCCTCCGGACGAGGCCCGCGCCCCCGAGGTGCTGCCCTGCGACGGTGAGCCGGAGGACCCCGGCAGGTTCACGTGCGAAGGCGGCGAGGTCCACATCGACAAGGTCTCCGGCGACGAGCCCCTGCTCCCCGCCCGCGTCCACCGCCCGGCCGACCTCGTACGGCTGTTCCTGGGCATCGTGGGCATCGCCCTCGTGCTCGCCCTCGCGGCCTTCGCCCACGCCACCACCACCGGCCTGGCGCAGGACGTCAGCGAGAGCACCGGCAAGGCGCCCCAGCTGCTGGCGAGCTTCGCCGGGCTCGCCGCCAACGTCGCGATCTTCATCGTCCCGGTGGCCTTCGCCATCGAGCGGCTGATCAAACGCGACGGCCTGCGCATCGCCGACGGCGTCCTGGCCGCCGTGCTGGCCCACGGCGTCTCCCTGGCCACCGCCCTCTGGGTGGCCGAGGCCGCGCCCGAGTCCATCCGCGCCGCGCTCACCCAGACCTCGCCCACCGGCGGCCTCACCGACCCGGTGCACGGCTATCTGGCCCCCGTGATCGCCTATATGACGGCCGTCGGCATGTCCCGCCGGCCCCGCTGGCGCGTGGCCATGTGGGCCGTGCTCCTCCTGGACGCCTTCGCGGTGCTGGTCAACGGCTACACCACGCCGTTCTCCATCGCCATCACCGTCCTGATCGGCTGGACCGTCGCCTACGGCACCCTCTACGCCGTCGGCTCCCCCAACGTGCGCCCCACCGGCCAGCACCTCCTGGCGGGCCTGCGCCGCGTCGGCTTCAAGCCCGTCTCCGCCCTCCGCGCGGAGGACACGACCGACACCGAGCCCTCGCCGTCCCAGGACCGGGGCCGCCGCTACATCGTCACGCTGGAGGACGGCCCGCCCCTCGACGTCACGGTCGTCGACCGCGAACAGCAGGCGCAGGGCTTCTTCTACCGCGTCTGGCAGCGCCTGGCGCTGCGCGGCATCATCCAGCGGCGCAGCCTGCTGTCCCTGCGCCAGGCCCTCGAGCAGGAGGCGCTGCTCGCCTACGCGGCCATCGCCGCCGGGGCCAACGCTCCCAAGCTCATCGCCACCTCCGAGCTCGGCCCGGACGCCGTCATGCTCGTCTACGAGCACGTCGGCGGCCGCACGCTCGACGCCCTCCCCACCGAGGAGCTCACCGACGAGCTCCTGGCGGGCGCCTGGCGCCAGGTGCGGGCCCTGCAGTCCCGCCGGATCGCCCACCGCAGGCTCGACGGCGACGCCCTGCTGGTGGATCGTTCCGGCAATGTCGTCCTGACCGACCTGCGCGGCGGCGAGATCGCCGCCGGCGACCTGGTCCTGCGCATGGACGTCGCCCAGCTCCTCGTCACCCTCGGCCTGCGCGTCGGCGCCGAACGGGCCGTGGCCACCGGCGTGGCCGTCCTCGGCCCCGACGCCGTCGCCGACAGCCTCCCCCTGCTCCAGCCGCTCGCCCTCACCCGGATCAGCCGCGCGACCCTGCGCCAGCTCGCCCGGGAGCGCGCCCAGCGCGAGCGCGAGAAGGTCCTCGAGGCGGCCGACCTGGCCAAGGAGGCGCGCTCCGACGAGGTCAGCCGCAAGGCGCTCAAGGCCGAGCGGCAGGCCGAGAAGAAGGCCATGGGCGAGGCCCTCGAGGAGGCCCGCGAGGAGGACCTGCTCGCGCAGATCCGCCGGCAGGTGCTTCTGATCCGCCCCCAGGCCCCGATAGAGCCCGTGCGCCTCGAACGCGTCAAGCCGCGCACCCTCATCAGCTTCGTGGCCGGAGCGTTCGCCGCCTACTTCCTCCTCTCCCAGCTCACGCACATCAAGTTCGGCGACCTCGTCGACAAGGCCAACTGGGCCTGGGTGGCGGTCGCGGTCGCCTTCCAGGTGCTGACCTACGTCGCCGCCGCGATGAGCCTGCTGGGCTTCGTCCCCGAGAAGGTGCCCTTCGCCCGTACGGTCCTCGCGCAGGTCGCGGGCTCGTTCGTGAAGCTCGTGGCACCGGCCGCCGTCGGCGGCGTGGCCCTGAACACCCGCTTCCTGCAGCGCGAGGGCGTCCGCCCCGGACTGGCCGTGGCGAGCGTGGGGGCCTCCCAGCTGTTCAGCCTGGCCTGCCACATCATGCTGCTGCTGTCCTTCGGCTACGTCACCGGAACCGAGCGCAGCTCCACCCTCGGCCCGTCCCGCACCGTGATCGGCGGCCTGCTCACCGCGGCCGTCCTGGTGCTGGTCGTCGCCGCGATCCCGGTCCTGCGGAAGTTCGTCTCGACCCGCCTGCGGTCGCTGTTCGCCGGCGTGGTGCCCCGCATGCTGGACGTGCTCCAGCGGCCGCAGAAGCTCCTCTTCGGCATCGGCGGCATGCTGATGCTGACCGCGGCCAACGTGATGTGCCTGGACGCCTCGATCCGCGCCTTCGGCGGCGAGCTCAGCTACGCCAGCATCGCCGTGGTCTTCCTGACCGCCAACGCCCTGGGCTCGGCGGCGCCGACCCCGGGCGGCGTGGGCGCGGTGGAGTTCGCCCTGACCGGTGCCCTGACCTTCGCGGGCCTGCCCGCGGAGCAGGCGGCACCGGCGGTGCTCCTCTTCCGCCTGATGACCCTGTGGCTCCCGGTGCTCCCCGGCTGGGCGTCCTTCAGTCATCTCACCCGCAAGGGCTCCATCTAGATCAGCCTTGCATCTGCGACCCACGACGCCATACGGTGCCGCATATGCGGTCGTACACCATCGGGCAGGCTGCCCGTCTGCTCAGCGTCAGCCCGGACACCGTGCGGCGCTGGGCCGACGCCGGCCGGATCCCCACCCGCCGGGACGAGGCGGGCAAGCGCCTGATCGAGGGCCCGGACCTGGCGGCGTTCTCGGTGACGCTGGCGGCCGAGGCGAGCGAGGCCGACGAGCCGTACACCACGGCCCGCAACGCCTTCCCGGGCATCATCACGGCGGTCAAGCTGGGCGACGTGGCCGCCCAGGTGGAGATCCAGGCCGGCCCGCACCGCCTGGTCTCCCTCCTCACCCGTGAGGCCGTCGAGGAGCTGGGCCTGGCCGTCGGCATGGAGGCCGTGGCCCGGGTGAAGGCCACCAACGTGCACATCGACCGCGGCTGACCAGGAGACGACATGTCCCGCACCCTCATCCGTACCGCCCTGGTGGCCGCGCTCCTCGTCCCGCTCGTGGCGGCCTGCGACAGCGAGGCCGAGCACGACGACGCCAAGAAGCGGACCACGGTCACCGTCCTGGCGGCGGCCTCCCTGACGGACGTCTTCAAGGAGGCGGGCGCGGCCTACGAGAAGGCCCACCCGGACATCAAGCTCACCTTCTCCTTCGCGGGCTCCCAGGAGCTGGCGTCCCAGGTCCGGCAGGGCGTCCCGGCGGACGCCCTGGTGACGGCCGACACCAAGACGATGGAGGGCCTCGCCCAGCAGGCGAACGCCCCGCACACGATCGCCAAGAACCGCCTGACCATCGCGACGGCCCCGGGCAACCCCAAGAACATCAAGGAACTGTCCGACCTCTCCAAGCCGGACCTCAAGGTCGTCCTGGCCGCCCCCGAGGTGCCGGTGGGCCGCTACAGCAAGAAGGTCCTCGACCAGCAGCACGTCACGGTCAAGCCCGCCTCCCAGGAGCCGAACGTCCGCGCGGTCCTGAGCAAGGTCGCCCTCGGCGAGGCGGACGCCGGAATCGTCTACGTCACCGACGCCTCGGCGGCGAAGAACAAGGTCGCGACGGTGACGATCCCCGACGCGCAGAACGCGGTGGCGTCGTACCCGGCGGCGACGCTCAAGAACGCGGTGCACACCGAGGAGGCGAACGACTTCGTCACCTGGCTGAGCGGCCCGGAGGCCCAGAAGATCCTCAGGGCGGCGGGGTTCCAGCAGCCATGAGGGCGCGCGCTCCCCTGACGCTGGCGGCACCGGCCGCCCTGGCGGTGGCGTTCCTCCTCCTCCCCCTGACGGGCATCCTGGCCCGCACCCCGTGGGCCGCGCTCCCCGCCCACCTGACAGCGCCCCAGACGACCCAGGCGCTGAAGCTCAGCCTCCTGGTGTCGTCCTGCGCGCTGGCGCTGTCCCTCCTCCTGGGCGTTCCGCTGGCGTGGCTGCTGGCCAGGACGGAGTTCCCCGGCAAGGCGCTGGTGCGCTGCCTGGTGATGCTGCCGATGGTGCTGCCGCCCACGGTCGCGGGCGTGGCGCTGCTCCAGGGCTACGGGCGGAGGGGCGTCCTGGGCCCGTACCTGGAGCAGTGGGGCGTCACCCTCCCGTTCTCGACGGCTGGGGCGGTCGTGGCCTCGGCGTTCGTCGCGATGCCGTTCCTGGTGATCAGCCTGGAAGGCGCCCTGAACACGCTCCACCCCCGCTACGAGGAGACGGCCACGTCCCTGGGGGCGTCCCCTCTGCGGGTCTTCCGCACGATCACGCTGCCGATGATCGCGCCGGGGCTGCTGGCGGGAGCGGCGCTCTGCTGGGCCCGCGCGCTGGGCGAGTTCGGCGCGACGATCACGTTCGCGGGCAACCTCCCCGGCACCACCCAGACGCTCCCCCTGCAGGTCTACCTCCTTCTGCAGAACGACCCCGAGGGGGCGACGGCCCTCTCCCTCCTCCTCCTGCTGATCGCGACGCTGGTCCTCGTGTCCCTGCGCGGCCGCTGGCTCAACCCGCAACGCGCCCGTGACGAGCGGCCGCACGCGGAGCACGCCGCAGGGCGGACGGCGACCGCCGTGGACCAAGCGGCCCCGGAACGGCCGCCCCGCCCCGGCCCCTTCCCACCCCGTACCCCTGCGCACCACGGTGGAGGGCGCGGTGGGCACGACGCTGCGCGCCGAGGCCGGAACGACGATCGCGGTCGTGGGCCCGAACGGCGCGGGCAAGACCACGCTCCTGCGCGCCCTGCTGGGCCTGACGACCCGCGCCACGGCGACCACCCTCACCCTGGGCGGCGCCGAGACGTCCGCCACCCCGCCGCACCGCCGGGGGATCGCCTGGGTGCCCCAGGACGGCGCCCTGTTCCCCCACCTCACGGCCCTGGGGAACACGGCGTACGGCCTGAGGACCCACGGCACACCCAGGGCCCGGGCCCGTCAGGAGGCCCACCGGTGGCTGGAGAGCCTGGGCGTGGCCCACCTGGCCCACCGCAGGCCCGGCCGGCTCAGCGGCGGCCAGGCCCAGCGTGTGGCGCTGGCCCGCGCGCTGGCGTCCCGCCCCCGCCTGCTCCTGCTGGACGAGCCGCTGGCGGCCCTGGACCAGTCCACCCGGGCCCACGTCCGCCACACCCTGCGCACCCACCTCGCCGGCTTCCCCGGCGTCTGCCTGATCGTCACCCACGACCCCGTGGAGGCGGTGTCGCTGGCCGACCACGTCCTCGTACTGGAGGAGGGCCGCACCACGCAGTACGCCACGCCCGCCGAGCTGACCCGCCACCCGCGCTCGCCCTGGACGGCCCGCATGCTGGGCCACAACGCCTGGCCGGCCGAGGCGGCGCCGGACGGCACCCTCCTGCTCGACGACGGCGCGAGACTCACCACGGCCGACCGGCCCGCCGCGCCCCACGGCCTGGCCGTGGTCCCCACCTCGGCGGTCCAACTGCACACCACCCGCCCCACGGGTGCCGCCGCCCGCAACGCCTGGCAGGGCAAGGTCGGCGAGCTCGCCGCCCAGGGCGGCCGGGTGCGCGCGCTCATCAGCGGCACCCCCGACGTGGTGGCCGAGATCACCCCCGCCGCGGCGGCGGACCTCGCCCTCGCCGAGGGCACCCCGGTCTGGGTGACGATCAAGGCCACCGAGGTCACCTTCGTACCCGGATGAGCCGGATGAGCCGTACGAGCCGCCAACCCCGGTAACCCGTACGCACCGCACCACGCGCGCCCCTCCCACCCCGCCCGGAGGATGGAGCCGTGTCCAGATCCGCATGGGCGACCAGAGCCAAGGCCCTGCTCTCCGCCGCACTGCTCACCCTGACAGCGGGCTGCAGCGGCGGCAGCGGCGGCGACGGGCACAGCGACACGGACACCGCCAACGCCTCCACGACCCAGAAGCTGAACTGGAAGTCCTGCCCGCCGCCCAGCCGCAGCCAGGGCGGCGGCGAAGCCGCCGGCAGCCCCCCGGGCGGCGACTGGGAGTGCGCGACCCTGCGCGCGCCCCTCGACTACGCGCACCCCCAGGGCGAGACCATCGGCATCGCCATGATCCGCGCGAAGGCCACCGACCAGTCCCACCGCATCGGCTCGCTCGTCTTCAACTTCGGCGGCCCCGGCGGCTCCGGCGTCACCACCCTCCCGGCGTTCGCCGACGACTACCGCACCCTGCGCACCCGTTACGACCTGGTCAGCTTCGACCCGCGCGGAGTGGGCCGCAGCAGCGGCGTGACCTGCATGGGCGACAAGGAGCTCGACGCGTACTACGCCTCCGACGCCACGCCCACCACCGACCGGGAGGCGACGTCGATGGTGGAGCGGACCGAGAAGTACGCGGCGGGCTGCCGGAAGAACTCCGGCAAGATCCTCCCGTACGTCGGCACCTCCAACGCCGCCCGCGACATGGACCTGATGCGGCAGGTCTTGGGCGACGACAAGCTGCACTACTTCGGCGTCTCGTACGGCACGGAACTGGGCGGCGTCTACGCCCACTTGTTCCCCAAGAACGTCGGCCGCGCGCTGTTCGACGGCGTGGTGGACCCGGCGAGCGACCCCGTGCAGAGCGCCCTCGCCCAGGCCGCCGGCTTCCAGCTGGCCCTCGGCAACTACATGACGGCATGCACACAGACGTCCGACAACTGCCCCACCGAGCAGCAGATCACGAGCCTGCTGGCGCGCCTGGACAAGCAGCCCGTCCCCGGCGGCGAGGGCCGCGACCTGACGCAGTCGCTCGCCACGAGCGGCATCGCGCAGTCCCTGTACTCGAAGGACTTCTGGGACTACCTCACCGAGGGCGTCGAGGACGCCGAGAACAACGACGGCAAGATCCTCCTCGCACTCGGCGACGCCATGAACGGCCGTGGCCAGGACGGCAAGTACAGCTCCCTGCAGGCCTCCCTCACGGCCATCACCTGCGCGGACTTCGCCCAGCGCTACACGGCCGAGCAGGCCCGGCAGAAGCAGGCGGAGTTCCGCAAGGCGTCGCCGGTCTTCGGCGACTTCATGGCGTGGAGCCTGCTGCAGTGCACCGGTTGGCCCGTAAAGGGCGAATGGCTGACGCCCGATGTGAGCGCGAAGGGCGCGGCGCCCATCCTCGTCGTCGGCAACACCGGTGACCCGGCGACTCCTTACGAGGGAGCGCACAAGATGGCCCAGGAGCTCGGGCCGGGGGTCGGGGTGGAGATGACGTACCGGGGCGAAGGCCATGGGGCGTACGACAGCGGCAATGCCTGTGTGAAGTCCGCAGTCGACGCATACCTCTTGGAAGGCACTGTTCCAGGACCCAATAAGGTGTGTTCATAGGTGTACACATAGGTGTGGTCATAGCACCGATAGGACCGATAGCACCCTTTAGCACATCACACTGGTAGGACGAACTCCGTCCGCTCGAATGTCAGTGGCCCGCACTACCATCTCCCGCACGCGAGTTCCGCAGGGAACCACGCACCGGTCACCGCCGAGCGGGCGGCGGCGAGGGGAGGGAAGCGATGTCCCGGACCACCGAGCACGGCGACGACGACGGGTACGGGCACCCCAGGGGCGGGGACCGGGAGGAACGGCGGGCCCGGCTGCTCACGGGCTCACTGGCCGTCGCGGCCCTGCTGGCCGCCCTGGTCTCGCTCTGGCAGACGCAGTCGAGCCCCCTGGAGCAGCCGGACCACCAGGACACGCCCGGCACGACGGCCGCGACCACGGAGGCGACGGTGCCCGCCCCGCTCCCGGCGCCGACCCCGCCAGCCCCGGCCCGCCGTCGCCGCCCTCGCCGACGCCCACGGCCGCGACGAGCGCGAAGGAGGCGTACGCCCCCGCGCTCCCTCTGACGGCGACCGTACGCCGGGGGCGGGGGACGCCCGGCGGCCCGATTCCTCCGTAGAGTCGATGGAATGAGTCCCACACGGCCAAGGGCCCTCGCCCTCGCTTCCGCCGCCCTGGCGATCGCCCTCACCGCGACCGGCTGCGGCGGCGACGCGCAGCCCGGCGCCGACGGCCCGAGCGCCACCGACGACAAGGGCCGGTCCTCGGCCGCCCCGCTCCGCTGGAGCCGCTGCTCCGCCCCCACCGCCGCCCAGGGCGGCGGCAAGGCGCCCGGCAAGGGGTGGGAGTGCGCGAAGCTGCCCGTCCCGCTGGACCACGCGAAGCCGGACGGCGAGAAGATCGAGCTCGCACTGATCCGGGCCAGGGCGACCGACGGCTCCCACCGCATCGGCTCGCTCGTCTTCAACTTCGGCGGCCCCGGCGGCTCCGGCGTGGCGACCCTGCCGGGCCTGGCCGACACGTACTCCACCCTGCGCGGCCGCTTCGACCTGGTGAGCTTCGACCCCCGGGGCGTCGGGGAGAGCGCGGGCGTGCGCTGCCAGAGCGACAAGGAGCTGGACGACGCCTTCCAGCTCGACGGCACGCCCGACGACGACGCCGAGCTCCGCGCGACCCTCGCCTCGAACAAGGCGTACACCGACGCCTGCGCCAAGAACTCCGCGAAGGTCCTGCCGCACGTGGACACCGTCAGCGCCGCCCGTGACCTCGACCTGATCAGGGCCGCGCTGGGCGAGGAGAAGCTGCACTACTTCGGCATCTCCTACGGCACCGAACTGGGCGCGGTGTACGCCCACCTGTACCCGAAGCACGTCGGCCGCACGGTCCTCGACGCCGTCGTGGACCCCACCCAGGACCCCGTGCAGGGCAACCTCGGCCAGACCAAGGGCTTCCAACTCGCCCTGGACGACTACCTCAAGGACTGCGCCTCCGGCGGCGCGGGCGGCGCGGCGGGGGGCCGCTGCCCGTCGCGGGACGAGATCACCACGCTGCTGAAGAACCTCGACGCGACCCCGCTGCCCACCGCCCAGGGCCGCAAGCTCACGCAGGACGAGGCGGTCAACGGCATCGCGGCGGCGCTCTACTCCAAGGACACCTGGAAGTACCTGACGGCCGGCCTCCAGGAGGCCATCGGCAAGCGCACCGGCAACACCCTGCTGCTGCTCTTCGACTCGCTGAGCGGCCGCTCCCCCGACGGCCGCTACAGCAACCTCCAGGCCGCCAACCGGGCCATCTCCTGCGCGGACGCCGAGCAGCGCTACACCGTGGAGGACGTCCGGCGGCGCCTGCCGGAGTTCCGCGCGGCCTCGCCCGTCTTCGGCGAGTCCGCCGCCTGGTCGCTGCTGGCGTGCACGGACTGGCCGGTCAAGGGCCGGTGGAAGACGCCCGAGGTGGGCGCCGAGGGCTCCGCGCCGATCCTGGTGGTCGGCAACACGGGCGACCCGGCGACGCCGGTGGCGGGCGCCGAGAGGATGGCCGAGAAGCTCGGCAAGGGCGTCGGCGTCCGGCTGACGGTCACCGGCGAGGGCCATGGCACGTACGGCGTCGACGAGTGCGCGACGAAGGCCGTGAACGCCGACTTCCTGGAGGGAAGGGTGCCGAAGGACGGCACGACCTGCCCGTGAGACGAGCACCGCCCCCGCTCGCGAGGCGAGCGGGGGCGGTTCAGAGCAGGCACGGCTCCCGGGTCCCCCGGGAGCGTGCGGGCCTCAGTACACCGGCTTCTGCGGCTCGATCTGGTGGACCCAGCCGATCACGCCGCCGCCGACGTGCACCGCGTCGGAGAACCCGGCCGACTTCAGCACGGCCAGCACCTCCGCCGAGCGGACACCCGTCTTGCAGTGCAGGACGATCTTCTTGTCCTGCGGCAGCCCCTGCAGGGCGTCGCCCATGAGGAACTCGTTCTTCGGGATCAGCCGGGCCCCGGGGATCGAGACGATCTCGTACTCGTTGGGCTCGCGGACGTCGATGATGTCGATGTTCTCGCCGTCGTCCATCCACTCCTTGAGCTGCTTGGGAGTGATGGTCGAGCCGGCCGCCGCCGCCTGCGCCTCGTCGGAGACGACGCCGCAGAAGGCCTCGTAGTCGATGAGCTCGGTGACGGTGGGGTTCGGGCCGCAGACCGCGCAGTCGGGGTCCTTGCGGACCTTCACCTGGCGGTAGGACATCTCCAGGGCGTCGTAGATCATCAGCCGGCCGACCAGCGGGTCGCCGATGCCGGCCAGCAGCTTGATGGCCTCGTTGACCTGGATCGAGCCGATCGAGGCGCAGAGCACGCCCAGGACGCCGCCCTCGGCGCACGAGGGGACCATGCCGGGCGGCGGGGGCTCGGGGTAGAGGCAGCGGTAGCAGGGGCCGTGCTCGCTCCAGAAGACGGACGCCTGGCCGTCGAAGCGGTAGATCGAGCCCCAGACGTACGGCTTGTTCAGCAGCACGCAGGCGTCGTTGACCAGGTAGCGGGTGGCGAAGTTGTCCGTCCCGTCCACGATCAGGTCGTACTGGGAGAAGATCTCCATGACGTTGTCGGCCTCGAGCCGGCCCTCGTGGAGAACGACGTTCACATAGGGGTTGATGCCCAGGACCGAGTCACGGGCGGACTCCGCCTTCGGCCGGCCGATGTCGGCCTGGCTGTGGATGATCTGGCGCTGCAGGTTCGACTCGTCGACCTCGTCGAACTCCACGATGCCCAGCGTGCCCACGCCGGCCGCGGCCAGGTACATCAGGGCGGGCGAGCCCAGCCCGCCCGCGCCCACACAGAGCACCTTGGCGTTCTTCAGCCGCTTCTGCCCGTCCATCCCGACGTCCGGGATGATCAGGTGGCGGGAGTACCTGCGAACCTCGTCGACGGTGAGCTCGGCGGCCGGCTCGACCAGGGGTGGCAGCGACACGGGGTCTCCGTAGGTCGGTGGACATACGCGAACGGACACATGCGAAACGTCCCCGCGCGTGCGGGGCGCACGTACCCGTAACACTGCCACGCCCCGTCTCATTCCGAGACAGCAGGTCCGATCCGCGAGACGAAATCGTCCCAGTAGCCGGGCAGGGACTCCCAGGGATCGAGCTGGTCGTGATCGGTGCGGTCGGTGAAGTAGACGGTGCCCGCGCCCTGCCAGCGGGCGATGCGCAGCGCCTCGTCCAGATGCGAGCGCGGCACGCCGTGCACGAGGTGGCAGAAGCGCTCGGGAGGGTGCTCGGCGGTCCATTCGGCGGCCTGGGACCAGCGGTAGCGGGACCAGGGGCCGGCGAAGGTCACCAGCTGGTCGGCGAGGGCGGCGTAGCCGGCGGCGGGCTGGGTGCCGTGCACGAGCACCACGTGCGCCTTGTCGAGCAGGGTGCGCAGCGCGCCGGTCATGCGCCGGGTCTCGGGGAGCGAGGCGGCGTCCGCGGGGCAGCGGGCCAGGGCGAAGCCGTCGACGCGGTACCAGTTGAGGAAGCGCTGGGCGTCGGAGAGCAGTTCGCCGAAGGGGCGCGAGCCGTATCCCATGTCGAGGTGGCCGAGGACGCGGATGCCGGCGGTCCGCAGCGGGACGACGGCGGACAGCCAGTACGGGTCCTGGCGGCTGCCCGGCCCGCCGGTGACGCCGCCGGACTCGCGCAGCGAACTGCCGCCGAGCACCACCCAGTCCAGGGGCAGTCCGGCGCGCTGCAGCCCGCCCCACTCGACGGGGGCGACCAGGGGGTGGGCGAAGCCGGGGACGGCCAGCCGGAGGGGGCCTTGCGGGCGGAGAGGGCGCGGCGGTGGCCCGGCGAGATCAGATACGACACGCCGCCTCCATCCAGATGTCGGCCAGCGACTCCTCCAGGCCGATGCGCGGCCGCCAGCCGAGGCGGTCGCGGGCGGTGCGCACGTCGGCCTGCTGCCAGCTGCCGCAGCCGTCGGGGTAGGGGTAGGCGGGCGGGGCGCCCAGGTGGGGGTCGTCGAGCTCGTGCAGGGCGCCGCCGAAGCCGGCGACCCGGGCGAGCAGGTTCGCCGCGTCGCGCAGCCGCACCGCCCGGCCGGTACCGATGTTGACGGCCCCCTGGGCGGCGGACAGCGAGGCGGCGTGCACGGCCCGGGCGATGTCGCGGACGTCGACGAAGTCTCGCTGCACGCCCAGTCCGGTGAGCTTGAGTTCGTTGTCGCCGCTCTGCATCGCCCGGCGCATGGCCTCGGCGAGCCGGCCCAGCGGCGAGCCGGCCGGGGTGCCCGGGCCGACCGGCGAGAAGACCCGCAGCACGATGGCGTCCAGGCCGGAGCCGAGCACCAGCTCGGTGGCGGCGAGCTTGCTGACGCCGTACGGGCCGCCCGGGCGCGGTACGGCGTCCTCGGCGGTGGAGGAGCCGGGCTGGGAGGGGCCGTACTCCGAGGAGCAGCCCACCTGCACCAGGCGGGCCCCGCAGCCGCTGCGGCGCAGCGACTCGCAGACGGTGGCGACGGCCACGGTGTTGTGCCGGGTCAGCTCGCGGGCCCCGCCCCTGGTCGCGCCCGCGCAGTTGATGACGACTCCGGGGTGGACGGCGTTGAGGAAGCGGGTGAGCGCGCCGGGGCTGCCGGTGGCCAGGTCGAAGCGGACGTCCGCGTCGTCCCCGCGGCCCAGCGCGGTGAGCTGGACGGCGGGGTCGGCCAGCAGCCGGTCGGCCACGAAGCGGCCGAGGTAGCCGTTGGCGCCGAGCAGCAGGACCCTCATCGGTCGTGCCCTCGCTCTCGCCCGGTGGTGCTGCGGGGGTGAACGGTCATCGTCCTTGTTCTCCTCTTGAAGGGTGGGTGGGTCACCGGGCGAGGGACGCTCCCCTATGCCGTGGGCACAGGGGGCGCCACCGGGGGACTGACGGCGGGGGCACGGGCGGGAGGTCGCCGCGTCCGTGGACCGAGGCCCGGGACAGGGCGGGGACGGCGTGGGCCAGCAGGGCGAGGGCCGGCAGCGCGCAGGCGACGAGCGGTATCGCGGCGGGTCCGTAGGCGTCGGCCGCCCGGCCGACGGGCCAGCGCAGGGCCTCACAGCCGGGCAGGCGGGCGGCGAGGAGGGTGGCGAGCGGCACCGCCTCGGCCACGGCGGCGGCGAGGACGGCGGCGACGGCCGGCCGGGCCAGGCCGTGCGCGGCGAGCAGCCGGGCCAGGAAGATCAGCCCGCCGAGCGCCGCGACGGCGGTGTAGGCGAGGAGGGGGTGGCGGCCGGGGCCGCGGGCGAGGGGCCGGCGGGCAGGGCGGTGCGCGCGGGCCACAGGAAGGCCAGCAGCGCGCCCACGAACAGCGTGACGGTCACCAGCAGCGCCGGCCGTACCCTCCTGCCGAACTCGGCGAGGCCCCGGCTCGCGCCGAGCACGCGCCGGGCCCGGCCGGCGAACCAGTGCGCGCACCAGGCGGCGGGCGCCACCGAGCAGGCCAGGGCGAGCGCGGTGGGCGCGGCGGCGGTCACGGCGGCCGACGCCAGGGCCTGCGGGGGGAGGCCGCGGCGGCCGTGCAGCAGCAGGACGACCAGGCCGTCGCCGACGAGCGCGTAGGCGGCCAGCCACAGCCAGGCGAGCGATCCGGTGGTCCCCCAGCCGGCGCGGAGCACGGCGCAGGGGCCGTCACCGGCCGGGCGGGGCGCGGGCTCCGCCGTCCGTTCGCTCTCCTGTCCTCGTTCCACGCGCGCGTGGAGCTCCTCGGCGAGGGCGAACACGTCGCGGTGGCGGTACGCGGCGGCCACCCGGTCGCAGACGCCGCGGGCCTCCAGGCCGGCGGCGATCTCCAGGGGGTCGACGGCGCCGGCGCACAGGGCGTGGTGCCGGCGCAGGAGCGCCTTGACCGGGTCGGCGGGCGTCCCGTCCGGGTGCGCCCGTGTCTCCTCGGGGGCCGGTCCTTCGCCGGGCGCGGCGTCGCCGGCCGTCGCTTCGGCTATGCCGACGGGGTTCGGCGCGGCGTTCTCGGGCCGCAGCGATGTCGTCATGGGCGGCCCGCCCAGGTGGGTGAGGCGGCGCGGGGGGAGACGCTGAGCGGCTGCTGGGTGCCGGCGGCGTGGGAGAAGGGGACGGAGGGGTCCGGGGCGGCGTGCTGGACCGGGGCGCGGGAGAGGACCTCGAGATAGAGGGCGCCGAAGGCGGAGACGTTCTGCTCGACGGTGAAGAGTTCCAGGGCGCGGGCCCGGGCGGCGGCGCCCAGCCGGGCGCGGCGTTCGGGCTCGCGCAGCAGGGCGAGGCAGGCCTCGGCGAGGGCGCGCGGGTCCTGCGCGGGGACGACCAGGCCCGTGCCGCCGATGACTTCGCGGACCGCGCCGGCGTCGGGCGAGACCGTGGCCCGGCCGCAGAACATGGCCTCGGCCAGCGCCGTGGGGAAGCCGTCGGCCGCGCCGGAGAGGACGACGACGTCGCCGGCCGCGTAGTCCTCGGGGCCGACGGCCGGACCATAGGCGACGCCGTCGGGCACGCTGCCGGAGGCGGGGGGCCGGCCGAGCACCCTGAGCCGTACGCCGGGCTCGGCGGTCCGCATGGCGGCCAGTGCCTCCCACAGGTGGGGCTCGACGTCGCCGCCCGCCCACACCAGGGCCGGTCCGCCGCCGGCGGGGCCGGCGGCGGTGTCGTTCAGGTCTCCCTCCCCCACCGCCTCGTAGAGGGTGGCGTCCATGCCGGGGTGGATCGTGCGCAGCCGGGCGCGGTCGGCGCCACAGCGCTCCTGCCAGCGCCGGGCCTGGCCGTCGCCGGCGGTGATCAGGGCGGCCTCGGCGTAGACCTGGGCGGCCAGGCGGCGGTGGAAGGCCGACAGGAGGGTGCGTACGGGCAGGGAGAGGGTCTCGGTGCCGGCGAGGTAGTACTCGCGCAGGTGGACCTCGTACTCGGTGACGAGCAGGGGGGTACCGAAGAAGCGTTTGGCCAGCAGGCCCGGCAGGGCGGCGGGCCCGGCGGAGGTGGCGTGGCAGAGGTCGACGCCGGCGAGGCCCCGGTCGCCGTCGGCGCTGCCGTACCAGTCGAGGGAGAGCGGGCGCAGGGCCCGTTCCAGGAAGCCGGAGACGACCAGGAGGTCGGCGACCTTGGCGCTGTAGGCGGCGGGGTGGGCGCCGGGTGCGCGGCAGGCGGTCTCGAGGGCGCGCAGGGCCAGTTCGGAGCGGAGGGCGGCGGCCAGGCCGCCTTCGTCGCGGGCGAGGTCGGCGAGTCCGTGGAGGCCGTCGGCGAAACGGTACGCCTGGTCACCGGGGAGGGTGATCGCCGCGGCCAGGTCCCCGAAGTGCCCGGCGAACCGGCGCCGCTGCTCGCGGCCGTAGGAGCCGTAGGCGCTCCCCACGCTTCCCGGTGCGGGGCCGCCCCACAGCGGGGCCGCCCGCACGCGGCGGACGTTGCCGGGCAGCGCGTGCCAACCGCTGTCCTCCTGGCGGGCGCTGCGGCTCAGGGCGTAGAGCTCGAAGTCGTGCTGGCCGAGTCCGCGCACCAGATGGTCGCACCACTCCCCGCCCTCGCCGGCGGCATACGGATACCCGCCCTCGGAAAGCAGTCCCACACGCACGAACGCACCCCCGTTCTCCCTTGTCGGCAGCCGCCGTTACGGCAGCGGGGAGCACGCTATGCGCGCTTCCCGGTGGCGCGGCGGACGGTTGTCCGTCGCGCCACCGGAAGGGGTGAACAGGAGTGACTTTCCAATAGATGAGACGTTGTCTCGCGCTATGCAGCGGCTTCCGCCGGTTCGAGCACCGGCACCGCCGCCAGCAGGCCCTGGGTGTAGGGGTGCCGGGGGTCCTCGTAGACCGAGTCGGCCGGGCCCTCCTCCACGATCCGCCCGCCGCGCATCACCACGAGCCGGTCGCTGACCTGGCGTACGACGGCCAGGTCGTGGGCGATGAAGACCAGGGACAGGCCGAGGTCCCGCTGCAACTCGCCCAGCAGCCGCACGACCTGCGCCTGGGTGGTGACGTCGAGCGCGGAGACGGGCTCGTCACAGACGATCAGCTTCGGCTCGGGGGCCAGCGCCCGGGCGATGCCCACGCGCTGCCGCTGGCCGCCGCTGAACTCGTGCGGGTAGCGGTGGTAGGAGCCGGCGTCGAGGCCGACGCGCTCGAGCAGTTCCCTTACCCGGGCCGTGATCTGATGGTCACCCAGTTTCCCCGCAGCCCGCAGCGGGTCGGCGATGGACTCGCCGATGCTGCGGCGCGGGTTGAGCGAGGAGACCGGGTCCTGGAAGACCATCTGCAGCTCGCTGCGGAACGGCCGCAGCTCACGCTCCTTCAGTCCGCCGATGTCGCGGCCCCGGTAGCGCAGCTCGCCGGCGGTGGGCTCCAGCAGGCGCACCAGCATCCGGCCGAGCGTGGTCTTGCCGCTGCCGGACTCGCCGACGACGCCGACGGTCTCGCCGGCCCGTACGGTCAGCGACACCTCGTCCACGGCGTCGACGGCCCGCTTGCCGCGCCCGAACCGCCGTGTCAGGCCCACGGCTTCGAGGAGCACGCCGTCGTCGTCCGCGCCTCCGCGCACAGCGGCCGGCCGGGCCTGGCGGCGGGCCTCGACGCGCGGGACGGCGGCGAGCAGGTCGCGGGTGTAGGTCTCGCGCGGCGTGCCGAGCACCTCGCGCAGCGGGCCGTGCTCCACGGCCCGCCCGTCCTTCATCACCAGCAGCTCGTCGACGCTGCCGGCCGCGACGCCGAGGTCGTGGGTGACCAGGATCAGGCCCATGCCGGTCTCCTCGCGCAGCTCGCGCAGCAGGCCGAGGATCTGGGCCTGGACGGTGACGTCGAGGGCGGTGGTGGGCTCGTCGGCGACCAGCAGGCGGGGTTCGCAGGCCAGGGCCATGGCGATGAGGGCGCGCTGGCGCATGCCGCCGCTGAACTCGTGCGGGCGGAAGCGGGCGCGGCGGGCCGCGTCCGGGATGCCGACCCGGTCGAGGACCTCGGCCGCGCGGGCCCGGGCGGCCCGGCGGGAGGCGTCGCGGCGGTGGACGCGGTAGACCTCGGCGATCTGGTCGCCGACGGCCTGGTACGGGTCCAGGGAGGACAGCGGGTCCTGGAAGACCATGGCCGCCACCCCGCCGCGCAGCCGGCGCAGCCCGGCGTCGTCGGCCGCGCCCACGTCGTGCCCGGCGACGGTGACCGAGCCGGCGACGCGGGCGCCGGTGCCCCGGTGCAGGCCCAGCAGCGCGTAGGCGGCGGTGGACTTGCCGGAACCGGACTCGCCGACGATGCCGAGCGATCCGCCGGGCGGGAGGGTGAAGGACAGGTCGTCCACGGCCCGGATCAGGCCGTCGGCCGGGTCGGGACCGGCGGGGAAGGAGACGGACAGGCCGTCGACCGCCACCAGCGGCTCGGTCGTCATCGCAGGGCCACCCTTCGGTCGGCGACGGCGTAGAGCACGTCCGCCACGATGTTGGCGACGACGACGGCGGTGCCGGTGACCGTCACCACGGCGACGACCACGGGCAGGTCGAGGCTCTTGGTGGAGTTCACCAGCAGCTGCCCGATCCCGGGCAGGCCGAACATCATCTCGGTGAGCACCGCGTTGCCGAACATCGACCCGAAGTCGGCGGCCGACAGCGCGATGACGGGCGCGACGGCGCCGCGCAGGGCGTGCCGCGCGACGAGCGAGCGCTCGCCGACGCCGTAGGCGCGGAACGTGCGGATGTGGTCCTCGGCCAGCGTCTCCAGCATCGAGGAGCGGGTCAGCCGGGTGTACTTCGCCGACTCCAGCAGCCCCAGCGCGGCCCATGGCAGCAGCATGTTCCAGGCCCACTGCTCGGGGTCGTCGGTGAGCGGCACGTAGGACGGGAAGGGCAGCCACTCCAGGTAGGTGCAGAAGAGCATCAGCAGGCCGAGGCCGCTGATGAAGACCGGGGTGGCGGTGCCGGCGAGGGTGAGCCAGGTCAGGACCCGTTCGGTGATCCCGCCGCGGCGCAGCGCGGACAGCAGGCCGGTGCCGGTGCCCAGCAGCAGCCATACGGCCATGGCGCCGACCGCGAGCGAGGCGGTGGCCGGCAGCCGCTCGACGAGCATGTCGGTGACCTGCTGGTTGTTCTGGTACGACAGGCCGAAGCAGGGCGCGTCGCAGTGCACCACCTCGGCGCCGGTGGAGTAGTCGTGCCCCGCGAGGATGCCCTGCAGGAAGTGCCAGTACTGGGTGTACACGGGGTCGCCGAGGGAGAGCTGCTCGCGGACCTGGGCGATCTGCTCGGGGTTGCAGCGCGGGCCGCAGGCCAGGCGGGCCGGGTCGCCGGGGGCGATGTAGAAGGTCGCGTAGACGACGGCGGTGAGCACGAGGACGACGGCGAGCGCGCCGGCGGCGCGCCGCAGGAGGTATCCGGTCATGCCACGCCCTCCGCGCCGCTCTTGCGCGCCGTGCGCCGGCTTCTGCCGACGCGGAGGCGTGAGGCCTCGCGCGGGTCCAGTGCCGTGCGCACCCCGTCGCCGAGGACGGTGAAGGCCAGCGTGGTGACGAACAGCATGAGCGCCGGCAGCGCCACGTACATGGGGTCGGCGCGGAACCACGTGGTGGCCGACGAGAGCATGTGGCCCCAGGAGGGGGTCGGGGGCTTCACGCCGACGCCGAGGAAGGACATGCTCGCCTCGAGCACGATGTTGGTCGGCAGCAGGACCGCCGCGTAGGTGATCACGGGGGCGGCGAGCGAGGGCAGCAGCTCGCGCCGGGCCACCCGCCAGGTGGAGCCTCCGGTCAGCCGGGCGGCCGAGACGAAGTCGAGCTTCTTCAGGCCGAGGGTCTGGGCGCGGACGAGGCGCGCCATGCCGCCCCACTGCAGCAGACCGATGGCGATCGCGAGGAGCAGCGGGCGGGGGAAGTCCGCCGGGGCGACGGCCATCAGGGCGATGGCGAAGACCAGCAGGGGCATCGCCACCATCACGTCGGTGACGTGGGTGAGCACGCTCTCGACGAAGCGGTTGCCGAGCGCGGCCGCGAGGCCGATACCGACGCCGACGAGGATCTGGACGAGGGTCGCGCCGACGGCGACGAGCAGCGAGACGCGGGCGCCGTACAGCAGGCGTACGAACAGGTCGCGGCCGGTGCCGGGTTCGACGCCGAGCCAGTGCTCGGCGCTGATGCCGCCGAGGTCGCCGAAGGGCACGCCGCCGCGGGCGGAGTCGACGAGGGTGTCGTGGTACGCGTTGGGGTCCTGGCCCTCGAGCGCGGCCAGCAGGGGCGCGGCGACGGCGAGGAGGACGAGCAGGCCCAGCACGGCGGCGGCCGCGAGCGCGGCCTTGCGCGTGCGCAGCCGCCGCCAGACCTGGCGGGCGCCGGAGGCGGGAGCGGCTCCCGCCTCCGGTTCCCGGGTGGTGATCAGATCGGTCGTCACTTGACCGCGACCTGCGAGATGTCGAGGACGCCGGTCCAGTCGCTGATGACGACGTTCTTGACGTCCTTGCCGTAGAGGCGCTTGTAGACGGGGTGGAAGAGCGGCACGGTCAGGGCCTGCTCGCCGATCTTCTTGTCGAGGGCGCCCCAGCGCTTGGCGGCCGCGTCATGGTCGGTGATCTTGTTGATCTCGTCGATCTCGTCGTTGATCTTCGAGTCGTCGAGACGGGAGGCGTTGAAGTTGTAGCCGTCCTTCACGATCTGCCGGCCGTCGAAGACCGGCGCGAGGAAGGGACCGCCGGAGGGCCAGTCGGCACCCCAGTGGGCAAGGAAGAGGCCCGGCTGCTTGTCGACGCTGTGGACCTTCTCCTCGTAGTCGTTGTCCTCGAGGGCCTCGAGCTTGACCTTGATCCCGGCGTCCTTGAGGGCGGCCTGGACGGCGGTGGCGATCTCGGGGCTGGTCTCGGCGTTCTGGGCCGTGGAGTGGGTGAGGGTGATCTCCAGCCCGTCCTCGTGGCCCGCCTCCTTCAGCAGCTGCTTCGCCTTGTCCACGTCGCCCTTGGCGCCCGCCGGGAAGTGGTCGTGGGCGGTGTACCCGAAGGACTTCTGGTTCGGCAGGAAGGTGGTGGCGGGCTCGGCGAGCGAGGAGCCCCCGGCGGCGTTGACGACGCTGGTGCGGTTGATCGCGTAGGAGATCGCCTCGCGCACCTTCGGGTCGTCGAAGGGCTTGGCCTTGGGGTTGAACGCCAGGTAGTTCGTGTAGCCGAAGTGGCCGGTGCCGACCCGGGCGGCGAGCTTCTTGTCGCCGGTGACCTGGGCGAGTTCGGCCGGGCCGAGGTTGGTGTCGGTGGTGATCGCGGCGGCGTCGGCGCCGGATCCGGTGGACAGCCGCTGGTTGATGACGGCCGGGGCCAGACCGGACCTGACCTCGATCCGGTCGGGGTAGGCGTGCCGCTCCTTGTCCGTCGCCTCGGACCAGTGGGGGTTGCGCTCCAGGGTCAGCTGCTCGCCGTCGCCCACGTTCTTGACGACCTTGTACGGGCCGGAGGAGACCGGGTGCTCGGCGTACTTGGCGCCGGTGTCCTTGGCCTTGGGCACGGGCGCGAACTGGGTGGAGGTGGCGAAGTAGGGGAAGTCGCCCTCGGACTTCTTCAGCTTGAAGACGATGGTCTTGGCATCGGGCGTCTCGATGGAGTCGAGGCCCTTCTTCTCCTTGTACGGGCCCTGGTAGGTGTCGCCACCGATCAGCCAGTCGCGCAAGTAGGGGGCGCCGCCGGAGAGTTCGGCCGCGAAGGAGCGCTCCACGCCGTACTTGATGTCCGCGGAGGTGATGGGCGAGCCGTCCTCGAACTTCAGCCCGTCCTTGAGCTTGTACGTCCACGTCTTGGCGTCGTCGCTGGGCGTGCCGGTGTCCGTGGCGAGGTCGGGGACGACCTTGGTGCCCTCGGCACCGTTCTCGCGGTTGCGGGTGGTGAGGGTGCGGTAGACGAGCGAGGGGACGTTGCCGCCGCCGGAGGTGTAGAGGCGCGCGGGGTCGAACTGCTTCTGCGGGCCTCTGTTGAGGACCGTGAGCGTGCCGCCCTTCTTGGGCGCGCCGTCGGCGCCGCCGCCCTGGGCGCCGCTCTTCTCCGGGCCGCACGCCGCCGCGCCGCCGGCCAGGACCACACTGACGGCGGCCGCGGCCACCCGACGGGATATGACGGACATCTGACGCATGACAGGAAAGGCCTTTCGCGGGAAGCGAGGGGGAGGAGAGCGCGAAGCACCCACGGAAGGCGGTCGGGAAAAGCACACGGGAAGCACCGCGGACCGCCCCCGGCGGACGCGACGCCAAAAGGCGCGGTGGCGCGTGAAGGGGGAACTGCCGGAAGGGAGTACTTCTCAGCGACAGTGAATGTCGGCGACAGCGTGTGCGGCCACGCCGATCAGCGCCAGCTGGAAGCCGGCGTTCTCGGAGGCGTGGCGGTGCGACATGCGAAGAAGACTGAACGAATTTTCGGCCCGTGGCAAAGGTGTCTCATATCCAGAGACGAATCGTCTCGAATACGAAGACGCGCTGCCGGCCCCGCTACGGGCCTCAGGACGGCGAGCCGGTCGCCTCCGGGTGCGGCCAGGGGTTGGGCCGGCAGGTCTTGCCGTCCGAGGTGAGGAACTTCGTCTGCTGCATCATCACGGGGGCGAGCGCGCCCTCCTCGGAGCACGACTCGTGGTCGTGGCCGAGCCGGTGGCCGACCTCGTGGTTGATCAGCATCTGGCGGTAGAGGTACATCCGGCCGTCGCCGTAGGTCTGCGAGCCCTGCGCCCAGCGGTAGGCGTTGATCATCACCCGGTCGGTCGCCGCCGAGTCGCAGGAGACGTTGTCCTCGGTGGTGTCCAGCCCGGACTTGGCGCACCAGGTGGCCGTCGTGCGCGGGCTGGCCAGGGTCACCACGAAGTCGGGCTTGCCCGAGGAGACCCGCTCGAAGGTGCGCTTGCCGTCGTGGCCCCAGCTGCGGTCGTCGTTGAGGGTGCGGTGCACGGCGTCGGCGAAGAGCGCGGCGTCCAGCGGCAGCCCCTTCTCCACGTCAACGCGGTACCGCAGAACTTCACCCTTACCGGGGGCCTTCTCGCCGCCCTCGACGGTCTCGAATTCACCCGAGGCGCTCGCCTTGGCGTCCAGCGGGTACGCGCGCGCCATCTTCTGCTCGTACGTGGCGGGGATCGTGACGCCGCCGTTGGGTGTCGGTCTGCTGTCCGAACGGGAGGCGGCGTCCGGCCCGCCGCGCTTCGCGAGGTCCATGGAGCGCGCCTGCGCCTTGCTCTCGGTGGTCTCCTCGACCTGCCCGGCCACCGTGACCGCCAGCACGGCCGTCACCACGGCGGCGGCCACCCCGGTCACCGTGCGGGCCACGGCGCCGCCCGGCGCGCGCGAGGCGCTGCGGGTCCGGGTCGCCGCGCGGCCCCGCGGCCGCCCGGGACCGTCCGCCGACGCGGCCGGCCGGGTGCGGGTGGGGGTGGCGACGTCGAGCCCGCCGGGGCTGAAGCCGGTGGCGGAGTGCGTCCGCCCGGAGGGCACCTGACCGGCCGGGGCGTCCTGGGCACGCTGGGCGCCGATGACGCCCCATCCGGCGCTCTGCTCGCGTCCGGCGGCGTCCGTCTCCGGGCCGGAGCCCGTCCGCAGCCCGGCGCTGAAGCCCGCGTCGAAGTCGGGGCCGAAGCCCGCGTCGAAGTCGGCCGCGAGCACCGCGGCGTCGTCGCCGGAGGCCCCTCCGCGCCTGCGCCCCGATCCCGGACCGGGTACCGGGGGCAGCTCCCCCGGGCCGTGGTCGGCCGGTCCCTGACCGTCCGGAACCCGGCGGCCGGAGCCTGCGGCGGAGCCTTGGCGGGGCCGGTCGGCGCGTGCGCTGTGTTTACCCACGGGGCGGGGCGCTCCGTTCAGATGTCGTGGCGGTATCCGCGAGCAGTTCCCGGAAGGCGCGAGCCACCACGTCCGGGTCCTCCATCATCGCGACATGACCCGCCTGCAGAAGCGTCAGCAGCCGCGAGTCGCGGAACGCCTTGCTCGCGCGGCGGGCCATACGGATGGAGACGAGCTGGTCGCGCACTCCGTACACCAGCAGAGTAGGGGCAAGGACCTTCTCCGCCTGACGCCACAGCGAATGCTGTCCGCCGAGCGTGTAGGCGTCGACGATGCCGCGCGCCGAGCGGGCCATGACCTCCCAGAAATAGGGGAGCTCCAGGCGTCGCTCGTACTCGGCCACCGCCAGGGCGAATCCTTCGGGCGACACCCGCGAGGGGTCGCCGTAGCAGAGGGCCAGCACCTCGCGGGTGCGCCGCTCGGGGCTCCAGTCCTTCGTCATCCGGGCGAAGAGCGAGACGACGCCCGGCACGGCCAGCAGCCCGGTGGGCACCGCCGTGCGCTGCGGCCGCAGCTCGGGCAGGGCGGGCGAGACGAGCGTGAGGGTGCGGACCAGGTCGGGCCGCACGGCCGCGACGCGGGTGGCGACGGCGCCGCCCATCGAGTTCCCGACGAGGTGGACGGGGCCCCGGGCGGAGGCGTCGAGGTAGCGGATGACCACGCGTGCGTACCCGGTGATGGAGTAGTCGCCGTCCCCCGGGGGCGGCGCGTCGCCGAAGCCCGGCAGGTCGAGCGCCTCGCCGTCGACGGTGTCCGCGAGCCGCTCCATCAGCTCGGACCAGTTCTGCGAGGAACCACCGAGTCCGTGGACGTAGAGCGCGGGCGGCAGACCCTCGCGGGCGGGCGGCCGGGAGCGCACGGTCAGCGTGACCCCGGGCAGGGTCACCGTGCGCAGCTTCTCGCCCGCGCTGACCTGCGATGACCGCGTGGGCGGCACCACCGGTACGGCGCGGGCATCCGGCGACTCGGTCGAAGACATGCGGGCAATGTTACGAGACGATCACGCCGGGACTGTTGTGGCGGCGGTCACAGATCGCCTGGCGGTGCGCGTCCGCGTCTCCTAGGCTCGTACCAAGGAGTACGAGGGCGCTCATCCTGGATGCTGGAAAGGGATCCCGCATGCCTGTCGACCCGACCGACCCGGACACCTTCGAGGACGAGGACGCCGCGGCAGCCGATGTGATCACCGCCGACGCCGAGACCCCGGAGGCCGACGTCGCAGAACAGCACGCCGACCTGGCCCCGCAGCGCGACGAGGCGCTGCCGACCGGCGACCCGGCCTCGGCCAACGAGGCGGACCGGGTCGAGCAGGCCCGGGTGGTGGAGCTCGACGAGGACGACTACCGCTAGCCGCATACCGGCCGGTATGGGCGGGGGCGGACGGGCGGCGTGTACCGCTTGTCGACTTTGTCGGCTTCCCACAGCGTCCGGTCCGTGAAATTCTCCGCTCCGACCACGCACGGCCCGGTTACCCAAAAGTACGATGGCGGGCGCGGTGCACACCGTGCAGGGAACAATCATGGGAGGCGGCGTGACAGCCATCGAGCAGACCGAGGCGCGCCCGCGAGGCACGCGCCTGCCGCGCCGAGCCCGACGAAACCAGCTTCTGGGCGCCGCGCAGGAGGTCTTCGTGGCCCAGGGCTACCACGCGGCGGCCATGGACGACATCGCCGAGCGCGCGGGCGTCAGCAAGCCGGTCCTTTACCAGCACTTCCCCGGCAAGCTGGACCTCTATCTGGCGCTGCTGGACCAGCACTGCGAGAACCTCCTCCAGGCCGTCCGCACCGCTCTCGCCTCCACCTCCGAGAACAAGCTGCGGGTGGCGGCCACCATGGACGCCTACTTCGCGTACGTGGAGGACGAGGGCGGCGCCTTCCGCCTGGTCTTCGAGTCCGACCTGACCAACGAGCCGGCCGTGCGCGAGCGCGTCGAGCGCGTCTCGCTCGAGTGCGCCGAGGCGATCAGCGACGTGGTCGCCGAGGACACCGGCCTGTCGAAGGACGAGGCGATGCTGCTGGCCGTGGGCCTCGGCGGGGTCTCGCAGGTCGTGGCCCGCTACTGGCTCTCCAGCGAGAGCTCCGTGCCCCGCGAGACCGCGGTCCAGCTGCTGACCTCGCTGGCCTGGCGCGGCATCGCGGGCTTCCCCAAGGTCGGCCCCGAGCAGCACTGACCCCCGCGCCCGGGCGCGTCGCACGTGTTCGCTGCGAGCGTGCGCACCGGGCCCGGCCGGGCGCCCGTGCCGGGCTAATGTGTGGACCGTACGGCGCGGATCGCTCCGCGCACCCCTCCCCTGGGCTCAGCCAAGGGGGAACCCCACACCTTCGGAGGGACAGACCGTGGAGGTCAAGATCGGCGTGCAGCAGGCGCCCCGCGAGATCGTTCTGGAGAGCGGGCTGACTGCCGAGGAGGTCGAGCGCGCGGTGTCCGAGGCGCTGGCCGGCACGACGCAGCTGCTGACCCTGGTGGACGACCGCGGCCGCAAGGTCATGGTCCCGGCCGACCGCCTGGCGTACGTGGAGATCGGCGAGCCCACCGTCCGCAAGGTCGGCTTCGGCGCCATGTGACCCGCGTCCAGCGGAAATGAACGGCGGGGCCCCGGTGCTGAACTCACCGGGGCCCCGCCGTTGTTCGTACGCCACACCGGGCCCGGAACGAGGGTTGCCCGGGTCGGTCATGGGGTAAGACCGCTACGACCGATTTGCACCCCGCTTCTCGGCCACTCACGGGAGGGAATGAGCATGATCCTCTGGGAAGCGCTCGGCTCGGTCCTGATCGGCCTCGCCGTCTCCTACGGAGCCCTGCGGTGGCTTCCCGCGCGCTTCGGACAGTTCCGCTCCCGCGCCCTCGCGCTGTCCACCGGACCGGGCGCCGCGCTGTTCGGCGCCCTGCTGGCCCACTCGGTGCTGGGACCGGGCCACACCCTGGCCACCCTCGGGGTGTCGCTGGGCGTGGCCCTCGCGCTGGTCTCCCTGCTGCTGCGCCCGGCCGCCCGGCCCCGCCGATCAGCCACGGCCTGAGGGGCGGATCCGCGGGATCCGGTGGTGCGCGTTGTCCCTGCCGCGTCCTTCGTTACGCCGCCAGGCCGAGCGCGGCCATCCGCTTGGTGTGCGCCTCGGTGATCCGGGAGAACATCTTCCCGACCTCCGCGAGGTCGAAGCCGCCGGCCACTCCGCCCACGAGCATCGTCGACAGCGCGTCACGCTCGGCGACCACGCGCTGCGCCTGCGAGAGCGCCTCGCCCATCAGCCGCCGCGCCCACAGCGCGAGCCGGCCGCCCACCCGCGGGTCGGCCTCGATCGCGGCGCGCACCTTCTCGACCGCGAACGTGGCGTGCCCCGTGTCGTCCAGCACCGTCAGCACCAGCGCCCGGGTGTCGGAGTCCAGCCGGGCCGCGACCTCGCGGTAGAAGTCACTGGCGATCGAGTCGCCGACATAGGCCTTGACCAGGCCCTCGAGCCAGTCCGACGGGGCGGTCTGGCGGTGGAACTCGTCCACGCCGGCCGCGAAGGGCTCCATGGCCCCGGTCGGCTGCACGTCGACGGCCTCCAGGCGGTCCCGCAGGCGCTGGAAGTGCTGGAACTCCGCCGCGGCCATCTTGGCGAGGGCGGCCTTGTCGTCCAGGGTCGGCGCCAGCTTGGCGTCCTCCGCCAGCCGCTCGAAGGCGGCCAGCTCGCCGTAGGCGAGGGCGCCGAGCAGATCCACCACGGCCGCCCGGTACTGCGGGTCGGCGGAGGCGTGGGCCCAGTCCTGGGCGGCGATTCCGGTGAGCTCGGCCACGGGCTCGGTGGCGTTCTCTGGCGTGTCGGGCGTCTCCATGCAGCGAACGATAGCCCCCCGCGCGACACGCGGAAGCCCCTGGTCAGACAGTTCCTCAGGATCCGGACACGGGATTGTCCGGACACACATGCGCCTTTCCGGGGTACAGTGGTAATAGGCCAGTCGAGTATTCGACGGGCCGAACTCATGCTGAGTCTTCTGGAGGCGCGTCTCCGGGGCACCAGCGGATGCCCGGTCGGTGGCCCGATCGGCTTCCACAAAACCGACCGCCCTCCGCGCGGTACGTACGAGACGTACGCACCTGGAGGGATCCGCTAGCGGCACGTGTGCTCGAGCGAAGGCAGTGGTCCCGCGTCACCCGGTCGCCCCATGGCCGGATCGTCACCCGGCGCGGTGCGTACGTCACATTCGTACGACCCCCTTCGTGCGCCACGCGCCGCGTCTCACAGAAGAGGCAAGATTCTGTCCACTTTCCGCGAACTCGGGATTCTGTCCGAAACCGCCGAGGCCCTCGAGGCTGTCGGCATCGTCAATCCGTTCCCCATCCAGGAGATGACGCTCCCGGTCGCCCTCTCCGGCTCCGACGTCATCGGCCAGGCCAAGACCGGCACCGGAAAGACCCTGGGCTTCGGCCTGCCCCTGCTGGAGCGCGTCGTGGTCCCCGCCGACGTCGAGGCCGGCCGGGCGAAGCCCGAGCAGCTGACCGACGCCGCGCAGGCGCTCATCGTGGTTCCCACCCGTGAGCTGTGCCAGCAGGTCACCAACGACCTCCTCACCGCCGGCAAGGTCCGTAACGTCCGCGTCCAGGCCATCTACGGCGGCCGCGCCTACGAGCCCCAGGTCGAGGCCCTCAAGAAGGGCGTCGACGTGATCGTCGGCACGCCCGGCCGACTGCTGGACCTCGCGGGCCAGAAGAAGCTCAGCCTGGCGCACGTCAAGGCGCTCGTCCTGGACGAGGCCGACGAGATGCTCGACCTGGGCTTCCTGCCCGACGTCGAGCGCATCATCACGATGCTCCCCGCCAAGCGTCAGACGATGCTGTTCTCGGCCACCATGCCGGGCGCCGTCATCTCCCTCGCGCGGCGCTACATGTCGCAGCCCACGCACATCCGCGCCACCTCGCCGGACGACGAGGGCCAGACCCACGCCCACATCGCCCAGCACATCTTCCGCGCCCACAACATGGACAAGCCGGAGATGGTCGCCCGCATCCTGCAGGCGGAGGGCCGCAACCGCGCGATGATCTTCTGCCGCACGAAGCGGACCGCCGCCGACATCTCCGAGCAGCTGACCCGCCGCGGCTTCGCCGCCGGCGCCGTCCACGGCGACCTCGGCCAGGGCGCCCGCGAGCAGGCGCTGCGCGCCTTCCGCAACGGCAAGGTCGACGTCCTGGTCTGCACCGACGTCGCCGCCCGCGGCATCGACGTGGACGACGTCACCCACGTCGTCAACTACCAGACCCCCGAGGACGAGAAGACCTACCTGCACCGCGTCGGCCGCACCGGCCGCGCGGGCAAGTCGGGTACGGCCGTCACGCTGGTCGACTGGGACGACATCCCGCGCTGGAAGCTCATCAACAAGGCGCTCGAGCTGCCGTTCGACGAGCCGGAGGAGACGTACTCCACGTCCCCGCACCTGTACGAGCTGCTCGGCATCCCCGCCGGCACGAAGGGCATCCTGCCGCGTTCCGAGCGGACGCTGGCCGGGCTCGCGGCCGAGGAGGTCGAGGACCTCGGCGAGCCGGGCGGCCGTGGCCGTGGCGACCGTGACCGCGGTCGCGGCCCCAAGACCGAGGAGCGTACGGAGCGCCCGGAGCGCACCCGCACCCCGCGCCAGCGTCGCCGCACGCGCGGTGGCTCGTCCATGACGTCCGCCGCGGCGCCAGCCGCCGCGGCCGCCCCGGTGGCCGCTCCGGTGGCCGAGGAGCTCTCCGGCGCTCCCGAGACCCCGGCGCGCCCGCGCCGCCGTCGCCGCACGCGCAATGGCGCGTCCTCGGCTCCGGTCACCGTCGCCGCCCCGGTCACCCCCGTGGTGGCGGAGGCCCCTGCGCCGGTCGCCGAGCCCGCCGTGGCGGTGGAGGCTCCGGCCAGGCCGAAGCGCACCCGTACGGCGAAGAAGGCCGTCGCCGCGGTGGAGACGGCCGAGGCTGTCGCCGTCGTCGAGGCCGCCGAGGCGGTCGTGGCCGCCGCGGAGAAGCCGAAGCGGACCCGTACGGCGAAGAAGGCCGTCGCGGTCGTCGACACCGCCGAGGCGGTCGAGACGGTCGTGGAGAAGCCCAAGCGCACGCGCGTCGCCAAGAAGGCCGCCGCCGTCGTCGAGACGGCCGAGGCCGTCGAGGTGGTCGCGGAGAAGCCCAAGCGCACCCGCGCCGCCGCGAAGAAGGCCGTCGCCGCCGTCGACACCGCCGAGGCGGCCGAGACGGTCGTGGAGAAGCCCAAGCGGACCCGTGCCGCCAAGAAGGCCGTCGCCCCGGTCGAGACGGCCGAGGCCGCCGAGACCGTGGCGGAGAAGCCCAAGCGGACCCGCACGACCAAGAAGGCCGCCGCCGCCGTCGAGACGGCCGAGGCCGTCGAGGCCGTCGCGGAGAAGCCCAAGCGCACCCGCGCCGCCACGAAGAAGGCCGTCGCCGCCGTCGACACCGCCGAGGCGGCCGAGACGGTCGTGGAGAAGCCCAAGCGGACCCGTACGGCCAAGAAGGCCGTCGCCCCGGTCGAGACGGCCGAGGCCGCCGAGACCGTGGCGGAGAAGCCCAAGCGGACCCGCACGACCAAGAAGGCCGCCGCCGCCGTCGTCGAGGCGACGGAGGAGAAGCCCAAGCGCACGCGCGCGGCCGCCAAGAAGGCCGCCGCCCCGGCGGTAGAGGCCGACGCCGAGGCCAAGCCGAAGCGCACGCGGACCGCCAAGAAGACGGCCGCCCCGAAGGCCGCCTCGGCCTGACGGTCATGACGCCTACCGCCGGACGGGCTGCGAACCGCAGCCCGTCCGGCGGCGCGTGAGCCCCCGGCGTTAGCCTCGGGGCATGAGCCGGCCCCCGTTCCTCACCCTGCCCGCGTGCGCCAGCGCGTACCGTCTCGCCACCGCACGCGGCGAGTTCGCCGTCCACGACGCGCGCCCGGGCCCCGCGTCGCCACGGCGCGGCACCGTCCTCCTCGTACCGGGCTTCACCGGCAGCAAGGAGGACTTCATCGCCCTCCTCGAGCCCCTGGCCGCCGCCGGCTACCGCGCCGTCGCCGTGGACGGGCGCGGACAGCACGAGACGCCCGGGCCCCGCGACGAAGCCGCCTACGCCCAGGACGAGTTGGCCCGCGACGTCCTGGCCCAGGCCGCGGCCCTCACGGCCGAGGACGGCCGGCCCGGCATCCATCTCCTCGGGCACTCCCTCGGCGGTCTCATCACCCGCGCCGCCGTCCTCGCGGACGCGTCCCCGTTCCGCTCGCTGACCGTCATGAGCAGCGGCGCCGGGTCGATCTCCGCGACACAGCAGGCCCGGACCCGCGAGCTGATCCAGGCCCTGGCGGTCCTCGACATGGAGAGCGTCTGGCGGGAGATGCAGCGCCGGGACGCCGAGAACGCGGCGGCGGACGGCAAGGCGCCGGGGCTGGCGGACTTCCTGCACCGGCGCTGGACGACGACCGTTCCCGAGCAACTGATGGCGACGGGCCGCCAGTTGATCGAGGAACCGGACCGTACGGCGGAGCTGGCGGCGGTGCCGCTGCCCAAGCACGTCATCTCCGGCGTGCTCGACTACGCCTGGCCGGTGCCGAGGATCACCGAGATGGCCAAGGAGCTCTCGGCGCACCGCACGATCGTGTCGGGCGCGGGTCACTCCCCCAACGCGGAGCGGCCCGCCGAAACGGCCGAGGCCCTCGTCGGCTTCTGGCGCACGACCGATCCGGAGCCCGGAGCGGGGCGAGCCGAGGCGTAGAGGGCCTGAGGCCGGAGGAGGGAAGAACGGGCTCAGCGCGTGAAGTCGGCGGCGTGGTCGGCGACCCAGGTGGCGAAGGCGCGGGCGGGGTGGCCGGTGAGGTCCTCGACGCCGCCGGTGGGCTCGCCCGGCTTGCCGTCGTTGGACTGCCACCAGTTCAGGAGGGCGTCGGCGTAGGGGCCGGGGACGTACGCGGCCATCTCGCTCTTCCACTCCTCCGGGGTGACGCGCTTGGTCGCGATCGGCCGGCCTATGACCGCGGCGAGCTGGTCGATCTGCTCGGTGAAGGTCATCGTGGCGGGTCCGGTCAGGGTGAACCGGCCGCCGCGGTGCCGGGGGTCGGTGAGGGCGGAGAAGGCGGCCTCGGCCACGTCCTTCTCGTGAACGGGCTCGGCATAGGCGCCGGGGAACGGCAGGCTCACGGGGGTGCCGGAGGCGATGGACCACGCCCAGCCGCCGGCGTTGCCGGCGAAGGCGCCCGGTCGCAGGATCGTGGTGGCGACCGGCGAGGCCAGCAGCGCCTTCTCCACGTCGAGGTGGGACTTGGCGAGCAGGTCGTCCTCGGGGTCGGGGCCGAGCACCGAGGAGGACGAGAGCAGCACGATGTGGTCGACTCCGGCCTCGGCGGCCCGGTCGGCGAACTCGGTGATGTGGTCGGCGGTGGCGTAGAGGAAGACCGAGGTGACGCCGGCGAGGGCCGCGGGGAAGGTCGCCGGGTCGGTGAGGTCGAGCGCGACCGACGGAACGTCCTCGGGCAGGTCGAGCTCGCCGGGGGCGGAGGAGGCGACGCGGACGGGCGTGCCGTGCTCGCGCAGCAGGGTGAGCAGGTGGGTGGCGACCGCGCCGCGGCCTCCGGTGATCAGGATCATGTCGTGCTGCTTTCGCTGATTGGGTCGGTCGGGTGAGGTGACAGGTCCGCCGGGTGGGCCGCCGGGAGGCCCGGCCGGGGATCTCAGTGGTGCCGGGGCTGCGCGTTGCGGGGCAGCAGCCGCACCAGGCAGCAGCTGACGCCGGTCGCGCCGGCCACGAGGAGGAGGCTGACGGCCATGGCGTGGGCCTGGCCGGAGCCGGCGCCGAGCCACTGGACCAGGGATTCCCCGCCGTGGAGGTCGGCGGCGATGGTCGGCGCGGCGAGGTTGGTGATCGTCGAGTCGAGGAGGTCGAGGATCTCGGCCGCGAGGACCACGGCCAGGACGGCCCACCGGCGTGGTGGGGAGATCGCGGCCGCGGGGGCGGGGGCGGCGAGTGTGGTCATGGTGGGGGCTCCCGGAGCGACGGCGAATACGAACGTCGATCGTGGCGAACGCCGTTCGTTGCGACATCACCGTAGGAAACGAACACTGTTCGTGTCAAACGTCGTTCGTTCCAAACGGCGTTCGTCGAGGGGTAGGCTCGCGCCATGAGCACCCAGCCGATGAGTCGCCGCGCGCGGCCCGCCAAAGCCCCGCTGAGCCGCGACGTGATCGTGCGGACGGGGCTGCGGGTGCTGGACCGCGACGGTCTGGACGCGCTGACCATGCGCCGTGTCGCCCAGGAACTGGACACCGGCCCGGCCTCGCTCTACGTCTACGTCAAGAACCGCGACGACCTGATGGCGGCGATGCTCGACGAGGCCCTGGGGCAGGTGCCCCTGACCTCGGAGGGCGACTGGCGGGAGCAGCTCCGCGCGCTCGTCGCCGCCACCGTCGAGGCGATGGGCCGGCACGAGGGGCTCGCGCTCACCGCGCTCGGGGGCATCCCCCAGGGGGCCAACGCCCTGCTCGTCCTCGACCGCGTGCTGGCCCTGCTCAAGCAGGGCGGCCTCGACGACACCACCGCCGCCTGGGCCGTCGACCTGCTCCACCTCCACATCACCGCGTCGGCGGCCGAGCAGAGCGCCTACAACGCGAAGGACATGGTCCAGGAGGACCACATCGCCGACATCGACCGGCACTACGCGTCCCTGCCGGCCGACCGCTACCCGATGATCACCTCCATGCGGGAGGCCCTCCTGTCCGGCGGCGACCGCGAGGCCTGGGCCCTACGGGTCCTGCTCAACGGGATCCTGGGCACGCCGGCCGTCTGAGCCCGCGCCGGAAGCGGGGCGCGAGAGGCGTCTCAAGAGAGGCGTCTCAGCAGCTCGTCTTCGAGGTGACCGTGAACATGGCCCCCTCGGGGTCGCGCAGCGTCGCCTCCCGGCCCGCCCCGGGGCCGCCGGGCTCGTTGACCACGGCCCCGCCGGCCGCGAGGGCCGATTCCACGGCCTTCTCCACGTCGTCGACGCGGAAGTAGACGTGCCAGCGCGGCCTGATGCGCGGGTCGGGGTCGGCCTCGATGGCCCCGCCGCGCAGGCAGGCCACGGTGTGCCCGCCGGCCCGTACGGTCACCATCTCGTCCTCGTAGCGGACCTCGCAGCGGCCCGGCCGGTCGACGGCCCAGTCGAAGATCTCGCCGTAGAACATGGCGGCCGCGAAGGCGTCCCGGGTGCGCAGCTCGAGCCAGGCGGGGGCGGCGCCCTTGCCGATGCCCCAGTCGGGGACGTTGCGGCCCTCCCAGAAGCCGAAGACGGCCCCCGCCGGGTCGGCGGCCAGGACCACCCGGCCGCTGCCGACGGCAAGCGGGCCCACGGCGACGGTGCCCCCGCGCTCGCGCACCCGCGCCGAGACCATGTCGGCGTCGCCGACGGCGAAGTAGCTGGTCCAGGAGACGGCCATGCCGATGCGGCGGGCGATGTCGGTGAGGCCGGCGACGGGCTTGCCGTCGGCGAGCGCCACGGAGAAGCCCTCGCCGAAGGAGGCGGCGCGGAAGGCCCAGCCCAGCACCGCCCCGTAGAAGTTCTGCGCCGCGGAAAGGTCGGCGGTCATCAGGCTCACCCAGCAGGGCTGGCCGAGCCCCACCACGCGGTCAGTGGCCGCCATGGCCGATCGCCTCGTCTCTGTGTCGGTGCCGCACCGGTGCTCCCTGTCAGGGTTCCACTCACCTCCTTCCCGCGCATTCCGGCGCGCGCGGCGCGGGGCGGTTCGTTCAGAACTGCGTGCGCAGGTGGTCCCAGAACCCGTCCCGCAGGGCCCGGCGCAGGTCGGCGTGGCCGCGCAGGGACAGGCCCAGCAGTGACTCGGCCTCGACGAGCAGCTCCTGGTCGACGGTGCCGGGGAGGTAGGGGTGGCCGGGCAGCAGTTCGGCGAGCGGGACGCGGCCGCGCTGTCCGAGCCACTGGGCCGCCACCCGGGCGCCGACGAAGCGGACGTCGTCGCGGGAGGGCACGGGGCCGCCGGTCCGGCCCGCGTCGTCGGCGAGGCCGAAGGGCTGCTCGTGGAGGGTGCGCCGGGTCACGTACGGCTTGCAGAACTCGAGGTCGAAGGTGCGCTGGCTGTCGACCTCCCACAGCAGCGGCTCGGCCTGGTTGCGCCCGCCGAGGGCCTCGATGCCCCACAGGTGGACGCGGGCGCCGTAGCCCTGGGCGGCCTCGACGGCCGAGACGAGGTCCTCGTCGCCGCCGATGAGCACGGCGTCGCTGATCGCGCGGTGCCGGGCGAGGGACTCCAGGTCGGTGCGGATGAGGGAGTCGACGCCCTTCTGCTGGTTGTTGGCGTTGAGGTTGCCGAGGCGGACCTTGACGTCGGGGAGCTCGGCGATGCGCTGTTGTTCGGCGGTGTGGATGCGGCGGCGGGCGCCGTCGTACCAGTAGACGCGCAGCAGCCGGCTGTCGGGAAAGATCGAGCGGGCCTTGTCGATGAAGGCCTCGATGATCCCTTCGGCGTCGAGCTCGAAGGTGCGCCGGTCCTCGGTGCCGGCGACGAGGCGGCCGGCGGCGGCGTAGACGTAGCCGGCGTCCACGAAGACCGCGTGGGTGGAGGGTGTGGTCGCGACCTCGGCCAGGACTCGGGTGAGCAGCTCGTTGGTGCGCTCGATGCCTGAGGCGATCTCGGCCAGCTCGCGGGGCGAGTAGTTAGACATATCAATAATTTCTTTAGCGTAGGGAATGTTTGCTCGGGTCTCCTCGTTGGACACGTATGAAACGCGCCGCAGCGTCGCCGCGCGCGTCACTGTTCATAAAAGTTCTCCTCAGGAGGATCAGACGAAGGGAGAAGTGCCTTGCGCTTCGAAATCATGCGCCTGGACGACGTCGACGGAACCGCCGTCGACAGCACCGTCGTGGACGCCGCCTCCGTCAACCGGATCGTGCAGCAGGCCGCCTCCATCGGCCAGCGCATCTACATCCGCCCGGCCGACACCGCGGTCCGGTAACGCTTCCCGCGCAGCGCGTACAGAACACCCCCGTACGGAAAGGACCGTACGGGGGTGTTCTGTACGCGGGGCCGCCGGGTCGCGTACGGACGCGGCCGCAGCGCCTCAGTGGGAGGCGATGACCTGCGTGATGCCGTTGATGATCTGCTGCACGGCCAGCGCGGAGAGCATCATGCCGGCGAGCCGCGTCACCAGCACCACGCCGCCGTCCTTGATCACGCGGATGATCAGCAGCGAGTTGCGCATCACCACCCACAGCACCACGTGGATGGCGGCGATCGCGCACCACACCGAGACCTGGCCCTTGAAGGAGTCGGCGTGCTGCACGGCGAGGATCACGGAGACGATCGCGCCGGGCCCGGCCAGCAGCGGCATGCCCAGCGGCACCAGCGCGACGTTGACGTCCTTGGTCTGGGTCGGCTCCTCGGACTTGCCGGTCAGCAGGTCCAGCGCGATCAGCAGCAGGAGCAGCCCGCCCGCGATCATCAGCGCGGGGGTGGTGATGTGCAGGTAGTCGAGGATCTGCTGGCCGCAGATGCCGAAGATGGTGATCACGCCGAAGGCGACCGTGGCCGCCTGCCACGCCATGCGCTTCTGCGTCTTGACGGGGCGGCCCGCGGTCAGCGCGAGGAAGATCGGCGTGACCCCGGGCGGGTCCATGATCACAAAAAGGGTGAGAAAGAGGGATCCGAAGACAGCGATGTCGAACACAGTGAGGGCCTTGCGGGAGTGGTGCGAGCAGAGAGCAGGGAGGGAGAAGTCAGGAGCACGGTCGCGAACGCCGTCGTAGGACGGGTGCGGGAGTGCGGCGGATCCGGGCGTACGGACTCCGGACGACGGACCGTGGGGCACGGGCGCCCGGACGCCGGGGCGCGGCGTACGGGTCCGACGCGTGGGGTGGTCAGCCCCCGGCGCCCGGGACGGGGAAGGCGCCCGTCGCGCGGCGCGTGATCTCGCCGTAGATCTCCGGGTCGGTCGTGAACTCGCCGAGCCGGCAGGTCTTGCGGCTGCCGTGGTAGTCGCTGGAACCGGTGGTCAGCAGGCCGAGCTCGGCGGCGAGGCCGCGCAGCCGGGCGCGCGTGGCGGCGTCGTGGTCCATGTGGTCCACCTCGACGCCGTCGAGTCCGGCCGAGGCCAGCTCGGCTATCGCGCTCTCGGAGACGCAGTTGCCGCGCTGGAGCGCCAGCGGGTGCGCGAGGACGGTGACGCCGCCGGCGGCCTTGACCAGCCGGATCGCTTCGAAGGGATCGAGTTCGTGCTTCTCGACGAAGGCACGGCCGTGACCGCCGAGCCACTCGGAGGTGAAGGCGTCGGAGACGCTGTCCACGACACCCAGCTCGACCATGGCGGTGGCCACGTGCGGGCGGCCGACGGCGCCGTCCCCGGCGATCTCGGCGACGCGCTCCCAGGTGACCGGCACGCCGAGCTCGTTGAGCCTGACGACCATGGCCCGCGCGCGGGGCACGCGGTCGTCGCGGACGAGCTCCCGCTCGCGCGCCAGCTCGGGCTCCAGCGGGTCGAAGAGGTAGGCCAGCATGTGGACGCTGAAGCCGTTCGGGCCGTTCCGGCGGCAGGAGAGCTCGGCGCCCGTGACGAGGGTGAGCCCCTCGGGCAGGGCGGCGATGGCCTCGGCGTGGCCGCCGACCCCGTCGTGGTCGGTCAGGGCGACGACGTCCAGCCCGGCGGCGGCCGCGTTCCGGACCAGCTCGGCGGGGGTGTCCGTACCGTCCGACGCCGTGGAGTGGGTGTGCAGATCGATGCGCACGACACTGCTCCCAACGGCGGGTGGAACGTAACTGGACCGGTTCAGGATAACCGCCGTCAGAACATGATCCGGCCGCTCAGCGGCGACCGTGGGCGGCGACCGTCGTCGGCCGGCCGCACCGCTCAGGGCGACAGGATGCGCGGTGACAGCGCCCCGCAGGGCAGCAGGTCCACCTCGGCCCCCGCGTCGCGCAGGTCCGTCAGCACCAGCTCGTCGTACATCAGCAGCCCCGAGCTCTCCGGCCACACGATCGCCCACAGCCACAGCCCCAGCGCCTCGCCCGCGAAGACGGCCCGGTCGCCGGGGGCCTTGTCGACGTGCCACAGGGGGGTGGGGCGGCCCGCCGCGTGGACCTTGGCGTGCGGGGAGCGGTCCACCGCCAGGTACGGGCCGGGGTCGGGGCCGTCGACGCCGGCGTAGCGGGCGCCGAGCCCCACGCCCAGCTCCTCGGCGACGAGCAGCAGCTCACCGGGGCCGCCCAGCGGACTCGGCCCCGTACAGGCGACGGCGGTGGCCCGGCCCCCGCTGCGGTCGTCGCCCGCGCTGCCCACGCCGGTGAAGAGCCAGCCCACGGGCAGCGGCCACGGCATCCACACGGGCACCTGTGCCCGGTTGACCACGACGGCCAGCGCCTCGACGCTCGGCGGGACGACCGGCTGCAGGGGGTGGACCGTACCGTGCACGCTGCACTGCCAGGAGTCGGCGAAGAGACCGGGCGCGCGCACCCGGCCACCGCACTTCGGGCAACTGGGTTCGCCCCTCATAGCCTCCAACGGTCCTACCAGGCCGCCCCCGCGTCAAGGACGATCACCCGTCCGGAGTCGAGGCCGTCCGACGTTTTTGGCCGTCCCGCCCCTGCCGCCCCACGGGCCCGCTCAGCCCAGCGGAACCCCGGACCGCAGCGGGTCGCGCAGGTCGGTGCCGTGCCGCAGCCACCGTTCCTCCAGGGCCGCGGCGCCCTGCACCCGCTTCCACGCGGCCTCGTTGGGGGTCATGGGAAGCAGGGGGAGGAAGCGGACCGGGTCCATCGGCTCGTCCAGCTCCAGGTCCTCCACCAGCCCGCCGGACTCGCCGACGAGCACGGAGGTGAACGATGCGCCCGGCCACAGCGGCTCGCCGGTGTCCAGCGAGGCGCCGGGCGCCACGACGACGCCCTCCACCTGCGGGGAGGCGGCGAGCACCGCCAGCGGGCGGAGCACCTTGTCGGTGTCGGCGCGGCCCCTGCGGACGGAGAGGACCAGCTCCGCGCGGGGGCCGCGCAGGTGATCGACGACGGTGGCCGTGGGGTCGGTCATGGGCTGGGCCGACATGCCGAGGGTGACGTAGCGGACGATGTCCCCGCCCTCGTCGGCGCCGGTGAAGCGAAGGACTTCGATCCGGTCCGCGCCCAGGAAGGTCACCGCGGCACGCGCGTCCGGCGTACCGAGGGCCATGAGCAGCCGGGCCTCGACCAATGCGAGAACGTCTGACATGCCGTGAGCATAGAACGCGTATCGAACGGGCAAAGGCGGGCCTCAGGGGGGCTTGACGCGTCGAGCGGCTGCTAGCCTGGAACCCGCCTTGACCTTTGGTCAGCGCGCTACGTTCGTCCCCCAGCGGGGACCGGCCGGAGGAGGTGGGGCTGCGGTGGATCCTAGTCGACCGTGCAGTACCGACAGTTCTCCCGTCTTCACCGCTCCGGACGCACGTCACCGAGTGAGCCACCCGGTGGGTCACCGCGTGAGTCTCCACGTGATCTGAAGCCTTCCGCGCCCGGCCCCCGCGCCGGCACCGCCTCACGGAAGCCCCTTCACGCCCGCGGCAGTTGACGGAAGAGCGCCTCTCCCGCTTTGTCCCGTTTTCTTACCGACGTTCTCCGCGAACTGCCGTCAGCCCCGCGCATCGCCCGAAGCGCCGCCCGAATTGCGGACGTACCCCCACGGAACACCACGTCCACGTTTTCAGGCAGCGCTTGCGCACCGCGCCCCGCGCTGACGGCCGGCCCGTGAAGGAGCCAGCCGATGTCGATGATCCGCGACCTGCGTGCCGCCGTCCGTCCCGCCCTGCGCCGGGTGCCCAGCCAGGGCGGCGCCTACGACGCCACCCGCGACCCCGCCACCAACAGCGCGGTCGTGGACTGCGCCGTCTACCGCGACGGCAAGCGCGTCGGCGACCACATCAGCCCCGCCGAGGCCATGCGCCGGGTGCGCACCGAGGGCGGCTTCGCCTGGATCGGGCTGCACGAGCCGGCGGAGCACGAGTTCGCCGGGATCGCCCGCGAGTTCGGGCTGCACCCGCTGGCCGTCGAGGACGCGGTCCACGCCCACCAGCGGCCCAAGCTCGAGCGCTACGACGACACGCTCTTCACCGTCTTCAAGACCATCCACTACGTGGAGCACGCCGAACTGACCGCCACCAGCGAGGTGGTGGAGACCGGCGAGGTGATGTGCTTCACCGGCCCGGACTTCATCATCACCGTCCGGCACGGCGGCCAGGGCTCGCTCCGCGCGCTGCGCCACCGGCTGCAGGACGACCCCCAGCTGCTCGCCAAGGGCCCCTCGGCCGTGCTGCACGCCATCGCCGACCAGGTGGTGGACGGCTACATAGCTGTCGCCGACGCCGTGCAGGACGACATCGACGAGGTGGAGATCGATGTCTTCTCCGACCCCGGCAAGGGATCCCGCCGGGGCGGCGACGCGGGCCGCATCTACCAGCTCAAGCGCGAGGTGCTGGAGTTCAAGCGGGCCGTCACCCCGCTGATCCGGCCGATGCAGCTGCTGAGCGAGCGCCCGATGCGGCTGGTCGACCCCGACATCCAGAAGTACTTCCGCGACGTCGCCGACCACCTGGCGCGCGTGCACGAGCAGGTGGTCTCCTTCGACGACCTGCTGAACTCCATCCTCCAGGCCAACCTCGCGCAGGCGTCCGTGGCGCAGAACGAGGACATGCGCAAGATCACCTCATGGGCGGCGATCTTCGCCGTTCCCACGATGATCGCCGGGATCTACGGCATGAACTTCGACTACATGCCGGAGCTGCACTGGAAGTACGGCTATCCGGCGGTCATGGTCGTCACGGTCGCGATCTGCGTGACGATCCACCGCGGGTTCAAGCGGAACGGCTGGCTGTAGGCCCCCGGGCCGCCCCGGCCGCCCCTACACGCCGGTCTCGGGGGTCACGGGCTTCCGTTTCCGGTCCCCCATGATGACCAGCGCCAGGCCCGCCATGATCACGGCGAGCGCCGGGTAGGCCACCACGGGCGGCCGCTGGTCCAGCCACAGCGCGGCGATCAGCGCCGCTCCCGGGGTCTCCAGCAGGATCGCGGTGGAGGTGACCGACGGGCCGAGGCCCTTGACCACCCGGTTCATCAGCGAGTGGCCCAGCAGCTGCGCGGCGACGGTGAGCAGGGCCAGCTTCAGCCAGGTCTCCCCGTCGTAGCCGCCGAGCCGGACGCCGCCGACCAGGCACGCGGCCAGCAGCAGCACGGTCGTGGTCGCGTAGCAGAGGTAGGTGTACGTCACCGTGCTCACCGTGCGGCGCACCTCCGCGCCCAGCAGGACGTACCCGGCCCCCGCCATGCCGCCCGCCAGCGCGAGCACGTCGCCGGCCAGGGCGCGCGGCGAGAGCGAGAGGTCCACGCCCGTCAGCATGAGCACGCCCAGGAACGCGAGCGCCGTGCCCGCCCACACCAGCGCGGGCGGGCGGTGGCCGCGCAGGCGCAGCAGCAGCGTCGTCCATATGGGGGTGGTGGTGACCAGGGCGGTCGAGGAGGCCACCGAGGTCATCCGCAGGCTGGGCAGCCAGACGCCGAAGTGCACGGCCAGCAGCGCGCCCGCGGCGACCGCCAGGAGCGCCGTGTGGCGGCCGACGCCGCGCAGCTCGGCGCGGTGCCGCCACAGGGCGAAGGGGGTGAGCGCGCCGACGGCCATGGCGTTGCGCCAGAAGGCGATGGCCAGCGCAGGGGCGGCGGTGGCCGCGATCAGCGGCGCGGACAGGGAGACGCCCGCGATGGCGACCGCCAGCAGGAGCAGTTCCACGCGGACGGAGGTGGAGGAGGCCGCCGGGGCGGCGGTCCGGCCCGGCTTCGCGTCGCTTCGGGTGGGGGCGGCACTCACGTCACCAGCGTAGGGGCCGCGCTTAAGGTAGGGCGCATGACCATGACGCAGGCGCTGATCGAAGAGGCCACCAAGAAGTCCGGCCTCATCTGGGTGCAGGGCCCCTCCGGGCCCAGCCGTGCCCTGTGGCACGTCTGGCACGAGGGCGCCGCGTACCTGGTGGGCGGCCCCGGCGAGCAGCCGGTGGACGGGCTCGGCCTGGACGACGGCGCGACGGCCACGGTCACCGTGCGCAGCAAGGACAAGGGCGGCCGCATCGTCTCCTGGACCGCGTCCGTCGGCGAGCTCGCGCCGCGCGGCGAGGAGTGGACGGCCGCGGTGGCCGAGCTCAAGGGCAAGCGCCTGAACGCGCCGGACGCGGAGCGGCTGGAGGAGCGGTGGGCCACGACGTGCCGCGTGCTGCGTCTGGCGCCCACGGGCGCCTCCGGCGACCTTCCGGACGGCTCCCTGGCCGCCACTCCCCTGCCGACCCCGGCGACGACCCGCCATCCGATGCCGGCGGCGCTGCCGCGCCTGCTGCGGCGGGGGCGCAAGAAGCGCTAGAAGGCCGCGTCAGCCGCCGCTGGGGATCCGCAGCTGCTTGCCGTAGTCGACGGTCTGCGACTTCGCGGGGACGGCGAGCGCGAAGTCCTTGCCCCAGCCGTCGAGCTCCAGCTGCCCGGCCCCGCCCGCGCGCTGCACCCGCAGCGGATAGGGCGTGCCGACGAGGGAGACGTCCAGCGTGCCGCCGCCGCCCTTGGCGCCGGTGACCCGGACGGTGCGGACGCCGCCCACCGACCCGCGCTCGCCTCTGGCGAGCTCGCCGTGCAGGCCGAGGAGGCCGTCCAGCAGCACGTCCTTGTCGGTGAAGCCCTTGAACTGCTGGTAGGAGGGGTCGTCCGAGGGCACCTTGACGTACTTGTCGTCGAGCTTGCCGGCCGCCGCCGCGGCGTCCCCCGACTTGGAGGCGGAGGCCTTGGGGGCGGGCGCCGCGGACGCCGAGGGCGAGGCGCCCTTCGCCCAGAAGCCGGCCGGGGCCTTCAGGTACAGCTCGTCCCCCACCCGCAGCAGCTCGAACGCGCTGGCGTCGGAGGAGGACGAGACCCGGCCCATGCCGCCGTTCTTCTTCAGGCGCATGTCGATGCGGTACGTACGGCCCTGGCTGACGACGTTGCCCGACAGGTGGACGGCCTCGGCGCTGCGCGCGGCCGCGCGGGCCTTGTCCTGGATGGCGGGGGCCTCGAGCTTGCCGACGCCGTTGGTCCCCGCGTCGGGGTCCTCGGCGGCGGCGCCGCCGCAGGCCGTGAGCGCCGCGGACAGGCCGACGCACAGGGCCCCCACGAGAGCCGCGTTACGGGTACGCACGTCTGCTCATGCCTCCTGTTACCGCTGGGATACGGCCGCAGCGTACCCGGGCCGCCGGACGGCGGAAGCCGGGAGTCCGTGCCGGGAGCGCAAGGATTCCGTACGGCCCTCGCCCCCCGGCGGGGCGAAGCGGGTCACGTTAGCCTGAATCGGACATCCGATCCCGTCGGCGGGCCTCGCCGGCGGATCCGTCGGCGGATCCCCGTACGGGATCCCGGCCAGGCAGGAGGCACGCGGCCATGGCAGCAGGCGCCTACCGGGTGTTCGTCTCGCACCTCTCGGGCGTGGCCGTCTTCGACCCCCACGGCGACCAGGTGGGCCGCGTCCGCGACGTGGTGGCGATGCTGCGCGTCGGCGGCCGCCCGCCGCGCGTGCTCGGGCTCGTCGTGGAGGTCGTCAGCCGCCGCCGGATCTTCATTCCGATGACCCGCGTCACCGGAGTGGAGTCGGGCCAGGTCATCACCACGGGCGTGGTCAACATGCGGCGCTTCGAGCAGCGCCCGACCGAGACGCTGGTCCTGGGCGAGCTGCTCGACCGGCGGGTGCGGCTGGTCGACGGCGGCGAGGAGGTGACGGTCCTGGACGTGTCCATCACCCAGCTGCCCGCCCGCCGCGACTGGGAGATCGACAAGGTCTTCGTCCGCCGCGGCAAGGGCGGTGCCCTGCGCCGCAAGGGCGAGACGCTGACCGTCGAGTGGTCGGCCGTCACCGGCTTCTCCCTGGAGGAGCACGGGCAGGGCGCCGAGAACCTCCTGGCGACCTTCGAGCGGCTGCGCCCCGCCGACCTCGCCAACGTCCTGCACCACCTCTCCCCCAAGCGGCGCGCGGAGGTCGCCGCCGCCCTGGACGACGACCGGCTCGCCGACGTGCTGGAGGAGCTGCCGGACGACGACCAGATCGAGATCCTCGGCAAGCTGAAGGAGGAACGCGCCGCCGACGTGCTGGAGGCGATGGACCCCGACGACGCCGCCGACCTCCTCTCCGAGCTGCCGGAGGACGAGATGGAGCGGCTGCTGACCCTGATGCGTCCGGACGAGGCCGCCGACGTCCGGCGGCTGATGTCCTACGAGGAGCGGACGGCCGGCGGCCTGATGACCACCGAGCCGGTCGTGCTGCGCCCGGACGCCACGGTCGCCGACGCCCTCGCGCGCGTCCGCAACGCCGACCTCTCCCCCGCCCTCGCCGCCCAGGTCTACGTCTGCCGCCCGCCGGACGAGACCCCGACCGGCAAGTACCTGGGCACCGTGCACTTCCAGCGACTGCTGCGCGACCCGCCCTTCACGCTCGTCGGCTCGATCACCGACACCGACCTGCGCCCCCTGCCCCCGGACACCCCGCTGCCGGCCGTCACCAGCTACCTGGCGACGTACAACATGGTCGCCGCCCCCGTCGTGGACGAGAGCGGCTCGCTGCTGGGCGCGGTGACCGTCGACGACGTCCTGGACCACCTGCTGCCCGAGGACTGGCGGGAGACCGAGCTGTACCACGGTGCACCGGGCATGGACGAGCTGCCGGAGGGCGTCGATGGCGGGCGATGAGCGGGGGCGGGAGTACGGGCCGGGCCGCGCCGAGCGCGGCGACCGGGCCGAGCGGGCGAGGGCGCAGGCGGAGGCGGTCCACCCGCACGGCCACCCGCGCCCGCGGGTGCGCCTGGACCTGCCCCGGGTCAAGCGGCGGACCTGGCTGCCGGAGTACGACCCGGAGGCCTTCGGCCGGGGCTCCGAGCGGATCGCCCGCTTCCTGGGCACCGGGCGGTTCATCGTCTGGATGACGGTCGTCATCGTCCTGTGGGTGGTGTGGAACAGCTCCGCACCCCACCACCTGCGGTTCGACCAGTACCCGTTCATCTTCCTGACCCTGATGCTGTCGCTGCAGGCCTCCTACGCCGCGCCCCTGATCCTGCTGGCGCAGAACCGCCAGGACGACCGCGACCGCGTCAACCTCGAGCAGGACCGCAAGCAGAACGAACGCTCCATCGCCGACACCGAGTACCTGACGCGGGAGATCGCCTCGCTGCGCATGGGCCTCGGCGAGGTGGCCACCCGGGACTGGATCCGCTCGGAGTTCGAGGACCTGGTCAGAGAGCTGGACGAGCGCCGGGTATTCCCGCGCGAGAGTGAGGAAGGCGACCGCTGAGAGTCTTTCCTCCCCACCCCCGCCGGGCCGTACCATCGACCCATGGCTACCGACACGTACGGAACCGCCGCACCGGGTGAGGACGCGATCCGCGCCGCACTCGCGACGGTCAACGACCCCGAGATCCAGCGACCCATCACCGACCTGGGGATGGTCAAATCGGTGGAGATCGCGGCGGACGGTTCGGTCGCGGTCGCGGTGTACCTGACGGTCGCCGGCTGCCCCATGCGGGACAAGATCACCTCGCTGGTGAGCGAGGCCGTCGCCCGCGTCGAGGGCGTGACGGGCGTCAGCGTCGAGCTGGACGTGATGAGCGACGAGCAGCGGCGCGAGCTGGCGTCCTCCCTGCGCGGCGGCCAGACCGAGCGCGAGGTGCCCTTCGCCAAGCCCGGCTCGCTCACCCGCGTCTACGCCGTCGCCTCCGGCAAGGGCGGCGTCGGCAAGTCCTCCGTCACGGTCAACCTCGCGGCGGCCATGGCCGCCGACGGCCTGAAGGTCGGCGTCGTGGACGCCGACATCTACGGCCACAGCGTCCCGCGCATGCTGGGCGCGGACGGCCGCCCCACCCAGGTCGAGAACATGATCATGCCGCCGTCGGCGAACGGCGTGAAGGTCATCTCGATCGGCATGTTCACTCCGGGCAACGCCCCCGTCGTCTGGCGCGGCCCGATGCTGCACCGCGCGCTCCAGCAGTTCCTCGCGGACGTCTACTGGGGCGACCTCGACGTGCTGCTGCTGGACCTGCCGCCGGGCACGGGCGACATCGCCATCTCGGTCGCCCAGCTGGTGCCGAACGCCGAGATCCTGGTGGTGACGACCCCTCAGCAGGCCGCGGCCGAGGTCGCCGAGCGCGCCGGCTCGATCGCCGTGCAGACCCACCAGAAGATCGTCGGTGTCGTGGAGAACATGTCCGGGCTGCCCTGCCCGCACTGCGACGAGATGGTCGACGTCTTCGGCACGGGCGGCGGCCAGAAGGTCGCCGACGGCCTGACCCGGACCACGGGCGCCAACGTCCCGGTGCTCGGCTCCATCCCGATCGACGTCCGCCTGCGCGAGGGCGGCGACGAGGGCAAGCCGGTCGTGCTGACCGACCCCGAGTCCCCGGCGGGCAGCGCCCTGCGGGCCATCGCGGGCAAGCTCGGCGGCCGCCAGCGCGGCCTGTCCGGCATGTCGCTGGGCATCACGCCGCGCAACAAGTTCTGAGCGAGGCTCCGGGCGCACCGGAGCACGCGCGTAAGGGGCGGCCTCCATTGAGGCCGCCCCTTACGCGTACGCCGTCCCGGGCTCAGTCCCGGTAGGTGGCGATGTCCTTGATCACCGAGAAGCCCATGCCGTACGCGCTCATCCCCCGCCCGTACGCGCCCAGGTGCACCCCGCCCTCCTCGGGCGAGCCGGCCAGCACCCAGCCGTACTCGGACTCGCGGTAGCGGAAGTCGGTCGGCACGCCGTCCACCGGCAGCGACAGCGAGGACCACGGGCCCTCGTCCAGCTGGTCGGCCAGCTCCCAGGCCAGGGCCGTCTGCTGGTCCAGCCAGTCCTGGCGCAGCGCCCGCTCCATCGCGGCCGGCCAGGTGCACGCCAGCAGGCCGGAGCCGGCCAGCCAGGCCGCGGAGGAGACGGAGGTGGCCTCCAGCACGCCCGTGCCGTCGGCGCTGCGCCGCACCGGGCGGCTGGCCACGGTCACCACGACCGCGAAGCGCTGCTTGGCGGCGCCCGGGTCGGCCCGCTCCAGCCGCAGGGTGGGTTCGGTGCCGTGGCCGGTGGCGCCGTGTTCCACGGTGCCGTCGGCGGCGGCGCCGACCTGCATCAGCCAGCGTGGTCCGGTGTACGCCTCGTCCAGGCCGTACCACGGGAACGACGCCAGGAGGTAGCCGTCGACCGAGCGCCGGTCACCGGACCCGCCCTGCGACGCTCCCTGCGCCTGACCGGCGGACGCGTCGGCCCCCTGCGCCCCCACCCGACTCGTCGTCTCCATCTGCGCGGCGCCTCCTCGTAGCCCCTTCGTCGTGGGCACCGGCCCATCGCGCGCGACGGCACCCCGAACAAAGGGAGGATAGCCACCCCCGTCAATGGGGCGCGGCCAACACGGGCTCAGGTGGCGTCGGCGTCGAACGGCGGACGCTCGCCGTCCTGGACCTTCTCACGCTTCTTGAGCAGGTCCCCCGTGCCCGCCGAGGGGGCGGCCGAGGACTGCGGCTCGGAGGTGCGACCGTGCACCGCGTCGGTGACGTCGGCCATCTCGGACGAGAAGTCGAAGCCGTTGCGGATCTCCTTCAGCCCCAGCTCGTCCTTCTCCAGCACATGCTTGCGGACGAACGTCTTGGGGTTGAGGTCCTCGAACTCGAAGTCCTTGAACTCGGGGCCGAGCTCGGAGCGGATGTCCTCCTTGGCGCTGTCGGAGAACTGCCGGATCTTGCGCAGCGTGCTCGACACGTCCTGGATCAGCTTCGGCAGCTTGTCGGGCCCGAAGATGAGCACCGCGAGGACGACGAGCGCGACCAGCTCGAGGGGTCCTATGTCGAGCACGTTGCACAGCTCCTTGTGGCGTCGGTGGCCGAGGGTCCAGGCCGTCTATCACGGTACCTGGCCCACGGGGGCAGGTGGGAGACACCTCGGCCCAAAACGGGCCGAGGCTCAGCGAGCACTCGCCGACCCGAGGGTCAGCCGCAGGTCCTGTTCCTTGCCGTCCCGCTCGACGGTCAGGGTCATGGAGTCGCCCGGACGGTGGCTGCGGATCTTGATGATCAGCTCCCTGCCGCTGTGCACGGACACCCCGTCCACCTTCTTGATCACGTCCCGGGGACGGACGCCCGCCTTGTCGGCGGGGCCGCCGGAGGTGACGCCCTTGGTGTCGCCGCCGTCCGAGTTCACCCGGGCGCCGTCGCCCGTATAGGCGTTGTCGAGGGAGACCCCGATGACCGGATGGGTGGCCCGGCCGGTGTTGATCAGCTCCTCGGCGACCCGCTTGGCCTGGTTGATCGGTATGGCGAAGCCCAGCCCGATGCTGCCGCCCTGACCGCCGGACTCCGACTCGCCCGCGGAGCGGATGGCGCTGTTGACCCCGATGACGCGGGCCCGGGAGTCCATGAGGGGACCGCCGGAGTTGCCCGGGTTGATGGGGGCGTCGGTCTGCAGGGCGTCGACGTAGCTGACGTCGCTGCCGTCCTGCTTCTTGCCGCCGGCGGTGATCGGGCGCTCCTTGGCGCTGATGATCCCGGTGGTGACCGTGCCGGCGAGGTCGAAGGGGGCGCCGATGGCGACGACGGAGTCGCCGACGCGTACGGAGTCGGAGTTGCCGAGGGCCAGCGGGGTGAGGTTGGAGACCCCGGAGACCTTGATGACGGCCAGGTCGTAGCCGCCGTCCCGGCCGACGAGGGTGGCCTTGGCGGTCTGGCCGCCGTTGAAGGTCACGGATATGGAGCCGCCGGAGCCGGCGGGCTGCACCACGTGGTTGTTGGTGAGGATGTGGCCCTTGTTGTCCAGGACGAAGCCGGTGCCGGTGCCCTGTTCGCCGCTGCCGCTGACGTGGATGGTGACCACGCCCGGCAGCGCCCGGGCGGCGATCCCGGCGATGCTCCCGGCCGGCCTGTCGCCCGCCTCGGCGGACGCCTGGGGCAGCGTCACGCTGTGCCCCATCCCGCCGTCCCGCTCCAGCCACGCCCCGAGGCCTCCGCCGATCGCCCCGGCGACCACCGCGACGACGGCCGCCCCGGCCAGGATCCGCCCCTTGGACGGCACCTTCGCCGGCGCCGGCGCCCCGGCCGCGACCGCGGCGGCGGCCGCGGACGCCGCCCAGGGGTCGTACTGCCAGGGGCCCTCCGGGCCGGGCGTGAGGTGTGGGTGCGCGTGCGCGTGCGGCGCGGGCATGACCGTGCCGTCGGCGGGGGCCGGGCCAGGGTGGCCCTGGGGGCCGGCCTGCGGGTATGCCTGCGGGTGGGCTGCTACGGGCGGTACGGCCGTGCCCTGCGGCGGGGTGACGCCGAGGTGGGGCCGGTCATCCGCCGGCGCGTGCGGCGGCACGACGGCGTCTCCCGCCGCGGCCGGGACATCCGCTGCCGGGGCGGCCGGAGCGGGCAGCGGGAAGTCCGCCGGCTCCTCGGCCGCCGCGGAAGCGGCCGGCTGCCCGTACGCCGGGGCGGGGGCGGCGTCCTGCGGCAGGGTGTGGCCCGGATACGGCGACGCGGCCGGCACCGGCGTGCCCTGGGCCGGGGTCGGACCCGGCTGCGGATACGCCGGCGCGCCCGGAACAGCCGTGCCGTGGGCTGGGGTGACCGTGGGGCGCTGGACGGGCGGGGCGGGGGCCCAGGGGCCGGGGCGGCCGTAGGGAGGGGTGCCGTACGGGTCGGGCGCGTGCAGGGGCACGGGCGCGCCACCGGTCGCCTCGGGGCCGGGCACGGCGGGCGTGACCGGCGCCGCCTCCGGCAGGAGCCACTGATCCGCTTCCGGCTGCTCGCCGGTACGTGGGCGTCGTCGTTGCCACCACTGCGGCTTGGGCGCGGAGGACCGCGCCTTCCCCTCGTCCATCCCTCTCCCCACCGTTCGTCCGGAGGCGCGCATACCGAAAGCACGCGCGCCCCAACGACGATTACACCAGGTCCTGACGGGTGTGCGGAGAGGGCGGTGGGGATGGGTCAGCGGGCCGGGGCCTCCGACAGGGCCCGGTAGCTGCGGACGAGCGGCGGGAGCACCGGGGCGTCGGAGGGACGCAGCAGGGAGACCCCGAGGGAGGGGGGCGCCCCCAGCGTGGTCGCCGTGTGGACGGCGTCGCGCTCCAAGTGGTGACCCGGCGTCATGGCGAGGGAGGTCGTCGCCGCGGTGGGGCCGCCGCCCCGGGCCCGGGGCGTCTCCACGGCCGTCTCCAGCGGCTGGGCGCCGACCAGCGCGAACGCCGCCAGCGAGACCGCTCCGGCCGCCGCGAAGGCGAACCGGCGCCCGCGCGTACCGCCGCCGCGGGCGTCCTGGCCGGCCCGGGGGACGGGATGGACGCGGAAGCCGCGGTCACGGGGCGCGCCGACGGCCGCCGGCAGCAGGGCGAACTCCTCGGCCCGGGAGCCGAGGCCACCTCTTCCCGCGTCGTCACCGCGATCCCGGCCGCCGGGCCGCTCGCCGCCGCGGTCGTCGCCGGTCCCGCCGGCCGGCAGGCCCTGCAGCCGGGCCAGCAGGGAATCGGACAGCGGCGGTGGCGCGGCCTGGGCGAACGCGCTTTTGAGCCGGCGCTGCGCGTCGGCTTCCGCTTTGCATTTCCAGCAGGTGGCGAGGTGCGCGAGCACCCGCTCCCGCGAGTCGTGTCCCAACTCCCCGTCGACCAGGGCCGCGAGGCGGTCGCCGAGATGGATCTCGGCGGGGGACTGACCGCCTGAACCGCTCACGCGATCCCTACCTCCCCACCCAACGGCAGGCCGGGCGCCGCGACGGCCACGGCACGCTGCTCGGCCCGGGCGGCGGGCGAGCGGTGCTGGAGCGCCTTGCGCAGGTGGGAGCGGCCGCGGTGGATGCGGCTGCGGACGGTGCCGAGCTTCACGCCGAGCGTCGCGGCGATCTCCTCGTAGGACAGGCCCTCGATGTCGCACAGGACGACGGCGGCGCGGAACTCCGGGGCGAGCGTGTCCAGCGCCTGCTGGACGTCGGCGTCGAAGTGGGTGTCGTTGAAGTGCTGCTGGGGGGAGGGCTCACGGCTGGGCAGCCGCTCGGCCGCGTCCTCGGCGAGCGCGTCGAAGCGGATGCGCTGGCGCCGGCGGACCATGTCCAGGAAGAGGTTGGTGGTGATGCGGTGCAGCCACCCCTCGAACGTTCCCGGGGTGTACGTGGACAGCGAGCGGAAGACGCGGACGAAGACCTCCTGCGTGAGGTCCTCGGCGTCGTGCTGGTTGCCTGTGAGGCGGTAGGCGAGGCGGTAGACCCGTGCGCTGTGCGTGCTGACGATCTCCTCCCAGGTGGGAGGGGTCCACGCCGACGGGTCCGCATCGGTGGCGAAGGTCGCGGTGGTTGCGGAGGCAGCGGTGTGGGAACGGTCAGCGGTGTAGGTCACGGATTTCGGCTCGGGAGCGGACCTGCGGAAGCGCCTCAGCACTCCCCGGCGGTCGCGGCCCGCAGCCGCACCTCCCCTGTCGGCTCTGGTGGTGTCCAGTGGAGCCCCTACCATATCCACCTCGCCCGTTAGCTCCGGATAAGCATTTTTGACCCGGTTTTTGTTCTCATCCCGCCATGATCAGCGACGAGCGGCCGGAGCTTGCGGTTCCCGCCGTTCCACGTACCCCTCGGCCCTTCCAACGCCCGGTCCCATCTGCGAGTTCCCGTGGTCAGCGGATACAGTCACGGTTGCGTCGACTACGGGGACAGGAGAGGGCCATTACCGGCAACCAGCAGACGAGCTGGGCGTTCGCCGATGTGTTCGTCGCCGAGGACGAGGCGCTGCGCTGGGCCCGGGACCGGGCCTACGAGGCAGGTCTCCGCTCGGTGTCGAACGGCACCGGCGGGGCGCTGCGCCTGCTCGCCGCCGCTGTGGACGCCAAGGCCGTCGCCGAGATCGGCACCGGCACCGGGGTCTCCGGCATCCACCTCCTGCACGGCATGCGCCCGGACGGAGTGCTGACGACCGTCGACAGCGACCCGGAGTGCCAGCAGTTCGCCCGGCAGGCGTTCCGCGCCGCCGGCTTCGCCGGCAACCGCGCGCGCTTCATCCCCGGCCGCGCCCTGGAGGTCCTGCCGCGGCTGGCCGACGGGGGCTACGACCTGGTCTTCTGCGACGGTGACCGACTGGAGTGCCTCGACTACCTAGCCGAATCGTTGCGCCTGCTGCGCCCGGGCGGACTGGTCTGTTTCGAGGGGGTCTTCGCCGACGGCCGTACCGTCGACTCCGCCCTGCCGCCCGCCGAGGTGCAGCGGGTGCGCGAACTTCTGCGGGCCGTGCGGGAGTCCACCGCGCTGGTGCCGTCCCTGCTGCCGGTGGGCGACGGGCTGCTGTGCGCGGTCCGGCGCGGCTGAGGCAGGTGGGGGCGGTGTCCGGCCGGGGGCGGCGTACGCCGGTGACGACCATAACGGCCGGGTCGGCGGCCGCGGACACACCGCCGCCCCGGAACCGGGGTGAGCCGGTGGCCGGGGCGGTGCGGGAGAATTCGTGGTGCCGTGCGTCAGGCGGTGACCTTCTCCAGGGCCTCGCCGAGAGCCTTGGCCTCGTCCGGGGTCAGCTCGACGACGAGACGACCGCCGCCCTCGAGCGGAACCCGCATGACGATGCCCCGCCCCTCCTTGGTCACCTCGAGCGGGCCATCGCCCGTCCGCGGCTTCATGGCCGCCATGCTCGTTCCCCTTCCTGAAACCAGCTCATCGTGCCGACGGCCCTCTGGAAGGGCACGCGTCACCGGCATCGAACACATTGCTTCCAGGCCATTATCCCGCATCGCGCGACCCAATGACCAACATCAGTCGGCAACCCTTCGGCAACGCGCTGCCGCAAAACCACTCAATTCGGGGATCGGACGCCCCTCGTCCATCCCCCCGGAGGGCACTATGTCCCTCGATTCTTTGACGCAGGTCACATATCGGGGCCCGATGATCTCCGGCATGCTGAGCCCATCCGCAGCCGACCGAGGGAGGGACCGCACATGGCGGACGCCGTGCTGTACGAGGTGACCGACGGGCTGGCGACGATCACGCTGAATCGTCCCGATGCCATGAACGCGCTGAACACCGAGACCAAGGTCGCCCTGCGCGACGTCCTGCGGCAGGCCGCCGACGACCCGGCGGTACGGGCGGTGCTGCTCACCGCCACCGGCCGTGCCTTCTGCGTCGGGCAGGACCTCAAGGAGCACGTGGCCTCCCTGGCGGCCGACCGTGAGAACGGCACGCGCGTGACCATGGACACCGTCAGGGATCACTACAACCCCATCGTCACGGCGATCACCCGGATGCCCAAGCCGGTCGTCGCCGGGGTGAACGGCGTCGCGGCGGGCGCGGGCGCGGGCTTCGCCTTCGCGGCCGACTACCGCGTCGTCGCGGACTCCGCCTCGTTCAACACCTCGTTCGCCGGGGTGGCCCTCACCGCCGACTCGGGAGTCTCCTGGACCCTCCCCCGCCTCATCGGCCACAGCCGGGCCAGCGATCTGCTGCTCTTCCCCCGCAACGTCACCGCGGAGGAGGCCCGGGAGCTGGGCATCGCCAACAAGGTCGTCCCGGCGGCGGACCTCGCCGCCGAGGCCGAGGCCGTGGCCCGGCGCCTGGCGCAGGGCCCGACGGCCGCCTACGCGGCGATCAAGGAGTCGCTGGCGTACGGGGCGGACCACTCTCTGGAGGAGACCCTGGCCAAGGAGGACGAGCTGCAGGAGAGGGCGGGCGCGTCGGAGGACCACGGCATCGCCGTCGCGGCCTTCCTCGGCAAGGAGAAGCCGCGCTTCGTCGGCCGCTGACCCGACGGTCCGGGGCCACGACCGGGGCTGCGTCCGGAGCCGCGTCCGGGGCCCTGGACGCCCCGCGCCCCGGACCGGGCTCCGGACCTCAGCCTCGTACGTGGCAGTCCGCTAGGTGGTCGTTCACCAGCCCGCACGCCTGCATCAGGGCGTAGGCCGTCGTCGGACCGATGAAGCGGAACCCCCGCTTCTTGAGGTCCTTGGCCAGCGCCGTCGACTCCGGTGTGATCGCGGGCACGTCGGCGAACGTCCGTGGCGCGGGCCGCCCGGCGGGCGGGGCGTACGACCAGACGATCCCGTCGAGCTCACCCGGTGCCAGCTCGGCCGCCGCCCGGGCGTTCGCCAGCGCCGCCGCGATCTTCGCGCGGTTGCGGATGATGCCCGGGTCGGCCAGCAGCCGCTCCTCGTCCGCCGCGGTGAAGGCCGCCACCTTGGGAATGGAGAAGTCCGCGAAGGCGGCCCGGAATCCCTCCCGGCGGCGGAGGATCGTCAGCCACGACAGCCCGGACTGGAAGGACTCCAGGCATATCCGCTCGTAGAGCGCGTCGTCGCCGTGCACCGGCCGGCCCCACTCCGTGTCGTGGTACGCGCGGTAGTCCGCGCGGGACTCCGCCTCCAGGCCCCACGGGCAGCGCGCCAGCCCGTCCGGCCCGATGACCGCTCCGCCGTCACTCATCCTTCTCCCCCTCCTCCGCGGCCTTCCCGGCCCGCGGCGCGTCCTGCGCACCGGCCGCGTCGGCAGCGTCCGTCCCACGCGGCATCAGCCCGAGGCCGCCTATCGCCGCCGCCTGCGCCCCGGCCAGCGCGGCCTCCAGCTCGGCGATGCGCGCGTCGCGCTCGGCGAGCTCGGCGCCGAGCCGGTCCAGGGCGTCGTCGGTCTCCGTCATGCGGTAGCCGCGCAACGCCAGCGGCAGCCGCAGCGACTCCACGTCGGCACGGCCCAGCTGCCGGCCGGCCGGCAGCGGCCAGGCCATCCGGTCCTGCCCGGCCTCGGGCAGCACACCGCCGCTGCCGCCCCCGGCGACGGCGAGCGTCACCGCGGCGACCACCACGACCAGCGCGATGAGCAAGAACCAGAACACGGCTGTCTCCCCGTATGTCCTCCGTCAGCCAAACCGTCCACCCCGATCGTGCCATGCCGCACTGACAGTTAAGGTCGCTGGCGGACCTTGGAGAGGGAGTACCGAAGATGCTGCGGCTGGGACGACGCGAGTTCGACACGCACGAGCCGGTGATCATGGCGATCGTCAACCGGACCCCCGACTCGTTCTACGACCAGGGGGCCACCTTCGCCGACGAGCCCGCCCTGGCCCGGGTCGAGCAGGCCGTGACCGAGGGCGCCGCCATCATCGACATCGGCGGGGTGAAGGCGGGCCCCGGGGCCGAGGTGAACGCCGAGGAGGAGGCGCGGCGGACGGTCGGCTTCGTGGCCGAGGTGCGCCGGCGTCACCCGGACGTGGTCATCAGCGTCGACACCTGGCGGCACGAGGTCGGCGAGGCGGTCTGCGAGGCGGGCGCGGACGTGCTCAACGACGCGTGGGGCGGGGCGGACCCCAAGCTGGCCGAGGTCGCGGCCCGTTACGGGGCGGGGCTGGTGTGCACCCACGCCGGCGGCGTCGCCCCGCGCACCCGGCCGCACCGCATCGCCTACGACGACGTGATGGAGGACATCCTGCGGGTCACGGTCGGGCTGGCCGAGCGGGCCGTGGAACTCGGGGTGCGGCGCGACGGCATCATGATCGACCCGGGGCACGACTTCGGGAAGAACACCCGGCACTCGCTGGAGGCCACCCGCCGCCTGGAGGAGATGACGCGGACGGGCTGGCCGGTGCTGGTCTCGCTGTCCAACAAGGACTTCGTCGGCGAGACCCTCGACAAGCCGGTCAAGGAGCGCGTCCTGGGCACGCTCGCCACGACGGCCGTCTCGGCGTGGCTGGGTGCTCAGGTCTACCGCGTCCACGAGGTGGCGGAGACCAAGCAGGTGCTGGACATGGTGGCCTCCATCGCCGGCCACCGCGCGCCCGCGGTGGCCCGGCGAGGGCTGGCCTGACGGCCCGGCGGCGGACGGCCGGCTAGGCGCCCGCCTCCTTCGTGACGACGCCGATGGCCTCCTCCACGTCGTCGGTGATGTGGAACAGCTGCAGGTCCTGCAGTCCGGCCTTGCCCTGGGCGACGAGGGTGTGGGTGAGCCAGTCCACCAGGCCCTGCCAGTAGGCGGTGCCGAAGAGCACGATCGGGAAGCGGGTGACCTTCTTCGTCTGGACGAGCGTGAGCGCCTCGAAGAGCTCGTCCAGCGTGCCGAGGCCGCCCGGCAGCACCACGAACCCGCTCGCGTACTTCACGAACATCGTCTTGCGGACGAAGAAGTACCGGAAGTCCACGCCCAGGTTCACATAGGGGTTGATCCCCTGTTCGAAGGGCAGCTCGATGCCGAGGCCGACGGAGACGCCGCCGGCCTCCATCGCGCCCTTGTTCGCGGCCTCCATCGCGCCGGGCCCGCCGCCGGTGATGACCGCGAAGCCGGCCTCCACCAGGCCGCGCCCGATGGCCTCGCCGGCCTCGTACTCCGGCGAGCCCGGACTCGTCCGGGCCGAGCCGAACACACTGATCGCCGGGGGCAGTTCGGCCAGCGCGCCGAAGCCCTCGACGAACTCGGACTGGATGCGCAGGACCCTGAACGGGTCCTCGTGCACCCAGTCGGCCGCCCCCCGGGTGTCCAGCAGATGCTGGTCGGTGGTGCCCGCCTGCATCTGGCTCTGCCGCCGTACGACCGGCCCCCGGCGCTGCTCCCGCGGGGCGCGCGCCCCCTCGGAATGGACCATACCGAGCTCCCTCCGCTGCATGTCGTCGGATTCGATGCGCTTCAGGGTAGGCCCGCTAGGGGGCCGTACCGTCAGCTCGTCAGCCAGGCCCGCAGCCGCTCCTCGCACCGCGTGATCCGCTCGGCCACCACGTGCTCGTTCCGCTTGTGGGCGTAGAGCGGGTCGCCCGGGCCGTAGTTGACGGCGGGGACGCCGAGCGCGCTGAAGCGGGCCACGTCCGTCCAGCCGAACTTGGGCCGGGCCGCGCCGCCGACGGCCTCCATGAAGGCCACGGCCGCCGGGTGGGTCAGCCCCGGCCGGGCGGCGGGCGAGTGGTCGTCGACGACGAACTCCGTCACGCCGCAGCCGTCGAAGAACTCGCGCACGTAGGCGAGCGCCTCCTCCTCGGTGCGGTCCGGGGCGTAGCGGAAGTTCACCGTCACGGCACAGGCGTCGGGGATGACGTTGTTGGCGACGCCGCCCTCGATCCGTACGGCGTTGAGGCCCTCGTGGTACTCCAGGCCGTCGACGAGGGGCCGGCGCGGCTCGTACGCGGCGAGGCGGGCGAGGACCGGGGCCGCGGCGTGGACGGCGTTGGAGCCCATCCAGGCGCGCGCCGAGTGGGCGCGCTCGCCCTCGGTCCTGAGGATCACCCGCAGCGTCCCCTGGCAGCCGCCCTCGACCTCGCCGTCGGAGGGCTCGAGGAGGATGGCGAAGTCGCCCGCCAGCCAGTCCGGGTGCGCCTCGGCGACGTGGCCGAGGCCGTTGAGGTGGGCGGCGACCTCCTCGTTGTCGTAGAAGACGAAGGTCAGGTCGCGGTTGGGCGCGGTGACGGTCTTCGCGACGCGCAGCTGGACGGCGACGCCGGACTTCATGTCGCTGGTGCCGCAGCCCCACAGGACGCCGTCGCCGTCCAGCCGGGAGGGGACGTTGTCCGCGATGGGGACGGTGTCGATGTGCCCGGCCAGGACGACGCGCTCGGCGCGCCCGAGGTGGGTGCGGGCGACCACGTTGTTGCCGTGGCGGTCGACGGTCAGGTGCGGCAGGGCGCGCAGTTCGCGCTCGATGGCATCGGCGAGGGCCTTCTCGTCACCGCTCTCGGAACGGAAGTCGACGAGCGCTGCGGTGAGGGCGACGGCGTCGAGGGACAGGTCCAGTGCGGTGTGATCCATGCCGGCGAGCCTAACGCGACCGCCGGTACGGTCCGGAGCGGTCCGGGACCGGTCTCTGAAGTAACGTGGCCCGCATGTCCCGGATCATCGTCACCCGCCGTGGCCGACTGCTGCGTACCGTGGCCGCCTGCGCCGTGCTGCTGGCGCTGGTCGGGTACGTGGTGGCGCAGCTGGTGACCGGCGGTCCGGGGGCTCCGCGCTGTGTGGTGCGGGCGAACGGCGAGTCGTACTCCCTCTCCCCCGAGCAGGCCGTGAACGCGGCGACGATCTCGGCCGTGGGGTCCGCCCGCGGGCTTCCGGAGCGGGCGGTGACGATCGCGCTGGCGACCGCGATGCAGGAGTCGGGGCTGCGCAACATCCATCACGGCGACCGTGATTCGCTGGGCCTTTTCCAGCAGCGGCCCACCCAGGGCTGGGGCACCGCGCGGCAGATCACGGACCCGGTCTACGCGTCCGGGAGGTTCTACGACCACCTGGTGCGGGTGCCGGGCTATTCGCGGCTGCCGCTGACGGTGGCCGCCCAGAAGGTGCAGCGCAGCGGCTTCCCGCAGGCGTACGCCAAGCACGAGCCGGACGCCTCGCTGCTGGCCTCGGGTCTGACGGGCCGCGCGGCGGGCGCGTTCAGCTGCACGAAGAGCCCGGACGACGGCAAGGCGGGCGATCCGGTGGCGGTGCGGGCGAAGCTGGCCCGCGAGTTCGGCTCCGGGGCGCCGGCCACGACGATGGCCGACACGGGCCGCGCCGGGGCGGTCGCGTCGCGCACGGTGGTGGTGCCGGTGCGGGCGGACCGGGAGGCGGCGCCGGACGAGCCGGCCCGGCGCGGCTGGGAGCTGGCGTCCTGGGCGGTGGCCCATGCGGCGGAACTGCGCATCGAGCGCGTTTCCTTCGGCGGCCGGGCGTGGACGGCGGAGGATTCCGCGGACGGCTGGCGGGCGTCCGGCCGTGAGGCGGCCGGGGACGCCGCCGGGACCGTTCGCATCACGACCGTTCGTTAGTGCGATCGTCCCCTCTCCGGAGGTAAGTGCCGCATACGGGAGTTGCCGCACCCCGCGCCGCCTCCCGCCATCCGCACGCTTGCCCGACGGACCCCCGTCGACCTTGTGATCAAAGGCTTTTCGGCCTTGCCGATCGATTGACAACCTGACCGGTTTGACGGGGTTTCGGTAGAGCTGATTATGCGACGCATTACTTACTCTTTACCTTGGCCCACCGCAACCTTCGAGGGGCTCACGCGGTAGTCACAGCGTCCGCTCGCCGGACTGCAACCGAACTCCCACTCCGTCAAAGGAGCAACATGTCCCTCCCCCTCACGCGCCGGATCGCCCGCGTGGCCCTGCTCGTCGCGGCGGGTGCCGCTCCCGTCGTCGGCGCGGCCGGCTCCGCCAGCGCGGCGGCGCTGCCCCAGGCCACGGACCTCGCGCCGGTCAGCGCGCTGGACACCACGACCGCGAGCAAGACCGTCGGCGCCGCCTCCGAGCAGGCCGGATCCGTCGCGTCGGGCGTCGGGAGCAAGGCCGTCCACACCGCCGTACCGGCCGCCACCGGCGCGGTGCAGAAGGCCGGCAGCGAGACCCTCCCGGCCGTCAACAAGCAGGCGGGCAAGGTCGTCGGCAGCGGCGCCCAGGCCCTCGGCGGCACCGTCCAGGGCGCCACCAAGGGCGGCCTGCCCCAGGTTCCGCTGGGCGGCTGACCGGACCGGCACACGGCACCGAGAAGCACCGAGGGGGCCCGGGAGTACATCTCCCGGGCCCCCTTCGCGTAGGCGTCGTGCGTAGCGGCTACTGGGCCAGACGGCGGACCGCCGCCTCCACACGCTCATCGGTCGCGGTGAACGCGACGCGTACGAAGCGCTCGCCCGCCACGCCGTAGAACTCGCCCGGCGCGACGAGGACGCCGCGCTCGGCGAGGCTCCCCACCGTCTCCCAGCACGGCTCGTCCCGCGTCGCCCACAGGTACAGCGAGGCCTCGCTGTGCTCGATCCGGAAGCCGGCGCCCTCGAACGCGGCGCGCAGCGCGGCCCTGCGGGCGGCGTAGCGGGCGCGCTGCTCGGCGACGTGGGCGCTGTCGCCCAGCGCCGCGACGGTGGCGGCCTGGACGGGCGCGGGGATCATCATTCCGCCGTGCTTGCGGATCTGCAGCAGCTCGCCGAGGACGGCGGCGTCGCCGGCGAGGAACGCCGAGCGGTAGCCGGCCAGGTTGGAGCGCTTGGAGAGGGAGTGGACGGCGACGATGCCCTCGTACGAGCCGCCGCACACCTCCGGGTGCAGCACGGAGACCGGCTCGGTCTCCCAGCCCAGCTCCAGGTAGCACTCGTCGCTGAAGACCAGCACGTCGTGCTCGCGCGCCCAGGCCACCGCGGCGCGCAGCTCGTCCTTGGACAGCACCCGGCCGGTGGGGTTGGAGGGGGAGTTCAGCCAGAGCAGCCGCACGCCCGTGGGGTCGAGCTCCGTGGGGTCGTCGTAGACGACGGGCTCGGCGCCGGCCAGGCGCGCGCCCACCTCGTAGGTGGGGTAGGCCAGGCGCGGGTAGGCGACCTTGTCCCCGGCGCCGAGGCCGAGCTGGGTCGGCAGCCAGGCCACCAGCTCCTTGGAGCCGACCACCGGCAGCACGTTGGCGTGGGTCAGTCCCTCGGCGCCCAGGCGGCGCTCGGCCCACCCGGTGAGCGCGTCCCGCAGCGCGGCCGTGCCCCAGACCGTGGGATAGCCCGGGCTGTCGGCGGCGTCGGTCAGGGCCTGCCGGATCACCGCCGGCACCGGGTCGACGGGGGTGCCCACCGACAGGTCCACGATGCCGTCGGGGTGGGCGGCGGCCGTGGCCTTGTACGGCTCGAGCCGGTCCCAGGGGAAGACGGGGAGGCGGGAAGAGACTGCGCTCACGGTGCTCGCTGCTCGCTCTCTTGCGTGAGGGAGGGGTGGTGCGTGGTGCGTGGGGAAACGCCGCGGCCCCGTACGGCTCAGGGCCGTACGGGGCCGCGGCGGTGCCGCTCAGCCTTCGGACTGGGGCGGCAGCTCGGCGATGAAGGGGTGGTCGCGCTCGATCAGGCCCAGCTTCGAGGCACCACCGGGCGAGCCGAGCTCGTCGAAGAACTCGACGTTCGCCTTGTAGTAGTCCTTCCACTCCTCGGGAGTGTCGTCCTCGTAGAAGATGGCCTCGACCGGGCAGACCGGCTCACAGGCACCGCAGTCGACGCATTCGTCCGGGTGGATGTACAAGGACCGGGAGCCCTCGTAGATGCAGTCGACGGGGCACTCCTCGATGCACGCCTTGTCCTTCACGTCGACACAAGGCTGCGCGATGACGTAGGTCACGCTGTCGTTCCTCCTCGGTAGGGCTCATTTCGCGCGGGAGCGCGGCGTCGTCGATGCCCACACCTAGTATCTCCCTCCCCGGGCACATGACGAACAAGAGGGGCTGGCAGAGCTGTGGAATTCACCACGGGCGGAAGGCTGGAAGTCCGGATCAACGCCGCGGACGTGGGCAAGCGTGTCTCCGTACGGCACTTGAACGCCTCCGGCACGTCGCCGGAACGCTTCACCGACGCCGTCGGCATGCTCGACTCCTGGGAGGGCGGTGTGCTGCGGATCACACGCCGGAACGGCGAAACCGTCGAGATCCCGGAGTCCACGCTGGTCGCCGGCAAGGTCGTGCCGATGACGCCGGCCCGGCGCCGCGGCCCCGCCGCCACGCTCCGTGAGCTCCAGGAGACCGCCTCCCGCGGCTGGCCGCCGCGCGAGAGCGAGCGGCTCGGCGACTGGACGCTGCGCGCGGCCGGCGGCTTCACCGCCCGGGCCAACTCGGTGCTGCCCCTGGGCGACCCCGGGCTGCCGCTGCCGGCCGCGCTGGACCGGGTGACCGCCTGGTACGCCGAGCGCGGGCTGAGCGCGTGTGTGCAGGTCACGACGGGTGACCCGGACCGGGACGCGCTGCTGGACGCCGAGCTGGAGCGGCGCGGCTGGGCCGCCGAGCGGCACGCCCTGATGCGCACCGCCGCGCTGGCCCCGATCGCCGATACGGGTGCCGACACGGGGCGGGTGCGGTTGACCCGCGAGCCGGACGAGGCCTGGACGGCCGCGTACGGGCGTACGGGCGCGGCGAGCGAGGACGCGGCGGCGGTGCTGACGGGCGGGCCGTCGGTGTGGTTCGCGACCGTGCCCGGCGAGGCCGGCGAGGAGCACCCGGCGGCCATAGGGCGCTGTGTCGTCGACGGGCGCTGGGCGGGCTTCGCGGCCCTGGACGTGCGCCCCGAACGGCGGAGGGAGGGGCTGGGCACCCTGGTGATGGCCCGGCTCGCCGAGCAGGCCCTGAGCGAGGGCGCCTCGGCCGCGTATCTGCAGGTGGAGACGGACAACGGCCCGGCGGCCGCCCTCTACGACGAGCTCGGCTTCACCACCCACCACGGCTACCACTACCGTCGCGAGCCGCTGCGCCGGCCGTGAGCGCGGTCGCACCATGGAGACCGGCGGTGGCTGCGCCACCGCCCCGAGCGGGTACGAGGCACCCATGTACGACGACATCACCGGACGACGGCGGGACTTCACCCAGGCGGCCCGGGAGGACCGGCCCGACCTCGCGCTGCTGTGCCTCATGGTCGCCGCGGAGGCCGGCGCGGGGCTGCCCGAGGAGGACATCGACGCGGCCCAGATCGAGCTGGACCGGCTGGCCGGGCTGCTGCCCGCGCTGGGGCGGCACGCCGAGCCGCGGCGCTGGGCGGAGGCCCTCGCCGGGCTGCTCGGCGAGCGCTGCGGCTTCCACGGCTCACCGGCCGACTACCGCAGGCTGGAGTCCTCGCTGCTCCCCGAGGTCCTCAGGCGGCGGCGCGGCCTGCCGATCCTGCTGTCGGTGGTGTGGATGGAGGTGGCCCGGCGGGCCGGCGCGCCCGTGTACGGGGTCGCGCTGCCGGGCCACTTCGTCGTCGGCTTCGGCGACCCGGCCGGCCGGCACGTCCTGGCCGACCCCTTCGACGGCGGCCGGACGCTGTCCGAGGAGGAGGCGGGCCTGCTCGTCGCGGGCGCGACGGGCGCACCGCTGGCGCCGTCGATGTTCTCCCCGGCCGAGCCCCTGGAGATCGTCCTGCGCGTCCTGAACAACATCCGCGCCTGGGCCGCCGCCCGCCCCGAGCGCAGCGACGTCCAGCTGTGGGCCGTCGAGCTGTCCCTGCTGCTCCCCACCCACCCGGCCCGGCTGCGCTACGAACGCGCCGAGCTCCTCGTCGAGCGTGGCGACTTCGTCCGCGGCGCCCGCGAGCTGGAGGAGTACGCGGCGGTCATCGACCCCGTGGAGCCGGCGGCGGCCGAGTCCGTCCGCCAGCAGGCGCTCGCCGCGCGGGCCATGCTCAACTGAGGACCGCCCGGGCGCGGCCGGCTCAGAGCCAGCCCTTGTCCCGGGCGATCCGTACGGCCTCCGCGCGGTTGCGGGCGCCCGTCTTCTGGATCGCCGTGGAGAGGTAGTTGCGCACGGTCCCGTGCGAGAGGTGCAGCGAGGCGGCCAGCTCGGCGTTGGTGGAACCGTCGGCGGAGGCCGCGAGGACCGCGCGCTCGCGGTCGGTGAGGGGGTTGGCGCCCTCGGCCAGCGCGGCGGCCGCGAGCGTGGGGTCGATGACGCGCTCGCCGCGCAGCACGCGGCGCACCGCGTCGGCCAGCTGGGCCGCCGGGGCGTCCTTGACCAGGAACGCGTCCGCGCCGGACTCCATGGCCCGGCGCAGATAGCCGGGCCGGCCGAAGGTCGTGAGGATCACGACCTTGAGGCACGGCAGCTCCCGGCGCAGCAGGGCCGCCGCGTCCAGCCCGGTCATTCCCGGCATCTCGATGTCCAGCAGGGCCACGTCGACGGGGGTGGCGCGGGCGGCGGCCAGGACCTCGTCGCCGCGGGCCACCTGGGCGACGACGTCGATGTCGCCCTCCAGCCCGAGCAGCGCGGCCAGCGCCTCTCTGACCATGGACTGGTCCTCGGCGAGGAGGACACGAACGGCGGCATCTGCGGGCGGCGGTGCTGAGGTCACGCCGACAGCGTAGAGGTCAGGCCGCGACCCGTCGTGAGAGCGGTACGTACGCCCGCAGGCGGAACCCGGCGCGCGGCCCGGGCCCGGTCTCCAGTCGGCCGTCGGCCAGGGCGAGGCGCTCGGTGAGGCCGGTCAGGCCGTTGCCGTGGGCGCCCCCGGGCCCCCGGCCGTCGTCGGTGACGGTCAGGCACAGCTCGTCCCCCGTCTCCTCGACCGCGATCTCGCAGCGGCGCGCCCCGCTGTGCCGCACCACGTTGGTCACCGCCTCCCGCAGCGCCCACGCCAGCGCCCCCTCCTCGTCCGGAGCGAGGTCGGCGTGGCCGGAGTCGGAGTGGCCGGAGTCGGCGTGGCCTACGGAGACGCGGGTCAGGTCGGCGGCGATGCCGGCGGCGGCCAGGGCGGTCCGCGCCCCGGCCAGCTCGGCGTCCAGCGTGGGGCGGCGGAAGCCGCTCACCGCCTCCCGGACGTCCACCAGCGCCTGCCGGCTCACCCGCTCGATGTCGGCGACCTGCTGGGCCGCCGCCTCGGGCTTGTCCGGCAGCATCCGCCCGGCCAGCTCGCTCTTGAGCGTGATGAGCGAGAGCGAGTGCCCCAGCAGGTCGTGCAGGTCCCGGGCGAGCCGCAGCCGCTCCTCGTTCGCGGCGAGGTGCGCCACCGTGGCCCGGGCCTCGCGCAGCTCCCGCATCGTGCGGCCCATCTGCACGACGGCCATCATCGCCCCGCCGCCCAGCAGCGTGGGCAGGACCAGCAGCAGCATCTCGGCCGTGCCGAACCCGTTCAGCACGCCGAGCGCGGCCACCGTCAGCGCGATGGCCGGAACGACCCGCAGCCCCCACTTCAGCGGCAGCTGGACGCCGCTGGAGATGGACACGTAGACCAGGAGCACCGTCCACGACGGCCCGAGGGTCAGCGTCAGCGTCACCGCCAGCACGTACAGCCCGCCCAGCAGGCGGTTCCGCCAGGGGACGAGGTGCTCCGGGCGCGGGCCGAGGACCAGGAAGAAGTAGCCGAGGACGAAGGAGACCAGCGCCACCCACCCCACGGCCGTCACCGCGGCCGTGTGCCGGTCCTCGGTCAGGTCCTCCACCGCGTAGTAGAGGTAGGACATGTAGAGGAAGGTCCAGCAGCCCTTGGCGATCATCTGCCGCCAGTCCTCCGGCGCCCTGCCGACCTGGATGAAGCCACCCATCACCTGCTGGTCCCCGTGTTCCTTCACCCTCGTAGTCTCCCCCGGACCCGGCAGCGGCCATGACATGACGTCACGCCTTGTGGGTGTCCTTGCGGTACAGCCACGCGGCCGCGCCGCCGAACAGGGCGAGGTAGGCGACCATGATGGCCACGTCCTTCAGATGCGGTGCGCCGCCCTGCTCGATGGCCTGGCCGAGCGCGGCGTAGGCGTGGGTGGGCACCCACTCCGCGATGTCCTGCAGCCACTGCGGGAAGACGGCCGTCGGCATCCACAGGCCGCCCAGCATCGACAGGCCGAAGTAGATGATGAAGGTGATGGGGCGTACGGCGTCGCCCGTGGCCAGGTAGCCGACGGCCACGCCGAGCGCGGCGAAGACGATGCTGCCGGCCCAGATCACGGCCGTGAGCGCGAGCCACTGCCACGCCGCGTCGAAGCGCACGTCCTTGACGATCGCGGCGACGGCGAACACGGCCAGGATCGACGGGAGCGAGACCACGGCGGCCGAGGCGACCTTCGCCGTGACGTAGCCGCGCCCGGGCAGCGAGGTGAGGCGCAGCTGGCGCACCCAGCCCTTCTCCCGCTCCTTGGCTATCTTCTCGCTGTTGCCGACCAGGACGGCGGTGATCGCGCCGAAGGAGGCCATCGACACCATCATGATCAGGGGCAGGGTGAGGCCTGTGTTCCCGACCTTCTCCGTGGCGCTCGCGCCGCCCGCGATCATCAGATAGAGCGCCGCCGGATAGATCACCGAGAAGAACATGAACTTCTTGTTGCGCAGGGTGCGCGTGATTTCCAGCTTGATCAGGGTGTTCATCGGGAAACCGCCTCCTCGGCGGCCGCGGCGTCGGTGATGGCGATGAAGGCCTGCTCCAGGCCCAGGCCCGCGACCTCGAGGTTGCGGGGGTAGAGGCCGAGCCCGTACAGGGCGTGCACGGTGGCGTCGGCGTCGTGGGACTGGATGCGGACCGTGCGGCCCGATATCTCCAGGGAGGCCAGGAACGGCAGCTCGCGCAGGGCGGCCTCGCCGATGTGCCCCTCGAGGTCGAAGACGATGCGGCGGGCGCCGGCCTTCGCCTTGATCTCGGCGGCGGAGCCGTCCGCGAGCACCCGGCCGCGGTGCAGCACGATCACGCGGTCCGCGATCGCGTCGGCCTCCTCCAGGTAGTGGGTGGCGAACAGGACCGCGCGGCCCTCGTTCGCCTGCTCCCGCATCACGCCCCAGAACGCCTGGCGGGCCGTGACGTCCATGCCGGTCGTCGGCTCGTCGAGCACGATCAGGTCGTTGGCCCCCGCCGTGGCCATGGCGAACCGCACCCGCTGCTCCTGGCCGCCGGAGAGCTTGTTGACCATGCGGTCGGCGATCTCGGTGATGCCCGCCTGCTCCATGACGCGCTCGAAGGGGTACGCGTTGCGGTGCAGGTCGCAGGCCAGCTTCACCAGCTCGCGGACCTTCACGTCCTCCATCAGCCCGCCGGACTGCAGCATCGCGCCGACCCTGCCCTGCTCGATGGCCTGCTGCGGCGTGGTGCCGAAGACCTCGACGCGGCCCGCGTCGGGGTTGCGCAGGCCCAGGAGCAGGTCGAGGGTGGAGGACTTGCCGGCGCCGTTCGGGCCGAGCAGGGCGACGGTCTCGCCGGGGTACAGGTCCAGGTTCAGGCCGGAGACGGCCCGCACGGTGCCGTAGCTCTTGCTGACGTTCTCGAAGCTGACCACGGGTGAGCCGGTCCGATGCCGCCCGTCCCCCGTGATCGCGGTAGCGGTTGTGGTCATGGGGAAATCATCGCGAGAACGGGGCGCGGGCGGCAGTGTCAGCCGTCGTGAGCCCGCCATGACAGATGTCATGGGTGGGCCGGCATCCGTGAGGCCCCCGGGTACGCGGGAGCCCCCGCGCCACGAGGGACACGGGGGCTCACACGGGGAAGGACGGCCCGGCTCAGCTCAGCGGGATGACCCCGACCCGCTCGGCCGGCGTCTTGCCGCGCAGCGCCTTGTTGAGGGCGTTGGCGACGTCCTGCGGCATGACCGGCTTCTTCTCGCCGCTGCCGCGCTGGATGAGCACGCCGTTGAAGGCGGCGCCGTACAGCTCCTTGAGCGCGTCCAGGTCGTAGTTCTCCACGAGCTGGCCGTTGACCTCCTTGACGGAGAGGATCTTCGGCAGCGAGCGGTCCGGACCGAACTGGATCTTGTGCGCCGGGTCGGTCTGGACCGTGACCAGACCGGACATCGCGGGCTCCGCGAACTCCTTCATCTTCCGGTCGACCTCGGCCTTGGAGATCTTCGGCTGCTGCGCGGAGGTGGCCAGCGTGACGGGCTTGTCCTGGCCGGTGGCCGCGCGGTCGCGGTAGGCCTTGGAGATCGTCTTGACCGAGCCGTCGACGTCGATGCCCTCGTACGGCTGCCCGTACACGGCCACGGCCTTGCCCGGCTGGAACTTGATCGTCCCCTCCTTGGCACCGCCGCTCTCGCCGGCCAGCGTCTTGAGGGCGGCGGCCACCTTCTCCTCGTCCACGGTCACGGTCGGCTCGGCCGTCCGCGTGCCGCCGACGAGCGAGCCGAGGACGGTGACGGGGTTGTAGTCCTTCACCGCCGCCGCGCGCACGGTGGCCTGGGTGTCGATGGACAGGCCCGCCACGGACGGCTTGAGGTCGGCCGTCTTGCCGCCGATGGAGACCTTCAGCGGGGCGGTCGCCCGGTTGCCGAGGGCGGAGTCGAGCTTCTGGACGGCCTGTTCCTTGGACGTGCCGCCGATGTCGACGCCGAGCACGGTCGTGCCGTTGGGCACGTCCGCGTGGTCGAGCAGCAGCCCGGCCGCGTACGCGACGCCGACCAGGGCGACGAGGCCGCCGCCCAGGAGCACCAGCTTGTTGCGGCCCTTCTTCTTGGGCGCGCTCTTCGCGGCCTTGGCGCCCTTGGCCGGGGGCTTGGGAGCCGTGGCCGCCGCCGGGGGCTTGGGGACCGCCGGACCCGGCTTCGGCTTGGGCACGGGCACGCGCGGCGCGCCGCCGTCCGCTCCCGGCTTGGGGACCTGGCCGGCGGCCGGGGACACCGGCGGTACGCCGCTGACCAGCCGCTCGCCGGACGCCTGCGGGGAGCCGGCGGGCGCGGGCGCCTTGGCGCCGCGCTTCTTCTTGCCCTTGGCGCCGGGCTGGCCGCCACCGCTCCGGACGACGGGGGTGCCCTCGCGCGGAGTGTCCGTACGGCCGGGCGCGAAGGCCGCGCCGCCGGCGGGCATGCCGCCGATGGTGGGCGGCGGGAACTGCTGGGCGGCCGCGGCGCGGGCGTTCGCCTGCGCCGAGTCGCCGCCCGGAGCAGCGGCACCACCCGCGGCGGGGGCGCCGCCCGGCCAGTCGTCGCCGCCGCGGCGGCGCTTGGTGGGCGCGCCGCCGGGAGCGGACGCTCCGGCCGCCTGGCCGCCGCCCGCGGACGGGGTGACCGGCCAGTCGTCGACGGGCGGCTGCGGCATCGAGGCCGTCGTCGAGGGGTCGTTCGGCCACGGGGTGGCAGCGGTGGTGGAGGGGTCGTTGGACCAGGGCGTGGCGGCCGTGGTCGACGGGTCGCCGGGCAGCGGGGGCTGCGGCATGGCGCCCGTGGTCGACGGGTCGTTCGGCCAGGCGTTGCCCGGCGCGCCGGAGGCGCCCGGCCAGTCGTCGACGCCGGCCGCCGGGGCGCCGCCCGGAACAGGGGCACCACCGTTCATGGGCGCGCCGCCCTGCATGGCGCCGGCGCCCGGGAGGGGCGGCTGCGGCATCGCGGCGGTCGTCGAGGGGTCGTTCGGCCAGGGCGCGCCACCACCGGTGGGGGCACCGCCGGAGACGGGCGGAGCGGGCGGCTGCGGCAGCTGGTCGGCCCGGGGCGCGTCCTGCCAGACGCCGCCGCCCGCACCGGCGTTGCCGCCCATGCCGGCACCGGCGGCCATGCCCGCGCCACCGCCCGCGGGCGGGTTCTGGCCGCCGCCACGGCGCGGCAGCGGCGGCTGCTGCTTGCCGCCGCCCTTGGCCTGCTGGCCACCGCCCTTGGCCTGCTGACGGCGGGCCGCGGCGGGCGGGGGCGGCGGGGCGCCGCCGGCCTTGCGGGGCGCGAACCAGTCGCTGGGCTTGTCCCCGGAGCCGGGCTCCATGCCGGGCGGCGCCGCGCCGGGCGCACGCCGGTCGGAGCGCTTGGGACGGGTCGGCAGGCCCTCCTTGCGGTCGCTCGCGGGCGCCGGGGCCGGCGCGTCCGCGGGAGCCGCCTCGGCGGCCGGGGCCTCGTCGCCCAGGGGCGTACGCATGACGACCGGCGGAATCGGGCGCGAGCCGGGGATGTTGATGCGGATCCGCGTCGTCAGCGTGGTTTCGGTCTTCGGCTCACCGGGCTTGGCGGCAGCGGCGGCCGGATCCGCGTCGGGACCGGTCCCGTACGGCGGGGTGCCCGACGGGTAGGCGGCGCCACCGCGCCCCTGGGGCCCGGAGGACGAACTGTCAGATGCACGGCTCAAAGCAGGTTCTCCCGGATACTCTTTGCCGCCCTCGTTGACCTCGCTTTGGGTCGCCCATCGCCGGAGGCCAGGGGAGGCTCGGCGGCGCGCACAACCATACTGGCCACCACGGGCTCGTCATGGACGACCGCTGGTTCGGTCCCCCGGCCGGTCGGGTGCCGGACGGGTAAAAATCCCCACGTCACTTGCCAAGTCGGGCCGGAGGCCGTTCCGGTTGCGGCGATTTCGCGACCGTGGCGCACATCACAGCGACGATCATCCCGCCCAGCAGGAAGACGTACGAACCCAGTCCGGCGCCGAAGACGAAGTCGCCCTCCGGCCGGTTGGCGGCCAGGAACAGCACCGCGACCAGCCACCCGGCGCCCGGCACGGCACCGCCGGCCCTGCTGCGCATCGCCGTCGCGCCGCCGTAGCACAGCCCGGCGACGCCGAGCAGGGCCAGCAGCAACCCGGCGGGGAACCAGCCCCCTTGCACCAGCGCCCCGCCCGCCCCGACCAGCAGGCCGAGCAGCGCCAGTCCCAGATAGGCGAACAGACGTTTGGCGCTGGGGAGTCTCATCAGGCCGTCGTTCACGCGTCCACTCCGGCGAAGAGGTCGTCCTCGCGTCCGGCGGCGCCGGGCCGGCCCTTGACGAGCTTGTAGTACTCGGTGGGGAAGAGCGGCTGCCCCAGGTCGTTGGAGAGCGCGAAGAAGGGGCCGTCCACGGCGATCTGCGTGGCGTGGGCACGCATCGCGGCCGCCTTGCGCGGCGCGTGGGCGGCGGTGTCGACCGCGGCCGTCACCTCGTCGTCGGGCACCACGCCGGGGACGTCCTCGGGCGAGGCGATGCCGGGGAAGAGCTCCTTGTCGCGGCCCGCCGCGCGCAGCCGGGCGAAGCCCGCCTCCACAACGGACATCGGCACACAATTCCAGTAGATTTTCGCGATGTCGTACGGATCGCCCAAGTCCCGGCGGTACGCCGGTTCGGCGGCGAGTTCCGCCGCGCGCATCGCGACGCGGTGCGCCTTGATGTGGTCGGGGTGGCCGTAACCGCCGTCGGGGTCATAGGTGACGAGCACCTGCGGGCGCACCTCGCGGATCACCTCTACGAGCGACGCGGCCGCCTCGTCGAGGTCCGCCTGCCAGAAGGAGGCGGGGTCGGCGTTCTGCGGGGCGCCCATCATGCCGGAGTCGCGGTACTGCCCGGGGCCGCCGAGGAAGCGGTGGTCGGTGACGCCCAGCTCCTTCATCGCGGCGGCGAGTTCGCCCATGCGATGGGCGCCCAGGGTGTTGTCCCGGTCCGCGGCGAGATGCGCCAGTCCGGGCGGGATCACCTCGCCCTCCTCGCCGAGCGTGCAGGTCACGAGCGTGACAAGGGCACCCTCGGCGGCGTACTTGGCCATGGTCGCGCCGTTGTTGATCGATTCGTCGTCCGGGTGCGCGTGCACCAGGAGCAGCCGGCGGCCGGGAAGGTCGGTCATGACTCCAGCCTACGAGCCGCACGGGCCCGCCGGGGCGCCACCCGTCAGGCCGCACCCCGCACCCACCGCCCGTACGCCCCTCGCGCGCGCGGGCCGTCAGAACTTGATGTTGCTGATCATCCCCGTGACGCTGGTGGTCAGCTGGTTCAGCGTGGGGGCGATGGACGAGCTGGCGAGGTAGAAGCCCAGCAGCACGCAGATCGCGGCGTGGCCCGCCTTCAGCCCGGACTTCCGGACCAAAAGGAAGACGATGATCGCCAGCAGCACCACCGCCGAAATCGAAAGTGCCACAGCGGCTCACCTCCAGGTACGCGCGGTCGGACGGACGGCATACGAATGCCCGGGTGGCATACGACGCCAGGGGAGTCATATCCACTATGCGCGAGCGATCATAACTTTCCGTGCGTGCGCATGACTCGGTGCACGGGAGCAAACACGGGGCGCACGGCGAGTTCTCGCCGTCTTGGGTGAACCCGGTGATAGGGCCTCTAGGCTCCCAGGCATGACCGGACAGCTCTCGTTTCCCCGTCAGCACGCCCGTACCCAACGTTTCTCGCTCGGCGCGCCGCGCGCGTTCAGCGTGTCGCCTGACGGCTCGCGTGTCGTCTTCCTGCGCTCCCGTTCGGGCACCGATCGGGCGAACGTGCTGTGGGTGCTGGACCTCGACGAGGGCAGGGAGTACCCGGCCGCCGACCCCAAGGCCCTGCTGGGCGGGGCCGAGGAGGAGTTGTCGGCCGAGGAGCGGGCGCGCCGCGAGCGCAGCCGCGAGGGCTCGGCGGGCGTCGTGGGATACGCGGTGGACGGCGCCGTGGAGTTGGCGGCGTTCGCGCTGTCGGGGCGGTTGTACGTCGCCGAGCTGCGCGGCGGCACGGCCCGCGAGCTCGAGACGCCCGGGCCGGTGGCCGACCCGCGGCCGTCGCCGGACGGCCGCCATGTGGCCTACGTCGCCGGCGGCGCCCTGCGTGTCGCGGCCGCCGACGGCACCGGCGACCGGGCCCTGGCCGGGCCGGAGGGCGCCGGAACGACCTGGGGCCTGGCGGAGTTCATCGCCGCCGAGGAGATGGACCGCTCGCGCGGCTTCTGGTGGTCGCCCGGCAGCGACGCGCTGCTGGCCGCCCGGGTGGACGACGCGCCCGTGCGGCGCTGGTGGATCGCCGACCCGGCCAACCCCGCGAGCGCGCCCGCCGAGGTGGCCTACCCGGCGGCCGGCACGCCCAACGCCGAGGTGTCCCTCGCGCTGCTGGGTCTGGACGGCACACGCACGGACATCGTGTGGGACCGGGAGCGCCACCCCTACCTCGCCCGGGTCCACTGGTCCGCCGGCGGCCCGCCGCTGCTGCTCGTCCAGACCCGCGACCAGCGCCACCAGGCGTACCTGGCGGTGGACACCGGGACGGGCGCGACGCGTGTGCTGCACACGGACGAGGATCCGAAGTGGCTGGAACTTTTCGCAGGAGTGCCCGCCTGGACGCCCGACGGCAGGCTCGTCCGGATCGCCGACGAGGCCGGCGCCCGTGTGCTGGCCGTCGGCGAGCGGACGCTGACCGACGCCCGGCTGCACGTACGGGCCGTGCTGAACGTCGGTCCGGAGGACGTGCTGATCGCCGCGTCGGCCGGCCCGGAGGCCGGTGAGCCCGAGACCGGCGAGGCGCACGTCTACCGCGTCAACGAGCGAGGGGCCGAGCGGGTTTCGCGGGAGCCGGGCTGGCACTCGGCCGTGCGTTCGGGTGCGGTGACCGTGCTGGCGTCGTCGGCCCTCGACCGCCCCGGCGCCACCGTACGGATCCTGCGCGACGGCGAGCAGGCCGCCACCGTCCTGTCGTACGCCGAGCGGCCCGTGCTGACCGCCCGGCCGCGGCTCGAGCGGGCGGGCGAACGCGGCATTCCCGCCACCGTCCTGCTGCCCGGCACCTACCGGGAGGGCGACGGGCCGCTGCCCGTGCTCATGGACCCCTACGGCGGCCCGCACGGGCAGCGCGTGGTGGCCGCCCACAACGCCCACCTGACCTCGCAGTGGTTCGCCGACCAGGGCTTCGCCGTGGTCGTCGCCGACGGCCGGGGCACCCCGCACACCTCCCCCACGTGGGAGAAGGCGATCCACGAGGACTTCGCCGACGCCACCCTCGAGGACCAGGCCGAGGCGCTGCGCGCGCTGGCCGGCCGCTACCCGCTCGACCTCGGCCGGGTGGGCATCCGCGGCTGGTCCTACGGCGGCTACCTCGCGGCCCTGGCCGTACTGCGCCGCCCCGACGTCTTCCACGCGGCCGTCGCGGGCGCCCCCGTCACCGACTGGCGGCTGTACGACACCCACTACACCGAGCGCTATCTCGGGATGCCCCAGGAGCGTCCGGAGGTGTACGCCCGTAACTCCCTCGTCACCGACGACGGTCTGTCGTCGCCGGCGGACCGAACCCGTCCGCTGATGATCGTCCATGGCCTCGCGGACGACAACGTGGTCGCCGCCCACACCCTGCGCCTGTCCTCGGCACTGCTCGCCGCGGGCCGCCCGCACGAGGTGCTGCCGCTGTCCGGGGTGACCCACATGACCCCGCAGGAGCAGGTCGCCGAGAATCTGCTGCTGCTTCAAGTCGACTTCCTCAAGCGCTCCTTGGGCGTCGCCTGAGCCCGTGAGGGTGGTCTCGGGGCGGTGTGCTCGACCTCGCTGTCAAGCACGCCGTCACCTCGATCCGCACAACCTTCGCTCAAGAAGCGGGGGAAGGCCGCGTCGTCCACCGCAGCCCCCTTGACTGCACTGTTCATCCATTGCGAAAGTCCGCTCAACCCAACCGCGTTCGCCATATCCGCGCAGGGCCGACGAGACGACAGTGCGGGGGATCCACGCGATGCCGATTCCTTCCCAGACCCAGCCCCGTGAGCTCGTGGGCCGGTCGCCCGGACAGCTGATGTGGCGGCGCTTCAAGCGCGACCGCTCGGGGGTCGTCTCGGCGTACGTCGTCGCCTTCTTCTTCGTCGTCGCGCTCGCCGCACCCCTGATCTCGGCGGTCTACGGCAAGAGCCCCACCGCCACCTACGGGCTGGACGAGTCGGGCCTGCTCAACGAGTTCGGCTATCCGGTCGCGCCCAACGGCGGCGTCTCCGGCCGCTTCTGGTTCGGCCTCGAGCCGACGATGGGCCGGGACGTCCTGACCCAGCTCGTCTACGGCATCCGCACCTCCCTGCTGATCGCCGCGGCCGCCACGGTGCTGTGCGTGCTGACGGGCGTCCTCGTCGGGGTGACGGCGGGCTATCTCGGCGGGAGGACCGACTACCTCCTCGGGCGGTTCATCGACCTGCTGCTGGCCTTCCCCGCGCAGCTGTCGTTCATCGCCTTCACCCCGATCGTCTACTCCCTCTTCGTCAGCCCCGAGAAGGAGACCCCGACCTCGCTGCGCGTGCTCACCCTGATCCTGGTGCTGTGGGCGCTGGGCTGGATGGGGCTGGCCCGGCTGCTGCGCGGGCAGGTGCTGAGCCTGCGGGAGCGGGAGTTCGTGGAGGCGGCCAAGGTGACCGGCGCGTCCCCCTGGCGGATCATCACCAAGGAGCTGCTGCCCAACCTCTGGACGCCGATCCTGGTCCAGTCGACCCTGATGCTGCCCACGCTGGTGACGACGGAGGCGGGGCTGTCCTTCATCGGCGTGGGGATCCTGGAGCCCACCCCGGACTGGGGCCGGATGTTCGCCGCCGGCGCCGGGTACTACGAGAGCGACATCACCTACATCTTCTTCCCCGGGCTCGCGATGATCATTTTCGTGGTCGCGTTCAACCTGCTCGGGGACTCGGTCCGGGACGCGTTCGACCCCAGGACCGGACGGTGACGCCGGTGAAGCCGGCGCAGGCCCCGAAGGCCCCTACGACTGCCCGCTGACGACCGACAGGCAGGTGCATCGACCATGACCCCCACGTCGAGGTTCCGCAAGGACAGAGCCCGTCTCACCGCCGTCGCCCTGACGGCGGGAGCGCTCGTGCTCTCCGCGTGCAGCGGCGGGGGAGGTGGCGGCGGGGGCGGCGGCAAGAGCCAGGGGCCGGGCGAGGACAAGACGACGTCCGCGAACTACTCCATCGGCACCAAGGCCGACTCCGCCGGCCCCGCCCCCGAGGTCCCGGGCGCGAAGAAGGGCGGCACGGTCGGCGTCCTGCAGCGCGACGCCTTCAACCACCTGGACCCCGGGCAGATCTACTACATCGACGTCCTGACCAACCAGCTCCTCTACAACCGCACCCTGACCGCGTACAAGTTCGACGACAAGGGCAGGGGCAAGGTCGTCGGCGACCTGGCCACCGACGCCGGAACGGCCTCCGACGGCGGGAAGACCTGGACGTTCACGCTCAAGGACGGGCTGAAGTTCGAGGACGGCTCGCCGATCACCTCCCAGGACGTCCGGTGGGGCATCGAGCGGCTCTACGCCTCGTACCAGTCCGACGGCCCGCTCTACATCCCGCAGTGGCTCTCCGGCGACGGCAACGACTTCCGCAAGGCCCTGCCGGACGGCCCGTACGACGGCAAGCACCTGCCCTCGTCCGTGCTGGACACCCCGAACGACAAGACGATCGTCTTCCACTTCCGGCAGCCGCACGCCGACGCCCCCTTCGCCACCGCCATGCCCAACGTCGCACCGGTCAAGGCCGAGAAGGACACCAAGCAGAAGTACGACAACGCCCCCTTCTCCTCCGGCCCGTACAAGGTCGGCGACTACAAGGTCGGCAAGTCCCTCACTCTCGTGCGCAACGAGCACTGGGACCCGAGGACGGACCCCATCCGGCATCAGTACGCGGACAGGTTCGACATCAGCTTCGGCCACCAGTACGCCGACTCCACCCGCCGCTTCCTCGCCGACCAGGGCTCCGACAAGACCACCCTGTCGTTCAGCAACGCCGTCGCCCCCGAGATGACCGAGAAGGTCCTGAACCAGGCCGACACCAAGGGGCGCCGGCTGCTCGAGGTGCAGCCCTACGTCGACTACATCAGCTTCAACACCGACCGCCTCAAGGACGTCAGGGTCCGCAAGGCCCTCGCCTACGCCATCCCCAACGGGCAGATCCTGCAGCAGAACGGCGGAGCGACCGCCGGCGTGATCGCCACCAACTTCCTCTCCCCCGCCATGGACGGCTACCGGCCCACTGACCCGTTCGACAAGAAGGCCAAGCCCGCCGGCGACCCGGAGAAGGCCAAGGCGCTGCTGAAGGAGGCCGGAAAGCTCGGCCAGGAGATCGTCTACGCCTATGCCAACACCGACGTCCAGCAGAAGGTCTCGGTCGTGGTGACCCAGGCCCTGGAGCGGGCGGGCTTCACGGTCCAGAAGAAGGAGGTCGACTCCAACACCTGGCGGACGGCGATCGCGGACGTCAAGAACAAGTTCGACATCTACCGCACCTCCTGGGGCGCGGACTGGCCCGTCTCCTCGACCGTCGTCCCGCCGCTCTACGACGGCCGGCAGATCGCCGACGGCGCCCAGAACTACGGGCACCTCGACAACGCCCGGGTCAACGCCGACATCGACCGCATCAACGCCATCCCCGACGTCAAGCAGGCCGCCCCCGAGTGGCAGAAGCTCGCCGACCGCGTCCTGACCGACGACGTGCCGGGCGTGCCCGTCTTCTACAACCGGCAGTTCTCGCTGTGGGGCTCGGGCCTCGGCGGGGTCAAGTACCACCCGGTCTACGGCAGCGTGGACCCGACCGGCGTGTTCGTGAAGTAGCACCTGGCCACGGAAGAGCCATGCTGAGATTCCTCGCCCGCCGCACCCTCGGCGCCCTCGTCATCATCCTGCTGATCAGCGCGATCACGTTCTTCCTCTTCTTCGCGCTGCCCTCCGAGCCCGCGCTGATGTCCTGCGGCAAGAACTGCACGGCGGACTCCCTCGCGGTCATCAACAAGAACCTGGGCCTCGACCAGCCCGTCCCCGTGCAGTACTGGCACTACATGGCGGGCATCTTCACCGGCCGCGAGTTCTCCGCCGGCCACTGCCCCGCGCCCTGCTTCGGCTACTCCTTCGCCAACCAGCAGCCGGTGTGGGACACCATCGTCGACCGCTTCCCGACGACGCTGTCCATCGCCCTGGGCGGGGCGGTGGTGTTCCTCGTCGTCGGGGTCGGCGTCGGCATGCTCGCCGCCGCCTTCCGGGGCACCTGGATCGACAAGCTCTTCAGCTCGCTCTCGCTGCTCGGCAACGCCCTGCAGATCTACTTCGTCGGCGTCCTCGCCCTGGCCGTCCTCGTCAGCGGGCTGCACTGGATGGACAACCCCGCCTACCACCCGATCACCGAGGACCCGGTGAAGTGGTTCACCGGCATGCTCATCCCCTGGCTGGTGCTCTCCGTCATCTTCATCGCGGGCTACAGCCGCATGACCCGCTCCCTGATGATCGAGCAGCTCTCCGAGGACCATGTGCGCACCGCCCGGGCCAAGGGGCTCGGGCGGTCCGCGGTCTTCTTCCGCTACGCCTGGCGGGGCGCGCTGGCGCCCATCGTGACCATCTTCGGCATCGACCTCGGCTCGCTCTTCAGCGGGGCGATCATCACCGAGTTCACCTTCAGCCTGCACGGGCTGGGGCGGCTGGCCGTCTCCTCGGTGACGGGCACGGACCTGCCGATGCTGATGGCCGTGATGCTCGTCGGCTGCACGGCGATCGTCCTCGCCAACATCGTCGTCGACGCCGCGTACGCCCTCATCGACCCGCGCGTACGGCTCGCCTGAACGTCAGGAGACGACGACAGTGACAGCTTTCCTCTCCGTACGGGACCTGTCCGTGCGCTTCGCCACCGAGGACGGCGTCGTACGGGCCGTCGACGGCCTCTCCTTCGACGTCGAGCGCGGGCGGACGCTGGGCATCGTCGGCGAGTCCGGCTCCGGCAAGTCCGTCACCAACCTCAGCGTGCTCGGGCTGCACGACCCGCGTACGACGGAGATCGAGGGCCGCATCCTCCTCGACGGCCAGGACCTGACCACGGCCCCCGAGTCCGTGCTCGAGAAGCTGCGCGGCAACCGCATGGCGATGATCTTCCAGGACTCCCTCACCGCGCTCTCGCCGTACTACACCGTCGGCCGCCAGATCGCCGAGCCCTTCCGCAAGCACACCGGCGCCTCGCGGCGCGAGGCCCGGCTGCGGGCGATCGAGATGCTGCGGAAGGTCGGCATCCCCAACCCGGCGCTGCGCGTGGACGACTACCCGCACCAGTTCTCCGGCGGCATGCGCCAGCGCGCGATGATCGCGATGGCGCTGGTCTGCGACCCCGAGCTGCTGATCGCCGACGAGCCGACGACCGCGCTGGACGTCACCGTGCAGGCCCAGATCCTCGACCTGCTCAAGGACCTCCAGCAGCAGACGGGTTCGGCGATCGTGCTGATCACCCACGACCTGGGGGTCGTGGCCGGCACCGCCGACGACGTGCTGGTGATGTACGCCGGGCGGGCCGTCGAACGCGGCACCGCCCGGGAGGTCCTGCGCTCCCCCCGGCACCCCTACACCTGGGGCCTGCTGGGCTCGATGCCCCGCCTGACCTCGCCCGTCGACGAGCCGCTCACCCCGATCCCGGGCAGCCCGCCGAGCCTGCTGGACCCGCCGCCGGGGTGCCCGTTCCACCCGCGCTGCGCGTACGTCGACCGGGTCGGGGGCGACCGGTGCCGCACCGAGCGACCGGAGCCGCCGGAGGGCCGGGGAGCGGCCTGCCATCTGCCGGACGGGGCCGGGAGGGGACGTACCCGATGAACGACATCCTCGTGGCCGAGGGCCTGACCAAGCACTTCCCCGTCATGGGCGGCTTCCCCGTCAAGCGCAGGGTCGGCGCCGTACGGGCCGTGGACGGCCTCGACCTGACCGTACGGGCGGGCGAGGCCTTCGGCCTGGTCGGCGAGTCCGGCTGCGGCAAGTCCACGACCGGCCGGCTGCTGACCCGCCTGCTGGAGCCGACCGCCGGGCGCGTCCTCTACCAGGGCGAGGACATCACCCACGCGGGCCGCAAGCGGCTCGCCCCCATCCGCTCCCAGATCCAGATGATCTTCCAGGACCCGTACTCGTCCCTGAACCCCCGGCACACCGTCGGCACGATCATCTCCGGCCCCATGGAGATCAACGGCATCACCCCGCCCGGCGGCCGCGAGGCCCGCGTCCGCGAGCTCCTCGAGACCGTCGGCCTCAGCCCCGAGCACTACAACCGCTTCCCGCACGAATTCTCCGGCGGCCAGCGCCAGCGCATCGGCGTGGCCCGCGCCCTGGCCCTGGAACCCAAGGTCATCGTGGCCGACGAGCCGGTCTCCGCCCTGGACGTCTCCATCCAGGCCCAGGTCGTCAACCTCCTGCAACGCCTCCAGCGCGAGCTGGGCATCGCCTTCCTCTTCATCGCCCACGACCTGGCGGTGGTCCGGCACTTCTCCCAGCGGGTGGCGGTGATGTACCTCGGCAGGATCGTGGAGGTGGGCACCCGCGAGGACATCTACGACCACCCCCGCCACCCCTACACCCACGCCCTCCTCTCAGCCGTCCCCGAACCGGCCGACGCCGCCACCACCCCCGCGACCGCATCCGCCTCACGGGCGACGTCCCCTCCCCCGTCAACCCCCGACCGGCTGCCGCTTCCGCACCCGCTGCTGGAAGGCCCAGGACCTGTGCGCCCACCAGGAGCCCCCACTGGAGCGGGCGCCGGGCAGCGACGAGGGCCACCTGTCGGCATGCCACTTCCCGGAGGCCGCGGGCTGAGGGGCGGGGGCGGCCCGGCGGGCCGCCGGGCGCGGCCGGCTGGATCGCCCGTCGGGCGGCGCTCGCGCATATGGGCGGTTTCTTCGACTTAGACGTGCTGGAACGCGGTCTCATAACGCTTCATAGGGTGTTATTTGGGCCTAGGCAGGTCCAGGCGCCGAGGAGGGCACCCCATGCGTGGAGGCACGCGCACGCGCGCCCGCACCCGATCGTGGGTCAGGGCCGGCCTGGCCGTCGGGGCGGCCGGGGCCGCGCTGGTGTGTGCCGCCGGCTGCGGTGGAGGGGGGTCGGCCACCGGAAGCGGCACCGTGCGGTCCTCCTGGGGTGACCCGCAGAGCCCGCTCGAGCCCGCCAACACCAACGAGGTACAGGGCGGCAAGGTCCTCGCGATGATCTTCCGGGGGCTCAAGCACTACGACCCGAAGACCGGCGAGGCCCGGAACATGCTCGCCGAGAAGATCGAGAGCCCCGACCAGCAGAACTTCACCATCACCGTCAAGGACGGCTGGACGTTCAGCAACGGCGAGGAGGTGACCGCGAAGTCGTTCGTCGACGCCTGGAACTACGCCGCGCTGAGCGACAACAAGCAGAAGAACGCCCCCTTCTTCCAGGACATCGACGGCTACGGCAAGGTCCACCCGGCGAGCGGCTCCCCCACCGCCAAGACCCTCTCCGGCCTGGTCGTGAAGGACGCGCACACCTTCACCGTCAAGCTGCGCACCAAGTTCTCCACCTGGCCGGACACCCTCGGCTACGCCGCCTTCGCGCCGCTGCCGAGGGCGTTCTTCGACGACCGCGCGGCCTGGCTGAAGCGGCCGGTCGGCAACGGGCCGTACCTGGTCGACTCGTACACCAAGGGCTCGCAGATGCGGCTGTCGAAGTGGAACGACTACCCCGGCGAGGACAAGGCGCGCAACAGCGGCGTCGAGCTGCGGGTCTACACCGACAACAACACCGCCTACACCGACCTGCAGGCCGGGAACCTCGACCTCGTCGACGACATTCCCAGCGCCCAGCTGAAGAACGTCAAGGCCGACCTCGGCGACCGCTACATCAACCAGCCCGCCGGGATCATCCAGACCGTCGTCTTCCCCATGTACGACGCGACCTGGTCCAAGGCCGGGATGGAGAAGGTCCGGCGGGGGCTGTCCATGGCCATCAACCGGGACCAGATCACCGAACAGATCTACCGCAGGACCCGCACCCCGGCCACCGACTGGACGTCCCCGGTGCTCGGTGAGAAGGGCGGCTACAAGGCCGGGCTGTGCGGCGCCGTCTGCACATACGACCCGGGCCAGGCCAAGCGGCTGATCCAGGAGGGCGGCGGGCTGCCCGGCGGCAGGGTCACCATCACCTCGAACGTCGACAACGGATCACACCGGGTGTGGATGGACGCCGTCTGCAACAGCATCAACAACGCGCTGGGCGACGACAAGGCGTGCACGGTCAACCCGGTCGGCACCTTCGCCGACTTCCGCAACCAGGTCACCGAACAGCGCATGACCAGCATGTTCCGCTCCGGCTGGCAGATGGACTACCCGCTGGTGCAGAACTTCCTGCAGCCGCTCTACTACACCGGCGCCTCGTCGAACTTCGGGAAGTTCGGCGACGCGCAGTTCGACAAGCTCGTCGACGAGGCCAACGCCGAGTCGGACACGGCGAAGGCGGTCGCCACGTTCCAGGAGGCGGAGAAGATCCTCGCCGAGCAGATGCCGGCCATCCCGCTCTGGTACCAGAACGGCAGCGCCGGCTACTCCGAGAACATCGCGGACGTCGAGCTCAACCCCTTCAGCGTCCCCGTCTACGAACGGATCACCGTCAAGTAGGACCCGTCAGGTACGCGCGTACGCACCGGAAAGGCCCTGGTCGTCATGGGACGGTATGTGATCCGGCGGCTGCTCCAGATGATCCCCGTGTTCATCGGCAGCACGTTCCTGATCTTCTTCATGGTCTACGCCCTGGGCGACCCGGTCGCCGCCCTCTTCGGCGACAAGGCCCCCGACCCGGCGACCGCCGCGCGCATCCGCCAGGAGCTCTACCTCGACGCGCCGCTGTGGAAGCAGTACCTGCACTACATGGCGCAGATCCTCACCGGGAACTTCGGCACCGCCTTCAACGGCCAGGACGTCCTCGAGCTGATGGCCGACGCCTTCCCGGTGACGCTGCGCCTGACGATCGTGGCGATCCTCTTCGAGATCGTCATCGGCATCACCCTCGGCCTCCTCAGCGGACTGCGCCGCGGCCGCTCGGTGGACACCTCCGTCCTGCTGGCCACCCTGGTCGTCGTCTCCATCCCGACCTTCGTCAGCGGCTATGTGCTGCAGTACCTCTTCGGGGTGAAGTGGGCGGTGGTCTCCCCGTCCGTGTCCCCCGCCGCGCCCTTCGACCAGCTGCTGCTGCCGGGCGCGGTGCTGGCCCTGACCTCGCTGGCCTACGTCACCCGGCTGACCCGTACGTCCATCGCCGAGAACTCCCGCGCCGACTACCTCCGCACCGCCGTCGCCAAGGGCCTGCCCCGGCACCGCGTCGTCACCCGGCACCTGCTGCGCAACTCCCTCATCCCGGTCGTCACCTTCATCGGCACCGACATCGGGGCGCTGATGGGCGGGGCCATCGTCACCGAGCGGATCTTCAACATCCACGGCGTCGGCTACCAGCTCTACCAGGGCATCCTGCGGCAGAACTCGCCGACCGTCGTCGGCTTCGTGACCGTCCTGGTCATCGTCTTCCTGGTGGCGAACCTGATCGTCGACCTCCTCTACGCCGTGCTCGACCCGAGGATCCGCTATGCCTGAGCCCGACCCCCTCGACAAGGAAACGATCACACCGGCGGGCGGCGGGGCGATGACCCTGGCCACCAGCGACGCCGAGACGCTCGAGGGGGGCCCGATCCCCGGCGGGACGCAGAGCGGCAAGGCCCGCAGCCTGTGGTCCGACGCCTGGCACGACCTGTTGCGCAGCCCCGTGTTCGTGCTCTCCGCGCTCGTCATCGTCTTCCTGGTCGTCATCGCGATCCGGCCCTCCCTGATCGCGAGCGGCAACCCCCTCTCGTGCGACCTCGCCAAGGCCCAGGAGGGCTCCCAGCCCGGCCACCCCTTCGGCTACGACACCCAGGGCTGCGACGTCTACACCCGCGTGGTCTACGGGGCCCGGGCCTCGATCACCGTCGGCGTCTGCGCCACGGCCGGGGCCGCGCTGCTGGGCGGCGTGCTGGGCGGGCTCGCGGGCTTCTTCGGCAGTTGGTGGGACGCGCTGCTCTCCCGGCTGGCCGACGTCTTCTTCGGCATCCCGATCATCCTGGGCGGGCTGGTGTTCCTGTCGATGGTCACCAGCGGATCGGTGTGGCCGGTGGTCGGCTTCATCGTGCTGCTGGGCTGGCCGCAGATCTCCCGCATCGCCCGCGGCTCGGTCGTCGGCGCCAAGCAGCACGACTACGTGCAGGCGGCCCGGGCGCTCGGCGCCGGCGGCACCCGGCTGCTGCTGCGGCACATCGCCCCCAACGCCGTGGCCCCGGTGATCGTCGTGGCGACCATCGCCCTCGGTACGTACATCGCGCTGGAGGCGACCCTGTCGTTCCTGGGCGTCGGGCTCAAGCCGCCCACGGTGTCCTGGGGGATCGACATCTCCAACGCCTCGAACCAGATCCGCAACGCCCCGCACATGCTGCTGTGGCCGGCGGGCGCGCTGAGTCTCACGGTGCTCGCGTTCATCATGCTCGGCGACGCGGTGCGCGACGCCCTCGACCCCAAGCTGCGCTGAGGAGCCCGACAGATGGAGCAGCCGGCGACGCTTCTGGACGTCCGCGACCTGCACGTCGAATTCCGCACCCGGGACGGGGTGGCCAAGGCCGTCAACGGCGTCAGCTACTCCGTGGCCGCCGGCGAGACCCTCGCCGTGCTGGGCGAGTCGGGCTCCGGCAAGTCCGTGACCGCGCAGGCCGTGATGGGCATCCTCGACTCGCCACCCGGCTTCGTCACCGGCGGCGAGGTGCTCTTCCGGGGCAGGAACCTGCTCACCATGGGCGAGGAGCACCGGCGCCGGGTGCGCGGCGCGAAGCTCGCCATGATCTTCCAGGACGCGCTGTCGTCGCTGAACCCCGTGATGACGGTGGGAGCGCAGCTCGGCGAGATGTACGAGGTCCATCAGGGGATGACCCGCAAGGACGCCCGCGCGCGGGCCGTGCAGCTGATGGACCGGGTGCGCATCCCGGCGGCGAAGGAGAGGGTGCGGGACTATCCGCACCAGTTCTCGGGTGGCATGCGGCAGCGCATCATGATCGCGATGGCGCTGGCGCTGGAGCCGGACCTGATCATCGCGGACGAGCCGACCACGGCCCTGGACGTGACCGTCCAGGCCCAGGTGATGGACCTGCTCGCGGAGCTCCAGCGCGAGTACAACATGGGCCTCGTCCTGATCACCCACGACCTGGGCGTGGTGGCCGACGTCGCCGACAAGATCGCGGTGATGTACGCGGGCCGGATCGTCGAGACCGCCCCCGTGCACGAGCTCTACAAGCGGCCCGCGCACCCCTACACCCGCGGCCTGCTCGACTCGATCCCGCGCCTGGACCACAAGGGCCAGGAGCTCTACGCCATCAAGGGCCTGCCACCCAGCCTCACCGCCATCCCGCCCGGCTGCCCCTTCAACCCCCGCTGCCCCAGGGCCCAGGACATCTGCCGTTCGGACCGGCCGCCGCTGTACGCCGTGGAGCCCGGCCGGGCCAGCGCCTGCCACTTCTGGAAGGAGACCCTCGATGAGAGCTGACGGCGAGGCGATCCTGGAGGTACGGGACCTGGTCAAGCACTATCCGCTGACCCGGGGCATCCTGATCAGAAAACAGATCGGCGCCGTGCACGCCGTCGACGGCGTCTCCTTCGACCTCAGGCGCGGCGAGACCCTCGGCATCGTCGGGGAGTCCGGCTGCGGCAAGTCCACGGTCGCCAAGCTGCTCGTCAGCCTCGAGCGCCCGACGTCCGGGCACATCCGCTACAAGGGCGAGGACGTCACCAAGCTGTCCGGGCGCGCGCTGAAGGCCGTACGCCGCAACATCCAGATGGTCTTCCAGGACCCGTACACGTCGCTGAACCCGCGCATGACGGTCGGCGACATCATCGGGGAGCCCTTCGAGATCCACCCCGAGGTGGCCCCGAAGGGCAGCCGCCGCCGGCGGGTGCAGGAACTGCTGGATGTGGTCGGCCTCAATCCCGAGTACATCAACCGCTACCCGCACCAGTTCTCCGGCGGCCAGCGGCAGCGCATCGGCATCGCCCGCGGGCTGGCCCTGCGGCCGGAGGTCATCGTCGCCGACGAACCGGTCTCCGCGCTGGACGTGTCCGTGCAGGCGCAGGTCGTCAACCTGCTGGAACGGCTGCAGAACGAGTTCGACCTGTCGTACGTCTTCATCGCGCACGACCTGTCGGTGGTGCGGCACATCTCGGACCGGGTGGCGGTGATGTACCTGGGCCGGCTGGCCGAGGTGGGCACGGACGCCCAGATCTACGACCACCCCACCCACCCCTACACCCAGGCCCTGCTGTCCGCCGTCCCCGTCCCGGACCCCGACGCCCGCGAGCGGCGCGAGCGCATCCTGCTGACGGGCGACGTGCCCTCGCCCGCGCACCCGCCGAGCGGCTGCCGCTTCCGTACGCGCTGCTGGAAGGCCCAGGAGAAGTGCGCGCGCGTGGTGCCGCCGTTGGAGGTCCCGGACTGGTTCCGCGAGGGCGGCGGCCCGGCGGCACACGTCTCGGCGTGCCACTACGCGGAGGAGCGGCACGTGGTCCCGGTGCGGGAGCCGGGGGCGGAGGCGCCGGTGTCGTGGAACGGGCCCTGACGGCCTCAGCCGTCGCCCAGCTTCGTCGGGGCCGGCAGGCCTCCGCCGAGGCGGGTGGGGTCGGGCAGCGGGGCCGCGTCGGCGGTTCTGGTGAAGGTGTCCTTCGTGCCGCTGTCCCAGGTGATGACCAGGGTCTTGTCGCCCGTGGGATCGACCTTGCCGTCGGCCCGGTCGGTGTTGCCGTCGGCGCAGCGCAGGGCGAGCGTGGCGGGCTTCGCGTCCCGGTGGAAGGTGCCCACGCACGCGCGCTTGCCGTTGTCGCTGTAGACGGCCGCCTTGTCCCCGTAGAGGGACAGGCCCACCGGGCCGTCCGCCGACCGGGCCGCGTAGGCGCCGTCGAGGGGGCCGCCCTTCCCGGTGGCCGCCGACGGCCGCGGGGCGGCGGACGGTGCGGCGGAGGCCGTACGGTCGTCGGCCTTGTCGCCGCCCCCTCCGGCGCACCCCGCCATCAGTACGGCCGCCAGCGCCGTCCCCGCCAGCTGTGCAGTTCTGCGCACGATTCCCCCCTGAATGCGGTGACACGTGATCAGAAACTAACACCGGGACCAGCGGGCGGGCCTGCGGTTCACGGCCGAGGGCATAGCCGTCGTGGACCTCGACCCGTCCGACGGACCTTCTACCGGCCCTGAGGAGTGCGCCGTCCGGAGCCTCAGAACCCCCGGAAGACCCCGTCGGCCTCGGCCGCGTCCACGAACTCCTCGAAGTCCATGTTCGCGAGCGAGAGGTTGTTCTCGATCGACCAGAGCTCGGCGGCGACGACGCGGAGCGTACGGCCCCGCTCGTCCGCCAGGTCGACGCACAGCAACGGCATCTCGTCCGAGGCCATGGCCACGTCGTCGACGAGGACGAGGAGGGCGTGGTCGTAGTCGTCCGGCACGAGCGCGACGAGCTCCCGGGCGGTGAGGCCCTCGCAGGAGGCGTCGTCGAAGAGGGTCACGTCCGCGACGAACTCGTCGCGCTCGGTCGGCGTCCCGATCGCCTCCCGGATGTCCTCCCACGCCTCCTGGTCGGAGAAGTCGGTGCGCAGCACCGGCGTGGACCCGGCGTCGGTGAGGAGGGCGGATATCGACGGACGTTCCTGCGTCACTGCTCTGGTTCCCTTCGGACATGCCCCGTGGTCTGCGAGGTCAGCAGAACGATCTCACCCCCGCGCCCGCGCGGTACCGCCAGGTCCAGGCCTGCGCGCGCAGCGAGAAGGGGCTCCCCCGGATGTCCGGGGGAGCCCCTTGTCGTACGGCCGGCGGGCGGCGGGCGTTACGCCGCGCCCACCACCTGCTTCTCCTCGGCGAAGTGGCACGCCGACTCGTGCGCCGCCGGGGTCTTCTTGCCGGCGAACACCTCCGGCACCGCCAGCAGCGGCACCTCCTGGGCGCACTTGTCCTCGGCCTTCCAGCAGCGGGTGCGGAAGCGGCAGCCGGACGGCGGGTTGGCCGGCGAGGGCACGTCACCGGTGAGGATGATGCGCTCGCGGCCCTCGCGGGCGTCGGGGTCCGGGACCGGGACGGCCGACAGCAGCGCCTGGGTGTAGGGGTGCGTCGGGTGGTCGTAGATCTCGGAGTCCGTGCCGATCTCGGCCATCTTGCCCAGGTACATCACGCCGACGCGGTCGGAGATGTGCCGGACGATGGACAGGTCGTGCGCGATGAAGACGTAGGAGAGGTTGAACTCGTCCTGCAGCTTCTCCATCAGGTTGACGACCTGCGCCTGCACCGACACGTCCAGCGCGGACACCGGCTCGTCGCAGATGATGATCTCGGGGTTGAGCGCCAGCCCGCGGGCGATGCCGATGCGCTGCCGCTGACCGCCCGAGAACTGGTGCGGGTAGCGGTTGATGTACTCCGGGTTCAGGCCCACGACGTCCAGGAGCTCCTGGACGCGCTTGCGCCGGTCGCCCTTCGGGGCCACCTCGGGGTGGATCTCGAAGGGCTCCCCGATGATGTCGCCGACCGTCATGCGCGGGTTCAGCGACGTGTACGGGTCCTGGAAGACCATCTGGATGTTGCGGCGTACGGCCTTCAGCGCGCGCCCGGACAGCTTGGTGATGTCCTGGCCCTTGTAGAAGACCTCGCCGGAGGTGGCCGTCTCCAGGGTCATCAGCAGCTTGGCGACCGTGGACTTGCCACAGCCGGACTCGCCGACGATGCCGAGGGTCTCGCCCTGGTAGAGGTCGAAGGAGACGCCGTCGACGGCCTTGACCGCGCCGACCTGCTTCTTGAAGAGGATGCCCTGGGTCAGCGGGAAGTGCTTGACCAGGTTGCGCACCTGCAGGATCGGCTCGCCGCGCTCGACCGGGGCGTCGAGGACGGCCTCGACCTCGGCGGTCGTGCTCGCGTCGCTGACCTCGACCTCGGAGACGTTCGGAGTCGCGTCCACGGCCTCTGACTTCTTGCTGTTCTCAGCCATGGATCGTCTCCTTCCAGAAGTGGCACGCGCTGCCGCGGCCGGCCAGCTCCGCGCCGTCCTTCTCGGTGACCTGGTGCAGCGCCGGGATGTCGGTGCGGCACAGGTCCGTGGCCTTGGGGCAACGGGGGTTGAACGCGCAGCCGGTGGGGATGTGCAGCAGGTTGGGCGGCAGACCCTTGATCGCGTAGAGCTCCTGGCCCTTCTGGTCCAGGCGCGGGATCGAGTCCAGCAGGCCACGGGTGTACGGGTGCGCGGGCCGCTTGTACAGCTCGCCCACCGGGGCGGTCTCGACGATCCGGCCCGCGTACATCACCGCGATCTTGTCGGCGACGTCCGCGACCACACCCAGGTCGTGGGTGATCAGGATGAGACCCATGTTGTACTCGCGCTGCAGCTCCGCGAGCAGGTCCATCACCTGGGCCTGGACGGTCACGTCCAGGGCCGTCGTCGGCTCGTCCGCGATGATCAGGTCCGGCTCCAGCGCCAGCGCCATCGCGATCATGATGCGCTGCCGCATACCGCCCGAGAACTGGTGCGGATAGTCGTTGACGCGCTCCTTGGCCGCCGGGATGCGCACCCGGTCCATCAGGTCGATGGCCTTGGCCTTGGCCTCCTTCTTGGAGAGGCCCTGATGCACGCGGTACATCTCGCCGAGCTGGTAGCCGACGCTGAGCACCGGATTCAGCGAGGACAGCGCGTCCTGGAAGATCATGGCGATCTTGCTGCCACGGATCTTCCGGCGCTCCTCGCCGGACATCTTGAGCATGTCCTGGCCGCGGAAGAGGATCTCGCCCTGCGGGATCTTCCCCGGCGGCATGTCGAGGATGCCCATGATGGCCTGCGCGGTCACGGACTTGCCGGAGCCGGACTCGCCCAGCACGGCGAGGGTCTCGCCCGCGCTGACCGAGTAGTTGACGCCGTTGACGGCCTTGGCGACGCCGTCCCGGGTGTGGAACTCCACGTGCAGGTCGCGGACTTCCAGCAGGGGTGCAGTGTCGTCTCCGGCCCTCGGCTCGGGGACGTTCGCGGTCTTCTCCATGGTGGTCACGTACGCCTCCCTCAGCGCAGCTTGGGGTCGAGGGCGTCGCGCACCGCGTCGCCGAGCAGGATGAACGCGAGCACGGTGAGGCTCAGGAACGTGGCCGGAACGAGCAGGACGTGCGGGGCGTCGCGCAGCTGGCTCTGGGCGGCGGAGATGTCCACGCCCCAGGAGACCACGGGGTCCTGGAGGCCGATGCCCAGGTACGACAGGGTGGCCTCGGTGGAGATGTAGCCGCCGAGCGCGATGGTGGCGACGACGATCACCGGACCGAGGACGTTCGGCAGGATGTGCCGGAAGAGGATCCGGCCGGTGCCGGCGCCCAGGGCGCGGGCCGCCGTCACGAAGTCCGCCTGCTTCTGCGTGATGACCGCACCGCGCATGACGCGGGCGATCTGCATCCAGCCGAAGGTGGCGAGGCCGAGCGTCACGGTCCACACCGTGCGGTGGGTGAACGCCTGAAGCAGCGTCAGACCACCGAGCAGCAGCGGGATGCCGAAGAAGATGTCGGTGATGCGTGAGAGGAGACCGTCGACCCAGCCGCCGAAGTAGCCGGCGAGCATGCCCACCAGGCCACCGAAGACGGTGACCGCGATCGTCACACAGACGCCGACGATGATCGAGGCGCGGGCGCCGTGGACCGTACGGGCGTAGACGCTCTGGCCCTGGCCGTTGTAACCGAACCAGTCGCCCTGGAAGAAGTGGGACCAGTTCGGCGGGGCCAGGTAGTGGCCGCGAAGGTCCGCCTGGCGCGGGTCGACGTCGGTGAAGAGCGTCGGGAACGCCGCCATGACGATGAAGATGACCAGCAGCACGCCGGACGCCCAGAACAGCCAGCTGCCGCGCAGCTCGCGCCACGCGTCCTGACCGAGGGAGCGGGGCTTGTTCTGGCCCTGGGTCTTGATGGTCGCCTCGGTGAGCTCAGCTGCGCCAACCACCGCTGCCGCGACGGTGCTGCGGCCTGCTTCGGGGGAAGTCTTCTCAGGCATAACGGATCCTCGGGTCCAGGACGGCGTACAGCAGATCGACGACCAGGCTGCTCACGAGGTAGACGAGCACGAGCACGGTCACGATGCCCACCACGGTGGGGCCTTCACTGGTCTGGATGGACCGGAAGAGCGTGTTGCCCACGCCCTGGATGTTGAAGATGCCCTCGGTGACGATGGCGCCGCCCATCAGCATGCCGAGGTCGGTGCCGAGGAACGTGACGACAGGAATGAGGGAGTTGCGCATCAGGTGCACCCCGATGACGCGCTTGCGCGGCAGGCCCTTGGCCACCGCGGTGCGCATGTAGTCGGCGCGGAGGTTCTCCCCCACGGTGGTGCGCGTGAGCCGGGTGACGTACGCCAGCGAGAGCGCGGCGAGCACGATGGCCGGAACCATCAACTGCCCGATGTTCATGGAGTCCTGGACGGTCGGTGTGATGACCTTCCACTTCAGACCCAGCAGGAACTGCGTGACGTAGCCGATGACGAAGACCGGGATCGAGATCACGACCAGGGTGAGCACGAGCACGATCTGGTCGAGGAACTTGCCGCGCTTCAGGCCGGTGAGGATACCGAGGGCGACGCCCACGATGACCTCGAAGCCGAAGGCGAGCAGGGCCAGCCGGATGGTCACCGGGAAGGCCTCGGCCATCAGGTCGGCGACCGGGCGGCCGGTGAAGCTCTGCCCGAAGTCACCCTTGAAGAGGCCGGAGATGTAGTTCCAGTACTGCTCGAGCAACGGCTTGTCGAGGCCGTACTGGTGGCGCAGTCTCTCGACCGTCGCCGGGTCGGCCGCCTTGGGGCCGAAGAGCGATTTGACGGGGTCGCCCGGCAGCGAATACACCATCAAGAAAATGAGCAAAGTGGTCCCGATGAAGACCGGGATCATCTGGAGCAGTCGCCTCGCGACAAAGCGCCCCATGGTTCCTCCTGTCGCCGACGGGGCCCGGCAGCCGCCCCCGTGTTCCTGTGGGAGGAGGGCGGCCGCCGGGCCTTACGTCACTGCAAGCCTGTCCCGGTTACTTCTTGACCTCGACGTCGGTCCAGATCGCCTGACGGAAGGAGTCGAACTTCACGTTCTGCACCTTCTTGGAGTAGCCGGCGAGGGTGTGGTCGAAGAACAGCGGGATGGAGGGCATGCTCTCCTGGAGGATCTTCTTCTCGGCCTCGGCGTAGAGCTTGTTCGACTCCTCGATGGTCTTGGCCGCGTCGGCCTTGTCCATCAGCTCGTCGACATCCTTGTTGCTGAACTCCATGTCATTGGCACCGGCCTTGGTCCGGTACTGCGCCGAGATGAAGTTCTGGATGTTCGGGAAGTCCTGCACCCAGGCCATGCGGAAGGCGCTCTTCATGTGGCGCTCGGTGATGTCCGTGCGGGCCTGCTGGAAGGTCGGCTTCGGGTCGGTCACACACTCGACGCCGCCGTTCTGACGGATGTCGTTGCAGACCGCGTCCGCCCACTCCTTGTTGGCGCCGTCGGCGTTGTAGGTGAGGGTGACCTTGTTGCCCGGAACGCCGCCGCCCTCCTTGATGAGCTCCTTGGCCTTGGTGGGGTTGAACTTGCAGAACTCACCACAGGAGTTGGCCTGGTAGCCCTCGACGACCTTCGGGGTGATGCCGTCGGCCGCGTCCTTGCTGCCCTTGAGCGCGGTCTTGGCGATGGTCTCGCGGTCGATCGCCATGGACAGGCCCTGACGGACCTTCACCTTCTCCGGCTTGCCCCAGTCGCCCTCGTACAGCGGGAAGGAGATGTTGGTGTTGCCACCGAACATCTGGCTGATGGCGCGCTTGCCCAGGTCGTTCTTGAACTGGCCCGCCATGGAGTTGGGCACCTGGTACATGATGTCGAGCTTGTCGGAGACGAGGTCGTTGTAGGCCGCGTCGTCCTTGTTGTAGAACTTGAAGATGACGCCGCCGTTCTTCGGCTTGTCGTCACCCTTGTAGTCGGCGAACTTCTTGGTCTTGAACTCGACCTTGTGCGACCAGTCCCCGTCCATCTGGTACGGGCCGTTGCCGATCGGGTGCTCGCCGAACGCCTTGGTGTCCTTGTAGAACGCCTTGGGCAGCGGGGAGAAGGCGTCGTAGAAGAGCTGCTCCTTGAAGGTGGAGACAGGCTTCGTCAGCTCGATGGTGAACTCGAGGTCGTTGACGACCTTCAGGCCCTCCAGCTTGTCGGCCTTCGGGTCGCCCTTCTCCGGGTGGACGTCCGCGTAGCCCTTGATCGGCTCGAACCAGGAGGCGTTCAGCTGGGCGTTCTTGCCGTTGGACGCCCAGTTCCACGCGTCGACGAAGGACGCGGCGGTCTGCGGCTCGCCGTTGTGGAACTTCCAGCCCGGCTTCAGCTTGACGGTGAAGTGCTGGTTGTCCGAGGACTCGATGCTCTCGGCCGCCTCCATGCGCAGCTTCGACTTCTCGTCGAAGCCCACCAGGCTGCGGAAGAGGTTCTTGACGATGTAACCGCCGCCGACCTCATTGGTGTTGCTCGGAATGATGGGGTTCTGCGGCTCGACGTTGTAGTACGTGTAGGTGCCGTCGGGGTTGACAGCAGCGTTGTCGTCCCCACTGTCACTTCCACCGCCACCACAGGCCGTAGCTGTCAGCGCAACGGCAGTGGCCATCGCGACCCAGGTAGCGCTCTTGGCACCGCGCATGGGAATGCCCTCCTCATGAGTCCACTATCACTACAAGATGAGGCGCCGGCCCCACGCTGACACCCCTGACAGCGGAGACGGAACCGGCACCTCGAGTGTGCTCGTGAGTCGGCGCTCCCCAACAGCGCGTGACCCGTTGACCCGAGCTCAGTGAACCCAACTATTGGGTACGACCGCCCTTTAAACCACACTTATAGGGTCTCGCTTTGGTCACATCGATCACCTCGCGAGGTTCGAAATCCGGACAAACGCAGTGCAGACAGACACCTACGAAACGGACTGTTAACACGACATCCGGTGCGCTGAGCGCGTTATCCGGACACGGGAACGGCGAAGGCCCGGCGCCCCGTGTGCTGCGGGGTGCCGGGCCTTCGGCGGAAAGGGTCAGCGCTTGGCCGGAATAGGTCAGCGCTTGGCGCGGGAAGCGGTGCGGCCGCGCTCCTTCTGGTCCAGGACGACCTTGCGGATGCGGACCGCCTCCGGGGTCACCTCGACGCACTCGTCGTCGCGGCAGAACTCCAGGGACTGCTCCAGCGACAGCTTGCGCGGCGGGACGATCGCCTCGAAGGAGTCGGCGGAAGAAGAGCGCATGTTGGTGAGCTTCTTCTCCTTGGTGATGTTGACGTCCATGTCGTCGGCGCGGGAGTTCTCGCCGACGATCATGCCCTCGTACACCTCGGTGCCCGGGTCGGTGAAGAGCACGCCGCGCTCCTGGAGGTTCGTCATCGCGAAGGCGGTGACGGCACCGGCGCGGTCGGCGACCAGGGAGCCGTTGTTACGGGTCTTCAGCTCGCCGAACCACGGCTCGTGGCCCTCGTGGATGGAGTGGGCGATGCCGGTGCCGCGGGTGTTCGTCAGGAACTCCGTACGGAAGCCGATCAGGCCACGGGACGGGACGACGAACTCCATGCGGACCCAGCCGGAGCCGTGGTTGGACATGTTGTCCATGCGGCCCTTGCGGGTGCCCATGAGCTGCGTGACCGCGCCCATGTGCTCCTCGGGCACGTCGACCGTGAGGCGCTCGACCGGCTCGTAGGTCTTGCCGTCGACCTGCTTGGTGACGACCTGCGGCTTGCCGATGGTCATCTCGAAGCCCTCGCGGCGCATCTGCTCGACCAGGATGGCCAGCGCCAGCTCACCACGACCCTGCACCTCCCAGGCGTCGGGGCGCTCGGTGTCCAGGACTCGCAGCGAGACGTTACCGACCAGCTCGCGGTCCAGACGGTCCTTGACCTGGCGGGCGGTGACCTTGCGGTCCTTGACCGCGGACTTGGCGTCCGCGCCCTTGCCCGTGCCACCACGGCCGACCAGCGGCGAGGTGTTGGTGCCGATGGTCATGGAGATCGCCGGCTCGTCGACCGTGATCAGCGGCAGCGCGATCGGGTTCTCCGGGTCGGCCAGGGTCTCGCCGATCATGATGTCGGGGATACCGGCGACGGCGCAGATGTCACCCGGGCCGGCCACCTCGGCGGGCCTGCGGGTGAGGGCCTCGGTCATCATCAGCTCGGTGATGCGGACGCTGGAGACCGTGCCGTCACGCTTGATCCACGCGACGGTCTGGCCCTTGCGCAGCTCGCCCTGCTCGACGCGGAGCAGCGCGATACGGCCGAGGAAGTTGTCGGCGTCGAGGTTGGTGACGTGCGCCTGGAGCGGCGCCTCCTCCTCGAACGTCGGGGCCGGGACGTGCTCCAGGATGGTGGAGAAGAACGGCTCCAGGTTGGTGCTGTCCGCGGGGACGGTGCCGTCCTCCGGCTTGGTCAGCGAGGCGACGCCGTCACGGCCGCAGGCGTAGACGATCGGGAACTCGATCTGGTCCTCGTCGGCGTCCAGGTCGAGGAAGAGGTCGTACGTCTCGTTGACGACCTCGTCGATCCGGGAGTCGGGGCGGTCGGTCTTGTTGATGCACAGGATGACCGGCATCCGCTTGGCGAGCGCCTTGCGCAGCACGAAGCGGGTCTGCGGCAGCGGGCCCTCGGAGGCGTCCACCAGCAGCACGACCGCGTCCACCATCGACAGACCGCGCTCGACCTCGCCACCGAAGTCGGCGTGGCCGGGGGTGTCGATGATGTTGATGGTGATCGGCTCGCCGCCGTCCTTGGGGTGGTACTTCACCGCCGTGTTCTTGGCGAGGATCGTGATGCCCTTCTCGCGCTCCAGGTCGTTCGAGTCCATGACCCGGTCGTCGACGGAGTCGAGCTGGTGGGCGGCGAAGGCGCCGGCCTGCTTGAGCATGGCGTCGACGATGGTCGTCTTGCCGTGGTCGACGTGGGCGACGATGGCGACGTTACGAATGTCGTGGCGCGTGGGCATACTGGCGGCGCTTCTCCCGGAATCGTGGATGGCGGCGCGTACGGTCCGGCACGCGCGCCCTGCCGGGCAGAATCACGCCGCGGCCTCTTCCATGGTACGGGGCGCCGCCGCATTCGGCCGCCCAGGGCCGTGAGCACACTGTGTGACCTGCGGTTATACCGTATCGATCAGGGGCTTCAGCGCAGGAATCCGAGGTCCTGGTAGCGCGGGGTCGCCAGTCCGAAGGCGCCGGCGTTGGCCACCTTCCTGCGGGTGCCCACCAGCTCCGGGCGCTGGTAGAGCGGGATGGCCGCGGCCACCGCCCAGATCCGGGCGTCGGCCCGGGCCATCAGGTCGTGGGAGACCTCCGGGTCCAGCTCGCTCGAGGCCTGGTCGAACAGCCGGTCGATCTGGTCCGTGCCGACGCGGGTGTAGTTCTGTTCGACGATCAGCGAGCCGTCGGCCGCCGGCTGGGGCTTGGCGAAGATCGGCCGGGCGTCGGTGGCGGGGTAGGCGCCGGTGGGCCAGCCGTAGAGGGCCAGGTCGAAGTCGCCGGAGGCGATGTGGTCCTTGAAGAAGCTCGCGTCGTCGACCTTGACGATCTCCGTGCGGATGCCGATGGCGTCGAGCTGGCGGGCGATCCGCTCGCCCACGGCCCGCAGCGGCTCGCCGCCGGCGCCCTTGGGCAGGACGAAGCGGAGCATCAGCTTCTTGCCGTCCTTGTAGCGCGCCGGGCCGGCCATGGCCTTGCCGCCGGTGTCGCGGGCGCCCTTGCCGTCCGTGCCGTCGGGCCGGTCGGCCTCGCCCTCGTCCGGCTGGGCGCTGTGCCCGTCCGCGGCCGTCCGGCTGGCCAGCGGGACGGCGGGCAGGCTGCCCACGGCCTTCTTCTGCGGGGCCGCGCCGTGCCCCTCCTTCCAGCCGGCGTCGGCGAGGAGGGCCTGGGCGGCCTTGGGGTCGAGGGAGCCGATGGCGGAGCTCGTGTCCGAGTAGCCGGGCTGCCCGGCGACCAGGACGTGGCTGCCGGGGGGCGCGACGGGCAGCCCCAGCGGCTTGAGCACGTACTCGGCGATGGCCTTGCGGTCCACGGCGCGGGCGATCGCTCGGCGTACGCGCTCGTCGGCGAGCGGGCCGGAGGCGCCGTTGAGCGCGAGCTGGGTGTAGGCGGGCTCCAGGGAACGGCGGACGACCAGGCCGCGCAGGGCCGTCGCGTCGGCGGCGCGGGGCTTGTCGCCCTTGCTGTCGCTCCCGTTGCCGCTCTTGTTGTCGCTCTTGTCGCCGCCGACGGACGGGGCGCCGGAGCTCGGCTGCCGGCCCTTGTCGGACCGGTCCTTCTTCTTCGCGGCGTTCGCCTTCGTGATGCGTTCGGCGGCGCCGGGGTTGATCTCGGCGATGTCGAGCCGGCCGGTCGCCAGCGCCTCGACGCGCTTGTCGCGCGGCACGGCCCGCAGCACCAGGCGGTCCAGCTTGGCCTTGTCCCCCCACCACCGGGGGTTGCGTACGAGCGTCAGCTTGCCCTGTTCGTCGTCGCGGGAGCCGACCGTGAAGGGGCCGGCGGCGAGCGGCGGCTGCTTGCGCGAGGCGTCGTTGAAGGCGGCGGGGGTGCCCATGACCGACCTGGGGTAGAGCGGGGTGAACAGCGAGGTCCAGTCGGCGTAGTTCTTGGCGAAGGTGACCTTGACCTCCCGCTCGGTGGCCCCGCGCTCGACCCGGTCGATGCGGTCGTAGCCGGCGTGGTGCGCGGCCCAGAAGGCGCTGTCCTTGCCGCGCAGCGCCTTCCACTGGGCCTCGAAGTCGGCCGCGGTGACGGCGGTGCCGTCGCTCCAGACGGCCTTGGGGTTGAGCCGGTAGACCACGACCTGGCGGGGCTCGCGCTGCTTGACCTCGGCGGACGCCAGGTAGTCGGGGTCGCGGCGCGGGCGGCCGCGGCCGTCCAGGGTGAACAGGGTGGGCAGCACGGCCCCCGCGACCCGGTGGCCGGCGGCGTCCGCGTCGGTCTGGAAGGTGTTGTAGGTGGCGGGCAGCGCGTCCACGCCCCAGTTCAGGGTGCCCCGGTCGGCGACCTTGGCGCGGGGGGCGGCGCCGATGTCCTGGGCCACGGCCGGGGCGTCGTCGCCCCCGCCGGCGTCGCCCCCGCCGGAGCAGCCGGCCAGCACGGGCAGGGGCAGCAGCGCCGCCGCCGTGACGAGAACGGCGAAGCGGCGGGTGCGCCGCGTGGGCATGGACGACATGGGGTGCCACCTCCGCCGGGCGTCCACCGCCCGTGCCGTGTGTGCTGCCGGTGTTGCCGCCCACTGAAGGCGAGAGCCCGCTCGAAGACATGCCGACACGTCGCCGCTCGCGGCCACGCCACCCACCTGGGGGAACGATCGGCGGCCGGCGGCGCCACGCGAGCGCGTTCCCCCGAAGGCCTGATCCCGACGGCTATCTTCCCCTCGAGGGGTGTGACGCGCGACACTCTCTGTCGCATGACCGGGCGCCACCCGCAATCGCCGAAGCGGAAGGCCACATCATGTCCGTTGAAGATGAACTGACCACCATTCAGCGCTGTCTCGACGATATGGACCGCTCGATCCGCCGGCTGGAGCAGCGGCTGGGCAAAGGCGGCCTGGAGGTGCGGCGGGTCCGCACGGATGCCGGACATCTGCGCGAGAGCGTCGCCCTTCTGCGTGGCAACGGCGCGGCCCGCCCCGCCGGCGCGTCCCGGCAGGCCATGGTGCTGATCCCCGACGCCCCGTACGACGCCTCGCTGTGGAAGGACGCGGAGGACGAGGGCCTCGGCTCCCGCGGGCACGCCCCCTGACCGCTCCCGGCAGCGGCGTCCCCCTTCGTCCCACTCCTCACCGGAGTCCCTCTTGGCCACTGGAACCGAACCCGATACCTCCGCGGCCGGGGATCGCTCCGCGCGCGGCGTCCACCACGCCACGCGCGCCGCGATCCCGGCCCGCCACCTGCGCCGCGACCGCTGGTGGCTGCAGCCCGCCGCCACGGCGGCCGGCCTGCTGGCGTTCATCGTCTACTCCACCTGGCGGGCCTTCGCGGGCAGCGACTACTACGCCGCCCCCTACGTCTCGCCCTTCTACTCGCCCTGCCTCGCGGAGAACTGCGCGGACATGCCCGGCGGCGCCGACTGGGAGATCGTCGGCTCGTGGTGGGCCCTGTCGCCCGCCCTGCTGGTGCTGATCTTCCCGCTGGGCTTCCGGCTGACCTGCTACTACTACCGCAAGGCCTACTACCGGGGCTTCTGGGCCTCGCCCCCGGCCTGCGCGGTGCCCGAGCCGCACGCGAAGTACTCCGGCGAGAGCCGCTTCCCGCTGGTCCTGCAGAACATCCACCGCTACTTCTTCTACTTCGCGGTGCTGGTGGCCGGGGTGCTCACCTACGACGCGGCGCTGGGCTTCCGCGACGAGAACGGCGCGTGGGGCCACATGGGCCTGGGCACCCTGGTGATGCTCGCCAACATCGCGCTGATCTGGGCGTACACCCTCTCCTGCCACTCCTGCCGGCACATCGTCGGCGGGCGGCTGCGCACGTTCTCCAAGCACCCGGTGCGCTACCGCATGTGGACGTGGGTGAGCGTCCTGAACGCCCGTCACATGCAGCTCGCCTGGGCGTCCCTGGTGAGCGTGGCGGTCGCCGATCTCTATGTCTATCTGGTCGCCAGTGGCGCCTTCGACGATCCGCGCTTCTTCTAGGAGGCCTACTGATGACACGGGTGGACCGGCAGGCCTGGGACGTGGTCGTGGTGGGCGCGGGGGGCGCCGGGCTGCGCGCCGCCATCGAGGCCCGCGAGCAGGGGCTGCGCTGCGCGGTGATCTGCAAGTCGCTGTTCGGCAAGGCGCACACGGTGATGGCGGAGGGCGGCATCGCCGCCTCCATGGGCAACGTCAACAGCAACGACGACTGGCAGGTGCACTTCCGCGACACGATGCGCGGCGGCAAGTTCCTCAACAACTGGCGGATGGCCGAGCTGCACGCGCAGGAGGCCCCCGACCGGGTGTGGGAGCTGGAGACCTGGGGCGCGGTCTTCGACCGCACGCCCGACGGGAGGATCTCGCAGCGCAACTTCGGCGGCCATGAGTACCCCCGCCTCGCGCACGTGGGCGACCGTACGGGCCTGGAGCTGATCCGCACCCTCCAGCAGAAGATCGTCTCGCTGCAGCAGGAGGACGAGCGGGAGTACGGCGACTACGAGGCCCGGCTGAAGGTCTTCCAGGAGTGCACGGTCACCCGTGTGCTCAAGGCCCCGTCCAAGAGCGGCTCCGCCGCGGGCGGCAGGGTCTCCGGGGTCTTCGGCTACGAGCGCGAGTCCGGGCGGTTCTTCGTGCTCGAGGCGCCGTCCGTGGTGCTGGCCACCGGCGGCATCGGCAAGTCGTTCAAGGTGACCTCGAACTCCTGGGAGTACACCGGCGACGGGCACGCGCTGGCGCTGCTGGCCGGGGCCCGGCTGATCAACATGGAGTTCGTGCAGTTCCACCCCACGGGCATGGTCTGGCCGCCGTCCGTCAAGGGCATCCTGGTCACCGAGTCCGTCCGCGGCGACGGCGGGGTGCTGCGCAACAGCGACGGCAAGCGGTTCATGTTCGACTACGTCCCGGACGTCTTCAAGGAGAAGTACGCGGAGTCCGAGGCCGAGGGCGACCGCTGGTACACCGACCCCGACCACAACCGCCGCCCGCCCGAGCTGCTCCCCCGCGACGAGGTGGCACGGGCCATCAACGCCGAGGTCAAGGCCGGGCGGGGCTCCCCGCACGGCGGGGTGTTCCTGGACGTCTCCACCCGGATGTCCGCCGAGGCGATCCAGCGCAAGCTGCCCTCGATGCACCACCAGTTCAAGGAGCTGGCGGACGTCGACATCACGGCCGAACCCATGGAGGTCGGCCCGACCTGCCACTACGTGATGGGCGGCGTCGAGGTCGACCCGGACACGGCGGCGGCCGTCGGGGTGCCGGGGCTGTTCGCGGCCGGCGAGGTCGCGGGCGGCATGCACGGCTCCAACCGGCTGGGCGGCAACTCCCTCTCCGACCTGCTGGTCTTCGGCCGGCGCGCCGGGCTGCACGCGGCCCGCTACGCGGCCGCCTTCGCCACCGGTGCGGCGCCCGCGGTGGCGGAGGCGGACATCGAGCTGGCCGAGGCGGAGGCGCTGCGCCCGTTCGGCGCGGAGGCCGCCGGGAACGCCTCCGGGGGCGTGGCCGAGAACCCGTACACCCTGCACCAGGAGCTGCAGCAGGCCATGGGCGACCTGGTCGGCATCATCCGCAGGGCGAGCGAGATGGAGGAGGCCCTGCACCGCCTGGCCGGGCTGCGGGCGCGGGCCCGGCGGGCGGGCGTGGAGGGGCACCGGCAGTTCAACCCCGGCTGGCACCTGGCCCTGGACCTGCGCAACATGCTGCTGGTCAGCGAGTGCGTGGCGCGGGCGGCGCTGGAGCGCGAGGAGAGCCGGGGCGGGCACACCCGCGACGACCATCCGGGGATGGACCGGCGCTGGCGGCGGGTCAACCTGGTCTGCCGGCTGGCCGACGAGTCCGCCGAGCCCGCCGCCGCCGACTCGGTCCTCGGGCTGATCCGGCTGGAGCGCCTGGAGACGCCGCCGATCAGGGGCGATCTGCTGGAGCTCTTCGAGAAGGAAGAGCTGAGGAAGTACCTGACCGACGAGGAGCTCACGTCATGAGTTATCAGGCCCGCTTCAAGGTGTGGCGGGGCGATGCGGACGGCGGCGGTCTCGTCGACTACGAGGTCACCGTCAACGAGGGCGAGGTCGTCCTCGACATCATCCACCGTCTGCAGGCCACGGCCGCGCCCGACATGGCCGTGCGCTGGAACTGCAAGGCGGGCAAGTGCGGCTCGTGCAGCGCGGAGATCAACGGCCGGCCGAGACTGATGTGCATGACCCGGATGTCGGTCTTCGACCCGGCCGAGACGATCACGGTGACGCCGATGCGGGCGTTCCCGGTCGTACGGGACCTGGTGACGGACGTGTCGTACAACTACGCCAAGGCCCGCGAGGTGCCGTCGTTCGTGCCGCCCGCGCACCTCAAGCCCGGCGAGTACCGGATGCACCAGGAGGACGTGGGCCGGGTGCAGGAGTTCCGTAAGTGCATCGAGTGCTTCCTGTGCCAGGACACCTGCCATGTGGTGCGTGACCACGAGGAGAACAAGACGGCCTTCGCCGGGCCGCGCTTCCTGATGCGCGTGGCCGAGCTGGACATGCACCCGCTGGACGCGGCGGCCGAGGAGGGCCTCGACCGGCGGCGCGGGGCGCGCGAGGACCACGGGCTGGGGTACTGCAACATCACCAAGTGCTGCTCGGAGGTCTGCCCCGAACACATCAAGATCACGGACAATGCGCTGATCCCGCTGAAGGAACGGGTCGTCGACCGGTCCTACGATCCGCTGGTCTGGCTGGGGAACAAGATCCGCCGCCGGGGAGCCGAACACGCTCCGTAGTAGCTCGGGCCCTCCCGGTAGCGGGTCGGCCATTCCGGTCATACGCTCCAAAATGTGACGCGGCTTTCGTGGCGGTACGGGCCGGGGGCGCGGAGCTGGGCTATGGTCAGCGCCTTCTTCGCGCTGTGCGCCCTGCTGCTTCCGGCTCCGCCCCCCGCCCACGCCGACACACCGCTGGACCTGGACGCCACGAGCCGCGTCACCGACACGGTCGGCGCCCTCGGGCGCCGCCGCGGCCAGGTCGAGGCGGCGCTCGACCGTCTCAACGCCGCCCACCACATCCAGCTGTACGTCATCTACGTCCACGACTTCTCCGGCCGCTCCGGCACCAAGTGGGCCGACGCCACCGCCGACCGCAACGGCCTCGGGCCCCAGGAGCTCCTGCTCGCCGTCGCCACCAACCCGCGCATGTTCGCCGTCTCCGCCGACAAGGACTCCGGCCTCCGCAAGAACCAGCTCGCCCGCGTCGCCGCCATCGCCATCGCGCCCGCCGTGCGCGAACACGACTGGGCCGGGGCCGCCGTCGGCGCCGCCGACGGCTACACGGCCGTCCTGCGCGGCGAGCCCGTACGCCCGCCCGCCATCCGCCCCGGCAGCCGCGACCCCGGCGGCGACGGGCTCGTCCCCGGCGAACGGGGCACCTGGATGCCGGTGGCCGGGGGCGCCGCGCTGTGCGTCGGCGGGATCTACGTCTGCACCCGGCGCGGCCGGGCCGCGCGCCGCCGGGCCGGGGTCACCCGCGACCGCCCCGTGCTCGCCACCACCACCCCACCCGGGCTCGCCCGCCTGGCCCAGCCCCTCACCCCGCTGCCGGAGCTGGACGCGGAGGCCGCGCTGAACCTCGTCGCCACCGACGAAGCCGTCCGCACCAGCGCCGAGGAGATGGTCTTCGCGACCGCGCACCGGGGCGCCCAGGCCACCCGGCCCTTCGCGGAGGCCGTCGCCTACGCCCGGGGCGAGCTCGCCGACGCCTTCCGGCTGCGCCTGCGCCTCGACGAGTCGCCGCACGAGGACGCCGACGTCCGGCGCCAGGCTCTCGACGAGATCTGCTCCCGCTGCACCAGCGCCAACCGCCGCCTGGACGCGGAGTCCGAGGCCTTCGACCGCCTGCGCGGCCTGAGAGCCGACCCGGCCCTGATCCTGGAGCGCGCCGAGGCCGCGGCCCGCGCGCTCGCGCCGCGCGTCGGCGCCGCCGAGGCCGCGCTCACCGCCCTCGCCCGCTGCCGCGCCGGGCCCGCCCTCGACCTCGTCGCCGACCACCCCGCCCGGGCCCGCGAGCGCCTCGCCTTCGCCGACGCCGCCCTCGCCGAGGCCCGCTCCGCGCTGCTCGTGGGCTCCCCCGCCCGGGCCGTGACCTCCCTGCGCACGGCCGAGGTCGCCCTCGCCCAGGGCCGCGCCATCACCTCGGCGGCGCTGCGCCGCCTGCACGCGCTGACCCGCACCGCGCCGGCCGACCTCGCCGCCCGCGCGGTGCTCGCCGCGCGCGGCGAGGTGGCCGCCGCCGAGGACTACGTCGCCACCCACCGCGGCGCGGTCGGCTGCCCGGCCCGGACCCGCCTCGCGGCGGCCGGACGAGAGCTCGCCGGGGCCACGACGGTCACGGCGGCGCTGCGCGCCAAGGAGCTGGCCGGGGCGGCGCGGGCCCTGGCCGAGCGGGACGTGGCCGGCTCCGCCGAGCTGGGCGGCGTCGTCCTGGCGGGGCTGCTGCCGGCCACGTTCGGCGGCGGGGGGACACGGGCGCGGCTGACCGGGTGAGCCCCCGGCGGGCCTCCCGGCGGCCTAGGTGTATTGATCACGAGCGTTGTTAACGCGGACCGGGTCTTGATCATGGCGAAGACCTCCGGTGTGGTGGAGGTGTCTAGGCTCCACACCACACACGGAGGTCTTCGTGTCCCACCGTAATGCCCGGCTGACTGTTCACGGCAGGCGGATCCTGGTCGAACGGGTCCTGGCCGGGCGTCCCGTCGCGCACGTGGCGGCCGAGATGGGCATATCCCGGCCGACCGCCCACAAATGGGTCCGCCGCTGGAGGGCCGAAGGCCAAGCCGGACTCCACGACCGTTCCAGCCGCCCGCACACGACACCGCACCGCACCCGCCCTGCGGTCGAGGCCCGGGTCTGCGACCTGCGCAGAAGCCGGAAACTCGGCCCAGCCCGAATCGGCCCGATCCTAGGCCTGCCCGCCTCGACCGTGCACCGGATCCTGACCCGTCACGGCCTGGGCCGCCTGGCCTGGCTGGACCGGCCCACCGGAGAGCCGATCCGCCGCTACGAACGCGACCGACCGGGCGAACTCGTCCACGTCGACATCAAGAAGCTCGGCAACATCCCCGACGGCGGCGGCTGGCGCGTGGTGGGCCGAACCGCAGGCGACCGCAACCGGCAGGCCACCACCGGCCAGCGCAAAAGCAGCACGCCGGTGATCGGCTACTCCTACATCCACTCCGCGGTCGATGACCACTCCCGCCTGGCCTACAGCGAAGTCCTCACCGACGAACGCCAGCACACCGCCATCGCCTTCTGAGCCCGGGCCAATGCGTTCTTCGCAGCCCATGGAATCAGCGTCGAGCGGGTCCTGACCGACAACGGCTCCTGCTACAAGTCCAAGCAGTTCACCCAAGCCCTGACCGCGGCCGGCATCACCCACAAGAAGATCCGCCCCTACCGGCCCCAGACCAACGGCAAGGTCGAACCCTTCAACCGCACCCTGCTCGATGAATGGGCCTACCAGCGGCCCTACCGCTCGAACACCGAGCGGACAGCGGCCCTGGCAGACTTCCTCCACACCTACAACCACCACCGCTGCCACACCGCACTGGGCGGCAAGCCGCCCATCAGCCGCGTGAACAACGCTCCGGGTCGATACACCTAGGGCGTGTCCGATGGGTCGGTGCGGGTCCTGCGGCGTCTGGTGCGGTGCATCGCAAGGCGGAGCGTCTCCCTCGGGCTGGGCGTCCTTGGGCGATGCGACAACGCAGCGAGGTGCCGTGCTGGGGGCGCCTCCCAGCGGTAGCTGGGGGAGCCGCAGGGCCCGTGCCGACCCATCGGACACGCCCTAGTACAGGCTCAGCAGGGCCTCCACCGCGTCCGGGGCCGGCGAGCCCTCCTCCGGCAGGCCCAGCTCGAACCAGACCGTCTTGCCGTGCGGGATGCGCCGGCTGCCCCAGGCCGCGCTGAGCAGGCCCACGAGCTGCAGGCCGCGGCCGCCCTCGTCGGTGTCACGGGCCCGGCGGCGGCGCGGCTGGACGTGACCGCCGTCCCAGACCTCGCAGACCAGGGTGCGGTCCAGCAGCAGGCGCAGCCGGATCTCGCCCTCGCCGTAGCGCAGGGCGTTGGTCACCAGCTCGCTGACGAGCAGTTCGGTGGTGTCGACCAGGTCGGTCATGCCCCAGCTCTCGAGCTGGTCGCGGGCCAGTTCCCGGGCCCGGGCGACCGAGCGGGGCTCGGGCGGCAGGGTCCAGTCGCCCACGCAGTCGTGGCGCAGGCCGCGCAGGCGGGCCATGAGGAGGGCGATGTCGTCCTCGCCGTGGTGGGTGTCCAGGGCGCCGAGGACGTGGTCACAGACGTCCTCCAGGGGGCGCTCGGGGTCGGAGAGAGCCTCGCGGAAGGCCTGCAGGCCCTCGTCGAGGGGATGGTCGCGGGATTCGACGAGGCCGTCGGTGTAGAGGGCGAGCAGCGCCCCGTCGGGGAGCTCGATCTCGGTCTCCTCGAACGGCTCGCCGCCCACGCCCAGCGGCATGCCGGGCGGCACCTCCAGCAGCACCGCGGGCTGACCGGCCTCGACCAGGACCGGGGGCAGGTGCCCGGCGTTGGCGACCGTGCAGCGCCGGGTGACCGGGTCGTAGACGGCGTAGACGCAGGTGGCGAGGTAGACCTCGGAGAGGTCGGCCGGGCGGACGCTGCCGCGCACCCCGCGCGAGGCGGACTGCTTGCCGCCGGGGCGGCCCAGGCCGTGGGCGATCTCGTCGAGGGCGGAGAGCACCTCGGCGGGCTCGAGGTCGAGCATGGCCAGGGTGCGGACGGCGGTGCGCAGCTCGCCCATGGCGACGGCGGCGCGCAGGCCGCGGCCCATGACGTCGCCGACGACGAGCGCCGTGCGGTGCCCGGGCAGCTCGATCACGTCGAACCAGTCGCCGCCCACCTCGGTCGCCGCGTTGCCCGGGAGGTAGCGGCAGGCGATCTCCACGCCGGCGGCCTCGGGGTCGCCGGGGGGCAGCAGGCTGCGCTGCAGTATCAGGGCGCGTTCGTGCTCGCGGCGGTAGAGCCGGGCGTTGTCGATGCAGACGGCCGCGCGGGCGGCGAGCTCGACGGCCAGGGCGGTGTCGCGTTCGCCGAAGGGCTCGCTGCCCTTGGTGCGGGAGAACTGCGCGAGGCCCACGACCGTGTCGCGGGCGACCATCGGCACGGCGAGGGTGGACTGCACGACGGCGCCCAGCTCGGGGCCGTCGTCGCCCTCGCGGCCGGGGACGACCTGCACATGGGCGGTGCGCAGGGCCTGGGCGCAGGGCGAGTGGAAGGGGTAGCGGTGGACCTCGCCGACCTGGATGGGCTTGGAGTCGGCCTCGTCGAGGGGCGCCCCGGACACCGCGCTGGAGTAGGCCACGCGGCGCAGCTCGGCGCTGCCGTCGGCGAGGCCGGGCGGGGCCTCGTCGCCGACGAGCAGGCCCTGGTAGAGGTCGACGGAGGCCAGGTCGCAGAACTGCGGGACGGCGACGTCCAGCAGCTCGCGGGCGGTGGTCTCCAGGTCGAGGGAGTTGCCGATGCGCGCGCCGGCCTCGTTGAGGAGGGCCAGGTTGCGGCGTACGCCGGCGGCCTCCCGCTCGGCGCGGCGCCGGCCGGTGACGTCGGTGGCGATGGCGGCCACCCCGATCGGCCGTCCGCTGCCGCTGTGCAGCCGGTACAGCGAAACCGACCAGCGGCGCCGCTCGCTGTGTCCGGGGACCGGGCCGACGAGCTGAATGTCGGCCATGGGTTTGCCGGTGTCGAGGACTTGGCGCAGTGCCGCGGTCAGCCGTTCGGCCTCGGTGCGGGGCAGGAAGTCGTGGGGGGTGCGGCCGCGGTGCCAGGAGGCGGGGCGTCCGAAAGTCTGGGCGAAACTCTCGTTGACGCGCAGCAGGGTGAGGTCGGTGCCGAAGAAGAAGAAGCCGAGCGGAGATTGGCCGAAAACGGCTTCCGACGCGGCGATGTCGGTCTCTATTCCCCGCAGGGCCCGGACGTCGACGGCCACGCAGAGCGCGGCGCGTTCCCCGTCGGCGTTCTCACTGGGCATCACATAGATCTCGGCGAGGCCCTGTTGGCGGTCGGTTCCCCGCTGGTAGGGGACGAGTCCGGTCCAGGCCCGTCCGTCGAGGCCGCCCTCGGCGAGAAAGGGCGGGGCGGGGCGCGAGGGGTCGTGGCGTTCGTCGGCGGGGGTGAACACCTCGAGGGGGTTCCTGCCGACGGCGTGCCGGGCCGCTATTCCGAAGAGTTCGCTCGCCCGCTCGCTCCACTGCTCGATCCGGCCGTCGGAGCCCAGGGAGAACGACGCCACGCGGATGTAGTCGTACAGCGACCCGGGCGGGCTGTTCTGCCACAGCGAAGTGGAGTCCGTACCCTCTGGCCTGCCCGCAGTACCCGCTGGCTTTTCGCTCACGTGCCCGTCCCCTCCGGCTCATGTGCTCGCACCGGCATCAGAAGGCCGAGTATCCAGCACAGGGGCCCTTCGGAACACGGACTTCACGATCACAGCACGGTCTCAACCCGCTATGTCTTCTCCCCGGGTTACTAACCGGGCAGACTGAGCTCGAACCACACCGTCTTTCCGGTGCTGCCCGGGCGGGTACCCCAGCGGCGGGAAGCCAGTGCCACCAGCTGCAGTCCGCGGCCGCCCTCGTCGTCGGGTTCGGCCACGCGTTCGCGAGGCGGATCCGGAAGCGGATCGGAGACCTCCACGAGCAGGCTGGGGCCGGCGTGGGAGTACATCCGGACGCCGATGGGCCCGCTGGCGTAGCGCAGGGAGTTGGTGACGAGCTCGCTGACCAGCAGGACCGTGACGTCGGTGACGGCCTCGAGCCCCCACTGGCGCAGGGTGTCGCGCACCAGGGTGCGGGCGGTGCGCACGGCGCCGGCCTCGGCGGGGAAGCTCCACTCGGCGAAGCCGGGCGTCCATTCCAAGGTCCCTGCGCTGTCGCTCACGCCGACCACTTCCCAGACCTCTGGCGACCCCACACCGGCATGTCCGGCTTTGGGGCTAATAATCAGCACATACCCGGAATGAGGGTCGGACTATCTTCATCACCCGGCTCCGTCCGCGAGAGTTGCCGCGTTCGGCGTACACCGGGCGTGGACCGCCCAGGTCGGCGGCGGTACGGAAGGGTCACCGCGGCGGAGCCTGGTCCATGGCGGCGAGCCGCCGGGCCGCGAGGGCCACCGCGGGTCGGTCCTGCTCCAGCCAGTCGACGTCGTCGACGCGGTCGGGGGTGAGCCAGCACAGCTCGTCGTGGTCCTGCAGCGGGCGGGGCTCACCGGCCACCAGCCGTGCCGTCCAGACCTGGAGGACGTAGCCGGGCTTCAGCGGCCACTCCCCCGCGAGGCGCTCCAGCGGCTCCGTCTCGACGCCGAGCTCCTCGCGCAGCTCCCGTACGAGCGCCTGCTCGGCGCTCTCGCCGGGCTCCAGCTTGCCGCCGGGCAGCTCCCACCGGCCGGCCAGCTCGGGCGGGGCGCTGCGCCGTGCGGCCAGCAGCCGCCCCTGATCAAACACCGCTCCGCCCACCACCACGCGCACTGTCGCCATGAGGGGAAAGCGTAGGGCCCGGCACCTTGAGGTGCCGGGCCCGGGGCGACGCCGGGCCTGGGAAGCGCCGCCCCGGGGGCGCACTCCCGGAGGCGGGCGCGCTCTGTCGCGCGCCCCCGTCCCGGGAAGCGACTAGGGGATGGCGCGCCCGACCCGCTCGACTATGTACAGCCGGCGACGGCCTTCCGCGTCCAGCCGGTCGGCCACCCGTTCCGCCTCGGTTCTGGTGGCGTAGCGCCCGACGCGGTAGCGGTTGCCGTTCTCGTCCTGGCGGATCACCAGCCAGGGCAGGACCGGTCCGGTGTCGTTCATCGCCCCTGCCCTCCCGTCGCCGCGCGCACCGGCGCACGCCCTTCGGTGACTTCCGAAGAAACCGCAGTCCGCATATGCCCGAGCGTACGCCCGACCTTTACGCAGCGGATACGGGTTTTCACGAAGAGGTACGCATTCGGCCACCCGTGAGGGTTACTTGGCCTCGGCGAGCTCCGCCTCGTCCTTCTCCTCGACCGCCTGGGCGTCCTTCATTTCCTTCTCGACCTGAACAAGCGTCGGGTTGCGCCACGCGCTGCGCACGCCCCACAGGTAGAACGCGAGCGCGATCAGGACAACCACGACGATGTCCCAGCCCTGGGCCAGGTAGCCCTTGCCGCCGAACTCGCTGCCACCGGCCCACGAGACGAACGCCATGACCAGCAGGTAGGTCACCATCCAGGCGCCGGCCTGCAGGTGCGGCTTCAGCTCGGCCCACGGCTTGCGCAGCTCGTACCAGGCCCAGATCGGCAGGCCGATGGCCATGATGAAGATGACCTTGCCCGTGAGCGGCCAGCGCGCCCAGTACATGACCAGCGAGCCGAAGATCATCGCGATGGGGGCGATGACCGGCATGGCCTTGAGCTTGACCGGACGCTTCATGTCCGGGGCGATGCGGCGCAGCGACATCACGGCGACGGGGCCGGTGATGTACGAGATGACCGTGGCCACACCGACGATCTCGGCGATCGAGCCCCAGCCGCGGAAGACGGCCAGGAAGATGAAGGAGATCACCAGGTTGAGCAGCAGGGCCGGCTTCGGCACACCGGTCTTGGGGTCGACCTTGCCGAAGACCTTCGGCAGGTGACCGTTCTCCTGGACACCGTTGATCATGCGCGAGGTGGTGGCCGCGTAGATCATGCCGGTGCCGGACGGGGAGATGAAGGCGTCCGCGTAGAGCAGCAGCGCCAGCCAGTTCAGGCCCCAGGTGATGGAGAGGTCCGCCAGCGGGGACTTGTAGGCCAGGGTGTTCCAGCCGCCGGAGAGGTCCGCGGCGGGGACGGCCATCAGGAAGGCAACCTGCAGCGCGATGTAGATGACCAGCGCGATCAGGATGGAGCCGACGACGGCCTTCGGCAGCGACTTGCCGGGGTTACGGGCCTCGGCGGCCATGTTCAGCGGCGACTGGAAGCCGTTGAAGGCCCAGACGATGCCCGCGACGGCGACGGCGCTGAAGACGGCGCTCCAGCCGTTGGGGGCGAAGCCGCCGTGGGCGGAGCCGACGTTGCTGGTGTCGAAGTGCGCGAAGATCAGCGCACCCGCGGTCAGCGCCGGCACCACGACCTTGAACACGGTGATCGCGTTGTTCGTCTTGGCGAACAGCGTGATCGCGAACCAGTTCAGGAAGAAGTAGAAGACCACCAGGACACTGGCGGCCGCGAGGCCGGTCCCGGTGAGCTCCTTGCCGTCGAAGAGCTTGCCCGCCCAGTCGAACTTCCACGAGCTCATGTACTGGATGGACGCGGTGGCCTCGCCGGGAATGACGGAGACGATCGCGATCCAGTTGGCCCAGGCGGCCATGTAACCGGCCAGCGAGCCGTGCGAGAACTGCCCGTACCGCACCATGCCGCCCGCCTTGGGGAACATCGAGCCGAGCTCGGTGTACGTCAGGGCGATGGTCAGCGCCACGACGGCGCCGATGACCCAGGCAAAGATGGCGGCCGGTCCGGCGAGCACGGCGGCGCGTTCGGCACCGAACAGCCAGCCGGAGCCGATGATCGACCCGAGGCCGACGGCGGTCAGCGCCGTCGTGCCGAGGGTCCGGCGGTAATTGGAGGTCGAACCCTGTTCGGTACTCAAGCCCCGGATCTCCTTTGCTTCTACTCCCCCACGGACAGGACACAAACCGCGCCATCGTACGAGCGATTTGGCCTGCTTGATTCCGCCAAAGGGCCTCGACCTGGGACGATGTGAGTTTTACAACAGTAGGGAGCGGCTCACCAAAGCAGGGAAAACCGGGGCAAGCAGGACACTTCCTACCCGCTGGTACGGACCAGCGGGCGGGGTTACATCACTGACTCCGGAGTCAGTTCATATGTGGTTCACGCCTACTTCACCGGGAGGTGGTACGCGACCCGGAACCGCTCGGCGAGCATCACCACGTCGGCCGTCTCCACCGGACAGCCGCCCGCGAAGTACGTCCGCGAGACCACCAGCACGCAGTGGCCGGGGACGCCGCCCAGCGCGAGGGTCTCCTCGGCGAGCCCCGGACGGGCCCCGACCTCCTCGGTCACGTTGTCGACGACGATGTCGATGGCAGCCATCCGCTCGACCACGCCCCGCCCCGCCAGCGGCCCCTCCTCCGGCAGCATCACGGGGGTGCGCCCGGTGAGCGCCAGAGGCTCCCAGGAGGTCGAGAGCATGCTCGGCTCGCCGCCGGAGCGGAACAGATAGTCGGTGCGCATCACCCGGTCCCCGAGCCCGATCCGCAGCCGGCGGGCGAGGGACGTGTCGGCCACGCCCTGCTCGCTGCGGGACTCCCACGTGCCCTTGACGCGGTCGTCCGCCTGCTCCTGCCGGAACGGCGTGGACTCCCCGACCGCCCGGTAGCCCGTACGCACCACGGAACGCGGCACGGGCTGCTCACGGACGTACGTGCCCGATCCGGAGCGTCCCTCGACGAGCCCCTCCGCCATCAGGACCTTGCGGGCCTCCAGGGCGACGGTGTCGGAGACGCCGTACTGCTCCCGGATGCGCGCCTGGGAGGGAAGGCGGGTGTGCGGCGGCAGCTCACCCGCGACGATTTTCTGCCGGAGATCACCGGCGACGCGAAGGTATGCGGGCTGATCACCGAAGGCCACGTCCACTCCCAAGGGGTTGACAGTCCGCAACAGCTTGGCAACGGTGGGTTGCGGTCCGCAACTCTAGGCCAAGGAATCACCAGATGTGGTGAATTGCAGCTCAGCGGTGTGTAGGTGAGATCCCGGGACACATGCGCAGCGCACTCTCCGGCGGCAATTCCGCAACTATGCGGGGATGGCCGGACAAGCGGTGACAAAAGTCCGCGCCCCTGCACGACGCCACCGGGGACGGCTACCGTGAGTCCATGACCGCACTGCCCGACTGGATGCGCCCGCCGCGCAGGGAAGGCTGGTTCGCGGAGGACTTGGACCGCCTCCCGGAAGCCCCCCGCCACACCGAGCTGATCGACGGAGCCCTCGTCTTCATGATGTCGCCGCAGCGGTCCTGGCACGGCCGCCTCGTCACCGCCCTGACCACGACACTCATGAACCAGGTGCCGGACGGTTTCGAGGTCGAGCGGGAGATGACCATCCGGCTCGACGACCGCAACCGCCCCGAGCCTGATCTGTTGGTGACCAGGACGCCCTACGACCCCGACCGCACCTGGTTCGCACCGGAGGACGTCGAACTCGTGGTGGAGGTCGTCTCGCCCGAGTCCGCACACCGTGATCGCACGGTCAAGCTGCAGAAATACGCACGCGCCGGAATTCCTCACTACTGGTGCATCGAGGACGAGGGCGGCGCTCCCGTCGTCCACGTCTACGAGCTGGACGTGCCCACCATGGCCTACGCGCCCGCCGGCATCTTCCGCCACGCCCTCCAGCGCCCCGTCCCGTTCGGGATCGGCCTCGACCTGGACAAGCTCACCCCGGGCGGCAAGGGCTGAGGAACGCCGAAGGGCCGCACTCCCCGAGTGCGGCCCTTCGCTGTGGTCGTCAGACGTTGAAGCGGAACTCCACCACGTCGCCGTCGGCCATCACGTACTCCTTGCCCTCCATGCGCGCCTTGCCGGCGGCGCGGGCCTCGGTGACGGAGCCGGCGGCGACCAGGTCGTCGAAGGAGATGACCTCGGCCTTGATGAAGCCCTTCTGGAAGTCGGTGTGGATCACACCGGCCGCCTCGGGGGCCGTGGCGCCCTTCTTGATCGTCCAGGCGCGGGTCTCCTTGGGACCGGCGGTGAGGTAGGTCTGCAGGCCCAGGGTGTCGAAGCCGACGCGGCCCAGGGTGGCGAGACCGGGCTCCTCCTGGCCCATGGACTGCAGCAGCTCCAGCGCCTCGTCGTCGTCCAGCTCGATGAGCTCGGACTCGATCTTGGCGTTGAGGAAGATGGCCTCGGCCGGGGCGACCAGCGCGCGCTGCTCGTTCTTGAAGTCCTCGTCGACCAGCTCGTCCTCGTCCACGTTGAAGACGTAGAGGAAGGGCTTGGTGGTGAGCAGGTGCAGCTCGTGCAGGAGGTCACCGCGCTCGGTGCCCTTGGTGATGCCCGCCGAGAACAGGGTCTGGCCGGACTCGAGGATGCCCTTGGCCTCCTCGACGGCGGCGAGGACGGCGACCTTCTCCTTCTGGAGGCGCGACTCCTTGGTCAGGCGCGGGACCGCCTTCTCCACCGACTGCAGGTCGGCCAGGATCAGCTCGGTGTTGATGGTCTCGATGTCGTCCTTCGGCGAGACCTTGCCGTCGACGTGGACGACGTTCTCGTCCTTGAACGCGCGGATGACCTGGCAGATCGCGTCGGACTCGCGGATGTTCGCCAGGAACTTGTTGCCCAGGCCCTCGCCCTCGGAGGCGCCGCGCACGATGCCGGCGATGTCGACGAAGTCGACCGTGGCGGGCAGTATCCGCTGCGAGCCGAAGATCTCCGCGAGCTTGTTCAGCCGGGCGTCCGGGACGCCGACGACGCCCACGTTGGGCTCGATCGTGGCGAAGGGGTAGTTGGCCGCCAGGACGTCGTTCTTGGTCAGGGCGTTGAACAGGGTCGACTTGCCGACATTCGGCAGACCGACGATTCCGATCGTGAGCGACACGTGGCGACTTCCCGTTTGTTCCCGTAGTGCGAGGGTTCCGCGCCCCGTGACGCGCCCGGTCATCCAGTCTACGGGTCCGCGTCGCACACGGTCCCCGCACGGAGGATTCCCCGAACACACGGCCAACGAGGTGCCTCCGGCGTGTCCAACGCGGGATTCCCCGTCCGACCCCACCTAGTTTGGTCGGGTGGAGCAACCCAGCACGCGCATCCCCCAGCGCAAGGCCCGGCGCGGGTCCCCGTGCCCCGCCCCGCCGTTCCCGTAGGACAGAGCCAGGGCGCCGCCCCGAGCGACCCCGGCCCCGCCGACCGGCTTCCCCGCTGGTCCGGCGCCTTCCCTCGCCCCGGCTGACGGGGCTCGGCAGCGGACTGCTCACGGCGCTGGCCATGCTGGCCGTCGGCGCCCTGGACGCGGCGCTGCTGGGCGGCTCGCCCCGGGTCTACGGCGTGTTCTTCGTGATCGCCGCCGCGGCCTGCGCGCTGTGGGTGCGCCCCGCCGACCTGATGACCGCCCCCGTGAGCGCGCCGATCGCCTACGCGGTCGGGGCGGTGGCCGTCAGCGACGGCACGGGCGGCCTGGGCGGCCGACTGATGAGCCTGGTCACCATGCTGTCGCTGAGCGCCGGCTGGCTCTACGCGGGCACGCTGCTGGCCGCGCTGATCGCGCTGGTCCGGCGGGTCGTGCTGATCAGGCTGCGGAAGAGGGCGCGGAAGGAGCAGCGGAAGCGGCCATCGCGGCCCCCACGATCCCCGCGTTGTTCTCCAGCTGAGCGGGCACGACCTCGGCGCTGACGCCCTCGATCAGGGGCAGGAACTTCCCCGCCTTCCGGCTCACGCCGCCGCCGATCACGAACAGCTCGGGCGAGAAGAGCATCTCCACGTGTGCCAGGTAGCGCCCCACCCGCTTGGCCCAGCGGCTCCAGCTGAGGTCCTCGTCCTCCTTGGCCCGGGTGGAGGCGCGGGTCTCGGCGTCGTGCCCCTGCAGCTCCAGGTGGCCGAGCTCGGTGTTGGGCACCAGCCGCCCGTCGATGAAGACCGCGCTGCCGATGCCGGTGCCGAAGGTGAGCACGACGACGGTGCCGGTGCGTCCGCGCCCGGCGCCGTGGGTCATCTCGGCCAGACCGGCCGCGTCCGCGTCGTTCAGCACGGTCACCGGCGTGCCGAGCTGCTCGCCGAGCAGCCCGGCGGCGTCCCGGCCGATCCAGCTCTTGTCGACGTTGGCGGCCGTGCGGGTCGTACCGCCGACCACCACGCCGGGGAACGTCACACCGACCTGGCCGACGGGCCGGCCGAAGTGCCTGACCACCTGCCGGACGCAGTCGGCGACCGCGTCCGGGGTGGCCGGGTGCGGGGTGAGCACCTTGAAGCGCTCCTCCGCGATCTCGCCGCGCCCCAGGTCCACCGGAGCGCCCTTGATGCCCGATCCGCCGATGTCCACGCCGAATACGTCCATGCCCAGCAGCCTAGGCGCGGACGGGGCTGATCACCCTTCGGTGGCGGCCTTGGCCTCGGCGCGCAGGTCGCGGCGCAGCTCCTTGGGCAGCGAGAAGGTGATGCTCTCCTCGGCCGCACGGACGAGCTCGACGTCCGCGTAGCCGCGCTGGGCGAGCCACTCGAGCACGCCGTCGACGAGGATCTCCGGGACCGAGGCGCCCGAGGTCACGCCGACCGTCGAGACGCCCTCGAGCCAGGTCTCGTCGATCTCCTCGGCGTAGTCCACCAGGTGCGCGTCGCGGGCGCCGGCGCCCAGCGCCACCTCGACCAGGCGCACCGAGTTGGAGGAGTTCTTGGAGCCCACCACGATGACCAGGTCGGCGTCGGCGCCCATCTGCTTCACGGCGGTCTGGCGGTTCTGCGTGGCGTAGCAGATGTCGTCGCTGGGCGGGGAGAGCAGGTTGGGGAAGCGGCCCTTGAGGGCGTCGACGGTCTCCATCGTCTCGTCCACCGAGAGCGTGGTCTGCGACAGCCACACGACCTTGTTCTCGTCGCGGACCTCGACCTTGGCCACGTCCTCCGGGCCGTCGACGATGGTGATGTGGTCGGGGGCCTCGCCGCTGGTGCCGATGACCTCCTCGTGGCCCTCGTGACCGATGAGGAGGATGTCGTAGTCCTCGTTGGCGAAGCGGACGGCTTCCTTGTGCACCTTGGTCACCAGCGGGCACGTGGCGTCGATCGTCGCCAGCTTGCCCCGCCGGGCCTCCTCGTGGACCACCGGGGCGACGCCGTGGGCGGAGAACATGACGATGTTGCCCTCGGGCACCTCCTCCGTCCTGTCGACGAAGATCGCGCCCTTCTGCTCCAGCGTCTTGACCACGTACTTGTTGTGCACGATTTCGTGCCGTACGTAGACGGGGGCACCGTACTGCTCCAGCGCCTTCTCCACGGCGATCACGGCACGGTCCACGCCCGCGCAGTAGCCACGGGGGGCGGCGAGCAGAACCTTGCGGGCGGGGGTAGCAGTCATGCGGTCCATCGTAAGGGCCCGCGCGGACCGGCGTGGCCCCGCCGCCGCCGGGCCCAAGCGCCCGAATACTGACCCCATGGCCGCACCCTCCCCCGTCGCCGGCGTCGGCACGCTGCGCCGGACCCTGTCCTTCCGCGACCTGGTCGTCTACGGCCTGCTGTTCATCGCCCCCATGGCGCCGGTGGGCGTCTTCGGCACCCTCTCGGCGAAGGCGCACGGGGCGATCGCGCTGGTGTACCTCGTGGCGACGGCGGCCATGGCCTTCACGGCGTACTCCTACGCGCAGATGGTGCGCGTGGCCCCCCGGGCGGGCTCGGTCTACACGTACGCGCGCGTGGCCCTCGGCGAGGGGCCGGGCTTCGTCGCGGGCTGGATGGCGATGCTGGACTACGCCCTCATCCCGGCGGTCGCGTACCTCTTCTCGGGCATCGCCCTGCACGCGCTGGTGCCGGCCGTGCCGCAGTGGGTGTGGACGGCGATCGCGGTGGTCGTGACGACCGGGCTGAACCTCTGGGGCGTACGGGCGGCGGCGCTGGCGGGCTTCCTGGTGCTGGCCATGGAGCTCGCGGTGCTGGCCGTCTTCGTGGTGTCGGCGGCCGTCGCGCTGGCCCAGGACGGCCCCCGCCGCGGCTGGCTGTCGCCGCTGACCGGGGAAGGGGGCTTCGCGCCCGGGGCGGTGCTGGGGGCGGTGTCGGTGGCGGTCCTGTCGTACCTGGGCTTCGACGCGATCGCGGCCTTCGCCGAGGAGTCGGCGGGCGGCTCGGGGAAGGTGGCGCGCGCGGTCGTCACCTGCCTGGCCGTGGCGGGCGTGCTCTTCGCCGTGCAGAGCTACCTCGCCGCTCTGCTGGCCCCGATGTCCCCGGCCGCGCTGGCGGCGCACCCGGCCGCGCAGGGGGCCGCGTTCTACGACACGGTCGACGCGGCGACCGGCCGGTGGCTGCACGACCTGGTGGCGGCGAGCAAGGCGATCGGCGCGGCCTTCGCCGCGCTGGCGGGTCAGGCCGCGGCGGGCCGCCTGCTGTTCGCGATGGCCCGCGACCGCCGGCTGCCGTCCCTGCTGGCGAAGGTCGACCGCGGCTCGGGCGTCCCCCGCCCCGCCGTGCTGAGCGCGGCCCTGGTGACCCTGATCGCGGCGGTGTGGGCGGCCCGTCGCGACGACGGCCTGGACCGGCTGGTGTCGGTGGTCGACATCGGCGCGCTCGTGGCCTTCGGCCTGCTGCACGCGTCGGTGATCGCGTGGTTCGGGGTGCGGGGGCGCGGGGAGCGGGTGGGGCTCGTACGGCATGTGGTGGTGCCGCTGCTGGGGCTGGCGGTGGTGATCGCGGTGATCGTGGAGGCCTCCCCGCGGCCCAGCAGGTCGGCGGGGTGTGGCTGGTCGCCGGCTTGGGGTGCTGGCCGTCCAGCGTGCGGTGGTGCGGAGGGCGGCGTAGGGAAGGGCCCGCCCCGTCCCGCCCCGGACCCGCACCACATGTCACCCCGCCCCGATACGCTCGACCGCATGGCCGCGACCACCTCTCCCGACGCCCCCTTCCCGTCGGTCAGGTCTCCCGCCTCATCGGCGGCTGGATCGACCGCCTCGGCGCCGTCTGGGTCGAGGGTCAGATCACCCAGCTCTCGCGTCGCCCCGGTGCCGGCGTGGTGTTCCTGACGCTGCGCGACCCCTCTCATGACGTCTCCCTGTCCGTCACCTGTTACCGCGCCGTCTTCGACCGCGTCGCCGACGTCGTCTCCGAGGGCGCGCGCGTCGTCGTGCACGCCCGCCCCGAGTGGTACGCGCCGCGCGGCCAGCTCTCGCTCCGCGCCGCCGAGATCCGCCCCGTCGGCGTCGGCGAGCTCCTCGCGCGCCTGGAGCAGCTGAAGAAGTCGCTGGCCGCCGAGGGCCTGTTCGCCGCCGACCGCAAGCGCGCGCTGCCGTTCCTGCCGCAGCTCATCGGCCTGGTCTGCGGCCGCGCCTCCGCCGCCGAGCGCGACGTCCTGGAGAACGCCCGCCACCGCTGGCCCGCCGTCCGCTTCGAGGTGCGCAACGTCCCCGTGCAGGGCGTGCACGCGGTCCCGAGCGTCATCGAGGCCGTCAAGGAGCTCGAGGCCCACCCCGGCGTCGACGTGATCATCGTGGCGCGCGGCGGCGGCAGCGTGGAGGACCTGCTGCCGTTCTCGGACGAGCAGCTGGTGCGGACCGTGGCGGCCTGCCGTACGCCCGTGGTGTCGGCGATCGGCCACGAGCCGGACACCCCCCTGCTCGACCTGGTCGCCGACCTGCGCGCGTCCACGCCCACCGACGCGGCGAAGCGGGTCGTGCCGGACGTGGGCGAGGAGCTCACCCGCGTACAACACCTGCGCGAGCGCGCCCTGCGCTGCGTCACCGCCCACCTGGACCGCGAGGAGCGCGGTCTGGCGGCCGCGCGGGCGCGTCCGTGCATGGAGCGGCCCCAGCGGATGGTGGACGAGCGCGCGGAGCAGATCGACGCCCTCACCGACCGCTCCCGGCGCACCCTGGGCCATCTGCTGGACCGGGCGCACTCGGAGCTGACGCACACCCACGCGCGCGTGGTCGCCCTGTCCCCGGCGGCGACGCTGCGGCGGGGCTACGCGGTCCTGCAGCACGAGGACGGGCGGGTGGTCCGCGCGGCCGACGAGGTCGGGCCTGACGAGGAGCTGCGGGCGCGGGTCGCGGAGGGCGAGTTCGCGGTACGGCCCGTTGTCGCACCCCCCGCATAGGCTGTCCGGCATGGCGACGACATCGGACGGGAACGCGACGGCCGCGACGGCGACCGCGAACGCGCTGGGCTACGAGCAGGCGCGGGACGAGCTGATCGACGTGGTGCGTCGGCTGGAGGCCGGCGGCACGACGCTCGAGGAGTCGCTGGCCCTGTGGGAGCGCGGCGAGGAGCTGGCGAAGGTGTGCCGCCGCTGGCTGGACGGCGCCCGGGCCCGGCTGGACGCGGCGCTGGCGCAGGAAGAGCGGGAAGAGGGCGCATCCGGCGCTTCCGCGACCGACGAGTGATCAGGCACTAAACCGCGGGCCGACGTGACGTACGCCACCCTGCCGCCCGTTTAGTTGAAATTTCACATACCGCTCCCTATGGTGGGGGTCATGACTCTCGCCCTTGACTCCGCAGCCCAGGACCTCCTCTTCCGCGAGGCCCACACCGCCAACACCTTCTCCGACGAGCCCGTCACCGACGAGCAGGTCCAGGCGATCTACGACCTGATCAAGCTCGCGCCGACCGCCTTCAACCAGTCGCCGCTGCGCATCGTCCTGGTCCGCTCCGCCGAGGCCCGCGAGCGCCTGGCGCCGCTGATGGCCGAGGGTAACCGCGCCAAGACGGTCTCCGCCCCGCTCGTCGCGATCCTCGCCGCGGACAACGAGTTCCACGAGGAGCTGCCGGCCCTGATGCCGCACTTCCCGCAGGCCAAGGACCTCTTCTTCAGCGAGCGCCCGGTCCGCGAGCAGTCCGCCGCCGCCAACGCCGCCCTGCAGGCCGGCTACTTCCTCCTCGGCATCCGCGCCGCCGGCCTGGCCGCCGGCCCGATGACCGGCTTCGACTTCGCGGGCGTGCAGAAGGAGTTCCTCGACGACGACCACACCCCGCTGATGATCGTCAACATCGGCAAGCCGGGCGAGGACGCCTTCCGCCCGCGCTCGCCGCGCCTGTCCTTCGAGCAGGTCGTCACCACCGTCTGACGGCGGCGAGACAGGCCGTGAAGCAGCGGAAAAAGCGGCTTCGCGCATGACGAGAGCCCGGGCCGAGGCCCGGGCTCTCGTCGTTCCGGCATTCATGAGCGGCGTTCATGGCGGACGGCCGTCACCGGCATCCATGAGCACCGCTCATGGCCGGGTGTCTAGTTCTTGGGACCCTTGGCGGCCTTGAGCGCCCCGGCCATCTCCCCGAGCCGCTCGTACGAGGCGGTCCCGGTGACGACCGTGGTGACGCCCTTCTCCTCGCGCACCAGTGCGTTGTACTTCGGCCCCTGGTAGCGCTGCCACTCGGCGCCGCCGACGCGCTGGGTCTTCCCCGTCTTCTCCGCGCGCCGGCTCACGTCGTCGACGAAGGCGCGGGCCGGGCCGTCGCTCTGCTCGACGGCCACGTACTCGGTCTGCGGGTCGAGGAAGCCCAGGTGCCAGACCGAGCCCAGCTCGCCCTTCGGCCGGTACGACACCGAGGTCGCCCGCCAGTCGTCGCCCAGACCCTCCGGGGCGGCCACGGCGTACGGCGCGGCGCGCCGGGCCGTGTCGAGCTCCACCCGGTAGCCGACCGTGGGGACGGGATCGCCGTCCTGGTCGTGCGGGATGAAGACATAGCTGATGCCCGCGACCGGGATCACCACCGCCATCGCGAGCAGCATGTTCCGGATCGTCTGAGCCTTCGGGTTCCTACCTGCCACGCCCCCTATGGTCCCCCATGCCGTTCTTGATCTTGACAGCGGACCTTTACGCCGCTCATGCGTGGGGCGCCCTGCTCACTCTCGCAATGAACCGATAAAGTCATCAGCACCCTCACCCTCCTGGCCCACCCGGGGAAGGAGGGGCCCCACGGCCGTTGCCGTACAGAAAGGTGCGCCCCGATGAGCGATCATCACTTGCCGTCCCAGCTGGTAGTCAGCCCGGAGGCGCCCGACCGCAACCTGGCGCTGGAGCTCGTCCGCGTCACCGAGGCGGGTGCGATGGCCTCGGGCCGCTGGGTGGGCCGTGGCGACAAGAACGGCGCGGACGGCGCGGCCGTGCGGGCCATGCGCGCACTGATCCACACCGTGTCGATGAACGGTGTCGTCGTGATCGGCGAGGGCGAGAAGGACAACGCCCCGATGCTCTACAACGGCGAGCGCGTGGGCGACGGGACCGGCGCGGAGTGCGACGTCGCCGTGGACCCGGTGGACGGCACGACGCTGACCGCCAAGGGCATGGCCAACGCCGTCTCCGTGATGGCCGTCGCCGAGCGCGGCACCATGTTCGACCCGTCCGCGGTCTTCTACATGGACAAGCTGGTGACCGGCCCCGAGGCCGCCGACTTCGTCGACATCGACGCCCCGGTCGCGGTCAACATCCGCCGCATCGCCAAGGCGAAGCGTTCCTCCGTCGAGGACGTCACGGTCGTCGTCCTGGACCGCCCCCGCCACGACGGTCTGGTCAAGGACATCCGCGAGGCGGGCGCCCGCATCAAGTTCATCTCCGACGGCGACGTGGCCGGCGCGATCATGGCGGCCCGCGAGGGCACCGGCGTGGACCTCCTGCTGGGCGTCGGCGGCACGCCCGAGGGCATCATCGCGGCCTGCGCGATGAAGTGCCTGGGCGGCACCATCCAGGCCAAGCTGTGGCCGAAGGACGACGAGGAGCGCGAGCGCGCCCTCGCCGCCGGCCACGACCTGGACCGCGTCCTGCACACCGAGGACCTGGTCAGCGGCGAGAACGTCTTCTTCGTCGCCACCGGCATCACCGACGGCGAGCTGCTGCGCGGCGTGCGCTACCGCGCCGAGACGGCGACCACGCAGTCGCTGGTCATGCGCTCCAAGTCGGGCACGATCCGTCTGATCGACTCCGAGCACCGGCTGTCGAAGCTGCGCGCCTACAGCTCGGTCGACTTCGAGCGCCCCAGCTGATCCGGGCACCCCGGCAGGGCACACCGGGGAACGGAGCGCTCAACGGGCCGGGCCCCGCCGTCAGACGGCGGGGCCCGGCCCGATGTGTCCCCTGCGCGGGCGTTCAGCCCGCCGCGGCGATGCGTGTGGACCGCTGCAGCTCCGCCTCGCGCCGCCGGCGGCGGGCGAGCACGACGCGCCGCTCGGCCGCCGTCAGCCCGCCCCACACTCCGTAGGGCTCCGGCTGCAGCAGGGCGTGCTCGCGGCACTCGACCATGACGGGGCAACGGGCGCAGACGCGTTTGGCGGCCTCTTCCCGGGAAAGACGGGCGGCGGTTGGCTCCTTTGATGGTGCGAAGAACAGCCCGGCTTCATCCCGGCGGCACACCGCCTCCGAATGCCAGGGGCCGGCCTGTTCCCGAGCGGAAATCCGCTGGGACGGTACGGCGGCTTCCTGCAGGGGCTGATGCGGTAGCAGCACGGTCTACTCCTGACGACGGCTTTGCTGGGCCGATTTGAGTCACCTTTGCCCGCCTCGGCGCGCACGGCCATTCGCACCCGCAGCCGTACGAGAGACGATGCACCAAGCTTTACCCGCTGTGCGCGAGCTTATTCACACCGTTGCCATGACCGGAATGCCCTCGGTTACCGCGCGGCGACGGTCAGTTGGCCGCCCGGAGGTTCTTCAGCCGCCTGCCCTTGCGGGGCTTCGCCTCCGCAGCGCCGAAAACGGCGAAGCCCGTGACCACGACGACCGGGGCGTCCGGGTCCGGGGCCTCGACGGTCTGCACGTCGAAGGCGCCGAAGACGCCGGATCCGGCGCCCCGGAGGGAGACGTTTTCCGGCACCCTGATCTCGACTCCGCCGAAGACGGCCCAGACGTTGAGGACGATCTCCCGCTGCTCGAAGAACGCCTCGGTCAGGTCGATCTCCACGCCGCCGAACAGGGCCAGCACATTCGTGCGCGGCGCCGGGCGCCAGCGGCCGCGGCGGGTGGCGCCGCCGAACACGGCGACGGCGTTCTCGCTCGCCATCGGCGCGGGGCGCACGGAAGCACCGTACGGGCGCGTGGAGGCGGTCGCGGCGGCGGTTTCCGCGGCGGGGCCGTGCCCGCCGGGCAGGTCGCGCACCAGCGGCTCCAGCTGGCCGAGCGTCCTGGCCTCGTAGACCGCGTCGATCCGCTCGGCGTGCTCCTCGGCCGTCAGCCGCCCCTCGGCGAGGGCGTCGCGCAGGATCCCGGCCGTCCGGTCGCGGTCGGCGTCGGAGGCGCGCAGTGATGAGTGGTCCACGAAGGCAGCGTAGCGAAACGCGATAGATCGCGATAGCCCGTGCGGGAGGCGGGCGTCGAGTGAGTCTTACCTCACCTCCTGCGCCCCCCGACAGGGTTCTACGCTGTTTCAGTGCTGTCGAAGATGCCGGCACACAGCCGTCTGCCGAGTGAGGAATGGCCTCCGATGTCCGCTACCCCCGCCCGACCCACCCTGCGTTCGCCTACACCGACCTGCTGCCCACGGGCGAGGACACCACGGAGTACCGCCTGATCACCTCCGAGGGTGTCTCCACCTTCGAGGCCGACGGCCGTACCTTCCTCAAGGTCGAGCCCGAGGCGCTGCGCAAGCTGGCCGCCGAGGCGATGCACGACATCTCGCACTACCTGCGCCCGGCCCACCTCGCCCAGCTGCGCAGGATCCTCGACGACCCCGAGGCCTCCCCGAACGACCGCTTCGTCGCCCTCGACCTGCTGAAGAACGCCAACATCGCGGCCGCCGGCGTGCTGCCGATGTGCCAGGACACCGGCACGGCGATCGTCATGGGCAAGCGCGGGCAGAACGTGCTCACCGAGGGCGAGGACGCCAAGGCCCTCTCGCACGGCATCTTCGACGCCTACACCCAGCTCAACCTGCGGTACTCGCAGATGGCCCCGCTGACGATGTGGGACGAGAAGAACACCGGCTCCAACCTGCCCGCGCAGATCGAGCTGTACGCGACCGACGGCGGCGCGTACAAGTTCCTCTTCATGGCCAAGGGCGGCGGCTCGGCCAACAAGTCCTTCCTCTACCAGGAGACCAAGGCGGTCCTCAACGAGGCCTCCATGATGAAGTTCCTGGAGGAGAAGATCCGTTCGCTGGGCACCGCCGCGTGCCCGCCGTACCACCTGGCGATCGTCGTGGGCGGCACGTCCGCGGAGTTCGCGCTCAAGACCGCGAAGTACGCCTCCGCGCACTACCTCGACGAGCTGCCCACCGAGGGCTCCCCCACCGGTCACGGCTTCCGCGACAAGGAGCTGGAGGAGAAGGTCTTCGAGCTGACGCAGAAGATCGGCATCGGCGCCCAGTTCGGCGGCAAGTACTTCTGTCACGACGTCCGCGTGGTCCGGCTGCCGCGCCACGGTGCCTCGCTGCCCGTCGCCATCGCCGTCTCCTGCTCCGCCGACCGCCAGGCCGTCGCGAAGATCACCGCCGAGGGCGTCTTCCTCGAGCAGCTGGAGAAGGACCCGGCGCGCTTCCTGCCGGAGACCACCGACGCTGAACTCAATGGCGGCTCCGCCGCGGGCCTGGAGTCGGACGGCGACGTCGTCAGGATCGACCTCAACCGTCCGATGGACGAGGTCCTCGCCGAGCTGACCAAGTACCCGGTCAAGACCCGGCTCTCGCTGACCGGCCCGCTGGTCGTCGCCCGCGACATCGCCCACGCGAAGATCAAGGAGCGGCTGGACGCGGGCGAGGAGATGCCGCAGTACCTCAAGGACCACCCGGTCTACTACGCCGGCCCGGCCAAGACCCCCGAGGGCTACGCCTCCGGCTCGTTCGGCCCGACGACGGCCGGCCGCATGGACTCCTACGTCGAGCAGTTCCAGGCCGCGGGCGGCTCCAAGGTCATGCTGGCCAAGGGCAACCGCAGCAAGCAGGTCACCGACGCCTGCGGCGCGCACGGCGGCTTCTACCTCGGCTCGATCGGCGGCCCGGCCGCCCGCCTGGCCCAGGACTGCATCAAGAAGGTCGAGGTCCTCGAGTACGAGGAGCTCGGCATGGAGGCCGTCTGGAAGATCGAGGTCGAGGACTTCCCGGCGTTCATCGTCGTCGACGACAAGGGCAACGACTTCTTCGTCGACCCGTCCCCGGCGCCGACCTTCACGTCCATCCCCGTCCGCAAGTGACCCGTGCTCCTGTGGGCCCCGCACCGGGGCCCACAGGAGGACCGGCTACGCGAAGCTCTGCGACGCCGAGCCGTCGCACTTCTGCAGCCGCACCGGCTCCTTCGCCCCCGCCAGCGTCAGGCACAGGTCCTGCGCCGCCGACGGGCGGAACGTCGAGCCGGACTTCGTGAACCGCTGGTTGGCGCCCCCGTGGCAGTTCCACAGCGCCACGGCCGCGCCCGCCGCGTACTTCCCGCCCGGCACGTCCACGCACCGGTCGTGCGTCAGCGCGGAGTGCAGCGAGCCGTTCCCCGCGTCGTACCACCAGTCCTGGTTGCGGCTCCCCGAGCACGGCCAGCCGCCGACCTGGGTGCCGTTGGCGCTGGCGGCCCCGTACGCGTCCACGCAGGTGCCCGTCGCCGCGCTCTTCAGCGGCTTGTACGCGTCGTCCCAGGCGCCCTTGTGCAGCACGGGCTTCCCGGTGCTCGCCGGGTCGGCGCAGCCCGCCTCCTGGTAGCCGGAGAGGTAGATCTGCGTCAGGCAGGACGCGAAGGCGCCGTGGCCCCGGAAGTTGGGGTGGAAGGACTGCCGTACGGAGTTCTCGTTCGGCGGGAAGGGGTTGGTCACGTCGACGTAGAGGCCGCGGGCCCAGGTGTCCTCCATGCAGACCTCGTGGCCGTGGAAGAGCCGGGAGTTGTCGAGGTAGACGGCGCCGGTGTCCCGGGCGGCCTTGCGCATCCCGCGCTCGAAGGCGGGGACGGCCTGGTTACGGCCCCACACGGAGTCGGAGGTGTGGCCGACGCAGCCGTCGAGGAGCTTGCCGCGGTAGCCGGGGTTGTCCTCGAAGTCGGGGCCGATGGGGCTGGGGTAGCCCATGACGACGAGCTTGTAGTCGCCGCTCGCGTACCCGGCGTCCGTCATCACCTTGCGCAGGTCCCGTACGGTCTGCTCGACCTTGGGCACCAGGCCGTCGACGCGGGACTGCCAGGCGGGGGCGTACTTCGGCTCGCAGGGGCCCTGGAGGGTGAGGTAGCGGGTGACGCAGTCGGTCATCACGGGGCCGAACTGCAGGTCGTCGTTGGCGCCCGCGACGAGCAGCACCATCTTCACGCGGGTGGCGCGGGCCTTGACGGCCAGGGCGTCGCTCTGCACGAGCTCGTCGGCGTACTGCTTGCTGCCGCCGATGCGGATGTTGGCGGTGGACGCGCCGGAGCAGGCGACGTTGTAGGTGACGTCGGCGCCTATGGCGGTGCGGTGGACGGCGGCGTCGGGCGAGCGGTGGCACCAGTTGTCGGGGCCGTTGGTGCCCGGTTCGTAGGTGCCGACGCCCTCGCCGGAGATCTCGCTGTCGCCGAGGGAGACGAGGGAGGTCTTGCGTTCCTGTAAGGGGCGCTCGGCGGGGTCGCCGTAGAGCCGCACGGCCTCTGCGGCGCGGAGCTTCTCCAGCTCGGGCGGCAGGGGGGTGGACGCGGTGGCGGCGGCGCGGGGCTGTGCGGCCGCGCCGGGAGCGGTGACGGTCAGTCCGCCGAACGCGGCGGCGAGTGCCGCCAGCGCGGCGAGGGAACATCGCAGGGTGGGTCTGCGTGTCATGAAGCCTCCCCGAGTTCTGTTGTTACCAGCGGTATTTACTAGTCGGTTGTGGCTTTGGGAACAGGATGGACAAGACAAACCTTGTGTTTGTCAGGAGGTAAGTGACCATGACCGACAGCGAGCAGTACCGGCTCGAGCACGACTCGATGGGCGAGGTGCGCGTCCCCGCGCACGCCAAGTGGCGGGCACAGACCCAGCGGGCCGTCGAGAACTTCCCCGTCAGCGGGCAGCGCCTGGAGCGGGCGCACATCGCCGCGCTGGGCCGGATCAAGGCGGCGGCGGCGAAGGTGAACGCCGAACTGGGCGTGCTCGACAAGGACGTGGCCGGGGCCATCGCGGACGCGGCGGCCGAGGTCGTCGAGGGCCGCTGGGACGAGCACTTCCCCGTCGACGTCTTCCAGACCGGCTCCGGCACGTCCTCGAACATGAACGCGAACGAGGTCATCGCCACCCTCGCCGGCGAGCGGCTCGGCAGACCGGTCCACCCCAACGACCACGTCAACGCCAGCCAGTCGTCCAACGACGTCTTCCCGTCCTCCATCCACATCGCCGCCACGGCCGCCGTCACCGCCGACCTCGTCCCGGCGCTCGAGCACCTGGCGGCCTCGCTGGAGCGCAAGGCGGAGGAGTTCGCCGAGGTCGTCAAGTCCGGCCGGACGCACCTGATGGACGCGACGCCGGTGACGCTCGGTCAGGAGTTCGGCGGGTACGCCGCCCAGGTCCGGTACGGCGTCGAGCGGCTGCGCTCCTCCCTGCCGCGGCTCGCCGAACTCCCCCTGGGCGGCACGGCCGTGGGCACGGGCATCAACACCCCGCCGGGCTTCTCCGGCGCCGTCATCGCCGAGGTCGCCCGCACCACCGGTCTGCCGCTGACCGAGGCCCGCGACCACTTCGAGGCGCAGGGCGCGCGCGACGGCCTGGTGGAGACCAGCGGCCAGCTGCGCACCATCGCCGTCGGGCTCACCAAGATCGCCAACGATCTGCGCTGGATGGCCTCCGGCCCGCGCACCGGCCTCGCCGAGATCAACCTGCCCGACCTCCAGCCCGGCTCCTCGATCATGCCGGGGAAGGTCAACCCGGTCGTCTGCGAGGCCGTCCTGATGGTGGCCGCCCAGGTCACCGGCAACGACGCCACCGTCGCCACCGCCGGCGCCGCCGGGAACTTCGAGCTCAACGTGATGCTCCCGGTCATGGCGAAGAACCTCCTGGAGTCCATCCGGCTGCTGGCCGCCGCCTCCCGCCTGCTGGCCGACCGCACGATCGACGGCATCACCGCCAACGTGGAGCGGGCCCGCGAGTACGCCGAGTCCTCCCCGTCGGTCGTCACGCCGCTGAACCGCTACATCGGCTACGAGGAGGCCGCGAAGGTGGCCAAGAAGTCCCTCGCCGAGCGCAGGACCATCCGCGAGGTCGTCCTGGAGGCCGGCTACGTGGAGCGCGGCCTGCTCACCCTGGAGCAGCTCGACGAGGCCCTCGACGTGCTGCGCATGACCCGCCCCTGAGGCGCGCCCGGACGGGTACGGGCCTTTGGCCCGTACCTTTGCGGTACACATCACGGCGGACTTCCCCGCGCATCGGTGCCCCGGGCACCTAAGATCTCCGCATGACAGCGGACACGACGGGGACGACGGGCGGGGCGGGCACCGCCCACTGGGCACCGGGGAGCCACATCCTCTGGCGTTACCGCGGCAACACCAGACCCGGCACCGAGGGCCGCATCCACATCTGCCGTCCCGTCACCGTCGTCGAGGACACCGACGAGCTGCTCGCCGTCTGGATGGCCCCCGGCACCGACTGCGTCAAGCCGGTCCTCGCCGACGGCACCCCCGTCCACCGCGAGCCGCTGGCCACCCGCTACACCAAGCCGCGCGCCACGTCCGTCACCCGCTGGTTCGGGCCCGGGGTGCTCAAGCTCGCCCGGCCCGGCGACCCCTGGTCGGTCTGGCTGTTCTGGGACCTCGACTGGCGCTTCCGGAACTGGTACGTGAATCTCGAGGAACCGCTCGCGCGCTGGGCCGGCGGCGTCGACTCCGAGGACCACTTCCTGGACATCGCCGTCTACCCCGACCGCAGTTGGGAGTGGAAGGACGAGGACGAGTTCGCGCAGGCGCAGCGCGCCGGCCTGATGCCCGCCGACCGGGCCGAGCGGGTACGGGCCGCGGGGCGCGCGGCGGTCGAGCTGATCGAGGCCTGGGACGCGCCGTTCACGGCGGGCTGGGAGGGGTGGCGGCCGGACCCGGGGTGGACGGTTCCCGAGCTGCCGGGCGACTGGGGCCGCACTCCCACGCGCATCGGGGCGTGAATCGGAGCGGGAAACGCTTGCCGAATCCCCGCGAGGCAACCGTAGGATCGGCCTCCGCGATACTCGCGAGACGGCACGGCACTGCAGGATGAAGGAAAGTCACGGTCACAGGAGGGGCGAAGCCGTGGGCGGTCAGGACCGGCGGGACTACGACGGCTACGCCCGGTTAGGGCTGGACCGCAATGGACAGGCCGAGGCGTTCGACGCCATCGGCGACCGTTACGACGAGGCCTTCCCGCACAAGGAGGGCCAGCTCGCGGCCGGCGCCTGGCTGGCCGCCGCCCTGCCGCCGGGCTCCCGGATCCTCGACGTCGGCTGCGGCACAGGCCTGCCGACGGCCCGTCAGCTGATCGCCGCGGGCCACGAGGTGACCGGTGTCGACCTCTCCCCCGGCATGCTCGACCTGGCCCGCGTCAACGTGCCGGACGCCGCCTTCCACCGGGGCGACCTCGCCGATCTGCGCGACGGGCACCTGGGCACCTTCGACGGCGTCGCCGCCTTCTTCGCGCTGCTGATGCTGCCGCGCCCGGAGATCCCGTACGCCCTGCGCATGCTGCACGACCTGCTCAGACCCGGGGGCCTGATGGCGCTCTCGATGGTCGAGGCGGACGTCGACGACTACGCGATCCCGTTCCTGGGCAACACGATCCGGGTATCGGGATACCTGCGGGAAGAACTGCGCCAGGTCGTGCGCGACGCGGGATTCGACATCGCCGGGGAGAGCTCGCCGGCGTACGCCCCGGCGAGTACGGACGTACCACCCGAGATCCAGCTCTTTCTCAACCTGCGCCGCGTCTGACCCACGTGTGTCCCGCCCCCGGGCGGGGCGCACGGCCCCGACGGATGGAACCCCACGCGTGACGGAGCACTCCAACTCCCACGGAAGACACCCCTTGCCCCTGCCGGGCCAGGGGCACCGTGAGCCCGGTGACGCCGCGGCCGCCGACCGGCGCCGCGAGGCCGTCGCCGCCCCCGCCGCCCGGCACGCCGACGGCGAAGCCCACGCCTCCGCCGACACCGGCACCGAGGGCAGCCGCGACGGCCACCACGAGCCGGAGCGGCGGGCGCGCGCGAGCGCCGAGGCGCACGCCTCCGCCGAGCACCCGGACGCCGCCGGGCCCGCCTCCCACGAGGACCGCACGGGCCGTCCGGGCGGCGTGCCGTCCCCCGCCGGTCCGCCGGACGGCGGCGGCACCGGCCCCGCCGACGCGGCCCGTACGCCCGCCGGAGGCCCCGGCGGCGGCGAGCGGCTGCGGTTCGTGGGCGCGGCCACGCGGCGCATCGCGCGCGGGATCGACCTGGACGAGATCGTGCTGGGCCTGTGCCGGGCCACGGTGCCGACGTTCGCCGACGCGATCCTGGTCTACCTGCGCGACCCGCTGCCCGTCGGCGACGAGCGGCCCGTGGGCCCGGTGGTGCTGCGGCTGCGCCGCACCGACCGGCTGCCGGAGTACGTCCGCGAGGATCGTGAGGACACGGACGCCCCGCCGGAGCGGCTGCCCGACCCCGGCCCGGAGCTGGCGGAGGCGGCGGCCGAGCGCTGCGAGGTGCGCATAGGCGGGCCGCTCGCGGAGGTGCTGCGGGGGGTCAGGCCCGTGTTCGGGGACTCCTCGGCCGCGCGGGCGGCGCTCCCCGAACTGCTGGGCGAGGGCCGGCACGTACCGCTGTGCCAGCGCACGATCCTGGCGCCGCTGCGCGGCCGCCGGCGGGTGATCGGGGCCGCGGTCTTCATCCGCCGCATGGACCGGCCCGCCTTCGAGGGCGACGACCTGCTGGTCGCCGCGCAGCTGGCGACCCACACCGCGCTGGGCGTGGACAAGGCCGTGCTCTACGGCCGCGAGGTCTACATCGCGGACGAGCTGCAGCGCACCATGCTGCCCGACTCGCTGCCCCAGCCGACCGGCGTGCGGCTGGCCAGCCGCTACCTCCCGGCGGCCGAGACGGCCCGGGTGGGCGGCGACTGGTACGACGCCATCCCGCTGCCCGGCAACCGGGTGGCGCTGGTGGTCGGCGACGTCATGGGCCACTCCATGACCTCCGCCGCCATCATGGGCCAGCTGCGCACCACCGCGCAGACCCTGGCGGGCCTGGACCTGCCCCCGCAGGAGGTGCTGCACCACCTCGACGAGCAGGCGCAGCGGCTGGGCAGCGACCGCATGGCCACCTGCCTGTACGCGGTCTACGACCCGGTCGCCCACCGCATCGTGATCGCCAACGCCGGCCATCCCCCGCCCGTCCTGCTGCACCGCGGCGGCCGGGCGGAGGTGCTGCGGGTGCCGCCGGGCGCGCCGATCGGCGTGGGCGGGGTGGACTTCGAGGCCGTGGAGCTGGACGCGCCCGCCGGGGCGACGCTGCTGCTCTACACCGACGGCCTGGTGGAGTCGCGGATACGCGACGTGTGGACCGGCATAGAGCAGCTGCGCGAGCGGCTGATCGACACCGCCCGGCTGACCGGCCCCAACCCGCCGCCGCTGGAGCCGCTGTGCGACGAGGTGCTGGGCATGCTCGGCCCGGGCGACCGGGACGACGACATCGCGCTGCTGGCGGCCCGTTTCGAGGGGATCGCGCCGAGCGACGTCGCCTACTGGTTCCTCGACCCGCGCCCGCAGACGGCCCGTCAGGCCCGCCGGCTGGCCCGCCGGGCGCTGACGCGCTGGGGCCTGGAGGATCTGTCGGACTCGGTGGAGCTGCTGGTCAGCGAGGTGATCACCAATGCGGTGCGGTACGCCGAGCGGCCGATCACGCTGCGTCTGCTGCGCACGGACGTGCTGCGCTGCGAGGTCGGCGACGACGTCCCGCAGCTGCCCCGGCTGCGCCAGGCACGGCCCTCGGACGAGGGCGGCCGGGGCCTGTACCTGGTCAACAAGCTCGCGCGGCGGTGGGGGGCGACCCGGCTGAGCACCGGGAAGGTGGTCTGGTTCGAGCTGCCGCTGCCCTCTCAGGGGCGCTGAGACCGAGTTCCGGACAGAGTCCGTTCTTTCGTTGCCGACGCACTGTCGGCAACGAAAGACTGACCGCGCCGCGGACGGGCAGGCATCCGCCCGTCCCACCGTCATCGTTCCGGGAGGCGTCCCATGACCGATTCGGCGCAGAGCATCCCGTACACCACGGACAACGCCGGCATCCCGGTGGAGAGCGACGAGCACTCGCTCACCATCGGTGACACCGGGCCCATCCTGCTCCAGGACCACTATCTGATCGAGAAGATGGCCCAGTTCAACCGCGAGCGGGTTCCCGAGCGCGTGGTCCACGCCAAGGGCGGCGGCGCCTATGGGCACTTCGAGGTCACGGGCGACGTCAGCCGCTACACCAAGGCCGACCTCTTCCAGCCCGGCCGGCGCACGGACCTGCTGGCCCGCTTCTCGACGGTCGCCGGCGAGCTGGGATCGCCGGACACCTGGCGCGACCCCCGCGGCTTCGCCCTCAAGTTCTACACGCGGCACGGGAACTACGACCTGGTCGGCAACAACACCCCCGTCTTCTTCGTGCGCGACCCGCAGAAGTTCCAGGACTTCATCCGCTCGCAGAAGCGCCACCCGCGCACCGGGCTGCGCGACAACGACATGCAGTGGGACTTCTGGACGCTCTCCCCGGAGTCCGCGCACATGGTGACCTGGCTGATGGGCGACCGGGGCATACCGAGGACCTGGCGGCACATGAACGGCTACGGCTCGCACACCTTCCTGTGGGTCAACGAGGCCGGCGAGAAGTTCTGGATCAAGTACCATTTCAGGACCGACCAGGGCGTCGAGTTCCTCACCCAGGCCGACGCGGACGAGCTGGCCGGGCACGACGCGGACCGGCACCGCCGCGACCTGTACGAGGCCATCGAGGACGGCGACGCGCCCTCGTGGACGCTGTACGTCCAGGTGATGCCCTTCGAGGCGGCGGCGGACTACCGCTTCAACCCCTTCGACCTCACCAAGGTGTGGCCGCACACGGACCATCCGCTGATCGAGGTCGGGCGGATGACGCTCGACCGCAACCCCGAGGACCACTTCGTCCACATCGAGCAGGCGGCCTTCGAGCCCTCCAGCATGGTGCCCGGCATCGGCCCCTCCCCGGACAAGATGCTGCTGGGCCGGCTCTTCTCCTACCCCGACACCCACCGCTACCGCATCGGCCCCAACTACCAGCAGCTGCCGCCCAACCGGCCGCACGCGCCGGTGGCCTCGTACGCCAAGGACGGGCCCATGCGCTACCAGCCCGCCCGCGTCTCGCGGCCGTACGCGCCCAACTCCTACGGCGGCCCGGCCGCCGACACCCACCGCTTCGGCGAGATCGCGGGCTGGGCGGCGTCGGGCGAGATGGTGCGCGAGGCCTACCGCCTGCACCGCGAGGACGACGACTGGGGCCAGGCGGGCACGATGGTGCGCCAGGTCCTCGACGACGCCGCGCGCGAGCGGCTGGCCTCCAACGTGGCCGGCCATCTGTCTGCGGGCGTGAGCGACCCGGTCCTGGAGCGGGCGCTGCAGTACTGGCGCGCGATCGACAAGGCGCTGGGCGACCGGATCGCCGCCAGGATCAACGGCCGCTGAGCACTAACGGTCACTCTTCTCTATCGGGACCTTGCACGCAGGTTGTCGAACCGTGACTGGCTGGAGCCAGCAGACTAGGCCAACCCCAGGTACAGCGTCTGGCGCGGGTATGTCCGCCGCAAGGTGGGAGGGCAACCCACAGCACCATGGCCAAGGGCCCGCCCCGACCCTGGGTTCCAGTGGTCGGAGCGGGCCCTTGCCCGTATTCGTGAACGTCAGCCGTTCAGCACGGCCTCGGCGTCCAGGGTGGCGCCGACGGCCTGCAGGACGGAGGCGATCTTGAACGCCTCCTGGATCGTCTCGCGGTCCACACCGGCCTTGCGCAGCACCTGCTCGTGAGAGTCGAGGCACATGCCGCAGCCGTTGATGGCGGAGACGGCCAGGGACCACAGCTCGAAGTCGACCTTCTCCACGCCCGGGTTGCCGATGACGTTCATCCGCAGGCCCGCGCGCAGGTTGCCGTACTCCGGGTCCGACAGCAGGTGCCGGGTGCGGTAGTAGACGTTGTTCATCGCCATGATGGCGGCGGCGGCCTTGGCGGCCGTGTACGCCTCGGGCGACAGGTTGGCCTTGGCCTCCGGCTCCAGCTCGCGCAGCACGATCGGCGAGCGGGTCGCGATCGCGCAGGAGAGGACGGTGCCCCACAGCTGCTGCTGCGGCAGGTTGGAGTTGCCGATGACCGAGCCGAGGTTCAGCTTCAGGTCCTTGGCGTAGTCCGGTATGGCGGACTTCAGCTCATCGAGGGCCATGGGGAATCAGCTCACTCGCCCGCGAGGAGCTTGACCGCGTCGAGGGTCTCCTCGCCCTTGGTCCAGTTGCAGGGGCACAGCTCGTCCGTCTGCAGGGCGTCGAGGACCCGCAGGACCTCCTTGGGGTTACGGCCGACGGAGCCGGCGGTCACCATGGCGAACTGGATCTCGTTGTTCGGGTCCACGATGAAGACGGCGCGCTGGGCGTAGCCGTCCTCGCCCTCGACGCCGCAGGCCTGCATCAGCTCGTGCTTGGCGTCGGCCAGCATCGGGAAGGGCAGGTCGCGCAGGTCCTTGTGGTCCTTGCGCCAGGCGTGGTGGACGAACTCGGAGTCGCCGGAGACGCCGAGGATCTGGGCGTCACGGTCGGCGAACTCGTCGTTCAGCTGACCGAACGCGGCGATCTCGGTCGGGCAGACGAAGGTGAAGTCCTTGGGCCAGAAGAAGACGACGCGCCACTTGCCCTCGTAGGACTTGTTGTCGATCTGCTTGAAGGCCTTGTCCGCGTCGAGGTCCACGCAGGCGGTCAGGTCGTACTGGGGGAACTGGTCACCGACAGTGAGCACGCGCTCTCCTTGCAACTGAGGAAACCCCTGTTCACAAGGTTTCCTGCGGGTTGGACGTCCACCACAGTGCCACAGGAGGCATTGATAGCGGAAATAGCTAGACTGGGTGGTGTTGATCGGAGGTGGTTATCAGTGACGTCGTCCATAGCCCAGGGGCAGCCGGAACCGGGACCGGGGCGGGCCGCGGTGGGCCGGCCCGGGGCGGGAAGGATCCCGCCGGCGCGGCCCCGCCAGCCCAGTCTCAGCCAGCTGCGCGCCTTCGTCGCCGTGGCCGAGCACCTGCACTTCCGCGACGCGGCCACGGCCATCGGCATGAGCCAGCCCGCGCTCTCGAGCGCCGTCGCGGCGCTCGAGGAGTCCCTCGGCATCCAGCTCCTCGAGCGTACGACGAGAAAGGTGCTGCTCTCGCCCGCGGGGGAGCGGCTCGCCGCGCGCGCCTGCACGGTCCTGGACGCCGTGAGCGACTTCATGGAGGAGGCCGACGCGGCCCGCGCGCCCTTCACCGGCGTGCTGCGGCTCGGCGTCATCCCGACCGTGGCGCCCTACCTGCTGCCCACGGTCCTGCGCCTGGTCCAGGACGCCTACCCGGCCCTCGACCTGCAGGTCCACGAGGAGCAGACCTCCTCGCTGCTGGACGGCCTCACCCACGGCCGCCTCGACCTGCTGCTGCTCGCCGTGCCGCTGGGCGCCCCCGGCGTCGCCGAAATCCCGCTCTTCGACGAGGACTTCGTGCTCGTCACCCCCTGCGACCACTGGCTGGCCGGGCGCGGTGACATTCCGCGGGAGGCGCTGCGCGAGCTGGACCTGCTGCTCCTCGACGAGGGGCACTGCCTGCGCGACCAGGCGCTCGACATCTGCCGGGAGGCCGGGCGCGCCGAGGGCGCGGCGATGACGACGAGCGCCGCCGGGCTCTCCACGCTGGTGCAGCTCGTCGGCGGCGGCCTGGGCGTCACCCTGCTGCCGCGTACGGCCCTGCGCGTCGAGACCGGCCGCAGCGACCGGCTCGCCACCGGTGACTTCGCCGAGCCGGCGCCCTCGCGGCGCGTCGCGCTGGCGATGCGCAGCGGGGCGGCGCGCCAGGGCGAGTTCGAGGAGTTCGCGGCCGCGCTGCGCGTCGAGCTGGCGCGGCTGCCGGTGCGGATCGTGGAGAAGTGACGGGCCGAGCCGTACGCCGGTAAGGGGCGCCCCGCAATGGAGGGCGCCCCTTACCTGCGTACGGCTCACCGCTGTACGGCTAATCCGCCCGCAGTCCGTCCGGACGGGTCAGCCGCCACAGCGTCGGCAGCGCGGCCGCCGTGATCAGGGCGATGACGCCCAGGCCCCAGCCCACGACGGGCAGGAAGGCGAACCAGTCCTTCACCGGCCGCGACACCAGCGTGAGCATCGTCCACCCCAGGGCCACGCCGCTCGCCACGGCGAGCGCCATGCCCAGGACCACCGGGATCGCCGTCTGCCAGATCACCGACAGCGCCACCGTGGAGGTGCGGGTGCCGAAGGCGGACAGCGTGGCCAGCGCGCGCTTGCGCTCCCGCAGCTGCTCGTGGGTGGCCAGCATCAGGCTCACGGCGATCAGGGCGAGGGTCAGTGCCGCGCCGGCCGGCAGGGAGCGGAGCAGGACCCAGTAGTCGGTGTCCTCCTCCTTGGGCCTGAAGCCCGTGTCGAAGACGTCGATGGCGGGATCGACCCGTGCCGCGGTGTTGCGGACGTACTCGAGCGCCCAGGGGGAGGACGGGTCGAGGCGCATCCGCACGACGGCCGAGACGTCCGGCAGGCCCCGGGTGTCGAGGGCGCCGGGGGTGGCCAGCACGCCGCTGACGCCGCCCCGGCCGAGGGAGTCCTCGCGCGGTCGCGTGCCCGTGACCGCCGAGGCCGGAACGGTCCACCGCCGCTTCTCCCGGCCCCGGCTCGGCAGGGACAGCTCCATGCCGGGCCGGGCGTACGGGCCGGTGAAGACGTCGCCGTCCGTGCAGGAGTCCAGCTCGGCGAGCTCGCGCAGGGTGGCGCAGTCGGCGACGGCGACCGACACGACGCCGCCGCTGTTGTTCCGGGAAGCCTCGAACGTGATGTGGCCGACGGCCTGCCGTACGCCCTTGGTCGCCCGGAACGTCTCGGTGAGGTCCCGGGCGTCGCCTCCGGAGGGGAGGTACCGGCCGGCGGTCACCACCGGTCCATGGCCGTCGTCCTTGAAGACCGGAAGGAAGAGCCAGGTTCCGGCCAGCAGCATCTGGAGGGAGATCGCCCCCGCCACGGCGACGAGGATCCCGCTGACCGCCCGGGACGCCGGGCCGCTGTCCAACTGCAGGCGGCGGACGGCCAGTTGCCAGGACGGCGGGCCGCCGCGCAGACGCGCGACGAACGCGCCCACCAGCCAGGGCAGCAGGGCCGCGACGCCGGCCATCAGCAGCACCGCGCCCGCCGCGGCCTGGTAGCCGGTGATCCAACCCCCGTACAGACCGGGCGCCTTGCCGTCCGGCGGGATCAGCAGCGCCAGCCCCACCACGGGAAGCAGGATCCGCCACCACAACCTGCGCGGTCCACGGGCCGTTTCACGGACCACGCCGAGCGGCTCGATGGCCACACCGCGCAGCGCGAACCACGACACGAGGACGGCCCCGACCGGCACCGCGACCGCGATGCTCACGGCGGCCAAGACGCACGGCACCACGTCGGAGGGGAACACGCCGACGCTGTAGAAGCTCACCGAAGGGGCGAACCGCCGCGCCACGAGGAAGAATCCGGCTCCCACGACCAGTCCCAGCAGCGACCCGCTCAGGGCCTCACCGGCCGCGACCCGCCGCGTCATGCGGCTGTCCGCGCCCACCAGCCGGAGCGCGGCGAGCCTGCGGTCGCGCCGCTCGCCGCCGAAGCGCACGGCCGTGCCGATCAGGACGGCGACCGGCATCAGCAGCACGGCGCAGGCCATGCCGACGAGCACCTTCAGTTCGGGCCGCATCGGGTGGGGCCACGCCGGCCTGTCGAAGGCGTCGATCCGCGCCGCACCGTACGGCGGGGACGTCCCCGGCCCGCGCACGACGAGGCGGTCGCTGCCCGCGTAGTAGGCCAGTTCGTCGGGGCCGACGAGCCCCTGGTCGCCGATGGTTCCGGTGATGCGGTACGGGAGCCGCTCCTTCAGCAGCTCGGCGTCGGCGGAGCGCAGGAGGCGGGCCAGGGCGGGGGAGACCACCATCTCGCCGGGGCCGGGAAGCTCCGCCACGCCGGGCGGCTTCGGGGCCCGCGGGCCTTCGGGCCGCAGCAGGGCGCCCCCGATGTCCCGGCCGCGGTACACGGTGTCGGCCGGCTGGAACAGCAGCGTCGTGGGGCCGGCCGCCATGGGTGTGCCGGCGCTGAGGGGCTCGCGCGCCGAGGCGCGCTTCTCGCGGGCCTCGAGCGCCTCCGGCACCGACGTCATGACCAGCAATAACGCCACCCCGATGCCGACGCCCACCGCTGTCAGCGCCGTGCGCAGCCAGCCCTCGCGGCCGCCGGTGACGGCGAAGCGGGCGCCCATGGCCAGATCGCGCGCCCAGACGCGCGGGCCGGTCATATCGCGCCCGCCATGTCGGTCGCCCGCCCGTCGCGCACCACGACCTCGCGGTCGGAGTAGGCGGCGACGCGCACGTCGTGGGTGACCAGGACGACGGCCGCGTGGGCCTTGCGCGCGGCGTCCGACAGCAGATCCATCACCAGCTCGCCGTTGAGCGAGTCCAGCGCGCCCGTCGGCTCGTCGGCGAAGATCACCCGGGGGCGGGTCACCAGCGCGCGGGCGACCGCGACGCGCTGCTGCTGGCCGCCGGAGATCTCCCCGGGGCGCCGGGTGCGTACGTCCTCCACCTTCAGCCGCTCCAGCCACTCGAGGGCGCGGTCCTCGGCCGCCCGGCGGCGGACGCCGGACAGCCGCAGCGGCAGCGCTACGTTCTCCACGCAGGTCAGCTCCGGCACGAGCTGCCCGAACTGGAACACGAAGCCGAAGTCGGTGCGACGCAGCGCGCTGCGCTCGGCGTCGGACATGCCGGTCAGGTCCTGCCCGTCGTAGCCGACGAAGCCCGCGTCGGGGCGCACGATGCCGGCCAGGCAGTGCAGCAGCGTCGACTTGCCGGAGCCGGAGGGGCCCATGAGGGCCACGATCTCGCCGGGGTGGACGGAGAACTCGGCGCCGTCGAGGGCGGTGGTCGGCCCGTAGGCCTTGCGCAGGCCGGTGCCCGCGAGGAGGGAGCCGGCGGGGGTCACGCTCCCACCGACTTCGCCAGCTGCCCCAGGCGGGCGGCGGTCAGCTCCAGCCACCGCAGGTCGGCCTCGAGGTGGAAGAGGGCGTGGTCGCAGATGAGCTGGTCGGCGAGGTCGCCGGCGCGCTTGCGCTCGGTGAGGGCGCGCATCAGCCGCAGGTGCTCGGCGCGCTGCGCGTCCAGCAGCCGGGCCGCGTCGCGGCCGGTCAGCAGGGCGAGGACGATCTTGGTGTAGAGCGTGGACTGGAGGTAGGGCTCGGGCTTCTCGGGCTGTGCGAGCCAGTGCTCGACGTCCGTGACGCCGGCGTCGGTGATGGCGTAGCGCTTGCGGTCGGGGCCGCCGCCCTGCTCGATGCCCTCGACCTCGACGAGGCCGTTCTTCAGCAGTCGGGACATCGTGGAGTAGACCTGCCCGTAGTGCAGGGGGCGGTCCTGGCCGAAGCGTTCGTCGAAGGCGCGCTTGAGGTCGTAGCCGTGCCGGGGGCCGGCCTCGAGCAGGCCGAGCAGCGTGTGTCCGATTGACATGGGCAGCACTGTACACCGCGTGTATACACAGTATGTATAGACGCGGTGCACAGCCGATCGGACCGCTTCGGATCTATGAGGTCCCCGGTCCTCCGTCCGCTTCCCTCTCCTGCTCCGCCTTCGACGGCCGGCCCCGGCGGCGCATGGCGGCCGCCTCCCTGGGCATCCGCCCGGCGTCGGTCAGTGCCTTGCGCAGCAGGAACTCGATCTGCGCGTTGGCGCTGCGCAGCTCGTCGTTCGCCCAGCGGGTCAGCGCGTCGTGGACCAGCGGGTCGAGCCGCAGCAGCACCTGCTTGCGCTGCTGCGGCCGTCCGGCGCGGCGGGCGTCGTCCGTCACTGGTAGAGGGAGCCGGTGTTCAGCACGGGCTGAGCGGCCCGGTCACCGCACAGCACCACCATCAGATTGCTCACCATGGCCGCCTTCCGTTCCTCGTCCAGCTCGACGATGCCCTGCTCGTTGATGCGCTCCAGGGCCTGCTCGACCATGCCCACCGCGCCCTCGACGATCAGTTTGCGCGCGGCGACCACCGCTCCGGCCTGCTGGCGCTGGAGCATGGCCGAGGCGATCTCGGGGGCGTAGGCCAGGTGGGTGAAGCGCGACTCGATGATGCGCACGCCGGCCGTCTCGACGCGGGCGTGGAGCTCGAGGGCGAGCTTCTCGGTGATCTCCTCGGCGTTGCCGCGCAGCGAGAGCGCGTCGTCGTCGTGCGCGTCATAGGGGTACTCGATGGCGATGTGGCGCACGGCCGCCTCGGTCTGGGTGGAGACGAACTCCTGGAAGTCCTCCACCGCGAACATCGCCTGCGCGGTGTCCTCGACCTTCCAGACGACGACCGCGGCCAGCTCGATGGGGTTGCCGTAGGCGTCGTTGACCTTCATGACGGGCGTCTCGTGGTTCCGGACCCGGGTGGAGATGTCCTCGCGGCTGGTGAAGGGGTTCACCCAGCGCAGGCCCTCGTTGCGGATCGTGCCGCGGTAGCGCCCGAAGAGCTGGACGACCTTGGCCTGGCCGGGGGCGATGGTGTTCAGCCCGCTCATGGCGATGATCGCGGCGAGGCCGACGAGGATCCCCGCGGCGACGAGCGCGGCCGTCGCGCCGCCCGCGACGTGCGAGCTGGTCGCGACGCCCGTCGCCACCAGGCCCGCGCCGGCGAGCAGGCCCACCAGGCCCAGCAGCAGGGCGAGGCCGCCGCCGATGTCGTTGGCGGGCAGTTCCCGCACGCGTGGCGCGGGCGTGGTGGGCGGGTGCTCGGTGCTGTTCGTGGACATGGTGTCCCCCCGTTTCGCTCGGCGTGCGGTGGTCCTCCGCACGTTCTCGGCTGTCTATCAAAGTGATAGCACATTATCGCCCTGTACGGTTTCCCCCGCACTACGCCGCGCCCGGTTCCCGCCGACCGGGGTGCTGTATGTCACGTCCGTTATTGCCGTGATCGATGGGCGTTTGATGGCAGTTGCGGTGTTAGCTTCGTGAGCTGGGTTGGGGGCGGACGGACTGGAGCTACGGGAGAGATGGGCCGAGCGCAAGCGCGACAGGCGCAGAACAAGGGCAGTGGCCCCGCAAGGGGTGGCAACAAGCCCAAGAAGAAGGGCATACGCCGGTTCTTCACCTGGAAGAAGCTGCTGGCCTACTTCATAGCCGTGATCGCCCTGGGGATGGGCGCGTTCTACGCGCTGTACCTCTCCGTGGACGTGCCGAAGGGCAACTCGGCGGCCAAGCTGCAGAGCAACGTCTACAAGTCGAGCGACGGCAAGACCATCGCCCGCATCGGCGAGGTCAACCGCGAGGAGGTGCCGCTGGCCAAGGTGCCGGAGGTCGTCCGGCGCGCCGTCGTCGCCGCGGAGAACAAGAACTTCTACACCGACCCGGGCGTCGACCTGAAGGGCACCGCCCGCGGCATCTTCAACACGGTCATCGGCCGTGGCAAGCAGGGTGGTTCGACGATCACCCAGCAGTACGTCAAGAACTACTACCTGGACCAGAGTCAGACCGTCACCCGCAAGGTGAAGGAACTGATCATCTCGCTGAAGGTCCAGGACGAGAAGTCCAAGGACGAGATCCTCGAGGGCTACCTCAACACCAGCTACTACGGCCGGGGCGCCTATGGCATCCAGGCCGCGGCGCGGGCGTACTACAACAAGGACGTCGACAAGCTCAGCCTCGAGGAAGGCGCCTACCTGGCCGCCCTCCTGCAGGCCCCGAGCCAGTACGACTTCGGCCCCGCCTCCACCGAGGCCGGCAAGACCAACGCCAAGAAGCGCTGGAACTACGTCCTCGACAAGATGGTCGAGCAGGACTGGCTCGACGGCGGCAAGCGCCAGGGCATGCAGTTCAAGGAGCCGGGCAAGCCCAAGGCCGCCGCCGGTCTGAAGGGCCAGAACGGCTACCTCATCGAGGCCGCGAAGAAGGAGATCATTCGCGACCTGATGCGGGAGGGCGACGGCCGCAGCGCCAAGGACGCCGAGCAGATCTTCGCGGCCGGCGGCTGGACCGTCACGCTGAGCATCGACTCCAAGAAGCAGGCGGCCCTGGAGAAGGCGGTCAAGGACAAGCTGCTCGAGGACCTCGACCCCAAGACGCGCGAGGTCGACAAGCACGTCCAGGCCGGCGCCGTCTCGGTGGACCCGAAGACCGGCAAGATCGTCGCCCTCTACGGCGGCGCGGACTTCGCCACCCACCAGATCAGCAACGCCACCCGCGCGGACTACCAGCCCGCGTCGACGTTCAAGCCGCTGATCCTTGCCTCGGCGCTGGAGAACGACTCCAAGACCCAGGACGGGCAGCCGATCAACTCCTCCACGATCTACGACGGCACCACCCGCCGTCCGGTCCAGGGCAGCACCATCCCCTACGCCCCGCCGAACGAGGACGAGCACAGCTACGGCCCGGTGACGGTCCAGAAGGCGATGAACGACTCGATCAACTCGGTCTTCGCACAGATGGTCGTCGACGTCGGCATGGGCAAGGTCAAGAAGACCGCCGTCGACCTGGGCATGAAGAGCGACTTCGACGAGACCCCGGCCATGGCGCTGGGCTCCATGGGCGCCAGCCCGATGGAGATGGCCGGCGTCTACGCGACGCTGGACAACCACGGCAAGAAGGTCACCCCGAGCGTCGTGAAGTCGGCGACGCTGCGCGGCCAGGACTTCAAGCTCCCGGGCGCCATCGGCGACCGCGTCGTCGAGCGCAACACCGCCGACGGCCTGACCTCGGTCATGACCGGCGTCGTCGACGACGGTACGGCCAGCGTCGTCTCCAACCCCGCCTACCAGGTGGCCGGCAAGACCGGTACGTCCGACGACAACAAGTCGGCCTGGTTCGCCGGTTACACCCCGGGCCTGGTCACCACCGTGGCCATGTTCGGTGAGGGCCAGGGCGGCACGCAGGTGACCATCCAGGGCACCGGCGGCGGCGGCCGCGTCAACGGCGGCAAGTACCCGGCCCAGATCTGGGCCGCGTACACCTCCTCCGTCTACGGCGACGGCGACGACGAGACCAAGTTCGACATCGAGACCGACAGCGGCTTCACCTCGGTGCAGGGCCCGGCGCCCACCGCCTCGGGCACGCCGTCCGCCCCGGCCTCGCCGAGCCCGTCGTCGACGCCGTCGAAGAGCACGCAGTCGCCGTCCTCGACGCCGTCGCGGTCCGCCTCGGACAAGCCGTCGAACAAGCCGACGAACAAGCCGACGAACAGGCCCACGCCGCCGATCCCGACCGGTCCCACGGTCCCCACGGGCGGCTCGACCGACGGCACCCGGCCCAACGGCGGCCGGGAGACCCAGATCCCGCCGCAGTAGTCCCGTACGACGCGACCGGCTGCCGTCCCCATGGAGGGGGCGGCAGCCGGTCGCATTTGGGCGCTAATCCGCTCTCGCCCCACGAGTGATTTTGCCTTCGTGAGCTGCCATCGATTTAAAACTGGATTCGCTCGCCCCAGACAACTACTTTGCGCTGATCGCTGATGCGGCACTGCGCATCAGATTGTCCTTGCTTCTTTTTATCTCGTTCAAAGCGTCACGATTTTTGGCGATCATATTCTCCTGAATAGCTATTTCGGTTGAGCGCCAAATGGGAATGAGATTTGTTTCGCGCTTGCATGAGACGTCGACCTCGGCCGTTGCGATCTCATCAGCGGACGCTGTGCCGGTGAGGAATTTGGGGTCGTCGTTTGCCTGCATCGGGTCTGTGTATTTATATCCTTTTACCCTCATGCAGGAGGACCACTTCAAGAAGACTTCCTTAACTCGGGGCTCCTTCAGGGAAGTTCGGTAACTGTCTCCATTGATTTGCTGTACAAGATCGGCGACAAGTGGATCACCTCCTGTTAGTTTCGTGAGGGACTCGCCGAGGCATCCCCCCTCAGGGACCACCGCGCCGCTTCGAAGCCTAGATTGAGCCTTTGCCGTTCTTTGTTTATCGCTTACTTCTTGGCTGGTGGCGGTCAGAGCTAGCCATTCTTCAGGGGTGCGCTTCGGTTCTACTGACGGTGCGGCAAATTTGTTCCTCCCAGACGTCAGGAAGTCTGGCCTGTAGCCGTACTTCTTCACCTGTGCAGCGTCGTATGAACCGTAACGTAGATCGTCTAGTTCTTTCAGGTCGTCGGAACCGGGCTCTCGGACTTCTGTCGGCCTGAAGTCCTTGAAGCCCATGCGGGTCATGCATTTTTGAACGAGCGCATTCTTAGCCGTATTGATCTGGGAAATTTCAATTCCCGACAACCGGTATGATGTGATGGGGAGTGGGAGTGCAGAGACGTCCCCCACATTGCGCACGGGACCGCTCGAGGTGCTCTTGGTTTCGAGTTCTTTACTCGTCTCACTGTCGTGTAATGAGCGGCTCCTTGAGTTCGGAAAACCGCCACTTGAGTTTGCGCAGCCCGACACTGTAGCCGATGCCAGTGCGACGGAGAGACATAGAAGTACTGCGTGCTTGGTTTTCGTGTTCACTTATTCCACGCACCCTCGACGAGCGAGGCATTTGCGACACTCGTGTACGAGTTGCTGCTCACCTTTCCCTTGGCGAATTCAGAATGGCGATCGCCGTTTTCGTGCTTTGGGTAGTAGTTGTGGGAAGCGTTATGTTGTGGGTAGGGCCGAGGAAGATCCTGCTCCAGGCCGGAAGTATGTCGTACGGGCCCTTGAAGTAGCTATTCACGTGGATGCAATAATCTGTTCCTTCGGATCGATTGTCTGCAGAGGCTGCGGCGTTCTTTAGATATTCTCCGGCCCCTCGCCCCGTGCCGGGCGCAAAAATCTGACCCTCATGGTTGGATCCTCCCCGGTACATGGGGGCGACGGCGCCATTCCATTGGTTGCCGTAATAGAGGCATCCTTGGCCGGGGTAACACCGCTCCGTAGGCCCGGGAAGAGGCCTTCCGTCCGCAGATGCTTCGGCTGGCGTCAAGGATAAAAGAAGGGCTGCGGCGCCTAGTGCGGCAAACGCTGCCGTGGGTGCAAATTTCGACATACCTGCTCTCCTGATGATTGGCAAGGTGGTGACCTTTCGTTCGCTAATTGCGGCGAGCCACGTGAGCGAGGCCCGGTCTTTATACTTCACTGTCGCACAGTCGGGGCGCAAGTAATCTAGATATCCTGGCCGAAAATAAACTGCCCAGCGCGTGTTTCTCACTGCCGCCAACATGATGCCGCCAATATCCACAAGAAAATGAACTCGACTCCTCTGACGTCATCCACCAGGTCCGCAACAACGGCAACGGCACCGGGATTCCGACAACGCGAGCTAGGCCGGACGGCGATGGAGTTGCCAGGGGCAGGTAAGAGTTCCGTTAGCGAGGCTGTTTCGCTACCATCCCAGCCGCAGCCGATTGGAGAGCTCCGCTAGTGGTGTCGCTCACACACCTACCCTTTCCTCCATGCCGCTCCGTCAGGGCGGACGTCTGACCATGACGGCTATCCGCCAATAAACATGCATTAACCAGCCATCTCCTGAGGCAAGGTCTTGGCTTCAAGCCGTTGTACGTGATGCCATCCGGCGGTCTACCTCAAAATCCCAGCCAGGAGGCATCTCGTGGTCACTTCAAGATTGGCCATAACAGCAGTCGCGGCGATAGCTGCTGTTGGCATAACCGCTACCCCTTCCGTGGCCGACAAGCAGAGCATTGCGGGTGCGCCCATAGCTGCTGAAGCCAACGCCAAGACCAAGGCGATCGCAGCCGCCAACCCTGCCGCCACCCAAGCGGCAGCGACCGTTTGCGGCTCTAGTTACAAGCTGATACACGCTGAACGCCTCCCGGAAAGAGCGATCAGATGGGGCACTTTGTTCGCCTTCTCGAACGGAGGCGTCGGGCCTAATGACACAATATGCGCAATCTTCGACAACAATACAGACGTAGCGCGACACATGAAGCTGCAGATCTGCAATAACAGCACCAGTCCGCGCTGCCAAACCGATGAAGGAGTTTTTAAGCAATACGCAGGGCCGGTCCGCATGGATGATTGCCCCGTGATCACAGCTGTCATGCTGACCGCAGACGGCTCAATGGCAATAAACGCGCGTCGCGACTTCTGTCGATGAACCCCATGGGCAGCGCAGAGGCAGTGAATGCTACTCATGCGCACCCTCTGGGTCTTACAGATAATAATAGGTCGTGATCCCACTTTCTGAGCACTAACCCAGGAGCCCCACAGAATACAGCTGAGTGGCCCTGGAGCTACCCGGAACGCATCCTCCCAGGTTTTCTCAATCTCACGATTCCCGCCTGGGAGATTGCCTCCTTTCCAGCACGCGCTTGACTGCAGGATCAACAGTGGAACAAAGGAGATTCTTTGAGATCGCGGCGAAGAGCACCGGTGGCGATAACGGCCACCTCTGCAGCTATGATGGTCATCGGGCTGACTCAGGGCATTGATACCACCGCCTGGGCCTCTGACAGCAAGACCTCGAAGTTACCGGCTTCCATAGCGGATAACCAGAACAATGCAACTCTGACGATCAAACCGTCTCAGCGCGAAAACATCCTCGGCAAGGGCTGGGAGGATTCTGCAGATCGCGCTTGGACAACCACCAGCGATGCAGATGGTTTCCATCTTCTCGTCGCCGATAAAAAGAACGGCTATTCCTGGCGGACCGCTGCGTCTCTGTCAGAGCCTGGATTCGACACGGACATGTGGATCGGCAACGCCTGTGTCACTGGATCTGGTAAAAATGCGGTGGTCGCTTATGCGCCACGAACCTTTACCAACAAGACTGAGTTAATGTCCCGCGGCGCGTTCACCGCCGTTGTCGATCTGGCATCTGGCAAAGTGACGAAGCTGAACCGGCAAGCGTCATTAGCCTACTTCAGCCCTGGCTGCGGTACGGGTGAAATGGCGGTATTCACCCAGGCTGGCGGCGAGAACAAAAACGCCACCCGACTTCTGAAGGTCGACGCGGCGTCGGGCACTCTCGGCAAGCCCATCGAGCTCAAGGGCCAGGTCACGTCAGCCGTCCCGGTCGGCAAGGACATCGTCGCGGCCGATGACGCCCGTCTCGTCAAGATCGACGACTCAGGCAAGCGGACGGCCATCGCCAGGACAGCCCAGATTCCGTTCGAGCTCAAGCCGGACGGTGACGGCGGCGTCGTCTACCTCGACCGCCCGATCTCCAAGTCACGCTCACTCGCGGCGACCGCCTCACCAAAGGGTGAAGTCAGGCGGATCACCGCACAAAACATCACTGAAGGCAACACGAAGAAGGCCAAGCCGTCCATCTTGGCCAGCGGCATGCTGACCAAGATGGATCTCTCGCGCAGCGCCCACGGCACTGTCTTCATAACGGGTGAGACCACCGCCGCTACGAAGTTACCCCGTTCGGTGAAGCGGCCGACTGGCACACCCAAGGAAGCACAGGCCACCACCCACGGCGAGGCTCTCGTCACCGACATCACCTGGGCTGAAGGCAAAGGCTCCCGTGTCCGCCCGGAAGAGGCGCTTTCAGCCCGGACTGTCAAGATCGGGCTGAAGTCGCTCACCACCGGCAAGTCCACCGGGTTCAAGGTCGCGCCGAGTAACACCGAGAAGAACGCTGCCACGGGCCGCGCCCTCTCGCCGAGTCTTGCTGCGGCCGGCACCGCGAAGAAGTCCGCTGGTTCCCGGGCCGTTGCTGGCTCACCGAACGACCCCGTCGAGGACGAACGGTACTGCGCGGTGCCCCGTAACGACCCGCGCAAGCAGGCCATGCAGCCGAAGCCACGCCAGGTCGAGTGGGCGGTGGACCAGGCCATCACCAACAACCTCGACAAGCACATCTCGCGGCCTGCGAACTGGAAGAACACGGGAATGTCGGCTTACCAGCCGCAGTCCCTCTTCCCGCGGGTCGAGCTCGATGGTGGCGGCCGCATTCCCGCGCAGGTGATGCTCGGTATCACTGCGCAGGAGTCGAACATGTGGCAGGCCGCCCGCATGGCCGTGCCCGGTGTCACCGCGAACCCGCTCATCGGGAACTACTACGGCATCGAGTACAACCCCGACGGCAATCAATCCGACGCATGGGGAATTAACTGGGCAAAGGCCGACTGCGGTTACGGCATCACCCAAATCACCGACGGCATGCGCCTGCATGGCAAGGAGAAGACAGGAGAGAAGGCCCTCACAACGACCCAGCAAGAGGCAGCAGCACTGGACTACACCGCCAATATCGCGAGCGGCATCAACGTCCTTATCGAGAAGTGGAACCAGACTCGCCGTGATGGCATGGTCATCAACAACGGCAAGCCCCAGTACATGGAAAACTGGTTCTACGCGTTGTGGGCCTACAACTCGGGCTACTACCCGAAGGACCAAGCGTCCAAGAACGACGGGATGTGGGGCGTCGGCTTCACGAACAACCCCGCCAACCCCCTGTGGAAGGCCAACCGGACACCTTTCCTGGAGGACGAGGACGGGCACGACCGCTATAAGGATGCGTCACACCCCCAGGACTGGCCGTACCAAGAGAAGGTGCTCGGCTGGGCCGCACGACCCCTCGAAGCCCTGGAGTCGCCGGGCAAGATGGTCTCCGGTTTCCGTCCGGCATGGTGGACCAACAATCCTGCCCGTACCACGGTGAAGCCCCCGGAGGGCCTGTTCTGTACGTCGGCCAACAGCTGCGACAAGAGCAAGATCGGGCCGAACGACTCCAACCAGGCCGGCCTCGGCGCGTGCACCCGCCAGGATCTCAAGTGCTGGTGGAACGAGGCGAATGTCTGGAAGAACTGCGACGCGTCGCAGTGCGGGAACGAGATTCTGCGCTTCGACCCCACCTACAAGGAAGAGGCCGACGGCGAGGCCTATAAGCCGAACTGTTCTAAGGACGGACTGCCCTCCGGTGTCCTCGTCGTCGACGACCTCCCGAGGGGCACGCCGACGACCCGGCCTGGCTGTGGTGACACGACCTCGGACGGCACCTTCAAGTTCACCTTCGCCGGAGGCGAGGGCGGCAACGGCCTGTACCCGTCCAAGATGGACACCCACCAGCTGGGCTCCGGGTACAACGGGCACTTCTACTTCGCCCATACCCGTGGCGAAGGTACCGCCACTAACAACCACGACCTCACCGTGACCGGCACCTGGACCCTCGGTCAGCAGATCAACGGCTGGGCCCGCGTCATGGTCCACACCCCGGACAACGGTGCCCACACGCGTCAGGCGAAGTACGTGGTCGACACTGGTAAGGGGAAGAAGTTCCGGGTTGTCCCACAGCGTACGCAGGAGAACAAGTGGGTCTCTCTAGGCGTTTTTGAATTCTCTGGAACGCCCAGGGTAAGCCTCGATAATCACTCGCTGGACGGCGACGGCAGCGAGGACATCGCATGGGATGCGGTCGCCTTCCAGAAACTGTCCTCCAAGCCGAAGGACTTCGTGGTCGCCATGGGTGACTCGTACTCCTCCGGTGAGGGCGCCTCGAAGTCGGGCGGCGGCGACTACTACAAGGAGACCGACGTCTACGGCGACAACGAAAAGCTCCGGAATGGCTGCCACCGGTCACGTTACACATGGTCCCGACAGGCGAAGCTCGCCGACTCCGTCAGCTCGATCGGCGACCGGGCGGACTCCTGGGACTCGTCCATGGACTACCACCTGATCGCCTGCTCCGGTGCCACTACCGACAACATCCTCCCTGGTGGTGCGGGTGGCAGGGTCGCGTGGGACCAACGTCACTTCGGTGAGCTGACGCAGATGGACCAGGGCTACCTCGACGAGAACACCACACTCGTCACCATCTCCATCGGTGGTAATGACTCGAGGTTTTCAAAGATCGTCACGAAGTGCATCTTCGGTGGGATCGGCCTGCCCGAAGTGTGTCAGGAAGGCAAGCTGGACGGCGACAGCGAGTCGCTCAAGGATGCGCAACCAAAGTTCATGAAGACCACCGTGCGATCCAAGATCGTTGAGACGCTGAAGGCGATTCACGCACAGGCACCCAACGCCAAGGTCGTGCTCATGGGCTACCCGATCTTGCTCGAGAAGGCCGGTTCATGCGTACCCGGTATCGGCTCCGCTGAGGCACCCTGGATCAACGAGATGGGTGACCTGATGCTCACGGTGATGAACGACGCCACGGCTGAAGCCAACGCTGCCGGGGCAAACTCCGTGTTCTCCAACCCCAAGGAGTTCTTCAAGGGGAAGGCCATCTGCGGCGACCCCGAAAGCGTTCACGGCATCGTGACTGACAAGACACCGAGCGACAATCCAAGTACCAAGGAACAGCCCGCTTCGGCGCAGTCGTTTCACCCGAAGGTCCAGGGGGCCCGGCTGTACGCCGACTCGCTGGAGAACACTCTTCGGAAGGTCGGCATGTAACGGTGAAGAGGGAAGGCGAGGAGGCCGAGAGTAATCCGGGAGGACCCTCAATGACACCGCGCGGGATCGATAGCCGGCTGATCGTCCCCGGCGCCGCCCTGGGCGGGGCCGCCATCGGCTGGGCGGGCCTCGAGATCCTACGCTGGGCCGACCATGCTGAATCCCGCGTCTGCCGGAAGGACCCGCTTCAGGGCTGTCTCACGCTCTACCCCTTAATGGGCCTAACCGGCTGGACCGCCGTGAGTCTTCTCGGCCTAGTGATCCTCCTGTGGGTTCTCAAGGTCAGGCCACTGGCCCTCGGTGTCACGACCTGCATGGTTGTGTCGCTGTGCACCATGATGCTCTGGGCGGAGGTAGGAGCACTTGAACGGTCCTGGGTCTTCTACCTGTTGAGCGCGGCCGGTCCCGGCCTGGTCGCTGCCCTGCGCTCACCGCACATGCGGCGGCCAGCGGCGATCGGCCTCATGGCTCTGGTCACCGCGTTCCTCGTCTGGGCAGCGTGGACAACTGCTCATTGAGCCAGCCTTGCTCCGCTCTCAGACCGTCCGACCCCCCAAAACGCGGGCCCCTGCCTTCCCAGAAGGCAGGGGCCCGTTCGTCATGCCCGCGGGGACGGCGGCGGACCCTTCACGGCCGCGGTCTCCCCGGTCGAGACCTCGAGCACCGCCCGGGTCGCCTGGTCCTTGGCGTACGCGCGGAGGTAGCCGACCACCGTGTTGGTCACCGCCACCAGCGGGACCGCGACCACCGCGCCGCCGATGCCGGCGATCATCGAGCCGGCGGCGACGGAGAGGACGACGGCCAGCGGGTGGACGCGCACCGCGCGGCCGAGGATGAAGGGCTGCAGGACGTGGCCCTCGATCTGCTGCACCGCCAGCACCACCAGCAGCACCATCATCGCCGTGAAGACGTCCCGGGTGACCAGCGCCACGACGACCGCCAGGGCGCCGGAGACGACCGCTCCCACCAGCGGGATGAAGGCGAAGAGGAAGATGAACACGGCCAGCGGCACGTACATCGGCACCTCGAGGAAGAACAGCCCTATGCCGATGAAGATCGCGTCGATGAGGGCCACTATCACCGTGCCGCGCACATAGGCCGTCAGCGTCGCCCACGCGCGCGGGCCCGCGCCCGCCACGCCCTCGCGGGCGCCGGTCGGCACCAGCTTGAGCAGCCACTGCCAGATCTTCGGGCCGTCGTAGAGCAGGAAGAGCGTCGAGAACATCGCGAGCAGGATGCCCGTCAGCACCTCGATGATGACCTGGACGCCCTCTATGCCGGCGGTGGTGATGTCCTTGGTGTTGGTGCCGATCGCCTCGCTGAGCTTGTCGGCGATGTTGTTGATCTGACTCTCGGTGACATGGAAGGGGCTGTTGAGCAGCCAGCGCTTGAGCTCGGAGATGCCGTGCTGGACCTGCCGCGACAGGTCGTCGAGGTTCTCGGTCACCTGCCAGACCACGAACCACCCGACCAGCCCCATGACGACGAAGCCGGAGATGAAGGTCATGGCGGTGGCCAGACCTCGCGGCACGCCGCGCCGCCGGAGCAGGGCCACGGTCGGCTGCAGCAGCGCGGTGATCAGCAGGCCGGCGACGAAGGCCAGCACGACCAGGCGTACGGCGCTGATGACGCGCATCAGCACCCAGAGCGTTCCGGCCAGCACCAGCAGCCGCCAGCTCACCTCGGCCGCGACCCGCACGCCCCACGGGACGGCGGCGACCGGGTCCTGACGTGCCGCCACGGCGGGCGCGTAGGCGGGCGGCGGCGGGACGTGCTCGGGCTCGGCCGCCGGCTGCGTGGCCGGATCGGGTGCGTGGACGGAGGACGGCGTGGGTACGGGCTCGGGTGCGGGCGTGGGACCGGGCGCGGGCCCGGCGGCGGCCTTGTGGGCGTCGAGCCGCTCGGCGAGCCGTATCAGCCCCGACCCCAGGCCACCCACCCATCGTGGCAATCTGGACATTTCTCTTCCTCTACCCCCACTCCCCCGTGGCCATCCGTGCTGACGTTACCTGTCCCCGGACACACCGAAGCCCCCGGCCGCTGCGGGCCGGGGGCTTCGGTGGAAAAGTACCGGTCAGGTGGTGGTGGCTAGTACCACTGGTTGGCCTGCCAGAACGACCATGCGCCACAGGGGCTGCCATAGGACTCGTTCATGTAGCTCAGGCCCCACTTGATCTGCGTGGCCGGGTTGGTGCGCCAGTCGGCACCGGCCGAGGCCATCTTGGTGCCGGGCAGCGCCTGGACCAGGCCGTACGCACCTGAGGAGGGGTTCGTGGCGGTGTAGTCCCAGGTGCTCTCGTTGTTCACGATGTTGCTGAAGCACTGGAACTGGTCCGAGGGGACCATCTGCCGGGCCATGGCCTGGACCTCGGAGACGGAGTACGAGCCCTTGACCGCGAAGTCCGAGGCGTCACGCGTGGCGGAACGACTGCTGACCTCGTCGCCCTTCTCGCGCTCCTTGGCCTTCTCCTCGGCCTCCTTCTTCTTGGAGGCCTCCTCCGCGGCTTCCTTCTTCGCGGTGGCGTCCTCGGCGGCCTGCTTGCGCGCGGACTCCTCGGCGTCCTTCTTCGCCGCGGCGTCCGCGGCGTCGGCCTGCGTGTCCGCCTGCTGCGTGAGGGATGCAGTCTGCACCTGGACGTTATGTCCAGCGGGGATGTCCGCGAGGATCGTCGCGTCGGCGGCGGTGGCCTCGACCCGGTCGGTCGTGCCCTGCTCATGGCCTGCGGCGACACCGACAACGGCGCCTACGGTGGTGACCGCGGTGGCAGAAGCCACGGCGAATCCCCGGACCGAAATCCGGCTCACACGGTTTCCTTCCAGCATCGCCCGCATAGGTGACCTTGCGGACGCAATCGTGCCCCTGACGCTGACCTCCGCTAGGACGGTCACCGGAAATCGGGACCATCTGGTCACTGGAGGCACTGACCCGGTGGGCCCTCCCGGAGGAGGTCCGCGAAAAGCTCGGGCGGCGTACGGCGACGCTGTTCAGTTATGGGTTCCGCATCGCCCCCGGAGGGGCCCAAGTGCCGTACGCGGGGCCTGACAGGACCCAGACTCTGCCCGAACGGCACGCTCCTAGGCAATTCTTGGTCGCGTGGGAAAGCTCACACCCCGTTTACTCCTGCGCTTTCCCGGAAACTGCGGCACGGCATGACAGCGCGCGGCTAAGCTCCTCGGCCCGCCGCGCGCCACGCAGTTATGGATCCCCTCAGATCCGGCCGTCCTCCAGCATTTCGGTCACCATCGCCGCAATCGGCGAACGCTCGGAACGCGTGAGCGTGACATGGGAGAAGAGGGGGTGCCCCTTCAACTTCTCCACCACGGCCACCACGCCGTCGTACCGCCCGACGCGCAGATTGTCCCGCTGTGCCACGTCATGGGTGAGCACTACACGCGAGTTGGCGCCGATGCGCGAGAGCACGGTGAGCAGGACGTTGCGTTCGAGCGACTGCGCCTCGTCCACGATCACGAACGCGTCGTGCAGCGAACGGCCCCGGATATGGGTGAGCGGCAGCACCTCCAGCATCCCGCGCCCCACCACCTCCTCGATGACCTCGGCGGTCGTCACGGCCGACAGCGTGTCGAAGACCGCCTGGGCCCACGGGCTCATCTTCTCCGCCTCGCTGCCCGGCAGATAGCCCAACTCCTGGCCGCCGACCGCGTACAGCGGACGGAAGACCATCACCTTGCGGTGCTGGCGCCGCTCGAGCACGGCCTCCAGCCCGGCGCACAGCGCCAGCGCCGACTTGCCCGTGCCGGCCCGGCCGCCCATCGAGACGATCCCGATCTCCGGGTCGAGCAGCAGGTCCAGCGCCACGCGCTGCTCCGCGCTGCGACCGTGGATACCGAACGCCTCCCGGTCGCCGCGCACCAGCCGCACCGAACCGTCGGCCGTCACCCTGCCCAGCGCCTTGCCGCGCTCGGACAGCAGCACCAGACCGGTGTGCACGGGCAGTTCGGCGGCCCCGGGCACGTACGCGCGCTCGGCGGCGAAGAGCTCGTCGACCTGCTCGGCGGTGACGGTCAGCTCCGCCATCCCCGTCCAGCCGGAGTCGGTGATCGCCAGCTCGGCGCGGTACTCCTCGGCCAGCAGCCCGACGGACGACGCCTTGATGCGCAGCGGCAGGTCCTTGGAGACGACGGTGACGTCGTACCCCTCGGCCTGGAGGTTGCGGGCGACCGCGAGGATGCGCGAGTCGTTGTCGCCGAGGCGGTATCCGGCGGGCAGTATGCCCGGATCCGTGTGATTGAGCTCGACCCTGAGCGTGCCGCCGAGCTCGCCGATGGGGATCGGCGAATCCAGCCGGCCGTGCTGCACCCGATAGTCGTCCAGCAGGCGCAGGGCCTTGCGGGCGAAGTAGCCGAGCTCCGGGTGATGCCTTTTGGCCTCCAACTCCGTGACCACCACGACCGGGAGCACGACCTCGTGCTCGTCGAAGCGGGACATGGCTCCTGGATCGGCCAGCAGGACGCTGGTGTCGAGGACATAGGTGCGCCGGTCGCCATCACGGCGCTTCTTGCTGGTCACCACGGGTGGACGAACCCCCTCGTGCAGAGGTAAGGGCGCGCCGTCGTCAGAAACGGGGCGCGGGGAATGGGCCGGGTCCGTGCCCTTCCAGGGTGGCCGGTCGTCCGGCCCGCCGTGTCCGCCGTGCGGCCTGTGGGGGTCGCTCGGTGCGCACGGTCGTCGTCCTGGTGCAAAGGGCCTCCCGGGCGGACGGCCCCATGCCGCCCGCTGGCAGATCGACGGTCGCGGTGCCGACCGTCGGCCTGCAGGGGATATTCCCGCTGGACCGCTTGACCATGCAACGGCATATGCGACGAGCAGGTGAACGATTGATCCGCCGTCACTCGTACTGGCGTTCAGCCCACTGGGGGGCCACCGCCTGATGCCGCGCTACCACCCGGTGCGTGGCCACCGCCTGATGGATGGCCACCGCCCGCGACTCGTCAGTTCCCGTAGCGCCGGTGCCGCGCCGCGTAGTCACGCAGCGCGCGCAGGAAGTCGACCTTGCGGAACGCGGGCCAGAAGACCTCGCAGAAGTAGTACTCGGAGTGCGCGCTCTGCCAGAGCATGAAGCCGGACAGCCGCTGCTCGCCGCTGGTGCGGATGATGAGGTCGGGGTCGGGCTGGCCGCGGGTGTAGAGGTGCTTGGTGATGTGGTCGATGTCGACCTTCTCGGCCAGCTCCTCGAAGGAGTCGCCGTGGTCCGCCGCCTCCAGCACCAGGGAGCGGACGGCGTCGACGATCTCCTGGCGGCCGCCGTAGCCGACGGCGACGTTGACGAGTATCCCGTCGACGCCGAGCGTGTCCTGCTCGGCTTCCTTCAGGACGGTCTGGGTGCGGGCCGGCAGCAGGTCGAGGGTGCCCACGTGGTGCACGCGCCAGCGGCCGTCGGCGGCCAGGCCGCGGACCGTGTTCTCGATGATGTTCAGCAGCGGGCCCAGCTGGTCGGCCGGCCGGTCGAGATTGTCCGTCGACAGCATCCAGAGGGTGACGACCTCGACGTCGGTCTCGGCGCACCACCCGAGCAGCTCGGAGATCTTGTCGGCCCCCGCCTGGTGGCCCTGCTCCAGGGTCCGGCCGTCGGCCCGGGCCCAGCGGCGGTTGCCGTCGAGGATGACGCCGATGTGCTTGGGCACCTGGGCGTGGTCGAGGCGGCCTTCCACCCGGCGTGCGTAAAGCCTGTACACCAGGTCGCGCAACTTCACTCTTCCTGCCCCTCCATGCCACGGCGGTCGCCCCCGAAGGCGCCACACTACTGCCAGCGTGTCGCGAGAACGCAACTCGGCCCGTCACAGGACCGTGATAGTCAGATGCACATGACCGATCCCTCGCTCTACCGCGCGGCCGAGACGCGCTACGACTCCATGGAGTACCGGCGTACGGGCCGCAGCGGGCTCAAGCTGCCGGCCATCTCCCTGGGACTGTGGCACAACTTCGGCGACGACCGCACCCTCGACTCGCAGCGGGCCATCCTGCGCCGGGCCTTCGACCTGGGCATCACCCACTTCGATCTGGCCAACAACTACGGTCCGCCGCCGGGGTCCGCCGAGGAGAACTTCGGCAAGCTCTTCGCCCAGGATTTCCGGCCCTACCGTGACGAAATCATCGTTTCCACCAAGGCCGGCTATCTGATGCACCCCGGCCCGTACGGCGAGTGGGGCTCGCGCAAGTACCTGCTGTCCTCGCTCGACGCCTCATTGCGCCGCATGGGCGTCGACTACGTCGACATCTTCTACTCGCACCGCTTCGACCCGCACACGCCGCTCGAGGAGACGATGGGCGCCCTCGCGTCCGCGGTCCGGCAGGGCAAGGCGCTGTACGCGGGCGTGTCGTCGTACAACGCGCAGCAGACGCGGGAGGCCGCGCGGCTGCTGCGGGAGATGGGCGTACCCGCGCTGATCCACCAGCCCTCCTACTCCATGATCAACCGCTGGACGGAGGACGACGGGCTGCTGGACACCCTGGAGGACGAGGGCATGGGCTGCATCTCCTTCGCGCCGCTGGCCCAGGGGATGCTCACGGACAAGTACCTGCACGGCATCCCCGAGGGCTCGCGGGCGGCGCAGGGCAAGTCGCTGGACCCGGCGCTGCTGAGCGAGGAGGTCGTGGGCCGGCTGTGCGGGCTGAACGAGATCGCCGGCCGCCGGGGCCAGTCGCTGGCGCAGCTCGCGCTGTCCTGGGTGCTGCGGGACGAGCGGATGACCTCGGCGCTGATCGGCGCCTCCAGCGTGGCGCAGCTCGAGGCGAACGTCGGCGCGCTCGGCGCGGCGCCGCTCACCAAGGAGGAGCTGGCCGAAATCGATGCCCTCGCCGTGAGCACGGAGGGCGTCAACATCTGGGCTCGGCGCGGGGATTCCTAGACGGGTCCACGGTCGGCCGGCTACGCCCGTACGGGAGGGGAGCCGGCCCCGAACCAAGATCGACCCCCGAGCCTCACACGATCCGACACGGACAGTGACAGCGGGGAAAGAAAAACGGGCCGGTCCGTGGGGGGGATACGGACCGGCCCGAGGGGGGGTTTCCACCATAACCGTTCTGCGGCCGCGATTCACGCACCGGCGGGGGTGACAGTGCGTGGCGTGCTGACTTGTGACCTTCTAATTGATCTTGAACGGGGCGGCGGGCAGGGCGCCTTCGAGGTTCGCGGATCCCTGCGATACCGGGCCCGAGGGAGAGAACCGGCCATGTGGCGCACGGCCTGTACGGGGGCCGGGGAACCTCGCCGGAAGGTCGTGCGACGTCATCATCGGCTCGGCGGCATTCCCGGCCTCACGGACGTCGCACGTGCGAGCGCGGCCGATTTCGTGCACGAATCGTGACCATCCGCGGGGGCCCGTCGCGCACGGCGGGCGAGGTCGGGGATCAGAGTCGCCGCCCCGACGGCGGCCAGGACGGCCCCGAGCCACAGCGGCGCCCGGAGCCCGAAGACGCCGATCGCCAGCCCGCCGCCCCAGGAGCCGATCACGACGCCGAACGTGATGCAGGAGGCGTGCACCGTATTGACCAGCGGCCGGGCGTTGGCGGCCCGCTGGACGCGGGTGGCCATGGCCGGGTTCATGGTGACGCCGACCAGGCCCATGCCCATCATGAACATCACCGCCGGGGCCTTCAGGTGCGCCAGCAGGGCGAACCCGCTCAGGGACAACAGGTTGAGCAGCAGACCGCACAGCAGTACGGGCACGGCGTACCGGTCCGCGAGCCGGCCGACGACGTGGTTGCCTGCCACGGTGGCCGCTCCGTAGGCGATGAGCAGGACGGGCACGGCGCCGCCGCCGAAGCCGGTGACCTCGGTGAGGATCGGATTGAAGTAGCTGAACGCGCAGAACGTCGCGCCGATGACGAAGGTGCTGGTGGAGAGCGCCAGCCACAGCCGGCGGCTCCTGAACGCCGTCATCTCCTCGCGCAGGCTCCCGCCGCCGTCGGCGTGTCCCACCGCCGGCACGCCGGCGGCCGTGCACAGCGCGGCGACGACGGTCAGGACGGCGATGGCCCAGAACGCGGCGCGCCAGCCGAAGGCCGCCCCGGCCAGCGTGGAGAGCGGGAGGCCGAGCAGCGTGCCCAGCATCAGCCCGTTCAGCACGACGGCCATCGCGCGCCCGCGCACCTCGGGGCGGGCCAGCTGGGCGGTCAGGGAGATGGCGACGCCGAAGAAGGCCTGCGAGGCGACGCCGGTGATGACGCGCGCCACCAGCATGAGCGCGTAGCCGGACGCGGTGGCGGCCAGCACATTGCCCACCAGGAAGATCACGAACAGCGTCATCAGGGCCGGCTTGGGGCGCAGCCGGAGCACGGCCACGGTCAGGAAGGGCCCGCCGAAGGCCATGGCCATGGCGAAGGCGGTGATCAGATAGCCGATCTGCGGCACGGTGACGCCGAGCCCGCCGGCCATCTGCGGCATCAGCCCGGCGACGACGAACTCGCTGGTCACCATGGCGAAGATGCCGAGGGCCAGCACATGGACAGCGCGTGGCATGAAGGGTCCTCCGTTTTGGATTGGTCGGTTCAAAATCAGGGCATGCGGGAGCCGTGGGGCGCCGCACGGGCGAACGGGCGGAGAGACGGACGGGCAGGCGTATGGGCAGACGGGCAGACGTATAGGGCAGACGTATAGAAGGAAGGGTTCAGACGGAAGGAAGGATCAGATCGCGTCGAGCGCCGTACGGGCGATGGCGCGCAGCGCGGCCGCGTCGGCGCCGGCGCGGGCCGCGACCCGGATTCCGCTGACGGTCGCCATCACGAAGTGCGCGAGCGCCCGGGCGTCCCGGTCGGCGGCGATGTCGCCGTCCCGCCGCCCGGACTCGAACACGGCGGTCAGCACCTCGAGCCTGCGCGCATAGTCGCGCTCCAGCTCACGCGCCACCTCCGCGTCGCGCGCCGCGAGCTCCACGGCGGTGTTGACGTACAGACACCCCCGGCCGTCGCCGTACCCCGTGGCCTCCTCGGCCACGACGCGGCTCAGCAGGGCTTCGACCCTCGCCCGGGCGGGCCGGTCCTCCTCGAGCAGCCCGGACAGTTCGTCCGTCCGCCGCGCCATATAGCGGTCGAGGGCGCGGCGGAAGAGCTCGTGCTTGCTGTGGAAGGTGTTGTAGATACTGCTCCGGCCCAGGCCGGTGGCCTCGCACAGGTCCTGGGTCGAGGTCGCCTCGTATCCGGCGGTCCAGAACGCCTCCATCGCGGCGTCGACCGCCCGCTCCTCGTCGAACTTCCTCGGCCTGGCCATGCCCCGACGGTACCAGGTTTTTGGATCACTCGGTCCAATATTTCAGCCACCGCCACGGGCGCCCGCCAGCAGCCCCGCCCACGCCCCTACGATCATGAACGGCCCCAGGGGCAGCGCGTCGCCGCGCCCCGCACGGCGGGCCAGCAGCAGGACCGTGCCGTAGAGGGATCCCAGCAGCAGTCCGGCGAAGGCCCCCAGGAACAGCACCCCCCACCCGTACCAGCCCAGGGCGCAGCCCAGCCCGGCGGCGAGCTTCACGTCGCCGAAGCCCATGCCGCCCGGGTGCAGCAGGAACAGGGTGAGATAGCCGGCCGCCAGCGCCAGTCCGCCCAGCAGGGCCCGCGGCCAGGATCCCGCCGCGCCGGGTATCAGCGCGGCGGCGCCCAGCAGCGCGGCCGTGCCGAGCGCCAGCGGCACGGTCAGCACGTCCGGGAGCCGCCGCACCGACCAGTCCACGCCGGCCAGCACCACCGTCACCGGCACCGCGAGCAGCCACACCGCCAGCTCCGGCCGTGCCCCGGCGGCCGCCGCGAGCGCCGCGCACACCAGGGCCGTCACCCCCGCCGGCCACGTCGCCCCGGGTCCGTACCTCCCCCGCACGCTCCGCACCGCGCCCGGCCCGCCCACCCGGCGACGGCGTGCCCGCACGGCCCGGCCGAGCGCCACTCCTCCTCCGGCTCCACGGCCAGCCGGAACCGCGCCCGGGGCACCAGGGCCCCGGCCACGGCGCCGTACACGGCGGCGGAGACGATCAACAGCGCGTCCATGCACCGAGGTTACGCACGGTCGCCGCATCTCCGCCGGGCCTGTGGATAACCTGTCCGCATGACCCGCCGGCAGGACGGATACGCCCAACTCCGCATCTCCGCAACCGGTATGACCGTCCCGCTCGAGATCGCCGCCTCCTTCCGCGCCCGTTCCCGCGGCCTCCTCGGCCGCGACGCCATCGAGGGCGCGCTGCTCCTCACCCCTGCGAGCGGCGTCCACACCTGGCGCATGCGCTTCGCCATCGATGTGGCCCATCTGGACCGGGACTTGACCGTGCTGTCCGTACGCACCATGCGTCCCGGCCGTCTCGGGGCGCCCCGCCTCAGGGCGCGACACGTACTGGAATCGTCCGCCGGAGCGATGGCGCGATGGGGGCTGCGCGCCGGCGCGCGCGTCGAGGTCCTTTCACGCGGGGAGCATGACGGGGCACATGGCAGAGCGCATGAAGAGGCGCATGGCGGGGATCATTGCCAGGACCTCTGACGCCGGGCCTCCATAAACGGAATGCAAGGATTTTCCTCGCCGTTGAAAATACGGTGAGACTATCAAATGCATTTCAAGTTTGGAGATTGATACGGTATCGATAGAACCACGACGGACTTACCCTGAGCTGCACAGGCCCAGCGCTGAGCCTCTGAATTCTCCACCACTACGGGAGAAGGACGATGAGCGAAGACAACAACGGCAGCATCTGCGCGGAGGGCCTCGCGGCCCGCGATCCGGCGGTGCGCGACGCCCCCAGGTCCGAGCCGGCGGTCGTGTCCGCCGACGACGTGGTCGAGAACGACGAGGCCGGCGGTGCGCGTCACCGGCCCGGGCGGGTGGCGGCATCCGGCGACCGCCGGCTGCACTCCGGCCCCGGCGACCGGCTCGAACCGAACGCGGGCTGAGGGGCGGGAAAAGCGATGCTGCGACTGTGCAACAACTACTCCACCCTCACCGCGACCGCATTCATCATGCGGAACCTGGACTGTCCCGACAGGTGGCTGAAGTTCGGCTGGTTCAACCTGCAGCCGGGTGAATGCCGGGACATCTACAGCGGCTGCGCGTCGGCGGTGAACCGCTTCTGGTACTTCCACGCGGAGGCGATCGACGGATCGTTCTGGGCCGGGCAGTTCGAGTACTGCGTGCAGGACCCGGCATTCCAGTGGTGCCTCAACAGGTGTGATCCGGGCGGCTATATCGCCGGATTCCGCGAGCTCGACGTGAACAGCTTCTGCAACTTCACGCTCACGCTCTCGGCGTGATCGCACCCCGCCCCGCGCCCCCGGCCCGGCGCCGCCCACGCCCGGGCCACCCAGGGGACGCGGGGCTTCCGCACAACCCGGCCGCGCCCGGGCCTACCCGTCGCGGCGGCGGCCCGCCAGGGTCCAGGCGCCGAGGCCCAGCAGCAGAACCGATCCGGTGCCGATGCCGGCGTAGCCGATGATCCGGAGCCGTCCCTTGCGGGGCGCGCCGCCCGCCGCGGTCACGAGTTCGCCGCCGACGGCGCCCCCGCCGCGTCCGATGCCCTCCTCGTGACCGGCCTTCCGCGCGCCCGCCACCTCGACCTTGAGCGTGACGGGCACGCCACCGCCCCGTGCGCCTCCATGGACCTTGGGACTGAGGCTGACCTGCAGGTAGTACCAGCCGGCGAAGCGCATGCCGCGGGCGGCCTCGCCGCCGGTGCCGGCGTCGCCGTACGCGGCCGGAGGCGTGGCGAGCGAGACGGTCGCGGGTTTGCCCTGGTAGCCGCCGGTGCGGTTCATCACGTAGCCGCGGGCGGAGTTGCTGAGTCCGAGCCGTACCCCGCGCACCACGTAGGGGCCCGCGTCCGGCTTCAGGCCGAACTCGGCGTCCGCGAAGAGCTGTTCGCCCGCGTCGACCGATATCCGGTAGAAACGCGTCTCGCCCGGCCGGAGCTCGTCCTTCCATACGCCCGACCGCAGCTCGGCGGCGTCGTTGAAGCCCGTGCCGCCCGTGACGCCCTCCCCCTCCCCCTGCGGCGGGCCGGACGGCGCCCGGGAGCTCCAGCCGCCGGGGGCGGGCGGGGCGTCGGCCTCGTTCTTCCGCGGCGCCTCGGCCACGTACTTCAGCTCGACCGGTACGGCCGCGTCGTCGCCGCCCGTCGCATCCCCGCGCTGGACGACGAAGCGGTACGTACCGGCGCTCGCGCACGGCCCGCCCGCCCGTACGACCCGTTCCGCGTAGTCGGCCACGGGGTAGGCCCCGCCGGCCGACAGGAACGATCTGTTCCGCCCGCTGCCGCACGGGGTGCCGTCCGGGGCCTGCAGCGCCACCTCGATCCCGTCCCGCAGCCCCATCGCAGCGCCGGGCCTCGGGACGGCGACGGCGGACACGAACGCGCTGGACCGCTCGTCCAGCTCGACGCCGTAGTACTTCTTCTCACCGGGCCGGATGCTGTCCGTGTACGTCCTCGCGCCCGCCTTCAGCACGGGCCCGTCGTCGCTGCCGCCCGATCCCGTCACGGCCGTCGCCCCGGAGGCCATCCGGTACGCCGTCGGCCCGTCGGCCGCCCCCGCCGCCCTGCCGGTCGCCGTGCCGGTCGCCGCCGTCAGCGCACCGAGCGCGACCGCCGCCCCGACGAACCGCCCGCCCCTCATCTCCCGCCTCCCTCAGCACTCCCCGCCGACGCTGTGGTCCAGCCCCATCCTGCCGTGGCGGACGGCGAGTTCGCGACAGATCGACCAGGCTCGGCTCCCTCCTCCGCCTGAAGGTCAGGGCCGGTCCGGGCCTCCGCGCGGGAAGCTCACCTCGACGCGGCGGTTCTTGCGGCGGCCGTCCTCCGTGCCGTTGTCGGCGATGGGGTACTGCTCGCCGTAACCGCGGATCTCGTAGCGCGTCGAGGACGAGCCGAGGTGCTCGGCGAGCTGCCGCTGGACGGCGTTGGCGCGCTCCTTGGACAGGGAGAGGCCGTGGTCGGCCGAGCCGAGGTCGTCGGTGAAGCCGAAGATCCGCAGGGCGGTGGCGCGCTGCTTGCGGGCCTCGTCGGCGATGGCACGGATGCGGGCGTTGGCCGTGTCGCCCAGCTTGGCGCTGTCCTTGTCGAAGAGGACCTCTGCCTGCAGGGCGAAGGTGACGTCGGCGTTGGTGTCCGCGCGGCGCTCCTCGCCGTCGCCCGTCTCGACGACGGACTTGATGTCCAGGACGCGTCCGGGCGCGAGCTTCGCGCCCGCGCGCAGCCTGAGGCCGGGCGCGGTCGCGTCGACCCTCACCGGCGGCGTCGTCCGGGCGGAGCCGGCGGGACCGCCGCCGGGGCCGCCGTCGGCATGGGCGGGGACGACGGCCGCGAGGACCGCCGCGGCGAGAACCGTGCCGCACAGGGACCGGTGGGTCGGCCGCATGACGCGCTCACCCGGAGATCGGGATGCGGACGGACGGCATGGTCGGCAGCTGGAAGTCCACCGCCTTGACGTCGTCGGGCGGGGCGGGGAACTGGGCGAAGATGGTCCGGCTCTCGCCGGGGCGGATGTTGACCAGGCCCGTGGTGCACAGGCATTCCCCGTCGGTGTCGCGCAGGACGAGATAGCGCTTCTTTCCTGCCTGGTCGACGAGGGAGGCTCCGGACACCGAGGACTGGGACTTCATTTCCGTCTCCTTCGACCGCCAGGTCAGCGAGGTGTAGGGCTTTGAGCCCCGGTTCGCCACGGTTCCGTTGACGGTGACGAAGCCGCCTTTCTCGCGCGCGGCGGAATGGAGGAGGACCGTGATTCCGTCCGGGCCCCTGATCTCGCCGATCGTCGCCGTCGGCCGCGGGCCGGGACTGTTCGTGGCGGTGCCGTGCGAGGCGGCGGAATTTCTCGCGGAATTCACGTCGGTTCTCTTCTCCCCGTCGTCGTCCTCGCCCCCGCAGCCCGCCAGGGCGAGGGATATGACGACCACGAGCGCCGTTCCTGCCATCCGAGAGGTCATGGGTGCGTTGTCCGTTCGTTCGTCCGTCCGGGAATCGGTCGACAGCAGGTCGGCCGGGGCGAAGGCCTCCAAGGCGAAGGCCGACGGCTCGGTCGGTCACTCGGTCAGTCGTACGGTGAAGAGGTCCGCCGCCGTCACCACGGCCTCCGGCCGCCGGGGGTCGACGACCACGGTCTGCTCGTCGCAGCTCAGGGTGCGGCCGTCCGCGGCGCGGGGCACGCAGCGCGGGGCGACGACCGCCTCGGCCGTGGCCGTGGCGTGCCGGTCCTCGGTGCCGGGCACCACCGAGGCGCCCACCGTCCGCGCGGAGGTGACGCTCACGTGGAACGAGCCGGGCGCGTCGCCCTCCTCGCAGGTGATCGCCGGCTGTGCGCCGTTCGCCTCGGCGTACGCGGCCGCCGCGCGGCAGGCCCGGTCCCGGTCGGCGCCGCGCCCCGCGAGCCAGCCGGCCCAGTCGCCGCCCGGTCCCGAGGTCGCCGCCAGGAAGCCCGTGCGCAGCTGGTCCCGGAAGTCCTGGGCGGCCGCCAGCGCGGCGGCGTCGGCGGCGGTCTGCGTCGCGTTCTTGGCCGCCCCGGCCCGTCCGACGACGAAGAAGGCCAGGGCGAGGAAGAGCAGTGCCGCCACGGCGGTGATGTAGAGCGGGAACGCCTGTCCGGCGTCCCGGCTCAACCGGTGATCCGCTGGATCTGGTTGGTGATGGCGGTGGCGATCATCGTGCCGAAGTCCGTCGTCGTCAGGACGAGGATGATCGCCACGACCACCGCGATGATGCCGAGGTATTCGACCGAGGTCTGCCCCCGGTCGTCCGCGCGGAGGTCCCGGGACACTCGCCGTGCCCGAAAGCGCTTTCGCATGATGTTCCCCTCCATGGGTGGTGCGATGCCGACCCTTTTCCCTTCCCTCACAGGGCAGTTGGGACACCACACGCCTCACCCCCAGTTCCCCGAAGACTGTCCCACAGCCCATTGCACCCGCGAAGCGTCTTCACGTACTTCGCTCAACTCACCCCCGGCCGTCACCCCCGCTCCAGCCCCCCGCTTCAGTCCCCGGTGATCGAGCCGAAATCCATGCCGGACCCCAGGAGGAATCCGGCGATCAGCAGGATCATCGTTCCCGGGACCATGAACGTCGTGATGACCATCGTGGCCTTCGGCACCGCCCGGGCCGCCCGGCGGCGGGCCAGCTGGGCGTCGGTCCGGCGCATGTCGGTGGCGATCTCGATGAGCGTGTCGACGATCGGCGTGCCCAGCTCCTCGCCCTGCTGCAGCGCCGTGACGAACTGGGCGACCTGCTCGGAGTCGTTGCGCCCGCGCAGCTCGTCGAAGGCCTGGCGGCGGCTGACGCCCATGTCCATCTGCCGCAGGGTGATGCGCAGTTCGTCCGCCCACGGGCCCTCGTACCGCTCGGAGACCCGGTCGAGCGCCTGCCGGAAGCCCAGGCCGGCGCTCACCACCACCGCGAGCACGTCGAGGAAGTCCGGCAGCGTCCGTTCGATGGCGTCCCGCCGCTCGCGCACGGCGGACCGGATGCCGACCTCGATCCAGAACAGCCCGAAGCCGACGAGCAGCAGCGCGAGCACGCCCTGCCCCTTCAGGAGCATCACCAGCGCCCCGCCGAAGCCGAGCAGGCCGTAGACCGCGCGCCGGGCGGCGTACCGGTCGACGGTCAGGCCGCCCGGGTTGCCCGCCCGGTCGATCCTGCGCCGCACCTTCGCCACCCGCTTCTCGCCCATCATCCGCAGCACCAGCGGCGCGTAGCGCATGCCGAGCCGGTCCACGGCCGAGCCGACGGCCGTCGTCCGCGTCGAGCCGACCTCCAGGGCCACCGCGAGGTCCGGCGGCAGCCTGGCCTCGCCGCGGCACAGCAGGACGCCGTAGCAGATGCCCACCGTCGACGCCCCGGCCAGCAGCGCCAGTACGAAGCCCACGTTCCCCACCCCTCACACGTCCCGCACGCTCAACAGGTGTCCACACATCAGCTGCGGCACATCGGCCGTCACACGTCGATCTTCGACATCCGGCGGATCAGGAAGAACCCCAGCGCGTACATCCCGAAGGCCGCCACCACCGCCAGCCGGCCCGGCCAGCCGGCCGTCATCCGCTCGATCGATCCGGGCGCGATGCGGTCCATCAGCAGCAACGTCCCGACGCCCATCGCCGGCACGACATAGGCCGTCACCGTCACCTGCGACAGCTGGGTGCGCACCTCGCGCCGGGTCTCCTTGCGCTCCTCCAGGGTCGAGGTCAGGTTGCGCAGCGAGCTGACGACGGTGCCGCCGGCCCGGTGGGAGAGCACCAGCGTGGTGACCAGCACGACCAGTTCGCGCGAGGGCAGCCGGCGGCCCAGCTCGCCGAGGGCCTCGTCGATGGAGTGGCCCACCGCCAGTTGGTCGGCGACCTTGGCGAGCTCCTCGCCCGCCGGGGCCTCCATCTCCTCGGCCGCCATGCCCAGGGCCGTGCGCAGGGCCAGCCCGGCCTGGGTGGCGTTGGCCAGGATGCGCGAGAGCTCCGGCAGCTGGTTGATGAACCTCTCGATACGCTTGCGCCGCTGCCAGGCCAGGAGGGAGTGCGCCGCCCAGACGGCCACCAGGCCCGCCAGCGGCCCGAAGAACGGCGCCAGCGCCGTCGCCGCCACCAGCCACAGCCCGGCCGCCGCACCCGCCGTGCCCATCGCGAACTCGCCCACCGTGACGTCCAGGCCCGTCGACGCGATCCGCAGCTCCAGCCGCCGGCCGGCGGGCGTGGCGCGCAGCCACCGGTCGGTCCGCGCGAAGTAGCGCGTCCGCCCGGCGGTCGGCAGGGGCGGGGCGTCGGAGAGGCGGTCGACCAGCGCCTGGTGGCGGTCGCGCCCGGTGGCGTACGTCCGTACGCCCGCGACGGCCAGCACCCCGCACAGCAGGGTGGCGCCGACGGTCAGCAGTGCCAGGTGATCCATGTGCGGCTACCTCTGTCCGGTGTGGCGGGTGTGGAGTTCGCCGGGGAGCGCCGCGACGCCGTAGGCGGCCGGTACGGATTCGTTGGCCAGGCGCAGCCGCTCGGCGGCGCGTCCGGGGAGCGGGAAGTGAGTGAAGGCGCCGCGCACGACGCGGTCGGCGCCCATCGGCGCGGCGTCGAAGCGGGAGACGGTGGCGAGCCGGTACCCCTCGCCCCGGTCCTCGCCGTACGCCTCCGGGGACAGCAGGGCGATCTCCGCGACGCGCCGGGTGCCGTCGGCGTGCCGGGCGAGCTGGACCAGACAGTCGACGGCGCTGTCGATCTGGTCGCGCAGCGCCTCGTAGGGGATACGGACCTCCGACATCGACGCCAGCGTCCGCAGCCGCAGCAGCGCGTCCTCGGCGCTGTTGGCGTGCACGGTCGCCAGCGAACCGTCGTGGCCCGTGGACATGGCCTGCAGCATGTCCAGGGTCTCGCCGCCGCGCACCTCGCCGACGATGATGCGGTCGGGGCGCATGCGCAGGGAGTTGCGGACCAGGTCGCGAATGGTGATGCGGCCCTTGCCCTCGACGTTGGGGGGCCGCGACTCCAGACGGATGACGTGCGACTGCTGCAGCTGCAGCTCGGCCGCGTCCTCGACGGTGATGATGCGCTCCCCGTCCGGGATCAGCCCGGACAGGGCGTTGAGCAGCGTCGTCTTGCCCGCGCCCGTCGGCCCCGAGACCACCACGTTGAACTTCGCCCGCACCAGCGCCCCGAGCAGCATCAGCATGTGCTCGTCGAGCGTCCCCATGCCGATCAGCTCGCGCAGGGTGTACGCGCGGGGGAAGCGCCGGATCGTCAGGGTCGCGCCGTTCAGGGCGAGCGGCGGGATGATCACGTTGACGCGTTCGCCGCTCGGCAGGCGGGCGTCCACCATCGGATTCGACTCGTCCACGCGGCGGTTGACGGTGGAGACGATGCGTTCGATGGTCTGCATCAGCTGCTCGTGGGAGGCGAAGCGCACGGGCACCGGCTCCACCCGGCCGGCCCGCTCGACGAAGATCTGGTCCGGGCCGTTGACCATGATCTCGGTGACGGACGGGTCCTCGAGGAGGGGTTCGAGCACCCCCAGGCCCAGCGCCTCGTCGACCACCCGGCGGATGAGGCTGTCGCGCTCGGCGGTCGAGAGCACCGGCCCCTCGCGGCTGATGATGTGGCCGAGCACCCGCTCGAGGCGGCCGCGGCGCTCGCCGGCGGCCAGCGCCGACATCTCGGCGAGGTCGATCTCCTCCAGCAGCTTCGCCCGGTAGACCGGCACGAGGTGGCCGGGCTCGCGGCCGTCGGGCCGCGCCTCGGGGGCGACGATGCGGTCGCGCAGGCTCATCGGGCGGCCCCCACCGGCTCCGCCGGGCAGGGCATGGTGGCGCGCCGGGTCACCGTGAACCCGGTGCCGGGCAGGAGCGGGGGGACGTCCACGGTCACGGTGGCGGTGACCTCGCCCGCTCCGCCGCCGCACCGGGGCGCGTCGACCCCCGCGCGGGACGCCACCCAGCCGGTCATGGCCGCCCCGCCGGCCCCGGCGGGGGTCGCTCCGGGCACGTCGAGCGTGGCGGTACGGGCCGCCGCGCGGGCGCCCGTACCCGCCTGTTGCGCGGCGAACGCGGCGAGGCCGAGATGGACCGCCGCGAGGCCGACCAGGAGCAGCAGCGGAAGGAACCCGAGGAACTCCACCGAGGCCGAGCCGCCGTCCGCGCGCCGCTTCCCACCACCGCGCCCCCTGCCGCGCCCGGTGCCCGGCCCCTCGCTGTACGCGGTGCCCGCGGCCGCGCGCTCGGGCGGCCCGCACCGGGCCGTCACGGGCCCGCGGGGCCGGGCCGGACGCGTCGCCGCCGTCGCCACCCCTCAGTCCTCCCGCGCCACGCCGGCCGTACTCTCCACCGGCCACGGCCAGTCGACCGACCCGGGGAAGAGCACGGGCACCCGCAGGCGCACGCTCGCCCGGTACACCGCCCCGTCCGGCCCGCAGCGCGGCTCGCCGCGCCAGGCGCCCGGCAGGTCCGAGCGGGCGGCGGCCGCGCAGTCGCGGCCCACCGCGCCCGCCCGCGCGGCCTTGTCGGCGGCGTGGCCGGCCAGCGAGAAGGAGTAGCCGACCAGGACGCACTGCCAGACGACCGCCAGCGCCACCAGGATCAGCGGCACGATGCCCGCGAACTCCACCGCCATCTGACCGCGGTCGCCACCCCCGCGCCGGCGGAAGCGGCTCATCGGCAGGAGCGAGCCGCTGGGTACGGGCGCCAGCTGGTCCGGGCCCGTACCGCCGCCGCCCCCTATGGCCCGGCGGCGTCCCGCGTGGGCGCCGGGCGCCCCGCCGCGCAGGGCCCGGCCGCCGGTCGCCGGCGCGGCCAGGCCCAGTTCGCCGGCCAGCGCCCACAGCGCCTGCCGGACGCCGGAGCGGGCGTCCAGGTCCTGCATCCGGCCGGAGTCCACGGCGCTCTGCAGTTCCTTGTAGCCGGCCGGGACCGTGGTCCGGGCGGCCCGGGTGCCCGTGGTGCGGGCGACGAGCGCCGGCTGGATCTCGGCGTTGCGGGTGTGGCGGTTGACCACGGTCGTCGTCTCCTCGGCCTTGCGGATCTGCAGCCGCTCCCACATCCGGACCATGCGCTTGGCCGCCCGTACGGACACCACGTCCGGCGTCGTGACCAGTAACGCCACGTCCGCCGTCTCGATCACGGCGGCGCCGGCGGCCGTGATCTGCGTGCCGCAGTCGACGACCACGACCTCGTACCGGCCACGCAGGGCGGCGGCGATCTGCCGGGAGGCGAGGTCGCCGACCTCCTCGCCGCGCTCGCCCTCCGCCGGGGCCAGCAGCAGCCCGAGGCCGGTGGGGTGCGGGAAGACGGCGTCCCGCAGCACGCGCGGCGAGATGTCGCTGATGCCCGCCAGGTCGGCCACCGACCGCCGGAACTGCACGTCCAGGTAGGAGGCGACGTCACCGGACTGCAGGTCGAGGTCGGCCAGGGCGACGCTGCGCCCGGCGGCGCGGGCGGCGAGGGCCAGCTGCACGGCGGTGACGGTCGTGCCGACCCCGCCCTTGGCGCCGACGACCGCGACGAGCCGGCCGCCCGCCCCGCCGCCGCCCGCCGCCGGGCCGTCGTCCGCGGCGCCCAGGTGGCGGCGGACGCCCGTGGCCCACTGCGCGGCGGCCTGGACGCGGGCGGCCAGCTCCTCGTACGACGGCGGCAGCGCGGCCAGGCCGCGCGCGCCGCAGTCCATGGCGGCGGCGTACAGCGCGGGGCCGGCCTCGGCGCTGAGCAGGATGACGCCGGTGGCGGGGAAGCGCAGGGCGATGTCCCGGATGAGCTCGAGGGCGGGGACGGGCCCGAGGCGCTCGTGGACGAGGACGACCTCGGGCAGTTCGTCGACCGAGGCGGCCGCCAGCACGGCGAGCGTGTCCAGCAGGCGGGTCGAGTCGCCGACGGCCCGCAGGGGCTCGGCGCCGGGGAGTCTGCCGAGCAGCCCGCCGACGGCGCGGGCGGCGTCCGGGTCGCCGACGGCCGGGAGGATTCTGATCGTCACCGTGGGCCTGCCTCCATCCACAACAACCGCTGGGCCATTCCGTTGGGCTCCTCCGGGGATCCGCCGCTGCCGGCGTACGGGCTACTTGTCGCCGTCGAGGGTGTATGTGCGGTCGCCCCCGGCCACGCTCTCCTCGCCGCCGGGGGCGACGAGGGCGAGCCGGACGCGGGAGGCGAACGACTCGGCGTACGCCACGCGTTGGGCGTCCTTGGTGCCCAGCGCGAAGGTGATCGGCACGGCCTCGCCGGCCTGCCGGGTGGTGGTGGCGCCGCCGCGGCTGTCGCCGTCCCGTTTGAGGGGTGTGAGCCGGCCGACGTCGATGACCCGGGCGCCGCTGACGATCACCTTGGAGACGGGCTTCGCGCCCTGCTCCTTGGCGTCGAAGGTGGCGTAGATGTTGACCCTCGAACCCGGCAGGATCTTGCCGGCGACCCCGGTGGCCGCGTCGATCATGATGGCGATCTCCTGCTGGCCGGGGGCGAGCGCCGGACGGGCGACGACCATGTCCTTCTGCAGCAGGGATCCCTTGCGCAGCGGGGTGACGGCGATCTTGCCGCGCACGGCGGCGAGGTCGGTGACGGCGGTGGAGGGGAGCCAGCGCCTGGGCATGGAGATCCTCTCGAACTCGTCGGTCTCCAGGTCCCGGTAGGCGGGGACGTCGGCCTTCAGCCGGTAGGCGGTGACCTCGGGGCCGACCTTGGACTCGGCGTCCTCGATGACCGAGAACACTCCGGCGAACGCGCCGAGGGCACAGAGGACCGACAGGAGCAGCAGGACGATCCCACGGCGCTGACGTGAATTCATGGGACGACGAACCTCGTTCGGGGCCTCGTTCGGGGGCTATGGCGGATGTTCGGCATGTTCAGCATGTTTCGGCAGGTGGGGCCTGCGGGGCGTGCCGCCGGTTCAGCGGCCGGCCGGGGCCCGCTCGGGGGCGCCGGGCGGTCCGATGGCGCGGTCGCCCTCGCCGCGCTGCACGGGTGCGGCGCAGAACCCGCAGCGGTCACCGATGAGTTCGAGGCCGCACCAGTGGCACTCCTCCCGGCGCACGGAGGCGACGAGCTGGTAGAGCACGGAGGGGTCGGGGATGGCGGCGGCGAACTCGACGGCCCGCGGGGTGCCCCACCAGCGTCTGGACTCGGCGGGCAGCGGAAGGATCTCCTGGACGCCCTGGACCCGCCAGTGCGGGGCGACGGCGTCGGTGACCCAGTCCTCCGTCGCGCGGGGTCTGGAGCGGGCGACGGTCATGCGGGTGGCGAAGCCGGGCCCGGCGGGCAGCTCGCCGGCGCCGACCCGGACGACCTGCGGCGCCGGGTTGACCACGACGCCGAAGCGGGCGCCCGGCAGGAGCGAGGCGACGTGCGCGCCGAGCCCCACGTCGACCCGGTCGAGCCGGGCGACGGACGCCAGCTGGGCGCCGGCGTAGATGTAGTGGGCGAGCAGCCGGGCGGCGCAGGCGAGCACGCCGGGGGTGAGGTCGGAGACCGACAACTGCCGTAACTGGCGGGCCAGTACGCCCACCGACAGCGGTGGCAGGGCCACGGGCAGGAGGGCGACGCGGTCGCTCTCCAGGACCGAGCGCACGGCGTGCAGGCGATGGACGTACGCCACGGCGAGCGAGTCGGGGTAGAGCACCACGAGATGGCCGCACCGCTCGAGCAGGGCGCCGGCCTGGGCGACGGCGTCCTCCAGCGGCTGGGCCTCGGGCGGCTGGAGCACCGCGGCGGTGGGAACGGGCCCGCCGGGCGGTGGCAGCACCAGGTCGGAGCTGGTGACCGCTATCGCAATCGGCACGTCGGCTTCCCCGTTCACTCCGGCCGCGGGGGCTCCGGCGGTCGCAGATCGATACTGCCCTGTGCTGGCGCCTCCGCACTTTATCCACGAATGGAGCGGCTGAGAACCGTACTTCGGTCTTTGCCCCACGAGCCGGTGGCGGGGCCCGGCGGCCCTTGACGGGAGGGCGCGCACCGCGGAGCGTTCAAGCCCGCGGGGACGGATCCGGCCATCCGGGGTGCACGCGCGCGTACCCGTTACCGGACGTGTGCACACGCTCCGGTCGCCGGGCGGGCACGGGGACGGCCCGCCCGGCGACCAGGGCGAAGGGCTTCAGCTCAGCGGAGGGTTCAGCCGAGCGGGGCCTCCTCCTCCGTCGGCCGCGGCAGCTCGCAGCCCGGCAGGTCCAGGTCGAGCTTGTTGCCGGCGGCGAAGCACTTGGCGATGCCGTAGGTCTGCTGGGCGTAGTTGATGCCCTTGCGGACCGTGACCTGGCCGTTCTCGTCCACCTCGCACGGGTTGTTCATCGTGCAGCGCTCGCCGCTCTCGTTGCCCGTGTTGTTGACGGCGACGACCTTTCCGGTGTTCGCGTCCACGACGGGCGAACCGGAGGTGCCGCCTATGGTGTTGCAGGACGGGGTGTAGCGGAGCGAGTCCTTCCAGGTCCAGTCGCCCTCGCGGAGCTCGTGGACGAATCCGTCGGCGTTGCAGGAGTAGATCCGCTTCCAGTAGCCGGAGACGACCTTGATGGCCGTCCCGGCCGTCGGGTGGTCGGCCGACAGGCTGAGCGCGTTGATGCCGTACTGCTGCTTGATCCTGGCGTACGTGGTGTTCAGCTCGTACAGGGAGATGTCGGTGTCGGTCATCGTGGCGTACGAGACCTTGGTCGCGCGCAGCGTGGCGACCTTGCCCGCGGTCGAGTTGAGCAGGCTGAACGTGCGACTGGAGGGCTGGTCCGTGATGACCTCGCCGGCGCCGGGCATACCGGTCTCGAGGCAGTGGCCGTTGCTGAGCACCAGCGCGGGGTCGTTGTCGCCCGAGCCGGGGAGCCGGATCAGCGAGCCGGAACAGTTGCTGAGCGCGACGGTGCCGGCGAAGTCGACGGCCTTGGGCTTCGTGGCGGCGGCGGGACCCGTGGCGGACACGGCCTGGGCGGACGCAGCCTGGGCGGACGCGGGCGCGGCCTTGGCGGGCGCGGCCGGGGAGTCGCCCTGCGGGGTGGCGGCCGTGGCGGTGCCGGCGCCCGCGACGCCGGCACCGGCGAGCAGCAGCGTCGTGAGCGCACCGACGAGAGGTCGTCTCATGGGGGGTGGTCCTCTCAGATCACATGCTCGTCTGTTTTGACGTGTGCATTGTGGGGTTGGTGGGGCCGCGCGGCAATCAACCGGTCTGAAGTGAGGGGGAAGTTGGCCTGATTCACCCATCCGGCAGCTATTGACCGGTCCATGTCAGCAATCGAACACTGGTGAGGCTCACCCCCCTCATTCGTCGCACGAACGGACCCCTCAGGAGGTCTCATGCGACCCCCACCCCCGACTCCGCAGGCCGAACGGCAGAGTGACGGCTGCCGCCATCGCCGGTCTGCTCGCCCTCGCGGTGGCCACCCCCGCGTCCTCGAACACCACGCCGGGCCCGGACGCCCGGGAGCGCGTCCACGAGTACGAGGTCACCGGCCCTCGCACCGCCGCCCAGCGCACCGCCGTCGCCGCGACCGGAGCATCCGTCGACGCCGTGCGCAAGGACTCGATCGTGATCACCGCGGACGCCGGCCAGGCCGAGCGGATCCGCCGGATGGGCTACCCGCTGCGCGTCCTGCCCGGGCCGCCGGACCGTAGCGACGGCATGAAGCCCGCGCCGTTCGACTTCCCGCCCGCGGACGCGAAGTACCACAACTACAAGGAGGCCATGGCGGAGATCGACGCGGACGTCGCCGCCTACCCGTCCCTGATGAGCAAGCAGGTCATCGGCAAGTCCTACGAGGGCCGGGACATCATCGCCGTGAAGATCACGGGCAGTGCGAAGACGGCGGGCGGCGCGGGGACGGCCGACGCCGCGAAGGCGCCCGCGAAGGCCGCCGCCAAGCCCGAGGTGCTGTTCACCGCCCACCAGCACGCCCGCGAGCACCTCACCGTGGAGATGGCGCTCTACCTGCTCAAGGAGTTCGGCTCGCAGTACGGCAAGGACGACCGCGTCACCAAGATGGTGGACAGCCGCGTGATCTGGGTCGTGCCCGACCTCAACCCCGACGGCGGCGAGTACGACATCGCCTCCGGCAGCTACCGCAGCTGGCGCAAGAACCGCCAGCCCAACAACGGCTCGTCCTCCCGGGGCACCGACCTCAACCGCAACTGGGACTACAAGTGGGGCTGCTGCGGCGGCTCCTCCGGCAGCACCGGCTCCGAGACGTACCGCGGCTCCGGTCCCGAGTCGGCGCCCGAGGTGAAGGTCGTCGCCGACTTCGTCCGCACCCGGGTCGTGGGCGGCAAGCAGCAGATCAAGGCCGCCATCGACTTCCACACCTACAGCGAGCTCGTGCTGTGGCCGTTCGGCTGGACGTACGACGACACCGCAGCGGGCATGACCCAGGACGAGCGCGACGCCTTCGCGAAGGTCGGCACGTCCATGGCCCGCAGCAACGGCTACACGCCGGAGCAGTCCAGCGACCTCTACATCACGGACGGCACGATCGACGACTGGCTGTGGGGCAACCAGAAGATCTTCGCCTACACGTTCGAGATGTATCCGTCGTCCGCCGGCGCCGGCGGCTTCTACCCGCCGGACGAGGTCATCGACCGGGAGACGGCGCGCAACCGGGACGCGGTGCTGCAGCTGCTGGAGAACGCCGACTGCATGTACCGGTCGATCGGGAAGGAGCAGCAGTACTGCACGTGACCGGCACGGGTCCGGGCCCGGATCGGAGCCGGGGGCGGGGCGGACGATCCCGCCCCCGCGCCCGGCTCCGGCGGGAATTGGATCTCCCTCCCGTTCTGCGGTAGAACTCACCGTCGATCAATCATGGTCACGACAAGCTTCTTTCGTACGGGGGATGGATTCGATGCGCTCCACTCGGCATGTCATCGGCACACTCGCGCTCATCACCGCGCTCGGCGCCGGCCTCACCGCCTGCGGGCCGGAGGAGGACAAGGCGAGCGACGGTTCGGCGGGCGCCACCGCGGCGGCGAAGCCGTCGCAGGGCGCCAAGGGCGGCGACCACGCCGGCCACGGCGGCGACAAGGGCGGTAAGGACGGCGGCGACGGCGAGAACGACTGCGGCAAGCCGCCGACGCTGCCCGCGGGCATCAAGATGATCGAGGTGGGCCTGCACCGCGACATCAGCGTCGTGGAGGCCTTCAACGCCGTGCCCAAGTGCACGCCCAACGACTGGATCTACCACGGCGACGGCGGCACTCCCAAGGGCTACAAGCTCCCCGCCGACATCAAGGCCGAGCTGTCCACGGGCTCCGGCAGCCACAAGAAGGTGACCCGCGAGGAGCTGTCGAAGCACATCGACGCCTGCCTGCGCAACGACTACAGCCAGATCAAGGAGCCCTTCTCCTGCCACGGCAACGTCTACGAGGTCACGCTCAACGCCAAGGGCGACGAGATCAGGACCATGAGCGAGCGCTGGTCCGTCTGACGCGCCGACGGCGGTGCCGGGCGTCCGTCCCGGCACCGCCGCACGCCCGTCCCGGCCCTTTGCGTGCGTTGCGTACCTTTGGTCCGTTGACCCGGTCCGTGCCGGAGTGTTAAACAGCCGCGAGCGCCTCCCGCATCGCAGAGTGTGGGTGGTGTGGGTGTTGCACACGATCCGACGGGAGACCCCATGGCCCCCATAGCCGACGACGCCGTCGCCCGGCTCGCCGGAGAACGGCTGGACCACCGCTTCAAGGGGCTGCCCCCGGACGCGGACGCCCGGACCGTCGGCGAACTGGCCGCCGAGCGCCGGTCCCTGTTCACCGGCGGCTTCACCACCCCCGTGCTCGCCCTCTCCGCCGAGGCGCTCGAGCACAACCTCGCGCTCATGGAGCACTACAGCGCCGAGCACGACCTGGCCTTCGCCCCGCACGGCAAGACGTCCATGGCCCCCCGCCTCTTCCAGCGCCAGCTCGACCACGGCGCCTGGGGCATCACCGCCGCCACCCCGGCGCAGGTCCGCGTCTACCGCGCCTTCGGCGTCCGGCGGATCTTCCTCGCCAACGAGGTCGTCGACGCCGTCGCCCTGCGCTGGCTCGCCGCCGAGCTGGCCGCCGACCCCGCCCTCCGGCTCGTCACCTACGTCGACTCGGTGCGCGGCGTCGAACTGATGGACGCCGCCCTGCGCGACGCCGGCGCCGGCCGCCCCCTCGACGTCGTCGTCGAGCTCGGCGCGGACGGCGCCCGCACGGGCGTGCGGAGCGACGAGGAGTGCGAGCGCGTCGCCGACGCCGTCGCCGCCACCGGCACCCTCCGCCTGGTCGGCCTCGCCGGCTACGAGGCGGAGATCCCGGACGCCGACGGCGAGGTCGTACGGGCATGGCTGCGCCGCCTCACCGGCCTGGCGGTCGCCTTCGACAAGGCGGGCCGCTTCGCCGGCGTCGAGGAGATCGTCGTCAGTGCGGGCGGCAGCGCCTGGTTCGACGCCGTCGCCGAGGTCTTCGCGCAGCTGCCCACGCTGTCCGCACCGGTGCTCAAGCTGCTGCGCAGCGGCGCGTACGTCACCCACGACGACGGGCAGTACCGGAACAAGACCCCCTTCAACCGCCTCGCCGGGGAGGGCGCGCTGCAGCCCGCGCTGCGGCTGTGGACGCAGGTCGTCTCCCGCCCCGAGCCGGGCATGGCCTACCTCAACGCCGGCAAGCGCGACGTCTCCTACGACCTCGGCCTCCCGGAGCCCCAGGTCGTCCGCTCCGCCCGCGACGGCTCCATCCGCCCGGCCACCGGGCTGACGGTGACGAGGCTGGCCGACCAGCACGCGTTCGTCGCGGTGGCGGATGAGGCGCAGGCCCTGGAGGTCGGCGACTGGGTCGGCCTGGGTGTGTCGCACCCGTGCACGGTCTTCGAGAAGTGGCCGATGATTCCGCTGGCGTGGGCGGACGGCACGGTGACGGAGTACGTCCGCACGTTCTTCTAGCCGACAGCGGCCGACGGGCCGGGGGGCTTCCCCCCGGCCCGTCGGCCGGATCCGGCCGCGGAGCCCCGGTTTCGGGAAGGGGCGGGGTGGGGGAGGTCACCGCATGGACCTCGTCATCCGCGGAGCAGCAGTCATCGACGGCACCGGCACCCCGGCCCACCGTGCCGACGTCGCCCTGGCCGACGGCCGGATCGCCGAGGTCCGGCGCGAAGGCGAGGGCCGCAGGCCCACCGCCCACCGCGTCCTCGACGCGGCCGGCCTCGCCCTGAGCCCCGGCTTCATCGACATGCACGCCCACAGCGACCTGGCCCTCCTGCGCGACCCCGCGCACGAGGCGAAGGTCGCGCAGGGCGTGACGCTGGAGGTCCTCGGCCAGGACGGCCTGTCGTACGCGCCGGCCGACGCGCGCACGCTGGCCGAGGTGAACACGGCGATCGGCGGCTGGAACGGCGACGCCGGGGACGTGGGCGTCGACTGGCGCACGGTCGGCGGGTACCTGGACCGGCTCGACCGGCAGGGCATCGCCGTCAACGCCGCCTATCTCGTGCCGCAGGGCACGGTGCGGGCGCTGGTCGTCGGCTGGGAGCGGCGGCCCGCCACTGCCGAGGAGCTGGCGCGCATGAAGCGGCTGGTCGCCGAGGGGCTGGAGCAGGGCGCGGTGGGGATGTCGTCCGGGCTCACCTACGCGCCCGGCATGTACGCCGACGACGCGGAGCTGACCGAGCTGTGCCGGGTCGTGGCGGCGTACGGCGGCTACTACTGCCCGCATCACCGCTCGTACGGGGCGGGGGCGCTCGCCGCGTACGCGGAGATGGTCGCCGTGGCGCGCGAGGCGGGCTGCGCGCTGCACCTGGCCCACGCCGTCCTGAACTTCCGGGGCAACGAGGGGCGCGCGCCCGAGCTGCTCGCGCTCCTCGACTCCGCCCTGGCGGCCGGCGCCGACATCACCCTGGACTCCTACCCCTACACCCCCGGCTGCACCACGCTCGCCGCCATGCTGCCGGGCTGGGCGAGCGAGGGCGGACCGGTGGCCGTGCTGGCCCGGCTGCGGGACGACGCGACGGCCGAGCGCGTCCGGCACGCCATGGAGGAGGAGGGCGCGGACGGCTGCCACGGCGTGCCCATCGACTGGGAGGCGATCGAGGTCTCGGGGGTGGGCGAGCCGTCCCTGGCCTCGCACGTCGGCCGGACGGTGGCGGCCACGGCCCGTGAGCGCGGCGAGCGGCCGTGGGCCACGGCCCGCCGGCTGCTGCTGGACGACCGGTTGGGGACGACGATCCTGCAGCACGTCGGCCACAAGGAGAACGTCGTCGCGATCATGCGCCACGCCGTGCACACCGGCGGAAGCGATGGAATCCTGCACGGCGCGAAGCCTCACCCGCGCGCCTATGGCACCTTTCCGCACTACCTCGGCCGGTACGCGCGCGAGCTGGGCGTACTGCCGCTGGAGGAGTGCGTGGCGCATCTCACGTCGCGGCCGGCGAGGCGGCTGGGGCTGTCCGACCGGGGTCTGGTGAGGCCGGGACACGTCGCCGACCTCGTGCTCTTCGATCCGGATTCCATAGCCGCCGGCTCCACTTTCGAAGCCCCTCGCGCACTTCCGACCGGCATTCCTTATGTCCTGATTGCCGGACGCTTTGCGATGGAAGACGGGCGCCGGACGGACGTTCTGGCGGGGCGCACGATCCGGCGCGCCGGCTCCGCCTGAGCGGCGCCGCACGGGCGGGTGTCGGACGGGCCACAAAGGGCGCGCGGGGCGTGTGACGTCCCCGTAGGGTGGCCGTCATGCAGGTGATCCAGTCAACGAAGCTCGCCAACGTCTGCTACGAAATCCGTGGCCCGGTGCTCGAGGAGGCCATGCGGCTGGAAGCGGCAGGTCACCGCATCCTCAAGCTGAACACCGGCAACCCCGCGATCTTCGGGTTCGAGTGCCCGCCCGAGATCCTCGAGGACATGCTGCGCAACGTCGGCGACGCGCACGGCTACGGCGACGCCAAGGGCCTTCTCTCGGCCCGGCGCGCGGTGGTGCAGCACTACGAGACCAAGGGCATCGAGCTGTCCGTCGAGGACGTCTACCTCGGCAACGGCGTCTCCGAGCTGATCCAGATGTCGATGCAGGCGCTGCTCGACGACGGCGACGAGGTCCTCGTGCCGGCCCCCGACTACCCGCTGTGGACGGCGTCCGTCTCGCTGGCGGGCGGCACCGCCGTGCACTACCGCTGCGACGAGCAGTCGGACTGGATGCCGGACCTGGCCGACATCGAGCGCAAGGTCACGGACCGCACCAAGGCCATCGTCATCATCAACCCCAACAACCCCACGGGTGCGGTCTACGACGACGAGATGCTGCGCGGCCTGACCGAGATCGCCCGCCGCCACAACCTGATCGTCTGCTCCGACGAGATCTACGACAAGATCCTCTACGACGGCGTGACCCACACCCCGACCGCCGCCATCGCCCCGGACCTGCTGACGCTCACCTTCAACGGCCTGTCCAAGTCCTACCGCGTGGCCGGCTACCGCAGCGGCTGGATGGCGGTCTGCGGCCCCAAGGCCCACGCCGACAGCTACATCGAGGGCCTGACGATCCTGGCCAACATGCGGCTGTGCGCCAACATGCCCGCGCAGCACGCGGTCGCCACCGCCCTCGGCGGCCGGCAGTCGATCAACGACCTGGTCCTGCCGGGCGGCCGGCTGTTGGAGCAGCGCGACGTCGCGCACGAGCTGCTGACCCAGATCCCGGGCGTGACATGCGTGAAGCCCAAGGGAGCGCTGTACGCCTTCCCGCGCCTCGACCCGAAGGTCTACAAGATCAAGGACGACCGGCAGATGGTCCTCGACCTGCTCCGGGCCGAGAAGATCATGGTCGTGCACGGCACGGGCTTCAACTGGCCGGAGCCGGACCACTTCCGCCTGGTGACGCTGCCGAACGCCAAGGACCTGGCCGAAGCGGTGACCCGGATCGGCAACTTCCTGGATGGCTACAGCCAAGTTTAGACTCTGTCTAAGTTAGGATGGCCTTCAGAGGTAACTCAGGAGGCCATCCATGTACGAGCCGATCCGCACGAAGTCGGTCCGCGCACACGGGCCCCACCGCACCCGCGAGGAGGAGCTGGAGATCCGGCTCGCCGGACATCTGACGGCCCTGCTCACGGTGACGGACGAGCTCCGCGCGCTACGACCGTCCGCCGCGCTGGACGAGGCCGCGCGCCGGCTGGCCGCCGAGGCCGACCGCCTGAGCGGCCACCCGCCGCTGCGGGCCGCACCGACGACGGGGGCCGGGGCTCCGACCGCCCTGCACCAGCGGGCGCACACCCTGGCCGGCCAGGCCCTGGTGGTCGCCACCCAGCGCGGCGACGCCGCCGGCGCCGCCCTCGCGGCCGAGCGGCTGCACGCCCACGCGACCGCACTGGGCATTACGGACGGGACGTGACGGCGCGGGTGCCGGAGCAATTCCCCCTGACCCACCCATGCCGTTGTATCGGGACCACTACGCTCGGCCCATGATTGAGCGCGAGACGGCATTCCGATCGCTCGACGGCACCGCTCTGGCGGGCACGGTGACCCCGCCGGAGGGGACCACAGCCGGGCTGGCCGTGCTGGTCCACGGCGCCGGAGTCACCCGGAACGAAGGCGGATTCTTCACCCGGCTCGCGGCGGGGCTCGCATCGTCCGGCATCCGCTGCCTGCGGTTCGATCTACGCGCTCACGGAGCCAGCGGCGGCCGCCCCGAGCAGGTGACCATCGCCGGTGTCACTAATGACATCCGCGCCGCATGTGACCATGTGCGGGCGGAGAGCGGGAAGAACGTACCCGTCCATGTGATCGCGGCGTCCTTCTCCGGCGGCGCGGCCGCCCTGCATGCGGGGCGCAGACCGCACGACATCGATCGCCTGGTCCTGCTCAACCCCAGGCTGGACTACCGTGAGCGGTACGTCTCCAGCCGCCCGTATTTCGATGGCGACTACATCACGCCGGAGGCCGCGAAGGCCCTCGACACAGACGGCTTCACCGAGCGGAGCCCGTTCGAGCTGGGACGCGCGCTGCTGAACGAAGTCTTCTACCTCGACCCGGGTGTCTTCCTCACGACGGTGCGCGCACCTGTGCTCCTGGTACACGGGACGAAGGACACGTTCGTGCCCGTCGAGTCGTCCCGGCGATACATGAGCGTCTTCGGCGGCCCGGCCGAACTCATGGAACTGGACGGCGCACAGCACGGCTTCGCCGTCCACGAGGACCCGCAATATCTCCACCCTCAATCACAGGCATGGCAGGCCGAGGTCATCGAGCGGGTTGCGAGCTTCCTCGTCGGCTAGCCGGGCAGGTCCGTCAACGCCCGTCGGAGCTCTCTAACCAGGGATCGCCGTGCGTGAGGCCCCAGCACGGCGACCGTGCGGCGAAGCTCGCCGAGAGCCTGCCCGAAGTGCGGCACGGCGGCGAGCTGGAGGGCGGCCAAGCCGGCCCTGGCGGCTTCATCAGGCTCGCTGGCGGCGGCCAGGGCACCGGCCAGATGGGCTGTGAAGAAAGCCCGGTCACGCGGCGCGAAAGCTTCATGCGACAGATGTCGACGCAGGAGAACGACGGCGCGTTCGGGTTGTCCGGCTTCACGGTGGCAGATCGCGCTCTGGGCCATGAGCCTGTCCGTGTTGTAGCCCGCGCACAGCGGACCGGTGCAGGTTGCCGGCTGGGCAGGTGTTGCCGCCTCGGCGAGGGCATCGTGCGCACGGTCAAGGGTTCGAGCGACCTCGTCATGGGTGACACCGGTGAGCGCCATGGCACGGGCCTCCTGCTGGAGCGCCTCGGCACGGGCACGCGGTGGCAGGGTCCACGGGCCGTGGACAGCCGCGTGGGCGAGGTCGCGCATACGAACCGCGTCGTCCCGATCGGTGGCCTGCGCTTTGCGCAGCAACACGTACGCATGCATCGGCCCGTCACCACTGAGGGTGGCCCACTCGACTGCCCGGTCGTGAAAGAAGGCGGTGGTGTGGGGAGCGGCGCCCGCGTCGCGGTACAGCCACGCCGTGAACTCCGCCGCACGGGCGCCTACGGCGAGAAGGTCCCGACGGATGACTCCAGGGGCATCCCGTGCCAGCTCGCCGATGCACCCGACGATGCCCAACGCGGCGGGCAAGACCTGGCGGGGCCCGGCTCTGCCATCGGCGCGGCCCGCTTCATCCAGAGTGGCACTCAGATGGGTGACAAGGTGACGGTCGGCGTATCGGCGGGCGTTGGCGATGGCGGCAGTCACATGATCCAGGGCAGGTGGGTCGAGCAACGGTGCTGCACCCGCCAGGACACCGCCGAGGAACGTACGTCGGCGCACCGGCTCCTCCTTGAGGTCATGCACTGGCGTGACAGCGGATTCGGGCTTCGCTCGCAACGGCACGAACCCCAGTTCCTCCAGCGGGACACCGAACATGCTCTGCAAAATCCGGCGCGCGACTCTGTTGGGCCATCCGGGCGTTGCGGACTCCCACCGCCGGACCTGACGCGCTGTGATGCTCGCCGACTCCCCCAGTGCCTCAGCGTGGCATCTGTACGCATTGGCGACGTCGGCCTGCGAATGCCACCCGCATCGCAGGCGAGCGGCGACGAACAACGTGTTGCCTTGACGTTGGAACTGGGACATCGAATACCCCCGCGAGCCTTTGGGCGCGGCTTGTGAGAACCGGACGGTACTCCAGACGAGCACGGCCGACGATATGTCCTCCGAAACGACCTCGTTCCCCTCTCTCGGCGGCGGTGGACTGGACACACAACCAGTCCACAGCACAGCGGGCACCCCACCGAGAGGACCGAACGCCATGACGCACACGATGCGTGAAAAGTGGTTTCTCAAGGAGACATTGCCCCCTGCGGTCCAGGATCGCTCCGGGGCGCCCAGCACTTCGCCCGCGTGGGTGGTCCGCGGTGCACGCGTCGTGATCGACGACCGCGTCGCCGTGATCACGCACCTCGGCGACCCCTGGACCGGTGCCAGGGAAAACGGTCACGTCTATCTGCGCCCGGAGCGTGGTGGCCACGAGTTCACCGCCGATATCCGCACCATCGAGCCCGCACCGGGCCACCCGGTCGACGAGCGCCTCCTGCGGGCCGGGAGCCAAGCATGCTGATGCCCCGCCCGCTCATTCCTCTGCCCCACACCTCCGGGCTGTCTGCGGCGTCCGCGCCGGGCACCTCGTGTCCGGAGTGCGGCCGCCTCGGCGACGTCAAACTCCCCGCGCGAAGGAGCCCGCTCATGGGTGGCACAGACGAAGTGAACGGGTATGACGTGTTCGAGCAGGAGATCGTGATCCCTGTGCCGGAGCCAGAGGAGGGTGACAGCGACGATGAGTGACGTGCCGCTCCCGGACGAGCCGCTTCGCCCCCGGGACGCCATCGGGATGCTGATCAAGCGTGACCTGCCTGACCGGTCCGGGCCCTCGGAATGGTGCGGCAGGCACCCGGGGGAAAGGACAACTCTCGTGGCTCGCAAGGGATGGTGCTGCCTGGACTGCGTCCGCGAGGAGAGCAGGAGCCCGTCGTAGACATCGCCCTGGCTCCGTCCCGATTCCGCAGCCTCATCCCAACCTACGTGGGCGCGGCGGCCCGCTGACAATGGCGGGCTCACCGGCGCGGAGCGCCGCTCGCACTGCCGCCGCGCCCCGTGCGGCAGCAGGAGGAGACGCCTCCGACACACTTTCGGCGACCGCTTCCTCCGCCCGTTCCCGGCGGCAGGCCGAGCACAGAGTCTCCCCCGCCACCGGGCGGAACAGTCGCGGCTGGACGTGATCGCCCTGGCATTCGCGCATGCTCGCCACGCGTGGCTCAGGCGGGGCATCCAGGACGGTACGTTGCTCGGCGAACGACGGTACTGGTGGCATCTTGCGCATCAGACGGTCGCGGACCAGCGCCGCTGCCGAGTGAACGCGTTCGGGAAGCCCCAGCGTCAGCGCCTCACGCAGGTCGGTCAGCGAGGCACCTCGCAGCAACCACTCGGCGGCCAGTGGGGCCAGCCCGGATACTTCCCGTCCCGTCAGGCGCAGTTGGCGTTCGCGGTGCGAGATGGAGGCGAGCGCCAGCGCGCCGCGCTCGATCAATCGGGAGGGCTGGGAGGGCGGGTTGTGCGTGTTCTCTTCAGTGTTGTCTTGGGAGCGACCGACGGACCGGCCCTCCGGCTCACCGACGGCCGGTTCCACGGCCGCCGGCGGCTCGGCGGGGCGGTCTCCGTCCCGTACGGCCAGCGCCTCCTCGGCGCTCAGCGGTACGTTCGACACGAGTTGCGTCGTCGACCAGCGGCCACGCGAGCCCTGGCGGTGCCACTCGTGGACGTACCCTTCCGCCTTCAGTTCGCCCTTCGCACGGCCGAACGCCGTCTTCTTGATCCCCGCCCGCTTCGCCGTCTCCGACAGCGGCTGATCCACGCCGTCCGGCAACGACAGCTGCCACGTCAACAGGCGCACGGCTTCAGCCGAAAGGCGTGGATGGCGGATGATCTCGTTCGACACCTGGGTGAAGAAACGCGCGGGGGCGATAGCATGCTTCAACATTCGCGGGAGCACCTTCTCCTCGCGGGTGCAGACCCCCTTCGCCGGTTGCAGCCAGCGTCGGGGGTCGCTTCGTTCACGCTACGAAGCCACCCGATTACACCTGACCGTACCGCACGCCCCGCACACACAAGCGCCCTTCGAGCAAGAACGGTGGGCGTCAGAACCATGCGGCTCCCTTGCGGCCCTTCCTGACATTGCGCTTTTCTTTCTCAAATTGCTTGGTGACATCAGGGTCGATTGTCATGACGTAGGTGACCGTGATGGTGGCAACCCCGCCATCCTGCCTGGCCAAGGCAGCCGAGGCCCGGTCCGTTTCCTCTACCAGGGTCTCGACGAACGATTCGAAGCCCTTGATCGACGCACGCGGATAGAGCGATGCGAGCTCGAACAGTCGGAGCATGTGGGCCGGTGGCCGTTCAGACCGTAGATCAACGGCCCAGTCGATGAGGGATTCGTAGACGCCCAACAGTCGCCCGGCGAGGTGCCCGATCAGCTCGGGGTCGCCCGGCGTTCCGGGAGGTCCGAGTGCCTTGTGCTGCGCATCTTGAGACAGCCATCTCTCGGCGCCGGAGACGATCTGCTGCATTTCGCTGAAGGCTCCCACCAGGTGGGCAGTTGCACCGTCCTCATCCAGCAGCACGCGGCCGCTGTCACGGTGCCCCAGGTTGTAGTCGAACCGCTTGGACTCAAGCCCCTTCAATCCCACGCACAGCTCTCCGGCGAGGAGGAGGTACTCCCAGAGATTCGGCATTGCCTCTCGGGTCTTCGTGAGCTCTTCACGGGTCCGGGGCACCTTTGCCCCGAGAGCGCCGGCAGCCGGAACCTGACCAGTTAGAGAGGCGGGTGTCGCTACAGGGCCGGTCTGGTAGTTGAGAGTGACGTTGTGCACCACTCCTGCCTGAAAGACAGGTCCGGTCACGCTCCCGGAGAGCTCGTTGGTCACCTGCCGCGGTGGCTGGAGAAGGTAATCGCCGCCATGAGGCTCTGCCGGTGGTACGCCCACTCTGTCTCCCCCAACACCTTCAAGAACGCATCCGAGACGTCAGGCTAGTAGCGAGACCCAAGCCTTCGCACCGTTACCGAAACAGGCCCGCTCCCGCCCTCAGCAACGGTGCTGCGGACGGGAGCGAGGTGCACCCTCGGGCGGGCAGGAGGGCTCAGCCCAGGCGCTCGACCAGCGCGCGGTACTCGTCCCACAGCTCCTTCGGGGTGTGGTCACCGAAGGTGTCGAGGTGCGCGGGCACCAGCGCCGCCTCCTCGCGCCAGACCTCCTTGTCGACCGTCAGCAGCAGGTCGAGGTCGGCGTCGGCCAGCTGCAGGCCGTCCGTGTCGAGGGCCTCCTTCGTCGGCAGGATGCCGATGGGGGTCTCGACGCCCTCGGCCCGGCCGTCGAGGCGCTCGACGATCCACTTCAGCACGCGGCTGTTCTCGCCGAAGCCGGGCCAGACGAAGTCGCCCGCCTGGTTCTTGCGGAACCAGTTGACGTAGTAGATCTTCGGCAGCTTGGCCTGGTCCTTGTCGGCGCCGACGTTCACCCAGTGACCCATGTAGTCGCCCATGTTGTAGCCGCAGAACGGCAGCATGGCGAACGGGTCGCGGCGCAGCTCGCCGACCTTGCCCTCGGCGGCGGCGGTCTTCTCGGAGGCGACGTTGGCGCCGAGGAAGACGCCGTGCTGCCAGGAGAAGGACTCGGTCACCAGCGGCACGGCCGTGGCGCGGCGGCCGCCGAAGAGGATGGCCGAGATCGGCACGCCCTTGGGGTCCTCCCACTCGGGCGCGATGATCGGGCACTGCGAGGCGGGCACGGTGAAGCGGGCGTTGGGGTGGGCGGCGGGGGCGTCGCTGCCCGGCGTCCAGTCGTTGCCGCGCCAGTCGGTCAGGTGCGCGGGCTTGTCCTCGGTCATGCCCTCCCACCAGACGTCGTTGTCGTCGGTGAGGGCGACGTTGGTGAAGACCGAGTTGCCCCAGAGGGTCTTCATGGCGTTGGCGTTGGTGTTCTCGCCGGTGCCGGGGGCGACGCCGAAGAAGCCGGCCTCGGGGTTGATGGCGTAGAGGCGGCCGTCCTCGCCGAAGCGCATCCAGGCGATGTCGTCGCCGATGGTCTCCACGGTCCAGCCGGAGATCGTGGGCTCCAGCATGGCGAGGTTGGTCTTGCCGCAGGCGGAGGGGAAGGCGGCGGCCACGTACTTGGCCTCGCCCTGCGGCGGGGTCAGCTTGAGGATGAGCATGTGCTCGGCCAGCCAGCCCTCGTCGCGCGCCATCACGGAGGCGATGCGCAGGGCGTAGCACTTCTTGCCCAGCAGGGCGTTGCCGCCGTAGCCGGAGCCGTAGGACCAGATCTCGCGGTCCTCGGGGAAGTGCGAGATGTACTTGGTGGAGTTGCACGGCCAGGGCACGTCGGCCTCGCCCTCGGCGAGCGGAGCGCCGAGGGTGTGGACCGCCTTGACGAAGAAGCCGTCGGTGCCGAGCTCGTCGAGGACGGCCTGGCCCATGCGGGTCATGGTGCGCATCGAGACGGCGACGTAGGCGGAGTCGGTGATCTCGACGCCGATGGCGGAGAGCGACGAGCCGAGCGGGCCCATGCAGAAGGGCACGACGTACATGGTGCGGCCGCGCATGGAGCCGCGGAAGATGCCTCCGTCGCCCTCCTTGCCCGCGAAGAGCTCCCGCATCTCGGCGGGGGCCTTCCAGTGGTTGGTCGGGCCCGCGTCCTCCTCCTTCTCGGAGCAGATGAACGTACGGTCCTCGACGCGCGCCACGTCGCTGGGGTCGGAGGCGGCGTAGTAGGAGTTGGGGCGCTTGACCGGGTCGAGCCTGCGGAAGGTGCCCTTGGCCACGAGCTCTTCGCACAGACGCTCGTACTCGGCCTCGGATCCGTCGCACCAGACCACGCGGTCCGGCTGTGTGAGGGCGGCGATCTCGTCGACCCAGGAGATCAGCTCCTGGTGGTTGGTGGGGGTGGTGGGAGCCGCACTGCTGCGCGCCACGATCGCTCCGTTCCGCCGGGACCCGCTTGCCCGGCGTCAGATGGTTGAGGGTGTACGGCCCCTGCGGTGTCCGCAAGGACCGTCTCTGCACATGTATGCCCCTTGGGGGCTGCGACCCAGACGCTTCGTGACCGCTCATCCGGTGCCGCCCACACTCATTTGATCATCCGACTACTCATCCGATCTGTCCAGGGGGCACCTTCGTGAGCATCACCACGTGGTACCTGTCCGTAACCTACGGTCCCGTAGGTAGCATGGCGTCCATGACTCCCGCGCCCGACGCAGCGCAACTCGCGCTCTCCGCGCCCTCCGCGCCCCTCACGCCCACCGTGCCGGACGTCCCGGCCAAACCCCGGCTGCGCGGCTGGCTGCACGCCGGGATGTTCCCGGCCGTACTGATCTCCGGCGTCTTCCTCACCGCCCTGGCCGACAGCACGCGCGGCCGCGTCGCCTGTGCGGTGTACGTGCTCAGCGCCTGCCTGCTGTTCGGCATCAGCGCGCTGTACCACCGCGGCGACTGGAGCCCGCGCGCCACCGCCGTGCTGCGCCGCCTCGACCACGCGAACATCTTTCTCATCATCGCGGGCACCTACACCCCGCTGACCATGCTCCTGGTCCCCGGCAGCCGGGGCCAGGTGCTGCTGTGGGCGGTCTGGGCGGCGGCCGCGGCCGGCATCGCCTTCCGCGTCTTCTGGGTCGGCGCGCCCCGCTGGCTCTACATCCCCTGCTACATCGCGATGGGATGGGCCGCCGTCTTCTTCCTGCCGGACTTCCTGCGCAAGGGCGGCATCGCGGTCCTCGTCCTGGTGATCGTCGGCGGCCTCCTCTACTCCGCGGGCGGCGTGATCTACGGGATCAAACGCCCCAACCCCTCACCCCGGTGGTTCGGCTTCCACGAGGTGTTCCACTCACTCACCCTGGCGGCGTTCATCGCGCACTATGTGGGCATCTCCCTCGTGGCCTATTCGCACGCCTGAGACACCCGAGGCGTCCGAGACACCCGAGGCGCCTGAGGACGGCGCGCCCGCACGCGGCGCTCTCCCCATGCGCGGTGGCCGCGGCCTGGAGGCCGCGGCCACCCGCCAGGCCAGCCCGCCCACGCCCGCGAGCACCACCGCGACCACGGCCGGCTCACCGATCAGCACATACCCGCCGACGCACAACAGCGCGGTCAGCACAGCGGCAATCGTCATGCCCCTCCCCTTTCCGATCCTTACGACCGGTCCCCTTCCCTGCACACAGGGTCACACACCCCACTGACAATCAGGGACTCGTCAGCGTTCTCGCCCGGAACGCCGGGAATGCCCGCCGGGGCCGCAAGATCGATACCGGAGAATGCTGTCCATGGCCTCAGTACAGACCTCCTCCGGCCCTCAGCCCGGCTCCCGGCTCGGGCTGCGCGAGCGGAAGAAGATCCAGACCCGCCAGGCGATCCGCCGCGCCGCCTACCGGCTGTTCGAGGAGCACGGGTACGACGCCACGCCTGTCGACCGGATCGCCGAGGCCGCCGACGTCTCCCCCAGCACCGTCTTCCGCTACTTCCCCACCAAGGAAGACATCGTGCTCAGACGGGAGTGCGACCCGATGCTTGCCGCCGCCGTCCTGGGCCGCCCGGCGGACGAACCCCCGATGGAGGCCGTCCGGCAGGGCGTCGTGGAGGCCATGCGCCAGGCCGTCGAGGGCGACATCAGTGAACTGCGGCAGTGCTCCCGGCTCATCCGCGACGTGCCCGCGCTGCGCGGCCGCGCGGCCGAGAGCGCGGTCGAGAACTGCCGCCTGTTCGCCGACGCCCTGGCCCGGCGCACCGGCCGCTCCCCCGAGGAGCTGGAGCTGCGCGTCGCGGCCACGGCCGTCCTCGCGGTGATCAACGAGGCGATCATGTACTGGGTCGACCACGGGCAGCCCAAGGAGCTGCTGGTCCCCGCACTGGACCGCGCCCTGCTGACCCTGGCCGGCACCCTCACCCCCTGAAGCACACGCCGGCCGGCGGCTGAAGCACGCCGGCCCGCGCCCCTCAGCCGCCCAGCCGCTGCGCGAGGGCCTTCGGGTCCGCCGTCGGCGCGTCGCACGTGAAGCGGCGGCAGACGTAGGCCGCCGGACGGCCCTCGAGCAGCGGGCGGTCCTTCAGCAGCGGCACCTCCTCCGAGCCCGGCTCGCCGAGCGCCACGGCCAGGCCGGGCGCGGTCGACAGCAGCGCGGTGTGGTGCAGCTGACGGGTGACGGGGTGATCGACGGGCCCCACGACGGCGACCTCGCGCGGGCCGTCCAGCAGGGCCTCGGCGACCGCCAGGCCCCAGCTGATGAAGCGCGGCGCCTTCGGCCCCAGGGTGCGCACGACGCCCAGCGCCTTCTCGGCGGCCTCCCGGTGCGCGGTGCTGCCGGTATAGGCGGCGTACGACAGGAGGGCGCCGGCCGCCGCCGTCCAGCCCGAGGGGGTGGCGCTGTCGGTGGGGTCCTGCGGGCGGCGGATGAGGATCTCGGCGTCGTCGGCGGTGTCGAAGAGCGCGCCGCTGACGTCGGTGAAGTGGACCAGCACGGCGTCCAGCAGCAGCCCGGCGAAGTCGACCCAGACGCCCTCGCCGGCGACCGCGGCGAGCGCGAGGAAGCCCTCGGCCACGTCCGCGTAGTCCTCCAGGACGCCCGCGTGGCCGCCCACCGTGCCGTCCAGGGAGGTGCGCGAGAGCCGCGCGTGCCAGTCCATGTGGGTGCGCACCAGCAGGTCGGCGGCGTCCGTGGCGGCCTGGATCAGGTCCGGCCGGTCGAAGTAGGCGCCGGTCTCGGCGAGCGCGGCGATCGCCAGACCGTTCCAGGCGGCCACGATCTTGTCGTCGCGGCCCGGGCGGGCCCGCCGCTCGCGGGCCGCCAGCAGCCGCTCCTTCACGGAGGCGATCTTCGAGGCGTCGACGAGCAGCTCGGTGTCGGGGAGCTGCAGGACGGAGGCGCCCTCCTCGAAGGTGCCCTCCCGGGTGACGCCGAAGTAGGCGGCGGCGAGCGCCGCGTCCTCCTCGCCCAGCACCTCCCGCAGCTGCCGGGGCGTCCACACGTAGTACGCGCCCTCCACGTGCCGGCCCGTCCCGTCGTCGCTGTCCGCGTCGAGCGCCGAGGCGAAGCCGCCCTCGCCCGTCCGCAGTTCGCGGACCATGAAGTCCGCCGTCTCCAGGGCGACCCGCCGGGCGAGGGCCGAGCCCGTGGCCCGCCACAGATGGGCGTACGCCCGGCACAGCAGGGCGTTGTCGTAGAGCATCTTCTCGAAGTGCGGCACGGTCCAGGAGGCGTCCACCGAGTACCGCGCGAAGCCGCCGCCGAGCTGGTCGTAGATGCCGCCCCGGGCCATGGCCTCGCAGGTGGCCTCCGCCATCTGCAGCGCCGCCTCGGAGCCCGTGCGCACATGGTGGCGGAGCAGGAACTCCAGCGTCATGGACGGCGGGAACTTCGGCGCCCCGCCGAAGCCGCCGCGCACGGCGTCGAACTCGCGGGTCAGCCCCAGCAGCGCGGCGTGGAGTTCCTCGGGGCCGGGCGGGGTGGAGGTGTCGACGGCGAGCGCCCGCTCGGACAGGTCCCGGACGATCCGCCGCGCCACCTGCCCGACCTCGTCCCGGCGGTCGCTCCAGGCGGCCCGCACGCCCTCGAGCACCTGCCCGAAGCCGGGCATGCCGTGCCGGGGTGCGGGCGGGAAGTAGGTGCCGAAGTAGAAGGGCTCGGCGTCGGGGGTGAGGAAGACGGTCATGGGCCAGCCGCCCTGGCCGGTGGCGGCCTGGACGGCCTCCATGTAGACCGCGTCGATGTCGGGCCGCTCCTCGCGGTCGACCTTGACGGAGACGAAGTGCTCGTTGAGGTAGTCGGCGACGGACGCGTCCTCGAACGATTCGTGAGCCATCACATGGCACCAGTGACAGCTCGAATACCCCACGCTGAGCAGCACCGGCACGCCCCGGCGCCGGGCCTCGGCGAAGGCCTCGGGCGACCAGGGCCACCAGTCGACCGGGTTGTCGGCGTGCTGGAGGAGGTACGGGGACGTCTCGTGCGCCAGGCGGTTCGGCATGGCCCCATCCTTACCCACCGGCAGGCCGGGGCGGCGCTACGGCACCCACGTGCCGTGCCGGCCGCCGGGCCCGGCGGTCGGTGGACGGTCCTTCCACGGTCCGATCGGTGTCGCCGGTACGGTCGGCACGGAGGGCGTTTCCTGCACGGTCCTAGCCCGGGCTGTGTGTGCGCGTGCGGTCGGACCACCTCACGACGAGCGGTACGAACTGGCCGGCGACGAGGAAGAGCACTCCCACGGTGAGCCAGCCCGGCTCGCCCCAGCCGAGGCAGAGCAGGCCGAGCACCGGCGGGCCGATCGCGTTGGACAGGCCCTGGCCGATGGCGAACAGACCCGAGTACTGGCCCTGTGCGTGCTCGGGAGCGAGGCCGAAGGACAGCTCGAACGAGGCGGCCGCGTACCACAGTTCGCCCACGGTGAAGGAGACCACACCGAGTAGGACGACGACCATGGCGACCCACCCGGGCGCGCCGCCCGCCACCGCGATGAGGGCGGTGGAGAGGAGGAGTGCAGCCCCCGCGCGGCGCATGGTGCGGCCGGCCGACATGTTGTCGACGACGCCGCGGCTGACCCGCACCTGCAGGCAGACCACGATGGCGGTGTTGACGGCCACGCTCGCACCGACGAACCACCGTGGTGCATCGGTGTGCCCGATGATCCACAGCGGCAGGGCGAAGCTCAGCATCTGGTTCTGGATGGACATGATGCCGTCGAGGACCGTGAGCACCACGTACGGCTTGTCCTTCAGGACCGGCCAGCGGTTGCCTCCCACCGGGGCCTCCACCGGTGGCACGGACGGAACGCGGGAGCAGGCGGCCGCGGAGGCGAGGAACAGGACGGCGGTGCCGAGCATGAGGCACACGTATGCGGTCCTGGTGTCCAACTGCAGGACGACGCCGGCCGCGAGGGCTCCGCAGCCGATGGCGATGTTGTTGAGGGCACGCAGGTAGGAGCGGTAGTGGGTGGGGTTCGGGGCGCCCAGGGCGCGGTTCAGCGGGCCGCGGGCGGCCGTGCCGGCCGAGACGGCGAGCTCGACCACGCACAGGCACGCGACCAGCGACGGGAAGGAGCGTACGAACACCAGTCCCGCCACGGCGAGGGCCTGCACGAAGAGCGTGAGCCGGAAGACCTCGCGCGGGCCGTACCGGTCGGCCAGGTGGCCCACGGGGACGCCGGCGGCGAGTCCGATCAGGGCGGCGGCGCCCAGGGCGAGTCCGACCTGGGCGACCGGGAGGCCCACGGAGCGGGTGAAGAACAACGCGGCCCCGGACATGAAGAGGCCCTTGCCGATCAGGCTGATGAAGGTCGCGACGGCGAAGGCGCGTTTGGGGCTCGTCTCGGGTATCAGACCGCGGGCCACCAGCCAGGCCATGAGCCCTCGGTCGACGCCCCGCCCGGCCGTCGGCTCGATCTGTTCGCTGGGCCTGCGCCGACTGATGGTGTCCAACTGGCTGTTCCTCCGTTGCGCCGAAATGGCTCGGTCGTTCTCAAGAGAGCCGATCGGTCGCTCCGTCACGGCCGTGCGAAGCCGCCGACTTCGACTCTCAGGTCCGGTCCCGCCGTGGCGGTGACGGTGGCCGGGCTGCCGAGGGCGTCGCCCATGTCGACGGCGATCCGGTGGGTGCCCCGGCCGGCCAGGTGTGCGGCGAGACAGGCCGTGCTGTTGGCGTTGGCGAGGTCCTCCGGAACGCCGATCGAGGGGGCGAACATCCGTGCCGCGAGCGCGCCCTCGGGGGAAGGTTCCGAGTGAACGTACGCGCCGAGCAGGCCGAACCGGTCGCAGGCCGCCCTGAGGCGGTCGAGGTCCGGACGCAGCGCGGCGAGCGCGGCCCGGGTGGGGAGCGGCACCAGAACGCGTTCGCGGCCCACGCCGGCGATCCGGACGTCCGGCCCGGCCTCGTGCGGCGCGAGACCGAGGGCCGGAAGAACGAGGGCGCGTTCCTCCGCGGTGGGTTCGCGCAGATCGACGGGGCCCGGGTCGAAGGCGGCGGTGATCAGCTCGCCGACGCGCTCGGCCCGCCCGGCGAAGAGGCGCCCCCCGGCACGGAGGGTGGCCCGGTAGGGCCCGGCGCCGCCGTGCCGTGCCGCGAGGAGGGCGAGGGCGGCGACCGTGCCGTGCCCGCAGGCGGGCAGTTCCTCCTCCGCGGTGAAGAAGCGCAGCTCGGTCGCGTCGCCGACGTGACGTACGTACACGGCGTGCGAGACACCGTGTGCGACCGGGATCCGGCGCCGCTCGTCGTCGCCCAGCGGCGCGCCGTCCGCGTGGTCCTCCAGGACGACGGCCGTGGGGCTGCCGCCCTCGCCGCCCCGCAGGCAGGCGCGGACGACCGTCACGTTCGGCGTGCTCATGGGGTTGTCACTCCGCCTTCTCCAGCGTGGCGTACCCGGTGGCCGTCGCGTCCGCGGTCTGGTTGGCGCCCTCCTGGAGCTGGAAGAGCGAGCCGAAGGGGCGCTCCGCGAACGGGAGACGCCACGCCCCGGCCTCCACACGTGCCGTGTCCGACACCTGGCCGCGCAGCAGCTTCACCCCGGCCTCGTTGTGACCGGCGTGCGGGCCGAAGTGGATCGGGTAGGCGTCGGCCGCCCGGTAGGCCGGCAGGAAGGAGCGACGGTACCGGTCGGAGCGGTTCGGGGAGGAGTAGTGCAGGAGCAGGGGGTGGATGAAGACCACGCTGCCCGCGGGCGCCTCGATGGCCACGGCGAGCTCCGGGTCCGGGGCGTCGGCGCCCACCACCTTGCCGCGGAAGTGGCCGTCGAGGTAGTGGTCGGCGAGGCCGCGGTGGTGGGAGCCGGGGACGACCTGGAGGGCGGAGTTCTCGGTGGTGGTGTCGTCGAGGTAGACGAGGGCCGTCACCAGGTCGGTGTTGGTGTGGGGGTAGTAGGCGAAGTCCTGGTGCCAGTCCACGACACTGCCCACCTGCGGGGCCTTGAGGTGGAGCTTGCTGTAGTGGAACAGGATGTCGGGGCCGATGAGCGCCTCGACGTGGTCGAGCAGTTCGGGGTGGGCGGCGGCCCGCTCGAACGCGGAGTGCTGCTTGGTGGGCGACCAGATCCGGCGCGCCATGCCCTTGTCACCCGGCTCCACCTCGGCGACGGAGCTGACGTCGGAGACGTCGAGGATCTCCGTGATGGCGGTGTTGAGCTCGGCGACCTCGCTCGGATCAAAGAGACGTTCGACGACCGCGAAACCGTTCTCGCGGTACTCCTTGGCGAACGTGGCTGTGTCGGCTGCGGACATGGCGGGGTTCCTCTCTGCTGCGTGGCGGGGGCGCCGGGGGAGGTGGGGCTGGGCGGCCGCGAGCGTCCCTCGGCCAGGGCTCTCGCGGCCGCTCGTCGTTTCTCCGGTCCGAGACGGGGACACGGAAGGTCCCCGTGGATCACTCGACCGGTTCACCCCTCAGGCGCCCGACGTCCCCGCGTGCCGGTTCTGTCGCCGGCGCGGGGTCCGGGACGTACGGATCACTCGGCGGTCTGCGCGTGCTTGGCGACGGTGTCCTCGTAGATCTCCCGGAAGAACATCGCGAGGATGTCCTGGACGTCGTCGATGTACTTGAGCACCTGCTGGAAGTCCTCCTCGCTGAAGAGCAGCTGGTGGAGGATGTCCCACATCTCCTGGGAGTGGTCCTCGGTGCTGTCGACGTGGAGGTGGGCGGCCTGCCCCTTCACGTTCTCCTTGCCGAGCCGCTCCTGGAGGTTCTCGACGATCGCCGGCTGGAGCTTGATCTGGGTGTACTCCACCAGGTAGTTGGAGACGACCGGGGCGAGGTACGACTCGTGCTCCAGGGTGTAGTAGAAGAAGCCCTCCAGAAGACGGGTGGAGAGGTAGGGCTCGGTGGCCTGGATCTCCTCCTCCGTGACGCCGGCGGCCGCGGCGTCGCTGACGTACAGCTTGTCGTGGAGCATCTCGTCGGCCTGGTACTGCGCGTAGTCGCGGGCGGCACGGGGCGAGACCTGGGCGATCTTGTAGATGGCCTTGGACTGGCTGACCCGGGAGAGGCGGATACGCCACACGTGCTCGATGAGGGTGCGGCGGTAGTACGCCTGGTGGAGCTCCGGCTCGCTCAGGTGGGACGCGAAGGGGACGGTGGCCTTCCACTCCGCCATCTTATTGTCCAGGTAACGGTCGAGCTCGGCCTTCTTCAGACGGCTCTGCTCCTCGTTGTAGAACGGCTTCGGGTAGGTGATCCCGGAGTTCTGCACGCGGTTCATCGCGTTCTCCTTACGCAAGAGGGTTCGCAGGGGATGTTCACTAAAGGGGCGGAGTGTGGTGCCGTGGTCAGCGGTAGCTGACGTGGAAATGCTCCGTCGCGTGTCGGTCGAGGAAGTCGGTCTCGGCCTCGAGGTCGTCGGCCGCCGCGTCCCACAGGGCATCCATCAGGCAGATGCCCCGGTCTGACGCGTCGAGTTCGGCGCCCTCCGCCACGTGGACGCGCAGGATGCGGGGCGGGCGGGTGGGCGGCTCGAAGCGGATCGCGTCGACGGTCCGCCCCTTCTCTCCGTACTTGCTGAGGAACACGGTCGCCCGGGTGGGTGCGCCGGTGCGCAGGGCCTCCAGCTGGGAGGCGCGGGTGAGCCGGTCGTGGAAGGCGTCCCGCTCGCCCTCGGGCAGCAGCAGGGACTCGGTCCACAGGTCCAGGAGGGAGTGCCCGGTGACGGTCTGGACGCTGGCGTCGATCAGGCTGCCGCCCATCCGGGGGTTGATCTCGATGATCTCCCAGCGCTTCTTCGACTCCCAGTACTTGACCTCGATGTGGAAGACGCCGGCGACCGTCCCGTGCTCCGCCAGCGCGGCGAGGCAGCGGGTGACGTGGTCGGCTCCTTCCAGGACGAGTTCACGGTCGAGGCTCACGGGCGGGCTGACCGACATCCCCTCCAGGACGGTCCGCTCCAGGCGTTCCACGCGGGCCTTCTCGTGGACGCACAGGTGGTGGACCCGGCCGTCGAGGACGAAGGTCTCGAAGCTGAACTCCGGGCCCTCGACGTACTCCTCGACCAGGAAGTCGTACCGGTCCATGAAGATTGCCTTCATGCGCTGGTCGGCGCGCATCTGCTCCTGAAGCGCGGGCAGGTCGGCCAAGTCGTCGACGTCGTTCAGGACGAAGGTCGCGAAGGACGAGGCACCGCGTACCGGCTTGACGAACCACTGCGCGGAGGGGTCGAGTTCGGGGGGCACACCGGGGATGAGCCGGTGCAGTCGGACCTCGCTCAGCCCCTCGGCGAAGAGGTGGCGGCGCAGTTCGTACTTGTCGAGGCAGAGGCGCAACACGGCCTCCGCGGAGTCGTCCACGCCCAGCCGCTCGTTGAGCTCTGCCATCAGCAGCCGGTAGCCCTCGAAGGTGGCGAGGGCGGCCTCGACCCGGTAGCCCCGGCCGGCGAGTTCGAGAACGGCCTTGTCGAGGTCGCCGGAGCCCAGTTCGGATTCCTCGGTGACCACGCAGTCCGCCAGGTGCCGGCGGCTCTCCTCCAGCACCCCCGGCCTCTCCGGCCGGGAGCTCAGGGCGACCAGGGCCAGATCGAGCCCGGCGGCGGCCGCGGCGATCTCCTCGGTGTACGACTTGCCCTGGTGCATGAGGAGCAGGATCGCTCTCTTCATCGGTGCATCTCCTCGAAGTTCCCGGGTCGCCCTCAGCGCTGGAGGTCGGACAGCCGGTCAAGGGTCTCGCGCTGGTGGGCGCGCAGGATCTCCACGAGCCGGGCGCCGCCTTCGCGGACCGGGTCGACGACGGGCAGTCCGGTGTCGGCCTCCAGCTTCTCGACCTCGCGGCGGTAGTCCTCCTCGGAGAAGCCGAAGCTGTTGACGCTGATGGCGGCGACCTTGGCGGGCCGTTCGAAGACGGAGAGCTCCTCGTTCAGGCGGATGAGCTCGGGGAGGGGGCGGATGGGCGTCTCCCAGACCTTGGTGCGCTCGGCACCGAGGCGGTGGCAGAAGACCAGGGCATGCGGCAGGGCACCGTGGAGGATGGCGAGGGCGACGCTGCTGAACCCGATGTGGTTGAGCGAACCCTGGCCCTCGACGACGACCCATTCGTTGCCGGCCGCGGCATCCATGACGACCTTCTCGACGGCGCCGGCCATGAAGTCGCCGGGCACGCCGTCGACCGCGATGCCATGGCCGGAGATCAGCATGCCGCTCTGGCCGGTGGCGGCGAAGCCGGTGCTGATGCCGACGCGGTTGGCCTCTTGCCAGATCTGCAGGGCGGCCGTCTTCTTGCCGATGTTGGAGTCGCTGCCGCAGGTGTGGATGACCCAGGTGTCCAGGTCCAGGACACGGGCCTTGTTGAGCTGCACCGGCGGGGTGTCCTTGGTCTCCCAGACGGTGACGCCCTTGTCCCGGATGGCACGGGCGATGTCCGGGTCGCCGGCGAGACGGTAGTGGATCGAGTTGACCAGGTGCAGGCCGTTCTGGACGGCGGAGAGGATGTGCGGCTTCCAGGACTCGGGCAGGTCGGCGGAGTGCAGCCCCTTACCGATGATCATGACCTCGGGGCGCAGGTGCAGAGCGTCCTCGACGCGGCTGACGATCGGGATCGGGCCGCCGTAGCCGAGGACGTCCTGGACGGTCCGGCCGGCCTGAAGGCTGTCGATCACGGCGACGCAGCGGTCCCCGTTGTAGCGGACCAGTGAGGCGGCAATCTTGCTCGTGAAGAGTCCGAAGCATTCCTCGGCGAACAGCACGAACTTCTTCTCAACCAGCTCCGCATGGCTCAACTGGGCCACGTCTTCCTCCACGGACTCGATGGTTCTCTGGCCTATGGCACGCGATGGTTCGGGCGATCTACGCGAGGGGCTCGGTCGTCAGCCGGTACTGCGCACTCGCCTGGCTCACGGCTTCCTCGATCTGCTTCTGGGTGCCGCCCCGGAACAAAAAGCGGCCGCCCTGGAGAGTGGCGTACGAGCCGGGCCTGGAGACCAGGACCTCACCCGGCCTCGGCACCAGCTCGCGGTACACATACGGAACGTGACCCAGGAGCGGGGTCGCGGCGGTGACCTTCCGGGGCAGCGGCTTGGGACCTTGGATGATCAGCCAGCCGCCGCTCAGCGACCGATCGGGGACCGGCAGGTCCACCGAGCGGCCGAGCAGCACGTCGACCCACAGCCGCCAGAGGTTCACGCCGTGGACGTCGTCGATGACATAGGACACGTCCGCACCCGGCACCCGGGCCCCGACCTCCAGGAACACCAGCTCTTCCCCGGTGTCGAAGAGTTCGAGGTGGAAGGCGGAGCCGCGCAGACCGAGCGCGGTCAGGCAGCGCACGGCGAAGTCCTCGCAGCGGTCGCGCACCTCGGGGTCCGTCTGGAAGACCGAGCCGAGCGGCGCGCCCAGGACCTCGTAGTCCAGACAGGTGGAGATGTAGCGCGAGGTGCACAGGAACAGTGGTTTGCCCTCGGCGTCCACGACGCCGTCGACGTGCAGGATATCGCCCTGCACGAACTCCTCGATCTCCAGGTCGTCCAGGCTCCGTTCGGCGCACAGGGCCCGCAGCTCCTCGGCCGAGGCGATCTCGCGCACACCCTGGCTGGACGCCCCTCGCACCGGCTTGACGATCACTGGGTAGCCGAACTCCTCGGCGGCCGCGAGGGTCTGCTCCTCGCTGTGGCAGGGCGCCCAGCGCGGCACTCGGAGGCCGGCCCGCGACACCCGCTCCTTCATGATGCTCTTGTCGCGGAACCGGGAGGTCTCCTCGACACCGGGGCCCGGGATGCCGTACCGCTCGCGCAGGGTCGCCGCGAGGTCGAGCAACATCTCGGAGAAGCCGATGACGTGGTCGAACGGGCCCTCGTCGCGGACGATGGCGTCGACGAGCTCCAGCACACCGTCCACGTCACCGAAGTCCGGTACGACGTGAACCCGTTCGGCATCGGAGGGCACTCCACTGCGGCCGACCTCGTCGCAGAGGTATGTGACGCGGTCGGTCTCCGGGTCGAAGACCAACTCGGGGGCGGCCAGGCGGTTCTCCCAGCGCCGCTCGTCCTCATACGAGGGCCAGCGGTTCAAGAACAGGATTGCGCTGGACATGGATGGCGCCTCACGGTTCACAGAAACATGGATGTGCCCGGCCGTGGGCCGGTTGACGGCGGTGAAAGACGAGCTTTTCGGAGTCGAAGGACGAACCCGGATCTGAGTCCCGGGAACAGCCCTCAATGCGTTGATCGCGCTGCCACAGCCTCGCACGGGACCGGGCCGGTCAGAATAGGACCTAGGTCCCCCCTCCCGGCACCGGTGATGCCGCTGGGCGCCGACGACGGCGGCACCCCTCGGCAAAGGAGGGGGCGGACCGCCTCGCGCCGCAAACACCATGGGAAGAAGGGCCTATTGCCGCTCCCATCCCATGGGACGCAGAATCCGCGTCGCGCCCTGCACCGTCCACCGTCGGCGGAGGACCGTCATGCGCATCGGAGAGTTCTCCGGCTGCGGCGACGGCCCGGTTCACGGCCGCGGGCGTGGTGAACGTGCCGGCCCCCGCACCCAGTCCGCCAACAGAGCGGCCTGATCGGCGGGATGTCGGGCGCGAGCCTGGAAGAAGGCGCGGGAGAACGCCATGGGCAGATGGACCTATTGCCGCCCCCACCCCACGGGACGCAGAATTCCCATCGCGTCCTCTACGCCGGCGGAGGGTCGCCATGCGCGCCAGGAGAGTTTTCCGAACTCCCGCACCGACATCGAAGCGCCAAGCGGCGGGACGACCTGTTCCCCCCTCCGCGAATATCGCCGGCCAGGACCTCAAAGCGACATCGCCTGCACAACATCAGGCGGCGAACGATGTGAAACGGGAGACATGAGGATGCTGCTGAAGGTCGATCCGATCGATTCCTTTTCCGGAACTTTTCGCGTCCCTTCCTCGAAGCCGGAGACGCAACGGGCCATTCTGGTAGGCACGCTGGCCGAGGGAACGTCACGCGTCTACAACGACCTCCGTTGCGACGAGACGGAGACGATGAAGGCCGCCTGCCGTGCCTTGGGCGCCGAGATAACCGAGCACGAGGGTTTCCTGGAGATCAAGGGCATCGGAGGGACCCTCCCGGACATCCGGCGCGTCGTCCAGTCCCGCGGCTCGGGTCTGGTGTTCCGTATCGTGACGGCGCTGGCCTCCGCCCTGCCGTCGCCGACGGTGGTGACGGGCGACGCGACCCTGCGCAAGCGCGTGATGGCGCCCCTGCTGGACGCGCTGCGCGAACTCGGCGCGGACATCGAATCGATCGCCGACGAGGGCAAGGCCCCGATCGTCAACTGGGGAGGCGGCCTGAAGGGCGGCACCTGCCGGCTGCCGGGCGACATCAGCTCGCAGTTCATCACCGCCATCCTGTTCGCCGCGCCGCTGGCCGAGGGCCCGGTGGAGATCGAGGTGACGGGCGAGGTCTACTCCCAGTCGTACATCCGGCAGACCCTGGCGAGCCTGACCGACGCGGGCATCAAGCTGGCCGTGTCGGAGGACATGCGCCACTACCACGTGGAGCCCTCCCACTACCAGACGCAGGACGTCACCATCCACGAGGACTACACCTCTGCCTCGTACCTGTTGGCCGCCGCCGCGCTCTTCCCGGGCCGGACCGTCCTGACCAACGTGTACGGCGACAGCCTGCAGGGTGAGTTCGCGATCGTCCCGATCCTGGAAAAGCTCGGGGTGAGTGTCACCTTCGACGAGGACACCCTCTCGATGATCGTCGACAACCCGGAGGGCAGCCTGTGCGGCGACTTCGAGGTGGATGTGATGGACTGCCCCAACATCGTGCCCACGCTCGCCGCCCTCGGGGCGTACGTGCAGGGCAGCCTGAAGGTGACCGGCGGACGCCTCACCCGGTTCCACAAGGCGTCCCGCATCGAGGCCATGGCCGCCGAACTGACCCGCGCGGGCGTGGACATCGAGGTCCTGTACGCCGACGGGGTCTGCGACGGCTTCCTGGTCCGCGGCGCGCAGACGTACCCCGGCGGAGTGACGCTGTCCAGCTGGGGTGACCACCGCATCTTCATGTCGCTGTTCGTGGCCGGCCTGCGGATGCAGTCCGCCAACAGGTTCTCGGGCTTCGAGGACGTCAAGCTGTCCTTCCCCAGCTTCATGGAGGAGTTCACCAAGGCAGGGGCGCGGACCACTGCCGTCGAGGAGGAGGACGCCCCCGCTGGGGCCGTCGCCTGACCGTGTCCGCGGCGATCCTGGCGGTCCGCCCTGCCTCAGTAGCGCGTACCGCCGGGCCCGGCAGGTGAGCGAGACGCGCGCCGGCCATGGCAGAGGTGTCGGCGCGCGGGCCGGATCTCACGCCCGCGCGCCTCGTCGCGGCTCACGGCTCCCCGAGTGCGGGAGTCCCGGGCTCCCGGATGAACGACGTACCCGCACGACCGTCCGCTTCCCCCGTTCAGGAAGTTCCCCCCATGCCTTCTGCACCTGCCCCCCGGCTGCGCGCCGATGTCTCCGGGTTGCCTCGCTACGTACCGGGCCGGGCCGCGCCCAGCGACCTGGTGGACAAGCTGTCGTCGAACGAGAACCCCTATCCCCCGCTGCAGTCGGTCATCGCCTCGATGGGCGAGGAACTGGGACGCGTCAACCGCTACCCCGATGCGAAGAGCAGTGAACTGATCGCGGAGCTGTCCGCCTCCCTCGCGGTGCCTCCGGAGCACCTCGTGCCCGGCACCGGATCGCTCGGCGTCATCAAGGACTTGTTGTGCGCCGCGGTCGGCGAAGGAGACGAAGTGCTCTTCGCCTGGCGCTCGTTCGAGGCGTACCCGACGCTCGTCTGGGCCGCCGGGGCCACCCCTGTGCAGATTCCGCTGCGCGACGAGCGGCATGACCTGGAGGCCATGGCCGATGCGGTGACGGACCGCACTCGCATGATCATCGTGTGCAACCCCAACAACCCGACCAGCACGGCCGTGCACCGCGGTGAGCTCGAGCGCTTCCTCGACCGGGTGCCGGACGACGTGCTGGTGGTGCTCGACGAGGCCTACCGCGAGTTCGTCGACGACACCGACGTACCCGACGGCATCGAGCTCTACCGCGACCGTCCCAACGTCGCCGTTCTGCGCACCTTCTCCAAGGCGTACGGGCTGGCACGACTGCGCGTCGGCTACGCGGTCGCGCATCCGACGGTCGCGGCCGCGCTGCGCGCCTGCAGCCTGCCGTTCGGCGTCAGCGGACTCGCCCAGGCCGCCGCGCGGGCCTCGCTGAAAGCGGAACCCGAACTGCTGGAGCGGGTCCGGACCCTGGTGGCCGAGCGCACTCGGGTCACCGATGCCCTGCGGGCCGCGGGCTGGAGCGTTCCCGACAGCCAGGCCAACTTCGTCTGGCTGCGCCTCGGTTCACGCACGCAGGCGTTCGCCGTCGCGTGCGAGGCGGCGGGAGTCATGGTGCGCCCCTTCGGCGACGAGGGGGTACGGATCACCATCGGCACCCCCGAGCAGAACGACCGCCTGCTGAAGATCGCGGGCGACTGGCGGATGTGATGACCGAACACGACCGGCCGGCCCCGGCCTTCGCTCGGGCCCAGGACGGCACGGCCTTGGCGTATCAGCACCACGGGGAGGGGCCGCCGCTGGTGCTGCTCGCCGGGCAGGCGAACGACCACCACTGGTGGGACGGCGTGCGCGAGGACTTCCACACCGTGCGCTCCACCGTCACCCTGGACCTGCGCGGCACGGGCGACAGCGACAAGCCCGAAGGGCCGTACTCCGTCGTTCAGTTCGCGGACGACGTCGTCGCGGTCCTGGACGCGCTCGGTATCGAGCGCGCCGACGTATACGGAACCTCGATGGGCGGCCGGGTCGCGCAGTGGCTCGCGATCCGCCACCCGGAGCGGGTCCGCCGACTGGTCCTGGGCTGCACCTCCCCTGGCGGTCCGCACGCCGTGGAACGCGACGCGTCGGTACGACGGTCCCTCGCACAGCCGGATCCGGAGGCTGTACGCAGCGTGCTGGCCGACCTGATGTACTCCCCCGCCTGGCGCGCCGCGCACCCTGGCCCCTACCGCACTCTCGGCGACCCGCGGATGCCCGCCCATGCGCGCCGCGGCCACCTCATCGCCAGCAACGAGCACGACGCATGGAGCGACCTGCCGGGCATCGCGGCCCCCACCCTGATCCTCCACGGCGGCCAGGACCGGCTCACCCCGCCGGACAACCTCCGGCTGCTCGCCTCCCGTATCCCCGGTGCCCGCGCACACCTCTTCCCGGGCGCCCGGCACGCCTACTTCGAGGAGTGCCGGGACGAGGCGGGCAAGCTGGTGCGGAGGTTCCTCGTCGAGGAGGGATGCTCGCGGGCGACGGAACGCGACCGCGGGAGAGCGAGCGCACCGAGCGACAGCGGAGATCCCCTCGGAGAAGAGGTCCGGCCGCGAGCCGCTCAGGAAGCGAGGTCGACGAATTGGGCGTAGAGCGCGGCCTGAGTACGGTGGGCGGCTCCGATTTTCAAGTAAATGCTGCTGAGGTGGTTTTTCACGGTCTTCTCCGAGATGCCCAGCGTCCGAGCGATGACCCGATTGCTCAACCCCCGGGCCAGTAGATGGAGTACGCCCCGCTCGCGCGCGGTGAGGGCGGGGCCCGTCGGGGGCGAACCCTCCTTGGGGACGGGATCGGAGGCCAGAGCAGACGCCGGGGCGGACGGAGCCGCTTTCCCGGGGTCGGTCAGGCCGACGTGTTGGGCGTAGAGCGCGGCCTGAGTACGGTCGGTGGCACCGATTTTCAAGTAAATGCTGCTGAGGTGGTTTTTCACGGTCTTCTCCGAGATGCCCAGCCTCCGAGCGATGAGCCGGTTGCTCAACCCCCGGGCCAGCAGGCCGAGCACGTCTAACTCCCGGTAGGTGAGTTTTTCGGCCAGCGCTTCTTCCATGTCCTGTCTCCTCTTTCCCTCTCTCAAAGAGCATGAGAAAATCACCCAAGGGCTTCCATCACGCGGCATCCCCGGCGCTGAGCGCCGGCAGATCACCCGACAGGCGGCGGTCACGGCAGGCGGCCCGACGTCTCGCCCGGTCCTGCCGCCCAGGCCGGCAGGACGTCAGAAGGGGCGGGGAGAGGCGGAGGCTGCCTTGAACCGGGCAAGGAGGCGGAAGTCCTGAAGGGTGGCGTCCACGACGATCTTTCGCTACTCGTCACGGGGGGCATCGGCCAAGCCGTAACCCACCGGGTGGATCGACTTTCACTGCTGGACCAATGGCTCCCGGATGGGGAGTATCACCGTGGATCAGGAGCCCAGCGAATCCATGGAAAGTACACATAAGTAGGACGTCATTTGCAGCTCCCCCCGTGCTGGCGCGCCAAATTATTCGCGGGCGAAAACGGCAACACCGTGAAATCGGTGCGCGACCATAAAGCAGCGCTTCATGGCCAGGCGAAGGAGCCCCCCTTGACGCATGCTAAAACTATCTTCAGGCTACATGCTGGCGCAATCGGTTGACCAGCACTTTTGCCAAAATTCGACGTCCGCCCAAGCCGCCGACACCCCGCCATGGAGCGAGGGCCGGCGGAATGGCAAATTCCACAACGCGGAATGGCAAATTCCACAACAGGGTCGGCCCGGCGGTCTCATTCGTGGTCGACCGGGCTCCGGTGTGGGGCAGCCGTTGGATTTCGCGGAAGCTGGTGATCCAGTCGCGATCGCCGACCGGGCCTCGGCGCGGATGGCGAGTGTGCGCCGGTGGACGCATGCGACCTCGAGGAGGCCGCGGAACGCCTGGCTGACGGCATTGCCGAAGCGAAATCCACCCGGGGTGACGGGCCGCCCTTGGGGCTGCTCCACCCGGGGTGGGTCATGATCTTCCGCAGGCCCTTCAGTCGACCGGGTTGTCGGCGTGCTGGAGGAGGTACGGGGACGTCTCGTTGCGCCATGCGGTTCGGCATGGCCGGGCATCCTCACCCACCGGCAGGCCGGGGCGGCGCTACGGCACCCACGTGCCGAGCCGGTGGGCAGCGGGTCCGGCCGCGACGGCGCGGCACCGGACACGCCCTGGGGCCGTCCCGCCCGGTGCTCAGGCCGTTCGCTCGGCCCTCAGGCCGTCCGCCCGGTGCTCAGGCCGTTCGCTCGGCCGTGCCGCCCTCGCCGGAGGGCTCGGGAGCCTCCTCGAAGTCGACCCGCTTCATGTGCTTGTTCATGCTCTTCATCAGCAGCCACACGGCTCCGCCGATGACGGCGAAGACGAGGAAGCCGAGCACACCGGGCGTGACCTTGTTCTTGTCCAGTTCCTCGGCGGCGAAAGGCACGAGGTGGGTGGCGGCGAGGGTTGCAGTCGCGCTCATCATGGGGTCAATTGTTGCGGATGCCCGCGAAGAGGTCGTCCTCGGGGAGGGAAGTGTCGACGAGGGACTTCGCGAGCTCGTACTCCTCGGTCGGCCACACCTCGCGCTGGATGTCCATGGGAACCTTGAACCAGCCGCCGTCGGGGTCGATCTGCGTGGCGTGGGCGATCAGGGCCTTGTCACGGATCTCGAAGAAGTCCGCGCAGGGCACGAAGGTGGTCAGCGTGCGCTCGCGGCCCATGTCGTCCCACCGCTTGAGCCACTCGCCGTAGGGGGAGTCCAGGCCGCGCTCGATCAGGGCGTCGTGCAGCGCCTGGGTGCGCGGCCGGTTGAAGCCCTGGTTGTAGTAGAGCTTCTGCGGCTGCCAGGGCTCGCCGGCCTCGGGGTAGCGCTCGGGGTCGCCCGCCGCGTCGAAGGCCACCATCGTGATCTTGTGGGTCATGATGTGGTCGGGGTGGGGGTAGCCGCCGTTCTCGTCGTACGTGGTGACCACGTGCGGACGGAACTCGCGGATCAGCCGTACCAACGCCTCGGCTGCTTCTTCAACGTCCTTGAGGGCGAAGCAGCCCTCGGGCAGCGGGGGCAGCGGGTCGCCCTCGGGAAGGCCCGAGTCGACGAATCCCAGCCACTCCTGCTTGACGCCCAGGATGTCGCGGGCCTCGTCCATCTCCTTGGCCCGGACCTCGTGGATGTGCTCCTCGATATAGGGGTCGCCCTGGAGCTTGGGGTTGAGAATGGAGCCGCGCTCTCCACCCGTGCAGGTGGCGACCAGCACGTCCACCCCCTCGGACACGTACTTGGCCATCGTGGCCGCGCCCTTGCTCGACTCGTCGTCGGGGTGGGCGTGAACGGCCATCATTCGCAACTGCTCAGTCAAGGCTCGATCCTCAGTCACAGGTCTTGGGCCCCTCCATCGGTGTCCGGGGCCGCCTCCTATAGTGACCGAAGCGGGCGTGTTTTCATTCCGGGTTCGCGGGACAAGGTCCCCGCCGGCAAGGGATGCGCCCGGAACCGGCCCTACCAGGAGGAACGATCATGGCTGCGGACCGCGGAGCCCTGCCAGAGGGCCGCTACGGCCGCTCGGCGGACGAGCGCGCCGACCGCAAGCTGAAGATCGTCGGTGCGGTGCTGGGCGCGGCGATGCTCGCCTTCGTCGGCTGGGCCGCTGTGCACTACATCACGAAATCGGACGGCAGCACCCAGCTGATCCGTTCCAAGACGATCAGCGACGACACCGTGCAGGCGGTCCTGGAGGTCCGCAAGGACGAGGACGCCGTCGCCGTGTGCACGCTGCGCTCCCTCGGCGCGGAGGGCGGCGAGGTGGGCCGCAAGGACTTCCGCTTCGACAAGCCCGAGACGCACTTCACCGAACTGGTCACCCTGCGGACGACCGCCCACGCGGCGGCCACCGAGCTCAAGGGCTGCCGGATGGAGAAACGGGGCTGACAGGCCGGGGCGGCCGGGGCCGGGAGGTCCGGGCGACCGGAGCTGACAGGCCGGGCGGGTGGGCCGTGATCAAAGCCGCTGTCACGCCGCTGACCTGCGTTGACGCGATTCTTGCGCGGTTCCTCCCCGTCGGTTCTTCCCCCTTTCCGGACGGAATTGTTAGGCTCGTGGTTTCGCCCACCTTTGAAGGTGCACCCTTCTGAGTAGGGCGTTCATTTGTATCGAGATGCATCCCCCAGCATTCCCCAGTACCGACGAGGAGCACCTGTGACCCAGACCAGCGACAACGTCACCTGGCTGACTCAGGAGGCGTACGACCAGCTCAAGGCCGAGCTGGAGTACCTGTCTGGTCCCGCTCGCACCGAGATCGCGGCGAAGATCGCGGCGGCCCGCGAGGAAGGTGACCTGCGAGAGAACGGCGGTTACCACGCGGCCAAGGAGGAGCAGGGCAAGCAGGAGCTTCGCGTTCGCCAGCTGACCCAGCTGCTCGAGTCCGCGAAGGTCGGCGAGGCCCCGGCCGCCGACGGTGTGGTGGCCCCCGGCATGGTCGTCACCATCGCCTTCGACGGCGACCCGGACGACACCCTGGACTTCCTGCTGGCCTCGCGCGAGTACGCCAGCTCGGACATCGAGACGTACTCCCCCCAGTCCCCGCTGGGCTCGGGCGTCAACGGCAAGAAGATCGGCGAGGACGCTCAGTACGAGCTCCCCAACGGCAAGAAGGCCATGGTCCGCATCCTCGAGGCCAAGCCCTACTCGGGCTGACGCCCTCGCGGACGCCGGACGAGTCAAGGCCCCGGCCCCCGGATCTCCGGGGGCCGGGGCCTTCCGCATGCCCGGGGTCTCCCACGTTCCCGGGCCCGCGCCCGCCTACGCCGTCGCCGAGCGGTATTTGCGCACCGACAGGGCCCGGAAGGCGGTGATGATCAGCAGGGACCAGATCAGCGACGCCCACACCGGGTGCTGCATCGGCCACGCCGACGGCACCGGATAGCCGGCCGGCAGGTTGCCGAAGAGCTCGCGCGCGGCCTGGACGGTGGCGCTGAAGGGGTTCCACTCGGCGATCGTGCGCAGCACGGTGGGCATGTTGTCCGCGGGGACGAACGCGTTGGAGATGAAGGTCAGCGGGAAGAGCCAGATCAGCCCGCCCGACGTGGCCGCCTCCGGGGTGCGCACGGACAGCCCGATCAGCGCGCCGATCCAGGAGAAGGCGTAGCCGAGCAGGAGCAGCAGGGCGAAGCCGGCCAGGGCCTTGAGCAGCCCCTCGTGGATCCTCCAGCCGACGATCACGGCGACGATCGCCAGCACCACGAGCGTGAGGGCGGTCTGCACCAGGTCGGCGAGCGTGCGGCCGGTGAGGACGGCCCCGCGCGCCATGGGCAGCGAGCGGAAGCGGTCGATGAGGCCCTTGTGCATGTCGTCCGCGATGCCGGCGCCCGCGCCGGCCGTGGCGAAGGTGACGGTCTGCGCGAAGATGCCCGCCATCAGGAACTGGCGGTAGGTGTCGGGGTCCGTGCTGCCGCCCACGGCGATGGAGCCACCGAAGACGTAGCTGAACAGCACCACGAACATGATCGGCTGGATCAGCCCGAAGATGACCACTTCGGGGATGCGCATCATGCGGATCAGATTGCGCTGGGCGACGACGAGGGAGTCGCGTACGGACTGCACGGCGCCGCCGCGTGCCCTGGGCACCGGCCGCCGGGAGAGGGTGCCACCGGCCGCGGTCATTTTCCGGCCCCTTCCTGCTCGAGGGTCTCCTCGCCGGCCTCGGCGACATGGCCGGTGAGCGAGATGAAGACGTCGTCGAGGGTGGGGCGGCGCAGGCCGATGTCGTCGATCTCGATGCCCCGGGTGTCCAGCTCGCGGATGACCTCGGCGAGCAGCCGGGCGCCGCCGGAGACCGGGACGATGACCTTGCGGGTGTGCTCCTCGACGGTGAACCCGCCCTTGCCGAAGGGGCGCATGACCTCGACGGCGAGCGGGATGTGCTGGCGTTCGTGCACGACGAGCTCGACGCGTTCGCCGCCGGTGCGGGCCTTGAGCTGGTCGGAGGTGCCGCGGGCAATGACCTTGCCGTGGTCGATCACGCAGATGTCGTGCGCGAGGTGGTCGGCCTCCTCCAGATACTGCGTGGTGAGGAGCAGGGTAGTGCCGCCGGCGACCAGTTCCTGGATGACCTCCCACAGGGCCTGGCGGTTGCGCGGGTCCAGGCCGGTGGTGGGCTCGTCCATGAACATCACGGGCGGGCTGACGACCAGGGCGGCGGCGAGGTCGAGGCGCCGGCGCATGCCGCCGGAGTAGGTCTTGGCGGGGCGGTCGGCGGCGTCGGCGAGGTGGAAGCGCTCCAGCAGCTCGCCCGCGCGGGCCTTCGCCTCGCGCGAGCTCATCTGGTACAACCGGCCGACCATGCTGAGGTTCTCACGCCCCGTCAGATATTCGTCGACGGCGGCGAACTGCCCGGACAGGCCGATGGCGTGGCGCACCTCGTTGGGCTTCTTCAGTACGTCGATGCCCGCCACGACGGCTTTGCCGCGGTCGGGCCTGATGAGGGTGGTGAGTACACGCACGGCGGTGGTCTTGCCGGCGCCATTGGGGCCGAGCAGTCCTAGAACGGTTCCTTCCGGGACGTCGAGATCGACGCCGTCCAGAGCCGTGACGTCGCCGAAGGTCTTGACCAGGCCTTCGGCGTATATAGCGCCTGGCATGGAGGTTCTCCCCGTTGAGGTGACGTAATACACGATTTTACGTTCGCGGGCTCCGTCCCGCCCCGTGAATGATTCCCACCGGATATTCACCGGAAATCCGTGACCGCCGTCCGCGGGCCATTCCGGCCGCACGCCAGGGGCGCGATATCAGGACATCACCGGATAGCCGGCCGCGCGGAGCGCCGCCCGGACCGCCGCGCAGTGCTCCGGTCCCGCCGTCTCCAGGTGCACCTCGACCTCGGCCTCGGTGAGCCCCAGCCGCGGGTCGGTCCGTACGTGCGAGACGTCCACGACGTTGGCGCCGGCCGCCGACAGCACCTCCAGCAGCGCGGCCAGCGCGCCCGGACGGTCCGTCAGCAGCAGCCGCAGCGACAGGTACCGTCCGGCGGCCGCCATGCCGTGCCGCAACACCCGTTGCAGCACCAGCGCGTCGACGTTGCCGCCCGACAGGACGGCCACCACCGGCCGTCCCTCCCTGCCCCCTCCCGCCTCTCCCCCTTCTCCCGTCCCGCCCGCCGCGTCCCGGAAGGCCGCCGGGTCGGCCAGCAGCGCCGCCACCGGGCTCGCCCCGGCCGGCTCCACCACCAGCTTCGCCCGCTCCAGGCACAGCAGCAGCGCGCTCGACAGCTCGTCCTCGGACACCGTGCGCACCTCGTCGACCAGTTCCTCGACGATCCGGAACGTCAGCTCCCCGGCCGCCCCACCCGGATGCTCGGCCATCGTCACGGGCGCCTCCACCGTCACCGGGTGCCCGGCGGCCAGCGACGGCGGGTACGCGGCCGCGCCCGCCGCCTGCACCCCCACGATCCGTACGTCCGGCCGCAGCGCCTTGACCGCCACCGCGACGCCCGCCACCAGCCCGCCCCCGCCGACGCCCATCACGACCGTGCCCGCCCGCGGGCACTGCTCGAGGATCTCCAGTCCCACGGTGCCCTGTCCGGCGATGACGTCGGGGTGGTCGAAGGGGTGGATGAAGACCGCGCCCGCCGCTCGCGCGTACTCCCGCGCGGCGGCCAGCGCCTCGTCCAGTCCCTGCCCGCACACGCGCACCTGGGCGCCGTAGCCGCGGGTGGCGGCCAGCTTGGGCAGCTGGGCCTCCTCCGGCATGAACACCGTGGCCCGGACGCCCAGCAGCGAGGCGGCCAGCGCCACCCCCTGCCCGTGGTTGCCGGTGCTGGCGGCGACGACGCCGGCGGCCCGTTCCCCGGCGCTCAGGCCGGCGATCCGTACGTAGGCGCCGCGCACCTTGAACGAGCCGGTCCGCTGCAGGTTCTCGCACTTGAGCCGGACCGGGGCGCCCACCAGCCGGGACAGGTGGCGGCTGGGCTCCAGCGCGGTGCGCTGGGCCACCCCCGCCAGCGTCCGCTGTGCCCGCCGGACGTCGTCCAGGCGGACCGGTCGTGCGGCCATGGGGTCAGTATCCCGCCGCCCCCGGATACCGGCATACCGACCGGTTTGCCGAGCACTGGTACGAACGGGCGCCGGGCCGCGTACTCTGTCCCCCATTCTCAGCAGTTCCCCGCTCTTATCCCTGCCGTCGTACGAAGTGAGTCCCAGCCATGCCCACCCCTCAGGACATGACGACCGACCTCGCCCCCGGCGTCCTCGACGCCCTCCAGCACCAGGTTGCCGTCTTCGCCCGCCGTGCCGAGCAGACCCGGCTCGGCGGCGTCGGCCGGGTCCACAACTCCATGGACCGCGCCGCCTACCTGCTGCTCAACCGCCTCGACCAGGAAGGCCCGATGGGCGTCAAGGCGCTCGCGGCCGGCATGGGGATCGACTCCTCGACCGTCACCCGCCAGGTCGCGCCGCTGGTGGACACGGGCCTGGTCAAGCGCACCTCGCACCCCGAGGACGGCCGTGCCGTCGTCCTGCAGCTCTCCCCGCGCGGCAAGGCCCGCCTGGAGGAGGTGCGCGCCTCGCGCCGCGAGCTGATGGCGCTGGTGACGGAGGGCTGGGCGGAGGACGAGCGCGAGATCTTCTGCAACCTGCTCACCCGCTTCAACACCGCGCTCTCCGAGATCCACTTCACCCAGGCCCCGCAGGTGCCGCCGGCCTCTTGACCGGGCGCGCCACCTGCCCTGTCCTGGAGGGATGCGGGAGCGGCAGTCCGCCCGGGAACGCCGCCGGGCCCGGGAGTTCGAGGCGTTCGTCGCGGGTGCGGGCGGCAGGCTGCTGCACGCGGCGCGGCTGCTGACCGGCGAGCGGACGGCCGCCGAGCGCCTGCTGACCGCCGCCCTGGCCCGTACGTACGCCGCCTGGGACGCGCTCGGCGGCGAGGACCCGTACGACCACGCCCGCCAGGAGCTCGCGCGGTGCTACGCCCGTACGGCCTGGCGTCGCCGCCCCGCCCCGGCGGACCGCTGGGGGCCTTCCCGCCCCGCGACCGCCTGGTGCTCGTCCTGCGGCTGTACGAGGACGTCCCCGAAGAACAGACCGCGGCCCGGCTGGGGCTGTCCGTGCGGCGCGTACGAGCCGTCTGCGCGCGGGCCGCCGCGACGCTGCCACGCGACGCCGTCATGACCGGCCCCACGCCGCCATGAGCGGCCTCGACCGCCGGGAGGCCCGGCTCCGCAGCCTGCTGGACGGCCCCCGCGCACAGGTCCCCCCGGACCTCGCCGCCCGGGCCGCCGAGCGCGGCCGGCTGCTGCTGCGCCGCCGCAGGGCGCTGCGGGCGGCGGCGTGGGCGCTGCTCGTGGCGGCGGCGGTGGCCTTCGGCGTCTGGGCCGCGACCGCCGAGCCGTGGGAGGCCCGGCCGGCGCAGCAGACCCCGCCGCTGCGGAACCGGTGAGGACCGCCGAAGCGGTCCCGCGGCGGGATCGGCCACGGGGAGCGCGGGCTCCCCGGTCCGGCTGCTAGCCCAGCGCCTGCGTGAGGTCGGCCAGCAGGTCGTCCGCCGACTCGATGCCCACCGAGGCGCGCACCAGGTCCGCCGGCACCTCGAGCTGGGAACCGGCCACCGAGGCGTGCGTCATGCGGCCCGGGTGCTCGATCAGCGACTCGACGCCGCCCAGCGACTCGCCCAGCGTGAACAGCTTGGCGCGGTTGCAGACCTCGACCGCCGCCTCCTCGCCGCCCGCGACGCGGAAGGACACCATGCCGCCGAAGGCGCGCATCTGCTTGGCGGCCACCTCGTGCAGCGGGTGCTCGGGCAGGCCCGGGTAGTACACCTGCGTCACCTTCGGGTGCGCGACCAGCAGCTCCACCACGCGCTCGGCGTTGGCGGTGTGACGGTCCATGCGCACCGCGAGGGTCTTGATGCCGCGCAGCGTCAGCCAGGAGTCGAAGGGGCCGGCGACGGCGCCCATCGCGTTCTGGTGGTAGGCCAGTTCCTCGCCGAGACCGGCGTCGGAGGTGATCAGGGCGCCGCCGACGACGTCCGAGTGACCGCCCATGTACTTGGTGGTGGAATGGACGACGACGTCCGCGCCCAGCGCGAGCGGCTGCTGCAGGTAGGGGCTGGCGAAGGTGTTGTCCACGACCAGCTTGGCGCCGGCCTCGTGGGCGACGCCCGCGACGGCGGCGATGTCCGTGATGCCGAGCAGCGGGTTCGAGGGGGTCTCGACCCAGATCGCCTTGGTCTGCGGACGGATGGCGGCGCGCACGGCGGCCGGGTCGGAGGTGTCGGCCACCGACCACTCGACGCCCCAGCGGCCGACGACCTTGGCGAAGAGACGGAACGTACCGCCGTAGGCGTCGTTCGGGATCACCACGTGGTCACCGGGCGCGAGCAGCGTGCGCAGCAGGCAGTCCTCGGCCGCCAGACCCGACGCGAAGGCCAGGCCGCGAACGCCACCCTCGAGGGCCGCCAGGTTCTCTTCCAGGGCGGTACGCGTGGGGTTGCCGCTGCGGCTGTACTCGTAGCCGCCACGCAGCCCGCCCACACCATCCTGCTTGTAGGTGGAGACTTGGTAGATGGGCGGCACGACGGCCCCCGTCAGCGGGTCCGCCTCCTGCCCGGCGTGAATGGCGAGGGTCTCGAAGCTGTGCTGGTCGCTCATCCATCCGAGAGTACTGCCCGTTCCGCCGAACGCTCCTGTTCACTTGTAACGTGCGGATGAACGATCCGCCGGTTTGTCGCGTTGTACCCTCGTCGGCCTTCGTTTCCAGCCCTCAGGACAATCATGGAGTTTTTCGTCATCCTGCTGCTCGTCGTACTGGTGTGCGGCCTCGTGGCGATGCCCGCGCTGCGCCGCCGGCGCGCCGGGCAGGCGGCTGCGGCGGGCGCCGGACCGGCCGTGGACCCCTTCGGCCCCCACGGCTTCGTACCCCCCGGGCAGCTCGACGTGCGCCTGCCCGGCCCCGACCCGGAGCTGCTGGCCGCCGTCGACGAGGCCCGCCGCACCCAGGACTGGAAGCCCGCCGCCGACCTGCTGCGCCGCACCGACGCCAGCACCGCGGCCGAGCTGCGCTGGCAGCGGGTGCAGACCCTGGCCGGCGCGGCGGTCCGCGAGCTGTCCGAGGCCCCCGGCACCGGCGGCATGTGGCTGCGCCACTGGCGCGTGGTGGCCCCCGAGGACGCGGGCGGCGCGATGGTGCAGGCCGAGTTCCTCGCCCAGCAGGCGCTGCGCGACCCCTCCTCGCAGGACTTCCGCATGATCCTCGAGGAGGCCCGTACGGTCTGCGCCGAGGCCGAGCGGCTGGCCCCCGGCGACGTCGTGCCCGCCATCACCGGCCTGGGCGTGGCGCGCGGGCTGGGCGCGAGCGAGGCGGAGTTCCAGTCCGCGTGGGAGGCCGTCACGGCCCGCGCCCCGCAGCACATGGGGGCGCATCTGGCCGCCCTGCGCTACTGGAGCGCGAAATGGCACGGCTCCCAGAACCAGGCCGAGGACTTCGCCCGCCGGGCCGCGGCGAGCGCCCCGCAGGGCAGCCTGCTGCCCGCGCTGCCGCTGTTCGCCGTGTACGACCACCTGCCCGACGTACAGCTGGTGCGCAGCCTGTTCCAGAGCGTGGTGATCCGCGACGCCGTCGAGGCCGCCCAGTACGCCGTCACACACGCCCCGGAAAGCCACCCGGTGCTCCCGCACGTCCGCCACCTGCTCGCCTGGTTCCTGGTGCGCGCCGAACGCTACGGCGAGGCCCTCGAGCAGTTCCGCAAGGCCGACGGCCACATCGGCGCGATCCCGTGGACCTACGAGCCGGATCCCGTCGCCGCCTACGCCTCGTACCGCGCGGTGGCCGTCGCCGGCTGGGAATCCGGCCGGAATTCCGCGTGAACGACCGCCGTTGTAGCCGGTGACGCCCGCCGCCCGCCCCGCCGCACCCACGTTGGAGACATCCATGCTGTTCGGCCGCCGCGAGACCCGCCTGCCCACCCCCGCCGAAGCCCTGCCGGGCCGCCCGGCCCCGGAGTTCCCCCTCCAGGAACGCCACACCGTCCTGGGCACCCCGCTGGCCGGCCCCTACCCCGAGGGCCTGGAGGTGGCCGACTTCGGCCTGGGCTGCTTCTGGGGCGCCGAGCGCATCTTCTGGCAGACCGAAGGCGTCTGGACCACCCTCGTCGGCTACCAGGGCGGCCACACCCCCCACCCCACCTACGAAGAGGCCTGCAGCGGCCTCACCGGCCACACCGAGGCCGTCCGCGTCGTCTTCGACCCCTCCGTGATCCCCTACGCGACCCTGCTCAAGATCTTCTGGGAGTCCCACGACCCCACCCAGGGCCACCGCCAGGGCAACGACCAGGGCACCCAGTACCGCTCGGCGGTCTACACCCACTCCCCCGCCCAGCAGAAGACCGCCGAAACCTCCCGCGACGCCTACCAGCCGGTCCTCACCACCTCCGGCTACGGCCCCATCACCACGGAGATCCACCCGGCGGGGCCCTTCTACTACGCCGAGGCGTACCACCAGCAGTACCTTTCGAAAAACCCGGCGGGCTACTGCGGCATCGGCGGGACGGGCGTCAAGCTGGGTGACCCGTCGGAAGAGGGCTGGGGGATGTCTTGCCCGACAGGTATCGCCCCGGCACCAGATACAACGGACATGTAGCCGGTCGTGGGAAGCTCCCTGTCTGAGCAGAACGGCCCGTGGCTCCGACGCCTCAGGAAGTACTGTGTGCACCGCTCACTTCGAAACGTATCAAGAATTTCACATGCGAGGCGATGTTCGATTGGGCAAATAGCCCAGCGGGCCAACATAAGGAGGAAATCTCATTGGGATCTTCGGAAGGTCTCCGATAGGACCTGATGAGATCTGTTCGAGGCTGGCCGAAAGCTGGGCTTCCAACCCGCCAGGGAGCTTAAGCCGAATCAGCAGTGGCATCAAAATACCGACGGCAATCATCCCCACCAAAATAGGCGTGAGGGTTGTTGCCATCGTCGCGGTGACATGATGCTTCCAGACGAAGTCGATCCACACTGCCACAAGAGCCAGGAAGGCAACCATGGCAAGCCCACGGCTTTCCATTCGGCTTATGTAAGCAGCGCGCACCTCCCGCCCTAGAAGCTGGAGGGCGCGCTCGGCTTCAATATGATCCGTCTGAAGGTTTCGGCAATTCCTGAAGTGTATTTTAGCTTTTCGCCTGTGCGATATTCGAACGTTTGCATCGGCGACATTTCCAAGTCTCTGCTCCGCCAGCCCCGATATGAAATGCGCTTCAGCATTAGAGGCGCCGCGATTGATTGCTTTCTTGGATTCAACGAGCGCCTGTTCATACAAATCGTTCCTCTGCTGGGCATCCCCAGCCTGAATAAGCAGACGCGCTAGCGCAAGATGCAGTTGAGCATCTCCGCCGGGCTTCCTGATGTGCACCGCTTGATGGAGAACTTCTTCCGCTGCCCCCATGTCACCCGAGTTGCTCGCCAACGCCAAAGCCAACCCAATTGCGGCACCCGTACTCTGCGAGTCAAATTTGAGAGCCTGGCGGAACTCGCTCACAGCTCGCGTCATATCCTTCCGGTAAGCGTCGCCATCCTTTCTCCCCTCCCAGCGCCGCAGGTACAAGTTACCCAGCTCGACATGCGTCTGGCTGTCATAATAATTCAACTCCGTTGCACGCAGCAAACATTCCTCCGCCTCTCCGTAGCGCGCCAACTGTACATACAGTGCCCCTAGATCCACATATGAGCCATCAAAGGGAGCGATTTCGACAGAACGGCGAAAATGATATTCTGCGTCCGCCCAGTCGCCACGTTTGAAGGCAACCACGCCCAGGCAGGTATGAGCCAAGTGATCACGAGCGTCATCCTTCAGGGACTCGTGGCACAACACGTCAGCTTCTTTTAGCTTATCCCTCCGCAGCTCCGCCCATGCCAACGCGGTCTTCACCCCGCTCAGCCGAGGCCACGAATTAGCAGAGTCATCGAAGTGCTTTCGAGCATCGTCATACTCTCCCTCAGCGAAGGCTACCCATCCGAGTCCCTGCAAAGCGACCGCCCGCTCTGCCGAGCTGATCGCGATTGAGAGCAGTCCGCGGAATACCTCCTGGGCTTTTTTGTAATCACGGCGATCGCAGTAAACCTCGGCGAGCTCAGCCTGGAGTCCCACTGCCTGAGGATATTGTGCGCATGCAGCAGCCATCAGACGTTCCGCCTCCGCGAAACGGTGCGTCGAGCGGAGAGCTGCGGACATGCCTGCTACAGCCTCATCCTCAACTGGATTCAGAGAATGTGCCCTATCGTATTCATCAAGGGCCTTCACGTAATCATGACGTTTGAACAAAACGCGACCCAGTGCCGTCCTAGCCTCAAATGACTGAGGGTGTTGATCTACATACTCTTGAGCAGCGGCCTGAGCATCCTCGAAACGCAAGAGATTCAGAAGGACATCAACATGCAGTGAGTGCACTGAGGGGTGAAGCGAGTCTAGTTCGAGTGAGCGTTCCACATGCTTGAGCGCCCGCTCATTTCTACCTTCAGCGACAAACACCTTGGCAAACTCTACGTACGGTTCTGGGGAATTTGGTAGGAGTTGAATAGCCTCACGTGCGGCCGTTTCAGCTTCTCTCCAGCGATGTTGGGCCCGCAGGCTCTTGATACGCCATTTCAGCAATTCCTTATTTGTGCGATCGAGGGAGAGTCCTTTTTGGAAAGATGACAACGCATCCCCATACCGCCCCTGGGCATGAAACAGTTTGCCGAGGATAAGCTGCGGTTGCGACTCACGAGGGTATCGGCTGACCAGATCCTGCGCCTTAGCCTCTGCTTCGTCCCAGTGACGCAATCCATAAAGGGCATCTACGTGAAGAGAAATCCCAAATCTCGATCCCGAGTCGCGGAACTGAATTTCCTCGGCTTCCAACAACGCGTCCTCGTATCGCTTTTCCTTCTCCAGAACATCTGCAAAGGCGCACCGTGCAGCAATTTCGTCGGGATAAGACTCCTTCAGAATCCGCGCTGCCTTTTCTGCCTCACCCCAGCGCTTCAGATTTCCTAGAGACGCTACACTAAAGAACAGCGCATCCCTATTCCGCGAGTCGCGTTGGAGGGCCTGTTCGAAGGCATACAGCGATTCTTCATATCTCGCTTCAGCGCCAAAAACGCGCCCAAGCTCTACGTACGAGCCAGGGTCATCGGGATAGGCTTCCACTAGCGCCTGCGCCGCATCCTCTGCCTCATCCCAGCGTGTTGCATCGATCAGTTTATTTATTTTCTTACGCCGCACTGGCTTCGCATTCCATTGCAGCGTCCGTGTCAGATTCCCAAACATAACGGCGAACATCTCCTGGCACTCAGGGACCTCTACGTCCACTGTGCGCCTAGAGGCTCTCTAGCGCATCTGCGAGCACCAAAACCGTGCGCTCCGTAAGGCTCCTGTCCGTGCACGTGGCCCGGACGATAAAGCCCTCCTGGGCTGATGCAGGCGGATGCCACGCTTCTTTCGTTTAGTTCCTTAATGACACTGGAACAGATAGCTTGTGGAGGTGCTGCTGTGAGGGCGACGAGAAGTATGCAGAGTTTGCGCTGCGTACAGGCGGGCCGGTACAGCTGGCACGGGCGTGAGCTGCCCGATGGGGATCGCGCCTGCGGAGGGCTGACCTCGGGGGGCTTCACCCCAGGTAGGGGCGCTCCCGATGCTCTAGGAAGTGCTGGATGCGGAGCTGCTGGGTGTGGTGCATGGGGAGCTTGGCGATCTCGTCGGGGTGGACGAACCGCAACTCGGTGGACTCGTCGGAGATCGCGAGCTCTCCACCCGTCACGTGTGCGGTGAAGCAGACGTTGAACTGCCGCCGTACCTCCCCGTCGGAGTAGGCGATCACGTGGCGCGGGTCGGTGTAGGTGCCGACCAGCCCCGTGATCTCCACGTCCAGCCCGGTCTCCTCCTTGACCTCGCGCACGGCCGTGCCGGGGAGGGAGTCGGTCATCTCCATGCCGCCGCCGGGCAGGGCCCACAGATCGTTGTCGCGCCGCCGCTGGAGCAAGATGCGGCCTTGCTTGTCGGTGACGACGGCAGAGGCAGCCACGACCATGCTGTTGGGCTCGGGGCCCTCCGGGTCGTCGTAGTACTCGGTGCGGGACACGGTCACTCCTCCTGGACGGGCGTCGCTGTCGCCCACACCGCGTCGAAGCTCTGTGCGTAGGTGTCGAAGATCCCTCCGTCACCGTGGCGGCGGAGGTGCCAGACGGGTGCTGCGAACGCGTTCGCTCCCCAGATGTGGGCATTGACCAGTAGTTGATCATCTGCCCGGTAGAGGGAGTTGTACAGCGTCGTTCCGTGGGTCCGGATCTCGATGCCGGGTATCCCGACCAACGGCCGGCAATGCATCAGCGCCAGTCGGCACCTGGACTCGATGCCGTGGCCGAACCGCTCCTCCTCGCCACGTTGCCTGACGTTCTCGCTGTCGGCGTCGCCCAACGCGATCCGGACCGAGCATCCTTCGGCGGCACGCTCACGAAGGAGATCATTCAGGCGGGGGTACGCCTCGTGCAGGAAGACTGCGGCATAGACGAGCATGTCGATGTGCTCGCGGGCCTGGGCGAACAGGTCGGTGAACCGGGAAACCGGAACGTCCGCGCGCTGATCGTAGAGAGCTACCAACTCAGGGCTGACGGCGCGTGCGGCACGTGCCTGCCGGAGCGCCGGCCACAGTGCGTGCACGTCTTCTCCTAAGGTCTCCGCCGCCCGCAGAGCTGTCACGCGGCGCGGTGTGCGGCTCTGATTCACCCATCGCTCAACGGACTTGGGGTCAACTTCCGCCTTCTCCGCGAGGGAGGCGTACGTCCACCCTCCGGCTGCCATGGCGGCTCGCAGTCTTTCGTTCGTCATCACAGTCTCTCCCGTCGTTGGGGACACCACTAGGGACGTTCTACCGCGTGCGGGACGTCCCGGAATGACTTTTGGGGGAGGTATCCCCGTCCTGATGGACGGCGCGATCCTCCCTGTATGAGCCACAAGAGAGCCCCACAAGGGGTGGCGCCGACATCAGATGCCGGGCAGCGGCGTGCATGGACGATGCGTGAGGAAAAGCCTCCGTCGGTCCTCGCCCTCGGTGCCTCAACGTCGCGCCCGCCCAAAGAGCGCTTCCGTGGGTTCACACTCTGCGCCGACTCCCACGACACGGCGCGGGACGCGCGCTGCCTGGTGGCGGCCACCCTGAAGGCCTGGGGGCTCGTCGTGCTCGCGGATGATGCGCGGCTGGTCGTGTCAGAGCTGGTCGGCAACGTCGTTTACCACGCCGTACCCGATGACCACCTGGTACGCCCCGACGGCCGCCGCCAGATCGACATCACCATGACGAAATGGCCGAAGTGGCTCTTCATCGGCGTGGGCGATGAAGACTCCAGCCCGCCCACGTTCCCGCGTGGGGAGCCCTTCTCCCCGCGCCTCGCCGTCGACCTGCCCGAGGCGGTGCTCCCGGACTCTGGGCGGGGCATGCACATCATTCACCACCTGGTCGATGCGCTGTGGTGGGCGCCTGAAGATCGAGGCGGGAAGACGGTGTTTTGCCGCTGGGACCTCAACGACTGAGGAGGGACACGACATGCGGGTTTGGGCGCGCCGTCTCCAGCGCGGAGACATTGTGATGGAACGGGGCGAGCGACGCGAGGTCCTCGCTGTGCGACACGATCAACGACTCCGCGATGAAGTCGTCCTGGTCTTCAAGTCCGGCCCAGCCATGCGGGTGTCGGCAACGAAATCACTGGAAGTTGCCCTCTAGCGCAAGCTGGGGGAGCTCTGCGGCTTCCACCCTCAGACCGCCTCGAGCGCATGACGACACACTCCAGTGCAACCTGACCGGCCTGAATGCATTGGGGTGGCCAGCTTGCTGGCGCGCTCGAGGAGGGACGGCGGGGGTTTTCGTCCTTTCTGCCCCGCCGGCGGTTCGGCTCCTGGTAAGAGGAGCCGGACCGCACACCCATAAAAAAGCCGGACCACCCCTCAGCTTGCAGGCACAGGGTGGTCCGGCGAGGGATCTCACATGACCCCGGTGCCGATGGTACCGGGGCTGTTGTCGTGTTCCTATGAGACGCACGGCCCCTCGAAATCCAGAACCAGCCAACGTGAGGGGTGGCAAGTGATGTTCGGGCCCGGGGATGAGGCGTTCGAGACCGCGAGTACGGAGTTCGACCCTGACGCTGTGATCTGGGTGCCGGACGTGGACTACGTCAGCGGCTGGCGGGAAGCGCAGGATGCGGCCGCCGAGTTGAGTGACGCCTTGGGTCGCGCTGGCGTGGACCTCAGGGACGCGATCGCCACGGCGCAGACGCGGGCGGACGGCTCCGGGGTCGTGCGGCTGTTGTGGCCGGTGGGGACCGTACAGGCGGTTGCCGAACTGGTGCGGCGCGAAGATCTGCGGGAGGCGGGCTGAGGACTGAGGCTGACCAGGCCGTGTTGTACGCAGCAGTTATAGCGCTGCGTCTGTGCCCGAGGCACGGTTCCTCGCGATGGCCAGACGCTCGGCCACGATGGTGGCGCGCCGAGCGGAGCGCCCACGACGGGCGCGGCCACAGCGCGGCAGCTGCCAGCTCCCCCTCAGCCACGGACGGGCAGCGCGGTCTCCTCACGGGCCCGCATCCGTGACGGCGGGAGTACGGCGCCCAACTCCTACGGCGCCGCAGGCCCGGTCTCCGGGCCTGCGCCCCCACCCGTCCCCTCGCTACCAGCCTCGTTGGCGCGCGCAACGACGATGCGGGCGGTCGGCACATCACCCGCCATGTGAACCGCTCAGCGCTGCCGCCCCATCGGGAGCGAGTCGGTCGCCTTGTGGCGTCAGCGCGTGCGGGGTGTGGCGGTGGGCGTCCGGAGGGACCGGCCGCCAGGCCGCAGCCCGCAGGGGCGCCCGGACCGCCGGCGCGCCTCTGGGCGCGCCCTTGAGGAAGTAAAGAAAAGTTGGACCGATCCCCCAACCAGCGACACGACGCGGCGGCACTGGGCTGGTGCAGGGATCAAGGCACCCGATTCCGTTCGACCGCAGGGCATCGGATATCGGCTGGTGTCCTTGGGGGCACCTTGGGAGCATGTAAGGACGAGTGACAACGGCAGCACCTGCGCCAGGTGCGACAGCGCGCCGACGGAAGTCGGCCCAAGAGGAAGGACCCAGCCCATGAGCCGCGCGGTCCGCCCGCTGACAACGCCCTGGAGGTCGCCCGTTGCCCACCGCTCTCAGCACCGACGCGCACACAGCAGTTCACTCCTGGGGGCCTCTTGGTTCCCGATGAACTCCGCCATCGCGTCGCCGCGTCCCGCGCTCGCCAAGGGCTTCCGCCGGTCATCGAAGATCTGGCAGTGATCGAACGCGCGGCGCGGGTCTTCAGACTCGTACCGTCCGATTCCCCCACCGCGCGTTCTCATCTCAAACGACCCAGTCGATGACGAACCGCTCCGGATCCCATCGCTTGCGCGGGTTCGCAGGCCTCACGTGCACAGCCCGTATCGCAGACGAGAGCACCGCACGCCGCTGTGAGTGGTTCATGTGTTTCCAGCGGGCTTGCATGTCCTCATAGCTGCCGACGAATCCCAACAGGACCGCCTGGGACGAGATCTTCGCCAGCTTGACCCGGTCGCGTTCCAGACGCTCCTGGACCGGCTCACGAGCCATCATCCACTCCTTGCGCGAGATCCTCCGCGCACCGAAGTCGGCGGCCAGTTCCTCCAGCTCCTCCTCATCGGCCCGCACCCTTTCGTAGAGCTCGCTCCCGTCCTCGTCCGATTCCCGAAGCCGCTTCATGAAGGTGGGCGAATCGAACGCCGCCAGGACCATGTCCCGGACGTGCTCGTCCGTCCGCTCGGCGTTCGTCGCCGTACCTCCACATGCCTCCGTGCCGGGCGTGTTGGGGCATACGTAGCGCGGTACCCCGGAGCGAGGGCGGCCGACCATGCCCCACCCACATGCCTTCTCCGGCTCCCCAGTCGGCTTGCCGCACCGGAGAATGCCCGACAGTAGGTAGGTACGCCCGCCGCCATCGTGCGTACGCCTGGTCGGGTCGCTCAGCAACGCCCGCAACCGGTCCGAGTCCTCGTGGCTGATGATTCCCGGCCACACAGCGTCGCTGACGATCTCCCCCACCAGCGGACGGGTGCGCTCCCACGAGCTGCGCGGCGTGTGCTCCCGCCGCCCGCTGATCCTCGCGGACGCGAGCAGGCGGCGCATCCCACTGACCCTCCAGGGAATCCCGGCCGCCGTGACGAGCCCCCGGCCCTTCCAGTCCCGGCAGATGCTGGCCAGGCTCTCCCCTGCCAGCGTCCGGCGTGCTGCCTCCCGGACCTGCTCGGCTTCGCTCTCGCGGATGGTGATCCGGTCGTTCTCGTAGCCGAATGCCCGTTTGCCCCCACCGGCAACCCTTCCCGCTTCCGCAGCCTGGCGGCGCTGCCTCTGCTGACGCTCGGCCTTGTGCTCGGCTTCATGCCGGGCGGCGGCTCCAAGCATGCGCGCGATCAAACGACCGGTCGGAGTCGCGAGGTCGATCTCACCGCTGACGGTCGCCAGCTCCAGGCCGCGCCTGTCCGCTAAATCGATCACGTCTTCCAATTCGCGCGGTGATCGCGTAAGACGGTCCACGTGCCAGCACACCACCGCGTTGACGAGCCCTTGGTCGATGTCCTCCATGAGCTCCCGCCACTTAGGGCGCGGGGCTCCGGAGTACGCGCTGACGTCGTTGTCCGGGTAGACGTCGACCACGTCCCATCCCTTGCGGGCGCACAACGCCCGGCAGTCCTCTTCCTGGCGCGCGACGCCCAGCCCGGCGCCGCCCCGGTCCTGGCTGATCCGCACGTAGATCGCAGCTCGTGTCGTCATGGGTCACATAGCTACACCCCCGTAGGGACGGGCGTTTCCTGCCCGATCGGCATCGCCGAGGCTCCGGCCCCGGATGCCTGAGAAACCTCCGCGTACCACCAGGTACCGGCTGCTTGAGGGCCCCTGGGGCATCTGGATCGAGCTGACGGCCTCGGCGGCCACGAGCGGCCGACCGACGGCCTGCGGCGACCAGGTCTCGGACGGGGTGTGGCTCGACGCCACCCCCGTCCTCACCCACCCGCCCACGGACCGCCAGGGAACACGGCTGTCCCCCGGAGAAGCGGCCTGGCTCCGCCACGGCCTGACCCTGGCGGCCCCCGCCCTCACCGCCGCCGCGCCGGGCCCGCACACCCTCGTCACGGTCCACCATGTGCGCTTCCCCGAGACGGACTACCAGCCGGAAGGCCTGGCGGCCGCCCTCCTCCTCTGGGCAGAGCAGGAATTCGACCTGCCGCCCCACGCACTCGCCGTCACCTTCGACCGCGCCGCCAACCGCTACGTCTACCCGTGGGCGGAAGCGCTGGGCCCTCACCCCAAGTAGGGGCGCTCCTGGGGAGCCGCCTGAGATCATCTGGCGGTGATACCGACCACCACCTCCTCCCCCACCATCACTTTCAACGGCTTCAGCGGCGACTTCGAGGCGCACATCACCGTCCGTGCCGACGATCCCGCCGACGTGGCCGCTCTCGAGGCGCACGCGGGGGCGCGCGGCGTGAAGTTCACACACATCGTGCTCGAGCGGGGGCGGACGCCCAGCCAGCCGATGCTCACGCTGCGGGGGCACGGGGCGCTGGAGGAGCGAGGAGGCCGCTCGCGCGCTGCGGGAGGACGGGTTCGACGTCGTGCGGACGAAGATCGAGGCGACCCCGTGGGCCGAGGGCGTGCCGGGCACCGACGAGGAGGCCGTGGCGCTCGGGGGGCGCTACTACTTCGAGCACCACGTGAAGCTGCTGCTCGCGCCCGGCGCGGACACCGCCGCGCTCGCGGATGTCGCCTCCCGGCGCGCCGCCCACCTCTCGCGCAACGCCCGCCGGGTGCGCGCGGACGGTCGCGCCGAGCGGTTCGTCACCCAGCGGTGCCGGCTGGTCGGCGGCCGCACGGCACAGGAGCGGCTGGAGGCGCTGGTGACGGCGCTGCGCACGCGCTGCGATGAGATCGTTTCGGTCGAGCGGGAGTTCGTCGTGCACGACAGCGACGAGTCGCTCGACGCGGGGTGGATCGACGAGGAGGGTACGGGGAGATGACGGCGACACCGTGGGAGCGGTTCGACTACGGGCCGTGGGACGACGACACGGTCGTCCCGCAGACGCCGCCGGACGAGGCGACGCGCGCGAAGCAGGACCTGCCGCTGACACTGCGCCCGGTGGCCGGCGACGGCGTGCTGCAGCGTCCGGCGTACGACCCGGCGGTCAACCACCGCAGGCTGGGCATGCGGCTGAGCGAGCCGCAGTTCGCGGACGAGCGCAGGGGCGGGGCCTGGTACGCGGCCCGGCGGCTGGCCCTGGAGGAGACGCTGGCGGCGGTGGCCGGGTCCGCGTGGGCCGGGCACCTGGTGCTGCGCGGCAGCATGCTGCTCGCCACCTGGTACGGGGACGCGGCCCGCGAGCCCGGTGACCTGGACTTCGTGGTCGTACCCGGCACCTGGCGGCTCGAGGACGAGCGCACCGACGCGATGCTCGACGACATCGCCCGCGCCGCCGAGGAGCGGACGGCGGGCGGGCCGGTCCGTATCGACGCCGCCGGCGCGGTGAGCGACGAGATCTGGACGTACGACCGGGTGCCGGGCCGCCGTCTCGTGCTGCCCTGGTCGGCGGAGGACGACGGCATACCGGCGGGCACGGTCCAGCTCGACTTCGTCTTCAACGAGAAGCTGCCCGCCCCCGCCGTGCCGGCCGACGGCACGGCCCTCATGACGGCGAGCCGCGAGGTGTCGCTCGCGTGGAAGATCCTCTGGCTGGTGACGGACCACCACCCCGAGGCCAAGGACCTCTACGACGCGGTGCTCCTCGCCGAGGACGCGGACACCCGGCTGTCGCACGAGCTGCTGAACCGGGTGCTCCTGGCCGAGGGCGAGCCCTGCGACCTCGGCTGGATCCTCTCCCAGGCCGCCGAGGCCGACTGGGACGAGTACGCCAAGGACCGTCCCCGGCTCGCCGACACCGGCGCCGGCTACCTGACCCGCCTGGCCATCGCCCTCGCCCCCACCTTCGCCCCCGCCGAGGACGGGCCGTACGCGCAACTGGCCGCCGTCTGCGAGGACCTGAAGCGGACGCTGCGCGACGAGCTCGAGGCGGGCGGCATGGACGCCGTGGCGGAGTGGTTCGCCTGCCGGCACGTGCCCGTCGTGGAGGCGCTCGTGGCCGTACGCGAACTCCTCGGCCGCGACGAACACACCCTGCACCGGACCGCCGACGTGCTCGCGACCTTCCGCGCCACCCGCTTCGACCGCGAATACCGCCCGTTCCCCACCGGCTGGACCGGCGGCCCCCACGAGACGGCCACCCGCCTGGAGGCGGCCGAAAGCGACCGTACGTAGGGCGCCTGCTTCTCCGTCACCCCGTACGTCAGCACGTACGGTCTCAGTCCGTGATGCCCAGGTTCTCCCGCATCACCCGCCGCATCGACGTCAGGCGCGGCTCGGCCTCCTTCAGGTCGAGCAGCGCCTGCTCCACGTTCTCCCCCTCGCGCGCGACGCCGCGGTCGAGACGCTTGGCGACGGCGTCCGCGTCGGCGAGGACCTCGTTCACATGCCGGGACGCCGCCAGCACGACCTCGGCGGCGATCAACTGCGCCTCGGCGTAGCGGTCGCGGTGGTCGAGCCGCGCCTCTTCGAGCTGCTCACGGTCGCGGTCGGTGTACACGCCGTCGCGCAGGCGGTGGAAGGCGTCCTTCAGGAGGGTGTGGAACTGCCGTGAGGCGCGGTTCATGGCCGCATAGACGGCGCGGCGCTCCTCGAACCACCGCCGCGCCTCCTCCATCCGCACCTCCTCGGCCCGCCGGCGGGCCGAGACGCGGTGGGTCACCAGCGGAGCGAAGAGGGTGCCGAGAACACCCACGACCGCGGTGATCATGGCGGCGAGGACAGCGATCACGGGGGCGACCCTAGCCACCGGCGGGCATCAGGCCGGGGCCCACCGACGGGAATGCGCCACCGTCCCGCGAAGGTTGGAGGGGCCATGAGCGATTCCTTCAGCGTCACCGTCACCGTTCGTGGCTACGAGACCGATTCCCAGGGCCACCTGAACACCAGCGTCTACATGCAGTACGCCGAACACGCCCGCTGGGCGTGCCTGGAGGCGGCCGGGGTGCGGCAGAGCGCGCTGCTGGAGAAGGGGGTGGGGCCGGTGAACCTGGAGACGAACCTGCGGTTCCACCGGGAGCTGCGGGCGGGCGACGAGGTGCGGGTGAGCTGCGCGTTCTCCTGGGAGGGCGGGAAGACGTTCCGGGTCGAGCAGAGGCTGACGAAGGCCGACGGGACGCCGGCCGCCGACGTCACGAGCGTGGGCGGGCTGCTGGACCTGCACACGCGCCGGCTGGTGAGCGACCCGGCGGCGCACTTCGAGGCCCTGGCGGCCGACATGCGCGTCCTCGGCATCCGAGGCGTCTGAGGGCCTAGTGATCTGAGTCGGAGATTCTTCGGCAGTAGTTGGCGACTTTGTCGAGGATCTCGTCGGCTGTCTTGGTCCAGATGAAGGGTCTGGGTTGCTCGTTCCAGTCGGTGAGCCAGGCACGGATATCGCGTTCGAGGGCTTGGACGGAGCGGTGGACGCCTCGCTTGAGCTTCTTCTGGGTCAGCTCGGCGAACCACCGTTCCACCAGGTTCAGCCACGACGCGCTCGTGGGTGTGAAGTGCAGGTGGAACCGTGGGTGGGCCAGCAGCCACCGCTTGATGTCGGGTGTCTTATGGGTCGCGTAGTTGTCCAGGATCAGGTGCACCTGGAGACCGTCGGGGACCTCCCGGTCGAGCTTGGTGAGGAACTTCTTGAACTCCGCTGCCCGGTGGCGCCGGTGCAGGGATCCGATGACTTTTCCGGTTGCCACTTCCAGGGCGGCGAAGAGGGTGGTGGTGCCGGCACGGACGTAGTCATGGCTTCGCCGCTCGGGGATGCCGGGCACCATCGGCAGCACAGGCTGAGACCGGTCCAAGGCCTGGATCTGCGACTTCTCGTCCACGCAGAGGACGAGTGCTTTCTCCGGCGGGTCGAGGTAGAGGCCGACGACGTCGCGGACCTTGTCGATGAACAGCGGGTCGGTGGACAGCTTGAACGTCTGCGACCGGTGCGGGGCCAGGGCGAACGCCCGCCAGATCCGCGAGACCGTCGACTGTGACATCCCCGTGGCCGCCGCCATGGACCTGGTCGACCAGTGCGTGGCGTTCTTGGGCGTCTCCTCGAGCGTCTTGACGATGACGCGCTCGGCATCGGCGTCGGTGATCTTCCGGGGAACACCGGGCCTCGGGTCGTCACACAGGCCGTCCAGCCCACGGTCGAGGAAGCGGCGCCGCCAGGTGCGGACCGTGTCCGGCGTGATCCGCAGACGCCGGGACACCTCCATGATCGAGTGCCCCTCGGCACACTCCAGCACGATCCGCGACCGCTGAGCCAGGGCTTGGGCGGTCGTGCGACGACGCACCCAGCCCTCCAGCACAGCCCGCTGGGCATCAGTCACCGACAACGGCGGAATCTTCGGACCCGGACGACTCATACCGAACCAACGACAAATCTCCGACTCAGGTCACTAGGGCCTGTCCGGCGGATCTTCGTCATGCGGCACCACGGCGCCCCTACGGGGCGCTCAGCGCGTGCCCGTGAGGCTGTACTGGCCGTCCAGGGTCAGGGTGAGGGTGTAGGAGGGCGACCCGGTCGTACCGTTGGCGATGTTCCCGCTGATCGTGTACGGCCCGGTCCGGGTATTGCCGCCGGGGCTGGTGTCGGTGTCCGTCGTCGTGCCCGAACCCTGGACGGTGCCGTCCTGGAGCAGCTTCGCGTCCATCGGTCCCAGCGTCTCGTTCACGGTGCTGGCCACCCCGGTGAACGCCGGGGTGTAGTTCACCTCGGTGAGGGTGACGGTGATGTGCCCGGCCTCGTCGGGGCCCGGTCCGGAGGGATCGGACTGCTTGGTGATCGTCACGAAGCACTCGGGTTGTTCGCAACGAGCACCGTTCAGGGTGCCGTTGTACGTCCCGTTGACGTCGAAGTTCGTGGGAGCGGCGGGCTGCGGGTTCGAGGGGTTGGACGGGTTCGACGGCTGGGGCGACGAGGGGTTCCCCGGCGCGGGGTTGCCGGGCTGCTGCGGGGCCGGGGCGGACGGCGGGTGCGCAGGCGCCTCCTGGTGGGTGCGGTTCCAGAGGTAGACCGCCCCGCCGGCGAGCGCCAGGATGATCACGCCGCCCGTGAGCAGTGAGCCGAGGCCGAGCCCCGCGATGCCGCCCACGCCCTCGGCGGCGGCCGCACCGCCCACGGCTTCGCCTGCCGCGACGGCCTCGCCCGCGGCGATGCCTTCGCCGACGGCGACGCCTTCGCCCACGGCGGCGCCCTCACCGACTGCGGCGCCCTCACCAAGGGCGGCTCCTTCGCCCGCCGCGGCGCCCTCACCGAGTGCGGCCCCCTCGCCTGCGGCGGCTCCTTCGCCGGCTGCCGCGCCGGGGGCGGTCGCGCCCGGTGCGATCGTCGCCGCGTCGGCACCGGCGGCGGGGGCCGCCGTCGCCACGCGGCCGGCGGCGACGCGGGCAGCGGTTCCCAGGCCGCCGACCTTGGTGGCGTTGTCCTGCAGGAACGCGGCGATCGCCTGGGGGGACCACTTCGCCGTGTTGGCGAGGAATTCCTTGAACCCGGCGGCCCCGGCCTCCACGGCGGCATGCAGGTCGGCCTGCGCGGCGGAGAAGGCCTGACGGAGGGACTGCAGATGCTCCTCGACAGTTTCCTCCAGGGTGGGCCCGTAGTAATCGCCGAGTTGCTTGGTGCCGTTGGCCAGGGCGTCTTCCATCTCCAGCAGGCCCTTGCCCAGGATCCTCGCGTTGTTCTGCTGCCTGACGATCCACGCCTCGAAGGCGGTCTGCAGGGCCTGGTTCTCTCCCGGTGGAGCCATGGCTCAGCCCTCCGCGGCCGCGGATCCGCCCGCCGCCCGGTCCGCCGGTGGCTCCTGGTCCCGGAAGGAGCCCATGGTGCGGAGCCGGATGCCGTCGTACCAGTACCAGGTCGCAGTCGACAGATCGAGGAGCAGAGCGCCGTTGTCACGCATGATGAGCCCGGCACGGAACGCCTGGCGACGGAAGGAATCGAAGTCGATGCGCTGTGCCTGCAGGTCGTCCAGGAGCTGCTGATACGTACCGAGCGAGGTCTTGAGCTGCGACAGCAGCTCGGCTGCGGCTGCCTCCTCGATCTCGGGCAACGCCTCCAGGGGCCGAGTCGCGTCCGAGTGGTCCATACGCCGCCCCCTTCCGGGAAGGGCCCCGTTTACCAGTCTGCCACTGCCGTGTTATCGGCGGTAGGGAGCTGTGTGCGGGGGCGGCTGCCCTGGGCCAGAGGCTCGGGGGCTAAGGGACACCCGAGACGTCTGAGGCCTAGGGACACCCGAGGCCTCTGCCGCCTCCCCCGAACCCCGTCAGGCGCCCTGCCGGCGCGAGATCCGGGCCTCGTCCGCGGCCCGGCGGCCCTGCTCCCAGCCCTCCGCGTCCCGGCCCTTGAGCCGGTGCGAGGTGGTCTCGGGGAACAGCCGCCCGGCCGTCTCCCCCACCGCCACGTCCCGCGCCGCCAGCACGGGCAGCACCTGGGGGCGCGCCTCCTCGGCGGCGACCTCCCGCACGGCCGCCGAGAGCCGGTCGCCTACGCGGCCCGCGTAGGCGATCAGGAAGGACTCGCGGAAGTCGCGGGTGCGGCGGGAGCGGCCGCGGGCGTGGTGGTCGTCGGCGGCGCGCCGCATCGCCGTGGTGGCCTGCACCAGCAGCGAGGTGTAGAGCAGCTCCACCAGCTCCAGGTCCGCGTCGAAGCCGACGACGGTGGAGAAGCCGTACTCGGACGACCACACGGCCTGGCAGTGGTTGGCCGCCGCCACCGCGTCGAGCAGCAGCGCCTTGGCGGACTCGTACGGTCCGTCGATCCCGATCCGGCAGGCCCCGGGCCCCTCGGCGGGGGCGCCGCCCTCGACGGCCAGCAGCGCCTCGTCGATCGAGTGCCGGGCCATGAGCTCCTGCGCCTTGGCCGAGAGGGCCTCGGCCTCCTCGGGGAACTGCGTCGACTCCGCCTTGGCCAGCAGGGCGCGGATCCGCCCGAGCATCCGGGGCGCGGCGGGTGCGGCGGAGGCGTCGGATGCGGCCCCGGGCCGTATGTGGGCGGTGCCCGGCAGCGAGCCGACCGCCCCGATCCTCGGCAGCGCGTCGACCAGCCGCAGCGCGCCGAGCGCGCACGCCGCCGTCTCGAACCGGCTCAGCCGCTCGCGCCGCGCGAACCCCTCGAGGAACGCGTCGTCCCCCTGCCACCACTCGTTCGCCTCGAGGTCCCGCAGCTGGGCCGCCCACCGCGCCCCGAGCGTCTCGGGGGCGTAGCGGCGCGCCTCGGCGGCGATGACGTCGACGGTGAAGCGGGTCTCGGGGCCGCCCAGTTCGCGGCGTACGAGCCGTACGACGTCGGCGGGCTGCCACCCGTACTCCCAGCACCGCCGCAGGATCCCCGAGCCCACCCGCAGCACGGCCCCGCTGACGGCCTCCCACCCGGCCGGCGCGGCGGCGACGAGGGACGCGGCGGCGTAGACCGCGTCCTCGAGCGCCTCCCCACGCACCGCCCGCAGGCCGCGCAGGGCGGCGGAGACGGTCTCGAGGGGCGGCTCATTGCTCTGCACGGCGGCGGGCTCTCTTCCTTCGGGGGGAGGGGCAGCCTCCATTTTCCCGCACGCCCCGGAAACGGCGAGGGCCCGGCCCCGCGGAGCAATCCGCGGGGCCGGGCCCTTCACGGAGCGACAAAGGCGCTCAGCAGGCGATCAGGAGCCGGTGGCGCTGCCCGCGACCCACTTCGCCCAGTCCATGTTCCAGCCGTTGAGGCCGTTGTCCGGGGCGATGGTCTTGTCCTCGGAGTTCTTGACCTCGACCACGTCACCGATGAGCGAGTTGGTGTAGAACCAGGCGCCCGAGGTGTTGGGGTCGTTCGCGCCCTGCTTGTCCTCCAGGCCCACGCAGCCGTGGCTGGTGTTGGAGACGCCGAAGACGCCGCTGCCCCAGTAGTTGCCGTGGATGAACGTGCCGGACGTGGACAGCCGCATGGCGTGCGGCACGTCCTTGATGTCGTACTCGCCCTTGCCGTCGGCCTTGGAGAAGCCGACGGTGGAGCCGTCCATGCGGGTCTCCACGAACTTCTCGGAGATCACCATCTTGCCGTTGTACGTCGGGTTCGACGCGCTGCCGGCCGAGATCGGGATGGTCTTGATGACCTTGCCGTCGCGCACGACCGTCATCTGGTGGGTCTTGGCGTCGACCGTGGAGACCTGGGCGTGGCCGATCTTGAAGTTGATCGTCTTCTTCTGGACGCCCTTGATGCCCGGGGCGCCCTCGACGCCGTCGAGGTCCATCTTCAGCGTGACCTGGGAGCCGGACTTCCAGTAGTCCTGCGGACGGAAGTCCAGGCGCTGGTCGTTGAACCAGTGACCGACGACCTTCTGGCCGCTGGTCGAGGTGACCTCCAGGTGGGACTGGACGGCCTTGCGGTCCTTGATCGGCTTGTCGAAGTTGATCGAGACCGGCATGCCGGCGCCGACGGTCGAGCCGTCCTCCGGCGTGAAGGAGCCGATGAAGCTGTTGGTGGGCGAGACGGTGGAGAAGGCGGAGTTCTCCGCGGCCTTGCGGCCCTTGTCGTCCTTGGCCTCGGCGATGACCTTGTACTTCGTCGAACGCTCGAGCTGGTTGTTCGGCTTCCAGGTCTTCTTGTCCGAAGATATTGAACCCTCGACGGGGGTGCCCTTGTCCGTCGTCATCTTGACGCTGGTGAGCTCGCCGTCACTGACGGTGACGTTGACGGCGTCCGTCGTGATGCCGGCGTTGGTGGTGCCGCCCTTGGGTGTGATCTTGATGTGCGCCTTGGAGGCGTCCTTGGCCGCCGCGGCGTCGACCTGACCCTGGGACTTGCCGCCCTTGCCGTCGCTGCCGCCGCCGCTCTTGGCGTCGTCGTCCCCACCGCAGGCGGCCAGAGTCAGTACACCACCGAGCACAGCGGCCGCGGCCACGAGGCCCTTGCGGCGCTTGCCGTACGTCATCACACGCTTCTCCATTGCTCCTGGACCCCGGAATCCCCCGAGCCGATCGTGGGGCTCGTAGGGCTACACGTATCCCGGCTACTACTTAGGGAACGCCTGCGCCGCCCGGTCCGTTCCACGCCGCCGGGGATTGTGGGGAAGACCACCCCAGTAAATCCCCTCCAGGAGCAACCGCGGCAACCGGGGTCTTGACAAAGGCCGTACGTGCCCTCCGGGCACCGTCCCACCCCCGCGACTTCCCCCCGGGCCGCCGGTATCACTAACATCGTGTCAGTCGGGACTCGCCGAAGCTCCACGACCCCCAATCTCCATCGCCGCAAGGGGGATTCATCCCGTGACCACCCGCCGCCCGCTGCTCACCGCCATCGCCGCAGGCACTCTGCTGAGCGCGATGTGGTTCGTACCGAGCGCCAACGCGACGCCCGAGCACCACCCGGCGAAGCGACAGCCCGCGAGCACCGCCCCGCGCACGGCGGAGCTGGCCCTCGCGGACAGCGGCAGCGTGGACACCACGCCGTATCTCTTCGGCGGCATCGCGTTCGTCGCGGCCGGCGGCGCCATGGTCACGGCCGCCGTGCGCAGGTCGCGCACAGCGGCTCGTTAGAAGCGGACCGTCACCGGCGGGTCGTCACCAGCGGGTCGTCACCGGCGGGTCCTCAGAGGTGGACCGTTCAACGACGGCCGTCCAACAGCGGCCGTCCAACAGCGGCCGTCCAACAGCGGCCGCCCCACGGCGGCCGTTCCGCGGCGGCCCGTCAGCAACGGGCCGCCGGAAGCGGACTCGTCACCGGCGGGCCGCCAAAAGCAGCCCGCCGGAGCGGGGTCAGGCCAGCGGCCCCGTCGCGGTCTCGGCCGCCTCGACCAGGCCGCCGGCCCGGACGAACGCCTCGGCCGCCGCCAGGTCCGGGGCCAGGAAGCGGTCCCCGCCCGGGCCCTCCACGCCGGCCGCCCGTACGGCGGCGATGACGGCCTTCGCCGCCGGGCCCGGCTCCAGGCCCTCGCGCAGCTCGATCGCCCGGGTGGCGGCCACCAGCTCCACGGCGACGACCCGGCCCAGCGCGTCGATGGCCGTGCGCAGCTTGCGCGCGGCCGACCAGCCCATGGAGACGTGGTCCTCCTGCATGGCGGAGGAGGGGATGGAGTCGACCGAGGCGGGAACGGCCAGGCGCTTCATCTCGCTGACGAGCGCGGCCTGCGTGTACTGGGCGATCATCAGCCCGGAGTCCACGCCCGCGTCCCCGGCCAGGAACGGCGGCAGGCCGTGCGAACGGTTCTTGTCGAGCAGCCGGTCGGTGCGCCGCTCGGCGATGGACGCCAGGTCGGCGGCGGCGATGGCGAGGAAGTCCAGGACGTAGGCGACCGGGGCGCCGTGGAAGTTGCCGTTGGACTCCACGCGCCCGTCGGGCAGCACGACGGGGTTGTCGACGGCCGCGGCCAGCTCGCGGTCCGCCACCAGGCGGGCGTGGGCGAGGGTGTCCCGGCCGGCGCCCGCGACCTGCGGGGCGCAGCGGATCGAGTACGCGTCCTGGACGCGCGGCGCGTCGTCCTGGTGGTGCCCGGTGAGCTCGGAGCCCGCGAGGACGGCCAGCATGTTGGCGGCGCTGGCGCCCTGGCCCGGGTGCGGGCGGATGGCGTGCAGCTCCGGGGCGAGGACCTTCTCGGAGCCCAGCAGGGCCTCGAGCGACAGGGCGGCGGTGATGTCGGCGGAGGTGATCAGCCGGGCCAGGTCGGCGCAGGCCATGGACAGCATGCCGAGCATGCCGTCGGTGCCGTTGAGGAGGGCGAGGCCCTCCTTCTCGCGCAGCTCCACGGGCTCGATGCGGTGCTCGGCGAGCAGCTGGGCGGCGGGGCGCACCACGCCGTCGGGGCCCTCGGCGTCGCCCTCGCCCATGAGCGTCAGGGCGCAGTGCGACAGCGGTGCGAGGTCGCCCGAGCACCCCAGGGAGCCGTACTCGTGCACGACGGGGGTGATGCCCGCGTTGAGGATGGCGGCCATGGTCTCGACGACCAGCGGCCGGACGCCCGTGTGCCCGGAGGCCAGGGTCTTCAGGCGCAGGAACATCAGCGCCCGTACGACCTCGCGCTCCACGCGGGGGCCCATGCCGGCCGCGTGCGAGCGGACGATGTTGCGCTGCAGCTGGGCGCGCAGGTCGGGGCTGATGTGGCGGACGGCGAGGGCGCCGAATCCCGTCGACACGCCATAGACGGGGTCCGGCTTGGCGGCCAGGTCGTCGATGACCTGCCGCGCGGCCGCGACGGCGGCCAGCGCTTCCTCGGAGACGACCACGCGCGCGGCTCCGCGCGCTACGGAGATCACGTCCTCAGCGGTCGTTCCGTGCGTCCCCACCACCACAGTGTGCATATCCATATTCAGGCACCCTAGGGACTGAATCGCGAACTGTCACTACCCCTCTTTGCCGCTCTTTCATCACAACGCCGACGAGGCCCGAAGCCCTACCCGCCGGCCCCCTACCCCTGCCGGCCCCTGAAGCGGCGCCGCTCCACCCCGCCCCGGCGGGCGGCTCCGGCGGCCGGTCCGCCAGCCGCACCACCGGGTCCTCCAGGCCCCGCCCCGCCCCGCGACCACCGGCTTCGCCGACCGCGCCGCCTTCGCCCGGTACTGCGCGGCGTCCGCCAGCCGGAACAGCCGCCGCGCCGACCGCACGTCCCCGATCGGATCCCCGGTGGAGGCCACCCCGCAGGCGACCCCCTCGCCGAGCTCCAACTCGCCGGCCCGGCGGCACAGTTCGTCGGCCACCCGCACCACCTCGTCCGCCGTCGGACCCACCGTCAGCAGGCAGAACTCGTCCCCGCCCAGCCGCGCCGCCAAGGCGCCCGGCAGCTGCGCCCCGCACACGGACAGCACCGACCCGAAACGTTCCAGCAGCCGGTCCCCCACGGCGTGCCCCAGCGTGTCGTTGACGGCCTTGAGCCCGTTCAGGTCACAGACGACCAGGCTCACGACGACGCCGCTCGCCAGATGCGACTCCACGGCCTCGTCCAGCCGGGCGTCGACGGCGCGGCGGTTGGCCAGGCCGGTCAGGGGGTCCGTGAAGGCGAGCCGGCGCACCTCCTCCAGCCGCTCGGTCTGCGCGATCCCGGACGCCGTCACCGCCGCCAGCACGGTCGCGAAGTCCGCGTCCGTACGCCCGAACACGGGCGCCCCGACCCGGCGCGCCACATACAGCTCACCCCAGGCGCGCCCGTGCAGGACGATGGGCGCGACCACGCAGCACCCCCGCCCCCGCCGCCGCAGATCGGCGACCCGCTGATGGCGATACGCGCCCCCGGCCGCGGCGCCCTCGGCAGCGCCCTCGGCAGCGCCCTCGGCCGTCTCGACCCAGGCCTGCGGCTGACCGCCCACGCTCCCCCAGCTATCGCTGGGAGGCGCCCCCATCCCGTGCAGGAACTCGGTGATCTCGGGGTAGTCGTTGACCGGGTAGGACTCGTCGACGGGGAAGCGTTCCTCGCCCGCCACCCGCTCCCCGGCGTTCACCAGGACGCGCAGCCGCCCCCGCTCGCGCTCCCATACCGACACCGCCGCGAACGTCCCGCCCAGCGCGATCCGCGCGCCCTCCGCGGCGACCTCGACGGCTTCCGACAGCGCCTGCGTCGCCGCCATGGCCTGCGCCAGCTCCACCACGGCCCGCAGGCGGTCGTCGCGGTCGTAGCGCTCCCCGTCACCCACCACCCGAGCCTCACATTCAGCCACCGTGCGCAGATCCTGCACTCCAGCGTAAGAACGTTGAGCTCATTCCGCTTTGCAGGGCGCAAGCCCCGCTCCCACGCCCGGCATGGGAGCGGGCCCAGGCCGGGCCTCGGCCGGTGCCGGCCTGGGTCAGGCCCCGCGCGTCACTCCCCCGGCCAGTTCGGCTTCCGCTTCTCGTTGAAGGCCGCCACGCCCTCCGCCCGGTCGCCGGAGAAGGCCACCGTCCGCCAGGCGGCGTCCTCCACCTCGAGCCCGGCCCGCAGGTCCAGCCCGTGCCCGAGCCGCAGCGCCCGCTTGGCCGCCCGCAGCCCGACGGGCGAGTTGGCGGCGATCCGCGCGGCCAGGGCGAGGGCCTCCTCGCGGTCCCGGCCGGCCTCGACGACCAGGTCCACCAGCCCCAACTCCCCCGCCTCGGCGGCCTCCACCCGCCGCGCGCTGAAGATCAGCTCGGCGGCGCGGGCGGCACCCACCCGGCGCGGCAGCAGCTGGGTGCCGCCGCCGCCGGGGATCACGCCGACCGACACCTCGGGCAGTCCGACGACGGCCGTCGTGTCCGCCACGATCACATCGCAGGACAGCGCCAGCTCGAACCCGCCGCCCAGGGCGAAGCCGTGCACGGCGGCGACGGCCGGCACGGGCAGGTCGAGGACGCCGGTGTAGGCGGCGCGCGTGTACGGGCGCTGCCGCCCGAGGTCGGCGTCGGTGAAGGAGCTGCGCTCCTTCAGGTCGGCCCCGACGCAGAAGGCGCGCTCGTGCGTGGAGGTGAGGACGACGGCCCGCACCTCGCGGTCCGCCGCCAGCGCGGAGGTGGCGTCCGCGATGCACCGGCCCATCTCGGTGGACACGGCGTTCATGGCCTTGGGCCGGTCCAGCACGAGCTCGGCCACGTGACCGTCCTCGTGGCGACGCACGGCGACCCACTCCCCGAACCGCTGCTCACCCGTGCTCATACGACGACCTCCGGCGAAAAGTGAACGATCGTGAACTGCCGCAGATCATCGCAGCCGCGCGCCCCGCCCGGAAGGGCCCGGTTCTCCCCCGGACGTCAGCCGTTCCGCCGCGTCAGCAGCCACGGCTCCACGACGCCCAGCCCCCGCACCGGCCGCTGCCACATCGGCTGCAGGGCGAAGCGGTACGTACCGTGCTCCTCGCCGGCCTGTTCGGCCGCCGCGACCTCAGCCTCCGACTTGGGGGCGTCGCCGCTGCGCGCGAGCTCCTCGGCGAGGGCGCCGTCCACGAGGACGGCGTCCTTCGGCGCTATCGACGTCAGCCGGCTCGCGAGGTTCACGGTCGTGCCGAAGACGTCGCCCATGCGCGTCGTGACCGTCCCGAAGGCGATCCCGACCCGCAGCTCCGGCATGGTCTCGTCGTGGGTGAGGGTCTCGATCAGCCGCAGCCCGATCTCGGCGGCCGTGCCCGCGTCGTCGGCGGCGAACAGCACCTCGTCGCCCAGCGTCTTGATCAGCCGTCCGCCGTGCGCGGCCACCAGGTCGGCGGCCGTGGTCTCGAAGGCCTCGACCAGCTCGCCGAGCTCCTCCTCCTCCAGGCGCCGCGTCAGCCGGGTGAAGCCGACGAGGTCGGCGAAGCCGACGGCGAGCCGCCGGTCGACCATCTCCACGTCGTCGGCCGCCTGGACGACGCGGCCGGTGGCGGCGGCGAGCTGCCGTCGCCAGACGTAGATGAGGAACTCCTCCAGCTCGGGCAGCAGCAGCTCGACCAGCGGGTAGGTGATCTCGGTGCGGCTCATGCCCTCCTGAGGCTCGGTCAGGCCCTCCAGGAAGGAGTCGATCTGCCAGTCGGCGAGCCGGGCGGTGGTCTGCCCGGTGGACCGGGCGACCTGCACGGCCATGGGCTCGCTCAGCAGCCCCGCCTCCACCAGGCCCGCCAGCCGCCGCAGCGCGAGGACGTCCGCCTCGGTCAGCGCCCTGGCCTGGCCGATGTCGGCGAAGCCCATGGCGCGCCAGAAGCGGGCGGCCAGGTCCATGGAGACGCCGGCCGCGCGGGCGGCCTGGAAGGGGGTGTAGCGCCGCTCGGCGCCCAGGATCAGCGATTCCAGCCGGAGCGCGAGGGGGTCGCCGGCCTCCTCGCCGCCGTCGTCGCCGAAGTCCTGCCCGGCGGCCTCGCGTGCGGCGCTCTCCTCCCCCATGGCCTTGCCGGCACGGGAGGTACCCCCTTCGTCGGCGGTCACCGCCCGCCCCCTGTCCGATCCGTGCGCACTGCCCTGCCGATCGCTGCTCGCCTAGGTTCCGCGCACAACGATACGTCAGGTGTGCCGTAGCTCACTCTCCCGACGGCACGGCGCTCACTCTTTACGACCTCTACGGCACTCCTTTACGTCTCTTTACGCCCGGACCGGCACACAAAATGCCCCGAACCGGTCCGGATCGCTCCCGGCGGCCCTCCGGACACCCGCCGCATGCCACCCGGCCACGCCCTACGCTCCCGCCGGCCGCAGGTGGACGATGTCGCCCGCGCCCACGGGCTCCTGCACCCCGTCGGCCGTCGCCAGCACCAGCCGCCCGTCGCCGTCGACGGCCACGGCCTCGCCGACGAGCTCCCGCCCGCCGGGCAGTTCGGCCCGTACGGACCGGCCGAGGGTGGCGCAGCCGGCCGTGTACGCCTCCTGCAGGCGGCAGCCGGCCGGGTCGCCGCCCGCCGCGCGCCAGGACTCGTACCACTCCTCCAGCGACCGCAGCACGGCCCGCAGCAGCGGATCCCGGTCGAGCACCTTGGCCCCGGCGAGCGCGAGCGACCCGGCGGCGGGCACCGGCAGCTCGTCGGCGCGCAGCGAGACGTTGAGCCCGATGCCCACGACGACGCTGTCGCCGGCCCGCTCGGCGAGGATGCCGCCGGTCTTGCGTTCGGCGCCGTCGACCGTCACCAGCAGGTCGTTGGGCCACTTCAGGGCGGTGTCGACGCCGGCGGCCCGGGAGAGCGCGGTGGCGGTGGCGACGCCGGCGAGCAGCGGCAGCCAGCCCCAGCGCCCGGCGGGCACGCCGGGGCCGGGGGTGAGGCGGACGGAGAAGAAGAGACCGGAACGCGGCGGCGCGGTCCAGGTGCGGTCCAGCCGGCCGCGGCCCGCCGACTGTTCCTCGGCGACGAGCACCGCTCCCTCGTCGCCGCCGGAGCCGGCGAGATCGGTGTTGGTGGACCCGGTGCGCTGGACCACGTCGAGGGAGGTCCACAGGCCGCCGGGGCGGACGAGCCCGCGTCGCAGGGCGGCGGCGTTCAGCGGAGGCCGGTCGAGGTCGGACCAGCGGTTGCCAGAGGCGTCGGAGGGCGTCATAAGGCCCACCATAGGAGGCCGGGAGGGGGGAAACCGGACGGTCGCGATGTGGCCAACGACGCACTGCCGCACCGCATCCGCGCGACTACCCTACGAACCGGTAGCACAGCCTGTCCCACCCCTCTGGACGAGCAGGAGCCGCATCCCGTGTCCGAGCCAGAAGCCAACGGATTCGACATCCACACCACCGCGGGCAAGCTCGCGGATCTGCAGCGCCGGATCGAGGAGGCGACGCACGCCGGTTCCGCTCGGGCGGTGGAGAAGCAGCACGCCAAGGGCAAGTTGACGGCGCGCGAGCGGATCGACCTGCTGCTGGACGAGGGCTCGTTCGTCGAGCTCGACGAGTTCGCCCGGCACCGCTCGACCAACTTCGGCATCGACGCCAACCGCCCCTACGGGGACGGCGTGGTCACCGGCTACGGCACGGTCGACGGGCGCACGGTGTGCGTCTACTCGCAGGACTTCACCATCTTCGGCGGTTCGCTCGGCGAGGTCTACGGCGAGAAGATCGTCAAGGTGATGGACTTCGCCCTGAAGACCGGTTGTCCGGTCGTCGGCATCAACGACGGTGGCGGCGCCCGCATCCAGGAGGGTGTGGTGGCCCTCGGCCTGTTCGCCGAGATCTTCCGCCGAAACGTCCACGCCTCCGGAGTCATCCCCCAGATCTCCCTGATCGTGGGCCCCTGCGCGGGCGGTGCGGTCTACTCCCCGGCGATCACCGACTTCACGGTGATGGTCGACCAGACCTCGCACATGTTCATCACCGGCCCGGACGTCATCAAGACGGTCACCGGCGAGGACGTCGGCTTCGAGGAGCTGGGCGGCGCCCGGACGCACAACACCACCTCGGGCGTGGCGCACCACATGGCGGGCGACGAGAAGGACGCCATCGACTACGTCAAGGCGCTGCTGTCCTACCTGCCGTCCAACAACCTCTCCGAGCCGCCGGCCTTCCCCGAGGAGGCCGACCTCGAGGTCTCCGGCACCGACCGCGAGCTGGACACGCTCATCCCGGACTCGGCGAACCAGCCCTACGACATGCACACCGTGATCGAGCACGTGCTGGACGAGGGCGAGTTCCTGGAGACCCAGGCGCTGTTCGCGCCGAACATCATCACGGGCTTCGGCCGGGTGGAGGGCCACCCGGTGGGCATCGTGGCGAACCAGCCGATGCAGTTCGCCGGCTGCCTGGACATCAACGCCAGCGAGAAGGCCGCCCGCTTCGTCCGCACCTGCGACGCCTTCAACGTCCCCGTGCTCACGTTCGTCGACGTCCCCGGCTTCCTGCCGGGCACCGACCAGGAGTACAACGGCATCATCCGGCGCGGCGCCAAGCTGATCTACGCCTACGCGGAGGCCACGGTCCCGCTGATCACGGTGATCACCCGCAAGGCGTTCGGCGGCGCGTACGACGTGATGGGCTCCAAGCACCTGGGCGCGGACCTCAACCTCGCCTGGCCGACCGCCCAGATCGCGGTCATGGGCGCCCAGGGCGCGGTCAACATCCTGCACCGCCGTTCGCTCGCCGCGGCGGAGACGCCCGAAGCGCAGGAGGAGCTGCGGGCGAAGCTGATCGCCGACTACGAGGACGCGCTGCTCAACCCGTACGCGGCGGCCGAGCGCGGCTACGTCGACGCGGTGGTCATGCCGTCGGAGACCCGCCGCCACGTCGTGCGGGGGCTGCGCGCCCTGCGCGAGAAGCGCGAGGTCCTGCCGCCCAAGAAGCACGGCAACATCCCGCTGTAGGACCCTGGAATCCACGGGCCGGCCGGGAAGCCGCCGGCCCGCCCGCCCGAGGCAACGGTCACCGACGAAGGGACGCTGACGTGATCAAGGTCGTACGGGGCAATCCGACCCCGGAGGAGCTGGCCGCCGCACTGGCGGTGGTTCAGGCGCGCGCGGCGGCCGGGGCCGCGGTCGCGCCCCCCGCCCCCGCGCGCTCGGAGTGGTCGAGCCCGGCCCGGCTCGCGGCGGCGCACCGCGCGCCGCACCCCGGCCCGCGCGCCTGGCGCACCACCTACTGGCCCGCCTGAGCCTCTCCTCCCCCGTACCGCACCCGTGGCGCCTGAGTACGCGTACTCAGGCGCCACGGCCTTTCCGGCCGGAGCATGGAGGTCATGCTCTGGTCAGACCCGTCCGATGAACCGCCCGAGGAACTGCGCGAGGCGCAGGCCATGCTCCGCCGGGCGGGCGTCGTGCTGGCCGTCGGGGTCGTGGTGCTGTTCTTCCTGCTGGGAATGCGCTGAGAGCACAGCAACCTCATAGTTTTGCCCCGACCGCAACCGCATTCGCCCGATTCGCGTCATGCCCAGTGATATGCCGCGAACCGGGGAGTCCTTCACACCATGAACAAGCCCGTACGCCACATAGCGATCCTCACCGGCGCGCTCGTGCTCTCACTGCTGGTCCGGGCTACCTGGGTGCAGTTCGTCCGCGCCGACGAGCTCTCCCACCACGAGAAGAACCGCCGCGTGGCCATCGCGAGCTTCTCCCAGCCGCGCGGCGACATCATCGTCGGAGGCAAGCCCGTCACCGGCTCGGCGGCGGGCGACGGCGACCTGAAGTACCGGCGCACCTTCACCGACGGCGCGATGTACGCACCCGTCACCGGCTACTCCTCGCAGAGCTACGGCAGCTCCTACCTCGAGGGCGTCAACAACAAGCTGCTCAGCGGCACCGACGACCGCCTCTTCCTGCAGCGCACCGCCGACATCATCACGGGCAAGCCGCGGCGCGGCGGCGACGTCGTGACGACCATCGACCCCAAGGCCCAGAAGGCCGCCTACGAGGGGCTCGGCGACCGCAAGGGCGCGGCCGTCGCCCTCGACCCGCGCACCGGCAGGATCCTCGCCCTGGCCTCCACGCCCTCCTACGACCCGTCGGTCTTCTCGGGCAGCGGCAAGAAGGACCAGACCGCCTGGGACGCGCTGCAGAAGGACAAGGGCAAGCCGATGAACAACCGGGCGCTGCGGGAGACCTACCCGCCCGGCTCCACGTTCAAGATCGTGACGGCTGCCTCGGCCCTGGAGAACGGCCTGGCCACCGACATCGACGCCGCCACCGACTCACCCGACCCGTGGGTCATGCCGGGCACGGTGACACGCCTCCCCAACCAGAACCCCACCGCCCCCTGCAAGAACGCCTCCCTCAACGTCGCCATGCAGAACTCCTGCAACACCGTCTACGGCAAGGCCGCCTCCGACCTCGGCAAGGACAAGCTGCGCGCGACGGCCGAGAGGTTCGGCTTCAACCAGGAGTACTTCGTCCCCGTACGGGCCGGCGAGAGCACGTTCCCCAAGGACATCAACCGGTCCCAGACCGCCATGGCCGGCATCGGCCAGGGCAGCCTGACCGCCACCCCGCTGCAGGTCGCCATGATGACCGCCGCCATCGCCAACGACGGCAAGCTGATGAAGCCCTACCTGGTCGAGGAGCTCCGCGGCCCGGACCTGTCGACGATCGAGAAGCACAAGCCGGAGCAGATGTCCCAGGCGGTCTCGCCGGAGATCGCGAAGAAGATCCAGCGGATGATGGAGGACACCGCCACCAAGGGCACCGGCAAGGCCGCCCTCATCGACGGCGTCACCGTCGGCGGCAAGACCGGCACCGCCGAGCGCGGCAAGGGCCAGAAGAACCTCGCCTGGTTCATCTCCTACGCCAAGGCCTCCGACGGCTCGCCCGTCGCCGTCGCGGTCATGGTCGAGCCCGACGACAGCGTGCCGGACACCGAGATCTCCGGCGGCAAGCTGGCCGGCCCGATCGCCCAGAAGGTGATGCGGGCGGTCCTCGGCCGGTGAGCGCCGGCGGCGCCCGTAGGCTGGCCCGTATGACCGACAGCTCCCGCCGCCGCCTCGTCCTGGCCTCACAGTCCCCCGCCCGCCTCGGCCTGCTGCGCCAGGCCGGGCTGGCTCCCGAAGTGATCGTCAGCGGTGTGGACGAGGACGCCCTCGACGCCCCCACCCCCGCCGCCCTGGCGCTGGTGCTGGCCGAGGCGAAGGCCGCGGCCGTGGCCGGGCAGGAGGCGGCGGCCGGGGCGCTGGTCGTGGGCTGCGACTCGGTGCTGGAGCTCGACGGCCAGGCGCTCGGCAAGCCCGCCGACGCCGAGGAGGCCACGGCCCGCTGGAAGTCCATGCGCGGCCGCTCCGGCGTCCTGCGCACCGGACACTGCGTCATCGACACCGTCACCGGCCGCCAGGCCTCGGCGACCGCCTCCACGACGGTCCGCTTCGGCGAGCCGTCCGACGCCGAGATCGCCGCCTACGTGGCCTCCGGCGAACCGCTGCACGTCGCGGGCGCCTTCACCCTCGACGGCCGGTCCGCGCCGTTCGTCCGGGGCATCGACGGCGACCCCGGCAACGTCATCGGCCTGTCGCTCCCCCTGCTCCGCGACCTGCTCGCCGAGCTCGGCACCGGCATCACCGACCTCTGGGCGTAGTCGCTCCGGACGCAGTCCCTCCGGGCGCGGTCGCTCAGAGCGACAGCGCCTGCGTGGCCGCGCCGACCTGATTCAGCTGATGGAGCTGATTCAGCTTGCCGAGGCCCTTGATGACCCCGGGGTGCAGGCTCTGGTCCTGCGGAGGCGTGGCGTCCGGCATCTCCGGGACGCCCATCGGCGCCTGGGACTTGGCCGGGCCGCGCTTGCCGGACTTCCCCCGGCCTGGCTTCGCCGGCATGCCCTTCGCCGGCATGCCCTTCGCCGGCGCGGTGACGTGCAGGCGGCCCGCGTGCGAGGACGGGGGCGGCTCGACCGGCGTCGGCGCGGCGACGGCGTCTGCGGGGGACACGGACAGAGCGGCGCCGGCCAGGGCGGCCGCGACAGCGATGCGCTTGATCATGAATTCATCAACGATGTCCCGGTATTTCGGTCACGACGCGCTGAGCCGCCCGAGTGAATTTCCGCCCCGCCAGGCATAGTTCGCGAACGACCGGCCCGCGCCCCGCCCGCACCACCACCAACATCCCGCCCGCCCAGCCGAAGGAGCCCGCCCCGCCATGCCGCAGTCCCTGGACCGCGCCCTGGACCTCCTGGACGCCGTCGCCGCGTCCGACGGGCCCGTGCCCGCCAAGGCGCTCGCCCGCCGGCTGGGCTGCGGGCTGTCCACGGTGTACGAGCTGCTGGGCACCCTCACCGAGCGCGGCCACCTGGTCCGTACGTCCTCCGGCTACGTCCTCGGCTATCGGCTGCCGTCGCTGCACCGCGCCTTCCAGCGGCAGATGCGCCTGGCCGAGGAGGTGCAGGAACTCCTCGCCGATGCCCGCCGCGCGGCGGGGGTGGACACCTACTTCAGCACCTACCGCGACGGCCGCGTCGCGGTGCTCGCCGGGGCCGCCGCCGGCCACCCGGCCACCGGCGGCTTCGGCGTCGGCCAGGACACCACGCCGCACGCCACCGCCCACGGCAAGGTGCTGCTGGCGGCCCTGCCCCGGGCCGCCCGGATGCGGCAGCTGGCGATGACCGGCATGCCCGCCCTCACCCCGCACACGATCACCTCCCCGGAGCGACTGGACGTTCAACTGCAGCGGGTGCGACGGGAGGGAACGGCGGTGGAGATCGAGGAGTGCGCGCCCGGAGTCGCCTGTGTGGCGGTGCCCGTGCCCTCGCCGGGAGCACCGGCGGCCGTGTCGGCGGCGCTGCCGCTCGCCGAGTTCCACCGCCGCGGGCACCAGGTGACCGAGGCACTCCGCCAGGTGGCGGTGGAGGCCGCCAAGTTCCAGCGGGCCTTCGACATCACCCGCCCTACTGGCGGGTAAATCTGTGGGAACCGGGGCTCACGGCCCGGGTCGGCACGCAAACTTTGTGTCACCCGTTCGTAGGGACTCCACAAAGAATCGGCGCCGCCGCTCCCGGGTGAGCGCCGAGACCTTGACCACAACATCAGACGGCCGGTGCGCGAGATTTCCCGGCGTACCGTGGAGGACCTGGGGACTTCGGCCCGCGAACGGCTCCCCCTTCACGCTCCGTGTGGGCAAGGTCACCCCGGAAGTCGGGTCGGCACAGAGTGTCGCCAGTACCTAAACTCACCTTGTTTCAAGGAGGGAGCCATCGTGCGCAAGGTGCTTATCGCCAATCGTGGCGAAATCGCTGTCCGTGTCGCTCGTGCGTGCCGGGACGCGGGGATCGCCAGTGTGGCGGTCTATGCCGATCCGGATCGTGACGCGTTGCATGTCCGGGCGGCTGACGAGGCGTACGCGCTGGGCGGTGACACTCCCGCCACCAGCTATCTGGACATGGCCAAGGTCCTCGCCGCGGCCGCCGAATCCGGAGCGGATGCCATCCACCCCGGCTACGGGTTCCTCTCCGAGAACGCCGAGTTCGCCCAGGCCGTCCTCGATGCCGGGCTGACCTGGATCGGTCCGCCCCCGCAGGCCATCCGCGACCTCGGCGACAAGGTCGCGGCCCGCCACATCGCCCAGCGTGCCGGCGCGCCCCTGGTCGCCGGCACCCCCGACCCCGTCAGCGGTGCGGACGAGGTCGTCGCCTTCGCCCGCGAGCACGGCCTGCCGATCGCGATCAAGGCCGCCTTCGGCGGCGGCGGCCGTGGTCTGAAGGTCGCCCGGACCCTGGACGAGGTCCCCGAGCTCTACGACTCCGCCGTCCGCGAAGCCGTCGCAGCGTTCGGCCGCGGCGAGTGCTTCGTCGAGCGCTACCTCGACAAGCCCCGCCACGTCGAAACCCAGTGCCTCGCAGACCAGCATGGCAACGTCGTGGTCGTCTCCACCCGCGACTGCTCCCTCCAGCGCCGCCACCAGAAACTGGTGGAAGAAGCGCCGGCGCCGTTCCTGTCGGACGAGCAGAACGCCCAGCTCTACACGGCCTCCAAGGCGATCCTCAAGGAAGCCGGCTACGTCGGCGCGGGCACGGTGGAGTTCCTCGTCGGCGCGGACGGCACGATCTCCTTCCTCGAGGTCAACACCCGCCTGCAGGTCGAACACCCCGTCACCGAAGAAGTCACCGGCCTCGACCTCGTGCGCGAGATGTTCCGCATCGCCGACGGCGAGGAACTCGGCTACGACGACCCGGTCGTGCGCGGGCACTCCTTCGAGTTCCGGATCAACGGCGAGGACCCGGGCCGTAACTTCCTGCCCGCCCCCGGCACCGTCACCCGCTTCGCACCCCCACCGGCCCCGGCGTCCGCCTCGACGCGGGCGTCGAATCCGGATCGGTGATCGGTCCGGCGTGGGACTCGCTGCTGGCCAAGCTCATCGTGACCGGTGCGAGCCGTGAGCAGGCGCTGCAGCGGGCGGCGCGGGCGCTGGCGGAGTTCCAGGTCGAGGGCATGGCCACCGCCATCCCCTTCCACCAGGCCGTCGTCACCGACCCCGCCTTCACCTCCGACCCGTTCCGTATCCACACCCGGTGGATCGAGACCGAGTTCGACAACACCATCACCCCCTTCACCGGCGTCACCCCGGACGAGGACGAGGAAACCCCCGGCCGCGAGACCGTCGTCGTCGAGGTCGGCGGCAAACGCCTCGAGGTGTCCCTGCCCTCGTCGCTCGGCATGACGATCGCCCGGACCGCCGCGGCCGGCGGGGCCAAGCCCAAGCGCCGCGCCGCCAAGAAGTCCGGCTCCGCCGCCTCCGGCGACGCCCTGGCATCCCCGATGCAGGGCACCATCGTCAAGGTCGCGGTCGAGGAGGGCCAGCAGGTCAACGAGGGCGACCTGGTCGTCGTCCTGGAGGCCATGAAGATGGAGCAGCCGCTCAACGCCCACCGCAGCGGCACCATCAAGGGCATCACGGCCGAGGTCGGCGCCTCCATCTCCTCCGGCGCCGTGATCTGCGAGATCAAGGACTGACCGGACGGATCACATCCGCCTCACGGGCCCCGGCCGCATCGGCCGGGGCCCGTGGCATTCGTGGTCCGGCCGCCCCGGCGGCCTGGCATCCTTGACTGGCGGGGACCGTGGGCCCAGAGCCACCCCCGAAGCCACCGACCGGGAGGACGGACGCAATGGCGACCGACACGGCGCAGACGTCACCACGACCCATGCGCGCGGACGCACGGCGCAACTACGAGCGGCTGCTCACCGAGGCCCGTACGGCGTTCACCGAGCACGGCACGGACGCCTCCCTGGAGGACATCGCCAAGCGGGCAGGCGTGGGCATCGGGACGCTCTACCGGCACTTCCCCAATCGCACGGCCCTGATGAGCGCGGTCTTCCAGGGAGAGGTCGACGGGCTGCTGGCCCGCTCGCGCGAACTGCTGGCGTCCCCCGAGCCGTGCCGGGCGCTGCTGGCGTGGCTGCGGGCCATCGTGACCCATGCCAGCACCTACCGCGGCCTGTCACGGGCCCTGATGGCCGCACAGAGCGACGAGGCGTCGGCGATGTCGCGGTGCAGCCTGCCGATGCGCGACGCGGGCGACACGCTCCTCGCCCGCGCGAAGGCGGCCGGCGCCATCCGCGAGGACGTGGACATCGCCGACCTGATGCAGTTGACCAACGCCATTTCGCTGGCGGTCGAACAGTCTCCGGACGACCCGGAGTTGGCCGACCGCCTGCTCACCCTGACGCTGACGGGCCTGAAGGCGGCGCGCTAGCCCTCCTCACCGCCGCCTGGGAGCCAGATCGGCCACCCGTGCCGTGGCCTGGTCGCCCAGCGCCACCGCGCTGCGCAGCTGGGCGCCCGGTGGGCCGCCCTGGACCGTACCGGGCGGCTGCCCGTGGCCCAGCGGCAGGCTTCTGCGCTGGCCGGGCAGTGGCGGTACGTCCCGGCGGCGGGCCTGCCGGTCCGCGTCGCCGTGCACCGCGCCCGTCGGCGAGCCCGACCCCGCGCCGGGGCCGGCGACCGAGATGTGCACGCCCTGGTCGGCCAGCGCCTGGAGCTCCGTGGCCGCCCGGTCGTCGTGCGCGGGCGGCTCGTCGGTCACGAGTCTGGTGATGACGTCCGTGGGCACGGTCTGGAACATCGTGTCGGTGCCCAGCTTGGTGTGGTCGGCGAGGACCACGACCTCGGCCGCCGCCTGCACCAGCGCCCGGTCCACGCTCGCCGAGAGCATGTTGGACGTGGACAGCCCGCGCTCGGCCGTCAACCCGCTGCCGGACAGGAACGCCCGGGAGACCCGCAGCCCCTGCAGGGACTGCTCGGCGCCGCTGCCGACCAGGGCGTAGTTCGACCCTCTCAGCGTGCCGCCGGTCATGACGACCTCGACGCGGTTGGCATGGGCCAGCGCCTGGGCGACGAGCAGGGAGTTGGTGACCACGGTCAGACCCGGTACGCGCGCGAGCCGGCGGGCCAGCTCCTGCGTGGTGGTACCGGCGCCGACGACGACGGCCTCGCCCTCGTCGACGAAGCTCGCCGCGAGATCGGCGATGGCCGTCTTCTCGGCGGTCGCTAGATGGGATTTCTGCGGGAAGCCGGACTCCCTGGTGAAACCGCCCGGCAGTACCGCACCGCCGTGCCGGCGGTCGAGAAGTCCTTCGGCCTCGAGCGCACGCACGTCCCGCCGTACGGTCACTTCTGAGGTCTGGACGACGCGGGCGAGCTCCCGGAGCGAAACCGCTCCGTTGGCCCGCACCATTTCGAGGATCAATTGACGACGTTCTGCAGCGAACACGAAACCGACAGTAACGCCAACGACCATCTCTTTTCAGCAGGTTGCAGCAATTAACGTAAGTTGTCCGCTACCCGTACCGAGGAGTGGTATAGGGGGGCCGGTGTCCGGCCCCCCGCGCCCGCTACGCCTCGCGCTGCGTCTTCCGCGTGTGCAACTGACGCGCCACCTCGGCCAGGGAACCGGAGAGCGACGGGTACACGGTGAACGCGTTCGCAATCTGTTCGACCGTCAGATTGTTGTCGACGGCGATCGAGACCGGATGAATGAGCTCACTCGCCCGCGGGGCGACCACCACACCACCGACCACGATGCCCGTGCCGGGACGGCAGAACATCTTCACGAAACCGTCTCGAATGCCTTGCATCTTCGCCCGCGGATTCCGCAGCAGGGGAAGCTTCACGACCCGTGCGTCAATCAGACCGTTGTCGACGTCCGCCTGGGTATACCCGACCGTCGCAATCTCCGGATCCGTAAATACGTTCGCGGATACCGTCTTGAGATTGAGCGGGGTCACCGCGTCGCCCAGGAAGTGGTACATCGCGATCCGGCCCTGCATGGCGGCGACCGACGCCAGTGCGAAGACCCCGGTGCAGTCGCCGGCCGCGTAGATGCCGGGGGCGCTGGTCCGGGAGACCTTGTCCGTCCAGATGTGCCCGGAGTCCTTGAGCCGGACCCCGGACTCCTCCAGCCCGATCCCCGCCGTGTTGGGGATGGAGCCCACCGCCATCAGGCAGTGCGTGCCCGTGATCACCCGGCCGTCGGCGAGCGTCACCTCGACCCGGTCCCCCACCCGCTTGGCGGACTGGGCGCGTGAGCGCGCCATCACGTTCATGCCGCGCCGCCGGAAGACGTCCTCCAGCACGGCGGCGGCATCGGGGTCCTCGCCGGGCAGCACCCGGTCGCGCGACGACACCAGCGTCACCTTGGAGCCCAGCGCCTGGTACGCACCGGCGAACTCGGCACCGGTCACACCCGAGCCGACCACGATGAGCTCCTCGGGGAGCTCGTCCAGGTCGTAGACCTGGGTCCAGTTCAGGATCCGCTCGCCGTCCGGCAGGGCGTCGGGGATCTCCCGCGGATGCGCGCCGGTGGCCACCAGCACCGCGTCGGCGACCAGCGTCTCCTCCGACCCGTCCGCCGCCCGCACCACGACCCGGCGCGACCCGTCCGCCGCCTGCTGCGGCTCCAGCCGCCCACGCCCGCGCAGGACGCGCCCGCCGGCCCGGGTGACCGACGCCGTGATGTCGTGGGACTGAGCCAGCGCCAGGCGCTTGACGCGCCGGTTGACCTTGCCCAGGTCCACGCCGACCACTCCGGCCGCCCGCTCCAGGGGCGGCGTGTCGTCGGCGACGATGATCCCCAGCTCCTCGTACGAGGAGTCGAAGGTCGTCATCACCTCTGCCGTCGCGATAAGAGTCTTCGAGGGCACGCAGTCGGTCAGCACCGACGCCCCGCCCAGACCGTCGCAGTCGACGACGGTCACCTCCGCGCCGAGCTGCGCGGCGACGAGCGCCGCCTCATAGCCGCCGGGTCCGCCACCGATGATCACGATCCGAGTCACGTATTCCATTGTCCCGCACCCATCAAAGCGGCTCCTTCCGGGGCCTCCCCTACGCGATCCCCCCACCGATCCGCACGACCTCTGAACGAAATCCGCCGGAAAGTTCCGAACGAACCTCCCTTCGAGATTGCCACCCCAAATGCCGTCCCGCCTCACTCCCGTACCCTCGGAACCATGTCGCTCTACGCCGCGTACGCCGGCAACCTCGACGCGCGGCTGATGACCCGCCGCGCACCGCACTCGCCGCTGCGCGGCACCGGCTGGCTCAACGGCTGGCGGCTGACGTTCGGCGGGGAGCAGATGGGCTGGGAGGGGGCGCTCGCCACCATCGTCGAAGCACCCCGCTCTCAGGTCTTCGTGGCCCTCTACGACATCGCTCCGATGGACGAGGACTCGATGGACCGTTGGGAGGGCGTGGGCCTGGACATCTACCGCCGCATGCGTGTCCGGGTGCACACACTCGACGGCGAGGAGCCAGCCTGGGTCTATGTGCTCAACGGATACGAGGGCGGCCTGCCCTCCGCCCGCTACCTCGGCGAGATCGCGGACGCCGCGGAATCCGCCGGCGCGCCCCACGACTACGTCATGGAGCTCCGCAAGCGCCCGTGCTGAAGGTGACGATTCCATCTCGTCGCAAAGCACAAAGCAACAATCGGAACACCGTAACCAGCGACATCTACGCGCGTAGGCCATCAGCGGTTACCCTCGTCCGCGTGAACGCTTCTGTAACCCCCGACATCCAGGCCGACCCGTACGCCGCGGCCGACGCCGCCGCCGCCCGCCTCCGCGAGCTCACGGGCGCCGAGACCCACGACGTCGCCCTGGTCATGGGCTCCGGCTGGGTCCCCGCCACCGAGGCCCTCGGCACCCCCGAGGTCGAGTTCTCGGTCACCGAGCTCCCCGGCTTCTCCGCCGCCGCCGTCGCGGGCCACGCGGGCACGGTTCGCTCCTACAAGATCAACGGCAAGCGCGTCCTGGTCTTCCTCGGCCGCACCCACTTCTACGAGGGCCGCGGCGTCGCCTCCGTCGTGCACGGCGTGCGCACCTCCGCCGCCGCCGGCTGCAAGACCATCGTCCTCACCAACGGCTGCGGCGGCCTCCGCGACGGCATGCGCCCCGGCCAGCCGGTGCTGATCAGCGACCACATCAACATGACGGCGACCTCGCCGATCGTGGGCGCCAACTTCGTCGACCTCACCGACCTCTACTCCCCCCGCCTGCGCGCCCTGTGCAAGGAGGTCGACGCCACCCTCGAGGAGGGCGTCTACGTCCAGCTCCCCGGCCCGCACTACGAGACCCCGGCCGAGATCAAGATGGTCCGCACCCTCGGCGGCGACCTCGTCGGCATGTCCACCACCCTCGAGGCCATCGCGGCCCGCGAGGCCGGCGCCGAGGTCCTGGGCATCTCCCTGGTGACGAACCTCGCCGCGGGCATGACGGGCGAGCCGCTGAACCACGAGGAGGTCCTCGAGGCCGGCCGCGATGCAGCTTCGCGGATGGGCTCGCTGCTGGCCCAGGTTCTGCCGAAGCTCTGACCTCGCCGGTCCGGCCGCTCCGCGCCGGAGGTGCCTCTCGCGCCTCCGGCGCGGGGTTTTTCCCCACCCACCCGCCCGATCGCCCGGCACACGGCGGACGCCGGGGTGGCGGCGTATGGGCCCCGGCCCGCAGACGCCGTACAAACGGGAGGGCCGGGGCGGGACGGGACGGGCCCTGGCAGGGACGTAACGCGTGATTTGCGGCGGCTTTGGGGGCACCCTCAACGCGGAGCCCGTCCGCCGTAAATCATGCAGTCCCAGAAGGGCCCATCCCGTCCCGCCCCGGCCCCGATCCACCCCGCACCGCATCGCGCACCCCAGAAGACCTCCGGAGGAGAACCCGTGGAGCGAGACCTCATCGCCCAGGCCCAGACGTGGCTCGCCGAGGACCCCGACCCCGACACCCGCGAAGAGCTCTCCCGGCTCATCGACGCCGGTGACGTCACCGAGCTCGGCGCCCGCTTCGCCGGCACCCTGCAGTTCGGCACCGCCGGCCTCCGCGGCGAGCTCGGCGCCGGCCCCATGCGGATGAACCGCTCCGTCGTCATCCGCGCCGCCGCCGGCCTCGCCGCGTACCTCAAGAACAACGGCCACGCCGGCGGCACCGTCGTCATCGGCTACGACGCCCGCTACAAGTCCGCGGACTTCGCCCTGGACACCGCCGCCGTCATGGTCGGCGCCGGCCTGAAGGCCGCGCTGCTGCCCAAGCCGCTCCCCACGCCGGTCCTCGCCTTCGCGATCCGCCACCTCGGTGCGGTCGCCGGCATCGAGGTCACCGCCAGCCACAACCCGCCGCGCGACAACGGCTACAAGGTCTACCTCGGCGACGGCTCGCAGATCGTTCCCCCCGCCGACGCGGAGATCGCCGCCGAGATCGCCGCGATCACGAGCCTGAACGACGTGCCGCGCCCCTCCACCGGCTGGGAGACCCTCCAGGAGGACGCCGTCGTCGGCGCCTACCTCGAGCGCACCGACGCCGTCCTCACCGACGGCTCCCCGCGCGACGTCCGCGTCGTCTACACGCCCATGCACGGCGTCGGCCGCGACGTCCTCACCGCCGCCTTCGACCGCGCCGGCTTCCCCGCCCCGGTCGTCGTCGCCGAGCAGGCCGACCCCGACCCGGACTTCCCGACCGTCGCGTTCCCGAACCCCGAGGAACCGGGCGCGATGGACCTGGCCTTCGCCACCGCCCGCGCGGCCGGCGAGAACGCCCCCGACATCATCATCGCCAACGACCCCGACGCCGACCGCTGCGCCGTGGCCGTGCCGGCCCCCGAGACCGTCGAAGGCTGGCGCATGCTGCGCGGCGACGAGGTCGGCGCGCTCCTCGCCACCCACCTCGTGCACAAGAGCGCCCGCGGCACGTTCACGACGACGATCGTCTCCTCGTCCCTGCTTTCCCGCATCGCCGCGGCCGCACCCGGCGCCGCGTACGAGGAGACCCTCACCGGCTTCAAGTGGCTCGCCCGCGTGGACGGCCTCCGCTACGCCTACGAGGAGGCGCTGGGCTACTGCGTCGACCCCGAGGGCGTACGCGACAAGGACGGCATCACCGCGGCGCTGCTGGTGGCCGAGCTGGCCGCCGAACTGAAGGCGTCCGGCCGCACCCTGAGCGACCTCCTGGACGACCTGGCCGTCGAGTACGGCCTGCACGCCACCGACCAGCTCTCGGTGCGCGTCGAGGACCTCTCCCTCATCGCCACGGCCATGCGCCGCCTGCGCGAGCAGCCGCCCGTCGTCCTGGCCGGCCTGCACGTCGTCTCGGCGGAGGACCTCACCAAGGGCACCGAGTCGCTGCCGCCCACCGACGGCCTCCGCTACGCCCTCGCGGGCGACGAGGCGGGCGAGGTGTCCGGGGCACGCGTGATCGTGCGGCCGAGCGGCACCGAGCCGAAGCTCAAGTGCTACCTGGAGGTCGTGGTGCCGGTCGCTTCCGCGGCGGAGCTGGGG